>CBDIHH010000001.1:0-130912 GCA_965279095.1 Caulobacteraceae bacterium
GCCCGATAGTCGCTCAACATCCTGTGTCCAGCGATCGGCGCCTCGCCCCGCAAGGAAGACGAGGTGTATCACATTTCCCAGCCCCAAGGCCAAACTCAAATCGTCTCCGCTGAACACGCCGAGCATTCGAGGGGGTTTTGGGCAGGCGCCGGGCCACCTGCAACAGCTTGCGGCGACCGTCCTCAGCGCCATCGCTGGCCTCGACCATCCACGCGACCTTGCCGCCCTTGATGGCCGCCGAAGCCTTCTCGAAGCCAAAGGTAATGTCCCCCGCCCGCCGCGCAAGGCCCAGGCCGTCCAGCACCCGCCGCATCAGAAGGGCCTCGACCTGGTCCGCCAGGTCGGGGGCCGCGGTCAGCTTGGCCTTGGCCCGATCGCGAGAAACCGCCCTTGCGCGCCGCGGTCTCCACCGCCTGGCGGGTGGCCGCCACCCACATGCCGCGGCCCGGCAGCTTGCGCGACAGGTCGGGGACGACGCCCTCGGGGCCGGCGACGAACCGGATCAGCCGCTCCTCGGGCATGACCTCGCCCGAGACGATGTCGCGCCCGTTCGCGGTCCCTGCGTTCCTCAGCGTCCCATGGGGTGTGCGTCCCTTCGAGACGGCGGCTTCGCCGCCGCCTCAGGATGACGAGGGGGTAGAGCTTGCGACAGTCATCATTGGTGAGGCGCGGCGGCCCTCGCCGCCGCGTCCCGAAGCAAGCGGCTACGCGTCCTCGTCGATGGCCTGGGCCTGGGCCGACCGAGCCGCCGCCGAAGACGCGCTCTTCCTCGGTCTGCTCGACCTCCTCGGCCTCTGTATTCGGGCTCCGGCTCCGGGCGCCTCGATCCAGCACCATGGCGACCCGGGCGCGCATGATCAGCGCCTCGGCGTCGTCGGGGGACATGTTGAAGCTTTCCAGCACCCCCGGCTGGCGGACGCGCTCCCCGTCCTTGTTCTCGAAATAGCCGCGGATATCGTCGGGCACGAGACCCGCCAGATCCTCGACGGTCTTCACGTCGCCGGCGCCCAGGGCCACGGCGATGGGCAGGGTGACGCCGTCGATCTCGAGCACCGCGTCCTCCACCCCGAAGCCGCGCCGCTTTCTCGTCCAGCTCGGCGGCCTCCTTCTCGAGGTAGTCGCGGGCGCGGGCCTGCAGCTCCTCGGCGGTGTCTTCGTCGAAGCCCTCGATGGCGGCGATCTCGTCTGGCTCGACGTAGGCCAACCTCCTCGACGGTGGCGAAGCCCTCGGTGACCCATCAGCTGGGCGATGACCTCGTCCACGTCCAGGGCTTCCTGGAACAGGGCGGTGGCGCTCGGTGAACTGCTGCTGACGGCGCTCGGATTCCTGCGCCTCCGTCATGATGTCGATCTGCCAGCCGGTCAGCTGGCTTGCCCAGACGCACGTTCTGACCTCTCCTGCCAATTGGCAAGAGACAGCTGCTCGTCGGGCACCACCACCTCGACGCGCTCCTCTTCCTCGTCGAGAACCACCTTGGTGACCTCGGCCGGGGCCAGGGCGTTGACGATGAAGGCCGCCTCGTCCGGCGACCACTGGATGATGTCGATCTTCTCGCCCTGCAGCTCGGCGACCACCGCCCTGGACCCCGCGAGCCCCGCATGCCGACGCAGGCGCCGACCGGGTCGATGGAGCTGTCGTTGGAGACCACGCCCATCTTGGCGCGCGACCCGGGGTCGCGGGCCACGGCGCGGATCTCGATGACCCCGTCGTACACTTCCGGCACTTCCTGGGCGAACAACTTGGCCATGAAGCCGCCGTGGGCGCGGCTCAGCATGATCTGGCGGGCCCTTGGTCTCGGTGCGCACGTCGTAGATGTAGCTGCGGATGCGGTCGCCGATCTGGAAGTTCTCGCGCGGGATCGACTGGTCGCGGCGCATGATGCCCTCGCCGCGGCCCAGGTCGACGATGACATTGCCGTATTCGACGCGCTTGACGGTGCCGTTGACGATCTCGCCGACGCGGTCCTTGAACTCCTCGTACTGGCGCTCGCGCTCGGCCTCACGGACCTTATGGGTCACCACCTGGCGGGCCATCTGGGTCTGCACCCGCCCGAACTCCGAAGGGCGGCAGGACCTCGGAGAATTCCTGGCCGATGACGGCGGCCGGATCGCGGTCCTTGGCCTCGGCCAGGTTGATCTGCGTGTCCTGATTCTCGATCTCGTCGACCACGGTGACCACGCGGGGTGATGGTGGTCTCGCCGGTCTTGGGGTCGATGGAGACGCGGATGTCGTGCTCGGCGCCGTAGCGCGAGCGGGCCGCCTTCTGCACCGCCTCCTCGATCGCCTCGATGACGATCTCCTTGTCGATCGACTTCTCGCGGGCGACCGCGTCGGCGATCTGCAGCAAGTTCCAGTCGGTTGGCGGAGATACCGGTCAGGGCCATGGGGTCTACTCCTCGGTGTCGCCGCTGTCGGGCGAGTCTTGGGATTCAAGTCGGGCGGCGCGCTGGTCGGCGCCCCGCTTCATCAGGTCGTCGGTGAGCATCAGCTTGGCGTCGGTGATCCAGGCGAACGGCACCAGGGCCGTCTCCTCGGTCTCGCCCTCAAGATTGATGGCGACGTTCTCGCCCTCGATCCCGGCCAGGACGCCCTTGAAGCGCTTGCGGCCGTCGGCGACGCGGTCGAGTTCGATGCGCGCCTCCAGCCCCTCATGGGCCTCGAAGTCCTTCAGGCGGGGTCAGGGGGCGGTCGATGCCGGGGCTGGAGACCTCCAGCAGATATTCCCCGGCGATGGGGTCGGCGGCGTCGAGAATCTCGGAGACGGCGCGCGACAGGCGCACGCAGTCCTCGACCTCCATCTGGCCGTCGGGACGCTCGGCCATGATCTGCAGCCGGCGCTTCTGGCCGCCCATCAGGCGCAGGCGCACGATCTCATAGCCCCGCGGACTATCGGCCACGGGGTCGAGGATTTCGATCAGGTTGCGGTCCTCAGTCGTCTTGCCGCGCAAGCTCGCCGTCCGTTTTCCAACAAAAAAGCGGCGGGGCCCGGGGGCCGCCGCTCGAAAGCGCCATCCAGCGCAAACTGATCGATGTAGAGGCCTCTATAGCGCGGGATTTGGGGCTTGTCAGCCCCCCAGTCCAGCCCGCCTCAGCCGTCGTCCTCGGCCGCCTCGATGTCCGCGTCCGACAGGCCGAAGTGGTGACCGATCTCATGCACCAGCACATGGGCGATGAGCGCGCCCAGGGTCACATCGCCGCGCTCGGCCCACTCATCCAGGATCGGGCGGCGGAACAGGATCACGCTGGCGCTCTTCGGGCGAGGGATCGAGCACCGAGCGGCGGCGCAGGTCGACGCCGGAATAGACCCCGGTCAGGTCGAAGGCGTCGTCGATGCCCATTTCGTCCAGCAGGGGCCTCGTCGGCGAAATCGGCCACCTGCATGCGCACCTCGCCGACCAGGGCCCGGAACGGCGCCGGCATGTCCGCCAGGGCGGCCTCGGCGAGGGCGGCGAAGTCGTCGAGGGAGGGGGCGGCCGCGGCGACCCAGTCGGGGGCCCTACTCATCGGCGATGATCACCGCGGGGTTTTCCGGCAGGCGCACCTCGAACAGGCCGATGTCCAGGGCCTTCTGCGGGTGCAGGGGCTGCAGGGGCTGTTCGGCGATGGCGTTCAGGGCGATGGCGTCGAGGTCGCGACTGAGGGCCTTGCGGCGCGCCTGGCGCGCCTGGGGCGCGGCAGCCGCGGGCCCCGCCGTCTTCCAATAGCCCAACGACAGCCGCCAGACGATGCGCCGCGGGGTCTTGCCGGGGGCCAGCACCGCCTGCAGGTCGCAGAACCGGTCCTCGGGGGCGATGAACACCCCCGCGTCGTCGATCCGCCCGCGGTAGGCCGCCAGGGCGGCGTCGCGGCTGTCAAAAGCCGGCCCGGCCAGCTCCCGGGCGAAGGTCACCGGTCCCCCCGCCAGCCTGCGGGCGGAGGATTCCAGCCCCGCGCGCCCGACGGGCGCGGCCAGGGCCGCCTCGGGGGTGGGGCCGATCGGGAACAGGACGCCGCTCATGGGGCCATTGTGGACGAAATTGGTAAAAAGATCAGCGCCCTCCCGGGGGCGTCGTTTGGGTTCTTTGCCCCCCCGGCCTATTGTCTTTTGCTGATTCGCGTACCGCCGCCGCTGGGAAGGCCTGATGGGCGTCCTCGATCTAATCCTGGCCTCCGCAGCGGGCGCGGTCTTCCTCGCCATAGCCGCGACCCTGTGGGCGCTCGCCGGCCGCCGGCTGGCCGACGCCCGCATCGCCCAGCTGCAGACCCAGATGAAGCGTCTCGACGTCCAGGGATCGGCCGCGCGCAGCGCCGTCGACGTCTTCGACAGCGCCGTGCTCAGCGCCGAGGCCGGCGGCGCCCCCCGGCTCGTGGCCGGCGAGGACACCCTGGCCGCCTGCGCCAGGGCCCTGGGGACGGAGCCCACCGCCGAGGCGGTGCTGGAAGCCCTGGGCGGCCAGGAGGGGCGGCTGAAGGGCCTGTTCGAGCGCGGCGCGCCCACCGGATTCCAGCTGCGCGGCGCGGGCGGCGCGGTGGAGGTTGAGGGCCGCACCGCCGGCGCCCTGTGCCTGATCAAGCTGCGTCTCACCGCCGGCGCCGAGCCCGGCTTGCCGGGCGCCCCCCGGCTGGCGGAATGCCTCGACGCCCTGCCCGGTCCCGCCTGGCTGACCGACGCCGCCGGCGCCCTGGCCTGGGCCAACGGCGCCTGGCTGGAGGGGGTGGAGGCCGCGACCATCGAGGACGCCCGGGCCCGCGCCCTGACCCTGGACCCCGGCGCCGAGGCCCTGGTGCGCGAGGCGGCGACCCTGGCGGAGCCCCGCGCCGGCCTGCGCTGGATGACCGTGCGCGGCCGCCGCCGCGCCTTCCAGGTCACCGCGCGGCCGATGCAGGACGGCGGCGCCCTGGCCTGGGCCTTCGACGTCACCGAGGCCGAGGACACCCGCGAGACCCTGCGCCGCCATGTCGAGGCGCACGACGAGACCCTCAACCACATCGGCGAGGCGGTGGCGATCTTCAGCCAGGCCCGCCGGCTCTTGTTCCACAACACCGCCTTCGCCAGCCTATGGGGGCTGGAGCCGGCCTGGCTGGCCGAGCGGCCCACCCACGGCGAGATCCTCGACCGCCTGCGCCAGCGCCGCCGCCTGCCGGAGACGGCGGAATACGGCGCCTGGAAGGCCCGCGAGCTCGACCGCTACGAGGCCGTGGGGCCGCAGGCGGACGACCTATGGACCCTGCCGGACGGCCGCACCCTGCGGGTGGTGCGCCAGTCCCACCCCCTGGGCGGCCTGCTGCTGCTGTTCAGCGACATGACCGGCGAGCTGAAGCTGAAGGCCCAGTACAACGCCCTCATCCAGGTCCAGCAGGCGACGCTCGACAAGCTCAACGACGCCGTCGCGGTGTTTGGCTCAGACGGCCGGCTGCGCCTGCACAACGAGGCCTTCCAGCGGTTCTGGAACGTGTCGGACGCCGACCTGTCGGCCGCGGTGGACTTCGACGGGGTGGTGGAGCTGTGCGTGCCACGCCTGCACGACATGCAGTTCTGGCGGGAGGTCAAGGCGCGGGTGGCCGACACCGATCCGCAGGCCCGCGCCCCTATCTCGGGCGAACTGAAGACCTCCGACAGCCGCATCGTCTCGTATCAGAGCAAGCCCCTGCCCGACGGCGCCACCCTGCTGGCCTTCGCCGACATCACCGACACCCGCGAGCTGGAACAGGCCCTGGCCGACCGGGAGGGGGCGCTGGAAGAGGCCGAGCGGCTGAAGCGCGACTTCGTCGGCAACGTCTCCTACGAGCTGCGTACCCCGCTCACCACGATCATCGGCTACTCCGAACTGCTGGACAACATGGGCCAGGCCCTCTCGGAGCGCGCCCGCGGACACATCGCCTCGGTGCGCGCGGCCGCCAACCAGCTGGCGCGATCGATCAACGACGTGCTCGACATGGCCCTGGTCGATGCCGACGAGATGGCCCTGGACGTGGGCGACGTCTCCATTCCGGGGCTTCTGGCGGCCTCGGCCGAGCGATGCGCGCGGGAGGCCGAGGCCACCCAGGCGGGCATCGTCATCGACTGCGACCCCGACCTGGGCCTGATCCGCGCCGACGCCGCGCGCCTGGGCCAGATCCTCGACCACCTGGTCGAGAACGCCATCCGCCAGTCCCCCGCCGGGGCGGCGGTGACGCTGAGCGCCCGCCGCGCCCTGGGGGAGATTCAGATACAGGTGTCCGACACCGGGCGGGGCATCCCCTTCCACGTCCAGGCCCACATCTTCGACCGGTTCATCGGCCGGGACCGCGGCGGCCCCGGCCTGGGCCTGGCCCTGGTCAAGGCGCTGGTGGAGCTGCATGGCGGCTGGGTGGCCCTGGAGAGCGAACCGGGCGCCGGCGCCACCTTCACCTGCCACCTGCCCGAGGTCGCCTATGCAGGCGCCGCCCATCCGGAACTTCAGTTCTGATCCTCGCCCTGTGAGGCGAGGTCGCTGAGGGGAGACGGTTTCTTAACCATAAAAATCCGATCCTGGCAGGGCGCACCCACCGGTCACCGATGTTCTCCAAGAAGCCCCTCGCCATCGCCATGCCCCATGCCCCCGCAGGGCTGGACGTCGCCGCGCGCCTGACGGCGCTGCTGGACGCGGCGCGCGCGCGACCGCGCCTCGTCATCGGGGGCGCCGGCGGGGCCGCGCTGGTCCTGCTCGCCCTGGTGATCGCGACAACCGGCGATCCGGCCGACGGCAAGCCGCGGGTGCGCGTCGCCCTGACCCACGCCGGCGGAGAGCTGTCCACCTGGCGCAAGGCCCTGGCCCCCGAGGCGGCCGAGGCCCCGGTGACCCTCGATTCCCTGCAATTCAACGAGGACGTGGCCATGGCGGGGGTCGGCGCCCCCCCCGCCGGCCAGGCGGTGATCACCTTCCCCGGCGCGGAGTCGGCCACCTTCGGCGGCCTGCCCCCCGCCCCCATCGCTGGCCTGACCACCCCCGGGCCGGGCGGCCTCCTGCCGGTCATCGCCGCGGACGGTCGCACGCCGGCCCAGGCCTATGCGCGGCCGTTCCGCGACGCCGGCAAGCCGCGCATCGCCCTGGTCATCGGCGGGTTGGGCCTGAACGCCACAGCCACCCGCGAGGCGATCCAGGGCCTGCCCCCCGAGGTGACCCTGTCGTTCGTGCCCTATTCGGAGGGCCTGCAGGGCTGGATCGACCTGGCGCGCGCCCATGGTCACGAGGTGCTGCTGGAAGCGCCGATGGAGCCCCTGGACTACCCGGCCAACGACCCCGGCCCCTATACGCTGATGGCCTCCGACCCCCCCGGCGAGACCGTGCGCCGCCTGGAATGGCTGCTGTCGCGGGCCACCGGCTATTACGGGGTGACCAACTACCTGGGCGGCCGCTTCGTCACCTCGGACAAGGGCATGAACACCCTGCTCGGCGCCCTGCGCCAGCGCGGACTGGCCTTCATCGACGATGGCTCAGCGGCCCGCCGCGGCGGCGGCGGCGCGCCGCGCGCCTCGGCCGACCGCATAGTCGACGACCAGCTGGATGGCGACGCCATCGGCAAGCAGCTGCTGGCGCTGGAGGCCTCGGCCGTGCGAAACGGTTCGGCCCTGGGATCGGGCTTCGCCTATCCCCTGACGTTGCAGCAGGTCGAACAATGGGCAAGTGGGCTAGAGCAGCGCGGCTATTCGCTGGCGCCGGCGTCCGCCGTGATGACCCGCCGTTGACCCGCGACCTGTCCCTCTATCGTCCGAACGTCGGCGTGGTGCTGTTCAACGCCCAGGGTCAGGTGTGGCTCGGGCGGCGCGTGAATACCAAGGGCCCCCACAACTGGCAGTTTCCTCAGGGCGGCGTCGACAAGGGCGAGGACCTCCTGGCCGCCGCCCGGCGCGAACTGCTCGAGGAGACCGGGGTCTCGTCCGTCAGCCTCCTGGGCGCGCTGGAGGACTGGCTGACCTACGACTTTCCCGAAGGCTGGGGCGGCTCCAAGGTCGAGAAGGGGTGGCGTGGGCAGAAGCAGCGCTGGTTCGCCTTCCGCTTCGAGGGGACCGACGCGGAGGTCGACCTGGAGCACCACGGAGAGGTGGAGTTCGACGCCTGGCGCTGGGCCGACCTCGCCGAGGCTCCCGCCCTGGTGGTCCCGTTCAAGCGCGACACCTACGAGCGGGTGGTGGCCCAGTTCGCGCCGCTGGCCTGAGGCTCAGCGCTTCAGCACCAGGCGGACGAGGCCGTAGAGGGCGATGAGGCCCCAGGCGGCCTCCATCAGCACCGCCGACAGGTTGAAGGCGAACAGCAGCGAGAATAGCACCAGGCCGGCGCCGAAGAAATTCATCAGCAGCGCCGGCGCGGCGTGGGGGTCGAGGCGGCGAAGCTGCACGCCGCCGTAGGCCGCCAGGATCAACAGGACCCCGGCCAGGCCCACGGCGTCGGTGAGCCCCATGCCTATTGGCGGTCCTGGTCGGACAGGGCGCGGAAGCTGAGCGACACTGTGGCCTGGTCGGCGCCCTTGGCCGCGGGCGTGCCGTCGGTCTTCTTCTGCTCGGTGAAGGCCAGGCCCATGCGGGTCGAGGCGCTGTAGGCCACCCAGTTGGTGGTGGCGTAGACGATATTGTCGATGGTGTAGCTGTCGGCGGACTTGTCCTGCTGCAGCGGAACGGCCTGGCTGGCGCCCCAGGCGGAGAGGCCGGCGATCAGGGTCGGGCCCTGGCCGACGTCGTAATTGACCGTCACGTCGCAGGTGGAGACGTTGTTGGCGTTGGGCATGCGCACCGCGACGCGGTTCACGCCCTCGAGCTTCCACGACCAGGTGTTGTCCTCGCGGGCCTTCTTGAGGCCGAGGGTCTTGGCCATGGCCTTCTGGTCGCTGCCGGGCTGACGGATCATCGGCAGGCAGACCTGGTCGAGCACCTGGATCACCCGGGCGGCGACGCCATCGGTGGGAATGGCCGGCGGGGCGGGGGCGGCGGCGACCGGCGCGGGCTCGGCGGCCATCGGCGCAGCCGGCGCGGCGGGGTCGGCGGCGGCCGTCTGGGCAAGCGCCGGTCCGGCCGTCGCGACGGTCAAGGCGGTAAGACAGGCGAATGCAATCCGGGACACGTTTCTCTCCTTGTGGAACACCCTGTTAGCGCTACTAGCGCAACGGCGCCCTTATGTCAGGCCCTAGCCGAGGCGGCAGGGTGCTTCACGCTAATGTTCGCTTTGTGGCCAGGGGCTGAACGCGATGCGCAGATTTCCGACAGGATCGAGCTGCGCCCGCAAGAGCCCGCCGCGCCTCGCCTTTTGGCGCGGCCGCCCCCATCTGCTATGGCTCTGCCTCGTTGTGAAGGACTGAGCCTTGGGCGTGACCCTCGACCTGACTCGCGCGGCCTCGCGGCCGGCGCCGCCGGCCCAGCCGGTCAACCTCGCGGGCATGACGCGCGGGGCGCTGGCCGCCGCCCTGGTGGAAGCCGGCGTGGCCGACGCCCGCAAGGGCCGCATGCGGGCCAGCCAGGTGTGGCGCTGGATGCACAATTTCGGGGTCACCGATTTCGACCTCATGACCGACCTGGCCAAGGACGCCCGAGCGCGCCTGAAGGACGGCTTCACCGTCGGTCGCCCCGAGGTGGTCGAGCGCCAGGTCAGCCAGGACGGCACGCGCAAATGGCTGCTGGGGTTTGGCCCGGGCATCGAGGCCGAGGCGGTCTATATCCCCGGCGTGGGACGGGCGGGCGCCCTGTGCGTCTCCAGCCAGGTGGGCTGCACCCTCAACTGCACCTTCTGCCATACCGGCACCCAACCTTTGGTGCGCAACCTGACCGCGGCGGAGATCGTCGCCCAGGTGCAGGTCTGCCGCGACGACCTCGGCGAATGGCCGTCCGACAAGGACGACCGGATGCTGTCGAACATCGTCTTCATGGGCATGGGCGAGCCCCTGTACAATCTCGACGCCGTCGCCGACGCCATCGACATCATCTCCGACAATGAGGGCATCGGCATCTCGCGCCGGCGCATCACCGTCTCCACCTCCGGGGTGGTCCCCGAACTGGGCCCCCTGGGCGAGCGGACCCAGGCCATGCTGGCCATCTCCCTGCACGCCACCCATGACGCCCTGCGCGACGTGCTGGTGCCGATCAACCGCAAATACCCGATCGCCGATCTCCTGGCCGGGGTGCGCGCCTATCCAGGCCTGTCCAACGCCCGCCGGGTGACCTTCGAATATGTGATGCTCAAGGGCGTCAACGACAGCCCGGCCGAGGCGCGGGCCCTGGTGCAGCTGCTCCGCGGCATTCCCGCCAAGGTGAACCTGATCCCGTTCAATCCCTGGCCCGGCAGCCCCTATGAATGCTCGGGCTGGGGGACGATCGAGACCTTCGCCGCCATCCTCAACCATGCCGGCTACGCCTCGCCGATCCGCACGCCGCGCGGCCGCGACATCCTCGCCGCCTGCGGCCAGCTGAAATCGGAGAGCGAGAAGGTCCGCGCCAGCGTCCGGCGCCGCGAGGCGAGCGAGGCCGGCGCGCCGGCGACGGAAGCGTTGCCCTAGCGCCATCGCGGGCCGGCGGGCGGCGTGCTAACCCTGCGCCAGTCCTTGTCAGCCGAGCGCTCCAGCATGTCCCCCGAGGTCCAGGCCTTCGCCACCGGCTTTCCCACCACCCTGTTGCACGCGGGGGTGACGGTGCTCCTGCTCGTCGCCGGCGCCGCGATCTACGCCCTGCTGACCCCCTACAAGGAAATCCAGCAGATCCGCGAGGGCAACGCCGCCGCGGCAGTCTCCTACGGCGGGGTGTTGCTGGGCCTGGCGGCGCCGTTGGCCTTCTCCCTGGCGGCGGCCGCCACCCTGGTGGAGATCGTCATGTGGGGCGCCGCGGTGACCCTGGTCCAGCTGCTGATCTTCCGCCTGGTCGACCTGATCCTCACGGGCCTGCCCCAGCGCGCCCAGGAGGGCGAGGTCGCCGCCGCCGTGCTGCTCGTCGCCGCCAAGCTGGCCGTGTCGCTGATCTTCTGCGCCGCCGTCGCCGGCTGACCGGCGCGCGGGCATGCAGTTCCCCCGCCTTCCGGATTGGTCGATCTATGTCGCCGCCGTGGTCGCCCTGCTGGTGGCCGCCACCGGCCGTCAGGAGCGGGCCGACGCCCCCCAGGCGCCGCCGCCGGTGCCGGGAGAGGCCGGGGCGCCCCTGTCGGTCTTCCTGCCCTTCGACCCCGCCCGCCTGGTCAAGGTGCCCCGTCGCACCATCACCGAATCGGGCACCGCCTTCTCCGTCTCCGACGCGGGGATTTGGCTGACCGCCGCCCATGTGGTGGAGGGCTGCCGGCAGGTCGCGGTGGTGGTGGCCGAGGGCCGAGGCGTCGCCGCCGAGGTCACCCTTGACCGTCGCCGCGACATCGCCGTGCTCAAGACCCGGGGCGGCGCCCCGGCCCTGCCCCTGGGCCCCGCCAAGGCCGCCGCCGGCGCGCGTGGCTTCCACCCGGGCTTCCCCCTCGGCGGGGCGGGGGAGGTGACCACGCGTCTGCTCGGTCCTGACTCCCTTCGCGCCGAAAGCCGGGGCCAGCCCGACCAGCCGGTGCTGGCCTGGATCGAGGTCGGCCGCACCGATGGGCTGGAGGGCATGCTCGACGGCCTGTCGGGCGCCCCGGTGCTCGACGCCTCCGGCCAGGTGGTCGGCCTGACCCTGGCCGAGGCGCCCCGCCGCGGCCGGATCTACGCCGCCTCGGGCGCGGCGATCCGCGCCGCCATGGCGGGCGCCGGGGCGCGCCCGTCGTCCTTCGCCCGCGGCGAGGCCATCACCATCGAAAACTACGGCCGCGTCGCCGACAGCCTGCGCCGCGACCTGCGGGTGGCCCGGGTGGTCTGCCTGGCGGGGTGAGGTGGATGATCCTCCACCGCGAAGCGGGGGAGGGGGACCGCGAAGCGGTGGAGGGGGCGAGCCGCTAGCGCCGCGCTCCGTCCCCTCGCCCCCTTGTCTGTTGAAGCTCTGCTAGACTGAGGCGTCTTCCGGGACGCCCGCCTGACGTTCGCGCGTCAGGCGGGCTGTCGGGGGAGGGGCCGACGCACCCTGAGCCCGTTTGGGCTGTGACGGAGCAGGGCCGCCGCCGACAATTCCAAGACCCGGATGGTTGCAGGGACGTGAGGGTCCGAAGCCACAAGGATGGGTCGATGGAACGGGTTGAGAATAGCATGAAGGTCGCCGGCGTCGATGTCGGCAAGCGTCGCCTTGATGTGTCGGTGCACGGGTTGGAGGGCGACCTTTCGGTGGCCAATACGGCGGCGGGAATCAGCGAGCTGATTGCCTGGCTGCGGGCGCGGGAGGTGGGCCGCGTCGGTATGGAGGCGACGGGCGGTTACGAGCGGCTGCTGCGCGCGTCGCTTGAGGCGACGGGCTTGGAGGTCGTGGTGCACCAGCCGATCGAGGTGCGCCGCTTTGCCCAGATGACCCGGCGACGCGCCAAGACCGACAAGCTGGACGCTCGGTTGATCGCGGCGGCCACGACCCAGGTTGAGGCGGTCAAGGCCGCCCAGGACCCGAGGCTGCTGGAACTGGCGGATATTCTGACCGCCTATGAGCACGCGGCTGATCAGGCGGCCTGCACGAAGACCTTCCTGGAGCAGGTTACCTCAAAGGCTATCGCCGCCGAAATGCGGACCAAGATCCGCTCGTGGGCGACCCTGAAAGCCAAGCTGGCCCTTCGTCTGGTGCAAAAGATCAAGGCTCACGCCGATCTGCTTGCCCGCTTCCGGCTGCTCATCTCCCTGCCCGGCGTTGGCCCCATCGTCGCCGCAACCTTGGTGGTGCGTATGCCAGAGCTGGGAACCATGAAGCGGGGCCAGGCCGCATCCCTAATCGGCGTTGCTCCCTTCGCCAGAGACTCCGGCCAGTGGCAAGGGGTGCGCTTCATCACCGGGGGACGCGCAAGGCCCAGGCGAATGCTCTACCTCGCTGCCCTACAGGCCAAGCGCTGGGACCCGAACTTCAAGGCCTTCGCGGACGGACTGCTCGGCCGCGGCAAGCCCACAAAAGTCGCCATCGTCGCCGTCATGCGAAAGCTAATCGAGACTGCCAACCTAATCCTCGCCAGAGGACAGCCATGGCGAAAGGCCGCCGCCGCTTAACATGGTTGCTCCGTCACCCCGCTCTGCGGCGGGGCGACACCTCCCCCGCTTCGCAGGGGAGGACTAGCGGAGCGTGGGGCTGTCCAGGTTCAGGGACGCGGCCGGGATGACCTCGGCCTGCGGGAATCGGGCCTTGAGGGCGTCGGCGAACAGCTTGGCGTCGCCCACCACCACCACCGTGGCGCGGGCCGGGTCGAGCACCTCGCCGGCGAAGCGCTCCACGGCGTCGGCGTCGACCGCCTGGACGGAGGCCTCATAGCGGTTGATCTCCGCCAGGGGCACGTCCTGCAGGGCCAGGCTGCTCAGGTAGGCCGACAGGCCATCGGTGGCGCCGATGGTGCGGCCGAAGCCCCCCGTCAGCACCGCCTTGCGGGCGGTCAGCTCGGGCCCGGACGCGGGCTCGGCGCGGACGCGCGCGACCTCGGCCAGGATCAGCTCGACCACCTGGAGAGCGGACTCGTTCTTGGTCTGGGCGGAGGCGGCGAAGGGCCCGGTGAAGCGCCGCGCGTCAAGGCTCGAGCCGGCGCCGTAGGACAGGCCGCGCTTGATCCGGATCTCCTGGTTGAGCCGCGAGGAATAGCCCCCGCCCAGCAGGGTGTTGGCCACCAGCCCGGGATAGTAGCGCGGGTCCGAACGCGGGATGGCGGGCAGGGCCACGGTCACCGCCGCCTGGCCGGCGCCGGGCAGGTCGACCACCACCACCCGCGGCGGGGCGGCGGCGGCTGCCGGGACGACCGCGGGCAGGGGCGATCTCGGACGGGCCCAGCCGCCAAAGGCCTGCTGGGCCAGGGCGAAGCCGGCCTCAGGGGTGATGTTCCCCGCCAGCACCAGCACGGCGTTGTCGGGGCGGTAATAGGCGCGGTGCAGGGCGACGACGTCATCCCGCCCGATCTTGCCCAGCGATGCGGGCGTGCCGCCGAGGACGTGGCCGTAGGGGGTCCCGCCGAACACGGCGGCGGCGGCGACGTAGCGAGCGACCGTGCCCGGCTCCTTCAGCGACACCTGCAGCCCGTCCAGGGACCGCTGGCGCAGGCGCTCAAGTTCCTCAGGGGCGAAGGTCGGGCGCTGGACCACATCGGCGAGGATGGCCATGGCCGGCGCCAGCTTGTCGGACATGACATTGACGGCGGCGGCCGAGCCGTCCCAGCCGGCGGCGGCGTCGATGGTCGCCCCCAGGGCCTCGATGGCGCTGGCCAGCTGCGACGCCGAGCGGGCGCCCGCCCCCTGAGTCAGGAGGCCGGCGGTGAGGTCGGCCAGCCCGGCCTTGCCGGCGGGATCGGCGGCGGCGCCGGTGCGGACGGTCAAGCGGGCCGAGACCAGGGGCAGGCCGGTGGACTTGACCACGATCACCCGCAGGCCGTTGTCCAGGGTGCGCTCCTGGGGAATCGGCAGGGTCGCCTGGACGGGCGGTCCGATAGGGGGCGGGGCCTGGCGCTCGGCCTCGGTCGCCGCAAGCGCGGTCGGCTGGGGCGCGGTCGCCTGGGGCGCGGCGGCGGGAAGGCTGGCGGCCACCGGCGGGGACGGCGGCGCGGCTGCGGGGGCGGGAGCGCCGGCGGGCCGGTCCTCCTCGGACAGGTAGCGGATCACCGCCCGGCGGTTGTCGGGCAGATACTGGCGGGCGACCCGCTGCACGTCGGCGGCGGTGACCGCCTGCAGGCGCGCGATGGCGTCATTGGCCCGGGCCGCGTCGCCCTCCACGATCTGGGCGTAGCCGAGGGCGAAGCCGCGGGAGTCGATGGTTTCGCGCTCGCGCAGGGCGCCGGCCACCAGCTCGTTCTTGGCCTCGGCCAGTTCGGCGGCGGAGACCGGGGCGTCGCGCAGGCGGGCGATCTCAGCGCGCAGGGCGGCCTCGCCCTGGGCGGCGGTCTTGCCGCTGGCCAGCACCGCCCCGACCATGAACAGGCCGGGCTGCTGGCGCAGGTCGTCGTCCGAGAAGATGTTGGCGGCGACCTGCTGGTCATAGACCAGGGCCTTGAACAGGCGCGAGGACTCCCCCGACGACAGCACCGCATCGGCGACGTCCAGGGCGGCCGCGTCCGGCGCTGCGGCGTTGGGCGCCAGCCAGGTGATCGCCACCGCCGGCAGGGGTACGTTGGGGCCATAGGCGGTCACGGTGCTCGGGCCCTGTCTCGCGGGCTCCCGGACGGTCACCCGCGGCAGGGGCGTCGTCGGCGCGGGGATCGGCGCGAAATATTGGTCGGTCCAGGCGGCCAGCTGCGCCGGCTCGAAATTGCCCACCACCACCAGCACGGCGTTGTCCGGTCGGTAGTAGCTCGCGTGGAAGGCGCGCACGTCGCCAAGGGTGGCGCTGTCGAGGTCGGCGATGCTGCCGATCGGCGAGCGGCGGTAGGGGTGGACCTTGAACGAGGCTTCGGGGATCACCCAGGCCTGCAGGCGGCCATAGGGATCGGCCAGCACGCTCTGGCGCAGCTCCTCCTTGACCACGTCGCGCTCGGATTTGAAGTTGGCCTCGTCCACCACCAGCGAGCCCATGCGCTCGGCCTCGGCCCACAGCAGCCGCTCCAGGTGGTTGGCGGGGATCACCTCGTAGTAGTTGGTGAAGTCGTCGGCGGTGGAGGCGTTGTTGAACCCGCCGACATCCTCGGTCAGCCGGTCCATCAGCTCGGCCGGCATGTTCCGCGTGGCCTTGAACATCATGTGCTCGAACAGGTGGGCGAAGCCCGAGCGGCCCTGCGGATCGTCCTTGGCGCCGACCCCGTACCAGACCTGGACGGTGACGTTGGGAGTCGCCGTATCGCGGGCGCTGAACACCCTCAGGCCGTTGGCCAGGGTGCGGGTCTCGTAGGCGATCGGCGGGACCTGCGCCGCCGGCGCTTGGGCGAGGGCGGCGGCGGGGGCGGCCAGGGCGAGAACGATCAGGGCGAGCAAGGGGCGCATGGCGGGCTCCGCGGGCGAGGGCCCGCACATAGCATGACGATTGGGACTTCCCGACGGCGAACCGCGCGCACCGCCTTCTCCTCCCCCGCTCTTGGCGGGGGAGGGGGACCCCGAAGGGGTGGAGGGGGCGGTGCGACGGGTCCGGTCGGGGCGCGGGGACACTGGCCAACGTCGGTGCCGCCCCCTCCACCACCCTTCGGGTGGTCCCCCTCCCCCGCGCCGTCGGCGCAGGGGAGGAGAGGACCGTCCAGGGCGCACCCAAAGGCCTTGGGGGCCCTAACCCACGTCGTCCTCGTCGTCGTAGCCGACGAGATCGAGGGCCCGCGCCTCCACGCCGTGCAGGCTCGACCAGCGGCAGAGGGCCTCCTCGCGGCCATGGGTGATCCACAGCTCGCCCGGGCGCACCTCGTCGACGGTGCGGGTCAGTTCGCTCCAGTCGGCGTGGTCGGAGAGGATCAGCGGCAGCTCCACCGCCCGCTGGCGGGCGCGGGCGCGCACCCGCATCCAGCCCGAGGCGAAGGCCACCACCGGGTCGGGAAACCGCCGCGACCAGCGGTCCTGGGTGGCGGAAGGCGGGGCGACCACGATGGCCCCGGTCAGGTCGGCCTTGGCGGCGCCGGTGGCCGGGCGGATGTCGCCGAGGGTCACGCCCCAGCGCTCATACAGGGCGTTCAGCCGCTCCAGGGCGCCGTGGACATAGATGGGTTGGTCCCAGCCGCGCTCGCGCAGGGTGCGGATCACCCGCTGGGCCTTGCCCAGGGCGTAGGCCCCGACGATGTGGCAGCGCTCGGGGAACTGGGCGACCGAAGCCAGCAGCTTGTCGACCTCGTCGGCGGCGGGCGGGAAACAGAACACCGGCAGGCCGAAGGTCGCCTCGGTGACGAAGACGTCGCAGGGCACGGGCTCGAAGGGCGGGCAGGTGGGATCGTGGGCGCGCTTGTAGTCCCCGGACACCACCATGGTCAGCCCCTTCCACCGCACCACCGCCTGGGCCGAGCCCAGCACATGGCCGGCGGGGACCAGGGACACGTCGACGCCGCCCGTGGCGACGGTCTCGCCGTAAGGGATGGGCTGGCGGCGGCCGGTGAACTCCTCGCCATAACGGCAGGCCATGATGTCGAGGGTCTGGGGGGTGGCGGCCACCACCCCGTGGCCGGCGCGGGCGTGATCGGCGTGGCCATGGGTGATCACCGCCCGGTCCACCGGCCGCACCGGGTCGATGTAGAAGTCGCCGGGGGCGCAGTAGAGCCCCTCGGGCCGGGGGCAGAGCAGGTCCTGGGGGCGTATCACCCTGTGCAAATGCGCCGGGGGCCCGCTTCGTTCAAGGGCGGGGCGCTGTCGCCGCCACTCTGGACGCGGCGGGCGCGGGCGGCGCATATGGCCCCATGAAGCATGATTGCGATGTGATCATCGTTGGCGGCGGCATGGTCGGCGCGACCCTGGCCCTGGCCCTGAACAGCGGGGGCCTGACCCCCATCCTGATCGACCGGGCGCCCATGTCGGCCCAGCTGGAGCCCGACTTCGACGGCCGCGCCTCGGCCATCGCCTATTCCAGCTTCCGCCAATGGCGCGCCCTCGGCCTAGCCGAGCAGCTGGCGCCCGACGCCCAGCGCATCGAGCAGATCCTGGTCACCGACGGCCCCTCGCCGGGGCCGGGCGCGGGCCCCGCCGCGCCGACCTTCCTGCGCTTCGATTCGGCCGAGATCGCCCAGCGGTCCGACGGCGAGCCCCTCGGCTACATGCTGGAGAACCGCCACATCCGCGTGGCCCTGGCCGAGGGCCTGGCCCGGGCGGGCGTCACCGTGGTCGCCCCGGCCAAGGTCGCCGCCGTCACCGTGGAGGGATCGGGCGCGACGGTGGCGCTGGAAGGCGGCCGCACCCTGACCGCCCCCCTGGTGGTGGGCGCCGACGGCAAGGGGTCGTTCGTGCGGCGCTCGGCGGGCATCAACGCCATCGGCTGGCCCTACCGCCAGTCCGGGGTGGTGGCCACGGTGGCGATGGAGGAGGACCACGGCGGCGTCGCCCACGAGTATTTCCTGCCCACCGGCCCCTTCGCCATCCTGCCCCTCACCGGCCGCCGCGCCAGCCTGGTGTGGACCGAGACCGCCGCCGCCGCCGAGGCCCTGATGGCGGCCCGGCCCGAGGTGTTCGCCGCCCATCTCAACCGCCGGTTCGGCGACTTCCTCGGGGCGGTGTCGGCCACGGGGCCGCGCTTCGCCTATCCCCTGGGGCTCAGCCTGGCCGAGCGCACGGTGGCCCCGCGCATCGCCCTGATCGGGGACGCCGCCCACGCCATCCACCCCATCGCCGGCCAGGGGCTGAACCTGGGCCTGAAGGACATCGCCGCCCTGGCCCAGGTGCTGGTCGACGCCGCCCGGCTGGGCGAGGACATCGGCCAGGAGCTGGTGCTGGAGCGCTACGCCCGCTGGCGCCGCTTCGACACGGTGATGCTGGCGGCGGCCACGGACGCCTTCACCCGGCTGTTCTCCAACGACAACGCGGCCCTACGGCTGGCGCGGGGCGCCGGCATGGGGGTGGTCAACGCCATCGGCCCCGCGCGGCGATTCTTCATGCAGGAGGCCGGCGGCGCGTCCGGCGACCTGCCACGCCTGCTGATGGGCGAGGCGCTGTAGTATTCCTCCCCCGCGAACGCGGGAGAGGATAGCGGGTCCTTATCCTCCCCCATCCCGCAGAGGATGGGGGAGGTGGCCCGGAGGGCCGGAGGGGGCGAGCCACAAGTGCGGCGCTCTGTCACTCGCCCCCTCCACCCCTTCGGGGTCCCCCTCCCCCGCGAAGGGCGGGGGAGGATCAGCGGCTCAACCCCTTGGCGGCGAGTTCCTGCAGATAGGCGTTCCAGCGGCTCTCGTGGCCCCGGGCCAGGTCGTAGAGGGCGTCCCAGCTGTAGAGGCCGGTGTCGTGGCCGTCGTCGAAAACGATCCGCGCCGCGTAACGGCCCACCGGCTGGATGTCGTTGATCCCCACCCCCTGCTTGCCCGCCACGATGCGGCGCTCGCCGCCGTGGCCGCGGTCCTGGGCGCTGGGGGTGTTCACCCGCAGATATTCGGCCGGCAGGACGAAGGTCTCGCCGGTGTCGAAGGCGAGGGCCAGGGTCCGGTCGGAGCGCTTGACCTTCAGCTCCACCGGCCAGGGGCGCAGGTCGCTCACGCCTCGTCGTCCAGGGCGCGCGCCTCCTCGGGCAGCATCACCGGGGCGCCGTCGCGGATCGGATAGGCGAGCCGGGCGGACCGCGACACCAGCTCGTTGCGCTCGCGATCATAGGTCAGCGGCCCGCGGGTGACCGGGCAGACCAGGATCTCCAGCAGGCGGGGATCGACGGCGACAGTGTCTTCGGGGGCCTGGGTCATGGGCGCAGCTATTGCACGGACGGCGGCATGTCGTCGCCGGCCTCGGCGCCGTCGATCTCCAGCAGGGCCAGCAAGGCGTGGCGACGCGCCACCGGGTCCGCCGCTTCCAGCAGGGCCTGTTTCTCCGGGGGATCGAAGGGCAGGGCCATGCACAGGCTGGTGACCAGGGCGTCCACCGGGGCGGCCTCGGCGGCGTCCCAGTCCACCCGCAGGCCGCGGCTCTCCAGATAGGTCTTGAGGGCGCGGCCAAGGGCCTCGCGGTCATAAGTCGGGTCGTCCTCGGCCGGGCGCATGTCGCCGGCGAAGGGGGTGAAATCCACCCGCACCTGCCGATAGGGAGTCTGGGTGGGCAGCTCGTCGCCGGTGCGGAACCGCGCCACGCCGGTGAGGGTGATCAGGTAGCGCCCGTCGCCGGTCTCGGCGAAGGCGGTGATACGGCCGGCGCAACCCACCGACGCCAGGCGCGGCCGCTCGCGGTCGCCGCCCCCCAGGGTCTGGACCATGCCGATCACCCGGTCCCCGGCCATGGCGTCGTCGATCATGTTCAGATAGCGCGGCTCGAAGATGTTCAGGGGCAGGGCGCCGTGGGGCAGCAGCAGCGCCCCGTCCAGGGGGAAGATCGGGATCACCTGGGGCAGGTCGGTGGCTTTGAGGAAGGTGTTGGCCATGGCGGGGCGCCTCTAGCTGAACAGGATGGAGGACAGGCGGCGGCGGCCCTGCTTGACCGCCTCGGCGCCCGGGCCGGCCGCCTCGAACACCACCAGCAACTGCTTGCGGGCGGCCTCGTCGTTCCAGCCGCGGTCCGCCTCGATGATGCGCAGCAGATGGTCGATGGCCGCCTCCATATGGCCCTGGCCGGCGAGGGCCGTGGCCAGCTCCAGCCGGGCCTGGTGGTCAGCCGGGTCGGCGGCGAGGCGCGCCTCCAGGCCCGCGGTCTCCGACGGGGCTTCGGTGGCCAGCTTCAGGGCGGTCCTGACGCTGTCGAGGTCGGCGCCCTTGGCCCCGGGGGGCGCCATGTCGAGCACCTCCTGGGCCTTCTCAAGGTCGCCGGCGGTCACATAGACCCGCGCCAGGCCGGCGATGGCGACCAGGTTGTCGGGCTCGATCTGCAGGGCCCCGGCGAAGGCCTGGGCGGCGCCGCCCAGGTCGCCCAGGGTCAGGGATTCGGCGCCCATGGCCAGGATGGCGTCGATCTCGGCGGGGCCCTGGGGCCCGATGAGCTTGGCGATGAAGGCCTTCAGCTGGCTGTCGGGCACCGCCCCCATGAAGCCGTCCACCGGCTGGCCGTTGACGAAGGCGTAGACGGTGGGGATCGACTGGACCTTGAGCTGGCCGGCGTAGGCGGGGTTCTTGTCGACATCGATCTTGACCAGCTTGACCTTGCCCCCGGCGGCGTTGACCGCCTTCTCCAGGGCCGGGCCGAGGGTCTTGCAGGGGCCGCACCAGGTGGCCCAGAAGTCGACGATCACCGGCTGGACGCGCGAAGCCTCGATCACGTCGACGGCGAAGTCGGCGTCCGAGGAGTCCTTCACATGGCCGCCGCCGGCGTGGGCGGGCGAGGGCGGGGCGGCTTGGCCCAGAAGCATCGGCGGTCTCCATCAAGGCGAGAAATCTATAGATGGCCCTGCTCTTCCCCCCGCGCAATCGCGGGCGCAACCGTCATCGTGTCGAAATCGACGATCGTCGGGGCCACGCCCAGGGCCTCCAGGAAGCGCAGCAGCCCCGCGCGCGTGACCGCGGTGGTGGCGGTGTTGGCCAGGGGATGGAAGTTGACGGGGTCCTCGCGCATCAGGGCGGCGTCCAGCACCAGCCGCACGGCCCGCGTCCGGTCGTTGATCAGGGCGAAGACGGTGACCGATCCCGGCCGCACCCCCAGCGCCTGCCACAGCCGCTCGGCCGAGCCGAACGACAGCCGTCCTGAGCCGATCACGACCGGCAGCCGGTTGAGGTCCACGGCGGTGGAGCCCAGGGCGCAGACCAGCCACAGCTGGCCGCGGGCGTCCTTGAGGAACAGGTTCTTGCTGTGGCCGCCGGGCAGGGCCGCCTTGATCGCCGCGCCCTCGGCGACGGTGAACACCGGCGGGTGCTCCAGGGTGGTCTGGGCCACGCCGATGGCCGCCAGATAGGCGAGCAGATCGGCGGGCGCGGCGGGGACGGGGGGCAGGGCGGCCATCCACGCCCTCTAGACGGTGAGAGGGCCATGCCGCTAGACCCTTGACGGACCCTTCCGGAGAGACCGCCCGTGCCCCCCGCCGCCGCCGCCCCGCGCCTGACGCTGGAATGCTTCCCCACCGCCGCCCGCCCGCCCGAGATCGTCCCCGGCCGGCCCCAGCGCGCCTGGATGGACCGCTTCGCCGAGCGCCACCCCTATCGCTGCCTGCCGCTGAGCATGGCCAACACCACCGGCTGGGAGATCCTCTGCCCCGTCGGCTTCACCGCCCGCTGGAACGGGGGCACGCACCAGGAGGACATCACCTTCCACCCCGACCACCCGCATCCGGACTTCGAGGAGTTCGTCAAATCCCACTTCAGCCACGGGGTGATCACCTTCCACGCCGGCTACCTGTTCCGCACGCCCCCCGGCTGGTCCATGTGGGTGATGGGCCCGCCCAACCACATCAAGGACGGGGTCCAGCCCCTGTCCGGCCTGGTGGAGACCGACTGGCTGCCCTTCCCCTTCACCATGAACTGGATGTTCACCCGCAAGGGCGAGGTCCGCTGGGAGAAGGGCGAGCCCTTCTGCTTCATCACCCTGGTGCAGGACAAGCCGCTGGAGCAGTTCCACGTGGTCCAGCGCTCGATGGAGAGCGACCCGGAGATGTCGGGCCAGTACGCCGCCTGGCACCGCCAGCGCTCGGACTTCAACAAGCGCATCTTCGCCATGGAGCCCGAGGCCACCAAGGAGGCCTGGCAGCGCTTCTACTTCAAGGGCGAGCTGCCCGAAGACCTGGGAACCGCCCCCCAGCCCCACGTCAACAAGCGCCGCCTGCGGGCCCTGAAGCTGGGCTTCTGAGACCGCTTGCCAAGCCCGGGCTCCTCTGCGATAAGCCGCGCTCTGAAAACGGGCGCCCGCCTTCAAGACCCGGGGCGCTCGGGAGCGCGGGCGTAGCTCAGGGGTAGAGCACAACCTTGCCAAGGTTGGGGTCGAGAGTTCGAATCTCTTCGCCCGCTCCAATTTTTTCAGTCTCTGAGGCGGTGAGGTCCGTCTCCCACCCGTAGAATAGATGTCCGAAGCTTCACGGGCGTGGGCGGTCAGCGGCGCCCTGCGGATCCCGTGCGGCTGTGACCGTTCTCGATCAATGACGATCAATGCGCTAGCCTCAGGCTCATCAACCGGCTGGTGCGGCCTGCCTGGATTATGTAGAGCGAGCCAACCCATGTTCGACGAATACGGCTTTCCAAGGGATCCTGACTTGGATCCCTACGCGCCCACGCTTTTCACGTTCGTCTATTGCAGTCGGGCCGCCGAGGGCGTGGACGACGCCGAGGTGAATCGACTCATCGAGGCGGCGCAACGCTACAATCTCACCCGCGGCATCACCGGGGTGCTTGTTTTCGGCAGCGGCGTCTTCTTCCAGTGGATCGAGGGGCCGACAGCCGAAGTGCGGAAGCTGATGGCGAGCCTGCATGGCGATCCGCGCCACTACGATATCGTCTCGCTGGACCAGAGCGAGGAGAAGCGCGAGCGTCTCTATCCGGATTGGCAGATGGAGCTGGTCGGCGCCGACGACATCCGCGACGTCCTCCAGGACGCGCTCGAAAGCGCCGAAGACGAGAACAATATCGCGGCGCTGAAACGCATTCTCGATCATCTGGCTACGGGATCGCTGGATTGGCTTGGGCGAGGTTAATCCTTCCGGGTGGCGCGGGTGACAGGTGTTCCTGTGACCGTTCTCGCATGACCGCTCCAGCACGGCAAAAGCATGTGTTCAATCAGCGGCGGCAATGCGGTCGACCCGCGCTTTCGGCCAGCCTTGGCACGTTCGGAGCAAAGAGGAATACGTAAGGTGTCGCCTATTTCCCTATAAATAGGCGCAAACGGTATGCCTATGAGTTCATCGGGAGGGTGAAAACAAATACGGATTCAGCCAGGCCGGAGGGGCATCAACTAGCTAGATGGTCACGCAGGTGGGGGAGCGACAACCTCTACTGGAGCCATTCCGTTCCGTAAACTATCCACGCCACCTTCCCCAAGCCCTCCGCAGCTTGGACCCGTCTCATCTTAAAGCCTACGCCGGCGCGAAGGCATGTGCCCTCAGGGCGCTAGCAAGCTGCTGTGGGGCCTTTTCGGGAGGGCCTGGCTAGGGTGGCAGCCAAAATCAAGCAGGGGTCTGTAGCGTCCTCTGTGGCACTACCCGACACTCATTCGCTCCCCCACTCAGCTAGCCATTGCTCCTAGGACTGAGTAGGTGGCCTGCATAGGGAGACGGATGGTTGAACGGTGTTGCTAACCCCTGACTTAAGTGTTTGGTTCAGTAGGCGTCGGGTGCCTATGCCCGTGAGCAACAGGCTAATGGAATTGGCGTAGTGGCAGGCCCGCTGGTCGCGACCCTCTACCAATCCGGTATGACTGGAGGGTCTGGCTTCGATGTCTAAGAGCGCGGCGCATCTTTTGGAATTCACCCATGCTTCACGAACGTTCTGATGAGTTTTTCGTTAAAGCGAATGCGTCTGGTGGCGGGACCGAACCATCCGTAACCCAAATCGGCGACGGCCGTTTTGTAGCAGTCTGGACATCCTCTGATGGCGTCAAGGGGGCCGTTTTTGACGGCACGGACCAGTTGGTTGTTCCTGAATTTGCAATAAATCCTGGTCCGGCCGGTTCCCAGTATGAAGCGAGTGTGGCTGGATTATTAGGAGGAGGTTTTGTCGTAACGTGGACCGATGCCAGCCACTCTCTGGGTGATCCGGACACCGCAGTATTGGGAAAAATGTTTGACCATAGTGGTAGTGCGACTACGTCAGCGTTCTTGATAAACACTGACTTACGTTTTGCGCAAGGCCACTCCGCCGTTGCTTCCCTTGCCTCCGGGGGCTTCGCCGTGGCGTGGGTTGATGCTAGCAGGATCCAGGTGGGTCAGAACTTAAGCAATATTAAGGCCCGGATGTTTGCTCACGACGGGCAGGCTGCCTCCGCAGAAATCCTGGTAAACCAGCAGACGGATGGCGTTCAACATTCTCCGGACCTGGTGGGTCTGCCATCGGGCGGCTTCGCTCTTACGTGGAGCGATATGAACGATCCCGGCAGCGTCGACGGCATGTCGAGCATAAAGGCCAGGACCTTCGCCGCAAACGGTGACCCTATTATTTCAGAGTTCAGAGTTAATAATGCCGACGCCTCCGACCAGCTAGCGCCAACGGCGGCTGCCCTTCAGGATGGAAATGTTATCATTGCGTGGACAGACTATAGCAAAACTGGTGGCGATAGTGATGGGTCGAGCTTAAAAGCGAAGATAGTTGATTATAACGGAAATGTTGTTACTGACGAGTTTTTGGTGAACACTAAGAATAACGCCGGGCAATATTCTGCTTCAGTGTCGGCGCTCACTGATGGGGGATTCGCGGTTGTGTGGGTGGATGAGAGTCAAACGCTAGGAGATGGAAGTTCTACGTCCATCAAATCAAAATGGTATACCGCAGCGGGTGGCGTTGTGCGAGATGAGGGCCTTGTCAATACAGTCATATCCGGCTCTCAATACCTGCCCGATGTGGTCTCACTGCCGGGGGGTGGCGCAGTTGTCATCTGGCTAGATGATAGCCCCACGGGGGATAATAGCGGCGGGGGTCTTAAGGCCAGTATATTTACCCAGGGCGGCGCGGACCTGATGAGGGGCGGGTCCTTAGACGACCTGTATTTGGTTGACGATATTAATGATACCATCATTGAGTTGGCCTCTGGTGGGATGGACACAGTTAAGTCCACTATTTCGTTCTCCCTTCCGGATAATATAGAAAACCTAACCTTGATCGGAGACGGCGCGGAAGGCATCGGCAACGACGTTAGCAACAAGATTACGGGTAATGCGGCAGCGAATGTGTTGATCGGCTTGGGCGGTGCCGACAATTTAAGGGGTATGGCCGGAAACGATACAATCTACGGAGGGGCTGGGGCCGACAAGCTCGATGGAGGTTTTGGCGCTGACTCGATGTATGGCGGTGCCGATAACGATACCTACACCGTTGATGATGCCGGTGATCAGGTGATTGAGAGCGCAGGCGAGGGCACGGATACCGTTAGCGCCTCAGTCAGCTTCACAGTCAGTGAGAACGTAGAGAACCTCACCCTCACGGGAACCTCAGCCATTGATGGGGCTGGGAACATGCTCGACAACAAGCTAACCGGCAATGCCGCTGCGAACGTTCTCACGGGTGGAGATGGTGCCGACGCTCTAAAAGGCATGGACGGCAACGACACGCTCTATGGCGATGCAGGCAAGGACAAGCTCGACGGGGGGCGAGGCGCGGATTCTATGCATGGCGGTGCGGCTAACGACAGCTATGTTGTCGACAACGCCGGCGATCAGGTGTTTGAGAATGTAGCAGAGGGGACCGATAGCGTTAGCGCCTCCGTCAGCTTCGTGCTTTCCGCGAACGTGGAGAACCTTACCCTGACAGGGTCCAGCGCAATCGACGCGACAGGAAACGAGCTAGGCAACAGGATCAAGGGCAACGCTGATTCCAACGTCCTGACCGGCGGCCTTGGCAAAGACAGCCTCACTGGAGGAGGAGGGGCCGATACCTTCGTGTTCGGCGCTGCCTTGGCTGCAAGCGTCGACAAGGTGACGGACTTCGAACATGGCTTAGACCATCTGGCTTTCCATTCAGCCGACTACGGGTTGCCGGTAGGCAGTCTCGATCCAGGCAACCTAGCCTTTGGGAGCCAAGCGACAGCCAGTCATGCACAATTTGTCTATGATGATGCCCACCAATCGCTGCTCTGGGATGCCGATGGCATAGGCGGCGTAAGAGCGGAGTTGGTGGCCACGTTGGCAGCAGGAGTTGTCCTCTCCAGTTCGGATTTCCAAGTCATCGCTTAGCACGACTTCCGTTTATAGACACCTTTGTGATGAGGGTTTTGCAGTGATTGAGGCGTGGAACATCCTCCGGGAGCGGATATTAAGGGATATCGGGCGGTGTGGCGTAGAGGAGGACACATGCCCATAGATCGGCCATTCCGCAGAAACGTAAGGCCAGTCGTAGAGGGCAAAAATTCGGGCTGGAGTAGCTGGGCCTATATCCGCGATCCGGAATACGCTTCGGCCCCCGCGCACTATGTGCGCGCCTATCTGCTCATCGAGGAGGAGCTGAAGTCTCTATTCGTATCTGTCGAGCCGGCTTCCGAGTCCCTGGCTACTTATTCCTTTCGTATTCACGGCCTCCTGATGAGGGTGTGTATTGAGATTGAAGCAAATATGCGGGCGATACTATCGGATAATGGATATAAGCCGCGCGAGGACAGATTCGGACGTCCAGTGTTGAACATGATGGTATACAGAAAAATAGAGTATTCACACCACCTTTCCTCATATGAGGTTGGGCTGCCACTTTGGCGGGGCGGCGACCGCATTATGAAGCCATTCCAATCATGGCGTGAGTCGAATTCACTAGACTGGTATCAAGCATACAATGAGAGCAAGCATGACCGTCAAGATGCCTTCACCAAGGCCAACATCAAAAATCTCCTAAATGCTGTGGGCGCGCTGCTGATTTTGATAACGGCCCAATTCGGAACGGAGAGCTTTTCAAAGGGTGCGGACCACCTCGCCTTAACGGATAGCTGGAATGATGGGATGTCGTCTACTGTAGGGTCCATATTTAGAATAAAGCATCCTGACGATTGGCCGGAGGCGGAAATGTACGCGTTCGACTGGAATGAGTTAAAGGAACGCAAAGACCGTTTTTTGAGCTATGATTACACTGATGCCTAGTCGGCAGGGAGGTTAAAGGCGACAGGTTAGCGTGTCACTGCACCGCTGTCGTCCAATCATCCATCTCGCTGACACATGGGCTCACCGGGACGCGCCCATTGACCGGTGCACGATAGCGATCCATCGATCACTAACCCCCAGACCGTCGCACCTTGCCGTCGAGCGATTGATGGAATGGTTTTTCGTCCTGCGGCGGGCGTCAACAATGCGCCGAAGGCGCACCGCTGCGCACGGCGCTTAGCGTCGTCGTTGACCCGTGGCGACTGACGAAATCCTGCTCCGCTAAGCGAGGGAAGGCGGGGGCCTGCGCCGCTGGCCGTTGGGGGCGAGGCTTAAGGCGACTCTGCCGAGCAAAGGCTCCTCGCCCGCCCCCCTACCTCCCCCGCAGATCCAAACCGGTTACACGGCTGAGCGCGGCGTCCGCGCGCTGTTCGATCACGAAGATGTCGTCGATCTCGCCGGGGGCGAGCACCTCTTGGGCTGCGAGTTGGAAGTCGGCTTCGATGCGGCGGTCGCGGGGGGCGCGTTCCAGGCGGGGGCGCTGGTCGTCGGGGCCTTCGCGCCAGGCGGCGACGGAGGGCCAGTGGGCGCCGATCCTCACCCCCAGGTAGAGGAGCGTTGCCTCGGCCACGGTGCAGCCGCCGGTGCGGCAGGCGTGGTAGAACATGCGGTCGGCGGCGCGGCGCTTGTCGCTGTCGCCGGCGGCCAGGCGGCAGGCCACGTCATGGACAATGGACGCGCGCCGATAGTCACCGGTATAGGGCGAGCCCACCAGGGCCCACAACGCCTTGGGGATCGAGGCGCCGTCCACCACCACGTCCGCCGGAGCCTGCCACAGGACGCCGTCGGGGTCGCGGTACCAGAAATTATGGGTCAGGCGCATGTCGCGCTCGACTGCGCCCTTTTGCGTCAGCCAGACCGCCTGCGGCTCTCCGGAAAAGCTGGCTTCGACCATGGGGCGCCCCCTGTATGACGGCCTTAACTCAAAGCCAAGTCGCAGGCCTATTCAACCCCCTTCCCGCCCACCAACGCCAGCGCGCACAGCCCCGCCGCTACGGCCACGCCCACGCCCACCGCCAGGGCGCCGTCGCACCAGGCCGCCGGTGCGGGCGAGGGCGCTGTTGAGGCCAGAGGCGGCGCCGGCATGCGGCGCGTCCACCGCCGAGGGCTCCGCCGTGGTCAGGGGCGAGACGGCGGCGGCCATGCCCAGGGCGATCGCCGCGATCGCCTGCAGCACCTGGGTCCAGTAGCGCGCCTCCGCGCCGATACGCATGGCCAGGAGGAAGCCGGCGGCGACTACCAGGGAGCCGATGCGGCCGGCCAGGGCGCCCATCGCCGGCGACAGCGCGGCCAGCACCAGGGGGAAGGGCAGCAGGGCGGCGCCGGCCGCGGTGGCCGAATAGCCCCCTGCCCCCATCACCCCCCGAAGCGCCCGCCGCCGCCGCCGAAGCCGCCGCGGGAGATGACGGCGCTGCGGCTCTGCACCCGGGCGGGGGCGCTGTAGCCGTCGCGGGTGCGGCCGGTGACATAGTCGCGGTTGCGGCCGCCGTCGTAGCCGCCGTAGCCGCCGCCGGTGTTGCCGTAGTAGCCGCGATTGCCGCCGAGGTTGCCGAGGGCCTGGCCGACGATGAAACCCGTGAGCAGGGGGGTGAAGAAGCTGCCGCCGCCGGCCTGGTCGCGCGGCACGCACTGGGCGACGCCGTAGCGCTGCTCGCAGCTTTGCTGGTCGGCGAACTTGGGGGCCTGGGCCTCGGCCTCGGAGAAGGCGGCCTCGCACTCGCTGTTGGGCACGACGTCCTCGTCCTTGCAGGCCTGCAGGCTGGGATAGCTGCGGCCGCCGACATCCTCGGCCGCCGGGGAGGACGCCGCCGGCGGGTTCAGCCAGCTGCCGCTGGCGGGGGGCGTCGCCGGGCCGTCGCAGGCCGCCAGCGACAGGCCGCCGGTGGCCATCAGGGTCGTCAGGACCATGGATCGGGAACGTTTCATCGGGACACCCTGGAGACTGTCGTGGTCACGCCGTCATGCAGGCCGCGTTGAGCACGCCCACCGCCAGCGAGATACTCAGCAGATAGAGGGCCGGGGCGATCTCGCCAGCCTCCACGCGGGCGGTGAGGTCCTTCATCACCGTGAAACGGATCACGGTGAAGCTGACGATCTGGATGACCCCCGCCAGGGTCGCCCAGGCGCAGAATTCCAGCAGGGAGGCGGTATGGGCCAGGGCCGAGGCCAGGGGCAGGACATAGCCCAGGAGCGCGCCGCCCAGGACGATGGCCGCGGCGCAATTGCCCTGCCGGATCAGCACGCTTTCCTTGTAGGGGGTGATCGCCTGGTAGATCAGCTTGAAGGCGATGGTGAAGAGGCCCGCCGCCAGGAAGGCGACCAGGAAGGCCAGGGCGCTTTGGGGGAACTCATCGCGAAAATACATGGGGGATCCTGGGCTTGGCGCTGCAGCCCTTCTAGACTCTGAACTCGCCCACCTCCAGCGGAACCCCGAGCATCAGCTCGTGGCTGACCGGCTCGCCCTCGGCCTCCTGTTCGATCGCCAGCAGCAGTTCGCGGCCCTCGCCGAGGCCGGCGGCGCCGACCTCCCGGTGATAGAGCATGCAGGTCTGGAAGATGCGGCGATCCACCCGACCGTCGCGGTCGTCGTGGATGTCCTCCCAGAAGGTGACGGGGGGCTGCTCGCCCGCGTCCTCGCCGAACCAGAAGCGCTGGAACACCGGCAGGCCGGGGGCCTGGAAGGTGGGCGCCGACAGCCGGCGCAGCCACGCCGACCGCTCGCCCGCGGAGCCGGGGTAGGCGCTGTCCCAGGGGATGAACAGGGTGATGTCGGTGACGTCGGTCCCCGCGCGGTCGTTGCTGACCAGTTGGAACATGATGTCGTCGTCGGTGTAGAAGCGGTGCACGAAGTCGCCCCCGTCCAGGGTGACCAGCCCCTGGGCGACGATCTGCAGGGTGTCGCGATCGAGGGTGAAATGGCCGCTGTCCCCGAACCGGCGCCAGGCCAGGGTGTCGAGCATCACGGTGCGGCCGATGGTGACGTGGCGCACCACGGGCACGCCGGCCTCGGCGGGGTCGGCGCTCTTGCGGCCGAAGATACGTTCGAACATCGGGGCCTGCCGGGACGCGTTTGACGAGGCTCTTCTACCCGACCGCCGGCCCCGGTAGAAGCGTGGACCGATATCCCCTGGCGCGCGGCCGCCGTCGTCCCATATGAAGGGCGAGCCCACCTGGAGCCCCCATGACGGACGCCGCCCCCTGGACCGCGCAAGCCCTGCAGACCGCCCTGGCGGGCGCCCCGCAGCTGGCCCCCGGCGAGATCACCGTCCGCCTGGTCGAGGGCGACCCGCCCATCCTGCTGGCGGTGATGCACGAGTTCGGCGACCTTGAGGTGTTCGTCAGCGCCGGCGATCAGCAGGTCGCCGCCTCGGTCCTGCTGTGGCCAGTGGACGAGCAGGAGAACGCCCACGCCTTCAACGAATTCCTGCTGAAGGCGCAGAAGATCGTGCCGCTATCCAACTTCGGCATCAGCACCGTGGCCGGGCGGGACTACTACGAGCTGTTCGGGGAGCTGGCGACCACCACGCCCCTGGACACGGTGGTCATCGAGCTGCGCACCCTGGCCCAGAACGCCATCGAGGCGGCGTCCGACCTGCGTTCTTCCTTCACCGCTGCGGCGGCAACTCCCAGGAGCGGCTCATGACCCTGTGGCGCAAACTCTTCACCCTCGGGCGCGCGGGCGCCCATGACGCCACCGCCGCCGTGGTGGACGCCAACGCCATCCGCATCCTCGACCAGGAGCTGCGCGACGCCGACACCGCCCAGGGCAAGGCCCGGGACGACCTCGCCGGGCTGGTGGCCCGCCGCCGGATCCTCGAGAAGGACGTGGCCAGCTTCCGCGACCAGATCGCCAAATACGAGGGCAGCGCCCGGGCGGCGGTGGCCAAGGGCGACATGGACCTGGCCCGCCAGGTGGCCCAGCGGATCGCCGACCTGGAGGCCGACGTGGCCCTCAAGACGCCGCAGATCGCCGACATGCGCGGCGCCGAGGACAATATCCACAAGGCGGTGGCCGCCACCGACCGCCGCATCGAGACCCTGCGTCGCGAGGTCGAGGCGGTGAAGGTCAATGAAAGCGTCCAGCGCGCCCAGGCCGCCGTGGCCGCCGGCGGCGCCGGCGCCGGCAACGCCCTGGGATCGGCCGCCGGCAGCCTGGCGCGGATCAAGGAGCGCCAGGCGATCCGCGGCGAGAAGATCCGCGCGGCCGGAGAGCTGGAGGACCGCCGCACCGGCGCCGACCTCGATGAGCAGCTGAGGATCGCCGGGATTCTGCCGGGGCACTCCTCGGCCGACGACGTCCTGGCCCGGCTGAGCGCCCCGGCCTCGGCCCCGGCGCTGCCCGGCGCGGACGGGCCGCTGCAGATCGGGCAGCAGACGCCGAGCCAGCGCGAGCTGCGCGACCTGGACGACTAGATGCGGCGACTTTCCCTGGCGCCGCGGGCCGACTGGCAGGCCAAGGCCGACCAGGTCGGCTTCGCCTGGCACAGCACGGATGCGACCTATTGGGACGAGTCCGCCGCCTATGCCTTCACCCTCGAGGAAATCGAGGCGGATCTGGAGCCGGCCGCCGCGACGCTCCACGCCCTGTGCCTCGACCTGGTGCAGGACGCGGTCGCCGACGAGGCCCTGCTGACCCGTCTGGCCATTCCCGAGGCGCATTGGGACTTTGTCGCCGCCTCCTGGCGGGCGCGCGAGCCGTCCCTCTACGGGCGGTTCGACTTCGCCTATGATGGCGCGGGCCCGCCGCGCCTGTATGAATACAACGCCGACACCCCCACCAGCGCCTTCGAGGCTGCCACCTTCCAATGGCTGTGGCTGGAGGACATGCTGGCGTCCGGGGCCCTGCCGGCGGGGACGGACCAGTTCAACACCCTGTTCGACGACCTCAAGGGCCGGTTCGCGGCGATCTTCCCCGACGGCGGCTTCGTGCATTTCGCCAGCGACGACCAGGCGGTCGAGGATCGCCAGACCGTGCGCTTCTTCGAGGACCTGGCCACCCAGGCCGGCCTGCAGACCGCCTTCGTGGCTATGGGCGACATCGGCCTGGACGCGGACGGGCGGTTCGTGGACCGCGAGGGGCTGATCCTCAACGCGGCGTTCAAGCTCTATCCGTGGGAGATGATGCTGCGCGAGCCCTATGCGCCGCACCTGGCCAAGGCGCGGACGCGGTGGCTGGAGCCCCCGTGGAAGGCGATCCTGTCGAACAAGGGCATCCTGCCCCTGCTGTGGGCCCGGCACCCGGGGCATCCGAACCTGCTGGAAGCCTATTTCGACGACGATCCCGCCGCGGCGGCCCTGGGGGCCCGCTTTGTCCGCAAGCCCCTGTTCTCGCGCGAGGGCGCCAATGTCGAGCTCCACGGCGCGGACGAGGCGGGCACGATGATCAACGAGGGCTATGGGGCCGAGGGCTGGGTGCGCCAGGCCTATGCCCCGCCGCCGACCTTCGACGACCGCCGGCCGGTGATCGGCGCCTGGATCGTCGGTGACGCCCCCGCCGGCATCGGCGTGCGCGAGGACGACGGCCCGGTCACCCGCAACACCGCGCGCTTCGTGCCGCACATCATCGAGGCCGACGGCCAAGCCTAGGCCGGCGCCTGTCGCGCCCCGGCCTTCGTCTTCCCCCCGACGAGCGCCAGGGCGCACAGGCCCGCCGCCGCCGCCGCCACGGCGCCCGCCGCCAGGGCGAGGCGGAACGGGCCCATCAGCGCCTCGCCGCTGGCCGCCAGCACCGCCCCCAGCAGGGCGGTGGCCACGAGGCCGCCGGTGCGGGCGACGGCGCTGTTGAACCCCGAGGCGGCGCCCACGTGGTCCGCGTCCACCGAGGACAGCACCGCCGTGGTCAGGGGCGAGACGGCGCCGGCCATGCCGATGGCGATCACCAGGATGGCCGGCAGGACGGCGGTCCAATAGGCGGCCTGCGGGCCGATGCGCATCGCCAGCAGGAAGCCGGCGGCCACCACCAGGGGGCCGACGGTCAGGGGAAGGCGGGGGCCGATGCGGCCGGCCAGGGCGCCCATGGCCGGCGACGCCACGGCGAGCACCAGGGGAAAGGGCAGCAAAGCGGCCCCGGCGGCGGTGGCCGAATAGCCCCCGGCCTCGATCAGCACATAGGGGATCAGGACCAGCAGGGCGCCCAGGGCGCCGTAGAGCAGGAAGGTCAGCAGGGACAGGCCGATGAAGCTGGCCGAGCCGAACAGGGCCAGGGGCATCATCGCCCGCTCGCCGCCGCGTTTCTGGACGGCCACGAAGGCCAGCAGCAGGGCGCCGCCGCCGGCCGCCGCGCCGAGGGCCCCCGCGGTCCAGCCCCCCGGCCCCGCGCCCAGGGTCAGGCCCCAGGTGACGGCGGCCAGGCCGGTGGTGGCCAGCGCCGCCCCGGTCCAGTCCAGGGGCGCCCGCTCGTCGCCGGGCGGCGGATCGTCGATGAAGCGCCAGGCCATGACGATGGCGGCGGCGCCGATGGGCAGGTTGATCAGGAAGATCGCGCGCCAGCCGACGGTGTCGATGAGCCAGCCGCCGAGCACCGGGCCGATCGCCCCGGCCATGGCCCCCACCGCCGCCCAGGTTCCGATGGCGCGGCCGCGGGCCTCGCCGGCGAAGGCGGCGCCGAGGATGGCCAGGCTCGAGGGCATCAGCATCGCCGCGCCCACCCCTTGTGCGACCCGGCCGGCGATCAGCCAGGCCAGGGTGGGGGCGAGGGCGCAGGCGGCCGAGGCGGCGACGAACAGGGCGACCCCCGCGATCAGCAACCGGCGGCGGCCGAAGCGGTCCCCCGCCGCCCCGCCGAGCAGCAGCAGAGCGCTGAGCGGCAGCAGGTAGGCGTTGACCACCCACTGCAGGTCGGCCGCGCCGCCGTTCAGGCTGGCGCCGATGGCCGGCAGGCCGACATTGACCACCGAGCCGTCGATGAAGGCCAGGCTTGAGGCGAGAATGGTGGTGGCCAGCACTAGGCGCGGGCGGGCGGCGGCGCCGGCGTCCGGCGCCGCGCGGGCGACGCCGACGTCGCAAACGGTGTGCAGGACGGCCATCTGGCAGAACTCCTCCGCCACTGCGGGCGATGCGCGCCATCCCACCAGCGGTCGGCGACACGATAAAGCGTGGCGGCGACGGAGGGATGCAAAACCGCCCAGGTCTTTAAAACGACGTTCGCTTGGTGAAAGTCGAGGGTGAGACCATTGCGGTGCGCCCCGCCCGGTGCGCCAATGCCCATGCGCCGGACTCGCCCGTGAGGCGAGGCCCGGCCTGTTTCGAGGGGGAACATCGATGGGTCGCACGTCTTCCACCGCAAGGGCCATGCTGGCGGCCTCGGCCAGTTGTCTGATCTGCAGCCTCGCGCCGCACGGGGCCTTGGCCCAGACGGACCGCCCGGCCGCGGCGCCGGGCGCCCTGGAGGAGGTGATCGTCACCTCGCGCAAGCGGGCCGAGGCCATCACCGACAACCCCACCTCGGTCACCGCCCTCACCGCCCAGCAGCTCGACGCCCGCGGGGTGACTGGCTACCGCCAGCTCAACCAGTTCGTGCCCGGCTTCCGCTGGCAGACCCAGAACGGCTCCACCGCCACCCGCATCTTCAACTCCTTCGTCATGCGCGGCATCTCGGGCGACACGCCCGACCGCGCCAACGTCTCGATCTTCATCGACGGGGTGCCGGTGGGCGGCGGCGGGTCGATCCCCGGCCTTACCGACGTGACCCAGGTGGAGATCGTCAAAGGGCCGCAGAGCGCCTACTTCGGCCGCTCGACCTTCGCCGGGGCGGTGTCGTTCACCACCGCGCCCCCGGCCATGGACTTCGGCGCCAAGATCGACGTCAGCCTGGGCTCCAAGGGGCAGCAGGAACTGCGCGCCTCCGTCGAGGGGCCGATCATCAAGGACGTGCTGTCGGTGCGCCTGTCGGGCCGCCACAACAGCACCGGGGTGTTCGATTCCAACTATGTCTACGGCGGCGACCTGGGCGAGCAGAAGACCGATTCCGTCGCCCTGGCGGTGCTGTTCAAGCCGACGCCCTGGGCCCGCTTCCGCGGCTACCACACCCAGTGGGAGGACAACGACAAGCCCAACGCCACCGACTGGCGGCTGTCGCCCGACTACAACTGCGCCACCCGCCCGGGGAACGCCGCCCTGAACTACATCTGCGGCGAGATCAGCAGCCTGCGCGGCGATCGCATCACCCAGAACACCACCGTGCCGCACCGCTACCTCGACCAGCTGACGGCGCTGAACCGCACCCAGGGGTCGGGCTTCATCACCGACTACGGCCTGCACCGCGAAGCGCGCTTCAGCACCGTCTCGGGGACCATCGACCTGCCCTACGGCTTCAGCCTCGACGGCAACGCCGGCCTGGTGAAGAACACCTTCGGCCAGATGCAGGACAGCGCCAGCCGGGTGGAGACCATCGCCGGCCGCTATGCCGTGAACCTCACCGCCTGGAAAGTGGAGAACAAGCTGGCCGAGGTGCGCCTGTCGTCCAATCCCAGCCGGCGCCTGCGCGGCATGGTGGGGTTGAACTACTTCCACCAGGAGGCCGAGGTGTCGGCCTTCACCTACATCATCCTGCCGACCACCCCCAACCCGACCCCGTCGGTGAACCTGTCGCGGGTGACCAAGACCAAGAACACCTCGGTGTTCGGCTCGGTCTCCCTCGACATCACCTCAAAGCTGGAGCTCGACCTGGAAGGCCGCTACCAGAAGGAGACCGTGGACGAGCGCGGGCTGCTGGTGGGCAACATCCAGATCGGCGGCGAGACCACCGCCTTCCTGCCCCGGGCCATCGTCAAATATAAGCTGACCGACGACGTCAACGTCTACGGGTCCTATTCCAAGGGCACCCGCGGCGCGGCGCCGAACACCAACTTCTACTCCCTGCCCGCCTCGGCCCAGGCCCAGGTGGTGGCCCAGTCCGGACCCATCCCCCGGCTGGTGCCCGAAGAGACCGTGGAGATGTACGAGCTGGGGCTGAAGGGCGAGTTCTTCGACCGCCGGGTGCGCCTGCTGGCCGCCGTCTACCAGGGCCAATACACCGATCGTCAGATCAACCAGACCTTCTTCTACACCAATGCGGCGGGCAACCCGGCCCAGGCCATCGTGCTGGTCCCCAACGGCGCCACCGACCTGAAGGGCTATGAGGTGGACGCCCGCTGGCGGGCGCTGGACTACCTCACCCTGGAAGGCACGCTCGGCTACTCGGGCACCAAGATCAAGTTCACCAACGACGCGGCGGCCGCGGCCATCCTGCTCAATTCCAATCCCGTCGGGAACCGGATCAACTTCTACCCGGCGACCACGGCCTCGGCCTCGGCCACCTTCGCCCTGAACGTGTTCAGCCGTCCCGCCACCATCCGCGTGGACTATGTCTATACGGGACGCATCTATGCCGACGTGTCCAACCTGCTGTGGCTGGCGCCGCAGAACGTGGTCAACGTCAATGCCGGCATGGATTTCGACCGCTACCGGGTGGAGGTGTGGGGCCGCAATGTGCTCAACGACACCGTGCCCACCAGCATCGCGCGCACCACCGACGTCTATAACGGCTCCAACGCCGTGACCCTGACCCCCCAGGAGCGCCCGTCGGTGGGCGTGCGGGTGTCGGCCGCCTTCTGAGGCGCGGCCGCCGTTTTGGTGTAGGATCGCCGCCGGGATATGTCCGGCGGCGCGGGAGATGAGCGATGGCTGACTTCGACCTGGTGATCCGCGGCGGCCGGGTGGCCGACGGCACGGGGGCAGACCTGTTCGTGGCGGATGTCGCCGTCTCGGGCGGCAAGATCGTCGCGGTGGGGGCGGTGCCCGGAACCGGCGCCGAGGAGATCGACGCGAAGGGGCTGCTGGTGACCCCCGGCTTCGTCGACATCCACACCCATTTCGACGGCCAGGCCACCTGGGACAGCCACTTCGGACCGGCCACCAACCACGGCGTCACCACCCTGATCATGGGAAATTGCGGCGTCGGCTTCGCCCCCAGCCGGCCCGAGCAGCGCGACAAGATGATCGAGGTCATGGAGGGGGTCGAGGACATCCCCGGCATCGTCCTCAACGAGGGCCTGCCCTGGAACTGGGTGACCTTCCCCGACTACCTGGACGCCCTGGAACAGCGCCACATGGACGCGGACTTCGCCGTGGCCGTGCCGCACATCCCGGTGCGCGTGTGGGTGATGGGCCAGCGGGCGATCGACCGGGAGCCGGCCCGCAGCGAGGACATGCGCGCCATGGCCGCCCTGGTGAAGGAGGGCATGGAGGCGGGGGCCTTCGGCTTCTCCACCACAAGGGTGATCGGCCACCAGACCAAGAAGGGCGAGCAGCTGCCCAGCACCACCGCCGGCGAGGACGAGCTGCTGACCATCGCCATGGCCATGAAGAGCCTGGGCAAGGGGCTGTTCATGTCGGCGTCGGAGTTCGACACCGGCAACGGCTTCTCCTCGGAGTTCCGCCTGCTGGAGCGGATCGCCCAGTATTCCGGCCAGACCGTCACCTTCCCGCTCCTGCAGTACAACGAGGCGCCGGGTCGCTGGCGCGAGATCGCCGACGCCTGCGCCGAGGCGCGCGCGCGGGGCGTCGACATCTACGGCCAGGTGGTCGGCCGCCCCGTGGGGGTGCTCTACGGCCTGGAGCTGACCCAGCATCCGTTCCAGGACACCCCCAGCTACAAGGCCATCGCCGACCTGCCCCATGCCGAGCGGGTGGCGCGGATGGGTCGGCCGGAGGTGCGCGCGGCCATCCTGGCGGAGGCCGCCGCCATCGACGCGGTCGCCCGGCCCTTCGTGCGGTCCTTCCACCTGTTCTACGCCATGGGCGAGGATCCCGACTATTCGCCGGCCGAGGCCGACCGCTTCGACAATGTCGCGCGGCGCAGCGGGGTGTCGGAGGCCGAGGTCGCCTATGACGTCCTGATGGCCCGGGGCGGCCGGGGGATCATCTACTTCCCAGCCCGCAACTTCACCGAATACAACCTCGACAACGTGCTGCACATGCTGCGGCGCGAGGACACTGTCCTGGGCCTCGGGGACGGCGGGGCCCATGTGGGCGGCATCTGCGACGCCTCCATGCAGACCTTCCTGCTCACCTACTGGACCCGCGACCGCAAGGGCGAGCGCCTGACCCTCCCCGAGGCGGTGCATCTGATGACCGGCCACACCGCCGAGGTCGGCGGCTTCCGCGACCGGGGCGTCATCAAGGTTGGCTACAAGGCGGACCTGAACGTCATCGACTACGACCGCCTGCGCCTGCACGCGCCGCACGCGGTGTTCGACCTGCCGGCCGGCGGGCGCCGCCTGTTCCAGGACGCCGACGGCTATGTGGCGACCATTGTCTCGGGGCGGATCACCCGCCGCGACGGCCAGTTCACCGGCGAGCTGCCGGGCCGGCTGGTGCGCGGCATGCGGCCGGCGCCGGACGCGGTGAGCCTGCCCCACCCCGTGGCCGCGGAGTAGGGGTGCTTGGCGAGCACGCCCGGCGCGACCCCCGTGACTGAGGCGGCGCCGGCCGCCGACGACCGGCAATACCCCTCCGCCCTGGTGGCCTGGTACGGCATGGCGGTGTTCGTGGTCGCCCAGATCGTCTCGACCATGGACCGGGGCATCATCAGCTTCGTGGTCGAGCCCCTGCGCCGCGACCTTCACGCCACGGACGTCCAGATCAGCCTGCTGCAGGGCCTGGCCTTCGCCATGTTCTACACCACCGCCGGCCTGGCCCTGGGGATGATGGCCGACGTGGTCTCGCGGCGGAAGCTGCTGATCGCCGGCATCGTCCTGTGGAGCGGCGCCACCATGGCCAGCGGCTTCGCCGACAGCTTCGCCGCCATGTTCGTCTGCCGCATCTTCGTGGGCCTGGGCGAGGCGACCCTGGGCCCCTGCGCCATCTCGATGATCGGCGACCTGTTCCCCAGCGTGAAGCGCGGCCGGCCGATGAGCGTCTATGTGCTGGGCGGCGCCCTGTCGGCGGGGCTGTCGATCATGATCACCGGGGCCATCCTCGGCCTGCCGCGGGCGGCCTTCGAGGGCCTGCCGATCCTGCAGGACATGGCCCAGTGGCGCATCGCCTTCGTGGTCTGCGGGGCGCTGGGCCTGATCAACGCCCTGATGCTGCTGCCCATGCCCGAGGTGCGGCGCCGGGGCGCGATCCTGGCGGGGCGGACCGGGCTGGGCGTGCGGCCGGTGGCCCGCTACTTCGCCGATCACTGGCCGGTCTTCCTGCCCTACTACCTCGGCTACAGCGCCTATTCGGCCGGGTCGGGCAGCATGATCGCCTGGTCTGTGCCCTTCCTCACCCGCCATTTCCACCTGGAGCTGCCGGCCATCGGCCAGAGGCTGGGGGCCCTGAACATGGCCCTGGCCGTGATCGGGTCGCTGATCGCCGGAATGGTCCTGACCGCCGTCATCCGCCGCGGCGGCATCCGGGCCAAGATGGACCTCGCGCCCCTGCTGCCGCTGCTGGTGCTGCCCTGCGCCCTGCTGGTGTTCGCGCCCAACCCGTGGGTGGCGTTCTTCCTGATCGCCCTGCCGACCCTGGTCATGCCCCTTTTGGGCGCGACCCTGCTGGGCACCATCTCCGAACTGGTGCCGGCCAATATGCGCGGCATATCGGTGGCCCTCTACGCCTTCTCCGGGACCATGATCGGCGGGACCACGGGCCCCCTGCTGGTGGCCCTGGCGACCGAGCACCTGTTCCACGACCCGGCCATGGTCGGCTGGTCCATCCTGATGGTGTCGGCGCCGGCCCTGATGCTGTCGGGCGCCCTGCTGATGACCAGCCGCCTGGGCCTGAAGCGGATGCAGGGCAGCGGCCGCGAGCTGGAACGGGTGATGGCGGCCAACGAGGGCCGCTGACCGCCGCGTCTGGAACTGATCGAGGTCAAAGACGGGCGCCCCCGTAAGGCGCGATGGTCAGGGGCCGGAGGGTTTGCCTCGGCGCCCCCGAAGGCGGGGCGGGAGGACCGATGCCAGGGCCCGCGATCGAGCTGGAGTTGGCAAGGCTTGCCGACCTTCACCCGACCCAGATCACCGTCGGCTTCCGCGAGGTCGCGCACAAGCAGCTGCGGCTGCGATCCCAGCGCCGCAAGGCCCTGGCGGAGGGCGCGCCCGGGCTGGTGGCTCCGATCGTTCTGGGTCCCCAAGGCCGGCCCTATCTGGTCGACCGGCATCATCTGGCCTGCGCCATGATCAAGGAAGGCCTCCGCGACGTCCATGTCGTGCGGATCGCCGATCTCAGCGCCCTTGGCCTGGACGATTTCTGGGCGGCCCTCGAGGCCCGGGGATGGTGCCGCCCCTATGATGCGGACGGCCGGCGGCGCCCGTTCAGCGCGATCCCGTCCTCCCTCGAGGACCTGGCGGAGGATCCCCTCCGCAGCCTCGCCGGCGCCTTGCGCAGGGCCGGCGGATTCAGAAAGACCCAGGCGCCCTTCAGCGAATTCGCCTGGGCGGACTTCCTGCGCGAGCGCCTGTCCATCGAGGCGGTGAGAGACGATTTCGGCGGCTGCCTGGATCGCGCCCTGGCGCTGGCGCGGACGACCGAAGCGTCGCACCTGCCGGGCTGGCGGGCGCGACGGGCCCCGGGCGGTCGCGTCGGGGCGGTCGCGGCCTCCCATGCCTGCGTCTGACCTGTCGCGATGGCTGGGGCGCCCTGAATGGCCGCTCGTGATCGCCCTGGCCATCGGCCTGCTGATCGGCATCGAGCGGGAACGGCGCAAGGGTGACGGAGAGGCCCGCGGGGCGGCGGGCCTGCGCACCTACGGGCTGGTCGGCCTGCTGGGCGGAATCACGGCCCTGGTCGGCGACTCCGGCCTGATCGTCCTGGGCGGCGCCTTCGTCGCCCTGGCGGCCCTGGCGGCCTATGTGGTCGGCGACCGCAAGGACCCCGGCCTGACCGGCGAGGTGGCCCTGGTGGGGACCTATGCCCTGGGGGTCCTGGCGCAAGCCCAGCCCGCCGTGGCGCTGGAAGTCGGGGTCGTCGTGGCCGCGCTGCTGGCCTTTCGGGTCCAGCTGCATCGCTTTGTGCGCGACAGGATCACGGATCGGGAACTCCTCGACGCCCTGACCTTCGCCATCGCGGCCGTCGTCATCCTCCCCCTTCTGCCCGATCGGGCGATCGATCCCTTCGGGCTGCTCAACCCGTTCACCCTCTGGCGTCTCGCCGTGGTGGCCATGGCCCTGAGCTTCCTCGGCTATGTCGCTCAGCGGCTGCTCGGCGGACGCTTCGGCCTGCTGATCGCGGGCTTCGCCGCCGGCTTCGTCTCCAGCACCGCCGCGGTCGCGGCCATGGGCGGTCGCGCCAAGGCTCAACCCGACCTGACCGCGGCCGGCGCGGCCGGCGCCATCGCCTCCATGATCGGCAGCCTCGGCTACCTGGCGGTGATCGTCGGCGCCGTCAGTCCGCCCCTCCTCGGGGTCCTGGCGATCCCCCTGGGCGCGGCCGCCCTGCTGACCGTCGCCTATGCCGTCTGGCTCATGCGCCGCACGCCGCCGGCCGCGACGGGCGAGACCGTGGGCCGGCCCTTCAACGGCGGCATGGTTCTGGTGTTCGTCGCGCTCGTGGGGGCGTTCAGCATCGTCTCTCAGCTGCTGGTCGGTTGGCTGGGCGCGATGGGCGCCCTGATCGGCGCCACGGTGATGGGCGTCGCCGACGCCCATGCCGCCGCCGTGTCCATGGCGACGCTTCTGGCCGGTGATCGCATGGCCCTGCCGAGCGCGGGGCTCGGCGTGCTCCTGGCGCTCACGAGCAACATGGCGGCCAAGGTTCCCGCCGCCTTCGTGACCGGGGGGCGCGACTTCGGACGACGGGTCACGCCCGGCGTGGTGCTGCTGGTGGCGGGTCTCTGGCTGGGCGGCGCGGCCGGATGGCTCTGGCTGGGGAGGCCGGCCTGATCCAGAACCGAACACCGGCGCGGCGCGCTGCGGGCGCCAGGCGGTCGGCGCTTCACGCCTATGCCGGTCTGGCGCGACCGAGCCGAGGCGTCCTATGCGGCGAATGGCGCCACCGCGTCGCCCATTTGCGCTAGGTAGGAAGACGACGGCGCGCGGCCGCCGCGGAGGGGCGATGCGGTTCTCGATCTCGGCCAACCTGGTCTACTATTTCGGTCGGCCCTGCGAGGTGCTGCTGTTGCTGGAGGCGGCGCGCAGCCCCGACCAGGCGATCCACGGCGAGCGACTGATCCTGTCGCCCGCGCGGGAGGTCTCGCGACTGGACGATTCGGTGACCGGCGAGCGCCGCGCCGTGATCACCGCCGAGGGCGAGGTGCGGATCGACTACACGGCCGAGGTCGAGGTCCTGCGCCGCGACGGCCGGCTGAAGGGCGCGACGGCCACGCCCATTCGCGACCTGCCCGGCGAGGCCCTGCGCTACCTGCGCGCCAGCCGCTACTGCCCGTCCGATCGCTTCGAGGAGTTCGTCCACCAGCAGTTCGGCGACCTGCGCGGCGGCGACAAGGTGGCCGCCATCGTCGAGTGGATCGGCGCTCATCTGCAGTATCGGCCAGGGGTCAGCGACGCGGCGACCACGGCCCTGGACACCTTCGTGGAGCGCGCCGGGGTGTGCCGCGACTTCGCCCACCTGGCCATCACCCTGTGCCGCGCCGCCGACATCCCGGCGCGGGCGGTCAGCGGCTATGCGTGGAAGCTGGAGCCGCCCGACCTGCACGCGGTGGCCGAGGTCTACCTCGGCGGCCGCTGGCGGCTGATCGACGCGACGGGCCTGGCGCCCATCAACGGCCTGGTGCGCGTGGCCACCGGCCTGGACGCCGCCGACATCGCCTTCATGACCATCTTCGGCCAGGCGCAACTGGTGTCGCAGAGCTTCGCCATCGACAAGATCGGCGCGCGGCCCTGAGCCGGGCGCAGGCGGGACTCTCAGCGGCTACTCAACCGCCAGAGGAATTTGTGGGACACTGACACCCCATGAAGGCGATTGTCTGGGCCTGCGCGGCCAACGGCCCGGGGCGGACCTCGCCTGTTGCAGACCTGTCATAACAAAAACCTCCGAGCGACATCAAAAGGTGTCGCGTATGCCTGCCAAATCTTGGCAAAAGACTCGGCCGTTGCAGGACCCGGCGCGGGTGTTCCCCGTCCCGGCCCGCACGCGAGGGGGTTGCCAGCCGGATGCGCACCATCGCCGTCATCGCCCGCAAGGGGGGATCGGGTAAGACCACCGTCTCGGTGCATCTGGCGCTGGCCGCCCATCTGCGTGGGCTCCACACCGTGCTCGCCGACACCGATCCCCAGCAGTCCTCGCGCGAAGCACTGAAGGGTCGCCGCGACGCCGGCCCCGACGTCAGGCAGAGCGCGGGGCCGCAGCTGGTGTCCCTGCAGATGGAAACGCAGCGCGCCGGGGTCGACGCCTTGATCATCGACACCCCCGCCGGCCATGAGGAGGACATCGGCGCCGCCGTCGTGCTGTCGGACCTGTCCCTGCTGGTGGTGCGGCCGACCTTCCTCGACATCGCCGCCTCGCTGCAGACCGCGACCATCCTGCGGCGGCTGCGCCGCCCGGCGATGGTGGTGCTGAACCAGGCTCCGCCGCCGCGCGACGGAGTCGAGCCTCCGGCGGTGAAGAAGGCCATGGAGGCGCTGAAGCTGATGCAGCTGCCGGTGGTGCCGGCGGTGCTGCGCTCGCGGGCGGTCTATCAGACGGCCCTGGAGTCGGGCCACTCGGCCGAGGAGCTGGGCGCCGGTGGGCCCGCCGCCGAAGAGGTGGCCGCCCTGTGGGCCTTCGTCGAACGCTTCGCCTTCGCGCGCCGGGCGCGCCTGGAGCGCGGCGAGGCCCAGGCGCACAGTTAATCGAAGTCTAGGGCTTTTTCCCTAAGCTGGGGCCATGTCTCGCGGCTCCCTTCGTCTGATCGCGTTGCTGGCCCTGGCGCTCGCCCAGGTGCTGACGCCCGCTCATGCCCGGGCCCAGGCGGACCTGTTCTCGGCCAAGACCCTCTCGGGGGTGCTGGACCTTCGCCTGGCGGCGGCGGACGGCGAGCGCGCCTGGATCGACCGGGGCTTCGGCAAGGCCCGCTTCGGCGGCGGCTCGGCGGCCCTCAGCCTCGGCGAGGCCGCCCTGGCCTGGACGCCGCGCCTGTCGTCCGCGGTGGGGGCGGTGGTCACCCTGGAAGCCCAGGAGGGCCTGAGGCGCACGGCCGACATCGGCGAGGCCTATGTCACCTATCGGTCGGGGCAAGGCCCGGTACAGGTGACCGCCCGGGCGGGGCTCTACTATCCCACCGTGTCACTCGAGCATGACGGCTACCTTTGGACCGTGCCCGACACCATCACGCCCTCGGCGATCAACAGCTGGGTGGCGGAGGAGGTCAAGGTCGGCGGCGCCGAGGTCACCCTGCGCGGATCCCTTGGCGGCCGGTCGATGGCGGCCACCGCCGGCGCCTTCGGCTACGGCGACACCGCCGGCACCCTGCTGTCGTTTCGCGGCTGGGCGCTGCACGACCTGAAGTCCGCCGCCCACAGCGTCCTGCCCCTGCCGCCGCTCAGCCCCTACATGCGCTATCGCCAGGCGCCGCACACCACCTCGGTGGTCGAGATCGACCACCGCTTCGGCGGCTATGGCCGGCTGGAGTGGAAGCCCACGGACCGCCTGACTCTGGACCTGTTCGCCTATGACAACCGCAGCGACCTGGTGGGGGTGCGCGACCTGGAGTGGGCCTGGGAAACCCGGTTCGCCAATCTCGGCGCGCGGCTCGAGCTGGACGACCGTACACGCCTGAAGGCCCAGGCCCTCGTCGGCGAGACCCTGATGGGCTACCGCGACGAGGGGCGGCTGTGGGTCGACGCCGGTTTCGCCTCGGCCTATGTGCTGGCCACGCGTGACATCGGGCCCGGGGCGGCCACGGGCCGGGTGGATTATTTCACCGTCTCCGACCGCAGCCTGAAGGCTGTCGACAACAACGCCGAGGCGGGCTGGGCGGCCACCGCCGCCTACCGCTGGGATGTATCGCCCAGGGCCAATATCGTCTTCGAGGCCCTGCACGTGGACAGCGACCGCCCCGCCCGGGCCCTGGCGCGGGTCGCCGCGCGGCAGCGCCAGACGGTGCTGCAGACGGCACTTCGACTGGCCTTCTGAAGCGGCTGGGAACAGCCGGCGGCGCCGGTCCGTTGAGGAGGCGTCCACCACCAGGAGAGCGATCGATGGCCGGCTTCAGCAACACCGACAACAACCTCAGCCAAGGGATCAAGGCGACGCATATCACCCCCGAGCAGGGCGATACCGCGGGCGCCACCACCGGCGGGCCGAGCGCCGCGGGCGTCAAGGGCGAGGCGAGCCCGCCCCCCGCCGCCGGCATCGGCAAGTCTGCGGACGACGGCAAGCGCCTCGACCACGAGGATCGCAGCTTCGAAGCGGGCGACAAGTCCCAGGACGCCTGACCCTCCCGCAGCACAGCGTTTGAAGGGCGGGGCCGGTCCCCGCCCTTTTTCATGCCCGAACCTGCGCCGTCTGTTAGATTCGCGCCTCAGCCCCCGCAAGGAACCGCCGCTTGAACTCTCCCGCTGCGCGCTATGCGCTCGTCCTGATCGCGGTGATCGCCACGGGCGCAGCCCTATTGTGGCTGAATACCATCCTCACGCCCCTGGCCCTGGCCCTGTTCCTGATGGTCATGGTGGACAGTTTCGCGCGCGTGATCCGGGCGCGGTTTCCGGCCATCCCGTCGCGGGCGGTGATGCCCCTGTCGATCGCGGCCTTCGTCATCGGCTTCGGGGTGATCACCCTGGTGGTGGCGGGCAACGCCACCACCTTCGTCACCCAGCTGATCGCCGACAAGCCGCGGCTCGACGGCCTCTTGGCGCGGCTGGCGTCGGCGGCCAATATCGAGGTGCCGCCCACGGTGGACCAGCTGTTCCGCCAGCTGGATCCCACCCAGTATGTCCGCTCGGTGGCCCAGGCGGTGCAGAACCTGGCCTCGCAGCTGGTGTTCGTCTTCATCTATCTGGGGTTCCTGCTGGCCTCCCGGTCGGGCTTCCGGCGCAAGGCGGTGCGGCTGTTCCACGACCGCGACGAGCGCGAGCACGCCTCGGCGGTGTTCATCCGCATTCGCGACGGGATCGAGCGCTACCTGTGGATCCAGACCGTCACCGGCCTGATGATCGCCGGCGCCTCCTGGGCCCTGATGGCCCTGGTGGGCCTGAACAGCGCCTTCTTCTGGGCCTTCCTGATCTTCATCGCCTGCTACATCCCCATCGTCGGCGGCATCGTCGGGGTGTTCCTGCCCCCGGTCTTCGCCCTGGTGCAGTTCGACAGCTACTGGCAGGCCATCGTCCTGGGCGTCGGCCTGCAGTCGATCCAGTTCATCGTCGGCAACGTCATCCAGACGCGCATGCAGGGCGAGGGGCTGAACCTCGACCCGGTGGTGGTGCTGTTGTCTCTGGGCCTTTGGGGCGCCCTCTGGGGGGTGCCGGGCATGTTCCTGTCCACGCCCCTGACCGTGATGGCGATGGTGATTTTGGCGCAGTTTCCCTCCACCCGGTGGATGGCGATCCTGCTGTCCGGGGACGGCCATCCCGAACGGATGAGCGACGGCCCCTCCGATCCCAGTCGCTCGCCGGACGGGCCGACCCCGGCGGGCAAAAGCGCCGCCGTGAGCCGCTCCGCCGCCAGGTCCAAGCGGCCCAGCCCAGCGTCGACGAAGGCCATCGACGGATAGCGTCCGCGCGCGCAAACGGCGACGGAATCCGCTCTGCGCCCCTTCACATGGCCAATTCGGCTTCCTATCTGAGATTGGTCGGACGATCCCCCCCTCGTCCGGCCCCCAGGGTCCGCGGCGCGTAACTGCAGCGGGCCCGATAAGCCGGCGCCGATACCTCCCCTCTCGGCCCGGCAAGCGCCGCCGGATGGCTCAGCCTCCGGCGGCGTTTCAATTGGGGGCCCCGGTGAAAATTCTGTCGGACCCCTGGCGGTAGGGCTAGGCTGCGCTTCCGATTCATGGGTGCGTCGCGATGAATTCAGCCGTCACTGTCGCGCCCGTGGGCGCGCGCATATCCCGCAAGGCCCTGGCCGACGCCTTCGCCCTCACTCTCGGTCTGAAGGGGGGCGAGGCCCTCGACCCCGTCCAGGCCTCCTTCCTCGCCCAGGTCCACGCCCACTATGCCGCCGACGAACTGGCGGACATCGCCCTGGACGATTTCGGCGCCCTGCTGCACGGCTTCTGGGCCTTCGGCGAGCGGCGGAAACGATCGGAGACTCACGTCCACCTGGTCCCCGCCAAGGGGGCCGACGGCCAGTCCCTCGGCCTCGATGTGCTGGAGGCCGTCCAGACGGACTCCCCGTTCCTGGTCGACAGCGTCATGGGCGCGCTGGTGGAGGCCGGCGTCACCGTGCGCGCCATGCTGCACCCGGTGGTCGAGGTCGGCCGGGACAAGCGCGGGGCGCGCGACGCCACCGCCGTTCCCCGCCGCGAATCGATGATCCACGTGCTGCTGGATCCGGTGGGCGAGGACCGCCGCGGCGACATCCTGGCCTCGGTGGAGGCGGCCCTGGCCGACGTGCGGCTGGCGGTGGAAGACTTCCCCGAGATGCAGGGGCTGATGAGCCGGACCATCGCCGAGCTGGAGACCACGGCGGTGGGAACGCCCGACCTCGACGAGCACCTGGCCTTCCTCCGCTGGCTGCAGGCCGACCGCTTCGTCTTCCTCGGCGCGCGGGTCTATGGCTACGTCGGCGGCGCGGGGGGATACGATCCCGGAGCGCCCATGACCCAGGGCCTCAGCCTGGGCATTCTGCGCGATCCGGAACGGACGGTGCTGCGCAGCACCAACGAGCCGGCGGTGCTGTCCGCCGAGGCCCGCCGTCACCTGGGCGCGGGCGCTCCCCTGGTGGTGGCCAAGGCCAACAGCCGGTCCCGAGTCCATCGCCGGGCCCACATGGATTACATCGGGGTCAAGCGCTACGACGAGGACGGCCAGGCCTGCGGCGAGGTGCGGTTCCTCGGCCTGTTCACCTCCGAGGCCTACGATCAGCCCGTGCAGAACGTGCCGCTGGTGCGGCGCAAGGTCGAGCGCCTGCTGGCCAAGGCCGGCGCGGCGCCAGAGAGCCATAACGGCCGGCGGCTGCGCAACATCCTTGAGAGCTATCCGCGCGACGAGCTGTTCCAGATCGACGAGGAGGCGCTGCGCACCATCGCCCTGAAGATCCTGCACCTGTACGACCGGCCGCGCCTGCGCCTGTTCGCGCGCAAGGACCCGTTCGATCGCTTCGTCTCGGTGCTGCTGTTCATGCCCCGCGACCGCTACAACGCCGAGGTGGCGAGCAAGGCCGGGGTCATGCTGGCCGAGGCCTGGGGCGGTCGGGTGTCGGCGGCCTATCCCAGCTTCTCCGACGCCCCCCTGGCGCGGGTTCACTACATCCTGGGCCTGGATCCCGGCGTCCCGCGCCAAACGCCGCCCCGCGACCTCGAGGCGCGGATCCTGGAGGCCATCCGCACCTGGGAGGACCGGTTCGAGGCCCTGGTTCGCGAGCGGGCGCCGGATCGGGCGGGGGACATCCTGGTCCGCTACCGGGGCGCCTTCCCGCTCGGCTACCGCGATCAGTTCGACGCCGCCGACGCCCTGGCCGACATCGGCGTGCTCGACGAGCTGGCCGACGCCCCGGTGCAGGTGCGGGTCTACGCCAAGCCCGGCGACGCCGCCGGCGGCCTCCGCCTGAAGCTGTATCGCCAGGGCGAGGCGGCGGCCCTGTCCGACATCCTGCCCATCGTCGAGAGCATGGGGCTGCGGGCGTTGAGCGAGCACGGCTTCCCGATCCGCAGGCCCGGTGACGCCGCAGACCTATGGGTGCACGAGATCGTCCTGGCGGATCCGCGCGGCGCGGCCCTGGACCTGGAGGCGGTCAAGGCGCCGTTCGAGGAGGCCTTCGAGGCGGTCTGGATCGGCCAGACCGAGAACGACGGCTTCAACCGGCTGGTGCTGGAGCTGGGGGTGAGCTGGCGCGAGGCGGCCCTGGTCCGCGCCCTGGCCCGCTACCGCCAGCAGACCGGGCTGGACCCCAGCCAGGCCGTGCAGGAGGCGGCCCTGAGCGACAATCCCGGGATCGCCCGGCTGATCCTGGACATGTTCCGGCTGAAGTTCGACACCGCCACCGACGCCGACGTCCCGGCGCGGGTCGAGCAGGCCGAGACGGCCTATGCCGCCATCGTCGCGGCGCTGCAGACGGTGCAGAGCCTCGACGCCGACCGGGTGCTGCGCCGGCTGGCGCTGCTGGTGCGGGCGACCAAGCGGACCAACTACTACCAGCCTGGCGAGGGCGGCCAGCCCAAGCCCTACATCAGCTTCAAGGTCGCCAGCCGCGAGATCGACGACCTGCCCCTGCCCAAGCCCTATCGCGAGATCTTCGTCTGGGCGCCGCATGTGGAGGGGGTGCACCTCCGTTTCGGCCCGGTGGCCCGCGGGGGGCTGCGCTGGAGCGACCGGCGAGACGACTTCCGCACAGAGGTGCTGGGCCTGGCAAAGGCGCAGCAGGTCAAGAACGCTGTGATCGTGCCGGTGGGGGCCAAGGGCGGCTTCTATCCCAAGGCCCTGCCCCGCGGCGGCGGCAATGACGAGATCCGCGCCGAGGGAATCCGCGCCTACAAGACCTTCCTGTTCGGCCTGCTGGACATCACCGACAACCTCGACCCCGACGGCCAGGTGATCCCGCCGCCGGATGTCATCCGCCACGAGGCGGACGACGCCTATCTGGTGGTGGCGGCCGACAAGGGCACGGCGTCCTTCTCGGACATCGCCAACGGGGTGGCCGAGGCCTACGGCTTCTGGCTCGGCGACGCCTTCGCCTCGGGCGGCTCCGCCGGCTACGACCACAAGGAGATGGCGATCACCGCCCGCGGGGCCTGGGAGGCGGTCAAGCGGCACTTCCGCGAGATGGGCAAGGACATCCAGTCCCAGCCCTTCACCGTGGTCGGGGTGGGCGACATGTCCGGCGACGTGTTCGGCAACGGCATGCTGCTGTCCAGGCACACCCGGCTGCTGGCGGCCTTCGACCACCGCCATATCTTCCTCGATCCCGACCCGGACGCGGCCGCATCCTTCGGCGAGCGGCAACGGCTGTTCGACCTGCCGCGCTCGTCCTGGGCCGACTATGACGCCGGGCTGATCTCGCAGGGCGGGGGCGTCTATCCGCGCACCGCCAAGTCCATCCCCCTCAGCGGGCCCGTGAAGGCCATGCTGGATGTGTCCGACGAGGCCCTGGCGCCGAGCGACCTGATCCGCGCCATCCTGAAGGCGCCGGCCGAGCTGCTCTACATGGGCGGCATCGGCACCTATGTGAAAGCGCCCACGGAAAGCCACGCCGATGTGGGCGACAAGGCCACCGACCCCCTGCGCATCGACGCGGGGGACCTGCGGGTCAAGGTGGTGGGCGAGGGCGCGAACCTGGGGTTCACCCAGGCGGGGCGGATCGTCTTCGCGGCGGGCGGCGGTCGGATCAACACCGACGCCATCGACAACTCCGCCGGGGTCGATTCCTCCGACCACGAGGTGAACATCAAGATCATGACCGGCGCCGCCGAGCACAAGGGGCGCCTCAGCCGCAAGGCCCGCAACACCCTGCTGGTCAGCATGACGGACGCGGTGGCCGACCATGTCCTGGACCACAACTACCAGCAGACCCTGGCCCTGAGCCTGCAGGAAGCCACCGCCGTCGCCGACCTCGACAGCCACGCCCGCTTCATGAGCGAGCTGGTCGAGGCGGGGCGGCTGGACCGCAAGGTCGAGGGTCTGCCGGGCCCCTCGGCCCTGATCGACCTCGCCAAGGCCGGCAAGGGGCTGACCCGGCCGGAGCTGGCGGTGCTGCTGGCCTATGGCAAGCTGGAGCTGTCGCACGAGATCACCGCCAGCTCGGCGCCGGAGGACCCCGTGTTCGCCGAGACCCTGAAGGCCTATTTCCCCGCGCCGCTGGCCCGCTTCGGGGCCGAGATGGCCGCCCACCCGCTGCGGCGCGAGATCATCGCCACGGTGCTGGCCAACGACATGGTCAACCTGGCGGGGCCCACCTTCCCCCCGCGGCTACGGGCGGCGGCGGGCTGCGACACCCGCGCCCTGGTGGTGGCCTTCGAGGCGGCGCGACGGGTGTTCCGCATCGACGAGCTGTGGAGCCGCATCAGCGCCCTGGACGCCCAGGCCTCCGCCGTCGTCCAGACCACCCTCTATCTTGAAACGGCCGCCATGCTGCGCCGCCAGGTGTTCTGGCTGGCCCGCCGCGCGGTGGACGGGGAGATCGGCGTGGAGGCCCTGACGGCGGCCTATCGCCCGGCCGCGGACACCCTGCGCAAGGAGGGGGTGGCGCTGTTCTCGCCGTTCGAGCGGGCCTTCGTGGAGGGCCGCATCGCCGCCCACGTCGAGGCGGGGGCGCCGGCCGACCTGGCGGCCGACGTCGGGGCCCTGGCGCCTTTGGTGGCGACCTCGGACGTCGCCGATGTGGCGCTGGGCTATGGCTGGCCGACCCTGGCGGTCGGGCGGGTCTATCACCAGATCGGCGCCGCGTTCGGCTTCGACCGCCTGCGCACCGCGGCCTCGTCCCTGGCGGGGGGCGATCAGTTCGAGCGCCGCGCCGTGCGCCGCCTGATCGAGGACCTGCTCACCGAACAGGCGGCCCTCACCGGGGCGATGGTCGAGGACACCGGGACGGCGCCCGCCACCGCCGACGCCCTGCGCCGGGCGGTCGAGGCCTGGACCGCGGGCCGGGCGGGGGGCGCTGCAGCCCAAGAGGCCCTGGCCGAGGTGGAGGCGGCCGAGGGCGGTTGGACCTTCGCCAAGCTGACCATCGTCGCCGCGGCCCTGCGCCAGCTGGCCGAGCGCTAGACCCAAGGCCGAGGCGAGACGCGGGGGCCCTTCGTCAGTCCAGCCACATCACCGAGCGGGCGTAGTCGAGGTGCAGAACCCGCCCGGCGAAGGCGGGGCCGCCAATGACGCCGGCGAAATCGCCCGGGCTGTCGTCGGGCTGCATCTCGTTGGCGTAGTCGGCTTCCACATTGGTCAGGGTCCGGCCCGCCAGGTCCAGGCGATCGAGGTTGGCCATCCGGCTGCGGGACTGACCGCCCAGGCCGACGGTGGGGACGGGCGTGCCGCGCACCTGGGGGAAGGCGCGCCGGGCCAGGGGTCCATAGAAGGACACCGCGGTGTTGGAGCCGGTATCGATCTGGAAGCTGCCCTCCACCCGGCGATCGCCCGCCTGGGCGACGGCGCGGATGAAGGGGGTGCTGATGATGCGCAGGCGCGTGGCGCCCGGCGGGGGCCGCACGGCGGCCGGCTCGGCGAAGCGCGCCTGGCCCGTGCGGTAGTCCAGGGTCAGCACCATACGGCCGAAATAGTCGGCGCCCAGGACGCCGTCCAGGCCGTGGCCGAACATGGCCGCGATCTCGGACAGGTCGGTGACGGCGGGGTCGAGCCGCAGGGTCGGCCCGCCGGCGGCCTGGACCGAGACATCGTCGGCCACCCGCCCGTCGACGAAGCCGCCGCCGCCCCCCAGCACCTGCACCTGGCCGAGGCGCAGGCGGGCGCGGGCGGCGAAGGCGCTGTCCACGAGGCTCGATGGCGCCCCCGTATCGACCAGGAACAGGCCTTCGTGGCCGTTCACCTGCACCCGGGCGAAGGCCAGGGCGTGGCTTGTCGCAACGGCCGCAGCCGCCGGCGTCGGCGGCGCCTGGGCTGCGGCAGGGGCGCCGCCGAGGATCGCGGCGAGGGCCGGCAGCAGGGCGGCGCCGCGACCCCGCATCAGTGACGGAAGACCCGCACCCCGGTGAAGGCCATGGTCAGGCCGTGGGCGTCGGCGGCCTCGATCACGGCGGCGTCGCCGATGGAGCCCCCCGGCTGGATCACCGCCGTGGCCCCGGCCTCGGCCGCCTGGATGAGGCCGTCGGGGAAGGGGAAGAAGGCTTCCGACGCACAGGCCGAGCCCTGCGCCAACGACTGCGGCAGGCCCGCGGCCTCGGCGGCTTCCCCCGCGCGCAGGGCGGCGATGCGGGCGGAATCGCGGCGGTTCATCTGGCCGGCGCCGACCCCGGCGGTCTGGCCGTCCTTGGCGAAGACGATGGCGTTGGACTTGACGTGCTTGGCGATGGTGAAGGCGAACAGCATGTCGCGCACCTCGCTCTCGGTGGGCTGACGCTTGGTGACGATCTTCAGGTCGGCCGCGGTCAGCCGCGCGTTGTCCCGCGACTGCACCAGGAAGCCCCCCGACACCGAGCGATACACCTCGCCCGCCGCCAGCGGGTCGGGCAGGGCGCCGGCGATCAGCAGGCGCAGGTTCTTCTTGGCGGCGAAGACGGCGATGGCGTCCTCGTCGGCGTCCGGGGCGATGACCACCTCGGTGAAGACCTTGACGATCTGTTCCGCCGCGGCGCGATCCAGCCGGCGGTTGACGGCGACGATGCCGCCGAAGGCCGAGACCGGGTCGCACTGCAGGGCCCGCTCATAGGCCTCGGTCAGGTCGCGGCCCAGGGCCACGCCGCAGGGATTGGCGTGCTTGATGATCGCCACCGCGGCGCTCTCGGCCGGGTCGAACTCGGCGATCAGCTCATAGGCGGCGTCGGTGTCGGCGATGTTGTTGTAGCTGAGCTCCTTGCCCTGCAGCTGCCGGGCCGACGCCACCCCGGGGCGCGCGGCGCCGGTGCGGTAGAAGGCGGCCGACTGGTGCGGGTTCTCGCCGTAGCGCATGGTCTGGGCGAGGGCGCCGGAGATGGTCTTGCGGGTCGGATAGGCGTCGCCGAGCTGGCCGGCGAACCAGGTCGAGATGGCGGCGTCATAGGCCGCGGTGCGCGCGAAGGCGCGGGCGGCGAGGGCCTTGCGCAGGGCGAGCCGGGCGCCGCCCTCGGCCTTCACCGCGTCCAGCACCTCGGCGAGGTCGGCGGGCTCGGTGCAGACGGCGACATAGCCGTGGTTCTTGGAGCCCGAGCGGATCATCGCCGGGCCGCCGATGTCGATATTCTCGACACAGGCCGCGAAGTCGCCGCCCTGGGCCACGGTGGCCTCGAACGGGTAGAGGTTCACATACAGCAGGTCGATGCCGCCGATGTTGTGCTCGGTCATGGCCGCGGCGTGGTCGGGGGCGTCGCGGACCCCGAGCAGGCCGCCGTGGACGATGGGGTTCAGGGTCTTGACCCGGCCGTCCATCATCTCCGGGAAGCCGGTGATGTCGGCGACGTCCTTCACGGGGAGGCCGGCGGCGGCGATGGCCGCCTTGGTCCCGCCGGTGGAGATCAGCTCGACCCCGGCGTCGTGCAGGATGCGGGCGGCGTCGATCAGGCCGGTCTTGTCGGATACCGACAGCAGGGCGCGCCGGATCAGATGCAGGTCGGGGGCGGGGGGGAAGGCGGGGGCGGCAGGCACGGGCGGGCTCCGGAGCGTTCGAGGAGTGGCCCAGGCGAGCGGCGCAAATGAGGCCGCGCTCCCCGGTGGTGACCCACCTTTCTCGCCAGTTGCGCGGCGGGGCGGAAGATAGCGGCGAGGGCGCGGATGGCAAGGGCCAGGCTGCCGTTTTGTCGCGGACAAGCCGTCGGCCGACCGACGATTGTTTAACCCTGACCCACTACTCTGGCCGACAGTTGAGGCGCGTATTGCCATGTTCACTGTTCTTGCTTGTCTGTCCGGGTCCCATGACCGTCGGCTGGTGCTGCTCGCCCTGGCCGTATGCCTGTTCGCCGCCTTCACGGCGGTCAGTCAGCTGCGGACCCTGCTCGCCGGCCGCGCGCGCCGCCCCGCCGGCCGTCTGGCGGTGGCCGCTGCGGTGACCGGAATCGGCGTGTGGGCGACTCATTTCATCGCCATGCTTGCCTTCGATCCGCTGGTGCCGTCGGCCTATGACGTGGGGCTGACCCTCCTGTCGCTGGTGGCCGCGATCGGGCTGATCGCCTTCGCCTTCGCGGCCGTGTTGAGGACAGACCTGCGCGCCGCCCCGGCGGTGGGCGGGGCGATCCTCGGCCTCGCCGTGGCGGTGATGCACTATATCGGGATGGCGGCCTTTCACGTGGCCGGTCGGGTGCTGTGGGATCCGGCGATCGTCGCCGCCTCGGTGATCATCGGCATGGGCCTGGGTGTGGCCGCCATGATGGTGGCGAAACGGCCCGAAGGCGGCTGGCTGCGCCATTCCGCCGCCGCCCTGCTGCTGACGGGCGCCATCTGCGGCATGCACTTCACGGCCATGGGCGCGGCGGCGGTGCTGCCGGACCCGACCATCAGCGTCCTCGACGGCAGCCTGCCGCCGCAAGGGCTGGCCGTTTGGGTGGGCGCCGCCGCCTTGGGACTGCTGCTTCTCAGCGCCTTCAGCCGCCACACGCAGGTCAACCACCGGCGCGCCGAGAGCCGCCGACGTCGCGACCTCGCCAACATTTCCGTCGAGGGCCTGGTTGTGTGCGACCAGGGCCGCATCGTCTCGGCCAACGAGAGCTTCGCCGACTTGGCCGGGCGCCCGGAGGCCGCGCTGATCGGGACGCTGTTCGCGGACCTGTTCGACGAGCCCTCCGTCGGCGAGCGCCTCGCGGCCGCCGGGGCCCGGGCTCAGGGCGAATGCCGCTTCGAAGCCCGGCTCCGCTCGGCGGGCGGCGAGCCGGTGGCGGTCAAGTTGATCGCTCGAATGATCGCCTTCGGCGGCCGCAGCCAGCAGGGGATCGCGGTGCGCGACCTGCGCGAGCGCTACCGGGCGGACGCCCAGATCCGCTATCTGGCCCATCACGACCCGCTGACAGGCCTCGCCAATCGCGCCAGTTTCAACGCGCAGCTCGACGGGCACATCGAGCGCCATCGCCGCCAGGACGACGCCTTCGCCATCCTCTGTCTGGACCTGGACCGATTCAAGCAGATCAACGACGTGTTCGGCCACGCCGCCGGCGACGCGGTGCTCACCGCCATCAGCCAGAGGATCTCCGCCACCCTGGACGAGGGCGACGTCCTGGCCCGCCTCGGCGGCGACGAGTTCGCCATCATCCGCCTGGGCCCCAGCCGCCCCGCAGACCTGTCCGATCTGGCCGAACGCATCCTGGCCGCGGTCTCGCCCGAGGTCTCGTTCGACGGCGGGATCGGAGCGGTGGGGGTGAGCATCGGCATCGCTCGCTATCCGCAGGACGGCCAGGCCGCCACCGCCGTGCTCGGCAACGCCGACGCCGCCCTCTACAGCGCCAAGGGCGATGGCCGCGGCGTCTATCGCTTCTTCGATCCCGAGATCGGCGACGACCTGCGCACCCGGAGGGGACTGGAGGTCGACCTGCGCCAGGCTATCGCCCGCGGCGAGCTGAGCGTCGCCTACCAGCCGCAGGCCACCTTGAAGACCGGCGATATCTTCGGCTTCGAGGCCCTGGCCCGTTGGACGCACCCGCAGCGCGGACCTGTGGAGCCGACAATCTTCATTCGGGTGGCCGAGGAGACCGGTCTGATCCTGTCGATCGGCGAATGGGTGCTGCGGCAGGCCTGCGCCGAGGCGGCCACCTGGTCGAGGCCCCTGCAGATCGCCGTGAACATATCGGCGGTGCAGTTGCATGCGGCCGACCTGCCGACCCTGGTCGCCCGCATCCTGGAGGAGACGGGCCTCGCGCCCGAGCGCCTCGAGCTGGAGATCACCGAGACCGCCCTGGTGCGCGATCTGGACCGGGCGCTATCGGTGCTTAACCGGATCAAGGACCTGGGCGTGAAGGTCGCCATGGACGACTTCGGCTCCGGCTATTCGTCCCTCGCCAATCTGCGCGCCTTCCCGTTCGACAAGATCAAGATCGACCGCTCCTTCATCCGCAACGTCCACCGCGACGAGGACGCGGCCACCATCGTGCGCTCGATCGTCGGCATGGCGCGGGGGCTGAAACTGACGGTGCTCGCCGAGGGGGTGGAGACGGCCGAGGAGTTGGCCTTCCTGGGCGACGAGCTGTGCGCCGAGGCCCAGGGCTATCTGGTCGGCCGACCCGGCGCCATGACCTCGTTCGCGGCGGCCTTCGCCGACACCCCGGCCGAGAGCCTGGCCAAGCAGCGGCTGAAACGCCTGGCCTGATGCCGCTCCCGCTTCTCCAGCCCCGCCCTCAGGGCGGTGCAGGAGAGAGCGCCTCTCCGCCCCCGACCGTAGGGCGGGGGAGGGGGACCGCCGCTCCCAGAGCGGTGGTGGAGGGGGCTGCGCGACGTCAGCCGGATAGGGCGGCGCTGGCCGTCCGACCCCGCCCGCGATTGGCGACGGCTACGCCCCCGGCTTGAACGCCGGCTCCAGGCCCTTCAGCCGCTCGACGACCTCGGTCTGGTCGCGGCGGGCGGCGGCGGCGAGCAGGGCGGCGAGGGGGGCCTCGAGGTCGGCCCAGCCTATGGGGTCGGCGCGGGCCTCCATCACCCCGTCGGCCGCGGTGCCGCGCACGTCCTCGGCCGCGTAGAAGATCTCCTCGTAGAGCTTCTCGCCCGGCCGCAGGCCGGTGTGGACGATGGCGATATCCTTTTCCGGACGCAGGCCGTGCAGGCGGATCAACTGGCGGGCGAGATCCTCGATCCGCACCGGGTCGCCCATGTCCAGCACATAGACCTGCGCCTCGCCCTCGGCGGCGGGCAGGCTGGCGGCCTGCAGCACCAGGGCGGCCGCCTCCTGGACGGTCATGAAATAGCGGACCATCTCCGGGTGCGTCAGGGTGACGGGGCCGCCCTGGGCGATCTGGCGTTCGAACAGGGGCACCACCGAGCCGTTGGAGCCCAGCACATTGCCGAAGCGGACCACGGCGGCGTGGGCGTGGCCGCCGGGGGCCAGGGCCTGGACCGCGCGCTCGGCAACCCGCTTGGTGGCGCCCATGACATTGGTGGGATTGACCGCCTTGTCGGTGGAGATGAACACGAAGGCCGAGGCCGTCTCGCGGGCCAGCCGGGCGACATTGATGGCCCCGCCCACATTGGTCAGCACCGCCTCGGCGGGGTTCATCTCCATGAGCGGCACGTGCTTCAGGGCGGCGGCGTGAAGCACGACCTGCGGCTTTTCCCGCTCGAAGAGCTCTTCCAGGCGGGCGACGTCGCGCACATCCCCGATCTCTGCCGTCCACGACAGGGCCGCGCCCGTTTCGCGCAGTTCGTGGTCGATGGCGTAGAGGTTGTATTCCGACGCATCGAGCAGGATCAGCCGCTGCGGGCCGAGGCCGGCGATCTGGCGCACGAGCTCCGAGCCGATGGTGCCGCCGGCGCCCGTCACCAGCACCCGTCGCCCCTGGATCAGGTGGCGGGCGGCGGCCGTATCGAGGTTGCGCGGCGGGCGGGCCAGCAGGTCGGCCGCCTGGACGGGGGTGAGGGCGGCGCCCCCCGAGGCGCCCGCCGGCCGGGCGCGGGCGACGGTGCAGCCGGCCTCTCCGGCGGCGGCGATCACCTGGTCGAGCAGGGCGCGGGTCGGCCGCCGGTCGGCCAGCACCACCTGGGCCGGGCGGCCTTCGCGCGCCTCGATGGCCTTGAGGATGGCGGTGAGATTGGGCAGGGCGCCGATGACCTCGGCGTCGTGCAGGGTGCGTCCGGCGCCGCCCTCGCCCAGGGTCACCACCCCGGCGATGCGGAACGACTGCTCCGGGTTGCGGCGCATGGCCTGCAGCAGGTGCGAGGCGTCGGCCGGGGCGCCGACCACCACCGCCGGGGGATGGTCGCGGTCGGCGAAGCGGAACACGGCGCGCAGGTCGCCCGAGGTGGTCAGGTGCGACAGCAACCGGCCGGCGCCGAGCAGGGCGACGAGGGCCATGGTGGCCAGGAACGGCGTCGAGCGCGGAAAGTCCTCCAGCCGGTTGATGGCGAACAGCACCGGCAGCAACACCAGATTGGCCACCACCGCGGCGCGGGCGACGCGCACGAGGTCGTTGAGGGTGGTGTAGCGCCACATGCCCCGGTGCAGCCGCATCAGGGCGAACACCACCGCGCAGACCGCGATGAACACCAGGGTCGCCGTCCAGATGGCGCCATAGGGGGTCGGCTTGTGCTCGAACCGGTAGCGCAGCAGCATGGTCCCGGCCATGGCCAGGCCGGCGGCGGCCAGGTCGTGGGCGTAGATCAGGCCTTGGGCGATATCGGCCTTGGCCTTGTGCGGGGCGGCGGTCATGCCTGTTCGGGCTCCACCCGGGCGAGCTTCCAGCGAATGCGGCCGCCGCGGTCGCCCTGGATCTGGCTGCGCAGCACGACCTGCGCCGTGCGCCTAGCACGTCCTTCGCGCAGGTGCACGGCCGGCTCGATGGCCACCTCCCGGGCGTCGTTCCTCAGCCACCAGCCGCCGGCGGTGGGGCCCTGGATGAGGATGCTGCGGTGGTCGCGGGCCAGGGACGCCTTGGCGTCGGGATGCAGCTGGAAGCGGACGCTGAAGGGCAGGTTGCGGTGCGCGCCCGCCGACAGGGGCACGAAGCGGTCCTCGCCGCGCAGCTCTTCCGTGGCCAGGTCCAGGAACAGCCGGCGCTCGTGGGTCAGGCCGAAGAGGGCGGCCCAGCCGTCGTGCGCCAGCTCAAGCCACACGCCCTCGGCGGTCTCGTGACGGCGCACCTCGACGCTGTCGGCGCCCCCATGCAGCCTGGGGCCGAGAGCCTTGGCGCGCAGGCCGCCCAGGGGGGCGCCCGCGGAGGCGTCGGCGAGGCTGGCGGTGGATCCCGCGGGGGTCAGGCGCAGGGGCTGGGCGCCGTCGGCGCGGGGGCTCCAGCCGGCGTTGGTGATCAGCCGGTCCTTGCCGACCACCACCTCCAGGGCCAGGGGGTGGGCGCAGGCGGTGACGCTCCACGCCCCCTTGGCCGGGGGGGCGGCGTCGACGATGACATGGAGGGCGCCGCCGATGATCTTCTCATAGCCCGTGTGGGGCGCCTGGCGCGGGGGCGGGGGCGTCGCCGTCGTCATGGGCGCGGGCCGCCTCGATTTCCTCAGGGTCGCCCTCCTCGCCCCCCTGGGCGCAGGCCAGTCGCCCGTCGGGGAGGGTGAAGAAGCGCTGGGCCGCGGTCAGCCGGTCGATGGCGCGGGCCAGCTCCTCCGGCGGCTCGCGTCCCAGCTGAAGCAGGGCGTCGTCCACGGTGAGCAGGTCGAACAGCAGCTGCAGCGCCGCCTCGGGCGCCCGCGTAGCGTGGCCGCCGTCAGGCAGCACCGCCAGGGGCAGGACCCGCTCCAGCCGCGCCAGTCCCTTGTCGGCCAGCCGCTCCCCCGCCGCTCCCGCCAGGGCCGCGCCGGCCGCGGCGATGGCGCAGGCGCGCTCGGCTTCTCTGACCAGATCGCGCGGCAGCCCGGCCAGGTGCCGCGCCTGGCGCGCCAGGGACTGGGTCAGGGTCGCCCGCTCGGCGTCTGAGGCGCCGACGGCGATGCGTCGCAGGGCGCAGGCGAGGTTGAACACCCGCCGCTCCAGCGCCTCGGGGCTCCAGGCGAAGCCGTTCCAGCGGCCGAACACCCGCTGCCATTCCAGGGTCAGCCGCAGGCCCTCGCGCGGGCCGTCGTCCCCGGCGGCGGTGAGGTGATGCATCCAGCCGAACTGGTGCAGCGCCAGGGCGAAACGCCGGCTGGGGCTGGGCCGGTTCCAGGGATCGCCGCCGGCGCCCATCTCCAGGGTCATGCCGTCCAGGGGCACGACTCCCGCCAGCAGGGCGCGGCCGACGCGGGGCTTCACGGCCCGGAAATCGCGCGGGGTGGCGCCGAGGCCTTCCGGCCGCGGCCGGGCGAGCAGCATCAGATGGATGGGGGCGCCGTACCATTCGACGAAGCCTTGCCGGCGCACCGCCGCCCCGGCCGCGCCCGCCCAGGTGGCCAGGGAGCGGGCCCGCAGGGTCAGGCCGGGCAGGGCGCGCGCGAAGGTCGAGGAGGGGGCGGAAGCCTGGATCGCCATCGGCCGTGCGATCAGGCGGCCTTCAGCGCCCGGATGTTGTCGGCATAGGCGGCTGGCCCGCCCCTGAACACGGCGGTGCCCGCGACCAGGGCGGTGGCCCCGGCGGCGACGCACAGGGGGGCGGTGGCGGCGGTGACTCCGCCGTCCACCTCGATGATCACCTCGACCCCGGCGGCGTCGATCATGCCGCGCAGGCGCTCGATCTTGCGCAGCTGGCTGTGCATGAAGCTCTGGCCGCCGAACCCGGGGTTGACCGACATCACCAGCACCAGATCGATCTCCTCGATCACCTCCTGGACCACGGCGGCGGAGGTCGCCGGGTTCAAGACCACCCCCGCCTTGGCGCCGAGCTGGCGGATGCGCTGCAGGGTCCGCGACAGGTGCGGCCCGGCCTCCGGATGGACGCTGAGGATGTCGGCGCCCGCTTCGCGGAAGGCCTCCAGATAGGGGTCGGCCGGGGCGATCATCAGGTGGACGTCGAAGGGCGCATCGGTGTGTGGCCGCAGGGCCTTCACCACATCGGGCCCGATGGTGATGTTGGGCACGAAGTGGCCGTCCATGACGTCGATGTGCACCCAGTCGGCGCCGGCGGCGACGACGCCGGAGACGGCGTCGCCGAGCCGCGCGAAATCCGCGGCGAGGATCGAGGGGGCGATGATCGGGACCATGCTCAGGACTTAGCCCTGGGGGGCGATGGCGGCAAGGGAGGCGCTTCTTATCCTCCCCTGCAGCGAAGACTGCGGGGGAGGGGGACCCCGAAGGGGTGGAGGGGGCGTAGGGACAAGGCGGCGCGCTAGCGGTTCGCCCCCTTGTCTGTTGAAGCTCTGCTAGACTGAGGCGTCTTCCGGGACGCCCGCCTGACGTTCGCGCGTCAGGCGGGCTGTCGGGGGAGGGGCCGACGCACCCTGAGCCCGTTTGGGCTGTGACGGAGCAGGGCCGCCGCCGACAATTCCAAGACCCGGATGGTTGCAGGGACGTGAGGGTCCGAAGCCACAAGGATGGGTCGATGGAACGGGTTGAGAATAGCATGAAGGTCGCCGGCGTCGATGTCGGCAAGCGTCGCCTTGATGTGTCGGTGCACGGGTTGGAGGGCGACCTTTCGGTGGCCAATACGGCGGCGGGAATCAGCGAGCTGATTGCCTGGCTGCGGGCGCGGGAGGTGGGCCGCGTCGGTATGGAGGCGACGGGCGGTTACGAGCGGCTGCTGCGCGCGTCGCTTGAGGCGACGGGCTTGGAGGTCGTGGTGCACCAGCCGATCGAGGTGCGCCGCTTTGCCCAGATGACCCGGCGACGCGCCAAGACCGACAAGCTGGACGCTCGGTTGATCGCGGCGGCCACGACCCAGGTTGAGGCGGTCAAGGCCGCCCAGGACCCGAGGCTGCTGGAACTGGCGGATATTCTGACCGCCTATGAGCACGCGGCTGATCAGGCGGCCTGCACGAAGACCTTCCTGGAGCAGGTTACCTCAAAGGCTATCGCCGCCGAAATGCGGACCAAGATCCGCTCGTGGGCGACCCTGAAAGCCAAGCTGGCCCTTCGTCTGGTGCAAAAGATCAAGGCTCACGCCGATCTGCTTGCCCGCTTCCGGCTGCTCATCTCCCTGCCCGGCGTTGGCCCCATCGTCGCCGCAACCTTGGTGGTGCGTATGCCAGAGCTGGGAACCATGAAGCGGGGCCAGGCCGCATCCCTAATCGGCGTTGCTCCCTTCGCCAGAGACTCCGGCCAGTGGCAAGGGGTGCGCTTCATCACCGGGGGACGCGCAAGGCCCAGGCGAATGCTCTACCTCGCTGCCCTACAGGCCAAGCGCTGGGACCCGAACTTCAAGGCCTTCGCGGACGGACTGCTCGGCCGCGGCAAGCCCACAAAAGTCGCCATCGTCGCCGTCATGCGAAAGCTAATCGAGACTGCCAACCTAATCCTCGCCAGAGGCCAGCCATGGCGAAAGGCCGCCGCCGCTTAACATGGTTGCTCCGTCATCCCGCTCTTCGGCGGGACGACACCTCCCCCATCCTCTTCGGGATAGGGGAGGATTAGCTCGGCCCGGGCGAACCTGGCGGCGAAGAAGCCGTCGGTCCCGCCCTCGATGTGGTGGGGCAGGATGCGCAGGGCGCCATTCGGCAGGACGCTGGCGGCGGGCGCGCCGCCCTCGCCGGGGGCGATGGGGACCAGGCGGAACTGCGGATTGCGGCGCAGGAACGGGCCGACCTGGCCCTCGCCCTCCTCCGGCTCCAGCGAGCAGATGCAGTAGATCAGCCGGCCGCCGGGCTTGACCCGCCGGGCGGCGGAATCCAGCAGGCGCGACTGCACGCCGGCCAGCTTGCCGATGTCCCCGGGGGCGGCGGCCCACAGCACCTCGGGGTGGCGGCGGAAGGTGCCGGTGGCGGCGCAGGGGGCGTCGAGCAGGACGGCGTCGAACTGGCGGTCGTCCGCCCAGGTTCCGGCGTCGGCGATGATCACCTCGGCGGCAAGCCCCGTGCGGGCGAGGTTGTCGCGCACCCGCTCCAGGCGAGCGGCCGAGCGGTCCAGGGCCACCACGGCGGCGCCCGTCGCGGCCAGCTGCAGGGTCTTTCCCCCGGGGGCGGCGCACAGGTCGAGGGCGGTCTCGCCGGGAAGCAGGCCGAACAGCCGGGCCGGGATGGCGGCGGAGGCGTCCTGCACCCACCACTGCCCCTCGTTGTAGCCCGGCCAGCCGGCCAGGTCCCCGCGCATGCGGGTGCGCCATGACCCGCCGTCCAGCGGCTCGGCCTCCAGGGTCTCGGCCAGGGCGGCGGCGTCCTCGCCGGGACGGAAGCTGAGGTCGATGGCCGGCTCCTCGGCGATCTGGTCGGCGATGCCCTGGGCGCCGGCCGGGCCGAAGGCGGAGCGCCAGCGGGCCAGCAGCCAGTCGGGCGCCAGGTCGCCGTCCGCCTCGGGGGGCGGGGTGCGGGCGAAGCCGCGCAGGATGGCGTTGATCAACCCCTTGAAGTTGCGCGTCTCCTTGCGCTGGTCGGCCATCTCCACGGCGGACGACACCGCGGCGTGGGGCGGGGTTTCCATATAGAGCAGCTGGGCCGCGCCGATGCGCAGCAGGTCGCGCACCGCGTCGGGCGGCGGGCGGTGCAGCCGGGCGTCCAGGGCCCGGTCGATGGCCTTGAGCCGCCGCAGGGTGGTCATGGCCAGGGCGCGGGCGAAGGCCCGGTCCCGGGGCTCCAGCCCGCTCAGCTGCGGGCTGGACAGGGCCTCGTCGATGCCGCCCCGGCGGGCCAGCGCCCCCTGGATGAGGGAGATGGCGGCGGCGCGGGCCGGCTTGCCGCCGGAGTCGCTGGAGCGGGCCTCGTTGAACCGGGTGTCGCTCATGCGGCGGCCTCCCGGGGGGACGAGTCGATTGGCTGCGCTCTCAGGGTCTCGGCCAGCAGGGCGCCCTCGACCCCGCGGCTGGAGCCCGAGCGCCAGGCGACGACGATCTCGCGGCTGGGCTGTTCGCCGTCAAGGGGCCGCACGGTGACGGCGGCGGCGGCGGCCAGGCCGGCGTGGACCGCCATCTCCGGCACCAGCGACACGCCGAGGCCAGAGCCGACCATCTGCACCAGGGTGTGCAGGGAGGTGGCGGCGATGACACTGTCGGACCCTCCGGGCGAGCGCGGCGGCTCCAGGCCGCAGGTCGACAGCACATGCTCGCGCAGGCAGTGGCCGTCCTCGAGCAGGATCAGGTCGTCGCCCTCCAGGGCCGAGGCGGAGACGCTGTTCATCAGGGTCAGCGGGTGCCCGTGGGGCAGGGCGGCCAGCAGGGCGTCGGTCTCCACCGGGGCGGTCTGCAGGCCGGTGGTGTCATAGGGCAGGGCGATCAGGGCCGCGTCCAGGGCCCCTGACTTCAGGGCCGCGATCAGGCGGCTGGTGAGGTCCTCGCGCAGATACAGGCGCAGCTTGGGAAACCGCTCGCGCAGCAGGGGCAGGGCCCGGGGCAGCAGGAAGGGGGCGACGGTGGGGATCACCCCCAGGCGGAAGCGCCCGGTCAGCGGCTGGCCGGCGCTGCGGGCGGCCTGCACCAGATCGTCCGCCTGGGCGAGGATCTCGTTCCCCCGCCGCACGGCCTCCTCCCCCACGGCGGTCAGGATCACCCCCGCGCGCCCGCGGTCGACCACCGGGGCCCCGAGCACCTTCTCCAGTTCCTGCACCCCCGCCGACAGGGTGGGCTGGGTGACGTGGGCGGCCTCGGCGGCGCGGCTGAACGAGCCGTGCTCGACCAGGAGCTTGAGATACTGGAGCTGTCGGAGGGTTGGGAGCATCCGCTGGATATAGGGGCGGCCTATCGACGGGTCAAAAGCAATCGATTTAGCCATCAGGCCCAGACGGGACCGACGCATCGATCCGGTCTATGGTCCAGCCAAAAACAATCGATTGGCCAAATGGGGCGCGGGTCCCTACTTCACACCTCGAGGCGGGGCGACCCGCACAGGTTCAAGTGATGGAGATAATCGCATGATTGGCATTGGCCAGACCCTGCCCGACTTCAAGGTGATCGGCGTGAAGCCGAAGTTCAACCGGCACGAGGAGAATGGCGAAAGCGCCTTCGAACCGATCAACAAGGACAGCTTCGCCGGCAAGTGGAAGGTGATCTTCTTCTATCCGAAGGACTTCACCTTCGTATGCCCCACCGAGATCGTCGAGTTCGCCAAGCTGGCGCGTGACTTCGAGGACCGGGACACCGTCGTCATGGGCGGCTCCACCGACAACGAGCACTCCAAGCTCGGCTGGCGCCGCGAGCACCCCGACCTCACCAGCCTGCCCATCTGGCAGTTCGGCGACAACGGCGGCGCCTTCGCCCGCGCCCTGGGCGTGCTCAACGAGGACGAGGGCGTGGCCTTCCGCGCCACCTTCATCGTCGACCCCGACAATGTGGTGCAGCACGTCTATGTGACCAACCTCAACGTCGGCCGCAATCCGCAGGACACCCTGCGCGTCCTCGACGCCCTGCAGACCGACGAACTGTGCCCCTGCAACCGCCAGGTCGGCGGCGACGTCCTTCAGGCCGCGTAGCGTACTGGCCTGAACCCGGGGGCGGGCGCACGCCGGTTGCGCGCCCGCCCCCGGACCCTTTCTCAAGGAGATTTTCGATGACCATCGACGCCCTGCGCGACGCCCTGCCGGCCTACGCCAAGGACCTCAGCCTCAACCTGTCGTCCCTGGCCAGCGAGACCACCCTCAGCGACCAGCAGAAGTGGGGAACCTTCCTGGCCTCGGCCTACGCCATCGGCGCCCCCACGGTGGTGCGCACGATCGAAGCGGCCGCCACCGCCGCGGGCCTCTCGCCGGAAGCGGCTGTCGCGGCCAAGGCGGCGGCGGCGATCATGGGCATGAACAACGTCTACTACCGCGCTCTGCACCTGATGAAGAACAAGGAATACGCCACCCTGCCGGCCAAGCTGCGCATGAATGTGCTGGGCGCCCCCGGGGTGGATAAGGCCGACTTCGAACTGTGGTGCACGGCGGTCTCGGCCATCAACGGCTGCGGCATGTGCCTGGACGCCCACGAGGCGGAACTGCGCAAGCACGGCTTCACCGCCGTGCAGGTGCAGACGGCCCTGCGCATCGGCGCGGTGGTCCATGCGGTCTCGCGGGTGACCGCGGCGGAGGCGGCGGCGGGTTAGGACAACCCGCATTCCCCGCGGAAGCGGGGATCCAGACTTTGGCTCAAGCGATATCGGAGCCGCATAAACCTGGGTCCCCGCTTCCGCGGGGGGTGCGGGATCAGATGGCCTCGAACCGCAGGGGCTCGCCCCAGAAGGCGGACACCAGGCCGCTCTGCTCGCCGGGCGTTCCGGTCGTCAGGAAGCGGCGTCCGCCGCCGGATCCGGGGTCGTACTCGGGGTGGGCGGCGAGGTAGGCCGCCAGGGCGTCGGCGGTGGCCGCGGGCTGGTGGATCAGGGGCGTGCCGGGGGGCAGGGCGTCGCGGAACAGGCCGGCGACGATCTCATAGTGGGTGCAGCCGAGGATGGCCCGGTCGGGCGGCCGGCCGATGCGCCGGGCGAGGGCGGCGGCATGGCCGGCGATGGCCGATCTGAGCGCCGCCTCGTCGGCGCCCGCCTCGATCATCCGCGCCAGCTCCGGACAGGGCTCGCAGAAGACGGCGACGTCGCCGCGCCGCTTGTCGATTTCGATCTCATAGACCCGGCTGGCGGCGGTTCCCGGGGTGCAGAACACTCCCAGCACGTCGACCTGCTCGACCTTCTCCCCCGGCTCCGCCTCATGGGCCCAGGACCGGCCGGTGGCGGCCTCGATGGTCGGGACGATGATGCCGAGGATATTCAGCGGCCGGCCCTGCGCCGCCCGGTAGAGCGGCAGCCAGGACTGCTGCAGTCGGCGCAGGGCGATGGCCGCGGCGGTGTTGCAGGCCAGGACCACCAAATCCGCCCCGGCCTCGAACAGCCGGATACAGCCCGCGCGGGTGAGATCGACGATCTCCTCGCCGCTTCGCCCGCCGTAGGGGACATGGGCCTGGTCGGCGAGGAAGACGAAGTCGGCCGCAGGGAAACGATCAACCAGGGCGTGGTGGATCGACAGCCCGCCCACGCCAGAATCGAACACGCCGATGGTCATGGCGGAGGCCTTAGCGCCCGCCCGCCCCCTCGTCCATGGGCTCAGAGCCGCCGCTCGCCCCGGGCGACCCGCGCCTGCCACAGGCACAGGGCGGGGGTGATCACCAGCTCCATGATCAGGGCGAAGCGCATGCTGGTTCCGGGCAGGCCCACCTGCAGCAGGCTGTAGGCCCGGCCCAGGCCGCCCACCACCACCACCAGGGTCAGGGCGCGGACCAGGGCGGTGCGCTGCTCGATCCTCGGGATGCAGCTCCAGAACATCAGGCCCAGGCCGAGCAGCAGGCCGGACAGGTAGCGGAAGTGGCTGTCGGTGGTGGCGTTGACGGTGGCGTGGGTCATGCCCGCCCCGGCGAGGATCCCCTCCAGCCCGGCGCTGACAGGCACCAGGCCGGCCAGGGCGACGGCGCCCTGGAGCAGGCGGCGGGACAGGACGGGCGGGGCGGCGGCGAGGACGGTCATGAGCTAGATACGCGCGGCGACCGGGCGCGGATGCATGACGCCGCCGGCGCCCGGTTTGACCCCGGGGCCTCAAGGGCGTATTGAGCCTCCCTTCTCCGGCGCCGTGCAACGCGCCCTCTCCCGCCACGACCCCGATGATGATCGGACGAGGGCGGCGAGGCCCCCCGTCGACGTGATCGTCCACGGGGGCGTTTTGCGTTGCCCGGCGTCCAGGTGACCGAGGCGGACGATGTTCGAGAGCTTAGGCGACAGGCTGACAGGGGTGTTCGACCGGCTGACCGGTCGCGGCGTGCTGTCGGCCGCCGATGTCGAGGAGGCCCTGCGCGAGGTGCGCGTGGCGCTGCTGGAGGCCGACGTGGCCCTGCCGGTGGTGCGCGAGTTCATCGACAAGGCCAAGCAGGCGGCCACCGGCGAGGCGGTGATCCGCGCGGTCAAGCCGTCGGAGCAGGTGGTCAAGATCGTCTATGACGGTCTCGTGGACATGCTCGGCGGCGACCAGGCCAGCGGCCTGGAGCTGGGCGTCACGCCCCCCGCCGTCATCCTGATGGCCGGCCTGCAGGGCTCGGGCAAGACCACCACCTCGGCCAAGCTGGCCGCCCGCATCGTCCGCACCGAGCGCAAGAAGGTCCTGATGGCCTCGCTCGACACGCGCCGGCCGGCGGCCATGGAGCAGCTGGCGGCCCTCGGCCGTCAGGCCCAGGTCGACACCCTGCCGATCATGGCCGGCCAGAGCGCTGTCGACATCGCCCGCCGGGCCATGTCCGCGGGCAAGCTCGGCGGCTATGACGTCCTGATCCTCGACACCGCCGGCCGCACCACCCTGGACGAGGCGATGATGGCCGAGGTGGCCGACATCGCCCGCATCGCCTCGCCGGCCGAGATCCTTCTGGTGGCCGACAGCCTCACCGGCCAGGACGCGGTGCGCACCGCCAAGGCCTTCCATGAGCGGCTGCGCCTGACCGGCCTGATCCTCACGCGCACCGACGGCGACGCCCGCGGCGGCGCGGCCCTGTCGATGCGCGCGGTCACCGGCCTGCCGATCAAGTTCCTCGGCGCCGGCGAGAAGATCGACGCCCTGGAGGCCTTCGACGCCCGGCGGGTGGCCGGCCGCATCCTCGGCCAGGGGGATGTCGTCGCCCTGGTGGAGCGCGCCGCGCAAGACATCGACCAGGCCCAGGCCGAGAAGATGGCCAAGCGGCTGGCCAAGGGCCAGTTCGACCTGGAGGACTTCGCCGCCCAGCTGCAGCAGATGCGCAAGCTCGGCGGCATGTCGGGCATCATGGGCATGCTGCCCGGGGTGCAGAAGGTGAAGAAGCAGCTGTCGGAGAGCAATGTCACCGACACCATGTTCAAGCGTCAGGAAGCCATCATCGGCTCGATGACCAAGGTCGAGCGCCGCAAGCCCGACATCCTCAACGCCTCGCGCAAGCGGCGCATCGCCGCCGGCTCGGGCTCCGAGGTGCAGGACATCAATCGCCTGCTGAAGCAGCACCGCCAGATGGCCGACGCCTTCAAGGCGATGAGCAAGAACGGCGGCAAGGGCTTCGCCCAGATGGCCAAGATGATGGGCGCCATGCCCGGCGGCCCTGCCGGCGGCGGCGCAGGCGGCGGCCTTCCCGGCGCCCTGCAGGGGGGCGGCGTCCCCGACCTGTCGAAACTCCCCGGGCTCGGCGGCGGCGGGGGCTTCCCCGGCCTGCCGTTCGGCAAGCCCAAATCCTGATCACCCGACTTTCCCAGACTGACCAGAAGACCAAAAAGGACCACCCTCTATGCTGCGTATCCGTCTCGCCCGTGGCGGCGCCAAGAAGCGCCCCTTCTATTCCATCGTCGTCGCCGACAGCCACTCGCCCCGCGACGGTCGCTTCATCGAGAAGGTGGGCACCTACAACCCGCTGCTGAAGCGCGATGACCCCGCCCGCATCACCCTGAAGCTCGAGTCGATCCAGGAATGGATCAAGAAGGGCGCCCAGCCGTCCGATCGCGTTCAGCGCTTCCTCGCCGCCGAGGGCGTGGGCGTGTGGGTGAACGGCAACAACCCCCAGCGCGGCGAGCCGGGCAAGAAGGCCAAGGAACGCGCCGAGGAAAAGGCCCAGAAGGCCGCCGACCTGGCCGCCCGCCCGGCGCCTGAGCCCGAGCCCGAGCCCGTCGCCGAGGAAGCGCCGGTCGAGGCCGCCGCTGACGACGCGCCTGTGGAAGCCGCCGCCGCCGAGGAGGCTCCGGCCGCCGAAGCCGCCGCTGAAGAGGCCCCGGCCGACACCGCCGAGACCACGGGCGAGCAAGAAAACGCGGGCTAAAAACCGCCAGCCGCGGCGACGCCCCCTCCACCACTTCGTGGTCCCCCTCCCCCGCTGCGCAGGGGAGGAGATGTCGCCCTCTCCTCCCCCGTTTCGCGCAGCGACACGGGGGAGGGGGACCACCCGAAGGGTGGTGGAGGGGGCGAGCCGCGGTCGACAGTCCAAGGCGTAGCCCATGACCGACAAGCTCATCCAGGTCGCCCGGGTCGCCGGGGCGTTCGGCGTCAAGGGGGAGGTGCGCCTCTCGACCTTCACGGAAAACCCCCTGACGGTGCTGAACTACCGCGACCTCAAGCGCGAGGACGGCGCCCACGCCCTGCACCTGATCTCGGGACGCTCGTTCAAGGGCGGCGTCATCGCCCGCGCCCGCGAGATCGAGACCAAGGAGCAGGCGGACAGGCTGCGGGGCCTGAAGCTGTTCATCGACCGCGCCGCCCTGCCGCCGCCCGACGAGGACGAGTTCTATCTCGCCGACCTGATCGGCGTCGCCGCCTATGCCCCCGACGGTAGCGCCCTGGGCGTGGTCAAGGCGGTGCATGATTTCGGCGCCGGCGACCTGCTCGAGATCGAGCCCGCGGCCGGTCGCGGCGGCTGGTATCTTCCCTTCACCCGCGAATGTGTGCCCGATATCGATCTGGCCGCGGGGCGCCTGACCGCCGTGCGCCCGCCGGAGGTCTCCGGCGAACAGGACAAGGGATCGAAGCGATGAGCGATGGCATGATCTTCCTCGGCCAGGCGGCAGGCGGCGAGGCGCAGGGCCTGCGCCTGGACCGGGCCAACCGCCACGGCCTCATCGCCGGGGCCACCGGCACCGGCAAGACCGTCACCCTGCAGGTGCTGGCCGAAGGCTTCGCCGCCGCCGGGGTTCCCGTGTTCGCCGCCGACATCAAGGGCGACCTGTCGGGCATCGCCGCCGCCGGGACCCCCGGCGAGAAGATGCTGGCCCGGGCCGCTGGCATGAGCCTGACCCTCCAGCCCGCCGGCGCCCCGGCCATCGCCTGGGACGTGTTCGGCAAGCAGGGCCACCCGATCCGGGCGACCATCTCGGAGATGGGGCCCCTGCTGCTGTCGCGGCTGCTGGGGCTGTCGGACGCCCAGGAGGGGGTGCTGAACATCGCCTTCGCCGTGGCCGACAAGGAAGGCCTGCTGCTGCTGGATCTGGACGACCTGGGCGCCGCCCTCACCTACCTGGCCCAGAACGCCAAGGAGATCGGCCAGACCTACGGCAATGTCGCCCCCGCCACCGTGGGCGCCATCCAGCGCGAGCTTCTGACCCTGCGCACCCAGGGCGCCGAGCACTTCTTCGGCGAGCCGGCCCTGCAGCTGGCCGACCTCATGCGCGTGGGCGCCGACGGCCGCGGCTATGTCAGCCTGCTGGCCGCCGACCAGCTGATCGCCAATCCCCAGCTCTACGCCACCTTCCTGTTGTGGCTGATGAGCGAGCTGTTCGAGCAGCTGCCGGAGATCGGCGATCCGGAGAAGCCGCGCCTGGTGTTCTTCTTCGACGAGGCCCACCTGCTGTTCCGCGACGCGCCCCGCACCCTGCTCGACAAGATCGAACAGGTGGTCCGCCTGGTGCGCTCCAAGGGGGTGGGGGTCTATTTCATCACCCAGAACCCGGCCGACATCCCCGAGACGGTGCTGGCCCAGCTCGGCAACCGCATCCAGCACGCCCTGCGCGCCTATACCCCCACCGAGCAGAAGGGCCTCAAGGCCGCCGCCCAGTCGTTCCGCGCCAACCCCGCCTTCGACACCGCCGCGGCGATCCAGGACCTGGGGGTCGGCGAGGCCCTGGTCAGCGTGCTCGACCAGCGCGGCGCCCCGACCATGGTCCAGCGCACCCTGATCCGGCCGCCCAACTCCCGCATCGGGCCGCTGCTGGCCCCCGAGCGCGCCCAGCTGATGACGTCCAGCCCCGTGCGCGGGGTCTATGATACGGCGGTCAACCGCGAGAGCGCCTATGAGCTGCTGCGCGAGCGGGCGGCCGACCGGGTGGTCGCCGCCACCCCGCCGCCCCGCCGGGAGGAGGCCGCGCCCGAACCCCGCTACCGCGCGCCCCCCGCCCCGCGCCCCTCCAACCGCCAGGGCATGGGCGAGGCCCTGGCCAAGTCCGTGATCCGCGCCGCCGGCAGCTCCGTCGGCCGCCAGCTCGGCCAGGCCCTTCTGCGCGGCATCATGGGCAGCCTCAAGAGCCGGTGACCATCACCCGCACTCCCCGCGGAAGCGGGGACCCAGGCTTGGCCTTGGAAGCCGGCGCCTGCCGCAAAGTCTGGGCCCCCGCTTCCGCGGGGGATGCGGGTTAGCGCGCCACCACTTCCGCCAGCTGATCCAGCGCCGAGCTGGCGCCGTCCACCAGGCCGTGGCCCACATGGCCCTCGTACATGGCGTCGGTGGGGAAGGCCGTGGTCCAGGTCTGGGTGGTCCGGCCGCCGGACTCCGCGAAGGTCACGGTCATGACCATGCGCTCGTCGGTCCCCTCGAAGCCGTTGTCGAAGACAATCTTCCGGTCCGGCACGATCTCCAGATAGGTCCCGCCGAAGGGGGTGTTCTGCACGCCGCTGTCCCCGGTCATGGCGAACCGCCAGCGGCCGCCGACCCGGAAGTCCACCTCACACAGGGTCAGGGGCCAGCCCGCGGGGCCGAACCACTTCATCAGGCGCTCGGGCTGGCTCCAGGCCGCGAACAGCACGGCGGCGGGGGCGTCATAGACGCGGGTCAGGGTGACGGTGCGGCCCTTCGGGTCGAGGGCGGCGTGGGTCTTGCTCATCTGTTGTCTGCCTTGGTCTGCAGGTCGGTGACGTAGTCGTCCAGGCGGTCGAAGCTGTCTTCCCAGAAGCGGCGGTAGTCCCCCAGCCACTGGGCCGCCCCCTCCAGCGCCTTGGGCGCCAACCGCACCGGGCGGAACTGGGCGTTGCGGCCCCGCGTCACCAGGCCGGCGCGCTCGAGCACCTTCAGATGCTGGGAGATGGTCGGCTGGCGCAGGGCGAAGGGCGCGGCCAGCTCGGTCACCGTCGCCTCGCCCAGGCTGAGCCGCGCCAGCATGGCCCGACGGGTGGGGTCGGCGAGGGCGGCGAAGACATGGTCGAGGTCGGGGGGCATGGATTGGTGATCCGCTATATAGATGATTACCTATATCCTCCGCGACGCTCGGGTCAACCTTTCTCGCATTCCCCGCGGAAGCGGGGACCCAGGTTTTGGGACGAAGCCCTCTGCCCGCCGCCAAGCCTGGACCCCCGCTTCCGCGGGGGATACGGGGGAGGGGGCCTTAAATCTCTTGCTGGCATCGGAGCCTGCCGGGCGCGGTCACTCAAGGACGGCCCGAGAGGGCCGCCGCGCCGCGGCGACGCGAAGCGTCGTCCTTGACTGACCGCGCCCGGCAGGCAGGGTCTCGGCATGAGATTTAGGGGGAAGCATGCTTCGCGCCTTGGGGATGGGCCTTGTCGTTGTGGCATGCGCTGCCATCGATCCAGCGGCCGCTAGGGAAAGCAGCAATGCTGAAGCCTGTGCCGTTTTGGACGCGGCCGCCCGGGACTACAATTCTCCATCGATCTCAGCCAAGAGTTTTGGGGACAGAGCATCAGAACTTCCTCGCCTCAGCGACGATACGCGCCTCGAATTGACAGTGGAGGAGCTTGAGGATCTCCGCCGCCGTCGCTCAGCGGACCACCCGAAACTCCGGTGCAATTGGCGGCGCATAGCCCGCATCGTTTCGCCGAATGGCCTTGGGACGCTGATCTACTCCTATCCTTTGCTATCAAGCTCTCGCGAACTCGCGGTCATCGACATGACCTTGGGCTCCTGCGACACCACTCAGCTCGTCCTGCGCAAGATCGCGGGGAAATGGAGGCAAGTCGCCTTTGTTCCCGTCCCGTCGTCCTGCATTGAGTAGCAACGTCATCCACTCTGTCATGCCATAGCCAACCCCATGCCCTTCACCGCCACCGTCCTGACCATGTTCCCCGAGGCCTTCCCCGGCCCTCTGGGGGTGTCGCTGATCGGCAGCGCCTGGCGCGAGCAGGACCTGTGGCGGCTTGACCCGGTGGACATTCGTGGGTTTTCGCGAGATAAGCGCGGCTTCCTGGACGACACCCCTGCGGGGGGCGGCCCGGGGCAGGTGTTGAGAGCGGACGTCATAGCCGCCGCAGTGGATGCCACCGAGGCGATGGGGCGGCCGCTTTTGTATATGAGCGCCCGGGGTCGGCCCCTGACCCAGGCGCGTTGTAAAGCGTGGGCCGCCGGGCCGGGACTGATCGTCCTGTGCGGGCGGTTCGAGGGGGTGGACCAGCGGGTGCTCGACAGCCGCGGGTTCCAGGAGGTCTCCGTCGGAGACGCGGTCCTCGCCGGCGGCGAGGCGGCGGCGATGGTGGTGATCGAGGCCTGCGTGCGGCTGGTGCCCGGGGTTCTGGGCCAGGCGGCGTCGCTGGAGGAAGAGAGTTTCGAGGACGGTCTCCTCGAGGGCCCGCAATATACCCGCCCGCGGACCTTCGAAGGGCTGGAGATACCTCAGACGCTGCTCGGCGGCCACCACGGCGAGGTGGCCAGATGGCGACGGCGGATGCGGGAAGAGACGACGCGGGAGATGCGGCCAGATCTGTGGGCCGCCCATCTCGCCAAACAACAGGCAAAGGGCGACTAAGCCCCCCAGAACACTGGGAAAAGGAGAATTGTTATGGCTGCGAATATCATCAAGGAACTGGAAAAGGTCGAGACCGACCGGCTGCTCGCCAAGCGCTCGATCCCCAACTTCCAACCCGGCGACACCCTGCGCGTGAACGTGCGCATCAAGGAAGGCGAGCGCGAGCGCGTTCAGGCCTATGAGGGCGTCTGCATCGCCCGCGCCGGCGGCGGCATCCATGAGAACTTCACCGTGCGCAAAATCTCCTTCGGCGAGGGCGTCGAGCGGATCTTCCCGCTGATGTCGCCGATGATCGAATCCATCGAGGTCAAGCGCCGCGGCGTGGTGCGTCGCGCCAAGCTTTATTACCTGCGTGACCGCCGCGGTAAGTCCGCGCGTATCGCCGAACGCGCCATGGGCGCCAAGGCCGCGCCCGACGCCGCCCCTGCCGACACCGCCGCGGAATAGGCTATTTCCGGCGACCACTGTCGAAGGGCCCCGGCGGAAACGTCGGGGCCCTTTTGCGTCCGTGCGTGGTTCGAGACGGCCTCTGCGAGGCCTCCTCACCATGACGAGCGGTGGGGCTATCAAAAACAGTCGTCATGGTGAGGAGCGTCCGATAGGACGCGTCTCGAACCACGCAGGCCCGTAGGAGGCCCCTATGACCGCCAAGGTATTCATCGACGGGGCCGTCGGCACCACGGGCCTCGAGATCCGCGAACGGCTGGCCGGCCGGCGCGAGCTGGAGCTGGTGGTGCTGCCCGACGACCGGCGCAAGGACCCTGAGGCCCGGCGCGAGGCCCTGAACGCGGCCGACGCGGTGATCCTGTGCCTGCCGGATGACGCGGCGCGCGAGGCGGTGGCCCTCATCGAGAATCCGAACGTCAAGGTGATCGACGCCTCCACCGCCCACCGCACCGCCGACGGCTGGGCCTACGGCTTCCCCGAGCTTGAGCCCGACCAGCGCCAGATTCTCTCGGCGGCGACGCGGGTCACCAACCCCGGCTGCTATCCCACGGGCTTCCTGGCCCTGGCCCGGCCCCTGGTGCGCGAGGGGCTGATCCCCGAGGTCTGGCCGCTCACCGTCAACGCCGTGTCCGGCTATTCGGGCGGCGGCAAGAGCATGATCACCGAGTTCGAGGACGAGACCTCGGACAGCTTCACCCGCGAGGCCTTCCGCACCTATGGCCTGGGTCTGAACCACAAGCATGTGGGCGAGATGCGCGCCCACGCCGGCCTGACCTACAACCCCCTGTTCGCCCCCAGCGTCGGCCGCTTCTACCGCGGCATGCTGGTCGAGGTGCCGCTGCAGCTGTGGTCGCTGCCCTCGCAGCCGACCCTGGACGAGATCCACGATGTGCTGGCCGGCGCCTATGAGGGTGAGGCCCTGGTGGAGGTGGTTCCCCTGGAGGAGTCCCTGCACATGAAGGGCCTCGACGCCGAGGTGATGGCGGGGACCAACGCCCTGCGCCTGTACGTCTTCGGCAACGCCGAGCAGGCGCGGCTGGTGGCGGCCCTCGACAACCTCGGCAAGGGGGCGTCGGGCGCGGCGGTGCAGAACCTCAATGTCATGATGGGCTGGAGCGAGACCGAGGGGCTGGTCTAGGGGCGACCCCCACCCTCTCGCATTCCCGGCGTACGCCGGGATCCAGATCCTAGAGAGCCCGCGTTTGCGCCATAGGATCTGGGCCCCGGCGTACGCCGAGGATATGGGGGGAGGGTGAACTAGCAGCGCCCACCCTGGCGCCTTTTATCCCAGGATAACCCGTCCTCTTGTGACAGGCTACAATTGGGCCATCATAGGCGGACATCACCTGAGGAAGGCCGCGCCCATGGCTGGCAAGACGCTCTACGACAAGATCTGGGACGCCCATGTGGTCTCGCCGGCCGAGGGCGGCGAGACGATCCTCTACATCGACCTGCACCTGATCCACGAGGTCACCACGCCCCAGGCCTTCAGCGGCCTGAAGGTCAACGGCCGGCCCGTGCGCCGCCCCGACCGCACCCTGGCGGTGGCCGACCACAACATCCCCACCGAGGGCCAGGGCCTGGGCGTCGACGCGGTGGCCGACCCCGAGGCGCGGCTGCAGCTGCAGACCCTCTATCGCAACGTGAAGGACTTCGGCCTCGAGCTGTTCCCCATGGGCGACGTGCGCAACGGCATCGTCCATGTGGTCGGCCCCGAGCAGGGCCGCACCCAGCCGGGCATGACCATCGTCTGCGGCGACAGCCACACCGCCACTCACGGCGCCTTCGGGGCCCTGGCGGCCGGCATCGGCACCTCGGAGGTCGAGCACGTCCTGGCGACCCAGACCCTGCGCCAGCGCAAGGCCAAGAACATGCGGGTGACCTTCACCGGGACTCCCATCCCCGGCGTCGGGCCCAAGGACTTCGCCCTGGCCATGATCGGCAAGATCGGCACCGGCGGCGGCACCGGCTGCGTCATCGAATACGCCGGCGACGCCATCCGGGCTCTTTCGATGGAGGGCCGTATGACCCTGTGCAACATGACCATCGAGGGCGGCGCCCGCGCCGGCCTGGTGGCCCCCGACGAGACCACCTTCGCCTATCTGATGGGCAAGCCGGCCTCGCCGAAGGGCGGCGCCTGGGACATGGCCCTGGCCTACTGGAAGACCTTCTACACCGACGCGGACGCCGTCTTCGACGTCGAGGTGGAGATCGACGTCTCCAAGATCGTCCCCACCCTGACCTGGGGCACCAGCCCCGAGGACACCGTCACCATCGACGGCCGCGTGCCCGATCCTGACCGCTATGACGATCCCGACAAGCGCGCCGCCGCCCACAAGGCGCTGCAGTATATGGGCCTGACCCCCGGCCAGCCGATCGCCGAGGCGAGCGTGCAGCGGGTGTTCATCGGCTCGTGCACCAACAGCCGCATCGAGGACCTGCGCCAGGCCGCCGCCATCGCCAAAGGGCGCCACGTGGCCGCGGGCGTGCGCGCCATGGTCGTGCCGGGCTCGGGCCTGGTGAAGGACCAGGCCGAGGCCGAGGGGCTGGACACGGTGTTCACCGAGGCCGGCTTCGAATGGCGCGAGCCGGGCTGCTCCATGTGCCTGGGCATGAACCCCGACAAGCTGGAGGACGGCGAGCGCTGCGCCTCCACCTCCAACCGCAACTTCGAGGGCCGCCAGGGCCGCGGCGGCCGCACTCACCTGATGAGCCCGGCCATGGCCGCCGCCGCCGCCATCGCCGGCCGCCTCGCCGACGTGCGGGAGTTTTTGTAAGCTTGATCCTCCCCCGCCAAGCGGGGGAGGGGGACCGCGAAGCGGTGGAGGGGGCGAGCCGCTAGCGCCGCGCTTCGTCCCTCCGCCCCCTCAGTCCCTTCGGGACAGCTCCCCCGCTTCGCGGTGGAGCATCATGAAATGCGAGGCCTGACATGCAGAAGTTCGACCACCTCGACGGCCGCGCGGCGCCCATGCCGATCGCCAACATCGACACCGACCAGATCATCCCCAAGCAGTTCCTCAAGACGGTGGAGCGCGAGGGGCTGGGCAAGGGGCTGTTCTACGACCTGCGCTTCGACATGCAGGGGAACGCCAAGCCCGACTTCGTCCTGCATCAGGAGGCTTACAAGGACGCCCACATCCTCATCGCCGGGGACAACTTCGGCTGCGGCTCGTCGCGCGAGCATGCCCCCTGGGCCCTGCTCGACTTCGGCATCCGCTGCGTGATCTCCTCGTCCTTCGCCGACATCTTCTACAACAACTGCTTCCAGAACGGCTTGCTGCCCGCCATCGTGAAGCCCGAGGACCTGCACGCCCTCATGGCCGAGGCCAAGGGCGGCAACCACATCTTCGCCGTGGACCTGCCGGCCCAGACCATCACCGCCCCCTCGGGCAAGGTGGTGCCGTTCTCCATCGACGCCAGCCGCAAGGAGAAGATGCTCAAGGGCCTCGACTCCATCGGCGAGACCCTGCAGCACGTCGACGACATCGGCAGCTATGAGGCGAAGCGTCGGCAGACGACGCCCTGGCTGGAGGCGGGGGCGTGACCGTCGTCGTCGTCATCGGCTCCATGCGGGTCGCCCCCGATCAGGTCGAGGCGATCCGGCCGCACCTGCGCGCCCTGGTCGAGACCACGCGGCGCAACGACGGCTGCCTCGCCTATGATGTGGCCGAGGATCTGCTCGATCCCGGCCTGTTCCGCGTCTCCGAGATCTGGCCCGACCAGGCGACCCTCGACGCCCATGGCGCGGCCCCGCACATCGCCCCCTGGCGCGAGGCGGCGGCGGCCTGCGGCCTCCACGACCGCCAGTTCGCCATCTACGACGCCATCAACCCGCGCACCTTCTGAGGCCTCCCATGGCGAAGTCCCTCCTGCTGCTGCCCGGCGACGGCATCGGTCCCGAAGTCATCGACGAAGTCCGCAAGGTTATCGGCTGGATGAACACCCACGCCGGGCTGGACCTGGCGACCGAGGAGCGCGCCTTCGGCGGCGCCTCCTACGATCAGCACGGCACGCCGCTGACCGACGAGGCCCGCGACCTGGCCCTGGCCTCCGACGCCGTGCTGATGGGCGCGGTGGGCGGGCCGCAGTGGGCCGGCAATCCGCGCGACCGGCGCCCGGAGTCCGGCCTGCTCAACCTGCGCAAGGCCATGGACACCTTCGCCAACCTGCGCCCGGCCCTGTGTTTCGACGCCCTGGCCGACGCCTCCAGCCTCAAGCGCGACCTGATCGCCGGCCTCGACCTGATGATCGTGCGGGAGCTGACCTCGGGGGTCTATTTCGGCGACAAGAAGATCGAGACCCACCCGGACGGCAGCCGCAGCGCCTACGACGTGCAGTTCTACTCCCAGGCCGAGATCGAGCGGGTGGCGCGGGTCGCCTTCGAGCTGGCGCGTGGGCGCTCCAACCGGGTGGTCTCGGCCGAGAAGTCCAACGTCATGGACACGGGCCTGCTCTGGCGCGAGGTGGTCACCGCCCTGCACAAGGCGGAATACGCCGATGTCGAGCTGACCCACGAGCTGGCCGACAGCCTGGCCATGCAGCTGGTGCGCAACCCCAAGCGCTACGACGTCATCGTCACCGACAACCTGTTCGGCGACATCCTGTCTGACGCCGCCTCGATGCTGACCGGCTCCATCGGGCTGCTCCCCTCGGCGGCCCTATCGACGGCGGGCAAGCCGGGTCTGTATGAGCCCGTGCACGGCTCCGCCCCCGACATCGCCGGCCAGGGCTGGGCCAACCCCCTGGCCGCGATCCTCTCCTTCGGCATGGCCCTGCGCTGGTCGTTGGAGCGGCCGGACCTCGACGAGCGCCTGTTCAAGGCCGTGGAAGCCGCGCTCAACGCCGGCGCCCGCACGCGGGACCTCGGCGGGACCATGTCCACCGGCGAGATGGGCGACGCGGTGGTTGCGGCGCTGTAATCTCCAGCCGTCATCCTTCGGTCGGCCCCAGCGGGGCCGATCCGGAGGACCCAGCATCTCGACGAGTTCCGTTTATTGCGGCTGACGCGAGGGCCTTCATCGCCTTCATCCAGGACACGCGCTGCTGGGTCCTCCGGATCAGCCTTCGGCTGACCGAAGGATGACGACGATGAACTGTGTCCCCGCTGCCCTTGCGCGCGCGGGCCTGAGGGCGTAACTGCCCGTTCCCTTTGAACTTAGGAGTATTCCGATGGGTTACCGGGTGGCCGTCGTCGGCGCCACGGGCAACGTGGGCCGTGAGATGATGAACATCCTCGAGGAAGTGAACTTCCCCGTGGACCATATGCATGCGGTGGCCTCGCGAAAATCCATTGGCGTCGAGGTCAACTACGGCGACCGCATCATCCGCTGCGAGGACCTGGAGCAGTTCGACTTCTCCAAGGTCGACATCGTCATGATGTCGGCCGGCGGGGCTGTGTCCAAGGCCTGGTCCGAGAAGATCGGCGCCGCCGGCGCGGTGGTGATCGACAACTCCTCCACCTGGCGCATGCACCCCGAGGTGCCGCTGATCGTGCCCGAGGTGAACCCGGACGCCATCGACGGCTTCCGCAAGAAGAACATCATCGCCAATCCCAACTGCTCGACGGCCCAGCTGGTGGTGGCGCTCGCGCCCTTGCACGCGGTCTCGCGCATCAAGAGGGTGGTGGTCTCGACCTACCAGTCGGTCTCCGGCGCGGGCAAGGCGGGGATGGACGAGCTGTGGAACCAGACCAAGGCCATCTACGGCCTCGGCGACGCCAATCCGAAGAAGTTCACCAAGCAGATCGCCTTCAACCTCATTCCCCACATCGACGTCTTCCTGGAAGACGGCCAGACCAAGGAAGAGTGGAAGATGGTCGAGGAGACCAAGAAGATCCTCGATCCGTCGATCCAGCTCACCGCCACCTGCGTGCGGGTGCCGGTGTTCGTCGGCCATTCGGAATCGGTGAACATCGAGTTCGAGGACCATCTCGACGAGGACGACGCCCGCGAGATCCTGCGAAATGCGCCGGGGGTGATGGTCGTCGACAAGCGCGAGGACGGCGGCTACGCCACGCCCATCGAAAGCGTCGGCGAGTTCGCGGTCTACATCAGCCGGATCCGCAACGACACCACGGTCGAGAACGGCATCAACCTGTGGTGCGTGTCCGACAACCTGCGCAAGGGCGCGGCCCTCAACGCCGTGCAGATCGCCCAGCTGATGGACGAGCGCGGGCTTTTGGAACGCGCTTCGGCCTGACGGTCATACATCCTCCACCGCGAAGCGGGGGAGGTGGGCCCCCGCTGCAAAGCGGGGGGTCGGAGGGGGCGAACGGCGGCGCGACGGCTCGCCCCCTCAGTCGCTTCGCGACAGCTCCCCCGTTTCTCGGGGGAGCATAGGCGCCCCTACAGCCCCTGGTACAGCGCGTCGATCAGGCGCCGCGCCCGGGGGTCGCCGATCAGGTGGACCGACTGCTTGTTCATGACGTACGCGCCCGACAGGCGGCGCTCGGGGTCGGCGAAGCCGCACGAGCCGCCCCAGCCGTAGTGGCCGAAGCTGTCGGCGCCGGGGCCGTAGATGTCCAGCCCCTCGTTGCGCAGCACCCCCGCGCCCCAGACGACGGTGAAGGGCAAGACCTTGTCCGGCCCCTCGATGCGGCTGCGGGCCGCCGCCGCCGCCGCCCCGGGCGCCAGCACCTCGAGGTCGCCGATCCGGCCGTCGCAGGCGAAGGCGGCCATCAGGGTCGCCAGGGCCAGGGCGGTGGCGTGGCCGTTGGCCGAGGGCAACTGCGCCTGGCGCCAGCGCGCCCCGTCGCGGCCCGGCGGGGCGGACCAGGGCTTGAAGAAGGCCAGCTGACGCACTTCGGTGAGCTCGCCCAGGTCAGGCACGGCGGGCGGCCGCTGCATCTGCGCCAGGCGCGGCGTCTCCTCGTCCGGAAGGCCGATCCAGAAGTCCAGGCCGAGCGGCTCGCCCAGGTCCTCGCGCAGGGCGTCGCCGATGGTCCGCCCGTCCACGCGCCGGAAGATCTCGCCGGCGATGAAGCCGAAGGTCGACGGGTGGTAGCCCGAGGCGGTCCCCGGCGGCCACAGGGGCGCCTCGGCGGCGATGCGGGCGCAGATGGCGTCCCAGTCGAACCATTCCTCGGGATCGAAGGGGCCGCGCAGGGCGGCCAGGCCGTCCTGGTGCGAGAGGGCCTGCTCCACGGTGATCTCGGCCTTGCCGGCGGCGCCAAACTCGGGCCAGACGCTGGCGACAGTCTGGCCGTAATCGAGACGGCCCTGGCCAACCAGCCGCGCCATCATCAGGGCGACCGCCGCCTTGGTGCTGGAGAACAGGGGGCAGAGGGTCGTCTGGTCGAACGGGGCCTGCCGCTGGCGGTCGCGCCAGCCGCCCCACAGGTCCACCACCACCTCGCCGTCCACCAGGGCGGTGAAGCGCGCGCCAAGTTCCTCGCCGGCGGCGAAATGGGCGGCGAAGGCGTCGCGCACGGCCTGCAAGCGGGGCGGGCAGACGCCGCCGATGTCGGGGGACTGGGACACAGGCGGGATGTCGCCGATGCGGTCGGTCGGCGCAAGCCGGGATTGACGGCGGCGATCCGGTTGGGGAGGCTGGGCGCCTGCCCCGAGGAGCCCCGGCCATGAGCGACGAGATCACCTTCTACTACAATCCCCGATCGCGGGCCCAGATGGCCCACTGGATGCTCGAGGAGGTCGGCGCGCCCTACAGGACGGTGTTGATGGACCTGCAGGGCGGCGACACCCGCAAGCCCGAGTTCCTCGCGGTCAATCCCATGGGCAAGCTGCCGACCATCGTCCACAAGGGCGTGGTGGTGACCGAGACGGCGGCCATCATCGCCTATCTCGCCGACGCCTTCCCCGCCGCGGGCCTCGCCCCCGCCCTGGATGATCCCCGCCGCGGCGCCTACTACCGCTGGCTGTTCTTCGGCGCGGGCTGTTTCGAGCCGGCGCTGCTGGAGACCATGCTCAAGCGGCCCCCGGTGGAGAACAAGGGCATGCTCGGCTGGGGCAGCTATGAGGATGTCCTGTCGGCCCTGAAGCAGACCCTGTCGAAGGGGTCCTATCTGCTCGGCGAGCAGTTCACCGCCGCCGATGTCTATGTCGGCTCGGAGATCGGCTGGGCGATGATGTTCGGCGCCCCGGGGCTCAAGGGCGACCCGGTGTTCGACGCCTATGTCGCCCGCCTGCACGAGCGGCCGGCCTTCGCGCGGTCGTCGGCGCCGGCGTAGAGCACGTCAGGCGAAAGCGGAAACCGGTTTCGCCGCCCGACGTGCTCTAAGTGTTTGATTTAGAGCCTTTCTTATCGGTTCAAATGAATCCATTTGAACCGGAAAGGCTCTAGCCCAGGCGCTCCATGCGCACGGCGGCGGAGATGCCCTTCAGCCGCTGGCCCATGTCGATCACCGGCAGTTCCCCGAGGTTGCCGGCCGCCGCCGAGGCGATGGTCTCCACCAGTCCGCCGGCGGCGCGGGCCAGGGCGTAGGACAGGGGCTGTTTCTCGAGCAGGTGGGCGGCGAACAGGGCGGTGAGCAGGTCGCCGGTGCCGCTGGGGGCGCCGGGCGCGCGGGTGTGGGCGGCCAGCCAGGCCTCGCGGCGGTCGGCGTAGACGATACCGATCTCATGGGCGCGCATGACCGAGGACACCAGGGTGGCCTTGCCCAGCAGGCGCGCCGCCGCGACGGCCGAGGCCGGGTCGCGCACCGGGGTGTGGGTCAGCCGTTCCAGCTCCCAGGCGTTGGGGGCGACGATATCGGCGCGGGGGATCAGCTCGCGGGCGATGGCCTCGGCGACGTCGACCCCCACATAGAGGCCCTTGCCGGCGTCGCCCATCACCGGGTCGACGAGGATGGTCGGCTTGCGCCCGGCCTCGGGGTCGCGGGGCACGGCCCGCACCGCGTCGATGGCCCGGGCGGCGGCGCGCACCTGGTCGGCCGAGGCGAAATAGCCGGTCAGCACCAGGTCGGCGCGGGCCAGCACCCCATTGGCCTCGATGCCGTCGATCATCCCCTCGAAGGTCTCCACCGGCACCGCCGCCCCGCCGGGCGCGCCCCAGCCGGGATGGCGGCCGAACAGCACCGTGGGCGCCAGCACCGCCTCGATGCGGAAGGCCGACAGGGCCAGGGCCTGGACGGTGCCCCCGACGCGGCTGGAGGCGACATGGCTGGAGAGGATGAGGGCGGTGGGCATGACGAAGCTTTGCTACACCGTCCAAACAAACAAATGACTAAGGGATGGTTATCGGCGCCTGGCAGGCGGCGGCGCTGCCCCCTCCACCGCGGCGCTACGCTTGCAGGGGAGGAGAGGGCCGTCTTCTCCTCCCCCGCTTTTTGGCGGGGGAGGGGGACCGCGTAGCGGTGGAGGGGGCAGCGCCGCCACGTCCGGATAGGTCGCGTTCTGGCGCTGGACTCACCGACCGGCGGCGCAGCCCCCTCCACCACGCTTCGCGCGGTCCCCCTCCCCCGCGGCGCTGCGCTTGCAGGGGAGGAGAGGGCCGTCTTCTCCTCCCCCGCTTTTTGGCGGGGAGGGGGACCGCGTAGCGGTGGAGGGGGCAGCGCCGCCATGTCCGGAAAGGTCGCGATCTGGCGCTGGACTCACCGACCAGCGGCGCAGCCCCCTCCACCCCGCTTCGCGCGGTCCCCCTCCCCCGCGGCGCTGCGCTTGCAGGGGAGGAGAGGGCCATCTTCTCCTCCCCGCTTTTTGGCGGGGGAGGGGGACCGCGTAGCGGTGGAGGGGGCAGCGCCGCCATGTCCGGATAGGTCGCGATCTGGCGCTGGACTCACCGACCGGCGGCGCAGCCCCCTCCACCCCGCTTCGCGCGGTCCCCCTCCCCGCGGCGCTGCGCTTGCAGGGGAGGAGAGGGCCGTCTTCTCCTCCCCCGCTCTTGGCGGGGGAGGGGACCGCGTAGCGGTGGAGGGGGCAGCGCGGGGTTGTCCGGAGAGGTTGCGTTCTGGCGCTGGACTCACAACGCGCGGCGCAGCCCCCTCCACCACGCTTCGCGCGGTCCCCCTCCCCCAGTCGCTCGCTGCGCGAGGCTCCGGGGGAGGAGTACCCTTATTCTGAACCCTTGATCTCATGGTGGAGCGGAGCCTGTCGGGGCGGGTCACTCAAGGACGGCCCGCAGGGCCGCCGCGCCGCGGCCGCGCGAGCGCGGTCCTTGACTGACCCGTCCCGACAGGCAGGATTCTCGGCATGAGATGAAGGGGGTGATGGGGTGGAAAACAAGCTGGTTGGATAATCGAGGTCTAGCGCCGCCCAAAGTCCCCCAACAAAAAAGCCCCCGGCGTCTCCGCCAGGGGCCTCTCCGTAGACGCCGCGCAGCGTCCTAGTAGCGGTAGTGTTCCGGCTTGAACGGGCCCTTTTCCGGCACGCTGATGTAGTCGGCCTGGTCCTTGGTCAGCTTGGTCAGCTTGGCGCCGAGTTGCTCGAGGTGGAGGAACGCCACCTTCTCATCCAGGTGCTTGGGCAGGGTGTAGACCTGGTTCTCGTAGGCCTTGCCGTTGGTCCACAGTTCGATCTGGGCCAGGGTCTGGTTGGTGAAGCTGGCGCTCATCACGAAGGACGGGTGGCCGGTGGCGTTGCCCAGGTTGACTAGGCGGCCCTCCGACAGAAGCAGGATCTTCTTGCCGTCGGGGAATTCGACGTGGTGCACCTGCGGCTTGATCTCGTCCCACTTGAAGTTCTTCAGGCCGGCGACCTGAATCTCTGAATCGAAGTGGCCGATGTTGCAGACGATGGCGTTGTGCTTCATCGCGCGCATGTGGTCGACGGTGAGGATGTCCTTGTTGCCGGTGGCGGTCACATAGATGTCGCCGTAGGCGAGGGGTGTCCTCGACGGTGAGGACCTGGTAGCCCTCCATCGCCGCCTGCAGGGCGCAGATCGGGTCGATCTCGGTGACGATCACCCGGGCGCCGCCCTGGCGCAAGCTCGCCGCCGAGCCCTTGCCGACGTCGCCGTAGCCGCAGACGATGGCGACCTTGCCCGAGAGCATCACGTCGGTGCCGCGACGGATGGCGTCGACCAGGCTCTCGCGGCAGCCGTAGAGGTTGTCGAACTTCGACTTGGTGACGCTGTCGTTGACGTTGATGGCGGGGAAGGGCAGCTCGCCCCGCTCGGCCATCTGGTACAGGCGGTGGACGCCGGTGGTGGTTTCTTCCGACACGCCCTTGATGGCGTCGCGGATGGCCGAATAGAAGCCCGGCTTGTCCTGGATGTAGCGCTTCATCACCGCATAGAGGGCTTCTTCCTCCTCGTTCTGCGGGTTCGACAGCAGGGACAGGTCCTTCTCGGCCTTGGGGCCAAGGACGCACAGCAGGGTCGCGTCGCCGCCGTCGTCGAGGATCATGTTCGGGTAGCCGCCGTCCGACCATTCGAAGATCTTGTGGGCGTATTCCCAGTATTCCACGAGGTTCTCGCCCTTGATGGCGAACACCGGGGTGCCCTTGGCGGCGATGGCGGCGGCGGCGTGGTCCTGGGTCGAGAAGATGTTGCACGAGGCCCAGCGCACGTCGGCGCCCAGTTCCTGCAGGGTCTCGATGAGCACCGCGGTCTGGATGGTCATGTGCAGGGACCCGGCGATGCGGGCGCCCTTCAGGGGCTTGGAGGCGCCGAACTCGGCGCGCGTGGCCATCAGCCCGGGCATCTCGACCTGGGCGATCTCGATTTCCTTGCGCCCGTAATCGGCGAGGCTGATGTCTCTGATGATGTAGTCGGCCATCGCGGGCTCCTGAGGTTTTGTCGGGCTTCTATAGCGATGGAGCCTTAATCGAGCAATAAGGACATAAAGATATCTTTATGTCTTCCCCTTCCATGGGGCGCGCGCGTCGATGAGGGCGGCGAACTGGCCGGCCACCTTGTCGAGCAGGCCGGCGGTGTCGGCGACCCTCAGCCCCACCACCAGGCCCGCGGCCGTGGCGGCGGCGGGAGGCGCCCCGGCGGACAGGCGCTGGGCCCGGCGGCGGGCGATAGCGATGTCGTTCAGGGCGCCGAGGCTGTCCTGCAGGGCCGCCAGGCGCCGGCCGAAGGCCTGGCCGCGCTTGCGGGGGAACAGGGGCGCGAAGAACGACAGGCCGTAGCGAAGGCCCTTGGCGGCGATGCGCAGACGGTGCCGCTGCTCGGGCCCCAGCGCGTCCAGGCCCGCCCCGCGTCGCTTCACCTTGCGCCGGGCCTTGGCCAGGGCGTGGCGCGCCAGGTCGACGGCGGGCTGATCGCGCGCGGCCGCGCGGCCCGCCCGCCGGCTGGTCAGCCAGGCCCCCGCCTCGATCCATTCGGCCACAAGCAACGGCAGGGCGCGGCCGCGATCGGAGTTGAGGGCCGCCACCGCCTGGTCGTAGGCCTTGGACGTGGCGCGGCGCACCTGGTCGCCCAGGGCGTCCAGACCGGGGTCGGCGCCGAGGATCTCCACCGCCGGTTCAAAGGTCTCGGCCATGAACACGTCCAGGTCGCGGCCCTCGTCGAGCTGGCCGGCCAGCCACTTCAGCTCGGCCTTGACCCGGCCGGCCTCCGCCTCGTCCAGCAGGGGCTTGAACAGGGACAGGGCGGCGCGCAGCCGGCGCAGCCCGACGCGCAGCTGGTGGAGGGCCTCGGAATCCCGGTTCTCGCGGACGGCCAGCGCATGGATCAGCAGCCGCGTCAGCTCGCCCCGGGCCACCGATTGCAGGGCCTCGCCGGCGGTCATGTGGTCTTCCATGGCGCCCCTGTCCGGTTTCAGGGCGGGGTCCTGCGCGAGCAGGCCATAGCCCAGGTCCGCCTTGGTCTGCAGGGTCAGGCGAAGGGGCGCGGCGGCGGCCAGGGCGCGGGCCAGCCGAAAGAGGACGGCGGGGCGGCCCCGCTTGAGCTCCAGCTCCAGTTGCCGCACCGGCGCCCGGGCGCCGTCGGCCCCTTCGGTCTCGCCGAGGTCCAGGCTGATCTCCACGACGCCGCCGCGGTCCGTGACGGTGCGGATCTGCCGGTCGACGCGGTTGACGAAGACCGGCCGCAGGGGGCCGGCCCTGCCGAACGCCTTCCTGAACGGGGTCCGGCCGGCGGCGTCGAGGTCTGGGGCCGGGCCGGCGACGGGACCTTCATATTCGCCCCGATCGAACAGGCCGCCGCCCTCGCCGGCCTTGATCGTCTGCACGAACAGGCCGTCGGCCTCGCGCACCCGCAAGGTGAGTCCTGCCTGACGCAGGGACAGGTCGTCATCGTCGAAATAGGTGGAGACCAGGGCGGCCGTGTGGACAGGGGCGCCCAGGCTGTCGAGCATCGCCTGGATCAGCGGCAGGGCCTGGTCGTCGAAGGCGAACTTGATCTCGACCTCGCGCGGCGGCGTCTCGCCCTCGACTGGCCGGCCGTCGTGCATGCCCATGGCCGCTACTGCTCCTCGTCGAACCTCGCCTGCACCAGCTCGACCAGGGCGTCCAGGGCCGCCTCGGCCTGCGGGCCTTCGGCGACGATCTCGATGGACGAGCCCTGACCGGCCGCCAGCATCATCAGCCCCATGATAGAGCGCGCGTCCACCGTCTGTTCCTCGCGGCTGACCATGATCTCGGCGTCGAAGGTGGAGGCCAGCTTGACGAACTTGGCCGACGCCCGGGCGTGCAGTCCCCGGGCATTGCAGATGTCCACCGTCCGCCGATGGGTCATTTCTCGCCCGTCAGCACATAGGAGGCGACCGAGATGTATTTGCGGCCCGCCTCCTGGGCATAGGCGACGCACGATTGCAGCGGCTCGCGGCCGCGCACGCTGGCCAGCTTGATCAGCATGGGCAGGTTCAGGCCGGCGATGACCTCGGCATGGGTCTGTTCCATCACCGAGATGGCCAGGTTCGAGGGGGTGCCGCCGAACATGTCGGTCAGCAGGATCACCCCCTGGCCTTCGTCCACGGCCGCGCAGGCGCGCAGGATGTCCTGGCGCCGGCGCTCCATGTCGTCCTCTGGGCCGATGCACACCGAGATCACCCCGCGCTGCGGGCCGACCACATGTTCCATCGCGAGGACGAATTCCTCTGCCAGGCGACCGTGTGTGACGATCACGAGCCCGATCATAAGCGACCTTTCAACCGGGTTCCCCCCGCGGCTTAGCCGCCGCCGCTAGATAGCCTCCTTGAGGCGCTTGTCCAAGAGAGCCGAGCGCCCGAATCAGTTTCGCCGGCGCGGAGGCCTCCACCGCCGCCAGTCGCAGCAGCGGCACGGGGCCGCCGCACAGGTCGATGGCCTCCGGTTCCGGCAGGCGATCCAGCGGGGCCTCGCAGCGCACCGCCAGCACCACCTCCGCCAGGGCAAGGGGCGCCTCGGCGACGACGCCCAGGCCGCGCACCTCGATCAGGCCGGCGATGGCCTCCGGGCAGGCGGCGAACAGTCGCCCCGCCGAGCGCCACAGGCGGGTGCGATCGTCGGACACCAGGCGGAACCCCCGTCCGAGCAGCCGCAGGGCCAGGTCGCTCTTGCCCGAGCCGGAGGGCCCCTGGATGAGCACCCCGCGCCAGCCCCGGGCGGTCCACTGGGCCACGCAGCCCGCATGCGCGATCATGGCCGCCCGTCCGGCAGGGCCAGGATGAACCGGGCGCCGGCGACGCCGCCGTCTCCGTCGCGGTTCTCCGCCCAGATATGGCCGCCATGGGCGTCGACGATCTGGCGGGCGATGGACAGCCCCAGGCCGGAATTGCCGCCGAAGGCCCGGCCCTTGGGGCGGGAGGTGTAGAAACGCTCGAACACCGTCTCCAGATTGTCGGGCGGAATGCCCGGACCGTCGTCCTCCACCGTCACCACCACCTGGCGGCCGACGTGGCTCAGGGACACCCGCACCTCCCCCTCCGGCTGGCTGAAGGAGCGGGCGTTGTCGATCAGATTGCGGAACACCTGGCCGAGCGGCCCCTCGCGCCCCAGCACATACAGGGGCTCGGCGCGGTCGGCGGTGAAGCGGACCGCGGGGTCCCCGGGCTTGGCCGAGGCGTTGTACAGGCTGACGATCTCCGACAGCAGGCGGCCGAGATCCAGGGGCTGGGGCGCATCGCGCGACAGCTCGCTGTCCAGCCGCGAGGCGTTGGAGATGTCGGTCACCAGCCGGTCGAGGCGGGCGACGTCGTGGTTGAGGATGCCCAGCAGCTTGGTCCGACCGGCGGGGTCGGTGACCAGCGGCAGGGTGTCCACCGCCGAGCGGATGGAGGTCAGCGGATTGCGGATCTCGTGGGCGACATCGGCGGCGAAACGCTCGATGGCGTCCATGCGCTGCGACAGGGCCGCGGTCATGCTCTCCAGGGATCGCGCGAGGTCGCCGATCTCGTCCTGACGTCGGGCCACCCGGGGCAGGGAGATGGAGCGCGCCCGCGACAGCCGCACCCGGTCGGCGGCGCGGGCGAGGCTGAGCACCGGCCGGGCGATCATCCGGCTGAGCAGCAGGGACGACACCAGGGTGGCCGCCACCGCCATGGCGATGAACGGCAGCAGGGCGCGGCGCTGGGCGGCGATGATGGCGTCGACATCGCCGGCCTCCAGCGTCAGCACGCCGAGGACGGCCTGCACCCGCTGGATGGGCACCGACACCGAGACCAGCCGCTCTCCGTCGGGGCCGCGGCGCACTCCGGTGACCGCCTGGCCGCGCAGGGTCGCACGGACCTCGTTTTCCAGGGCCACCCGGGCCAGTTCCACCCGCTCGGGGTCCCGCTGCGGCTGCTCCGCCTCGAAGGGGATGCGCAGGTCGCCCTTCTTGCGCACCGGCGGCAGTTGATCCTCCTCGACCCGGTCGGCGATCAGGTAGCTGTCGGCGATCAGGCGGCCCTGGGCGTCGAACAGGCGGGCGCGCTGGGAGCGGGGAATGAACAGCAGCTGCAGGATGTCGGCGGCGCGGTCCGCCTCCAGCATCGGCTCCGGCGATCCCCGGGTGGCGCCGCCGCCGATGACGTTGGCGATCAGCTCGCCCTGGGTGGTGAGGCTGTCGATGCGCGCCTCGACCAGGCCGGAGCGCCGCTCATTGAGGATCAGCGCTCCGGCGACCAGGATCGCCAGGCCAAGCAGGTTGAGGGCGATGATGAGCCGGCCGACCCGCGACCCGGGCAGGACCCGGTAGGGGCGGCGGGGCTCAGGATTCGCGGTACCGGTATCCGACGCCATAAAGGGTTTCGATCGCGTCGAACTCCGGCGCCACCACCCGGAACTTCTTGCGCATGCGTTTGATGTGGCTGTCGATGGTGCGGTCGTCGACGTAGACCTGATCCTCGTAGGCCGCGTCCATCAGGTTGTCGCGGCTTTTCACGAAGCCGGGCCTTTGGGCGAGGGCCTGCAGCAGCAGGAACTCCGTGACGGTCAGCCTCACCGGCCGGCCTTCCCACAGGCAGTCGTGCCGGTCGGGATCCAGGGTCAGCTTGCCCCGCTTGATGGCCTTGGCGCCGACGTTGGCGGCCGTCGGCGGACCGCCGGCCTCGGCGTCCACGCCAGCCCGGCGCAGCACCGCCTTGACCCGTTCCAGCAGCAGCCGCTGGCTGAAGGGCTTGTGGATGTAGTCGTCGGCGCCGAGGTTGAAGCCCAGCACCTCGTCGATCTCCTCGTCCTTGGAGGTGAGGATGATCACCGGCACCTCGGAGGTCTGGCGCAGGCGGCGCAGAACCTCCATCCCGTCCATGCGCGGCATCTTCACATCGAGGATGGCCAGGTCGGGAGGGTCGGTCTCCAGCCCCTGCAGGCCGGCGGCGCCGTCGTAATAGGCCGTGACCGTGTGGCCATGACTTTCCAGGGCCAAAGAGACGGAGGCGACGATGTTCTCGTCGTCGTCCACCAGGGTGATCTTCGCCATCGCGATCCTTCGTTCACTCGCCGACCCAGAGCTGGGGGCCGCCCGGGACGCCGCAATCTCAGCTTCTACGCCGCCAAGCTGAATAGCGCCTGACAAAAGCGGTCGCATGTGGGCGGGCGGCCTGCGCGGCCGCCCGCCCCGCGCGCTAGAAGCGGTAGCCCATGGTCACGCGGAAGCTGTGGACCCGGAAGTCCTCCTCGCTGCGCCGGAAGTCCGTGCCGGCGCTGTTGGCCAGGATGAACGGGTTGGTCGCCGGCGCCGGGCCCTGGGCCCGGACCACGTGATCGTCGTCCTTGAGGCTGGTGAACAGATATTCCGCGCCCAGGGTGATGTTGGGCGTCAGCCGGTGCTCGAGGCCCCCGCCGATCTGGTATCCGGTGGCCCGGTCGTCGCTGGTCTGGGTGAAGGTGTTGGCGGTGTTGCTGGTGGAGAAGGTGTGGTCCAGCCTGCCCTGGGCCACGCCCCCGGTGGCGTAGATCAGATTGTCGCCAAAGGCGTAGCCGCCCCGGGCGCGCAGGGCGATCATCGATTCCAGCTCGCGCTGCATGGTGTAGAAGGCCGGGGTCGTGGAGTAGGCCGACACCGCATCCTTCAGGTCATAGCCGCTGGCTTCGGCGACGACGCCCGCCACATAGGCGCCGAACTGCCAGTCGTACCCGGCCCGCACCCCGTATTCGAGGGCGCTTTCGTCCTCGGGGCAGCTGCCGGGGATGGAGGAGACAGACGCGCCGCCGCAGAAGCCGGGCGAGAAGGCGTTCGCTCCGGCCGCGGTGCGCACCGTGTCGCCGCCGGCGCCGTCGAGGTTGGTGTCGAAGCCGATGGTTTCGCCATCGCTGTCGCGATGGACGGCGACGCCGGCGTGGGCGCCCACATAGGGGCCGGTCCAATCGCCGGTTTGGGCGTGGGCCGCTCCCGCGCCGGCCAGGAGGGCGAAGGCCGCCGAAGCGCAAAGGATGTGTTTCATGGGGGGCTACTCGATGACGGGCCGCAACCGCGCGGCGCCCCCTGCCTACGCGGCAGGCCTGCGACTGGATGCCGCAGCACGTCAATAAATGTTGGCCCGCCCGCGGCGCGGCTAACGGAACCTTAAGCGGGCTGCGGCCAAGCTGGCCCGATCATCCAGGGGGCTGCATGGACGGCGCACAGGTTCACTTCGAGGTCTTCGCCCGCAAGAACGGCAAGTCCGGCTTCACCCTGGAGCTGGCGACGGAAGAGCGCGCCAAGGCCCTGGAAACCGCCGAGGAGATGCTGGCGGCCAAGCGCGCCATCGCGGTCAAGGTGACGAAGGAGACCATGGATGTGGCCTCCGGCGTGTTCCAAAGCGTCACCATTCTGTCGAAGGGCGAGGCCGCCCGGCCCCAGTCCAAGGCCCCGCTGGAGGACGCCGGCCCCCTGTGCGTGTCGCCGGCCGATCTCTACACCGGTCACGCCCGCGAACGGATCGGCCGTCTGCTCGACGGCTGGCTGCTGCGCCAGCGGGCCACCCCCTTCGACCTGCTGCATCGCCCGGACCTGGTGGAGAAGCTGGAGGCGTCCGGCGTCGAGATCCAGCACGCCATGCAGAAGATCGCCATCCCCGAGGCCCAGGCCAAGGGAACCTCGGTGCACGAGGTCATCCGCGGCTTCCAGAAGCTGGTCGAACAGGCCATCGAGCGCATCCTCAAGCATCAGCGGCAGGGGGCCTTCCCCGACTTCGCCAAGGAAAGCTTCGCCGACGCCGTGACCCGGCTCCTGGGCGATCCAGACTGCGCCTACAAGATCGGGGTGGGGGTGGCCGGCGACCTGCAGATCGGCGCCAGCTGGTCGCAGAAGGTCGATCGCATCCTCGACCTCGCCGACCGGGCGCCCACCGAGGCGCGGGCGCGGGCCATGGCCTTCAGCGTGCTGGAACAGCCCCTGTCCGAGATCCTCGGCGCCCGCGCCGGCATGGCCGAACTGCTCGGCGCCGACCTCGACCTCGGCGGCAGCCTGCTGGCCCTGACCCGGATGGCGGCGGCGGAGGCGGTGGACGCCCTGGTGGCGGCCGATCCGCGGGTGGCGCGCCAGACCCCGTCCCTCGACGGCCCCGCGGCCCGCCTGGCCAACTGGCTGGACAGCCCGCACTTCGCCCATGTCCGCAGCGCCCTCGCCAAGCGGGTGCTCCAGGAGCTGACCAGCCCCCGCCGCCTGCGTCCCGGCGATCCGGTGGACGAGATCGAGGTCATGCGCGCCTTGGCCATGGTGCTGACCGCCGCCGGCGGGCGGCTGTTGCAGCCCGACGACATCCGCGACGCCTTCGCCTACCGCTCCGAATCCCTGGTGACGAGCGACTTCGTCGCCGCCTACCTCAACCAGGGCGGCTCGGCCCTCGAGGAGGTCCAGGCCCTGGTGCGCCTGGCCGAGAACGTCACTGGCGCCACCAACAAGCGCAAGGCGGCCCAGTGGCTGTCGGCCAATGTCACCGGCCTGCGCTTCGAGCGCGAGATGCGCGACGGCGACGAGCCGGCCGCCGCCAAGCTCATGGCCCTGGCGGAACTGCAGCGCGCCCTCTGCCGCGTGGGCTTGCTGGGCGGCGACGACCAGGGGCTGTGCGAGAAGATCGGCGAGGTCGGCGCCGCAGTCGAAGCCGGCGCCCAGCTGATCGCCTCCATCGGCCGGGCCAATACCGGGGTCAGCCAGAAGCTGGCGGTGCTGTTGCGCATGGCCGCCGGGGAAACCTCTCCCACCGGCCCCGTCGCCGCCCGCGCCAAGGCCGAGGTGTTAAAGCTGTTCCGGGCGCCCGAGACCCGGGAGGCGCTGGTCGGCGCCCCCGAGACGCTCAGCAAGCTCAAACCGCTGATGCAGGCGGTCGGCCTGGCCGCCTAGCCCCGCCCCTTCGCCGCCACCCCCTGTGGGGCCTCAGTGCGCGGCGTCCCAGGTCTTGGCGGCGCGGGCGTCCACCACCAGCGGGACCGACAGGGCGACGGCCGGCTCGGCGGCGGACTCCATCACCGCGCGGGCGACGCGGCAGACCGCCTCGGCCTCGGCTTCGGGCGCCTCGAACACCAGTTCGTCATGCACCTGCAGCAGCATCCGCGCCTTCAACCCTTCTGCCTCCAGGGCGGCCGGCATGCGGACCATGGCGCGCCGCACAATGTCGGCCGCCGCCCCCTGGATGGGGGCGTTGATGGCGGCGCGGTCGGCGAAGGCCCGCAGGGAGGGGTTCTTGGCCGCGGCCTCGGCGATATTGATCTTGCGGCCGAACAGGGTGGTCACATAGCCCTGCGCCCGGGCCAGGGCCTTGGTGCGGTCCATATAGTCGCGGATGCCGGGGAAGCGCTCGAAATAGGTCTTGATGTAGCGGCCCGCCTCGCCCTGGTCGATGCCGAGCTGGGCGCCCAGGCCGAAGCCCGAGATGCCGTAGATGATGCCGAAGTTGATCGCCTTGGCCCGGCGCCGGGTCTCGGCCGGCATCCCCTCGATGGGCACGCCGAACATCTCCGACGCGGTCATGGCGTGGATGTCGAGCCCCTCGGCGAAGGCCTGCTTCAGCTGCGGGATGTCGCCGATATGGGCCATCAGCCGCAACTCGATCTGGCTGTAGTCGGCGCTGATCAGCACATGGCCGTCCTCGGCGATGAAGGCCTGGCGGATCTTGCGGCCCTCCTCGGTGCGGATGGGGATGTTCTGCAGGTTCGGGTCGTTGGACGACAGCCGGCCGGTGGTGGTGGCGGCCAGGGCGTAGGAGGTGTGCACCCGGCCCGTGCGCTCGGACACCGCCGCCACCAGGGCGTCGGTATAGGTGCCCTTGAGCTTGGACAGCTGGCGCCAGTCGAGCAGCAGCTGCGGTAGCGCATGGCCCTGGGCCGCCAGCTCGTCGAGCACGGAGGCGTCGGTGCCCCAGGCCCCTGTGGGGGTCTTCTTGCCGCCGGGCAGGCCCATCTCGCCGAACAGCACGTCGCCGATCTGCTTGGGGCTGCCGAGGTTGAAGGGCCGACCGACCAGGGCCTGGGCCTTGGCCTCGAAGTCGGCCATGCGCAGGGCGAACTCGCCGCTGAGCTGGCGAAGCCGGGGCACATCGACCTTGACGCCGGCGCATTCCATGTCGGCCAGCACCGCCGGCATGGGCCGCTCGAGGGTCTCATAGACGGTCAGCAGCCCCTCGGCCGCCAGCCGCGGGCGCAGGTGGTGGTAGAGGCGCAGGGTGACGTCGGAGTCCTCGGCGGCGTAGCAGGTGGCCGGCTCCAGGGCGACATGCTTGAAGCTCTTCTGCGCCTTGCCGGTCCCCGCCACCTTCTTGAAGGGGATCGGCTCATGGCCGAGCCACAGCTTGGACAGCTCGTCCATGCCGTGGCCGTGCAGGCCGCTCTCCAGGACATAGGAGATCAGCATGGTGTCTTCGATCGGAGCCACCCGGACCCCGTAGCGCGACAGCACTGCCAGGTCGTATTTGGCGTTCTGGGCGATCTTCAGGACCGACGGGTCCTCCAGCAGCGGCTTCAGCCGGGCGATCACCGCGTCCAGGGGAATCTGCACGATGGCCTCGGCCACCTCCAGCTGCAGCCCGTCCAGCTCGCAGTGGCCGACCGGGATGTAGCAGGCCTCGCCGGGGGCGATCGCCAGGGAGACCCCGCACAGGTGGGCGTTGGCCGAGGACAGGGCGTCGGTCTCGGTGTCGAAGGCCACCTGGCCCGCCGCCCGCGCCCGGGCGATCCAGGCGTCCAGGGTCTCCAGGTCGCGGACGCAGACATAGGCGGTGGTGTCGATCGGCTGCGGCGGGGCGGCCGAGGGCAGGGGCGCCCGGGCCGGCGACAGCACCGGCGCGCCCCAGGTCTTGGGAGCCGACATCCCCTGCGGCGAGGCCACTGGCGAATGGCCCGCGGCGCCGACCCGGCGAGCGAGGGTGGAGAACTCCATCAGCGCCAGGAAATCGCCGAGGGTCTTGGGGTCCGGCTCGGCGGCGGCGAGGTCGTCGATGGGCGCCGGAAGGGGCGTGTCGCAGTCCAGCTTCACCAGCTGCCGCGACAGGCGGATCTGGTCGGCGTAGTCGATCAGGGTCTGGCGGCGCTTGTCCTGCTTGACCTCGCCGGCCCGGGCCAGGAGCGTGTCGAGGTCGCCGTATTCATTGATCAGCAGGGCGGCGGTCTTGATGCCGATGCCGGGGGCGCCGGGCACGTTGTCGACGCTGTCGCCGCACAGGGCCTGGACGTCGACGACCTTGTCGGGGGCGACGCCGAACTTCTCGAACACCTGGTCGGGGCCGATGCGCAGACCCTTCATGGTGTCGAACATGGTCACCCGGTCGCCGACCAGCTGCATCAGGTCCTTGTCGGAGGAGACGATCACCGCCTCGCCGCCGGCGTCGCGGACCTTGCAGGCATAGGCGGCGATCAGGTCGTCGGCCTCGTAGCCGGGCAGCTCCAGGGCCGGCACCCCGAAGGCCCGCGTCGCGTCGCGCACCAGGGCGAACTGCGGGATCAGGTCCTCGGGCGGGGGCGGACGATGGGCCTTGTAGGCGTCGTAGAGATCGCTGCGGAAGGTCTTCTCGGAATGGTCGAAGATCACCGCCAGGTGCGTGGGGGCGTCCGCCTCGCCCTTCATGTCGCAGAGCAGCTTCCACAGCATGTTGCAGAAGCCGGCCACCGCGCCCACCGGCAGGCCGTCGGACTTGCGGGTCAGGGGCGGCAGGGCGTGGTAGGCGCGGAAGATGTAGCCCGACCCGTCGACCAGGTAGAGGCGGACGTTGGGCCCGTCCTGGGACAGGTCGCGGTCGACGTCAGGCAGGGGCGGGGCGTCGGGCTCGAGGGTGTCGGTCATGGCCTCAAGATAAGGCCCGCGGCGCCCGCCGTCACCTGCGCGGTTGGCTCATCGGGCGGCGACGAAGCCCCCGTAGGCGGTCGGGCCCCCGGACGGGACGCTGTAGGCGCCGCCGAGCTCGGCCGCCCCGGGCCCGTAAAAGGATCCCGTGACCTGGCCGGCCTGGGTTCCGTTGAGGTTGCGCATCGTCGCCGAGCCGGAGAAGTTCACCCCGCTGATCGGCGCGCTGAAGGTCAGCTGCTCAGGGTCGCTGGCGGCATTGATCGAGCCCGCCAGGGTGGCGGCGGCGAAGTCGACGTCCACCGTCACCGGCCGGGCGTTGAAGGATCCGTAGGCCAGCCCGGTAAAGCGGGCCGAGCCGGTGCGCGGCATATCGGCCGCCGGCGTGGGCACGCCGAACGGCGCGTAGCCGTTGCTGGACCCGTTGCCGACGCCGCCGTTGTCGGTGCTGTCGCCGAAGTTGGCCATGCGCACATAGCGGGTCGGACCCGACAGGACGTTCAGGAAGGCGGAGGCGGAGCCGGACGTTGTGGAGGTGGTGATGGTCCACGAACTGGTCGAGCCCGGCCGTAGCAGCTCGGGGGTATAGGTGGCCGGCGCCGTCGATGGCGGGACCTGGATCTGGATGGTCTCGTCGCCGTCGAAATTGATCTGATTGAGGCCGGTGGGCGCCGCGACATCAGGATCCGTGATGGTCACCGTCACCGCGCCGGGCGCGGTCGGCGCGCCTGTCGTGATGCTGAACCGGATGATCGTCTGCCGGGCCGCGGCCCCGGTCATGGTCAGGGCCACAGGAGCCGGCGGCGGGGTCGGGCTGGGCGCCGGGGCGACGCCGCCTCCCCCTCCACCCCCGCCGCAGGCGGCGAGACAGACGGTGACACCCAGGGCGACAATCCACTTCAGCGCCGACATCATCCTCATCACCCTTCCCAGGGATGTCGAACGCTACCCTCGAAAGATGATGAGTCAACTATCAGTGGCGAGCCAAGGACCGCTGGGGGGCGTCAATGCCCCGCCGAGCCCTCATAGGCCCCCGGCGCCAACAGTTCGTTCTCCGGGGTCTCGTGGCCGACCAGGACGAACTTGCGGTCGCAATAGCCGCACTCGACCTCGCCGGCCTCGCCCATCTCCAGGAACACCCGCGGATGGCCCAGGGCGCCGCCGACGCCGTCACACGACACCCGGCGGGTGCGCACCCTGACGATCTGCGGCGGCGGGGCGGGAGAGGCGGCGTCGGTCATGGATCTGGCTCGCTGGCGGCGGTGCGCCATACCTAGGCGCGGCCCGGCAAGGCGTCAATTTGGCCGTGCCGGCGACGGGACCGGCGTGCGCTCATCCGGCGACTCGCATCAATCTCGTCGAATATATGCGACCGGTCAGGCCCAACCTATACGCGCCATGGCCTCCGGCTCACAGGACTGTGAAGATCAGTTTATGACAAATCCAGGTCCGAGGGGGTCGTTACTGGCGCCGCAATGCCTATATTGTGGGTTTTAAGCGGGTCCTCCCTCGCAATACAGGGCGTCCGGGCAAAGAGGGTTCATGCTTCACCAGACGCCGTTGATCGCCACCATAGCCGCCGGCCTCGGGCTGGCCTTCGTCTTCGGCGTGGTCGCCCATCGCCTCAAGGCGCCGCCCCTGGTGGGTTATCTGATCGCCGGCATCATGGTCGGCCCCTTCACGCCTGGCTATGTGGCTGACCAGGCCCTGGCCAACGAGCTGGCCGAGATCGGCGTGATCCTGCTGATGTTCGGGGTGGGACTGCACGTCTCGGTCAAGGACCTGATGTCCGTGCGCAAGATCGCCATCCCCGGGGCGGTGGTGCAGATGGGGGTGGCCACCCTGCTGGGCATGGGACTGGGTCATCTGTTCGGCTGGCCCCTCTACGCCGGCTTCGTCTTCGGCCTGGCCTTGTCGGTGGCCAGCACCGTGGTGCTGCTGCGCGCCTTGCAGGAGCGGCGCATCGTCCAGACCGAGCGCGGGCGCATCGCCGTCGGCTGGCTGATCGTCGAGGACATCGCCATGGTCGCGGCCCTGGTGCTGCTGCCCCTGCTGGCCCAGGCGATCCTGGGCGATGGCGAGGGCGGCGCCCCGTCCAACCTGTGGCTGGGCCTGGCCCTGGCGCTGGGCAAGGTCGGCGCCTTCATCGCCTTCATGCTCATCGTCGGGCGCCGGGTGATCCCGTTTGTCCTGCACTATGTCGCCCACACCGGCTCGCGCGAGCTGTTCCGCCTGGCCGTGCTGGCCATCGCCCTGGGGGTCGCCTTCGGAGCGGCGATGCTGTTCGACGTGTCCTTCGCCCTGGGCGCCTTTTTCGCCGGCGTCATCCTCAGCGAGTCCGAGCTGAGCCACCAGGCGGCCGAGGACACCCTGCCCCTGCGCGACGCCTTCGCCGTGCTGTTCTTCGTGTCCATCGGCATGCTGTTCAACCCGCTGATCCTGGTCCAGCAGCCCTGGGCCGTTCTGGGGACCCTGGCGATCATCATCCTCGGCAAGTCGCTGGCCGCCCTGGCCATCATGCGGGCCTTCCGCCGCGACGGTCAGACCTCCGCCACCGTCGCCGCCAGCCTGGCCCAGATCGGCGAATTCTCCTTCATCCTGGCCGGCCTCGGCGTCAGCCTGAAGCTGCTGCCGCCGGAGGGTCGAGACCTGATCCTGGCGGGGGCCATCCTGTCGATCATGGTCAACCCGCTGGTCTTCACCCTCGCCGCGCGCTGGGCCGGCGGCGGCAAGGTCGCGGCGCCGGCGGCTCCGGCGGCCGAGCCCGCTCTGGGCCTCGTCGATCACACGGTGCTGGTGGGCTTTGGCAGCGTCGGCAAGGTCGTGGCCCAGGGGCTGGCCGAGGCGCAGGCGCCCTTCCTGGTGATCGAGAACGGCGAGGACGCCCTCGCCCGCGCCCAGGCCGCCGGCTGCCGCGTCGTCGAAGGCAACGCCGCCGACCCGGCGGTCCTGCGGCTGGCCGGGCTGGAGCGGGCCAGCCGGCTGATCGTGGCCATCCCCAACGCCTTCGAGGCCGGCCAGGTGGTGGAGCAGGCGCATCGCATCAAGCCCGCCCTGGCGGTGCTGGCCCGGGCGCACACCGACGCCGAGGCGGCCCATCTGAAGGCCAGGGGCGCGGACCTGGCGGTGCTGGACGAGGCGGAACTGGGCCGGGGCATCCTCGATCGCGCCCTGACCGCGTCCGTGGCCATCTCTCCCGCGGCGCCGCCGGCGGATCCGCCGCGCCCGATCCTCACCGACGCCGAGCACGCGGTGCTGGCGGGCTTCCGCCAGATCGGCGCCGGCCCGCGCGAGGCGGTGTCGACGGCGACCCTGGAGGGCCACGCCGCCCAGTCCGCCATCCCCCTGGACGCCCTGCGCGCGGCCATCGCCAGCCTGGCGGCGCAGGACTACCTCACCGACCTGCGCGACGGCCGCCTGGCCCTGACCGCCACGGGCTTCACCGTGTCGGTCCGCTGACGGGGGCGGCGGCGAAATCGGCCGTCGCCAGCCCTGCCCATCCGCGCTAGAGCCATGGCCTCGCAATCTAGCTGGGCGCCCATGGACCTACCCGACTACGCCATCGAGGCCCGCGGCCTGGTCAAGACCTATCCGGGGACCAAGACGCAAGGCCCCAAGGAGGCGCTGAAGGGCGTCGACCTGCTGATCCCCCGGGGCTCGATCTTCGGCCTGCTGGGACCCAACGGCGCCGGCAAGTCGACCTTCATCAACATCCTGGCCGGGGTCACCCGCAAGAGCGGCGGGGTGGTCAAGATCTGGGGCCGCGACATCGACGAGCGGCCCAGGGACGCCCGCGCCGCCATCGGCGTCGTGCCCCAGGAGCTGTCGGTGGATGTCTTCTTCACCCCGCGGGAGGCGCTGGAGACCCAGGCCGGCTTCTACGGCGTGCCCAAGGCCGAACGCCGCACCGACGAACTGCTCGCCGCTCTGGGCCTCACCGACAAGGCGGCGGCCTATGTGCGCCAGCTGTCGGGCGGCATGAAGCGGCGGCTGATGGTGGCCAAGGCCATGGTCCACCAGCCGCCGGTGCTGATCCTCGACGAGCCCACCGCCGGGGTCGATGTCGAGCTGCGCCGGCAGTTGTGGAGCTATGTGCTCGGCCTCAACGCCCAGGGGGTGACCATCGTCCTGACCACCCACTACCTCGAGGAGGCCGAGGAGCTCTGCGACACCATCGCCATCATCAACCGGGGCGAGGTGGCCGTCTGCGCCCCCACCGCCGAGCTGCTGCAGAGCCTCGACACCCGCACCGTCGTGATCACCCCCCGCGAGCCCCTGGCGGCGGCCCCCGCCCTGCCCTCGCTGGAGACCCAGCTGCGCTCCGACGGCCGGCTGGCGATCACCTTCCACAAGGCCGACACCGGGGTCGAGGACGTGCTGGCCGCGGTGCGCACGGCGGGCGTCGGCATCAAGGACCTGGCCACGGAGGACCCGGACCTCGAGGACGTGTTCATGTCGCTGACCTATGACCGGCCGGGGGCCCTGGACCCCACCGGCTGAGACCGCGTTGCGCCCGCCGCCCCTTTGGTCTACCAAGGCCGCCCTGCGATCCTCCGCACCCGTAGCTCAGCTGGATAGAGCGTTGCCCTCCGAAGGCAAAGGTCACACGTTCGAATCGTGTCGGGTGCGCCAGGGATTTCAAGGGGTTAGGATCCTGCGTCCAGGGCCTATCGGAACCGGCGAGCTATAGGCGAGGGTCGGCTCTCAAGAAGCCGGACGATCCCGTCGTGGCCTTCCGCCGAACGCCTAGGGTCTCATGGTCCGCGCCAGCCTGGCCGAGACTCCGATGCCGGCCAGAACGGAGAGCGCCATCGCTCCTAAGCCCATCATGTTGAGGCGGGACAGCGGCCACCCTTGCCTCTCGGCCATCCGCCACTGCGGAAGGTTTTCATAGTCTCCAGGCGTCATCCGACCTGAGCCAAGGATCCGCGCCACGAAGAATTGTGACCAGCGACGGTGAAACTGATCGACCGCCTCTGAGAAGGCGGCATAGCGTCCGGCGCCTCGACCCGCGAGATCCTCGATCGCCATTTGCGCGATCAGGGCCGGGGAGACGATCTGCAGCGCCGCGACAAGGTCCTGTCGGCGAGACAGCGCGCGGTCGAACGCATCCAGGCTCGGCTGTACGGCCCGCTCGACCGACCGGTCGCTGGCCAGGATGCCCATGGAGAAGGGGTCTCCGCCCCCGCCGTGGGCCGCCCCCGCCGGTCCCGCCATGTCGGGGTGGTCCATGTAGAAGGCCTCGAGGGTCTTGGCCCGCTCGCGGTCGGCGGCCTGCGCCGCCTGGCGGATCTCCGCGGCCAGCAGCAAGCGGGAGGGGGCGCTGATCGCGCTGCCCGCGATCAGCGCGACCATCGCCGGTGCGATGACGACGAACAGCAGCCACAGGCTGGCGAGCGCCACCCCGCAGGCCGCCGACGACCGGACGGCGAGGTTCACCACCAGCACCAGGGTCATCCAGAAGGCTGCGTAGAGGCCGAGTATGACCAGGAGCAGGATCGCGGCGCCGGCCGCGCCCGGCGCGGCGAGGTCCACCCGGCCGGCGAGCAGGGCTACCGCCCAGGCTCCGACGACCACCGCCGCCATCGCCCCTGTCCGCACCGCCAGCCGCGCCCCGACATAGGCGGCGGCCGCGGTCGGCTGAGCCAGGGCCATGGCCATGACGCCGCTGTCGCGGTCCGCCGACAGCAGGTTGTAGTTCGCGGCCAGAACGACCATCGGCAGCAGGAACAGGAAGACGAAGGCCGCGTCGAACGCGCCCGCCGCCATACCCAGCGGGCTCTCCAGTTCGTAGGCTGTGGCGAAGGTGTGCCGAGGCCGGGCCGTGACGCGGTAGATCGCGGGCTGGACGTCCGACAGGCCTATGGCCAGGGCAGCCAGGGGCGCCGGCTCGAGAATAGCCGCCCCTGGCAGGCTCATGAGCCCGACGGTTCCGGCGCTCGATCCCGGCGGCGGGGCGCCCGGGCTGTGCAGGCCTGCCGGCGGCGATTGGGCCGGGGCGCCGTGCGTGGGCGCAGGGATGGCTGGTCCGTGGCTGGCGGCGCCGTGGCCGGTGGGTGAGGCAGCGGGCGGCCGACCATGGCCGTGGCCCTGCGGGGCCGTGTGCACACCCGACAGCTGCGCCTGGACCCTGATCGCGTCCTGCAGAAGGATGGCCTGTTTGGCCGAAAGCTCCCCGCGCACCGACTGGATCGAGGCGCGCTCGGCCGCCACCCGCGCGGCGCCGAGACCGGACGCCAGGGCGGTGCACAGCAGCAGAAAGACCGCGCCGATGACGAAGGCGGGATCGCGCATCAAAAGGCGGGTCTCCGCCGAGATCAGCCGCCCTGGCATCACAGGGTCCCCGGTTTGAGTCGCCGCACGGCCAGGCCGCCCCCCAGCGCTGCCGCTGCAAGCCACGCGAGCAGCGCCGTCGCCGCGATCCACTGCCGTGACAGGGACTCGAGGGGTGGCGGGGGCGTGAAGGTGAAGGGCTTGATCGTGGACCACAGAGGCGCGGCCGCCTTGTAGTCGCTCTGGCCAGTGCGCGAATTGAAGGTCATGTCGCGGTTGAGGGCGTCGATGAAGCTGCGCCGCTTGGTCTCACCCGCCGTGACGAATTGCCGGTGGGTGGCCAGATCCGCGCCGGTGATCGCCATCGACATCTGGCGGACGGCGATGGCAGGCGACACGAAACCCGCCGCCTGAACGACCCGCTCCTGGTCGTCGTAGATGTCGTACAGCCGCCGGAAATGGTGGTCGAAGACGGCGTTCCCCCAGGTTTCCATCCAGGTGAACATGAGTCCCTGCAGATTGACCGGGAGGTCTCTCGGCGAGGCCGCGCCGTAGCGGGCCAAGGCCTGGCGCATCATCCGCGCGCGGAACGCGTCCTGGCTCTCCCCGGCCAGGCCAGCCTTGGTGTCCCGTTCGATCGCCGCGGCGAAGGCGGCGTAGGAGGGGGTGGGATGCAGGGTCCTGGCCGCCTCCGCCGCTACCCGCGGCGCGACGAGGCAGGTGGCCATCCACAGGGCCACGAGGGCGACGAGCGCGGTGCGAGCCGTCCTGGACGCGGCGGAGACGCCCACCGTCAGCATCAGCCAGAGCACCGCGTAACCAGCGTACAACAGGGCGAACAGGGCAGCCCGTTCCCATCCCTGGGCGCCTGGGCCTGACGCGAACGCGAGCGCTACGACGCCGGCGAGGATCACGGGAGCGGTGAGCGCCATGATCGCCGCGCCTGCTCCCAGGCACTTGCCAGCGAACAGGCGCGCGGTGGGAGCCCCGACCGACAGGGTCTGCGCCAGGACTCCGGTCTCGCGCTCCCCCGCGAACGTGCGGTGACCCAACAGAACGATCACGAGGGGCAGGATAACCTGCAGCAGGAAGCCTGCGGTCATCGAGCCGATGCGCTCGACCGACAGCGAGTCCTGGGCGTTGCGGCTACCCGCCAGGTTCTGGCGATGGGCCTCTAGCCACACCGAACCGCCTGCGAAGTCGTTGACGCCCCGGTCGGCATAGGCGAACGGCGTCTCGCCCTTGAAGGCGTAGAGGCCGTAGTGGGCGGCGGCGTGGGGGTTCTTGTCCCCCTGGTCTAGCCACTGCCGATAGGTGGCCTCGCTCGCCTCGGCCCGCTGCGTGCTCGTGACAGCAAATCGCTGCATGCCGACGCCGACGGACAGGAACAGCAGGCAGCCCAGAACGAGGCTGATGATGAGGAAGCGCCGGTCGCGCCAGGCCTCGATGAATTCCTTGCGGATGATGGCTGACAACATGCGTGCGCCCCGATCTAGCCGTGCATGTGGGCGAGATAGATGCGCTCGAGGTCGCCGTGGCTCACGTCGGCCGGATCCAGTTCCTCCATCAGGCGCCCTTCCTTCATGATGCCGATCCGGGTGCCGTCCTCCTTGGCCCGGAACAGATCGTGGGTCGCCATCAGGATGGAGCCTCCGTCCGCCCGCACGGTCTGCATCAGCTGCGAAAAGTCGTTGCTGGCCTTGGGATCAAGCCCCGAGGTCGGCTCATCGAGCAGGAAGATGGACACGCCGCGAACGAGGGCGATGGCGACGCCGACCTTCTGGCGCATGCCCTTCGAAAAGGTGGAGACGCGTCGGCCGGCGGCCGCCGGGGCCAGCCCCACCCGCACGAAGGCGTCGTCGGCCGCCCTTCGATTCAGTTTCGGAATGCCTGCCAGGGCGGCGAAATAGTCGAGGTTCTCGTAGGCGCTCAGCGCGCCGTGAAGGTTCACCACCTCGGGGATGTAGGCCAGACGCCGCCGCGCCCCGATGGGATCCTCATGGCTGGCCTTGCCATCGACCAGGGCGACGCCCGAGGTCGGCTCAAGGAAGTTCAGGAACAGCTTGATGGTGGTGCTCTTACCGGCCCCGTTCGCGCCGAGCAGGCAGTAAATCTCGCCGGGTCCCACAGTGAGGTTGAGATCAACGAGGGCAGGGCGCCCCTCGAAGGTCTTGGTCAAGGACTTTGCTTCAAGCATCCGACAACCTGCCGCAATTCGAGGCGCTCGGCCAAGCTAACAGCCTCAGTCCTTCCCTGGCGAAGCCGACCGCCGCCCCGTCCACCTTGCGGATGGCGAGGTCTTGAGCCTTGGCCATGGTCACGCCTCCAGCCTTCCAGCGGGGCGGCGCCGGACCGCGCGCGCCGCGAAGGCGGGCAGCACCAGTAGGGTCAGGGCGGTCGCGGTGATCAGGCCGCCGATGACGACGGTGGCGAGCGGCTTCTGCACCTCCGCGCCGGCCCCGTGGGCGATGGCCATGGGGATGAAGCCGACGATGGCCACCAGGGCGGTGGTCAGCACGGCGCGCAGCCGGGCGCAGGCGCCCTCGATGGCGGCGGTCTCAGGCGGGACGCCCTCCGACAGCCGCTCGCGAATCGCCTGCATCAGCACCAGCCCATTCAGGGTGGCGACGCCGGAGACGGCGATGAAGCCGACCGCGGCGGACACGGAAAACGGCATGCCTCTCGCCAGCAGCGCGACCGCGCCGCCCACCAGCGCCAGGGGGACGCAGGCGAACACCAGAGCGGCCTCGGCGAAGGATCCCAGCGCCAGGAACAGCAGCACGCCGATCACGAGGAAGACGAGCGGGGTCACGAGGCCCAGCCGCTGTTCCGCCCGCTTCAGGTTTTCGAACTGGCCGCCCCATTCCAGGGAATAGCCGGCCGGAAGGCGGACCGCCTTGCCTACCCGCGCCTGGGCCTCGGCGACAAAGCCCCCCAGGTCGCGCCCCCTGACGTTGGCCTGCACCACCATGCGGCGGCTGCCATTGTTGCGGCTGATCTGGTTCTGGCCCTCCGAGACCTGGATGCGGGCCACCATCGACAGGGGGATCGCCGCCCCGGTCGCCGTGGTGACGGGCAGGGCGGCCAGGGCGGCGGGATCGTTGCGCGCCGCATCCTCCAGCCGCACCACCACGTCGAAGCGGCGGTCCCCTTCGTAGATCTGCCCCGCCGCCGTCCCGCCGATGGCGACGGACACCGCCTGCGACACGTCGGCGGCGGTCAGTCCATAGTTGGCCGCGGCGAACCGGTCGACGCTGACGGTCAGGGTCGGCAGCCCGGTGGCCTGTTCGACCCGGACGTCCGCCGCGCCCCGGGTTTGGCGCAGGGCGGCGGCCACTGCATTGGCCGTGCGCTCCAGCTCGGTGAAATTGTCGCCGTAGACCAGCACGGCCAGGTCCGTGCGCACGCCGGAAATCAGCTCGTTGAAGCGCAGTTCGATCGGCTGGCTGAACTCGAAACTATTGCCGAGCTGACGGCCGGCGGCCGTCTCGATCCGTTCGACCAAGTCTTCTTTCGCCAGGCCCGGGTCCGGCCAGTCCTTGCGGTCCTTCAGCACGATGACCGCGTCGGAGATGTTCGGCGGCATGGGGTCGAGGGCGGCTTCGGCGGTCCCGGTGCGCGAGAAGACGGTCTCCACCTCGGGCTGGGCCTTGATGACCTTTTCCAAAGCCATCTGCATGGCCAGCGACTGCTCGAGGGACGCCGAGGGCGTGCGCAGCGCCTGCATGGCGATGTCGCCCTCGTCCAGGGTCGGGATGAATTCGCGGCCGAGGAGGGAGAAGGCCAGGCCGCCGACGACCAGGGCCGAGACGGCGGAGATCACGACGATCCTTGGCCGGGCCACCGCGCCGCGGATCGCCGGCTCGACGTAGCCCCGGGCGAACTGCAGAACCCGGGTTTCGTGCTCTTCGACCCGGCCGTCCGCGCCGACGCGGACGGTCTTGGGATCGCGCACGAGCAGCGCCGTCATCGCCGGCACGAAGGTGAAGGAGAAGATGAAGGCGCCCACCAGGGCCAGCATCACCGTGGCGCCCATGGGGACGAAGGTCTTGCCCTCCACCCCCTCCAGCATCAGCAGGGGCGTGAACACCAGAAGGATGATCAGCTGGCCGAAGGCGGCGGGCTTCACCATCTGGCGCGCGGCGAGGACGGCCACATCCATGCGTTCCTGGGCGGTCAGCGCCCGCCCCGCCGTCGCCCGCCGTTGGCTCAGCCTCAGCAGGGTGTTCTCGACCACCACGACAGCCCCATCGACCAAGAGGCCGAAGTCGAGGGCGCCGAGGCTCATCAGGTTGCCGCTGACGCCGAACCGATTCATGCCGATGACGGCGAACAGGAAGCTGATCGGGATCATCAGGGCCGTGATCGCGGCGGCGCGAATGTTGCCCAGCAGAAGGAACAGCACCAGGATCACCAGCAGCGCCCCCTCCACGAGATTGCGCGTCACCGTGGCGATGGTGGCGTTGACCAGTTCGCTGCGGTTCAGCACGGGCGTGACGATGATGCTGGGCGGCAGGCTGGGCGCGATCGCCTGCAAGCGCTCGGCGGCGGCCTGAGCCACCGTGCGGCTGTTGCCCCCGGCGAGCATGAGGGCTGTGCCGATGACGGCCTCATGCCCGTCCCGGGTCGCGCCGCCTTGTCGCGGCGCGGCGCCCATCTGCACCGTCGCCACGTCGGCGACCCGCACGACCAGGCCGTTGCGATTGGCCACGGGCGCCTGCGCCAGATCCTCGATCGTCCGGGCCAGGGCGTCGGTGCGCACGGTCAGCGCCTCGCCGCCGCGCTGGATGAAGCCGGCGCCGGACTGGGTGTTGGCCGTCTCCAGGGCCTCGACCAGATCGTTCAGGCTGAGGCCATGGGCGGCCAGGCGCGCCGGGTCGGGCCGCACGGCGTATTCCTTCACATAGCCGCCGTTCACGTCGACGCCGGCCAGTCCCGGTGTCGCGCGCATGCGGGGCGCCACGATCCAGTCCTGCACGGTCCTGAGGTAGGCGGCCCGCTGCTGGGCGGTGGTCAGGCGGTCGCCCTCGGGCGTGAGATAGACGCCGCCGGCCTGCCAGCCCGGCCTGCCCGGCGCGGCGAGGGACTTGCTGTCGAACGGCGCGTAGTCGACCGTCCAGAACAGCACCTCGCCCAGGCCCGTGGTGATCGGCGACAGCGCCGGCTCCACCCCGTCCGGCAGACTGGCCTGCCCCATGCGCTCGGCGACCTGCTGGCGCGCGAAATAGATGTCGGTCCGATCGGTGAAGATCACCGTGACCTGGCTGAATCCGTTGCGGGTCAGCGAGCGGGTGGACTCCAGGCCGGGAATGCCGGCCATGGCGGTTTCCAGCGGATAGGTGACCTGACGTTCCATCTGCTCGGGCGCCAGCGCCGGGTCGACGGTGTTGATCTGCACCTGCCGGTTGGTGATGTCCGGCACCGCGTCGATGGGCAGTCGGGTGAGCTGGAAAAGGCCGAAGGCTGTGATCGCGGCGGTGGCCAGGACCACGAACCACCGGAAGCGGACCGACAGCGCGATGATAGGGTTGAACATGGCCGGGCCTAGTGACCGTGCTCAGCGTCGCCCTTGGCCAACTCGGCCTTGAGCAGGAAGGCGCCGACGCCGGCGATGCGTTCGTCGCCGGCCAGACCTTGCAGGATCTCCGTGCGCCCTGCGGCCTGGCGGCCTGGGAGCACGGGGACAGCGCGGAAGCCTTCCGCGCTGCGAACGAAGACCACGGCGCGGCCTTCCACGCTCTGCACCGCTTCGCTGGGCACGCTCAGCCCGTTGGTCTGGGCCCCGGTGGTGACGGCGCCGGTGACCGGCGACCCTGCTGGCGGCAGGGCGCCATGGGTGGGCCTGGCCCGGATGACGGCCGCCCCGCTGCCGGAAGGTCCCGCATCTGCCGCTATGCCGGTCACCGTCGCCTCGAACTCGCCGCCGGGCCCCGTCGCCCGCAGCGTCGATCCGGCCGCGACCTGGGCGACGAGTTGCGGGGGGGCGCTGAAGACCAGCTCGAGGCGGTCGGGGTTGGTGACCATGGCCACCACGCCCCCCTGGGCGACGAAGCCGCCGGGGCCCACCTGAACCTGGGTGACCACGCCGGCGATCGGACTGGCGACCCCGACGGTTCCGCCGCCCGTCGGCGACCCCGCGGCGATGGCCCGCGCCCGCGCGGCCCTCGCCGTCGCCTCCGCGCTGAGGGCCTGGGCGCGGGAGGTTTCGGCCTCCTGCCGGGGGACGATGCCTTGCGCGAGAAGGTTCTGATCCCGCTGGGCGACCTGGCGGGCCGCCTGCGCGGTGGCCGAGGCGGCGTCCACATCGGCGCGCAGGGCGGCGGCGTCGCCGCTCATCAGCAGCACGAGCGCCTGACCCGCGCGGACGCTTTGGCCCGGCGCCACGAGCACGCGCTGCACCGAGCCGGCGACGGGGGCGGCCACCGCGGCGCGGGCGTCCACCATCGGTTCGACCCGCCCGGCCAGGCGCGTCTCGCCGCCGCCGCCGCGCCCGACCGCGACCACGCTGATCCCGGCGGCGGTCAGCTGGTCAGCCGTGAGATGCACCACGCCTTCCTCTCCGGCATGCGCCTTTTCCTCGGCCGGTCCGGCCTGGGCTTCGGTGGTCCCAGACGGGCGGTTGAGCATCACCGCCGCCGCCGCGCCGCCGATCACCAGGACAGCGACGGCCGCGCCGGCCATCAGACGGTTGCGGTTTGTCCGCTGCAAGGTCGTTCGCATCACAGGGATCCTTGGCACGGAAGACGGCCCTCCAGGCCGGCCCGTTCGGTTTCGGGGGTCAGGCGGCGCGGATCGGCCGGCCGGCTGCGGCAGGGGGTGAGGCGGGTCATCGGGCGGGTCCGATCCCGCCGCCGAGCCGCACGATTCCGGCCTGGGCGCTGACCCGCTCGACGGATGCGGCGATGCCTTGCTCGCGGGCTTCGGCCAGCGACCGGCGCGTCGCCGTCAGTTCAGCCAGCGACACCCGCCCGGCCTCATAGCCGATGCGGGCCAACCGGTAGGCTTCCAGGGCGGTGCGGTCGGCCGCCTGCGAGGCCTCGAGCCGGCTCTCGGACGCGACAATTCGCGCGGCGCCAGATCGGACAGCCGCCTCCGCCTGAAACCGCGCGGCCGCCAGGCGCGCCTCCGCAGCAGCCACATCGGCGCGGGCGGCGTCCGCGGCGCCGCGATTTCGGTCGAAGAGGGGCAGGGGCACGGAGACGCCCGCCACAAGGGCTGACGAGTCGTCCTGCGCGAACCGCCGCATGCCTATGGACAGGGTCACATCCGGGATGGACCGGCGACGCTCCGCCTCGAGCCGCCGCGCCGCGGCGTCTCGCTCGGCCGCCGCGGCCACCGCGGCGAGGGCGGCGTTGGCCATCAGCTCGGTCCCAGGGGCCGAGCCGACCCCGACGTCGAGCAGGCTGGCGGGAACCGAGGTGAAGGGGACGGGGGCGCCGGCGAGGGCTGTCAGGTTCGCCAAGGTGGTGGCGCGCGCGGCCTGCGCCTCGTCCACGCCGGCCCGGGCCGATTGCACGGCGCCCTGGGCCTGGAGTCGCCGCAGGTCCGCTTCCCGGCCCTCTCGCACCAGCGCCGTGGCGATGCGGGCGTCCGCCTCGGCGAGGCTGAGGGTCTCGCGGGCGAGGGCGAGTCGGCGCTCCGCCGCTTCAGCCTCCGCATAGGCGAGAGTCAGGTCGAAGGCGTAGTCGGCCCGCGCCTGCCGTTCCCTGGCCGAGGCGGCGTCGACGTCGGCCCGCCCCGCAGCGGCCCTGGCCGAGCGCTTGCCGCCAAGCTCAAGGGTCTGAGCCAAGGATAGGGTGGTCTCGCTCAGACCGGAGCCGCGGTAGGGCCCGGAGCCGGCAACGTTCTCGACCTCCAGACCGAGGGTCGGATTGGGCCATGTCCGTGCCTGTCGGGCCAGGCCCTGGGCGCGGGCGACGCCGGCGCGGGCCTCGGCCAGACGAGGGGCTGTCGACTGGCTCTGCGCAAGAAGGTCAGGGAGGGGCGGGGCGGGATCGGCCGCAACTCCGGCGGGGGTGGCCATGGCGCCAAGCCACAGACAGGCGGCAGCCAGGGGCCGCCGCGAATATAATGAAGGCATGAGTCCTCTCGCGGTTGACGGCAGGCGCGCGCTAGGCGCGGCAGACCGTCAGATGCGAGGGGGGCGTTTCAGACCGAACGTCGGATCGGAATACAGAAGCCGATCCTCGGCGGTGGTCCGCTCGATCGGCGAGATGGCGGGGATAAGGGCCGCCGCGGCCATGGGCGGCGCGAAGGCCACCACATGATGGCAGTGGCCGTGGACGCACGGCCCCTCGGCGTCATGGTCATCGGCGGGCGCGTCGGGGGCTGTGAAGCTATCTTGGCTCAGCGCGGCGGCCACGGCCCCGCCCTCCTCATGGCAGAGGAGAGACTCCAGGCTCGGGCCGAGGCTGACGAAGGTGATCACCAGCGCGAAGAGCGCCGTGCTGATCAGCTTCCGCCACGTCCCGAGATTGGCCATGCCTCGGGCTATAGCCCGGCCGGTCGGGGGAGGGAATACGTTACAAAGTTACGCAGGGACGGAGCCCTCGGCCGGCGGCCGATCCGGTGGCCGGGTCGTCGCGAGACCGGCGGGGATAGTCTCCGCCGCTATGGTATGGCCGCATACTCTTGCCACCCCGCAACCGAATGGCCCCCGAACACCATGCGGCGGATGGCCGGCGACGCCAGCGCGCCGCTGAAGCTTGGGGCCGACGCGCTCGCCGTGTCCAGGCGGCCCATCTGCTGGTCGCTGAGCAGGATTTGCGTGGCGGCGATATTGGCCTCGAGCTGCTCAGCGGTTCGCGCGCCCACGAGGGTCGTGGTGACCCCGGGGCGGGCCATGACCCAGGCCAGCGCGACCTGGGCGACCGGACGCTCCAGTTCGGCGGCGACAGACCTGAGCTCATCCAGAACGACCCAGTTGCGGTCGGAGAACTTGCTGTCGCCAAAGGGGTTGGGGCCGCTGAGCCGACCGGCATCCCGCGGCTCGTTCCGGTGGTATTTTCCGGTGAGAAAGCCGCCGGCCAGAGGGCTCCAGGGCATCACGCCCATGCCGGCCTCGCGGGCGGCGGGAAAATGCTCGCCCTCCACGTCGCGGGCGACGAGCGAATATTCCACCTGGATGGCGATCGGTCCCGGAACGCGGCGTTCGGAGGCGATGGTCGCGGCCTTCATCGCCACCCAGGCCGGCATGTCCGACAGGGCGTAGTGGCGGATCTTGCCGGCGCGAACCAGATCGCCCAGCGTCTGGACGATCTCCTCGATCGGGGTGACCCCGTCCCAGATATGCATCCAGTACAAGTCGATGTAGTCGGTCCCCAGACGTTTCAGCGAGGCGTCCAACGCGCGGTGGATATTCTTGGCGCCGGCCCCGCCGGCGTTGGGGTTGCCGCCGCCGGCCTGGGTGGCGGTCAGGGGGCTGGCCGACCCGTTGAAGCCGAACTTGGTCGCCAGCACGATATCGTCGCGCGACCCCGTTTCCTTGATGAACCGGCCCACCAGCCGTTCGCTCTCGCCGTCCGAATAGATGTCGGCGGTGTCCACAAAATTGCCGCCCGCCGAGCGGTAGGCCTCGAAGATGTCCCGGGCGGTCGCCTCGTCCGCGCCCCAGGGGCCGGAGCCGAACGTCATCGCGCCCAGGGCCAGGGGGCTCACCACGAGCCCGGAGCGTCCCAGGGTTCGAAAGGCGGTCAAGGACATGAGGCTTCACTTTCATAGCGATTGCTATGAAAAGCCATGGTCCCCTTGCGCCAGCGCGTCAAGCTATTCCATAGTGATCCCTATGAATTCAGGTTCCGCCCCATCTCCCCGTCGTCCGGGGCGCCCGCTCTCGTTCGACCGGGACGCGGCCCTGCGCAGGGCGATGCTGACCTTTTGGCGTCACGGCTACGAGACCACCTCCGTGGCCGACCTGACGGCCGCCATGGGCGTGACTGCGCCCAGCCTCTACGCCGCCTTTGGCGACAAGAAGCGGTTGTTCCTGGAAGCGGTGAGCCTCTACGCCGGCGATCCGGACGTCATGGCGCGGGCCATCGACAGCGCCCCCAGCGCCCTGGACGCCGCCCGCGACCTGATGGTCGCCGCCGCTGACGGCTATACCGGTGAGGACACCCCTAGGGGCTGCCTGCTCGCCAGCGCGACGGCCAGCGGGTCGGCGGCTTCGGCAGATGTGCAGGACGCTGTCGCCGACATCCGCCGTGGCCTGCAGGGTCGCCTTGAGGCGCGCATCCAGCGCGACATCAGCGACGGCGCCCTGCCTTCCACGACCCATCCGGCCGCACTCGCTGGCCTTGTGATCGCCGTCATCCAGGGCATGTCCGTGCTGGCGCGGGATGGCGTCGGCCGCGCCGCTCTTCTGGCGACGGTTCACGCCGCCCTGCGCGCCTGGCCGGAGCGTCCGCCGCAGACCTGAAGTCCCTAGCGCCCCGCCCCGTCGAACCGGCTGCGGGGGATGTGGGTGATCCGACAGGCGAGGTCGGCCTCGCCCGAGGCGACGATGTAGTGGTCGTCGGCCGCGGCCATGCCGGTGGTGAACACCACCCCGTCCAGATACATCTGCCCGGCGATCGGCGCCGTCAGATCGGCGTTCGGCTCCAGCAGGGCCGCGCCGTCCTCCTGGCGCAGGATCACCCATGGGTCTTCCAGGTCCAGCAGGGCCCAGAAGGTGCGGTAGACGCCCACGGCGCCGCGCGCCTCCACCCCGTGATAAAGCGTTAGCCAGCCGGCCTCGGTGCGGATGGGCGGGGTCCCGCCGCCGATCCTCTGGGTAAGGGGTCGTCCCCGGCGGGGCCGGATGCCCGGCTGGTCCAGGGGCTTCCAGTGCAGGGCGTCGGGGGATGTGGCCAGGTTGATCGAGGGGCCGGCCACATAGGGGCTGTCCGGCGGATAGGCGAAATAGGCGTCGCCGAGGGGGCGGGTGAGGGCGAGGAAGCGGCCTCCCACCTGGCCCTCGAACAGTAGCATGTCCTTGTTCTGATGATCGAGGATGATCCCCTGGAGGGCGTAGTCCAGCCCATTGTCCGAGACGTAAAGGGTGGTGCACTGGCGCTGGGCGCTCACCGAACAGGTGGTCATGTACCAGCGGTCGCCGATGCGGCTGATGCGGGGGTCCTCGACGCCGCCGTCCTGGAAGGCAGCCTCGGGGGCGATCACCTTGTCGTAGTGAACCTGGCGCACCTCAAGCCCGTCCGGCGACAGCTGCACCGGCAGCAGCCAGGACAGGGAGGTCAGCCCCAGGGGCCTGAACGGCGCCTCGGTGAGCCGGAACACCCGCGGATCGGAGGTGTCGGCCTGGGCCGCGGGATAGGCGCTGAGACGATAGCCCCCCGCTTCCCAACGGATGGCGCGGATCTCGCCCCCTATCTCCGGCTGGCGCAGGGCCTCCGCCACCCGCACCATCAGCAGCAGGTCGCCGCTCGTCAGGCGGGTCAGGCCGGGGTTGAACGCGCCCAGGACGAAGGTGTCCGCGCAAAGGCCTCGCAGGGGCGACCGTGACAGGTCGACATCATCCGGGGTGAAGACCAGCCGGTCGATAGGATAGCTCATGCCGGGCCCCCGCTGCTGTCGATCAGAGGCCTCGGTCTAGCATCGGCGGCCCGCCCGGTCCCGGCCCCCGCGCGCTAGCCCAGCCGCGCGGAGTCCATGATGGCGATCACCTCGGGCAGGTGGGCCGCGTAGTAGTGCTCGGTGGGGGCCAGGTACAGGATCAGGTAGAGCTTGCCGCCGCGCTCGGCCAGGGCGGCCTTGCCCGATATGTCGAGCCCGTCCTTGGTCTTGGCGGTCAGATCGATCCTGAGGCCCTCGCCCCCGGCGAAGGGGGCCGGGGCGATGGTTCCCGTCTCCACCCGCTGGTAGTCCAGGGCGGCGACGCTGTCGGTGACGAACTCCACCAGTTCGGTGGGCGACATGCCCGCGCGATAGGTCGGGGTCGGCTGCTCCTTGACCACCGGCTTGACCAGGGACTGGCCGGGGGCCAGGCCGTCTGTCAGGTAGAGGCGGTTGAGCAGGGGGCCGTCGAGCGACAGGAACCGTACGTTGGCGGGGCGGGTCGGGGTGATGACGCCCAGGTCGTTCCAGGCGCTCCCCAGGGTGACCGCATAGCCGGCGCCGACCGTGTAGGCGCCGGCAGGGGCGGCGGTGATGGCGACGCAGCCGGTGGTCGTCAGCGCCAGGGCAAGCGCCACGGCGGCGCCCAGGGACTTCTTCATGTGCCGGAATCTCCATCGAGTTTCTTGAGCGTGGCTTCCACCAGCCAGCGGTCGTTGGCGCCCGTCGCGCGGGCCAGATAGGTCTGGTAGGCGGTCCGGGCGGCGGCCTTGTCGCCGGCCTGGGCCTGCAGGTCGCCCAGGTTGCGCCACAGGGCGACCGGGACGTCGGGATAGGCGGCGGCGGCAAGGTAGGCGGCGCGGGCCTGGTCGAGGTCGGTGGGGCCCCGCCGCAGGCGCAGGCATTCCCCCCGATAGAAGCCCAGCAGGCCCAGGTCCTCGCCGTCCGCGCCGAGCCGGTCGAGCAGATAGAGGGTCTGACCATAGTCGCGGCGGCGAAGGTCGTCCTTGAGCCAGACGCCGAGGAACGGGCGGATCATGGCGCGATAGGCCTTGCGATCCTGGGCCTGGCCCTTGGGGGCCGCCGCCGCCAGGTCGTCGAGGGCCTTCACCCGCTCGGCGGTGATCGGATGGGTGGCGAAGACGCTGGCCCGGGTCGCCTGGCCGCGGACCTTGGGAAAGTCGGACGCGGCCGTCTCGGCCATGTCGCGCCGCCAGAACTCGCTGGCGGCCGCCGGATCATAGCCGGCCGCGGCCGCGCGCGTCAGGCCCAGCTGGTCGGCCTGGAACTCTTCCTGGCGGTCGTAGCTGAACATGCCGGCCACCGCGCCCAGGTAGATCAGGTCGTTGATCGAGCCGGCGGCGCGCATGATGTCGTTGGTCTGCTGGGACCCGCCGGCCCCGCCGGCGGGCGCGCTCGAGGCGGCCACGCCAATGGCCACCGCGCCGACCGCCATCTGCAGCATCATGGCGGCGTTGCCGCGGCTCTTCATGTTGCGCCAGCTGGCGAGGCTGTGGTTCTCGGCGAAGTGGCTGATCTCATGGCCCAGGACAAAGGCCAGCTGATCCTCGCTCTGGGCGCGCAGCAACAGTCCGGACCAGACTTCCATGTAGCCGTTGGGGGCCATGGAGGCGTTCACGAACGGCCGGTCCATGACGTAGATGCGGATCTCGCCGCAGTATTCCGGCGCCAGCTTACAGGCGACGCGCTTGATCTGCTGGTTGAGGGCCGGATCGGGATTCAGTTCCGCCGAGTCCCTGGCGTCCAGCTCGGCCTTGTCGACCTTCTGCCACAGCCCGCCCTCGTCGGTGTTGGGGTCCGGGCGCAGGTTGGCCGGCCGGGGCCCGGCCCAGGCGGGCGGGGCGATCAACAACAGGCCGACGGCGGCCCCGGCGGCCAGCCGTCCCAGCCCCCGGACGCGCGCGCCCATCAGAGGGGCGCGTTCTTCAGGACGGCGGCGACCAGGTTGGCGGCGCCCTCGGGGGTGCGCATGTCGGCGTCCGGGCTGGCGATGGCCGCGTTGAACCAGACGACCCGCCCGGTCTTTAGGTCGACCAGCGATGAGAACATCTGCTGCCCGCCCATCGGCACGCTGACGCCGAAGATGGCGCCGGCGACCATCATCGCCTTGCGGCCGCCGCTCGAATAGGACCCGCGCGCATAGGTGAACAGGGCGTAGTCGGCGTCATAGGCCTTGCCGAGGGCCTGCGCCCCTTCGCCGAGCGTCCAGTTGAACGTGCCCTTCTTGGTCGGCAGCGGCAGGACCCCCAGGTCGAAGATCTGGATCGACTGTCCGACCGCGGCATGCAGGCGCATCAGCTGGCCCAGCTGTCCCTGGCGCACGGTGGCGGGGTCCAGTTCGCTGAACACGTGCTGGCGTCCCTGGGTGGCCGACTTCAGCTGGGCCGCCACATTGGCGCGGCCCTGGTCGGTCCAGTCGCCCCGGGGCTCCTGCAGGCCCGACGCCGTCAGGATGCTCAGTTCGACATCCGGCTTGATCAGCAGGACCCGGGCGCCGGCCGCGGGGGGCGGCGCGGCCTTGTCGGCCAGCCGGGTGGTCGTCGCCGTCGCGCAGGCGCTCAGCAGCAGGCAAGCCGCCGCGATCAACAGATGTCGCATGTATCCCCCCAACTTCCGGCTGAGCCGGCCCCTAGGGACAGGCTATCGGCGAACCTTGGGGGCTGTCGATATCAAAGGGTGCCCAGGCAACAAAATAGTCGGCCCGTCAGGCGCCCACCTCTTCTGTGATGACGGTGAATTCGGTCAGGTAGTTCGCGCCGAAGCTTGTGGTGATGGCGACGTCGGTGGCGTCGCGGCCGATGGCCATCAGCAGCCGGCCGATGCGCGGCGTGTTGTGGCGGGCGTCGAAGGTGTGCCACTCGCCGCCGAGGTAGACCTGGAACCAGGCGCTGAAGTCCATCGGCGCGGGATTGTAGGGCATGCCGATGTCGCCGAGATAGCCAGTGCAGTAGCGGGCCGGGATGTTCACGCAGCGGCACAGGGTGATGGCGAGGTGGGCGAAGTCGCGGCACACCCCGCGCTGCTGGTCATGGGCGTCGAAGGCGGTCTTGGTGGGGCTGGCGTGCTCGTAGCCGAACAGCACCCGGTCATGGACGTAGTCGACGATGGCCTGCACCCGCGCCCAGCCCGGCTCGATGTGCGCGAACAGGGCCCAGGCGGTGTCGGCCAGGCGGTTGGTCTCGCAATAGCGGCTGCCCAGCAGGTAGATCAGGGCTTCGTCGGGCAATTCGTCGATGGGATGCTGGACGGCGTCGGCCACCACCGGGTCGGGCAGGCCGCTGTCGTGGATGTGGAAGTCGGCCGAGAAGGTGATGCGGCCGGCGGGCGCCACCAGACGGGTGCAGATGTTGCCGAAACCGTCGGCATAGTCGCGCAGGGGCACGGCGGGGTCGGTGATCATCAGCTGGCGGGTGGTCAGATCGCCCAGGCGCTCGGGGCGCAGGCTCAGCATCAGCACCATGGGCACGGGCGCGGGGCAGTCGTAGCTGATGCGGTAGCCGGCGCGGATCAGCATTCAGGTTCCCCTCGGACGATTAGCCGGTTGCGGCCAGGGCAACGCGCGGGACGGCGGTCGGCTCCACGCTGACGTCCACTTCCACCTCCATGCCGCGATAATAGGACGCCGGGCCGCTCCAGGAGCCATGCAGGGGCGTCGCCTGGCGCGGATCGCGGGCGACGGCGACGCGGACCAGGCAGGTGTTGCCGACGATGCCGTTGGTGGGATCGAACTCCACCCAGCCGCAGCTGGGCAGGTAGACCCGCACCCAGGCGTGGGTGTGGCCGCCGCCCACCGCGCGCCGCCGGGCGCCCGCGGGGCTGTAGATGTAGCCGGAGGTGAAATGGGCGGCGAGGCCCAGCCAGCGTACCGCCTCCATCATCAAAAGGGCGAAGTCCCGGCAGCTCCCGGTTCCCAGGGCCAGGGTCTCGGCCGGGGACTGCGGCCCGCCGCGCAGGCGCACCCCGTAGGTGAACTCCTCGCGGATCGTATAGGTCATCTCGGTGAGCAGGGTCAGCACCTTGGTCGGGCCGCTGCGACGGATGAACCGGTGGGCCCAGGCGCGCAGGGCGCCGTCGTCGTCCGGATGGTGGGGCGTCATCGCCTGGCGCAGGTCCGGCAGGTCCTCGGCCTTGTAGCCGAACGGGTAGACCGCCGCCTCGGCGCCGATCTCGTCCTCGTCGCCGGCTATGGGGTCGGGCGTGTGGTCGACCCGCACCAGGCTGTCGAACACCAGCTCCTTCGCCTGGCCTTCGAAGCGGGCGATGCCGACGCAGTTGCCGAACACGTCCTGCACGTGGCGCAGCTGGCCGGGCTCGGGGCTGATCGTCAGGCGTGACTCCAGGACCCGCTGGTCGTAGCTCTCCCGCGGCCGGAACATCATGTGATGCTCGCCGAAGCCCACCGGCTGGCGGTACTGGTATCGTGTGACGTGTCTGATCTGGAGGATCGGCATCGCAATGCAGCCTAATCGATCGCCCGGGAACGGGTTCGCCCGCCTGCTGGGACCCAACGATCCCCCGCCGACGATTGTGCAGAACTCAGGCGCCCGGACACCCTACCTGCTCGTCTGCGATCACGCGGGCCGCAGGATTCCAGCCTCGCTCGATTCCCTCGGTCTGGGCGAGGCGGCGCTGGCGCGACATATCGCCTGGGATATCGGCGCCGCCGAGGTGGCGTCCGCCCTCGGGTCGGCCCTGGGCGCCTTCGCCATCCAGCAGGTCTATTCGCGGCTGGTGGTCGACTGCAACCGCGGGCCCGGCCGGACCGACCTGATGGCCGCGACGGCGGACGGCGAGGACATCTCCGGCAACCGCGACCTGGCTCCGGCCGGCGCCGCCGCCCGGATGGCGGAGATCCACGCCCCCTACCACGCCCGCATCAGCGCGGAGCTGGACCGCCGCGCCCAGGACGGCCAGGCCGCCGCCTTGGTGTCGATCCACAGCTTCACTCCGGTGTTCCAGGGCCATGAGCGGCCCTGGCACATGGGGGTGCTGCACGACGGCGGGTCGGCGGCCTCCCGCGCGATGCTGGCGCTGCTGCGCGCCGAGGGGGATCTGGTGGTGGGCGACAACCAGCCCTACGCCATGGACGGCATCGACTACACCATTCCGCGCCACGCCATCGCCCGCGGCCTGCCCTATCTGGAGCTGGAGATCCGCCAGGACCTGATCGAGGACCCTGCCGGCCAGGCCGCCTTTGCGGCTCGACTGGCGCGGCTGATCCCCCGGGCTTTCGAGGGCTGAGGCGTCAGACCCCGGCGCGGTCCAGCGCCTCGTCCACCGTGACGGCGGCGACATTGCGGTCCTTCAGCGCGCCCAGCACGAAGCGCAGCATCGCCGGGGTGCAGCCATAGGGGGAGGGCGCCTCGGAGACGTCGTGGCTGAAGAACACCAGCCAGGCGCCGGCGTCGGCGGCGCGGTCGATGGCGGCGGCGACCACCGCCTCGTCGTAGGACCGGGCCTCAAGCGGGAAGGCGCTGACCTGGCCCAGGTCCAGCACGCGGCCGTTGAGCCCCGGGGTGATGCCGCGGGCCGAGCGGAAGGCCCCCCCGCAGCGCCGTTTGGCGGCCACCGAGATGTCGCCGTAGGGATAGGCGAAGTTGCGCGGGGCCGGCAGGCCCGCCGTATCCGCCAGGAAGCGGGCGTTGGCGGCGATGTCCGCCTGCAGCGCGGTCCAGGATACGCGCGCGGCGTTGAGGTGCGAGAAGGTGTGGCAGGCCAGCTCATGCCCTGCCGCGATCAGGGCGGTCAGGTCCTCGGCCTGGTAATAGTCGAGCCCATCCTCCCGCACGCCGCAGTAGCGGCCCGAGACATAGTAGGTGGCCCTGGCCCCATAGGCCTCGAGGATCGGCCCCCCGGTGGTCCAGGCCGAGCGCGGGAAGTCGTCGAAGGTCAGGCTCGCCGCCGGGGCGGCCAGGGCGCTGGGGGTCGGCCGCACGGGAGTGTGGCGGGCGGCGGCGCGGCGAAGGCGGCCCATTACGTCCATTGGTCGCTCTCCGGCTCGCGCCCCTGCATCAGCTTGCCGAGGGTTGCGACATACAGCACCCAGGTCAGGTCGTTCTGCTTGAGCAGCACGCTCTCGGTGATGGTGGTCATCATCAGGGTGGTCAGGAACAGGGTCGCCCACAGCCCTCCGGGGCCACGGCGGAACAGGCTGACGAGGGCCAGGGGAATGAAGGCCGCCAGGGTCAGGGCGAACAGGATCACCCCGGTCCAGCCCAGCTGCACGAGGATCTCGGCCCAGGCGTTGTCGGCGGCCAGCACCGGCCAGTCGGCCTCCTTGGCCACCCAGGCGGCCGGACCGTTCGGGGCGCTGCGCCAGAAGGCGCCGTAGCCGAAGCCCTCCCAGGGGCGGTGGGCCACCTGCCGCAGGAGGGCGGCCCAGATGTTGGTGCGCCCGGTGAGGCTGGAGTCCTTGCCCACCGCATTGAAGAACATGTCGGGGTCGATGGCGAAGGCGACCAGGACCACGATGCCCGCGGCCACCGCCAGCCACAGGCCGGCCACGGCATGGATGGGTCCGCGGCGCAGGAAGCAGATGGCGGCGAAGCCGGCGAACACCGCCAGCAGGCCGAGGATGGCCGTCGTCGACGTCGACATCACCACCAGGAAGCCGCACAGCAGCGCCCCGCCCAGCCAGAACCACCACCGCTCCGGGGTGAAGGTCATCACGCACAGGCAGGCCAGCGCCCCGCGCACCATGAAGCCCCCCAGGGCGTTCTTCTCGAAGAACAGGCCCTTCCAGGCGCCCACATGGACGCCGTGGTCGACGCCGAAACTGGGAACGGCGACCGCCGCCAGCAGGCTGCCGCCGGCGAGGATCAGCGACACCCAGGCGATCAGCCGCAGCAGGCCGCGCCAGTCGTAGCGCGCGGCCAGGAACAGGGCGAACAGGGTCGGCACCACCAGGGCGATGGTGCGCCGCTGGGTGATATCGGGCTCCAGCGACCATTGGGCCGAGGCCACGGTCCAGCCGATGATGGGCAACAGGGTCAGGGCCGCCAGCCAGACGCGGGGCAGGCGGGGCAGGCGCCAGCCGAGGATGGCGAACACCACGGCGTAGACCGGCAACCACATCAGCCGCAGCCAGGCGGGGGGCTCGCTCACGCCGTCGGGATTGCCGAGACGGCCAATCAGGGCGGCCGACAGCAGCAGCAGCACAATCGCCACCGTCACTGTCTCGACCCACAAAAGGGCGGTGGCGCGCTCGTGGGGCGCCAGGGCGGGCGCGGGCCGCGCGGGCGCCAGGCCGCCCGTCGTCCAGTATCTCGGTCCTTGGACCAGCATCGACCGCCCCGCGTGGAATGTCGCGGCCCCTTGTCGGGCCTAAGGGGTGGACAATTGGTTGCGGCGAACCCTTCCTTCACGCTCGTTCGCTAGGGTCGCCGCCTGAATCTGGCTGCCGCGACAGGTCCCATGACCGACTTCTCGACCTCGACCCCAGGGCCCGCTCCGGCCGCCATGCCCCCGCTGACGCGCGGCGGGGCGCTGGACGTCCTGCGCTTCTTCGCCGCCGCCTTCTTCGTGCTCTACCACTATGAACAGCATGCGCCGTCGGCGTTCGCGGCGATCCATCCCGGCCTGGGCCGCGGCTATCTGGGCACCGATTTCTTCCTGATCCTGTCGGGCTATGTGCTGGGCCGCACCTATGGCCCGAGGCTCAAGGCCAGCGGCATCACCACCGTCGGGTTCCTGATCAAGCGGCTCGCGCGCCTGTGGCCGCCCTATGCGGTGGTGCTGGCCGCCCTGGTCGCCATGGCCTCGGCGGCCGCGGTCCTGGGCCAGGCGGCCAACAATCCGCAGGGCTTCGACTTCGCCGCCCTGCCCGGCCATATCCTGCTGCTGCAGGCCTGGGGCCTGGGCTTCACCCAGGGGTGGAACACCCCCACCTGGACCCTGTCGGCCCTGGTCTTCTGCTACGCCCTGTTCCCGACCCTGTGGCGGCTGCTGTCGCGGGTGCGCGGCCCCGCGGTGCTGGCGGTCGGCGTGGCGGCCATCGCCGTCGGCGACCTGGCGGCGCGCGCCGCTGGCCACACCTACTACGACATCGACCCCGGCTTCGGCATCCTGCGCGCCGTGCCCCTGTTCATCCTCGGCGTGTCCCTTGCCCGCTATGTCCCCTCCGAGCGCCTCGCCGAGGCCCGCGGCTGGCTGTGGCCCCTGGCCGCCGCCGCCGTCATCGGCCTGCAGCTTCTGGGACGCCTGGACTTCCTCAGCATCCTGGCCATCGCCGCCATGGTCCTGTTCGCCGGCGCCCGCCCGCCGGCCAGGCCCTCGGCCCTGGCGGCCCTGGGCGGGCAGCTGTCCTTCGCCCTCTACCTGACCCACACCCTGGCCGGCATCGTCTGGTACCGGGTGCTGGAGCGGCTGGTTCCGCTCGACAGCCTCACCGGCCCGGTCGCCTGGCTGGCCTGGGCCAGCGCCTTTCCCTTCGCGGTGGCCTGCGCCTGGGTTTTCCACCGGGTGGTGGAGCGGCCGCTCAAGACCTGGTCAGACCGCCGCTTCGAGGGCCGCCCCGCCTCCCAGCCGGCCGCCGCCCGGGCCTAGCGCCCCCTGGCGCGATCCTTGCCGACCCGTGGTCTCTCTACGGGTTTCGAGGCAAGGATGGGACAATGGCCGGCGTTCTGCTGATCGGCAATCTGCGCAGCTCCCTGACCCTGGCGCGGCAGTTGTCGCGCGCGGGCCACCAGGTTCACTGCGGCGTCGACGAACTGGACCCCTTCGTCCACGCCTCGTGGCATGTGCGCGGCTCCTTCGTCCACGCCGCCATCGACCAGGATCCCGGGCGGACCCTCGACCAGGTCGAGGCCTATCTGTCGGGCCAGCCGGACATCCAGGCGGTCATCCCCGTCAGCGAGATCGCCGCCCGCCTGCTCTCGCGCCACCGCGACCGCTTCGCGGGCCTGGCGCGGGTGATCGCCCCGTCCGAGGCGGTGCTCGAGACCTGTATCGACAAGCCGCTGATGTTCGACCTGTGCGAGGAGGTCGGCCTGCCGGTGGCGCCGCGGCGCCTGCCCACGGACCACGCCGGCCTGATGGCGGCCATCGACGAGATCGGCTTCCCCTGCATCGTCAAGCCGGCGGACGCCGGCCACTTCCTGTTCGAGCGCAAGGCCATCGTCCTGCGCAGCCGCGCGGAGGCCCGCGCCGCCCTGCCGCACTGGCCCCCCGAGCACGCCCGCCTGTGCGTGCAGAAGTTCGTCGACGCCCCGCGCCACATCCTGATGTTCGCGGCGCTGGAGGGCGACATCCTCGGGGCGGTGGACTACCGCGTCACCCGCACGGACCTGGCCGATGGCACCGGCTTCACCGCCGATATGGTGTCGGATCGCGTTCATCCGGTGGTGGCGACGGGTCTGGCGCGGCTGGTGAAGCGGCTCGACTACACCGGCGTCGGCGACGTCGACATCATGGTCGATGACGCCACCGGCGAGATCAGCTTCCTGGAGCTGAACCCGCGCCTCGGCGCCTCCTACAAGGGGGCGGAGATCTGCGGCCTGCCCCTGTCGCGCCTGATCCTGGCCCTGGGGCTGGGGGAGGCGCCCCCCGCCTGCCCGGCGCCCTGGCGCCATCCGGTGGGGCGGCGGCTGGTGTGGAGCAAGGCCGACCTCGGAGCGCTGAAGCGCGACCTCAGGAGCGGCGCCCTGCCACGAGCCGGCGTGCCCGGCCGGCTCGCCACGATGCTGGGCGCGGCCCTGACCGTCCACCATATGACCTTCGACCTGTTCGACCCCCTGCCGACCCTGTGGTGCTACCTGCACCCCATCTTCCACCGCCTCGGCTTCGGCAAGGCCGTGCGGGCCGCCGTGGAAAGGGAGCGTGAACGGTTTGCCGGCTATGAAGGCGGCGACCGTCAAACGGCCGGGGCGCCCGCGCGCCCCAAGGTCGCCGCCCTCAGCCCCGGCTAGAGGCGGCGCCGGCCCCGTCGGGGGAGGAAGCGGCCATCTTCTGGCGCGGTGTCATCGGCTATTTGCCGGCTCAGCTGGTGCAGACCCTCCTGGGGTTTGCCTCCATCGTCGTGTTCACGCGGCTTCTGTCCCCGGAAGCCTATGGGCAGTACGCGCTGGCCCTGTCGATCACCGGCATCGTCCAGTGCGTGTGCCTGACCTGGGTCGAGGCGGCGATGGAACGGTTCCATATCGCCGATCACGACCAGGGCGACGTCAGCGATCACTACGCCACCCTGCAGCGCGCCTGGGCCGCCCTCGCCCTGGTCCTGGCCCTGGTCACCGCCGTGGCCCTGCTGGCCCTGCCGCTGAGCTCCGCCTGGAAGCTGATCATCGGCGTCGCCATGGCCTCGATGATGATCCGCAGCGCCCTGAAGGTGGTCCAGTATCGCCGCGCCGCCGAGGGGCGGGTCGGCGCCTTCGTGGCCGTGGACATCGCCACCGGCGTCGGCGGCTTCCTGGCCGGAGTCGCCCTGACCTACGCCCACCTGGGGGCCGCCGCGCCCCTGGCCGGCCTCGGCCTCGCCGCCGGCCTCTGCCTGCTGATGGCCGCGGGGGGCGAGTGGCGGCTGGCCCGGGGCGGCAGGTTCGAGCGGGCCCGCGCCGCGCGCTACCTGCGCTATGGCCTGCCCCTGTCCCTGTCCCTGGTGCTGAGCCTGGTGCTCGCCTCCACCGACCGGTTCGTCATCGCCGCCTATCTCGACGAAGCGCGGGTGGGCATGTATTTCGCCGCCTTCGGCCTGGCCTACCGCCCCCTGGACATCCTGTTCGCCTGGCTCGGCACCGCCGCCCTGCCGGCCCTGGTCGCCGCCTATGAACGCCAGGGCGAGGCCGGGATCGAGGGGCCGGCCCGCACCCAGATCAGCCTGATGACCCTGTTCGCCATCCCCGCCGTCGTCGGGCTGGGGCTGGTCGCCGCCCCCCTGGCCCAGCTGATGGTGCCGGCCCCGATGCGCGCCGGCGTGGCCATGCTGATGCCCTGGATGGCCCTGAGCGCCCTGTTCGCCGGGCTGAACGGCCACTACCTGGAGCAGGCCTTCACCCTGTCGCGCCGCTCGTCCCTGCTGCTGGCCTCGATGGTGGTCCCGGCCGTCGCCAATGTGGGGCTGAACCTGCTGCTGGTCCCGCGTTTCGGCCTGATAGGCGCGGCCTGGGCGACCGCGGCGAGCCTGGCCCTGGGCACGCTCGCGACCTGGGCCCTCGGTCGGCGGGTGCTGAAGCTGCCGATCCCCATCGGGGTGGTCGCCCGCTGCGCCGTGGCGGCGGCGGCGATGGCGGCCGGCCTGTGGTGGCTGCCGGCCTGGGGCGGCCTCCCCGAGCTCGTGATGAAGGTTGCGGTCGGCGGGGTCATTTACGGGGCGGTGCTGCTGGCGAGCGACCTGGTTGCCCCCACCGGGCTGCGCACCCAGCTCGCTGACATGGCCGGCCGCAGGTTCCGGCCCATCGCCGCATAGAAGACCCGCACTCCCCGCGGAAGCGGGGACCCAGGTTTATGCGGCCCTGATCCCGCCTGAGGCAAAGCCTGGGTCCCCGCGTCCGCGGGGAATGCGGGAAAGTGTCAAGCGCTTAACGCCGAGGCGACTTCCAGCAAGCGATCAACGGCGTAATCCGAAGGGGGCCTACCCACGAAGCGCGACGTCCAGCCCGGCCTCTTGGGGCCTGCGCGCCAGCGCAATCGACCGTCCGGCCGCCTATCCCGCCAAGGCCGCCGCGAAGGCCCGGGCGGCCGGCTTGGGGCGGCCCTGGCTGTCGAACAGCAGCGGCTGGTCGGCGCCGTCGTTGGGGGGGCGGGCCTTCCAGGCGTCCTTGTCGCGCACCCCCCAGACCGTGAGGGCGTAGCGCTGCGCCGCCGGCAGGGCCAGGAAGGCCTCCACCGTCTCGCCCACCAGCGCCGCCTGGCGCTGCAGCCGCTCGGCCTGGGACACTCCCAGATAGGTCCCCATCTGGGTGGACACGTCCAGCTCCGAGACATGGATCGGCAGGCCGAGGGAGGCCAGGTCCTTGAGGGCGGCCGCGACCAGCCCCGGCCGGGTGCTGGCCGTCAGGTGGGTCTGGGTGCCGAGGCCGCCCAGGGGCGCGCCGGTCTTCAGCACCCGTTCCGCCAGCCGCATGAACAGCACCCGCTTATCGGGCATCAGTTCCAGGTTGTAGTCATTGAGGAACAGCACCGCGGTGGGGTCCGCCTCCCGGGCCAGGAAGAAGGCGTCGGGGATGTGGGCGTCGCCGAGGTTGCGGCTGAACAGGCTCTCGTAATAGCCGCCGGAGTCGTTGCGCACGGGCTCGTTGACCACGTCCCAGCCCCGCGCCGCGCCCCGGTAGCGGCCGGCCACCTTGAGGATGTAGTCGCGATAGGCGGCCTTGAACCGCGGCCGGTCGCCATCCAGGCGCGCCAGGGCCTGGGGATTCTGCTCATGCCAGATCAGGGTGGTGGCGTGCAGGCCAAGGCCGTTGCTGGCGGCGACCGCGGCGATGGCGTCGGCGGCGGAGAAGTCGAGCGATCCGTCCGGCTTGAGGATCGCCTCCATCTTCATCTCCCACTCTGGGGTGAGCTGGCTGAAGTTTCCCTTGAGCAGATCGGCGAACTGCGGGTCGGCCATCTGCTCGGTCATGGCGCAGGTCCCCACCGGGAAGGGAGCCAGGCCCGCCAGCGAGGGCAGGGGGCCGAGGGGGACGTCGGCCTCGGCGGCCTGGGGCGACCCCTGGGCCCGGCAGGCCCCGGCCAGGGCCAGGGGCGCGCCGAGCAGGGCGCGTCGGGACAGGCGGAGGGAAGAGTGTCGCATGGTCGCTCACGGGCGGCGTCGGGGGGCGGTCCCCTGCAGGTTACGGGCCGCCCCGGCGAGAAAGCCTTAACCAGATGGCTAGGTCTTGAGGGTTAACCCTGGGTCGTGCGACCGGCGCGGGCTGGACCGCGCCGTCCCATCGCCGGAGTTCCACCATGCGCAGGACCGCCGACTTCCTCGCCGCCAGGGCCAGCGCCCTGGTCCTGGCCCTGGCCCTGGCGAGCCCCGCCGCCGCCCAGACGGTGACCTATCAGCAGAGTTCGGTGGACAATCAGCAGAGCCAGACCGGCGATGTGCTGGCCACCGGCGCCCTCAACGTCATCTCGGTGGATGACGTCTCGTCCACCGCCACGGCCACCGGCAACGGCTATTCAGCCTCGGTGGCGTCCGGCTCCCTGGACGTCACCTCCGAGCAGTGGGTCAACGCCAACGTCACCGCCAACAACACCGTGACGGTGCGCGACTACGCCGGTGAGGCGAACATGCTCACCGCCACCACCGGCAATTCGGGCGACGTCAACAGCCTGAACTACGGCGATGTGCAGGCGGGGATCAGCCAGGCGGTCAATGGCGGGCGTTCCATCACCGCCACCGGGCGCCTGGTGGCCGACGACGCCGAACTGGGCGACGCCAACATCAGCACCCAGGCCATCGCCAACTCCCACGGCTTCGCCATCGTCGGCGGCGAGACCCGCGCCTCGGTGGAACAGTACAGCGGCGCCATCACCCAGGCGACCACCGAGGGGCAGTTCCGCTATACCCAGGGGACCACCACCTTCTCCGCCGCGGCCATGTCCAACAACCTCACGGTGACCGGGATCGAGGGGGCCGACCAGACATACGACGTCAAACAGGCCATGAGCGGCGCGCGCACCCAGGCCTCGGTGCTGGTGGGCGCCGCCAACGCCCAGGAGCTCAACGGAACGGCCACGGCCATCGCCAACAACATCTCGGCGACCAATGAATACAATCCCCTGGAGATGACCTCCGACCAGTACAACAACGGCTATGTGCGGGCGGAGTCCGACGCCTATGCCTATGACTTCGGGGCCGGATCCTCCAACGCCTACGGGGTCGGCAATTCGGTGGTGGCCGGCAATCTCGATTCCGACCTGACCATGTCCGTCAACCAGACCAATACCGGGGCGGTGCAGTCCTTCGCCAAGTTCGAGGGCAACGGCGGCTATGACGCCTATGCTTCGTCGGTGGCGATGGGCAACGCCGCCACCGGCTACGCCTGTTCCACCTGCGCCAACAGCATCGGCATCCTCAACCGCCAGGCCAACAACAACCTGGTGACGGCCAACACCACCATCGGCATCACCGGCTCCAACCGCTCGGTGGTGGGGGTGGCGACCGCGATCGGCAACAGCGCCACCTATTACGTCGGCGCCCGCAACTAGGTCGGGCCCACTCTGGCGCAAGCTGTGCAATAGGCGCGCCCATGACCGCGCCCCTGACCAGTTCGATACAGACCAAGCCTGCTCGCATCGAGGCCATCGACGGCCTGCGCGGCGGCTTCCTTGTGCTGATGACCATCACCCACGCAGTCGTTCCCGGGGGCTCGATCCTCAAGGCCCTGCATCCCGACACGGTGTCGTTCATCGACTCCGCCTCGGGCTTCGTCTTCCTGTCCGGGCTGATGGCCGGCCTTGTCTACAGCGGCGTCGCGGCGCGAAGGGGCATGGCCGTGGCCGCGCGGCGCATGGGCATGCGGGCGGTGCAGCTCTACGCCTACGCCGTGGGCCTGGTGCTGGCGATCGCCGCGGTGTCCCTGCTCGCCCCGGGGGCCGCGCGGTCGTGGTCCGAGTGGGCCGGCCCCCTGACAACCCCTGACCTGCGGGCGATCGGGGCGGCGGCGGTGTTGCTGCAGGAAGCCTCCTTCGCCGACGTGCTGCCGATGTACGCGGTGTTCCTGTTGGCGGGCGCCGTGGCCCTCCGCTTCTGCCTGACCGGCCGCACGGTCGCGGTGCTGGCGACCTCGGTGCTGCTCTGGGCCGTGGTCCAGGTGGGCGCCACCGGTCCCCTCACCGACGCCGTGGCCAGGGGCATGGCCGGGGTGCGCGCGGATCTCAACCTGCCGGACGCCTTCAACATCGCCGCCTGGCAGCTGCTGTTCGCCGCCGGCCTGGCCCTGGGCGCCGCCTGGTCGCAGGGCCGGCTGAAGCTGGAGGCCCTGCTACGCCCCCAGGCCACCTATCTGGTCTGGCTTTGCGTCGCCGCCGCCGTGGTGATCGCCGTCGCCACCATCGGCCTGCGCCTGAATCATATCGAGCCCCAGGCGCCGGGTTCGGTGGGCTGGCTGATCGAGGAATACAAGGAAAAGGGGCGCCTCGGCCTGGCCTGTCTGCTCAATTTCGCCATCTACGCCTACCTCGTCGCCTGGCTGCTAGTCGCCGGCCCCCGGGCCCCCAACC
>CBDIHH010000002.1:0-198525 GCA_965279095.1 Caulobacteraceae bacterium
GGAACTGTATTTCGAGGCCATCGGCGTCCTCGACATGACGGCCAAGAGCCATCCGGAACTGCTCGACGATCCCCAGTTCCGCGGCCTGCGCGGCGCCGCCAAGGTCCTGGCCGGGCGCATCAAGGAGGCGCAGATCGATTTCTCGGCCCCGGCCGTGGTCGACGAGCCCTCCAGCGCCCTCTGGCGCGGCTATATCGCCTCGCAGATGGGCCACTGGCAGGAGGCGCGCACCGCCTTCCAGCAGGGCGGCCCGGCGCTCAACCAGTTCTCGCCGGCCCTCCAGGCCCGCTTCGGCCGGGCCGACGCCCAGGCGGCGCTCAGGCTCGGAGACCTGCGGGTGGTGCGAACCCAGGTGGCCCTGGCCCTGACCCAGTCGCACGACCCGGTGGAGCAGCTGCGCACGCGGCTGGTTCAGGCGCGACTGCTGGCCGCCGAGGGCGCCAACGACCGCGCCCTGGCGGTGTTCGACGCCATCGCCCGCGCCCCCCTCGACGAAGTCGCCGTCCCGGCCACCCTCTACGCCACCCAGCTGCGTCTGGCGCAGGGCAAGGTGCAGCCGGCCAAGGCCGTGCAGATCTTCGACGGCCTGCGCTATCGCTGGCGCGGCGACGCCACCGAACTGGAGATCATCCGCTCCCTGGGGGGGCTCTACCTGGCCCAGGGTCGCTATCGCGAATGCCTGGAAGTGCTGCGCTCGGCCGGACAGAGAATGCCGGACGAGCCCGAGGCCGTGCAGTTGCAGGCCGACCTCAACGCCGGCTTCCGGGCGCTGTTCCTGGACGGCCGCGCCGACGGGCTGGAGCCGGTGCAGGCTTTGGCGATGTTCTACGACTTCCGGGAACTGACCCCCATCGGCGCCGATGGCGACCTGATGGTGCGCCGGCTGGCCCGGCGCCTGGTGGATGTCGACCTGCTCGACCGCGCCGCCGAACTGCTGAAATACCAGGCCGAGAACCGCCTCGACGGGGTGCCCCGCGCCCAGGTCGCCACCGACCTCGCCACCATCTATCTGATGGACCGCAAGCCCGAGCAGGCCATCCAGGCGCTGAACGCCTCGCGCACCACCGTTCTGCCCACCGCCCTGACCCTGGAGCGGCGGCTGATCGAGGCGCGGGCGTGGCTGGCCCTCAATCAGGTGGACCACGCGGTGGAGCTGATCGGCAAGGACGCCTCGCCCGAGGGCCTCGACCTGACTGCCCAGATCGCCTGGCGGCGCAAGGACTGGCCGGCGGCCGGGGCCGCCTATGAGCGCGCCCTGGCCGAGGGTTGGCAGGCGGGCGCCCCGCTTCAGGCCGATCAGGAATCCAAGCTGCTGCGCGCCGGGGTCGCCTTCAGCCTGGCGCAAGACGACGCCGCCCTGGCGCGGCTGAGGGGCCGCTACGGTCCGGTGCTCGACCAGGCCCATTCCCCCGAGGCCCTCAAGGTGGCGCTCACCTCGCTGAGCGGCGCCGACGCGCCGACCTCGTCCTTCGCCAAACTGATCTCCCAGGATGAGGCCTTCGCCGGCTGGGTGACCAAGATGAAGCAACGCTTCCGCGAGCGGCCGGCCCCGGTGACAGCCAAGCCCAAGGTGGCCGCCGGGGGCGGCGCCGCGGCGGGGTGACGGCAGACCCGGTCCACAGGCATAGGGCCCGATCCTGTCGGGCCTGTTCATTCCAGGTTAAGCCGCCAACCCCGATGACGGGCCGTCACGAAGGGGAAATCGTCATGCGTTCCGCGCCCAAATCGGGCTTCGATGGCCCGGCCCTGGGCGATCAATTGGTAAGGCTTTTCGATGAGCTGTCGGCCATCCCCATGCCGCCGCACATCATCGCCCTGACCGAGGAATTGGAGCGTCTTTACGCGCCCCCCGAGGCGTCCAACGTGCTTCAGGCTGCGGACCTGGATCAGGACGCCGTTCAAGCGGGGCGCGGAGGCGAAGTCTGAATCGATCGCCCCCGGCCTGCCGCGCCCGGCCCATCACCCCGTCTGGTCCGGCCGCATCGGGGTGATGGGCGGGTCGCCGGCGAAGGTGTCCGAAGGCGCCGCCGCGTCCATCAGCACCAGCAGCCGCGCCCGCGCCCGGTTTACCCGGCTCTTGATGGTGCCCAGGGCGCAGCCACAGATTTCCGCTGCTTCCTCGTAGGTCAGTCCGGCCGCGCCCACCAGGATGAGGGCTTCACGATGCTCGGGCTGAAGCTTGGCGAGCCCCGCCTGCAGGGCGCTCATGGCCACGCTCCAATCCTGCCCCGGTCCGACGCTCAGGGTGGCGGCGTATTGGCCCGTCTCGTCGCGCACCTCCCGGCGTCGACGCACGGCGGTGGTGTAGTAGGTGTTGCGCAGGATGGTGAACAACCAGGCCCGCAGGTTGGTGCCCGGCTGGAACTTCTCCCGGTGGGTCCACGCCTTTGTCAGGGTTTCCTGCACCAGGTCGTCGGCATCGGAACTGTTGTGACTCAGGGACCAGGCAAAGGCCCGCAGCGCGGGAATGAGGGCGATGACGCTGTCTCGCCAGGCAGGCGGCGCATCGCTCATGCTGAGGCCTTCGCGACGGGGCGTCCGCAACTCTGAGCGAGGCGCATCGCCATGGCGCTGACAGGCCCCCGGCTAGGCGGGTCTTCCGTCTTCCTCGGTGTCTCTGTTGCTGGTTCGTCCGCCCCCATGGGAGGCCTCGCCGCCTTTGCGCCCGGCGGCGGCGGCGAGGTCACGATCCTGGGAGAAACTACGCTTTTCGTCCGGCACGCTGGCGCCGCCTTTGCGGGCGATTTCCCGTTGCCGGTCCTTGTCCATGGCGGCGAACCCGCGCTTGGCCTTGACGGGCGGTCCTTGATCTCGAGCCATGTCGTTACTCCCTGAGAGCTGCGGCAGAGCCGCCATGGATGATGTCTGGCTACTCAACTCTTGGGAGGGCGGTCGGTTCGGCGATGGTGTGCGACTTTATCGAACCCGCGTTACACGGGAGCCTGCACGGTGAGTGTTCCGTCCTCGCCGCCTTCGCGCCGGACGACGCCGCGCACCTGTCGGACATAGCCGTCGATCAGGCTGCCCGAGATGCTCCGCGGCGCCGGGTCAAAGGCATGGGGCTCCCCCAGGGCGGTCACGGTGAGGGTCGCCTGCAGGCTATCGGTCTTCACCGTGATCAGCATCTCCAGGGACGTTGGCGACGGATGACGGAAGGCCTGCAGCACCGCCTCCGCCGCGATGAGGCCAAGACGCGCGCAAGTCTCCAGCCCGATCACCCGGTCCTCCACATCCAGGTCCACCGTCAGACGTCGCGGCTCTGAATTCAGACGCGCCTTCACCTGGTTGGACAGGGCGGCGAACAGTTCGCTGAGGGACGCCTCGTCCTCTCCCTCTGTGGGTTGCATGAACCGCTGCGACAATCCGATGGCGTCGATGCGCACCAGGGCGTCGGTGAGGGCGGCCATCACCGCGGGATCGCCTGACCGGGTGGCCTGCAGACTGAGCAGGCTGGCCATGATCTGCAGGTTATTCTTCACCCGATGGTGCACTTCGCGCAGCAGGACAGCCTGCTCCTCAATGGCGGCGCGCAGGGCCCGGTCCCGCTCCTCCACGGCGCTGGACATCTCGGTGACCGCCGAGCCCAGGGAGCGGAATTCCGCCGGCGCGCTGACGAAACGCAAGGGCCGGACGCTGTAGCGGCCCCGCGAATAGGCGCGGGCCAGCCGCTCGAGATAGCGCAGCCAGCGCAGGATCAGCGTCTCCACCGCCAGGGACACCACCAGGATCGCCGCGATCCCGGTGAGGACCGGCAGGGTGGCCGCCGCCAGCCACGCCGCCGACTGCAGCAGACCCGCTGCGCCATAGGCATGTTGGATGGAGACCAGGGAGGCGAACAGCACGGTGGGCGCAATCGCCAGGGTGGTGATGCCCAACAGCCTGGAGCGGACAGTGTAGGGGCGAGGGGCCTCCGCGGGAGATTCCTGTGGAGGCGAACGCGCGGGGCGGCGCCACGCCGGCCGGGCGGCGCCGTTGCTCACGCCCATGAGGACGGCTCCCTATGACGAGGGTGGGGCAGGGCATTCTCCTTGACCGGACATCGGCAACGGCTCCTCGGGCGGCAAGGTTCCCCTTTCCGGCGAATACGAACGGGACCGTTCCCCGGATGGAACCTTCCCAACCAGCCGCGATTGCAGGTGCATGTCAGACACCGGCGGCCGCGACATCCTCAGGCTCACGCCCTACCTTCGCCGCTACGCGCGCGCCCTGGTGGGATCGCAGCCAGCGGGGGACGATCTGGTGCAGGGGGCGCTGGAAAGCCTGTTCACGTCCGACGCCGAGGACAGCCAGGAGAGTCGGCTGCCGATCAAGGTCTGGCTGTTCCGCGCCTTCCACCGGGTCTGGCGCGCGTCTCTCAACGGCCATTCCATAGACGCGGCCCACCGTTCGGTGGTGGACGATCGTCTCGGCCGGCTGACCCCGGAACACCGCTCCGCCCTGCTCTTGATCCTCATGGAGGGGTTCTGCGAAGAGGAAGCCGCCCAGATCCTCGAACTGCCCCTGGAGACCGTGGAGGCGCGCTTCGACGCCGCTTCGCGTGATATCGACGCCCAGTTGGCCACCGATGTCCTGATCATCGAGGACGAACCGATCGTGGCGCTCGATCTTGCGCGCCTGGTCGAGGACCTGGGACACCGGGTCGCCGGCATGGCCGCCACCCGCGACGAGGCCATCGCCCTCGCCGGCAGCCGGTCCCTGGGCCTGGTGCTGGCCGATGTCCGGCTGGCCGATGGGTCCAGCGGGCTGGACGCCGCGTCCGCCATCGTGGCCGACTTCGATATTCCGGTCATCTTCATCACCGCCTTTCCCGAACGCCTTTTGACGGGGGAGGGGGCGGAGCCTACCTTTCTCATCACCAAGCCGTTTCGCGAGGCGGCGGTGAAGGCGCTGGTGGGCCAGGCCCTGTTCTTCCACCAGCCCGGCGCCGTCCCGGCGGCCGGCCTGTAAAACCTTAGGAACCAGCCGGGGCCTCGGCTGTTCTCGCCAATGAAGCGGCCGATGCGGCCGCCCCTGCGGAGACTGACATGACCGACGCCACCTCAAGCCTGGGCAGCACGCCACAACCGCGCAAGGACCCGACCACGCCTGCCACCCCTACCAGCAGCCTGAACGCCGATACCGGGGCGCACACCCCCCCGGCCTCCGCCAACCCCGCTCCCGAGCGCAAGAGCTTCTCCGAGACCGACGGCGGCTCGGCCACGGCATCGGGCGCGGCCGGCGCGACCCCAGCGCAACTGGCCGCCGACGCGGATGCGTTGTTGCGCGCCTCGCTCGAAACGATCCGGACCAAGGCTGAGGATCTTCGTCGCCAGACCACTGACTGGGCGGGCGTGCGGGGCGATCAGGCGCGCGAGATCATCGACGAGCGCCCTCTGACCGTGGTGGCCGCGGCCTTCGGCCTGGGCCTTTTGCTCGGCATGGCCGTCCGTCGGTAGGATGGAAGGAGGGGTCCGGCCGCTGGCTAGGACTCCTCGACCACCTCCAGCCCCAGGGCGGTGACCACCCGGGCGAGATCCCGGTCCGTGTAGGGCTTGCTGAGGACCATGGTCATCGGATCATGGACGAACTTACGATTCAGCTCCGTCTCGTCATAGCCGCTGGCGACGATGATCGGCATGCCCGGCGCTAGAGCGCGGGCGCGCGTCGCCAACTCATCCCCGCGCATATCCGGCAAGCCGACGTCAATGACGGCCAGATCGGGGAAAGGCGCCTCGGCAAGGGCCACCAGCGCCTCGTTAGCCCCGCGTACGGAGATCGGCTCGAACCCGATAATCCTCAGACTCTCCTCGGCCACCATGGCGACCAGGGCCTCGTCTTCGACAAGCAGAGCGCGGCGGACGGCGGGCGCCCCAAAATCATCGGTCACTGTCTAAAGCTCCTAACCAGAACGCTTGTGGCACGCGCGGATGCGGCAGCCATTAACAAATGAGCGATTTGTCGCCGCCTAACGCTGCGGAGCCGGCCGACGCCGGATACAGAGCCCTCGAGTTCCGGCCCTGAAGGCCTTGACCGGCCGCTCCTTGATCACAGCGTCGCCATTGTCCCATGACTAAGGCCAAACCGTGGTAGGCGCAGGGCCTGGCGCCCGCCGCGGCCAGATGCGGCTTCCGGGAGGGGTTAGGATATGACGGCCACGGGACCCACCCGGCCCTCCCTTGGGCGGTCCTTGCGGCCGTTCACCGCCCGTCCCCGCCTCAGCCTGTCCCTGCTGCTCGGCCTGGCTGTCGGGCTCGGGCTGGCGGTGTCCCCGTTGGGCCTGCGCCCAGCCACCTGCGGCGTCATCGGCTGGGACGCCGCCTGCGTCCTGTTCATTGGCAGCGTGCTGTCGATGATGAGGGGGCGCACCGCGCCGGACATCCGCAAGATGGCCGCCTCGCAGGACGAGGGAAAGCTGATGATCCTGGCCCTGGTGATCATCGCCGCCGCCGCCAGCCTGGCGGCCATCGGCGCAGAATTGTCCCTGGCCAAGGGGGATCACGGGCTGCTCAAGGCGGGGCGAGTCGGTCTGGCTTTCGCCACCGTGGCCGCCTCCTGGTTCGTGACCCAGCTGATCTTCGCCCTCCACTACGCCCACGACTACTATGGCCCCGGTCCCGGCGGAAAGGCCGAGGCCGGCGGCCTGTCCTTCCCCGGCGACGAGGACCCGGACTATTGGGACTTCCTGCATTTCGCCGTGGTCATCGGGGTAGCGTGCCAGACGGCGGACATCTGTCTGACGTCAAAGCCGATGCGCCGTCTGGGCACCGTGCAAAGCGCCATCGCCTTCACCTTCAACACGGTGGTGCTGGCCCTGACCATCAACCTGCTCGCCAGCCTGATCTGAAGCCAAGGACAACCGATGCTCTATTCCGCGCTGCTGGTCGCCCACATCATCGTCGTCGGCTACTGGCTGGGGTCCGAACTGGTGATCAACAGCACCTACCGCTACGTCTCCTGGGGATCGGCCATGCCGTTCGCCGAGCGCAAGCGGCTGATGGAACACGTCATGCACGCCGACCAGCACGTGCGCTACGCCCTGGTCCTGCAGGCGACCCTGGGGACGATGCTCGCGGCCCTGGGCGGTCTGATCCCCGGCGGGGGCGAGGTGGCGCTGGCCGCCGCCGTCCTCGGGGTCGCCTGGCTGACCCTGGTGGAGGCGACGCACCGCCTGCGCCACAGGCCCGCCGGCGCGCCCCTGGCGGCAGCCGATCGGGCGATCCGCTACGGCGCCATCGTCGCTCTGGCGGCCTTCGCGGTCGCCACGGCGACGGGGATACTTGGCGCGCCGACCTGGCTGGCCTGGAAGCTGGCCTGCTTCGCCGGGGTCATCGCCTGCGGTCTGGGGATCCGCCTGTTCCTGATCGCCTTCTTCCGCCTCTGGCGCAGCATGGAGTCCGAGGGCGCCAGCGAGGCGGACGAGGCGCGCATCCGCTCCATCTATCGCCGCGCCACGGGCGTCCTGGGCCTGCTGTGGTTCCTGATCGGCGTGATCGTCCTGCTCAGCGTGTTCAAGCCGGGCTAAAACGGGCGTTGGCGCGTTCAGGCGGAGAGGAGAATGGCGATGCAGCAGCAGGTCTCGGTCATCACCCTCGGCGTCGCCGACCTCGGCCGGTCGCGCCGTTTCTACGGCGAGGGCTTCGGCTGGACGCCGGTGTTCGAGAACGACGAGATCGCCTTCTACCAGATGAACGGCTTCGTCCTCGGGACCTGGCGGCGCGAGGCCCTGGAGGCCGATGCGCAGCGGCCCGCCGGCCCGGGGCCCGCGGCGGTCGCCCTGGCCCACAATGTGGAGTCCGAGGCGCTGGTGCGCCAGCTCATCGACGCCCTCGTGGCTGCCGGCGGCGCCCTGCTGCGCCCCGCCGACGCGCCGCCGCACGGCGGCTATCGCGGCTATGTGGCCGATCCCGACGGCCACGCCTGGGAGATCGCCTTCAACCCGGCCTGGGCCATCGACGAGGCCGGCCACGTGACCTTCGGCCTTTAGCGCGCGAGGCTAGAGTTTGTTCGCTTCAGCCAGGATCGCTCAATCCCACCCCGATCTTCCCGGCGAAAGCCGGGATCCAGATCATAAAGCGGCCAAGTCGAGCCATATGATCTGGGCCCCGGCCTTCGCCGGGGATATCGGATCATTTTTCGTATTGGGTTCCGGCTAAACAGGACCCGAGCTAGAGCGGCAGGCGCACCTGGGCCAGCAGGCCGCCGCCCGGCCGGTTGCGGACCACCGCGTCGCCGCCATGCGCCCGGGCGATGGAGCGCACCGCGGCCAGGCCCAGGCCGCTGCCGCCGGTCTCGCGATTGCGCGACGGCTCGCCCCGATAGAAGGGCTCGAACACCCGCTCCAGGTCCTTGTCTGGGATGCCGGGACCGTCGTCCTCCACCTCCACCAGGGCGATGCCGTCCTCGGCGATGACGCGGCAGCGGGCCGCGCCGCCGAACTTGCAGGCGTTCTCGATGAGGTTGGACGCCATCCGCTTGAGACCCATCGGATCGCCGCGCAGCACCACCCGGTCGGCCCGGTCGACCGTGACCGGGGCGCCGGTCTCGGCCATGTCGTCGACGATGCTCTCGATCAGCGACGACAGCTCCATCGGCGTATGGGCGGTGCGGCGCTGGTCGCGGACATAGGCCAGGGAGGCGGAGATCATCGCCTCCATCTCGTCGATGTCGGCGGCCATCTTGTCGCGCACGTCGGCGGGGGCGGACTCGATGCGGAAGCGCAGCCGGGTGAGGGGGGTGCGCAGGTCATGGGCCATCGCCGCGGCCATGGCGGTGCGGTCCACCACATAGCGGCGCAGGCGGTCCTGCATCTCGTTGAAGGCGTCGATGGCGGGGCGGATCTCGGACGGCCCCTTGGACGGCAAGGGCGGGGCGTTGGGATCGCGGCCGAGGCGCTCGGCGGCCTCGGCGAACACGGCTACCGAGGACGACAGGCGCCGCGACACCAGCCAGACCATGGGAATCATCGCCGCGGCGGTGATCAGATACCAGAGGATGACCCGCTGCTGCCAGGTGGTGGGCATGCGGCTGTGTGGGGTGCGGGCGATGAGCCAGCGGCCGTCCGCCTGTTGTACCGACACCCGGAAGGGGGCGATCAGGAAGGGCGCGTCGGTCTGGCCGGCCTTGGCCAGGCGGGCGCGCACGTCGCGGATGGACCGCTGGTCGGCGAGGTCATAGTCCGAGATCCGCACCCGGGTGGGCGACACCCCCAGGGGCGCGGCCAGGTCGGCGCGCAGGCGCGGAAAGCCGATGGCTTCGTCCGCACCGGGCGGCGGCCGGCGGTCGAGGGTCACCACCAGGGTGCGGGTGTCATGCCGTCGCGGCGGGGCCGGCCCCCGCAGCAGGGCCTGGCTGATCTCGGCGGCGGTGTAGAATTCCGGCTTGGGCCGGGGCAGCTGGAACACCACCCACACATTGATCGCCTGAGCCAGCAGCAGGCTCAGGACCACCAGGGCCAACACCTGGACGAACAGGGTGGCCGTCTGGGGGCGCCGCGGCGCCGCCGCGGTCACGTGCGGCTCACCTTGGCCGAGAACATGTAGCCCTCGTTGCGGATGGTGCGAATCAGCTCCTGGCCCCCCGCGCCGTCCTCCAGCTTCTTGCGCAGCCGGCTGATCTGCACGTCGATGGCGCGGTCATAGGCCTCGGTGTCGGGCCCCCGCGCCATGTCCAGCAGCTGATCGCGGGTCAGGACCCGCTGCGGCCGCTCGGCCAAGGCGCGCAGCAGCGAGAACTCGCCGCTGGACAGGTTGACCACCACCCCCTGGGGCGTGCGCAGCTCCCGCCGCACCAGGTCCAGCCGCCAACCGGAGAATTCAAAGCCCGCCCCGTGGCGGCCGTCGGGCCCTCGCGCCTCGCCCCGCCGACGCAGCACCGCGCGGATCCGCGCCAACAGCTCACGCGGATTGCAGGGCTTGGGCAGGTAGTCGTCGGCGCCGATCTCCAGCCCGACGATGCGGTCGGTGTCCTCGCCCATGGCCGACAGCATGATGATCGGCGGCCCGTCGTCCGACAGCCGGCGACAGATCGACAACCCGTCCTCGCCCGGCAGCATCACGTCCAGCACCATCAGGTCGAAGGCGCCCCGCGCCAGGGCCTGCTCCATCTGCGGTCCGTCGGCCGCCGTCTCGATGACGAAGCCGTGCTTGCCGAGGAAGTCGGAGATGACGTCGCGGATGCCCGGATCGTCATCGACGATCAGGATGCGCGCGCCGGCCGTCCTCTGGGTGCTCATGTCCATCCGACCTTGTCGCCAAGGTGTTTAGCCTGGGCATTTCCGCCATGTAACACGCCCTCGCGCGCCTGGGCGTTGCGGCGTGGCGCAAGGCAAGTCATGGTTCGCCGCTTCACCATGCCGCGTCCGTGACGCGGCTTGTTTGCGAGGGGGATCTGCGCGCATGGGACTTTGGACCCGTAAACCGATCGAACTGCTTCTGGCCCAGGCCGCGGAGGAGGGGTCCCATACCCTCAAGCGCGGGCTCGGCGCCGGATCGCTGACCCTGCTGGGGATCGGCGGGGTGATCGGGGCGGGGATCTTCGTCCTCACCGGCCAGCAGGCGGCCATCAACGCCGGGCCGGGCATCGTCCTGTCCTTCGTCCTGGCCGGGGTGGTCTGCGCCTTCTGCGCCCTGTGCTACGCCGAGCTGGCCTCCATGATCCCCGTGGCGGGGTCGGCCTACACCTACACCTACGCCACCATCGGCGAGTTCTTCGCCTGGCTGATCGCCTGGGACCTGATCCTGGAATACGGCATCGCCGCCGCCACCGTCTCGGCCGGCTGGTCGGGCTATTTCCTGCGCATGCTGGAGGGGTTCGGCCTGACCCTGCCGATGGAATGGACCACGGCGCCCTACACCTGGGACGGCCACCACATCGTCCAGACCGGCGCCTTCCTCAATCTGCCGGCCATGGCGATCATCGCCCTGATGTGCGCCTTCCTGGTGGCCGGCATCACCGAGAGCAAGGTCATCAACAACGTCATCGTCAGCCTCAAGGTGGTGATCGTGCTGGCGGTGATCGGCTTCGGCTTCGCCCATGTGGACCCGGCCCTGTGGCATCCCTTCATCCCCGACCGCATCGCCCCCACCGCGGAATTCCCGCAAGGGCAGTTCGGCCTGAACGGCGTCGCCGCCGCCGCCTCGGTGATCTTCTTCGCCTATATCGGCTTCGAGGCCGTCTCCACCGCCGCCCAGGAGGCCAAGGATCCCCAGCGCACCATGCCCATCGGCATCCTCGCCTCCCTGGGCATCTGCACGGTGCTCTATGTGCTGATGGCCCTGGTCACCACCGGCATGGCCCCCTACCAGACCCTCAACAACCCGGCCCCGGTGGCCACCGCCCTGGCCAATGTGCCCCAGCTCGCCTGGCTCAAGCAGATCGTCAACGTCGGGGTGGCCGTCGGCCTCGGCTCGACCATCCTGACCCTGCTCTACGGCCAGTCGCGGATCCTCTACGCCATGACCCGCGACGGCCTGCTGCCCGCCTTCTTCGGCCGGGTGAACCCGCGCACCCAGACTCCCGTCGTCGGCACCATCATCGTCTCGGCCTTCGCCGCCCTGTTCGGCGGCCTGTTCCCGATCAAGATCCTCGGCGAGCTGGTCTCCATGGGCACCCTGCTGGCCTTCGGCCTGATCTGCATGGGGGTGCTGTATCTGCGCATCTCCCAGCCCGGCCTGCCGCGCCGCTTCAAGACGCCGCTGATCTGGTTCACCGCCCCCGTGGGCGCGCTGGGCTGCGCCTATCTGATCTACAAGCTGCCACCCGAGACCTGGCCGCGGCTGTTCATCTGGATGGGCATCGGCCTGGTGGTCTATTTCGGCTACGCCTACTGGCACTCCAAGCAGCACGCGGCCAAGGCGAGCGGATGATGAAGTCGTAAGGGGCTCCACTTCCCATCTCGTTTCCCCGGCGTACGCCGGGGCCCAGATCCTAGAGCACAGCGGTTGGCTCCTTAGGATCTGGGTCCCGGCGTACGCCGGGAATACGGGGATAGCCCAGTGACCCTTCTTTCGCCGTCCGCTATCCCCAACGCCATGTCCCTTCCTATCCACGCGGTCCTGGCGCCCCTCAAGGCCGCCCTGGCGCAAGGCTCCAGCGCCGTGCTCGTCGCTCCACCCGGGGCCGGCAAGACCACCGTCACGCCGCTTGAACTGCTCCACGAGCCCTGGGTGCGCGGCGGCAAGATCCTGGTTCTGGAGCCGCGGCGCCTGGCCGCCCGGGCCGCCGCCGCGCGCATGGCCGCCACCCTCGGCGAGGCGGTGGGCGAGACCGTGGGCTTCCGGGTGCGCCTGCAGTCCAAGGTCTCGGCCCGCACCCGCATCGAGGTGATCACCGAGGGGGTGTTCACCCGCATGATCCTCGACGACCCGGGCCTCGAGGGCGTCGCCGCGGTGCTGTTCGACGAGTTCCATGAGCGCAGCCTCGACGCCGACCTCGGCCTCGCCTTCGCCCGCGACAGCCAGACCCTGCTGCGGGACGACCTGCGCCTGCTGGTGATGTCCGCCACCCTGGACGGGGCGGCGGTCGCCCGCCTGCTCGGCGACTGCCCTGTGATCCAGAGCGAGGGGCGGCAGTATCCCATCGACACCCGCCACGTCGGCCGCGACCCGCGGCTGCGCCTGGAGGACCAGGTGGCCCGCCTGGTCCGCCGCGCCCTGGTCGAGGAGAGCGGCGGGGTGCTGGTGTTCCTGCCCGGCCAGGGGGAGATCCGCCGGGTGGAGCGCGTCCTGCGCGAGCAGATCGACGACCCGGCTGTCGAGATCGCCCCCCTCTACGGAGCCCTGGACGCCGCCGTCCAGGACCGCGCCATCGCCCCCGCCGGCCCGGGCGTGCGCAAGGTGGTGCTGGCCACCTCCATCGCCCAGACCAGCCTCACCATTCAGGGGGTGCGGGTGGTGGTCGACGCGGGCCAGGCCCGGGTTCCCCGCTTCGATCCCTCCAGCGGGCTGACCCGTCTCGTCACCGTGCGGGTCAGCCGCGCCGCCGCCGACCAGCGCCGCGGCCGCGCCGGCCGCACCGAGCCCGGCGTCTGCTACCGCCTGTGGGACGAGGCCGAGACGCGGGCGCTGCCGGCCTTCGACCGGCCCGAGATCCTGGAGACCGACCTGTCGCGCCTGGCCCTGGACCTGGCCCGCTGGGGGGTGCGCGAGGCCTCCGGCCTGGCGCTGCTGGATGCGCCCCCCGCCGCGGCCCTGCAGGAGGCTCGGTCCCTGCTGGCCCGCCTCGGCGCCCTCGACCCCGCAGGCGGCCTGACCGAGCACGGCCGGCGTCTGGCCGCCCTGCCGTTGCCGCCGCGCCTGGCGCATATGGTGCTGTGGGGCGCCGAACGGGGCGGCGCGGACCGCGCCGCCGCCATCGCCGCCTTGCTGACAGAACAGGGGCTGGGCGGGGCCGACACCGACCTGCGCCACCGCCTGGCCGCCTTCGAGCGCGACCGGAACCCCCGGGCGCGAGACGCCCGCGCCCTGGCCGAGCGATGGTCCCGCGCCGCCCGCGGCAAGGCGGCCGGCCGGGCGCCGGACGACGGCCTGCTGCTGGCCGAGGCCTTTCCCGAACGGATCGCCCGGGCGCGGGGCGGGCCTGGGGAGTATCTGCTGGCCAGCGGCCGCGGCGCCTATGTGGATCCCACCGACCCCCTGGCCCGCGAGCCCTGGCTGGCGGTGGCCGACCTGGGCGGCGGCGGGCCCCGGGACCGCATCCTGCTGGCGGCGCCCCTGGACGAGGGGCGGCTGCTGGACGCCGTCGCCCATCAGGTCCGCACCGAGGACCGCATCGAGACAGACGCCGCCGGCCGGGTCCGCGCCAAGCGCCTGCGCACCCTGGGGGCCATCACCATCGATGAGCGGCTGATCGACCGGCCCGAGCCGGCGCTGATCGAGGGCGCGCTGTTGCAGAGCGTGCGCGACCAGGGCCTGGGCGCCCTGCCCTGGGGCGAGGCGGCGGTTGGCCTGCGCGCCCGCGTCGCGCTGCTGCGCCGCCTGGAGGGGGAGGGCTGGCCGGATCTCGGCGACGACGCCCTGATGGATGACCTGGACGCCTGGTTGCCGCCCCTGCTCGCCGGCCGCCGCAACCTCGCCGACATCCCCCCGGCCGCCCTGGCCGAGGCCCTCGCCGATCGCCTGCCCTGGGACCGGCGCCAGGCGCTGGAGCGCCTCGCGCCGGAACGCTGGGCCGCGCCCACCGGCTCGCGCCTGCTCATCGATTACGGCGCGCAAGGCGGTCCCCAGGTGCAGGTGCGGGTGCAGGAGCTCTATGGCCTGGCCGAGCATCCCGCCGTGGGCGGCGGCCACGTCCCCCTGACCCTGGCGTTGCTCTCCCCCGCCCACCGGCCGATCCAGATCACCCGCGACCTGCCTGGCTTCTGGCGCGGCTCGTGGAAGGACGTGCGCGCCGAGATGAAGGGCCGCTACCCGCGCCACCTGTGGCCCGAGGACCCCGCCGCCGCCGCGCCCACCACCCGCGCCAAGCCCCGGGCCTAGACCCCGGCCGTCGATGCTCCTAGATGTGGGCCATGCCCAACTACGACTACCTGTGCGCCGACCACGGCGCCTTCACCGCCTTCAAGCCCATCGCGCGCTACCAGGAACCGGAGCCCTGTCCGACCTGCGCCGCCGAGGCCCCGCGGGTGATCATGACCGCCCCCTCGGTGCGCGGGGCGTCCAAGCCGGATGCCGGCGGCTCCAGCCCCGCCTGGCTGGGCGGCATGAAGAAACACGCCGGCGGCTGCGCCTGCTGCTGACCCCCAATCGTCATCGTCCGGCTTGACCGGACGACCCAGTCCCGCGGCCCTCGCCGCATCGACCGCAGCGGTCAGGTCATGTTGCTGGGTCGTCCGGTCAAGCCGGACGATGACGGGCGAGGGGGTTACCCCTGAGCCGCCTGCCACACCTTGAACTCCACCAGCAGATCGGGCGTCAGGTCCGGCCGCGCCAACTCCACCGCCAGGGGCGCGATCAGCATCGGGTCGGGCAGGTCGTCGGGATCCTCGCCGGGATAGGCCTCGGCCCGCATCCGGGTGCGCATGCCGCCGGGATCCAGCAGCACCGGCCGGATCGGCCGGTCATCGGTCTCCAGCGCCCAGCACCGCACCAGGGCCTCCAGCCCCGCCTTGCTGGCGGCGTAGGGGGCCCAGAAGGCCTTTTGCCGCCGCGCCAGGCTACTGGTCAGGAAGATCGCCCGCGCCGCGTCCGACTGGGCCAGGAGCGGCTCGAGCGACCGGATCAGCCGGAAGCTCGCGGTCAGGTTCACCTGCAGCACCCGCTCGAAGGTCTTGACGTCGGCATGGGAGGTGGGCGCCAGGCCGCCGAGCATGCCGGCGGCGTGCACCAGGATGTCGAGGCGGCCCCAGCGGTCGTAGATGGCGCGGCCCAGCTGGTCGATGCCGTCGCCGTTCTGCAGGTTCATGGGCACGAGGGTGGCGCGCTCGCCGGTCAGGGCCAGGATCTCGTCGTCCAGGGCCTCCAGGGCGCCCTGGACCCGGGCGGTGGCGATGACATGGGCCCCGGCCGCGGCCAGGCCCAGAGCGCAGGCCCGGCCGATGCCGCGCGAGGCGCCGGTGACGACCGCCAGGCGGCCGGAAAGCAGGGTGGAGGTTTGCATGCCCCCTTATTGGCATCCCGCCCGGCGGCGCAAGCGCCTATTGCCCGTGACGCTCCCCGTGGCGCTGGGCCAGGACCGAGGTGACGAACAGCTGCACCTGGTGGAACACCAGCAGCGGCAGCAGCACCGTCCCGGCCATGGCGGCGGGGAACAGCAGCCCGGCCATGGGGGCCCCGGTGGCCAGGCTCTTCTGGCATCCGCAGATGATCGCCACGATCTCCTGGTCGGGCGCCAGCTTCAGGGCCCGCGCGGCCAGGTAGAGCGCGCCCAGCACGACGGCCAGGAGGATGACGGCCGCCAGGATCATCCGGGCCAGGTCCAGGGGGGCGATCTCGCGCCAGACGCCGTTGACCACCGCATGGCCGAACGCCGAATAGACCACCAGCAGGATCGAGCCGCGGTCGACGTAGCCCAGAATGCGCCGATGGCGCTCGACGAAGGCGCCCAGGAGCGGCCGCGCCAGCTGGCCCACCGCGAAGGGCAGCAGCAGCTGCACCACGATGGCCTTCAGGGTCACCCAGGAGAAGCCGCCCCCCTGGCTGTGGATCAGCAGGCCCACCAGCAGGGGCGTCAGCACCACCGCCAGCAGGCTGGACAGGGACGCCGCGCACACCGCCGCCGCCACATTGCCCCGGCCGATGGACACCAGGGCGATGGAGGACTGGATGGTCGAGGGCAGGCAGGCGAGGAACAGCAGGCCCGGCCGCAGGGACGGCGGCAGAAGGCCCGTGGCGTTGAGGGCCAGGGCCAGGGCCGGGAACAGCAGATAGGTCGAGACCACCACCAGCAGGTGCAGACGCCCCGCCGCCAGGCCGTTGATCACCGCCTCGCGCGACAGCCGCACCCCCTGCAGGAAGAACAGCAGGGCGATGGCCGCGTCGGTGATCCAGCCCAGCACCGCGTCGGCCACGCCGCGCGCCGGCAGCAGGCTGGCCAGCACCAGCACGCCCACCAGCAGCAGCAGGTAGGGGTCGATGCGGAACCGGCGGAGGAAGGACAATATCAAACCCTTCTCCCTCGATGGGAGAAGGGCAGGGATGAGGGTGCGCGAGCCGAGGCTTGGGAGGCCGGCGCAGGAGGCAGCGCCTCTGACGCCAACTCACTGGCGTCCCGCGCGCACCCCCACCCAACCCTCCCCCATCGAGGGGGAGGGCTCATTAAGCGCTCACCAGCAGCGACAGCTGGCGGTCGACCACCTCGTTGCGGCCCTCCGCGATCTCGCGGTCGAGCAGGCGGGTGGGGTAGTCGCCGGTGAAATAGTGGTCGGTGAACTGCGGACGCTCGGGATTGCGCGGGCCGCTGTCCATGGCCCAGTAGAGGCCGTCGACGGACAGGAAGCCCATGCTGTCCACCTCCAGGAAGGCGGCGATCTCGGCCAGGGTCTTGTTGGCGGCGATCAGCTTCTCGCGGTCGGGCATGTCGATGCCGTAGTAGTCGGGCCACATGATCGGCGGCGAGGCCGAGCGGAGGTGCACCTCGGTGGCCCCCGCCTCGCGCACCATCCGCACGATCTTCACCGAGGTGGTGCCGCGCACGATGGAATCGTCGATCAGCATCACCCGCTTGCCTTCCAGCACGCTGCGGTTGGGGCTGTGCTTCATGCGCACCCCCAGCTCCCGCACCCCCTGGCTGGGCTGGATGAAGGTGCGCCCGACATAGTGGTTGCGGATGATGCCCATCTCGAAGGGCACGCCCGCGGCCTGGGCGTAGCCCAGGGCGGCGGGCACGCCGCTATCGGGCACCGGGACCACCACGTCGGCGGGCACGCCGGTCTCCTCGGCCAGGCGCTGGCCCATGCGCTTGCGCACCTCATAGACAGAGCGGCCGTTCACCACGCTGTCGGGGCGGGCGAAATAGACATATTCGAAGATACAGGGCCGGGCGTGGGCGGCGGGGAACGGCTTGATGCTGTCGATCCCGTCCTCGGAGATGACCACCATCTCGCCGTGCTCGATGTCGCGCACGAAGCGGGCGCCGATCATGTCGAGGGCGCAGGTCTCGGACGCCAGGACGGCCTTGCCGTCCAGGTCGCCCAGCACCAGCGGCCGGATGCCCAGGGGGTCGCGCACGCCGATCAGCTTCTTGTTGGTCATCGCCACCAGGGCGTAGCCGCCCTCGATCTCGGTGAGGGCGTCGATGAAGCGGTCCACCACCTTGGTTTTTCGCGAGCGGGCGATCAGGTGGAGAATCACCTCGGAGTCCGAGGTCGATTGGAAGATGGCGCCTTCGGATTTCAGCCGGTCGTGCAGGGCCAGGAAGTTGGTCAGGTTGCCGTTGTGGGCCAGGGCCACGCCGCCGTGCTCGAGGTCGGCGAACATCGGCTGGACGTTCCGCAGGAAGCTGCCGCCGGCGGTGGAATAGCGGGAATGGCCGATGGCGGTGTGTCCGGGCAGGCGCGTGACCAGGTCGGCGCCGCCGAAGGCGTCTCCCACCAGGCCCAGGTGCCGCTCGGTGTGGAAGCGCTGGCCGTCGAAGCTGGCGATGCCGCAGGCCTCCTGGCCGCGGTGCTGCAGGGCGTGCAGGCCCAGGGCGGCGATGGCGCTGGCGGACTCGACCTCGAAGACGCCGAACACGCCGCATTCCAGCCGTGGCCGGTCGTCGTCCGGATCCCGCTCGGGGACCTTCGGGGCATGGACGATATTATTCGGTCCCGCGGCGGATATGATCAACGCGTGGTCTCCTTGGCGGCAGCCGGGGGCGGGTCGGCGGCGCCCTCGCGTACGGCCTTTTCCAGGTGCGGCCCCAGCTTCCCGGCCACCGCCGAGCCTTCGGGCGCAAGTTTCTGCAGGGCTTTGGCGCAAGTTCTTGTCAAAGGATAGAGGGCGGCGCCGGAAATCCACCGCGGCACCCGGTCCGGGGGCGTGGCGATGTGGAACACCAGGTGGAAGACGCCGAGCACCGCCAAGCCCCGGACAAGGCCGAAGCCCAGCCCCGCCACCCGGTCCAGGGTCCCCAGGGTCTGCATCTGGCGCACCTGCCGGGTCAGGCCCGCGCCCATCACCCGGATGAGGATGTAGGCGGCCACCAGCACCACCAGGACGGCGGCGAAGGTCGCGGCCCAGTCGGGGTCGATGGCCTGTCGGGCCAGGGGCCCGGTGAAGCGCAGGGCGAAGATGGCGATCACCAGGGCCAGGACGAAGGCGAAGACGGTGATCACCTCGCGCACCGCGCCGCGCACCAGCCCGATCACCGACGAGACCGCCAGGATCAGGATGACGATGAGGTCGAACAGGGTCATGTCCATCGCGCCCCCTCGATCCGGGCGACGGCGTCGGCCAGGCGGCCCACGCCGATGACCGGCAGGGCGGAGGCGTCGGCGGCGGCCGACGGCCCGAAGGCCCGTCCGAACCCCAGCTTGGCCGCTTCCTTCAGGCGCGCCTCCATTCGGCTCACCGGGCGGATCTCGCCCGACAGGCTGATCTCGCCGAAGACGACGCAGTCCTGGGGCAGGGGCGTGTCCAGCGCCGAGGACGCCAGGGCGGCCGCTGCGGCCAGGTCCGCGGCGGGCTCGCTGATGCGCAAGCCGCCGGCGACGTTCAGGTACACGTCCCGCTGTCCGAAGCCAAGGCCGCACCGGGCCTCCAGCACCGCCAGCACCATGGCCAGGCGCCCGGAGTCCCAGCCCACCACCGCGCGCCGCGGGGTGCCGTAGGCCGAGGGCGCCACCAGGGCCTGCACCTCCACCAACACCGGTCGGGATCCCTCGATGCCGGCGAACACCGCCGAGCCGGCGGCCCGCTCGCCGCCTTCGCCGAGGAACAGGGCCGAGGGATTGCGCACCTCGCGCAGGCCGGCGTCGCCCATCTCGAAGACGCCGATCTCGTCGGTGGCCCCGAACCGGTTCTTGGCGGCGCGCAGGATGCGGAAGGGATAGCCGCGCTCACCCTCGAACCACATCACCGCATCGACCATGTGCTCGATGACCCGCGGGCCGGCGATGGCTCCGTCCTTGGTCACGTGGCCGACCAGGATCACGGAGACCCCACGCTTCTTGGCCAGCCTCACCAGCTCGCCGGTGGCCGCCCGCACCTGGGTGACCGAGCCGGGCCCCGCCTCGTGGGCGTCGGACCACATGGTCTGGATGGAGTCGATGACGACGAGGTCGAACCGATCCTTCTTCAGGCCGTCGAGGATGTCGCGCAGGTTGGTCTCGGCCGCCAGCTTCACCGGCGCCTCGGCCAGGCCCATGCGCCCGGCCCGGCCGCGGATCTGGTCCACCGCCTCCTCGCCGGAAATGTAGGCGCAGGCCACGCCGCGCATCGCCGCGGCGGCGCAGACCTGCAGGAGAAGGGTGCTCTTGCCGACCCCGGGATCACCCCCCAGCAGCACCGCCGAGCCGGGCACCAGGCCGCCGCCGCACACCCGGTCGAACTCCTCCACTCCGGTGATCACCCGGGGCAGGGCTTCCAGTTCCGACTGCAGGGTCTCGAAGGCCAGGCCACGGGTCTTGCTGGCCCGCGTCGGCGCCAGGGCCCCCGGCTGACGCGCGCCCGCCTCCTCCACCAGGGTGTTCCACGACAGGCACGCCGAGCACTGGCCGGCCCACTTGTTGTGAACCGCACCGCAGGACTGGCAGACGTAGGTCGCCCCGTCCCGGGCCATGCGTTGCTCCTCGCGCGAATCACCTGGGCCGCGTCGTCGCACTGTAGCGCCCGGGGAAGCGCATATGGGGCGCTGGCCTGCGATTGCACGGCGCCGCAATGTCGCGGCGGCCGCGCCTTATCCTCCCCCGTCCCGAAGAGGACGGGGGAGGGGGACCCCGAAGGTGGAGGGGGCGCAGGGAAGGGGCGCGGCGCTTGTAGCTCGCCCCCTCCGGTCCTCCGGACCACCTCCCCCATCCTCTTCGGGATGGGGGAGGATAGAGCGCCCTTATCCTCCCCCGCTCTTCGCGGGGGAGGGGGACCCCGAAGGGGTGGAGGGGGCGAACCGCTGGCGAGGCCGCCGTCACGCCGCTACAGTCCGCGCATGACCCTGATCCGCCGCGCCGTCCTCCTCGCAGCCCTGGCCGCCTTCGCCGCGCCGGCCCTCGCCCAGGCCCCCGCGCCGGCCGCGCCCCAACCCCTGGCCGCCCCCGCCGAGGGCATGGTTCGCGTGCGCCTGAGCACCCCTCAAGGCGCTATCGTGCTGGACCTCAACGCCGCCAAGGCGCCCCTGACCACCGCCAACTTCCTGCGTTACGTCGACCAGAAGCGCTTCGACGGCGCGACCTTCTATCGGGCCTCGCGGGCGCCCGGGGACCCGACCTACGGCGTCATCCAGGGCGGATTGCAGAACGACCCAGCCAAGATCCTGCCGCCGGTCCGCCACGAGAGCACGACGAAGACGGGCCTGAAGCACCTGGACGGGACCATCTCCATGGGCCGCCACGCCCCCGGCTCGGCCACCGCCGACTTCTTCATCTGCGTCGGCGACTCGCCCTACCTCGACGCTGACCCGGCGGCCAAGGGCGACAACCTCGGCTTCTCCGCTTTCGGCCAGGTGGTCGAGGGCATGGACGTGGTCAGGAAGATCCTCGCCCTCCCCACCGGCGCCGGCGGCCCGCCTGGCATGAAGGGCGAGATGCTCAAGGCCCCGATCAAGATCACCGCCGCCCGCCGTGTCGGCTAGGGCCCCGCCTTACTGGCCGCCGGGCGCCTTGACCGTGAGATAGGGCGCCGGCGCCGCCTCCGGCGCTGATGGGCCCGGGACCCGGTGATCGGACGGGGGCAGGGACTTCAGATAGGCGACGATCGCCTGGGCGTCCGCGTCGGTCACCTTGGCGTAGCCCTGCCAGGGCATGGCGGTGGCGAGGATGCGCCCGTCCGGTCGCACGCCGGTGCGCAGGGCGGCGATGATCTGGGCCGAGGACCACCGGCCAAGGCCCGCGTCCGGGTGCGGCGTCAGGTTCGGCGGGTAGACGACCCCTTGGCCGGGAACCTCGAACCCGATCGTGCCCCCCTGCAGATACCCCTGCTCGGGGGCGGGCGAGAAGGCGCCGGTGTTGTGGCAGCCGGCGCAGTCCATGATGGACACGAGATACCGCCCACGTTCGACGGTATCCGGCGCGGCGCCGTCGGCGCGACCGACGGCGCCGGCCAGCAGAAGGGGGGCCGCGACAAAGGCGGCCAGGGTAAGCGTCACAGGACGAGACATGGGATTCTCCTGGGGTCAGTTCGCGCCTCGGCGGCTGCCGCCGGCCCAGGCCGAGAACATTTCACAGCGCAGCACAGCACAGCTTATGCGCCGAAGACAAGAGTCGGCCGCCGCCCCGAAAGAGCCTTCGCCGGCGCCCGCTGTCAGTCCTTGGCGCGTTCCTGGTAGGAGCCGTCCTCGGTGAGGATCACCACCCGCGTCCCCGCCGTGATGTAGGGGGGGATCATGATGCGGTGGCCGTTGGTCAGGGTCGCGGGCTTGTAGGAGCCCGACGCCGTCTGGCCCTTCACGACCGGCTCGGTGTCGGCGATCTCCAGGGTCACCAGCCGGGGCAGTTCCAGGGCGATGGGCACGTCGTTGTGGGTCGACAGCTGCACCAGCATCCCCTCCTGCAGGTAGGCGGCCATGTCGCCGACCACGTCCTCGGGCGCCACCACCTGGTCGTAGGTCTCCGGGTTCATGAAGTGGTAGCCCTCGCCGTCCTGATACAGGAAGGTGTGCTCGCGCTGGTCGACGAAGGCCCGCTCCACCGTCTCGGTGGTGCGATAGCGCTCGGCCACCTTCACCCCGTCGGAGATCCGGCGCATGTTCAGCTGGGTCACCGGCGTGCCCTTGCCGGGGTGGATGTTGTCGGCGTTCAGCACGACATAGAGCTTGCCGTCGAGATCGACGACATTGCCCTTGCGCAGCGAACTGGCGGCTACCTTCGGCACGATGTCTTCCTCATAGGATGGTTTGCCCGCACCTATAGCGATCCGGCGCCGTTGCGCTAGACCCGGCGCCTTAGATGGAGACCGCCGCCTTGACCGCCCCCACGCCCTGGTGGAGCCCCGAGCGCCACCGCGACCGCCGCCCACGCCTGTTGGCCCGGGGCCGGATCAAGGCGGCCCTGCGCGCCTGGTTCGAGGCCGGGGGCTTCACCGAGGTCGAGGCCGCCGCCCTGCAGGTGTCCCCCGGCAACGAGGCGCACCTGCACGCCTTCGCCACCGAACTGGTGGGGCCAGGGGGAGAGACCGCGCGCCTTTACCTGCACACCTCACCCGAATTCGCCTGCAAGCGGCTGCTGGCGGCCGGGGAGTCCGCGATCTTCGATTTCGCCCGGGTGTGGCGCAATCGCGAGCGCGGGCCGCTGCACCATCCGGAGTTCACCATGCTCGAATGGTACCGCGCCGGCGCGCCCTATGAGGCGCTGATGGACGACTGCGCCGCCCTGCTGGCCCTGGCCGCCGACACGGTGGCGGCGCCGGCGCTGACCTGGCGGGGCCGCCGCTGCGACCCCCGCCTGCCGCCGGAGCGGATCACCGTGGCGGAGGCCTTCGAGCGCCACGCCCGCATCGATCTGCTGGCCACCATGGCGCCGGACGGGGCCACCGACCGCGAGGCCATGGCCGCGGCCGCCCGCTCCGTGGGCGAGCGCGTCGACGCCGAGGACACCTGGGCCGACCTGTTCAGCCGCCTGATCGCCGGCCGGGTGGAGCCTCACCTGGGGCAGGGGCGGGCGACCATCCTCTATGACTACCCCGTCGCCGAGGCGGCCCTGGCCCGTCGCAGTCCCCGCGATCCCCGCGTCGCCGAGCGGTTCGAGCTCTATGCGTGCGGGGTGGAGCTGGCCAACGCCTTCGGCGAACTGACGGACCCCCAGGAGCAGCGCCGCCGCTTCAACGCCGAAATGGCCGAGATGGCCCGCGTCTACGGCTCCAGCTATCCCCTCGACGAGGACTTCCTCGCCGCCCTGGCGCACATGCCCGAGGCCAGCGGCTGCGCCCTGGGCTTCGACCGCCTGGTGATGCTGGCGGTGGGCGCCGAGCACATCGAGCAGGTGCTGTGGACGCCTGTGGCGAGTCCGTAATTCGGGGACACTATACTTAATGCGTATCGCATTAAGTATAGTGTCCCCGAATTACCCCAGCCTCTGCAGGAGGAAGTCCCGGCCCAGGGTCAGGCCGGCCTCGTCGACGCTGTGGCCGAGGCCGCGGCAGACGTGGGTGGCGACGTCGAAGCCCAGGGGGGTCAGCGCGGCCTCGGCCTGGCGCAGGGCGGCCACCGGCAGGACCTGGTCGGCGTCGCCGTGGACCAGCAGCACCGGCGGGCGGGTGAGCGTCTCGGCGGCCAGGGCCTCGGGGTCGGCGAGCATGCCCGAATAGCCGACGATGCCGGCGATGGCGCGCTCGCGGCGAGGGCCGACGTGCAGGGCCATCATCGTGCCCTGGCTGAAGCCGACGAGGGCCAGCCGGTCCTCGGCCAGGCCGTGGCGGGCGAGAAGGTCGTCGATATAGGCGTTCAACGCCGGGGCCGAAATCCGCACCCCGGCGGCCCGGGCCTGCGGCGACAGGCTGGTCAGGGGCCACCACTGGTAGCCGCCCATGGACCCCGGACAGGCCTGCGGGGCGTTGGGCGAGACGAACAGGGTGTCGGGCAGGGCGGCGCGCCAATAGGGGACTAGGCCGATCAGGTCGTCGCCGTTCGAGCCATAGCCGTGCAGCAGCACGACCACGGAGGTGGGCGGGCCGCCCGAGGCGGGCGCAACGGAGGGGCCGTCGAGGGTCGGTATGTCGCTCATGCCCCGCAGGTGGGGCAGGGCGCGCGCCCCGTCAAGCGCGACGGGGCGCGAACCGCCGGCGCGTCAGGCGGGCAGCAGCTTGCGATACAGGTGCCAGGTGGCGTGGCCCAGCACGGGCACGGTGACGATCAGCCCGGCGAGGGCGGGGAGGGAACCCAGTACCAGGCCCGCCGCCACCACCAGCCCCCAGGCGGCCATGGTCACGGGGTTGGCGGCCATCGCCTGCACCGACGCCTTCACCGCCGCGCCCATGGGCACGTCGCGATCCAGCAGCAGCGGGAAGGAGATCGCCCCGATCGCCAGCACCACCACCGCGAAGCCGAAGCCGGCCGCCATGCCGATGGTCAGCATCGCCCAGCCGGCCGGGGTGGTGACGGTGTCGGTGATCAGGGCGCCGAGGGAGGCCGGGGCCTCGGGGCCCACGGTGGCCATGAAGATGCCGTAAGCCGTCAGCAGCCAGACGGCGAACAGACCCACCAGCACCGCCGTCAGGGCGGCTATGGCGGGCAGGGCGGGGGAGCGGAGCACCTCGAAGGCGTCGGTCCAGACCACCTCACGGCCCTGCTCGCGCACCCGGCTGATCTCGTAGAGGCCGAGGGCGGCGACCGGGCCCAAGAGGGCGAAACCGGCGGCCAGGGGGAACAGCAGCGGCACCAGGTCGGCGTTCAGGGCGGCGGCCCCCAGGATCAGGCCCGCCACCGGATAGATCAGGCACAGGAAGATCACGTCGGTGCGGTAGGCGCCCATGTCGCCCACGGCCTTCACCAGGCAGTCCTTCAGGTCGGCCAGGCCGATCCGCCGCGCCGCCGGCAAGGGCGCCGTTCGGCCGGCCGCCTGGTGCTGAGGCGGTCGCCAGTGGCTGAGGTCGGCGGTGGCCGACGACAGTTGTTCAAGGGTCAGTTCGAAGGGGTTTCTGATGGCCACGGCTTGGCTCCTGCCCGTTGCAGGGTCCGACCGCTGTCCGCTCATGGACGCAACCGCGACCCAAGACGGGCCCAGCATACACCTGTTTCGGCGGCGCTCCCAGGGGCACGACGAGGGGGCCTGGCGTGCTAAGGACACCCCCATGACCCTGCGCACCCTCCAGGCCCTCGCGGGCGCCGACCTGATCCCCGAAAGCCGCCTGCCCGCCCTGCGCGACGTCGCCGCCCGCTACGCCATCGCCATCACCCCGGCCATGGCCGAGCTGGCCCACCGCCCGCCCATCGCCCGCCAGTTCGTGCCCAACCCGCGCGAGATGGACGTCAGCCCCGCAGAACGGGCCGACCCGATCGGCGATCAGGCCCATAGCCCCGTGGAGGGCGTCGTCCATCGCTACCCCGACCGGGTGCTGCTCAAGATCACCCACACCTGCGCCGTCTATTGCCGCTTCTGCTTCCGCCGCGAGATGGTCGGCCCCCAGGCCGAGACCCTGTCGCCGCCGGCCCTGGACGCCGCCCTGGCCTATATCGCCGCCCGGCCGCAGGTCTGGGAGGTGATCCTCACCGGCGGCGATCCCCTGGTGCTGTCGCCCCGCCGCCTGCGCGCGGTGATGCAGAGTCTGGCGGCCATCGACCACGTCCGGGTGATCCGCCTGCACACCCGCGTGCCCGCCGTCTCGCCCCAGGCCATCACCCCGGACATGGTCGAGGCGCTCACGGTCCCCGGCCGCGCGGTGTGGGTCGCCCTGCACGCCAACCATCCTGACGAGCTGACCCCGGCCGCCCGCGCCGCCTGCGCGCGCCTGATCGACGCCGGCCTGCCGATGGTCAGCCAGAGCGTGCTGCTGCGGGGCGTCAACGATGATCCCGCGGTGCTGGGAGCCCTGATGCGCGCCTTCGTCGAGACCCGCATCAAGCCCTACTACCTGCATCACGCCGACCTCGCCCCCGGCACCGCCCACCACCGCACGACCCTGGAGGAGGGGCAGGCGCTGATGCGCGCGATCCGCGGGGACCTGTCGGGCCTCTGCCAGCCTACGTACGTCCTCGACATCCCCGGCGGCCACGGCAAGGTCCCGGTGGGGCCGGGATACCTGGAGGGCGACGAGGTCACCGATCCGTGGGGCGGGGCGCACGCCTACGAGCCCTAGGCAATCCCAATCCCGCATTCCCCGCGGAAGCGGGGACCCAGGCTTTGCCCCCAGCGCGGCGGCCGCTGATAGTCTGGGTCCCCGCTTCCGCGGGGAGTGCGGATTCTGGTGGTAGGTTGACCGCCTACCCCAAATAGACCCGCTCCGCCCGCGCCCCCAGGCGGGTCAGCACCTCATAGGCGATGGTGCCCGCCGCCGCCGCCGCGTCGTCGATCAGGCGGTTGGGGCCGACGATCTCGACCATCGCCCCCGGGATGGCGGCCTCGCAGCCGGTGACGTCCACCGCGATCAGGTCCATCGACACCCGCCCCAGCAGGGGGCGCAGCGCCCCGTCGAACCATACCGCTCCGGCCGGGCTCGATGAGCGCAACACCCCGTCGGCATAGCCCGCCGCGACGATCGCCACCCGCATGCCCGCCTCGGCGGTATAGGCCGCGCCATAGCCGACGCTCTCTCCGCGCGACACCGCCCGCACCTGCAGGATGGGCGCCTCATAGGCAGCCACCGCCCGCACCCGCCGGTCCGGCCGCTCATGGGGGCCGCCGCCATACAGGGTGATCCCCGGCCGCACGAGGTCGAAGGCGAAGGCCTCGCCCATGAAGGTCCCGGCGGAATTGGCCAGGCTGACCTTGGCTCCGGGAAACAGGGCCCGGGCGGCGCGCAGGCGGCCGACCTGGCGGGCGTTCATGGGATCGTCGTCGTCGCCGGCGCAGGCCAGGTGGCTCATCAGCAGGCCTACCGCCAGCGGGGCCAGCCGATCGCTCTGACCCAGGGTCGCCGCCTCCTCGGTCCGCAGGCCCAGCCGGTTCATGCCGGTGTCGATGTGCACGCCGCAGGGCAGGGGGGAGTCCCGGCCGCGGGCGAAGGCGGCGTATTCCTCGATCTGCGCCAGGCTGTTGAGGACGGGGGTCAGCCGCGCGGCCGCCAGGCGACGGGCGCCGCCGGCGGTGGCTCCGTCCAGGACGTAGATGGTCGCCTCGAACTGCCCCAGCGCCTCGCGCAGGGCCTCGCCTTCCTCGAGCCGGGCCACGAAGAAGCGCCGCGCGCCCTCCGTCCACAGCCGCGTCGCCACCCGGGCGGCGCCCAGGCCGTAGGCGTCCGCCTTCACCACCGGGGCGACCTCGGCCGCTCCGGCCTGGCTTCGCAGGAGGGCATGGTTGGCGGCGAGGGCGTCGAGGTCGACGGTCAGGCGGGCGCGTTGCGACATGCCTGGGCTTCTAGGCCGACACGCCGTCGGCGCAAAGCCGGCCCTTCCGCCTTCGCTTGTCGGAGACGGGCGTGTCGGCGCTTGACCGGCCGCGACAAGCCGGGTCTAGCCTCGATAAAGCAGTTCGGGGACAGGCATGGACAAGGTGTGGGACGTAGCGGTGGTCGGGGCCGGGACGGCGGGTCTCCCGGCGGCCTTGGCGGCGGCGGCGCGAGGCGCGCAGGTGCTGCTGGTCGAGGCGGCCGATGTGATCGGCGGCACCCTCCACCTGTCCAGCGGCAGCCTGTCGGCGGCCGGCGGGCGCGTCCAGGCGGCCAAGGGCATTTCTGATTCGCCCCAGCAGCACCTCGACGACTGCATCCGCATCGTGCACGGCTCGTGCGACGAGCCGAAGCTCAAGCTGTGGATCGACAACGCCGCCGACAGCCTGGAATGGCTCCTCGATAGCGGGCTTCAGTTCGGCGACAACCAGCCCGGCATGAACAACGCGCACGAACCTTATGACGCCGCGCGCATCTACACCCCGCCCACCGGCGGCCTCGCCTATATCGAAACCCTGCGCCCCCTGGTCGAGAAGGCCGTGGCGGACGGCCAGATCACCCCGATGCTCAATACCCGCATGACGGCGGTGACCACCGACGAGAGCGGCGCGGCCACCGGGCTGACGGCGCGGGGTCCGGACGGCGCCGATGTGCTCATCACGGCGCGCAACGTGGTCCTCACCACCGGCGGCTACGCGGCCAGCGACGACTATTGGATGGAGCAGCACGGCCGGCCCAAGCGGGTCCACGCCTGGCCGCACTCCCAGGGCGACGGCATCACCGCGGCGCGGGCCCTGGGCGCCCAGGTGCGCAATGCGGAAAACTTCCTGCCCACCGTCGGCGGCACGGTGGATATCGACGCCCCGGAGACCTACTGGCTGCACACCCTCAATTCGGCCGTGTTCCGCAAGCCTTGGGAGATCTTCGTCAACATGAACGGCGAGCGGTTCATGTCCGAGGACCGCACCGATCCGGACATGCGCGAGCGGCTGCTGCTGGCCCAGCCGGACGCCTCGTTCTGGATCGTCTTCGACGCCCGGGCCCGGCGCGAATCGCCCAACTTCTTCCGCTGGCCCGAGGACAAGGTCGAGCGCGCCTTCCAGACGCACGACGACTTCCAGCGCGCCGACACCCTGGAGGGCCTCGCCGAGGCCTGCGGCCTGAACCCCAAGGCCCTGGCGACCACCGTGGCGCGCTACAACGCCGGCCAGAAGGTCGGCAGCGACGTGTTCGACCGCGCCCACATGCCCGCCCCCATCGCCGAGGCGCCCTTCTATGCCGTCCGGCACTACGGCATCTCGGTGCTGGGCTTTGGCGGCATCGACACCGACACGCAGCTGAGGGTGCTGGACGCCAACGGCAAGCCGATCCCCCACCTCTACGCCGCCGGCGAGATCATGGGGGCCGGGGTGTTCGGCAACGGCTACCTGGGCGGCTCGATGGTGGGCTCCGCGGTGACCTTCGGTCGTCTGCTGGGCGACCGCATCCTGGCCTGGTGAGCGGGTGTTTGCCGATGAGGAAGAAGGCGTGAGCGTTATGATGAAACCGATGAGACCGCAGCCCCTGGCTGGCCTGGCGATAGGCGCGCTGCTCATCGCCTTGCCGGGCGCCGCGGCCGCGCAGGACGCCGCCGCCGGCAAGAAGGCCTTCAACCAGCAGTGCCGGGTCTGCCACCAGGTCGCCACGGGCGCCGGCAGCGCCATGGGGCCCAACCTCGCGGGGGTGACGGGGCGCAAGGCTGCCGCCGATCCCGCCTTCGACTATTCCCCCGGCTTCCGCGCCGCCGCCGCCAAGGGCCTGACCTGGGACGCCGCCTCGCTGGATCGCTTTCTGACCCAGCCGACGGCCGAGATCCCCGGATCGCGCATGCCCACCGCGGTGCCCAATGCCGCGACCCGCGGGGACCTGATCGCCTATCTGGGGACGCTCAAGCCGTAGGGGCGCTCGTCATCGTCCGGCTTGACCGGACGACCCAGCTGCGCCGGCCTCGACGCTCAGATCGGCGCGGTCAGGTTGCGCCCGTGGGTCGTCCGGTCGGCCTGGACGATGACGGCCAAGGGAGCAGGCCGGTTGGACGCCGCCGCCCGCCCTACGCCTTGTGGATCGGGTCGATCCAGGCGACTTCCTCGACCTTTTCGGCCGGCTCGATATCGAGGTTGACCACCACCGCCTCGTTGTCGCTGCGCACCAGCACGCACTCCAGGGTCTCGTCGGTGGAGGCGTTGATCTCCTGGTGCGGGACGTAGGGCGGCACATAGATGAAGTCGCCGGGGCCGGCCTCGGCGGTGAATTCCAGCGCCTCGCCCCAGCGCATGCGGGCGCGTCCCTTGACGATGTAGATGACGCTTTCCAGCGGCCCGTGGTGGTGGGCGCCGGTCTTGGCGTTTGGGTGGATATGGACGGTGCCGGCCCAGATCTTCTGGGCGCCCACCCGCGCGAAATCGATGGCGGCGGCGCGGTTCATCCCGGGGGTCTGGACGGTGTTGGCGTCGAGGGAGCCGGCGGGAATGACCCGCACGCCGGTTTCGCGCCAGTGGTCGTGCGGCGGCGCATCGGCGGCGTGGTCGTGGCCGTGGTCGTCGGTGGGAGCGGTCATGCGAAAGCCGTTCGGTTGCGGAGGGGCAGCCGCCAATGCGACCTTGGCCTATCAACTATGACGACTGTCCGATCGGGGCAAGGAGCGCCAGGGTGAGTACGACCAACAGGAGCCTGCCGCCGGTCACGGAAATGCTGGCCGCCCGGGGCGTGGGCTGGCTCCCGCCGTGGAGCGCGTTCGCGGCCGGCCTGGAGGCCGCAGACCTGCCCGCGGCGGTGGTCGACCAGGCCAAGCTGGTGCTGCTGGACACCCTCGGGGTGATCGCCGCGGGCATGGGCGAGCCGGAGATGCGGCGCCTGAGCGAAGCGCTTGGCGGCGATACGGGCCCGGTCCCGGTGATCGGCGCCGGCGTCCGGCGCGCGGCCGGAACCGCCTGCCTGCTCAACGGCGCCGCCGGGACGATGCTGGAGCTGGACGAGGGCAATCAGTACAGCGGCGGCCACCCGGGGGTGCATGTCATTCCGGCCCTGCTGGCCGTGGCGGCGAGCCGGCCCGTGAGCGGGGCGGACTTTCTGACCGCCCTCGTGCTCGGCTACGACCTTGGCGCGCGAGTCGGCATCGCCTCGACGCGGCGCATGTCCATGCACCCGCACGGCACCTGGGGGACGGTGGGCGCGGGCCTCGCGGTGGCCAGGCTCAGCGGCGGGTCGGCGGCGGATATCGCCGCCACGGTGAACATCGCTGCCGACCTGACCATCGCCAGCAGCCGCCGTACGATCATGGAGGGGGCGACGGTGCGCAACATGTATTGCGGCGCCGCCAACCAGCTCGGGCTGCTGGCCTGGCAGATGCACAAGAGCGGTTTCACCGGCGAGGCGGACGGGGTGGCCAGCGTGTTCGGCGCGGTCTCGGGCGAGGCCTTCGATCCGACGCAGATGACGCTGGACCTGGGCGTGCGTTGGGAGATCACCCGCAACTATTTCAAGCGCCACGCCGCCTGCCGCTACCTGCACGGGGCGCTGGATGCTCTGGACCAGGCGCGGGCGGCGGCGCCGGAGCCCCTGCGCGCCGAGGACATCGCGGCGATCGAGGTCCACGGCTATGCGTTGAGCGCCCAGCTCGACAATCCGGCGCCGCAGACGACCCTGGCGGCCAAGTTCTCGCTGCCCTTCGCCCTGGCCTCCAGCCTGGTGCACGGGTCCGCGTCGGTTCCGGCGTTCCAGGCTCAGGCCCTGGCCGACCCCCGGGTCGCGGCCCTCATCGCGCGGGTGAGGATCCACGAGGACCCCGCCTACACGGCCGCCTTCCCGACGCAGCGGCCGGCGCGGGTGGCGGTGGTGCTGAAGGACGGGCGGCGCCTGGAGGCGCGGACGGTGTTCAACCGGGGCGACGCGGAAGACCCCTACAGCCCGGCCGAGGTCAGGGCCAAGTTCGACGCCCTGGCCGGGGCGGCCTGGGGCGGGGCGCAGGCGGGGCGGATCGCCAGCTTGGTGATGGGCCTGGACGGCGCGCCGGATGCGGGGCCCCTGGTCGCGGCGTTGGCGCACCCGCCGGCGCCGTAGGGGGACGTGGCGCGGAACGTCCCCGTTCGGGAGGGGTTCTCTCAGCACGCCCCGACCACATGAAGGAATCCCCCGCGTGAAAGTCAGCGACGCCATGACGGCCCAGGTCGTCACCGCTTCCCCCACCGACAGCATCCAGGCCGTGGCCAAGATCATGCTCGAGGTCGACACCGGGGCGGTCCCCGTGTTCGAGGACGGCAAGGTCATCGGCCTGGTCACCGACCGCGACATCGTCCTGCGCGTAGCGGCCGTCGGCGGCGACCTCGGCGGCCCGATCTCGGCGGTGATGTCCGAGGATGTGCAGAGCTGCGGCAAGGACGACAACCTGGCCGACGCCGCCGCCCAGATGGCCAGCCACCAGCTGCGCCGACTGATCGTCACCGACGACAAGGGCAAGCTCGCCGGGATCCTGTCCCTGGGCGACATCGCCACCGACTACGGCGCCAAGGTGGTGGGCCACACCCTCGAAGAGATCTCCGCCGACAGCCACTGAGTCGCCGTCATCCTGGAGAGCCGCGAAGCGGACTCATCCGGGACCCAGCAGCGCCACGCTCAACGCGCCGCACGGTAAGGTTTTCGCTGCTGGGTCCTGGGGTCGCGCAAGAGCGCGCCCCAGGATGACGGTCTTTTTTGATAGATCGCGCACCCCTGTCCGCCGTCATCCTGGAGAGCCGCGAAGCGGACTCATCCGGGACCAAGCAGCTCCACGCTCAACGCGCCGCACGGTAAGGTTTTCGCTGTTGGGTCCTGGGCTCGCGCAGAGGCGCCCCCCAGGATGACGATCTATGGGATAGGTCGCGGTCGCGCTATTCGTTCATCAACCGCTTGCGGTTGGCCTGGACCTTCTTGCGGTACATGGCGACGGCCTTGGTGGCGCCCACATGGGGCTCGTTGAGGGCGTTGGCCATCAGGCTGGTCTGCAGCTCCATGGTCGCCTCGATCTTTTCGGTGATCATGCGGCTGGCCTCGGCGTTGGCGCCGGGGCCTCCGGTCATCGCCTTCATCACCCGCAGGCCGATCACGGTCTGGGCCTCCATCCCGAGTTGGATGGCGTCGTAGGTCAGCTTCAGCCAGGGATTGCGCGCGAACATCGAATTTCCTTAGGGCCGGCCACCATCGCACGGATGGCCGGATTCGCGGCGCCCATTCGCCGCGCTTCCGGCCTCTGAGGCGTCAGGGCTTCGGGGCCAGGTTCTTCGCCCCGTCCATCTGCCGGGCAAGGCCGCCGAGCACCCGCCACTGACCGCCGTCGCGCACCCAGGTGTGGGTGGTCTCGAAATGGTCGTCGCTGGGGGTCCCGTCCATGCGGCGGGTGCGATGGGTCTTGTAATAGATCATCGCCGTCTCCCCGTGCTGGGTGAAGCCCGTCAGCTCCATGACCAGCTGCTCCTTGGAGTCGCGGCGCACGGTGGCGGCCCCGGCCTTCAGCTCGGTCGGGCCCATGGGCCGGGTCGCCGTGGGCGGCCAGGACAGGTATTGCGGCGAGGTGTGGTCCACATAGGCCGACATGTCGCCGCTGGCGCGGCCGGCGTAGATGGCCTGCTCCAGGGCCCAGATCTCGTCCTTGGCCGAGGGTGCGGGGGTTTGCGCCAGCGCCGGCAGGGCGAAGGCGGCCAGGGCGACCGCGATCAGAGCGGCCTTCATTGGGCGGCCAGGAAGTCTTTCTTGCCGACCTCCACTCCGTTGTGGCGCATCAGCGCGTAGGCGGTGGTGACGTGGAACCAGAAGTTGGGCAGGGCCTGCTCCATCAGATAGGGCTGGGCCTTGACCACGCTGCTCTCGCCGCGGCGCACCAGGGTGATGTCGCGGTCTTCCTGGCCGTCGATGCGGCTGACGTCGACGCTCTTGATGAAGGCCAGGGTGCGGTCGATGCGGTCCTGCAGCTCGGCGAAGCTGGTCTCCACATTGTCGAACACGGGGGGCTCCTGACCGGCCAGGCGCGCCACCGCGCCCTTGGCGAAGTCGGCGGCGATCTGCACCTGCAGCGGCAGGGCGAACTGGTCGGGGAACAGGCGCGCCTGCAGCAGGGCGTTGGGGTCGATCTTGCGCGCCTCGGCGTGGGCGGCGGCCTTGGCCAGCACGCCCTTCAGGCCGGTGAGGCCCTGGATGAAGACGGGGACGCAGGCTTGAGACAGGGTGATGGACATGAGGGCTCCCGGGCGCGGATTCGCGACGGAACCTTCTAGCGCGCGACGCCGGGGGCGTGCGACGAAAATTGCAACGGCCGCCCCCGCATATCCGGGGGCGGCCGCGCATCAGCCTCGAGGGCGGATTAGTCCTTCTTGCCGGCCGCCTGTTCGATGGCGTCGGCCTTGGCGTCGGTCTGGTCGCGCATGGTGTCGGCCTGTTTCTCCATGGCGTCGGCCTTGGCTTCGGAGCCGGGAGCATCCGTGGCGTCGACGGCGTCGGCCTTGTTTTCCATGGCGTCGGCCTTGACCTCGGTGGACTCCTTCATGGCGTCGGTCTTGGCTTCGGCGGCCTTGTCGGCCTTGCTCTCGCAGGCGGCGAGCGACAGGGCGGCCACGGCGATGGCGCTGGCGATGGCGATACGCATTTCAATACCCTCAAAATGATTGTTCCCAAGGCATGAGCGCACGAATGCGTGATCGGTTGCGGGCGCCGCGCAGATATCCCCAGCTTCCCGATTTGCTGGGGATGGACCGTGTTTGCCGCATGCCCCCGGAGCGGGCGTTAAGCTATCGGTAACCCATGACCATCGTCCCCACCCTCGACCTGCGCTCCGCCGAACCGCAGCCCGCCCAGGCGCCTGCCAACATCGAAGCCGAACAGGCCCTGCTGGGAACTGTGCTGTTCGACAACGCCGCCTATGAGCGTTTGTCGGACCAGCTGCAGCCGCGTCACTTCTACGAGCCCTTCCACCAGCGCCTGTTCGCGGCCATGGAGGAGCATATCCGCAAGGGTCTGCTGGCCGAGCCGATTGTCCTGATGGAGCGGTTCCGCCGCGATCCGGCCTTCGAGGCCCTGGGCGGGCTGCGCTATTTCGCCGACCTGGTCGACCGCGCCCCCCCGGCCGCCAATGCCGCCGACTACGGCCGGGTGATCTACGACCTGGCCCTGCGCCGCGACCTGATCCGCATCGGCGGCGAGATCGCCGCCGCCGCCCAGGCCGACGCCGAACAGACCGCCCGCGACCAGATCGAGTCCGCCGAGCAGCAGCTCTATACCCTGGCCGAGACCGGCGGGACCTCGACGGGCTTCATCAGCTTCTCCGACGCCCTGACCGGGGCCATCGAGGCGGCGGCGGAGGCCTTCAATCGCGACGGCGGCCTGTCGGGGATCTCCACCGGCCTGATCGACCTGGATCGCATGCTGGGCGGGCTGCACGGCTCCGACCTGGTGATCCTTGCGGCCCGACCGTCCATGGGCAAGACCGCCCTGGCCACCAACATCGCCTACCATGTGGCCAAGAGCTACGCCTTCGAGATCCTGCCCGACGGGTCCAAGAAGACCACCAACGGCGGGGTGGTCGCCTTCTTCTCCCTGGAAATGTCCGCCGACCAGCTGGCCGCCCGGGTGCTGGCCGAGGTGTCGGGCGTCCCCTCCGACCGCGTGCGCAAGGGCGAGATCGACGCCCAGGAGTTCGGCCTGGTGCGCGACGCCGCCCAGGAGATCGCCTCGGCGCCGCTGTTCATCGACGACACCGGCGGCCTGTCCATCGCCAAGCTGGCGGCGCGGGCGCGGCGGCTCAAGCGCCAGCACGGGCTGGACATGATCGTGGTCGACTACCTGCAGCTGGTCACCGGCGGGGACGGCAAGTCCGACAACCGGGTCCAGGAGGTGAGCATGATCACCCAGGGGCTCAAGGCCCTGGCCAAGGAACTGTCGGTGCCGATCCTGGCCCTGTCGCAGCTGTCGCGCCAAGTGGAGAACCGCGAGGACAAGAAGCCCCAGCTCAGCGACCTGCGCGAATCCGGCTCCATCGAGCAGGACGCCGACATGGTGCTGTTCGTCTATCGCGAGGCCTACTACCTGGGCCGCGCCGAGCCCCGCGAAGGCACCCCCGAACACCTCACCTGGCAGGAGGACATGGACAAGGTCCACCACCTGGCCGAGGTCATCATCGGCAAGCAGCGCCACGGCCCCATCGGCACGGTGAAGCTGCACTTCAACGCCGACCTGACCAAGTTCGGCAACCTGGCCCGCGAGGGGCGCTTCGACCCGCGGTAGGCTAGGAGCCCAGCCGATAAGGCGTTAACCTCTCGCATATCGGCGTTATGCGCAGGAGGTCGTCGTGGGTATCCGCTTCAATGGGGTGTGCCTGGCCGTCGCCCTGACCTTGGCGCCGATGGGGCTGGGGGGATCCGCCCTGAGAGCCCAGCCGGCGATGGAGGTCAATGACGCCGAACTGATGAGGTTTATCGGCGACAACGTGGCGGCCGTCCGCAAGCCAGCCGCGACGCTGAGCGAAAAAGCCGCCAAACTCGACCGGTTGACCTCCGTTTGTCAGGACGCGGCTGTCGCTCAACGCCTGTTGGAATTGCAGGTTGAACTGGTCGAAGCCGAACGTCTGGCTGAGCTTGCCCGCGGGAAGCTGGAAATCCTCGACTATTGGTTGACCTACAGCGTGGCCATCGACAAGGCATACGGCCCGTCTATCCGCCAAGCCCACGCCAGGGCCATGGGCGAGCTGGAGGCGATACGGCGTCAGGCCGAGCGGCTGCAGGTCCAGATTAAGGCCCAGATCGTCTATTACAACCGGTTGCCGTTGTGTGGCCGCTACGATCCGGACGGTACGGTCCGGGCGCCGCCGGGGCCGCCGCCGGTCTGGCCCGGGCCCATCGACGGTCCAGCCAAACCGCTCCCGGCCCCGCCCCTGCCGCCCTGCCGCAACAAGTCGGCTGAGGACGACATCGCCGCGACGAAGGCCTCGATCAACGCCCTTCGCCAGACCCTGCAGGATGAACTAGCCGAACACGCCAGAGATGCCGCGAGGCTGAAGGAGGCGTCCAACGGCGTCCGCAGGTCGGACAAGGTTGTCGCCGCGATGACCGACCTGATCGCCAAGAACCGCCAGCGGATGGCCAATACCGGCGCGGCGCTGACGGCGGCGGAAGACCGGCTGAGCGCACTGGAGCGCCTGAAGCCCTGCGCGACCGCGGCTCTGGGCCAGGCCTGCGCGCCGCCGCGGCCGTTGAGCGACTTTGAAAAGGGGTTGCTGAAGGCGATGAACGACATCCGCCGCGACCCGCCGTCCTATGCCGGCTTCCTGCGCCAGACCCTGGGGGTCCCCCTGGGGGAGGCGACGGCCTTCCTGAGGAGCCAGCCCCCAGTTCCGGCCCTGGCGTTCCACCCGGCCCTGATGCGGTCCGCCGAGCGGCACGTGGGCGACATCGGCCCCACCGGCTCGATCAGCCATACGGGCTCCGACGGCTCGGGGCCGCTGGCGCGGGTCCAGCGCGAGGGCCTGTTCGTGATGACCGCGGCCGAGGAGATCTCCGTCGGCCAGACCACGGCGATCGGCGCCCTCAACATCCTGATCATCGACCCGTCCTCGCCGACCCGCGCCCATCGCACGGACCTGTTCGATCCCAAGCTGGTCCTGGCCGGCGTCGCCTGCGGGCCCCACGCCAGGTTCGGAACCGCCTGTGTCATCGATCTCAGCGGCCCGCCCCTGGTGCGCGACAATGCGCCCGCCGACCCCTGCTATCCGCCCCCCGCGCCCCCGCCGCCGCCCTAGGGGCGGGGCCGATGCAGATAGGCGGCGACAGCTTCGGCCTCGGCCTCCGACACCAGGGCCGGGACCAGCCGCGGCATCTTCGGCGGCGGGTCGCGGATGAGGGCGGCGGTCTGGGCCACGGTGCGCCGGGCGGCCTCGTCGGTCAGCCTGGGTCCCGAGGCGCCCTCCCGCTCGGCCCCGTGGCAGGCGGCGCACTGGCGGCGATAGACCGCCTCGCCGCCGGAGGGGCGGCCGGCGGCGGCAGCCGCAAAGGGCGCCAGCATTGGGATGGCGGCGGCGCCGCGGGGCGGAGGCAAGGCCCTGAGCCAGGCGTGGATGGCCGCGACCTCCGCGTCCGGCAGCAACCGGGCGCTATAGCGGGGCATCACCCCCGTGGGCCGGCGCACATAGGCGGTGAAAGCCTCGACGGGCTGGCGCGGCGGCGCCAGCCGCGCGCCGACCCCCGTGGCCCCCTGGCCGATCCGCCCGTGGCACTGGTAGCAGCCCTTGGCGACATAGAGGGCGCGGCCCTGGGCGACCTGCGCCGCGGCGGGGGCGCCCAGCGCCAGGGCGGCGGCGGCGACGAGGCAGGCGAGGGGCTGGCTCATGGCGCTCACCGGGGCTGCGTCAGGGTGTCGAGCAGGGCCGGCTTGCCGCTCCGAACCACCGCCAGGGCGCGCGACAGGGCCCCGCCGAGCTGGCGCGGATCGGAGATCGGGCCCTCGGCCCACACCCCCATGCTCCTGGCCATCTGGGCGTAGTCGATGTCGGGGTCGGATATCACCGTGCCGACAGTGGCGTTCTCCACCCCCCGGTCGCGGCGGTTGGCCATGCGCTGCAGGTGCATGGTCTCCTGGTGCCAGGCGCGGTTGTTGTGCATCACCATCAGCAGGGGGATGCGGTGGTGCGCCAGGGTCCACAGGGTCCCCGGCAGCACCATCAGGTCGCCGTCGGTCTGGATGGCCACGGGGATCCGCCCCGTGTCGCGCAGGGCCAGGGCCGCGCCGGCGGCGGCGGGCAGGCCATAGCCCACCCCATAGCCGCCGGAATCGCCGATGTAGTGGGCGGGCTCGGTCATGTCCCACAGGCGCTGCGGCCAGCGCCCGACGCCTCCGGTGGATGAGACCAGCGCCCAGGGCGACCCCTTGATCTGCTCCCAGATCTCCATGCACAGGCGCCCCGTGCCGATCGGGCTGGCGTCCCAGCTCAGGGCCGCCTCGGCGGCGGCGTCCGCCCGCATCCGGTCGAAGGCGTCGCGCAGGGGCGCCGCTCGCGCGGCCACGGCCTGACGGCGCTCGGGGGTGAGCTGGCGGCGCACCGCCTCGATTAGCTGCGGCAGGCAGGCCTGTCCGTCGGCCGCGATGGTCAGGTCGGCGGCGTAGTAGCGCTGGATGTCCTGGATATTGCCCTTCATGAAGGCGTAGTTGGCGCTGACCCCGATGACCTTGCACCGGTCGCCGATCACCGGCCGCGGGGTGCGCACCGTCAGGTCGGGCAGGGCGTTGACCAGGCCGAACAGGTCGGTGAGCTCCAGGGCCAGGATCACATCCGCCTGGGCGATCAGTGGCCCCTGGCGGGAACTGTGATTGAGCGGGTGATTGGACGGCATGTTGAACCGGCCGCCCTTGTCTGCCACCGGTGCGTTGAGCAGCTCGGCCAGGGTCACCAGCAGGCCCACCCCCTCGGGGGTGCGGACGACGCGATCGACGACGATCACCGGGTGCTCGGCGGCCACAAGCAGGGCCGCGGCGCGCTCCACGGCGGCGGGCTCGCCGGCGGGGGCCGACACCGGCGCGCGCCGGGGGATGGTCAGGCGGGCGCGATCCTCGACGGGATGCTCCTGAAGATCGTTATCGGCGACGATCAGCACCGGCTCATAGGGCGGCGTCATCGACATCTCGACCGCCCGCATGAACGACTCCGCATAGTGCTGCAGGCTGACCGGCGTATCGTCCCACTTGACGTAGTCGCGGACGATCACCCCCAGGTCCGCCTGGGAATGCACCCATTCCACCCCCGGGCGACGGGTGGCGGCGTCGAGGTTGTTGCCGGCCAGCACCATCATCGGCGCCTTGTCGCAATAGGCGTTGTAGACCGCCATCGAGGCGTGCTGCAGCCCGATCTGGCTGTGCACCAGGCAGGCCATCGGCTTGCCCGCCATCTTGGCGTAGCCGTGGGCCATGGCCGCGGAGATCTCCTCGTGGACGCAGCTGATCAGCTCCGGCGCGCGGTTGCCGCCATAGGTGACGATGGATTCCTGCAGGCCGCGGAAGGTGGAGCCTGGCATGCACGCCACATAGTCGATGCCGGCGGCCTTCAGCAGCTCGACCATGAAGTCCGAGCCGGGATAGGCCACCTCGGGGGCGTCGGCGCCGACCACATCCACCGCGCCCGCCTCGGCCTGGGCTCGCGCCTCGGTGGGGATGGGCGCGCGACCCGGCGCGGGCGGGGCGGCGGCGGGCGCGGCCGAGGCGGCGGCGGCCGAGGCCACCCCCGCCGCGCCGCCCAGCAGGGAGGCCTTCAGGAACCCGCGGCGGTCAGGAACCGATGGCGACGTCTTCATGGGCGCTCCGCTGCCGCCGTCCGGGATGGGGCGCTCCGGAGATTGCGCCCCGCAGCGCCGGGGCGTCGATGGCTGGCTGTGGGCTCGCCGCCTGTCGGAAGGCGTCCGTCAGGCCGCCACCGGCGTTTCGGTGAGTTTACGCGCCTCGCGCAGCCGGTCGATCTCATCGGCATGGACCGGGCGACTGAACAGGAAGCCCTGCACCGACCCGCAGCCGGCGGCGGACAGGCGCGAGCGCTGATCCGCCGTCTCCACCCCCTCGGCGATGACCGACAGGCGCAGGGCCCGCGCCAGCTTGATGATGGCGCCGACCACCGCGTCGGCCTCGCTGTCGACCCCCAGGTTGGTGATGAAGGTGCGGTCGATCTTGATCTTGTTGATCGGGTAGCGCTGCAGATAGCTGAGGCTCGAATAGCCGGTGCCGAAATCGTCCAGGGCGAGGGAAAAGCCCATGCGGCGCAGGCGCTTCAGGGCGTCATGCGTCAGCTGGTCGTCGCCCAGCAGGATGCCTTCGGTGATCTCCAGCTCGAATTGGGCGGGGTCAACCTTCATCTCCTCGACCAGCACGGCCACCTGGGAGACGAAGTCCGACTGCCGCAACTGCTGGGCCGACACATTGATCGCCACCTTCAGGCCCCGCCACCGCCGGCTGTCGGCGAAGGCCTGGCGCAGGGTGAAGAAGCCCAGCGGTTCGATCAGGCCGCACTCCTCCGCCACCGGGATGAAGAAGGCGGGAGAGACGGGGCCGCGCTCGGGGTGATTCCAGCGCACCAGCGCCTCGACCCCGGTCATGACTCCCGCGCCGTCCACCTGCGGCTGATAGACCATCTCCAGCTCGCCCGCCTCGATGGCCGCGCGCAGGTCAGACTCGAGGCCCCGCCGGGTCCGGATGGCGGCGTCCATCTCGATCTCGAAGAAGCAGAACTTGTTCTTGCCGGTCTGTTTGGCGCTGTAGAGGGCCAGGTCCGCCTGGCGCACCGCCTCGGCCGGCTCGATCCGGAACTCGCCGACCAGAGTGATGCCGATGGAGCAGCCGACGAACACGCGTCCTGCCGCCAGATCGACAGGCAGAGCCATGCAATCCCTCAGCCGCGCGGCGACTTCGGCCGCGCTGGCGGGGGTCGCGTTCAGCTGCACCAGGGCGAACTCGTCCCCCGACAGCCGCGCCAGGGTGTCGGACTTGCGGCACTGGGCCGCCATCCGCCGCGCCGCCACCTGGATGAGCTCGTCGCCGGCATGGTGACCGTAGGTGTCGTTCACCAGCTTGAACCGGTCCAAGTCGATGCAGTGGACGGCCACCTGCAGCCCTGTGCGCCGGGCCTGTTCCAGGGCCTGCGCCAGGCGGTCTCCGAACAGCACCCGGTTCGGCATGCCCGTCAGGGAGTCGTAATAGGCCAGGTGGGCGGTGCGCGCCTCGCTGGCGACAAGGCCTTCGGACAGGCGCCGCGCCCGTCGGTAGAGGTAGAGGGCCATGGCCCCCAGGGCGGTGATGACCGCCAGGATCGGGATCAGGATTCGCCCCAGGAGCGTCCGGCCCGGGTCCTGCGGGCGCCACTCCAGAACGCCGATGGTCCTGCCCGCCGAGTCGCGCAGGCTGGCGTGGGCCTTCTCGGGGTCCGCCGCCCTGGCGCGCAAAGCCAGGCCTTCGAGCATATACCGCCGGCCGAGGCTGGCCAGGAACGGCCGGTCCACGGCCATGGCGGTGACCACCACCGGCGCCGTCGCTCCGGCCGAGCGCGCGCTGCCGAAATCGGGCTGCACCAGGGTGGCGGTGAGCACATAGAGCTCGCGGCCCACCCAGGCGAGGGTGGTGGACTGGATCGGCTCGGCCAGCATCCGCCCGGTGCGGGGCAGGGCGCTCAGCGACCCGCGGCGCGCCTCGTCGGCCCGGACGCTTGCCACGATGCCGCGGCTAGGCGCTGAAAACGGACCATAGGCCTCCGCCGGCGGCCCTTGCGCCTTGCCGGCCGCGAAGGTCAGGCGGTCGGCGCCGTCCATGACGAACACCGACGAGAAGCCGTCGGTGTTGATCAGGAACTGGCCGATGTTCTCCTGGGCCCAGGCCCCGTCGAAGCGATTGTCGAGATGGCGCACCGCATCGTCCCAGACCACCTGGGGCACGACCATGTGGGCGACCTCTTCGGCCCTGCCGACGATGCCGTTCTCGACGACCTTCTGCTCGCGGTCGCGCGCCGCCCGGTCGAAGCCCTGGACCAGGACGCCGCCGCCGATGGCGAGCAATCCCAGGGCCAGGATCGCCAGGACGGCGAGCGGCCAGAAGAAGTCCGATTGTCGATCGTGGCGCCGCATGGCCCCCCCGCGCTTCGAGCGCGAGGATCAATAGGGGCTCATCCCTAATAAATTGGCGAACAGCGGTATAAGTAGGTTTGCATATCTGGGACCTGGCGGCGCAGGACGGCGGGAACAAAGCCCGTCTCCGACCATTGCTCCGCTTTGGCCCGCCGAGGGCCGCCCGCCGGAGAACAACCCATGCGCATCGCCCTCATCGCCACCGCCTCCTTCGCCGCCCTGGCCCTCGCCGCCTGCTCGCAGAAGACCGAGGACCACGCCGGCGCCGCCGCCAACGAGGCCGGCGCCGCCGCCTCCTCCGCCGCCAGCGACACGGCGTCCAACGTCGACGCCGCCGCCTCCAACACGGCCGAGGCCGCCAGCAACGCCGCCGACAACACCGCCGCGGCGGCCAGCAACGCAGCGGACAACGCCGCCGCCGCCGCCGGCGCCGCCGAGCGCAAGGCCGACGCCGCCGCCGACGCCGCCGCCAACACCAAGTGATCTGAGCCCTTATCCTCCCCCGCTCTTCGCGGGGGAGGGGGACCGCGAAGCGGTGGAGGGGGCGCGGGAAGAGGCGCCGCGCTAGCGGTTCGCCCCCTCCGGTCCTCCGGACCACCTCCCCCATCCTCTGCGGGATGGGGGAGGATAGGGGACGCCCTTATCCTCCCCCGCTCTTGGCGGGGGAGGGGGACCGCGAAGCGGTGGAGGGGGCGCGGGAAGAGGCGCCGCGCTAGCGGTTCGCCCCCTCCGGTCCTCCGGACCACCTCCCCCATCCTCTGCGGGATGGGGGAGGATAAGGGCCGCCTTTATCCTCCCCCGCTCTTGGCGGGGGAGGATAAGGGGCGAGCGGCCGCCGCCCGAACCACAAGTCCATCAAGCGTTCGACGGCCCTCTCCGCCCCCGCCTTGGCGGGGGAGGGGGACCGCCGGCCGCAGGCCGGTGGTGGAGGGGGCAGCGCCGCCTTGTCCTGCAGACCGCAGCGCAGCCCCTTCCACCCCCCGCTCCGCGGGCGGTCCCCCTTCCCCGCTTCGCGGGGCAGGAGCGTAGAACGAAAAACGGCCCCGGATCGCTCCGGGGCCGCCTTCGTATCGGGTGTGTGGCTGAGACCTAGCGGTCGGCCCCGAAGTCCACGTCGAAGGAGCCTGCGCCGCCTTCGGCCATGTCCTTGGCGGCTTCCTCGGCGAACAGGCGGTCGGCGTCGTATTGCGACGTGACCACGTTCTCGCCGCGAGCCTGGCGTTCCGCTTCCTCGGCCGAGCGGGCGATGTTGATCGTCACCGTCACGGTCACCTCGGCATGCAGCTTCAGCTTGATCTCGTGCACGCCCAGCATCTTGATGGGCTTGTCGAGAACCACTTGGCTGCGGTCCACCTTGCCGCCTTCCGCCACGATGGCGTCGGCGACGTCGCGACCCGACACCGAGCCATAGAGCTGGCCGGTCTCGCCCGCTTGGCGGATCATGATGTAGGTCTTGCCGTCGAGGTTGGAGCCGGAGGCGGAAGCCGCTTCCTTGGCCTTCTCGTTGCGCGCCTCGATATCGGCGCGCTGGCCTTCGAACACCTTCAGATTGGCTTCGGTGGCGCGCAGGGCCTTGCCTTGCGGCAGAAGGAAGTTGCGGGCGAAGCCGTCCTTGACGGTGACCGTTTCGCCGAGGCCGCCACGGCCTTCGACGCGTTCCAGAAGGATAACTTTCATCGGTGCGTGCTCCCTACTTCACGACATAGGGCAGCAGGGCCAGGTAGCGGGCGCGCTTGATGGCTTGAGCCAGCAGGCGTTGCTTCTTGGCCGAAACCGCGGTGATGCGCGACGGCACGATCTTGCCGCGCTCGGAGACGTAACGCTGCAGCAGCTTGACGTCCTTGTAGTCGATCTTCGGCGCGCCGGCGCCGGAGAAGGGGCACACCTTGCGGCGGCGGAAGAAGGGGCGGCGGGCGCCGCCCGCGGCGGGGGCCGGAGCGCCGGCTGCGGATTCATCTGACATGGGGGCTGCTCCTTATTCCGAGGCCGGTTGGGGCGCGCGATCACCGCCGCCGCTGCCGGGGGGGCCGCGGTCGCCGCCGCCGCCGGGGGCGAAGTCTTCATAGCCGCGGCGCTCGGGGCGGTCGCCCCGTTCACGGTCGCGGTCGCGGCGGGCGAGCACCGGGGACAGCTCCAGGTCGATCTCCTCGACGCGGACGGTCAGCGAGCGCAGCACGTCCTCGTTGATCGCCATCTGGCGCTCCATCTCCTTCACCGCGGCCGAGGGGCCGTCGATGGCGAGGAGGGAGTAGTGCCCCTTGCGGTTCTTCTTGATGCGGTAGGTGAGGTTGCGAAGACCCCAGTATTCGATCTTGGCGATGTGACCGCCATGCTCTTCGATGATCGCCTTGATCTGGTCGTTGAGCGCTTCGGCCTGCTGCGGCGAGATATCCTGCCGGGCGATGACCACGTGTTCGTATAGGGCCATAGGGTCCTTCTTGCGTTGGGGAGGCGGCGTCTGGGCCCGGGCGCAAGACCGGGGCGGGACGATGGATCGGACGCGCGGGATGCGCGGCGACCGCCTTCCAGGAAGCGGGGCTGATACGGGAAAAGGCGGCGGGTGGCAAGGCGTGCGTGGTTCGAGACGCGCCCTGGCGGGCGCTCCTCACCATGATGCGGGTTGCGGGTGTCAAAACGGTCGTCATGGTGAGGAGGCTGCGCAGCAGCCGTCTCGAACCACGCACCGCCCTCGCTTGCCCGCGCCCCCCTTATCCCTTACCCCTCGCCGCAAGAATCCCGCAGCCCAAAGGCCCCCCGCATGAGCCTCGCCTTCCTCTTTCCCGGACAGGGCAGTCAGGCCGTCGGCATGGGCGCCGAGCTGGCCGCCGCCTTTCCCGCCGCCCGGGAGGTTCTCCAGGAGGTGGACGACGCCCTGGGCCAGAAGCTCTTTCGGCTGATGAGCGAGGGGCCCGAAGAGGACCTCACCCTCACCGAGAACGCCCAGCCGGCGCTGATGGCCGTCAGCATGGCCGTGGCCCGGGTGCTGGAGCGCGAGTTCTCCATCGGCGTGGAGCGCGCCGCCTTCGTGGCCGGCCATTCCCTCGGGGAATATTCCGCCCTGGCCGCCGCCGGGGCCCTGACCCTGGCCGATGCGGCGCGGCTGCTGAAGCTGCGCGGCCAGGCCATGCAGCGGGCCGTGCCGGTGGGCGAGGGGGCCATGGCCTCGCTGATCGGCCCCAAGACCGATGTCGCCCTGGCCGAGGCCGCCGCCGCCGCCGGGGCCGAGGTCGGGGTCTGCGTGGTCGCCAACGACAACAACGCCGGCAACGTCGTCATCTCGGGTGACAAGGCCGGCGTCGAGCGCGCCATCGAGAAGGCCAAGGAACTGGGCGCCCGCGCCATCCTCCTGAACGTCTCGGCGCCCTTCCACTGCCCGCTCATGCAGCCGGCGGCCGAGGAGATGGCCGAGGCCCTGGGCAACACCACCTTCTCCGCCCCCCGCGCGCCCCTGGTGGCCAACATCACCGCTCGGCCGGTGCACGACGCCGACGCCATCCGCCGCCTCCTGGTCGAGCAGGTGACCGGACGGGTGCGCTGGCGCGAGAGCATGCTGTGGCTGGTGGAGGGCGGCGGGGTGACCCGATTCGCCGAGCTGGGCGCCGGCAAGGTGCTCACCGGCATGGCCAAGCGCATCGCCCCCGACGCCGGAGCCGCCGCCCTCAACACCCCCGCCGACCTCGAAGCCTTCGCGAGCTCCCTCTGATGTTCGACCTGACCGGCAAGACCGCCCTTGTCACCGGCGCCACCGGGGGCCTGGGCGGGGCCATCGCCCGCACCCTGCACCGCCAGGGGGCCGCCGTGGTCATTTCCGGCACCCGCGCCGAGGCCCTCCAGGCCCTGGCCGAGGAGTTGGGGGAGCGCTGCCATGTGCAGGCCTGCAACCTGGCCGACCCGGCCGCTGTCGACGCCCTGGTAGGCCAGGCCGAGGCCTTGGCCGGCCAGGTGGACATCGTCGTCTCCAACGCCGGCCTGACCCGGGACGGCCTGCTGCTACGGATGAAGGACGAGGACTGGTCCTCCGTGCTGCAGGTCAACCTCGAGGCCTATTTCCGCCTGTCGCGGGCGGCCATGCGGGGGATGATGAAGCGCCGCTGGGGCCGCATCATCGGCATCACCTCGGTGGTGGGCGTCACCGGCAACCCGGGCCAGTCCAACTATGCGGCCTCCAAGGCGGGCATGATCGGATTTTCCAAAGCGTTGGCGGCGGAAGTGGCGGCGCGTTCCATAACGGTGAATTGCGTCGCGCCCGGCTTCATGGTCTCGCCGATGACCGACGCTCTCACCGAGGGGCAGAAGGCCGCCACCATCGCCCGCGTGCCGGCCGGCCGGCTGGGTTCCGGCGACGACGTCGCCGCCGCCTGCGCCTACCTCGCCAGCGACGAGGCGGCCTATGTCACCGGCCAGACCCTTCACGTGAACGGCGGCATGGCGATGCTGTAAAGTCGCTTGCGGCCGTCCCATGCATTCATCTAGATGACCCAGAGCCGCTTCGGCGGCGCCACACAACAAGGCTGAAATTTCATGTCCGACGTCCTCGAACGCGTCCGCAAGATCGTCATCGAACACCTGGACGCCGATCCCGAGAAGGTGACCGAAAAGGCCAGCTTCATCGACGATCTCGGCGCCGACAGCCTCGACAATGTCGAGCTGGTCATGGCCTTCGAAGAAGAGTTTGACATCGAGATCCCCGACGACGCCGCCGAGCACATCCAGACGGTGGGCGACGCGGTGAAGTTCATCTCCGAGCGTCTCGGCGCCTGATCGGAAAGCCGCGCCGATGAGCCGCCGAGCGCCTCAGTTGAGGCGACGGCGGTCTCGCGTGTCGTGAGCGGCGGGAAGGCGAGATCCATGCGACGCGTCGTCATCACCGGCATCGGCCTGATCACCCCCCTGGGGCAGGGCGTCGATGTCAGCTGGAAGGCCATTCTCGCCGGCAAGTCCGGCGCGGGGCGCATCAGCGCCTTCGACCCCACCGACTACGCCTGCAAGGTGGCCTGCGAGGTGCCGCGGGTGGACGGGCGCGGCGGCGGCGGGCCGGACGTGGAAGGGTCGTTCGACCCCGACCAGACCATGTCGCCCAAGGACCAGCGCCGGGTCGACGACTTCATCCTCTATGCGGTGGCCGCGGCCGACGAGGCGGTGGCCGACTCCGGCTGGGCCCCGCAGAGCGACGAGGATCGTGAGCGCACCGGGGTGATCATCGGCTCCGGCATCGGCGGGCTGAACACCATCGCCGAGACGGCGCTGGAGCTGGACGCCAAAGGCCCGCGCCGGGTCAGTCCGTTCTTCATCCCCTCCGCCCTGATCAACCTGGCCTCGGGTCAGGTGTCGATCAAGCACGGCTTCCAAGGGCCCAACCACTCGGTCGTGACCGCCTGCGCTACGGGCTCGCACGCCATCGGCGACGCCATGCGCATCATCCAGTACGGCGACGCCGAGGTGATGGTCGCCGGCGGGGCCGAGGCGGCGGTCTGCAAGATCGGCATCGCGGGCTTCATCGCCTGCCGCGCCGTCTCCACCGGCTTCAACGACACCCCCGAAAAGGCCTCGCGCCCTTACGACAAGGATCGCGACGGCTTCGTCATGGGCGAGGGCGCCGGCGTCCTGGTGCTGGAAGAGCTCGAACACGCTCGGGCGCGCGGCGCCAAGATCTACGCCGAGGTCATCGGTTATGGGATGTCCGGCGACGCCTACCACATCACCTCTCCGGCCCCGGAAGGGGCGGGGGGCTTCCGCGCCATGCAGGCGGCCCTGAAGCACGCGGGCATCGACGCGGCCGACATCGACTACATCAACGCGCACGGCACCTCGACGCCCATGGGCGACGAGCTGGAGCTGGGCGCGGTGGAGCGTCTGCTGGGCAATGCCGCCGGCAAGGCGACCATGTCGTCGACCAAGTCGGCCATCGGCCACCTGCTCGGCGCGGCGGGCGCCGTGGAGGCGGCCTTCACGGTTCTGGCCATCCGCGATCAGATCGCGCCCCCGACCCTGAATCTCGACAACCCGTCGGTGGACACCGCCATCGACCTGGTGCCGCACAAGGCCAAGCCGATGAAGATCGACTACGCCCTGTCCAACAGCTTCGGTTTCGGCGGCACCAACGCCTCGCTCGTGTTCGCGAAGGCGCCGTGAGCCCAAGGCCGCAGAGGCGCAAGCCCCCGCGCGCGCCCCGGCGCAAAACCCCTCTGCCCCTGAGCCGCCGGCTGGCCATCGGCGCCGGCAGCGGCCTGGCGGTCATCGCCATCATCGCCGTTCTGGCCGCCGGCTGGGGCCTGTGGGTGTTCAACGGGCCCGGGCCCGCGGCGGCCAACGGCAAGGACACCGTGGTCACCCTGAGGCGGGGATCGGGCCTCGGCGAGATCGCCACGGCCCTGGAGCAGGGCGGCGCGATCCGCTCGGCCTCGGTGTTCGCGGCGGCGGCCCAGGTGACCGGGGCTGCGCGCGAGCTGAAGGCGGGGGAATATGAGTTCCCCTCCCACGCCTCCATCGCCGAGGTGCTGGACAAGGTCCGCCATGGCCGCATCGTCCGGCATTTCGTCACCATCCCCGAGGGTATGACCAGCGAGATGGCCGTCGAGATTCTCATGGCCAATCCCGTGCTCCAGGGCTCGGCGCCCGTCCCGCCCGAGGGCGCGATCCTGCCGGAGACCTATGATGTGGAGCGCGGCGAGGACCGGGCCGAGGTGCTCAAGCGCATGATGGACGCCCGCGACCGCCAGCTGGCCGACCTGTGGGCCAAGCGCCGCCCCGGACTGCCCCTGGCCAGCCCTGAGGACGCCATCACCCTGGCCTCGGTGGTCGAAAAGGAGACCGCCCTGGCCAGCGAGCGACCACGCATCGCCGCGGTCTTCGTCAACCGGCTTCAGCAGGGGGTGCGGCTGGAGTCCGACCCCACGATCATCTACGGCCTCACCCGCGGACGGCCCCTGGGCCGGGGCCTGCGCCAGTCGGAACTGGCCCAGCCCAACCCGTGGAACACCTACCAGATCGACGGCCTGCCCCCGACGCCCATCGCCAACCCCGGGCGCGCGTCCCTGGCCGCCGTGCTCGACCCGCCCCGCACCCGCGAGATGTTCTTCGTGGCCGACGGATCGGGCGGGCATGTCTTCGCCGCCACCTACCCAGAGCACCTGCGCAATGTCGCGCGCTGGCGGCAGGTGGAACAGAAACACAAGGCCCCGCCGACCCCGGCGCCCGCCGAGCTGGTGAACTGAGATGGCCCTATCCGGCATGACCGGCTTCGCGCGCACCGAGGGGGCCCTCGAGGCCTGGACCTGGGCGGTGGAGGCGCGCTCGGTCAACGGCCGCAACCTGGAAGTCCGCTTCAAGGGCCCGCCGGGCCTGGAGGCCCTCGACCGGCTGGCGCGCGAGGGCGGCGGCGCCCTGTTCCAGCGCGGCCAGATCAACATCACCCTGCAGGCGCGCAAGGCCGAAGGGCAGGTTCTCGCCCGCATCAACACCGACCAGCTGGACCGCTACCTCGCCGTCGCCCGCGCCTATGCCGAGGACGGGCGGGCGGAGGCGCCGCGGATTGAGGCCCTGATGGCCCTGCGCGGAGTCATCGAGGCGTCCGAGGAGGTGGAGACCCCCGAGGCCAGGCTGGCGCTGGAGAAGGCCATGGCGATCTCCCTGGCCCAGGCCCTGGACGCCCTGCGCTCCGCGCGCCTGGAGGAGGGCGCCGCCTTGTCGCCGGTACTGGGCGGTACCGTCGACCGCATCGCCGCCCTGGTGGCCGCGGCCGAGACCGACGCGGCCCTGCAGCCCGGGGTGCTGAAGACGCGCTATCAGAAGCGCATCGCCGAGCTCATCGACGCCGCCGGGCTGGAGGAGCGCATCGTCCAGGAGGCCGCGATGATGGCGGTCAAGGCCGATGTGCGCGAGGAGCTCGACCGGCTGTCCAGCCATGTCGACGCGGCCCGCGCCCTTTTGGCCTCCGACGGGCCCGCCGGACGGCGGCTGGACTTCCTGTCGCAGGAGTTCATGCGCGAGGCCAACACCCTGTGCTCCAAGGCGGCGACCACGGCCCTAACCGCCGTCGGGCTGGAGCTGAAGGCCGCCATCGAGCAGTTCCGCGAACAGGTGCAGAATGTCGAATGAGCCGCCCGTCGCCCGTCGAGGGTTGATGCTGGTGATCTCGAGCCCCTCGGGCGCCGGCAAGACCTCCCTGTCGCGGCAGCTGATCGCCGAGCATCCCAACCTCAGCCTGTCGGTGTCGGCCACGACGCGCCAGCCGCGCCCGGGCGAGGCGGACGGTCGCGAGTATCATTTCGTCAGCCGCGACGCCTTCGACGCCATGGCGAAGGACGATGCCTTCCTGGAATGGGCCGAGGTGCACGAGCACCGCTACGGCACCCCGCGGGGGCCGGTGATGGCGGCCCTGGAACGGGGCCAGGACGTGCTGTTCGACATCGACTGGCAGGGCGCCATGAGCATCGCCGCCGAAGCCGGCGACGATGTGGTGCGGGTGTTCATCCTGCCGCCCTCCATGGCCGAGCTCAGCCGCCGGCTGCACGCCCGCGCCCAGGACGCCGAGGACGTCATCCAGCGCCGCCTGGGCCGGGCCGCCGGGGAGATCCGCATGTGGGCGGAATACGACTATGTCCTGGTCAACGAGGACTATGACGCCGCCTATGCGGACCTTGCCCTCATCTACCACGCCGAGCGGCTCAAGCGGACGCGCAACCCTTGGCTGAAGCCCGTGGTGGAGCGCCTCCTGGGAGAGGCGACCTAGCCCGCTCGACTTGCCGGCCGATCCATTGTTTCATGCCGTGTCTCGACCTGGGACGGCATTTGGCGTGGAGCGGACAGATGAGCGACTACGAAACCAAGCAGACCGACGGCGGCTACGAGATCACCCTGTCGGGCAAGACTGTCGTCGTGCTCAAGGGCGCCGAGGGTTCGCTGAAGGCCGAGTATCCGGTGGGCACGCGCGACGCCGCCCAGGACTGTTTCGACAAATGCTTCGCCGCCTCGGACGGCACCACCGGCGCCGCGCATAAGTGCGCCAAGGCCTGCGGTCTGACCTAGGGACGGGTCCGGCGCCCCCGCAGGACCGGGTGGGCGCCGCCCCGGGAGCCAAAATAGTTCTTGATATGTTCCGTCCGCCACGGCTACGCTTGTATCCCTGAGGGGAGCGGCGGTCATGACCGGCTTGATTCAACGTCTGGCGGAGTGGGTGCGAGACCGACTGGACGGGATCCAGACCTATCTCCTGGTCGGCATGTCGCCTGTCGAGGCGCAGGACGCCCGGACCGTGATGCGGGCGGTGGCGGCGGGCGTCAGGCGGTTCCCCGCGCATCGGGCCGCCCTCGAGGCCGTGTTGTCCCGGACGCCGGATCCCTATCCCGAGATCGATATCAGCGGGCCGGAGCTTGTCGCCCGCGGTTTCACCCCTACGGCAGCCCTGTTCCTGATCGACAAGGCCGAGCGCCTTTACCCTGACCGGGTCGCCCCAGCAGCCAATCCAACGCTTCGCTACAATACCTACGGTGGCGCAGCGTACTGGCTGGGGGTCGGCTATCTGAACTCGGGGGAGCCTGAGGCGGCCGTGGAAGTCCTGAAAGCGGCCCTGCGACGACAGCCGGGATTGAGCACCGCGGTTAGCGAATTGGGCGTGTCGCTGGAGGCCGCCGGCCGGCGGGACGAGGCTTTGGCCCTGTACGAGGACTGGCTCGGCCGCCGCGAGGAGATCAACGGGGGCGCCCTCCAAGAGATCTTGATCAGCTACGGTCATGCTCTGATCCAAACCGGCCGCCTCGACGAGGCCGAGCGCGCCTTTCTGGATCTGCGGGCTGTGGCTCCCGACCATCCGCTCATTGCGGTGGAGCTCGAGCAGATCGCCGCTCAGCGGTGCGGAGCGCCGCCGGTGGAGCGGGTGCTCAGGATGACTTAGGGACCGCACCACAGCGTGGCCGATGGGCGCCTTACGCCGCCGCCCGCCAGGCCTGCGCCAGGCGCAGGAAGCCCGCCACGTCCACCGTCTCCGCCCTCGCGTTGGGGTCGATGCCGGCGGCCAGGCACAGGGCTTCGCCGCCGAGCTGCTTGAGGCTGCCGCGGAGCATCTTGCGGCGCTGGCCGAAGGCGTCGTGGGTGATGCGCTCGAGGGCGGCGATGGTGGCGTCGTCCGGGCGGTCAGGGCGGGGGGTGAGCAAGACTACGGCGGAGGCGACCTTGGGCGGGGGGGTGAAGGCCCGGGCCGGTAGGTCCATGACGATGGACGCCTGCGCCAGGGCCTGGGTGATCACGGCCAGGCGGCCGTAGGCGTCCCCATCCACCGGGGCGACGATGCGCTCGGCGACCTCCTTCTGAAACATCAAGGCCATGGCTTCCCAGGGCAGGGCGCCGGTGAGCCATTTGATCAGCAGGGGCGTGCCGACGTTGTAGGGCAGGTTGGAGACGATGCGCAGGGGCAGGCCGGGGGCGTGGGCGGCCAGCAGGGCGGCCTCGTCCACGCGCAAGGCGTCGTCGCGCACCACCGTCAGCCGGTCCGGCGCGGCCGCCCCAAGGTCGTCGAGGAGGGGCAGGAAGCGCGGGTCTTTCTCCACGGCGACGACCTGGGCGCCGGCCTCGATGAGGGCGCGGGTCAGGCCGCCGGGCCCGGGCCCGACCTCGATCACCGCCCGGCCTTCCAGCGGCCCGGCGAGGCGGGCGATCTTGCGGGTGATGTTCAGGTCCAGCAGGAAGTGCTGGCCGAACCCCTTGTTGGCCATCAGGCCATGGTCGGCGAGCACATCGCGCAGGGGCGGCAGGGCGCTGAGATCCATGCCCTAGGCCGCGGCGCGCCGGCGGGCGATGTCGGCGGCCAGGCGCACGGCGGCGATCAGGCTGTCGGCCCGCGCCAGGCCGCGGCCGGCGATGTCATAGCCGACCCCGTGGTCGGGGGAGGTGCGCACCACCGGCAGACCGAGCGTCACATTAACGCCGCCCCAGAAGTCGAGCATCTTCACGGGGATAAGCGCCTGGTCATGGTACATGCAGACCACCGCGTCACAGCCTTTGCGCGCCTCCGCGTGGAACAGGGTGTCGGCGGGGCGGGGACCCCGGACGTCGTGGCCGCGCGAGACCAACTCGTGAACGGCGGGGATGATGACATCGGTCTCCTCGCGGCCGATGGCGCCGCTCTCCCCCGCGTGGGGATTGAGTCCGCTGACCATCAGCCGAGGGTTGGCGACGCCGAAATCGCGGCGCAGGGCCTGGAGGGTCACCTCGGCGGTGCGGATAATCCGATCGGCGGTGATCAGGGCCGGGACCGCCGCCAAGGGCTCGTGGATGGTCACCAGGGTGGTGCGCAGGTCGCCGGCGGCCAGCATCATCACCGGCCCGCGTCGCCCCGATACGGGCGCGGCGGCGGTGAGTTCGTCGAGGAATTCGGTGTGTCCGGGGAAGCGGAACCCCGCCTCGTAGAGGGGCGCCTTGGCGATGGGGGCGGTGACCACCCCGTTCACGGCGCCGGACAGGGCCAGGCCCACCGCGGTCTCGATCCAGCGCACCACCATGGCGGCGTTGGCCGCCGAGGGCTGGCCCGAGACCACCCGCCCCTGCAGGGGCATGTCGAGCACGGGCAGGGCGGTGGGAAACACCCGCGCGGCCTCCTCGGGAGAGCCCACACGGGCCAGGATCGAGGCGCCCGCGGGCGAGGCCGTGGCGAGGAGCTGATAGTCGCCGATGACCAGGAACGGCGGCCCCTCCGCACGCAGGGCCTGCCAGGCCTTGACGGTGATCTCCGGGCCGACCCCTGCCGGGTCTCCCAGGCTGAGGGCTAGGGGCGTGGGCCTCACCGCGTCTCTATCGTCGCCGAGTTCCTAAGGTCCCTGAGATAGCGCTTGGACAGCATCGCCAGCTGCTGGGTGTAGAGGCGGTTCTCCACCTCCTGGGCGCTGGGCGCCTTGCCGCTGGCCTGCCGGCGCCCGCAGACCTCGATGAGGTGCAGGCCCACCGGGGTGCGGATCGGTGCGCTGAGCTGGTTCTCGGCCAGCCCCTGGGCGGCCTCGCGGAAGGCGGCGGACAGGTCGTTGATGTCGGCCTCGCCAAGATCGCCGGCGGTGACCCCCGGGACCGTGGCGGCGGCGGCCTCCAGATCGGCGCAGCTGGTCGCCTTGGCGCGGACCTGCTCGAGGGTGCGGGCGGCGGCGGCCACCTGATCGGGGGTGGCGTCGCCCGCCAGGCGCACGGCCGCCTGCTTGAGGCTGATCATCGAGGCGGCGGCGCCGGCCTGCTTCTCGCGCAGGTAGATGATGTAGACGCCGTCCTGCACGGGGATGGGATTGGACAGCTGGCCCGGACGCATCTGTTCGAGGGCGGCGGCCACCTCGGGGGGTTCCTCGGCGGCCGACACCCAGCCGGCGTCGCCCCCGTTGGCGGCGGTCGGGGCGCTGGAGAACTGGCGGGCGACGCCGCCGAAGGGCGCCCCCTGCTGCAGCTGCGTGACCAGCTGCTCGGCGCCCTTGAGGGCCTCGGCCTGGCCGCCGGCCTTGGCGGCCTCGATATAGACCTCGCCGATCAGGAAGCGGGGCTGGCTGGCGGCGGCGGTGAGGCGCTTGAGCTGGGCCTGAACCTGGTCCTGGCCGATGCGCACCCGCGAGCCGTAGCGGCCGCTGATCCAGCGCTGCCAGCTGATCTGGGCGCGAAGTTGGTCGCGCAGGGTCTCGACGTCGACGCCGGCCTCGGCCAGGGAGGCCTTGAGCTGCTCGCCGGAGACCTTGTTGTCCTGACCCATGGCCTCGATCTGCTGATCGATCTCGGCGGCGTCGGGGACGATCTCGAACTTCTGCTTGCGCTCCTGCTTGCGCACTTCCTGAAGCTGCAGCCGCTCTTCCACCAGGGAGCGCAGCGCCTGCTGCTGCAGCTGGGGCAGGTTGGCCTCGGTGGGCTGGACGCCGCTGGTGAGGATGAGCAGCAGGGTGCGCTGGCGCAGGTCGTAGGTGGAGATGATCTCGTCGTTGACGACCGCGGCGACGCCCTCGGCGAGGCCGGAGGCCGGTTCGGCCGGGGCCGCGGCGGGGGCGGCTTCGGCGGCGACCTGGGCGAAGGCGGGTAGGGTCGCCCCGAGGCCCGCCACCAAGGCGAGGGCAGCGGCCCCGCTGATAAGTTTCAGCGACAAGGCCTTGTTTCTATTGTCCAACTTCGTTGTCACCTGAAACTATTATCCTCTTGCGGATCTACCGCTCCCAATGTGGCCAGGGTTAGGCGAACCGTCAGCTGGGACGATGGCACGAACGACCGGTCATAGGTTCCGTTACGCTCATAGACGATTTCCAGCCGCGTGCACTCATCCTTGTACAGCACGCCGAAGGAGCGGTAGACCTCGACGTTCTTGTCCAGATCGAGGTTGAGCTGACCCAGCAGGCCCCATTTCTTGGTGATGAGCACTTCGCCCTGCACCTGCAGGTCCTCACGCCGGGATCCCGACAGGTCGACCTCGTCCACCAGGTAGCGCAGATAGGCATAGCCCTTGGTGGTGAAGTAGCTGCCCCCGACCTCGGCCCGGCGCACCTTGTAGGTGCTGTCGGCGAGTCGCGCGCGGGCGTAGAGGGTCAGGTTAGGGTTCAGGGTCAGCGAGCCGGCGGTGATCCAGTCGGACTTGGTGTCGCGCAGGCTGGTGCGGGCGGCGAAGGTGGGGTCGGCCTCGGCGCGGAAGCTGCGCCCGGCCATCAGCCGGGTCTGCAGGCCCCAGGCCCAGTCGGCCGAGACACGACCGCCGACATTGACCCGCTGGCCGCCCTCATAGAGGTCGAAGCCCGGCGACTTGTTGCGCTCGAACAGGTTGGTCTCGTCGAAGTCGAAGACCACGCTGTCTTCGTTGGGCACATCCTTGTAGCGCCGGTTGGTGGGCGACAGGGCGATCTGGGCCAGGGGCTCCAGGATCACGGTGACGTCCTTGGTGGCGCGGATGAAGGGCCAGCTGAGGTCCACCCCCGCGGTGCCCAGGGCCCGGGTGAAGGTCCCGTTGGACCCGTCCACCGTCGGGCGGTCCTGCACGCGATAGGCGTCGCCGCGCACGTCGGCGAAGGGCTCGATCCTCAGCCCGCCGCTGGTGGTGAACGACCGCCGCCAGTCGCCGCCGAGGGAGACCCGCGCGCTGTCCACGCCGGACAGCCGGGGGTTCAGGGGTCGGTTGGTGAGGGGGTTGCCGGCGTCGCGGTCGCGGACCAGGGCCACCGCGCCGCCCAGCACTCGCAGGCGCCCGCCGAAGATGGCCTGTTTGGGCTCGTAGCGGGCCTCCACCAGGGGCGCGACGATGGGGATGTTGCGATCGTTGTCGGTAAGCCGCAGGCCCTGAACGGTGAAGGCGGCGACCGACACATAGGAGCGCCGGTCCTGCCGCACCGCATAGGCCTGGGAGATCAGACGCTGGTCGTCGGTGAGGTAGAGGCCGCGGTTGTGATAGACGTCCGGCACGCTGTAGCGGCGGAACAGCAGGTCGTCGGAGGCCCGCTCGGCGGAGAAGCCCAGGGTCCACTTGCTGTTTGGCTTGAAGGCGCCTTCGCCGAGGATGTAGCTGCGCGCCGTGGTGTCGCCGAACTTGCCGGACTTGCTGGTGAAGTCCTGGTCGTAGCCGACGCCGAAACGCATATCGATCTGGCCGGACCAGAAGCGCTGGCGGTATTCGCCGTTCAGGAACGGGTTCACCGCCGTGTTCAGCTGCGGGCTGAGCACCAGGTCCTGGCTGGGGGACAGGACCAGCAGATAGGGCTGCTCGTAGGTGGCCCCGCGGCGTTCGGTATAGTCCAGCTTGGGCGGCAGCAGGCCCGACTTGCGCACCGCCATGGGATCGGGGTGCCAGAACACCGGGGCGAACAGCACCGGCACCCCGGCCACGGTGATCACCGCGTCGCGGTAGTAGACAATCTGGCGCTTGCGGTCCTGCACCACCCGCTTGGCCCGGATCGACCAGGTGGGGTTCTTGGGCGTCACCCCGTCGGACTTGCAGATGTCGCAGGGGGTGAAGACCGCCCGGTTCAGCTCCAGCGAATCGGGACTGCGGCGGATGGCGGCCACCGACGACAGCTTGATGTTCTGGGCCTGGCGCGTGGAGAAGCCCATGGCCACCCCGGCGCGGAAGTCCTTGTCGAGCACGATGGAGTCGGCGAATTCCGCCGACCCGTCGGCGTTGACGATCTTGACCCCGCCGCGGGCGGTGACGACCCCGGTGCCCGAGTCGTAGAGCACATCGTCGGCGCGCAGGGTGCGGCCCTGGTAGCGCACCTCCACGTCGCCCTTGGCGTTCCAGGTCTTGGCCTTGTCGTCGCGCACGACGGTGTCGGCTTCCATATAGAAGCCGCGTTCGGCCAGGGCGGCGTCGGCGCTGGGGGCGGGGGCCGGGGCGGGCTCAGCGTCGGCGCTGGCCGCGGACCCGCCGCGACCGGCCGACGGCGCCGAGCCTTCCGGAGTCTGGGCGGCAGCCGTCGTCGCCGCCAGGGCGAACAGCCCGGCGCCGGCGAGCAGGCGCAACCTGGCGTGTCGTGATTTCAGCTGGTCCACCCACGTCCCCAAACACTTAATAAGCATCAGTCGCCCCAGCCGAACGGCAGACCGCTTCTAGCGGCGGGCAGGTTAACCATCTTCCGTATAGCAAAGCAGGGTGAGCCCGGACAGGAGGGCCAGCAGGGGCGGGGCCCATGCCGCGGCGAAGGCCGGCACGATTCCCGCGCGGCCCAACGCCCCGCACACCTCATTGAAGAAGAAAAAGGCGAATCCGAGGGCGACGCCGGCCCCCGCCAGCGCGGCCAGCCCGCCCAGGCGCACCAGGCGCAGGCAGAAGGCCGCCGCCAGCACCGACATGGCGCAGAACAGCAAAGGCATGGCCAGCAGCTGCTGCAGGCGCAGGCGATAGGCCGTGGCCGCCAGCCCGGCCGCCTCGGTGCGCTGGATCACCCCGGGCAGGGACCAGAAAGGGATGGTCTGCGGCGATACGTAGCGCTGCAGCGCCGCCGCATCGGTGAGGCTGGACGGGATCGACATGGATTCCGACACCTGGGCGGTCTCGCCGGCGCCGGCCTCGCGCACGCCAGTCAGCCGCCATTCCCCCGCCGCCAGGCGCGCCTCGGCGGCGTCGATCCGGCGGGCGAAGTGAAGCAGCCCTTCCTTGTCCAGCTCGTAGATGAACAGCGAGACCCCCTCCAGCACGATGCCGGGGCCGGGGCCTCGGGTGCGGGCGTGGATGACGATCTGGGTGTGGCTGCCGCCGCTCTGGCGAAGCCAGACCTCCTTGGGCGCGGCGGCGACGTAGTCCTTCATCAGCGCGGCGCGGCTGGATTCGAATCGGTCGTTGAGGGCGGCGGCGCCGGGATTGAGGGCGGTCACCGTGATCAGGCCGATGACGAAGGCGGCGCCCGCGGCGGGCAGGATGAAGCGCCAGGCGGACACCCCGGCGGCGCGCATGGCGATCAGTTCGCTCTTGCGGTTGAGGCTGACGAAGGCGGCCAGGGTGCCGAACAGGAAGACGAACGGCATCAACACCAGCAGCACCGACGGCGACTTGAGCAGGGTCAGGCCGAAGATCTGACCGGCGCCGACCTCGGCGCGCACCCCGACGTCGCGGGAGATCTCGACGAAGTCGATCAGCAGCACCACGGCGCCGAGGATCGCCAGCGCCCCCAGCACCGACAGCAGGGTGCGGTTCAGCACATAGGTTTCGAGCCGGGTCAGGGACAGTCTCATGCCGGGGCCTTGTCCAGCCCGCCGTGGCCGCGCAGGCGGGCCATGGGAATGAACCGGTCGACCCTCTGCCGGAAGATCTGCTGTGACGCCCAGACCGCTCCGGCCACGGGGATCAGATACTGCAGGATGTTCAGCCAGGCGTTGTCGGCGCTGGCGGCCTGGGCGACGAAGCCCAGCACCCGGGCCACGGTGGCGACGCTGGAGACCATGGCAATGCGACGGCCGTAACCGATCCGGCTGAACGAGCCGCCCAGCACGGCGGCCAGGGCCATGAGCACGAAGGTGAGGTTGTAGAGCGGTCCGGCCAGGCGCGAATGGGCCTCGGCGAGCATGCCGACGCGGTTCTCGCGCTCCCAGGCCTGAGTCAGGTCGGGGAACAGCAGTTCGTGCAGGTAGCGGTCCGAGATCTTGTAGCGCACCACCTGGTCCTGCTGGACGAAGGGGGCGAGGTCGAAGATGTATTCATCGAAGGCCAGGTAGTTCAGCACGCCGCCCTTGGAGAACTCCTGCTGAGAGCCGTCCTGCATGACCAGCACCGGCTGGCCGTTGCGCTCGGCGATGCGCCCCTGGCGGGCGGTGAAGGTCGAGGCCCCGCCGCCGGCCTTCTCCTGGTGGACGAACAGGTTCTCCAGCTTGCCCTGGCTGGCGACGGTCTTGGCGTAGACGGTGAGGCCCGGCGACGGCTCGGTGAAGCGCCCCTCCTGCACCAGGGTCGAGGCCAGATCCGTGCGCACCTTGAACAGTTCGGCGCGCATGGCCTTGGCCGAGAGGGGGTGCAGCCACAGGTTCATGACCAGGGCCAGGATGATGGCGAACCCGGCGAGGCGGATGGCGGGGGCGATGACCCGCCAGCGCGACAGGCCGCCCGCGTAGCAGACCACGATCTCCTGCTCGATCTGCAGCCGGTTCAGCGCCACCAGCGACGCCACGAACAGGGCGATGGGCAGGATCAGCGACAACAGCTGCGGCAGGGCCAGCAGGGTGATCTTGATGAAGGTCCAGGCGCTCTGGCCATGGTCGACGATGATGTCCAGGGCCGACAGGCTCTGGCTGAGCAGGGCCACGCCGGCGAGCGACAGCACGGCCAGGGTCGCGGGACCCAGCAGTTGCCGAAACAGATATCGCTCGATCAATCTCATGGAATCGTCAGGGGAGTCGCTGTTAGGGGAGCCGCAGGTCGCGGTCGCTGAGTCGCCGTGAGCCCCCCGCAGGGCGCGCCACCTTCTACACGGCCCAGTTGGGGCGCGACAACCGCCAGCGGCGACAATAGATAAAGGAAGCAGCCCCTTGGGGCCCAATGCCTTCCCGGCGCCAGGAGACCCTAGACATGCAGATCGAATTCGTTCCGGCCGGGCCGGTGGGCGCCGCGGCCCAGTCCGCCGTCGCCGTGCTGGTGTTCGAGGGGGCGATCCTCTCTGCGGCGGCCCAGGCCCTGGACGCGGCCGGCGGCGGCGCGGTGACCCGGGCGATGTCGGGACGCTTCAAGGGCGCCAAGGCCTCGGGCCTGGACCTGGTCGCGCCGTCCGGCGTGGCGGCCAGCCTGGCGCTGCTGATCGGGGCCGGCGATCGCGCCGCCTTCGACGAGGCCGCCGCCGAGACCGCCGCGGCCCAGGCCTACCAGTCCGCCAAACTGTCGGGCGCCGCGATGTTGGAGCTGAGCTTTGACGGCCTGACCGCCGCCCAGGCCGCCCATGCCGCCCTGGGGGTTCGCCTCGCGGCCTACCGGTTCGACCGCTACAAGACCACCCAGAAGCCGGACCGCAAGCCATCCATCGAGAGCGTGCGCATCGTCTGCGCCGATCCCGACGCCGCCGTCGCCGCCTTCGAGCCCCTCAGCGCCGTGGCCGAGGGTGTCTATTTCACCCGCGACCTGGTCTCCGAGCCGGCCAACATCCTGTATCCCGCCGAGTTCGCCCGCCGGGTGAAGGAGCTGGAGCGGCTCGGCCTGGAGATCGAGGTCCTCGGCGAGGCCGAGATGGCGGCCCTCGGCATGGGCTCGTTGCTGGGCGTCGGCCAGGGCAGCGGGCGCGACAGCCAGTTGGTGGTCATCCAGTGGAAGGGCGCCGATCCGTCGGTGCAGCCCATCGCCTTCGTCGGCAAGGGGGTGACCTTCGATTCCGGCGGCATCTCCATCAAGCCGGCCGACGGCATGGAGGACATGAAGTGGGACATGGGCGGCGCCGGCGCGGTCGCCGGGCTGATGTGCGCCCTGGCCGGCCGCAAGGCCCGCGCCAATGTCGTCGGCGTGCTGGGCCTGGTGGAGAACATGCCCGACGGTAACGCCCAGCGGCCCGGCGACATCGTCACCTCCATGTCGGGCCAGACCATCGAGGTGATCAACACCGACGCGGAGGGCCGCCTCGTGCTGGCCGACGCCCTCTGGTACTGCCAGGACCGCTTCAAGCCGCAGTTCATGATCGATTTGGCGACCCTTACCGGGGCGATCATCGTCGCCCTCGGCAATGACTACGCCGGCCTGTTCAGCAACAACGACGCCCTGGCCGAGGGACTGCTGGCGGCGTCCGCGGCCGAAGGGGAGGGGCTGTGGCGGCTGCCGATGCCGGCGTCCTATGAGAAGCAGTTCGACAGCCTGGCCGCGGACCTGAAGAACGTGGCCGGCCGCGCCGGCGGTTCGATCACCGCCGCCCTGATCCTGCAGAAGTTCGTCAACGGGACCCCCTGGGCGCACCTGGACATCGCGTCCACCACCTGGAAGAAACCGTCCAGCAATCCGACGATTCCCGAGGGCGCGAGCGGGTTCGGCGTGCGCCTGCTCAACCGGCTGGTGGCCGATCGCTACGAGGCGCCCGCTGGCAAGGAATGAGGCGATGGCCTGCGAGGTCTGGTTCTATCATCTGGAGCGATCGGGCCTGGACCAGGTGCTGCCGGAGCTGCTCGACAAGACCCTCAAACGCGGCTGGAAGGCCATCGTCCGCACCCCCGACAGCGCCCGGATCGAGCATCTCGACAGCTGGCTGTGGAGCTATCGCGACGACGCCTTTCTCGCCCATGGCCGGGCAGACGAGCCCATGGCGGATCGCCAGCCGGTGCTGCTGACCACTGGCCAGGACAATCCCAACGGGGCGCAGGCCCTGTTCCTGGTCGACGGCGCCGAGCCGGGCGACATGGAGGGCTATGCGCGATGCCTGGTGCTGTTCGACGGTCGCGACGAGGCGGCGGTGGCGCTGGCGCGGCGACGGTGGTCCGCCTTCAAGACCCAGGCCCTGCCGGTCTCCTACTGGCGGCAGGGCGCCGAACGCGGATGGGAGAAACAGGCATGAGACGCATCATCATCCCCCTGGCGGCCCTGGCCTTATTGGCGGGCTGCTCGTCCAAGCAGGAGCCGCGCACCGAGCCGCCGCTGCCGAGCTCGCCGCAGCCGAGCCGGCCGCCCGAGGTGCGCAACGACCAGTGCGGCGCCGGCGATCTGGCCTATCTGGTGGGCAAGCCCAAGAGCCAGATCCCGGTGCCGGTGGACCCGAGCCGCCGGCGCGTGGCCTGCACCACCTGTCCGGTCACCATGGACTACAGTCCCGCGCGGCTGAACATCCTGTTCGACGCCGAGACCGGCGTGATCAAGGAAGTCAAATGCGGCTGACCCCCCCGGCCCGGCGCCGGACTTCCCCCGGCCGGCGTCCAGGGTGACGGTCGCTGACCCCACCCACGGCGTCTACGGCGCCCCGCCGCCCGACCTGGCCCTGGCCGAGGCGGACGCGATCCAGCTGTCGCCCACGGTTCCGGGCGCCCGATCCCTGGAGGACCTCGCCCCAGGGAGTCTAGCCGGAATGGTCATGCTCGCGCCGCCGGGGGCGATCGAGCGGCGCTATGTCCTGGCCCAGGCCCTGGCCGCCCTGGCTCCCGGCGCGGCGCTGACCGTGCTGGCGCCCAAGGACAAGGGCGGCTCGCGCCTGCGCAAGGAATTGGAGGCGTTCGGCTGCACGGTGGAGGAGGAGGCTCGCCGCCATCACCGCATCTGCTACGCCGCCGCGCCCGGCGCCCCGAGCGGCCTGGCCGAGGCCATCGCCGAGGGCGCCCCGCGGCTGATCGAGGCCCTGGGCCTGTGGTCCCAACCGGGGGTGTTCAGCTGGGATCGCGTGGACCCCGGCAGCGCCCTGCTGGCCGCCCACCTGCCGCCCCTGGCCGGGGACGGGGCCGATCTCGGCAGCGGCCTGGGCTATCTGGCCCGCGCTGTCCTGACCGCGCCCAAGGTCCGCAGCCTGGCGCTGATCGACAACGACCGCCGCGCCGTCGAGGCGGCCCGCCGCAACGTCATCGATCCGCGGGCGACCTTCGCCTGGGCCGACGCCACCGGTCCCGACGTCCCTTTGGAGGGGCTCGACTTCGTCGTCATGAACCCGCCCTTCCACAGCGGCGGTTCGGAGGACCGGGGCCTGGGCCAGCGGTTCATCCAGCGCGCGCACCAGATCCTGCGCCCCAAGGGAACCCTGTGGCTGGTGGCCAACCGGCACCTGCCCTATGAGCCGATCCTGGCCCAGCTGTTCGCCAGCGCCGAGCGCCGCGCCGACAGCGGCGGCTACAAGGTGTTCGAGGCGCGCCGGTGAGCCGACCGCCGCTGCCGGGCAGCATGCGGCTCGACCGGCTCCTGGCCAACATGGGCTATGGCTCGCGCAAGGAGGTCTCGGGGCTGGCCCGCGCCGGCCTGGTGCTGCTGGACGGCGACGCCGTCACGGACCCCGACCGCCGCATCGCCATCACCGCCGACCTGGCCACGCGGATGACCGTGCAGGGGCGGCCCCTGGACCCGCCGCCGGGCCTGGCCCTGATGCTGCACAAGCCAGTGGGCGTGACCTGTTCGCACAAGGAGACCGGGGCCCTGGTCTATGAGCTGCTGCCGCCCCGGTGGCGCGTCCGTGAACCGGTGATCTCCACCGTGGGCCGGCTGGACAAGGACACCTCTGGCCTGTTGCTGATGACCGACGACGGCGCCCTGCTGCACCGGATCATCTCGCCGCGCAGCCACATCGCCAAGCGCTACCGGGTCACGCTGGACCGGCCGATGTCCGGCGAGGAGACGGATCAATTCGCGTCCGGCGCCCTGCTGCTGGAGGGCGAGGACAAGCCGCTGCTTCCCGCGGTCCTCGAGCCGTTGTCGGACACCGAGGCCCTGCTCACCATCACCGAGGGTCGCTATCATCAGGTGCGCCGCATGTTCGCCGCCATCGGCAATCATGTCACCGCCCTGCACCGGGACCGCATCGGCGGTCTGACGCTGCCGGGGGACCTCGAGGCGGGGCAATGGCGGCTGATGACCCCCGGGGATGTGGCGGCGGTGTTCGGCTAGGAGACATCGGTCGGTTGAGCGATGCTGTCGCAACCCGCTCAAAATAAGGTCGTCATCCTGGGGGCTCGCTATTGCGAGACCCCAGGATGACGGCCATTGGGAGAGCGTTACTCACGGCCCCTAGACGGGGACGATCGGGGTGGGGTTGGGCGATTCTGTCTTAAGAAAACCCGCTCGAACCTGCGCGGCGGTCATCCATCGCCTGCGTGACCGCGGCCTGAAGTTCCTGCTGGGTGAAGGGCTTGGCCAGCCGGCGAAGGTCGCTGGGGCCATCGCTGGGGAGTTCCGCATAGCCGGTGGCGACAATGACCGGAAGGCCGGGCCGCTGGCGGCGGGCCTGCTCGGCAAGCTGAGCGCCGGTCATCACCGGCATGGCGTAGTCGGTGATCACCAGTTCGATATCCGCGCGGAGACGCAGCAGGTCCATGGCCTCGCTGCCGCAGGCCGCCTGCAGGACCACATGGCCCAGGTCCTCGAGCAGCGCCGCGGTGTTCAACAGGACGAGCTCATCGTCGTCCACGGCGAGGATCACCAGGGGATCGTCGGCGGATCCGGGCGAAGGCGCCGGCGCCGGCGCCGCATTGTTGATGTTCGCCGGCTCGCTCGCCGACGGCAGCCAGAGGCAGACCGAGGTGCCCACGCCGGGCTGGCTGTCGATCTTCAGCGCGCCGCCGGACTGGGCGGCCAGGCCGTGGACCATCGACAGGCCGAGGCCGGTGCCGCGGCCGACGCCCTTGGTGGTGAAGAACGGGTCCGCCGCGCGCGCGACGGTCGCCTCGTCCATGCCTTCGCCGGGATCGGACAGACACAGCCGAACATAGTCTCCGGGGTGAAGGGCGGGGTCGTTGGTCACGGTCTCGGTTTGGGCTGTCAGGGTGATGGTTCCGCCCGCAGGCATGGCGTCGCGGGCGTTGACGGCTAGGTTGAGGAGCGCGCTTTCCAGCTGGTTGGCGTCGGTCCTGACCCTCGGCAGCCCGGCGGGGATGCGCATCTCGATGCGGATGTCGGGGCCCACGGCCGGTTCCAGGAGGCTTCGCAGATTGGCGGCCAGGGCGGCGACATCCACGGCTTCGAACTGGAGGTCCTGCTTGCGGGCGAAGGCCAGCATCCGCTGCGTCAGGATGGCGCCGCGGCGGGCGCCTTGGATCGCGTTGTCCAAGAGGGGAGTGATCCGGGCGTCGTCGGGTAGCCGCTTGCGCACCAGCTCCAGACTGCCCAGCACCGCCATCAGCAGGTTGTTGAAGTCGTGGGCGATGCCGCCGGTCAGCTGGCCGATCGCGTCCAGCTTGCTCGACAGGTAGAGCGCCTCGCGGGCCTCATCGAGGGCCTTCTGCGCCTGCATCCGCTCGGTGATATCGCGCGTCACCTTGGCGAAACCGATGACCGCGCCCAGGTCGTCGTGGATCGCGTCGATCACCACATGGGCCCAGAACCGGCTGCCGTCCTTGCGGACCCGCCAGCCCTCCTGTTCCCATCGCCCGAGGCGCCGGGCGGTCTCCAGGCCCAGGGCCGGGATGCCCGCTGCGCGGTCCTCTGGGGTGTAGAACTGAGAGAAATGCCGACCGACGACCTCCTCGGGCAGGTACCCCTTGATCCTCTGCGCACCGGCGTTCCAGTTCGTCAGCCGCCCCTCGGCGTCGAGCATATAGATGGCGTAGTCGGTGACGCCCTGCACCAGCCGCCGGAACTGGTCTTCGCTGGCGCGCAGGGACGCCTCGGCGGTCCGCCGATCGGTCAGGTCGCGGATGACCAGGGCGAAGCCGATCACTGCGCCATCCGGGGCGAGGATGGGATCGAGGTCCATGTGCGCCCAGAACCGTTCGCCGCCTTTGCGGACCCGCCAGCCCTCGGCCTCGAAGCGACCGTGCGCGATGGCCGCGCGCAGGTCCGCCCGGGGCGCGTCTTTCTGGCGGTCCTCGTCGGCGTAGAGGGCGGCGAACGATTGTCCGATGACCTCCGACGCCTCATAGCCTGCGATCAGCCGGGCCCCGCGGTTCCAGCTGGTCACCCGGCCCTCGGGATCGAGACTGCAGACGGCGTAGCGGGTGATCGCATCGACCAGCAGACGGTGACGGTCATCGTCTTGCGGCGCCGGCTCGGGTCGACTGGCGTCTGCCATGGGCGTCTGGTCCTCCGGCGAGAAGCGTTGGGGGGCGGGCTGGCCGGGTTCGTTCCCCGTCATAGGAGATTTGGCGGGCGGGGGAAGTGCAAACCGGAAGGTTTCGCGCTACGCGAACAACAGCGACCCTTGGTCCAAAATGTCGGGACCCGATACGCCGCTCGCGCGTTGCTTGCGCGAAAGAGAGTCCCATGAGCACACCCATCCTCATCATTGAGGACGAAATCTTCCTCGCCCTTGATATCGAACGCATCCTCGAGGACGCCGGCTATGAAGTCGCGGGCATCGCTGCGGACCGGGCCGAGGCCATCGCGGCGGCGGCGTCGGCGCGTGTCGCCTTCGTCGACATCAATCTGCGCGACGGGCTGACCGGGGCGCTGATCGCCAACGATCTGGCCGAGGCCTACGGCATCACCGTGGTCTACGTCACGGCCAACCCGTCGCAGATCAACCCGCGCGCCCCCGGGGCCTTGGGCGTGGTTGAAAAGCCGTTCCGGGACAGCGCGATCCTCCAGGCGGCGGCCCTGGCGACGGGTCGCGAGCCGGCCGGCCAGGTCGAGCCTCGGGACGTGCGGTTGTTCCCGGACTTCAGCCCCCCCGCATAAGCGAGTTGCGCGGCGCATCCATGGTGAGGTGAAGCCCCTCGGGCCGCCACGCGCGGGTCAGAGAGCCGCCCAACTGGCGCAGCGCCGTCATCTCCACCAGTTGCGTTCCAAAGCCGGTTTTCTCCGGAGGCGCCACCGGCGGCCCTCCCGACTCCCGCCAGTCGAAGCGAAATCCGCTCTCCGTCTGGCTGACCGACAGGTCGATGACCCCCTCGGAGCGTGTCAGCGCGCCATATTTGGCCGCGTTGGTGGACAGTTCGTGGAACAGCAGGGCCAGCGGCGTCGCCGCCCGGTCGTCGATCCTCGGATTGTCCCCGGTGATGCGCACGCGCTCCTGCCCCTCGACGGCATAGGGCTGGAAGATTTTTCGCAGCATGCCGTGGAGACTTCCCTCGTCGACCTTGGGCATGGACTCCGCAGAATGCGGACGCACGAAATCGTGGGCCCGCCCCAGGGCGATCACCCGCCCGCGCAGGTCCTCGGCCATGAACCTGGCCTCGGGATGGCGTCTCATCGCCAGGCTGATCATGCCGGCGATGATCGCGAAGATGTTCTTGATCCGGTGGCTGAGCTCCTGGCTGACCATCTGCCGCTCCTCCAGCAGGCGCTTCTGGTCATCGATGTCCGTGCAGGTGCCGAACCAGCGGGAGATGGCGCCGTCGGCGTCCCGCATCGGCAGGGCGCGGCCCAGGGTCCAGCGATAGTCCCCGGACACATGGCGCAGGCGGTATTCGATCTCATAGGGGTCGCCGGTGGCCAGGGAATGGCGCCAGGCGGCCCAGGCCCGCTCCTGGTCGTCCGGGTGGAACATGTCGTTCCAGGCCTCGCCGTCGGTGGAGCCGGGCGGCGTGCCGGTGAAGGCGTACCAACGGGCGTTGTAGTAGTCGTGGAACCCGTCCGCCCGGGTCGACCACACCATCTGCGGCATGGTGTCGGCCAGGACCCGGAACCGGCTCTCGCGGTCGGACAGCAGGCGCTCGACCTCGTCGCGGTCTCCGGCCCGCCGCGCGTCCTCGCGCCGCAGGTTCAGCAGAGCCATGACCTGCCCGGCCATGACCGTCAGGCCCTGCGCCTGAAGCGGCGTCAATCCCTCGCGCGGGGCGGAGTCGATCACGCACAGGGCCCCCAGGGGCGCGCCCTCGGGCGACCTTAAGGGCGCCCCGGCGTAGAAGCGGATGAACGGGGGGCCGGTGACCAGGGCGTTGTCCTTGAACCGGCCGTCTAGCCGGGCGTCGGGCACCACCATCAGCGCGTCGCCGCGCATGGCGTGCTGGCAGAACGACGTCTCGCGGGGTGTTTCCGCCGCCGCCAGGCCCGCGCGGGCGATGAAGCGCTGGCGGTGCGCCTCGACCAGGCTGATCACGCAGATCGGCGCCTCGCACAGGGCGGCCCCGAAGGCCGTCAGGTCGTCGAGCGTGCCGTCCTGTTCGCGGGGGCCGATTTCGTAGGCCGCGAGGGCCTCGAGCCGGAGGTCTTCATCAAATTCGCCGAGCAAGGGTAGCGCCTATCAAGAGGCCGCGACCACGGCGGCAAGCCAAACGTCAACGCGCCAGAGGGCGCCCGGTTCGCGCCGCCGCCCCCGTCGCGGCCCCTCCATAAGCCGAAAAGAACATATTGCGAACCCGGAACAAAATGTGCACATTGGGTCTCGGTCGGCGGGGGATTCGGTCAGCGGGGCCCACCACGGATCGCGGCGTGATCTTGCAACTCGTGCAATAAGGACACCTTCGATGGCGGATTCGGTTTTGAGACTCGTGGGACAGGAAGACAGCAACAAGCACAAGGCCCTGGAGGCGGCCCTCGCGCAGATCGATCGCGCCTTCGGCAAGGGCTCGGTGATGAAGCTTGGGGACAAGGGCAAGATCGTCGAGATCGAGTCGGTGTCGACCGGCTCGCTCGGGCTCGACATGGCGCTGGGCATCGGCGGCCTGCCGCGGGGCCGGGTGGTGGAGATCTACGGGCCGGAAAGCTCGGGCAAGACCACCCTGGCGCTGCACGTGGCGGCCGAGGTGCAGAAGGCCGGCGGCACCGCCGCCTTCATCGACGCCGAGCACGCCCTGGATCCCTCCTACGCCCACAAGCTGGGGGTCAATCTCGACAACCTGCTGGTCTCCCAGCCGGACACCGGCGAACAGGCCCTGGAGATCACCGACACCCTGGTGCGCTCCAACGCCGTCGACGTGATCATCATCGACTCCGTGGCGGCCCTGACGCCCCGCGCCGAGATCGAGGGCGAGATGGGCGACAGCCTGCCCGGCCTGCAGGCCCGCCTGATGAGCCAGGCGCTTCGCAAGCTGACCGGCTCGATCTCCAAGTCCAAATGCCTGGTCATCTTCATCAACCAGATCCGCATGAAGATCGGGGTGATGTACGGCAGTCCCGAGACCACCACCGGGGGCAACGCCCTGAAGTTCTACGCCTCGGTGCGCCTGGACATCCGCCGGACCGGCTCGGTGAAGGTGCGCGACGAGATCATCGGCAACAACGTCCGCGTCAAGGTGGTCAAGAACAAGGTCGCCCCGCCGTTCCGCGAGGTCGAGTTCGACATCATGTATGGCCAGGGCATCTCCAAGCTCGGCGAGATCATCGACCTCGGGGTCAAGGCCGGGGTGGTGGAGAAGGCCGGCTCCTGGTTCTCGTACAACTCCACCCGGATCGGCCAGGGTCGCGACAATGCCCGCGAGTTCCTGAAAGCCAATCCCGACATGGCCGACGAGATCGAAAAGGCGGTTCGCAAGAGCGCCAACAAGATCGTCGAGGAACTGCTCGTCGGCCCCGCCGGGGACGAGGAGGCTTAAGGCTTGCCGGCTCCCGCGCCGGGAGCCGGACGCGAACACCTCGGCAGCCGCTAGCGCGGGCGGATAACCCCGCTGACCGTTCGCCCGCTGCGTCCCCGCGCGGTCTGTCGTCGTGAGGGCGCCGGCCTCTCCATGAGGAGGCCGGCGCCCTTTTCCTTGCGGCATTGCCTGCCGCCTGCCTGGACGGCGGCTCCCGCGCCCTGTCCGGCGGGCCGCTTTCCCTGGTCACTGACACGGCGCTTGGCTATGGGAGCGGCTGGTCTCATATGAAGCCGTTAAGCTGACCCCACCGGAGCGCTCATGCCGAGCCTGAACGACGTTCGTTCCACCTTCCTCGACTACTTCGGCCAGCGGAGCCATGCCGTGGTCCCCTCGGCGCCCCTGGTGCCGCAGAGCGATCCCACCCTGCTGTTCGTCAACGCCGGCATGGTCCCCTTCAAGAACGTTTTCACCGGCGCCGAACAGCCCCCCGCGCCGCGCGCCGCCTCGTCGCAGAAGTGCATCCGCGCCGGCGGCAAGCACAACGACCTCGACAACGTCGGCTACACCGCTCGCCACCACACCTTCTTCGAGATGCTGGGCAACTTCTCCTTCGGGGACTATTTCAAGGCCCAGGCGATCGAGCACGCCTGGACCCTGGTGACCAAGGTCTATGGCGTGCCCGCCGACCGGCTCACGGTCACCGTCTACGCCACCGACGACGAGGCCCACGACCTGTGGCGCAAGATCGCCGGCCTGCCCGAAGAGCGCATCATCCGCATCGGCACGTCCGACAACTTCTGGTCGATGGGCGACACCGGCCCCTGCGGCCCCTGCTCGGAGATCTTCTACGACCACGGCGCCCATATCCCCGGCGGCCCGCCCGGCTCGCCGGACGAGGATGGCGACCGCTTCGTCGAGATCTGGAACCTGGTGTTCATGCAGTTCGACCAGCAGGCGGACGGCGAGCGCATCCCCCTACCCAAGCCCTCCATCGACACCGGCATGGGGCTGGAGCGCATCACCGCGGTGATGCAGGGCGTGCACGACAACTACGACACCGACCTGTTCAAGGCCCTGATCGGCGCCAGCGAATCCCTCACCGGGGTCCTGGCCCAGGGGGACCGCAAGGCCTCGCACCGGGTCATCGCCGACCACCTGCGCTCGGCCTGCTTCCTGGTGGCCGACGGGGTGTCGCCCTCCAACGAGGGCCGCGGCTATGTGATGCGGCGGATCATGCGGCGGGCCATGCGCCACGCTCATCTGCTTGGCGCCGCCGATCCGCTGATGCACCGCCTGGCCCCGGTTCTGATCGAGGCCATGGGCGACGCCTATCCCGAGCTGCGGCGCGCTGAGGCCTCCATCATCCACACCCTGCGCGAGGAGGAGGAGCGGTTCCGCCGCACCCTCGGCCGCGGCATGACCCTGCTGGAAGAGGCCACCAGCGGCCTGGGCGCCGGCGGCGTCCTGCCCGGCGAGACCGCCTTCAAACTCTACGACACCTACGGCTTCCCCCTCGACCTGACCCAGGACGCGGTGCGGGCCATGGGCCTGACCGTCGACACCGACGGCTTCGACGTGGCCATGAACCGCCAGCGGCAGATGGCGCGCGAGAACTGGAGCGGTTCGGGGCAGACGGCCCAGGCCGCCGAGTGGTTCGCCCTTCGCGACCGCCTCGGCCCCACCGACTTCCGCGGCTACGAGGAGATCGAGACCACGGCGGACCTCCTGGCCCTGGTGCGCGACGGCGCCGTGGTCGACGCCGCCGAGGCGGGCGCGGTGGTGGAGGCCCTGTTCGACCACACCCCCTTCTATGCCGAAAGCGGCGGTCAGGCCGGCGATGTCGGCGAGGCCGAATGGCCCGGCGGCCGCGCCGAGGTGGTGGGCACGGCCAGGCAGGCCGGCGACCTGCACGTCCACGCCCTGAAGATCATCGAGGGCCGTCTGGCCGAGGGGGCGCGCGTTCGCCTGGCCGTCGACGCCGAGGGCCGGGCCCGCACCCGGCTGAATCACTCCGCCGCCCACCTGGTCCATGCCGCCCTGCGCCATGTGCTGGGGCCGCACGTGGCCCAGAAGGGCCAGATGGTCGACGGCGAGCGCATGCGCTTCGACTTCAGCCACGGCCAGCCCCTGACCGCGGACGAGCTCGACCGCATCGAGACCGAGGTCAACGCCGTCATCCGCCAGAACCTCCCGGCCCAGACCAAGGTCATGGCCCCCGAGGAGGCCATCGCCGCCGGGGCCATGGCCCTGTTCGGCGAGAAATACGGCGACAGCGTCCGCGTCCTCGCCCTGGGCCGCGCCCTGGACGGGGAGGGGGACTATTCGGTGGAGCTGTGCGGCGGCACCCATGTGGCGCGCACCGGCGACATCGCCCTGTTCAAGATCGTCTCCGAGCAGGGCATCGCCGCGGGCGTGCGCCGCATCGAGGCGGTCACCGGGGAGACGGCGCGGCAGTATCTGCTCGGCCAGGCGGCGGTGGCGCGGGCCCTGGCGGACCAGTTCAAGACCCCGGTGTCGGACGTCGCCGCCCGGGTCGAGGCCCTGCAGGCCGATCGTCGCCGGCTCGAGAAGGAGCTGGCGGAGGCCAAGAAGCAGCTGGCCCTCGGGGGCTCGGGCGGCGCGGCCGCGGCTCCGGAAGACGTCGGTGGCGTCATGCTCCTGGCGCGCATTCTCGACGGCGTCGGCGGCAAGGAGCTGCGGCCCCTGGCCGAGGACTTCAAGAAGCAAGTGGGCTCCGGGGTCGTCGCCCTGGTGGGCGTGGACGGCGGCAAGGCCGCGGTCACCGTGGCGATCACCGCGGACCTCGCCGGCCGCTTCAACGCCGCCGACCTGGCCCGCGCGGCCGTCATCGCCATGGGCGGGCAGGGGGCCGGCGGCCGCCCTGACTTCGCCCAGGGCGGCGCCCCCGACGGCGCCCTGGCCCAGGCCGGGCTGGACGCCGTCAAGGCGGCGATGGCGGGACAGGCCTAGAGCAGGTTGCCTTTAGCGGAACCAAACTCATCCAATCTCCGATCACCCCGGCGAAGGCCGGGGCCCAGATCATATGGCTCGACGTCAGCGCTCTAGGATCTGGATCCCGGCCTTTGCCGGGACGATCGGGGTGGGATTGGGTGATGCGGCCTAAAAGTTAGCCCACTCTAGAAGGCCTTCGACAGGCCCACGGAGACGCGGGCGCTGACGTCGTTGCGGGCCGAGAACCGGCCCTCGGCGGCGGCGCGCCATCCGAAGCCCGCGGCCTGGCCCGCCAGGCCCACCGCGGCGGTGGCGTAATCGCCGCGCACAGGCAGGGGCGTGATCCGCTGGCTCGCCAGGGCGTGCTGCGCCGAAGTGAGCCGCACCGAGGTCGCCTCGTCATTGTCGTGCACGCCGCTGTAGGCGAGGCGCGCCGACGGCGTCACCGAGCCCCACCGGCCCGCGGCCTCGAAGCCGAAGGTGACGCTGGTCTGGTCTGCCTTATAGCCCGCCACCGTCACATTGGAGACCGAGGCGTTGTGCTCGGCATAGCCGTCGACCTTGGCGCGGCTGTAGCCGAGGCCCAGGTAGGGGCCGATCCGCCATCCGCCCACCGGCGCGGCCCAGCCGACCTGCGCCTGCCCGGTCCACACCGAGGCGTCGGTCGAGCCCATCGCCATCTGGCCATAGGCGCCCGGGCGGCGGATCTTGTCGAGGGACAGGCCCGTGGTCCCGCCCACCGCGGCCTGGGCCCAGAAGCCCGTGTCACCGCCAACACCGCCGTAGAGGGCCAGGCTGTAGCCGTCGGCCTTGATGTCGAAGCCTGGGCCGAAATCCCCGTCCAGGGTCTGGTAGGCGAGGGCGGCGCCGAAGCGGGCGCGGCGCCAGCCAATATCCGCGCCGATCGCCGCTCCGGCGCCGTCGGCGCTGAAGTCGACGCCCCTGGCGCTGGCTTCCACCCGCGCCCAGTCGCCGTCAGCCCAGACCCGCAGGCCGGCGCGCGCCGCGCCGGTGCGCCGGTTTGCCGATAGGGTCTCCATCGCCGAGGCGGCCGCCGCGCCGCCGATGGCCAGGCTGACCTGACGGCCGCCGGTGAGCAACAGGGGCGCCGTCGCCTTCAGCGACGCCAGGGCCTGCGGATCCACATAGGTGGGCAGGGTCAGGCGGTAGATCAGGATGACGTTGTCGTTGTTGCCCACCCCCGCCGTGGGGCTGGTCAGCGAGGTGTCGGCGCCGCTGACGCCCGCCGCGTTGATGTTCGACGAGACGAAGTCGTTGTCGTTGCCGACCAGCAGGAAGAAGTCCTGGGGCCTGTCCTCTTCCAGCGCCGGGGCCAGGCCCATCGCCTCCCACTTCTCCGACAGGGTGTACTGGGCGCTGGGGGCCGGGTTGGTGTTGATGCCGAAGCGGCCCAGCTGGGCGGTGTTGAGCATATTGACCAGTTCGACCTGCTGCACCGGCACGATGCCGGGAACCAGGTCGCCCGAGCCGTTGGCGTTCGCGGTGGTCGAGATCGGCGTCGTCCCGTTGGAATAGGCGGTTCCGGCGATGTTGGTGGCGCCGTCGAGGTCCACCAGCAGCACGCTCTTGAAGGCGATGGCGTTGGCGTTGCCATTGGTGCCCCGGCCATTGCCGTCGCGCGACAGCACCAGGAACTGGCTGGTGTTGAGGGCCAGGACCTCGGACTGGGCGGCGGTGGCGGTGGCCGCGCCGGTTCCAGTCAGGCTGTTGTTGTAGACCGGCAGTTGCAGCACATATTCCGCCACCGGCGCGGTTGGCGTCCGGTTGGCCGAGATGTCGTAGACCAGCACCCGGGTGTTGTTGCGGCGCGCCGCCACGTTGGTGGGGTTGTCCTGCAGGGTGGCGCTCTGCAGCACCGCGATCAGCCGCGAGCCGTCCGGAGACACCGACACCCCCTCCATGCCCTGATTGGACCGTCGGCCGGTCGTGCCCGGGACCAGGGGTGCGTCGTTGGTCCCGTTGAAGTTGATCTGGCCGTTCACTCTGGGGAGCAGGTCGGGATTGGCCTGGATGGCGCCCAGCTGCCGGCCGTTGGCGTCGAAATAGAGAATCTCGGCGCCGTATTCGTCGCCGACATAGAAGCTGCCGTCGGGCAGGAAGGTCACGGCCTCGGCGTCCAGCGCCAGCTTGCCGGCGCCCGGGCCGCTGCCCGCGGGGACGATGGGGTAGGTCACGCCGTCGCGCACCACGGTCCCGTTCAGCGGATCACGGCCGGAGAAGACCTGGCCGGTGGCGTCCCGAAGCAGGAAGCCGCCGTCCTGGGCCAGCTGCATCTGCTGGGTCGTGGCCGGGACGGCCGCCGCGCCGGCGTTGGGGACGAAGCTGGCGGTGAAGCGGTTCAGGCGCGCCGCATAGTCGGTGGTGGTCAGGCCGCCGATGTTGTTCGGGCCCCGGTCGGGCAGGGTGTAGAGGCCGGTCGTATAGGTTCCGTCGGCGCCGCGCCGCCAGGTCTTCAGGTCGATGGCGAGGCCCGAGAAGGAGCCGAGGGTCTCACCGTTGAAATCGCGCAAGGTGGCGGGAAGACGGGCGGTGCCGACCAAGCCCTGGTTGACGAACGTCGCGCCGCCGAGGCTCACGGCGGTGGGACCTACGGTGCTGATCAGGTTGGGGGCGGTATAGGCCGCGGACGCCGCCAGGGCGGCGTTGGCGCAAAGCAGGGCGGCGCTCGCCGCGGTGGCGGCGAGAAGCAGGCGACGTGACATGAGGATTCCCCAAGGTTCAGGATTGGGGGTGGCCTAGTCTGGCCCTGTGACGGTCACGTATGCGTCCGATGACGCTTCCGTGGCGCCTGAGGGGGTTATCGCGGCTTCTTGAACCGATAGACGAACTGGTCGGTGCGGTCGTGCAGTTCGAAGACCTTGGCGGTGTGCGGGTCGTCGCCGCGGCGCAGGGCGGCGCTCTCGCCGTCGAACCTGAAGCCGGCGCGGGTGACCTCCGCCTTGACCACGGCGGGGTCGATCCGGTGCAGGGTCGCGGTGTCCGACACCCCCTTGCCCGGGCGGGCCGCATGGTCGGCCACCACATAGACGCCGCCCGGCTTCAGCGCCTTGTAGATGGCCGCGTTGAGGGCGGCCGGGTCGCCGCCGTTGTTGTGCATGTCGTGATAGTTCTGCGAGGTCCACACCAAGTCCAGGCTCTCGGGCGGCGCGAACTCCGCGCTGGGCTGGCGAAGAAGCACGACGTTGGCGTAGGCGGGGTCCTTGATCACCGGGTCGATGCCGGCCGCCATCCGGTCGGGCATGGCGCTGGGGACGAAGGCGTAGACCTTGCCGTCAGACCCGACAGCCTTGGCGAACAGGCGCGTGAAATAGCCGCCGCCGGGGATCAGGTCGGCGACCTTGGAGCCCGGCTTGACCCCCGCGAAGGCGAGCATGGCGGCGGGCTTGCGGGCGTCGTCGCGCATGCGGTCCGCCTCGGGTCGGCCGGGATCGGCTACGGCCGCCATGACCGCGGCGGAGGGGGGCGCATCGGCCGCGCGGGCATGGGGCGCGACGCCCCCGGCCAGGGCGGTCGCCAGCAGCAGGGCGGCGAGGCGGGAAGAGCGAATCATGGGGCGTCGGGCTCCGAGGTTGGAGACCGATGTTATCCCTCGGCAGGCCGGCTGGGCAGGCGAATCTGCACCAGGGTCCAGTCGAACAGGCCGCGCCGCTCGAAGGTGAACACGGTGCGGCGGGATGGCTGGTTCGGGTCGTCCACGCCGATGCGGCAGCGCCGGAAGTCCCAGTAGATCACCGTCGGCAGGCGCAGGGGTCCGGCCCGGGGCCGCGGATCGGTGGGCGAGCGGCCGTCCGCCATCCGCGCCAGGGCGGCGGGGGTGAGGTAGGCATCCACCTGCGGCGGCGGCTGGAGCATCGGCTGCTGCAGGGCCCGGCGCATGGCCCCTATGGGATCGGTCCAGACGTCCGGGGCGGGGATCTGCGCCGCGGCGGTGGGGCGGACCTGCGAGCGCAGGGCGCCGCGCACGGCGTTGTAGTCGACCAGCTGGCCGAGGGCCTGGACGTCCTGGTTCTCCGCGGCCGAGCGCAGGGCGCGAAAGGCGAACCAGGGCGCCGAGGCGAAGGCGGCCCCGAACACCAGGGCGGCGATCAGCACCAGGGTGGTAAATCCGCGCATGCCCCCTCCGCTCATCGTGGGCCCCGGCCCTGGGGGTCGGCGCCATTGTTCCTTACCGGACCGCGTTCGTCATCCCTGGAGACGCGGGCGATGGCCGCCCGGCCGCGCCGCCGCCGCCTGGGCGACGACGGCGCGGTCGGGGCTTAGGCCATGGCGGCCTGGAGGTTCTCGTCGACCTTGTCCAGGAAGCCCTCGGTGGTCAGCCATCCCTGCTCGGCGCCGACCAGGAGCGCCAGGTCCTTGGTCATGAAGCCGGCCTCGACGGTGTCGATGCAGACCTTCTCCAGGGTGTCGGCGAAGCGGTCGAGCTCGGCGTTGTCGTCGAGCTTGGCGCGGTGCTTGAGGCCCCGGGTCCAGGCGAAGATCGAGGCGATGGAGTTGGTCGAGGTCGATTCCCCGCGCTGGTGCTGGCGGTAGTGGCGGGTGACAGTGCCGTGGGCGGCCTCGGCCTCGACGATCTTGCCGTCGGGGGTCAGCAGCACCGAGGTCATCAGGCCGAGGGAGCCGAAGCCCTGGGCGACGATGTCGGATTGCACGTCGCCGTCGTAGTTCTTGCAGGCCCAGACGTAGCCGCCCGACCACTTCAGCGCCGAGGCGACCATGTCGTCGATCAGGCGATGCTCATAGGTGAGCTTCTTGGCTTTGAATTGGTCGGCGTATTCCGCTTCGAACACTTCCTGGAAGATGTCCTTGAAGCGCCCGTCATAGGCCTTGAGGATGGTGTTCTTGGTCGACAGATAGACCGGATAGTTGCGGCTCAGGCCATAGGCGAAGGAGGCGTGGGCGAAGTCGCGGATGGAGTCGTCCAGGTTGTACATGGCCATGGCCACGCCGGAGCCGGGCGACTTGAACACTTCCTTCTCAATGACCTCGCCGTCCTCGCCGACGAACTTGATCGTCAGGGTGCCCTTGCCGGGGAACAGGAAGTCGGTGGCGCGGTACTGGTCGCCGAAGGCGTGGCGGCCGACGATGATCGGCTGGGTCCACCCCGGGACGAGACGCGGAACATTCTGGCAGATGATCGGCTCGCGGAAGATCACCCCGCCGAGGATGTTGCGGATGGTGCCGTTGGGCGACTTCCACATCGACTTGAGCTTGAATTCCTTCACCCGGGCCTCGTCGGGGGTGATGGTGGCGCACTTGACCGCCACGCCGTGGCGCTTGGTGGCCTCGGCGGCGTCGATGGTCACCTGGTCGTTGGTGGCGTCGCGGTTCTCGATGCTGAGGTCGTAGTAGTCGATGTCGAGATCGAGATAGGGGAAGATGAGCTTGTCCTTGATCAGCTTCCAGATGATCCGGGTCATCTCGTCCCCGTCCATGTCGACGACGGGGTTGGCGACTTTGATTTTCTGCATGGGTGTCTCGTCTCTCCGGCGGCCGCCGCATCTCCACACGAGCGGCGCACAGGGCCCCCCGCGGCGCGGCGCGATGGGGTGCTATAGACGGTTGCGCGCGGCGGCGAAACAGGCGCTTGGATCGCCACCCTGATCGCTTCGCTCAAGATATCGCATGCCGCAGACCCCCGCGCCGACGCCGTCCTTGCCCCTGCGCGCCCTCACCGCCCGCCTGTGGGGCTCGGGCCCGGCGCTGCTGACGATGACTGTGCTGTTGTGGTCGGGCAACATCATCGTGGGCCGGGCGGCGCACGCCAGCTTCCCGCCCGTCGCCCTGACCTTCTGGCGCTGGACCCTGGCGCTGCTCATCCTGCTGCCGTTCGCCTGGCCGCATGTCCGCCGCGACGCGGCGGTGCTGAAACGCGCCTGGCGGGTGCTGCTGATCCTGTCGATCTTCGGGGTCTCGGCCTACAACGCCCTGGCCTACACCGGCCTGGCCACGACCACCGCCGTCAACGCGGCGCTGCTGCAATCGTCGATGAGCCCGTTGATCCTGATCTGGGCCTTCGTGCTGTTTCGCGAGCGCCCCACCGCCCTGCAATTCGCCGGCGTCCTGGTCTCGGTGATCGGGGTGCTGTGGATTATCGCCCAGGGATCCCCCCGGGTGCTGCTGGAGCTGAGGCTCAACGCCGGCGACGGCTTCATCCTGGCCGGCCTGACCGCCTACGCCATCTATTCGGTGTTCCTGCGCCAGAAGCCGGCGGTGCATCCGCTGAGCCTTCTGGCGGTGACCTTCGCCGTGGGCGCGGTCTGCCTCGTCCCGTTCTATGCGGCGGAGTTGTTGGCCGGGCGGCTGATCACCCCCGGGGCCCCGGCGGCCCTGGCCCTGGCCTACGTCGCCGTCTTCCCGTCGCTCATCGCCTACCTGTGCTTCAACCGGGGCGTCGAGCTGATCGGCTCGGGGCGGGCGGGACAATTCATCCACCTGATGCCGGTTTTCGCCTCGCTTCTGGCCATGGTCTTCCTGGGCGAGCGCCTGCACGCCTATCACCTGGTGGGGGCGGCCATCATCGGCCTGGGCATCGTCATCGCTTCCAAAGGGGCCGCCAGACCCGCTATCGGTGACCGATGAGCGACATCCTCCCCCCCTGCGTGATCCTCAACGAGCCCCAGCTGGCCGAGAACATCGGCGCCGTGGCGCGGGTGATGGCCAACTTCGGCCTGTCCGACCTGCGCCTGGTGCGCCCCCGCGACGGCTGGCCCCAGGAGCGGGCCTGGGCCTCGGCCTCCGGCGCCGACTGGCCCCTGGACGGCGCCCGCGTCTACCAGCGGCTGGAGGCGGCCACCGCCGACCTGCACCGCATCTACGCCACCACGGCCCGGCCTCGGGAGGTGAAGCTGCCGGTGATGACCCCCCGCGCCGCCGCCGCCGAGGGCTATGCCGCCACCGGCCGAGGCCACAAGGTGGGCCTGCTTTTTGGAGGGGAGAGAGCCGGGCTCGAGACGGCCGACATCGCCCTGTGCCACGCCATCGTCACCGTGCCGATCGACCCGCGCTTCCACTCCCTGAACCTGGCCCAGGCGGTGGCGGTGAACGCCTATGAGTGGCGCCTCGTGCACGACGACGGGCCGCCGCCGCGCTTCACCGATCCCGACCCGGTGGCCGAGGGGGCCACGGTGGTGGGCTTCTACGAGCAGCTGGAGGCGGAACTCGACGCCGGCGGCTTCTTCCACCCGCCCGAGAAGCGCCCCTCGATGGTCCGCAACCTGCGCGCCATTTTCGGCCGCGCGGGCCTCACCGACCAGGAGGTGCGCACCCTGCGCGGGGTGGTCACCGCCCTGAGCAAGGGTCGCGGCCGGGTGCTGGCCAAGCTGGCGGAGAAGGCCAAGGAGGGGTGATCTGCGTGGTTCGAGACGCGCCCTGGCGGGCGCTCCTCACCATGACGACCGTGTTTGAAGGCTCCCAACGCCCGTCATGGTGAGGAGGCTGCGCAGCAGCCGTCTCGAACCACGCAGCGCCCTTGCCCGAATCCCGGTCGCTCGTGCTATCTTTGTTCTCATGTCCGGCTACGGATTCACTCTCTTCCTGACCGCCCTGGGCCGCTGCGGCCTGGCGTGGAGCGAGCGCGGTATCTCGCGGCTGCAACTGCCCGAGGCCACCGATGCGGCCACCCGCGAACGGCTGGTGCGGCGCCTCGCCGTCGCGCGCCAAAGCACGCCGCCGCCCGCCGTGCAGGCGGCCATGGACAAGGTGGTGCGCCTGCTGGCGGGCGAGGCGCCGGACCTGGGCGGCATCGCCCTGGACGCCGACGGGGTGCCGCCGTTCCACCGCCGGGCCTATGCGGCGGCGCGCCAGATCCCCGTGGGCGAAACGCTCAGCTACGGAGAGGTGGCGGCAAGGCTCGGCGAGCCCGGGGCCGCGCGGGCGGTGGGCCAGGCCATGGGCCGCAACCCCTATCCGATCATCGTACCCTGCCACCGGGTGCTGGCGGCGGGCGGCCGGGCAGGGGGCTTCACCGCCCCTGGGGGGCTGGCCACCAAGGCGCGGCTGCTGCAGATCGAGGGCGCGCGATGGGGCCGCGAGCCCGACCTGTTCGCCGATTGCGCTCCCTGAGACCGTCCCCCCAATGATCCCCTCCCTACACCCCCGTCATCCTAGGCCTTGTGCCTAGGACCCAGACGCGCCGACGGTTCAGGCGGGACATCGCGCACACGAGATTGAAATCGCCGCGTTTCTGGGTCCTAGGCCTTGTGCCTAGGATGACGGAGCTAAGGGGTGGGCGTCGTGCGTTATCGGTGGGAGCGGGCGCGGGCCACGTCCTCAATGATCCCTCCAGGCGCGGAACCTAAGGTGAGCGGCGTGTAGCCCAATGTTGACTTTTGCCGCCCGGCCCAGCATACCGCGCGCTTCTCGCCGCCGGGCTCGCCCGGGTCGGCGCGAACATCCATGACGGGTGATGCGAAGCCGCCGTTGAAATCGTCCCTCCATATGGGGAGGGACCGGCCCGCGTCGAACTGATGAGTTGACCATGTCCAAGCGCCACTCGGCGAAATACAAGATCGACCGCCGGATGGGCGAGAACATTTGGGGTCGCCCCAAATCGCCCATCAACCAGCGGTCCTACGGCCCCGGCCAGCACGGCCAGCGCCGCAAGCAGAAGGTGTCCGACTTCGGCCTGCAGCTTCGCGCCAAGCAGAAGCTGAAGGGCTACTACGGCAACCTCACCGAAAAGCAGTTCCGCCGCACCTATGACGAGGCGGACCGCCGCAAGGGCAACACCTCCGAGAACCTGATCGCCCTGCTGGAAAGCCGCCTGGACGCGATCGTGTATCGCGCCAAGTTCGTGCCGACCCCGTTCGCGGCGCGTCAGCTGGTCAACCACGGCCACGTCCTGGTCAACGGCAAGCGCGTCAACATCGCCTCCTATCGCTGCAAGCCCGACGACGTGATCGAAATCCGCGAACGCTCGCGCAACATGGCCCTGGTGCTGGAAGCCGTGCAGTCGGGCGAGCGCGATACCCCGGACTATCTGGAAGTCGACACCAAGGGTCTGTCGGCGCGCTTCATCCGCGCCCCGAACCTGGAAGAAGTGCCCTATCCGGTGAAGATGGAACCGAACCTGGTCGTCGAATTCTACTCGTAAGAATTCTGGTCGATCCGAACTGACGAAGGGCCCCGCTTGCGGGGCCCTTCTGTTTTGCGCCACGCTGCGCGCCGGAGACACGCGCATGATGCTTCGACCCCTCGCCCTCGCCGCCGTGGCAAGCCTCGGCCTCGCCGCCTGCGCGACGACAACCACGACGACAACCACGACGACGCCGTCGGCGGACGGCCCCGGCCCCGGAGTCCCGACCGCCGAGGCCGAGCAGGAGGCGATCTATTCGGCGGCCCTCGGCCGGGCCGGCCTGAATGTGAGGGTCAATTCCAATGGATGCACGAAGCGGGCGGACTTCCAGGTCCAGGTGCTGGACGGCTATCCCGCCCCGACGGTGATCCTGCGCCGCATCAAGCCCGACCTGTGCCGGGCCTTCGTGGCCGGCGGCGTGGACCTGCTGTTCAACTGGGCGGATCTGCGGCTGCCGCCGACCTCGCCCATCGTCCTGGCCAATCCGCTGGCGGCGGATCCGACGCCGGGGCGGTAGTCGCTCTCCGCCCCCGACCGCAGGGCGGGGGACGGGGACCGCCGCGCAGTGGTGGTGGAGGGGGCGGCGCCGCCGTCAGGCCTTTTCGGAAGCGGCGGCGCTGCCCCTTCCACCTCGGCGCTGCGCGCCGCGGTCCCCCTTCCCCGCTTCGCGGGGCAGGAGAGAAGGCTTCAGCCCGCCAGCACGCCCTGCTCGACCAGCAGGGGCTTGAGCTCTCCGGACTGGAACATCTCGCGCACGATGTCGGAGCCGCCGATGAGATCGCCCTTGACGTAGAGCTGGGGGATGGTGGGCCAGTCGGAGAAGGACTTGATGCCCTGGCGAAGCTCGTCGCTCTGCAGGACGTTGACGCTGACGAAGTCGACGCCGAGGTGGTCGAGGATCTGCACGCAGACGGCGGAGAAGCCGCACTGGGGCGCGTCGGGCACGCCCTTCATGAACAGGACCACCGGATTCTCCTCCAGGGTCTTGGCGATGAAAGCGTGGGCCGGGTCGGCGTGGGCGGGGTCGGCGGGGGCGTCGGTCACGGTCATGGCCTCTGATATGCAGCCGTCATCAGCTAGGGAGCCGCGGCCCTCCGGTCAAGCCGGGTGTCAGGCGCGTCGACCGGCGCCGGGGTCGATCCGGGCCATTTCGATCTGGGCGGCCAGCCCCGCGGGAAGGTCGCGGTCGGCGGCGCTCGCCAGGCCCCGAACCTGCTCGATGTCCTCGGCGATCACCTGCACCGTGGCCAGGGACGGCTCGGTGAGGGCGAAGGCCAGGGCGATCTGCTCGATCGTCCAGCCGGGGGTGTATCGCAGAAAGTTGTAGGGGCCGACCTCTGGGGCCTGGGCGCGGCGGCCCCACAGCCCACGCTTGGTCGGCGCCGGTTCGGGCGCAGAGGGGCGCAGGATGGCAGGGCACGGATCGGAGCCGATCACCGCCATCTCGTGCCCCTGGGCGGCGCGGATCCTCAGGCGCGCGCGCCAGCCGGACGCCATGTTGAAGGGCAGGGCCAGGGCGTCGAAGGCGCCGGTGGAGATATAGGCGTCGATGGCCTCACCCTCGCCGGCGATGCCGATGTAGCGGATCACCCCCTGGGACTTCAGGCTTTTGAGCAGGGCGAGGGACTGCGGAGGCAGGTCGGTCTCGCCGGGGTCGTCGAGGAGCACCAGATCGAGATAGCCCAGCCCGGTGCGGCCGAGCAGCGACTGCACCGCCGCCTGGACGATCTGGGGTTGAAAGGCCTGGGCGGCGTAGCGGGCGGGCACGGCCCGGGGTCCCAGGCGCAGGCCCGCCATGATCAGGCGCCGCTCCACGCCGGCCAGGGCCTGGCTGACGCCTTGGCTTATGACGGGCTGATGGCCATGGAAGTCGAAGGTGTTGATGCCGGCCTCCAGGGCGGCCACCGCCAGCTCCGCCCAGTCCTCCGCGTTACGCGGACCGACATCGTCGGTCAGGGCCAGGGAGATGGCCGAGACCGAGATGTCGAAATGGGCGAAGGGTCGGTAGCGCACAGGCTCAGGGCGCCTCTGCGGCCAGGGTCTCCAGAGCGAGGGCGTGAAGCTCGCCCCCCATCTTGCCCTTCAGGGCGGCGTAGACCAGCTGGTGCTGACGCACGCGGCTGAGACCGGCGAAGGCGGGGCTGACGATCCGGGCCTTGTAGTGGTCGCCGTCGCCGGCGAGGTCCTCCACGCGGATGTCCGCGTCGGGAAAGGCGGCGCGAAGCTCCGCCTCGAGCTGGTGTTGTGGCATCGGCATGGACGCACTCCGTCAACGTGATTTATGGCCGAGAAAGCTTAAGAGCCCCTGACCGGGTCCAGGGCGCCGCTGGCGCCGGCGGCTGCGCCATTCATCGATCAGGTCGAGTTCGCGCGCGAGGCTGAAATAGCGCTCGTGCCAACGGGGCAGGGCGCCGGCGAGGCGCGGCATATGACAGTGTGCCCGCGCCAGCAGGCCGACCACGCGCAGCCATGCCGCCCAGGCGACCCGCGCGGCGCGCCCGGGGGCCATCGCCGCCGGCGGTCGCGGCGGCGGCAGGCCGCACAGGGCGTTGGCGACCGCCAAGACCTGGGTGAAGCGGTGATCCTGGGGCGCCTGGGCCACCGCGGCGATCAGCGGATCGCGCGCCTGCGCCGGCCGCCCCTGGCGCATGGCGAAGGCGGCCTGGGCGTGGAGCACCAACGGGTGGCCGGGCAGCATCGCTTGCGCCCGCGCCCGCTGGTCCTCGGCCCCGGCGACATCGCCCGAGCGCTCCAGCAGGGTCGCCAGATAGAGCCGGTAGACGGCGTCGTCCCGGGCGCAGATGGCCGCTCGCGCCAGGGCGATCTTGGCGGCCTCATGCCTGGGGCCGAGGCGGCGGGCGAGGGTGAACAGATATTGGGGGGACTGCGCGCGGCGGCGGCGCGCCTCCGCCGCGAACGCGGCCGGGTCGAAGCTGTCCCGGGCGATGTCGAGGACCGCCTGCGCCAGAAGGCCCGTCTCGGCCAGGTAGGCGGCGGCGGGGTGCCCGGCGTGGCGAAGGGGGATCAGCTTCGTCAGGGGGTAGGCCCGGGCGATGGCGTCGGCGTGCCGCCGGTCGAGGTCGAGGGGATCGAAGAGCAAATACGGGACAGCCTTGGTCGAGCCGTGCTCGGGGGCCAGCCGCCAGCCCCCGGCGGGCCGCTCGGCGGCGAACCGACGCTCGAACGGGGCCGCGCGGCGATCGACGGCGTACTGCGGCGACAGGGCGATGGCGGCCGACGCGCCGACGCGGTCGGCGAAGCGGACGGCCGCGTAGCCGCCCATGCTCGAGCCGTAGGCGATCACCCGCTTGTAGCCGGCGACTCCCTCGGCCACCGCTTCGAGCGCCGCGTCGATCTCGGGATAGTCGAACCAGGCGTTGGTGCGGCTGATCACATGGACGCCGTCCAGATGGCGCGAGGCCAGGAAGGCTTCGCCGAACCCGGGGCGGTCCAGGGTGCGCTCGTGGGTATAGGGGGCGAAGGTGACGAAGCAGACCTCACCGCCGAAGACCGGGCCTCGCCGCACCAGCAGATCGGCCGACCGGAACAGAACGGCGTCCTCGCTCATGCGCCGACCTTGGCGGCCCGCGGCCTCAGGCGGGTCGCGCCATATAGGTCGGCATCCAGCCCTCATGGGCGGCGATGATGTCGGCCAGGGCCACGTGGAAGACCCCCTCGCAGGCCAGGGCGTCGCCGCCCACATGGCCGATGACGGCGGCGGCGATCCCCGCGGCGCCCGCGGCCGCCACCGCGTCCCGCGCGGCCTGCGCCGGCAGGGCCAGCAGGTAGCGCGCCTGGTCCTCGCCCAGCAGCAGGGCGTGGGCGGGCAGGCCGGCGGGCAGGTCCAGCCGCAGGCCGGCCCCGCTGGCCATGGCCATCTCCGCGGCCGCCAGCAGCAGGCCGCCGTCCGAGAGGTCGTGGACCACGGATGCGACGCCCGCGCGGATCAGGCCGCGCACGAAGTCGCCATTGCGCCGCTCCACGGCCAGGTCCACCGGCGGCGGGGCGCCGTCTTCCAGCCCGAGCATCTCGCGGCGATACAGGCCGGCCCCGAAGGCGCCGCGGGTCTCGCCCACCAGCACCAGCACGTCGCCGTCGCGGGCGCCGCCGAAGCCGGCGCGAAAGGCGTAGTCCGGGATCAGGCCGATGGCGCCGCAGGTGGGGGTGGGCGGAATGGCGACGCCATTGGTCTCGTTGTAGAGGCTAACGTTGCCGGAGACGACGGGGAACTCCAGCACCCGGCAGGCCTCCGCCATGCCGTCGATGGCGCGCACGATCTGGCCCATGATCTCGGGCCGCTCGGGATTGCCGAAGTTCAGGTTGTCGGTGATGGCGATGGGGTCGGCCCCCACCGCCGTCAGGTTGCGCCAAGCCTCGGCGACCGCCTGCTTGCCGCCCTCGTAGGGGTCGGCGCGGACGTAGCGCGGGTTGACGTCGGAGGTCGCCGCCAGGGCCTTGCGGGTCCCGTGCACGCGCACGATGCCGGCGTCGGCGGCGGTGGCGCTGTCGGCCAGGGTGTCGGCCATCACGTGGCGGTCGTACTGCTCCCAAAGCCAGCGCTTGGAGGCCATGTCGGGGCAGGACACCAGCTTCAGCACCGTGGCGTTCCAGTCGCCGGGGGCCGGAGTCTGGTCCGGGCCCACGGCCGCCTGGGCCGGGGTCTCGGTCCAGGGGCGGTCATAGAGGGGGGCGTCATCGGACAGAGGGCCCAGGGGCAGGTCGCAGACCACCTCGCCCAGGTGCTTCAGCACGATGCGCCCGGTGTCGGTGGTGAAGCCGATGGTGGCGGCGTCCAGCCCCCATTTGGCGAAGATGCGCTGGCCGTCGGCCTCGCGGCCGGGCTTGAGGATGGCCAGCATCCGCTCCTGGCTCTCCGACAGCATCATCTCATAGGCGCTCATCCCCTCCTCGCGCTGGGGCACGGCGTCGAGGTCCAGCTCGATGCCGACGCCGCCCTTGCCGGCCATTTCCACCGACGAGGAGGTGAGGCCCGCGGCGCCCATGTCCTGGATGGCGGCCACGGCGCCGGACGCCATCAGCTCCAGCGTCGCCTCGATCAGCAGCTTCTCGGCGAAGGGGTCGCCGACCTGCACCGTGGGACGCTTCTCGTCGCTGTCCTCGTCGAACTCCGCCGAGGCCATGGTCGCGCCATGGATGCCGTCGCGGCCGGTCTTGGAGCCGAAATAGACCACCGGCAGGCCGGCGGAGGGGGCGGCGGAGTAGAAGATCTTGTCGGCGTCGGCCAGGCCGATGCACATGGCGTTGACCAGGATGTTGCCGTTGTAGCCGGGGTGGAACTGGGTCTCGCCGCCGATGGTAGGCACGCCGACGCAGTTGCCATAGCCGCCGATGCCGGCCACCACCCCCTCGACCAGCCGCCGGGTCTTGGGGTGGTCGGGGGCGCCGAAGCGCAGGGCGTTGAGCAGGGCGATGGGACGGGCGCCCATGGTGAAGACGTCGCGCATGATGCCGCCCACCCCGGTGGCGGCGCCCTGATACGGCTCGATGTAGGAGGGGTGGTTGTGGCTCTCCATCTTGAAGATGGCCGCCTGGCCGTCGCCGATGTCGACCACGCCGGCGTTCTCGCCCGGTCCGCAGATGACGCGGGGACCGGTCACCGGGAACTTGCGCAGGTGCCGGCGCGAGGATTTGTAGGAGCAGTGCTCCGACCACATCACCGAGAACACCCCCAGTTCGACCGGGTTGGGCTCACGGTTCAGCCGCTGCAGGATGAGGGCGTATTCCTCAGCCTTGAGGCCGTATTCCAGGGCGATCTGCTCGGTGGTCTTTTCGGGGGCGGTGGTCATGAGGGGCCATTAGCGGATTCACGCGCCCCTGTCAGGACGCGCTGGAACGTGGCCGGCCTCTGGGCGGTTGATGGGACGCCCAGGAGAATCCCCATGCCCGACAAAGACCAGTCCAAGTCCGGCCCCGAAGAGGCCGTCGAAGCCAATCTCGATATGGACAAGGCCTTCGACAAAGGGCCCGCGCGGCGGGAGCCGGACCAGAGCCGCGCCGATGAGGACGCGGTCACCCTCATTCCTCCGGACTAGAGACAACGGGGTCCGCGGCCGGCTACATGGGTCGCCATGCCCAGGGAGTCCGCATGGCCCATCCAGACCCCCGCGCCCCGCGATGACGGCGCGGACACCGCTCGCCGTCCATCCCGCCGGTCGCGACGACATCGGCGACCTCGTCACCCGGCGTCCCCTGCCGGGGCCGGGGGTGGAGCAGCTCGATCCGTTCCTGTTCCTGAACCATCACGGGCCGCAGACCTATCCGCCGCACAACCACGGCCTGCCGTTCGGTCCGCACCCCCATCGCGGGTTCGAGACGGTGACCTTCATCCTCAGCGGCGAGCTGGCCCACCTCGACAGCGCCGGCCATGAAAGCGTCATCGGACCTGGCGGCGTGCAGTGGATGACCGCCGGTCGCGGCATCATCCACGCCGAACTGTCGCCGGCCTCGTTCAAGGCGGCGGGCGGGCCGCTGGAGATCCTGCAGCTGTGGGTCAATCTGCCGGCCCGGCTGAAGATGACCGAGCCGCGCTATGTCGGTCTGCAGAAGGCGGACATTCCCGAGGTGTCCCTGGACGGCGGCCGCGTCAGCGTCAGCCTGGTCTCCGGCGAAATCGAGGGTCGCACCGGACCCATCGCCTCCCTCACCGGCGTGACCCTGGCGGTGGTGCGCCTGGCGGCGGGGGGGCGCGCGGTCCTGCCAGCCCCGGCGGGGCGAGCCGTGTTCCTCTATGTGGTGGGCGGCGATCTGTCCGTGGGGGACCGGCGGGTTCCCGCGCATGGCCTGATCGCGCTGGGCGATGGCGACGAGGTGGTGCTGTCGGCCGCCAGCGACTGCGTCGTCCTGTTCGGCCACGCCGATCCCATCGGCGAGCCGGTGGTCTCCCACGGCCCCTTCGTCATGAACACCCAGGCCGAGATCATCGAGGCGATCCGCGACTACCAGGCGGGCCGCTTCGGCGAGGCCCCGAGACCCTGATCGGTTCTAGTTGGTCGGATTGACCGCCGTGTCGGGCTCGGGGTCGCGGGTGGCCGGACCGGTCATGCCGGTGGCGGCGGCGTCCTCGTTGACCTGGGCGTCGGGCTCGACCGACGCGCGCGGCGCCGGCGTCGGCGGCGCGATCTCCGGCGCGGCGACCGGCGGCGGCGCGGGCTCGGGCGGCAGGGGCGGTGTCTCCATCCGCACGCTCTCCCCGGGAACGACCGGCGCGGGGGGCGTTGGCGGCCGGGTCATGAACAGGTAGATGGCGATCGTCGCCAGGACCCCGGCCACGATCCCCACGATCAGCCAGGTCAGGGCATGGGAGCGTCCTGCGGTCTTCGCCATGGTCATCGGTCCTCGGTGGTCATCAGGCCGGAACGCCGCGGCCCTGCTCGATCAGCTTGAGCAGCAGCTCGTCCCAGCCGTAGCGGTCGGCCCGGAAGTTCACCAGGCCGTCGGGGCCCGCATAGGCGGTCCAGTAGAGCAGGAAGACGGCGATCTGGCTGGGCAGGGTGACGCGCTTGGTGTCGCCGGCCTCGATCCCCGCCTCGATGGCGTCGGCCGTCCACACCGGATCGTCCTTGAACAGGGCCTTGGCCAGGGCGCGGGGGTTCTGCAGGCGCACGCAGCCATGGCTGGCCAGCCGCTCGTCGCGGGAAAAGGTCGACTGGCTGGGGGTGTCGTGCAGATAGACGGCGTAGGGGTTCTGGAAGTCGAACTTCAGCCGCCCCAGGGCGCTGTTGGGCCCGGCCTTCTGTTGCAGCCGGCCGTCGATGACGCGAAAGCCGTTGCGCGCCAGATAGGCGCTGCCCTTGGGGAACAGCTCCTTGCTGGCGATGCTGGCGGGGACGTTCCAAGGCGGGTTCAGCACGATGCTGTGCACCGCCGACTGCAGCATGGGCGTCTCATTGCCCACCTTGCCGGCCACCGCCCGCATGGACAGCACCGGCTGCGCCCCCTGGAACAGGGTCAGGATGCCGGCGACGATATTCACCTGGATGCGGTCATCGGGCAGGGTGGGGGGGAGCCAGCGCCAGCGCTCGAGATTGGCGACGATCTGGCGCTCACGGGTGCGCGGCGGGACATTCAGCGCTTCCAGCGAGGCGTTGGCGACGATGCCGTCGGGGCTGAGGCCATGGCGCTTCTGGAACTGCATGACCGCGGTGGTCAGCGACTCGTCCCAGTCCGCGCGGTCGGGATCGACGCTATAGCCGAGGGCGGCGAGCTTGCGGCGCAGGAGCAGGACGCGGCCGTCCTTCGAGCCGGCGGTCAGCTTGACGCCCGCGGGGATCGGCGGCCAGTCGCCGACCACGGCGCTCTTGCGCCAGTTGATCAGGGACTGGCGCAGGGCCTGATAGCCCGCATAGGGCGGCGGCAGGCTGGCGATCCAGGCCGCGAGACGGTCATTCGCCACCGCCTGCAGGAATTCGGGGGCCGGGTCGTAGGGCGGGGGGCGCAGGCCCCAGTCGGTGGGGAACGCGTCCAGCGGCAGCCGACCGACCTTAACGGCCTTGGCGTAGCGAAGGATCGCGCCGATCAGCAGCCGGCCACCCTCCGACCGGGTGGCCGGGTCGGGCGACAGCAGCATGTCGTCCATGCCCGGGGAGCCGAACTCGCCCAGGGCGAAGCCATGGGTGTCCGCCTGCGCCAGGGTGTCCTGCAGCAGCTTCCACTGCGAGGGCTTGAGCAGGGTCGCGGTGACATCCGACGCCGGCGGGGGCGCGATCAAGGGCAGGGGGGCGGGGGCCTGGGCGCCGGCCTGGACTCCCCAGGCGAGGGTGGTCACGCCGATGCCGAAACTGAAGTGACGTCTGTCCAGAGTGGAATCCCCCTTGAGATTCCGTTTCATCACGACCACGCGGTCCCCGCTATACGGCTTGTCCGTCCGGGAAAAACAAACCCGGACTGTGTCTTCAACGCCCGAGTAGAGCTTAAGTTGGGCGGCGGGCCAAAATGCCGCATTCAGGCGCTGGCGAGGGCGCTCTGGAACAGGGCGGCGCCGTCCGACGACCCCAGTTCCGCTTCGAAGGCGCGGTCGGGGTGCGGCATCAGCCCCAGGACGTTGCCGCGACCGTTGACGATGCCGGCGATCCCCCGGGCCGAGCCGTTGGGATTGTCGAGGTAGCGGAACACCACCTGGCCTTCGCCTTCCAGGCGGTCGAGCGTCGCTTCGTCGGCGAAGAAATTGCCCTCGCCGTTGCCTACGGTCATCTGCACCTGGCGACGGCCCGCATAGCCGGCGGTGAAGCGGGTCTGGCCATTGGTCACCTCCAGGGCGACGGGCTTGCAGACGTATTTGAGCCGGGCGTTCCGCAGGAGGGCGCCGGGCAGCAGGTGCGCCTCGCACAGGATCTGGAAGCCGTTGCAGATGCCGACCACCGCCACCCCGCGCTCGGCCGCCTCGACCACCGCGCGCATCACCGGCGACTGGGCGGCCATGGCCCCGCAGCGCAAGTAGTCGCCATAGGAGAAGCCCCCCGGCAGCACCACCAGATCGACCCCGTCGGGCAGGGCCGTGTCCTGGTGCCAGACCATGTCGACGGCGGCGCCGGTGGAGCGCTCCACCGCCACCGCGCAGTCGCGGTCGCAGTTGGACCCGGGGAAAACGACGACGGCGGCTTTCATAGGCATTCCAAGTGTTTAACCGCCATAGCTCTTGCGAACCGCGGCGTTCATGAGGTCGATGTCTTTGAGCAACTGGTCGAAACCGGCCTTGTCGCCGTAGCCGCAGGCCGAGGTGTCGATCGACATCCCCGGACCCATGCCGTTGATCTTGCGCCGGGCGATGGCGGGGTGGGCGGGATGGCCTGGACGGGTCACCGCATAGAGCGCCAGGCCGGCGCTGTCGTTGTAGCCGCCCAGCAGGGGATCGCGACCGGCGTATGCCTGCAGCTTGGGCAGGCTCTGCATCCGCGCCGTCAGGGCGTCGATGCCCAGGGCGCAGTCCAGGTCCGACCCGGCCTTGAGGGGGACGGCCAGGGCGGCGGCGGCCAGGGCCACCGCGATCACGCCACCTCCACCCGGTAGCTTTCGATTACGGTGTTGGCCAGGAGCTTCTCGGCCATGGCGCGGGCCTCGGCTTCCAGGGCGGCGCGGTCCATGCCGGCCGCCTCGAACTCGATGGTCTTGCCGACGCGGACGCCGCTCACGTCCGTCCAGCCCAGGCCGTGCAGGGCGCCCTCGATGGCCTTGCCCTCGACGTCCAGGACGCCGGGTTTCAGGAACACATGGACTTTCGCCTTCACGCCGCGCCTCCCTCGATCACCCGCGGCATCTCCTTCATGATGCCCAGGCGACGCGCCACCTCGGTGTAGCTCTCGATGACATTGCCGAGGTCGCGGCGGAACCGGTCCTTGTCGAGCTTCTCGTTGGTGGTGGAGTCCCACAGGCGGCAGCTGTCGGGGCTGATCTCGTCGGCCAGGATCACCCGGGAGAAGTCGTTCTCCCACACCCGGCCGTATTCGATCTTGAAGTCGATCAGGGTGATGCCGACGGCGCCGAACATGCCGGTGAGGAAGTCGTTCACCCGCAGGGTGGTGGCCAGCATGTCGTCGATCTCCTGGGTCGAGGCCCAGTTGAAGGCGGTGATATGCTCTTCGGTGACGAGGGGATCGTGGAGCTTGTCGTCCTTGTAATAGAACTCGATGATCGACCGGGGCAGGGGCTGACCCTCGGGCAGGCCGAAGCGGGTCGACAGGGAGCCGGCGGCGACATTGCGGCAGACCACCTCCAGGGGGATGATCTCCACCTCCTTGATGAGCTGCTCGCGCAGGTTGAGCCGCTTGATGAAGTGGTTCTGCACCCCGATCTGGCCCAGCCGCAGCATGATGTATTCGGAGATGCGGTTGTTGATGACGCCCTTGCCCTCGAGGATCGCCTTTTTCTGGGCGTCGAAGGCGGTGGTGTCGTCCTTGAAATACTGGATCAAGGTGCCGGGCTCAGGCCCCTCATAGAGGATCTTGGCCTTGCCTTCGTAGATCTTCTTGCGGCGGGTCATGGGCCCCTGCCTCCGGTAGGCGATGAGCCGAGCCGCCAATGCAAAGCGCGCGCGATCGGGTAGCGCGCGCGTTCGACTCGGCGTCGGCCAATGAGATTTGCCCCGCGAACCTATCCGAATGAGGGGGTCTGCGCAAACCGCGATGGGCGCGTAAAAGACAATGGGACGCGGCGGCCCGGTGCGATAGATTGCCGGGAGGGGCGGGCCGCGATAAGGACCCCTGCCGCTTTGGTATCAGGAATCACATGACCACCTTCGACAACCGCGAGCAGGGCTTCGAGAGCAAGTTCGCCCTGGACCAGGAACAGGAATTCAGGGCCGGCGCGCGCCGCAATCGCCTGCTGGGCCATTGGGCCGCCGACCTGATGGGGCTGGAAGGCGCCCATCGCGACGACTACGCCAAGGCCGTGGTCAAGTCGGACTTCGAACTGCCGGGCGACGAGGATGTGCTGCGCAAGGTCGCCAAGGACCTCTCCGGCGCCGGCCTGAAAACCTCGGAGGCCGAGGTGCGCTCGAAGATGGACGAGTTCATGGCGGTCGCCCGCGACCAGATCCGCAAGGGCGAATAGGGGCCAGAGCCCTGCGTGGTTCGAGACGCGCCGCTCACGCGCCGCTCCTCACCATGACGACCGTTGTTGACGTCAAGATTCCTGCGTCATGGTGAGGAGCCCGCAGTAGCGGGCGCCTCGAACCACGCAGATCACGCCGTCCCGAACACGCGGTCGAAGATCGTGTCCACGTGCTTGATGTGGTAGCCGAGGTCGAACAGCTCGGCCAGTTCATCGTCCGACAGGTGCGGGCGCACGTCCGGGTCGGCCTTGAGCAGGTCCAGGAACTTGCCCTGGTCGCGCCAGACCTTCATGGCGGCGCCCTGGACCGAGGCATAGGCCGTCTCGCGGGCCACCCCCTTCTGGGTCAGGGCCAGCATCACCCGTTGTGAATGAACCAGGCCGCCGAGGCGATCCATGTTCTTCAGCATGTTCTCCGGATAGACCACCAGCCGTTCCATCAGCATCGCCGTGCGTCGCAGGGCGAAGTCCAGGTGGACGGTGGCGTCCGGGGCGATGCCTCGCTCCACCGACGAATGACTGATGTCGCGCTCGTGCCACAGGGCCACGTTCTCCAGCGCCGGGATCACCGCCGAGCGGACCAGCCGGGCCAGGCCGGTGAGGTTCTCGGTCAGGATGGGGTTGCGCTTGTGCGGCATGGCGGAGGATCCCTTCTGGCCGGGATCGAACGGCTCCTCGGCCTCCAGCACCTCGGTGCGCTGCAGGTGGCGCACCTCGGTGGCCAGGCGCTCGATGGACGAGGCGACCACGGCCAGGGCGGCGAAGAAGGCGGCGTGGCGATCGCGGGGGATCACCTGCGACGCCACGGGCTCCACGGCCAGCCCCATCTTCTCGGCGACATAGGCCTCCACCCGCGGGTCGATATTGGCGAAGGTGCCCACGGCGCCCGAGATGGTGCAGGTGGCGATCTCGAAGCGCGCCATCGCCAGCCGTTCCTTGGCGCGAACGAACTCGGCGTAATGGCCGGCCAGCTTGAGGCCGAAGGTGGTGGGCTCGGCATGGATGCCGTGGCTGCGCCCCACGGTCGGGGTCAGCCGGTGCTCGAAGGCCCGGCGCTTGAGGGCGGCCAGGACCAGATCGACATCCTCCATCAGCATGTCGGCGGCGCGCGACAGCTGCACCGCCAGACAGGTGTCGAGTACGTCCGACGAGGTCATGCCCTGATGCAGGAAGCGCGCCTCGGGCCCGACCACCTCGGCCACGTGGGTCAGGAAGGCGATGACGTCGTGCTTCACCTCCCGCTCGATCTCGTCGATGCGGTCGGAGTCCCAGACGGCGTCGCGGCCCTTCTCCCAGATGCGCGCGGCGGCGGCCTCGGGGATCACCCCCAGCTGGGCCATGGCGTCGGCGGCATGGGCTTCGATCTCGAACCAGATGCGATATTTGGTCTGCGGCGACCACAGGTCGGCGGCGGCGGGGCGGGCGTATCGGGAAATCATGCGGGCTCCATCGACCCGGCGGCGCGGGGTGTCAAGGCGAGGGGTCAAGGCGGCGCTTGATCTATGCGCCGGGGCCGTGCTTTTCGTGGCGCTACGTTCACTCGGGAATCGCCATGGGCCTTCGCAGCCTCCTGACGGCCGCGGCCCAGACCCTGCCGCCGGAGATACGACTGCCGGCCCGCGGCCTGGTGCGCGACCTGGCCGGCCTGCCGGCGCGGATCGCCGATCCCCGGCGCTGGTCCGATCCGTGGCAGACCATCCACAATGACGGCTCGACCCAGGACTTCCGCACCTCCGGCGACGCCATCCTCGCCGAGTTGGTGCGCTACGGCGGCCTGAAGCCCACCGACCGCGTGCTCGACATCGGCTGCGGCAATGGGCGCATCGCCCGTCCCCTGGTCCAGTTCCTGGCGGCCGACGCCGGCTATCTCGGCTTCGACCTGTCGAAGGTCGCCGTCGAGGGCTGTCGCCGGCGCTACGGCGGCGACCCGCGCTTCGCCTTCCATCACGCCGACCTGGCCAATTCCGAATACAATCGGGCGGGACTGCAGGCGCAGGAAGCCTTCGACTTTCCCACGGCTGGGGCGAGCATCGACTTCGCCTTCGCCATCTCGGTGCTGACCCACATGGAGATCGAGGCGATCGGCCGCTACGCCGTCGAACTCGCCCGGGTGCTGGCGCCGGGCGGGCGCGCCTTTCTGACTCTGTTCCTGCTCGACCAGGCCCGCCGCGACGAGATCGAGGCGGGGCACGCCGGCCTGCCGTTCAAGCCCCTGGACGCGGTCTCCATGGTGGTGGACGCCCAGGCCAAGGAAAGCGCCATCGCCCACGACGAGGCGGTGGTCCGCGATCTGTTCGTCAAGGCCGGCCTGACCGTGCGCGAGGTGCGCCGGGGGACCTGGGCGCCGGTGTCCCAGACCGACAACTTCCAGGACATACTGGTGGTGGAAAAGCCATGAGCGACCTGCGCCTGATCCTCGGCACCCGCCTGTGGTCCAGCTGGTCGATGCGGCCGTGGCTGGCCCTGAGGCGCACCGGCGCGCCGTTCCAGGAGACCGTGATCGCCCTGCGCCGCGGCGACGACACCCGCGCCGAGATCGCGCCCCTGTCGCCCTCGGGCAAGGTCCCCGCCCTGATCGACGGCGACCGGACGGTCTGGGACTCCCTGGCCATCTGCGAATACCTGGCCGAGCGCTTCCCCGAGGCGCGGCTGTGGCCGGCCGAGGCCGAGGCGCGGGCCCTTGGGCGGTCGGCGGCGGCGGAGATGCATGCGGGCTTCCCGGCCCTGCGGGGCGAACTGCCGATGGATCTGTTCGCCCGTAAGGACGCCGAGCTGACCGAGGCGGGCCATCGCGACATCGCGCGCATCGTCGCCCTGTGGCGCGACCTCAGGGGCCGGTTCGGCGCGGAGGGTCCGTTCCTGCTTGGCGCCTGGTCGATCGCCGACGCCTTCTATGCGCCGGTGGCGACCCGGTTTCGCACCTATCGCATCGACCTGGCGGCCTACGGCGACGACGGCCCGGCGCGCGCCTATGCCTCGACCCTGCTCAGCGAGCCGGGGCTGGTGGAATGGGAGCGGCTGGCGCGGGCGGAATCGGAATAGCCCGCCTCAGCCCAGGCCTTCGTGTTCCAGAGACAGGGCCACGGCGGGGCGCGCCTTGACCCGCTCGAAATAGGCGTCCAGGGCGCCGGGCAGGGCCAGGCCGTTCTTGCGGGCCCACATCAGCATCACGAACAGATAGGCGTCGGCGACGGTGAAGCGCTCGCCCATCAGATAGTCGCCGTCCAGGCCGTCGGCGAGGTAGCCCAGACGCTTGCCCAGGGTCTTTCCCGCCTCGGCCTTGTCGTCATCGCTGGCGCCGGGGGTGAAGAAGGGCTTGAACGCCTTGTGCACCTCGCCGGAGATGTAGGCGAGCAGTTCCAGAAGGCGGTATCGCACCATCTCGCCCGGCGGCGCCAGGCCAGGGGCCTGGTCGGAAATCCAGCTGAGAATGGCGACATTCTCGGTCAGCACCGAGCCGTCGTCGAACTGCAGCGCTGGCACATAGCCCTTGGGGTTGATCGTCGTGAAGTCGCCGCCGTCCTCGGTGGTCTTGGTCTTCAGGTCCACCTTGACCCGGTCGAAGCTGAGCCCGGCCTCATGCAGGGCGATATGGTCGGCGAGGCTGCAGGCCCCGGGTGAGAAATAGAGCTTCATGACGCCCGCCTTGGTTAAGTGGCTGGTGATCCAACCCGCGCCGAGCGCCTTGGTTTCACGTCCGCCGCCTAGGCAAGGGGTTCCGACCGGCGGCGGAAGGCGGCCGGTGTCGCCCCGAACTGGGCCTTGAAAGCCCGGGTGAGGGCCGCCTCGGACCCATAGCCCACTAGCAGCGCGATCTCGCCGATCCGGTGGGCCCCCGCCCGCAAATGGTCCGCCGCCAGGTCGAGGCGCCAGGCGGCGACGTATCGTTGCGGCGTCTTGCCGACCACCTCGGCGAACCGCGCGGCGAAGGCCGACCGGGAGAGGCCGGCGATCTCCGCCAGGGTCTCCACGGTCCAGCCGCGCGCGGGGTCGTCGTGGATGGCCGACAGGGCCCGGCCGACCTGGGGATCACTGAGCCCGCTCAGCCAGCCCAGGTGGCTCGGACTGGTCGACCCCCAGGCGCGGATCGACTGGATGAACAGCAGATCAAGCAGCCGGGCGATCATGATCGCCGACCCTGGCTTCGGATGGCGCGTCTCCTCGACCAGGAAGTGGGTCGTCAGCCGGAGCCACTCCAGGGGCCGGCCTGGCTCGGCGCGCAGGTGGATCAGCGGGGGCAGAACCGTCAGCAGCTTGGGCGCCAGGACGCCGGCGAAGGAGAAGCGCCCGCAGACCACATGGGTCGGCTCGCCGCCGCCGCCCAGGCGATAGACCGCGCCGTGACGCGTGGCCTGGGTGGCGATGGCGTGGTCGATGTCCATCGGGGGAAGGGCCGGATCGGCGCTGAGCACGTGGCCGGCGCCCAGGGGCAGGAGGGCCAGGTCGCCGGTCTCGATCCGGATGGGCCGGGCGCCGTCCAGCTGGATCCAGGCGGCGCCGCGTTCGACCACATGGAAGTGCGCGGCTGGTGATTGGAAGCGCAGGCTCCACGGCGCCGAGTATTCGTTGGCGCAGACGAACTCGCCGCGCATCCGCACCAGGGACAGAACATCGGACATGGCGTCGGGCACGCCGCTGATCCCTGACATGGTCTCGTTTTCCGTGACGGCGTGGACGCCCGGTACAGAAATCGAGCGGCTGGGCCATAGATCGCCGCGCAAGCCTGCCGATAGACTGATCTCAAATCAAGCCGCGTGCAGGGGCTCGCCATGATCCGAACCATCGCCGTCGCCGCAGCGCTCGGCGCCGCCATGATCGCCGCCCCCGCGACGGCGGCGGAGAAGCCGCCCATCGTGCTGGTCCACGGCGCTTTCGAGACCGCCGCAGTCTGGGCGCCCGTGGAGGCCCAGCTCAGAAAGGACGGCCATGAGACCGTGGCGGTCAACCTGCCGGGGCGTCCCGGCAATCCCCTGCCTCCAGGCGAGGCCACCGCCGACCTCTACCGCGACGCCGTGCTCCAGGCCCTGGGCCGGTTCAAGGCGCCCGTCATCCTGGTCGGCCACTCGTTTGGCGGCATCACCGTGTCCAACGTCGCCGAGGCGGCGCCGGAGCGGATCCGGACCGTCGTTTATGTGGCCGCCTACCTGCCCAAGAGCGGCCAGTCCTTGCTCTCCCTGTCGCAGACGGATCCGGACAGCCAGATGGGCCCCGCGTTCCGGGTGTCGGACGACAAGACCGTCGCCTCGGTCGCCCCCGACCGACGCGGGCCGCTGTTCTGCAACGACTGCGCCGAGGCGACGCGGGCCCAGGTCGCCGCCGGCATCGTCGACGAGCCCCTGGCGCCCCCGGCCACGCCGGCGATCCTTACGGCCAAGCGGTTCGGCAAGGTCGACAAGGTCTATATTCACACCGCACAGGACGTGGTGGTCAGCCCCCGGCTGCAGGCGGCGATGGTGGCCGCGACGCCAGTTCGCCGCCAGATCACCCTGCAGACGGGGCACGCCCCGTTCTCCAGCGATCCGGTGGCCCTGGCCCGGGCGATCGAGGATTCGGTGCGGTGATGGCCCGCCGGATCACCGGGCCCGACGGGCGCCTGTTTTTGTCATCCGCCTGCCCTAGCCCTGAAAGGTCGTCGGCGTGAGTGTCCAGGACCCCAACCCTGTCAATGCCAAGGCGCCCCGGCGCATCGCTATGGTCATCTCCAACCCCGCCGTGTCGACGACTACCGGCTGGCCGGTCGGCTTCTGGTGGAGCGAACTGTCCCACCCCTATCTCGCCTTTACCGAGAAGGGCTATCGGGTCGAGGTGTTCTCGCCTGACGGCGGCCGCTGCGTGGCCGACGCCATGAGTGATCCGCGCGATCCGTCGGGCTATTCGGACTCCGACATCATCTCCATGGGCTTCCTCTCGACGCCCAGGCTCGCCGCCCTGGTCGAGGACACCCGGCCGGTCAGCGCCCTGGCGGTCGATGATTTCGACGCCATCGTGGTCGCCGGCGGGCAGGGGCCGATGTTCACCTTCGAGCGAGCCCTCGGTCTTCATCACACCTTCGCGGCCTTCCACGCGGCCGGCAAGGTGGCCGCCGCCCTGTGTCACGGGGTGGCCATCCTCGCCTTCGCCAAAGGCGCCGACGGGGAGTATCTGGCGAAGGGCAAGACGGTGACGGGGTTCGCCAATGTCGAGGAGGATTTCGCCGACCAGGCCGTATGGGACATGAACCTGCTGCCGCGCGACACGCATGTCATGCCCTGGCGGATCGAGGACCGGATGAAGGCCATCGGCACCAACTTCATCCAGGCGGGCCTGTGGCGCGGGTTTGCGGTGCGCGACGGCAATCTCATCACCGGGCAGCAGAACTTTTCCGGGGCCGAGACAGCCCGGATCGTCTGCGAAGCGCTGGGAGGCTAGGCCGTGGCGATACGCGTCCTTCTGAAGACCACCATCCCGACGATTGAGGACGATTGGCACATCGGCCGGTTCTCCCTGCTGGCCGCCCATCTGAGCAGCCTGTCGGATCCGGCGGGCGCGCCGCTCTATGAGGTCACCGCCAGGGATCGCGTGGAGACCTCAGACGGCGATGACGCCGACCTCGCGGCGCTGGCCAGGGGGGACTTCGATCAGCTTTGGCTCTTCGGGGTCGACGTCACCGGGGCCCTGACCGCCCAGGACGCCCGCCACGTGGAGGCCTTCCAGGCCGGCGGCGGGGGCGTGTTCCTCACCCGCGATCACCAGGACCTGGGCGCCTGCCTGGCGACCCTGGGGGCCCTGGGCCGCACCCAGCATTTCCAGACCGCCAATCCGGAAGCGGACGAGGCGCGTCGCTGCGTCGACGACACCGACACCCCCGCGATCACCTGGCCGAACTATCATTCGGGCCGCAACGGCGACCTGCAGCCGGTGACGGCGGTCGGGCCGGCGCATCCGCTGCTGCGCACGTCGTCGGGCGGGGTGATCGCCCGCCTGCCGGCCCATCCCCACGAGGGCGCCGTGGGCGCGCCCCCGGACCTTGCAGGCGTGGCGCGGGTGGTCGCCGTCGGCCACAGCCGAATGAGCGGCGCGCCCTTCAACCTCTGCGTCGCCGTCGAGCCGGCGGGTCGCGGGCGGGGGGTCTCGGATTCGAGCTTCCACCACCTGGCCGACTACAACTGGGACCCGCGGCTGGGTTGCCCCAGCTTTGTCACGGAAGCCGCCGGCGACCAGGTGATCCGGGAGCCCGACGCCCTGAACGACGTGCACGCCTACGTCGAGAATATCGCCGCCTGGCTGGCCGGCCGGATCTGAGGACCGCACCGACAGTCGTTCAGATCAGCCCCAACCCCTTGAAGCTCGCGACCCCGCCGGCGCCGATCACCAGGTGATCGTGCACGACGATGCCCAGGGCGCGGCCGGCCTCGACCACCTGGCGGGTCATGTCGATGTCCGCGCGGGACGGCGTGGGGTCGCCGGACGGGTGGTTGTGGGCCAGGATCACCGCTGAGGCCGACAGTTCCAGGGCCCGGCGCGCCACCTCGCGCGGGTAGACCGGCGCGTGATCGACGGTGCCCTGGCCCATGACCTCGTCGGCGATCAGCTGGTTCTTCTTGTCGAGGAACAGCACGCGGAACTGCTCGCGCGGCTCGTTGGCCAGGGTGACCCGGACATAGTCGAGCAGGGCGGACCACGAGGAGATCACCGGCCGCTTGCGCGCCTCGCCCCGGTGGATGCGCACCGTCGCCTCATGCAGCAGCTTGAGATCCAGCGCCACGGTGCGGCCGACGCCCTTGACCGTGCACAGCTCGTCTAAGGAGGCCGCCATCGTCGCCGCCAGGCCGCCGAACCGAGCCAGCAGCGCCTTGGCGATGGGCTTGACGTCCCGCTGGGGGATCGAGCGGAACAGATAGAGCTCGATCAGCTCATAGTCCGGCAGGGCGGCCAGTCCGCCCGCGCCGGCGCGCTCGCGCAGCCGCTCCCGATGGCCGGCCTGGGGGGCGGGCCCGGCGTCAGCCGCGGGCCGGGCCGCCTCGAACGCCAGAAGACCAGGGAGGGGGCTCTCCTGCATGCATCGAGGCTAGAACGGAGCGGGAACTGTTGCAATCTGGCGGTCGAAATTCTTTGCAGCCCGGCTGGGCGTGATATGGGGTCGCGCCCCTCCAGTGAGCGCCTGATGACGACACCCCAGCCCCTGCCGCCCGAAGACTGCGCCGACATGACCCAGGTGCGTGAGGGCGTCGACGCCGTGGACCGCGAGCTTGTCGCCCTGCTCGTGCGGCGGCAGGGCTATATGGACGCGGCGGCGCGCATCAAATCGGATCGCGGCCGGGTTCACGACAGCGCCCGCATCGAGGACGTGGTGGCCAAGGTGCTGGCCAGCGCCCGCGCCCAAGGGCTGAGCGAGGCCATCGCCGAGCCGGTCTGGCGGACCCTGATCGACCGCTGCATCGCCTATGAGTTCGACGCCTGGGACCGGCAGCGTGGCGGCTAGGCCGCGGCGGGCCGCCTCAGGGCGCCGGACAGGGCCAGGGCGCCGGCGGCCACGGCCAGGGGCGGCAGGGTCACGAGGCAGACCATGCTCCAGCCATAGGCGGTGAGCACGCCCCCCGAGGCGAACGAGGCCACCACCATGCAGCCGAAGACGATGAAGTCGTTGAGCGACTGAACCCGCGCCCGCTCCTCGGGCCGGTGGGCCTCCAGCACCATGGCCGACGCCCCGACGAAGCCGAAGTTCCAGCCCAGGCCAAGCAGGATCAGGGCCCCCCAGAAGTGGCCGACCTGAAGGCCGAGGAGGCCGACGGCGGCGGCCCCCGCCGTCAAGGCCAGTCCGGCCATCACGACCCGGGGCGCCCCGAAGCGGCCGATCAACCGGCCGGTGAAGAAGCTGGGGCCGTACATGGCGATGACATGCCACTGCAGGCCGAGGTTGGCTGAGGTCTGCGACAGGCCGCACAGGCGCATGGCCAGGGGCGCGGAGGTCATGACGAAGTTCATCAGCATGTAGCTGACCACCCCGCACAGGGCGGCGACCACGAAGCGTGGGTCGCGGGCGATGGCGGCCAGGGGCCGGCCGCCGCGGCGCTCCTGCGCGCTGGCGGGGGGCGGCAGGCGCACGCCGATGAGAATCGCCGCGCTCAGCACCGCCACCGCCGCCTGGGCGAGGTAGGTGGCGGCGAAGGGGTAGGGGGGCCAGCGGTCCATGGTGGCGGTGACCAGCTGCGGCCCGATGACCCCCGCGAAGACGCCGCCCGCCATCACCGCCGACAGGGCTCTGGCCCGCCGCTCGGGGGCCACGCAGTCGGCCGCGGCGAAGCGGAAGGTCAGCACCACGGCGGCATAGGCCCCGCCGAAGAAGGCCGCGGCGCAGAACAGCCAGAACGAGCCCAGCACCACCGCTGCGCTGGCCAGCAGGCCGGCGACCACGCCGCAGGCGCAGCCGGCCATGAAGGCGGCCTGCCGGCCGAAGCGCTGGGCCAGCGCCCCGGCGGGCAGGGTGGTCAGGGCCGTGCCGACCACGAAAATCGAGATGGGGGCGGTGGCCAGCCCGCGATGGGGCGCCAGCGTCGCCCCGACAATGGCGCCCGTGGCGTAGAAGACGGTGGCGTTGGCGCCGGCCAGGGCCTGGCAGGCCGCCAGCCGCAGGACCGCCGTCCGCGCGGCGCCGGCCGACTGGGGCCCGGCCGGCGACAGGGCGCTCAACTGCCCAGGATGACCGGCTTGTCGATCCCGGCGGGGGACTTGGTGAACAGCTCCGCCCCGGTCTCGGTCACGCCGATGGAATGCTCGAACTGGGCCGAGAGGGACTTGTCACGGGTCACCGCGGTCCAGCCGTCGGACAGCAGCTTCACCTGGTATTTGCCGAGGTTCACCATCGGCTCGATGGTGAAGAACATGCCCGGCTTCAGCTCGGCCCCCTCGCCCTTGCGCCCGAAGTGCAGGACATTGGGATTGTCATGGAACACCTGGCCCAGGCCGTGGCCGCAGAAATCCCTGACGACAGAGCACCGCTGACTTTCGACGTAGGTCTGGATGGCGTGGCCGATGTCGCCGAAGCGGGCGCCGGGCTTCACCTCGGCGATGCCCCGCATCAGGGCCTCATAGGTGATGTCGACCAGGCGGCGGGCGCGGGGGGCGACCTCGCCGACGCCGTACATGCGGCTCGTATCCCCGTGCCAGCCGTCCACCGTCACCGTGACGTCGATGTTGGCGATGTCGCCCTCGCGCAGGGGGCGCTCGCCGGGGATGCCGTGGCAGACCACATGGTTGGCCGAGATGCACAGGGTCTTGGCGTAGCCGCGATAGAAGAGGCAGGCGGGCAGGGCGCCGTGGTCGAGGATGAACTCGCGCGCCAGCCGGTCGAGCTCGTCGGTCTGAACGCCTGGGACCACGTGCGGGACCAGCATGTCCAGGCATTCGGCGGCCAGCCTGCCGGCCCGGCGCATGCCCTCAAAGCCCTCCGGCCCATGCACCTTGATGCCGGACGTGCGGACGGGCGCATCCAGGGTCGGGGCGGCCAGGTTGGTGGCGTCAGTCATGCTCAACTCATCTCGGCGGGGCGACGGCGTGCGGGCTTATGTCGTGATGATAGCACGGGACACAAGGGACCTCGAAGCGCCGCGGCCACGAGGCTGCCCCACGCGGTCTGGGCCGGGTTATGCACAGGTCCGGGCGGGAGGACTGGATATGCACCATTCAGAGAAACCTATGCCCGGGACCTGGTCGGCGGTGATGATCGTGGTCTGCACCGGCGCGCTGGGGGCGGCCTTTCTGATCGGCAGCCTCGCCGCCCTGGCCCAGGGCGCCAGCTGGCTGTTCCAGCACGCCTAATCGCGCGGCGCCGCGGCGCTACATGATCTGCGGCTGGCCGCCCACCGGCGCCATGGCGGCCGCCAGGGCGTCATCGATGGGGCTGTCGGGATCCCAGTCGCGGGCGACCACCCGGCGGCCCGTGTAGGCGTTCGACTCGTCGGCGCACAGCCACAGGGCCGGCGGACCCATGATGGCCGGCGGAAGCATGCCATTGTCGCCGGGCGCGCCCTCGCGGCCCATGACGCCCTTGCCGGCCTTGAAACCGTGATCCGCCAGCGCGCCCTTGCCGCCCCCCACCAGCAGGGCGGTGTCCGACGGCCCGCCGGGCAGCAGGACATTGACCGTCACCCCCGTGCCCTGCAGGTCCTTGGACCAGATCACCGAGGCAGCCTCGAGCCCCGCCTTGCAGGCGCTGTAGGCGCCGCCGCCGCCCCGGACCATGTTCGAGCGCGAGGTCGAGATGTTGATGATCTTGCCGAAGCCCTGCGCCAGCATGTCGGGGGTGACCGCCTTGGCCATCAGGAACGGCCCGACGAAGTTGGTGTCGACCATGTGCTGGTAGCCCTCGACCCTGGACTCCCAGAACTTGGCCGGGCGGGCGCCGGACGAGGGCTCGCCCGCCTCCATCGGCGCGCGGGCGGCGTTGTTGATCAGCACATCGATACGGCCGAACGCCGCCTTGGTCTCCGCCGCGACCCTCTGGCACGCCGCCCAGTCGGACACATCCGCCAGCAGGGTGCGGCACTGGCCCGGATTGATCGCGTCGATCGCCGCCCGGGCCGCCGACAGCTCCTCGGCCGAGCGGGCGGCCGTCAGCATCAGCCGGGCGCCGCGCCGGGCGAGCGCCTCGGCCATTACCAGGCCGAGGCCGCGCGCGCCCCCCGTGAGGATGACGACCCGGCCTTGCAGGGACGGGTAGGGCAGGTGGTTCTCGAGCGACATGGACGACTCCGGGGAAGGGCTGCGGCCTGATTCTGGAGGATCTTAGCCATCCTTCGGGCGCCAGGGCATGGGCTTGCCCAGGCGGATGGCCTCGACGCTGACCTCGCAATCATAGACCAGCACCTCCACGCCGCGGGCCGCCGCGTCGCGCAGGCCGGCGGCATAGGCGGGGTCGATGTCATGGGCGGTGTCGAAGGCCTGGCAGTCCATGCGCTGGACCACGAACACCATCACGGCGCGGGCGCCGCCCTCGACCTCGCGCGCCAGCTCGCCCAGGTGTTTCAGCGAGCGGGCGGCGACGCAGTCGGGAAATTCAGCCAGGCCGTCCCCGCGGTGGAAATGGCAGTTCTTGACCTCGACGAAGGCCGGCGGGCGCCCGGCGCCGGTGAGCAGGAAGTCGACCCGGCTGGCGGTTCCGTATTTCACCTCCGGTCGCACCCCCTCGTAGCCGGCCAGGGCCTCGATCCGTCCCTCGCGCAGGGCTTCGGCGACCAGGCGGTTGGGATGCATGGTGTTGACGCCCACCAGCCCGCCGTCCGCCTCCACCATCTCCAGGGTGTGGGGCAGCTTGCGGGTGGGGGAGTCGGACCGCGACACCCACACCGGCATCCCCGGGGCGCTCAGCCCCAGCATGGCCCCGGGGTTGGGCACGTGGATGGTGAGGGCTTCGCCGTCGTCGGTCTGGATATCGGCCAGGAAGCGCTTGTAACGCTGGATGAGGCGGCCCCGGCGCAGGGGCTTGTCGAACTGCATGGCCCAAGGTCGGGCCTGGCGGCGGCGGATTCAAGCGCGGAACCGGTGGGCGCCTGCGGTGTTGCGCCGCCATGGCTCGATTGAAGGTGTTCGGCGCCAACCTCGGCTTCTACGAGACCGTCGTGGCCGCCCCCTCGATGAAGGCGGCGCTCCACGCCTGGGGCGCGCACCAGGACCTGTTCCACAGCGGCGCGGCGAAGGTCGTCAGCGACGCCGGCGCCGTGGCGGCGGCCTTGGCGCAGCCGGGGGTGGTGCTGCGGCGCGCGGTGGGATCGTCGGAGGCCTATGGCGCCGACGGCGGCCTCGGGGCGCTGAAGATCCCCGATGAGCCCAGGCCGAAGGGGTCCCCGGCCGCAAAGCCGGGCGTGACGGCTAAGCCGCAGCCCAAGGCGCCTCCCGATCGCGCCGCCCTGACCCGGGCGGAGGCGGCCCTGGCGGCGCGCCGCCGGGACCATGAGGCGGCGAAGGCCGAACTGGACGATCGACGCCGGGCCCTGGAGGCTGAGGCGACGGCCATGCGCCGGGCCTTCGAGGCGGACGAACGGGGGCTGGAGAAGGCCCGGGCCAAGGCCGCCCTGGACTATCGCCGGGCCGGCGGCTGAGGCGCGGACGCGGTCCGCCGGCGCCCGCAGGCGCCGGCGGCAGGGGATCAGCTCTTGTTGCAGGCGGCCAGGTCCTCGGAGGACAGGGGCACGTTGGAGGTCGAGAAGGCGGTAACCGGGCCGGTCCATTTGACCAGATCGCGGCAGACGCGCTTGGCGCTGACATGCTGGGCGTCGGAGACCGAGACACAGGTCTCCTTGGCGCAGCTGAACACGACGCTGCTGACGACCTTCTTGGTGGGGGCGGAGACGGGCTTCTCCAGGGTGGCGGCGATGGGGCCCGCGAGGGCGGGACCGGCGGCGAGGACCATCACGGCGGCCAGGCCAGAGATCAGTTTCGACATGGGGGGTTCCGTAACAAGCAAAAGGACACGCGGTAGCGCGATGCTGCATTGCGGTATGAAGCCCGGCCTGGGAATGGAGAGTTGCGCGGAATGATTGCACTTTCCGCGCCTGACCCCGGAACTGCTCTACCGGGGGTCAAGGGCGGCGTCTTTAGTGGCGCCGCCGCATCTCGCATCGCGGGGCAGAGGCGCCATGGCGTGGACGGACCCCGTCTGGCGGCGTAAGCGTCTCGCGGTGATGGGGACGTGGCGGAACTGGTAGACGCGCCGGACTTAAAATCCGTTGGGCCTAGCTCGTGTGGGTTCGACTCCCACCGTCCCCACCATGACGCCGACGCCGCGCTCAAGATTTTTTGCACAGAAACGCGGCATCTGTCTTAAATGGGGCCGCGCGTCGCCGGGTCGGCAGGCGGCGATCACGGGGACAGCCGCATGCGTCTGCTGAGTTTCGAGCGGGATGGGCTGCCGCGCATCGGCGTGCGCCTCGGCGAGGAGGTCGTCGACCTCAGCCTGGCGGCGCCGGACCTGCCGCAGGACATCCGCGGGCTGATCGCGGCCGGCCCGGACGCCTTGCGGGCGGCGGACGCGGCGGCGGCGGCCAGCCGGGCGCGGCTGCCCCTGGCGGGCGTCGTGCCGCTCATCCCGATCCCGCGCCCCGACAAGATCATCGGTCTCGGCAAGAATTACATGAAGCACGTCGCCGAGATGAAGGCCGAGGTGCAGGCCTTCCCCGGCATGTTCCTGCGCGTGCCCGACTCCCTGGTCGCCCACGGCCAGCCCATTTGGCGGCCCGAGGCGTCCGACACCCTCGATTACGAGGGGGAACTGATGGTGGTGATCGGCCGGGGAGGGCGGATGATCCCGCGCGAGACCGCTCTGGACCACGTGTTCGGCTACGCCTGCCACAACGACGGCAGCGTGCGGGCCTATAACTACATCCCCTCGGCCCTGACGGCCGGGAAGAACTTTCTGAACACCGGCGCCTTTGGCCCCGAGATCGTCACCGCGGATGAGCTGCCCCCCGGCGGCAAAGGGCTGCGGCTGACCACCCATGTGAACGGGGAGTTGCGCCAGGACGCCGATATCGCCGAGATGCAATGGGACGTGGCCCATCTGGTGCACCTGATGTCGACCATCTTCACCCTCTATCCGGGGGACCTGATCGCCACGGGCACGCCGTCGGGGGTGGCCGCCAGCTACAAGACGCCGCCGTGGCTGAAGCCGGGCGACGAGGTGCGCGTGGAGATCGAGGGCGTCGGCCTGCTGATCAATCCCGTCGCCGACGCGCCGAAGGTGGCGGGCGGCGCCGTGATCACCAAGCTCTAGGCCCGCAGCGGGTAGCCCCCACCGACGACGATTGTCTCGCCGGTGACGAAGCCAGCGTCGTCCGAGCACAGGTAGAACAGCGTCCCGATTAGGTCCTCCATCCGCCCAGGGCGCTTGATCAGTTGCATCTGCTCGACCAGGCGCGCGGCGTGGGCGGGATTGACGTCGGCGGCGGCGGCAGGGCTGTCGACCAGGCCCGGCGCGATGCCGCAGACGCGGATGTTGTCGACCGCCAGCTCCTGGGCCAGGGCCACGGTCAGGCCGCGGACTGCCAGCTTGGAGACCCCGTAGGGTCCGGCCAGGGTGATGCTGGCGATGGATGAGATGTTGATCACCACGCCGCCGCCCCGCGCCGCCATGCCCGGACGGCAGGACGCCGCGCAGTTGACGATGCCCACCACATTGACGTCGAGCATCTGCCGCCAGTGCGCGCGGGGCAGCACGGTGCAGGGCTGGTTGTAGAAGCTGAGGTGGCGGGCGGCGCAGTTGATCAGAATATCCGGACCGCCGAGCGCCTCGGTCACCTGACCCACGCCGTGGTCCACCATCGCCTCGTCGGCGACATCGCAGACAGAGGCCACGGCGCGACCTCCGGCGTCGATGATCGCCCGCGCCGCCGCCTGTCCGCGTCCCGCGTCCAGATCGAGGATGCCGATGGCGGCTCCTTCCCGCGCCAGGGCCTCGGCGAAGGTGAGGCCGATGCCGTCCCCGCCGCCGGTGATCACCGCCGTTTTGCCGGCGAACCTCATGCGCCGGCGCCCCATCGGGCCGCGGCGCTCAGCAGCGGCAGGTCGATCCCCTCGGCCCGGGCCGCGATGCGGGCGGCGTCGACATCCTTGTCCAGATAGGGGCGGAAGCGGTCCAGCACGGTGGCCACGGACGGGTCGGCCTTGAAGGCGGCCATGGCGTAGCTCGAGCCGCTGCAGCGCTGCACGGCCTGGGCGAAGGCGCCAGGGTCGAGACCCATCGCCTCCGCGGCGGTGACGGCTTCGGCCGCAAGGCTGGCGTTGGCGGCGAACACCAGGTTGTTGAGCAGCTTGGCCTGTCGTCCCGCGCCGAGCCCGCCGAGATGGAAGATCTGCTCGGCGTAGGTCTCGAGAATCGGCCGCGCCGTCTCGAGCACACGGCCCTCGCCCCCGATCAGCAGCACCAGGGCGCCGCGGGCGGTCATCTTCGCCGTGCCGCTGAAGCAGGCGTCGAGGACATCGACACCCGGCGGGGCGGCGGCGGACAGGTCGTCCAGCAGGGCGGGGCTGCCGGTCGTGTGCACGACGACGACCGTCCCCGGCCGCAGCGCCGCCAAGGCGCCGTCGTCCAGCATCACCGCGCGCAGCTGAGCATCGTCGAACAGGTTGACGCACAGCACGTCCGCCTCGCTCGCGACCGCCGCCACCGAACCGCTCAGCCGTGCGCCGGCGGCTTCAAGGGCCGGCCGGCCGTCGGGGCGGCGATTGTGCCCGACCAGCCGATGGCCGGCGCCGAGGATGCGCAGGGCCATGGGCGCGCCGATCTGCCCCAGGCCTATGAAGCCGACGCAGAGGGGCGCGGCCATCTCAGACCCCGATGGGATAGACGATCGACTTTTCGTGGCTGTATTCCTCCAGCCAGCGGTCGCCGTATTCCCGCCCGAGCCCAGAGCGCTTGTAGCCGCCAAAAGGCGCGTCGTTCTGCTTGTAGAGGCCGCCGTTCAGCACCACGCCGCCGGTGCGCAGCCTCAGCGCCATGTCATAGGCGCGGGCGGGATCCTTCGAATGGATGCCGCCATACAGACCGTAGCGGCTGTCGTTGGCCAGCTTGACGGCCTCGTCGTCGGTGTCAAAGCCGATCACCGCCGCCACCGGCCCGAACACCTCGTCCTGGGCAATGGCCATGGCGTTGTCGACATCGTCGAAGACAGTGACGTTGTAGAAGAAGCCCTTGTCCAGGTGGGCGGGGCGGTCGCCGCCGAACACCAGGGTGGCGCCGTCGGCCTGGCCCTGGGCGACCATGCGCTCGACCCGGTCCCGGGCCGCGCCGCGGATCAGCGGGCCGACCATGGTTGTCGGCGAGGCGGGATCGCCCAGGGGCAGCTGGCTGACCAGGGTCTTCATGGTGGCGATATAGGCCGGGCGGATGGAATTGTGCACCAGGTGGCGGGTCGCCAGGGCGCAGCCCTGGCCGCAGTGGTTGGACACCTGGAACAGGCCCTCCATCGCCGCCTTCTGGACGTCGGCGTCCTCGCGCACGATCAGCGCCGACTTGCCGCCCAGCTCCAGCAGCACCTTCTTCAGGGTCGGCGCCGCCTGGCCCATGATCGCCGCCCCCACCGCCTCTGAGCCGGTGAAGGTGACCATGTCCACCCGGGGGTCCGACGTCAGCATGGCGCCGACCGCATTGCCGCCGGTGACGATGTTCAGCACGCCCGGGGGCAGGCCGATCTCGTCGGCGACCTGGCCGAGCAGCAGGGCCGAGAAGGGGGTGAACGGGGACGGCTTGAGGATGACAGTGTTGCCGGCGAGCAGGGCCGGGAAGATCTTGGAGATGTTGACCAGGAAGGGGGCGTTGTAGGGGGTGATGGCGGTGACCACCCCGATGGGCTCGCGCACCACCACCCCGCCGCCGAGCAACTGCGGGCCGGCCGGGTTGAATGGGTTCATGGCCTTTTCCACCGGCAGGTGGCGGGTGGTCGGCATGGTCGAGCGTTCGATCAGCCGCGAGACCAGCTCCATCGGCGAGGGGAAGAACATCGACTCCGCCAGCATGCGGGTGGCGCCGCTCTCGGCGATCATCAGCAGCTTGATCTGCTCGGCGCGGTCCTGCAGCGCGGCGTGCATGCGGCGCATGTAGTCGGTGCGCTTCGCCTGAGGCAGGTCGGCCCAGGCGCCGTCGTCGAAGGCGCGGCGGGCGGCGACGATGGCGGCCTCGGCCTCGGCGATCCCGCCCACCGGCGCTTGGCCGATGACCGCCTCGGTGGCCGGGTTGATCACCGCTTCGGTCTCGCCCCCGCCCGGCCGCACCCAGGCGGCGCCGATGTAGAGGCCGGAGATGTCGGCATAGGGAACGGTCATGGTCAGACTTTCAGCGGTGAGGCGACCCGGTCGCCAAGGATGATCTCGGAAGCGCGCAGGGCCATGGCCATCATCGGGCCATTGGTGTTGCCGGTGACCAGGGTGGGCATGACCGAGGTGTCGATCACCCGCAGCCCCTGGACGCCGCGCACCCGCAGCTCGGGGTCGACCACGGAGCCCTCGTCGGCGCCCATTCGGCAGGTGCCAGCGACGTGGTAGGCGGTGTTGCCGAACTGGAAGAAGGCGTCGATCAGCTCGTCGTCGCTGGCATAGGTCAGCCCGGGCGCCGTCTCGGCGACCACATAGGGCGCCAGCGGCGCCTGGCTCATCAGCTGGCGAATGTAGCGAACCATGGCGGCGGCGTGGCGGCGGTCGACCTCGACACTGAGGTAATTGGCGTCGATGGCCAGGTCGGGGGCGTCAGGATCGGCCGACTGGATCATCACCGAGCCCTGGCTCTCGGGTCGGCCGAAATAGCCGATCACCGACATCCCCGGCTCCTTCTCGACCACCACCTGGCCGTTCTCCACGCCGATGGAGAACAGGCCGATTCCGATCTCCGCGTCGGCGCGCTCGAGATCGGGCAGGGTCTTGACGAAGGCGCACAGCTCGTGGGCGGCATGGGTCAGCGGTCCTGAGCCGAACAGCTGGTAGCGCAGCACATTGCCGAGCAGCCGCAGCCCGGCGAATTCGCGATTGAGGCTGCCGCCGGTAAGGCGGAACATCATCATCAGGGTGCGATGCTCGCGCAGATTGGCGCCGACATCGGGGGCGTCCTTGACCAGCTCGATCCCCAGCCGCGCCAGATGATCCGCGGGTCCCACACCGGACACCTGCAGAAGGGCGGGAGAGTGCAGCGCCCCGGCGCTGAGGATCACCTCGCGGCTGGCCCGGACGACCGCCGTGGCGTCTCCGGTGCGGACCTCCACGCCCGCGGCGCGAGTCCCCTCGAAGATGACCCGCCGGACATGGGCGCCGGTGCGCACCGTGAGGTTCGGCCGCGAGAGGGCCGGGCGCAGGAAGGCCTTGGCGGCGCTCCACCGGCGGCCCTTGGCGATGGTTCGGGTCTGGTAGCCGATGCCGCCCTGCTCGGTGTCGTTGACGTCGTCCACCCGCGGCACGCCCAGGGCCTCCGCCGATGCGATCACCGCCTCCAGCACCGGGTGGCCGCTGGGATGCACCGACACCTTCAGCGGCCCGCCGGCGCCGCGCCACTCAGCCTCGCCGAGGTCGTGGTCCTCCATGGCCTTGAAGCAGCGGCCGATATCGCTCCATCCCCAGCCCGTGCAGCCGGCGGCCTCCCAGGCGTCGTAGTCGCCAGGCTGGCCGCGCACATAGACCATGCCGTTGACCGAGCTTGAGCCCCCCAGGGTCTTGCCCTTGAGCCACATCTCCGGACCGTGGTTGCCGCCCTTGGAGACCTGGTAGTCCCAGACGTGGGGATTGCCCGCGGCCAGCATCTTGCCGATGCCGCGGGGCATCTCAATCAGCATGCTGTTGTCGAGGGGGCCGGCCTCCAGCAGCAGGACCTGGCAGTCGGGGTCGGCGGACAGCCGGTTGGCCAGGACGCACCCGGCCGAGCCGGCGCCGACGATGATGTAGTCGAAGGTTTCCATTCAGGCAGCCTGCTGCAGCGTGGGCCAGCTCAGGGTCAGGCCGTCCAGCCCGAACACCCCGGAGGCGCGCATGACGATGGCCTCGGGGTCTCGCAGCGCGAAGGGCGGCGTCAGGGCCAGCCACTCCTGCACGGCGATGGTCAGTTCCCGCCGCGCCAGGTGCGAGCCGACGCAGCGGTGCGGGCCGAAGGAGAAGGCCATGTGGCGGTTGTCGGGGCGTTCGAAGTCCACCTTGGTCGGATCGGCGAATTCGGCCGGGTCGAGGTTGGCGAGTTCAGTGCTGATCAGGACGAAATCTCCAGCCTTCATCGGGGCATCGCCGATCTGCACGTCGCGGGTCACCTGCCGACGCATGTTGACGATGGAATAGGCCCGCAGCAGCTCCTCCACCGCATCGGGGATCAGCTCGGGATGGGCCCGCAGCCGGGCCTGGTCCTCGGGGTGGTCGGCGAGGTGGGCGAACTGGAAGGTGAGGGCGGAGGTGACCGTGTCGAGCCCGGCGATGAAGATCAGGAAGCAGATGCCCATCACCTCGTCGTCGGTCAGCCGGCGGCCGTCGATGTCGGCGGCGACCACATAGCTGGTGAAATCGTCCGTGGGCGCGGCCCGGCGCTCGGCGATTCGGCCGCGAAGATAGGCGGCGATTTCGGCGCAGGCGCCGGCCACCTGCGCCAGGTCGCGGCCTTTGACGAGGGCGCGGGTCCAGCCGACGAACTTCGGGGCCTCCTCCAGGGGCCAGCCCATCAGCTTGAGGAAGATCAGCACCGGGAACTGGGCGGCGAAATCCTCGTCGAAGTCGCACTGGCCGCTAGCGGCCACCCGGCCGATGAGGTCGCGGGCCAGGACGCGCATGTCGGCGTCCAGTTCGGCGACCTTCTTGGGCGTGAACAGCGGGTTCAGCAGCATCCGGAAGGCGCCGTGCTGCGGCGGGTCCAGTTCCAGCGGGATCAGCGGCCAGGCCTCGCCGATCATCTGAGAGAAGCCGGTGAGACCGGCGCTGGAGAAGGTCTCGGGATCCTGCAGGATGCGGCGCAGATCCTCGGCCGTCTGCGGCACCCAGCAGCCGCCCATGTAGCCGAGGCGGGTGGCGTAGAACACCGGCGGATAGTCGTCGTGGAACCGGGCGGCGCGGCCGTGGCCGTGGCGGCCGCCGGCCATGATTTGCGTCCAGGGATCGATGTCGCGGATCAGCCCCGGCGGCACGTGCGCGGGGGGCGGGGGAAGCGACGGCGGCTGGTCGGTCATGCGGGGGTCTCGTCAAGGATGGCGATGATGCGCTCGGGGCAGGCGCGGGCGCCGCGCCGGGCCAGCGCTTCCTGGCCGGGGGGAACGCTCAGCGCGTCGATGGCGATGTAGCCATTGTCATCAAGGCGATAGAGATCGGGGGCGACGGCGGCGCAGCGGGCGTGACCCGCGCAGCGCGCGCGCTCGATGGCGATCCTCATCCGTCCTCCCGCGGCGCCGGCTTGGTGTGCGGCATTCTCGGCTGGGAATGCTGTTCGCGATAGGGAAAAATGATGTTGCGCATTCCCTCGCTCAGCGAACCGCGACAACGACCTTGCCCCGCACCTGACGGGTGGACAGGCGGGCGATGGCCTCACCGCCGCGGGCCAGGGAATAGCGTTCGCTGATCTGGGGCTTGAGCTTTCCGGCGGCATAGAAGTTCAGCAGGACGGCGGTGTCGGCCGCGCCCCGGTCGGGATGGCGGGCCATGTAGGCGCCCCAGAAGACCCCGATCAGCTGGCAGCCCTTCAGCAGGATCAGGTTGAGCGGGATGGCGGGGATGCCGGCGGCGAAGCCGATCACCAGATAGCGGCCTTCCCAGGCCAGGGCGCGCACCGCCGGCTCGGCGTAGGGGCCGCCCACCGGGTCGAGCACCAGGTCCGCGCCGCCGCCGCAGGCCGCCTTCAGGGCGTCGGCCAGGGTCTTGGAGGCGGCCTTGTCCAAGGGGCCGGCGGGGTAGAGCACCGTCTCGTCCGCCCCGACGCTGCGCGCGAGGGCCAGCTTCTCCTCGGACGAGGCGGCCGCCACCACCCGCGCGCCCAGGGCCTTGGCGACCTCGATCCCGGCCAGGCCGATGCCCCCGGCTGCGCCGAGGACGAGCACCGTGTCGCCTGCCCGCAGTCCGCCGCGGCCGACCAGGGCGTGGTAGACCGTCCCGTACGTGACCAGGAAGGCGGCGGCCTCGTCGAAGGGCATGGCGTCCGGAATGGGCACGCAGCGGTCCGCCGGCAGGGCGACGACCTCGGCCATGGCCCCGAAGGGCAGGGAGGCCAGCACGCGCTGGCCGGGCGCCAGGCCCGTGACGCCCTCGCCCACCGACGCCACCACGCCGGACAGTTCGCTGCCGGGGGCGAAGGGCCGCGGCGGGCGCAGCTGGTAGCGGTCCTCGATGACCAGGGAATCGGGGAAGTTCACCCCGACCGCATGGACAGCCACGGTCACCTCGCCAGGGCCCGCCGCCGGCTCCGGCGCCTCGGTCAGCGCCAGGGTCTCAGGCCCGCCGGCGCGGATGCTGAACAGCGCCTTCACGGCTCAGCGCACCTTGGCGGTGATCTTGGCGTGGGGGCCTGCCTGCTGCGCCGCCCAGGCCTCAGGCGCCTGGTCGAAGCCGTAGTCGGCGTAGTCGACGGTGATCGACTGTTCCTTCGCCATGATCAGCAGCCGCTCCCAGATGGCGCGGCGGTCGGCGGGCGGACGCTGGCCCGTGCCGATGCAGGTCAAGGTGCGGAACAGCAGTTCGCCGATGTTCAGCTCGACCACGCGGCCGGCGCCGGTGCCGATGGTGATGATGCGGGCGCCCCACCGGGTGGCCTTGAGGGCCGCCAGGAACGGCTTGCCGAACACGAGGTCGAGGACCACGTCATAGCCGTCGCCGCCGGCCGCGGCCTTCAGGGCCTCGGCGTCATTCTCTCCCCCCATGGCCACCACCGCATCGGCGAGGCCGCGGTCCATCAGCCGGTCGAGCCCGGCCTGGTTGCGCGCGGCGGCGACGACCCGCCCCGCGCCCATCTGGCGCGCCAGTTGCAGGCCGATCTGGCCGAGGGTCCCGGTGGCCCCCAGGATCAGCACGCTTTCGCCCGTCTGGATCTTGGCCGCCTCCATGGGCACGGCGATCCCGGTGCCAGCGATGCCCATGGTGATGGCGGTCTTGTCGTCCACGCCGTCTGGCACGTCCCACACCTCGGCCGCCGGCACGACGGTGCGCTCCGCCCAGGCGCCCCAGGGGGCCACGGAGCGCTCTCCGAAGTAGACGCGGCGCCCGTCGGGGGCCCGGCCGACGCCTTCGCCCCGGATCACGCAGGGATATTGCACCCCCATCCGGTAGGCCCCCAGCACGTCCCAGCCGCCCAGCCCGACGGTGTCCATCTCGATGAGCACGGCGCCGTCCTGGGCGACCGGCTCGGGGAAGTCGCCCATGACCGGGGGGACGCCGTTTCCACTGATGATGGCTGCGCGCATGGCGATCCTCCCTGTGCTTTTTCTTCCCAGACCAGATAGCCGTTCTAGATGCAGAATGCTAGCGTGGGCGCAGCGGCGCCCGGGCCCTCGGGTCGAGAAGCGCCGAGCGGGCAGGGGCGGGACGCCATGAACAGGAAACGGACCGGGTTCGCGCTGGCCGCGGCGGTTCTTCTCGGCGCAGGGGCGGTGGGGTCCCAGGGCATGGGGCGTCCGGCCGGCGCGGCGGAGGCGACCAAGCCCGGCTATTGGGTCGAGGAGATGGCGCAGGGGCTGAACATGCCCTGGTCGATGGCCTGGCTGCCCGGCGGCGACCTGCTGATCGTCGAGAAATACGGCGGGGTGCGGGTGATGCGCGGGGGCAGGCTGCTGCCCGCCGCCCTGACCGGCGTCCCGGCCTCGTTCCAGTCCGGCCAGAACGGCCTGCTCGACATCGCCGTAGACCCGGACTTCAAGACCAACCGGCGCATCTTCCTGACCTTCACCGAGGGCACGGCGCAGTCCAATCGCGGGGCCGTCTACCGGGCGCGCTACACCGGGACCGGGCTGGTCGACGGCCAGGTCATCTACCGCACGACGCCGGACAGCCACGTCTTCCCCTATCCGATCGCCGGTCGCATCCTGTTCCTGCCCGACAAGTCCTTCCTGCTCAGCTCTACCGACGACCATGGCCACCGGCACCTGGCCCAGGTGCTGGACAATGACATCGCCAAGATCCTCAGGCTCGACCGTGACGGCAAGGCGCCTAAGGATAACCCGCGCTTCGACGACCCGAAGGCCCGGCCTGAAATCTTCGCCTACGGCCTGCGGGCGCCGATGGACCTGGTGCGCGACCCACGCAATGGCGACCTGTGGGAAATCGAGAACGGCCCTCGCGGGGGCGACGAGCTGAACAGGCTGAAGTCCGGGGGCAACTACGGCTGGCCGATCACCACCCATGGCATCGAATACACCGGCGAGACCATCAGCGACCGGACCGAGGCGCCGGGCATCGAGTCTCCCGTCGTGGTCTGGACCCCATCCATCGCCCCCTCAAGCCTCGCCCTCTATCTCGGCAAGCGCTACCCGCAGTGGAACGGCGACTTCTTCGCCGGGGCCCTGATCGCCCAGCACCTGCGCCGCGTGCGCCTGAAGGACGGCAAGGCGGTGGAGCAGGAGGTGATGCTGAAGGACCTGAAGGAGCGCATCCGCGCGGTGCGCCAGGGTCCGGACGGCTATCTGTATCTGCTCACCGACAATCCCAACGGCCGCCTGCTGCGCCTGCGCGCCGGCGCGCCCTCGGCCGCGGACCAGCCCCGCGTGGCCCGGGCGCTGACGACGCCCGGGCCCAATCTGATGGCCGGGATGCCGGGGCCTCTGACCCCCGACGCCGCCAAGGGCGAGGTCCTCTTCGGCCAGCGCTGCATGGCCTGCCACAGCGTCGTCCCAGGTCGCCAGGGGATCGGCCCGTCCCTGGCCGGGGTGGTCGGTCGCAAGGCCGGCGCCATGGACGGCTACGCCTACTCGGCCGCCATGCGCCGCTCAGGCGTGCCGTGGACGCCGCAATATATCGACAACTTCATCGCCGCCCCGCAGGACTATGTGCCGGGGACCTCGATGGCCTCGCCGCCCGTCGCCGACCGGCAGGCCCGCACCGACATCATCGCCTATCTGCAGGGAGCCAAGTCAGCCCCGTGATCCTCTATTTCACGCCCACCGCCTGCAGCCTCGCCAGCCACATCGCCCTGGAGGAGTCCGGGGCGGACTATGAGGCGCGCATCGCCAAGCTGTGGAAGCCGGACGAGGCCGCCGCCTACCGCCAGGTCAATCCGACCGGGAAGGTGCCGGCCCTCATTGTGGACGGCCGGGTGCTGACCGAGACCGTCGCCATCCTGAGCTATGTGGCCGACGCCTATCCGGACGCCGGATTGATGCCCGAAGATCCCTGGGCGCGGGCCCAGGTCCTGTCGCTCTGCGCCTGGTTCGCCAGCACCGCCCACATCAGCCGTCGCCAGACCCGGGCGCCAGAGCGTTTCACCCCTGACCCCGTCGCGCACGAGGCGCTGCGCGCCGCCGGTCAGGTCGCCGTCCGCGCCAACCTCGCCCGGATCGACAGCCTGCTGGAAGGACGCGACTGGCTGGTGGGCGAACGCCTGTCCGTGGCCGATCCTTATGCCCTGGTGTTCTACGACTGGGCCGTCCGCGACGACATCGACCTGACGCCCTACGCGCACTTCACCCGCTTCAAGGACCGCATGGTCGCGCGCCCCGCCGTCCGCCGCGTGCTGGAAGACGAGCGCAGTCCGCTCGTCGCCGCCCCCGCCTGATCCCCCATTTTTCAAGGACCATCCCATGCTGATCGACATCCACGCCCACCTGCTGACCAAGGGCATGATGGGCCGTGATCCCTTCTGGGGCCCGTTCATGAAGGTGCAGGGGCTGACGGTGGGACACTTCTCCCTGGGCACCAAGCAGCCGTCGAAGGCCGCCAACGACCAGGAGGCCGAGGACAATCTGCTGCGCCGGATGACCCACCAGGGACGCCGCCAGCTCATGGCCGAGCGCGGCGTCGATCGGCTGATGGTGTCCGTGCCGTCGCATTGCTTCATGTATTGGGCCGGGGCGTTCGGCAACGACTACGCCCGTATCTGCAATGACGAGATGGCCGCCTTTTGTCGCGAGGATCCCGAGCACTTCGACTTCTGGGCGCACGCCAACCTCGCCGATCCCGCCGAGGCGGTGCGCGAGATCGAGCGGGCGGTGCGGACCCTGGGCGCCCGCGGCGTCTGCATGGGCGGCTCCAACTTCGACGGCATCGAGGTCTGGGACGAGCGGCTGTTCCCGGTCTGGGAGGTGATCCAAGCCCTGGACGTCCCCATCATGGTCCACGGCTACAACCAGTCGATCTACTGGGGGGAAAAGCACACCGAGGACCGGTTCGAGACCACGTCGGTGGTGGGCGACCTCGTCGATGAGACCCTGTTCTTCTGGAACCTGATCTGCGGCGGCGCCCTGGACGCCTTCCCGAACCTGAAGGTCTATATCAACCATGCCGGCGGCATGGCGGTGTTCCAGCTCGGCCGGCTGAACGACCTCAACCGCTCGATGGCGCCGGACAGCCGCAACAAGAAGCCGCTGATCGACTACCTGCCCAACTTCTACTTCGATCTCGACGTTCATCATCCGGCCCTGCGCCGGGCCCTGGTGGAGGTCGTCGGGGCGGACAATATCGTCTACGGCAGCAACTTCGGCGGCGCCTATGACAACGGCGATCTCACCGAGGGGATCGGCCTGTCGGAGGCGGACCGGGCCAAGATCCGCTGCGGCAACGCCATCCGCCTGCTGAAGCTGACCCCGACCCTGACCCCGACCTAGCCTGCGGCCGCCGCCTGGACGGAGGCCTTGCGACCGCGGCTCTGCGCCAGCACCACGCCCGCGACGATCAGGGCCCCGCCGACCACATCGACGGGGCCGAGCCGCTCGCCAAGCATCGCCACCGCCAGCACGGCGGTGAACAGCGGTGACAGGTTCATGAATACGGCGATGCGGGCGGCGCCGATGCGCGGCAGGCTCCAGTTCCACAGGCCGGGGGCCAGGGCCGAGGCGAACAGTCCGGCGTAGAGGATCAGGGGCGCATTGCGGGCGGTGATCTGCACCGACGGCGCCAGCAGGAAGGGGGTCAGCAGCAGGCTCAGGCCCACCAGGATCTGCACATAGAGGGACACCCAGGTGGGGAGGGGGAGGGCCCAGCGCTTCAGCAGGATGTTGTAGACGGCATAGCTGAGGGCGGCCCCGAGCATCATCAGCTCGCCGACGCCGACCCCGTGGCTGAGCAAGGCGGCCGGGTCACCGCCGCTGATCAGCAGCACCAGGCCCGCGAAGGACAGCAGCGCGCCGAACCAGACCATCGGCGTGGGCCAGGCGCGGAAGACCGCGGCCGACAGCAGGATGGTCATCAGGGGCATGGTCCCCAACAGCAGCCCCAGGGTCGTCGCCGTCACCGTGCGGGCGGCGTAGTAGGCCAGGGACTGGTAGGCGGCCATGCCCAGGGCGCCGAGGATCGCAAGCTGCCAGAAGTGACGACGCACCAGGGCCCTGTGCGTCCAGGCGCCCCGCGCCGCTAAGGGCGTCAGCACGATCAGGGCCACGACCCAACGGTAGAAGGAGATCGCGGCCGGGTCGATGGCGCCGACGGCCATGCGGTTGACCACATTGCTGCCGGCCCAGATCAGCGCGCACAGGACGGGCAGGCCATAGATCATCGGATTATTGTTCTCCTACCAGAATGCTATTCGGCTTGTAGAATTAGGCCGATAGTTTTAGCTTTCTCCCAAGCGCTGCCAAGGCGCACGGGAGGATACCTTGCCTGATCCGGGCGGCGACCTAAGCGGGGGTGCGGCGAGCGCCGCCGCGAGTCCCCCCGCGCCCCGCAGCGTCATCCCGCGCGCCGCCTGGCACACCCTCGTGGTGTTGACCCTCGTCTATGTCTCCAACGCCATCGACCGGTCGGCCATGTCGATCGTCATCGAGCCGGTGAAGCGGGAGTTCGGCCTTTCAGACGGCCAGCTGGGGCTGCTCACCGGCCTGGCCTTCGGCCTGACCTACGCCCTTGCCGGGATTCCCCTCGGCATGCTCGTGGACAGGGTCAACCGCCGCAATCTGCTGGCGGGCCTGCTGACCATCTGGAGCGGTTGCACCGCCCTTTGCGGCCTGTCCACCAACTATGTCGGCCTGGTCTCGGCAAGGCTGGCGGTCGGCGCGGCGGAATCCGCGGCCGCCCCGACGGCCATGTCGATGATCGCCGATCTCTTTCCCAAGGACCGGCGGTCCACAGCCATCGGCGTCTTCTGGGCCAGCACGGCCATCGGCACCGCCACCAGCCTGATGCTGGGCGGGGTGATCGCTGCCCACTACGGGTGGCGGGCGGTGTTCTTCGTCGCCGGCGTACCAGGGCTGCTGCTGGCGGCGATCCTGTTCCTGACCGTCAAGGAGCCCCGCCGCGAACGGGACGCTCCGGGCCATGCCCGGGAGGCGGCGCCCTCGCTGATCGAGACCATCCGCTACGTGGTCAAGGCGCCGGTGGTCTTCCACGCCATGGCCGGGATCGGCCTGAATTCCCTGGCGATGTCGGGGGTGCCGGTGTGGGCGGCCTCGTTCCTGGTGCGGACCCAAGGCTTCACCCTGCCGCAGGCCGGGCTGATGGCCGGCCTGGGCGTCGGCATATTCGGGGCCATGGGATCCCTGGTCGGCGGGCCCCTTGGCGACCGCTTCGTCGGACGCGGCGGCATGAGCGCCCTGCCGCTCGCGCCCCTGGCGGCCACGGTGCTGGCGGTGGTGTCGGGCCTGGTCTTCGCCCTCGGCTCGAGCCTGTGGGTCGTCGCCTTCGGCTTCATCGTCTTCGAGATCGCGTCGCGGGCCCACACGGCCCCGGCCTATAATCTGCTGGTCAGCGGGGTCGAGCCGCGCATGCGCGGCGTGGTGGTCTCGGCCGTGCAGGCGGTGACCAACCTGGTCGGCTACGGCGCCGGCCCGGTGATCGTCGGCGTGGTCAGCGACCGCGTCGGCGGCCCCCTGTCCCTCAAGATCGGCGTGGCCACCGTGATGGTCTTCAGCGCCTGGGCGGCCCTGCACTTCCTGCTCGCCTGGCGCGCCGCGCGGCGGGCCGACGCCGAACGCGCGATCATTCGGTGATCCGTCGTCTGCAGTGCTCGATCTGCGCCCTTGTGGGCCGTCGGCGCGGCGGCGTCATCGACATCCACGCCCACATCCAGGTCCCCGCCTATCTCGAGGTGTTGGCCAGGGTCGGGGTCCGCCGGCCCAGCTTTGGCCCGCCCCCGGCCGGGCCGCAGCCGCCGTCGCCGGCCTCCGACAGCGACGAGGCCCTGGCTCTGCGCCTGCGGATGATGGACGGGGCGGGGGTCAGCCAGCAGGTGCTGTCGCCGACCCTGGCGCCCTATGCGCCGGACGCGGACGCGGCGGTCAGGGCGGCGCGCCTGGTCAATGATCGGCATGCCGAGCTGGGGCGGCGGTTTCCTGGGCGGCTGGCGTCGTTCGTCTCCCTGCCGCTGCCGCACCTGGAGGCGTCCATGGCCGAGCTTCGCCGGGGCCTCGACGACCTCGGCATGGCCGGGGTGACCCTGCAGTGTTCGTGCCTGGGCGTGTCCATCGCCGATCCCCGCTTCGAGCCGCTGTTCGCCGAGCTGCACCGGCGGCGCAGCGTGCTGTTCCTGCACCCGGCCGTGAACGGCCTGGCGTCGCCCCTGGTCAAAGACTTCGGCCTGGCCGGCGCCGCCGGGCCGCTGCTGGAGGACGCCGTCGTGGCCATGCAGCTGATGGTGCGCGGGATCCCCCAGCGCTACGGGGGCATCCGCATCGTCATCCCGCACCTGGGGGGCGGGCTGGCCACCATGCTCGATCGCCTCGACAACCAGCTGCCGCAGTTTACCCCCGGCTTCATCGGCCGACCCAGCGAGATCGCGCGGGGGTTCTGGTACGACACCATTTCGCACGGCTCGCGTGCCGGCCTGCGCGCGGCGGTGGACGCTTTCGGCTCAGGTCGCCTTGTGCCCGGCAGCGATTTTCCGGTGCTGAACACCTTCGAGCCCTATGCGGACACCATCGGCTATGTCGCCAAGGCAGGTCTGCGCCGACGTGACGCCGACGCGATTCTCTACGCCAACGCCCCGCGGCTGCTCAAACTCTAGGTGACGCCATGCCCGTCAATACCCGCACCATCACCCTGACCGGCGCCGACGGCGGACCGCTGCCGGCCTTCGTGGCTGAGCCGGATGGGGCGGGGCCCTGGCCGGCCATCGTCTTCGGCCAGGAGGCGATGGGCATCAACGACTTCGGCCGCGACATCGCCGTCCGCATGGCCGAGCGCGGGTTCGTCACCATCACCCCCGACTACTACCGGGGGACGGGACCCTCCCGTCCCGACGACTACACAGACTTCTCCGAAGTGATGACCGCCATCGGCGCCCTGGATTTCCGGCAGGCCGCGTTCGACCTCCTGGCCGCCGCGGACTGGCTGCGCGGCGAGGCCCGCGTGGATAGCGAGGCGATCGCGGTGTGGGGCTATTGCACCGGCGGGACCCTGGCTCTGATGGCCGCCTGCCTGGACCGTCGCTTCGCCGCCGCGGTGCTCTATTTCCCCAGCCAGCCCCGCTTCGAGGCCCTGGACGCCCGGCATCCCGCGCATCCGGTCGACATGGTCTGGAGCCTGGCCTGCCCGGTGCTGCTGATCTACGGGGACCAGGATCCGCTGATGCCGCCCGATCTGCTCGCGGACCTGCGCGGGCGATTCGACCAATGGGGCATCGACGCCGACATCCGCCTTTATCCGGGCGCCAGCCATGCCTTCACCGCGCCCGCGCCGCACATGCATCACGCCGAGGCCACCATCGGGGCCTGGGACGCGGCCACTGCCTTCGTGGACCGCCTGAAACGCTGATCCCAAACGACGAACGCCGCCCCCGCGGTTGGCGGGAGCGGCGCTAATCTCGCGGCCGATCGGCGTGTCAGCCGGCCTTGCGCGCCTTGCAGGACCAGTTGGCGGCGTCATACACGGCGCCGTCGACCTTGGCCTTGGCGCTGTCGAACACGGCGACCTGCGGGAACGGGCACAGCATGAAGTCGCGCGACGAGCCGGTCGGCGGCGGCACCAGCACCCCCGAGACGACCTGGGTCTTGGGATCGGCGAACAACAGCTTCTGGCGGTCGACGCCGCGGTGGGCGACGACGGGACCGGGCGTCTTGTTGCTCTCGACCCAGCTGACCAGTTCCTGCATCAGCATGTCCGGCGCGTCGCCCGGGCCCGTGCCCGAACCACAGTGGCCCATGCCCGGCACACGATAGAAGCTGGCGAACGACCCCATGGCGCTCATCCCGCCGACCTTGGCGGCGGCGTCGCGGTAGTACTGCTCCATCTCGGTATCGATGCAGCAGGGATCGCTGACCCCGTTCCACATCAGCACCTTGCCGCCGTCCTTCTTGTAGCCGCGCAGGTCGGCCGAATAGGGCCAGCCGAAGTCCAGCTTCTTGGTCGCGGCCCACCAGGCGTCGATGGTCGCCTGGTCGTTCAGGTTCATCTTCATGACGTCGTAGTCGGGGCCGAACAGGACCTTGGCGAGGGAGCTGCCGATCACATAGCCGGCCGAGGACTTGCCCATGTTCTCCACGGTCGGGGCGTCCGACCAGGGCGGGGGCACGGCGCCCATGAAGCCCGACCAGACGCTCATGTTGGACACCGGGAAGCCGACCTTGATCAGGCCCTTGGGGCTGCGCGGGCCGGCGACGATAGCCTTGATGCTCTTGAGCTCAGGCGCCGTCAGGCAGTCGGCGGCGTCGCCGCCCTTGCACTGCAGGGCGTCGAAGTCGAACTTGCAGGCCGTGTGGTCCTGGATGATGTCGTCCTTGGCGCCGTCGAGCATGTCGCAGGCGGCCGTCACCTTCTTGTCGACCATGGCGAATTTGGCGGGCGACACCCAGGCGCCGGGTTCGCGAGCCATCTGCTGGGCCGCATTGATGAAGGCGAGCATGGTCGCCGAGCTGCGGCCGCCCGGGGCGCCGAGCAGGACGCCGTCATAGTCCTCCGGATGGCGCTCGATGGCCTCGGTGGTCATCCGGCCGCCGCCGGAGCAGCCGGACGTGTAGCGGTAGAACCGGTCGACGCCGTAGTAGGCCTTGGTGATCTGTTGGGTGGCGACGGCGGTCACGTGGGCGCCGCGGTCGATGTGGTCGCGGGCCTTGGCCGGATCGCTCAGGAAGCTCCAGTCGAGGATGTGGCCGGTGTGGCCGGTGTCGGTCCCGGCGACCGCGAAGCCCTTGTACAGGGGATTGCCGGCGGGGATCTGCGAGTCGGAGGGCACATAGCCGGCGGCTCCGCCCATGCCGATGAAATAGTAGCGCTTGGCCCAGTCCTTGTCGGGCAGCTGGAGCCTGAAGTTGACCCGGTTGGGCCCGGGGTTGGTGGTGGTGATGTAGCCGTCGATGCGGCAGTGGGCCACCGGGGCGGCGGTGGGAACGGCCGAGACGATGACCGCCCCGGCGGGCGCCATCGCCTGGATGGCGGCGGTCTCGCAGGTCATCGCCGCCGACGCGGGGGCGCTGTGGAAGGCGGCCAGCGCCCCTATGGCGCCGGCGCAGGCCAGCAGCCTGGTTCTCATGGTGCGTGTCACGATGGTCCTCCCTGGATGGTTCTGTTTTGGTTGGTCAGCTGACGACGATCCGCGCCGACGCCAGGTTCTCGAGCTGGCGGCGCGCGGCGGGATCGCCCTGGCGGTTGAGCCGCACACGGCAGGCGACGAAATAGGTCCCCGGCGCGTCGAAGCTGTGGGTGGTCGAGAGGGTCAGTCCCGTCTGGCCGGGGGCCACCTCGGCCGCCAGGGCGAAGCGGCCCGAGGCGTCCAGGTCCCATTGCGCCTGGGTGAAGGTTCCGGCGCCGGGCGGCGCCTCAGCCCTGGCGACAAGGGTGACCGGTTCGCCGACCTTCACCTCGGCGCGGACATGGCCGTTGGCTGTCACCTCGACCACCGGCTGCACGCCGCCGCGCTCGGCGGCGGTGGGGGGCAGGCTGACCTTGCCGTCGGCGAAGTCGTAGGTGGTCTCCGCCGGCGGAACGCCCGTCTCGACCCAGGTCGCCAGGTCGACGAGCCCCTGCTCGATGATCGGCATGTAGTCGATCAGCCAGGTGTTGGTGGCGCGCTTGGGATTGGCCGGCAGCAGCATCGGCGGCACGTGTTCGGCGTTCTGGGTCCACTGCAGGCGGAACCGCTCCCGCGCCTTTTCCGGCCCCTGCACCGCCTCGACGGCGCGCTTGTAGATCACCCCCTGGGGCGGCCACAGGGACGCATCATGGGTGTGATGCACCCACAGCAGCTTGCCCTCGTACTGGGCCGAATAGGGCACGCCCATCAGGGGCGACTGCATCGGCACCCCATGCTGCGGGTAGTAGGGAATCCCGTCGACCCGCAGGAAGTCGTTCATGGGGTCGTCGGAGATGTGGTGGCGATAGGCGTAGCAGAACGCCAGGAAGTGACGGTTGTCGATGTGGGCGGTGTCGCCGGCCTGCACCCCGCGGAACCGCAGCAGATTGGCCTCGGCGCGCCCGTCGCAGAACCAGACGTCGCCCACGTCTCGTGTGCAATAGAGCTGGCGGCCGGCGGCCTCGCCGCTGGTGATCCGCACGCCGGCGCCCGGGCCGTAGCCGCCGGTCATGCCCTTGACCTGGATGGCCACCGGCAGGTCCCACTGGCCGCTGGCCGAGGCCATCAGCAGCACCATGCCCTTGGCGTCCGCATATTCCGGACCCGCGAATTCCTCCCCGGTCAGGTCCTTGGCGGTGATGACGCGCGTGATCGGCAAGGTGACGTCGATCCGGTCGGCGGCGACCAGTTCCGGCTGGTCGTGACCGACATAGCCGGGCTGGGTCCAGAAGCTGTCGAAATAGGCGGCGTCCTCCTCGAGCAGCATCTCCGCGATCGAGCACCACAGCCAGATCTGGCCCATCGGCTTGGCGATCATGAACTCGTCGCCGCGCGGGTAGCCGAGGCGGTAGAGGTTGGCCAGTTCCTCCCGCTCGTGCAGGTTCAACCCCGCGAACGGATTGCCGCTGCCGCCAGGCTGCATGGCGTCGATGACGCCGTCGAGCTTGTCGCCGCGCAGCAGGCGCTGGACATTGAACATGCTGCCGAACGAGAAGGGCTGCTCGCTGCGCACGCGCGAATTGGTCCCGTGCGGCTCGATATTGCCGCCGCCCATGAAGGGCAGAGCGCCGTCATAGACTCCGCCGCTGTATTCCAGGCACAGGGGCGAGCGGCGGCCGCCGCCGCTGCCGCCCCACACATAGCTGAAGTCCGGCTCGCGGCCGTAGACCTGCCGGGCGATGTGCTTGGAGAAACGCGCGCTCTCGACGCTGGCGCGATAGCCGTAGAGCGAGGGGTCGACCCCGGCCCGCGGGTCGATGTCATCGCCGATGTGGCCGGAATTGGATTCCACCATATAGCCGCCCAGGCCGACCATCATGCCCAGGCCGCCCAGCAGGGCGCCCATGGCTCCGGCGAAGGCCTCCTCGTGGCCGGCGTGGGCGCCTTCCAGCGGATGGTACATGCGGCCGCCCCATTCCTCCTTCTTCGGAAAATAGAAGGTGAAGCGGGTGTCGGTGTTGGCGAACCCGCCGTGCACATTGCGGTGGGGGTAGGGGGCCTCGCGCCACTCGTCGCGATCGATGTAGGGCTGGCCGAAATAGCTGTCCCTGATGTCGTAGGACGCTGCGTCCAGCGCGGTAGACCCTGCTCCGTCCGGCATCGCGCGACCTCCCTAATGTGTGACCGTATTATGGATCCGGCGTGTGGTCCGGTTGAGAGAAGCCTAGAGGCTAATTCTGAATTCAGTCAATCATTCTCTGATGGGAACGGGTTGCGTTGGCCATGCAGCGTGAGCCTTGGCCCTTGCCGTCACGCCGCGGAGGGCGGGGCCGGCCAGGCAGGCGCGGGCAGGAGCTGACCGGCGCATGGGCCAAAGCCGATCGACACCCGTCCCGGCGCCTCGGCCCGCCCCTGCAGGATGATCTCGTCGCCGTCCGCCAGCCAGGCGCGGACCTCGCCGTTGGGCAGGGTCATCGGGGCGCTTCCCCCCGCCAGCTCCCAGAGGCAGGCCGCCTCCTGGGGTTCGGGTCCCGACACCGTGCCGCTGGCGAGGATGTCGCCCGATTGCAGGTTGCAGCCGTTGGAGGCGTGGTGGGTCGCCATCTGCTCCAGGCTCCAGAAGGCATGGCGGAAGTGGGTGCGGGTGATGGTGGTCGCGGCCTCGCCGGCCTCGCGCATCCTGGCGGTCCTCAGCGACGCGGACAGGGCCAGGCTCAGGCCGCCTTCGGCCTCGTGGCGGGGGCTGGTCAGATAGGGCAGGGGGGCCGGATCGTCGGGCGCGCGGGCCGGCGCCGGGATGCGGAACGGCGCCATCGCCTCGGCCGTGACGATCCAGGGCGAGATGGTGGTGGCGAGGGTCTTGGCCAGGAACGGGCCCAGCATGCTCTCCCAGGCCTGGACATCGCGGGAGGACCAGTCGTTCACCAGCACATAGCCCCAGATGTGTCCCGGCGCCGCGTCGATATGGATGGGCTGGCCGAGGGTCGTGCCAGGTCCGATCACGGCCCCGAACTCGAGCTCGAAATCCATCGCCCGCGTGGGTGAGAAGAACACCCGGCCGTCCTTCGACATGCCTGTCTGGCCGTTGGGCCGGGCGATGGGCACGCCGCTGGGCACGATGGACGAGGCGCGACTGTTGTAGGCCACCGGCAGGTGTTTGAAGGCCGGATTCAGCGGGCCCCCGGGGCGACCGGGTCGGTCCTGCGTGATGTGCGGCACGGACGCGCAGAAATCGGTGAAGCCGCCGATGTGCGCTGGCAATTGCATGACCACGGCGTCCATCGGGATGAGGAGGTCGGGGCGCGCGGGCGCGGTGTCGCTGAGGATGTCCGACAGCCGCGCGCGCAAGATCGAAGCGGCGGCGGGGCCCATCTCCATGAGGCGGTTCAGCGTCGGCTCCGCAGCCGCTTCGGCCGCCGCAAGAGCCGCGCCTGTGAACAGGCCGGCGGCGATGGCCGCCTGCAGGTCGAGGATCTGGTCGCCGATGGCGACGCCGCCGCGGGGCGCGCTATCTCCCAGCCGGAAGACCCCGTGCGGCAGGTTCTGGATCGGAAAGTCGGCGTCGCCCGGGTTGGCGGAGGCGACCCAGGAGCGACGGGCGGGATCGTGGGTGGCGTTCAGGGCGGTCATCTGCGTCTCCCGATCCTCGCCGCGCTCAAGTCCGGGCGGCCTGTTTGACGATTCCCCGGGCGATGATCTCCCTCATGATCTCTGAGGTGCCGCCGTAGATCCGCGCCACCCGGGCGTCGACCCAGGCGCGCGCGATCTTGTATTCGCTCATGAATCCGTAGCCGCCGTGCAGCTGCAGGAATTCGTCGAGCAGGCGCCCCTGCATCTCCGACCCCATCAGCTTGGCCATGGCGGCGGTGTCCGCCGTCAACTCGCCCTCCATCAGGCGCGCCAGGCAATCATCGACAAAGGCGCGCAGCATCGTCGCCTGGGCCTTGGCGTCGGCCAGCTTGAAGCGGGTGTTCTGGTAGTCCAGCACCGGCTGGCCGAAGGCGATGCGGTCGCGGGTGTAGGCGACGGTCTCGTCGAACAGGGCGAAGATGGATTCCGCCGCGCGGATGGCGATGATCAGTCGCTCCCAAGCCAGCTGGCTGGTCAGGTAGCGGAAGCCCATGTTCTCCTCGCCCAGCCGATTGGCGACGGGCACGCGGACGTTGTCGAAGAACAGTTCGCTGGTGTCCTGGCCCTTGAGGCCGATCTTCTCCAGCTTGCGGCCCTTCTGGAAGCCCGGCGTCCCGAACTCGATGCAGGCCAGGGTCAGTTCCTTGGCGGCCGGATCCAGCTTCAGGGCGGTGATGGCCATGTCGGCGTTGGAGCCGTTGGTGATGAAGGTCTTCTGGCCGTTGACGATGTAGTCGTCGCCGTCGCGAACCGCCGCCGTGCGCATGGAGCGCAGGTCGCTGCCGATGCCCGGTTCGGACAGGGCCAGGGCCACGATCATCTCGCCGGACGCCATCTTGGGCAGCCAGTGCTGCTTCTGTTCCTCGGTCCCGTAGGTGAGGAAGTAGTGGGCGCTGATCTCCGAGTGGGTGGTGAAGCCCACGGCGGTGGCGTTGGCCCGCGCCAGTTCCTCGATCATGATCGCCGAATGGCCGAAGTCGCCGCCGCCGCCGCCGTAGGCCTCGGGCACGGCGACGCAGAGCAGACCCTGGGCCCCGGCATGCAGCCACAGCTCCTTGGGCACCACGCCGGCCGCTTCCCATTCGTGGTGATAAGGCACGATCTCGCGGTCGACGAAGCGCCGGACCTGATCGCGGAACATCTCGTGGTCTTCGCGATATACGCGCCGCATCGTGCTCATCCTACTCGCCGGTGAAGCGGGCGGGGCGCTTCTCAAGGAAGGCCGCCACCGCCTCGTGGTGATCGTTGGTGTGATGGGCGAGCGCCTGGAAGGCCGCGGACATTTCCAGCAGGCTCTCCAGCCGCATGTGCTGGCCCTCGCGCATCAGACGCTTCGTCAGGCGCAGGGCGTGGGATGGATTGACGGCCATGCGCTCGGCCAGGGCGCGCGCCTCGGCCTCCAGCGCCTCGGGGGCGACGACCTTGCTGACCAGCCGGCAGTCGAGAGCCTCCGCCGCGTTGATGGCGTCGCCGGTGAGGGCCATCTCGGCGGCCTTGCTGACGCCGACCACGCGCGGCAGCAGCCAGGCGCCGCCGTCGCCGGGGACGATGCCCAGCTTGACGAAGCTCTCGGCGAAGATCGCCTTGTCCGAGGCGATGCGGACATCGCACATGCAGGCGATGTCCAGCCCGGCGCCCACGGCCGCGCCGTTGACGGCCGCGATCACTGGAACCTCCAGGTTGTAGAGGGCCACCGGAATGCGCTGGATGCCGTCGCGATACTGGTTGCGCAGCACGGCGGGCGACCCTGCGAAGATGCCGGCGCGGTCGCGCATGTCCTTGACGTTGCCGCCGGCGCAGAAGGCCGAGCCCATGCCGGTCAGGATCACCACCTTCACCGACAGATCGCCACGCACCGCGTCGCAGGCGTCGACGAACTCCTGGATCTGGCTGTTGTCGGTGATCGCGTTGCGCTGATCGGGGCGGTTCATGCGCAGGGTCACGATCGGCCCGTCGCGCTCGAAGATCAAGAAATCGGTCATGGGTTGGCCTGGTTCAGGGGCGTGGATAGGTCGGTCCAGAACTGGGCGGCCGGCCTCGACGCTATGGACCGTCCCAGCCGCTGCGACCAGTAGCGCTCCGATCCGAACTCGCTGCGCCACGCCCACAGGCGACGGGTGGTGAAGTGCAAGGAGTGCTCATAGGTGACGCCGATGGCGCCGTGGACCGCATGGGCGATCGCCGCCCCGGCCGTGGCGGCTTCGCCAGCGACGATCTTGGCGGAGGCCACGGGGGTCTCGGGCAGGCCGTTATCGGCGAAGGCGAAGGCCGCGTCCGCCGCGATCAGGGCCAGGGAGGTGTGCTCGGCCAGCACCGCCAGCTGGTGCTGGATGGCCTGGAACTTGGCGATGGGCCGGCCGAACTGGCTGCGGTCCTCGGCGTAGCGTAGGGACAGGTCGAGCAGATGCTGCAGGCCTCCGGCCATCTGCGCCGCGCGCACCAGGGCGCCCCCGCGCAGCAGGGCGTCGGCGGGAAGGCCGTCGGGCAGGGGGGCGGCGGCGACCGGGGCGACGCCGTCGAGGACGAAGTCGTCGCAGGGCTCGCGGCCGACATTGAGCCCCGGGGTCATCGGCAGGGACGCCCGCTCGAACAGCATCACCGTCGGCGCCTCGCCCGCGACCACCAGGATGTGGCTGGCGTGGCGGCCGAACGCGGCGCCGGCCAGCCGACCCGAGGCCTTGCCGCCGGCGATTTCCAGGTGGGGCGTGGCGATGGTCGTCGGCCCGGCGGGGATGTCCATGCCGGCCTTGTCCATCAGCCAGTTGGCCACCACGGTCTCGCCGAAGGGGATCGGCGCGGCATAGCGGCCCGCGGCGCGGAACATGGTGAAGACGTCGGCCCAGGCGGCGCCGGCGCCGCAGGCCGCCTCGGACACCAAAGCGTGGGTGAAGCCGGCGTCCTCGACCATCCGCCAGAGGTCCGCGGCCCACAGGCCCTCGTCCTCGGTCCGGATCAGCAGCTCCGCGTCGACCGCCGAGGACAGCAGCCGTTCGATGCTTTGTTCGAGCATGTCACGCATGGCGCTACCTCAGCCCCAGGCCGCGGGCGATGATGCCGCGCAGGATCTCGCGGGTGCCGCCGCGCAGGGAGAAGGTTGTCGCCGCCTGGGTGACATAGGCCAGGCTCTGAGCCAGGTCGGACCCCGACCGCACGGTGGGGGCCAGGTCCAGCATGCCGCGGACCATCTCCGGCATCTCCTGCTCGAAGGCGGTGCCGAGGTCCTTGTAGCAGGAGGCCGCCACGCCGGGCTCCTCGCCGGCCGCCACCTGGGCGGTGAGGCCCAGGGACATCTGCCGCAGGGCCCAGGCCCGCGCCGCCATCCGCCCCAAGGTCGTGGCCTGGAATGCGTCGGGATCGGGACCGATGGCCTCGAGCATGGGCTCGGTCAGGGCGTTGGCGGAGAGGAACCGCTCGGGGCCGCTGCGCTCCAGGGCCAGTTCGGCGGTCACCTGGGCCCAGCCACCGTTCTCGGCGCCCACCAGGGCGTCGTCGTCCACCACGACGTTGTCGAAGATCACCTCGTTGAAGTGCTCGGCGCCGGTCAGATCGCGGATCGGCCGCACGGACACGCCGGGCGCCTTCAGATCGATAATGAACTGGCTGAGACCCGCCTGTCGCGACTGGGCGTCGCCCGTCCGCACCAGGGCCAGGATATAGTGGGAGTGGTGGGCGTTGGTGGTCCACACCTTGGCCCCGTTGATGGTCCAGCCGCCGCCGTCGCGGCGGTCCGCACGGGTGCGCACCGAGGCGAGGTCAGAGCCAGAATCCGGTTCGCTCATGCCGATGCAGAAGAAGCTCTCGCCGCGGCAGATGGCCGGCAGATAGCGCTGCCGCTGGGCCTCGGTGCCGTAGCGCAACAGAAGGGGGCCGCTTTGGCGGTCGGCGATCCAGTGGGCCGTCACGGGCGCCCCGGCCGCCAACAGTTCCTCGGACACCACATAGCGGGCGAACTGGCCGCGCTCGGCGCCGCCATATTGTTTGGGCCAGGTGATGCCGATCCAGCCCTTGGCGCCCAGCTTGCGGCTGAATTCGGCGTCGAACCCCATCCAGGAGCGCGACCGGTCGAGCGCCGTGTCGCCGGCCAGCGCCTCGGCCAGGAAGGCGCGGACCTCGGCGCGCAGGGCCTCGTCCTCGGCGGGAATGGCGGCGGCGGGAAATTGCAGCTGGGACAGGCTCATCGGACGCCGCCTGGGCGATCGCGCCGCGACGAGGACGGGGAGGGCAGGGGCATCGGCTCTCGCATTGCTCTTTTTGACGCCGCCGTCAAAGCGGCTGGGGCCGCGCCGCGAATTTCGCGCCCAGGCTCCCTGGGGACGAGGTTATTACTCTATCCAGAACATATTTCTAGTCTGAGAATAATCCTTGCGTGAATTCTGACCCTCTTGTACGTCTGCGGTCGAGGAAACCAGCGGCGTCGGCCGACATAAGAGACGGACACGTGGCAGACAGCGTCGACGAACAGGTCGTAACGATCGAACAGGCCGACGGCGTCGGCTGGATCGTCCTGAACCGGCCCACCCAGATCAACGCCATCAACACGGCCCTGCGCGCCGCCGTGGCCGGCGCCCTAGAGACCTTCGACGCCGACCCCACCATCGCCGTGATCGTCATCCGCGGCGCCGGCGTCCGCGGGTTCTGCGCCGGCGCGGATATCAAGGAGCAGCGCTCCGCCGTATCGATGACCGCCCTGCGCGAACAGTTCATCCCCCACACCTGGGTCGAGACCTTCGATCGAGTGCGCAAGCCGGTGATCGCGGCCATCCACGGCTTCTGCCTCGGCGGCGGCCTGGAAGTGGCGATGGCCTGCGACATCCGCATCGCCGCGCCCGGCGCCCAGTTCGGCCTGCCGGAAGTGGGTCTGGGGCTCATCCCCGGCGGCGGCGGCACGCAGCGGCTGCCCCGCATCGTCGGCCTGGGGCGGGCGCTGGACCTGCTGCTGACCGGGGATCGCATCGACGCGGCCGAGGCCCTGCGCATCGGCCTGGTGTCGCGGCTCGCCGCCACCGACGAGTCCCTGATTGATGAAGCCCGGGCCCTGGCCCTGCGCATCGCCGCCAAGCCGCCGGCCGCCGCGGCCTACGTCAAGGAGGCGGCGCGGGCCGGGCTGGAGATGGATCTGGCCAGCGGACTGCGCCTGGAGAAGGACCTGTTCGTCCTGCTCATGTCGACCGAGGACCGCAAGGAGGCCGCCGCGGCCTTCGCCGAGAAGCGGCCGCCCCGGTTCACCGGCCAATAGGCGCTCGCGCCACCACAACAGGGACACCAGCAAGCCTATGGCGCAACAGGACAGGGGACAGGTCGCGGTGGCGGGCGCGGGGCTGATGGGCATGGGCATCGCCCATGGCCTGGCCGCCGCTGGCTATCGCACGGCCTTGATTGATGTGAATCCGCAGTCGCTGGACAAGGCCCGGGCCGCCATCGACCAGATTCTGGCCGGCGGCGTGAAGCTCGGCAAGCTTACCGAAGCCGCGCACGCCGAGACCATGGGCCGCCTGACCCTCCACGCCAGCGTGACGGAGGGCGCCCGCGGCGCCCAGCTGCTGGTGGAGACGGTGGTCGAGAAGATCGATGTGAAGGTCGCGGTGATCCGGGAGGCCGAGGCCGTCCTGGCCCAGGACGCCATCATCGCCACCAACACCTCGGCGCTCAGCGTCACCGAGATCGCCGCCGCCACGGCGGCGCCCGATCGGGTGATCGGCATGCACTTCTTCAACCCGGTGCATAAGATGAAGCTGGTGGAGCTGGTGCTCGGCCTGCAGACCACCGAGGCGACCCTCGACCGGACCCGGGCTTACGGCGAGGCCATGGGCAAGACGACCATCGTCGTCAACGAGTCGCCCGGCCTGACCACGAGCCGCATGTCGGCCCTGGCCGGCAATGAGGCGATGTACATGCTGCAGGAGGGCATCGCCTCGGCGGAGGACATCGATACCGCCCTGCGCATGGGCTTCAACCATCCGATGGGGCCCCTGGAACTGGGCGACCTGACCGGCTGGGACACCCGCCTGAGCGTTCTCAAATACCTGCACCAGACCCTGGGCGACCGGTTCCGGCCGTGCCCGCTGATCACCAAGATGGTCGCCTCCGGGCGCCTCGGCCGCAAGACCGGCGCCGGGGTCTACCGCTATGAGGACGGCCAGAAGGTTGCGGGATCCGGCCTGAAAGCGAGCCTGCTGTGAGGGACGTCGTCATCGTCGAGGCGGCGCGCACGCCGATCGGCAAGTTCCGCGGGGCCCTGGCCGCCGTGCGCGCCGATCATCTGGGGGCCCATGTCCTCAACGCGCTGCTGGCCCGCGCCGGCCTCACCGCCGATGTCGTCGACGACGTGGTCTTCGGCAATGTCACCCAGGTCGGCGAGCAGTCGGCCAACATCGCCCGCACGGCCTTGCTGTCGGCAGGCTGGCCCTACGCCATCCCCGGCATGACGGTGGACCGCAAGTGCGGCTCCTCCGAGGCCGCCATCCATGTGGCCGCCGCCCAGATCGCCGCCGGCTATAGCGAGGTCGTCGTCGCCGGGGGCGCCGAAAGCATGTCGCGCGTGCCCATGGGCGGCAACCGCGACGTCCATGGCGAGCCCTTCGGCTGGATGCTCACCGACCGCTACGAGATGACCTCCCAGGGCGAGGCCGCCGAGCGCATCAGCGACCAGTGGGGGCTGAGCCGCGACGACCTGGACGACTACGCCATGGAGAGCCACCGTCGCGCCGCCGCGGCGGCGGACGCCGGCCATTTCCTCAAGGAGATCGTCCCGGTGCCGGTGGCCGACTACGCCGAGCGCGGATCGGGCGCCGAGGGCCTGATGTCGCTGGACCAGACGATTCGCCGGGAGACCACCCGGGAAAAGCTGTCGACCCTGAAGACCGCCTTTCGTGAGGCCGGCAAGGTCACCGCCGGCAACGCCTCGCAGATCTCCGACGGCGCGGCGGCGGTGCTGCTGATGTCGGCGGACGCCGCCCAACGGCTGGGCGTGAAGCCCCGCGCGAGGATTCGGTCGGTCGCGGTGGTGGGCTCTGATCCCACCCTGATGCTCACCGGGCCGATGGACTCCAGCCGCAAGGCCCTGCGCCTCGCGGGCCTGGACATCGCCGACATCGACCTGGTGGAGATCAACGAGGCCTTCGCCCCGGTGCCCATGGTGTGGATGAAGGAACTCGGCGGCCGCTACGACCGGCTGAACGTCAACGGCGGCGCCATCGCGCTGGGCCATCCGCTGGGCGCCACCGGCGCGCGGCTGATGACGACCCTGTTGCACGAACTCGAGCGGCGGGACGCGACCTTCGGCCTGCAGGCGATCTGCTGCGCCGGGGGCATGGCCACGGCCACCGTGATCGAGCGGATCTGACATCGGTATAGCGGCTTCGGCGCCACAGGGGCCGACTTAAGCGTAAGCTTGACCAAAAGTATTCTGAATACAGAATAGCATTCTTGTGGAAGTCATGAACACGTGCATAACTTCTGTTCAACGCCCGGCGGATTCCGATCGGGCCAGCCAGACCTCGGCGCCCAACGCCGACGGGGAGGAAACATGATCGAGCAAACACTCCGCAGCGCGGCGCGTGCGCGCGCCTTGAAGAAGGCCGGCATCGCCGGACTTCTTGCCGCTACCTGCCTCACGGCCCCCACCTGGGTGCTGGCGCAGGACACGGCCGGCGCCCCGGCCGCCAGCAATCTCGATGAGGTGGTCGTCACCGCCCGTCGCCGCGAAGAGCGCCTTCAGGACGTGCCGCTGGCCGTCGTCGCCCTGAGCCAGCAAACCCTGGAAGAAAAGGGCGTCCGCGACGCCAACGACATCTCGCAGGTGGCCCCGGGTCTCAGCATCCAGAACACCACCGCCAACCGCAACAACATCACCTATTCGATCCGCGGCCAGGGCCAGACCTTCGGTCAGAACTCCCCGGGCGTGGTGCCCTATTTCGCCGAGGTGCCGCAGTTCGGCGACGCCATCTTCGACCTGGCCAACATCCAGGTGCTGAAGGGCCCGCAAGGCACCCTGTTCGGCCGCAACACCACCGGGGGCGCCGTCCTGTTCGCGCCCCGCGCGCCGTCGGCCGACTTCAACGGCTATGTCATCGGCCGGGTGGGCAACTATTCGCAGCGTGATATCGAGTTCGGCGTCGGCGGCCCCATCCTGGGCGACAAGCTGATGTTCCGCGTGGCCGGCCAGGTGCTGAAGCGCGACGGCTACACCAAGAACCTCGGCGGCGGCCAGAACCTGGATGACCAGGACCGGCAGGCCTTCCGCGCCAGCCTGACCTTCCGGCCTTTCGAAGGCTTTGAGAACACGCTGCTCTATCAGGACGTCAATGTCGACGAGGCGGGCTCGGGCCTGCAGCTGCGCCGCGCGGTGGCCACCGCCACCAACGGCGCCATCCTGCCGGCCCTGCAGGCGGCCGCGGCGGCCCAGATCGCCCGCGGACCCCGCACGATCAACGCCAACTACTTCCCCAACTACATCAAGCTCGACAGCCAGGGGTGGATCAACACCACCAGCTGGAAGCTGAGCGACGCCTTTACGATCAAGAACATCTACAGCCACCGCCGGTTCACCCAGGGCCAGTCCTATGACCTGGACGGCAGCCCCGTCACCCTGCTGCACGTGACCAACCCGACGGGCGCCAAGAGCACGGCGATCACCGAGGAAGTCCAGGGCCTGTTCACCCTCGGCCGGTTCGACGGCGTGGTCGGCTACGTCTACGAAGAGCAGAAGAACCCCTTCAATGTCGCCTTCGACACGGTCCAGTTCGTCGGCCTTCCCATCGGAGCCGTCAGCCTCAGCCAGAGTGAGACGAGCAGCAAGGGCGTCTTCGCCCAGACGGACTTCAAGGTCACCGACCAGCTGACCCTGACCGGCGGCGTGCGCCGCACCGAGGACGAGCGCGCTCTCGGCCCGCAGCAGACCTTCGTGCTGTTCTCCCTGGCCCTGCCCAAGCCCACGGCCCTGACCGCGGCCGCGGTTCCGAAGGTGTCCGCCAAGTTCAAGGCGACCACCTGGACGCTGGCGGCGAACTACAAGGTCGATCCTGACCTCAACATCTATGCGACCGTCCGGAAGGGCTTCAAGGGCGGCGGCTTCAACGCCAACGCCATCGCGGCGGCGGATCGGCTGTTTCAGCCTGAAGAGGTCATCGACTACGAAGTCGGGATCAAAGGCCGCCGCAACTTCGGCGACCTGCAGACCCAGTTCGCTGCCGACGTCTTCTACGACGACTACACCAACATCCAGCGCTTCGTGAACCTGCCCACCACCCCCGCCTCGACGGTCACCCGCAACGCGGCGGCCGGCAAGGTGAAGGGGATCGACCTCGACCTCACCGTCGCCCCGTCGAGCTGGCTGAGCATGTCGCTCCAGTACACCTACCTGGACGCGAAATACGACAGCTACAACGACTCCCTGCTGGGCAATCTGGTCAACAGCCGCTTCCCCAACACCCCCGAGCATCAGGCCACCTTCACCCCGCGGATCGAGCTTCCGATCCCGGCGGAATGGGGCGACCTGTCGGTGCTGGCCAGCGTCTACTACCAGAGCAGCATCGCCACCGATCCGGCCAACGTCCCCAACGGCAACCCGATCACCGCGACCTCGTCGCTCGGCGCCAATGTCGACGGCTACACCCGGGTGGACCTGCGCGCCGACTGGCGTGACATCCGCCGCAGCGGCGTCAGCCTCGCCGCCTATGTGCGCAACGTGGCCGACGAGGACTATGTCACCGGCACCAATAACCAGCTGACCTCCAACTTCGGCTCGGTGTCCTACCTCTACGGCCAGCCCCGCTTCTACGGGATGGAAGCCCGCTTCGACTTCGGCGGGCCCAAGGACGCGGTGCCGCCGCCCCCGCCCCCTCCGCCCCCTCCGCCGCCCCCGCCTCCGCCGCCCCCTCCGCCCCCGCCGCCGGTGGCCTATGAGGCGCGCGAGTTCGTGGTCTACTTCCCCTTCGACCAGTATGTCCTGACGCCGGAAGCCCAGCAGGTCATCGCGCAAGCGGCCGACTATGCGAAGACCGGCAATGCGACGCGGGTCGTGGTCGTCGGCCACGCCGACACCTCCGGCTCGGCCGCCTACAACGTGCGTCTGTCGGAACGCCGGGCGAAGGCCACGGCTGATGCGCTGGTGGGTTCGGGCCTGGCTCAGACCGCCCTGGCGGTCGACTGGAAAGGCGAGGCCGAACCGGCCGTCGCCACCGGCGACGGGGTGAAGGAGCCCCTCAACCGCCGCGCCACGATCAACATCAACTTCTAAAGACCCTAGCGGGAGCCGCCTCGGCGGCTCCCGGACCACCAGGACCGGCCGTCGCGATCATCGCGGCGGCCGGTTTTGTTTTGGCCCCTCCCCACCGTCATCGTCCGGCTTGACCGGACGATCCAGCGTCAGGACGTGACCGCTGCGCAAAGCGCCGCGCGGTGAGGTCGGCGTCGCTGGGTCGTCCGGTCAAGCCGGACGATGACGGGGCGGTGGCCTGGGCGCAAAAAAGCGCCGCCTCCCTTGCGGGAGACGGCGCTTTGACTTGGGAAGGCCCGGCCTCAGATCAGAGGAAGATGGCCAGGTTCGGGAAGCCCAGAACCGTCTGGTCGATGATGATTTCGCGGCGGGCCAGCTTGAAGCTGTCCCCGTCGCGGCGCAGGCGGTCGTTGCGCACCCCGCTGAGGAACATCAGGTTGTTCTCGTCGAACCGGCTGCGGCTGACGAGCATGTAGCTGGAGACCTCGTATTCGTCCGGACGGTCGGTGGCGTAGACCAGGACGTTGCTGACGAAGCGGCGTGTGCGCGACGGCGGATCCTCGGCCCAGGCGCTCTGGGTCTCGGTCAGCCGGCCCACGCGGCCGCGGATCGAGGCGTAGGTTTCGTCGAAGTGCATCACCGTGCGGACGATGGACTCCTTCTGGTGCTTCAGGCCGCGGGTCTGACGGACCGGGCAGGTGTAGACCAGGTCCTCGGCGAGGCGCTGGACCCATTCGCCCAGACGGATCTCGTCGAGGATCAGGGCCTCCTCGTAGAGGAACTCGCAGATCTGGTTATAGGCCTCGGTGCCCACGCGGACGCGGGCCGGGGGCGGGGCCGGGGGGGCGATGACTTCGGCGAGATTGGCGGCGACGGTCATGGGATGTCTATCCGTGTCTGATGGCGATGGGTCTACAGCGGGGCCGTCATCAGCTCACGATAGGCCAGCCACCAGTTCCACTGGGTGTCGTCCTTGGTGAAGCCTTCGTAGACCAGGGCCGGACCGGGCCAGTCGGCCTTCTTCGGCTCGGTGCAGATCGCCTGGTATTTCATGGTCACGCTGCGGGCGCGGGCGCCCTTGGCGGTCTGGGTCATGTGGGGCCAGGTGTCGGAATCGTCCTGCTCGACCATGCCGGAGGTGCCGAGCATCCGCACCGCGAACTGCAGCGCCTTCTGCTTGTGTTCCTCAGGGGCGTCCTTCTCGGCCAGGACGAAGTTCATGAACTCCAGCTCGTCGGGGCCCTTGGGGATGTAGGTGTGCAGCGAGGTGACGCCGATGATCTCGCCGTCCAGCTGCGGCACATAGATGAAGGCGATCAGCACATTGGGGAACATGCCCCCGACCTGCGGCGGCGAGTCGACCAGGAGTTCCAGCTGCTCGGGCGTCAGGTTGCGCATCAGCTGCGGCAGCATGTCCTTGGTGATGCCCGGCGGCGGCACGATGGACAGCTTTTCCTCCAGGGTCAGATTGCCGTCGCGGAAGGCCTTGGCCTGTTTGAACTTGTTGGCCACCGGCATGCAGCGCAGGGCGTGGCCCTGGAGCGAGCCCACTTCGGTGCCGTACATGGAGGTGGTCAGGTCCCCGTCGCCGAACTTGGCGAACTCGCCCAGCCAGCGGTGCAGGGTCAGGGTGTGGAAGCCGTCGGCCGCGGACTGTTCGCAGGCGGTCTTCCAGTTGGCCTTGATGGTGAAACGCTGGGGCGGTCCAAGAACCTCCAGGCCGCTGTCGGTGCGGCAGAACAGCATGTCGTAGTACCACTTCATCTCGCCGAGGAACTCGTCGAAGGACGGGCCTTCCATGTTCCAGGTGGCGAAGATCAGGCCGCCGTAGATGTGCGAGCGCGCCTTCACCAGGCCCAGCTTCTCCTTGGGCAGGATATCGCCGTGCATCTTCTCACCGGCCACCGGGGCGCCGATGAAGTCGCCGTTCGTCTTGAAGGCCCAGCCGTGATAGATGCAGGTATGGACGTTGGCGTTGCCGGCGTCACTGGTGCACACGCGCATGCCGCGGTGCGGGCAGACGTTCAGCATCACATTGATGTCGCCGTCCCGCTGGCGGGTGATCAGCACCGGGTCAGAGCCCATGTTCCGGGTGATGAAGTCGCCGGCGTTGGGAATCTCGCTCTCGTGGCCCAGCAGCAGCCAGGTGCGGCCGAACACCTTCTGCATCTCAAGGTCGTAAAGTTCCGGATCGGACAGGACGCGCAGCTGCACCTCTCGCGTCTCGAGATCGATAAGGTCGCCGATGGCGGTGCCGTCCTTGAGAGTCGGGATGGTGCGGTCGAGCATCTGGGAATCCTCCGGTACGGCTGCGCCGCCGCTTAATTTCGAACAGATATGGCATTTCTGTTTAGGAAATGCAATTCTGGAGGCCAGATAGAATTCTGATATCGAGCGCTGGTTTCTCGTGTCAGATAGATTTTGCCGAACGATCGCCCCCGTGTAGTTTGAGGGGCGCGCGGCGCGGAGGAGACAAGAGTATGGCGGTGGACAGTTCGCCCCCCGCGGGCAGCCTGAGGGTCACGATCGATCGGACCGCCTGTTGCGGCTACGGCGCCTGCAAGGACATCTGCCCGGAAGTCTATCAGCTAGAGGGCGGCCTGGTCGTGCTGACCATGGACGTGGTCCCGCCCGAGCTGGCCGAGAAGGCCACCGACGGGGCGGACTCCTGTCCGCAAGCCGCCATCGTCGTGGAGACAATAGGCGCATGACGGCGGCGCTGGGCGGCGTGGCGGCCCGGCCTGAGCGCGGCGGCCGTCTGGCGCTGGCGGCCCTCAGCGTCCCCCTGGCGTCCCTGTCCCTGCCGCTGGTGGTGATGATTCCCGCCTACTACGCCCAGGCCCTGGGCCTGCAGCTCGCGGTCATCGGCGCCATCTTCACCGTGGTGCGCATCCTGGACATCGTCGTCGACCCCCTGTTGGGAGCGGCGATGGACCGCACCCAGACCCGGTGGGGCCGCTATAAGCCCTGGCTGATCCTCGGCGCTCCGGCGCTGATGCTGGCGGTCTATCTGCTGTTCATGGCCAAGCCGGGCGTCGGCCCCGCCTATCTGGCGATCACCCTCACGGCGGCCTTCCTCGGCTGGTCCGTCCTGTCCCTGGCGCAGCTCGCCCTCGCGGCCGGCCTGACCCAGGGCTATGACGAGCGCTCCGGGGTCTACGGCTGGCTGCAGGGCGGATTCCTGCTCGGGACCGTGGCGGTGATGGGCTTTCCGCTGCTGATGGCCCGGCTCCATTCGACGATGCCCCCGACCCAGCTGATGGGCTGGGTGATCATCGTGCTGATGGCGCCCGCCGTCCTGCTGGCCGCCTGGCGCATTCCCGAGGCGGCCGCGGCGGCCCAGCGTCACATCGTCAGCGTCCGCGAATACCTGGCCGTGGTCGGCCGCCCCGCCGTGCTTCGTCTGGCCGCCATCGACATCCTGTTCGGCCTGGGCTTCGGCTCGGCCTCGGCGGTGATGGTGTTCTTCTTCACCGCGGCCAAGGGGCTCGACAAGAGCATGGTGGGGGTGATCCTGATCTCGCAGATGACCACCGCCATGGTGACGGTGCCCCTGGTCGCCCTCCTGGCCCGCAAGTGGGGCAAGCATGTCGCGCTCGGCGTGTCCGGCGTCCTGGCGGCGGTGGTCAGCGGGGTGTTCCTGATCCTGCCTGATGGGAACCTGCTGGCCGTGTGCCTGGCGATGATGGCCTGGGGCCTGTCCTACGCCGCCTTCACCCTCCTGCCGCGCTCGATGATGGCCGACGCCGGCGACGAGCTGCGGCTGGATTCCGGGTCCGACCAGACGGGGGTCCTGTTCGCCCTGCTGATCTCCAGCTGGAAGCTCGGCGGCGCCCTGTCGGTGGGGCTGTCCTTCCTCGCCCTGGCCCTGGTCGGCTATCAGCCCACCCTGGCCGGCGGCAATTCGCCTGAGGCGATCCGCGGCCTGCAACTGGTCTTCGCCGGCCCTTCCGCGGCCCTGTTCCTGCTCGGGGCCTGGCTGTCGTTCACCTACCCCCTGACGCGCGCCCGCCACGACGCGGTGCGGGTCGCCCTGGGCGAGATGCCGCCCGCTGCGGGAGCGCCCAACGCATGAGCCAGCGGTTGCAAGGCAAGGTGGCCCTGATCTCGGGGACAGGCGGCGGGCAGGGGCGGGCGGCGGCCCTGCGTTTCGCCGCCGAGGGCGCCACGATCGCCGGCTGCGACGTGAACGCCGAGACGGATGCGGAGACCGCGGACCTGGTGCGCCAGGCCGGCGGCCGGATGACCACCGAGGTGCGCGATCTGGGCGATCCCGATCAGGCCAGGGACTGGGTCGAGACGGCCGCCGCCGCGTTCGGACGCATCGACGTAGTCTACAACAACGCCTCCGCCGCCCGCTTCGGCACGGTGCCGGACATGACGGTGGACGACTGGCGGTTCACCATCCGCAACGAGCTGGACCTGGTGTTCTTCACCAGCAAATACGCCTGGCCGCATCTGGCCGTGCGCGGCGGGGTGATCATCAACGTCGCCTCGGTGGCCGGCTGGAAGGCGTCGCGGGGCAACGGACTCAGCGCCCACGCCGCCACCAAGGGCGCGGTCATCGCCATGACCCGGCAGTTCGCCATCGAGGGCGCGCCGGCAGGGATCCGCGCCAACAGCATCAGCCCCGGCTTCATCATCACCCCGGGGACGCGGGCCTTCGCCGAGGATCCCAAGATCCGCGCGGGCCTGATCGCCGGCATACCGCTCGGCCGGCCGGGTGAAGCCGAGGACGTCATCGGCATGGCCGCCTTCCTCGCCAGCGACGAGGCGTCATTCATCACCGGCGCCGACATCATCATCGACGGCGGCCAGACCGCCTGAGCGGTCGCGCGAGCCTCACGGAGCAGCACATGGACATTCGCGGCATCGGCTACCTCGGCTTCGAGAGCCCCAACATCGCCGCCTGGCGCGACTACGGCCCCGAGGTCCTGGGCCTGGCCATCGCCCCGTCGCCGGACGACGAACCGGACTCGCTCTACCTGCGTCTCGACGATCGTCGCTACCGCTTCGCCTTCCAGCCGGGGCCGATCGACAAGCTGGCCTACATAGGCTGGGAGGCTGTGGGCCGCCTGGCTTTCGAGGACGGCGTGCGCAAGCTTGAGGCCGACGGCGTGGCGGTTGAACGGGCCGACGACGCATTGAAGGCTCGGCGCGGGGTCCGCGATCTGGTCCGCTTCAAGGACCCGGTGGGTTATCAGCACGAGCTGTTCTACGGCCACAAGGGCGAGGCCGGATCGTTCGTCCCCGGCCGCCGCCATGGGGGCTACAGCACCGCCGAGCGCGGTTTCGGGCACCTGGTGGTGATCACGCCGGAGTACGGCGACGCCCTGCACGACTTCCTGATCAAGACCATGGGCATGCACTGGTACGGCTCGGGCGCCGGCAAGGGCAAGACCGGGTTCTATCGGGCCCGGCTCAACACCAAGACCAGCCATGACATCGGCTATGGCCTGGCGCCCGGTCGCATGGGCATCCAGCACATCGGCCTGCTCACCGGCGACATCCGCGACGTGGGCGAGACCTGGGACATCGTCAAGCAGCGGCAGATCCCGGTGCAGATGACCCTGGGCCAGCACACCCAGGATCCGCACTTCTCCTTCTACCACTTCAGCCCGTCCGGCTTCGCGGTGGAGGTGATCGCGGAACTGACCCCCTGGCCCGGCGACCCCTTCGAGCTCAATCCCGAACGGCTCAGCTTCTGGGGCCATGAGCTGGTCGGCCCGATCCTGGGAACCAGCGTGCGCACCCCTGAAGATCTGAAGACCGCCTGACCCCGCGCGCCGGCCCAAGCGCCGTCGCCAACAAGAAGAGGAAACACGTCATGGGCTTGCTGGATGGCAAGGTCGCCCTGGTCACGGGCGCCGGGGCGGGCATCGGCCGGGGCATCGCCCGGCGCTTCGTGCGCGAGGGCGCCGCCGTGGTGATCGCCGAGTTCAATGAGGAAACCGGGCCGGCGGTGCTGAACGAGCTCACGGGCGAGCTCGGCGGCCGCGCCGTCTATGTGAAGACAGACGTGCGCGACAAGGCCCAGGTCCTCGCGGCCGTGCAGGCGGCCGTCGATCAGTTCGGGGGCCTGGATATCCTGGTCAACAACGCCTTCATGCTGACCCCCAAGGTGCTGCTCGAGCACAAGACCGACGAGATGCTGGACAACACCCTGCACTCGGCCCTGTGGGCGGCCTGGTGGGCCATGCAGGCGGCGCGGCCGATCATGGCCGAGCGGGGCGGCGGCAGCATCATCAACTTCTACTCCATCGACGTGGAGAAGGCCGCATGGCTGAACTCCGACTACAATATCGTCAAGTCGGGCCTGCGCGGCCTGACCCGCAGCGCCGCCCACGAATGGGGCCGGTTTAACATCCGCGCCAACCTCATCGCGCCGACCGCCATGGGCACCTTCTTCCAGAAGATGGCCGCGGAGCACCCGGGCTTCGAGGAGGCGGCCGCCAAGCGCAAGCCGCTGCTGCGCAACGGCGACCCCGAGGAGGATATCGCGCCCGTCGCCGTGTTCCTGGCCTCGGAGATGTCGCGCTACGTCACCGGCGAACTGATCAATGTCGACGGCGGGCTGCACATGCCCGGCTACGATTCCCGTCCGCCCAACCTGGCCGAGATGGAACAGCAGGGCGGCTGAGGCCGGCTTCGACAGACCTGGGGAGACGATGATGGCGTTACTTGACGGCAAGGTGGCCCTGGTCACGGGGGCGGCGGGAGGCATCGGGTCGGAAACCGCCCTGGCCCTGGCCGAGCAGGGCGCGCGGGTGGTGCTGACCGACCTGAAGGCGGAACTGCTGCAGGAGGTCACCGACCGCCTGAAGGGGCAGGGTCATCAGGTCGTCTGCAAGGTGGGCGACCTGACCCTCGAGGACGAGGTCCGGGCCGTGGTCGCCTTCGCCGCCGAGACCTGGGGCGGGGTCGACATCCTGGACAACAACGCCGGGGCGACGGGCTTCTCCGCCCGTGACCTCGACGTCACCGAGATGCCCATCGAGATGTGGGACCAGGTCCAGGCCATCAACAGCCGCGGGCCGATGCTGTTCTGCAAATATGTCGTGCCGCAGATGCTGGAGCGGGGCGGGGGGTCGATCATCAACATCTCGTCCGGCCAGTCCCTGTCCGGCGACGTCAGCAACATCGCCTATGCGGCCGGCAAGGCGGCGGTGAACGGCCTGACCCGTCACCTGGCCACCGCCTATGGCCCCAGGGGAATCCGGGTCAACGCCATTGCCGCCGGGCTGATCGTGCAGCCGGGGACCGAGGCGCGACTGCCGCAGAAGGTGCGCGACATCTTCCTCGAGCACTGCCTCATCCAGCGCCTGGGCACGCCGCGCGACATCGCCAGCATGGTGGTCTATCTGGCCTCGGACCTGGCGGCCTACATCACCGGCCAGGTGATATCGGTGGACGGCGGCATCCTCGCCCACATCCCCACGGTCGCCGAGATGCGGCCGATCATCGACGGCATGAAGGCGGCGGGCGGCGGCAAATGGAGCTGACCGGCAAGACCGTTGTCATCACCGGCGCCTCCGCGGGCATCGGCGCCGCCACGGCGTTGGAGCTCAGTCAGGCCGGCTGCAACCTGGTGCTGACCAGCCGCCGGCTGGAAAAGCTCGAGGCCCTGGCCGCCGCCCTGCCGGGGCCCAGCGCCGTGCTGGCGGCGGACATCGCCGAGCCGGCGGTTCCGGACCAGTTGCTGGCCCTCGCCGTGGAGCGCTTCGGCCGGGCGGACGCGGTGATCAACAACGCCGGGGTGATGGCCGTGGGCGGCCTAGACACCATCGATCTCGACGCCGTCTCCTACATGATCCGGGTGAACTTCGAGGCGGTTGTGCGCAGCTCCTATGTCTTCGCCCGCGCCTTCCGCGACCAGAAGAGCGGGGCCATCGTCAATGTCTCCAGCATCGGCGCCTATCTGATCGCCCAGCGCGCGGGGGTCTATGGCGGGCTGAAGCACGCCCTGGAGGCCTTCACCGCCTCCCTGCGCATCGAGCTCGCCGGCACGGGGGTGAAGTGCGGCACCGTCGCGCCCGGCTCCACCGCCAGCGAGATGTACGAGACCATGATGGCGGGGCGCCCCGAGGCGCGAGAGGTGCTGGAGCCGGAGGATATCGCCAAGGCGATCCGCTTCATGCTGGAGCAGCCTGACCGCGCCAACATCGCCCGCCTGGCGCTGTTCCCGCAGACCGAGGCGCACTGAGCACCGACTGACATGAAGACATTTGACCTTGATCTCGCCGTCGTCGATCACGCCGGCTTCGGCGAGCCGCTGACGATATCCGCCACCCTGTTCGCGCCCGAGACTCCGCCGGACGGCCCCCTGGAGCTGTTGGCGTGCCTGCACGGGGCCACCTACACCCGCTACTATTGGGACGCCCGGGGCGCCGGGGATGGAGGCTACAGCTTCGCCGAGGCGATGGTCGCGCGCGGCCGCCTGGTGCTCACTCTGGACGCCCTCGGCATGGGCCGCAGCAGCCAACCGGCCCGCGAAGACAGGATGTCGGTGGCCATCGGCGCGGGCGCGCATCATGAAGCACTGACCCAGGTGCTGGCCGACCTCGCCGGCGGCCGCTTCGGGCCGCAGTTCACCGGACGGCCTGTGCGCGTCACCGGCGTGGGCCATTCCATGGGCGGCATGCTGACCATCGCCCAGCAGGCGGCGTTCGGCGGGTTCGACCGCACCGCCATTCTCGGCTGGACCAACATCGGCCTGACCCTCAGCGATGAGACCCAGGCGCAACTGGCCGCCGATACGGTGGCGTCGGGCTATGTGCCGGGGGACCGGGACATGATGCGCCCCTTCTACCACGCGCCCGACGTGCCGGCCGAGGTGATCGCGGCCGACGACGCCCAGCAGTCGACGACGCCCGCGAGCTACGGCCGCAGCGCCATCCAGCCAGGGGTCGTGGCGGCCGAGGCGGCAGCCATCGCCACGCCCGTCTTCCTCCACTACGCCGCCGTGGACGTCAGCCCCGATCCACACCGGGAAGTGGCCTGTTTCCGCGGCTCGCCGAGCGTCACCCTGACCCTATTGCCGGGCTCGGCCCACTGCCACAACTTCGCCGCCACGCGGGCGAGGAGCTGGGACGATCTGGATCGCTGGATCTCGGCGACGCCGGTGGCGTAGGCGAGTTCAGCCCTCCTGCGCCGCCTGCCGATCCAGGCCCAGCTGGTGCATCTCGCGCTTCAGGGTCGGATAGTAGGCGATCGCCCCCTGCAGGCCGCCCGACACGTCGATCGAGGCTGCGCTGAGGAAGGTGGCGAGCTCGCTGGCCAGGAACAGGCAGACGTTGGCGACCTCCTCCGGCTGGCCGAAGCGGCCCAGAGGGACCACCTTGACCACCATCTCGAGGAACTCCTCGCGGCTGATGGTGGGGGGCATTTCCTTGTAGTGACGATCCCACTGTCCGGTGTCGATCCAGCCCATGTTCAGGGAGTTGACGAGGATGTTGTCCGGGGCCAGCTGCTGGCCGAGCAGCTTGGACAGGGCGATCCCGGCGGCGCGATTGGTCACCGATGGGATGCCGTCGGGGGTCGGGATGGCGCCGGCGAGGGCGTTGATGTTGATGATGCGCCCCCACTTCTGCCTGCGCATATAGGGCACGGCCGCCTGGACGAAGCGGAAGTGCGCCACCTGCAGGTTGTCGGCGTGGTCGAGGATGTCCTCGGGCTTGAGGGTGTCGAGGCTGCCGCCCTTGCCCTGGCCGGCGTTGTTGACCAGCACATCGATTCCGCCCCACCGGGCGGCCGCGTCGTCGACGAAGGCCCGCACGGCGGCGGTGTCGCGGACGTCCAGGGCGGTGGCGATCACATCGGCGGCGCCCAGCGCGCGCATCTGGTCGGCCACGGCCTGGAGGGTGTCGTCGGTGCGGGCGCAGATGGCCAGGCGCACCCCCTCGCGGGCGAAGGCGGCGGCGGTGGCGCGGCCGATGCCGCGGCTGGCGCCGGTGACGATGACGCGCTTGTCGCTGAGATCGATATGCATGGCCCCGCTTGTTCCCTGAAACGGGCGTCTAAGGGCGCCCTGATCGGGAAAATTTCTATACAAGATCGTCACTTCTGTCTTGGATATTCCAGTCGTGTGGGCGCGGGCCGGCTGGCTTTGCCAGACTCGGCGCTTGGCCTAGGCTGGGGGCAGTGCGTGACACCAGGGGAGCCGCCGCGATGACCATCGCCGCCCGCAGGGCCAAGCCTGCCGGCCCCGTCGGCGGGCCTGCCGTCGACGCGCCGTCGGCCAAGGTCCGGCGTCCCGACCGGCGCTCGGCCCAGACCATCCAGAAGATCGTCAGCGCGGCTCAGCAGGTGATGCAGAACCACGGCACCTCCAACATCTCCGCGCGGGAGGTCTGCGAGGAGGCCGGTATCTCGCGCGGGACCCTGTACCGCTATTTCCCGTCCATGGAGGCGGTGCTCGAAGCGGTCGCCCAGCGCCTTCGCTCCGAGACCGACGAGGAACTGACAGCGGCCCTCGCCGGATGCCGGACGCCCAACGAACGGTTCACAGCCTTTCTCGCCTACACGATGAGCAATCGCGAGACGGCCCGGGCCGGCCAGTTCCTGCATGTCGAGCCGGCCTTCGTGCTCAAATATTTCGAGAACAGCTTCGACCATTTCATCGCCCGGGTGAACGGCGCCCTGGAGTCGGTCTACGAGGCCTGGGAAGCGGACCTCGGGGCGCCCCTCGATCGCGAGGCGATCAGCGAGATGATGGTGCGATACGCCCTCAGCGAGACCCTGGTGCCCCATCGCGAGGGCCGTCCCCCCCTGGCCATGCGCCTGCGCGCCATGGTCGATCTGGTGATGGCCAAGCACCTGCCCGCGCCGGCGTCCAGGGCCGGCGCCCGGGGCGCCTGACGGGCGTATCGCCCTAATGAACCGCCGCCGCCGCCTGGCGCGCCTTGCGCTGGCTGTGCAGTTCGACGACCGTGATGAACAGGCTGGAGGCCACCACCAGCAGGGCGCCGAGGATGACGACGGGCTGGGGCCGCTCGTGGAACAACACCAGGCCCACCAGGATGGATAGCACCAGGCGGCTGTAGTCCACCGGAGCCAGCGCCGCGGCGTCGCCGACGGTCATGCCCTTGATGAACAGGATCTGGTTGGCGGCGCTCAGCCCGCCCAGGGCGGCCAAAAGGACCAGGTCGCCCGGCGCCGGCCAGCGCCAGTCCGCCAGGGCGAAGGGCAGACCGGTGGCGAGGCCGAGGAACGAGGACCAGACCATCACGGTGGAGGCCGAGAGGTCGCGGGTCAGCGACTTGAGCCCCGTCACGGTCATGGCGAGCAGCAGGGCGGAGGCGAGGGCCGCCGCCTGCGGCAGGCCAAAAGCGGCGCCGGGCTCGGGGCGAAGGATCACCAGAACCCCGATGAAGCCGACGACCACGGCGCCGATGCGGCGCGGGCCCATGGCCTCGCGCAGCACCAGCCCGGCCAGCAGCGTCACCCACAGCGGCCGGGTGAACGACAGGGCGTTGGCCTCCGCCATCGGTAGAGCCTGGTAGCTGTAGAGCATCAGGATCATGCCAAGGGTGGCGGTCAGGGCCCTGAGCAGGAGGGTCGGCATCCGCCTGGGCATCAGCACGGCCGCCGGATTGCGCATGATCATCGGCGCGATGGCGATGAAGGAGCCGACCTGCCGGTAGAAGTTCTGCACGTGCGGCGGATAGTCGTCGCCCAGGTATTTCACCAGGGTGGTCATGGTCACGAAGGTGAAGGCCGAGCCCAATATCCACAGGGCGCCCTCGACGTTGGGCGGCAGGCGGCGCGGGGCTGAAGCGGGCATGGCGTCGCCTGGGGCAAGGGGCTGACGCTGGGGCGCCCTTCGGGAATGGAGGCCGGCTCAGCCGCCCTTGGGGCTGACCACGTTGCGCAGGGTCCCGACGCCTTCCAGCGCCACCTCGACCACGTCGCCGGGGTTGAGGTATCGGCCGCTGGTCTGGCCGACGCCCTCGGGGGTGCCGGTGAACAGAATGTCCCCAACGTCGAAGCCCACGCGCGGCTGCACGAACCGGATCAGCTCGGCGACATCCCAGGTCATGTCGCCGGTGGTCCCGTCCTGGCGGACCTCGCCATTGACGGTGGTGGACAGGCGCAGGGCCGGGCTGCCGGCGGGGAACTCGTCGCGGGTGACGATCCATGGACCCACCGGCGTGGCGAGGTTCTGGCTCTTGGCGGCGTACAGATCCATGCCGATGCCCGGGGGGCCTTGCCGCTGCAGGTCGCGGGCGCTGACGTCGTTGCCGGCGGTGTAGCCCAGCACGCAGGCCAAGGGATCGCCCAGGTCGATGGCGTCCGCGCCAATCACCACCACCAGCTCGCACTCATAGTCGAGCTGCTCGGTGAGCGGGGGATAGCGGATCGGGTCGGCCGCGCCGATGAGGGCGCCGTAGGCCTTGAGGAAGGCGATCGGCTGGGACGGCGGGGCGACGCCGAATTCCACCAGATGCTTGGCGTAGTTGGCGCCGGCCACGACGACCTTGTTGGTCTTCTCCACCGGGGCCAGCAGCCGCAGGCCCGACAGCGGCCGCGCCGGCCCCTCGAAGGTCAGCGCCGCCTCGCCCTCGCCGCGGGTGACGGCGGGGCCCCAGTCGGCGACGCCGCCCGCGATCGGGCGGGCGGAATCGGCGTCAGGATCGACGACGGCCCAGAAGGGCGCGCCGCCGTCCGAGCAGCGCGCGATCTTCATTCGGCGGCGATTTTCTGCACCTGGCCGAGGCTGGCCGGGTCGATGTGCAGCAGCTTGCAGGCGGTCTTGTAGCGGATCTTCTCCAGGTCCTCGGGCGAGACGCGCAGGCCCTCGGTCAGGTCGCCGCGGATGGCGTCGCTGCCGCCGAAGTTGGTGCCGTAGACCAGCCGGTCGGCGCCGATCACTTCGACCAGGGCCTGACGGAAGGGCAGCTCATGCAGTTCCGGGTCGAACCAGAAATTCGGCATGTATTCCATCAGGTCCTTCTTGTTGTGGACCACGTCGAGGTTCTTGATGGTCTGGGCCATGCGGCCCAGCTGGTAGGGCGCGTAGCCGCCCGCGTGGGTGATGTAGACCTTCAGTTTGGGGAACCGGTCCAGCACGCCGCCGCAGATCAGGTACCAGAAGCACTTGGTCTCGTCGTAGTTCATGCCGACGATGGCGGTGGTTTCGTATTTGTCGGTGTTGGCCTTGTCGCCCCAGGTCACGGACTGGTTGTAGCCGTGCACGAACATCGGCAGGTCGAGGTCGCACAGGGCCTCCCACACCGGGTCCATCTTGGGGTCGTCGAACTCCAGCCCGCCGAAGTTGGACCCGCCGGCGCTGAGGCCCACGGCGCCCAGTTCCTTGACGGCGCGGCAGATTTCCTTCGCGGCGTTGGGCGGATCCTGCAGGGCGGCGGTCGCCCACATATAGAGGCGCCCGGGCGCCTGGGCGCAGTATTCGGCCAGGGTGTTGTTGACCGTCGTCGAGAAGGGGTTCGCGAAGGCCGGATCGGCCCAGTACATGTAGCAGTGCGAGGGCACCGACAGGACCTGGGCGTTCTGGTTGGCGGCGTCCATCGCCTTGAGGCGTCCGGCTGAATTGTCCCAGGACTTGAAGAACTCCTCGACGTGCAGCACGCCGCCTTCCTGGACGAACTTGCGCCGCTCGGGCGAGCCGAGGGTCAGCACCCATTCGCCCACCCGCAGGCGGATGTGGCCGTCGTCATGCTTCTCGAAGAAGGGGCCCCAGTGCGGGTCCTGATTGTAGTAGCCGGACAGGGGCGCATGGGCGTGAAGGTCGAAAAGCATGGGGCTTCCTCCTGGCTCGCGGGGATCTTATGGGGGATCACGTCGCAGGGCCGTAAAATGTCTCCGGGGGGCGTTGATGCGGGCGCCGCGTCCGTAGGCGCGCCTGTCCGGCTCAATCCTGAAAATTCTCTATCGCGAATTCAATTCGGGTGTCAAAACATTCCTGGCGCGCCAAAGGCGCCGAAAGCCTGCCTGAACAGGCGTTGCGGGAGACGTGGCTTGCGGCCCGGGCCCGGCCACGTTCCATTGGGCGGCGACCAGGGGAGGGATGATGATCGAGTCCGCCGCGAGGCCAGACGGCGGGGCGCCATACCCGCCCCAGCGCTATGCCTGGTACGTCATCGGCGTCCTCTTCGTGGCGACCCTGCTGTCGCAACTGGACCGCCAGCTGCCGTCCCTGCTGGTTCGCCCGATCCGGGCGGAGTTCGGCGTCAGCGACACCGCCTACAGCTTCCTGCAGGGCTACGCCTTCGCCCTCTTCTACACCTTCGCCGGCCTGCCGTTCGGCTGGCTGGTCGACCGTACGGTGCGCCGCAACCTGATCGTCTTCGGCATGGTGGTGTGGAGCCTGATGACCGTGCTCTCGGGGTTCGCCGACAACTACAACCACCTGGTCCTGGCCCGCATGGGGGTGGGCATCGGCGAGGCGGTCCTCGCGCCGGCGGCCTATTCGATGATCGCCGACTATGTGGCGCCCCATCGCCGGGGGCGGGCGCTGAGCGTCTACTATGTCTCCCTGGCCATCGGCTCGGGCGCCTCCCTGATCCTCGGCGCCCTGATCGCCCGCATCATCCCCGACCAGGGCCTGGCCCTGCCGGCTATCGGCCTGATGTCGCAGTGGCGGCTGACCTTCCTGATCGCCGGGGCGCCGGGGATTCTGCTGGCGCTGCTCTTGTTCACGGTCCGCGAGCCGGCCCGTCGTGAGGCCCTGACGGCCAAGGCCAAGGCCAGCGGGGTCGGGGAGTTTCTCGGCCACCTGCGCCGGCATGCCTCGACCTACGCGCGGGTGCTGACCTATCCCGGGGTGGTGGCGGTGATCGGCTATGGCGTCCTGGCCTGGGCGCCGGCGTTCTTCGACCGTCGCTTCGGCATTCCGACCAAGACCTCGGGGCTGATCGTCGGCGGCCTGGTCGCGGGCGGGGGCCTGATCGGGACCCTGATCAGCGGCTACCTTAGCGACCGCTGGTCGGCCAAGGGCGTGCCGGCGGCCCGGTTCCGCGTCACCCTGCTGGCCTGGTTCCTGATCTTGCCGACGGTGTCCGCCTGGTCGCTGATGAGCGATCCGCGGCTCAGCTTCGCCCTGCTGGCGGTGGTGGTCACCGGCTTCGCCATGGCCCAGGCCGCTGCGCCGGCGGTGGTCCAGGAGATCACCCCCAACCGCATGCGCGGCCAGGCGGTGGCCCTTTATCTGCTGATCGGCGGCCTTGTGGGCATCGGCTTCGGCCCGATGTCCGTGGCCCTGGTCACCGACCATATCTTCAAGGGCGACGACCAGCTGCCCTACGCCCTGGCCCTGGTGGGCGGGCCGATGGCGCTGCTCGGCCTCTGGCTGACCTGGTCGGGCCAGAAGCCCTACCAGCGCACCCTGGACGCCATGCGGGCCGCGGGCGGGCGGGGCTAGACGCCCTGCGCGGGCGAAGCCCTGACCCGTCTCAGGCGATATCTCCGTGGAAGGCGAGGAAGTCCTGGTCCGCGGCGCACAGGCCTTCGGCGTCGGGCCAGTTGATCACCGAGCCGCCGATGGTCACCGCCTGCTGGGCCCGTTCGGGTTGCTGCGAATAGCAGAAGCCCGTCGATCGGGCGTGACGCCACTGGTCGTGCTCATTGATGCGGCCGATGGAGATGGTCACGGCCCGTCGCAGGACCAGGGCCGCCTCGGCCTCGTCCTCGCCGAGGGTCTTCAGCGCCCAGCCGGCGAATCCCGCGCGAATCTCGCGGCCGGCGTAGGGCGAAGGCCCCACGATGACGTCGCCGCGCACGTCCCAGTCCAGCAGCGGCCGCCCATCCCGCATCAGGCTTGGCCGGGTTCCGCCATCGACACGGTCGGGAACAGTGCAGTCGTAGCGCCGGCGGGGGATGGCGCGCGCGGCCGTCGCCACGGCAAGGCCCGCCAGATCGAGCATATGGGTGCAATGGATGCGGGCGTCTGTCTGGCGCGTGACGCTGTTGGCCACCGTCGAGAGGGGCATGCCGTTCAGCAGGGCCAGCTGGCCGGTGGCCTCCGGACAGGCGGTATAGGGAAATCTCAGGGCCGCGGCGGTGGCGTGGGTGACCTGATGGCCGTCGTGACGGATATCCACGCGGAAGTGATGGAAATCGTCCTCGATCGCCGCGCGCGCCTCGCCCTGGCCGTCCGGCCCGGCGCGGCTCACAAGCTCGATCCGCCGTCGCAGGGCGCCGTCGCTTTTCATCGCTCGCCCTGGCCCTCCGGACCTGTCTTGATGCCCCTCGCGACCCCTGACCCGGCGCGCCGGTCGCTTGCGCTGATCGCGCGGGAAGTTCTATATGGCGAATAGTATTCCAATACCAGAACGTCAACGCCTGCCTGGGAGGGCTTCGTGAGGAAGCTGCCGATGCTGACCGCGGAGACGCGGCCCTTCTGGACCGGCGGCGCCGTCGGGGAGCTGCGCATCAGTCGCTGCGCCGACTGTTCGCTCTATTTCCACCCGCCCGCGCCGGTCTGCCGCCATTGCGCCAGCCGCAACGTGGCCCCCGTGGCGGTTTCGGGTCGAGGCCAGGTGGTGGCCTGCACCGTCAACCACCAGCCGTGGACCCCGGAACTGGCCGACCCCTATCTCGTCGCCATCATCGAACTGGACGAGCAGAAGGGCCTGCGGCTGATGTCGAACATCATCGGATGCGATCCTGAGAGCGTCCAGGTCGGCATGCCGGTGACGGTGACCTTCGAACATGTCGAGGACGTCTGGATCCCGCTCTTCGAGGTCGCCGCCTGATGATCGACCTGATCCGCGAGCGCGAGGTGGCGATCACCGGCATCGGCCAGTCCGAGGTGGGCCGGCCGTCCACCCGGTCGGCCATGGAACTGACCATGAACGCCTGCCTGGAGGCCATCGCCGACGCCGGCCTCAGCCCGCGCGACATCGACGGCGTCTGCTGCTGGCCGGGGGACAACAGCAACGGCGACAGCTTCTCGCCGGTGGGCCCCCTGGCGGTGAAGTCGGCGCTCGGCCTGGACGTCAACTGGTTCGGCGGCGGCTATGAGGGGCCGGGGCCCCTGACCGGGGTCATCAACGGCTCGATGGCCATCAGCGCCGGCCTGGCCCGTCACGTGCTGGTGTTCCGCACCATCACCGAGGCCAGCGCCCGCACCGCCTCGAAATCCGCCAGCTCCCTGGCGACCAAGTCGGGCGCCCGCGACAGCAATTTCATGTGGCAGTGGTGCACGCCCTTCAACGTGGTCTCGGTGATCAACATCGTCGCCATGTACGCCCAGAGCCACATGCTGCGCTACGGCACCAAGCCCGAGCAGCTGGCGCAGATCGCCTTGAACGCCCGTCGCAACGCCCAGCTCAATCCCAAGGCGGTCATGCGGGCGCCCATGACCATGGACGACTACTTCGCCTCGCGGATGATCTCGACGCCCCTGCGGATGTTCGACTGCGATGTCCATTGCGACGCCTCCACGGCGGTGGTGCTGTCGCGGCGGGAGATCGCCCGCGACCTTCGCAATCCGGAGATCCGCATCGAGGCGATCGGGACAGCCATGCGCCAGCCCTACTACTGGGACCAGGTCGATCTCACCGCCATGGTGACCGCCGATGTCGGCGACTCCATGTGGGCCCGCACCGACTTCAAGCCCGCGGACGTCGACACGGCGCAGCTCTACGACGGCTTCACCATCCTGACCCTGATGTGGCTGGAGGGCCTCGGCCTGTGCCCCAAGGGCGAGGCCGGCGCCTTCCTCGAGGGCGGACACCGCATCGCGCTGGACGGGGAGCTGCCGCTGAACACCAACGGGGGGCAGCTGTCCGGCGGCCGGACCCACGGCATGGGCTATGTCCACGAGGCCTGCACCCAGCTGTGGGGCCGCGGCGGCGCCCGCCAGATCAAGGATCCCAAGGTGGCGGTGGCGGCGGCGGGGGGCGGCCCCCTGGGCGGCAGCCTGCTGCTGGTCAAGGACTGACCGGGAGGGGCGCCATGGCGCAAGGCATCCTCACGGGCGTGAGGGTCATCGACCTGTGCGACGGCGTGGCCGGGTCCGTGGCCGCCATGCAGCTGGGCGAGGCCGGCGCCGAGGTGATCAAGGTCGAGGCCCCGGCGGGCGCGGCGGCCCGGGGGACCCCGGGCTTCTCCGTGTGGAACCGGGGCAAGAAGAGCGTCGTCATCGATCTGGAGGCCGCCGAGGGGCGGGCCGATCTTGAGCGCCTGCTGGCGTCGGCCGATGTGCTCATCCATGGGTTCAAGGCCGGCGAAGCGAGGGACCTCGGGCTTGACGACCAAGGCCTCGCCGACCGCTGCCCGGGACTGATCGTCTCGGCGGTCACCGGCTGGCCGCAGAACCACCCGGACGCCGAGCGGGCCTCGGACGAGAGCCTCGTCCTGGCGCGCCTGGGCATTCTCAGCGAACAGCCCGGACACCGGCCCGGGCCGATCTTCATCCGCATGCCCTACGCGACCTTCTGCGCCGCCTGGTTCTGCGCCATCGGCGTGGTCGCCCGGCTGCTGCAGCGCGGCCGGGGCCTGGGCGCCGCCCCCGTCCATACGAGCCTGGCCCAGGGCGCGCTGGCGCCCATGACCATGCACTGGGCGCGGGCGCAGCGGCCGTCGGCTTCCTTCGCCAAGGGGCTCGACAAGACGGTGGCCGTGGCCATCCATCGCTGCGCCGACGGCCAGTGGATCCACGTCCACTACTCCCCCGACGCGGCGCCCCTGATGAAGCAGGCGCTGGACGCCCTCGGCCCCGACGGCGTGGCCGCGGCCAACGGCCGATGGGGGCGCAATCACACCGCCCCCAACTTCGGCGCCAATCGCGAGATCTTCGCCACCCGGCCGGCCCCCGAGTGGCTGGAGCACCTGTGGGCTCATGACGTGGCGGCCCAGCCCGCGGCCCCCTTCGGCGCCATCCATTTCGACGCCCAGGCGCGCGCCTGCGGCTATGTCGCGGCCATCGACGACCCGGCCTTCGGCGCCACGCTGCAGCCGGGGCCGCCCTATCGCAGCGATCCTGCGCCGAGGGTCGGCGCCGGCCTGCGGCCCCTGGGCGCGGATACGGGCGCGGTTCTGGCGAGCGCCGCGCCAAGACCGCCCGGCGACCCGCCGGGGCCCCCGGACCGGCTGCCCCTTGAGGGCGTGAAGCTGCTCGATTTCGGCGCCTATCTGGCCGGGCCGTTCGGGGCGATGCTGCTGGCCGACCTCGGGGCGGATGTGGTCAAGGTCGAGCCCACCACCGGCGATTTCATGCGCTATCTCGACCGCGCCTTCTGCGGCTGCCAGCGCGGCAAGCGGAGCGTGGCCCTGCAGCTGAAGGATCCTCGCTCTCGGCCGGCGCTGGAGGCCCTGGTGCGCTGGGCGGACGGCTTCCACCACAACATGCGCCTGCCCTCGGCCCACAGGCTGGGTCTCGGCTATGAGGACCTGAAGGCGATCAACCCCGACATCGTCGGCTGCCATGTCAGCTCCTATGGGCCGGACGGTGAGCGGGCGGACTGGCCCGGCTACGACCAGATGTTCCAGGCCTCGTGCGGCTGGGAGGTCGAGGACGGCGGGGAGGGCAATCCGCCCATGTGGCTGCGCTTCGGCGTCTGCGACCATTTCGGCGGCCTCGCGTCGGCCTTCGCCCTGCTGCTCGCCCTGTTCCATCGCGACCGCACGGGGCAGGGGCAGATGACCGCCGCGTCCCTGCTGGGCGCCACCCTGCTGACCACGGGGGAGACCCTGGCGCACCCGGACGGCCGGCTTGAGCCCTATCCCCGGCTGGACCACGACCAGACCGGCGTGTCCGACACCCATCGGCTCTACCAGGCCAGCGATGGCTGGGTGGCCGTCGCCGCCCTGACGCCGGGGGCGGCCGCCCAGTTTCAGCGGCTGATCCAGGGCGACGCGGATAGCTACTTCGGCGCCCGCACGGCCAGGGCGGCCGAGGCGGACCTGCAGGGGGCCGGCGTGCCCGCCGAGCGCGTCCGCGAGGACCAGCTGGACGCCTTCCTCGATGATCCCGCCAACCTGGCGGCCGGCCTGGTGGCCCATGGCGAGCACGCCACCCAGGGGCGCCTGGAACAGGTCGGCGCCTTCTGGACCCTGGGCGACCGTGCCATGGTGCTGACCCAGGCCGCCCCCGCCCTCGGCCAGCACAGCCGCGCCGTGCTGTCCGCCGCGGGGCTCAGTGAAACACAGCTCGACGCCCTGGCGGCGGACGGCGTGATGGCCGGCTGACCGGCGAAGGAGATCCCCATGGCCATCATCCAGCGCATGGACCATTTCACCATCGTCACCGACCGTCTCGAGGAGACCCGGTTGTTCTATGAGGCCCTCGGGCTCCTGCCCGGACCGCGCCCGGACTTCCCCGTCCCCGGCTTCTGGTTCTACGCAGGCGACCATCCGCTGCTGCATGTGATCGGGGTCGATCAGATGCCGCAGCCGCGGCGCGGGGTCCTCGATCACATGGCCTTCTTCGGCGTCGGCCTGGCCGCGACCACGACGATGCTGGACGCGCGGGGGGTCAGCTGGCGGCTGATCCGTCCCCCGCGCCCCTACCGCACCTGGCAGCTGTTCTTCCTCGATCCCAACGGCTGCGATGTGGAGATCGACTTCGCCGAGGATGAGCCGGAGCCGGAGGGCTGGCGAAAGCCGCGCCCGGCCTGACGGGGAGTCAAACGCATCGTGTCGAGAGGTCGCGCAGAAGACTTGCACAAAAAGCGTATTTTTGTTCAAATACACCACCGTCAGCGGTCCGCGACCGCTGGGCTTGATCCACTGCCGCAGCCTCTCCGCCAAGCGGCCAATCAATAGTCAAGGGTTTGGAAGCGCTCATGAATCTCGAAGACCTGATCCTCGTCAGCGTGGATGACCACGCCATCGAGCCCCCCGACGCCTTCGCCAAGCACATGCCCGCCAAGTTCAAGGGTCGGGAGCCGAAGGTCGAGCGTCGCGACGAACGCGACGTCTGGGTCTTCGAGAGCAAGGCCTATGGCTACATGGGTCTGAACTCGGTCGTCGGCCGTCCCAAGGAAGAATACGGGATGGAGCCCCTCAGCTACGACCACATGCGCAAGGGCACCTACAGCATCAAGGACCGGATCGACGACATGAACGCCAACGGCGTTCTGGGCTCGCTCTGCTTCCCCACCTTTCCCGGTTTCGCCGGCCAGAAGTTCCAGCAACACGGCGAGCGCGACGTCGCCCTGGCCGCCCTGCGGGCCTATAACGACTGGCACCTGCACGACTGGTGCAACGCCGCTCCGGGTCGCTTCATCCCGCTGATGCTGGTGCCCTTCTGGGACATGGCGGCCGCGGTCGAGGAGATCGAGCGCCTGGTCAAGCAGGGCGTCCACGCCCTGTCCTTCTCCGACAACCCCACGCTGAACGGCTATCCCTCGATCCACGACCCCTACTGGGATCCGATCTGGAAGGCCTGCGCGGACAATGACGTGGTCATCTGCTGCCACATCGGCGTCGGCGCCGCGGCGGCCCATGCGTCGGACCTGTCGCCGATCGACGCCTGGATCACCTCCATGCCGATCTCCATCGCCAACTCCGCCGCGGACTGGATCTGGGCGCCCATGTGGAAGAAATTCCCCAAGCTCAAGATGGCCCTGTCGGAGGGCGGCATCGGCTGGATTCCCTATCTGCTGGAGCGGGCCGACTTCACCCACCGCCACCACCATGCCTGGACCCACTCCAACTTCGGCGGCCTGACCCCGAGCCAGCAGTTCAAGAAACACTTCCTGACCTGCTTCATCGAGGACGAGTTCGGTCTGCACAACCTCGACTACATCGGCGAGGACATCGTCATGTGGGAGTGCGACTATCCCCACTCCGACTGCGTCTGGCCCAACTCGCCGGAAGTGCTGTTCGAGCAGGCCCGGCATCTCAGTTCTTCGACGATCAATAAGATCACCCACCTGAACGCCATGCGCGAATATTCCTACGACCCGTTCTCGATCCTGGGCCGTGAGAACTGCACGGTTGGGGCCCTGCGCAAGCAGGCCGGGCACGTGATCACCGAGCCGGCCCTGGGCCTCGGCGGCGCGGCGCCCGAGGGGCAGGGCGAGCGCATCATCACCTCGGGCGACATCCTCAAGATGTTCGCCAACGCCTCGGCCTCGTCGAACATCAGCGGCTCGCGCTGATCCCAGCTGCTGGGCGGACCGGTTCGCCGGTCCGCCCGACCCTGCCAAGAACAGTTCCCGGAACGCCATGACCGATCTGACCACCTCCCATTGGCGGACAGGACCCCGCGACACGCCTGTGGCGGCCCTGCGGCGCGGCGTGGAGGCGCATCCGGACAAGGTGTTCCTGGACTTCTCGGGCGAGACACACACCTACGGCGCCTTCGACCGCCTCACCAACCGGCTCGGCCACGTGTTCCAAGACCTGGGCGTCAAGCCGGGCGAGCCCGTGGTCTCGCTGCTCGACAACAACCTCGAGGCGGTGGCCGTCTGGTTCGCCCTGAACAAGATCTCGGCCGTCAGCGCGCCCCTGAACACCGCCCTGCTCGGACAGTTCCTGCGCCACCAGATCGAGGACACCGCCGCACCGATCATCGTCACCGAGGCCCGCTACCTGCCGCGCGTGCTGGACATCGCCGACCAGATCACCACGGCCAGGCTGGTGCTGGTGCGCGGCGACTTCGCGGCGCCGACCCAGGACTTGCCGTTCACGGTCGCGTCGCTGGACGACTATCGCGGCGCGGACGACAGCGCCTTCGCCGACCTGCCCGATCCCGCCGCCCTCAACGCCCTGATCTACACCTCCGGCACGACGGGGCCGTCCAAGGGCTGCATGCTCACCGGCAACCAGATGTGCCATGTGGCGCGGCTGCTGACCCGCTCGGCGCCGTTCGGTCCCGACGACATCTACTGGACGCCGCTGCCCCTGTTTCATCTGAACGCCATCGCCACCGGCGTGGTCTCCACCCTGCTGGTGGGGGCGACCATCTCGATCTCGCCGCGGTTCTCGGTGTCCGGGTTCTGGCCGGCGGTGGAGGCGTCGGGCGCGACGGTGGTGTCGATCCTCGGCGCCCTGGGCACCATGCTCGCCCGGGCCGACGACAACGAGGCGATGAAGCGTTGCTTCGGACAGATCCACACGGTGAAGGGCAATCCCTTCCCCGAGGAGATCAAGACGATCTGGCGCGAGCGGTTCGGGGCCAAGAGCATCGGCTCCAACGCCTACGGCCTGACCGAGGCGCTGATCACCTCCATGCCGGAGGACGGGGCCTACCGCGCCGGCTCGTCCGGCAAGCGCGCGCCGGAATTCGACGTGCGCATCTTCGACGACCATGACAACGAGGTCCCCGTCGGCCAGTCCGGGGAGGTGGTCTGCCGGCCTCTGCTGCCGGACATCATGTTCAAGGGCTACTGGCGGCGGCCGGAAGAGACCCTGGCGGTGATGCGGAACATGTGGTTCCACACCGGCGATGTGGGCCGGTTCGACGAGGACGGCTTCTTCTACTTCGTCGATCGCAAGAAGGACTATCTGCGCCGCCGCGGCGAGAACATCTCCAGCTTCGAGATGGAGACCACGGTGCTCATGCATCCCGCCATCGAGCAGGCCGCCGTGCACGCGGTGCTGTCTGACGTCGGCGAGGACGACCTCAAGGTCACGGCCAAGCTGAAGGACGGCAAGACGGTCACCGAAGAGGAGCTGTGCCGTTGGATGGTCGATCGCGTGCCTTATTACGCCGTGCCGCGCTTCATCGAGTTCCGCGAGGCCCTGCCGGTCAATCCGCAGGGGCGGGTGCTCAAATATCAGCTGCGCGACGAGGGCTGCACCCCGACGACCTGGGATATCGAGACATCCGACATCAAGCCGAAGCGCTGATCAGTAGAGCAGGGAGGTCAATCGCCCGGCCAGGCGCTTGACCTCGGCGCCGAGCTTCTGGACGTCCTCGGGACCGTATTGGCCGCGGAACATGACGCTCGACAGGGAGAAGGTCATGGCCCCGTGGGGATCGTAGACGGGCGCCGCGACGGTCATGATGCCATGCGAGAAATAGCCGTCATCCACCGCGAAGCCGCGCTCCTTGGCCAACTGCACCTCGTCCCAATAGGCGTCGAAGGTGATGGGGCGGGCCCAGCGCAGGGAGCGGAAGGCCGTGGCCGCCTGGGTCTTGTTCAGGCCGAGGTCGCCGGCCACCAGCCGCCCCGTCGCCCCCATCAGGAACGGCAGGCGCTGGCCCGGGGACATGTGGATGCGCAGGTCGCTGGGGCTGTGCTCGACCGCCACCAGGACGATGCGGTCCGAGCCGATGCGGCGCCAGAGGGTGGCGGTCACCGAGAACTTCTCGGCCAGTTCATGCAGCAGGGGCTTGCCCATCTCCAGGCGCTGGCCCTCGCTCAGCGAGCTGTCCACCAGCTTCAGCATGCCGACCCCCGGCCGGTAGGTCTTGGACACGGCGTCGAAATCCACCACCCCTTCGCTGACCAGGGTGCGCAGGATGTTGAAGCAGGTGCTGGTGTTGATCGACAGCACCCGGGCCACCTGGGTGGTGCGCGCCGGCTTCCCGTTCTGGCTGAGATAGCGCAGGATCCGGATGGCGTTGGCGACGGGCTTGACGATGTTCTTGGCGACTTCGCCGCCGCCGTCCTCCGGCTCGGCCAGATCCGCCGCGAAGTTCTCTACGCTCATGTCGTCTCCACGCGCGTCTGCCACGGCGCCCTGGATAACGCGCGCCGCCGAAGCGGCGCAACGGCCCAGGCGGACCGCCAGTCACCCGGCCGAGCCCCCCGGCGGGTTGCCTTGGCTCTCCAAGATATGCGAAAACATTCTAGATCAGATAAAAGTTTCTGAATACAGAAAAATATCAGCCGCTACGGCAGGGACCGCGCGGCCATCCAGGGAGCTGACCATGTATACCATGCTGCTGAGCGGCGACCTGATGGTCCACGACGCCGACCACATGGCCGACCTGATCGTTCGCAAGCTCGGCGTGCACGGGCATCCCAACTGGCGGCAGGGGTTCGGCAACCACCCCTATGTGGCCCACTTCCTGCGGGTGCACAAATCCCTGGCCATCTCGCCCACCCGGGTGGAGCCGCAGGGCCATCTGGAGCGCCCAAACGCCGGCGACCCGATGTTCCCGGTGTTCCTCAAGAGCCTCGAGGACTTTCAGGGACCCTTCCGGCCGATCAAGACCCACGCCACGGTCCTGGTGACGCCGGACTTCGGCGGCCTGGTCGAGCGGCTGGAGCGCCGGCGGCTGCCGTTCCGCATCGCCCAGCTGACCCCCGAAATGCCGTTCGACCGCCTCTGGGTCGGCTGCACCCCCGAGCGGCCCATCTATGAGCCCTCCGTCGACGGCGGCCTGTGCATCGAGGTCATCCCGCTGGCGCCGCTGCAGATGCCGGCCGACGCCTTCGCCGTCCCGCCGCCGGAGCCGCGCAATATCCAGGAGGGCGACATGGTCCGGGTGGTCGGCCGCGGCTTCCTGGTGCGGGACCTCGACGACACCCTGCGCCGCCTGTCGGCCAACATGGACATCGAGCCGAACGGTCCGGTGCGCAGCCTGCCGGGAGAGGGCTACCGGGTGGCCAACATCGGCTTCACCCTGGCGACGAGCGCCACCCTCGATGTGATCCAGCCCACCCGGTGGGACAGCCTGACCGGCCGCTACCTGCACAACTGGGGCCCCGGTCCCTACTACATCCGCATCTCGGTCAACGGCCTGGCCGCCAAGGCCGATGCGCTACGGGCGTCGGGCGTGGCCTTCGAGTGGGTCGAGGCTTGCGACGCGGTGGGCGGGGCGATGATCCGCATCGATCCGGTGGAGATGGACGGGGCGGTGTTTGAATTCGTCGAGCACGTCTGACCATGCCGCGCATCGAACCCTTGCCCCTGGACGACCTGCCCGACGACCTGCGCGCCGCCGTCGATCACGGGCGCGCGACCCGGATGCTCAGCTCGACGGTGCCGGTGCAGATCTGGGCGCATCGGCCCGAGGCGGCCCTGTCCTGGCTGAACACCATCGCCGCCTTCCATGAACGGGGCTGCCTCGACGAGCGGTTGCGCGAGCTGGTGCGGCTGAAGATCGCCGCCATCACCACCTGTCAGGCCTGCCAGATCGCCCGCAAATCGGACGAGGTGACCGAGGACGACATCGCCTGCCTCGATTGGGCCGACCCCCGCTTCAGCCCCGCCGAACAGGCCGCCCTGCGCTATGCCGAGCTGTTCGCCGGCGACTATTTCGCCATCGAGGATGAGGTCTACGAGCACCTGCGGCGGCATTTCACCACCGAACAGATCGTCGAGCTCAACATGTTCGCCGCCCTGATGCTGGCCGGGGGCCGCATGACCTATGTCCAGCGCGGCTATGCCGAGCCGCCCGCGTCGGAGCCGGCCGACCTCTGACCGATCGGTTCAGCGCACCATCATCAGGCCGCCGTCCACGGCCAGGGTCTGGCCGGTGATGAAGTGGGCGCCGTCGCCGACCAGGAAGACCAGGACGGGCGCCAGATCCGTGTCGGGGTCACCCAGCTTGCCGCCGAGCGGGATGGCCTGGGCCATCTTGGCGTCATAGGCGGCCAGTTGATCCGGCGTGAGGCGCGCGCGGGTGGAGTCGTTCATCGGCGTGCTCATGCCCGGGGCGATGGCGTTGGCGCGGATGCCGTAGCGGGCCCACTCCTGGGCGATGGTCCGCGTCCAGGCCAGGACCGCGCCCTTGGAGGCTGAATAGTGGGCGCAGCCGCGCAGGCCCAGCGCCCCGGCCGCCGAGGCGAAGTTGATGATGCGTCCGCCGCCGGCCTTCATGTGGGTGAAGGCGGCCTGGTTGGTGATCATCGTGCCCTTGGCGTTCACCCCCACCACCAGGTCCCACTCGTCGTCGGTGATGTCCTCGGCGGCGGTGTAGCGCTGGATGCCCGCCGCATGGACCAGGGCGTCGAGGCCGCCCATCCGCGCCGCGGCCGCGTCGAAGGCGGCGACGGTCTGGGCGCGGTCCGACACGTCGCAATGGGCGAAGGTCACGGCGCCCCCAAGAGCCGGCGCCTCGCCGATGTCGAAGGCGCAGACCTGGGCCCCGGCGGCGGCGAGGGCGCGCGCGGCGCTCAGGCCGATGCCGCGACCGGCGCCGGTGACGATGACGCGCTTTCCAGCGAGGGCAGGGGGGCTAGTCATGGGCGATCCATCGGCTGGCCCTGGCCAGGAGGCCCAGGGCGTTGGCGTGAAGGCGCGCGCCGATCTCGGCCGGCGCCTTGCCGGCGCAGGCGCGGGCATAGGTGCCTTCCAGGATCAGGGCGAGCTTGTAGCAGGCGAAGACGGCGTACCAGCGGATGCCGGAGACATCCCGGCCGGTGATCGCCCCGTAGTGGGCGACCAGCTCGGCGGCCTCGGGGAAGCCGTCCCAGGGCTCGATGACGATCGGCGACCCGTCCAGGGCGCCGCCCGGCCCCCGCCAGGTGGCCACCAGCCACCCCAGGTCGACCAGGGGGTCGCCCACCGTCGCAAGCTCCCAGTCGATGACCGCGGCGATCTCGGGACCGTCGTTGCGGAACATCACGTTCTTCAGGTGGTAGTCGCCGTGGAGAATGCCGGGCGCGAAGGCCGTCGGCCGATGGGCCTGAAGCCAGTCAGCGGTTTGCTCGACGCCTGGCAGCTGCCCCGGACCGGGCCAGCCGGCATAGTCCGCATAGCCCTGCAAGTGCGCGCGCCAGCGGCCCACCTGGCGTTCCAGGAATCCCTCGACGCGACCGAAGTCGCCGAGCCCGACGGCCTCGTGGTCCACGGAGGCCAGGGCGGCGAGGGCCTCGGCCATGGCCAGGCCCATGCGCCGGCGCAATCGGGGGTCGCCCGCATGCAAGGCCGGCATGCCGACCGCCACGTTGAAGCCTTCGACGGGCTCCATCAGATAGAAGGCGGCGCCCAGCACCGCCTCGTCGCCACAGGCGGCGATCAGACCGGGATGAGGCACGGCGGTTCCGGCCAGGGCCCGCAGCACGCGGGCCTCGCGTCGCATGGTCTCGCTGGCGTTGGCGCGGGTGTGCCGCGGCGGCCGGCGAAGGACGAAGTCGCGGCCCCCGCGCCGGAAGCGGACAAGGACGTTCTGGGAGCCTCCCGTCAGCTGCTGGATGTCGGTGATGGGGCCCCGCTCCAGCCCCTCCCCATCCATCCACTGGCCGAGGCGGTCGAAGTCGACGAGCTCCAGGCCGAAGGCGCGGTCCACCATGGTCAGATCAGGTCGTGGGCGTGCAGGGCCGCGCCGTATCTGTCTATCGCGGCCTGGCGCAGGCGGGGCAGATGGTAGGGCGGGAAGAGCTCGGGATCGGGGCGGTAGCCGCGCAGGATCTGCTTGGCCAGGGTGACCTTGTGCACCTCGGTCGGGCCGTCGGCGAGGGCCAGGAAATAGCTCTCCGTCACCCAGTGCATGAACGGCATCTCATCGGAGAGGCCGAGGGAGCCGTGGACGTGCAGGGCGCGGCTGGCGATGTCGTGCAGCACCTTGGGCATGGCCGCCTTGACGGCCGCGATGTCCTTGCGGACCAGGCGGTAGTCCTTGTGCTTGTCGATCAGCCATGCCGTGCGCAGGACCAGCAGCCGGAACTGCTCCAGCTCGATCCAGCTGTCGGCGATCTTCTCCTGGACCATCTGCTTGGCCGCCAGGCTCTCGCCCTGGGTGGTGCGCGACAGGGCGCGGCGGCAGAGGTGGTCGAAGGCCTCGCGGGCCTTGCTGATGGTGCGCATGGCGTGGTGGACCCGCCCGCCGCCCAACCGCGTCTGCGCGACCGCGAACCCCTGGCCCGGCGCGCCGAGCATGTGGTCGAGGGGCACGCGCACGTCGGTGTAGCGGACATAGGCGTGGGTCTTCTCGCCGGCCCCGTAGCCGCTATCGCGGACGATCTTGATGCCGGCGGTCTCGGCCGGCACGATCAGCATCGACATCCGGTCGTGGGGCTTGGCGTCCGGGTCGGTGACGGCCATGACGATGAAGAATGCGGCCAGACGGGCGTTGGTGGAGAACCATTTCTCGCCGTTGATCACCCAGGCGTCGCCTTCCCGCACCGCGGTCGTGGCGATCATCAGGGGGTCGGCGCCGCCCTGCGGTTCGGTCATCGAGAAGCAGGAGACGATCTCGTTGTCGAGCAGGGGCTGCAGGTAGCGGGCCTTCTGGGCGTCGGTGCCGAACTGGGCGAGAATCTCGGCATTGCCGGAGTCCGGCGCCTGGCAACCGAACACCACTGGCCCGAACCGCGCCCGGCCGAGGATCTCGTTGATCAGCGCCAGCTTGACCTGGCCGAAGCCGCGCCCGCCAAGTTCGGGGCCGAGATGGCAGGCCCACAGTCCCCGCGCCCGCACCTGGGCCTGCAGCGGCCGCACCTGGTCTATGAAGCCGGGCGCCTGGACGTCGTAGTGGTTGCCGAGGACATATTGCAGCGGCTCGACCGCGTCCCTCACGAAGGCCTCGATCCAGTCCAGTTCGAGCTGGAAGTCGGGGTCGGTCTCGAAATCCCACGCCATGCTCGGATGCTCCTAGCCCAGGCCCTTGCCGCCGTCGGCGATGATCGTCTGGCCGACCACATAGGCCGCCAGGGGGGAGGCCAGGAACAACACCGGCCCGGCGATGTCCGCGGGGGTTCCCAGCCGGCCGGCGGGAATGGCCTTCAGGGTCTCGGCGAGGCGGCCCGGGTGATCCACCGTCGCCCGCGTCAGCTTGGTCGGCACCAGTCCTGGCGCGACGCCGTTGACCCGGATTCCGTCCTTGGCCCAGGCGGCGCCGAGGGTGCGGGTGAGGGCGACAGCCGCGGCCTTGGAGGCGGCATAGGCCGGCGTGCCGATGCGCGCGCCATAGGCGGCCAGGGAACTGATGATGATCAGGGATCCGCCGCTGGCCGCCAGGGCGCCGCGCGCCCTCGCGGCGCAGGCCATCACGCTGTTGAGGTTGACGTCGACCACGGCCTCGAAGGCCTCCATCTCATATTCCGCGCGGCCGTAGCGCACCGTGCCTTGGGACAGGACCACGACGTCGAGCGGGTCGGGGAGGGCGGCGCGGTCGATGGCCTCCCTGCGGGTCAATTCGACCTGCACATAGGTCAGGCCCTCGAGGTCCGAGCCGGGTTCATCGGCATAGTCGGCGACGGCCGGGCGACTGCCCCATACATGCACGTCGGCGCCCCGGGCGCGGAAGGCCTGGGCCACGCCATTGCCGATGCCGCTTGACCCGCCAACGACGAGCACGATCTTGCCGGTATAGTCCAGGGCGTCCACGATACAGGGCGTCATCTGTTTGTTTAAAACGATCGCACTAATATCTCGCCAGGGTGGTACGGGCAAGGATGAAGACCGAGGGCACGCGCGAGATGATCAAGCTCGCGGCGCGGCGATTGTTCGCGTCCAGGGGGGTGGACGGGGTCAGCGTGCGCGAGATCGTCGCCGCCACCGGCCAGCGCAACGGCGGGTCGCTTCACTACTATTTCCGCAGCAAGGAAGCCCTGGTCCGCGAGCTGATCATCGATGGCGCCCGGCTGATCGACGACCGTCGCAATGCGGCGCTGGACCGGCTCGAGGCCGAAGGCGGCCCCAGGACCGTTCGCGAGGCCCTGGAGATTCTGGTCTGGCCGGCCACGAACCTGGGCGAGGCGGACGGCGAGGAGGACACCTACCTTCGCTTCCTCAGCTTCCTGTCCCTGCAGCAGCGGTCCATGCTGGACGAGGTGCTCGGCGAGACGTGGAACACCGGCTACCAGCGCTGCCTGGCGCACATCCGGCGGCTGGCGACGGGAGTCCCTGGTGACGTCCTCGAGAAAAGGCTGGTGTTCATGAGCATTTCCCTGCGCGCCATCATGGCCTCTCGGGAGGCCGCGCTCGAGGGCGGCCGCGATCACCCTTTCTGGACCGTCGCGACGATGGACAGTCTCCTGGACGCCCTGGACGCCATGCTGCGAGGCCCGCCCCATGGCTGATCCGGCGGGGGCCCAGCTGGCCGACGAGATCGCCGGCGAGATCCGCGCGGCCCGGATGAAGCCGGGCATGCTGGTCGCCTCGGAGCAGGACCTGCGCGCCCACCACGACATCGGTCGTTCCGTCCTGCGCCAGGCGGTGCGCATCCTCGAGGAGCGGGGTGTCGCCTTCATGCGTCGCGGGTCAGGCGGCGGCCTGATCGTCGCCGCGCCCAATCCCGAGTCGGCCGGCCGCGCCCTGGCCATCGCCATCGAGAGCCGGATGCTGGGACCAACCGCCCTGGACCGCCTGTTGAAGGCCGCCGACACCCACGTCTTCCTGGTGGCGACGCCCAAGCTCGACATGGCCGCCTGCGAGCGGGTCCGCCGGCTGGTGTCGCGGCTGGGCGGTCTTTCGAACGCCGAGTTCGAGCGGGTCGGCGGCATCCAGCAACTGGTCGTCGCCATCCGCGGCATGGTCCAGGATCCCCTCGCGGGCCTCGCCTACCAGACGACCGCCGAATACGGCCAGGATCTGGCGCCCTACGGCCTGTTGGAGGGCGCGGACGCCCTGCGCGGCGCCTGGTGGGAGGCGCTGCTGCAGATGATCGAGGCCCAGATCGCCGGCGATATCGGCGCCCTGTTCGCCCTGCGACGCCGCCAGCAGGACCTGATGGCGGACGGCCAGAAGGCCTGGAGCGCCATTGATCGCGACCATCGCCAGCTGCCGGCCATCGAGGGCGGCGAGGCCGAGACAACGGCCGGCAGCCCGGCCGAACGGCTGGCCCGCGAGATCCTGCGCGATGTGCGCCTGCTCGGCTGGGTGGCCGGGGAGCGCATCGGCGGGGCGGCGGAGCTGATGCAGCGCTATCAGGTCACCGTGGGCACCCTGCGGCAGGCCGTCCGCATCCTCGAAGAGCATGCGGCGGTTCGCATGGAGCGAGGGCGCACCGGCGGCCTGGTGATCACCGCGCCCGATCTGTCGCAGGCGGTGCGGCGGGCCCTCCAGTACCTGTCCCAGACCCAGATCGACGCCGCGGATGCGCGCTTCTTCCTGCAACAGCTGGTGCTCGAGGCGCTGAGCGCGGTCGCCGGGCGACGCCCGGACCTCGCCGACCTGACCGCCGCCACGACCCTGGGGCAGCGCCTCCGGGCCATCGGCCGCCTGTCTGGGGACGCGGGACTGGAAGCCTTCATCGATGTGGTGACGGCCCTGGGGGCCGACCAGGCCGCGCCGCCTGCGCCGGTCGCCCTGCTGGACGCGCTGCGGGACGGCGACGGCTCGCGGGCCCGGCGGGTATTCCTCAACGACGAGCGAGGCTAGGGCGCGGGCGCCCTAGGCGGGATCCCAGACCACATGCAGGGCGTCGGGGCCGCGCAGGTGCACGCCGCGGATTTCCGGCGGCGGGTAGTCCGGATCGAGCCGGACCCCGGGCATGTGGTCGAGGATCAGGCTGACCGCCTCCTCGATCTCCACCTTGGCCAGCCACATGCCCACGCACATGTGGGGCCCGAAGCCGAAACTGAACTGGGCCATCTGCTTGCGGTCCATGTCGAACGCGTCAGGATTGTCGAAGACCGCCTCGTCCCGGTTGGCCGAGGCGACGCAGGCGGAGATCACGGCGCCCTTGGGGATGGCGATTCCCTGCAGGACCACATCGGCCTGGGCTTCGCGGACCTTGTAGGTGGCCACCGCGTCCAGGCGGGTGCTCTCGTCGAGGGCCTTGCGCATGGCGGCGCGGTCATGGCGGACCCGCTCCATCGCCTCGGGATGCTCGAACAGGTGCTGCATGAAGATGGCGAAGGTGCGCGACGTGGTCTCAGACGCGGCCGGCAGCATCATGCGCACGAAGTTGGTGATCTGGTGATCGTCCAGGGAGCGGCCTTCGAACTCGGCCCGGATCAGCCGGCTCATCAGGTCGGACCCCTCCGCGCCTGACGCCCGCCGCGCCTTCACCGCCTGGAGGGTCGGCTCATAGAGGTCCTTGAACGCCTCGAAGGCGGCCATCTTGGCGGCGGGGTCGTTGGCCATGCCGCCGAGCACCGTCAGCGCCTTGGCGCCGAAGCTTTCCAGGGCCGCGGGATCGTCGTCCTGGAAGCCGAGCACCGCATAGACCACGTGGATCGGGAACATCACGCCGATGCTGCTGATCAGCTCCGCCTTGCCCCGGGCCAGGATCGGCTGGATGAAGTTCTTCATGATCAGCGGGCGGATGTAGGTGTCGCGCCATTCCTCCATCACCGCGGGGGTGAAGGCCGGGGCCAGGATCCCGCGAAGCTGGCGGTGCTCGTCGCCGTCCAGGCCGGTGATCATCAGCCCGTCGAGGAACGGACCCAGGCCCGTCTCCATCAGGATGCCGCTGGTATAGGTCTTGGTGTCGCGCAGCACCTTGAGGACATCGACGTGCTTGAAGATGGTGTAGATCGGCCGGTCGCCGTGGCCCGCGAAGGACACCGAGCCGAGTTCCGCGCAGAAGTCGCCTTTGACCACCGGGCTCTCGGCCCGCATCTTGGCGTAGACGGTGTTCGGATCGTCGACATTGCCGGCGAACAACGACCCGACGTGGGCGAAGCCGTCGGCGAGCGCCTGGTTGGGCGCGGTTTGAGCAGTGGTCATCTTCGCGGTCTCCCTAGCGGCGCCGCTGAAACGGCCGCGCCGAATTATTGCGAGGACAGAAAACCATTCTGAATGGCGTGTCCAGGCGGGTGGTTGGACTCGGCGTCGGCCCCTAGTGGCTGATCGCCCCATGGGCGGACGGGTCGGTGTAGTCGCGCCAGCGCACCAGCTTGCCGTCGTCATCCAGTTCGAAGATCCCGGCGATGGCGAACACCCCCATCTCGCGGCCGTCCGGGGCGATCAGGCGGTCGATCCGTTCGGTCAGCACCACATTGCCGGCGGCGGCGATGTGCGCGGTCTCCACGACGATCCTGGCATAGCCCATCGCCGCCTCGAATTTAGCGCCCAGGGCCAGGGCCTCGTCGGGGCCGACGGTACGCGAGATGCCGACGTTGACCCATTCGGTGTCGGGGCGGAACAGGCCGCGGATGGCGTCCTCGAGGGGAGCCGGGCCGGCGGACCAGACGTCGAGGAAGGCCTGGATGATCTCGATCGGCGTGCGGGTCATGGGGGCGCTCCACGGGTCGGCGCCCCGGGCGCTATCGCCCGGCGGCGTTCGCAACTATTCTGCATGGGGTCAGCAATTCTCATACTGGAAAACCATGGCCCCGACGGCTTTCACCGAGGTCTGCTACGTTGTCCGCGACGTCGAGAGGGCCGCGACCGAATGGGCGCGGACCGTCGGGGCGGGGCCGTTCTACCTGATCGAGCCTCACGACACGGCCCGGCTGTACCGGGGCCTGCCTTGCGATGATCCGCACCGGGTCGCCCTGGGCCAGTTGGGCGCGACCGTGATCGAGTTCATCCAGCCCCTGGACGACACCCCGTCGATCTGGCGGGAGATCCTCGATGTGACGGGCGAGGGGGTGCACCATGTCTTTCCCGACATCCGGCTCATGGGCCCGGGCGAGTATGACCGCCGCTTCGCGGCCCATCTCGCCAGCGGCCTGGAGGCGGTCCTGACGGGAGAGGTCTCAGGCATCGGCCGGCACGCCTTCTTCGACGCGCGCGAGCGCATGGGCTGCTTCATCGAACTGCTTGATGTCAGCGAGCGGATCTGGGCCTTCACCCTCGCCCAGCATCAGGCCCACCTGGCCTTCGACGGCAGCCGGCCGCTCCGGGACATGACCGAGCTGCTGACGCTGGCGATCTAGCCGAGGGAGTCGAGCACCCGCTGCGCCACCAGGCGGCCGGGACCGCCGGAGACCCCGCCGCCTGGATGGATGCCGGCCCCCCCCAGGAAGAAGCCGGGCGCCAGGGGCGCCGGTCCGCCCAGACCCACCGCCGGGCGCTTGGCCCCGCTGCGCTGGGAGCCGAAATCGACGTGGGTGACGCAGCCCTTGGTGACATTGGCGCGCAAGGCCCGGTCTGGGCAGGTCTCGAACCAGCGGCCGAGTTCGGCGTCGAAGCCGTCGTAGAAGTCGCTTGCGCGGGCGATGATGGCGTCGGCCGCGGGCGCCTTGAGCGTCTCCCAGCCCTCGTTCACCTCCACCGGGAACACCGGCATGTAGAGGTAGGCCGAGCCCTGGCCCTCCGGCGCCTGGGTCGGATCCCAGTTCGCGGCCGGCGAGACCGAGAACACAGGGGTTGTCGGAACCTGGCCCCGCCGGGCCTGGACCAGGGCGCGGCGCAGTTCGTCCGCCGTGCCGATCAGCCCGACCGACTGGTTGATGTCGGCGTCGTCCTGGCGCAGGTCCTGGTGCCGCTTGAGCCGCACGGGCCGGGCGGTGGCGACATTGATCAGCGAGGGGCCCACATTCGCCCGGTGGGCGGGGGCGTATTCCAGGCGCGTCTGGGTGACCCGGTCAAGCCCGCCGGCGGTGGCCAGCTTGGCGGCGGTCTGGGGATCGCAGGTGGCGATGACCACGCCCGCGTTGAGGACTCTGCCGCCCTTGAGGCGCACGCCCCGGGTCTTGCCGTCCCGGATGATGATCTCCTCGACCTCGGCATCCAGCATCAGCTGGCCGCCGGACGCGGCGTAGACGCGGGTGAGGGTGTCGGCGAGCATGCGCATGCCGCCGACGGGCTTGGCCACGCCGACCCGGTGCATCAGGCCGAACAGGGCGTAGGCGATGCCGTTGCCGTCGGTGTCGAAGGGGCCAGCGCCGGCTACGACCCCCAGGAGCAGGGCCTGGGCCGCGTCGCTTTCGAACCATTCGGCGGCGAGCTGATCGGCGGGCGCCGCCGCGATCAGCGACAGTCTGTCCTTCAGGCGGCGGTTGCGGATCGCCACCTTGGCGAGGTCGATGAACTTGCCCGGCTTCGGCTTGCCAGGATCGCCCTTGGTCATGACGCCCGCGAAGTCCATCAGGGCGTCGATCAACTCCATGAAGTCGAGGTAGGCGCGGGAGTCGGCCTTGGAGAAGCGGGCGATGTCGTCGGCCGTCCGACGGGGATCGCGGAACACGCCGATAGAGCCGCCGTCGGGGGCCAGATAGGCGTAGCTGGGATCGGTGACCACGGTGTTCCAGCCGTGCTTGGCCAGTTCGAGCTCCTGCATCACCGGCGAGGCGCGGATGTGGATCAGCTCCACCGCCCCGGTGTTGATCATGTGGTTGGGGGCTTCGCGGATGACATAGTCCGACCGCGCCAGGCCGCCGGCAGCCGCGCTGCGCTCGACCACCACCACCTTGCGGCCGGCCTTGGCCAGGTAGCTGCCGGCGACGAGCCCGTTGTGGCCGCCCCCGACGACGATGACGTCATAGGTGTCAGTCATGCTGGGCGGCCGGTTCTATGAAATAGCGGATGTGCAGCCGGCCGCCGTCGAAGGCGTAGAGCTCGATGGTGTCGACGGCCAGGGTCGTCCCGCGTACGTGGTTGCGGTGGTAGCAGGCCGCCTCGGCGCCATTGACGATGGCCTTGAGCACCTCGACCTCGATCTTGTCGTTCTGGTCGGTCCACATCTTGTCGAGGATCTCCCAGGCGTCGCGCTGGGGCTGGCCGACGTAGTCGATGGTCAGGCCCGCGGGGGCGGCGGCGCGGTAGAGGCCCATGAAGGCGTCGCGGTCGCCCGCGTTCCAGGCCGCGACCTGGCCCTTCAACAATGTGTCGATATCGGCGCGGGCGGTCATCCGATGTCCGATCCCGGGCCGTTGCGGGTGGAACCATTGCGGCGGTCGGTCTCGCCCCAGGCCATCCAGTGAGAGGGCTCCCGGGTGTCGCCCACGCGGCGCCAGCGGCCTTCCTGCTGGGCGGTGACCGGGAAGCCGCCCGTGAAGTCCACCATCCGCCCCTTGGGGTCGGGCAGGAACTCCCATTCCTCGTTGTCTTCCAGGATGATGCGGGCGTCCTCGGCGAAATAGTCGCCCGCGGCGTGGCGGGAGACGCCTTCGATCTTGGTGGTGGTGCGCACCTCGCGCTTCTCATTCTGGAAGATGGCGTAGCCCAGGTTCTGGTGACCGACCATGAAGGAGCCGACGTCGTAGCTGCCGTCCGTGTAGACGGTGGCGAAATTCCACCAGATGACGTGCATGCCGTTGTTGACCACCAGATCCTTCTTGTAGTGGATCGCCCCGCCCTCGGCGAGGTAGGCCTGGTCGACGGAGATGACGCCCTTGACCGGCCGTCCCAGGCACTGGCCGAAGACCTCGTACATCTGCGACACATAGAAGGTGCCCCAGTCGACGCCCGGCAGATACCACTGCATGCCGTCGCCGAGCAGGCGCCCGCCGATGTCGAACAGGCCGTCCTCAGTCCATCGCATGGCCTCTCCGGACGCCGACAGCCTCCAGGCGTTACCGGCGTCATCGGGCTGCGCGCGCCAGACGCAGTCGTCGCCTTCCAGGGTCTGGACAGGGCGGGCGGTCTGGGCCTGGGCCTTCATGCGCGGACGATCCATGCGCAGGTTGGCGTCGTCGATGCGGGTGGACTGGTAGAAGAAGGTGGTCGGGTTGGGCGTGCCTGAGGGCGACATCACCGAGCGGACGGCCGCGTAGATGTGTCCCTCGTCGTCGCGGAAGCAGCCGAACGGCATGGTCTTGTTCATGACCAGGCCGAAGAAGCCCCGCGTCTGGTTGAGGGACGCGCCGCTGACCTTTTGAGGCCCGACCAGGACCTGATAGCCGAAATCCGCCCGCGGCGGGATTTCCCGGTGAAAACGCATTCGACTCCCTACCGCCGGCTTGGCCTGGCGTTCTTATTGCCCGTTATGGATCGGGTGGCCGGTGCGGCCGTGACAGCGGGCGCGCATGCGGCGCCGCCGGCACAGTCCGCGTGGGCGCCGGTCCGGGCAACCGCTTCCGTTTGACCCGGCGTCAAATCCGGCGCCTCATGGCCTCCAGTGAAATGGTGCAGAACAAGCCATGACGACCGCCGACAAGATCGACGACGGGGCAGGGACGGTTAAGCGCTCGTCGAGCAAGACCGAAACGATAGCCCGGGTGCTGGAGGCGGCGCGGCGGGAATTCGCCGCCAATGGCATCGCCCGCGCCAATATGGAGGCCATCGCCCGCGGGGCGGGGGTCACCAAGCAGCTCCTCTACCAATATTTCGAGAGCAAGCACGATCTGTTCTCGGCCGTGCTGGACATGGCGTCAGCCGAGGTCATGCCCAAGCTGCTGGCGATCGATTTCGGCCACCTAGAACCCGTCGAGGCTCTGGGCGCCTTCGCCGACGAGGTCTTCGAACAGTATCGCGCGGATCCCCTGCTGGGCCGCCTGGCCCGCGAGGGCATGGGCTTCCACAAGGATCATCACTCGACCCACAATCGATTCGTCGGCTCCGCCCCCGCCCTGGCCGGCAAGCTGGAAGAGATCCTCACCCGGGGCATGGCCAGCGGCGACTTTCGCCCCGACCTCGACACCCGCGCCTGCCTCGCCTTCGTGTCCCTGCTGATGACGGGCGGCTTCACCAACAGCTACACCCTGTCGGTGATCCTGGGCGCTGACACCGTGTCGCCCGAGGGGATGGACCTGTGGCGGCAGACGGCGCGGGGATTCATCGTCGACGCCTTGCGGGTCAAGAACTCCGCCTCGACCGGCGCGGCGGCTATTCCCTGAGGCTGTCGCGCGCGGCGGTTCTGGCGCCGTTGAGGAAGCACAGCACCGCGATCACGTTCAGCGACATCCCGGTCAGGATGGCCCAGCGCAGGGAGTTGGGACCGCCGTAGACGTCGCTGAGCATGCCGACCAGGAAGGGTCCCAGGCCGTTGCCCAGGACGGTGGCGATGATCTGCAGCGAGGCGATCACCACCCCGCGCATGCGCGGGCGCAGCAGGCTCAGCACCAGGGCGTTGGCCGGGCCGTTGTGGGCCAGCATGAAGCCGCACCACAGGCACATCATGGCGACGGCGACGGCCACGTTCTGGGACAGGGCGGCGGCCGAGCCGCAGACGACCACCCCGGTCATGGTGGTGGCGCTGAGCAAGGCCAGCCGCTCGGGCTTGCGGCCGAACCTGGAGTTCGCCAGCTTGTCGCCCATCACCCCGGAGATGAGCGGAATGACGATGCCGAAAACCGAGAAGGCGACGGCGATGCAGACGGCGGCCAGGGCGATCTGCATGTGGTGAACGCGCACCAGGAAGGACACCGACCACAGGCCGAAGGCCGAGCTCATGGCCGCGGCCAGGACGATGCCGGCCATCATGCTGAGGATGGCGGGGCGGCGCAGCACATAGGCGAGGGCCTCGCCGAGCTTGGCGGGCGCTTCCTCGGTGGGCGGCGCGCCGGCGGTTGACCCGCTATCAGCCGGATCTGGGGCGGCGATCTCGGAGCCGCCGCGACGCGGTTCGCGCACGGTGAACAACAGGATCACCGCCATGATCACGCCGGGGACGCCGGCGACCAGGAAGACGGTGCGCCAGCCGTAGTGCTGGGCCAGGTAGCCGCCGACAAGGAAGATGATGCCGGTGCCGATGGCGGAGCTGAGATACCAGATGCCCACCGCCGTGGAGCGCTCCTTGGGCGGGAAATAGTCCGATACGATGGACAGGCCGGTGGGCGAGCCGCCGGCCTCCGCGGCGCCGACGCCCATCCGCGCCATCAGCAGGTGGATGAAGCTGTTGGCGGTGGCGCTCAGCGCCGTCATCACGCTCCACAGGGCGAGGATGCCCACCAGCAGCTTCTTGCGGTTCACCCGGTCGACCAGGTAGCCGATCGGCAGGGCCGCGACCCCGAAGGCCAGGGCGTAACCGAGGCTGCCGATCAGGCCCATCTGGCTGTCGTTCAGGCCGAATTCCTGGCGGATCGGCTCGACCACCACCGACAGCACATTGCGGTCGATGTGGTGGGTCGAGTGGACGGCGGTGAGCACCGCCAGGACGAACCAGCGGTAGCGGGTCTGGCTGTCCGGGAGACCCGAGGTGGCGGCTTTCTTCACGCAGTCCTTCCGGCCCGGGTCCGGGCCAATACTGGGGTCATTCGACGGGGGCCGGGACGTAGAAGTAGCGGATGAACAGCCGGCCATCCTCGAACCGGTAGGTCTCGATGCTGGGGTTCGAAAGGCCCGAGGCGTTGCGGATGTTCAGGTGGTGGCAGGCCGCCTCGCGCCCGTTGACCAGCGCCTGAACGATCTCAATGCGGATCTTGCCGCCGTAGGCGTCCCACATGTGATTGAAGGTCGCCCAGCCGTCGCCCACCGGCTGGCCAACGTATTCAATGACCAGCCCGTCGGTGGCGTAGCGGCGGTAGAGGGCGGCGTGATCTTCCCGCCGGCCCTCGTTCCACATCTCGATCTGTTCGTGCAGGAAGTGGCGGATCTCGTCGGCGTCAGGGATGGACATGGTCAGCCTTTCATCATTTCGGACAGGTCGTGGCTATGCGGCTGGTGGGCGAGGGAGCCACCATTGCAGACGATGGTCTCGCCATTGATGAAGCCGGCGTCTTCCGACGCCAGGAAGGCCACCACCGCGGCCACGTCCTCGGGCTTGCCCAGGCGCGGGGTCAGCACATGGTTGGAGATCATCTCGATCAACTCGGGAACCCCGGCCTTCGACGCCTCGGTAAGGATCAGGCCCGGGGCCACCGCATTGCAGCGGATGCCCTGTCGGCCGTACTGGGTGGCGACATAGCGGGTCATGGCCATGGCCCCGGCCTTGGACACCCCATAGCCGATGCGCGACAGGTCGCCGACGAAGCCCGAGCCGGAGGCGGTGTTGATGATCGCCCCGCCGCCGGACTTGAGCATGTGCGGGATGACGTATTTGCAGCCGGCCAGATAGCCGCGCAGGTTCACCGCCAGCACCCGGTCCCAGGTCTCGAAGGTGATGTCGACCGCGGTGGTGTCCTCCCGCTGGATCTGCGGGGTGGTGATGGCGGCGTTGTTGAGCAGGATGTCCACGCGGCCGTGGCGGGCCACGGTCTCGGCGACCATGGCCTCGATGGTCTCGACCTTCTCGGCGTCATAGAAGACCGCCGATGCCCCATGGCCGATGGCGTCCGCCACCGCCTGCGCCTTGGCAAGGTCGATGTCGGCGACCACGACGACGGCGCCCTCGTCGGTCAGGCGTTGCGCCGTCGCAGAGCCGATGCCGCCGGCGCCGCCGGTGACGATGGCGACCTTGCCCTCAAGCCGTCTCATCTGGCGCCTACTCCGGCCCGTAGAAGTTGTTGAGGAATTCGCTCTGGTAGGCGATCCGCTCGCGGCGCAGCCGGCGCGAAACCAGGGGGTCGGCGTCGTCGTCCATGGCGTTCAGCACGATGGTGGGGCCATCGCCGAGGCTGTCGAGGCCGACGCGGGCGACGTCGTCCGGGGCGGTCAGGGGCACGGCGTCCTGCGGCAGGTTGTTCTTCTCGAAGACGGTGCGCAGCTTGGGCGTGTCGGTGGCGCCGATCAGCAGGTTCAGCACATCGACCCCCCGGGGCTTCAGCTCGCGCCACAGGCTCTCGCCGAGGTTCAGGGCATAGCCCTTGGAGGCGGTGTAGAGGGCCAGGCGGCCGATGCCTTGGAGCGCCGCTTCGGACCCGACGATGATCATCCCGCCCCGGCCGCGCTTGACGAAATAGGTGGCGAAGCGGTGGCAGGACTCCGTCAGCATGTCGATGTTGCGCTTCAGCAGGGTGCGCCATTGCTCATAGGTGGAGTCCAGGAAGCGGCCGCCGACGCTGTCGCCGCCGGCGTTGAACACCACCAGGCCGACGTCCTTGCCCTCGGTGAAGGCCTCCAGCTGGGCGGCGGCGTCCGTGACCGTCAGGTCCAGCGACTGGGTGATGACCTCGACGCCGTAGGTCTCGCGGATGGTCTTGGCCAGCGCCTCGAGCTTGTCGACCCGGCGCGCCACGATGATGACGTTGGCGCCCTTGGCGGCGGCGAGGGTCGAGAACGCGGCGCCGGTGCCCTCTGAGCCGCCGGAGACCAGCACCCACGGGCCATAACGTTCGAGGAATTTTTCGTCGCGCGCGGATGTGTCGGTCATCGTGCTTCCTGTTCCTGCCCTCCAGGCGCGCGGCCTGGCTGTTCTGGTTGTCAGGCGCTCGTCGAGGAGCGCCTGCTTTGTTGCCGCCGATTAGGGCCGCCCGCCGCGGCGGGGCAATGCAGGCCGATTGACTCCCCGTAAAGCGCGCCGCCCGGTCAGGCCCGGGGCGGGCAACTAGCATGCGCCCGTCGCCTGACCGCGGCCAAGGACAACGCAGGGAGCGCGCGGCCATGATCGAGAAGGACGTCGTCGTCGTCGGCTCCGGCGGCGCGGGTATGACCGCGGCCATCGTCGCCGCCGGCCATGGCCTGGACGTGCTGCTGATCGAGAAGAGCGCCGTTTTTGGCGGCACCACATCGCTGTCCGGGGGCGGAATCTGGGTCCCTTGCAGCCCGCAGGCGCAGGCGGCCGGGATCGCCGACGATCCGGCGCGCGCCCTGACCTATGTGAAGCAGGTCGTCGGTCCCAGCCTGCGCGAGGATCTGGCGGCGGCCTTCCTGGCCCATGCGCCAAAGATGGTCGATTATCTGCAGACCCACACCCAGGCCCAATTCGCCCTGCAGCCGGGATTCGCCGACTGGCGCCCGGACGCCGAGGGCTTCTCGCCCAGTGGCCGGCTGCTCACGCCGGTGGACTATGACGGGCGCAGGCTCGGCCGCCATTTCGCCCAGCTGCGGCCCCCGCTCAGCGAGTTCAACGCCCCCGGCGGCCTGATGATCGGCTTGGGCGACATGGCCCACGCGACCCGGTTCACAAAGTCGTTCAAGTCGTTCCGCCACATGGCGAAGCTGGCCGCGCGCTACGCGGTCGACCGGTTGCGCTATCCCCGGGGCACGCGGCTGACCATGGGCAACGCCCTGGCCGCTCGGCTGCTGCGCTCGGCCCTCGACGCCGGGGTCGAGATGTGGCGCGACGCGCCGATGCAGCGGCTGATCATCGAGGACGGGGCGGTCAGGGGCGTGGTGGTGATGCGCGACGGTCGTGAGGTCCAGGTGCGCGCCCGCCGGGGGGTGGTCCTGGCCACCGGCGGCTTCTCGGCTAACGCAGGGATGCGCGCGCAATACATCCCCTTTGCGGACCAGCACGTCTCCATCGTGCCGGAGGGCAATACCGGAGACGGCCTGACCCAGGCGCTGGGCTTGGGCGCCGGCTTCGACGGCGACAATCACAGCAACGCCGGCTGGGTCGTGGTGTCAGTCCACACAAGGCCCGACGGGACGGTCAGCAAGTTCCCGCACCTGTTCCTCGATCGCGGCAAGCCCGGCTGCATCGCCGTCAACAGTCGCGGCCTGCGCTTCGGCAATGAGGCCACCACCAACCTGGTCGAGCCCATGCACGCGTCCGGCTCGGTGCCCGCGCATCTGATCTGTGACCACCGTTTCATCAGGAAATACGGCCTGGGACTGGTGCGGCCGGGCGGCTTCGGCCTCGGCCGGCTGCTGAAGGAGGGCTATGTGGTCGGCGCCCCGACCCTGGAGGCCCTGGCCGAACGCATCGGGATCGATCCCGCCGGCCTCGGCCGCACGGTGGCGCAGTTCAACGCCTATGCCGCAGACGGCGCGGACCCGGATTTCGCGCGGGGCGCCGACAAGGCCGATTTCTTCATGGGCGATCCCGAGCACCGGCCCAATCCGTGCCTCGGGCCGATCGAGACCGGCCCCTTCTACGCGGTGAAGATCTTCCCGGGCGACACCACCACCACCGTGGGGCTGAAGGTGGACGACCACGCCCGGGTGCTGGGCGCGGACGGCGCGCCGATCCCTGGCCTGCACGCCATCGGCCTGGACATGAACTCCCTGTGGCGCGGCCGTGCGCCCGGCGCCGGCGGCAACAACACCCTCAGCCTGACCTTCGCCTATATCGCGGCGATGACGCTGGCGGGGAATGCGGGCCCATAGCCGCCGATCTCCTAAACGATCGTCATCCTAGGCCTTGTGCCTAGGACCCATAAACGCATGGTCCTCAAGCCCTTGGCTCCGCGGTTCAACTGCGCCGTCGCGCGTCGGGGTCCTAGGCACAAGGCCTAGGATGACGGTTTTGGGAGATGGTCAGGCCTGGCCCAGCAGCTCCCGCAGCCCCGAGGCGATTTCGCGGGCGCCCTCGCCAAGCGTCACCTTTCGCCGGGGGGTCTTGCCGCGGGTCAACAGGTTGATGGTGTCGAAATCCTCGGCGGCGGCGAAGAAGCGCTCGGTGATGTGCATGCCGCCCTGGCCCCATTGGTCGACGTTGGCGATCCAGGCCTGCATCCCGTAAACCGGCCAGCGGCGGACCTGCTCATAGGCGGCGTCCTTGTCGAGCACCCCCTGGGCCCCGGTGGCGGCCAGGGCGTCGCGGTAGTGGCCGATGAGGTCGCGGGCGGAGGCGCGGCGCTCCTCGATGGTGAGAGCGCCGAGCATGAAATAGGTGATGTCGCGCCAGGGACGGCCTTTGCGCACCAGCTGCCAGTCGTGCCAGACGCGCACGCCGTTGGCGCGCAGGAAGCTGTTGCCCTGGTGAGAGTCGCCGTGGACCAGGCAGCGCGGACTAGTCTGTTCCATCTCGAAGGCGGTCAGCTCGTCATAGGCGTGGCTGAACAGTTCCGGCGTCTCGTTGATCCACTTCGGCAGGAAGGCCTGATAGCCCGGCTTGGGCAGGTTCAGGGCGATGTAGTTGTACATTCGCAGCAGCTGGTCGGTGTCCACCGGCGTGTCCATGGACGTCTTCAGCCAGGTCTGTGCTTCAAGCAGCGGACTGTCCCACAGGGCCCCGTGCAGGGTGGCCAGGGACTCCAGCCCCTTGGCGACCCCGTCGACCCCCAGGTGGTGCGAACTGTTGCCGAACTCACCCGGCGCCGCGGCCAGGTCCTCCATCACCACGATGCCGCGCCCGCCGCCGTCGCCGTCCCAGTCGGCGTAGTAGCTGCCGGGCAGGGGCGCGCTGACCTGGTCGCGCATGAAATAGTAGAACCGCGCCTCCAGCTCGCAGATGTCGCCGCTCTCGAAGCCTTCGGACCAGTTGGATTTCAGGCAGACGTGGCGGGGAATGCCGGCGGCGCGGCCGGCTGCGTTCAGTTCCAACGCCAGGCGCAGCTTGGTGGTGTGGCTGTTCTTGATCTCGACGACCTCGAACGACTCCACAACCACGCCGGGATAGCGGTTGGTGAGCAGGCCGGTCAGCCACGCGGGCGTGATCTCGTCGAGGTTGCGGGGCAGGCGGCCCTGGCGGGCGGGATAGGGACGGTCGGTGGTTGCGTCTGGCGCTAGGCTCATGCTGTATCCTCCCGCCGGCGTCTGTCGCGCCGCTGCGTGGCAAGGTTGTTCCCCAGATCGTCCGTATCGGCCTAGCCTGCGGCGCTTGACCGGCAGTCAAGACCGGCGGCCTGGATGGCGCGTCGCCGCCGGGCCTACTGGCCGTGACGACCGGGGAGGGCGCCATGGAAACCCAGACGACTGACGATGCGGCGCTGAGGCTGGGACGGGCCTGGGTGGCGGCCCTCAACCGCCGCGATATCACCGCCATGTCGGCATTGCTGGCCGACGACTTCAGCTATTGGGGCATGGCCCTGACGCCGCCGGACCTGGGGGTGCGCTGGGGCAAAGCCGCGTTCATCGCCGCCCTGCAACGGGGCGGCAGCGGCATGGCCAAACCGGTCGTGATGACTGAAGCGCGATACATCTCTGGCGGCGACCGTGCGGTGATCGAGGCGGACGGCCAAGGGGTGCGCGAGGACGGCGGGGTCTACGCCAACAGCTACTGCCTGGTCTTCGAGGCGCGAGATGGCCAGGTCACGGCGGTGCGCGACTACTGCTGCACGGCCACGGCGGCGGCGCATTTCTCGGCGTTGCGGGGCGCCTGATCCTCCCCCATCCCGCAGAGGGTGGGGGAGGTGGTCCGGAGGACCGGAGGGGGCGAACCGCTGGCGCCGCGCCCCCTCTCTCGCGCCCCCTCCACCGCTTCGCGGTCCCCCTCCCCCGCGAAGGGCGGGGGAGGATAGGCGGCGCGCCTGATCCTCCCCCATCCCGAAGAGGATGGGGGAGGTGGCGCGGAGCGCCGGAGCGGGCGAACCGCTGGCGCCGCGCCCCGTCTCGCGCCCCCTCCACCGCTTCGCGGTCCCCCTCCCCCGCGAAGAGCGGGGGAGGATAGGCGGCGCGCCTGATCCTCCCCCATCCCGCAGAGGATGGGGGAGGTGGTCTGGAGGACCGGAGGGGGCGAACCGCTTGCGCCGCGCTTTTTCACTCGCCCCCGCTCCCGCGAAGGGCAGGGGAGGATAGGCGGCGGCAAAAGTCAGATCGGCGGCAGCTTCACGTGGGTGGCGGAGCGGCCGATCTTGGTGGCGCCGAACATCAACATTCGCCGCGCCTCCATGGCTCCGAACAGGCGATAGAGGCGCTCGTCCGCCTCGGGCGGCGCGGTCTTGACGTAGGCTTCCAGAGCGGCGTCGGCCTCCGGCCAATCGGCGAAAGATCGACTGAGCAGGGCGGAAACGTCGGCCAGGTTGCGGCGGCGGACCTCCTCGCCTTGGGCGCCGGCGCAAGCCAGCCATTCGAGCAACTGGTCGGCGCTCTCCTTCAGCGACTGCTGCATGGGCGAGGCGGTCTCGATCCTGGCCAGGGTGTCGGCCAGCTTGGCGATGACGGCGGCGTTGTCGCCCACGCGCGGGGTCAGCGGCGGCTCGGGGGGCAGGGTGAAGCCGGTCAGGGCGCCCATGGCCAAGAGGATCACCTGGCGCAGGGCGATGTCGAATTCGAGATAGACATTGTGCGGGTCGCCGGCCTGCATCCCGCCCACCGTGCCGGTGAACTGCATGGTCCCCAGGGTCGCGAACAGCAGGGTGTGGAACTCGATCACCCGGTCATCCAGGGGCGCGCCCGAGAACTCTTCATAGTGCCGGCGCAGGGTGCGCAGGTCGTCGCCCATGGGCTCGTAGCTGTCGCGCATGCGCATGGTGGCGAAGTCGGTGACCGGGTCGCCGATCATCGAGAACTCGAAGTCGTAGAGGCCGGTCAAGGCGCCGTCCTTGTGCAGGAACTGGCCGGAATCGAACTGGATGAAGGCGGCGCGGTCACGGCCCGGCGGAACGTTGCGGCGAATCCAGCCCAGCACGAATTCCAGCATCGGCTCGGGCCGGCAGCGGGTGCGCTCGTAATGGGGCAGGTAGGCGTGCAGCCCGGCCAGGGCTATCTCGTCGCCGCCCGCCGGCAGGCGCACGCCCTTGGCGATGAAGGGTTCCAGCGGCAATCGGTGCATGGCCGCCATCTGGCGCATGTAGTCGCGGGTGATCGAACGGCGGGCCTCGTCGCTGGGGGCGTCGGCCATGTCGCGGGTCCCGGGAATCGCATCCATGAGGATGGCGGCCGGCGCCTCGCAGAAGCCGTAGACGCGGGGAACGGCGATGCCGTGGTCGCTCAGCACGCTGATCACATCGCCTTCCCGGCGCAGGTCCTTGAAGATGGCGACATCGCCCTCGCGATCGCCGCGCAGATGCAGATGCAGGATCTCCCCGTCTCGCTCGACATCGACGAACCAGGCCGGCCGCCAGCGGACCTGGCGTTCCATATGGACGACGCGGCCGCCCATGACCGTCTCGACATAGGCGCGGAGGCGGGCCTCGCCGGCCTGCGAATAGTCCGTGCGGGGATCCATGAGTCTCGCTTCCTCGACCTTGGCCGCGGGTCGTCGAACCGCCCCGGCCTTTTTTCGCTCTATACGGCGCCTGGGTTGTCCCGGCGCGCGCGGCGGTTGACTGGGTGTCAAGCCGGCCGGGCGCCTGTCCCGTCGCCCCCGCCAGCCGGGTCGGCTAGGGTTTGGGCGGATGGGGGCCACGACGGCGTCCATCTCAACAAGATCATCGGGTGGAAGCGCAGGGCCAGGATCCGTCCAGCGGGTGAGCATGGGTGTCGGGCGCCGCCGCGGCGATCCGGCCATGCTCCATGCTTGGTCCCGGACGGCCGTCAGGCTTCGCCGCAAGTTGGAGCGTCGCCATGGGCCGTCTGGAGGGCAAGTCCGCCGTCATCACCGGCGCCGGCTCGGGCATCGGCCGGGCCTCGGCCCTGAAGTTCGCCGCCGAGGGCGCCAGCGTCGCCGTCACCGACATCGTCGGCGCGTCGGCCGAGGCGGTGGCCGAGGAGGTTCGCGCCGCGGGCGGGCAGGCGGTGGGCTTCACCGTGGACGTCTCCGACGACGCCGCCTTGAAAGAGATGGTCGAGCGGACCATCGCCGAATTCGGCAAGCTCGACATCCTGTTCAACAACGCCGTCAACACCGCGGCCGGCAAGAAGAAGCGGGATATCGATTTTCTGCAGTTCGACCCGCAGGTCTTCCACGAAATCGTCCAGGTGAATGTCCTGGGCGGGGTGCTGGCCAGCAAATACGCCATTCCGCACATGCTGGAGCGGGGCGGGGGCTGCATCCTGTTCACCTCGTCCACCAGTTCGCTCGGGGGCGATGTGGCGCAGTTCTCCTACGGCGCCTCCAAGGCGATGGTGAACTGGTACGTGAAGACCATCGCCACCACCTATGGAAAGCGCGGCATCCGCTGCAATGCGGTGATCCCGGGGGTGATCGAGACCCCGGCGATGATGGCCTGGGCCAGCGAGGAGATGCATGCGGCGTTCATGAAGCTGCAGAACGTGCCGCGCCTGGGCCGACCGGAGGACATCGCCAACCTGGCGGCGTACCTGGCCTCGGACGAGGCCGCCTTCATGAACGGCGCCCTCTACAAGTGCGACGGCGGGATGACCGCGCCGCTGCCCTTCGCCCAGCTGCAGCTCGACTATCTGATCCCGCGCCACCAGACCCCCCAATCCTGACGGACAGACCGTCGAAGAGGAGCCATCGCCATGGGACAACAACAGGAAGCCGCCGTTCTGGGCATGCTGGCCGCCTGGGGCCACGGCCAGCACGAGCCCGACATCGAGGCAATCGTGTCCTATTTCGCGCCCGACGGCGCCTGGACCCTTTACATGCCGGACGGTCCCACGATCCGGGGGCGCGAGGCGATGCGGATCGAGATCGCCCGTCAGCTGCAATATTGCGGCGGCTTCATGTGCAAGATCATGAACATCGCCTCTGGCGACAACGTGGTCATCGCCGAACGCGAGGATTCCTTCACGCGCAACGGCAAGCCGCTGAAACAATATATCGCCGGCGTATTTACCCTGGATGACAACAACCAGATCACCTCCTACCGGGACTATTTCGACCTCAAGGATTTCGCCCTGCATACCGGGGCCAATATCGAGGCCATTTCGGGCCTCGAGGGCGCGGCCCGGCCGGCCGGACCTGTGCCGGAAGCCACCGCCACGGGGCTCGCGATGGCGACCCAAGGGCCCCTGACCCCGCAGCAGCAACTGATCGAGGACTTCTGCGACGCCTGGGGCGACGGCAGCAGCGAGCGCAAGCCGGATGTGGACCGCATCGTGTCGATGATGGCCCCGGACGCCGAATGGCAATTGTGGGTCCCGGGCGGCCCCACCATCAAGGGTCGTGACGCTCTGCGCGAAGAGATCCTCCGTCAGATCACTTACGCCACCAACAACAAGTGCAACACAGTCCACTCGGTTTCCACCAAGACCCTGGTGATGCAGGAGCGGTCTGACTGGGCGGTGCTGCGCGGGCGGCCGTCGCCGCACCAGATGGTGGCGGTCTATGAATTGGACGAGGCGGGGCTGATCACCCGCTGGCGCGAATACATCAACATGGCCGACCTCGACCGCAAGCGCGGCGTGAAGGCGGACGTCGCCCACATCCCGGCCTGAGCCCGTTGGTTCAGGTCTGCTGCGCCAGGATCTTCTGACTGCTGTCGGCGGCCGATGCCGAGCGCCTGTATTGCAGCGGCGGTTCGCCGGTCTGCTGCTTGAAGAAGCGGTTGAAATAGGCCGCGTCGGTAAAGCCGAGGTCGTAACCGATCTCGGCGACGCTCTTGGAACTGTAGATGAGCTCACCCTTGGCCTCGAGGATGATGCGTTCGTGGATCAGCGACAGGGGCGTGCGGTCCATCGTGCTCTTGCACGCCCGCGCCAGGCGCACCGGCGTGACGGCCAGCTGACTGGAATAGTCCTGGATCGTCTTGTGTTCGCGGAAGTTCTTCTCGATCAGTTCGCGAAACCGCATGACCAGCTGTGCGGGGGCGAGCTCCGACGGGTAGCCTTCCGCCGCCGGCTCGGACCGCTCCGCCGGCGGGCGGCTGGAGCCCATGATCACGAAGGCATAGGCGATCACCGCCGCGTCACAGAAGCCGCCCAGCCGCTCGGAGGCCTGTTCGAGTTCCTGAAGGATGCGGTCGCGCGCCGCGCTGTTCTCGTCCCCTTCGCACAATCGCACCAGGTGCGGCACGCCATAGCCCCGCCAGTGGTCCGAGGTGGGAACGAACAGAACCGGCAGCACCCGCGAGCGCAGGAAGGTCTCGGTGGCCGACAGAATGATGCCGCGCGCATCCGCCGCCAGCCAGATTCGCGCGGGCGCGCCCGCCGGAATGGCTGCGTGGCAGCCCGGAGTCAGGTCCTGGGCGTTTCCGGCCAGGTCGATCCGGCCGCCGCCGCTGTGGAAGAAAATATACTGCCGGCACAACTCGTTGGTCAGGTTGCGTTCGCACGCCTGGCCGCCCGTCCAGTCCACAAGGCGCTCGATACGCGCGGCGGGCTCGCTGCTCTCGGACAGGGCTATCCCCATGACTGGCCTCGGGCTTTTCAGCACCCCGATATTGTGAACACTTACGGCCAATTGTCAAAAAAATCCAAGCATACAGCGGATCAACACATTGTCCTGTCGGAGCGCATTTGGAACGATCAGGATCACAAAAGAAGGTTCACAGAACCTCAGGGCAGGGAAACGCCAATGGCCTTGGGGCCTCTGGGAGCATGGCGCGCGAGTCACGGCAGGCGCCGGGTTTTGGCCGCTGGCCTCCCGCTGGTCGCCCCTAGAGCGGCTCGCCTTGGACCATGCCGCGACCGCCGCCTGGGGTTCCTCGCCGCCGGCATCGCCCTGGCCGTCGCGGGCGCCGCCTCGGCTCAGGTCGCGCCGCCCGACCGGACGATCGGCCTCGTGATCGGCGGCTGGCGCTTTGGTCTCTACGAAACCGAGAACGCCAAGACCGAGTGTCCCGACGGTTTCCAGTTCAAGCAGGCCCAGAACTACGCCGCTCAGTTTCCAACGCCTGAGGCGCGCAAAGCCCGCGAGCAGCAGTTCGGCTATTATGTCAATCGCGGCCCCAACGGCGAGAACGCCTTCTATTTCCCGACCACGGTCACGGACCCCCTGCCGTTCCGGGCGGCGCAGGGGGCGACGGCGATCGGCATGGACCTGGACGGGGACGCGCAAGGCCAGGGCGCGGGCGCCAGCCTGCCGCATGGCAACTTCCTGTCGCCCACCGGCGAGCGCGGCGTCGACAACCAGCTCTACCGCGTCATCGGCTGCACCCCAGGGTGGCGCAAAGGGGGCATGATCGAGGGGATCGTCTCGCAATACCTGCGGTCGGAGGCCCAGCCCCGACTGCTGCTGGAGATCACCGACGTCGACAGCGAGGTCAATGACGACTCCGTCGTCATCACCACCTACCGCGGCAGAGACCCGGTGGCGGCGGATAGCCGGGATCGGCTCATTCCCTGGCTGAGCCAGAGGATCGACTACAAGTCCGGCCGACGGTACGTGCAGCGGCTGCGGGGCCGGATCACCGACGGCGTGCTGACCACCGAGCCCGCCGATGTGCGCCTGCCGTCGTATGAGCAGCCCGACATGGCGGGGGACCGCCTGATCAAGCGGATGCGGCTGCGCCTGACGTTGACCCCCACGGGCGCCGAGGGGCTGCTGGGCGGCTATGTCGACCTCGAGAGCTGGTATCTGATGTACGCCAAGACGTGGGGCGCGCACACCATCGCCGATGTGGAGGGCTGGAGCGGCCCGGCGACCTATCAGGCCCTGAAGACCTTCGCCGACTATCGCGACCCCGCCACGGGCCGCGTCACCGGCATCTCCGCCGCCTACGAGGTCAGTTTCGCCCGCGCCTTCATCGTCCACACGCCCCAGGGCGACGCTGTGGTCGCCGAAGCCCTCTCGGCCGAGCGTCCCGTTCCCATCCGCCAGACGGCCAACCGGTAAGCGTAGCCCGATGAAACCTCTGCAAGCCAACATCGCCCGCTGGACCTGTCTCGGAGGGGCCGCCGTCGGCCTCGTCGCTGTGCTGGTGGGGTGCGCCGTCACCGATCAATCCAGGACCGCAGCGACGCCAGGCCCCGCGATCGCCGCCGTCGTCGAGCCGGAGGTCAAGGCCGGGGCGCCGCGGGTGCGGGTGATCACCCAGTCCCAGTACGCCAACACCGTCGGCTATATCTTTGGCGAGGACATCAAGGTCCCGACGCGGTTCCCGACCGTCACGCGGATCAAGGGGCTGCTGGCGATCGGCACGGCCACGGCCACGGTGACGCCAGGCGGCGTCGAGCAGTTCGCGCGCAACGCCCAGATCGTCTCCGAGCAGGTCATCGATCCCGCGCGGCGATCCTATCTGATCCCCTGCGAGCCCAGATCGGCGAAGGCCGCCGACGCGGCCTGCGCGGCGACTTTCTTCTCTCAGGTGGGCCGGCTCCTTTACCGCCGTCCGCTGAGCCAGGCGGAACTCACGTCCATCGTCGACGCCTCGGGCCAGGCGGCCGACCGTCTCGGCGACTTCTACCAGGGCGTCGGCTACACCCTCAGCGCCATGCTGAGCTCTCCGGAATTCCTGTTCGTGGCGGAGGCCGCCCGGCCGGCCGGCGATGCCGCCGGGCGCGAACTGGACGGCTATTCCTACGCCGCCCGCCTCAGCCTGCTGCTGTGGAACGCCTATCCGGATGACGAACTGCTCAAGGCGGCGCAGAGCGGCGCCCTGGACACCGCCCGGGGTCGCCAGGCGCAGATCGCCCGCATGACCGCCTCGCCGCGGCTGGAGAAGGGCGTGCGCGCCTTCTTCTCCGACATGCTGGCCTTCGACAGTTTCGGCAACCTGGCCAAGGATCCGGTGATCTATCCGGCCTACCGGCCTCAGGTGGCCGGGGAGGCGGCCGAGCAGGCCCTGCGCACCATCGTCGATCAGGTCATCACCCGCAAAGGCGACTACCGCGATCTGTTCACGACACGGCGCACCTTCGTCACCGGAGCCCTGGGGGCCATCTACCAGATCCCCGTGGACCAGACCCGCGAGTGGAGCCCCTATGAGTTTCCGGCCGACAGTCCGCGCGCGGGCCTGCTGACCGAGGTGGGCTTCCTGTCGCTGTACTCCCACGCCGGCCGCAGCTCGCCCACCAAGCGGGGCCGGGGCCTGCGCGAGACCTTCCTGTGCCAGGTGGTGCCCGATCCCCCGCCCAATGTGGACTTCTCGATCGTCGAGGACCCCCACGCCAAGTTCTCCACCGCCCGCGAGCGCCTGGCCGCCCACGCCACCGATCCGACCTGCGCCGGCTGCCACGCCCTGACCGACCCCATGGGCCTGACCCTCGAACAGTTCGATGGCTCAGGCCAGTTTCGCACCCATGAGAAGTCCGCCCGGATCGACGCCTCGGGCGAGCTGGACGGGGTCGGCTTCTCCGATGCGGCGGGTCTTGGCCGGGCCATGCACGACAATCCCGCCACCACCGCCTGCCTGATCAGCCGGATGTATTCCTATGGCGTCGGGCGCGAGACCGCTCGCGACGAGCGTCCATTGCTGCGGTATTTCGGGGAAACCTTCGCCCGCGATGGCTATCGCGTTCCCGACCTGATGAAGACCATCGCCCTCAGCCGCGCCTTCCGCGCCGCTGCGCCCCCACAACCTGCCGCCGTGCCCGTGAAGGCGGCGGCCCTGACGCCGATCCCCGGCCAAAGCCCGATTGGAAAACGCGAATGATGTCCCGTTTCAACCGGCGCAGCCTTCTGCGCGGCGCCCTCAACGGCTCCGCCGTGGCCGTGGCCCTGCCGCTGCTGGACTGCTTCCTTGACGGCAACGGCACGGCCCTGGCGGATGGCGCCCCCATGCCGACGCGCTTCGCCACCTGGTTCTGGGGCCTGGGGATGTGCAGCAAGGTGTTCGTGCCGACCCGGACCGGCGCCAATTTCGACCTGCCCGAAGAGATCGCGGCGCTCGAGGCGGTGAAGCAGCACATCAATATCTTCACCAACTACAAGGTGGAGACCGACGGCCGGCCGAACTTCTGCCACTACACCGGCTGGGTCGCCCTGCGCAGCGGCCAGCCCCCCTCCAACCGCACCGACCTCCCCGCTGAGAGCATCGACGTCATCATCTCCCAGACCATGGGCGGCGGCTCTCGCTTCCGCTCGCTGGACGCCACCGCCACCGGTGACCCGCGCGACAGCTACAGCTTCCGCGGCTCCAATGCCTACAACCCGCCGGAAGCCTCGGTGGTCGACCTCTACAACAAGGTCTTCGGCCTGGACTTCCAGGACCCCAACGCGTCCGGCTTCACGCCCAATCCGAAGATCATGGTGCAGAAGAGCGTGCTGTCGGCGGTGACCGAGCAGCGCCAGGTGCTGAATCGCGACCTTGGGGCGGCGGACCGCCAGCGCCTCGACCAGTATTTCACCGGGGTGCGGCAGCTTGAGCAACAGCTGGCGCTGCAGCTCGAAAAGCCGATGCCGATGCAGGCCTGCGTCGCCACCGCCAAGATCGACAAGGACATGCCCTCCGGCCTGAACATCGACGTGATGCGCGACCGCCACAAGCTGATGGCCGACATCATGGCCATGGCCCTGGCCTGCAACCAGACCAAGGTCGCCAACCTGGTGTTCTCGGCCTCCAATTCCAACGCCACCCGCGAAGGCCACGAGAAGTCCCACCACACGGTGACCCACGAGGAGATCGTCGACGAGGGACTGGGCTACCAGCCCGCCACCTCGTGGTTCAATCGGCGCTCGATGGAGTCCTGGGCCTATTTCGTCGGGGCCCTGGAGAAGGTGAAGGAGGGGGACGGGACCCTGCTGGATCACAGCCTCGTCTATGCCCACTCAGACCAGGAATACGCCAAGATCCACTCGCTGGACGGCATCCCGATGTTCACCGCCGGCAAGGCCAACGGCAAGGTGAAGACCGGACTGCACATCGACGGCGGCGGCAGTGTCGCGACCCGCCTCGGCTATACCGTCCAGCGCCTGATGGGCGTCGACACCAACGCCTGGGGCGCCGGGTCGAACAAGGCGACGACCGAGATCAGCGAGATCATCGCCTGATGAGGGGGCCCTGGTCTCCGATCCGGTGGGCGGCCGCAGCGGCCTTGTCGCTCGCCCTCGGGCTGGGCGGGCTCGCCCAGGCCGCGTCGGCGGTCGATGCGCGTCCCGCAGGGGTGCGGGTGGAGGCCACCGACGAGATGGGCCCGGTCCTGGCGGATCCCCAGGGAAGGACCCTCTACACCTGGGTGGGCGACCGAAAGGCCGGCGAATCCAAGTGCAACGCCGTACGCTACGATCATGCGATCGGCTCCGGCGACGTCGCCTACTACCTGCCGGAGCCTGACAGCCGGGCGACCTGCCAGCAGATCTGGCCCCCGTTCCTGGCCCCCGCTGGCGCCGTGGCTTCGGGCGCCTGGACGATCATCGCCCGCGCCGATGGGACCCGGCAGTGGGCCCTCAACGGCAAGCCGCTCTACACTTTCGCCCACGATGACATGCCGGGCGCGATCAACGGCCTCGGCGGCGCTTCCGGCCGGCTGACCAGCGGCCGCTACCCGGCCTGGGCGCCCCTGGAGTCCCCTGGCGGGGTGGTGGCGGCCAACACCGCAGCCGGGCGGGTGCTGATGACCGACAAGGGCCAGGTCCTGTATGTCTCGTCGGGGGCCGTCATCGCCAAGGCGTCCTGCGGCGGCGACTGCCTGGGCGCCTGGAAGCCGCTGCTCGCGCCCGCCGTGGCCGAACCGCCCCGGGGCTGGAGCATCACCACCACCGCCGGCGGGGCGCGGCAATGGGCGTTCGGCGGCAAGGCCCTCTACACCCATGCGGGCGATGTCCGATACGGCGACCTGAGCGGCATGGACGAGGCCGGCTGGCGGCCGGTGGTCCTGCAGAAGCCCCTGGCGCCCCCGGCCGAACTCTCGGTCCAGATGACCGCGGACGGCGAGGTCTACGCCGACGGCCGGGGCATGACGCTCTACAGCTGGGGCTGCGTCGACGAGGCCGAGGACCGCGCCCTGTGCGACGTGCCGGGCGCGTCCCAGACCTATCGGCGCGCCCTGTGCGGCGTGCCGGCCACCTGTATCGCCACCTGGCGCCCGGTGGTCGCCGCCGCCGCCGCCAGGCCTGTCGGGCGGACCTGGTCCATCGTCACCGTCGATCCTACAGGCGCCTATCAGTACGCCGCCCCGGGTCAGACCGGGGGCCTGCGCGTGTGGGCCTACCGCGGACGCCCGGTCTACACCTTCGCGGGCGACCAGGAGCCGGGGGACATGAACGGCCACAACATCCGCTCTTTCGTCCTGTGGGGCTTCGGAATGGTGCGGGCCAATGCAGGGGGAGGGCGCTCGGGGGGATAGCCGGGCGCGATCAAGGCCAAGGCGCCGCCGTCGATCATGACGGGACAACCAAGCGGGGAGGAATCGATGTCTGCCAATAGGAAACACGCGCTGTTGCTGTGCGCTTCGTCGGCGCTGGCGCTCTCGTTCGCGCAGTCGGCCTTCGCTCAGGCCCAGGCGCTCGAAGAGGTCATCGTCACCGCCCGCCGCACGGAGGAGCGTCTGCAGTCGGTTCCCGTCGCGGTGACGGCGCTGACGCAGTCCAACCTGCGCGACAAGGCCATTCAGAACTATCAGGACCTGCAGTATTCCGTGCCGTCGATGACCTTCTCCCAGACGGTCACCCGCGACAGCAACCGGGTCACCATCCGCGGCCAGACCACCGCCTACGGCAGCAACCTGCCGTCGGTGGAGACCCTGTTCTCCGAGGTCCCTCAGACCACCAGCGGCGCCAATCGCCCGCTCTACGACCTCCAGTCGGTGCAGGTGCTGAAGGGGCCGCAGGGGGTCGCCTTCGGACGTAACTCCACGGGGGGCGCGGTGCTGATCACCCCGCAGCGGCCGTCCTATGTCTTCGAAGGCTACCTGTATGGCCTGGCGGGCAATTTCAACGCCTACACCCTGGAGGCGGTGGTGAACCTGCCGCTGGTGACGGACAAGCTGGCGGTGCGCGGCTCGTTCCACATCGAGCGACGCGACGGCTGGACCAAGAACCTCATCACCGGCACGGACCTGGACGACAAGAACCTCGACGCCGGCCGCCTGTCGGTTCTGTTCGAGCCCACCGAGCGGTTCGAGAACCTGACGGTGGTCAGTTACCAGCAGCAGGACCAGACCGGCACCTCGAACCACATCCTGTCCTATAACCCCGCCGGCCAGGTCGGGACCTTGTACCGCAACGCAGCCTTCTATCCGGGCTCGATCCTGGTGCCCGGAACCCCGCGTTTCAATATCGACCAGGAGGCCGCGCTCGGCATCGCCCTGGGCCGCGACCAGATCCGGTCCGATTTCGACGGCTATACCTCGAACTGGTCGCTGCTCGTGGCCAATACCTCGATCCTTCGCCTCAGCGACAATCTGCGCCTGAAGAATATCCTCGGCGTGCAGCGCAATGGCGGGGAGGGCACGGGGACCGACATGGACGGCATGCCGTTCTCGATCATCACCCTGGGAAATAACCGTAACCTGGGCGATGGACCCACCACGCAGCGGATCACCAACGAGATCCAGCTGCAGGGCGAGGCGATGGACGGCAAGCTGAGATGGCTGGTCGGCTACTTCTACCTCAAGGACGAGGAGGTCGACGGCGGCAAGCCGGGCTACAGCACCACCTTGCAGGACCTGCTCGTCACCCGGGCGTCGACCCCGACGGTCAGCTTCGGCAGTTCAGAGTTCAAGAGCCAGGCGCCCTACGGTCAGATCACCGTGCCCCTGTCCTTCATCACCCCAAACCTGTCGCTGACGGTGGGCGCCCGCCACACCAAGGACGAGGTCACCGAGACCAGCCTCAACCGCACCGGCGCCGCCCAGCTGACCTGCACCCCGGCCAACTGCGTCCCCATCGTGCGCAGCGCCGAGTTCGAAGGCTGGGGCCATGCCGTCACCCTCGACTGGCAGGTCCAGCCCGACACCCTGATCTACCTCGCCCACCGCCGCGGCTATAAGGGCGGCGGCTTCAACCGCATCCAGGTGCCGCAGAACCTTTGGGTCGTCGCGCCGGAAAACGTGGATGACGTCGAGGCCGGCTTCAAGACGGACTGGAGGCTCGGATCCATGCCGGCCCGGACCAATATCGCCGTCTATAACCAGTGGTATAAGAACATCGTCCGGTCGGAGTTCGTCTTCGTCAACGGCGCGGCGACCAATATCAACCGCAACCTCGCCCGCGCGACCATCCGCGGCATCGAGATCGAACAGACCCTGATCCCGACCCCCAGTTTCGAGCTGATGGGGACCTATTCCTACACCGATGCGATCCTGACCGATTCCGGCGGTACGGTGCCCGGCAAGCCGCGGTTCCCGGATGTGCCGCTGCACAAGGCCAGCCTGACGGCGACCTACAACCTGCCGACGCCCGAGGCCTGGGGCGCCTGGCGGGTCAGCGCCACGGCCTCGTATCAGAGCAAGCGGGCGGGGGACCAGCAGATCCCGGCGTCTCCGCAATCCATCCACCCCGCCTACACCCTGCTCAACGCCCGGCTGGACATGAGGGACTTCCTCGGGTCCGGGGTGGATGTGGCCTTGTGGGGTAAGAACCTCACCGACGAGGACTATGTGCTCGCGGGCGGCGACTTCTATGTGGCCAGCAGCCTGGGCTTCGTCCAGGGCCTCTATGGGGAGCCGCGGATGTATGGCGTCGAGGCGCGATACGCCTTCGGCGGCGACCGCGCCCCGCCACCGCCGCCTCCGCCGGCGCCTCCGCCCCCGCCGCCGGCTCCGCCCCCGCCGCCCCCTCCGCCTCCGGTGGCCTATGAGGCGCGGGAATTCGTGGTCTACTTCCCCTTCGATCAGTATGTGCTGACCCCGGAAGCCCAGCAGGTCATCGCCCAGGCGGCCGACTATGCGAAGACCGGCAACGCCACCCGCGTCGTGGTCGTCGGCCACGCCGACACCTCCGGTTCGGCCGCCTACAACGTGAGGCTCTCGGAGCGTCGCGCCAAGGCGACCGCTGATGCGCTGGTGGGGTCTGGCCTGGCCCAGACTGCGCTTGCGGTCGACTGGAAGGGCGAGGCCGAACCGGCCGTCGCCACCGGCGACGGGGTGAAGGAACCCCTCAACCGCCGCGCCACCATCAACATCAACTTCTAGCGCTCACCCCCTCGCGCACCGTCGGGATGCGCGAGGGGGCATCGCCGCACTGTCCTCAAGCCCTGGGAATATCCTTGAAACACCCGTTGTATTTCCGCCTGACCGTCGCGGCCGCCATGACCGCGGCCGGGGTCGGGTTCGCCGCCGAGCCGGCGCCCCCCTCGGTCGTGGCGATGCAGAAGCTGAGCGGCGTCGTCTCCTCCAACGCCGGCGGCGAGGCGCTGGTCGCGACCACCGACGGCAAGACCGTTCGGATGCATGTCACCCAGGACAGCCAGCTGATGACATCGCGGCGCGTGGACCTGTCTGCCCTCAAGCCGGGGGCCTATGTCGGTTCTGCCAACATCGATCAA
>CBDIHH010000003.1:0-733882 GCA_965279095.1 Caulobacteraceae bacterium
CATCTCGTTGTGGGCCTTGCCGGAAGGGATCATGGGGAAGCAGTTCTCCTGCTTGGTGACGCGGACATCGAAGACCACCGGCCGGTCGGTGTCGATCATGGCGCGCAGGCCCGCCTCCAGCTCCTCATTGGTCTCCGCGCGCAGGCCGACGGCGCCGTAGGCCTCGGCCAGCTTGACGAAGTCGGGCATCGATTCCGAATAGGAGTGGCTATAGCGCTCGCCGTGCAACAGCTGCTGCCACTGCCGGACCATCCCCATCCACTCGTTGTTGAGGATGAAGATCTTGATCGGCAGGTTGTACTGCAGGGCCGTCGACAGCTCCTGCATCATCATCTGGATCGAGGCGTCGCCGGCGATGTCGATGACCAGGCTGCCCGGATGGGCCAGCTGCACGCCAACCGCCGCCGGCAGGCCGTAGCCCATGGTGCCCAGGCCCCCGGAGGTCATCCAGCGGTTGGGCTCCTGGAACTTGTAGAACTGCGCCGCCCACATCTGGTGCTGGCCCACCTCGGTGGTGATGTAGGTGTCGCGGTCCTTGGTCAGCTCATACAGGCGCTGCACGGCGTGCTGCGGCTTGATGTGGTTGGCGTCCGGCGTATAGGCGAAGCCGTTTCGGGCCCGCCACTGGTCGATCTGGGCCCACCAGTCGGCCAGCTCCAGCTTGGGCAGGCGACGGGCGCGCCAGGCGGCCAGCATGTCGGCCATCACCGAACCGACATCGCCGACGATGCCGATGTCGACGATGATGTTCTTGTTGATCGACGAGGGATCGATATCCACGTGGATCTTCTTGGAGTTGGGCGAGAAGGACGACAGCAGGCCGGTGACGCGGTCATCGAACCGCGCGCCCAGGCAGACCATCACGTCGCAGTCGTGCATGGCCATGTTGCTCTCATAGGCGCCATGCATCCCCAGCATTCCCAGCCACTGAGGGTCGTCGGCGGGGAAGGCGCCCAGGCCCATCAGGGTCGAGGTGACGGGCGCGCCGACCACGTGGGCCAGGTCGCGCAGGGCCTGAGAGGCGGCCGGGCCCGAGTTGATGACCCCGCCGCCGGTGTAGAAGACCGGCCGCCGGGCCGAGGCGATCAGGTCGATCGCCTCGGCGATGCGGTCCTCGTCCCCCCGGGTGCGGGGCTTGTAGGCGTGGGCATGGCGCGCCTCGTTGGGCCCGACATAGTCGCCAGTGGCGAACTGGACGTCCTTGGGGATGTCGACGACCACGGGGCCGGGACGTCCGCTGCGGGCGATGTGGAAGGCCTCGTGCAGGACGTGCGGCAGGTCCTCGATCCGCTTGACCAGGTAGTTGTGCTTGGTGATCGAGCGGGTGATGCCGACGGTGTCCGCCTCCTGAAAGGCGTCCGAGCCGATCAGGTGGGTGGGGACCTGGCCTGTGATGACCACCAGGGGGATGGAGTCCATCTGGGCGTCGAGGATGCCGGTGATGGTGTTGGTGGCGCCGGGGCCCGAGGTGACCAGGACAACCCCCGGCTTGCCCGACGAGCGCGCATAGCCCTCGGCCGCGTGGGCCGCGCCCTGTTCGTGGCGGACCAGGACGTGCTGCAGGCGCGGCTCGTGGAAGATGGCGTCGTACATCGGCAGCACCGCGCCGCCGGGATAGCCGAAGATGGTCTCCACCCCCTGATCGACGAGGGCGCGGATCACCATCTGCGCGCCGGTCATGGTCGTCGTTTCAGTGTCGCTCTTGCTGATGGTCTGGGTGGTCATGGCGGGGCCTTATGGAGCGGTAGGGTTTGGCTGCGGGCATGAAAAAAGGCCCCTGAGGGCCTTGGGCGAGCGACCGACGCGGCGTGATCGTGCGATCACACCGTGGACGGCCGCTCCGGGACTACGAGGATGGTGCGCACGCGCATACTCCGATGATTGAGCAAACCCATGCCACGGGCGCCGCGGGGGGTCAAGTCAAGGCGCGGGGATCGGCGGCGGCATCGATCCGGTCCCAGTCGGGGGTCTGGTTCCTGAACCAGGTCAACTGCCGCTTGGCGAACCGGCGCGTCTCCTGCTGGGCCAGGCGCAGCGCCTCGTCCAGCGGGGTCCGGCCCTCCAGGTGCGCCGCCAGTTCGCGCAGGCCCACCGCCTTCATCGCCGGCAGGGCGGGGTCGAGCCCCCGGTCCATGAGGGCGCGGACCTCGTCCAGGGCGCCCTGCGCCAGCATGATCTGGAGCCGGGCGTCGCAACGGGCGTAGAGGACGTCGCGGGCGGGCTCCAGGACCCAGGCGCGCCAGCGGTCGGCGGCGATGGGAGGCGCGGTCTCGGCCTGCCACTGGCTCAGCGACCGGCCGGTTTCCTCGACCACCTCCAGGGCGCGCAGCAGGCGCTGGCGGTCGCCGGGGCCGATGCGCGCCTCGGCGTCCGGGTCGCGCGGGCGCAGCCGCTCGCGCACGGCCGCCTCGCCCCCCGCCTCCCAGGCGGCGGCGGCGGCGGCGCGGGCGGCGGCGGGGATCGGGGGCACCTGGGCCAGGCCCTGGGTCAGGCCGCGCAGATACATCCCCGTGCCGCCCACGACGATGGCGGGACGGCCGCGGGCCTCGATGGCCGCCAGCGCGGTCAGGGCCTCACTCAGCCATCGGCCCACCGACCAGGCCTCGGCGGCGTCGGCCACCCCGAACAGGTGGTGCGGAACGGCGGCCGCCTCCTCGCGGGAGGGTCGCGCCGACAGGATGCGCAGGTCGCGATAGACCTGGATGGCGTCGGCATTGACGATCTCGGCGCCCCACGATCGCGCCAGGCGCAGGGCCAGGGCGGACTTGCCGCTGGCGGTGGGGCCGGCGATCAGGGTGACGGGAGCGGGGGCGGTCATCGCGAGACCCTATAACGGTCCGCGGCGCATGTTGGAGCCCTTGCCCGCATCGCCCGGCCGGTCTAACCCGCGCCCATGCGCCTCGCCGTCACCCTCGTCACCGCCGATCCCGCCGTCCTTCCCGCCGCCCAGGAGCGCCTGCAACTGGCCCTGGAGGCCCACGGCGAAACGCCCTCCGCCGCCCGCCTGCTGGGCCCGGTGGCCATCGACATGGAGCTGGAGGCCGCCGAGGCCGCCCCGGTCCGCGCCGCCGCCGAGGCGGGCGTCTCGGGCCTGGCGGCCGATGTCTGCGTGCAGCCCGCCGCGGGGCGCCGCAAGCGGCTGCTGATCGCCGATATGGATTCCACCATCATCGGCTGCGAGTGCATAGATGAGCTGGCCGATCTGGTCGGTCTGAAGGACAAGGTCTCGGCGATCACCGAACGGGCGATGCGCGGCGAGATCGACTTCGAGGGGGCCCTGCGCGAGCGGGTGGCCATGCTCGAGGGCCTGCCGCTGGCTGAGGTCCAGCGCTGCTACGACGAGCGGGTGCGCCTGAATCCCGGCGCCCGCACCCTGGTGCGGACCATGGAGGCGCACGGGGCGCGCACCTTCCTCGTCTCCGGCGGCTTCACCGTCTTCACCAGCCGCGTCGCCGAGGCGGCCGGCTTCTCGGCCCACCGCGGCAACCGCCTGCTCGACGACGGCGCCGTCCTGACCGGGCGGGTGGGCGAGCCGATCCTTGGCAAGGCGGCCAAGCTGGCGGCCCTGCAGGAGGAGGCCCTGGCCGGGGGCCTGCGGCTGGACGAGACCCTCGCCGTCGGCGACGGCGCCAATGACCTGATGATGATCCAGGCCTCCGGCCTCGGGGTCGCCTACCGCGCCAAGCCGGTGGTCGCCGCCCAGGCCATGGCCCGGGTCGATCATGCGGACCTGACCGCCCTGCTCTACTTCCAGGGTTACGGGGCCGAGGACTTCTCGGAATAGCCGGCGGCCGCGGGCGGTCGCGCCTCGGCGAAACGGTCAGCGATATCCCCGGCGGCCGCCTGCAGCGGCGCCGTGAAGGCGACGACGGCCTCGGAAGGCGTCATCACCGAGCGGAAGATGTGCACCGCCACCGCGCCCAGGGGGCCCTCGGCCACCAGGACCGGCACGGCCAGGGTGAAGAACACCGCGCCCTGGGTGTGCACCAGGGCGTAGCCGTCGCGGCGGATCCGCACGAGGTCCGCCTGGAGCCCCGGGGGCAGGTCGCCGCGGGCCTTGGCCCGGCTGGTGTCGACCACGGGGAATCCTTCGGACCGTATCGCCGCGGCTGAGGCGTACGGCCCCGGCCGAGGGGGCATGACCTCGCCCTGAACGGCCATCTTCAAGAGCGTCTCGCGGTCGCCCTCGTCGCAGAAGGCCAGGTAGGCGCGGCCGGCGGCGCTCCACGGCATGGCGATGCGCAGGCCGGTGGGATATTTTCCGTCGGTAAAGGGGGTGGAGAAGTCGGTGGTCACCCGGGTCAGCATCTCGTGGCCCGAGGGGGTCAGCAGCTTGACCGGCCAGCGCACCGCCGCCCCCAGGGCCGTCATGATGTCGCGGGCGAAGCCGTCGATCCACCATTCGTCCTGGTAGCCGTCGCTGAGGCTGCGCACCCGCGCCGCCAGCCAATAGCAGGCCGAGCCCTCGTCCTTGCGCAAGAAGCCGTCGCGCCTCAGCGTCTCGAGGATGCGGTATACGGTGCCGCGGGTGAGGCCGCTGACGCGGCACAGGTCGGCGACCGTGGCGCCGTTGTGCAGGTTGATCGCCTCGAGGATGGCCATACAGCGGCTGATCGACTGGATCAGGGTGGGCATCGGGGCTCCCGGCGGGGGTTGAGGCGGGGGAGGGGGGACACACGCTCCCTCGCCCGCTCCAGCCAGCCTAGCCCTAGCCGATGCCGCTCGGAAGGGTCGCGGTGCGAACTGGGGGCGAACCGCGAGGGAGGATTGGGAGACGGGGCCGGCTGCCCTAAATAGGCCCATGGCCGATCCAGACTCTCCCACCGACGCCCCCCTTCCCAATGGCCAGGTGTTCGCCTTCATCGCCCGCCAGTGGCTGCGGCGACCGCGGATGATGGCGGCGGCGGCCCTGCTGACGGTGGCGTCGGTGGCGTGCGACATGGCGGTCCCGTGGGCGGCGGGGGCGCTGGTGGACGTAGTGTCGCGGCCGCCGCAGGCGGGGCATGGCGCGGCCTGGCAGGCCTGGGGGGTGTTCGTCGGCCTGTATGTGCTGTTCTTCGTGCTGCGCAACACCGGCTATTTCGTGTGGATCCCGTTTGCCGCCCGCAACATGGAGGCCCTGACCAACGACGCCTTCGCGCGGGTGCAGTCGTTCTCGTCGCAATGGCATGGCGACACCTTCGCCGGGGCCACGGTGCGCCGGGTGACGCGGGCCATGTGGGGCTACGACACGGTGTCCGACCAGGTGACCATCTTCCTGGGGCCGGGGGTGCTGGTGCTGGTGGGCCTGTCGGTGACGATGATGCTGCGCTGGCCGCTGATCGGGGGTTTCGCCCTGGCGGTGGTGGGACTGTATATGGCGCTCAGCCTGTGGATGGCGCAGGCCTGGGTGCGGCCGGCCAACCTGCGCTCGGCGGCGAAGGATTCGGAGATCGGGGCGGTCCTGTCCGACAGCCTGACCTCCAACGCCTCGGTCAAGAGCTATGGCGCCGAGGTGCGGGAGCTGGCCCGGTTCGCCGCGGTGACCGCCGCCTGGCGCGACGCCGCCATGGCCGCCTGGGTGCGCGGAACGCAGAGCTGGCTGGTGCAGAACGCGGTTCTGGTGCTGCTGCAGGCGGGGCTGACGGGGCTGCTGCTGATGGCCTGGGCGCGGGGACGGGCGGGCCCCGGCGACGTGGCCTTTGCCATCACCGCCTACATGCTGATGAGCGGCTATCTGCGCAATTTCGGCGAGAACGTCCGCAACCTGCAGAAGGCCCTGGACGACACCGAGGCGGTGGCCCGCTTCATGCGCACCCCGCCGCAGGTGCGCGACGCCGAGAGCGCGCCGGCCTTGGTGATCGGAGCGGGGGAAATCGTGCTCGACGCCGCCACCTTCGGCTACAAGGCCGGAGAGCCGCCCCTGTATCGCGATCTGTCGCTGCGCATCGCGCCCGGCGAGCGGGTGGCCCTGGTAGGCGCCACCGGCTCAGGCAAGTCGACCTTCGTCAAGTTGATCCAGCGCCTCTATGACCTGGACGGCGGCGCCATCCGCATCGACGGGCAGGACATCGCGGGGGTCACACAGGCGTCCCTGCGCCAGGCCATCGCCGTGGTTCCGCAGGATCCGGCCCTGTTCCACCGCACCATCGGCGAGAACATCGCCTATGGCCGGCCGGGCGCCAGCCAGGACGAGATCGTCGAGGCGGCCCGCAAGGCCCGCGCCCACGACTTCATCGCTCGGCTGCCGCAGGGCTACGACACCCTGGTGGGCGAGCGGGGGGTCAAGCTGTCGGGCGGCGAGCGCCAGCGGGTCGCCATCGCCCGCGCCTTCCTGGCCGACGCGCCGATCCTGGTGCTCGACGAGGCCACCTCGTCCCTGGACGTGGAGACCGAACAGCTGGTGCAGGCGGGCGCCGAGGCCTTGATGAGCGGCCGCACCACCATCGTCATCGCCCACCGCCTGTCGACCGTCCGCCACGCCGACCGCATCCTGGTGTTCGACCATGGCCGGGTGGTGGAGGAGGGCAGCCACCGGGCGCTGGTGGCCCGGGGCGGGGCGTACGCCCGGCTGCACGCGGTCGCCGAAGGCACGGCCTAGCCTGGGCCGGACCCGAGCGACGGCGTCAATGGCCTGGGGAACCGGGGATTGGTCTATTCGCCCTGATCATGGAAGTAGTGATGGCCCGCAGGCGCTTGCCTCACACAGCTCCAGGCCTATGCTTGGCCGTCGCGCCTTTCTTGCCCCCGGAGCCAGCGCTATGTCGGCACGAACTCAAGTCGCCCGCGCCATTGCTTTGCTGGCGGCGCTGCTCGCGCCCGCAGCGCCAGCCCTTGCGCAGGAGGGTGTGACCCTTTCCGGCGTGAAGGGCGTGCGGCCCCTGGATGCGGGCATGTTCGTGGTGACCGGCCAGCCTTCTGCGGCGCGGCAGGAAACCTTCGAATTCCTCCGGCGTCCCGACGGCGGCGTCACCCTCCTGTCCGCGACGACGATGAGCGACGGCAGCGCGCGCGTCCAGGCGCGCTACGACTACGACGCGCAGTGGAAGGCGGTCGCGGCATTCGGCCAGGGGATCTACGGAGACGAGCCTGTGCAGGTGCAGATGCGCGCGTCTGCCGGCGCGGTGGCGATCGGCGTGCGCGGCGCCAAGACGACCATCGACAAGACCATCGCCTGCCCTGACGGATGCTTCATGGACCTGGCGCCGAGCGGCAGTCCGATGTTCGTGATGACCCGGAACTACGACCGCGCCAAGGGGGGCGAACAGTCCTTTCAATGGGCCGCCCAGGATCTGCCGCGGCCGTTCACGAGCCCCGATAATCAGCGCGCCGCCTTGCGGCTGCGACGCGAAATCCCCACGAAGCGCGCCGACGGCTCCGCCCTGAGAATCCGGGACTACGCGATGATCGAGCGCATTCCGACGCCCGGCGGCGGCCTGTTCGTGATGGAATTCGACCTGTGGACCGACGATGCGGAGCGCCCGATGGGCTACCGGATCAACACGATCGGCGGAAAGGCGCCGGCGGCGCCGATCGTCGCGTTCCGCAGCGGGTTCGATGATATCCGCACCCAGGTCGTGGGGCGCTAGACGCGAAAGGGTGGGACTGATCGCGCTTCCCCGCGAAAATCGGGCGATGCTCAGTTGACCATAACTGATATCGGGTCTGGCGATATCCAATATTTGCGACGCTATTGTCTGTGCTTGACTGTCATGGCCCCTATAGATTGGCGCTTCGACACTTTCGGGGGCGGCGATGAGCGTGCAGGAATTCAGGCGCGGCTGGCGGGTGGTGCTGGGCGCGGCGCTGGGGGCGGGGTCGGGGCTGGCCCTGCAGCCCTATGTCATATCCCTGTTCGTCAAGCCGCTGCAGGCGGAGTTCGGCTGGTCGCGCGGCCAGATCGCCACCGCGTCCAGCGCCGGGCTGGCGGGGGTGGTGATCGGGCCGCTGCTGGGCTGGCTGATGGATCGCATCGGCGTGCGGCCGGTGATCCTGGCGGCCACGGTGGGGGCGGCCCTGGGCTACGCCGCCCTGGCCAACCAGAGCGGCGACATCCGCGCCTACTATCTGCTGTCGGTGCTGCTGGTGGTGATCGGCAGCGGCACCGGGCCGATCGGCTACACCCGGGCGGTGCTGGGATGGTTCGAGGAACGGCGGGGGCTGGCCCTGGGGCTGACCCTGGTGGGGGTTTCGGTGATCGGCCTGGTGGCCGCCCCGGCGCTGTCGATGATCATCGGACGCTACGGCGCCGCCGGCGGCTACTACGCCCTGGGGCTGCTGTCGGTGGGGGTGGGCCTGCCGAGCGCCTGGCTTTTGGTGCGCGAGCGCGATCGGACGGGGCCGCGGCAAGCGGTCGCCAAACCTCCGGGACTCTCCCTGGCGACGGTGCTGCGCGCGCGCGGCATCTATGTGCTGGCCCTGTCGATCTTCCTGGCCACGGCGGGGATCGTCTGCGTGATCGCCCAACTTCAGCCGATGCTGACCGACGCCGGCATGTCGCGCCCCACCGCCGCCTTGATGCTCTCGGGCCTGGCCCTGTCGGTGATCGTCGGGCGCCTGGCCATGGGGTGGAGCTTCGACCGCTTCTGGCCCCCCGCGGCGGCGGCGGCGGCGCTGCTGCTGCCGGCCGCGGGGGCGCTGATCCTGATGCAGGCGGGCGCCCACCCCCCGCTGGTGCTGCTGGGGGTGTTCCTGATCGGCTTCGCCCAGGGCGCCGAGACCGACATCGCCGCCTATTTCATCGGCCGTTATTTCGGGCTGCGGGCCTATAGCCGCCTCTATGCGGTGATCGGCATCGCCTTCGCCACGGGAACCATGACCGGCGCCATCGGCTCGGGCCGGCTATACGACCATTTCCACGACTACCGCGTCGCCCTGATGCTGGCCGCCGCGGCCTTCGTGCTGTCGGCGGCGACGATCCTGGTGATGGGCCGCACGCCCGCGCCCGATCCATCGCCCGTTACTGAGCAGTCCTGAGGGGCCGTATACAGTATTGCCCCGGGGCGACGCAGCTATCTGATATCTCGTGAGGGGATAGTGTTGCGCGGTTGTTGACATGGGCGGGGTCTATGCCCCCTTTGAAAGCAACCGCTTGATTTTTGGATTTTGCCGATGGCCCTCTCGGACCTCTATCGCCCGGCCCAGGACGAGGCGGCGAAACACGCCTTCGTGGGCTCGCTGAAGGCGCATCTGAACGGTCGGTTCGAGCGCCGGCTGGCCGACCTGTACGCCCAGTCGCTGGCTCCGGCCTTCGAGGCCGAGCACGGCCGGGCGCCGTCCTCGCGGGACGAGGCGCGGGCCTTGCTGACCGCGCACCCGCTGTTCCAGCTGTGGGGGTCGTTGCTCTACACCTCGCAGGACCTGCTGTGGGAGACCAGCGGCGAGACCGTGGACCGACTGCGCGCCGCGTTCGACGCGGAGGTCTCGCGCCTGGCGGACGGGGAGGGGGCGCTCGGCAGCCTGACCCTGGACCCCGACATGCCCCTGCCGCAGCCGATCGCGGACATCGAGATTCACCGCCAGCCCGGCGGCTATTTCCATCAGGACGGGCCGCGGGACGTCACCGCCGCGGTGCTGTACCTCGGCGCGGTGGACACCTATCGCGCGGCCAAGCGGCTGAGCGGCCCGGGCAAGGCCGGCGATCCCACCGTGGGGCGCTTCATCGCCGCCCTGGCGCGCAAGCTGGCGCCGGGGCTGGAGCCCCTGAGGATCCTCGACCTGGGCTGCGGCAACGGCACCCAGACGGTCGCCTATGCCGAGGCCTGGCCTCAGGCGGAGCTGCACGGGGCGGACCTGTCGGCGCCCTTCCTGCGCTTCGCCCACGCCTGGGCCGAGGGCCTTGGCGTGGCGGTCCATTACCATCAGATGGACGCCGGGCGGATGACCTTCCCGGACGGCCACTTCGACCTGATCGTCTCCCATATCCTGTGCCACGAGACCTGGGACGACATCCTGCGGCGGTCCCTGGCGCAGTCGTATCGGATGCTGCGCCCCGGGGGGATGCTGCTGCATGTGGACGTGCCCTATCAGCCAGACCGGATGTCGTTGACCGGCCAGGTCTGCAACGAATGGCAGATCGTCAACAACGGCGAGCCCTACTGGATGGGCTTCTCCGACACGCCGATGCGGCCGTTGCTGCTCGAGGCGGGCTTCGGCGCCGCCGAGGTGATCGAGCATTACGAGCCGTTCGGCCAGGGGGCCATGTACGCCTTCGGAGGGATCAAGAGCGCATGACGGACGACGCCGAACAGCCCCCGCCCCGCACGGTCCACGACCTGATGTCGCACCTCGAGCGGCGCAAGCCGGCCTTCGTGGAGGGCTCCAATATCGATGGCTTGATCGCGGCCGTCATCCGACTGACTATGGAGGTCTCGATGATCCGCGATCGACTGGACATCCATGAGGCCGTCGCCGAGAGGCACGGGGTTGGGGGCGAGGCCGAGGTGGAAAGTTTCGAAGCGGACGCGGCGCTGAACGCCAAGCGGCTGGCGCGCCGGGAGCGGCTGATCGAAACCATCATCCGAGATCTGACCGCCGTGGCCTGACCATGGACCTTCAGCGCCTGCGGATCTTCGTCTCGGTCGCCGAAGCCGGCGGCTTCTCCAAGGCGGCGAAATCCCTGTCGTTGGTGCAGTCGGCGGTCAGCCGCCAGGTCCACCTGCTGGAGCAGGAGACCGGCCTGACCCTGTTCCGGCGCAATGGCCGCGGCGCCCTGCTCACCGACAGCGGCGTCTTCCTGCTCGAGCGGGCGCGGCAGATCCTCGACATGGTCGGGCGGCTGGAGCAGGACCTCGAGCAGTTCACCGCCTCGCCCAGCGGTCTTGTCACGGTGGCCCTGCCGCCGACCCTCAGCGTGCTGGTGATCGGGCCGCTGATCCAGGTGATGGGCGAGACCTACCCGAACATCAGGTTGCAGTTCACCGAAGGTTTCAGCACCCAGATCAACGGCCTGCTCGAGCGCGGCGAGGTCGACCTGGCCCTGGTCTATGGCGCGGCCAAGCGGCGGGCGATGGTCACCGAATTCCTGTTCGACGAGGAGCTGTATCTCATCGGGCCGGGAGACATGACGCAGAGCGGCCCGGTGTCGATGAGCGAGCTGGTCACCCTGCCGCTGGTGGTCACCACCCCGGCGCACCGCACCCAGCTGGACGCCGCCTTCGAGGCCTTCGGCAAGCCGCTCAACATCCGCTATGAGATCGACAGCACCTCGACCCAGCGCGAGATGGTGCGCGCCGGCGTGGGCTATTCCATCGATTCCTGCGCCGCCATCTACCAGGAGCTGCGCCGGGGCGACCTGCGGCTGCGCCGGTTCAAGGACGTCAACTTTCGCCGTCCGATCGTGCTGGCCTTCGCGGCGGACCGCAACATCGGCCGCGCCAGCCTGGCGGTGGCGGAGACCATCAAGTCCATCCTGCAGTCCCTGCGCGAGCGCGGCTACTGGATGGAACAAGACGCGGCCGCCCCGGCGGATCCGGTAGGCTGAGGGCGCCTGGCTCGGGCCGCCCGGGGACGCAGATCCCCAGGCGGCGTCCGGCAACCTCTAGAAGGTCTTGGACAGGCGCACCCCGACCTGGGCCGGGGTCGGCTTGAAGACGTTGACCGACCGGCCGAAGGTGACGGAGTCGAAGTTCTCCTGGGCGCCGGTGACCTTGTCGTTGTCGAAGATATTGGTCCCGTAGACGATGGCGCTCCACGACGGACCCTGGAGGCCGACGCGCAGGTCGACGTTCGTGCCGGCCGGGATGATGTAGTTGTTGAAGTCCTCGAGATAGCGACGGCTGCGGTACTGGACCGAGACCTCCACCAGGCCGGTCAGACCTTCGGAGAGGGTCCGGGTGTAGTTCACCGTGCCGACGATGGCGTGCTTGGGCGCCCGCTCCAACTCGCGGCCGTTGAGCGAGATGAAGCAGGCCGCCTTTCCGTTGTTGACCACGACCTTGCACTGGCGCGCCTCGGTCATGGTGAGGGCGCTGGTGGTGGCGAAGCTGTAGTCGGTATATTCGGTGTGCAGGTAGGTATAGGCAGCCGAGGCGACGAAGCCGGGCAGGGCCGCGGGCCGCCAGACGGCGTCCATGTCCAGGCCATAGACCTCGGCCGCGCCGGCGTTGGCCACCTGGGTGCGATAGCCGCTGGCCTGGGTCAGGTCGGGGACCAGGGCGTTCACCTGCTTGTCCGTCCAGTCCATGAAGAAGCCCGCCGCGTTGATGCGAAGGGTGTCGTCGAGCCAGCTGGTCTTCAGGCCGGCCTCGTAGTTCCAAAGGCTCTCGGGCCGGTAGGTGGCGTCGGCGATGGTGGAGCCGACGTTCAGCTCGTTGACGCCGCCGGGCTTGTAGCCCTTGGCGGCCGAGGCATAGCCCATGACCCGTTCCGAAAAGCGATACTGGGCCGACAGGCGGGGGGTAAAGGCGTCGTCCTTGGTCGAGCCGTTGCGGATCAGGGTCGCGGCGGACACCACCGGCGCGAAGGTCGCGGCCGGATCCTGGGCGGTCTGGACGTCGGAGGTCTCCTCGAGATAGCGGGCCTCGGCGGTCAGGGTCAGGTTCTTGACAGGCTCGAACTCGAGCACGCCATAGACCGAGCGGCTCTCGACCTCGCGGCTGCGCGGGGTGGCGAAGGGGATCGAGCGGGCGTAGAGGCCGGCGCCGGACTGGGCGTAGGTGGCGACGGTGGTCGCGCCGAAGGCGCCGAGGGCCTGCAGCGAGCCGCTCTTCTGCTTGGTGTTCGAGGTCCAATAGAGTCCGCCCACGGCCCAGCGGAAGCGATCGTCGCTGGACAAGGTGCCCAGGCGCAGCTCCTGGCTGAACTGGGAGTATTTGTTGCGGAACAGCACGCGCTGGTAGACCGACAGGGGTTCGGCGAAGCCGCCGACGAGCTGGGTCGCGGGCGCCCCCCAGAAGTCGCCGTCATAGTCCTGCAGGTTGCGCTGGTTGGTGTAGCCGGTGAGCGAGGTCAGCACCGCCTTGCCGATCTTGTAGTCGATGTTCAGCGTCGACAGCAGGGTGTCGGACTTGGAGCCCGGGAAGTCCGTGCCGGTCAGGGCGTCGGCGGAATAGCGGGCGTCGCCGCGATAGGTGAGAACGCCCTGCGGCGCGATGGAGCTGGGCAGGGTGCCCGGGGCCAGGACGCCGCCGGCGATGGCGGCGTTGACGGCCTGTTGCTCGGGGCCGCCCAAGGGTCGGCTGCTGAAGCCGCTGGAGCCGCTGAGGGGGAAGACGGCGCGCTGGTCGGTCTCATTGTGCGAATAGCCGACCCGGCCGTAGACATCGAGGCTGTCGCTGGGCTTCCACTCCATGGCGAGGCCGACGCCCTTGTCCTCGAAGCCTTCGAGTTCGCCTCCGGTGATCGCGTTCTTGGCGTAGCCATCATATTTCGCATAGGCGGCGGTGAGGCGGCCGGTGAGGCTGCCGTCGCCCAGGGGGCCGGAGACGGCGCCGCGCAGATCCACAAGCCCGTGGCTGCCGATGTCGGCGTTGGCCTCGGCGCCGGGGGTCTTGGACGGACGCTTGGAGATGTAGTTGATCGCGCCGGCGAAGGCGCTGCGGCCGTACAGGGCGCTCTGCGGGCCCTTGACCACCTCGATGCGCTCCAGGTCGAACAGGCGCAGGTTCAGCAGGTCGCCGCCCCCCGCGTTGCCGAACGCCTGGGAGGAAATGTCGATGCCGTCGACCAGCTCGCCCACCGGCGGCCGGCCCCGGGTGGAGGGCAGGCCGCGGATCGAGGGCCGGGTGTCCTGGGCGCTTATGCCGCGGTCGAAAATCAGGCCCGGGGTCAGTTTGGCCACGTCGCGCAGGGTGCGGATGCCCTGGCGCTCGATCTGGGCGGCGCTGAAGGCCTGCACCACCAGCGGCACGTTCTGCAGGTTCTCCTCGCGCTTGCGCGCGGTGACCACCACCTCCTCAATGGCCTGAGCCGAGGCGAACGAGGGCAGGGCGGCGGTTCCGGCAGCCGCAAGGGCGCCGGCCAGAAGAAGTTGTTTTCTCATCATATCCCCCAATTGCTTTGCATTGAGGCTCGTTGGATCAGAGCCGGGCGCAAATGCTATACGGAGACTATAGCCATTTCTAAGTTTTGATAGACCGCTCAGCGTCGATATCAGCTAGCTACAAGAGAGATGGAAATCCCTTTCGATTTGCTATCGCCGGGACGATCTGGCAGCGTCTGATCTCTTGGAAATGCTCATCAGGATCGACCCATGCCGGATTTTTCGCCGCGACACCGCGCCCTGAAAGACGAGTTGTGGTCCCTCATCAAACTGTCGAGCGAAGATCCCAGCGACGATGTCCTGCCCGCCATGCGCGCCATCGTCGACGAATTGATCCCCTATTCGCCCATCGCCCGCCCCGTGGACCAGCAGGACCAGATCGAGGGCCGCTGGATGGGCCGGTTCAGCTACTACGGCGCCGGGCACAGCCGCGGCGTGAAACGTGAGTTCGTCAGCGACCTGAAGACGCTGTCGTTCGGAAATCTGCCCAAGGTTCCGATCTGCCATGAAGAGACGGCGCAGGAAATTTCTGTGAAAGACCTCGCCTATAACAACGTCACTTCGATCAAGTCTCTCGACGGTCTCGACTGCGGCCACATCATCGTGCTCGGCAGCTATGTTGGCGACGCCGAGAACCCCCAGCGCTACCATGTGTCGTTCTACGGCTATCGCCTGCTGGCGCCGGAAGGGCTGGACGAGGCGCAATATCGCCAACGGCTCGGGGTCGACGCCGACGTGCGGCTGTCGGGCGAATACAAGCCGCCGCGGCTTCACTCCGACATCGTCTACGCCGACGACGACACCCGCATCAATTTCGGCGGCCTCGGCGGCCTCTATGTGCTGGAGCGCGTGCCGGGTCACCCGGGGGTGTCGGTGAGCTTCGGCGGCTAGGCCCCGCGCCTCATTTTTCGAGGCGGCCGTCGTGGACGGCGTTCACGTCGAAGGGAAACAGGACCGCCGGATCGGGCAGGCCGGTCTTGCCGGCTGCCTCGGGGCCGTTCAGGACGGTCAGCAGGTGCCGCAGGACGGCCAGCCGGCCCGCCTTCTTGTGATCGTTGCGCACGCACATCCAGGGCGCCACCGCGGTGTGGGTGCGCGCCAGCATCTGATTGCGCGCCTCGGTGTATTCGTCCCAGCGCTTCTGCGCCTCCGCGTCGAGGGGGCTGGTCTTCAGCAGCTTCAGCGGATCGCGCCGGCGTTCCTTCAGGCGGCTGGCCTGCTCCTTCTTGGAGATGTCGAGCCAGAGCTTGACCAGGATGATGTCGGACTCCACCAGCATCCGCTCGAATACGGGGGCGTCGTTGAGGAAACGCTCGTGCTGTTCAAGGGTGCAGAAGCCCATCACCGGCTCGACCCCGGCCCGGTTGTACCAGGACCGGTTGAAGATCACCCATTCGGCCGCGGCGGGCAGGTGGCGGCCGTAGCGCTGGAAATACCATTCGCTGAGCTCGCGGTCGGACGGCTTGGGCAGGGCCACGACACGGGTGTTGCGCGGCGACAGGTGCTCGATCACCCGGCGGATGGTGCCGTCCTTGCCGGCGGCGTCGCGCCCTTCGAAGATCACGATCAGCTTCTGCCCGGACTTGATCGCCCGCGCCTGGGTTTTCACCAGCTCAGCCTGGAGGTGCTCCAGCTCGTCGGTGTAGCTCGTGTCGGTCTTGGCCATGGCGCCACCTTACGCCGGCCCGGGCCGCGGAGTCATCGCCCGTGTCGGGGGCCCTGGTCAGAACGATCGCCCGGGGGTCTAGTGACGGAAGGTTGGCGGGACGGGGATGGTATCCATGCAGCGTAACACAGGCCCGATGCAGGCCCGCTCTTGAGCGCGACCGGCGCGACCCCCGCCTGGCCGTCGGCGCGGCTGGGCTGGACGGCGGTGGTGCTGCTGCAGCTGGCCTATGTGCTGTCGTTCGTCGACCGCACCATCCTCAGCCTGCTGGTGACCCCGATCCAGGCGGACCTGCACCTCAGCGACCTGCAGCTGGGCTTGCTGCAGGGCCTCGCCTTCGGCCTGTTTTATACGCTGATGGGCCTGCCCTTCGGCTGGCTGACGGACCGCGCCCGGCGCACCTGGATCGTGGGGTCGGGGCTGGCGGTATGGAGCCTGGCGACCATCGCCTGCGGCTTCGCCAACAGCTTCTGGGCCCTGTTTGTGGCGCGGATGCTGGTGGGGGTGGGGGAGGCCGCCCTGTCGCCGTCCGCCGCGTCGCTGATCGCCGACTACCATCCGCCCAGTCGCCGCGGCCGGGCCTTCGGGCTGTTCATCATGGCCGGGTCCCTGGGGGCGGGGGCGGCCCTGATCGTCGGCGGGGCAGTGCTGGCGGCGCTCCAGCACAAGACCGTCTCCATCCTCGGGCTGGCCCCCCTGGTGGGCTGGCGGGTGGCCTTCATCGTCGTCGGCCTGCCCGGCCCCCTCTTGGCGCTGGCGTTCCTGGTGCTGCGCGAGCCCCCGCGCCGGGAGCCGCCGGTGGTGGCCCTCAACGAGGCGCCGTGGTCCCTGCGGCCGATGCTGACCACCTTCGCCGCCCATTTCGGGGGCTTCTCCTTCTTCGCGGCCTATTCCTATGGCTCGCTGGCGTGGCTGCCGGTGCTGTTCGAGCGGATCCACCACCGGCCGGCCGCGCAGTTCGGCTGGGCCCTGGGCCTGGCCCTGCTGATCGGCGGCTGCGGCGGGGCCGTCACGGGGGGATGGCTGGTGGACCAGGCCCGTCGACGGGGCTTCCGTTCGCCCGAACTGGGGGTGGCGGCGGTGTTCGCCGCCCTGCTCGTGCCCATGGCGCTGCTGGTGGGTCTGGCCACGCAGACGCAGGTCGCCCTGGTGGCGGCGGGGGCGGCGATGTTCTGTCTCGCGGCCCCCTCGGCCGGGTCTGTGGCGGCCCTGCAGACGGCGACGCCCAATCGGGTGCGCGGTCGGGTGACCGCCGCCTACTATGTGATCATGAACGGGACGGGCCTGTGCCTGGGCCCGGTGCTGATGGCGGCGCTGGGAACCCGCTACGGCCTGGACCGGGCCTTCGTGATCATGGCCGCGGGCCTGCTGATCCCCGCCGCCGCCCTGATCGCCCTGGCGGCGGTCCTGTATGGCCGCAAGGCTCCGGCCCTGCTCAAATGAGCGCGCCGGCGCCGTGGCCGGTCTGCAAGCGTCGCCCCGTCCCATGGTCCGACTGTTCGTCCCCGATCCCTTGGTCTCCGGGGTCGCCATCGCCCCCACCGCCGAGCAGGCCCACTACCTGACCAAGGTCATGCGCCTGGGTCCGGGCGACCCGGTGGATCTGTTCAACGGCCGCGACGGCGAATGGCGCGCGCGGGTGGCCGAGGTCGGCCGACGCGGCTGCAGCCTCGCGCCCGAGGCTCAGATCCGGCCGCAGATCCCGCCCCCCGACCTGGACCTGATCGTGGCCCTGGTGAAGCGGGCGCGCCTGGAGATCATCGTCGAGAAGGCGGCGGAGCTGGGGGCGCGGCGGGTGCGGCTGATGACCAGCCGCCGGACCAATGCCGACCACACCAACGTCGCCCGCCTGCAGGCCATCGCCACCGAGGCGGCCGAGCAAACCGGGCGGCTCGACGTGCCCCAGGTGGCGGCGCCCCAGAAGCTGGACGCCATGCTGGACGGATGGGAGGCGGGCCGGCGGCTGATGTTCTGCGATGAGGCGGGGGACGACCCCGCGGCGCCCTGGGGCGGCGAGGGGGGGCGGGCGGTCCCGGCCCTGAACGCCCTGGCCGGCGGCGCGCCCGGCGCCTGGGCGGTGCTGATCGGGCCGGAGGGCGGCTTTGATCCGCAGGAGCGCGCGCGCCTGCGCGCCTGCGACTTCGTCACCCCGGTGACCCTGGGACCGCGCATCCTGCGCGCGGATACGGCGGCGATCGCCGCCCTGACTCTGTGGCAGGCGGCCCTGGGCGATTGGGGGGGAACCGGCGCGCTTGACGGCGACTTGTCTTGAGGCCGCTTGGCGCCCACGTGGCGAGCGACTAGACAATGCGGCCAACGGGGCGCCTTGGCCTTGGGGAGGATGTCCATGCCCGACTGCGAGGTCCAGTCGCCGCCGCTGACGCAGGAGCGCATGGTCGCGCACCTCGCCGAGGGCGCAAAGCCGAAGAGCGATTTCCGGGTCGGCGCCGAACACGAGAAGTTCGTCTTCCGCCATGGAACCCTCGGTCCGGTGCCGTACGATGGGCCCGACGGCATCCACGCCTTGCTGACGGGGCTCATGCCGTTCGGCTGGAAAGGGGTCTACGAGGGCGAGACCCTGATCGCCCTGCAGCGGGACAAGGCCTCCATCAGCCTGGAGCCGGCCGGCCAGTTCGAGCTGTCGGGGGCGCCGCTGGCGACCATCCACGAGATCTGCGCGGAGACCCGCTCGCATCTGGATGAGGCCAAACAGGTCGCTGATAAGCTCGACATCGGCTTTTTGGGCCTCGGCTTCCACCCGACCCTGCGGCGCGAAGACGCCCCGGTGATGCCCAAGGGCCGCTACGGAATCATGCGCGCCTACATGCCCAAGGTCGGCAAGCTGGGCCTCGACATGATGCTGCGCACCTGCACCGTGCAGGCCAACCTGGACTTCTCGTCCGAGGCCGACATGGTCAAGAAGTTCCGCGTCGGCCTGGCCCTGCAGCCCATCGCCACCGCCCTGTTCGCAAACTCGCCCTTCGTGGAGGGGCGCCCCTCGGGGCTGCTGACCTCGCGCGCCAATGTCTGGACCGACACCGATCCGGACCGCACCGGCATGCTGGACTTCGTCTTCGACAAGGATTTCACCTTCGGCGACTACGCCGCCTACGCCCTCGACGTGCCCATGTATTTCGTCAAGCGCGGCCACACCTATATCGATGTGGCCGGCCGCTCCTTCCGCCAGTTCATGGCCGGGGAACTGCCGGAGCTCCCTGGCGAGCGCCCGACGCTGAAGGACTGGGAGGATCACCTCACCACCCTGTTCCCCGAGGTGCGGCTGAAGCAGTATCTGGAGATGCGCGGGGCGGACTCCGGCCCGGCCAACCGCATCTGCGCCCTGCCGGCCCTGTGGATGGGGATCTACTACGACGACGCCGCCCTGGAAGCGGCGTGGGACCTCGTCAAGGCCTGGACCCCCCAGGACCGCAACGCCCTGCGCGGCGACGTCATCCGCCAGGGGCTCAAGGCCACCGTGGCCGGGCGTTCCGCCCAGGACGTGGCCCGCGACATGGTCGCCATCGCCCGCAGCGGCCTGAAAAATCGCGCCGAACTGAACGCCTCGATGATCGACGAGACCGCCTATCTGGCGGAGCTCGAAGCGATCGCTGACAGCGGGATCACCCCGGCCGAGCGGCTCCTCGACCTGTATCACGGACCCTGGAAGGGCGACCTGAACCGGGTGTTCGAGGACTTCGCCTACTAGTGCAGGTCCGGCGCTCCGCCAGGCCATGGTAGGCTGTGCCGCGCCGCCTGTTCGTCGTCGCCTGCTTCAAGGAGACCGCCATGATCCGCCTCGCGCCCGCCCTGGCCTGCGTCCTGCTCCTGGCCGCCTGCAGCCCGCCGCCGGCGGCGTCCGACCAGGCCGCCCGGCCGACCCCGCCCGCCGATGCCCCGGCGAAGGCGCCGGCCGACGCCGTTGGGCCTAGCGCCCCCTCGGCTGACGATCTGGTCGGGCTGTGGGCGGGGCCTGAGGGGCTGTTCCTCGACATCAAGGCCCGCAACGCGGCCACAGGCCTGTATCCGATCACCCTGAAGGACAACCTCGACGGCCAGGCCGAATACCAGGCTTGGGCCACGGAGGGCGGCCTGACCTTCACCCGCGCCGGCAAGACGGTGACCGCGGTCAAGGGGGTTGGCGCGCGCACCGGCTTTACGGACCTGGCCGACAAGGCCGACTGCCTGATCCTCGTCGCCGGCGTCGAGGGCTACTGCCGCGACTAGGGTGACGTCTGCAGCGGTGCGGGGTGGAGGGGGCGGTGGGCGCCACGCGGCGTTCACGGCCGGTTGCATCCTGGCAGGGTCCGCCCCGATATGCAGGGCCGGTTGTCGCGCCCGGCCAATCTGCCCAGACTTGCGACCACCTCCGGGGAGCCCAGTGCAGCCTATCATCGCCATCCATGGCCTGACCAAGACCTATGGGTCCGGGTTCCAGGCTCTGAAATCCATCGACCTCGAGATCCGGCCGGGGGAGATCTTCGCCCTGCTCGGCCCCAACGGGGCGGGCAAGACGACGCTGATCAGCATCATCTGCGGCATCGTCAACCCCAGCACCGGCCGGGTCGTGGCGGACGGCTTCGACGTCGTGCGGGACTACCGCGCGGCCCGCTCCAAGATCGGCCTGGTGCCGCAGGAGCTGTCCACCGACGCCTTCGAGACGGTGTGGGCGACGGTCAGCTTCAGCCGCGGCCTGTTCGGCAAACCGCGCAATCCCGCTTACATCGAGAAGGTGCTGCGCGACCTGTCCCTGTGGGACAAGCGCGACGCCAAGATCGTGACCCTGTCCGGCGGCATGAAGCGTCGCCTCCTGATCGCCAAGGCCCTGTCGCACGAGCCGACCATCCTGTTCCTGGATGAGCCGACCGCGGGGGTCGATGTCGAACTGCGGCGCGACATGTGGGAGATGGTCCGGGGCCTGCGCGCCTCCGGCGTCACCATCGTCCTGACCACCCACTACATCGAGGAGGCCGAGGAGATGGCCGACCGCATCGGCGTGATCCGCAAGGGCGAGCTGATCCTGGTCGAGGAAAAGGCCGACCTGATGCGCAAGCTGGGCAAGAAGCAGCTGACCCTGCACCTGCCGGAGCCCCTGACCGCCATTCCGGCCGCGCTCGGAGACTACGATCTCGCCCTGTCCGACGACGGCGTCGATCTGGTCTACACCTTCCATCCCGACGATGATCGCGGGGCGGTTCCCGCCCTGCTGCGCCGGCTGGACGATCTCGGCATCGCCTTCACCGACCTGCAGACCCGCCAAAGTTCGCTGGAAGACATCTTCGTCAGCCTGGTGAGGGACGACACATGAACCTGCACGCGATCCAGGCCATCTACCGGTTCGAGATGCACCGGTTCTTCCGGACGGCCTTCGGCAGCATCGCCTCGCCGGTGATCTCCACCTCGCTGTATTTCGTGGTCTTCGGCTCGGCGATCGGCTCGCGCATGGCGTCGATCGACGGCGTCAGCTACGGCGCCTTCATCGTGCCGGGACTGATCATGCTGTCCCTGCTGTCGGAGAGCATCTCCAACGCCTCGTTCGGCATCTTCTTCCCGAAGTTCGCCGGCACCATCTACGAGGTGCTGTCGGCTCCGGTGTCCGCCTTCGAGATCGTCGTCGGCTACGTCGGCGCGGCGGCGTCCAAGTCGATCACCATTGGCCTCATCATCCTGTGCACCGCGCGGCTGTTCGTGCCGTTCGAAATCGCCCACCCGCTGGTGATGATCGGCTTCCTGGTGCTGACCGCCACGACCTTCAGCCTGTTCGGCTTCATCATCGGCCTGTGGGCCGACGGCTTCGAGAAGCTGCAGTTCATCCCCCTGCTGGTGGTCACGCCCCTGACCTTCCTGGGCGGCAGCTTCTATTCGATCTCGATGCTGCCGCCGATCTGGCAGAAAGTGACCCTGTTCAACCCGGTGGTCTATCTCGTCAGCGGCTTTCGCTGGAGCTTCTACGGGGTCTCGGACGTCCAGGTGGGCATCAGCTTCGGCATGACCCTGCTGTTCATGGCCCTGTGCCTGGTCACGATCTGGTGGATCTTCAGGACCGGCTACAAGTTGAAGAAGTAGGGCGCGTCCTCGTCCTTCGAGGCTCGTACCTCAGGATGAGGACGACCGAGACGATGACGGCTTAGGGGTGAGGTTCGGAGCTGGCCCTGAGCCGGGTGACGAAGGGGGCGAGCGGCTGCGCGACGGTTTGCCCCCTCAGTCCCTCCGGGACAGCTCCCCCGTGAAGAACGGGGGAGCATAAGCCTCTGATCCTCCCCCGCCTCTTCGCGGGGGAGGTGGGCCCCCGCCGAAGAGCGGGGGGTCGGAGGGGGCAAACGGCGGCGCGACGGTTCGCCCACTCAGTCCCTTCGGGACAGCTCCCCCGCTGCGCGGTGGAGCATAACCTGACCCTCCCCCGTTGCACGGAAGAGCATCGGCGCCCCCCCCTACGCAGCGGCCCCTATCCCCCAGCCCTTGTCGGTGAAGCCGAGGGGCACGCCGGCGTCGGGGGTGAAGCCGTACATTTCGGTGTCGGGCAGGGCGGCCTGGACCAGGGCGCGGACGCCCAGCAGCTTGGGCAGGTCGATGCCGGTCTCGTAGCCCATCGACTGCAGCATGAAGACCAGGTCCTCGGTGACGATATTGCCCGAGGCGCCTGGGGCGAAGGGGCAGCCGCCGATGCCGCCCAGCGAGCTGTCGAGGGTGGTGATGCCCTCCTCCAGGGCCGCCAGGGCGTTGGCGAGACCCAGGCCGCGGGTGTTGTGCAGGTGGACGCCCTGGCAATGCTCGGCGCCGACGGTGGCGCGGACGAGCCGGATCAGGCGCTTGAGCTGGGCGGGGTTGGCGTAGCCGGTGGTGTCCGAGAGGCCCACCTCGTCGCAGCCGGCGGCCATCAGCTTCTCGGCCAGGTCGAGGATGACCGCTTCGGGGATGGCGCCTTCCAGGGTGCAGCCGAAGGCGGTCGACAGGCCGCCCTCGAACTTGGGCCGCTGTTCCTTGGGCAGGGAGGCGATAAGGCCAGCGATCTGGCGGGTCTCCTCGATCATCTGCACATGGGTGCGGCGGACGTTGGCGAGGCTGTGAGTCTCGGAGACCGACAGGGGGATGGTGATCTTGTGGGCGCCGGCCTCGATGGCCGCCTGGGCGCCCTTGAAGTTGGGCACCAGCACCGCGACGGTGAGGCCGGGGATGGTCCGGGCATAGGCGACGATCTCGGCGGTGTCGGCCAGCTGCGGCAGGATCCGGGCCGGGACGAAGGAGCCGACCTCGATCTCGCGCACGCCGGCGGCGGCCTCGGCCTTGATCCAGGCCTTCTTGGCCTGGGTCGGCATGATCGGGGCGATGCTCTGCAGGCCGTCGCGGGGACCGACTTCACTGACTTCGATGAATTGACCGCTCATGATCCTGCCCGAACTGTTGCCTTCGCACGCTCCTACCCCAGGGGAAGGGCCGCGCGCCACCCATGATATGGGGTCGGCGGAGGGTTCGAGGAAGTCCGGGCGGGTCAGGCCGCCAGTTCTTCCTCGATCAGCAGGTCGTGCAGAATCTCGCAGACCCGGTCCCCCGAGAGGGCCGCCGGGTCGAAGCCGCTGGCGCGGGCGATGCCGCCGAAGCGGGCCTGGGCGTCCTGGGACCGGCCGACGAAGGCCATGGACCAGTCGGCGAAGCTGCGCTCGGCCGGCTCGAAGGACATCAGCGAGACCTCGCCGTGGCGCGGATCCTGCTGAATCCGCTCGAAGGTGGCCTCCACGGCCTCCTGCGGGCCTTCCAGCACTTGGGCGAAATAGCCGGCGTTGAACATCAGGGCGCCGGTGACTCCGACGGCGGCGTTGTTGATGCGGCTGGTTTCCAGGATCTGATCGATATCCTGGGCGCCGCGCTCGTCGAAGTGGGCTAGCCGGTTGCGGCTGTAGTAGACGAGGCGATGGATGGTTTCGGTCACGAGGCTTGCCTTTCTTCGGGCTGGGGAATCAGGAGGGCGGCCGCCGCCGCCGCGGTGACGGGGCCGCCGGTGAGGACGCCCTGCACCTGCTGGCATCCCTCGATCTGGACCTGCGCCAGCTGTTCCGGGGTCTCCACCCCGCCGGCCGTGGTCTGCATCCCCAGGCTGGCGCCGAGGGCCGCGACGGCGCGGACGATGGCGGCGCTGTCGGGATCGCTGACCATCGCGCGCACGAACGACTGGTCGATCTTGATCTTGCTGAAGGGGAATTTCTGCAGGTAGCTGAGCGAGGAATAGCCCGTGCCGAAGTCGTCCATGGAGATTGTCACCCCCAGGGCGCGCAGGCGGCGCAGGGTGTCGAGCACCCGTTCGGTATCCTGGAGCAGCACGTTCTCGGTGATCTCCAGCTCCAGCCGCGCGGCGTCCAGCCCGGAGCTGGCCAGGGCGGACACCACCGTCTGGACCAGATCGCCGCTGCGGAACTGCACCGCCGACAGGTTGACCGCCAGGTTCACCGGCTGCTCCCATCGGGCGGCCTCGCGACACGCGGTGCGCAGCACCCATTCGCCGATCGGGACGATCAGGCCGATCTCCTCGGCCAGGGGAATGAAGGTCTCCGGATCGAGCACGCCGCGCGTCGGGTGGTCCCAGCGGATCAGGGTCTCGAAGCCGACAATGGCGCCGGTGGCGGCGGTCACCTGGGGCTGGAAGGCCAGTTGGAACTGGCGCATCGCCAGGGCCTTGCGCAGGTCGATCTCCATCAGCCGCCGCGCCTGCATCCGCGCGTTCATCTCCGGCTCGAAGAAGCGGAACACGCCGCGGCCGTCACCCTTGGCGCGGTAGAGGGCCAGGTCGGCGTTCTTGAGGATCTGGTCGGCGTCCTCTCCGTCCCCGGGGATCATGGCGACGCCGACGCTGGCGCCGATGTTGAGCATGTGGCCCTTGATGACATAGGTGCGGCCGATCAGGTCGATCAGGCGTGCGGCCAGGGTCTCGGCGGCGCCCGGCGTGCAGCTGCCCGGCTGCAGCACGGCGAACTCGTCCCCGCCCAGCCGCGCGACCACATCCTCGGTGCGCAGGACCCCGCGCATCCGGTCTGCGACGGCCTTCAGCAGCAGGTCGCCCATGGGGTGGCCGAGGGTGTCGTTGATGGACTTGAAGCGGTCGAGGTCGATGCACAGGACGGCGGCGGTCTCGCCGGTCCGCAGGCAGTGGGCGATGGTCTGCTCGAGCCGAAGCCGGAACTCGACGCGGTTGGGCAGGCCGGTCAGGGGATCGCGGTGGGCGATCTGCGCCGCCTGGCGGTGGGCGGTGACGTCCTCGATCTCGATCAGGGCGCCGCCATCGGCGAGGGTTGTCCAGGTGAAGGCCAGGACGGTGGAGTCCGACAGCTCGCACAGGTGGGGCCCCACGGCCCCGCGCGCGACCCAGTCGGCGACCGCGTCGGCCTCCCGTTGCGACAGAACCCCCGCCTTCGCGGCGCCGCCGAGGACCGCCCCGAAGCCCAGACCGGCGGGCTCGACGGGGGACAGCCGTCGCCGCGCCGCCGCATTGGCGCCGATGGCGATCCCGACGGCGTCGAGGATAAGGGCGCCGGCGGCCATCTGCTCGAAGATGGCGCCGTGGTCGACGGCCGCTGGGTCAATACTAGGAACGCGCTGGACAGGCATGACCGGTCCAGCATGGCCCAGGGCCCCCCAAGACCGCGTTAACAGGCTTGGCCGTGGGGGACGGGCGTCAGCCCATGGTCGAGCAGTCGATGACGAACCGGTAGCGGACGTCGCCCTTTTCAAGCCGGGCATAGGCGTCGTTGATCTGGTCGGCGCGGATCATCTCGATATCGGCGGCGATCCCGTGTTCGGCGCAGAAATCGAGCATGGCCTGGGTCTCGGGGATGCCGGCGATGGGCGATCCGGCGACGCTGCGGCGGCCCATCAGCAGCTTCAGGCTGGTGACCGGCATCGGCGCATTGGCCAGGCCCAGCATGACCATGGTGCCGTCCTTGGCCAGGATGTCCAGCAGGGCGTCCAGATCGTGAGGGGCCGAGACCGTGTTGAGCACCAGGTCGAAGCGCCGGCCGGCCGCGGCCATGGCCTCGGCGTCGGTGGACACCAGGAAGTCGTGGGCGCCCAGGGCCAGGGCGTCCTCGCGCTTGGCCGGCGAGGTGGAGATCACCGTCACCACCGACCCGCGACCGGCCGCCAGCTTGACGGCGATATGGCCGAGGCCGCCCAGGCCGACGACCCCGACCTTGGAGCCCGGTCCAGTCTTCCAGTGGTTCAGCGGCGACCAGGTGGTCGCCCCGGCGCACAGCAGGGGCGCCGCCGCGGCCATGTCCAGGCCGTCCGGAATCTTGAGCACGAAATGCTCGTTGACCGTCACCTTGGTGGAATAGCCGCCCATGGTGACCGAGCCGTCGCGGTCGATCGAGCCATAGGTGCCGATCTGCTGGCGGCAGAACTGCTCCTCGCCCTCGTCGCAATGCACGCAGTGGCGGCAGGAGTTGACCATGGTGCCGACCCCGACCCGGTCGCCGGCCTTGTGCCCGGTGACCGCCGAGCCGACGGCGGAGACGACGCCGACGATCTCGTGGCCGGGGACCATGGGGAACCGGCTCCAGCCGAGGTCGTCCTTCACCAGATGCAGGTCCGAATGGCAGACGCCGCAGTAGAGGATGTCGATGACCACATCCTCGGGCCCCGGGTCGCGCCGGTCCAGGGGGGTGGGCTTCAGCGCCGCGCCGGCGTTGTGGGCGGCGTAGCTTTTCGCGGCGATCATCGGGCTTCCGGTTCCGCGACGACGCCGCTGTCGAACAGTTGGGTGATGGCTTCGGGGGAGTAGCCGGCCTGGGCCAGCACCGCGCGGGTGTCGTCGCCCGGTCGGGTGAGGTCGCGGTGCAGGCCAAAGCGCTTGCCGTCCATCTCGATGGGCAGGGCGGGCAGGTTGGTCTGCTTGCCGTCGGGCAGGGTCAGGGGGACCAGGCCGCCGCCATGGGTCAGGTGGGCGTCCTCGAACAGGTCCTCTGGCCGCACGATAGGCGCGAAGGGCAGGCCGATGGTCTCCAGCTTGGCCAGCAGATCAGCCTTAGTGTAGCCGGCGAACAGGGCCTGGACGACCGGCATGATGCGGTCGCGGGCGGCGACGCGGCCGTTGTTCTTGGCCAGGGCCTCGTCGGCGGCGAAGTCCTTCAGATCGAAGGCGGCGCAGAAGGCCTTCCACTGTCCGTCGGACACCACGCCGACGAACACCCGCTCGCCGTCCTTGGTGGTGAACTGGTCGTAGATGGCCCAGGCGGAGATGCGCACCGGCATCGGCTGGGCGGCCTTACCGGTGACCGCGAACTGGGCCATGTGCTGGCCGACCAGGAACACCGAGCTCTCGTAGAGGGCGCTCTTGACCAGCTGGCCGCGGCCGGTGGCGTGGCGCTGCTGCAGGGCGGCGAGGACGCCGATGACCCCGAACATGCCGCCCATGACGTCGATCACCGAGGCGCCGGCGCGCAGGGGCCGGTCGGGGGGGCCGGTCATATAGGCCAGTCCGCTCATCATCTGGGCGACCTCGTCCAGGGCCGCGCGATGCTCGTAGGGTCCGGCGAGGAAGCCCTTGTCCGAGCAGTAGATCAGGCCGGGATTGTCCTTCGACAGGGCCTCGTAGCCGAAGCCCAGGGCGTCCATGGCCCCGGGACGGAAGTTCTCGATGACGATGTCGGCGCCCTTGATCAGGTCGAGGGCGATGGCCTTGCCTTCTGGCGCCTTGAGGTCCACGGCCAGGCTGAGCTTGTTGCGCGAATACATGGGGAAGTAGCCGGCGCCCGAGCCCCCCAGGCGGCGGGTGTTGTCGCCCTCCTTGGGCTCGATCTTGATCACCTCGGCGCCGAGGTCGGCCAGCACCATGCCGGTGGTCGGGCCCATCACCATGTGGGTGAATTCGACGACCTTGAGGCCGGCCAGGGGAAGTCCGTCGGTGCTCATTCGGTGCCTATTCCATTGAGTTTGTCGCCATCGGCGCCGCGCAGGTCCAGCTTGCGCCAGGGCCGCATCCGACGATAGGCGGTTTCGAAGTCGCCGATCTGGGCGGCGCGCTTGAGGGTGACGCCGATCAGGTCGAGGCCCTCGATCAGCATCTCCTTGTCGGCGGGGGGAATGTCGAACGGGTGGCGGGACCCGTCCGGCGCGACCACCACCTGCTGCTCCAGGTCCACCGACAGGCGCGCCTGGCGGTCGGCGCCGACCTGGGCGGCCAGGGCCAGGACCTGATCCTCCGGCAGCACCACCGGCAGGATGCCGTTGCGCACGCAGTTGCTCTGGAAGATGGCCCCGAAGGACGGGGCGATGATGCAGCGCACCCCGAACTCCTTGAGCGCCCAGACGGCGTGCTCGCGCGACGAGCCACAGCCGAAGTTGGTCCCGGCGATCAGGATCGGCGCGGCGCGGTAAGGGTCCTGGTTGAGCACGAAGTCGGGGTTCTCGACCCGCGCCTTGACGTCGGTGTAGCGCCAGTCGGCGAACAGTCCGACCGACAGGCCCGACTTGGACACCCGCTTCATCTCCCGCGAGGGGATGATGGCGTCGGTGTCGATATTGGCCCGCAGCAGCGGGGCGGCGACGGCCTCGAGGTGGGTGAACTTTTCCATCTCAGACCTCCGCGCGCGTCAGCCGCCCGGCGATGGCCGAGGCGGCGACGGTGGCCGGGCTGGCCAGGTGGGTGCGGGTGCGCGGCCCCTGGCGGTTCTCGAAGTTGCGGTTGGTGGACGACACCACCCGCTCGCCCTCGCCGAAATGCTCGCCCCCGGCGAAGAAGCACATGGAGCAGCCGGATTTGCGCCATTCGAAGCCGGCGTCCTTGAACACCTGGTCGAGCCCCTCGGCCTCGGCCTGGGCGCGCACCTGCATGGAGCCCGGCACGACGATGGCGCGGATCCCATCGGCGACGTGTTGGCCTTTCAGAACGGCGGCGGCGGCGCGCAGGTCGGTGATGCGGCCGTTGGTGCAGCTGCCGATGAAGGCCGACTGGATCGGCAGGCCTTCCAGGGCCATGCCCGGCTCCAGCCCCATATAGGCCAGGGCGGCGCGGGCGGCGTCGCGGGTCTTGGGGTCGGCATAGGCCTCGGGGTCGGGGATCACCCCGGCCAGGCCCACCGCGTGCTGCGGGCTGGTTCCCCAGGTGACCATCGGCGAGATGGCCGAGGCGTCGATCCGGATGTCCTTGTCGTAGACCGCGTCGGCGTCGCTGCGCAGGGCCATCCAGTCGGCGGCGGCCTGATCCCAGGCCTCGCCCGTCGGGGCGAGGGGGCGGCCCTTCACATAGTCCAGGGTCTTGGCGTCGGGGGGGCACAGGCCCGTCCAGGCGGCGAACTCCACCGCCATGTTGCACAGCGTCAGGCGGGCCTCGATGGACAGGGCCTCCACCGCCGAGCCGGTGAACTCCACGGCATAGCCGGAGCCGCCGGCGGCGCCGTGGGTGCTGATCAGATGCAGGATCATGTCCTTGGCGGTCACGCCGGGGCCGATGGCGCCGTCGAAGGTCACCCGCATCATCTTGGGCTTGCGCACCACCAGGGTCTGGGTAGCCAGGGCGTGCTCGGCCTCGGTGGAGCCGATGCCCCAGGCCAGGGCGCCCACCGCCCCCTGGGTGCAGGTGTGGCTGTCGGGGCAGACGATGGTCAGGCCCGGCTGGGCGTAGCCGAGCTCGGGCGAGACCACATGGACGATGCCCTGCAGGGGGTCGTTGACGTCGAGCACGCGGATGCCCGCCTCGCGCGCCGCCTCGCGGGTCTCCTGGATGAAGGCCTTGCCGCCCGGCATGGTGGTGTCGTCGCTGCGGTGCTCGAAGGTGTCGACGATGTGATCCATCGCCACCATGTCCTGGCCCGGATTGCGCACCGCGCGGTCCGCTTCGGCCAGGCTCTTGAGGGCGATGGAGCCGGTGCGCTCATGCAGCAGCACCCGGTCGATGTAGATCAGGCTGCTGCCGTCAGGCAGGAGGGCGACCTCGTGCTGGCGCCACAGTTTCTCGATGATGCTTAGCCCCATGGGCGGCGTTTCCAAACTCTTCAAAGACGGCCTTGAGCGGCCGCATCCTAGGGCGGCGAGCGGCCTGCCAGACGGATTGCCGCCATCTTGCCCGCCTGTCGGCCTCGCCCCCGCTGGCCGGGGGCTGCTCCATATAGGCGGCGGCGCGCGCGCGATCCAGCGCCCCGCGCAAGTCACTTTCCTTTGATTATCGCCGCGTTGCCGCCGGCGTCATCGTCCCTACATGCGGAGGGGCTAGGGAGCCCTCAGTACCCAGGAGGATCTCCATGGTCCACGTGATTTCCGTTATGCCCGATCAGGACGGCTGGACCGTCAAATCCGACGCCTTCGCCAACGCCATGGTCTTCCGCAGCGGCGCCAAGGCCGAGGCCGCGGCCCGAGGGCTCGGGGTGCGGTTCGCCCGCAGCGGCCAGGCGGCGCAGATCTGGGTCTACCTGCGCGACGGCACCCTGGCCGGCCAGTTCGTCTGCGCGCCGCAGCCGCAGCTGGCGAGCTGATCGGCCGCCCTTTTTAGAGACCCGCTACCTGGCGGCGGCGGCGGCGCGGAACATCGGCAGGAGCTTCTCGCCGATCTCGGCGTCGTCGATGACCGGCTCGAAGCCGGTGATCAGGAACCTGCGGATGCCGATGTCGTAGTAGCCCATCAGCGCCTCGGTGAGCTGTTCCGGCGTTCCCACCAGACTGAGGACGGTGGCGCGGCCCTTGGTGGCCTCGGTGAGGCCGGTCCACAGGCGCTTGTCGGGGCCCTCCTTGAAGGCCAGGGCGGCGGCGAGGCGACGCTCGTCGAATTCCCCCTGGCCGCGGCCGATGACCCCGTGCGTGGCCTGGTACTGCTCGATGGTGTCGAGGATGGCGTGGGCCTTGTTCCAGGCGGCCTCCTCGGTGTCGCCCATGATCAGGCGCACCGACATGCAGAACTCCGGATCGCGGTCGTGGGCGGCGGCGGCGGCGCGAACCTGCTCGACCTGGGCGGAGACCCGCTCCACCGTGCCGCTGCCCATGGCGTAGACGTCGGCGCAGGCGCCCGCGCCCTCGATGGCCGGGGGGGTGCTGCCACCCCAGAAGACGGGGATGTCATGGCCGTTGAAGGGCTTGGGCTCGGAGAAGGCTTGCTCGAACTTGTAGAACTGGCCCTCGTAGTCGAAGGGGGCTTCGGCCGCCCAGACGGCGCGCAGGATCTCGACATATTCGCGGCTGCGGGCGTAGCGGCCCTCCTTGGCGGAATAGTCGCCGTCGTTGCGGATCTCGACGTCGCTGGCGCCGGTGATGATGTGCACGGCCAGGCGGCCGTGGCTCATGGCGTCCAGGGTCGCCAGCATCCGCGCGGCCATGGTCGGGGCGATGAAGCCCGGACGGTGGGCGAGCATGACCTTGAGGCGGGTGGTGGAGGCGAGAACCTGGGAGGCGACGACGATGCTGTCGGCGCTGCGCGCCGTCTGGGCGACCAGCACCCGGTCATAGCCGGCGGCCTCGTAGCCTCGGGCGTGCTCGATGGGAAAGTCGGGCTCGAACTTGGCGCGTTCGGGATGGGCCTCCGAGCCCCGCGACGGCCACAACAGCCCGATGATTTCGATGGACACGGGTCAGTTTCCCTGTTGGTTCCTCCCCTGTCTGGCGGGCGGGGCCTTAGGGTTCAACCGGTTTGTCGGGGCCGCTCGCCATGCGAGCCGCCTGACAAGGGACCGATCCGATGCTCTAAAGGTCGGGTCCGCCGCCAGGAGCCCGACGCATGCCCCGTCCCGTCCTTCTCGCCATCGACCAGGGCACCAGCTCCAGCCGGACCATCGCCTTCTCGACTCGAGGGTCGATCCTGGGTCTGGAACAGCGGCCGTTCGAACAGATCTACCCGCAGTCCGGCTGGGTCGAGCACGACCCGGAGCTGATCTGGGCCTCGACCCTGTCGACGGCGCGCCGGGTGCTGAAGCAGATGAAGGCCAAGGACCGCCCGGTGGCGGCCATCGGCGTCACCAACCAGCGCGAAACCACCCTCGTGTGGGACCGCAAGACCGGCGCCCCGATTCACAACGCCATCGTCTGGCAGGACCGCCGCACCGCCGAGCGCTGTCGCCAGCTGGCCGAGGCGGGGCACGAGGCCCTCGTGCGGGCGAAGACCGGCCTGCTGCTGGATCCCTATTTCTCGGCGACCAAGCTGGCGTGGATCCTCGACAACACCCCCGGCGCCCGGGCGGCGGCCAAGGCCGGCCAGCTGGCCTTCGGCACCGTGGACAGCTTCCTGATCTGGCGGCTGACCGGGGGCCGGGAGCATGTGACCGACGCCACCAACGCCAGCCGCACCGCCCTCTACGACATCGTCCGCGGGCGCTGGGACGAGGAGCTGTGCGACCTCTTCCACGTGCCGATCGCCTGCCTCCCAGAGGTGCGCGACAGCGCCGGCGATTTTGGCCTGTGCGATCCGGCGGTGCTGGGCGAGGCCCTGCCGATCCGCGGCGTGGCGGGCGACCAGCAGGCGGCCCTGGTGGGCCAGGCGGGCTTCGCGGTGGGCGAGGTCAAGAGCACCTACGGCACCGGCGCCTTCCTGGTGCTCAACACCGGGGACAAGATGGTGCTGTCGGACAACCGCCTGCTGACCACCATCGCCTATCGCATCGGCGGCCAGACCACCTACGCCATGGAGGGCTCGATCCTGTCGGCCGGGTCGACCATCCAGTGGCTGCGCGACGGGCTGGGGCTGTTCTCCAAGGCGTCGGAGGTGGAGTCCCTGGCTCGGTCCGTTCCCGACACCGGCGGCGTCTATCTGGTGCCGGCCTTCACGGGGCTGGGGGCGCCCTATTGGGATCCGGACGCCCGCGGCGCCCTGATCGGCCTGTCGCGGGCCTCGGGACGGGCCGAGATCGCCCGGGCCGGGGTGGACAGCGCGGTCTACCAGACCCGCGACCTCATCGACGCCATGGCGGCCGACGGTGTCTCGCCCGCCGCGCTCAAGGTCGACGGCGGCATGGCCGCCAACGGCTATTTCCTGCAGCGCCTGGCCGATGTGCTGAATCTGCCGGTGGTGCGGCCCAAGGTGGCCGAGACCACCGCCTTCGGCGCCGCCTGCCTGGCGGGTCTGGGCAGCGGGGTGTTCGACTCGCTGGACGACATCGCCGCCCTCTGGACCGCCGATGTCCGGTGCGAGCCGGCGCTGGGGGACGCCGACCGGGACGCGCAACTGGCCGGCTGGCGCCAGGCCGTGCAGCGGGTCCGCACCGCGCCGCCGCCGGCGGCTCCGCCCACGTCCAAGGCCAAGCCCAAGTCCCCGACCAAGCCCAGGTTGTCGCCCAAGGCTAAGCCCAAGCCTGCCTCCCGGGCAAAGCGCGCGCCATGACCTTCCGCTGCGTCCTTGAGGCGGGGACGGCGCTGGGCGAGTCGCCGGTGTGGGACGCGGCGCGGGGGCTGCTGTTCTTCGTCGACATCTCCGGGCGGCGTCTCCACCGCTATGAGCCAGCCACGGGCGCGCACGATTGCTGGCCCGTGGAGGAGGACACCGGCTGCATCGCCCTGGTCCGGGGCGGCGGGCTGGTGGCCGGGATGCGCTCGGGGGTGTGGCTCTTGGACGAGGCCGGCCGGCCAGGGCGCCTGCTGGCGGGCAACCCGGAGGATACGGCCTCGAGCCGGTTCAACGACGGGGCCGTGGATCCTCGAGGCCGCTTCCTGCTGGGGACGATGGACGAAAGCCGGCAGGGGCGGGCGAACCTTTATCGCCTGGACCGCCTCGGACTGGCGGTGCTCGCCTCCGGACTCACGACCTCCAACGGCCTCGCATTCTCGCCGGACGGGCGAACGATGTACCACGCCGACACCCCGCGCTTCGTCGTGCGTCGCTACGACTACGACCCCGCCACCGGAGAGGCCGCCAACCCGCGGCCGTTCGTCCAGCTGGATCCCCAGGGCGCCGACCGCGGACGGCCGGACGGGGCGGCGGTAGACATCGACGGCTGCTACTGGAGCGCCCTGTATGAGGGCGGGCGGGTGCATCGCTACGATCCCGATGGCCGGCTGATGGCGCAATACCCGGTTCCGGCGCGAAAGCCGACCATGCCCCGGTTCGGCGGCCCGGACCTTCGCACCCTCTACGTGACCAGCGCCTCAGATCCCGCCGACGCCACGCCCGGCGGGGTCTATGCGATGCAGGCGGACACGCCAGGGCTCCCGGGGGCGGTGTTCGACCCCGAGGTCTGAGGCCGACGCGCGATCACACCCCTTGCGGCAGGCAGGCCTGGGGGCCGGCCACCGCACGGGCGATGGGGGCGTAGGCGGCGAGCCAGGCGCGGCCGCGCGGGACGAGGTCCTGGCGCCGGGTGGTGGCCGGGTTGAGGATGGCGTCGGCGAGGGGCTGCTGCGGCCAGACCAGGAAGTTCACGCCGTCCACATTGGCGAACACGGGCAGCGGCCGCCGGGCGAGCAGGCCGAAGGCGCGCTTGGCGTCGGTGGTCCGATAGGCGTCGGACCCGTGGAGGGCCCGCCCGACGATGAAGGCGTTCTCGAACACCGAGGCGGGGGGCGTGACGCGGTCGAGGGCGAACATCACCCCCAGCCGGTCGGGCCGGTAGGCGTCGGGCATGTCGGCCAGGCGTCGCCAGGCGCAGTTCCACGCGCGGCAGACGGGCGGCCTTGTCTCGTAGATGACGCATCCCGAGCCGGTGCAGTGACTGCACAGGGTGTTGGCCGGCTTCTGCAGCTCGGGCTCGTCGATCTTCAGCACCTGACAGCAGGCCACGCAGTCGCCGCAGGCGTGCGCATCGATCAGGGGGCCCAGCAGTCGGTCGCTGGGCGTTCCGGCCGGAGGCGGGGTCTCGCGCTGCATGGCCCGCACAACACCCGATCGTCGTTAACGAACCATGCCGCGTCGGCGCCTATGCCAGCCGGCGCAGAAGCGCCGCCTTCACCGTGGGCCATTCGGCGTCGATGATGCTGAAGACCACGGAATTGCGCTTGCGACCGCCCGGCATGATCCGCTCGTTGCGCAGCACGCCCTCCTGCACGGCGCCGATCCGGGCGATGGCGGCGCGCGAGGCGCTGTTCAGTTCGTCGGTCTGGAATTCGACCCGCACCAGATCCATCACCTCGAAGGCATGGGTGAGCATCAGGAACTTGGCCTCGGTGTTGACGAAGGTGCGCTGCCAGGCGCGGGCGATCCAGGTATGGCCGATCTCGGCCTTGCGGTTCTTGGCATCGATCCGCCAGAAGCGGGTGCTGCCGACCACGCGGCCGTCGGCGGCCAGGCGGGTGACGAACGGCAGCATCGTCCCGGCCTCGGCGCCGGCCAGGGCGACGGCGATATAGTCATCGATGGTGCCTGAGCGGGGCACGGTGGTCACCGTCAGGCCCCACAATTCCCCGTCCGCGGCGGCGGCGACAAGGGCGCGCGCATCGGCGGCGGTCATCGGATCCAGCCGCACGCGGGGGCCTAGGAGACTGGGCTGGGCGGGGGGCGTCATGCCGCCGTCCATAGCCGCGCCCACCTGACGTGGCTAGGTTCGCCCGACCTTCGCCCACATGTCCGGCTCCACGCCGCGGTCGGGGTGCTCGACGAAGGTGTTGACGGGGCGGGACAGGCCGAGGTTCTCGCGCAGGGTGGCGCCTTCGTAGTCGGTGCGGAACAGGCCCCGCGCCTGCAGGATCGGCACCACCTGATCGACGAAGTCGTCGAGGCCGCCGGGCAGGTAGTTGGGCGCCAGGGAGATGCCATCGGCGGCGCCGCCGGTGAACCAGGCTTCGCACAGGTCGGCGATGGCCTCCGGCGTGCCGGCCGCCGAGACGGAGGCGCGCGAGACGCTGACGCGGCGGGCGAGCTGGCGGATGGACAGGCCCTCGTCGCGGGCCATGGCGAGGATCTGCTGCTGCACCCACTGGCCGCCCTCGGTGGGCGGGACCTCGGGCAGCGGGCCGTCGAGGGGCCAGGCCGACAGGTCAAAGCCGCCGAGCAAGGTCTGCAGCTTGCTGACCGCCAGGTCCAGGGGGATCAGCGCCAGGAGTTCCTCCTGCGCCGCGCGGGCCTCAGCCTCGGTGCTGCGCACCATCAGCTGCATGGAGGGGAAGATCAGCATCTGGTCTGGGTCGCGGCCGAAGCCTGCCGCGCGGGCCTTCATGTCGGCGTAGAAGGCCTGGCCCTTGGCCACGGACGACTGGGCCGTGAACACCAGGTCGGCGGTGCGGGCGGCGAGGTTGCGGCCCACCTCCGAGCCCCCGGCCTGGACAATGATGGGATGACCCTGCGGCGGCCGGCCGACGTTCAAGGGGCCGTTCACCTGGAAGAAGCGGCCCTTGTGGCCCAGGGCGTGGACCTTGCCGGGGTCGAAATACCGGCCGGCGGCCTGGTCGCGCAGGTGCGAGCCGTCCTCCCAGCAGTCCCACAGGGCCTTGACCACGTCGACGAACTCCTCGGCCCGCTCGTAGCGCTGGTCGTGGTCGAGGTTGCCGTCGCGGCCGAAGTTCCGCGCCTCGCTGTCGGTGGTCGAGGTGACCACGTTCCAGCCGGCCCGGCCGTGGCTCAGGTGATCGAGCGAGGCGAACCGGCGGGCGATGGCGTAGGGCTCGTTGTAGGTGGTCGAGGCGGTGCCGATCAGGCCGATGTCGCGCGTGATCACCGACAAGGCGGCCAACAGGGTGGTGGGCTCCAGCTTGCCGCCGTTGTCGGAGGCGGCGAAGGCGTCGGCGCCCTCGATGTGGTGGTAGCCCTGGGCGTCGCCGGCGAAATAGACGTGGAACTTGCCGCGCTCGGCCGTCTGGACCAGATGGCGATATAGCTCGAAGTCGTGCAGGTCGCTCTGCGCCCCGGGATAGCGCCAGCCTCCGGGATGGGCGCCGCCGTTGTGGATGAACACCGCCAGCTTCATCTGGCGCAAGGGAGGCGCCATCTCAGGCCGCCCGGTCGAGGAAGTCGCGGATCAGGCCGACCATGCGGTCGGTCTCCAGTTCCAACACCCCGTGCTTGGCGTTGGGGATGGAGACCATCCGGCCGTGGGGCAGGCGGCCGGCCTCTCGGGCGGTGACCTCGGCGAGGTCGTCGTCGGGGCGCAGGACCAGGGCGGGGACAGAGACCTCGCCGAGGGCGCGCTGGAAGTCGTAGCGGTAGACGGCGGCATAGGCGTTGGACATGTTGCCGCCCGCCCGCAGGTTCTCGGCCAGGGACTTGTGGCGCCATTCGGGGGTGGTGCGCGGGTCGAAAAGCCCCTCCATGATTTTCCAGACGGCCTCGATGTGGGAGAGGTCGGCCTTGGGCCGGGCGTAGGTCTTCAGGCCCTCCAGCTTCTTCGCCCGGGTCTCGGGGTCGTAGGCGGCGAGCCCCAAAAGGATGATGCGGCGGACCTTGCCGGGCCCCGCCAGGGCCATCTGGGTCGCGTGCAGCGAGCCGGTGTGCATGCCCATGGCGTCGAAGGGCCCGGGGTCCACCACCCCCGCGGCGGCCAGATCAGCCATCAGCCTCAGGAAGCCGTCGGCATAGTCCTCGATGCGCACCGCCCCCGGCGGGGCGTCGCTGGCGCCGTAGCCCGGGGTGTCCGGGGCGATCACCACCCGGTCGACGCCCAGATGCGGCATGATCGGCTCGTATTCCCAGCCGGACTTGGGCGTCTGGTGCAGCAGGATGAGGGGGGGCTTGTTGCCCGGGCCGGGGGTTCCGGCGACGCGGTAATGGACCTGGCCGAAGGGGCCGTCGATGTAGGCCCTGCGGATCGGCGCCGTGGGGGCGGTGGTCGCGGTGTCGCTCATGAGCAGGCCTCTTTCGGTGCGCGCGCCAGCACATCACGAGCCCCGTGTCCGGCCCAAGCGCAATCGTCCCAGGGGCGGCGGCCTGATCGCCTGTCGGACGAGGGCGACGGCCGACGCGGCGGGGCTTGATCCATGCGGCGGGGCGCGGGAACCTGCGACATCCGGCCATCGCCGCGAGGAGAGTTCCCCATGGCCGAGGCCACCGCCGCCGCCCCGACACCCCCCTGGACCGGAGAGGGCTTCGTCGAGCGCGCGGGCCTGCGCCTGCACTATGTCACCCTGGGAGAGGGACCGCCCCTGGTGCTGCTGCCCAAGCTGGGCGGTTGGGTGGCCGACTGGCGCCACGTGGCCCCCGACCTGGCGCGGACCCACAAGGTGATCGCCTTTGATCCCCCCGGCCACGGCGACTCCGCGGTGAGCGGCCCGCCGCCCCTGGTGCAGACCCTGCCTGAGACCGCCGCGGCGGTGATGGCCGCGCTGGACGTCTTGGGCGTTGAGACCTTCGACCTGGTGGGCACCTCGCTGGGGGGCTGCATCTCGGTGGTGATGGCGGCGCTGTGGCCGCAGCGGGTGCGCAAGCTGGTGCTGCTGAGCGTGGCGCTCGGCACCGCGCGGCCGTTGTCCGAGATCCTCGCCGGCGACGCCAAGACCGCGGACAAGACCTGGGGACCCGGCAACCAGCCCCTGGTGCGCCCCTTCGAGGAGACCGCCAAGGTGTTCGGCTTCACAGACCGGGCCATCCACGAGGAGCAGAACGCCAGTCGCGCCAAGGCCGGGCCGTGGGTGCGGCCGTCGTTCCTGGGGGTCGGGGTGGGCCGGGTGGTCACCTACCTGCCGCGCATCACCGCCCCGACCCTGCTGATCTACGGGGCCAACGGCGGCTACCACCAGTTCCGCGAGGCGGGGCTGGCGGGCCTGCGCGACGGTCGCGCTGTGGTGATTCCCGACGTGGGCTCCTTCACCCAGCAGGACAATCCCGCCGCCACCGCCCGGGTGCTGATCGACTTTCTGGGGTAGGGCGGCGCGTCAGCGTCCGCGGCGACAGCCCTAGGTTTCCAGCAGGGGTTCCGTCTCGCGGTCGTCGCGACTGCGCAGGGGCAGTTCGGGCATCAGCAGCACCAGCAGGAACGACACCGCCGCCACCGCCGCGGCGACCACGAACACCGAGCCGATGGCCTCACGGTAGGCCGAGATGACCAGGGCCTTCCTCACCGGCTCCATCGCCGCGATCTTGCCGATGCCGCTCTGCAGCAGCTCAGCGGCGTCGACCCCCAGGGCGCGCTGGGTCAGCGCCTCGGTGAGGCGCACGGTCATCAGGCCCCCGAACAGGGAGACCCCCATGGCGCCGCCCAGGGAGCGGGTGAAGGACAGGGTCGCGGTGGCGGCGCCCAGTCGTTCGCGCGGGACGGCGTTCTGAACCGCGACGGTCATGTTGGGCATGGTCAGGCCCATCCCGCAGCCCATAACCGCCAGGCACAGCTCGATCGGCAGGGCGCCATGACTGTGGGAGGTGAAGTAGGACATGGCGACCATGGTCGAGGCCGTCGTGGCGCAGCCCGCCACCAGGAAGGCCTTGTAGCGCCCGGTGAGGGAGACGATGTGCCCGCCCAGCACCGAGGCCAGGATCATGCCGCCGATCTGCGGCGTCAGCAGCAGGCCCGCCTGATACGGCTCGACCCCCAGGACCAGCTGGAAATACAGGGACATGAACACCATCACCCCGAACATCCCCAGGGAGTTCAGGCCGGTGACAGAGGCGCCGATGCGGAAGACCATGTTCTTGAACATGTCGAGCGCGATGATCGGCTCGGGCGCCCGGCGTTCCTGGAAGAACAGGGCGGCCGCCAGCACCAGGGCCCCGGCGGCCAGGCCGAGGATCTGCGGCGAGCGCCATCCATATTCGGCGCCGCCCCAGCTCAGAACCAGCATGATGGCGCTGGTCGCCGCCATCACCAGCACCACCCCCAGATAGTCGAGCTGGTGGCGCACCGGCGCGTTCTTCTTCTTCAGGGCGATCGAGATCAGGAACAGGGCCAGGGCCCCGACCGGCAGGTTGACGTAGAAGATCCACCGCCAGGACAGGGCCGAGGTGAGGAAGCCGCCGATCAGGGGGCCGGTGACGCTGCACACGGCCCAGACGCCGGTGAACAGTCCCTGGTAGCGGGGCCGCTCGCGGGGCTCGAGGATGTCGCCGATGGTAGTCTGGGCCAGGGTCATCAGCCCGCCCGCTCCCAGCCCCTGCAAGGCGCGGAAGGCGATCAACTGGCCCATGCTCTGGGCGACGCCGCACAAGGCCGAGCCCAGCAGGAAAAGACCGATGGCGACATAGAACAGGGGCTTGCGCCCATAGGTGTCCGACAGCTTGCCGTAGAGCGGCGTTGTCATGGTGGCGGTGAGCATGAAGGCCGTCACCACCCAAGACAGGTGGGCCAGGCCGCCGAGGTCGCTGACGATGCGCGGCAGGGCGGTGGAGACGATGTTCTGGTCCAGCGCCGCCAGGACCATGGCCATCATCAGGCCGGCGAGCACCATCCGGAACTCCCGACGCGACAGGGGCGCGGGGGTGGAGGTATCGGCCGCAATGTCAGTCATGAGCCTGACCTAGGGGCAAGCCGCCGACGATGCAATTGCGCCCGGGCGATTTCTCCGCATCGCGGTGTCTTCGCCCGGGCGAGGGGCAGGGGCGCTAGACGTTCGGAGGACCGTTGTCGGTCCAGTTCTGCCAGTCCTTGGTGACGAAGACCTCGTCGATCAGGGTGCGCTGGAAGCAGACATCGTCGCGGAACCACTGCCAGGTGCGGGCGCGGTGCTTGTTGTCGGCCGACACCTGGATCATCTCATAGAGATAGAGGCCATCGTCGCCCTTGCGCGTCCAGTTGAGGCAGGTGGAGCGGTTGTAGTCGTCCGGCTGGAAGGCCGCGGCCCAGCCCTTGATGAGATCGTTGTCCCACCAGATGCGGCCGGCGTCGTACCAGGCCGGGAAATCGCGCACCTCGCTGCGGCCGTCCTCCCAGAAATAGTAGTTGGTCTGGTGGTAGGGGTGGGGCCCGTCCTCGGGCACCCGGCACAGCAGCCGCGACCTGTGCTGGTCGGTCAGAGCCCCGGTCTTGGCGTCATAGTAGCGGTACCAACCCTCCCAGACGCCCTCGGCGTCGGCCAGAAGGGGCATCGCCGCGCAAAGCTCGGCCTTGGTGGCCCGTTTCTCGGGAGGCTTGAACGAGGGCATCGCATTCATGGGGCAGGGTATCCAGCGCTGGAAGGAGATGCAGGCTCGTCAGCATCGTCCATGAAAGCAATGCCAAACCGCCCTTGCATCCAGCAACCGGACATCGCCGTCCCGCCCGCCGCTGCGGCCGTTAAGGAAGCCCGCGCCCCGACCGTCTGATCCATGTAGGCTATCGGGAGCGGCCAGGGGGATGTCGCAGCGTGGCGCCGAATAGACGGCACATCGTGGCTTGGGTGGGGCGCGAGGTTATGCCTCACGAAGGCGCCGTTCGCGTCTGGCTGCGCCGTTCCCTTGTCAGCGCCGAGGACATCGACGACCTGATCCAGGAGGCCTACTGCAAGCTCTCGGCCCTCGACAGCGTCGATCACATCGAGCGGCCGGACGGCTACTTCTTCCAGATCGTGCGCAACCTGCTCACCGAACGGATGCGGCGGGCGAAGATCGTCCGGTTCGAGGCCTTTACGGAAAGGGACGCGTCAACCGTCTGTTCCGAAGAGCCGTCCGCAGAACGGACGACGGCGTCGAGACAGGAACTGGCCAGGGTCCAGCGGCTGATCGCTGGATTGCCCGACCGGTGCCGGCGGATCTTCGAGTTGCGGAAGATCGAAGGCGTGCCCCAGCGGGACATCGCCCGCCTGCTGGGGGTGAGCGAAAGTACTGTGGAGAATGACGCCGTGAAGGGCATGCGTCTGATCCTCAAAGCCCTGCGGGCCGAGGGCGAAGCGTTGGAAGATCGTAAGGTAGTTGATGAGCGGCCGAGAACACGCAAACGAGATTGAGGCGGACGCCGTCCGCTGGGTTTGGAGGCTCGACGCGGAGGGACGCACCCCTGCGTTGGAAACAGAGCTTCAGGCCTGGCTGGACGGGGATCCCCGTCGCTGCGGCGCGCTGCTGCAGGCCGAGGCGGCCTGGGCGGTGCTCGACAGCGCGCGCCGGCCGGACCGCGATCTGGAACCGGCCCCGGCGCGCGCGTCGCGCCCCCATCGCCGCGCCCTGCTGGCGGGCGGCGGTGCCATCGCCGCCTCCGTCGCCGGGGCGGGGACCCTGCTGCTGTCGCGCGAGCGCTACGGCACCCGCCTGGGCGAAATCCGTCGCGTGCCCCTGAGGGACGGTTCCACGGCGGCGATCAACACCCAGAGTCTGGTGGATGTGGCCATGACGCCGGAGGTGCGGGCGGTGACCCTGGCCCGGGGAGAGGCCTGGTTCAACGTCGCCAAAAATCCCCGTCGGCCCTTCGTGGTCAAGGCTGGGGACGTCCGCGTCCAGGCGGTCGGCACGGCCTTTTCCGTTCGCCGGCTGGACATGGGAGTCGAGGTCTTGGTCACCGAAGGGGTGGTCGAGACCTGGACCGTCGCCGCCCCCGACCAGAGAATTCGTGTGGTCGCCGGCGCCAAGGCCCTGATCAGCGCCGACGCGGGCATCGTCGAGACGGCCGCGCGCGCCTCCGAGATCGACCGCAAGCTGGCCTGGCGGGCCGGCGAGATCGACCTGGCCGGAGAAAGCCTCGCCGAGGCGGTGGCCGAATTCAACCGCTACAACGATCGAAAGCTGGTGATCGCCGACCGCAGCCTGCTGCAGCAGAGCCTGTACGGCGTCTTCCGCACCGACGATCCGGAAGGCTTCGCCAAGGCCGCCGGCCTCAGCCTCGGGGCGTCGGTGAAGGCCTCGGGCGTCGACACCATCGAGATCGGCGCGCAAAAAGGCTAAAAAAAGGCAGCGCCGCAGTACGGAAGTTCTCGCCCCAAGCTTCTTCTTATGTGAGACCGCATAACGCGGGTCGAAACAAGAAACGAGAGGGGCGACCATGGCCTATATCCCGCGTGTATCCTTGCGCGACTGCTTGATGTCGGCCGCGGCCGTCGCCGTGCTGGCCGCGCCCGGCTGGGCCCATGCGCAGTCCAAGACGTTCGACATCCCTGCCCAACCGGCGGCCACGGGCGTGGCCACCTTCGCCCGGCAGGCCGATATCCAGATCCTCATCTCCGGCGCGGACGCGCGCGAGCGGCGCACCAATGCCGTGCAAGGCGCCCATGAGATCGACCAGGCCCTGAGCCTGCTGCTGTCGGGCACCGGCCTGACCTACCGAATGACGGGGCCCCAGACCTATACAGTGATGGCCGCGGGGGAGGCCCGTCCGGCGGCCGACCCGGGGGGCGGAAACGCCGCCTCCACCGTCCTGGACGACATCCTGGTCACCGCCCGTAACCGCGCGGAATCGGTTCAGAACATTCCCCTGTCGATCACCGCCCTGGACAGCGGCCAGATCGAGCGCCAGCGAGTCCAGACCTTCTCCGACGTGGCCCGGCTGACGCCCAGCCTCGTGTTCGACAAGGGCTTCGGCACCCAGGATACCCGGCCGGTCATCCGCGGCCTGCCGTCGTCCCGCGGCCGCCCGCCCGTCGGCGTCCTGGTCGACGGGGTCGATACCTCGTCCGAATCCATGGGCGTGTCGTCCGGCGGCAGCAGCCTGCTCAATCTTCGCGCCATCGATGTCGAGCGGATCGAGGTGGTGAAGGGTCCGCAGAGCGCCCTCTACGGCCGGGTCGCTTTCGGCGGCGCCATCAACTATGTGACCAAGAAGCCGTCCGACACCTTCGGCATCGAGCTGGGCGGCGAGGCGGGCCAGTACGACACCTATGAGATCCGCGGCGCCGTCACCGGTCCGCTGAACGACCAGTTCGCCTTTCGGATCAACGCTTTCCACGCCGAGAGCGACGGCTTCCACCGGAACGTCATCACCAACAATCGCATCGGCGGCTACGACAGCGATGGCGGCGGCGTCTCCATCAGCTTCAAGCCGAACGCCAACTTCTCCGCCCTGGCCAACGTCTCCTATTCAAAGGACAATTTTGAGCCGGCCGCTCAATACTACGTGGGCGCGCCTACCAACGCCTATGTGACGCTTCCCCTGCCGGCGGGCATCGCCGGCGTTCCCGTGGGGGTCGGCGCGGGGGTCCCGCTTCCGGCGAGCACCCAGGGCGTCCCCTTTGGCGAGATCCGCATCCCGCCGGGCGGGATCCGCCTCAGCCGCAATCCCCGCACCGGTTCCGAATATCCGGGGTTTGATCTGGAGACCCTGCGCGAGAACCTGCACCTGGAGTACAGGCTTGGCGAATTCGCGACCCTGACGTCCATCACGTCCCATACCAAGGCCGAGTTCTCGACCCTCGAGGACACGGACTTTTACGGCTTCGAGTCGACGACCGTCGCCGGTCCCAACGGCCCGGTGGTGGCCGAGAATTCTCCGCGCGCCGGGGAGACCCGCCTGGAAGACGGCGAGGTCGAGCAGTGGAACCAGGAACTGCGGATCGGCAATCTCGACGGCGGGCCGTTTCGCTGGGCGATTGGCGGCCTCTACTGGTCGGAAGACTACAGCCAGAACGCCAAGGCCCAGACCCACGTGGTCGCCGCCGGGCTGAGCGCGGCGCGCAACATCGCCCTGTCCTCGTCGACCTTCCCCGACGGCATCGGGGTGCGCAACACCGAACACTACTCGATCTATGGCATTGCCGAATACGACTTCATGACCAACTGGACCGCCAGCGTGGAAGTGCGGTCCGCGCGGGAGGAATACGACTATGTGTTCGCGCCCTTCTTCGCCCTGGGTCCGCTGAACGCCCAGGGGTTCTTCCCCGTCAACGTGTCTCTGCAGCCCCCGCCGGCGTCTTCGAAGAGCACCTATACGACGCCGAAGTTCCTTCTGCGCTACAAGCCGAGCGACGACATGATGGTCTACGCCTCGGCGGCCGAGGGCATCAAGCCTGCGGGCTTCTCGACCCTCGGCACCTCCGATCCGCGGATCGCCAAGTTCGATGTCGAAAAGCTGTGGAACTATGAACTCGGCTTCAAGAGCCGCCTGTTCGACCGCCGCCTGACCCTGAACGCCGCCGCCTTCTACATGAAATACACGGGCAAGCAGGTGAGCGTCGCCATCCCGGTGAACTTCACGGTCACCGGCTTCACCAACGCCATTCAGAACGCGGGCGGGGCCGAGGTGAAGGGCTTGGAACTCGACGCCGCCTGGACCCCGGTCAACAACCTGACGCTGACGGCCGCCTACACCTACCTCGACGCAAAGTATACGGACTACGAGGTCAATATTAACTCGGCGCTGACGGCGGTTCTGGTCAACGGCAGCTGCACGCCGGTGATCATCGGCACGGGCCGCTTCTGCCGCACCAATCTGTCGGGCAACCGACTGGAGCGGTCGCCCAAGCACGCCTTCGTCGGCTCGGCCCGCTACGAGCACCCGATCACCGACACGATCAGCGGTTTCATCGAGGGCGACGTTCGCTACACCAGCGACCGGCAATCAACGGAATACACCAAATATATCATTCCGGCGAAGACCACCGTGAACATGCGGATCGGCGTTCAGTCAGAGCGTTGGACGGCGCTGGCCTATCTGGACAATGTGCTGGACGACGACACCATCACCAGCGCCATCCTGGTCGGCGACAATTTCCAGCCCGGCACGGCGGCCTTCCTGGTCAATGCTCCGGAGCCCCGTCGCGCCGGCGTGCGCGTGTCCTACAAGTGGAACGCCGCGCCGCCGGCCCCGCCCCCGCCGCCTGAACCGCCGCCTCCCCCGCCCCCGCCGCCGCCGCCCCCTCCGCCCCCGCCGCCGGTGGCCTATGAGGCGCGGGAATTCGTGGTCTACTTCCCCTTCGACCAGTATGTCCTGACCCCGGAAGCCCAGCAGGTCATCGCCCAGGCGGCCGACTATGCGAAGACCGGATCTGCGACGCGGGTCGTGGTGGTCGGCCACGCCGACACCTCGGGCTCGGCGGCCTACAACGTGAGGCTCTCTGAGCGTCGCGCCAAGGCGACCGCCGACGCCCTGGTCGGCTCGGGCCTGGCCCAGACCGCCCTGGCGGTCGACTGGAAGGGCGAGGCTGAACCGGCCGTCGCCACCGGCGACTGGGTCAAGGAGCCGCTGAACCGCCGCGCCACCATCAACATCAACTTCTAGCCCTGGACCTCAGCCGGTGCGGGAGCCGCTCGTGGCTTCCGCATCGACGGGCGTCCGCCGTGTCTGGAGCGACATGCGATGACTCCTTTCGCGGATATGCCCCTGGCCCGACGGGCCTTTCTGATGGCCGCAGCGCCGGCGGCGGCCCTGCTGGCGGCCCCCGCCGGCTCCGAGGCGCGGTCCCGCTGGCGCCCCGATTTCGACAACGCCCAGGATAACGTCGACGCCTATATCAAGATGACCTCGAGCCAGGCCGACGAGCCGGTGTTCGGCTGGTTCAGCGGGCATGTCTTCTCCCTGGTGGACAACCAGCCGCTGCTGCCGCTGATGGGGGTCGAGGGGTTCGGCGTCGGCGGCGGTTCGCGCAATCCCGACGGCTCCTACGCCACCCACTGGAAGGAGGTCGGCTACTACACCGACCTTAAGACCGGCGCCGTGCTCGACTTTTGGGACAACCCCTTCAACGGGGAGCGGACCGAGGTCATGCACATCTACATTCCGACCATTTCCAGCACGATAACCCCGTCCTTCAAGACCCAGGCCCTGCGCCCGCGGTTCAAGGACGTGAAGATCGAGCATCCCAACTACCGTCATCGCGGCGAGCCAGGCGACCCCTTCATCCTGCCCTGGTTCCAGGCGGGGGACACCGTCACCCTTTGGATGGACGGATCCGCCGTGGCCCCCAACCCCCTGTCGCCGACCGAATGGCCGCGGGAGTCCAACGGCCCCCTGACCCGCATCGCCGAGCAGACGATGTACACCGCCAAGGCGAGCGAATTCTTCGACCCGGGGCGGACCCATGTGGACCACGTCGGCGCCTGGAACCGGATCTCGCCCTGGCTGCCGTTCATGCTGATGGGGCAGGCGCCGGGCGGTCTGATGATCCGCGCCACCACCCGCAGCTTCCGCAACTACGAGGAACTGCCCGCCTGGCTGACCGCCTACACCGCAAAACACTATCCGGAGATCATGAATCCGCGGCTTAATCCGGCCCTGAAGAACGAGTCCTCCACCGAGCGCTTCAAACGCGAGCGCCGCCCCGCCCCTCTCAGACCCTGACGGAGTTCATCCCATGACGCAGTTTCGGCCCAGCCGCCGGCTCAGCCTCGGCCTCATGGCGGGGGCGGCGGGGCTCGCCGCCGGGGGCTCGGCCGCGGCCGCGCCCCGCTTTGACCTCGCCGATCCCAAGACCCGCATGGAAGCCTATGTGCGGATGCGCGCCCGCCTCGACGGGGTGCAGACCTTCATGCCCTACAAGGGCACCATCTTCGGCAAGATGGAGGGACGCGCCGCCGTGCCCGTGTTCGACGTGGAGGGCTTCAGCTGGGCCCGCGCCACCCGCCAGCCCGACGGGAATTATCGAATGGACGGGGTTGAGGCCGGCTATTTCCTCGATCGGGAGACGCATCAGCCCCTGGACACATGGGTCAATCCCCTCAACGGCCTGACCTGCAAGGCCAAGCACTACCGGTCCTATTCCCACGCCATCGTCACCCCGGCGGGGCTGCAGCCCATCCGCGAAGGGCCCCTGGCCGCGGGCATCGAGATGAGCGCCAACACCGGCGAGCCGACGGTGATGAACGGCACGGTGTGGATGCACGAGGACCTGATCGGCACCTTCCCCAACCGTCCCAAGGCCGACTTCGCCGATCCCCTGGAGTATTTCGGCCCGACCCTGACGGCGACCTCCCTGGCCACGTGGTCGGCCAGCCTCGCCGACCTCGCCAACCCGAAGATGGCCTTCGTTCCGACCCTGCTCTCCTACCAGACCATGGGCAGCTGGCGGCCGTTCATGCGCATGGGCTCGGCCCCCGGCCTGATCAGCTGGCGCATGTTCGGCCAGAAGGCCGAGACCATCGACGGGGTCCCCAAGGCCCTGCGCGACCGGGTGATGGCCCAGTATCCGGACTTCCTGACCCGGGAGAAGGCCGAGGCCCCCAAGATCATCGGTACCTGAGCACGGCGGCATATCTCGTGATCCTCCCCCGCTCTTGGCGGGGGAGGTGGGCCCCCGCTGCAAAGCGGGGGGTCGGAGGGGGCGAGCGGCGGCGCGACGGTTCGCCCCCTCAGTCGCTCCGCGACAGCTCCCCCGCGAAGAACGGGGGAGCATAAGGGTCTAATCCTCCACCGCTCTTGGCGGGGGAGGTGGGCCCCCGCTGCAAAGCGGGGGGTCGGAGGGGGCGAGCGGCGGCGCGACGGTTTGCCCCCTCAGTCCCGTTGGGACAGCTCCCCCGCGAAGAACGGGGGAGCATAAGGGTCTAATCCTCCACCGCTCTTGGCGGGGGAGGTGGGGCCCCGCTGCAAAGCGGGGGGTCGGAGGGGGCCAGCGGCGGCGCGACGGTTCGCCCCCTCAGTCCCTTTGGGACAGCTTCCCCGTTACACGGGGGAGCATTAGGGCCGGAGATCTGCTGGCAATGGGAGCTTACGGCGCCGACGACGGCATCCACTGATCGGACACCGCCGGTATCCGGCTCATGGCCGGCGACGGGTTGTGTGATTGTCTGGGATTCGGGCCGGCTAGCCGCTGGCGAGGAGGCGTCCATGGGCCATGCCACCGCCGGATACCCGCGCAGGCAAGTGCTCGCTGTCCTCGGCCTGGGCGGTGCGGCGGCCCTCGGCGCCAGCGGCGCTGCCCGCTCCGCTCCGAGCCTCGATCTGAAGGATCCGGTCAAGGCGCTCGAAGCCTACATCAAGCTGCGCGGCTCCACCGCGGAGGAGACCACCTACTGCCAGTATGACGGCGACATCTTCCTGTCGCGGGCGGCCGAGGACAACATCCCTCTGGTGGGCTTTCGCGGCATCACCAAGTCGCACTGGAAGCCGGACGGGGCGGGTGGCTTCGTCAATCGCGACTACGATGTCGGTATCTTCGTCGATCACAAGACGGGCGAGCCGCTGAAGACCTGGCGCAATCCGCTATCCGGCGAGATGGTCGAGGTCGCGCCCTACATCAGCGGCCCGAGCGGCGCCCACCACAGGCCGGGCGCTGGGGTGAATGACCCCTATGGGGGCGTGGGCGGACGGTGGGGTGTGGTCGGCGATAGCGTCTGGATCTCCAACGCCACCGTTCTGTCCTGGCCCAACAGCCTTTCGCCGACCCTGCATCCCAAGGCGTGGAGCGGACCCCGACTGATGACGTCCATGACCACGACCTATACGGGACGCGTCTCCGACGTCCTCGACCCGGCGCAGAAGAAGGTCCGCGCGGGCCTGGTGTGGAACGACCTGCTGTCGCCAAGTCCGTGGATGCGGATGGGCCAACGTCCGGTGATGTGCGACTGGCGGATGATCGGCGCCAAGGCCATGAGCGCGGGCGAACTGACCCCCTCGGTGGTCGCTGAAGTGGATGCGGTGTTCGACGGGTTCATCGCCCGCGACGCGGTGTGGACGACGGAGTCCGGCGGCTGGACCCAGTACCGGGACAAGTATCCGAACGGAGAGCAACCATGACCTCGTCCTTCTCGCGCCGCGGCGCCATCGGCGCCGGCCTCGCCGCCCTTGCCGCCGGCCCGGCGCTGGCCGCCGACCGGGCGGATGTGGTGGTGATCGGCGCGGGTTTGTCGGGGCTGAACGCGGCCATGCTGCTGCGAGAGCAGGGCCTGAGCGTGATCGTGCTGGAGGGCTCGGGCCGGGTCGGGGGGCGGCTGCTCACCGCCGACGGCGTGCCCACCCGCCCCGAATACGGCGCCAGCCAGATCGGCCGCTCCTACGCCCACATCAAGGACGTGGTCGCCCGGCTGGGGCTGAAGATGGTGACCGAGGACCGCAAGATCCTGCCGTTCTCCTACCATGTGAATGGACAGATGGTCCGGGCCGAGGACTGGGCGGCGTCCGCCGCCAACCGCACCGTCGGCAAGGAGCGGGACATCCCGCCGGTGATGCTGTCCGGCCGGCTGATCCAGGCGGTCAACGACCTGGACTCGCCGACCGCCTGGCTGGAGCCGAGATTCAAGGGCCACGACATCTCGATCCGCCAGCTGCTCGTCCGCAGCGGGGCCTCCCCCGAGGCCATTCGGCTGAGCGACCTGGCCGTCGGTTACGGGGTGGACAAGGGGTCCGCCCTGTCGGTGATGCAGGAGCAGTATCGCACCAACGCCGATATCGCCTTCGCCAAGTCCGCCCCTGACGTCCCGCCCATCCTGAACATCGACGGCGGCGTCTCGCGCCTGACCGAGGCAATGGCGGCCAGCCTCGGCGAAGCGGTGCGGACGGGCAAGGTCGTCTCGGCGATCGACATGACCGACCCGAAGCGGGCGCAGGTGACCTGCGCCGACGGCAGCCGCTATGACGCCGCCTTCGTGGTCGCGGCCATCCCCTTCGGCCTGTTGCGTCGGATCTCGGTGACCCCCGAGTTCCAGGGCGCCCAGGCGCAGGCGGTGCGCGCCATGCCCCAGGCTCAGACCACGCGGGCCTTCGGCGTGGTCTCCGAACCCTATTGGGAGGCGGACGGCCTCGGCGGCTCGCTGTTCACCGACGGGGCGATCCCCATGGTTTGGGCCCTGGGCAAGGGCCCCCGCAGCGCCGAGCAGAACCGGATCACCTTCATCCTCACCGGCGCCGCCGCCGAACGGATGGGGCCGATGGCGCCCGCCGAGGCCAAGGCCTTCCTGCTCGCCGAACTGGCCAGGGTGCAGCCCTCGTCCCAGGGCAAGGTCACCATCCACGGCTATCACGACTGGTCGCGCTCGCCCCTGATCGGGGGCTGCCGCCACTATTTCGCGCCGGGCCAGGTCACCGCCTTTGGCCGGGCGATGATCGTGCCCTGGCGCCGCCTGCACCTGGCCGGCGAGCACACCCGCCGGGTCGATTTCGGCATGGAGGCGGCCATGGAGAGCGGCGAGCGCGCCGCCGTGGAAATCCTGGAGCGGGCGTCTAGCTGAGATAGCCCAGGAAGGCGTTCGGATCGGCGCTGACGGCCGCGAGCAGGCCTTCGTGGGCGGGGGTGAGGTTGTCCTTGGTCGGGGCCAGTTCGTCGTAGTCCCGGCGCAGCCAGCCGATCGGGTCCTGGCCCTCGATCCAGCCGAGGTTGGGGCGGTGCAGCTGGTAGCCCAGCAGGCGCTGCAGACGTTCGGGCAGGGCGCGCGCCACCTCCGGCGGGGTCGACAACAGCAGCTTCTCGGCCGGGGCCAGCCAGGCCAGGCGGTAGCTGATCACCACCCCGCGTCGCACGGCGGTCGAGGCGTTGCCGCCGCCCCCGTGCAGCACCCCGCCCAGCCACAGGATCACCGAGCCGGCCGGGGCGACGGCGGCGATGGCCTCGCCCGGGGCCGGCTCGCGATCCCGCGGCCAGCGGTGGCTGCCCGGGATCAGGCGGGTGGCGCCGTTCTCGGCGGTGAAGTCGTCGATGGCCCACATGGCGTTGGCCATGATCTCGACGGTGTTGGCGAAGGGCCACAGGTCCTCGTCGCGGTGCAGGAACTGCGGCGCCTCGCCCGGCTCGATGGCGATGGCCTGGGTCAGGTTCAGCTCGATCGCGTCGCAGGCGGGGGCGGCCGGGTCGCCCTTAAGCAGGGTCTCCAGGGCCGGCAGCACCACCGGATCGATGGCCAGGTCGCCCGCGGCGCGGCTTTTGGCGAACAGGCCCGAAAAACGCCGGGTGCTGCGGCCGAAGAACTCGCCCTCGCCGTGGAAGGCGGCGGCGAACCAGGGCGCCAGCTCGCCGCGCAGGTCCGCCAGTCGGGCGGCGTCCAGGGCGTTCTCGACGATCAGCACCCCGTGCTCACGCAGCAGGGCCACCGCCTCGGCGGGGTCGACGTCGGGACCCACGCGGGGCAGGCGGGCGGGCGGGGCTTGGGCGATATCGCGCAGCACGATGGCCATGGCGGTCTCCGGGCGGAACCTTGGGGGGAGGGGGTGGGGCCGCGGGTCTGCCCGCGGCCCCCGGCGGCCTAGTGGGTGATCTGGCGGCCGCGCCACTGCACGGCGAGGCGGTCGATCATCGCCAGAAGCTGATCCTCGGACACCTTGTCCTGCAGGGCGGCGGTGTCGCGCACCAGGTCGGCGAAGGCGCACAGAGCCTCGGCCGGCAGGCGCTGGGCCTTGAGCAGTTCGTAGATCTCCGCCTCGGTGACGATGGGGCGGGGGGGATTGTCGGCGACGATGATCGAGCCCTCGATGGCCAGGGCCTCGCGGGCGTCCTGCAGCAGGTCGCGCGACACCGGGATGTCGACGCCGATCATCTCGCCCTCGGGGTAGGCGTCCGGCAGGCCGAGCGGCTTGAGCTTCCAGGGGAAGCGCATGGCCTGGGGCAGCAGATAGGTGTCGATGATGCCCACCAGGCGGCTGACCCCGTGGTCGACGGCCGCCTCCATGCTGGCCAGGAACACCTCGTCGCGGCGGCGCAGGCCCGAGCGGGTGCGGAACTTGCGGGTCGAGAAGATGCGGCTGATCTCCCAGCAGTCGGCGGCCTTGCATGGCGCCGTCTGGGGATGGATGAGCTGGGGGAAGACATCGGCGACGATGCATTTGTCGTCGGTGGGGCGGGCCCGCATGCTGACCCCCACATGGCCCTCGTCGTCGAGGGCCAGGAAATACAGGGTGCGGTCGTCGTCGCTGTCGTCGTACTCGCCGCCGTCGCGCACATTCATCTGCGACCAGCCGCGTTCGTCGACGAAATGCACGCGCCGCAGCTGGTGCATCTCCTCCAGCTGAGACTTGTAGAGATGCCGGTTGTCCTTGCCCACCAGATGGATCATGTCAGCCTCCTGAACGTCTGGAGGTGAGGTACCCTCTAGGCTGGGGGCTAACGACCCCTCTGATTAGGGGGGTTGACCGAGAGCCAGCCTCGGACAGTGGCAAGGACGGTGGCCTGGACCCGAGAGCGAACGCCGATCTTCTTCTTGGCGTTCTCTACGTGGGCGTGCACCGTTGCTTCGGATATACCTAAGATTTCGCTGATATCCCAGTCTGATTTTCCCTCCGCCACCCAGCGCAGACATTCGGTCTCGCGCCGGGTCAGGGGCGTGCGGGTCTCCACATCCTCGACCACTTCCAGCAGCTTGACGCCCTCGAACACATAGACGGTGGCCAGGGCGTGCAGGGTGGGGCGGGCGGCGGGGTCGAACCGGGGATGGGGACTGGTCAGGCGCACCCCATAGAACTCGCCGCCCCCGCCCAGCACCGGCACCACGAACCCCTCGCGGGCGTCGGCGTCGGCGGCCTCTTGCAGGATGTCATTGGCCTCCTTGCTCAGCTCGCCCTGGCTCATGTCGGACCAGGTGAAGGGGCCGGGGGCGCGGAAGATCTGGCTGATGCAGGCGTCGAACTTCAGATAGCCGCGCTCCAGGTAATATTCGTCCCACGAGCGGTTGGAGCGGCCGAACAGCACCCGCGGCGAGGGCGCCGATCCGGGCTTGGCGATCAGGGTGCAGGAGAAGCGGTCGAAGCCGAAGGCTCCCACGGCGCGGCCGAAGCCCTCCTGCAGCGCCTCGAGGTTGGTGTATTCGGTGGCCTTCTGGAGGAACTCCCACGCCGGGGCGTAGGGAGAGGCGTCTAAACCCAATGGCGCATCTCCCGCGCGTCGCCCGCGGCCAGAGGCGGGACGCCGGGGCGGGGCCCGCCGCCGTCCTCATGCAACAGGGACAGAAGGGCGCGCCGCAACCGGGGCGAGTGGATCGCGGTGAAGTCGTCCACCAGGCCGGTCATCACCGGGACCGCGCCGGTTTCGTCGTGGAAGCGGTCGCGCGCGTGGCGGGGCGGCAGGACGCCGTCCGCGGCGAGGCGGGCGATGCGCGCCACCAGGGACGCCGGCGCCCGCTGGACGCCGCGCTCGATATCCTGAACCTGCTGGACGGTCAGGCCGAGATGATGGGCCAGTTCGGCCTGACTGAGGCCCAGGGCGCAGCGCTGCCGCCGCACCAGGTCGCCAAAGGCTTGATCGATCGACTCGAACACGACGGCTGCGTCTCCGGCCAGGCTAGGCTTCACAGTGGCCCAATCTAGCAGGTTGAAACGCGGTTGCCGACCCGGCGTTGCGTCAGGCCGCCTGGGCGTGGGCGAGTCCGGCGGCCTCAGCGGCGATCTCGAACGACCGCACCCGGGCGGCGTGGTCAAAGATCTGGGCCGTGATCATCAGCTCGTCGGCGCCGTGGCGCTCGGCGAAGTCGGCCATGCCCCGCGCCACGGTCTCGCGCGAGCCCACCACCGAGCGCGACAGCACCTCGTCGAGCATCCCGCGCAGGGCGGGGTCGATCTGGGCGGCGAGGTCGTCCACCGGCGGCGACAGCTGGCCCGGCCGGCCGGTGCGAAGGCGGATGAACGACTGCTGGATGGAGGTGAACAGCCGCGCCGCCTCGGCGTCGGTATCGGCGGCGACCACGTTCAGGCCGAGCATCAGATAGGGCTTGTCGAGCCACTGGGAGGGGCGGAACTGCGACCGGTAGATGGCGGCGGCCTGGCTCAGCATCTCGGGGGCGAAGTGCGAGGCGAAGGCGTAGGGCAGGCCCAGCATGGCCGCCAGCTGGGCGCCGTAGGTGGAGGAGCCGAGGATCCACACGGGCACCTTCAACCCCATGCCCGGCACGGCGCGGACCCGTTGGCCGGGCTCGGCCGGCTCGAAATAGGCGATCAGCTCCATCACGTCGTGCGGGAACCGGTCGATGTCGCCGGCCAGGGTGCGGCGCAGGGCCTGGGCGGTGACCTGGTCGGTCCCCGGGGCGCGCCCGACCCCCAGGTCGATGCGCCCTGGATAAAGGGCCGCCAGGGTGCCGAACTGCTCGGCGATCACCAGGGGGGCGTGGTTGGGCAGCATCACCCCGCCCGAGCCCAGGCGGATCGTCCGCGTGCCCTGTCCGACATAGGAGAGGGCCACGGCGGTGGCGGCGCTGGCGATGCCGACCATGTTGTGGTGCTCGGCCAGCCAGAAGCGGTGGTAGCCGAAGCGTTCGGCGGCGGCGGCGAGGTCGCGGCTGTTGCGCAGCGCCTGGCCGGCGTCGCCGCCTTCGACGATGGGCGACAGATCGAGGACGGATAAGGGGACCATGGAGGGAATATAGGGAGGGCGGGCGGCGATGCGAACCCTTCTTCCAGACCCGCATTCCCCGCGGAAGCGGGGACCCAGGCTTGGCCGGGACACGCCGCGTTGGTGGAAAGTCTGGGTCCCCGCTTCCGCGGGGAGTGCGGGGTGGGGTTAGAGCGGCGCGCCAGGCAACTTTAGGATCTCGGCGCGGGCCGAAACCCCCGCCGCAGCTTGGCCATGCCGCCCAGCCAGCGGTCGTAGTTGTCGGTCTTGTGGCGGACGTAGTCGGCCACCTGGGGGTGGGGCAGGATCAGGAATTGCTCGGCGGCGAGGCCTTCCAGCGCCGCCTCGGCCACCGCCTCGGCGCTGATGATCCCGTCCAGGGCCGCAGGCGAGGCCTCGTCGCCGGGGCTGAGCATGGCCGTCGCCACCGCCTGCGGGCACAGCACCGAGACCCGGATGCCGTGGTCCCTGTGGGTGATGGCGAGGCTCTCGGCCCAGCCGATGGCGGCGTGCTTGGTGGTGGAATAGGGGGCCGCCCCGATCTGGTTGAGCAGGCCGGCGGCCGAGACGGTGTTGAGGAAATAGCCGCCGCCGCGGGCGATCATCCCCGGCAGCACCGCCCGCGCCGCCCACACATGCGCCATCACATGCACCCGCCAGGCCAGGTCCCAGGCCTCGTCGGAGGCCGAGGCGGCGTTGTCGACATCGGCGTCCAGCACCAGCACCCCGGCGTTGGAGCAGAACAGGTCGATGGGGCCGACCTCGTCCTCGACCCGCTCGACCAGCGCCCGGACCCCGGCTTCGGAGCCCACGTCGCAGGTCATCGCCACGCCGCCCACCGCCCGCGCGGCTTCGGCGGCGCCGTCAGCGTCCCGGTCGGCGCAGACCACGGCCCGGGCGCCGGCGGACTTCAGGCGGTGCGCCAGGGCCAGTCCGATGCCCGACGCCGCGCCGGTGACGACCGCGATTTTGCCTTCTGGGGTCATGGCGGCCTCCCGCTGCGTGCGCGGGCAGCATAGGACGGCGGGCGGGCGCGGCCAACCAGAGGGCGGCGGCGCAGTCCAGCCCCTGCCAGCGGTGTATAGACCGGCGGTCATGGCAACGCTTGTGAGCAACGCCATGGAGCGGCAAGGCTTAGCTCTGCAACGGCCCAGCCTGTTAATAAATGGGAACCTCGGTATTTCTCGAGGGTTTTATGGCCGACCAAACACCTAAGGGAGAAACTCCATGACCAGAACTCTGATGTGTTTCACGGCCGTGGGCGCTCTGCTGTGCGCCGCCCCCGCCATGGCTGCTCCGGCCGCCGGCGCCTCGGCCACCACAGCCGCCGATCCGGCCAGCCCGGCGACCGCCGCGGCCCCGGCCACCCCGGCTATGCCCTCCTCGGGCGTCGCCCCGACCATGAGCACGGACTCGTCCGCCTCGGGCGCCGCCTCGACCATGGGGGCCACGCCCGCAACCCCGGCGATGCCGGCCGCCTCGGCCGCCGGCTCCTCGGTGACCGACACCGCCGATATGGCGACGGCCACCGACGCCGCCCCGGCCGCGCCTGCCGCCTCCGCCTCGGCCCATGCGGGTCTGGCGGTGAAGGACAACACCGGCGCCACCATCGGCCAGATCACCGAGGTGAAGGCCGGCGCCGACGGCGCCCAGACGGCGACCATCAAGATGGGCGACCAGACCTTCGCGGTGGCCACCACCAGCCTGGGCATCACCGCCGAGGCGGCCACCATCAACATGACCGCCGCCGAGATCAAGGCGATGGTCAAGGCCAAGTCCTGATCCTCCGGGACTGACCCCTCTTAATCGCTCGCATGGGGCGGCGGCTTGTGTCGCCGCCCTTTGCTTGTATGGGCGCCTGGGCTAAGCCCCCCGCCATGCTCACCTATCTCATGCTCGTGGCGGCCGGCTGCCTGGCGGGCGTGATGAACTCGGTCGCCGGCGGCGGCACCTTCGTCACCCTGCCGGCCCTGATCCTGGCGGGCGTGCCGTCCATGAACGCCAACGCCTCGTCCACCGTGGCCATGGCCCCGGCCACCCTGTCCAGCCTGTGGGCCTTCCGCCGCGACGTGCGCCGCTTCGGCCCGGTGGGGCTGAAGCCCATGGTCGCCGTCAGCATCGTCGGCGGGATCATCGGCGGGGCGCTCCTGCTGCTCACCCCCACCCGGATGTTCGACGAGATCCTGCCGTGGCTGCTGCTCCTGGCCACCCTGATGCTGATCTTCGGCCCGCGTCTGCGCCTGTATCTGGAGCAGAAGGGCCACCGCATCGGCCCGCGGCCCGTGCTGCTGGGCCAGCTGGTGGTGGGGATCTACGGCGGCTATTTCGGCGGCGCCGTGGGGCTGATCATGACGGCCCTGTGGACCCTGCTCAGCGAGCTCGACGTCAAGGCCCTGACCCCCGCCCGGCTGATGATGGGCGCCGCCATGAACACCGCCGCCGTGGTGCTGTTCATCGCCGCTGGGGCGATCTTCTGGCCCCAGACCCTGGCGGTGCTGGCGGGCGGCGTGGTCGGCGGCTACGGCGGCGCCCGGGTCGGCCGACGGCTGCCGGCGCCGGTGATCCGCGCCATCGTCATCACCGTCACCGCCGCCACCACCGTGGCCTTCTTCTGGCGGGCGTATGGCTAGCGCCGCACGGGGTGAGGTCTTGAGGCGGCGCCTCATTTTCCCCCCCGTTCCACCGCAAATCGGTCCGGCGGCGCTTGCCAGCGCCGGCGTGTCAGTGGAAGGGCAGGCGATGGCAGACCTCAAACCCCGCATCCTGGTCTTCGGCGTCGGCGGCGCCGGCGGCAACGCCGTCAACAACATGGTCGCCGGCAATCTGAAGGGCGTCGAGTTCGTCGCCGCCAACACCGACGCCCAGCACCTGGGCCTGTCGCAGGCCGACCACCGCATCCAGCTGGGGGCGCAGATCACCCACGGCCTGGGCGCCGGGGCCCAGCCCGAGGTGGGGCGGATGGCGGCCGAGGAGTCCATCGACGCCATCCTCGAGCGGCTGGACGGCGCCGACATGGTGTTCGTCACCGCCGGCATGGGCGGCGGCACCGGCACCGGCGCGGCCCCCGTGGTGGCTCGCCTGGCCCGCGAGCGCGGCCTGCTCACCGTGGGGGTGGTGACCAAGCCCTTCCAGTTCGAGGGCCGCCACCGCATGCGCCTGGCGAACGAGGGGATCGCCGAGATGGAGCGCTACATCGACACCCTGATCGTCATCCCCAACCAGAACCTGTTCCGCATCGCCACCGAGAAGACCACCTTCGCCGACGCCTTCGCCACCGCCGACCGGGTGCTGCATTCGGGGGTGCGGGCGATCACCGACCTGATCCTGCTGCCCGGCCTGATCAACCTCGACTTCGCCGACGTGCTGGCGGTGATGAGCGGCATGGGCCGGGCGATGATGGGCACCGGCGAGGCCAGCGGCGAGGGCCGCGCCCTGATGGCGGTGCAGAACGCCATCGCCAACCCCCTGCTCGACAACGAAAGCCTGGCCGGCGCCCAGGCGGTGCTGGTGAACGTCACCGGCGGCTCGGACCTGACCCTGATCGAGCTCGACGAGGCCGCCAGCCTGGTCACCCAGCAGGCCGACCCCGACGCCAACATCATCTTCGGCGCCGCCTTTGACGAGACCATGGAGGGCAAGATCATGGTCTCGGTGGTGGCGACGGGCATGGCGGGCGCCTGACCTCGTACTCCTCCCCCGGACCCTCGCGAAAGCGAGGGGACTGGGGGAGGGGGACCACGCGAAGCGTGGTGGAGGGGGCGGCGGCGCCCTGTCCGGTTGGCGCGGCACCGTACCATCCGATGTCGCCGGGATGGGAGACGACGCCGCCCCCAACCGGATGCTGATGCGCCCTGAAGGCCTTGATGGAATTGGAGCTCGGGTGGGGGCCTTGGTCAAGGACGGCCCTTGCAGGGCCGCCGCTGCGCGGCCGCCGAAGGCGGTCCTTGAGCAAGACCCCCGCCCGAGCAAGGATCGCCGACAAGACATCAGGGCTGGGTCCGCCTTGGGATCAAGCTGGACATGGCGGGCTGGGGCCGGGAGGATGGCCAGGATGCGGGTGATCTGGTTGGCGTTGGCTGAGCTAGGCGCCCCGCCGTTCATCCCCTAGCCTCAGGCATCAGAAGGGGGAGCCCCGCCGATGCCAAGCCCGATCCTCACGCCCGTGGTGGCGCTGGTGCTGTGGTCGCTGGTGATGTGGGCCTGGCTCTACGCCACGCGCATCCCGGCTATGATCAAGGCCAAGATCCGCTACGACCCGCGCGACTCGGTCGAGGTCTTCCAGGCTCAGCTGCCCGCGCAAGTGCGGTGGAAGGCGGACAACTACAACCACCTGATGGAACAGCCGACCCTGTTCTACGCCCTGTGCCTGACCCTCGCCCTGAGCGGCGCCGGCGAAGGCGTGAACGCGGGATTGGCCTGGGCCTACGTCGCCCTGCGCGTGGTCCATAGCTTGGTGCAGGCGACGGTGAACGTGATCGTGGTAAGGTTCGGGGTGTTCACCGTGGCGACGCTGGTGCTGGTCGCGCTGGCGGTGCGGGCGGCGGGCGTGGTGTTCTAAGCGTCGTGAAGAACTTGCCCGATGCGTTTCTTGAAGCCGCCGGCGGCTTCATCGCCTTGCTGGTGGTCGCAGCCGTCATTGTGTTCGCCCTAGCGTTCTTTTCCTTGTCAATTCGACACAGCAAACGGGATCGAGTCATCCCGCTGCAGATCATGGCGGCGTCGTTCTCGGCCTTGGGCCTGATGTTCCTTGTGGTGATGCTGCTTCAGGCTGCGGCGATGAGAGCGGCGAGGCGCGATTTGGCCGTGGCCCTGGCTGGCCCCTTGACCTCGGTGGAGGTATCCGGCGTCGCCGTGCCGTTAGATGAACGGCTATTGCGCGGCATTCGCTCCGGCGATGAAGGCGCGACCGGACAGGAGGGGCTGTCTCCCTGTTCGGCCGTGGTGAAGTCTGGCGGCCGCCCGGTCAAACTGCTTCTGTTTCCCGACAAAGCAAAGTCCGGCGCCTACGGGGTCGGTTACGCCCACTTTCACGTATCCCGGCACGCGGCTCTTCACTGGTTCTCCTATCCCGGGCTACCGTGTCGGGACGCGCCGTGAGGATTTCGAGAATGGCTAGGAACAAGCACGCTGGTTCGGGGATCGACGACTTCCTCAAGGAGGAGGGCGTTCTGGAAGCCTTCCAGGCCTAGGCCATCAAGGAGGTAATCGCCTGGCAGCTCGGCGAGGCGATGAAGGACATGAAGCTCAGCAAGCGCAAGCTGGCGGCGCTGATGCACACCAGCCGCACCCAGGTGGACCGGGTGCTCGACCCCACGGACGGCAATGTGACGATCGAGACGCTGCAAAGGGCGGCGGCGATCCTGGGGCGCAAGGTGCAGCTCGAGCTGGTGTGAGGGGGCGGCGGCGACGGCCCGAACGCGCGGGCGGCGCGGGCGTGCGTCGCCCCGCGCGTTATCCACAGTTTGGTGCAAGCCACGGTCAACATCATCCCCCCGCAGTTCGGGGTGTTCACCCAGGCGACGCCGGTGTTGGTAGCGCTGGCGGTCAGGGCGGTAGGTGTGGTATTTAAGGCGCGTAGCGAAGCTATCGGCATCAAGTCGGCCCCGATTTCCGTATAATCCGAATTTATCCCGGGGGCATCCTTCAGCCAAATTGCTTGATATCAATCACGCAATCGGTTCCCAGGCCGCAGTTTTTCAGTATTGATCTACACTCTGTAAGTGATTTTCCAGAAGATACGAGGATTGCACCCGCCTGCCTAGCTACGGCTATCGCTGTGAACCTCTCTGCTGGGGGGAATGAACCTATTATATTTGTCCCACTCGCCTCCATCATTGGGGCGACGGCGGCGGTCGCTGTCATTGTAATCGGGGCATATTTCTTCTTCGGTATATTCTGAAAAATCTCATACAAATCAGGGTATATATTGCTCAGATCGGCGCTGACTGTTTTTAGGATGTGCATCTCGCCGCTAGTAATGGCAGTGGCAATTCCCGTGGCTATGTTGGGGTCGGCACATATTGCGTCGTGCATGCCATGCAGATCAATTATCCACTTAGGCGATGGTGATTTGCCGGGCGGTTTTTTAGGCACGGCTTATGCCGTCCCAAACAATTCATTTTGATATTTCGGCTTCAAGCCGGATATTTTATATATATCAATTTCATCTAGTGATCCCCGTCTTTTCGCGTCGGCTAGCAGACTTAAAATCAGCGAGCCGTAGGTAGTACGTTTGGTTTGAAGGGGGTTGGATTGGCCGCCCGTTCCATCGCTCTGATCGCCAGGAGGAGTAACCTGGTTAAATTGACTTCTCCATCTGGTGTACTCAGCGCTGGAAACGTCGCCACGTTCTACAAGTCTGATCAAAAGCGCTTCTTGGCTAATTCCCAGCTTCTTTGAAAACAGACGAATAAAGTCATTGGCCGCACTCGGGTGGTAACCAAAGCGACTAAGGCCTCGTTTTATCAAATCGTCAGGCGCAATAAGATACGCGGCGAACTTGTTACAAAAGGCCTCAATTCTATTTTTTATAACGGATGGATTTGAGGCGCCTTCTTGGCGAATTAAGACATGACAAAATTCATGGGCTAGGGTGAAAAGTTTGCGTGCCTTGCTGCTGTTCGTCGTATTTATTGCGATTATATGTGGGCCGTCATTTATATGAGCGTATATGCCAGCCGCCTCATCATTCTTGAAGGAGTGGTGAATAACGGCAACGCCTAGGGATTCAATAAATCCCCTAAGGGAAACATAAACCTTGTTTGCATCTTGATCTTCGAGCTGACTATCGGTAGTATAGCCCCAAAAATTCCGCCACTTTTTAGCAAGTGAAATCGCTTCATCATTTGTAAATGTCGTAGCAACAGGTTTAAGTCTTCTGTCTAGGGCAACTTCAACGCCAAGGGAGGCAAACGTGTTAGACAATTTCTCCATATATGAAATCGCCCGGAGTGTTCCCTTTTGAAATTTGGTTATTCCAGGTGTAGCGGTCCGGAAGTCCACCGCGCTAAATAACTGCACTGGCCTTTCGGCAAATAGCGTGTAAGGCTCAACCGCTAGTTCGTCAGCAAAGGCTTCGATTTCAGGCTCCGTCAACTCGCCGCTACCCTCAAGTGCGGCTGCCAGGCGGGTTGCTGCTATTCCTGTCCGTTTGGCAACGGTTGTGGCATCAAGGCCCCTTGCCGTAAGAATGCTAAGGTATGAGCCTTGGGGGACTTTCACGTGTCGGTGGCCTTGCTATGCTCGATAATTCAGGCGGCTGAGAAGCTCACGTTTGCCAACTTGGCGAACGTGCAGACGGTCGGCATCGGACTGTACATAGCTCTCGGCGTCATACAAGCCGTCTCGTCAGGAGGGGTTGCAAGCTTAAGGCGGCGAACTGGGGCGCTTCAATCGGCCATAAAGGTAGCAAAATTTCGAAATGACAATGTTTCCATTGAGCAGCTGCAGGCCGACGTAAGCAGGCTGGAAATTGGATTTCATGCGCTAAATAAGAGTATTCTTGCGGTGGTTACGGTCATGTTCATCGTAAGTGTTATATACTTTTCCTACACGACGATCGTCCAAGATTGGCCGTCTGATTTGCCGTCAACTGTATTCATTTTTTCGTATTACCTAATAGCGCCAATTGTTCTATATATTGGCGCTGCCCGCTTGATAGCTGGTCGATGTAGGGATGTTGAGCGACGCGTCAAGGCTGCGGAGGGGAAGTTTCTTGCTGACTCGTTTTCAATCGGGCGGCGAATGAAGTAAATACTTTTAACTACACCGATTTCGGCTGCGCGTTTATGGGTTGAGTCCAACGAGAGCATTCACGCTCAAACCAACCCCTCACCCCACCGTCACCGCCCGCTCCGGCTTCCTCGGCCGGCGGGTCATCCGCACGCCCTTCGCCAGGATCTTCACCGCCTCCCAGTGGATCCCCGCCACCACCTTGAGGGTCAGCAGGGGATGGCTCCAGAAGGCGCGCCACAGGGCCGCGTCGGAGAGCTCGGCGCGGGCGCCGCGGAAGGTGGCGGTGATCAGCAGGCCGTCGGCGTCGGCGCCGTGGATGACGGTGGCGACGGCGTCGCCCGGGGGGGTGACCTCGAAGGCGTAGGTCATGGCCATGTCCATGAACGGCGAGACGTAGAAGGCCTTGTCGCAGCCGTGGCGCACCACCTCCCCGTCCCCGTCCACGGCGAACAGGTACGAGTGCCGCTGGCCGAAGGTGTTGTTCACCTCATAGAGGATGGCGCGAAGCTGGCCCGAGCGGGCGTGGCAGAAATACAGGCTGATGGGGTTGAACACATAGCCCAGCACCCGCGGCAGGCACAGGATGCGGATCGGGCCGCCGGCCTCGAACGCGATGCCCGCCTCGGCCAGCACCCCCTCCACATAGGGGCGCAGGGCGCCCGAGCCGTCGCCGTGGTCGCGGGGGTGGAAGCTGATCAGGTTGAAACGGTTCACCGAGAACAGGCGCAGGGCGGCGTCCAGGGCGTCCAGCTCGTCGAGGTCCAGCAGCATCTGGAAGATGCGGTAGGTGAGGGCGTGGCGGCGGGGCCGCAGGCGCAGGTGATAGACCGGCCCGGCATACAGGCCCGACATCCATAGGGGCGGCCGGGGGCTGGTCATTCGGCGGCGGCCAGGCGGGCTGGATCGGCCGGCAGGGGAATGCGGCCGCTCTCGTTGGCCACCGTCCACGGCCGGCGCACGCCGCCGAGGGCCTCGGCGACGGCCAGGCCCGCCTGCAGGCCGTCCTCGTGGAAGCCGGCGCCGAAATAGGCCCCGCAGAACCAGGTGCGGTCGGCGCCTTGCAGCTCCCACAGCCGGGCCTGGGCGGCCAGGGCCGGGCCGTCGAACAGGGGGTGCTCGAACACCTCGCTGCGGATCACGGTGTCGGGCGCCGGCGGGGTGGTCGGGTTGAGGGTGACGAAGATGTCCCGGTCGGGGCTGAGGCCCTGCAGCCGGTTCATCCAGTAGCTGACGCACAGGGCGGGGCGGCCGTCGGCCCCGGTCAGGCCCATATAGTTCCACGCCGACCAGGCGCGGCGGCGGCGGGGCATCAGGGCGGGGTCGGTATGCATCACCGTCAGGTTGCGGGTGTAGGTGATGGCGCCCAGAAGTTCGCGCTCGCGGGGGCTGGGGTCGCTCAGCATCGCCAGGGCCTGGTCGGCGTGGGCGGCGATGACCAGCTGGTCGTAGCGCTGGACCTCCCCCGCCGCGTCGGTGACCCACACCCCGTCTTTGGCCCTGCGCACCGAGGTCACGGCGCAGCCCAGGCGGGCGCGCTCGCCCACGGCGGCCATCAGCCTGGCCACATAGGCGCGGCTGCCGCCCTCCACCGTGCGCCACAGGGGCCGCTTGGCGATGTTGAGCAGGCCGTGGTTCTGGAAGAAGCGGATGAAGGCGGCGGCGGGATAGTCGCCGATGGCGTCCGCCGTGGCCGACCAGATGGCGGCCGCCTGGGGCAGCAGGTGGTCGTCGCGGAAGGCCCGGCCATAGCGGCCCTGGTCGAGGAACTGGCCGAGGGTCAGGCCCGGGTCGAGGCCGGCGACGTCCACCACGCGGGTGGTGTTGTAGAAGCGGATCAGGTCCGTCAGCATCGACCAGAACCTGGGGCTGACCAGGTTGCGGCGCCGGGCGAAGAGGGTGTTCAGGTCGGTGCCGGCGTACTCAAAACCGCCGTCGTCCATGGAGACGCCGAACGACATGTCGGACATCTTGGTGGCGACCCCCAGGTGGTCGAACAGGGCCACCAGGTTGGGGTAGTTCTCGGCGTTGTAGACGATGAAGCCCATGTCGACGGGGGTCGGGCCGGCAGGCGCGGGTACGTCCACCGTATAGCTGTGGCCGCCGGGGGCCGCGGCGCTTTCATAGAGAGTCACGGCGTGGCGCTGGCTGAGCAGCCAGGCGGCGGACAGGCCGGAGACGCCGGAGCCGACGACGGCGATGGACTGGGGGGCGGGGCCCGGGTTCACGTCCTTCATCACCGTCATCCTAGGCCTTGTGCCTAGGACCCAGAAACACTGAGCGCTCCTGCGCGTCAGTGCCCGTCGACGCGCCTTTCTGGCGGGCGTCGTGCGTCTGGGTCCTAGGCACAAGGCCTAGGATGACGGCGGGAGTGGGCGTGGCGGATATCGGACGGGCGGGACGGGGGGAAACCATTGTGATCTGGGCGCTCTACGATCTGGACCCCGGCGGGCGCCGGCGATGCGGTAGGGGAAGTCGCTGCCGACTCGACAGACCGATGAACGACTCTACGGTCCGGCTTGTTATGCGGATCAGAAGTGAACCGGCCAAGCTCACCGGCCGTATAGGATACATGAATGCCACCGCGACCCGGTCCAGCCCAGCGACACGATCGCCGTCCCCCTCACGGTGGGGCGGCCTGTCCGCCTGGAACGGCCGCATGAGCGAGCCGAGCGACCGGCAGGACCTCTCCCATCTCATCCTCGCCATCGCCCGCGACGGCGACCGCGACAGCTTCGCCCAGCTGTTCGAGGCCTTCGCCCCCAAGGTGAAGGCCTATCTGCTGCGTCTCGGCGCCACCCACGCCCAGGCCGAGGAGTGGGTGCAGGACACCTTCCTCACCGTGTGGCGCAAGGCCTCCTATTTCGACCCGGCGCGGGCGGGGGCGGCCACCTGGATCTTCACCATCGCCCGCAACCTGCGCATCGACGGGGTGCGGCGCGATCGCCGCGCCGACCTGCGCGAGGACCCCTTCGAACAGGAGCCGCCGCCCCCCGCCGACGCGGTGATCACCAGCCATGAGCGCGAGGACCGGGTTCGCGGAGCGATGAAGTCCCTGTCCAACGACCAGGTCCAGGTGGTGCGGCTCTCGTTCTTCGAGGACAAGGCCCACAGCGAGATCGCCGCCGAGCTGGGACTGCCCCTGGGGACCGTCAAATCGCGGCTGCGACTGGCCATGAGCCGGCTGCGGCACGCCCTGGAAGATGTGAAATGAGCGCGTTCCACCCCTCCGAGACCACCCTGCTGGACTATGTCGGCGGCAGCCTGCGCCCCGGCGCGCGCCTGGTGGTGTCCGCCCATCTGGAGACCTGCTGGGTCTGCCGCGGCGACGTAGCGGCCCTGGAGAGCGCCGCGGGCGCCATGCTGTCGGACCTGGAGCCGGCGGCGCTGGAGCCGCACGCCCTGGACCTGGCCCTGGCGCGGATCGAGCGGCCCGCGCCGCCGCCCCGTGCCCCGGCCGGCCCCCTGGCCACCCCCCTGCTGGACGGCATCGTCGTGCCCGCCGCCCTGCGCCGCGCCGACGTCGGCCCCACCCGCTGGATGGCGCCCGGCATCCGCGTGGCCCGGCTGAACGGCGGGGCGGCGGGCGAGCGGATCTATCTGCTTCGTGTGGCCGGCGGGATGCGCCTGCCGGACCACGGTCATCATGGCGACGAGCTGACCCTGGTGCTGTCGGGATCCTACAGCGACGCCGGGGGCTCCTATCAGGTCGGCGACCTGGTGGAATGCGGCGCCGAAGAGCATCACGATCCTCGCGTGGACATCGGCGCCGACTGCGTCTGCCTGATCGCCGCCGATGGGGCGATGCGCATGCGCGGTTGGCTGCCCCGGCTGCTGCAGCCCCTCTTCGGGGTTTAGATGGCCGAGGCGTTGATCTCGATCCTGCTGACCCTGCTCGCCCCCTCGGGGGCGGTGCGGCACAGGGATATCGCCTATGGCGACGGGCCCCGGCGGATGCTGGATGTCTATACGCCCAAGACCGTCGCCCCGGGGACGCCGGTGGTGGTGTTCATCTATGGCGGCAGCTGGGACAGCGGCGACAAGGGTTTCTACAAGTTCGTCGGCGCCACCCTGGCCAGCCAGGGGGTGGTGGCGGTGGTGCCCGACTACCGCGTCTATCCCGAGGTCAACTGGCCGGGCTTCATCGAGGATGGGGCCCTGGCCACCGCCTGGGCCAAGGCGCATGCCGCCGACTACGGCGCCGATCCCGACAAGCTGGTGCTGATGGGGCATTCCGCCGGGGCCTACAACGCCGCCGAGCTGGCCTATGACAAACGCTGGCTGGGCGCCGTGGGCCTGGACCCCGCCCGCGACGTGCGCGCCTTCGTCGGCATCTCCGGCCCCTATGACTTTTTGCCCCTGCGCAGCGAGCGCCTCAAGACCATCTTCGGCCCGGAGGACTCGCGGCCCGACACCCAGCCGATCAACCATGTGGACGGCCGCGGGCCCCCCGGCCTGTTCGTCACCGGCGGCGACGACACCGTGGTCGATCCCGGCAACAGCACCCGCATGGCGGCGCGCATCACCGAGCGCGGCGGCCAGGCGGAAGCCAAGATCTATCCGGGCGCCAGCCATTCGGGGACCATCAAGGCCTTCCTGCCCCTGTTCCGGCGGTCGGTTCCCTCCCTGGCCGACGCCATGGCCTTCATTCGCGCCCATACGGGGCAGGGCGTCGCCCTGAAAGAGGCCGCCTGATGATCGCCTGGATGGCCGCCGTCGCCGCGGGACTGTTCGTGACCATGGCGATCGGCTGGGCCGTGCAGCGGGCGGCGGGCAACGCCGGCTGGGTGGACGTGTTCTGGACCTTCGGCGTCGGCCTGGCCGGGGCGACGGCCGCCCTCTATCCCACCGACGACTCCCTGCCGGCGCGGCGCTGGCTGGTGGCGGCGGTAGCCCTGGTCTGGGCCCTGCGCCTGGGCCTGCACGTGGCCTTCCGCGTCGCCCGCTCGGAGGAGGACCGCCGCTACGTCACCCTGCGCCAGCAGTGGGGCGCCCGCTTCCAGCCGACCATGTTCGGCTTCCTGCAGGTGCAGGCCCTGGTCAGCCTGCCCCTGGCGGCGGCCATCGGCCTGGCGGCGCACAATCCGCGACCGCAACTGGGCCTGGCCGACGCCATCGGCGTGCTGCTGCTGGTGATCGCCATCGTCGGCGAGGGCCTGGCCGACGCCCAGCTGGACCGTTTCAAGGCCGATCCCGCCCACGGCCCCATCAACGACCGCGGCCTGTGGGCCTGGTCGCGCCATCCCAACTACTTCTTCGAATGGCTGGGATGGTGGGCCTATCCGGTGATCGCCATCCAGCTGGCCGGCTATCCGTGGGGCTGGGCGGCCCTGGCGGCGCCGGCGGTGATGTATGCGGTGCTGGTCCACATGACCGGCGTGCCGATGCTGGAGACCCACATGGCGCAGACTCGCGGCGACGCCTGGCGCCGCTATGCCCGCCGCACCAGCGCCTTCATCCCCCTGCCGCCCCGCGCCGACCAAGGACCCGCGTCATGAGCCTGACCGCCGCCGCCATCGCCGCCTTCGAGGGGGCCCCGATCCCCGACCTCGCCCGCCGCGCCGCCATCGGCGCCCTGGTGGCGCGCACCCGCAAGCGTCTGGCCGTCGCCCCCGCCGGCTTCGAGCGGGCCTTCGTCGGCGACATGGCCCTTCACCCCATCGCCGAGAACACCGACGAGGCCAACGCCCAGCACTATGAGCTGCCCGAGCAGTTCTTCGGCCTGGTGCTGGGGCCGCGCCGCAAATACTCGTCCTGCCTCTACCAGACAGGCGACGACCTCGCCGCCGCCGAGGCGCGGGCCCTGGCCGAGACCTGCGCCCACGCCGATCTGGTCGACGGCCAGGCGGTGCTGGAGCTGGGCTGCGGCTGGGGATCCCTGTCCCTATGGATGGCCGAGCACTATCCGCGATCGCGGATCACCTCGGTGTCCAATTCCCATTCCCAGCGGGCCTATATCGAGGGCCAGGCCAAGGCGCGCGGCCTGACCAACCTGACGGTGATCACCGCCGACATGAACGACTTCTCCACCGACGCCCGCTTCGACCGGGTGGTGTCGGTGGAGATGTTCGAGCACATGTCCAACTGGACCGCCCTGCTGGGCCGGGTGAAGGGCTGGCTGAAGGACGACGGCCGGCTGTTCATCCACATCTTCACCCACCGCTCCACCCCCTACCGCTTCGACCACACTGACGACGCCGACTGGATCGCCAAGCATTTCTTCACCGGCGGGGTGATGCCCAGCCACGGCCTGCTCGGCCAGTTCCCCGAGCTGTTCACGGTGGAGGATGACTGGCGCTGGAGCGGCCGCCACTACGAGCGCACGGCCCTGGACTGGCTGGCCAATTTCGATCGCCACGACGGGCAGATCACCGGCCTGATGCGCGAGGTCTACGGCGCCGACGCGGCCCTGTGGCGTCGCCGCTGGCGCCTGTTCTTCCTCGCCACCGCCGGCCTGTTCGGCGACAGTCGCGGCGACGAGTGGGGCGTCAGTCATTACCGGCTGAAGCCGGCCCTTTAAGGAGCAAAGCCATGTTGAAGTTCGGGCTGGCCTATCTCTCCACCGCGGTGGTGTTCGCGGTGATGGACTTCATCTGGCTCAGCGCCACCGCTGAGCGCCTGTATCGGCCGCTGATCGGCTCCCTGATGGCCGACAAGGTGCGACTGGGGCCGGCCGTGGCCTTCTACCTCATCTACATGGGGGGAACCGTCTTCTTCGCGGTGTGGCCGGCGCTGAAGAGCGGAAGTATCGCCACGGCCTTGATCTACGGCGCGGTCCTGGGCGTAGTCGCTTACGCCACCTACGATCTGACCAACATGGCGACCCTGAAAGTCTGGTCCATGAAGATTACACTGATAGATCTTGTCTGGGGCGCTTTCGCGACCGCCATGGCCGCCGCGGCCGGGACCTGGATCACCCGCTCGATCCTCAAACTCTGACCCCGACGACAGGAGCTGACCTCATGAGCGGCGTCACTGCCGAGAGCCCGGTCGTCGGCGGCTACGCCCGCGCGGCCATCCAGGGCAAGCGCGTCCCGGCGGCCTTCCGCGCCGCCGCCGCCATCCTGCGCCGCAACTGGCGCTACGGCGCCCTCACCATGGTGTTCCCCTCCGGCGAGGAGCTGCTGTTCGCCGGCGCCGAGGCTGGGCCCACCGGGGTGCTGCAGGTGCGCGACTTCCGCTTCATCAAGCGAGTGCTGGACGCCGGCGATATCGGCTTCGGCGAAGGCTACATGGCCGGCGAGTGGGACAGCCCAGACATCGCCGCCCTGCTGGAGGTGTTCAGCCTCAACCTCGACAACATCGAGCGGCTGCTGAACGGCAATGTGGTCATGCGGGTGGTGAACGCCATCAAGCACGCCCTCAAGCGCAACACCCGCACTGGGTCCAAGCGCAACATCGAGGCCCACTACGACCTCGGCAACGCCTTCTATGAGCGTTGGCTCGACCCCGGCATGACCTATTCCTCCGCCCTGTTCGCGGACCCGTCCCAGTCCCTCGAGGACGCCCAGCGCAACAAATACGCTAACCTCGCCCGGGCGCTCGACATTCGTCCCGGCCAGAAAGTGTTGGAGATCGGCTGCGGCTGGGGCGGGTTCGCCGAATATGTCGCCGGCGAACTCGGGGCCCATGTCACCGGCATCACCCTGTCCAGCGAACAGTACGACTACGCCCGCGCCCGGCTGCAGAAGGCCGGCCTGTCGGACCTCACCGACATACGGCTGGTGGACTACCGCGACGTGGAGGGGCAGTTCGACCGGGTCGCCTCCATCGAGATGTACGAGGCGGTGGGCGAGCAGTATTGGCCCGCCTATTTCGGCAAGATCCACGACCTGTTGAAGCCCGGCGGCCGCGCCGGCCTGCAGACCATCACCATCGCTGACAACCTGTTCGAGCACTATCGCACCCAGGCCGACTTCATCCAGAAATACGTCTTCCCCGGCGGCATGCTGGCCAGCGAGGCGCGGCTGCAGCGCGAGGTGGAGAGCGTCGGCCTGTCGTGGACCCCGGTGACCCGTTTCGCCCGCGACTATGCCGACACGCTGGAGCAGTGGGCGGTGCGGTTCAAGGCCGCCTGGGACGACGTCAGCCGCATGGGCTTCGACGACCGCTTCCGCCGCCTGTGGCTGTTCTACATGGGCTATTGCGAGGCCGGCTTCCGCACCGGCCGTATCGGCGTGATGCAGTTCACGGCGGGCAAGGCCTAGGGGCCTTATTCTCCCCCGCCTCTTCGCGGGGGAGGGGGACCGCGAAGCGGTGGAGGGGGCAAGTGACAGAGCGCCCCGCCAGCGGTTCGCCCCCTCCGGCCCTCCGGGCCACCTCCCCCACCCGCTGCGGGATGGGGGAGGATTTGGCGCCGCTTATCCTCCCCCGCCTCTTCGCGGGGGAGGGGGACCGCGAAGCGGTGGAGGGGGCGAGTGACAGAGCGCCCCGCCAGCGGTTCGCCCCCTCCGGCCCTCCGGGCCACCTCCCCCATCCTCTGCGGGATGGGGGAGGATTTGGCGCCGCGCTGGAGGGGCAGCGCCGCCCGCCCTGCCCCGTGGTTCCAGTAGCGGGCCGGCGCCGTCGCGGCCCGCCCTTTGCACGCTCCAGGCGAATCGCGGCCCCCGCCGTGCCAAGCCAGGACACCGCCATGGGTTTCATCCGCAGCCTGCAGGACTATGACAATCCCAACTCCCTGGCCTCGCGCTTCCGGCGCAAGCGGTCGCGGCATGTGCGGGCGCTGATCGAGGCCATCCATGCCGAGCGCGGCGCCTGCCGGATCGTCGACCTGGGCGGGCGGCCGGAATACTGGGCCATGTTCGACCGCGCCTTCCTGGAGGCCCACCGGGTTCACGTCACCTGCGTCAACCTCGGCGAGGAGCTGGCGCCCACCGACGACCCGATGTTCACCCTGCTGGAGGGCAGCGCCTGCGACCTGCGGCAGTTCGAGGACGGCGCCTTCGACCTCGTGCACTCCAACTCCGTGGTCGAGCATGTGGGCGACTGGGACAATGTCGAGCGGTTCGCGGGGGAGGTGCGCCGACTGGCGCCGCGCTACTATGTGCAGACGCCCTATGTGTTCTTTCCCGTGGAGCCGCATTTCTCGGCGATGTTCTTCCACTGGCTGCCGGAGCCGGTGCGCGCCCATATCCTCACGCAGCGCAGCTTGGGTTTCATGCCCGGCCGGGCCGCCAACATGGGCGACGCCATGCGCGCCGTTCAACATGCCCGCCTGCTGAGCAAGCGGATGTTCCGATACCTGTTCGCCGATGCGCAGTTTCCGGACGAGCAGGTGATCGGGCTCACCAAGTCGCTGATCGCGATCCGCCCCTGAGTATAGGCGGACGGTCAATGCCTGGAATTGAGGTGATGGGCAGCCGTGGCGCTAGATAATGGCAGGGGGCGTGTCATGGGCAGGTTGAGTGTCAATATCTCCTGAGTTCACATTCTCGGGAACTCGTCCTGTGTTCATCGGTTAACAAGGTCCTGGATTCCACGCCTCATAGGAGACGCACCATGACTGTGACGACCTTTGACACCACTCAGCCCCGACTGACCCGAGACGGCGACGCCTCGGTGTTCGCCGACCGCTCGCCCTTGTTCGAGCGCATCCAAGGGCGCCAGAAGCGCTCCAAGACCGCGCTCATCGCCCCCGCCGTGGCCCTGGTGGCCGGCGTGGCCCTGTTCGGCGCCACGCAATATGCCTCGAACCAGAAGCGGGCCGCCGAAGCGACCCCGGCGCCGCCCCCGGCCGCCCGGGTGGTCGAGCCGGCGATGGCGACGCCGGTGACCCCCGTCCCGGTGGCCGCCGCCCCGGCGCCGGCCGTGGCCGTGTCGCCGCCCCCGTCGCCGGCCGCTGCCCGCGTCGCTCAGGCGCCGGTCCGCAGCCAGGCGCCCGTGGCCCGCGCTCGCCCCGCCGCCCGGAACGCAGCGCCCGCCACGCCCGAGGCGACGGCCGCGCCGCTGATCACGCCGCCCGCGCCCGTCATCGCCGCGCCGGCGCCGACGGTGTCCGCCGCCCCGGTCCTAGCCGAGCCCACCGCGCCGGTTCTGGACAGTCCGGCGGCCCCGGAAGGCGCGATCAACTAGTCGCCGTCTCCAGGGACAGCAGATCGGGCCCGCCCTCTTTTGGGGGCGGGCCTTTTCGCATGGGCGTCCCCGCCGCACGGCTCAGCGGCGCTGGCGCTCGTCGGCGAAGGGGGCGGCGGGCTTGAAATAGCCGATCAGGGTCTCCGCGGCGCCGCGGCGCAGGGACAGGGACCAGCGGTCGAACACAAGGTCGAACCCCTCTGCCCGGGCGCCGCTGGTAAGCGAAACCACGATCAGTTCGCCGCCGGCCTTGAGGGAGAAGCCGAGCCCCAGGTCGCCGCTCTTGAGGCGCAGCAGGGCGCCGCTGCGAAAGGCCCGGCGGGTGGGCGCCACCAGCATCGGCCCGCGGTCGCCCATCCCCGGAGAGAAGATCACCTCGTCCTCCACCGTGCCGAAGGGACCGCTCAGGCTGCTGATCAGGGCGGGGACCACATCGATGGCCTCCACCCGGGGCGCTCCGAAGGTCAGGGCGATGGGATCCTCGGCGCTCATGGCCTCGGTGGCGAAGCACAGGATCGGCCTCAGGCCCTCGGCCGCCACGAACCAGCGCCCCGGCCGCAGGGCGGAGCGGTCGAGGACACGCGGAAAGCCTTCGAAGGAGATGCTCATGGTCGGCGGCAAGGTGCGCTGATTCTGCGCCCCCGGCGCAGGCCTCAGCGCAGATGGCCCGAGGCGCGCAGGATGAAGCCGAGAATCTCGGCCACGGCCCGGTAGAGGGGCTCGGGAATTTGTTCCTCCAGCTCGACGGTGGACAGGGCCTCGGCCAGGGCCGGGTTCTCCTCCAGCGGCACCCCGTGCGCCCGCGCCGCCTCGATGATCCGCTCGCCCACCACCCCGCGGCCGACCGCCACCACCCGCGGCACGCCGCCGGCCTCGTATTCGAGGGCCACCGCCAGGGGGCGTGGAGCGATCACGAGGCCACGTCCACGAACCGGCCGGCCCGGGCGGGGGCGACCCTGGGCGCGCCGGGGTGGATGGCCACCTCGGCCTGATGCTCCCCGTCGCCCAGGGCGCGGGCGAGGGCGCCCTCCTGCAGACGCAGGGCGGCCAGGCTGTCCTCGCGCTCGGCCCACAGGGTCACGGCCACCCGGCCGTCGCCCATGGCCAATTGGGCGTGGACGGGGCCCAGGGGCTCGATATCGATGCTGAAACGGGCCCGCCAGATGGGGGCGGCGGCCTGGGCGCCGGGGCCGGCGCCGTCGCGGCTGACCTCGAGCTGGGCCACGGCAGGCCCCTGGGGGGTGGCCAGCGGGAGGTCAAACATCCACCGCGAGGCCGGCGCCGGGGCCCCAGCGGCCGGCGCGTCGGGCAGGGAGGCGATCTGCAGCAGGTCCTGGCGGGCGAGGGCGGCGTCGGTCCCCTGGACCAGACGCCGGGCGACCGACGCGGCCGGGGCGTCGGCGGGCAGGCTTGGCAACGCCGCCGGCTGGGCGGAGAGGGGAGAGCCGCGATAGGGCGGCGGGGACCGGGGCTGCGGAGCCGCGGCCGGCGCGGACGTGTCGGGGGCGGCAGGATCGGCCGCGGCGGTTCGCGACCAGGCCTTGGCCGCCTGCCGCAACACCAGCAGCAGCGCCTTCAGGTCGACCGGCTGCGTCGAGGCGGCGAGGGGCTGAGTGAGGCGCTGCTCCATGAACAGGCCCGACTGCGACAGGGCCTGGCGGATGGCGCCCCCCGTGAGGGGGCGCTCCACCGAGGTCTGCCGGTCCAGCAGGCGCTGGGCGGCGATCACCACGGGGGCCGGAGGCTCCTGGGTGGTCAGGGCCAGGGACAGGTCGGCCATCAGCGGGGCGAGGCCGCCCTGGGCCGGGGCGGCGGCGGCGGCGGCGACGGAGACGGCCTGGGCGCGCTGGATGTCCGCCGGCGCGGGCGCGGCGGGTGGGGCGGGTGCGGCCGGGGCCGGCGCCGCCTGGGTCCCCAGGGCGGTCCCGCGCACCACCAGGCGCAGGGGCGCCTGGCCGGCCGTCGCCCCCGGGTCGGCCTCCACGGCGACGTCGACCATCGATCCGGCGCGAACAGGGCTTTCGGCCCGGGCGGAGACAGGGCCCCCGGGCATGGCGATGCTGAGCAGGCCGTCCTCGGCGACGCTGAGGACCAGGGCGCGGATGAGCTGGCCCGGCTGCACCGGCTGCACCGGCCCAACGCCCGCGAGGCGCATCAGGGGCGAGAGGGCTGTGGGCGTCACGGCAGGGGACCCGAGGGGGCATGCATGGCGTCCAGCCTAGGCCCCGGCCGTGAAGGGGGACTTAAGCTTGCGCGCGGACCGCGCATCGTTGAGGCTCCACGGCGCCGGCGCGTGGCCCGGTCCATGTCTCGGAGCCCGCGTGATCCGTTCGGTCCTGTTCCAAGCCGTCTACGGCATCCTGTCGGTCTTCTACGTCCTCGTCGCGTCGGTTTGCCTGATCCTGCCGGGGCGAAAGCCGGTGGGCTGGGTGGTTCGACGCTATGCCCGGCGGATGGTGCAGGCCATGCGGCTGGTGGCCGGCATCCGTCTGCAGGTGGTCGGGCGCGACAAGGTCCCGCAAAGCTGCATCCTCGCCGCCAAGCACCACAGCTGGTTCGACGGCTTCTGCGTCTACAGCCAGTTCAAGGATGTGGCCGTGGTCATCGGCGACCACATGGAGGACATCCCCCTGGTCGGCGGCATCCTCGAGAAGCTGGGCGCCATCGTGGTCAACAACTGCGGCGGCCGCAAAGCCCGCGACGCCCTGGCCAACAACGCCGCCCAGGCCAGCCAGGACGGCCGCCGCATCCTCATCTACCCCGAAGGCCACCTGACCAAGGCGGGGGAGCGGCGCCGCTACAAGAGCGGTGTCTGGCACATGTACGCCCAGTTCGGCCTGCCGGTGGTCCCGGTGGCCACCAACCTTGGCCTGTTCGCGCCCCAGCACGACCTGCGCAAGCATCCCGGCGTGGCGACGCTGGAGTTCCTCGATCCCATCCCGCCGGGCCTGCCCAAGACCGAGTTCATGCAGCGCCTCGAGGACGCCATCGAGGCGCGCAGTGACGCCCTGATCGCGGAGGCCACCGGCCGGCCGGTGACGCCGTCGATGCTGGTGGCCGATCCGGCGCCTGGCAAGGGTTCAGGCCAGCCCTGACGCCTATTCCCGCAAGGCCAGGGCAGAGCAGCGGTGGTAGAGCGCTCTGGGTTGGCCGGGCTTGCCGTTGGTCTTGCCCGCCCCGGTGACAGACGACAGGATCGTATAGGCGGCCGGGTCGCTGAGATCGACCACCGTGGTGTTGATGTGGCCGCCGCCGTGGTCGTAGCGGACCTGCGCGGTCCGGTCGGCATTGACCTTGTCGATCAGCACCTCGGTGATGGACTGGGACGCCGTATCGCCAGCCTTGCCGACCGCCAGCAACCAGAGCTTCGGACTGTCGGGCGTGTGGAAGAACATGGCGAGGGTATTGCCCGGGCCGGGCGGCCTGGCGCAGTCGGCCGCCCAGACACCCTGGAAATAGCGGTCGGCGAAGTCTGGATCGGCCGGGGCGGCTGACGCCCCGCCGGCGGCGGTCATCAGCGCCAGTGCGGCGATCAGGGGCCTCACCCGCGAACCCCGCCGGCCTCCATGGCCACGACCTCGGCCGCGAAGGCCTTCTGCCCCATCTTGAAGATGATCAGGCCGAGCGGCATGGCCACGGCGGCGACGATGGCCAGGGAATATTTGATCGCTTCGTCGTAGCCGAACACCTTGTCGGTGATCAGGGCGATGGCCGTGGGCCCCAGGCCGAAGCCGATCATCGAGGAGAACAGGAACATCAGGGCCGTGGCCTGGCCGCGCATCTGGTTGGGAGCGACCAGCTGGATCGAGCCGCCGCACACCGCCAGCCAAGTGGAGTTGCACAGGATGGCGCCGGCGAACAGGGCGAGCGACAGGGCGGCGTCCGGGGCCAGGGGGGCCAGGACGCTGAAGGGCAGCACCCCCAGCCCCGAGAAGATGGCGACCTTGATGTAGGCGGCCTTGTCGCCGCCGCGCAGCATCCGGTCGGCGAGCAGGCCGCCGCTGACCGCGCCCAGGGTGCCCAGGATCAACACGGCCAGGCCATAGCGCTGGCCGGTCTCCGCCGCCGTCCACCCGAAGCTGCGGATCAGGCAGGTGGGGATCCAGGCCGCGAAGCCGAAGTTGACCAGGGCGTAGAGGGAATAGCCCGCGTACAGGGGCAGGTAGACCCGCTTGTGGCCCCACAGATAGGCGATCACCCCGCCCAGGGACGGGCGGCTGACCTGACCGCTGCTATCGAGGACGACCCCGCGCCGGGCCGGTTCGCGCACGGTGGCCAGCAGGATCAGCCCGAGCAGGGCGCCGGGAATGGACACCACCAGGAAGGTCGTCTGCCAGGGCTTCAGGGCGCCGACCACGGGCAGCACCACCGGGGCCGCCTTGCTGACCGCGCCGATGACGATGCCGCCGAGCAGCAGGGCCAGGCCGCTGCCGAGGGAGATGCCGACGTTGTAGATGCCCAGCGCCTTGGCCAGCTTGGCCCGGGGGAAGCTGTCGCCGATCAGCGAATAGGCGGCCGGGGTGAGGGCGGCCTCGCCGACGCCGACGCCGACCCGGGCCATGAACAGCTGGGCGAAGCCCTGGGCCAGGCCGCAGGCGGCGGTCATGACAGACCAGGTGATGGCGCCCAGGGAGATGATCACGCGGCGGCTGTGACGGTCGGCCAGCCGGCCGAACGGGATGCCCAGGGTGGTGTAGAGGATGGCGAAGGAGATGCCCGACAACAGGCTCATCTGGGTGTCGGAGATGCCGAGGTCGGCGCGGATCGGCTTGACCAGCAGGGCGATCACCGTGCGGTCGATGAAGGACGAGGTGTAGATCAGCATCAGCAGGCCGACCATATACCAGGCATAGACCCCGCCGGCCGGCTCGGGCGGGGCGGCCTCCTGGGGCGCCGGGGTGACGATCTCGTCGATCACGGTCATGGCTTGGCCCTCCCGGCCCAGATTCCCGGCCGAGGCCGGAGCTTACACGCGTGGTCCGCCGATCAATCGTCTAGACGGCTCGGGGCCCGCCCCGCTTCAGCGCGCTGAAGTCGTCGCCGCCCCCTAGGGCCGCGCCAGACCGCCGGCCGCCGACTCGCGGACGAAGGCGTCCCGAAGGTCCCGCTTCATCACCTTGCCCCCGGCGTTGCGCGGCAGGACGTCCACGAAGCGCACCGCCCGGGGCGTCTTGAACGAGGCCAGCTCCGACCGGCAGGCGGCGATGATGGCCGCCTCGTCGACAGACGCGCCAGGGTCGGCGACCACATAGGCCATCAGGGACTCGCCCCACCGGGCGTCGGGCACGCCGATCACCGCCGCCTCGCGCACCCCCGGCGCCGTCATGATGACGTTCTCGATCTCGCGCGGGTAGATGTTGACCCCGCCGGAGATGACCAGGTCCTTCTTGCGGTCGACGATGGCGTAGAAGCCCTCGGCGTCGCGGATGGCCATGTCGCCGACCGTGGCCCAGCCCGCCGCGTCCAGGGTGGCGGCGGTCTCGTCGGGACGCTCGTGGTAGCCGTTGAACAGATAGGGCGACCGGCTGAACAGCTCGCCCACCTCGCCATCCGCCACCGGCGCCCCGTCGTCGCCCCGCAGTTCGATCTCGGTGGAGGCGAAGGGGGTGCCCACGCAGTTGCGTTTCAGGCGCTGGAACTGCGGCCGCAGATTGGTGACGATGCCGGTCTCGGTGGCCCCGTAGCACTCGTGCAGAACGCCCTCGCCGAAATAGTCCAGGGTCGCCAGCTTGACCGGCTCGGGTAGGGCGGCGGCGTTGCAGATCAGCGCCTTGAGGCGGTGGCCACGGCCCGGGGACGCCGGGTCGGTCGGCAGGTCGAGGATTCGCTGCAGCATGGTGGGCACCACGAACACGCCGGTGATGGCGCCCGACGCGATCTCGGCGAGCATGGCCTCGGGATCGAAGGCCGGCGCCAAGGTGCAGGTGCCGCCGAAATAGACCGCCCCCAGGGCGAAGGCCATGCCGGCGCCGTGGGCCATGGGGGCCACCGCATAGAAGTGGTCGTCGGGTCCAAAGCAGCCGTATTCCGCCGCCATGCCGAAACAGGTCAGCACCCGTGAGCGGTGCGGCAGCAGCACGCCCTTGGGCAGGCCGGTGGTGCCCGAGGTGTAGGGAATGGCGAAGGTCTGCCATTCGGGGAAGGCGGGCCGCTGGAAGTCGGTGGGGGCCCGGGCCAGGAAGGCCTCATAGGCGTCGTCCAGCACGATCACCTCGATCCCGGGGGGCGTGGCCTGCCGTCCCGTGGCCGCCAGGATCGGGTGGACGAACACCACCTTCGGCGTGCAGTCGGCCAGGATGTGCGCGATCTCCTTGGCGCCGAGCCGGGGATTCAGCGTCGCCACCGCCACGCCGGCGTCCGCCAGGCCGGCGACGATCTCCAGATATTCCAGGCAGTTGGGCGCCAGGATCGCGGCGCGGTCGCCGACCTGCAGGCCCAGTTGCTCGTGGCCGGCGCCGGCGATCCGGTCCATGCGATCGACCAGCGCGGCATAGGTCAGGCTGCGCCCCTCGCAGATCACGGCGAGCTTGTCCGGCGCGCGGCGGGCTGCCGAGCGGATGCCGGCGCCGATCGTCAGATGATGGAAGGCGGGCGGCAGGTCGGTCATCGCCGGGGCAGGGCTCGTCATGCCTAGGTCTTGGGCGATGTCTTGCCCGCGCCGGTCGCCGCGGGGCTGTCCAGCCGGAAGAGCTTCACGGCGTTGTCGCGCATGACCTTGCGATAGGCGTCGGGCCGCAGATTATGCTCGCCCATCTCGCGCACGCCCCGCTCGGGATCGATGACCGGCCAGTCCGAGCCCCACATGACCTTATCGGCGCCGTAGGTGTTCATGTAGTGGACCAGGGATTTCTCAAGATGCTTGGGGGCGTAGGCGTCCAGGCCGATGAAGACATTGGCGTGCTTCCAGGCCATGGCGATCATCTCGTCGGCCCAGGGGGTGCCCACGTGGATGCCGATCAGCTTCAGTTCCGGAAAATCGATGGCGATCTGGTCCAGCAGGATCGGCCGCGCCACGCTGGGGAGGCGGACATCCTTCTGGTAGATCAGGTTCTGGCCGACCTGCATCATGATCGGCACGTCCAGCTCACAGCACTTGGCGTAGATCGGATAGTATTGCGCCGCGTCCGGCCGCAGCTTGAACCAGTGCGGATAAAGGTGCACCCCCACGAAGCCCAGGTCGCGGACGGCGTGCTCAAGATCGCGCAGTTGCGCCATGCCGCGATAGGGATCGGCGCCGGCCAGGCCCGAGAAGCGGTCGGGGTATTTTCGGCACCATTTCTCCACCACCTCATAGGGGATCTCGAACGAGCCCTTCATGCGCTGGTCGCCCGCGCGCACCGCGATCAGCAGGGACCGCTCGATGCCGGCGCGGTCCATCTTGCGCAGATAGTCGTCGATGGAGACGCCGCCGCGCATGGCTTCGGGAAAACGGACCTGTTCGAGGAAGGCCGCATCGACCCCCGTCTGGCCGCCGGCGACCTCGTCGGGCGTGAACAGGTTGGTGACGATATCGATGGCCTGGACCAAGCCTCAACTCCCTGGGGTGGCGACGCCCGCAGGCGCGAAGGTTCTGCTAGGGGTGAAGTCCAAGCCCCCATCTGTCAAGAGATACCGGATATCACTGTTACAGAAACCGCCAATCCGGTTTTCAGCCGGCGCGAGGCTTCGCTGGGCCCCTTGGCGCCGCGCGACGGCTGGTCTTGACGAACTCCAGCAAGCGTTCGGCGATCTCGGTTTCACGCTCACGGACGCGCTCGCTGGGGCCGCCGACGCTGAGCACCAGCGGACGCGGGGCGATCTGCGGCGGCAGGGCGACGGCGACGCCGCCGGTCTGGGCCAGGACCCCGTCATAGGCCACCGCATAGCCGGCCTGCCGGGCCTGCCGGACCTCCTTTTGCAGGGCCGTGGCGCTGAAGGCGCGACCCGCCTCGGCCGCCGCATCGGCCATGCGGTGCGAGAGGGCGCTGAAAGTCGCGCTGGGCAGGGTGGACAGATAGGCGTTGCCGATGGCGGAGCCGGGCATCCACAGCCGCTGGCCAGTGGCGAGAAAGAGGGTGATCGGGTTGAGGCCCTGGGCCACGTGGAGCACCTCGACCGTCAAGTCGCTGGGCGTGGACAGCAGCACCGTCTCGCCGATGCTGTCGCGCAGTTCGTCGACCCGGGCCAGGAAGGCCTCGTCGGGGAACCAGCTATGGAGGATCCAGGCATTCAGTTCGGCGAAGCGAACCGTCGGGAAATAGGTGTTCATGCGGCGGTCGATGATCAGGACCCCCAGGTCCACCAGCGCCCGCAGCAGGCTGCCGACGCTCGACTTGGGGGCCGCCAGGGCCTCGGCGATCTCAGTGCTGGTCAGCGGCCGCTGCTCCGCGGCGAAAAGCTCCAGCAGTTGCAAGAACCGCCGGATCGACCGGGTGACGTCCGGAGCCTGCATCAACCCTCCCGCACGATCTTGCGCCGAATACGGCAAGACAGCCCCTACAGAATGCCGAGGGGGAATGCAAAGCGCCCCTGGTCGCAGGCGCGGACAGCTTTGCGCATGACCGCAGACTGGCTATGGTCCGGGCATCGCGCCTCCCAACGGAGCGCCAGGAGCGGCCCATGACCGAGGTCCACTACAGCGGCAAGATCGCCCTGATCAGCGAAATCCCCGGCCAGGCCGGCAAGGACATCGGCTGGGAGACCTGGGACGTAAGCCTGCACGCGGACGGGCTGCGCGCCCTGCGGGCGAGGTGCGTGCTGACCGACGACCCGCCGGTGTTCCGCGACATCCTGCAGTCGGTGGACAAGGACTATCATCCCCACGACGGCTTCGCGCGCATCGTGGTGGACGGCAAGTTCCGCGGTTCGGCCTGGTATAATTTCTCGGACACCCTCGCCGAATGCGAGGCGCTGACGGCGGGCGAGGGCCGGCTCAGCCAGACCTTCCCCATCAGCCGCGCCATGCGCGGCTTCGGCACTCATTCGCTGCAGTCGGACGCCTGGCTGCTGGCCCGCTACGACTACAGCAAGGGCCCCGGCCGCCAGCGTTTCCTGAACAACCTGATGACCACCACCAACCATCGCGGCGCCACCGGCCCGATGTTCATGACCACCAACAGCAGCCTGGAATATGTCGGGAAGCAATCGGTGACCGTGCCGGCAGGAACCTTCGACTGCCACCACCTGCGCTTCGTCGAGACCAGCCACGACCATCCGCCCTACGACATGTTCGTCACCGCCGACGACCACTTCATCTTCGTCAAGGGCGTGCTGGGCGGCCCCAACGCGCAGCGCTACGAGCTGACCGAACTCACTCAACCGGCGCCCTTCAGTCGAGGGTGACGTCCAGCCAGTCGGCCCAACCGGCGCCGCAGGCGTTCATGCGCAGTCCCTTGACCCGCGGGCTGACCAGCCAGGCCAGGCTCGGCTGCCAGATGGGGATGGCGGCGACGTCGTCCATGGCGATGCGCGAGCCTTGGCGCAGCAGGGCCTCGCGCCGGCCGGGGTCCAGTTCCGCCTGGCTGGCGTCATAGACCGACTGGAACCGCGGGTTGTCGTAGGTGCGCAGGTGGTCAGGCAGGGCGCTGCTGAACTTGTCGAGCCCGAAGTCGGCGTCGAGCCCCGGTCCATACTGGTTTCCCGCGCCGATCAGATCGCTGCGGGGCGGGTCGTTGGCGGTCATCATGCCCAGGTAGGTGCGCATGTCGACGTAGTTGGCCTCGGTGCGGATGCCCACGGCGTTGAGGGCCCGGATGGCGTGCTCCGCCCACGGACGGATCACCGCCGAGGCCTCCAGCACATCCATCCGCAAGGTCCCGGCATAGCCCACCTCGGCGGCCAGGCGCCGGGCCCGGTCGGGGTCGGTCTCGAAGGGCGGCAGGTCGGGGTCGAAGCCGAAACAGTCGGGGCCCACCACCTGGTTGGCGGGAGTCCCGTGGCCGCGATAGGCCTCGTCGATGATGGCCTGCTGGTCGATGGCCAGGGCCATGGCCTTGCGGAAACGCCAGTCGTCGAAGGGCGCCTTGCGGGTGTCGTAGCGGATGGTGTGGATGTTGGCCTGGGCGTGACGCTGCAGCACCATGCCGCCGGCCACCGCGCGCTCGGTGGCCGCCTCGGTCAGGTAGCCGAGATGGGCCTCGCCCGAGGCGAAGGCGGCCTCCAGGGCGTCGGGGGCGTAGAAGCGCATCTCCAGGGCGGCGATCTTCGGGCGTCCCCGCCAGCTGCGCGGGTTGATCTCCAGCCGCACCCGTCCCCCCGGCTCGAACTGCGCGATCCGGTAGGGACCTGTGCCGGCGCCCGGCGGCGGGCACAGGCCGAACTCGCCGCCGTCGTCGGCCTCCATGGGGTCGGCGATGACCACTTGCACGGCCCGCCGTGGCCAGACCATGTCCGGCCGGTGGGTGTGAAAGCGCAGGGTAAGATCATCGACGACGTCTGCCCCGGCATAGGTCGACAGACGCGCGGCGCCGGCGAAGTTCCGGTTGCGGGCCATGCGGTCGAAATTCCACTTCACGGCCGCGGCGGTCACGGGGCGGCCGTTGCCGAAGACCAGCCCCGGGCGCAGGACGAATTCCCAGGTCGTGGCGTCCAGGGGCCGGTAGGATTGCGCCAGCCGGCATTCCAGACCCCCGGTCTCGAAGTCGGGGACCAGCAGGCTGTCGAAGGTCACGCGGGTCAGGAAGTCGTTGGGCAGGACCTGGTCGTGCGGGTCGGCCTTGGGCGGCACGCCGACCATGCCGTAAACCAGGGTGTTCGCCGAAGGGGCGTCCTTCCCTGATAGAGCGCCCACCGCCCTAGACCCGCACTTCGAGGATCACGCCTAATCGCCGGGCCATGTCCTTCTTGTCGAGATCGGGACTTTGGCCCTCCCCTTCGACGACGGCGTCGACCATCAGGCCATCGGTAGCCTCGCGACGCAGGACCACCGCCACCTGGGTGGCATCGACGACGGCGAACGGGAATTCATGCCAGGTCCCCAAATGCATCTGCAGCCCGGCCTGGCCGTCGAAGAGGAAGGCGCGGGCTTGGTCCAGGTCCGGCAGGTCGGTGTCGGTGGGCGGGGCCAGCACCACCACGAACGGCCGGCCGCCCAGGGGCAGGAAGACCTGGGTGTGCTTGAAGTGGCGCTCCATATGGGTGACCCGCATGGGACGGCGGTCGATGGAGGCGACGGTGATCTCGGTCTCGTCCTCGGCGGCGAAGCCTTCAGGGCGATACAGACGCACCTTGCCTTCATAGAAGGCGGTGGGGAGCGGCGCCTTGCCGAGGTTGGCGCCGAGCAGTTCTCCGAACGGGGCGATGGCCTCTGCGGTCACGGGTTCGACGGTCAGGTCTCGGGTCTGCATGGGTCGTCCTTAGACAGAGGCCTGGGCGCGCAGGCCCTCGCGCCGCACGGGGGCGACCTGGCCGTCCAGATCCCGCAGCCGGGGAGCCACGGACGACATGAACAGCGCCAACATGGCGTCCACCCGGTCGGGCGTCACGATGTCCCGGCCCGCCACCACCAGCAGGTCGCCGAACCCGCCGACCGTCTCGTGGAATTGACGCAACCGCGCCGCCACCGTGGCGGGCGATCCGATGATGATATTGCCGCCGTCGATCATCTTGCGAAACATATCGGCGGGTCGAGCCTGGTCTGCCACCAGTTGTTGAGTGGCCGGCGCCAGGTGGATGGAATTGTAGGCGATCATCCGCAGATAGCCCTGCTCGGCGTCGGCGAAGGCCTTGGCGTCGGTGTCGGCCACGTAGATGCAACGCGCGACGGTCAGGTTCTGCCGTTGCGGGGATCGAGAGGCCTTGGCGCAGGCGCTGTCGAAATTGGCCGCGATCTCGGCGACTTTTTCATCGCTGTGCGACCAGGTCGTCAGCAGCCGAAAATCCTGCTCGGCCGCCATCTCCAGCAGCACGCCGCGCGCGGTGGCCACGGCCACGGGGATATGTGTCTGGCGCGGCTTCGGATAGATGTCGATGCTCCGGCCAGACCAGAAGCGGCCGGCGAAATCGAACGGCTCCGGCTCGTACCAGCACCGTCGGATCAGCCCGATGGCTTCGACGGTGAGGGCTTCCGCATCCGCCGGATCGATGCCCCACTGGCCGTAGTTGGTCACCGGCGGCCCGACTCCGAAGCCGAAGTTGTAGCGCCCTTCGCACAGCAGGTCGCACACGGCCCCTTCGATCGCCATCATCTGGGGGGGGTAGAGCGCAATACGGCGAACCGCTGCGCCGAATCGAATGCGATGGGTCAGGGCCGCCGCCTTGGCGATCAGGAGTTCGGGCGCGGGGACGGCGTTTGGCAACCAGTGTTGCCCCGTATGCTCGCTGATCCAGACCTCGTCATACCCAAGCCTGTCCGCCAACACGATCTCGCGCAGGTCGTCATCATAGCTACGCTCGGGCTGGTCCAGGCGTTGGCCATTCGAGAAGATGCCGAAGTTCATTGACGGGCTCCATTAGACGCCAGCCCATGCCGGCATGAGCGTGGATCAGTCCTCATCGGGCGCGCCGCTCGAGGCCTTGACGCCGTCGTCATGGTGACCTGCCGCGCCCCGCGCACAAGACAACCCGTCCCCAGGTGACCACGGGACGGCCAGCGCGCTCAAAGCCTGCTGAAGACCTGGCGAGCGTTGCCTTCGAAGATCGCGCTGCGCTGCGCGGCCGTGAGCCAGGACACACCCTCGACGAGGGGGATCAGCTGGTCGAAGGGCCGGCCCGTCCTGGGGTCGGTGGTGCTGGCCGCGCCCGGCTCGGTCGTGCCGTAGAGGCACCTGTCCGGCCCGCAGACCTGCAACAGCAGGTCCATGGCCTCGGGCGAATGCACCACCGTGTCGAACCACAGCCGACGCAGCTGCTCGTCGAAGCTGTCGGCATCTCCCCGCCGGAGGCATCGCGCGCGCCAGCGGCCCACCTGGTACGGGATGCTCCCGGCGCCATAGGTGATCACCAGCTTCAGTCGCGGAAAGCGCTCGAACAGCGCGCGGTTCTCCAGCAGGGACAGGACGGCGATGCTGGACTCGGTGATGTAGTGGGTGCGGTAGGTCTGCCGCGGCTGGCGCGTGGCCCCGCCCACGATGAGCGCAGGCATGTCCAGCGCCTCGAGCCGCGCATACAGGGGATACCAGTAGGGATCGCCCATGCCCGGCGATCGAACCAGCCCTTCGGACGGATCCGGATTGAGCATCACCCCGACGAAGCCGAGCTCTTCCGCGCAGCGCTCCAACTCCGCGAAGCAGGCGTCGATCGGCCCGTCGATGGGCTGCGGCAGGCCGCCGATCCCGCGCAGGCGGGTCGGGTGCTGGCGGCACTGGGCGGCGATGACGTCATTGCACATGCGGGTCCAGCGCTGGACCATCTGCGCGGGCTTCTCCGCCAGCATCGTGTGGTAAGGCCGCGGCGCGATCAGGCGCACATCGACACCGGATCGGTCCATGATCCTGACGGTCTCGTCGCCGTATCGGGAGACCGCGGCGGGATCCGGCGGCCGGGCGGAGTCGCCCCAGCCGCGCTCGGCGAGCAGATTGGCCTTCTGCCGGTAGAGGTCGCTGGAGCCCAGCACATAGGCGTGGCAGTCGATGATCATCGGGGGCCGTCCAGCCGCGTGAACACCCGTCGCGCGTTGCCGGCGAAAACGTCGTCTGTTTGCTCGGGGGTCAGCCAGTCGATGGCGCGGATCATGGCCGCGATGTCATCAGCGGGACGACCGGTGGCCGGATCGATCACTGTGGCGGCGCCCGGCCGGTCGGATCCGAACATGCACCGGTCGGGGCCACACACCCCCAGCAACATCTTCAGCGACGCGGGGGTGTGCACGAGGGTGTCGAACCACAGCCGGCGCAGGCGGGCCTCGAAGTCCTCGTCCGGCCGATGCGCCCGCCAGCGCCCGATCTGGTAGGGTATCGAGCCGCCGCCATAGCCGATGATCAGCTTCAGGTCTGGGAAGTCTTCGAACAGGCGCGGGGCGTGCACGAGGGAAATGACCGCCAGATCGGCCTCGGTGATGAAGTGGGAGCTGTAGCTCTCGCGCAGATCCTGGCAGCCGGCGGACACCACCAGCGCCGGCATGTCCAGCGCCTGCAGCCGCTCGTAGAGGGGATACCAGTAGTCGTCGCCCAGCGGCGGGGTCTGTCCGTCGCCTTCGCCAGGGTCGGGGTTGAGAAGAACCCCGACGAAGCCCAGCTCGACGCAGCGATCGAGCTCTTCAAGACAGCCGGCCGGACTCTCCCCCGCCACCTGCGTCAGCCCGGCCACCGCCTTGAGGCGCGCAGGGGCCTGGGCGCACTGGGCCGCGATGACCGTGTTGTAGTTCGTCACCCAGCGGCGGGCCAGCCGCCGTTCATAGTGCATGAGGTGGTGGGGTTGCGGGGCGACAAGGCGGATGTCGACGCCCTGGGAATCCATGTCGGCGACGGCGGCCGCGGCGGAGCGCGCGATGTCCTCTGCATGCGGCAGGTGCACGACCACCCCGCCGCCCCGTTCGCCGAGGTTGATCGCCCGCTCATAGTAGATGTCGGTGGGCGCCTGGATGTAGGTGTGGATGTCGATGACGGTGCTCATCCGCAAGGCCTTATGGTCCCCACCTCGACGCCGATCGTCATGACAAGTCATCACTGGGGCCGCGTCCACGGCCCATCACGCGTCTGACCATGGCATGGTCATCCCTGCCGCGCCCAATCCTTGCGAGACAAAGCCCAGGCGCTACACTGCGCCCTCGTGGATCGTGGAAACGCTGATGAGCAGTTCGCCTTCCGTCCAGTCGCTTGAACGCGGGCTGGAGATCCTGTCGTTCCTCAATCAGGCCAATGGCTCGACCGTGGCCCAGGTGGCCCGCGGCTCGGGCCTGGCCAGGACCACCGCTTTCCGCATCCTGGAGACGCTTTGCGACAACGGGTTTGTCGAGCGCAGCGAACGGGACGGTCGCTATCAATTGACCTCCAAGGTCCTCAGCCTGTCCGATGGGTTCGATGATCAGTCATGGGTCGCGGACATCGCCAAGCCCTTCGTCAAGGCGCTGACGACGTCAATCATGTGGCCGGTGTTCATCGCCGTGCCGTCCGGCATGTCCATGGTCTGGCGCGAGAACACCGACCATGAAAGCCCCCTTGCGCTCGAGCGCTACGCCAACGGGTGGCGGGTGCCCCTCTTTGGCTCGGCCAGCGGCCTCGTCTATCTGGCCCATTGCACGGAGGCCGAGCGCGATCGCCTCCTCGCCAGCCCCAAGGGGGCCGCCATCCCCCACCTGAAGACGGAAGTCGACCGTGTCCGGGCGCAGGGCTACGCGACCTATCCCGGGAAGTGGCGCGACGGCGCCGTGGCGGCGCCGGTGATGGGAGAGGGCCGTTTCCTGGCGAGCCTGGGCGTACGCTTCCTTCGCGCCGCCATGACCGACGAGACGGCGGTAGAGACGTTTCTTGAGCCGTTGCGCCACACCGCGGACCGGATCAGCACAGCCTTCACCTCGAGCGTCCATGAGGTCACGCGGCGGCTGAATGCATCGAAGGCGCAACACATCAAGCTTGGCGATTGGGAGGCGGCGACCGATCTGCCCCCTACCGCCTAGCCGGCCGAGGGCGACAATTCCTGAAGCACGACGGCGCAGTCGGACTGATCGATTGGGCCGTCCATGAGTTGGGCGCCGCCAAGGGCCGCCTTCTGGGCGGAGACCGCCTCCGTGGCGCGGTAGGCCTCGATATCGGCCTTGTGGCGCCAGGTGGAGGTATAGAAATACCGACCGGGATGGGTCTCGTCGCGCAACAGTTGCCGGCCAATGAACCCCGGCGCCTTGAGGATGGCCTCGTTGGCTTCTGCGCTCATGGCCTCGAAGTCTCGCGCCTTGCCGGCGGCGATGTGCAGGATGGAAACGTTGACGAACATCGACGCCTTTCCGTTGCAGAGAGCCCCCATGACCTGCCGCGCGATAGCGACGATCATCCTGTCCCAGTGGGACACGGGCCAGGGGGATGGAAGCAAGTAGCCAATGGGCTGCTAGCCATAGGGTGGTCACCCGATCCCGGGCAGCCTGTCAGCCGGCCGCGGCCCCTCCTAGTCTCGCGCCTCTTCAGGACTGGACGAGGGGCGCGGTGATCGCGGGGCTCGGCATCCGCCTGTGAGGTCGGGAATGGACGCGAGCCTAGCGCGATCGGGCACTGAAGGTCCGGGGCTGTCCTGGCGCCTCTGCCTGGGCTGGGGGGTCGGATCCATCAGCATCGCCATCATGGCGAACATGTTCGGGGCGCTGCTGCTGCGGTTCATGACGGACTTCCTGGGCATAGCCGCGGGCCTGGCGGGGGCCATGGTCGCGGCCTCCAAGCTCTATGACGCCTTCGCCGACCCCGTGACCGGCATGCTCAGCGACCGTATGAAGTCGCCCCTGGGCCGGCGGCGGCCCTTCCTCCTGGTCGGCGCGATCCTGTGTCCGGTATCGATGGCGGCGATGTTCATGGCGCCGAGCTTCCCCAGCGCTCTGGCGACCAACCTCTATATGTTCGCCGCCCTGCTCCTGTTCAGCACCGCCTATTCGGTGTGGCAGGTGCCCTATATCGCCATGGCCGCCGAGATGACCCATGGCTATGCGGAGCGCTCGCGGCTGATGGCCTACAGGATGTACGGCGGCACGGCCGGCCAGCTGTTGTCGGCGGGCGGCCCGTGGCTGCTGGCCTACTGGGGCAGCGACCGGGCGGCCTATGGGCGGGTGGGGCTTGTGGTGGCCACGGTGATGTTCGCCGCCTTCGCCATCTGCCTGACCGCCACTCGCAACGCCCCGGCCCGTCTCGACACCCACCAGGGCGGGCATGGGCTGCTGATGCAATTCCGGCTCGTCTTGCAGAACCGTCCGCTCCTGATTCTCATGGGGGTGAAAAGCCTCAGCTTCCTGGGCCTGGCCTGCACGTCCAGCGCCTTCCCCTTCTTCATCAAATATGTCCTGAAGGCCGGCGACGGCCTCATCGGGACGTTCATCGCCGTGAACACCATCGCCATGATGGCGGCGATTCCCGGCTGGCTATGGCTGGGACGACGCCTGGAAAAGAAGTATGTCGCCATGGCCGGGGCGGGGATCTATGGCGTCGCCCAGCTCAGCTGGCTGTTGGCGCCGCCGGGCGAGACCTTCGTCATCACGGTGTTTCGCATAGCGATGCAGGGCGTCGGAACCGCCGGCTCGGTGCTGTTCCTGCAATCGATGTTCGTGGATACGATCGAATACGACTACCAGCGCACCGGCCTGCGCCGCGAAGGCATGTACAGCGGCCTTTTCAGCCTGGTGGAGAAGCTGTTCTCCGCGATCGGCCTCGCCGTCGTCGGCGCGACCCTGGCGGCCAGCGGCTACCTGGCCGCCGTCAACGGCGCCCAAATGGCGCAGCCGCGGGCGGCCCTGTTGGCGACCCTGATGCTGGTGGCGGGGGCCCCGGCCATGACGGCCCTGCTGACGATCCTGTTGCTGACGACCTACAGGCTCAGCGCCGCCAGCATGAACCAGCGAGCCTAGCCCTATCAGCGTCGCGCCATTTGACGCGTCGGCGAGGCGGCCCGACTATGAGGGCGAGGCCGAGCCGGCCGGAGCAGGAGCCCGCCGTCATGAACCGTCCGTCCGATACCAGTCCCCACCGGCGCCGCGTACTGGCGGGCGCTGTCGCCCTCGGCGGCGCGGCGGCGTCGCCTGCCCTGGCGGCCGGCCCGACCTCGGCGCGCGACCTCTACCGCAAGCTGCACTATCGCACTGACGACGGCCTGGTGTTCTGGTGGATGCGGGGGCCCAAATACGGGGTGGTCGGCGCCACGATGACTCCGCTGTTCAACCTGGAGGTCGGCAGCATCCAGAGGGTGAAGACCCTGGCCGATGGCGGTTTCGAGGTCACCACCCTGGAGATGGTCTTCCTCAGCGATATCGATACCGATCGACGCCTGACCCGGTTCCGCAATCCCTATACCGACGAGGATCTGCCGGTGTCCTTCGCGCCGGTCGGGCCGTCCACGATCCGCTACGGCGCCGACAACCGCCGCGTGCTGCCGACCCAGATCGGCGGCGCGCGCATGGAGGCCACGACGGCGATCTCGCCGCCGCTGATCCAGGGCGATGACGTCTTCATCCGCGACAGCTCCACCGCGCGGGTGTTCACGCCCGGCCGCACCACGCCCTTCGAGGTCAATGACATCGCCATCTACCACGGCAGCCTCAAGGTCCTGAACGACCGTCGGGTGACCATGGCCCCCGCCCAGGTGGTGTTCGCCGAGGTCACGGGCTGGCAGCGATGGCTGAAGATGGGGGATCGCCCGGGCTCCATGACGTCCCGCGCCTCGGGGGCCAAGGTCGGCCGCCTGGACCAGATGCCCGACCGCTGGCGGGCGATGCTGGCCGAGGCCGCGCCGGACCTGGCCAAGGATCCGGTCGCCGCCCTCGATCGGCCGGCGGCGAAATACGACCGCTAGCCGGCGCCCTGCGGCCTGCCGGGCCTAGCTAACCGGACTGTCCGCGTGGGCGGAGGCGTTGTTCACGTCGTGGCCCCAACGGTCCATGAAGCGGCTCAGCACCAGGAACAGCACGCCGAAGCCGACGCCGATCCAGCCGATGGTCTGGAACACGCCGATGGAGGTGGCCAGGGCCTTGGCCGGATCCAGCACCTGGCCGCCGATGGTCTCGGTCCCCGCCATCTGGGCGATGAAGCCGCCGGCGTATTGCGCGGCAGACGAGGCCAGGAACCAGACCGCCATCATCGTCGAGACGATCGCGACCGGCGACAGCTTGGTGATCTCCGACAGGCCCACGGGGCTGAGGCACAGCTCGCCGGTGGTGTGGAACAGATAGGCGACCACCAGGAACATCATCGGCAGGCGATAGCTGGCGTCGGCGAAGGCCGCGCCCCACACCAGCACCAGGAAGCCGATGCCGACCTGGGCGAGGCCGAGCCCGAACTTGACCATCGGACTGGGATCGCGCCCCCGCCGGGCCAGCCGCTCCCAGGCGGTGGCGAAGATCGGCGCGAAGATCAGGATGAAGCCGGCATTGAAGGCCTGGGTCTGCGAGGCGTTGAACCACACCAGGGCGGTGTTGCGCTCGGCGAACAGGTTCAGCGAGGTGCCCGCCTGCTCGAACAGGGTGAAGAACACCACCGAGCCGGCGATCAGCACCAGGGACAGCATCAGGCGGTCGCGCTCCACCTTGGACGCCTTGGAGGCCATGAAGGCGAACACATAGATCAGCACCGCGGCCGATCCCGCGGCCAGCATCAGCCCGACCAGCTGGCTGCGCTGGACCAGCAGCCACACCAGGCCGACGCCGGCGATGCCGAGCAGATAGATCAGGCCCTCGGCGCTGAGGGGGCCGGCGACCTTGCGGGCGAGGCGGACGGGATCGGGCGCCTCGCCGCGTCCCTCCAGCCAGGGCTTGCCCAGGGTGAAGGCCACGAAGCCCGCCAGCATGCCCAGCCCCGCCAGGCCGAAGCCCGCCCACCAGCCCACGGTCTGGCCGAGCAGGCCGCAGAGGATGGAGGCCCAGAAGGCGCCCAGGTTGATGCCGTAGTAGTAGAGGGTGAAGCCGGGATCCCGGCGCGGGTCGCCCTGGGGATAGAGCTGGCCGACGATGGTGGAGATGTTGGGCTTCAGGAACCCCACGCCCATGACGATCAGGGACAGGGCCAGGTAGAAGACGCCCACGTAGAACGGATCGCGATCCTGCACCGTCAGCTCAAAGGCTCCTTTGGGCAGAACCGACGGCAGGGGCGCGTCGGCCGGGAGCCCGGCGATGGCCAGGCCGCCGTCGGGGCTGGCGGAGAAGGCGTAGGGCTGGCCGCCGACCATCAGCTTGACCGCGCGGTCATCGGCGCGTCCGCTGATCTGCAGATCATAGCTGGCGCCCTGATAGGCCAGGGTCTGGCGCGCCTGCGGCCCCTCGACGGCCATGGTCAGGTGTCCGGCCACCAGGAGCAAAGCCCCGAAGGCGATGGCCTTGCGCGTGCCCAGATAGCGGTCGGCCAGGATGCCGCCGATCAGGGGCGTCAGATAGACCAAGGTGGTGTAGGCGCCATACTGGCCGCTGGCGAACTTGTCGTCGAACAGGAAGTGCTGGGTCAGGTAGAAGATCAGCAGCGCCCGCATGCCATAGTAGGAAAAGCGCTCCCACATCTCGGCGAAGAACAGCACGAACAGGCCGCGGGGGTGGTGACGCAGCTGCAGGAAGACCGGGATGCCCGTGGCGACCGTGACGATGATCCCGAGGATCCAGACGATGTTCATGCGGCGGCGGTCCCGGCAGGCTGAGGTCGCGGGGAATTGACCACGGGCGCCCGCCTTTCACAAGCAATCCGCCGGCGCACGTCCCATATGGAGCGCGAGGCCGGGGCGTGCGTTAATCGCCCGGATCGATCGCCATGCAGGGAACGCCGATGACCATGACCCAAGTCTCCGAGCACATCCGCCTCGCCACCAACCCGCGCCGGGTCCGGGCCATGTTCCAGGGCCATGTCATCGCCGACAGCGACGATGTCATCGACCTCTACGAGACCAACCACGGGCCGGTGCAGTATTTCCCCCGCGAGGCGGTGGCGATGGAGTACACCGGCAAGACCGAACGGGTGACCCACTGCTCGCGCAAGGGCGACGCCAGCTACTATTCCATCGTCATGGACGGCGTGATCGCCGAGAACGCCATCTGGTCCTACGAGGAGCCGATCGCCGGCATGGAGGCCATTCGCGGCCGCATCGCCTTCTACCCCGACAAGGTCGAGGTGTATGAGCTGACCGACGCCGATCCGGACTCGCCGCCGCTGGACGCCGGCGCCTGAGCCAGGGCATGGCGGACCCCTCGGCCCTGCAGGTGGTGTGCGGCCATTGCGCCGCCATCAACCGCGTGCCCGCCGACAAGCCCCGGGCCGAGGCCCGATGCGGCAAGTGCCATCAGGCCCTGTTCGACGGCCACCCCATCGCGGTGGACGAGGCGGGCCTGTGGCGCCACGTGGAGAAGTCGTCGACGCCGCTGTTGCTCGACGTCTGGGCGCCCTGGTGCGGCCCGTGCCGGCAGATGGCCCCTCAATTCGAGGCGGCGGCGGGGCGCCTGGCCGGGACCGTCCGCTTCCTCAAGATCAACGCCGACGAAGCGCCCCAGGCCTCGGCCCGGCTGGGGGTGCGCGGCATCCCCGCCCTCTTTCTCTTCCAGGACGGCAAGGTCGCGGCCCAGACCGCCGGGCTGATGGACGCCCGCCAGCTCGAGGCCTGGGTGGGCCAGCACCTGCCGGCGCGACCCGCCTGATCCCGTCGAAGGCGCAGCCAGCCTCATCCCCGCGCCGCCCGCGTTGAACAGCCTTGCGCCTTACGCTATGTAAGGAGGCCGGAGGCGCCCATGACCATCGCGACCATGACCAGCAAGGGCCAGATCACCATCCCGGCCGCCACCCGGTCGAAGCTGCGGCTGGCGCCGGGGAGCAAGGTCGATTTCGTCGAGAACGCGGCTGGCGAGGTCGTGTTGCGGCCGATCGTCGGCGACATCCGCCGGCTGAGGGGCATCGTCCCCCATGATGGCCCCCCGGTCCCCGTAGACGACATGAACGAGGCAATCGGCGACGCGGCGGCGGAGCGCTACCGGCGATCCCAGTCTTGATCGCCCTCGATACCAATGTCCTGGTCCGCTATCTGGTGAGGGACGACGGCGAGCAATCCGAGATCGCAAGACAGGTGATCGAGGACACCCTGACCGTGTCCGAGCCGGGCTTTGTGAGCCTCGTGGTTCTTGTCGAACTGAACTGGGTGTTGGCCCGGGTCTATGGCTGCCCTGTCGGCCAGATCAGGTCGATCTACGCCGAGTTGCTCGCCAGCCCGACGATCGCGATCGAGAACCCCAAGGTGGTTGCGGCGGCGATCGCCCTGCCGCACGAGGACCTCGCCGACAATCTTGTGCATGAGATTGGCAGGAGCCATGGCTGCGGACGGACCATCACCTTCGACCGGAAGTTCGCCCGACTGCCCGGGGTGGAATTGGCGGGGTGATGGATGTTTGCGGAAAGCGTGGATCGGCGCCTGACATTGCACTGACGTAAAGGTTAGCAATTACGGCGACACCTTTCCCCGCCCCACCCTCACCCCCGCTCGGCCCGCTCCGTCAGCTGGTTCAGCCGCCGACGGACGATGCCGTGGCGCTTCTCGTCGAGGGGGAAGGACCAGACCATCAGGGCGCCGGCGATCTTCAGCACGGTGGGGGCCAGGACCATGGTGAACATCATGCCGAAATTGGCCCAGGGGCCGTTCACCGCCCCCGCCTTGGCGTCATAGCCGAAGGCCGCCAGGCACATGAATCCCAGCGCCGCGCCCACCGCCGCCGCGATCTTGGTGGTCAGCAGATAGAAGGCGAAATAGCTGCCGGTGCGCACCACCCCGGTCTTCAGGGTGCCGTAGTCGATCACGTCGGCGAGGATGGCGGCGGGCAGGACCACGCTGGCGGCCACGCCGACGCCCATGATCAGGATCACGATGGTGGCGAAGACGGCGACCACCTCCTGGCTCATGGTCGACGGATTGACCACCCAGAAGCCGTTCATCGACAGGCTGACGATGATCATCGACAGGCTGTAGGCGCGGTGCTTGCTGATCCGCCGCGACAGCCAGGTCCAGAACGGGATCGAGACCACCGTGATGATCGAGAAGGCGGTCATCATATAGGGGAACCATTTCCCCACACCCAGATAGCCGTCGTAGAAGGTGAACATCAGCTGCAGCACGCCCAGGCCCAGGCCGGTGGTGATGAACGACGCCAGATAGATCCAGAACGGCTTGTTCTTGCGCACCGAGGTGACCAGGCCGAGCAGGTCCGGCCGCTGCGCCGGCAGGGCGACGCCCTGGGGCGCGAAGATCAGCGAGACAGCGGTCATCAGCGGAATGGTCACCACCGCGACCACGAAGAAATAGCCCATCGTCTGCATCGAATAGGCGGATGAGGCGGTCAGCCCCAGCCAGAACACCACGATCGGCAGGACATCGTTGAGCACGCTGCCCAGCTGGCCGGAGAAGCCGCGGAAGGCGACCACCCGCGAGCGGGTGTGATAGTCGCTCGACAGCTCCGCCCCCCAGGCGGTGTAGCTGATGTTCTGCATGGTCGCCGAGACGTCGTAGACCAGCTTCCAGACGAAGAAATACAGCAGGCCCACCGTCGGCGACGGCTTCAGCAGGAAGAAGGCCGACAGGACGGTGAGGGTGGCGCCGACCGCGATCCACGGCTTGCGGGCGCCCCAGCGGGTGCGGGTGCGGTCCGACAGGAGGCCGAACAACTGGTCTGAGAAGGCGTCGATCACCTTGCCGGCGAACAGGACCGCGCCGAGGCCGGCCAGGGGCACGCCGAACTCCTTGGCGTAGAGCTGCGGCACGAAGTTGGTCACCGGCTGGGCCAGGAACATCACCGCGAAGGCGGCCACGGCATAGGCCGCGATCTGGCGGTCGGTGACGGGGCGTGTGGCAGCGGGGGAGGGGGCCATGGGAGTCGCCATGCCGGTCCTGGGTCCCCTTGGCAAGCGCCAGTCCGCCCCGAGCGACAATCCTTGACCTGCCTGGCTCTCAGCCTACCCGCTTCCACAGCTGTGTGATGCATTTTACGCCTTATCCGCATCCCCCGCGGAAGCGGGGGTCCAGGCTTTCAACGGCCTGATCGCGGCCAAACCTGGATCCCCGCTTCTGCGGGGAATCCGGGCATGTTGAGGCGGCGCAACGACTGACGGATCAGCGGCCTGGGGCTCCGCTCACGCGCTGAGCCTTGCCCTTCGCGGCGGCGGGTCCATTGTGACAGGATCGATATCGGTCACGGGGGAGGCCACCATGTATGTCTTTCATTCGACGATCCTTGTCCGCCCCGGCATGGAGGCGGCCTGGGAGGCGGACTACGACGCCGGCACCCATGCGATCCTGAAGGCGCCAGGGTTCCTGCGGCGCATGAAGCTTCGCGACAAGGAAAACCCCGGCCGGTATTTCTACATCTCGATCTGGGAGTCCTTCGCCCACCTGCAGGCCTATCGCGACACCGCCGACGTCAAGGCCCTGGTGAAGTCGATGGCCAACAAGGACTTGCTCGCCGCGCCCATCGAGCGCGTCGAGTGCGACCTCGTCGGCGGGATCCTCGAATAGGGCCGGCCCCATCGCCGGATCAAAGGAAAGCAGCCGCTGCCGCGTCTAGGAAACATGAGAACCCTCCTGCCTGCCCTCGCCCTCATCCTCGCGGCCGCCATGGCCGTCCCCGCCGCCGCCGCTGCGCCGCCGCTGGTGGTTCACCACCTGCAGGTGTCGGTCGCCGACGCTGACGCCCTGGCCCAGTGGTATGTGGACAAGCTCGGCTTCAAGGTGGTCAAGCGGGCCGGCGCGGGGACCACCAAGGTGGTCTGGGTCGACATCCCCGGCTTCCGCATCGGCCTGGCCCAGGTGGCGGGATCGGTGCGCGCGGACGCCCAGAAGGCGCTGCCGCCGGCGGACGCCAAGTTCCAAGGCTACAAGCAGATCCACTTCTCGGTGCCCAGCGTCGACGACGCCTACGCCGCGCTCAAGGCGGACGGCGTCCGCTTCGTCACGACGCCCACCAGCTACAGCCCCCCCGGCATCCGTATCGCCGCCTTCGTCGACCCCGAAGGCAATGTCCTCAGCCTGTACGAGGACCTCGACCCCGCCAACGCCCTTATCCCCGCCCCAGCCAAGGACGCCCCGTGATCCTGAAATCCCTCGTCGCCGGACTTGCCGCCGCCCTGATGCTGGCCGCCGGTGCGAACGCCGCCCCGGCCGAGGTCCGCATGTCCACGGTGGTCGGTCCGGGCAATGTGCATCTGATCGTGGCGGAGGCCGGGGACCCGGCCAAGCCGGGGATCCTGTTCATCCACGGCTTCGCGCAAAGCCATCTGTCATTTACCCGCCAGTTCGAGTCGGAGCTGGCGAGCCGCTACCATCTGGTCGCCTTCGACCTGCGCGGGCAGGGCGGATCGGACAAGCCGAACACGGAGGCCGACTACAAGGATTCCAAACTGTGGGCCGACGATGTCGCCGCGGTCATGAAGGCCACGGGACTGAAGCGCCCCATCCTGGTGGGCTGGTCCTACGGCGGCTTCGTGGCCATGGACTATGTCCGTCACTACGGCTTCGACTCCATCGCCGGGGTGAACATGGTCGGCTCGCTGGGCGGCCTGCCGGGGGCGGCGCCGCCGATGGCGGGACCGGACAATGAGATGATGAAGGCGATGCGCGCCAATTCCGCCCGCTCGCGGTCCCTCAATCTGCTGGACAACATCCTGGCCGGGCGGAAGACGGCGGCGGGCTATGTCACGCCGAACATGTCGCAGCAGGAGAAGGACATCCTGTTCGCCACCGAAATGATGATGCCGGCCAACGTCCGGCGCCTGATGGGCGCCCGCAGCCTCGACCATAGCGATGTGGTGGCCAAGCTCACCGGGCCGGTGCTGTTCAGCCGCGGCTCGCGGGACATGACCATGCCGTCTGAGGCCCTGGCCAAGCTGGTCCAGACCCTCCCCAAGGCCAGGCTGTCTGCGTATGAAGACACCGGCCATCTGGTCTTCGTCGAGCACACCGAGCGGTTCGACGGCGAACTCGCCGCCTTCGCCGAGGCCAGCGGCGCCCAATGATCCCGCTCCGCGCAATCGCACTGGCTGGCGTTCTGGCGTTCGGCCTGGCGGCGGCCGATCCGCAGGCCCTGGCCCTGCAAAGGGTCGAGGCCTTCATCGCGGCCCACAATCGCCATGACATCGATGCCGCGATGGCGATCTACGCCGACGATGCGGTGTTCCAGCTCAACGGCGGACGGCCCGCGGTCCAGGGCCAGGCGGCCATCCGCGCCCTGGAGGCCTTCGATGTCGTGGCCGGCTCGAACGTCGCCAACCGCGGGGTGCACACCCGGATGGAGGGGGCGGACGTGGTGGTGTCCCTGGGCGAGGTGGTCGAGCACAGCCGCGTCTTCGCCGCCATGGGGCTGGAGACGGTGACCACCCAGGCGGTGGACCGGGCCTTCGTCATCCGGCCGGACGGTCGGATCGCCTATCTGGCCCAGCCGGAATTCGATCCCGCCTGCCGTCAGATGATGGTCGAGGGGCTGACCGGCGTCACGCGCTGGCTGATCGACAGCGCCGACCCGCGCGCCGCGGCCCTGACCCGGGACGGCCGGGTGACCATGACCACGGAGACGCTGCCGGCCTTGATCGTGGCCATCGGCGACTGGCGCCGCGCTTCCGGCTGGTCGCCGGATCGGGACCTGGCGGCGCGCTGCGCGGCGATCGGCTAGGGGCCCTAGCCGGGGAACGGCGCCGGGGTCTGGGTCAGGGCGTAGTTCTCCAGGCTCGACAGGCTGGATTCCTGCCAGGTCTCGGGGGCGTCGAGGAAGGCAGGATAGCGGTCCTGCACCCGGGCCAGCACCCGGGCGGGGATCTGGCCGCGGTCGGTGAAGGTGTTCATCAGGCCGAGGTAGTAGATATGGCCCGGCGCCTGGCCCATCAGCATCCACGGAAGCCACGGGGTGATCCGGCTCCAGGTCCCGGTGTGGGGAAGGTGGGTGCGTTCGGGATCGACAATGTCGGCCTTGCGCACCAGGGCGCGGATGAACTCGGACGCCCGCACCATGGGGCCGCCCGATTCCCGCGGCCAGACCTCGGGCTTCAGAGCATTGGGATAGAACAGGTGGTAGTCGGCCGTGAGGGCCACATGGTCGTCGTCCCAGTCGCTCCAGTCCATCGGCGCGGCCCTGATCGTCGCATTGATCGGGTCGTTGGCGATGTCGACCACCCGGACCCGCTCGCCCGAATAGGGGTTGTCCCAGGTGTCGAGAAAGTCGCCGGATTTCAGGTCGGTGTAGAGCACCAGTTCCCGCCGCAGGCGCCGGTAGTCGCCGTTGTCCTGACGGGCCAGCCGGGTGGTGCTGAAGACCTCATAGCCCATCAGCGGCCGCACGGCCTCGCCGTCGCGCACCCCGGTGATCGTGCCGCGGGCGTAGCCGTAGACGGGGGCGCCCCGAGTATCGCCCTGCATGCGGGCGAAGGTCTCGCGGGACCACTCCGGATCATCCAGACGGATCGGCGGGGGCTGGCTCATGGGGAAGCAGCCTAGACCGACCCCGGTTGGGGGTTGAGGCCGCGCGCGCCTGAGCGTCCGCAAGCCGGATGTTGACGGACAGGGTGCTAGGCGCTCGGCGCCGCGGGCGGCATCATTCGCCGCTGCCCAGGGCAGCCGGCCTGCCGTCCACAGGGGGGCGCCGGGGCGGATGTGGTATCGGGGTGGTCATGACACAGGTTTCTTATACGCCGACGGCCTTGCGCGCGCCCGGGGCCTATCCCTGGCTGATCGCCATCATCGGCATGTTCACCCTGGTGATGAGCAACGGCCTCACCCAGGGCGCCCTGTCGGTCTATGACCCGGCGCTGATCGACGCCTTCGGCTGGCAGCGCGGCGCGCTGAAGTTGCGCGACGTCTTCACCCAGTGGCCCGCGGCCTTCATGGCCCCGGCGGTGGGCCTGCTCATCGACCGATTCAATCCCAAATACCTGCTGATGTTCGGCATGGTCTGCCTGTCCATCGGCCTGTTCGGCTACAGCTTCCTGTCGGAAACCGAGCCGACGCCGATCATCCACCTGATCGCGGTCTTCACCCTGGCCTCCTACGCCGGCCTGCTGACCTTCGTCATCCGCCAGATCCGGCCCGGCCTGCCGATCGCCGCCGCCGCCGTCGCGCCCATCATCGTCGCCGCCCTGCTGATGTGGGGCTATTGGACCAGCTGGTCGCCCCACGCGATCAAGCAACTCTACGTCATCCACCTGCTGTTCGCCCTGGCGGTGGCCTTCTCCGGCGTCGGCATCGTCGTGATGCTGGTGTCGGGCTGGTTCGTGAAGCGGCGCGGCCTGGCCCTGGGCATCGCGGTGGCCGGCACCAGCTTCGGCAGCGCCGCCCTGCCGCCGCTCAATGCGGCCCTGGTGGGAGCCTTCGGCTGGCGCGAGGGCCTGCAGATCGACGCCGCCATGCCGCTGGTGTTCCTGGTGCTGGTGTTCGCCCTGGTGCGCGGTCTGCCGCGCCATGCCGGCATGACGGCCATGGGCCAGGCGGCGGACGTCGGCGACCTCAAGCAGCAGGGGCTGACCCTGGGCGAGGCGATGCGCACCAAGACCTATTGGGCGATCGCCGCCTCGGGGTTCCTGACCTACTATTCGATCTTCGCCATCGTCCAGCACCTGATCCTCTACCTGACCAAGAGCGTCGGCCTGTCCCTGCCGGCGGCGGCCCAGTTCCTGCTGGTCTTCAGCCTGATCGCCTTCGCCGCCAAGCTGGCCGGCGGGGCCATCGCCGACCGCATCGACCGGCACCTGGTGTTCCTGGGCGCGCTGGTGATCATGCTGGCCGGCTGCATCGGCCTGGCCACCATGCGCACCGACATCCTGATGCCCTCCGTCGCCGCCATTGGCCTGGGCTGGGGGGCGCTGTTCACCCTCTACAACATGCTGGCCGTCAGCAGTTTCGGCCTGCGCGAGATCGGCCGCATCAACGGCGGCATCCTGTTCTTCGAGGCCCTCGGCACGGGGCTCGGCAGCTGGCTGACGGGCTGGCTGTTCGACCGTTACGGCGACTACCGCATCGCCTTCATGGCCATCGCCGTCACCGTCGGCCTCAGCCTGCTGATCGGCACCCAGACCCGCCGCGCGCCGCCGGCCTAGGCGGGGCCTCGCGAATAGCCTTAACTGGTCAAGGCGCGCCGGGACCGGTCTGCGGCGCGGTGGGGGTTTGTATGGCGGATTCGGTACCAGACCAGCGCGTCGGCGTCGGCGCCAAGGTCGGCTATGGCGTCGGCCAGATCGGCGGGCAGATCTTCCGCGACACCCCCGCCATCCTGCTGGGTGTCTATCTGATCACGGTGCTCGGGGTGCCCCCGTGGATGGCCGGGCTGGCCATCGTCATCCCCAAGATCTGGGTGATCTTCTGCGATCCCCTGGTGGGCGCCTGGTCTGACCGGCGCAACGTCCGCCATGGGCGACGGGCGTTCATCCTGGCGGGGGCGATCGGCTCGGCGGTGGGCTTCGTGGTGCTGTTCACGGCGCCGGACTTCGCCAATCCCTGGTATTCGGTGGCCTTCACGGTGGTCACCTTCACCCTGGCCTCCACCGGCTTCAGCCTGTTCTCAGTGCCTTATCTGAGCATGGCGTCCGAGCTCAGCGACGACCCGCACGAGCGCACCGCGGTGCTGACCTACCGCCTGGGCTTCACCGCGGTGGGGATCATCATCGGCATCGGCATGGCCCAGCCCCTGGCGGCCTGGTTCGGCGGCGGCCGCCACGGTTTCCTGCTGATGGCCCTGGTCATCGGGGCGGTGATGTTCGCCTCGATGATGGCTACCTGGGTCGCCACCCGGACGATCCGCTTCCAGGCGTCGGAGAGCGAGGGGCTGCCGCTGGGCCAGCAGATGAAGGTGGCCGTCGCCAACAAGCCGTTCCGCATCCTGGCGATCACCTACATCCTGCAGAACCTGGGGTCGGCCTTCGGCTACTTCGCCTTCCCGCTGGTGTTCCTCTACATCATCAAGGACTTGAGCATCATCATCCTGTTCATGAGCGTCAGCGCAGGGGCGATCATCATCGCCCAGCCCTTCTGGCTGGCCCTGTCACGCAAGGTGGGCAAGAAAAACGCCTACATCGCCTCGATGGTCGGCTGGGCGCTGGTGTCGCTGACCTGGCTGTTCGCCGGCCCCGACCAGGACGTCTTGTTCACATCGCCGATCACCGGCGCCTTCTCCACGCAGGACGGCTGGCTGATGCTGCGGTCGTTCATGATGGGGGTGTTCAACTCAGGCTACGCCCTGATGGCCTTCTCGATGCTCACCGACACGGTCGAATACGACCGGCGGGTCACCGGCACCAGCCACGCGGGGGTGTTCTCCGGCGTGTTCAACGCCATCGAGAAGGCCTCCTTCGCCATCGGCCCGGCCCTGGCCGGGGTGACCCTGAGCGCCATGGGCTTCGTCGCCTCCAAGACCGGCGTCGTGCCGCAGACACCGACCGCCCTCTGGTCGCTGTTGCTCAACCAGGGCATCCTGCCGGCGGCCCTGGCTCTGATCGCCTCGGTGATCGTGCTCGCCTATCACATCCCGGAGGAAGAGCGGTGATAGGGGGGCGCCAATCGGCTTGAGCCCTCCTCCTCTCGCTTCCCCGGCGTACGCCGGGGCCCAGATCATAGCGATCCCACGTTTGCGCCATCGGATCTGGATCCCGGCGTACGCCGGGAAAACGATCGTGGTTCAGGCCGAGGTGGCATCGGTACAGGCGCCCCCGCCCTATGGCGCCTTGGGCGGCTTCGGCTTGTTGTTGGCGAAGAAGTCCTTCCAGGTGGAGAACCGCGGGCCCCATTCGGTGGGGGTCTCGAGGTATCCCGGCGACCGCTTCTTGATCGCCGCCAGCAGGTCGGGGGGCAGCTGCTCGGGGCCCGTCAGCTTCTGCACCGTGCAGCGGTAGAACAGATTGCCCTGGCGCTGGCCCATCAGCATCCACGGGTGCCAGGAGGCGATCCGCGCCCAGGCGCCGGTGTAGGGAACGCTGTTGCGGCGGTCGTCGAACAGTTCGCTGGTGCGCGCGACGGTCTGCAGGAACTCGCCGATGGCGATGCGCTCGCCGCTGGATTCACGCACCCAGACCTTGGGGTCGAGGTTGTGCTTCATCGCCAGGCGGGAGTCGCTCCACACCGAGGTGGTGTCGCCGATGGTCTGCCACGGCAGGACATAGGCGTCCGGGTCCTTCGGGTTGCGGAAGTTGGTCGGCTCCTTCTCCATCGCCCCGGTGGCCCAGGACTTCATCACCTCGTCGGTGGGACGGGTGGCCAGCACGCTGTTGGCCGCGGGATTGCCGATGTGGCGGACCTTGACGACCTCGTCGATGTAGGGATTGCGCCACTCGTCGAGCACCTCGAGGGTCTGGGGATCGCGCAGCAGGCCGATCTCCTTCCAGGCCAGTCGATAGCTGCCGTCGGGCTGCGGCTCGGTCCAGCCCTGGCCGTAGCCGGCGAGGTCGAACAGCAGCTTGGCCGGTTGGTCCTGCATCTGGGCGAAGACGAGCCCGCCGAAGTAGCTGTGCACCGGCTCCTTGATCAGGCTGTAGTGCAGCTTGACGAAGTATTTCAGGTTGTCGGCCGGGTTGAGGGGATCGAAGTTGGCCCGCTTCTCCGTCGCCGCCGCCAGCGAGGGGGCCATCATCAGCCCGGCGCCGGCCGCCGCCGCCGCGGGCGCGCCCAGCAGCGCCGAGCGGCGGGACATGGGCTGGAACATCGGGGTAAAGCGCATCGGACAACTCCGTTGAGGGCGTTTGAAGCTAGACGGTTGGGCGGGCAAATTCCTTGCCCGTCACAGGGCGTTGAGGGCGGCGGTCTCTTCCTCGAGCAGGGTGAAGATCGCCATCGCCGCGGGGGACATCGGCCGCCGGGCCGGCTCCGCCAGGACCAGGTCGAGAGTCAGGGTGGGACTTACGATGAGATTGGCGGTGAGGCCCGGCGGCAGGTCGCGCGCCATCATCACCTTGGGAAGGATCGTCACCCAGTCCGAGCGCGCGACATAGTCCAGGGCGCCCATCATGGAATCCAGCTCCATGATCCGCTCGATGGCGACATCGTTGGCCGAGAAGTAGGTCTTCAGGGTCTGGTTGCGGGTGTTCAGAACGCCGGGCAGCAGGACCTTCAGAGGCGGCAGGTCGCGAAGCCTCACCGTGGCCCCCGGCTTCAGGCCCCGCATAGCGGCCGACACCAGCACCTCGGGGGTGCGGAGGAACTGCCGGCTGCGCAACCCGGCCATGCCCGCGGCGGTGGGGACGATGGCGAAGTCCAGGTCGCCGGTGCGCACCTGCTGGGTCAGCAGGGCGCTGTAGCCCTCCAGCACCCGCACATTGACGTTGGGGTGCTCGGCGCCGAAGCGGTCGAGGGCGGGGGCCAGGGCGCAACGGGTCATGGTCGGCATCAGCCCGACGGTGACCTCGCCCTTCAGCCCCTTGCCGAAGCGGGCGACCTCGGCGCTGGCCGCCTCATCCAGGCGCAGCATGTCGACGCAGCGAAGATAGTAGGCGTCCCCGGCCGGGGTTGGGGCGACCCGGCCCCGCTCGCGGAAGAACAGGTCGACGCCAAACCGCTGCTCCAGCTTGCGGATGTGCTGCGACACCCCCGACTGGGTGGCGTGCTCGCGATCGGCGGCGGCGGTGAAGGATCGCTCCTCATAGGCGGCGACGAACAGGCGCACGTCGCGCAGGGCCTGGCTCATGAAAGGGCGTCCATCACGTCCGATAATGGACTGTAGCAAAACATATCATTTAAGCGGCGACCAGCGCGCCCCTATCGTCGCCTCTCGATCATTGACGGCAGATTGGACACCCAGATGAAACTCGGCTTCTTCACCATGCCGATCCACCCCCTGGGCAAGCCCTATGCGCAGAGCCTCAAGGAGGACCGCGAGCTGACCCTGGTGGCCGAGCGGCTGGGCTTCGTCGAGGGGTTCTTCGGCGAGCATGCCACCGACGCGGCCGAGACCATCACCTCCAGCCTGATCTTCATCGCTTGGCTGCTGAACGAGACCTCGACCATCAAGCTGGGCACCGGCACCCTCAACCTGCCCAACCGTCACCCCGCTGTGGTGGCGGCCGAGACGGCCATGGTCGACCACATGTCGGAAGGCCGCCTGCTGATGGGCATCAGCCCCGGCGGTCTGCTGTCGGACGCCGAGGTGTTCGGCAATCTCGATAAGGACCGGCCGTCGATGTACCGCGAGGCCATCGACCAGATCCTGGCCATTTGGGCCGGCGAGGCGCCCTACAACCTCAAGGGTCAGCACTGGACCATCTCCACCGAGCGCACCCTGATCCCCGAGCTGGGGCAGGGGATCATCGCCAAGCCCTATCAGCTGCCGCACCCGCCGATCGTCGTCACCGCGGTCTCGCCCCACTCGCAAAGCGTCGCCGAGGCGGCGGCGCGGGGCTGGAGCCCGATCTCGGGCAACTTCCTGCTGCCCATGTGGGTCAAGAGCCACTGGCCCAAGTTCGTCGAGGGCTGCATCAAGGGCGGCCATGCGGTGGACCCCGCCAACTGGCGGGTGGCGAAAAGCATCTTCGTCGCTGACGACTACGAGACCGCCAAGCGCTACGCCACCGAGGCCAATGGCCCGTACCACAGCTACTTCAAGTCGATCACCACCAAGATGATCAAGAACGGCCGCGCCGGCCTGTTCAAGAGCGACCCCAGCGCGCCGGATAGTTCGGTGACCGCCGAGGGCGCGGTGCGCGACTGCGTCATCTGGGGCACCCCTGACATGGTCGCCGAGCAGCTTCTGGCCTTCGAGGCGGAGGTCGGCGAGTTCGGCACGCTGCTCTATGCCGGCCACGACTGGGCCGACCGTGGCCTGGCGATCCGCTCGATGGAGCTGATGGCAGAGAAGGTCATGCCGGCGGTCAACAAGGCCGCGCGCCCGGCCCGCGCCACGGCCTGACGCCATGGCCTCCGAGCGCATCGTCGGGATCGTTGGTCTCGGCATCATGGGCGGCGCCATCGCGCGCAACCTGATGGCGGCCGGCTGGCAGGTGGTCGGCTTCGACCTCGACCAGAGTCAATGCGCCGCCCTGGCCGCCGATGGCGCCCGGATCACCGACCTGGCCGGCCTGATCGCGGCGGCGCCGGTGATCCTGGCCAGCCTGCCGTCCTCCGGCGCCCTGGCGGCCACCGTCGAGGCCCTGGCCGCCTCGGGGGCGGATCGCCGCGTCCTGGTCGAACTCAGCACCCTGCCGCTGGCCGACAAGCTGGCGGCCCGCGACCGGCTGGCGCAGGCCGGCCATGAGATCCTCGATTGCCCCCTCAGCGGCACCGGCGCCCAGGCCCGGACCCGCGACCTGGCGGTCTACGCCAGCGGCGATACAGGCGTCATCACCCAGGTCCGCCCTCTGCTGGAGGACTTTGCCCGCGTGGTCCACGATGTCGGCGCCTACGGCAACGGCACGAAGATGAAGTTCGTCGCCAACCTGCTGGTGGCCATCCACAACGTCGCCACCGCCGAGGCCCTGGTGCTGGCCAAGCAGGCGGGGCTCGATCTCGACCAGGTGGTCGCCCTGGTGCCCACCGGGGCCGGGGCCTCGCGCATCTTCGACCTGCGCGCGCCCCTGATGGCTCAGGATCGCTATCGTGAGGCGACGATGAAGATGTCGGTCTGGCAGAAGGACATGGCCATCATCGGCCAGTTCGCCGAAGCGGTCGGCGCGCCGACCCCGCTGCTGGACGCCACGGCCATCCTCTACGACGCCGCCATGGCCCAGGGCCATGGCGAGCATGACACCGCCTCGGTCTATGCCGTCCTCGAGGGCATGGCCGACCCCGATCTCAAATCTGACGAGAGCCGCTGATGACCGTCCCTTACGCCGAGCAGTCCTCCAGGTCCGAAGTGCGCGACGGCATGCAGATCGACTGGAACGTGCCCATCCGCATGGACGACGGCCTGGAGCTGCGGGCCGACATCTTCCGGCCCCTGGGCGATGGCCGCTATCCCGTACTGCTGACCCACGGCCCCTATGCCAAGGGCCTGCCCTTCCAGACCGGCTATCCGTCCGCCTGGAACGCCATGGCGGCCAAGCATCCCGACGTCACCGCCAACTCGTCGAACAAATACCAGAACTGGGAAGTGGTCGATCCGGAGAAATGGGTGCCTGAGGGCTACGCCATCGTCCGCGTGGACAGCCGCGGCTGCGGGACCTCGCCCGGCTATATCGACCACTTTTCGCCGCGCGAGACCCGCGACTTCTACGAGAGCATCGAATGGGCGGGCGTCCAGCCCTGGTCCAGCGGCAAGGTCGGGCTGAACGGCGTCTCCTACTACGGCATCAACCAGTGGCAGGTGGCGTCCCTGCAGCCGCCGCACCTGGCGGCCATGTGCATCTGGGAAGGCGCCGCCGACTTCTACCGCGACATGAGCCACCACGGCGGCATCCTGTCGACCTTCTGGGCCAACTGGTCGGACATGCAGGTCAAGACGGTGCAGTACGGCATCGGCGAGCGCGGCGGCAAGAATCCCCTCACGGGCGAGCTGATCTGCGGGCCGGAGCTGCTGGACGACGAGGTCCTGGCTCAAAATCGCTGCGACTTCGGCGGCGACATCCTCGCCCACCCCCTGGACGACGACTACCACAAGGTCCGCTCGGCGGTCTGGGACAAGATCACCACCCCCTTCCTCACCGCCGCCAACTGGGGCGGCCAGGGGCTGCACCCGCGCGGCAATTTCGAGAGCTTCGTGCGGGCGGCGACCAAGGACAAGTGGTTGGAAGCCCACGGGCTGGAGCACTGGACCGAGTTCTACACCGACTACGGCCGGCAGCTGCAGCTGCGCTTCTTCAACCGCTTCCTCAAGGACGACGTGGCCGCCTGGCCCGACGCCGAGCCGAAGGTGCGGCTGCAGGTCCGCCATATCGACCATTTCGAGGAGCGCACCGAGGCGGCCTGGCCGATCCCCGACACCGACTGGACGAAATTCTACCTGAACCTCGACAGCCTCACCCTCGATACGACGGCCCCATCCAAGGCGGCTGCCCGGTCGTTCGACGCCCTGGGCGAGGGGCTGACCTTCCTCAGCGATCCCCTGGACAGGCAGACCGAGATCACCGGCCCCTCGGCCCTCAAGGCGATGGTGTCTTCGACCACCGCCGACGCCGATGTGTTTGTCGTGCTGCGGGTGTTCTCCGCCGACCTGCGCGAGATCGTTTTCGTGGGCGCCATCGACCCGCACACCCCGATCGCCCAGGGCTGGCTGCGCGCCTCTCATCGCAAGCTGGATGCGGCGCTCAGCGAGCCCTACCGGCCCTACCATACCCATGACGAGGTCCAGCCGCTCAACCCCGGCCGGCCCGAGGCCCTGGATGTCGAGCTGTGGCCCACCAGCATCGTCGTGCCGGCGGGCTATCGCCTGGCGGTGACCGTGCGCGGCCGCGACTACGAGCACGCCTGCAGCGGCGGCAAGATGTCGAACTTCAAGAACGAGCTGAAGGGCTGCGGCCCCTTCCTGCACAACGATCCCACAGATCGGCCGGACGCGGTGTTCGGCGGCGTGACCACGCTGCACAGCGGCGGGGCGGACGCCCCGCACATCCTGCTGCCGGTGATCCCGAAGCGCTAAAGATTCCGCATTCCCCGCGGAAGCGGGGACCCAGGCTTTGCCTCAGGCGTGGCCGGAGCCGCATAAACCTGGGTCCCCGCTTCCGCGGAGAGTGCGGGCGTTGACTGACGGGGCATTGACCTCGGCGGCGGCTTTTGCGTCCTATCGGGGACGCAGGAGTGACGCATGGCGTTGTCCGACAAGCCCGACCCGATGGCGCCGGTCCGCACCCAGCAACCTGCCGAGACGTCGCCCTTGCGGGCGGTGACCATCGCCACCGACGATTTCGACCGCACGCGCCGGTTCTACTGCGGCGTCCTCGGCATGGTCGCCGAGCGCGCGCCCCTCGACGGCGCGGACGCCGCGGCGCTGGCGGCGCACTGGGGCCTGGATGCGGCGCCGTCGCACGTCATGGTCCTGCGCCAGCCAGGGGCGAGCGGGGCCGCGATCGTCCGGGCGGTGCTGACGCCATCCTCCCACCCCCTGGCCCGGCCGGCCTATGACAGCCGCTTTGTCGGGCCCCTCGGCTTCGGCTTCCCGATCCGCGATCTTGGCGCCCGCGAGCAGGTCGCCAACGCCTTCGGCTTCGTCGCCAGCGCCGGCATCCGGCGGATGGACTTCCCGCGCGCTGACGGGTCGACCTACAATGTCGGCGAGATCCACTTCCTGGCGCCCGACGACATCATGGTGCTGGGCGTCGATCGCGGCGAGATGGCGCCCGTGGGTCCCCTCGATGAGGCCCTCAGCATCGGCGGGGTCGCCTATGCCAGCGTCCTGGTCTCCGACATGGCGGTCTTCGCCGCCTTCCTCGAGGACGTGCTCGGGTTGGAGCGCCGCCGCCGGATGAGCTTCCAGAGCCCCGGCCCGGCCGGCGGCATGCGCGGCCTGGACGCCGGGGAGACGATCGCCTTCGAGCAGTGGTTCAGTCACGGCGCCGCCACCGGCTACCTCGTGGTCATGCAGCGGCTGGAGGGCGAGCGGACGCCCGCCGCGACGGGCTTTGCCGGGAGGGGCGTCGCCATGTGGACCTTCGAGACCGAGGCGCTGGACGCCGCCGTGGCGCGCTTCCACAGCGCGGGCGGCGCGGCGACCGTGCGCACCCTGGCGTCCCCCGGCTTCGGCCGGCGCCGCTCCGCCATCCTGACGACCCCCGACGGGCTTCCCGTCGAACTGATCGAGGCCCCACCGCCATGACCGACTCCACCCCGGCCGCCTCCGGCCCCGTCTACATGGTCGTGTCGGGGGAGACGATTGATCCTGCCCGGATGGGCGCATACGCCCGCGCCCTGGCCGCCAGCGGCCTCTATGAGGCGGCGGACGGCTATTACATCAACACGCCCCGCCCCATCGCGGTGTTCGAGGGCGACCCCTCTCCGGCCTTCGTCACCCTGATCGCGCGCTTTCCCTCGCTGGACAAGGCGCGCGCCTTCTGGACCTCGGAGACCTACCAGACGCAGGTCAAGCCCCTGCGCCAGAACCCCAGCGCCGGCGATTATACGGTGACGGTCTATGCCGAGGCCGAACTGCCCCCCCGCATGGTCGGGCGGGTCGGCTCGGCGGCTTATGTCGACGACGCGCGCGGGAAACCCCAACTACCGTCATCCTAGGCCTTGTGCCTAGGACCCAGACGCGCCGAGGCCCCCAGCACGAAGGGATCGGATCACCGTCGAGTCAGTTCGGAACGCACAGCGTTTCTGGGTCCTAGGCACAAGGCCTAGGATGACGGCAGTGGGGCGGCAGGCCTTCCGCCCCTCTTACCGGGGCGGAACCCAGGCGGTCAGGTCGAGCAGGGCGTTCGCGCCCGGGACCACCAGGGGGCCGCCGATGATCATCGTCGTGGAGGCCGGTTTCACGCCGGGGAAGTGGCGAGCCCATTCCTCGATGGAGTCGGCGAAATGGTCGCCGGTGTCGTGGAAGCAGGCGCGGCGCACCACGTTTTCCAGCTTGGTGCCGCCGGCTTCGCAGATGGCCGCCACGTTCTTCAACATGTAGCGCATCTGGTTCTGGCCGGGCAGGCCGTAGAAGGGGAACTCCGGGTGGCGCAGCATGCCGTCCACGAGCCGGCCCTGGCTGTCGCAGGCCATCTGCTGGCTGAGGAACAGGAAGTCACCGGCGCGCACGGCCTGGGGCTCATGGCTAAACGGCTCGGGCGCGTCCGAGGTCTCCACGGGGGTTATGGTCAGCTTGGAGTCGTTGGCCAGCAGGGTGAAGGCGATCTCGATGCGGCTGCCCTTGGTGCCGAGGCCCATGTAGGGGATGACGCAGCGGGCCGGCGGGTTGTTGGGGAACCAGCGCTTCCACACCCGGTCCATGCCGGCATAGTCGGACGGATGGCCGATGTAGACGTCGGCCTTGACCGCCCGCTCCAGCGACGAGCCGGCGGCCTCGGCGATGCGCGAAAGCTTCTGCAGGGTGTAGTCGGTCTGGGTCTCGATCTCCGAGCCGTACCAGACATAGGGGTTGATGCGGGCCTCGCGCGCCAGGGCGCTGTGTTCGCCCCGGTGCTGCGTGCCTTCATAGTCGCCGACCCAGTCGGTGGGCACTTCGCCGGCAAGGAACACCCAGTCGCCGCGCCGCACGGCCGGGGAATAGCCGGCCAGGGGGCCGGGCACGCCGGCGGGGACGGGGAAGCCGATCGTCTCGTTGCCGTCGTCGATGGCGATGGCGTCGACTTCGATGCGCGCGTTGCGCACCGGCAGGGCGCGGATGCTGACCGCGGTGGAGGCCGGGCGCGGCTCCTGGATGTAGTCGTTGCGCACGTCCAGATAGGGGCTGATGCGCAGGCCGGGCCAGCAGTCGCCCTTCTCGAAGTCCTCGTAGGTCGGCTTGTCCCAGGGGAACCACTGCCAGATGCGCACCAGGTCCTTGGCCATGTCGACGCCGGCGGCGTCGAAGGTGCGCTTCAGGGTTTCCATGACGAAGCGCGACTGCAGCGCCTGGTCGTCGCCCAGATAGGGATTGGCCGACTTGGCCTCGGCGGCGATGCCGGTCTTGAAGTCGGACGCCAGCTGTCCGGAGACGAACACCCAGCCGCCGGCCTTCACCGCCGGGCTGTAGGGCATCAGCGGCGCGGGGATGTCCGGCCAGATCGCTTGCGGCTCAAGGCCGGGCTTGGCCTTGGAGCCAGGCCGGGGAGTGTTGGTCATGGATGATTACTCTGGCTGGAGACGGCGGCGCCTAGATCAGGCCGCCGTCGACGATGAGGGTGCGGCCGGTGACCCAGCGCGAGGCGGGCGAGGCCAGGAACAGGATCACGTCGGCGACGTCGTCGGGCTGGCCCATGCGGCCCAGCGGCGTCGACTGGGCGATCCACTGGCGCGTCTCGTCGGTGATCCAGCTGAGCATCGCCGTGTCGGTGGCGCCGGGGGCCACGGCGTTGACCGTAATGCCCTTCTTGCCGAGCTCGCGGGCGAAGCCCTGGGTCAGGGTGATGATGGCGGCCTTGGCGGCGGAATAGACCGTGGCGCCCTCCATCGGGCCGTAGGCCAGGTTGGTGGCCACATTGACCACCCGCGCGCCATCGGCGGGGAAGTGGCGGACCGCCTCCTGCATCATGATGATGCCGGACAGGACGTTGTTGTGGAACTGCTCGTTGAAATTCTCCGGCGTCACCGCGCCGAAAGGCAGGTTCTGCAGGGTGCCGGCGTTGTTGATGAGGATATCGATCCGGCCGAAGCGGGCGGCCACCTCGTCTGCGATCCGCGCGGCGTCGGCCGGGGCGGCGGCGTCGCCCGTGACGATCAGGGCCTCGCCGCCGGCGGCCTTGACCGCCTCGGCGGCGGCTTCCGCCCCCGCCTTGTTCTTATGGTAGTGGACCGCGACCGAAGCGCCGGCTTCCGCCAGCCGCTTGGCGACCGCGCTGCCGATGCCGCCCGAGGCGCCGGTCACCAGCGCGACCTTGCCGTCCAGGACCTTGCTCATGGGTGATCTCCGTCTGCCCGCGGGGCAAATCTAGGCGGGCTCCGCCCCTCGTTGGAATTATCAATTTACGGGAAGGCCATCACCGCACGTAATGGCCTTCCCGAACGCCTAGACGGCCCGCTGCATCACATAGGGCTCGCGATAGCCATGGGCCTTCTTGTGGCGGGCGAAGCGGTCGTCGGCGATCAGGGCCTTCTGCTTGGCCACGTCGATGCCGTGGTAGCGGGCCAGATTCCCGCCCAGGATCTTGGCCTTCTGCTCGCGGCTGATGGTGATGCCGGGCGGGCCCTTGTAGGCGACGAAATCGTTGATGATCCAGTAGGGGTGCTGGTTGGGCGAGGTCGAGGCATAGATGATGCGGTTGATATCGACCTTGGGGATGAAAACGGACCACATCTTGTCATAGGCGGCCATGTTGTAGTGCGGCCAGAGCATGGGGCCTTCGAGCACCGCGGTGACGTTCTCGCGCTGGCGCATCAGCTCGGCGGTCTCGTCCAGCATCAGCCAGCCACCGTGGACGATGTGGAAGGTCAGGTCGGGAAACTGGGCGGCGGCCTTGTAGAAGTCGTTGATGCCGAGGCCGGGGGTCTTCTCGGCCGAATAGCCCACCAGCTTGTGCACGGCCAGGTGCTTGACCCCCTTGGAGCGCAGGTATTCGCAAACGGGGAAGGCGACCTTCTCGTCGTCCAGCAGCCAGTTCTCGATAACCTTGGTGTTGGGATTGACCTGATAGGGATAGATCTTGATGCCGTCGGCGCCCTGGAACACCAGTTGATCCACCCGGGCCTTGATCACGTCGAGGGGCTGGAACACGTCCACGGCCCCGTACCACAGCACCCGGTTGGGATACTGGCCCTTGAGGTAGGCGCCCTTCTCATTGGACACCAGCCCGTCCCAGTAGTTGGCGTAGAGGGGCACCGAATGCATGACGATCATGTCTGTGGCGCTCTCCAGGAACATCACGTCCATCACCTCTTCGGGCTGCCAGTCGCGGTTGTACTGGTGCGCGGTGAGGCGGTAGCGGGCGGGGGTCGACCAGTCGTGGTATGCGGACGAGACGTCGAGGCCCTTGGTCGCGCTCTTGGTGCGCATATTGATGGCCGAGTGGTTGTAGCAGTGGGCCACGCCGTCGATGACGAAGTAGTCCTCGGCCTCCTGATAGAGCTTCGACGACCAGGTGGCCGAATTGACCAGGGCCGAAGCGCCGGGGGCGCCCTCCGGCAGGTCCTGAGCCCGGGCGGCGGCGGCCTGGGCGGCCAGGGCCCCCGCGCTCATCCCGCCCATGGCCAGCAGGGCGGCGCGACGATTGAGGCCGGCCTTGTCGTTAGCGTCTTCCATGATCTGATCCTTCGGCGGGGGTGGAGCGGAAAGAGGCGGGCGCGAACGCCTCGCGGGACTGGGCGTAGTGGTTGCGGGCGCGGTCCGACAGGCGGTCCTCGGTCCAGATCGGAAAGGGCTCGATGACCACCGACAGGCTGTCGATGTCCTGGAGCCGATCGGCGAGACCCTCGATCTGCTCCATGATGCGATAGGCGAAGCTGCAGCTGACCTCGGTCAGGGTCAGGCCCACCTCGGCGTGGCGCGCGGAGACGGACACCCGATTGACCAGGCCGAGATCCAGGATGCTCAGGTCGTGGCCCGTGAGGACGTGGCAGGGGTCCATGACGCTGTCCAGGGCGTCCCAGACGGCGCCCTCCACAGGGTCGAGCACGAACACGGGCCCGGGGTCCAGGTCGTCCAGCGCGGCAAGATCCAAGTCCGTCATTCGTCCAGCACCCTCAGGAACTTTTCCAGTACGGGGCGCGCAGCTGCGCCTTCACAACCTTGCCGCCGTCATTACGCGCCAGGATGTCGCGAAATTCCAGAGCCGTCAGCCGCTGGTGACGGCCAAGCCGGTCGTTGGCCCATTGCCGCAATTCCTCTGGGGAAATCGAGGCCTGGGCGCCCGGCACCACCAGGGCCAGGGGGGTCTCGCCCCAGACCGGATCGGGCACGCCGATGACCACCGCCTCGCTCACCTGTGGGTGATCGGCCAGCACCCGCTCCAGGTCGGCGGGATAGATGTTCTGCCCGCCGGAGATGATCATGTCCTTCTTGCGATCCAGCAGATGGACAAAGCCGTCCGCATCGATCCGGCCGACGTCCCCGGATCGCAGGAAATGGCCGCCGCCCGCCGGGTCCGCCCACAGGGCCGCGGCGGTCAAAGCGGGCTGGTTGTGATAGCCGCGCATCAGCATCGGGCTGCGGGCGACGATCTCGCCGGACTCGCCCGGCGGCGCCTCGGCGTCGTCGGCGCCGATGATCCGCACATCATTGCCGGGCAGGGGTCGGCCCACCGAGCTCGCCCGGGTCGCCAGATCCCGCGGCCGCAGCAGGGTCGCGAAGCCCTCGGTCATGCCGTAGACCTCGTGGAAGGCCCCTGGGAACCGCGAGGCCGCGCGGGCCTTGGCCGCAGGGCTCATGGCCGATCCGACGCTGCAGATGGCCTTGAAGGAGTCGAGGCGCGCGCCCGCGCAGGCCGGGTGGTCCAGGATCCTCTGGAACTGGACGGGCGCCATGATGGTGTGGGTCGCCCCATGCCGATCGGCCAGGCGACAGAAGGCCTCGGCGTCGAACCGGTCCATCAGCACCGTGCTGGCCCCCTGCGCCAGGGCGCACAACAGCAGCGTCCAGCTCATGTTCGAGCACAGGGCGGTGGTCACCATCACCACCGAGTCCGGGCCCACGCCGAGGGCGGCGGACATGATCAGGGCGTAGTCGAGCCGCGACCGGTGGGTCAGCACGATGCCCTTGGGCGAGCCGGTGGTGCCGGAGGAGTAGATGATGTTCATCGCCCCCTCGCCGGACAGGGTCGGGAGCGGCCGCGGGGCCGCGGCGGGCGGCGGCTGATCGGCGCGCAGCAGCGTGAAGGCCCCGCCCGCCCCTTGCGCCAGACGGGCGGCGGCCGTCGCGTCGGCCAGCACAAGGGCGGCCCCGGCGTCGGCGATCATGCGGCCGACAGCCTCATCGGAGACGGCGGCCGAGATCGACGCCACCACCCCGCCGGCCCGCAGCACGGCGAACTGCCAGACCACCGCCTCGATACAGGGCCGCGACAGCAGGGCGACGCTGCCGCCCGCGGCGAGACCCGCGTCTGCCAGGCTGCACGCCGCGGCGTCCACGGCCTGGCCGAACGCCGCCCAGGACAGGACCCGGTCGCCCTCGAGCAGCGCCGGCCGCTGGCCGCCCAGGCGCGCGTGCTGGGCGGCGAAGTCGGGCAGACACAGGTCGGGCGGGGACAACGGCAGGGTCATGCGTCCCCCGTCGCGCCAGGGGACGTGGCCACTACGGCCATCAGCTCGCGCACCTCGGCCTTCTGGACCTTGCCCATCGCCCCCTTCGGCAGGGCGTCCATCACCAGCAGCCGGCGCGGCGCCTTGTAGGCGGCCAGGGTCCGGCGGACATGGGCGACCAGTTCGCCGTCGGCGGGGGCGGCGCCGGGATGCAGCACCACCGCCGCGCCCACGCTCTCTCCCCAGCGGACGTCCTCGAAGGCGACCACCGCCGCCTCGGCCACGGCGGGGTGCGAGGTGAGGGCGTCCTCGATTTCCTTGGGATAGATGTTGATGCCGCCCGACAGGATCATGTCCTTGGCCCGGCCGACGATATAGTAGTAGCCCTCGTCGTCCTGGCGGGCGAGATCGCCCACCGCCACCCAGTCGCCTCGCAGCACTTCCGCCGTCTCCTCCGGGCGATTGAGGTAGCCGTTGAAACGATAGGGCGAGCGGATGATCAGCTCGCCGACCTCGCCCGGGGCCACATCGGCGCCGTCCGCCCCGACGATGCGCAGGGTGATGTCGGGGAAGGGCAGGCCGACGCACTTCTTCTTGCGCCGCTGGTCGGCGGGGGCCAGGTCGGTGGTGACGCCGCCCTCGGTGGAGCCATAGGTCTCGTGCAGCAGGCCCTCGCCCCAATAATCGAGAATGCGCAGGCGCAGCTCGTCGCTGAGGGGGGCGGCATTGGAAATGATGGCCGCGAGCGCGCCGCGCGACCGGTATCGCGCCAGGATGTCATCCGGCAGGCCCAGGATCTGGTGGAAATGGGTCGGCACCAGGAACAGGCCGGTGATCTGGCCGCCGGCCATGTCGGCGAGGGTCTGTTCGGCGTCGAAGGCCCGGGCCACCGCGCAGGTCCCGCCGGCGATCAGCACCGCCAGGGAATACATCAGGGCGCCGCCGTAGCAGAGCGGCGAGACCGCCAGGAAGGTGTCGCCGGCGCCGAAGCAGCCGTAGACCTGGGCCGAGGCGCGGGCCAAAGCTAGGCGCGTGCGCCCGGACAGCAGCACGCCCTTGGGCTGGCCGGTGGATCCGGAGGTATAGGGGGCGAGGACGGCCAGGTCGGGGGACAGGGCGGGAAAGGTCATCCCCTGCGGCGCCGCCGCGCGCCAGGCGTCATAGGTTCCGCCCTCGCCGATGCGCACCACGGGCAGCCCGAGCCCCGACACGGCGGCGGCGTGATCGACATCGACGAAGATCGCCCGGGCGCCGCAGTCCCGCGCGATGGCGGCCACCTCGGTGGCGGCCAGGCGCGGGGTCAAGGTGGCGGTGAGCACGCCGATCTGCGCCATGCCGGCGACGATCTCCATATATTCCAGGCAGTTGGGCGCGAGCAGCAGGACCGCGTCGCCGACCACCAGGCCGAGGTCGGCCAGGGCCGCTGCGGAGACCTGGTCCATGCGGGCCGTCAGGTCCGCGAAGGCCAGGGTTCGGTCGCCGTCGCGGATGGCGGTCTTGTCCGGCGACATCCCGGCGGCGTCGCGCAGGGCTTGGGCGATGAATTGGGACTCAGGCAAGGTTGAACACTCGGCTGGCATTGTCGCGCATCAGGGGCGCGTGGCTTTCGGGGCGCAGGCCGAGTTGATGGACCTCGGCGACCGCGCGTCCGGGGTCGATCACCGGCCAGCCGGACCCGAACAGGACCTTCTGGCGGCCATAGGTGTTGATGTAATGGACCAGTCTTTGGGGCCAGTGGCGCGGGGCATAGGCGTCAGCGCCGATGAAGACGTTGGCGTGCTTCCAGGCCATGGCGATCATCTCGTCGGCCCAGGGCGTGCCAATGTGCATGCCGATCAGCTTCAGCTCGGGAAAGTCGATGGCCACCTGGTCCAGCAGGATCGGGCGGGCTACCGAGGGCAGGCGCGAGGTGTCGCTGTAGATCAGGTTCTGGCCGACCTGCAGCATGATCGGAATGTCGAGCTCGCAGCACTTGGCGTAGACCGGATAGATCTGCGGCGCGTCAGGGGCGATCATCGCCCAGTGCGGATACCAGTGGGCGCCGACGAAGCCGAGGTCCCGCACCGCCCGCGTCAGGTCCTCCAGCTGGGCCATGCCGCGGCTGGTGTCGATGCCGGCGAGACCGCTGAACCGGTCGGGATGCTCGGCGCAGACCTCCGCCACCCGCTCATAGGGCACCTCGAAGGATCCTTGGCGGCGGTGGTCCCCCGCGCGCGCCGCCACCAGGAACGAGCGCTCGATGCCGGCGTCGTCCATTTTCCTCAGATAGGCGTCCACGCTGACGCCGGCGCGCAGCTCTGCCGACATGCCGACCTTGTCGAGGAATCCGTCGTCCAGACCCGTGCGGCCTTCGGCGATTTCCCGCGCGGTGTAGAGGTTGGCGACGATGTCGAAATGGCCGGTCAACTCAAGCCCCAGCAGTCGGCGTCCGGCGCCTGGGCGCGGACTGGATCAAGGGCCCCCCGGCCCGGGAAATGCGCTCGTCAGGCCTGCGACGAGGACCGGCCTGCGATCAGGCGTTCACGATCGGCGGCGAAGCTGGCCGCCGCCTTGTCGCTCAGCCGGTCGGTGGTCCAGATCGGCCCGCACTCGATCTCGATCTTGAAGCTGGCCAGACCCTCCAGCCGGGCCAGCCTGTCCTCCATGGCGCCGGTGATGCGCAGTTCGAACAGGCAGCTGGGGTCTGTGAACACCAGCACGATCCTGGCCGCGCCGTCGCGCGCCTCGACCTCGGTGACAATGCCCATGTCGACGATGGAAAGGCCCTTGCCGGCCAGGCACATGCAGGGATCCTCGATGCCGCGCAGGGTCTCCCAGACCCGTTCGGCGAGGGCGGCGTCCCCGGCGGCGGCGGCGGCGCCGAGGGTGTGGTCATGGGCGCCCATCAGCTGAGGATCCCGGTCCAGGGCGAGCGCAGGCCGTTCTTCCTGCGGGCCTGGCTGAAGCGGTCGTTGGCGATCGCCGCCTTGCGCTTGGCCACGTCGATGCCGTGCACGCGAGCGAAGCTCTCGCCGAAGATCTTAGCCTTGTCCTGCTTTGTCAGGGTGAAGCCCGCTCCGGCGGGCGGCTCGTAGTTGACGAAGGCCTCGATGATCCAGCGCGGATGCGGGTTGGTGGCGGCCGAGGCGTAGAGCATGCGGTCGGGGCCGACGGTGGTCATGAAGCGTTCCATGAAGATGTCGAACCGTTTGCGATCGATGATCGGGAAGAAGAACGGGCCTTCCAGCACGGCGATGACGTTCTGGTATTCCTGCATCAGCAGGAGCGTGTCTTCCAGCAGCGTCCATCCGGCGTGGACGACGTGGAAGTAGAGGTCCGGATAGGTTCGGGCGGCGACGGCGATGTCATTAATGCCGTAGTATTTCTGGCGCTGCAGGGTGAGTGCGTCATATTCCAGCAGCTTGTGAACGGCGATGTGCTTGATGCCGCGCTTCTGGATTTCATCGAAGATCGGGAAGGCGATCTTGCGATCGTCCATCAGCCAGTCGGTCTGCTGCCGCGTCGCCAGATTGACCCCGGTGGGATAGAGCTTGATCCCGTCCGCGCCCTCGCCGGCGACCTTGTCGAGCAGGGCGAGGGTCTTTTCCGGCGGCTCGCCCAGGTCCAGCGCCGCGTACCAGACCACCCGGTCGGGATAGTGCTTCTTGAGGTAGGCGCCCTTCTCGTTGGAAACCAGGCCATCCTTGGCATAGTCGAACAGGGGCACCGAGTGCATGCAGATGATATCGGTGGTGCTCTCCAGCAGCATCATGTCGATGAAGGGCTCGGGCTTCCAGTCCCTGGCCCACTGCTCATGGGTCAGCTGATACTCGGGCGGATTGCTCATCTTGTGATACGAATACGCCCCGTTCACCGTCTCCAGCCGCTTGTAGAAATTGTCCGGAGACTGGTTGTAGCAGTGCGCGACCGCATCGATGATGAAGTAGTCGCTGGCCGCGGAAACGAACGGCGCCTTGGGTGCTTTGTCGGTCATGATCTGCAGACTGTCCGTGGGGCCATGGCGGGGCTTCCGATCCTGGTGATGGCCGGGGTCACGCGACGGCCGCGGGGCCGATGATCAGCGGCTGCCCGCTGCGTCCATACCGGGCGTAGGCGTCATCCCGGCCGGCGGCCTGGCGCGTCGGCGCCGTCAGGGCCTCGGCGAAGTCTCGCTCCACAAGGTCCGCCAGCTCGCGCTCGAGCCCGGCCAGGCTGCGCGCGGTGCGGGTGCGGGTCTCGATGACCACGCCACCATGAGAGGCGCCCATCAGCATCCATGGCAGCCAGGGCGCGGCCTCTTGGACCACGGTGTCGACACGAAGCTCGCTGGCGCCCGCCAGCAGGGCGGCGTCCGCGCTGCTGGTCGCCACATGGCGCCGGCGCAGCCGCGGCCCCGAGGACTGATGCGGCCAGGCGACGGGATCCAGCGGGTGGGGGCGCTCCTCGACGCCCGTCTCGGTGCGGACGATCCGGCCGTCGCGCCACGCCCATTGCGCGCGCCGATCGGCCGCCGCGGCCTCGTCCCCGGTGACCACCTCGTGCACGGTCTCCACCGTGGAGAAGGGCCGGCAGAGCAGGCCGTTGAAGGGGTTCTTGAAGCTGACCGCGGGGGCGTCGGACCCCAGGGCCGTGAACAGCAGCAGCCGCTTGCGCGCCAGGGCATAGCGGCCGTCAGACAGGCCCCAGGCGCTGCTGGTCTCGACCACGGCAAGGTTGAGCATCGGCAGGGCGTCGCGCTCGGGATCGGGCGCCGCATAGAGAGTTCCGGCCCCCACGAAGAGGGTCGGGGCGCCGTCGCGCAAGGCAGCGTCGAGGCGGCGGGAGGCGCGCAGGGCCTGCGCCGGGTCGGCCAGATCCGCACCGGGGGCGGCCGCCCGGGCGCTGGTCGCGGCCAGGGCGGCGCCGGCGGCGGCGCTGCGGATCAGGGCGCGGCGCGTGGCGACGAAGGCGTCGGACATCGTGGGCTCCATGCGCGGCGCGGGATAGTCCCGCGGCGCCGTCGGTGGCCCCATAACCGGTGCGCTCCGGATGCGAAGCAAAGCAAATCGGCGGCGAGGCGGCGGTCGCTTCACATATGTGAAGGCGCCGGACTTGCGCCCGCGCGGCCTTGTGGCACTGTGCTTGAAGACCGTGGGAGGCTAGCCGCCATGACGGCCGACAACGTTAAATCCGCCGATAGGGTGCTGCGAATACTTGAGCAGCTTTCCACCGCGCCCGACGGCCTGCGGGCGGCCCAGATCGGCAAGACGCTGCAGATTCCGATTTCCAGCTGCGTCGGGCTGCTGGGCACCATGGTCAATCTGGGCTTCGTCCAGTTCGACGAGGCAGAGCGGTCCTACACCCTGACCGACAAGGTGCGGCAGATGGGCGCCGCCCTGACCCCCGCCCACCCCCTGGAGGACACCGCGATCCACTGCGCCCGCCAGCTTCACCGCGAACTGGGCATTCCGGTGGCGGTAAGCCGGCGCGTCGGGTTGTTCATCGAATGGGCCTTCACCCTTGGCCACACCCATATCCATCCCGGCTCGACCCTGCCGATCTTCAAGACGCTCAACGGCATGGCCGTGCTGTCACACATGAGCGAGGCCAAGATCGCCAATATGATCGACGCCTATAATGAGCGTTTCGGGCGACAGATCGCCGTGCAGCCCCGCGACGTCGCCAACCGCGTTCAGCCCTACCGCGGTCGCGACTATGTCAGCGGCGGGCCCCCCGGCTTCCCGGGGATCGGCACCATCTGCTTCTACCTTCATGACAGCGCCACCGACGAGGAGGTGCTGCTCAGCCTGCTGATGCCGATCAACGAGTTGGCGACGCGCGAGCCGGCGGTGGTCCAGGCGGTGCGCCAGTGCGTGGCCCACAGGGGCGTGCAGGCGGCCCTCGTGGGCGCCCGGGCGGCGGCCGGGTCCGCCTAGCCCGCGCTGACCAAACCGGATGCGGCGGTCGGTTTGGTCTCGCATCCAGTCCCCGGACAAGGCTATGTTTTAGCCCATCGACACCCGGCGCGTCCGTGCTACGGCGGGCTGTAGGCCAAGGAACCGATCATGCTCGACACCGCCCCCGCCTCTTCATCTCCCGTGCTGGACCAGCTGCGCCAGATCCTCGGCCAGGACGGAGTCGACCAGAGCGAGAAGACCCTGGCCCTGTACAGCCAGGACATCTGGAAGACGGGCAAGCGGGCTGAGGTGATCGCCTCGCCGAAGTCGATCGACGACCTCGCGCGCACCGTGGCCGCCGCCCACAGCCACGGCCACGCCGTCGCCATCCGCGGCGCCGGGATGAGCTACACCGAGGGCTATATCCCGACCCAGGACAGCGCCATCCTGCTGGATATGTCGAAGATGGACCGCATCCTCGACATATCGCCGGACGACATGTCCGTGACGGTCGAGGCCGGCTGCACCTGGAACGCGCTGAACGAGGCGCTGAAACCGCATGGCCTGCGGGCGCCGTTCTGGGGACCGCTGTCGGGCATCCAGTCCACCATCGGCGGCGCGATCAGCCACTACAACGCCATCTTCGGCGCTGGCCACTACGGCACCAGCGCCGAGAGCGTGATCGGTCTCAGCGTCGTTCTGGCCGACGGCTCGGTGCTTCGCACCGGCGCGCGGCGCGTCGGCAAGGATGCCCGCCCGGCGCCCTACTACCGGTTCTATGGGCCGGACCTGACCGGCCTGTTCACCGGAGATTGCGGGGCGTTCGGGGTCAAGGCCGAGATCACCCTGCGCCTGATCCGCCGCCCGGCCCACACCGACGAGGCCTCGTTCGCCTTTGACGACTACAAGAGCTGGATCGCCGCCGCGTCCGAGATCGCCCGCGCCAGCGTCGCCGCCGAGATGTTCGGCTTCGACCCCCGGGTCGCCGCCCAGCGCATGAAGCGGGCCTCGGTGGCCCAGGACGTCAAGACCCTCGGCAAGGTCATCAAGAGCGGCTCCTCCCTGATGCAGGGGGTCAAGGACGCCGCCAAGATCGCCATGGCCGGCCGCGACTTCATCACCCGGTCGGATTACACCTTCCACGTCTTCTGCGAGGGCCGCTCGCAGGCCGGCATGGCCGCCGACATGGCCGAGGTGCGGGCCATCGTCGAGCGGGCCGGCGGGCGCGAGATCAGCAACACCATCGCCCGGGTGATCCGCGCCGAGCCCTTCCCGCCGCCCAACAGCGTCCTCGGCCCCAATGGCGAGCGCTGGGTGCCGGTGCACGGCATGGTCGCCCTGTCCGACGCCGAGGCGGCCTTCGCGGCCCTGGAGGCGACCTTCGCGGGCATGGCTGACGACTTCGCCAAATACGACATCGACTACGGCTATCTGATCACCACCCTGTCGACCAACGTCTTCCTCATCGAGCCGGTGTTCTACTGGCCCGAAGCGCGCGAGCCCGTGCACGAGGCGTTGATGGATCCGGCCATCATGGCGAAGATGCCCGTCTCTCCCCCCAATCCCGAGGCCACCGCCGCGGTGGGCCGGGCGCGCCGGGCCGCCATCGACACCATGCAGACGTTCGGCTCATCGCATCAGCAGATCGGCCGCACCTACCCGTATCTGGAGCGGATGGACGCGCCGACCCAGGCGCTGCTGCACGCCCTGAAGGCGCAGCTTGATCCCGAACGTCGGCTCAACACCGGGGGCCTCGGCCTGTGAGCGGGATGCTCGGACCCCACCCCGCCGCGCCGAAATTGAAGCGGGCCTATGCCGACGGGCCGCAGGGCCAGGTGCACTATTACGACAGCCAGGGCGACGGCCCGGTGCTGCTGATGATTCACCAGTCGCCGACCTCGTCGATGGACTATTCGGCGACTTTCGACGGGTTCGTGGCCGCCGGGCTACGAATCATCGCCATGGACACGCCCGGCATGGGCCTGTCCGACGCCCCGGCCGCGGAGCCGACCATCGCCGACTTCGCCGCCGCGGCGCCGGCGGTGCTGGACCACGCCGGCGTCCGGCAGGCTGACGTCATCGGCCACCACACCGGCGCCCAGATCGCCGTCGAGGCGGCGGCCCGCTATCCCGACCGCTTCCGCAAGATCGTCCTCTACGGCGTGCCGGTGATGACGCCTGAGGAAATGAAGGGCTACTGGGACAGGATCGTGCCCCACGAGAAGCAGGGCGCCGTCCACCACCCCAAGGATGACGGCAGCCATCTGGTTGACCAGTTCACCCGCTTCGTCCGCTTCGCCGACGCCGTCACCGCCCAGCGCATGCTGATTTCCGCGCTCAACGCCGGACCGACCTGGTGGTACGGGCACAACGCCGCCCTGACCCACGACATGGTCCCCGCCCTCAAGGCCGCGCCCCATCCGGTCCTGCTGCTCAGCAACACCGACGAGATGCTGGACTCCAACACCCGGGCGGCCCAGGCGGTGCGCCCGGACGCCGAGTTTGTGATGCTGGACAAGGCCTGCGCCATCGCCATGGACGGCGACCCGCAGGGGTTCGTGGACGCGGTGGTGCGATTCCTGAGGGCCTGAGGGCCTGAGGGCCTCGCCAACCTAGCTCTGGCTGACGCGGCCGCCCATCACCAGCAGCTCATTGGCCAGCACGGTGTCGAAGCCCGCCGGGTCGTCGAGCATGACGAAGTGCCCGGCGTCCTTGAAGACCACGGCGCGGGCCCCCGGATGCGCCTGGCGGATCTCGGCGGTTTGGGTCGGCCAGCGGGCGGAATTGATGATCGACAAGGGTGTGGTCGCCATCGTCGCCAGGGTCGAGCGGATGTCGACGGCGGCCATGGCGGCCCCGGCGGCCTCGGCGATCGCCCGCGGGCCGGCGGCCATGGCGTCGGCGATCCTGTCCGCCAGCACGGGGTCGGCGCTCGGCAGGAACATGCCGTCTCGAACCATCTTGCGCGTGGTTGCGGCGAAATCCGCGGCCGGCGGGCGCGGTTTGCCATCCCCCCTCATGGGCGCCGTGGTGAACAGGATGTCCACCGGGACAACCCCGGCCAGGGCCCCGGCCGGCATGCGCGCCCCGGCGACGCAGACGATGACCCCGCCCATGGAATGACCCACCAGGGTGACCTTTCGCCCCGGGGCGGCGGCCGCGGCGACCCGGGCGACATCGTCGGCATAGGCCGCCATCGTCCAGTCCTTGCGGGTCTTGTCCGACTGGCCATGGCCGGGCAGGTCCAGGGCGATCACCTGGTGGGTGGCGGAGAAGCGCTTGATCTGCGGCGCCCAGTAGCTGGAGTCGCACATCCAGCCGTGCACCAGCACCAGGGTTTCGGGCCCCTCGCCGAAGCTGTTCCAGCGGATGCGCTGACCGTCCGCGGCCTCGGCCCAGCCGGAGCGGCTGGCCCGCGGCATGTCCGATGCGAACAGGGCGGTAGACCGCGTATCGGCCGTGGCGGCGAGGGGGGACGCGGCGCCGGCGGCGACGGCCGCGGCCAGCACGGCCCGGCGGTGCGGTTTCGGGGTTTCGGCGGAGCGCATTCGAGCCTCTCAAGCTAGCCGGTCGTCAGGGGCATCATGGCGCGATCGCGACGGCCGCGCCACCACCCCCGCCGAACGCGGTTCACATATGTGAAGCGGATGCCGACGCTTTGCCGTTTCGGCTACCGTCGTAATTTGATGCGGTCCAAGTCTCTATGCAGGCATTCCGCGCGCCAAGGCCCTGCGGGGCACAAAACCAAGGCGCTTAACAGGGGGACATACATGAATCGCACACGACTGATGAGCTGCGCCGCGGCCGGCGTTCTGTCGGCGATGGCGGTCGGCCAGGGCGCCTTCGCCCAGGACAACGCCCGCAAGCCTGCCGCCCAGGCCAGTTCCAGCCAGCTGGAAGAGATCACCGTCACTGCCCAGCGGCGCGAGCAGAACCTGCAGATCGTGCCCGTGGCCGTCAGCGCCTTCACCTCGTCGGAGCTCGAACGGCGCGAGGTCGACAACTCCACCGAGCTGCTCAAATTCATCCCGAACGTCGCCAGCTACAACAACGGCGGCCAACAGGGCCAGGCCAACTACTTCTTCCGCGGGGTCGGCACTCCCGACGGATTGCAGACCTTCGACTCGCCGGTGGTGACCTATCTGGACGATATCGTGCTCGGCCGGATCACCGGGTCCAATATTCAGTTCCTCGATCTGGATCGGATCGAAGTCCTCCGCGGACCCCAGGGCACCCTGTTCGGCCGCAACGTGACCGGGGGCGCCATCGCCTATTATACGCGCAAGCCAGGGCCTGAGCGGCGCCTTTCGGTGACCGCGAAATATGGCTCCCGCAACCACCAGGAGCTGCGCGGCTCGGTGGACATTCCCCTCAGCGACAGCTTCTTCACCAGCTTGACGGCCTACGCCCTCAAGGAAGACGGCGCCATGAAGAGCCGCTTCAATGGCGAGACCTTCGGGGACGTCGACAACCGCGGCGTCCGGTTGGCCTTGCGGTACAATCCCAGCGAGACCTTCGACTGGAACTTCGGGGTCGATTATTCCGAACAGGTGGGGGGCGTCTTCGGCGCGCCCGGCGATCTGACCTCGCCGACCCCGCGCAACACCGAGCGGGGCACCTACTTCAAGGACTTCTTCGCCACCAACATCTCCCAGCGCTGGTGCGATACCGGCGGCGCCCGCAATCCGATCGCCCTGGCTCTGAACAACTGTTCCTATGTCCTGGCGGTCAACAAGGGGGTGACGTCCAACATCCGCTGGACCCTGCCGTTTACGACCCTGAACTTCATCACGGGGGTGCGCGAGACCGGCCAGTACTACAGCCTGGATTTCGGCGGGGGCAACAACCCGCAGAGCGCCCTGCAGGCCTTCCTGCTGCTGAACGATTCGTCGTTCAAGCAGATCTCCCAGGAGATCAAGGCCACGGGCGAGCTGTTCAACAATCGCCTGAAATACGTCGCCGGCGTGTTCTATTTCGACGAGGACGACGACAGCCGCATCGTCCAGTTCACCCAGATCCGTGGCGCCGCGCTCACGCCGGGCTCGGACTCCCTGCTCAGCAACACCACCAAGAGCCTGGCCGCCTATATCCAGACTGACACCCTGATCACCGACAAGCTGACCCTCACCACGGGCGTTCGCTACACCAAGGATGAAAAGGCCGTCACGGTCGAGAACCGCAACTTCGCCACCCGCGCCCTGATCTTCAACACCAGCCAGATCATCGGGGTGCCGTCCTTCGATTCGACCAAGGTCACGCCGAAGATCAGCGTGCAGTATCAGTTCACCCCCGACATCATGACCTACGCCTCGTACACCAAGGGCTTCAAGTCCGGCGGCTGGCAGGGTCGGGCGGCCACGGCGTCGGCCTTCAAGGATTTCCGGGACGAGGAGGCCGATTCCTATGAAATCGGCGCCCGCACGGAGCTGTTCGACCGCCGTCTTCGCCTGAACATCACCGGCTTCCACGTCAAATACACCGACCTGCAGATCAACAGCGCCTTTACGCCGCCCGGCCAGTTCATCAGCGTCTTCATTACCGACAACGCCGGCGACGCCACCAACAAGGGGGTGGAAATCGAGTCGCAGTTCGTCCTGGCCGAGGGACTGACCGGCCAGTTCAGCGCCGGCTTCCAGAAGTCCGAATACACCAAGCTGAAGGCGGGCGCCCTGGCGTCTGGCTTCAAGATCGGCGGCCGGCTGACGCAGACGCCGGAGTCGAGCTTCGCGGCGGGCCTCAACTGGGCCCATGATTGGGAGGCCCTGAAAGGGACCACCAACATCTCGGCCAACGTCTCCTACCTGCCGTCCTACAATCCGACGGTGACAGCCTCCAGCATCGCCACCGAAGACTTCGTGTTCGTCAACGCCTCGGCCTCGTACCAGCCGCGGGGATCCAACTTCGAAGTCGCCCTCGAGTGCAAGAATTGCTTCGACCGACAAGTGATCGTCGCGCCCAGCGTCAACGGCGGCGGCGCCCAGGCGCTGCTGAAATACTACGGGGTCAGCCTCAAGTACAACTACCGCGGCGCCCAGGAGCCGGTCGCCCCGCCGCCGGCCCCGCCGCCGCCGCCGCCTCCGCCCCCTCCGCCGCCCCCTCCGCCCCCGCCTCCGGTGGCCTATGAGGCGCGCGAGTTCGTGGTCTACTTCCCCTTCGATCAGTCTGTCCTGACCCCGGAAGCCCAGCAGGTCATCGCCCAGGCGGCCGACTATGCGAAGACCGGCAATGCGACGCGGGTCGTGGTGGTCGGCCACGCCGACACCTCCGGCTCGGCCGCCTACAACGTGAAGCTGTCCGAGCGTCGCGCCAAGGCGACGGCTGACGCCCTGGTCGGCTCGGGCCTGGCCCAGACCGCCCTGGCGGTGGACTGGAAGGGCGAGGCGGAACCCGCCGTCGCCACCGGCGACGGGGTGAAGGAGCCCCTCAACCGCCGCGCCACCATCAACATCAACTTCTAAGGCTGACTCTCCTCCCCCGCCCGCAGGGCGGGGGAGGGGGACCGCCGGCCCTCGGCCGGGGGTGGAGGGGGCTGAGCCGCCTTGTCCCGGCCATCGTCGCGCTGCCCCTTCCACCCCGCCGCTGCGCGGCGCGGTCCCCCTTCCCCACGCCTTCGGCGCGGGGCAGGAGAGAGTGGCGCTACGCCTGCGACGGGCGGGCGCTTGAAGGAGCCGGTCTCGACCGGAAATCCGCCCGAGGCCGGGCGAACACCCGGCTCACCATCGGGGCGAATGTCTCCAGCGGTAGGGTGTCATAGGCGGGGTCGAAGGCGGCCTGGTCGTAGAGGTCGACGAAGTCGAAGGTGTGCTGGAAATGCGGGTGGCCGCGAAAGGCCTCCATCGCATTGCGGTCGCCGCCGTTGAAGTGGACGTAGTGATAGCCCTGGAACGGGGCGTGGTTCTTGACCATCCAGTGGTTGGCCTCGGACACGAAGGGCTCGACCACCACGCCGGCCAGTTGGGCGTGGTTATAGGAGGCCAGGTGGTCGCCGATATCGTGCACCAGGGCGCAGACCACATACTCTTCGTCGCGGCCGTCGCGAAGGGCGCGAGTGGCGGTCTGCAGGCTGTGCTGCAGACGGTCGATGGGGAAGCCGCCGAAGTCCCCCGCGAGGGCCTTCAGGTTGTCGAGGATGCGCTCCGGCAATCCGGCCTGGAACTGCTGCGTCCACGGGCGCAGGGGCGCGAACTGTTCCTCGGTGACGCCCTTGAGCTGGGTGAAGGTGGCGCTGGGCCAGTCTTCGGACATCGGCCCCTCCTCAGGCGTCGATCAGCTCGATCAGTTCCCCGGCGGCGCCCGCCATCACCCCGGTGCGCCGGCCCTTGAAGGCGCCGTAGCCGGCCGTCGTCGCCGGGCCCTTCAGCCGGTCCTTGAACCGGTCGAAGCCCTTGCACTCGAAGCTCACCAGGGCCAGGCCCGGGGGCAGGCCCCCCGGCGGGGTGTTGCGCGTCTTGCGCGGCTGCGGGAACTGGTCGATCTCGATCTTGCAGCCGTCCTCCAGCTCCGTCGCCACCAGTTGGAAGCGCGGCAGGTCATGCACCTCGCTGGACTCGTTGCCGAAGGTGTCGCGGTAGAAGGCGACGGCGGCGGGCAGGTCGGGGACGCTGACCACGGTGATGAACACCCGGCCGACGAAGGACTGGGCGACCGCCAGGTCCGGCTTGCGCTCGCGGATCCAGGTCAGGTTGAGCCGTTCGCCGGCGGGGCCATCGGCCTGCATGGCGCGCAGGTATTCGTAGGTGGGCACCGTATGGGGCGGCCCGTCGGGCTTGAAGGCCGAGGTCTTCAGGCGCTCGTACAGTTCGTCGGAGTTCTGCACCGTGATCTCGGTGGTGTTCCAGCCATAGGTCCCCTTGGGGTCGTAGTCGGGGCCGCCGGCCTGTTCGACGAAGCGCAGGTAGCAGGGCTCGCCGCTGGCCGGGCCCAGGATCGACATCGCCTTGCCGGCCGTCGCCGGCGCGCCCCAGCTCAGGGCCTCGGCCTTGGACACCGCGCCGCGGCGAATGAGCTTGTAGCCCATGTCCTTGATCCATCCGGCCTCGGCGGCCCGCACGTCCGGCGCCGTGATGGTCACCGCGCGGATGGCGCCCAGGCTGCGCCCCCCGGTCGCGGCCAGGACCGACGGCGCGAGGGCCAGCAGGGGGGCGGCGGCGAGGCCCGCCTGCACCAGGGTGCGTCTTGTGGTCATCGGAGCGACTCCATCAGCGGGTTGCGGCGGCGGGCGAGGGCTCGTCCCAGGCCTTGGCCCGTTCGGCGGCGCGGATGAAGGCCTTGCGGCCGAACAGCAGCACGATCGCGGCCAGCAGGCCGCAGCCGAAATAGACCACGGCCAGGCTCTGGGCGATGCCGGTGGGGGCGGTGAAGACGGTGTCGTTCAGCTCGCCGACGATGAAGGCGCCCACGGTGAGCGAGATCAGGCCGGTGGCCAAGGTGTAGAGGGCGACGATCTGGCCGCGCAGCTCATTGGGGGTGATCTGATTGAGGCCGGTGAGGGCGGCGGCGTTGGACCAGTTGGAGGCGATGGCGCTGATGGAGATGAACACCAGCAGCATGTGCGGGGTGGGGGACAGGGCGCCGGCGGTGTTGAACAGGATGATGCTGGCCGAATGGCCCAGGGACATCAGCACCGGGGCGTCGTTGCGCCCCTTGCGGATCAGGAAGGCCATGGTCCAGCCGGCGACGATGGCGCCGGTCATGCCCACCACGAAGGCGATCGAGCCCAGGCTGACGGCCACCTGGCCGGGGTTCCACTGGTGCACGCGCATGAACAGGGTCGGCTGCCAGGCCAGGGTTGCATAGACCGCGACGATGTTCAGCACCGGCCCCAGCATCATGGCGGCATAGGCCCCGGCGTTGCCGCGGATCTGCTCGACCACGGGCTTGACCGAGAATTTGGTGGCGATCTTGGCCTGTCCGCGCCGGACCGGCTCGCGCACGGTGAGCAGGAACAGCACCGAGATGAACAGGCCCGGCAGGCCGATCAGGAAGAAGGTGATCTGCCAGGTCTGCAGCCCCGCCAGCCAGCCGTCGCCGCTGACGGCGATCTTGGCCGCCAGATACAAGGCCAGGGCGGTGACCAGGTAGGAGAGGCCGGTGCCCACCGAGCCGCCGAGCATGTAGAAGCCGAAGGCGCGGGCCCGGCGGTCGGCCGGGAAATAGTCGGCGATCAGGGAACTGGCCCCGGGGGCGAGGGTCGCCTCGCCGATGCCCACCCCCACGCGGGAGATGAACAGGCCGCCGAAGCTGCGCGCGAAGCCGCAGGCCACGGTGGCCGCGCTCCAGAAGGCGACGCCCAGGGCGATCAGGGGCACCCGCCGCCAGCGGTCGGCGAGCACGCCCACCGGCAGGCCGAACAGGGTGTAGCAGATGGCGAACGCCAGCCCCTGCAGCAGCCCGATCTGGGCGTCGGTGATGTGCAGACCCTCCTTGATCGGCCCCACCATCATGCCGATGGCGATGCGATCGAGGATGGCGAAGGAGAAGGCCAGGGTCAGCAGGACGACCACGTACCAGGCATAGGCCGGCCTGGGCCAGGGCGTGGCGACGACGGGCGCGGCGGCCTGCGGGGCGTCGTCGTCCAACTTGGTGGCGTCCATGCGATGCGTTGTCCCTCGAAACCGAAGCCGGCCGGTCATCTGGCCCACGAACCGGGGCGCCTGCAAGCCAATCCCAGCGCGCCTGGCCGGGAAAATAAGGTATATGTTATTCGCCGACTGTCGGACGCCTGTCCTCCGCCCGGGTGGAGTGGCGAAGGCGTCCGTGGTTTGCTGCCAATGCGCGCCCGCCCGGGCCCGATCCAGGGGATGATTCATGATGACACGCCGTAGCACCTTGGCCGCCGCCGCCGCCGCCGCGACCACCCTCGGCGCCGGCGCGGGCCATGCGGAGCCCCCCGCTGCTGGGGCGACCCTGCTCGGCCCGCTGCGCGGCGTCACCACCACCGCCGCCGACCTCAAGGCGGTCGAGGCGGCCTATGCCGACCACCTCGGCTATCGCACGGTCAGCCACGGGCCGCTGCCGGCCGAGGTCGCCGCCGCCTGGGGCGCCCCGGCCCTGGCCGGCAAGGCCTACCTGGCCATGGAGCCGTCCACGGGCGAGCAGACCCTGCTGCGCTTCGTCGAACAGGCCATGCCCGCGGGCTTCAAGCCGATGACTACCTATGGCTGGGCGTCCACCGAGATCATCCTGAAGAGCTGCGACGTCCTCGCCGAGAAGCTGGCCGGCACCCCGTTCCGCATGGTGTCGCCGCCGACGCCGCTGGGCAATTCGCCCAATATCAAGGCCTTCCAGGCCATCGGCCCGGCCAATGAGATGCTCTACCTGACCTCGATCGAAGGCCCTCTGCCCGGCCGCGACATGCCCAAGACCACGGCCCTGGTCGGCCGCTGCTTCATCGCGGTGGCGGGCATGCCCGATCGCGCCAAGGCGGCGGACTGGTATCTGGAGACCTTCGGCAACACCACGGGCAAGCCGATGACCAGCCGCATCCGCAGCCTGTCGCGCCAGAACGACCTGCCGGTCGAGGACACCCAGTATGAGCTGTCGGTGACCGAGTGCGGCGACGGCACCAAGATCGAGCTCGACCAGTATCTGGACTTCGCCAAGCCGCGTCCCACGCCTCCCGGCGGCCTGCCCGTGGGGATGGCCATGGTCACCTTCGAATGCGCGCAGTTCGACCGCTACGTCGGCAAGATGATCGCCCCGCCGGCCAAGGCCGCCTTCGGTCCCCACAAGGGCGGCCGCATCGGCGTGATGCGCGGGCCCGGCGGCGAACTGCTCGAACTGGTGGAGGTGTAGGGGCCGCCACCGCGCCCGGTCGGACCGCCGCGGGACTGACTGGACGACGGCGACTCCAAGACGGTTTCGCGTCCATCCATGCGTGGGTCAGGCCGGGCGGACGTCGTCCTGGCCATCCTGCTCCACATAGCCCTTGCGAAGCTTCTCCAGGATCAGCTTACGCGCCTCGCGTTCAGCCCGCTCCGGGCTGTCGAAAGTCTTGACCACGGTGCTGCCCTTCGCGCCGAAGCGCCCGAACACGACGGTCATCTCGCGGCCGCTGACCGCGACCTTCCAGACCTTATCCGATGGGCCCTGCCGGCAGCGCAACGCGGTGTAGCGCTCGGCAGGCGGGGCGGCTTCGATCGGAGCCTCCGCCGCTGGCGGGGCCCGAAATACCGGCTCCGGGGCGGGGCTGAGGGAGTCCTCGAAGGGGTCGTCGTCAAAGGGTTCGTCATCGCCGGACCGCAGGGCGGCTTCGATCTGGGCGATCACCTTGTCGGGATCGCGCAGCCACAGATGCGACGGCTGGTCGATCACCCGCCAGCCGAATTGGCGCAGGATGTCGGGCTGGAAGATATAGCGGTCGTAGAGGGCGGCCCCGCCGCCGCCGTCGAGGAGGATCGCCAGGGCGAAGCGCGATCCCGACGGGTCCATCACGGCCAGGTCGCAGCGGAACGAGGCGCTGCCCACGTCCACCCTGACAACGTGACCCCGCGCCGTCAGCCGCTGCGCGATGGCGTCGCGCAGGGCGTCCACGGGCGCGGGCCGGGAGAAGACCCGCTGCGCCTCGGGGTTGAGGGTGGCGAGGATGGCCTGGCTGCGGGCGCCGTCGCCGCGCGCCTGCGCCTCGGCGAAGGACAGGAAGGTGCGCAGCGCACGCGCGCCGTCGTTGTGGGTATTGGTGATGGCTTCGGGTCGGATCGTCGAGACCACCGCCATGTGACGGCGGGCCCGGCTGAAGATCACATTGAGTCGCTTCTCGCCGCCGCGCTGGTTGATCGGTCCAAAATTCATCGCCATTCGCCCGGATCGATCCGGCGCGTAGCAGATGCTGAGGATGATGATGTCCCGCTCGTCTCCCTGCACATTCTCGAGGTTCTTGACGAACAGCGCGTTGATCTGCCCCTCGTCCTCGCGGACATATTCGCGCTCCAGCTGGGCGCCGAAGGCCGGGTCTGAGGCCGACAAGGCGTCCAGGGCGGCCTCGATCTCGGACTGCTGCGCTTCCGAGAAGGCGACGATGCCGATGCTGAGTCCGGTCTGGCGGGCGAGCAGGTCGCGAACCATGGCCGCGATCAGCCGCGCCTCCGCCGGGTTCGCCCGGGTCTCGTAGACGCCGTCGGCTACCGTATGGACGCTGATCGCCCGGGCCAGAAGGCGCTCCACCGCCGTCGACGCCGCGGCGGGGTGGCTCGACGCCAGCGCTTCGGGCGCCTCGCCCGTGGCCGTCACCTCGCGGTCGGGCACGGTCACCAACCGGCCGTCATAGAAGGCGGCGTTGGAGAAGCTGATCAGGGCCTCCGACCGGCTGCGGTAGTGCCAGGCCAGTAGGGTCGCCGGCAGGGTCCGTGCGGCCTGGTTGAGCAGGCTTTCGGCGTCGAGCAGGATGGACATCGCCTCGCCCGCCTCATTCGCCGTCACCTGCATGGCGTCCTCGTCGCGGGCGCTGGCGAAGAAGCTGGTGGGGGGCAGCTGCATCTCGTCGCCGACGACGATCACCTGCGGGGCGCGGCACAGGGCCGGCGCCGCCTCCTCCATGGGGATCTGACTGGCCTCGTCGAACAGAACCACGTCGAACCGGTGAGCCGTCAAAGGCAGGGTGTCGGACACCGACAGGGGGCTCATGAGCCAGACCGGCTTCAAGTCCCCGACCACCACCCCTGTTTCGGCATCCGCCAGATCCCGGATCGACCGATAGCGCATGGACTTGCCGAACTCGTGCTCGAGTTCACGCCGGCCTGCCGAATACACCTTCTTAAGGGTGCGGCCGTCGGCATCCAGCTGGGTCACTGAGAGCAGGGACTGGCGAACGTTGTCCCGAAAGCGCCGATGGGCGCCGGCGCGGATCACCGCGGCATTGGCGTCCAGCAGCAGGCCGCGCGCCCGCGACGCGCCACGGGCGTGCTGGCCCAGTTGGGCGGCGTCGAACCGCGTCAGGTCTGGATGACCGCGCAACAGCCGCGCCACGGCCTCATCGACGATGGCCGCCTCGATGGCGTCGACGTCGGCCGCCAGGGTGCGCATGGCAAAGGCGACGCCCGGTCCCGCCTGGTCCACGGCCCTGAGGAAGGGCAGCAGGTCGGGCAGGTCGTCCAGACCCTCGCGCAGGTCCCGGATCGCCTCGGCCAGGGTGTCCAGAGTGAGGCCGTCGGCGCCGTCCAGGTGGCGCCCGCAGAGGTCGGCCAGGGCCAGGACGCGGGCGGTCGCCTGGGCCTCCCGCCGGATGGCGTCGGCTGGATCGGCGGCCCCACGGGCCTTGGCGATCAGGGCCTTCAGAGCGGGCGATCTGCTGGTCGACCAGGCCTGGCGCTCGGCCACCAGGGCGTCCAGGTCCGGGGATCCGAACCGCGCCGCCAGCTCCGCCTTGGCCGCGTCCTGGGCCGCCGCCGCGGCCTGCTGCGCGGCCAGCCATTCCAGCACGGCGACGATCTTGGGGGCCACCGCATGGCCGGAAAAGGCGTATCGCGCCTCGACGGTCCGCTTCAGCCGGCGCCAAGATCCGCTGAGAAAACGGAAGACCGACCGTTCCTGTCGCCGCGCCTGGTCGAGGGCGGCGGTGGTGTCCGCAACGCTGAGCGGGTCGGTCCAACGGGCCGCGGCCTTCGCGGCCGCGGCGAGGGCCTTGCCGCGGGCGGCGACGACGGCGAGGCCGGCCTTCAGCGCGGCGGAGGCTTCCGATCCCCTGTCCAGCAGGTCGAGGTGGCCGGCGAGATTGGTTTCCAAACCCCGGCGGGCCGCTTCGGCGAGGAGCCGGGCCTCGGCCAGGGTCATGTCCGGCGACAAGATCCCCGCCGGGTCCTCGAAGGCGGGGTCCAGCGAGTCGAGGAGCCGCTCACTGTCGACGATGAAGCCTTCGACCTCGGCATAGCTGCGCTCCGCGGCCACCGATGCCGCGGACAGGCGGGCGAAGGGATGGGCGGCGAGGCTGTCCGCCCCGAAGCGCTCACGCATGATGCGCTCAGTGCGGCGGGCGAGGGCGCGATGCGGATCCCACGCGGCGGGGCCGGGCAGACGCTCACGGACCGCCGGGCCGATCTCGGGGGGCGTGGGCAGGGCGACCAGCCGGCGGATCAGGGTCCGCAGGCTGGCGCCCGCGGCGTCGTCGACCCGGGCCATGGCCGCCTCGAAGTGCTCGATCGCGTCCAGGTGGCGGCCCAGGGCCTGGGCCGCGCGATCACGCTGGGCCCGCCGCGCGTCCAGCCCGTCCTCGGCCTGGCTCCAGGCCTCGTAGCCCTGCTTCAGGTCCAGGATGAAGGCCTTCTTGTCTTCCTGGGAGTCGTGGATCAGGCAGGCCAGCCCATCCAGGCCCGCGGACCGAAGGCGGCTGAACACCACATCGAGGGCGGCGCGCTTTTCGCAGACGAACAGGACCCGTTTGCCCCGGGCGACGAAGTCCGCGATCAGGTTGGTGATGGTCTGCGACTTGCCGGTTCCGGGCGGGCCCTGGATGATGAAACTCTCGCCGGTGCGGGCCAGGGCGGCGGCGGCTTCCTGGGTCGCGTCCGCGGGAACCACGCCCCACTGTTCGTCATGAGCCAGGGGCGGCGGCGGCGCGACATCCAGATCCCGCGGCTCGATCGAGAACACCCGGTCGAAGGACGGCGCCGCGGGACCCTCCTGGATGAGCTGGTTGTAGTCCCGCACGAGGGACATCTTCTTGTAGTTGAAGTTGGCCAGGGTCACCTGCGTCAGGTCGATCTCCCAGTCGAAGCGATTGCCCGCTCCGCCGGCCAGGGCATAGGCGGTCGCCTGGGCGTCGCCCTCCCCGAGCATCCGCTCCGCCCGGGGCGGCAGGGGCGCGCCGACGGCGATCCGCTGCGGCAGGGGGCTCGGGCGCACATAGGCCTCGAAAAGGGCCAGCCCCAGGGGCCGGTAGTCGTCGGCGGCATAGCTGTACTCCGGCCGCGCCGTCCCCTGGGCCGGCGCCCGGATGTCGCGGCGGCGGAAATGACGAAGCCGCTGCACGGCCTTCTCGTGGATCAGTCGGATCTCAGGCCGATCCGTGATGGCCAGCTGGACGCCTGGCTCGGTCTGATGAATCTGTGCGGCCAGATCGGCCTGGATGGCCTCGATGGAGGTCTTGGCCAGGTCGATCGTTTCCGGCAGCAGGATTCCATAGAGCTCGCGAAGATAGTGGCGCAGCGCCGGATTGAACTCGGCCGGGGCGTCGGCGCAGTGGATGGAATACTGGTCGCTCACGCCCTTCTTCCTGGTGATCTCCGCCGGCAGCCAGAGCAGGGGGGACAGGATGGGCTTGTCCGGCTCATCCTTGAGGTTGCGCCAGCGCAGGAAGGCCACGACCAGGCGCAGATGGCTGAAGCCATATTCGGCGCGGTCACGCCGGGTGTCCTGGATGATGCGGTCGAAGGCGGACGGCAGGTAGGGCTGGTCCTCGAACCGCAGCCACTTGGACAGGGTGACCGGCCCGGCCAGGACATCGGCGGCGAACCGTCCGCCCCAGGTGGCCAGCTGCTCAGGGCGGATCGACTCCACGCGCATGACCAGGGGCACGCTGGCCACGGTCAGGTTGACGCTCGCCTGCGTCTGTCGGAAGTGGATCAGGCGGTTGCGCTTGGACAGGTCGAACAGCCGGTCGCGCAGATGGGTCAGGACCGCCTCCTGGCGGTCGGGGATCCCGCCCGCGTCGGCCAGGACCCGGTCGATGTCGAGGGGCGTGGGCTGATCGCGGTAGTCCGCCAGCCGCTCCGTCATCGCCGCCAGGCTGGAAGTTCGGTCAAATCGGCTGAGGGCGGTCGCCTCGGCGATGAGCGCGGCGATCACGGGGTGAAGCGAGGGGTTGAGCCGGAACAGGTCGGCGTGGTGCTCCGCAAAGCGGGACACGTCGTCAGGGCGCTCGAAGTCCAGGCCGCAGGCCAGGCTGGCCAGGATCAGCCCGACCAGGAAAATGTCGGTCACCTCGTCGTGGTGGCCGATCTCCTGTTCCCAACAGCGGTAGCCATTGAGGTAGGCGGGCGCCCCGTCGCCGCCCTCGCGTCCGTCCTCCGTGCGCAGGTCGGAGACCTGGGCGTCCACGCCGGTCTCGACGGTGACCCGGTATTCGCCGACGATCCTCAGCGCCGAAGTGACGTGGGGCTGGAGCGCCCTCAGGCCAGCCTCATTGAACCGCGGCGGCGAACCCTCGGGCCGCACCAGGGCCAGGCCGCCATCGCCGCGGTTCGCCACGTCGTCCAGCCCAAGCCTGGCCACCCTGCCGGCGGCGTGCAGCGCCGCCACCTCGGCCATGAGGGGCAGAACCGCGTGAAGCAGGTCTTCGGACGGCATCAGGCCGTCGATATCAGCCAGGACGCGGCGGAGCGTTCGAGGGGCCTGGTCGTCCATGTCAGGCGCCCTGGACCAGGGGCGCCAGCAGCTTGGCGATGGCCTGCCGGCTCCTTTTCAGGTCACGTTTCAAGGCGGCCCGATACAGGTCCAGCCCGTTGAAGCCTTGCGCCGCCCGGGCCCCGGCCAGGAGCATCTCATCGCGACTGTCCGCCTCGGCCATGGCCAGGTCGAAGCTGAGCGCGATCAGATATTCGCGCACCGACTGGTCGATGCGATCGGCGGCCAGGGCGTCCGCGGCAAGAGGGGGGCTGCCGTTTCCCCAGTCCGGGAACATCCGTCGGGCCTGGGCCAAGGCGGCGTCGCCCGCGGCGGGATCGGCCAGAAGCGAGGCCACGAACCCCCGGCTTATGGCGGTCAGTTCATGCTGCCGCGGCAGATCCAGGGCCGCCAACGACAGGGGGCCGCGCAGGCGGGTGTCGATCCACCCGTCGCAATCGGCCTCCTGGCGCCACCATTTGTCCAGGGCCTGGGCGCGCAGGAAAATCTCCGGGTGCGTCTCGCCCTGTGAGGCCGAGGCCGAGGAGTCCAGCTCGGCCGCCTGGCGCAGATAGGCGTCCGGATCGACGGCAGCCGTGCCGGTCATGGTCTTGACGAGGGTCGCGATCGCCGGCCCCGGGCTGCCCGCCGCCATCGCGCCGCCGCGGTCCGCATAGAGTTCGGTGTGCAGCCGGTACAGCCGGGCCGTCTCCACGTGGCTGGGCGCAGCGCCGGGGTAGGCCAGGGCATGATCGAGCAGCCGGCTCGCCGTATGGAAGGCCGCGCCCTCGACGGACCACAGCCCGTAGTGGGCGAGCTCGTGGCCGAACAGGGCCAGGCGTTCATCCTTCGACAGCCGTTCGAGCACAGGGCCGTAGAGGATCAGATGGACCTCGCCCGGCACATGGCACAGGGCGGCGTTCATGGCCCCGTCCCCGCCCTGGTATAGGGTGGCGGGCGCCTCGATTTGGAGCGCCGCCAAGGCCTGGGCGATCTCCGCATAGACCTCCGGATGGGACAAGGGGTCCAGCCGATAGGTCTCCCGCAGCAGCACGGCGCGCGTCTCGCGCCCGTGTTCATCCTGGGTCTGGCCTGACTCGGCCCACCGCCAGACATCCGGCTCGTTGGCGCGAAGATGGTCGACGACCGCTCGGTGATAGGCGAGCGGTTCAAGCCTTGGAGCCATGGTCCGGAACACCTCCCGCCCGAGGCCCTAATCTACCTCAAGTCGGCGTGTGGTCCAGCTTGCCCCGGGGGCCAGGCGGCTAGAAGAAGTTCGTCCGCTTCTCGTATTCCGACAGCTCGTAATAGGTCTGCATATAGCCCGTCACATAGGCCTTCAGCATGACGTAGTCGCCGTCGGCGGTGACCCACACATGGTAGGGGGGGTGGATGTCGCGGCCCATGTAGTCGTCATCGACACTGGTGCCGAAGCTGAAGTGCAGGGCCTCGAAGGTCCCGGCCATCACCGTCACGGTCTCCTTGCCCAGGTATTGCAAGGTGAGCTTGCGGTCCCGCTTGAGCAGCACCGGACCGTCGGCGCCGCGATGGTGGAAGGAACACATCATCAGCGGTCCGATGTGCTGCGTTCCCGGCCCCTGCGACAGGTCGAAGCCCTGGGTCAGCATGGCGTCCGCCTGGATAGGGTGGGTGCCGAAGCAGCGCACCGGCTCGTCCAGCTCGAAGCGGGTGGAGAAGCGGCCTTCCTGCAACGTATAGCCCTCGGCCTCGGCCAGGGTGGGCGTGAAGCGATACCAGCTGGAGCCGACGAAGGCGTCGTCCACCGACAGGCGCACGAAGGCGTCGGTGGGCAGCCAAGAGGGGTTCCAGCTCAGGGTGACGTCGCGCAGGACCCGGGGCGAGTCCTCGTCGATGGCGCAGTGCGCCCGCAGGGTGCGGCCCCCGTCCACATAGTTGGTGATCACGAAGGTCTCGCCGCCGCGCACCTGGTCGAGCTTCTCGGCCTTCTTGGACGTGTAGATCAACCGCCCCCGAATGGTCTGGTGTTCCATGGGCGATCTCTCCGGCGGCGGGGGGTGGGCCAAGGCTCAATTGATATGGCCATTGGCCCCCGCGTCAAGCGGTCCCCGCCGGCTCAATCGTCCTGGCGACCCTCGGGGGTGTGGATGCGCAGCACCCGCTTGACGAAGGCGTCGCGCTCCTTGGTGCGCTCGGCTTCGACCTCAGGGTCGGGGATGTAGGCGCGCAGGTCCTCGCGGTTGAGCGTGCCCTTCTCGTCAAGGATGCGCTCCACCGTGTCCTGGCGATCGCGCAGGACCAGCACCTCGGTCATCAGCTCCATGAAGAAGGTCATGACCTGATCGATGCTGGGGTCTTCGAAGAAATAGGGTCGCTTGCCCTTGGTCACGCGGGGCATCTTGACCTGGGCGGGGTCCTGGAACTTGGCCATGGAGGGCTCCTTTGCCGGTGTCGGGAGGGAAGGGTCAGCGCCGCTCGAGCTGGCGCTTGCCGAAATAGATCTCGCGGGTTTCCTCGGTGACGTTGCCGATGACCTCGCTGTCCTTCATCAGGGTCGCGCCGCGCCGGACGGCCTCGCGGGCGCCCAGGGTGTCGAACCAGCGCTGGACGTGAGGGAAGGGCGCAAGGTCGATCTCATGGAACCAGCGCACGTCGACCCACGGATAGGTGGCCACGTCGGCCACCGAATAGTCGCCGGCCAAAAATTCCCGGTCGGCAAGGCGATCGTTCATGACGCCGTAGAGGCGCAGGGTCTCGTTTTTGTAGCGCTCGATGGCGTAGGGGATCTTCTCGGCGGCATAGCCGTGGAAGTGGCCGAACTGGCCGAACATGGGCCCCACCCCGCCGACCTGGAAGAACAGCCACTGCAGCGCCTCGTAGCGCGCCGCCCCCGAGGCCGGCAGCAGCTTGCCGGTCTTCTCGGCCAGGTAGACCAGCACCGCGCCGGACTCGAAGATGGTGATCGGCCCGCCCTCGGGCCCGTCGGGGTCCCGGATGGCGGGGATCTTGTTGTTGGGATTGACCTTGAGGAACTCGGGATCGAACTGGTCCCCCTTGAGGATGTTCACCGGCCGCACCGTATAGGGCAGGCCGACCTCCTCGAGCATGATCGAGGCCTTCTGCCCGTTCGGCGTCGGCCAGTAGAAGAGTTCGATGGGGCCGCTCATCGGGCGCTCCTCGCGGCCAGAACATCGGCCACGGCGCGCGCGACGTTCTCGGCGCTGACGTCGCCCGTATAGTCCTTGTTGTAGTGCCATTGCACCGAGGGCCGCTGGATCGCCTCAGCATACCAGGCGGCCAGGGTGGGCCGGCCGATCGTCCAGTCATAGGGCGTCATGATGTCGAACACCTCGTAGCCCTGCTTGCAGGAGCGGTCGAAGTAGCTGAGCGTCTGCAGGTTGGACGCGTGGCCCACGTCGAAGCCCGTGTAGGTCGCCGCGTCGCGCTCCATCTGGTCGAAGGCGGCCATGATCTTCTTCCAGCCCCAGTCGAAGGTGGCGCGGCCCTCGGGGTTGCGGTTCAGGGTCACCTGAACGGTGACCTCGAAGGTCTGGTCGGCCAGGGACAGGCGGCGGATGGCGTCCCACTTGGCGTGACCCGCCTGGGGGAAGAGGCGCGGGGCGCCCCCCAGCCGATCGAGGTATTCGCAGACCACCTGGCTGCCGTAGAGCGCCTCGCCATCGTCCAGCGTCAGGGTCGGCACCTTGTTGAGGGGATTGACCGAGGTGATGTCGTGCTCGGGGCGCAGGGGCCAGGTGGGCACATACTCCAGGGCGTCGGCCATCCCCGCCTCATGGGCGACCACCAGGACCTTGTGGATAAAGCCGTGGATGGGTGAATAGAACAGCTTCATGCGGTCTCTCCGGTGGGGCCAGACCCAGGGTATCGCTCAAAAGCGGGTCGTCCTGTCAAGGGCGCACGCTCGTGCAAACAGGGGCGGGGCGGAGGGCGCCACGGAGCCCAAAGGTGCGCACGCTGAGGGCGAAGGCGGTTCCCGCGCACAGGGCGATGACCACCGCCATGGGCATGGCCTCGCCGGCCGGGAAGGCGCTGACCAGGGCCACCACCGCCGAACAGATGATCAGCTGCAGTGAGCCGAGCAGCGCCGAGGCGGTGCCCGCGATGTGCGGGTGGGAATCGAGAGCCAGGACGGCGGCGGTGGGGATGATCACGCCCTGGCTGGCGCAGACGCCGATCATCAGCCCGCATACCACCCACAGGTTGTCCTGGCGCAGCACGGCCACCCCCGCCAGCAGTATGGCGAACACCGTGAGGGATCGGATGGACCCCCGCAGCACTCGCACGGCGCCCAGCCTGCGCACCAGATAGCCGTTGAACTGGGCGGCGGCGATGAAGGAGCCGGCGCAGACGCCGAAGGACAGGCTGTACTGGGCGGGGGTCAGGCCGTAGCGCTGGATCAGCAGGAAGGCGCCCGCCGCCAGATAGGCGAAGAAGGTGCTCTGGCTGAATCCGCCCATGGCCACGATGGCCAGGAACCGGCGGTCGCGCAGCAGGCTGCGGTAGTGGCCGGCCACCGCGCCCCACTCCGCCTTGATGCGCTTGGCGGGGGGATGGGTCTCCGGCAGGCCGAACGCCACCAGTCCCAGGCCCATCGCGCCCAGGGCCCCGATCAGCCAGAAGATGGCGCGCCAGCCGCTGGCCTCGACGATGAGTCCGCCCACGGTGGGGGCCACGATGGGGCTGACGCTGAGGACCAGCATCAGCATCGACATCAGCCGGGTGGCCGCCGCCCCCTGGTGCAGGTCGCGCACCACCGCGCGGGTGAGGACCATGGTGGCGCAGGCGCCGATGCCCTGCACGAAGCGCAGCAGCGTCAGCGCCTCGGCGCTGGTCGCCAAGCTGCAGCCGACGGCGCTGATCGCGAAGAGGGCAAGGCCGAAGAACAGGGGCGGCCGCCGGCCGATCATGTCGGACGCCGGGCCGTAGATGAGCTGCCCGGCGGAGACCGCCACCAGGAAGCTCATGAGGCTGAGCTGGGCGGCGTGCCCGCCGCCCAGGTCGCGGGAGATGGCGGGGAAGGCGGGCAGATACATGTCGATGGCGAAGGGCCCAATGGCCGACATCAGGCCCAGGACGATCACCTGGCGTTTGAGGCCAAACCGCATGCGACATCGCTCCCCTTTGGCTCCGGGGGCGTCGCCGCGGGCACTGTGGCACTTGCACTACACCCCCCGCACATTCGTTGCTGCATTGCACTGTGGGGCGCCGCCATGGGGTTACCCCCCGGCGAAATACGTATACGAAATAAAATAGGAGTCGGGTGCAACGCATTCGACGGGAGCCCGGCAAACCCGGCCGCCGACCTGAAAACCTGAAGAAGCGAAGAGGTATTTTTTTATGCGTAAGCGTTTGTTTTTGAACGCAAGCACGGCCGTTGTGACAACGCTCGGGGCGCTCGTGCTGCCCATGCTCGCCCACGCCCAGGACAACTCCGGTGGGTCTGCCGCGCTTGATGAAGTCGTCGTCACCGCCGAGCGCTTCCGCTCCACGGTCCAGACCACCCCCGTCGCGGTCACCGCCTTCAACCCGGCCCTCCTGGCTGAGCGTCAGGTCACCAACGTCCTGCAAGCCGCCCAGCAGATCCCGGGCATCGTCATCACCCCGGCCACCGGCAACCAGTCCGCCGCCCGCATCGTCCTGCGCGGCGCCGGCCAGGAGCAGAGCGGCATCCTGTTCGATCCGGCCGTCGGCATCTACATCGACAACGTCATCCAGCCCCGCATCAACGGCGCCTTCTTCGACCTGTTCGACATCTCGGGTCTCGAAGTGCTCCGCGGCCCGCAAGGCACCCTCTACGGGCGCAACACCTCGGGCGGCGCGATCAAGATCACGACCCGGCGTCCGACCCAGTTCCTGACCTTCGGCGGCGACGCGGCCCTGGGCAACTACAACCAGCAGGACATTCGCGGCTACATCAGCGGCCCGATCATCCCCGGCTACCTGGCCGCCTCGCTCAGCGGCGTGTCGCGCAAGCGCGATGGCTTCGTCACCGCCCCGGCCTATTCGCGGGACGTGACGGACCGCGACAGCTCGGCCCTCCGCGGCAAGCTGCTGTGGACCCCGACCGACAACTTCGAGGTCGAAGGCTCGCTCGACTACCTGCGTGACGACTCCGACCCGGGTCTGGGCGTGCCGCTGCAAGTCGGCGTCGGCGTGGTCGATCCCTTCGCCACCGGCCGCAACCGCGACCTGCAACGCTCCGAACTGTTCGGGCCGTTCTCTCAGGCGCTGAAGAGCACCGGCGGCTCGCTCACCGTCAACTGGGACGTGAACCCCTACATCCGCGTCAGCTCGATCACCGGCGGCCGCACCCTGAAGCAACGCAACACGGCGCCCCTGTGGCTGACCGTGGCCGCCCAGACGTCCGGCAACGGCGCCCTGAACGCGGGCACCAACTCGACGATCAAGGACACCTTCATCAGCCAGGAGCTGAACGTCACCCTGACCACCGACCGGTTCAAGGGCGTCGCCGGCCTCTATTATTTCGATGAAGAGGGCAAGCAGTACTACGGCGCCCCCTATGCCGTGCCGGCCAACTGGTTCCGCGACACCAAGGCCACCGCCGTCTTCGTGCAGGGCACCTACACCCTGTTCGGCGGCTTCGGCGTCACCGCCGGGGTCCGCGCGACCAAGGAAGAAGCCGACTTCACCCAGTTCTACTACACCCAACGGGCCACGCCGCAGTCCGACTCCAAGGACTTCGAAGCCACCACGCCGAAGTTCGGCGTCAACTGGCAGCTGACGCCCAGCTTCCTGGCCTATGCCTCCTACACCAAGGGCTTCAAGAGCGGCGGCTTCAACGGCGTGCCGCCCACGGCCAACACCGGCACCGGCCAGCCCGGCGCCCCGACCCCCTACGGGCCGGAAGAAGTGGACAGCTACGAAGCGGGCATCAAATACACCACCGACGACCGTCGCTTCCGGATCAACGCCGCCATCTACGAGGCCCGCTACAACGGCCTGCAGCTGCCGGTCTTCTTCCCGGGGACGTCCACCAGCTACACCTCGAACGCGGCGGACGCGACCATCCGCGGCATCGAGATCGAGCCCACCCTGCAGGTGCTCGATTCGCTGCAGATCTACGGCAACATGTCGTTCACCGAAGGCGAATACACCTCGCCCTTCGTCTGCACGCGGGCCAGCGGCGTCTTCGACAACTGCCAGAACCGCAAGATCAAGGGTCTGGTGCCCGAGAAGGTGACCCTCGGCTTCGCGTTCGAGCCGGAGCTGAACATCCCCGGCTCGATCCGCATCCTCGGCCAGTGGAACCACACGGCGGACTACTTCAACAACGTGTCGAACGAAGGCCCGTTGGTGCAGACGCCGAAGACGGATCTGTATGATGCGTCGATCTCCTGGACGAGCCCGAGCGAGCACTGGACCGTGTCTCTGGAAGGCCGCAACCTGGCCGACGAGCAGTACGTCCTGGCCGGCCTGCAGCTGTCCAGCCCGGCCATCCCGTCGGTGACCGGCTATCCGGGCGAGCCGCGCACCTATGCGGTCCGCGTGCGGGCCAACTTCGACGCCCCGCCCGCGCCGCCCCCGCCGCCCCCGGCGCCGCCCGCTCCGCCGCCCCCGCCCCCGCCGCCCCCTCCGCCCCCGCCTCCGGTGGCCTATGAGGCGCGCGAGTTCGTGGTCTACTTCCCCTTCGACCAGTATGTCCTGACGCCGGAAGCCCAGCAGGTCATCGCGCAAGCGGCCGACTATGCGAAGACCGGCAACGCGACGCGGGTCGTGGTCGTCGGCCACGCCGACACCTCCGGCTCGGCCGCCTACAACGTGAAGCTCTCCGAGCGTCGCGCCAAGGCGACCGCCGATGCGCTGGTGGGGTCTGGCCTGGCCCAGACCGCCCTGGCGGTGGACTGGAAGGGCGAGGCGGAACCGGCCGTCGCCACCGGCGACGGGGTGAAGGAGCCCCTCAACCGCCGCGCCACCATCAACATCAACTTCTAAAGCCCATAGCGGGAGCCGCCTCGGCGGCTCCCGGACTAACAGGACCGGCCGCCGCGATCATCGCGGCGGCCGGTTTTGCTTTGCGCTGATCACAAACCCTGCCGTCATCGTCCGGCTTGACCGGACGACCCAGTCCCGCCGCCTTGGCCGCGCGGCGACGTCGGTAGCGGCCCCGTCGCGCGGCTGGATCGTCCGGTCAAGCCGGACGATGACGGGGAGGGGGCGCGGGCGCCCTCACACCGGGACCATGCCCGCGTCGTAGCGGTGGAGTTCGGCCGGGGTGATGGGCGGCTCCCGGCGGGGCAGGTTCAGGGGGTCGTCGTGCTGGAAGCGTTCGCCCTGGGCGCGCGAGCTGAGCAGCACCTTGTTGGCGCGGGTCTTGCGCGCCGCCTCGTAGCGACGCAGGGCGTCCGGCAGGTCTTCGGCCCCCTTGATCGCGCGGCCCAGGACGATGGCGTCCTCGATGGCCATGCCGGCGCCCATGCCCAGGAAGGGCAGCATCGGGTGGGCGGCGTCGCCCAGCAGGGTGACCCTTCCGACGGTCCACTGCTCGATCGGGTCGCGGTCGAACAGGGCCCATTTGAACAGGCTGTCGCGGGGGGCGTTGCGGATCAGGCCGCGGATGTTCTCGTGCCAGTCGTGGAAATGCTCGTCGAGTTCCTCGGGGCTGGCGGGAATGGACCATCCCTCCTCCTGCCAGCTGTCGGTCTTCACGAAGGCGGCGCAGTTGATCAGGCTGCGGCCCCGGATGGCGTAGCGCACGAAGGTGCGGCGCGGCCCGACATAGACCGAGGTCCATCGCCCATCGAGATAGGGCAGCACCTGCTCGGTGGGGATCAGGCAGCGGTAGGCGACCTGGCCGGTGAAGCGCGGGGTCTCGGCCCCGAACAGGGCGGCGCGCACCGCCGAGCGGACCCCGTCGGCCCCAATCAGCAGGTCGCCCCGCGCCGACTGGCCGTTGGTGAAGCGGGCGGTCACGCCCTTGTCGTCCTGTTCGAAGCCCTGGAACGCGCAGCCGAGGTGGAGCGCCTCGGGATCGGCGGACAGGACCTCGTCGACCAGCATCTTCTGGAAGTCGGCGCGGTGGATCTGGTGGAACCAGGTCTTGCCCGGCGGGCGGTCGATGGTCTCGCCGCCCAGGGGCTCGTCGGTGGCGTAGTGGCGGGCGCCGCCGGCCGCCCGGCCGGTGGGCGGGATGTCGGCCCGGGCGCGCAGGGTCTCGGCCACGCCGAGGTATTCCAGCGCCCGGGTGCCGCTCTCATCGATGGTGACGCCGGCGCCGATCTCGTTGAGCTGCGGCGCCTGCTCGAACAGGCTGACCCGGCAGCCGGCCTGCTGCAGGGCGATGGCGGCGGTGGCCCCGCCCATGCCGGCGCCGATGACGAGAACGTGGGGACGCTGGGACACGGCGGGCTCCTGGGGCGTGGCGTGATCTAGACCGGGACGGTCCCGGCGTCGTAGCTGAACATCTCCTCGTTGGAGATCGGCGGCTCGGTGCGCGCCAGCGAGGAGGGATCGTCGGTCTGGTAGCGGACGCCCTGGGCGCGGGCGCTGAGCACCACCTTGTTGGACCGGGGCCGCCGGGCGGCCTCGTAGCGTTGCAGGGCCTCGGGGATGTCGGCGGTGGCGGTGATCGCCCGCGCCAGCACCACCGCGTCCTCGATGGCCATGCCGGCCCCCTGGCCGAGGAAGGGCAGCATCGGATGGGCGGCGTCGCCCAGCAGGGTGACCCGGCCGACGGTCCACTGGTCGAGGGGATCGCGGTCGAGCAGGGCCCATTTGAACAGGCTGTCGCGGGGGGCGTTGCGGATCAGTCCGCGGACATTCTCGTGGTAGTCGTGGAAATGGGCCTCGAACTCTTCCGGCGTGGCGGGGATCGACCAGCCCTCCTCGCGCCAGCTCTCGGTGCGGACATGGGCGGCGCAGTTGACGAGGGTGCGGCCGCGCACCGAATAGCGCACGAAAATCCGCCCGGGACCGGCATAGGCCGAGGTCCAGCGCCCGTCCATGAAGGGCTCGGCCAGGGCCATCGGGATCAGGCAGCGAAAGGCGACCTGGCCGGTGAAGCGGGGCTGCTCGGCCCCGAACAGGGCCGCCCGCACTATCGAGCGGACCCCATCGGCGCCGATCAGGGCGTCGCCGCGCGCGGTCGCCCCGTTGGCGAAATGGGCGGTGACTCCCGCCTCATCCTGTTCGAAGCGAACCAGCGAATGGCCGAGGTGCAGGCAGCCGGGGTCCAGTTCCAGGGCGGCGTCCACCAGCATCTCCTGGAAGTCCGCCCGGTGCATCATGTGGAACCAGGCATTGGACGGCGCCCGCTGCGCCGCCGCCTGGCCCAGGGGCTCGTCGGTGGCGTAGTGGCGGGCCCCGCTGACCATCTCGCCGGGCGTGTCGGCGATGGCCCGCATCCGGTCAGCGATGCCGAGAAACTGCAGCGCGCGCACGCCGTTCTCGTCGATGGTGACGCCGGCGCCGATCTCGTTCAGGGCCTGGGCGTGCTCGAACAGGCTGACCCGGCAACCGGCCTGCTGAAGCGCGATGGCGGCGCTGGCGCCGCCCATGCCGGCGCCGATGACCAGGATATGCTTCGGTTCGGGCATGGATCGCTCCCGGCGTTCGGGAGGCGCATCGCCTGAGGCGCCCTCCGCAGCCCCTACCCTAGGGCCGGCCGCCGCGAGGCGTCAGGACCGATCGCGGCCGTCTCCGGCAAGCGGAACGTGGCGCCCCGCGCCCGCGGCCGCGACGATGTCCAGGGCCACCGCCTCGGCCACACGGATGCCATCGATGCCCGCCGACAGGATGCCCCCGGCATAGCCCGCGCCCTCGCCCGCGGGATAAAGCCCGGCCGTGTTCAGGCTCTGGAAGTCGCCGCCCCGGGTGATGCGGATGGGCGAGGAGGTGCGGGTCTCCACGCCGGTGAGGACGGCGTCGGCCATGGCGAAGCCGGGGATCTGGCGCTCGAAGGCGGGCAGGGCCTCGCGGATGGCGTCGACCGCGTAGTCGGGCAGGCAGGCGGACAGGTCCGTAGGCGTCACCCCCGGCCGGTAGGACGGCGTCACCGTCCCCAGGTCGGTGGAAGCACGGCCGGCGAGGAAGTCGCCGACCCTCTGGCCAGGCGCGGCGTAGGACGAGCCGCCGGCGGCGAAGGCCTGCTCTTCCCAGTGGCGTTGCAAGGCGACGCCGGCCAGGGGGTGGCCGGGGTAGTCGACCTCCGGCGTGATGCCGACGACGATGCCGGCGTTGGCGTTGCGCTCGTTGCGCGAATACTGGCTCATGCCGTTGGTGACGAGGCGGCCGGGCTCGGAGGCCGCGGCCACGACCGTCCCGCCCGGGCACATGCAGAAGCTGTAGACCGTGCGACCGTTGGCGCAGTGGTGCGACAGCTTGTAGTCGGCGGCGCCCAGGTCGGGATGGCGGGCGTGGCTGCCGAAGCGCACCCCGTCGATCAGCGCCTGCGGATGCTCGATGCGCAGGCCGATGGAGAAGGGCTTGGCCTCGATGTGGACGCCGCGGGCGTGCAGCCGCTCGAAGGTGTCGCGAGCGCTGTGGCCGATGGCCAGCACCACATGGTCGGCGGCGATGTGGCGGCCGTCGGCCAGCACCACGCCGCGCACCGACCGGGTCCCGTCCGCCGCCACGGCGATGTCCAGGTCCTCGACCCGGTGCTCGAAGCGGTATTCGCCCCCCAGGGCCTCGATGGTCGCGCGCATATGCTCGACCATGGTCACCAGCCGGAAGGTGCCGATGTGCGGCTTGGCCTCGGTGAGGATCTCGGGCGGGGCGCCGGCGGCGACGAACTCGGTCAGCACCTTGCGGCCCAGGCGCCGGGGGTCCTTCACCTGGCTGTAGAGCTTGCCGTCCGAGAAGGTGCCGGCGCCGCCCTCGCCGAACTGGACGTTCGATTCGGGATCCAGCACGCCCTTGCGCCACAGGCCCCAGGTGTCCTTGGTGCGCGGCCGCACCGCCTTGCCGCGGTCCAGGATGATCGGACGAAAGCCCATCTGGGCCAGGATCAGGCCGGCGAACAGGCCGCAGGGGCCAGCGCCGATCACCAGGGGGCGCGTCTGCAGACCCTCGGGCGCCCGTGCGACGGGCCGATAGGCGGTGTCGGGGGCCGGCGTGACCCGTATGTCGCCCGCCAGCCGCTCCAGCACCGCCGATTCGTCGGCGACGGCGACATCGACCGAATAGACCAGGGCGATGGCCGCCTTGCGCCGGGCGTCATGCGCGCGCCGCACGAGGGTCATGGACAACAGGTCGTCGGCGCCGACCCCGAGGCGCTCGGCGACGGCGTCCGAGAGCGCCTGCGGCTCATGGCCGAGCGGCAGCTTCAGTTCGGTCAGGCGCAGCATGGGGCGCTTATAGCGGGGCGCCCGCGCCCGCGCCACGGCTCAGCGGTGGAGGCGGCGGCTCACTGGACGAGAACGGCGATCACGCCGAGGACCGCGACCACGAGGAGCAGGCCGATGGCCTGGTATCGCCAGGCCCCGTCGGCCCGGCGACGCAGACGGCTGGAGCGGGAGGCGGATAGGATCTGGAAGACCATGATCCCATCCTACGCCCCCGCTTGCGTCCGCGCTACAGCGCTCGCGCGAGACGGGTCGGCAAATCTAGGCCGCGTCCGCTGCCCGGGCGGCTTGAAGGGCGGTCCAGATGCGGTGAGCGGTATAGGGCATGTCCAACGCCTGCACGCCCGCCGGCGCCAGGGCGTCGAGGACGGCGTTGGCCATGGTCGGGATGGCGCCGGTGGTTCCGGCCTCGCCCGCGCCCTTGGCCCCCAGCGGGTTGGTCGGGGAGGGGACCGGGCGGTCGTAGAAGGCGAGGGTCTGGGGCAGGTCGCGGGCGTGCGGCATGAAATAGTCCATGAAGCTGCCCGTCAGGAACTGGCCGGTCTCGTCGTCGTAGATGCAGTGCTCGCCGATCACCTGGCCCAGGCCCTGCATGAAGCCGCCCTGCAGCTGGCCCTCCACCATCACCGGGCTGATGACATTGCCGCAGTCGTCGACGCCGACGTAGTTGACCACCTGCAGCTCGCCGGTCTGCGGATCGATCTCGACCTCGGCGACGTGGGCGCTGCTGGGCCAGGACTGGGCCGAGGCCAGGGCGGTCTTCACGGTCAGGGGATGGGGGCCGTCGACGGCGGTTTCCCGGGCCAGCTCGCGCAGACTTATGGCGACATTGCTGCCCTCGGCCCGATAGAGGCCGCCCTCGAAGCGGACCTTGTCCTCGTCCACGCCCGCCTTGCGCGCCACCAGGGCGGCGCCCTTGGCGATGACCTCGCCGGCGGCCATGTGCAGGACCCCGCCGTGGCTCATCATCGAGCGCGACCCGCCGGTGCCGCCGCCGGTCAGGGGCGGGCCGTCTGGGTCGCTGAAGCGTAGCTCGATATCCATGGGATCCATGCCCAGGCGCTCGGCGACCAGTTGCGGAAACACAGTCTCATGGCCGTGGCCCGAGGGGCCCGCCAGCACATAGAGCCGCGCGCGGCCGTCGGGCTGGAATTCGATGACGCCCTCCTCCTGCACGCCGGCGCCGCCGGAGGGGCTGATGATCACCCCGCAGCCGATGCCGCGCAGGGCGCCGCGGGCGGCCGCCTCCCGCCGCCGCGCCTCGAAACCGGCCCAGTCCGAGCGGTCCAGGGCCTCCTGCAGCAGGCCCGGAGGATCGCCGCTGTCATAGGTGGAGCCCGTCGGGGTGGTGTAGGGAAACTGCGCCTTGGCGATCATGTTGCGGCGGCGGATCTCGATGCGGTCCACGCCGCTGACCCGCGCCGCCTCGTCCACCAGCCGCTCGATCAGATAGGTGCAGTTGGGCCTGCCGGCGCCGCGGTAGGCGGTGGTCGGGGTGGTGTTGGTGAAGACCAGCGTGTGCAGGCCGTAGACCGCCGGGATGCGATAGACCCCGACCGCCTGGCCGGCGGCGGTGGTGGCGTTGATCAGGACGCCGGCCCCGCTGTTATAGGCGCCGGAGTTGGCCAGCCATTCGATGCGGATGGCGGTGAAGCGGCCCTCGGCGTCCATGGCCATCTGACCGTGCAAGAGGGCGGCGCGGCCGTGGTGGTCGCTGACCATGGTCTCGGCGCGGGTGCCGACCCACTTGACCGGGCGGCCGACCTGCTTGGCCGCGAACAGGCAGACGAGGTATTCGGGATAGGCCTCGATGCGCACCCCGAAGGCGCCGCCCACGTCGCCGGGCATCAGCCTGATCTTGTCGGTCTTGACCCCGAGCACGCTGGCCAGACTGCCGAGCATCATCGACATGCCCTGGTTGGGCGCGTGCAGTTCGTAGGTCTGGGTCGCCGCATCGTAGGCGGCCAGGCAGGACTTGGGCTCCATGGGGTTGCCGGCCATGCGCTGGGCGTCGACGGTCACCGAGGCGGTCCAGGCGGCCTTGGCGAAGGCGGCGTTCGCGGCCGCCTCGTCCCCGTAGTCGTAGAGGAAGTTGAGGTTGCCGGGCGCCGCCTCGTGCAGCTGCGGGGCGCCCGGAGCGGCGGCCGCCCCGGCGTCGGTCACCGCCGGCAGGTCGCGGTAGTCCACCCGGATCGCCTCGGCGGCGTCGCGGGCCAGGTCGTCGCTCTCGGCCACCACCAGGGCCACCAGTTCGCCGACGAAGCGGACCCGGTCGGCGGCCAGCATCGGCCGGTCCGGCAGGGCCACCGACGAGCCGTCCTTGCCCTTGGCGGGGTTGACGGGCCGGGCGTGGAGGCCCTCGAGGTTGTCGCGGGTGAACACCGCCACCACCCCGGGCATGGCCAGGGCGGCGGACGGGTCGATGGCGAGGATCTCCGCATGGGGCCGGTCGGCGCGCAGGAAGGCGCCGAAGGCCTGGCCGGGCAGGGTCCGGTCGGCGATGTAGCGTCCGCGGCCGGTGACGAGGCGGACGTCTTCGCGGCGTCCTTGATAGGCAAGGGTCATGCAGGCCTTCCGGGTCTGGTGCGCCGGCAATGTCTGCGCGGGCGTTGGCGCCGTCAACACCCTGCGCCCTTATCCAGCCATCAAGCTCCGATACCACACAAGACATTATGGTCAACAGTTGACACAAAGCGCCAGCGCCCTAAGCATTCTTGCCCATGGGATAGGACGGCGACGCCGGGACCTGTCGGTTCGTCAGGAGATGCCATGAGAGCCTATGAACTCGGCGACCGGCGGGACGGCGTCACCCTGCGCATGGTCGAGCGCCCGGATCCCACGCCCGGTCGCGGCGAGGCGGTCATCAAGGTCCACGCCACGGGCCTGGGCTCGCGCGACCTCTATATCATCAAGAGCAAGCTCGACCCCGAGGGCAAGGGCAGCCTCAACCATCCGCCGGCCCACCGCATCCCCCTGCAGGACAGCGCCGGCGAGGTGATCGCCGTGGGCAAGGGGGTCACGCGGGTAAAGATCGGCGACCGGGTGATGGCGACCCATTACCCGAGATACATCGACGGCGAGTGGGACTCGCAGATGTTCTCGGAGGACTACGGAAACATCCTCGACGGCTTCCTGGCCGAGAAGGCCCTGCTGGCGGCCGAGGCGCTGGTGAAGATCCCGGACACCCTTTCCTATGAGGAGGCCAGCACCCTGCAGAGCTCGGGCCTGACCCCCTGGCGCTCGCTGGTGGTGGCCGGGAAGCTGAAATGCGGCGAGACGGTGCTGACCCTCGGCACGGGCAATGTGTCGATCTTCGCCCTGCAGATCGCGCGGATGATGGGCGCGCGGGTGGCGATCACCTCGTCCAGCGACGAGCGGCTGGAGCGCATGCGCGCCATGGGCGCCGACATCACCATCAACTACCGGACCAATCCCGACTGGGACCAGGAACTGCTGGAGAAGACCGGCGGGGTCGGCGCCGATGTGGTGCTGAACAATGTCGGCCTGTCCGCCACCGAGAAGAGCCTGATGTCGGGGGCCAACAATGGCCGCATCGTGCGGGTGGGCTGGATCGACAGCCTCAATAGCCCTCCGCAGACCCTGCCCAACATGGCGGTCAAGAACCTGATCCTCACCGGCGTCACCGTCGGCAGCCGGCGCATGTTCGAGGACTTCGTCCGCGCGGTGAGGGTCAACAAGCTGAGGCCCGTCATCGACCGCGTGTTCGCCTTCGACGAAGCCCTGGAGGCGGTCAGCTACTACGGAACGGGCCAGAAGCTGGGCAAGGTGGTGATCAAGGTCTCGCAAGACTGATGGCGGCGCAGTTGGTCGCGGTCAGTTCCGCCTCTTCCTGTCGATATGTTGACAGTTGACATAGATCAGCGACTGACGGAGCCTTCCTCCGGTATCGCCGGTATGCGCCACGACAAGCCCGCGCCAGCCATCACGCGTCAGAGGGAAGACCCATGTTCCAACGACCCACGCTAGCCGCGACCACGGCGATCCTGACCACCCTGGTCGCCGCGGCCGGTCCCGCCATCGCCCGCGCCCAGTCGTCCGACAACGGCGCGGCCCTGGAGGAGGTGGTCGTCACCGCCGAACGCTTCACCTCCACCGTCCAGACCACGCCGATCGCGGTGACCGCCATAAGCCCAACCGCCCTGGCCGAGCGGCGGGTGACCAACGTCCTGCAGCTGGCCAGCCAGATCCCCGGCATCGTCATCACCCCGACCACCGGCAGCACCACCAGCGCGCGCATCGTCCTGCGGGGCGCGGGGCAGGAACAGAGCGGCATCCTGTTCGACGCGGCCGTCGGCATCTATGTCGACGACATCTACCAGCCGCGCATCAACGGCGCCTTTTTCGACTTCTTCGATATCGCCGGCGCCGAAGTCCTGCGCGGGCCGCAGGGCACGCTGTACGGCCGCAATACCTCAGGCGGCGCCATCAAGATCACCACCAAGCGCCCGTCGTTCAACCTGAATTTCGGCGGCGATCTGGCCTACGGGTCCTATGACATGTTCGACGCCCGCGGCTATATCAGCGGGCCGATCTGGTCCGACAAGCTGGCGGGCTCCCTCTCGGCGGTGTCGCGCAAGCGCGACGGCTTCATCGACGCGCCCGCCTATGGGACGGCCAAGAACAACCGCGACAGTCGCGCCATCCGCGGCAAGCTGCTCTTCCAGCCGACCGACAACTTCGAGGTCATCGTTTCGGCCGACACGTCCGCCGACGATTCCGACCCGGGACTGGGCGTGCCTCTGCAGGTCGGCCCCGGCGTGATCGATCCGCTGGCGGTGCGCGGGCGCAGCCTCGGCAGTTCGGAATTGTTCGGACCGCAATCGGCCAAGATCACCAATTCGGGGGCCGGGATCACCGCCAGCTGGCGGATGAATTCCTACCTCACCCTGTCGTCGATCACCGGGTATCGCAATCTGCGCCTGAACCTGACGACGCCGTTCGCCCTGACCGTGGCGGCGCAGACGTCCAACAACGGGGCGCTGAACACCGGCACCAACTACCGGCTGCAGGACCATTTCCTCAGCCAGGAGGTGAACCTGACCCTGGTGACGGAACGCTTCAAGGGCGTCGCGGGCCTCTACTACTTCAAGGAGGAGGGCGGCCAGCAGTTCATCCAGCCCTATTCCACCCCGACCAACTGGAACCGCGAGACCGTCGCCACGGCGGTGTTCGCCCAGGGGACCTACACCCTGTTCGGCGGCTTCGGCGTCACCGCCGGCCTGCGCGCCACCAAGGAAGACGCCGACTTCACCCAGTTCTACTACACCCTGAGGACCACCCCCCAGTCGGCGTCCAAGAGCTTCTCGGGAACCACCCCCAAGGTGGGGATCAACTGGCAGCTGACGCCCACCATCCTGACCTATGTGTCCTACACCAAGGGCTTCAAGAGCGGCGGCTACAACGGCGTGCCGCCGAATGCCAACACCGGCGTGCCCGGAGTGGCGGGGGCGCCGACCCCGTATGGCCCCGAGGAAGTCGACAGCTATGAGGCCGGTATCAAGTTCTCGACGCCGGACAACCGCTTCCGCATCAACGCCGCGGTCTTCCAGGCCAAATACGACGGGCTGCAACTGCCCGTGTTCTTCCCCGGCACCACCACCAGCTATACCTCGAACGCCGCCGGCGCGACCATCGATGGCCTGGAGCTGGAGCCGACGTGGCAGATCACGTCCGATCTGCAAATCTACGGCAACATGGCTTTCACGCGGGGCAAATACACCTCGCCGTTCCTCTGTTCCCTGGCCAATACCGCGATCGTCAACTGCCAGGACAGGAAGATCAAGGGCGTGATCCCCAGCAAGGTGGTGATGGGCTTCACCTATTCGCCCAGCTGGCCGTTCCTGGGCGGGGGGCTCCACTTCAATGGCCAGTGGAACCATACCGACGCCTACTACAACAACGTCGCCAACGAGATCGACCTGGTGCAGACCAAGCGGCTGGACCTGTTCGACGCCTCGGTGGCCTGGACCAGCCCGGACGAGCATTGGACCCTGTCGCTGGAGGGCCGCAACCTCGCCGACAAGGAATACAACTTGGCCGGCCTGCAGCTGGCCAACGCCACGCGCCCATCGGTGACGGCCTATCCCGGCGAGCCGCGCATGGTCGCGGTGCGTATCCGCGCCGACTTTTCCCGGAGCGACGAGCCCGTCGCGCCGCCGCCCCCGGCGCCGCCCCCTCCGCCTCCGCCCCCGCCGCCGCCCCCGCCGCCCCCGCCTCCGGTGGCCTATGAGGCGCGCGAGTTCGTGGTCTACTTCCCCTTCGACCAGTACGTCCTGACCCCGGAAGCCCAGCAGGTCATCGCGCAAGCGGCCGACTATGCGAAGACCGGCAGCGCCACCCGCGTCGTGGTGGTCGGTCACGCCGACACCTCCGGCTCGGCGGCCTACAACGTGAGGCTCTCTGAGCGTCGCGCCAAGGCGACCGCCGACGCCCTGGTGGGCTCGGGCCTGGCCCAGACCGCCCTGGCGGTCGACTGGAAGGGCGAGGCGGAACCGGCCGTCGCCACCGGCGACGGGGTCAAGGAGCCCCTCAACCGCCGCGCCACCATCAACATCAACTTCTAGAGCCTGTTTGCTTCAGACAGAATCGCTCAACCCCACCCCGATCTTCCCGGCGAAGGCCGGGATCCAGATCCTAAAGTGCGGACGTCGAGCCATACGATCTGGGCCCCGGCATTCGCCGGGGTGATCGGGAATTGGATCGGTTTGGACCCGACTAAAGGCAGCCTGCTCTAGGCTCCCGGAGCGGTCCTATTGCGCCCAGGCCTTCGCGGCCTGGGCGGCCCGTCGGTAGGCCGCGGCGCCGACCAGGAGGATGACCACCGCGATGGCGCTGCACAGGGCATAGACGGTCGCCAGGCCCTGGCCCACGCCCGCCGGGCCATCGAACAGGGTGTCTGTCAGGATGCCCACAGCCGCCCCGCCGACCGTGTAGGCGATCAGCCCCGTCAGCAGGGTTTAAATGGCCACCACCTTGCCGCGCATCTCATTGGGGGTGATCTGGCTGAGGGCGGTCATGGCCGCGGTGATCGACCAGATGCCGCAGAAGTTGGTGATGATGTGGAAGGCCATGGACAGGGCCGGGTTCGGCGCCAGGGCCTTGGCCGTGCCGAAGATCCCCCAGACCACCGTCTGTCCGAGGATCACCAGGATCGGCCCGTCGTCGCGGCCCGTCTTCGCCAGATAGGTCAGCAGCCACCCGGCGGAGAGGGCGCTGAACACCCCGCACGGGAAGCTGATCATGCCGAAGATGGTGCCGAAGCGGCTTGGCGACCAGTCGTAGACGCGGATGAACAGGGACGGGAACCAGGCGGTCTGGGCCGCCACCATGACGCCCGTCAGCAGCCCGCCCATCATCACGGCGACATAGGCGAGGGCGTGGGTCCGCATGTGCGCGATCACGGCCGCGAAGGACTGGGAGCCCTGGTTGACAGCCCGCTCGCGGCGCGGCGGCTCGCGCACGGTCAGCAGCATCAGCAGCGAGACCACCAGACCCGGCGCGCCGATCACCATGAAGGCGATCTGCCAGTCGCGCATGGCCTGCAGGCCCGGAATGCCGAGGTCGCGGATCGCGGCGGCCATGTCGATGGCGAAGCCGCTGAGGAAATAGGCCATCGCCGAGCCGGCGGCGCCGCCGATCATGAACACGCCCATGGCCCGGGCCCGGTGCTGCGGCGCGAAATAGTCCGAGATCAGCGATGTCGAGGCGGGCATCAGCACCGCCTCGCCGGCGCCCACCGCCACCCGCCCCATGAACAGCTGGCCGAAGGACCGCGCCAGACCGCAGGACATGGCCGCCGCGCTCCAGAACAGGATCGCCGCCGCCAGCATCCGCCCACGCTTCCAGCGATCGACGAGAAAACCCATCGGCAGGCCGAAGGCGGTGTAGAAGATCGAGAAGGCCAGGCCCTGCAGCAGGCCGATCTGCGTGTCGCTGATGCCCAGGTCATGCTTGATCGGATCCACCATCAGCCCGATGGCGATGCGGTCGAGGATGGCGAAGGCGTAGGCCAGCATCAGCACGCCCAGCACGTAGGAGGCGTAGGGCAGGCTGGGCCAGGGGGCGGAGGTCGGCGCGGGCTCGGGCGTTCCGGTGGGGGCGCCGGCCATGCTCAGCGTTCGGTCTGCAGGATGATCTTGCCGGCGTGATCGCTGGCGTCCAGCCGCTGGTGCGCCAGCGCCGCCTGCGACAGGGGGAAGACCGCGTCGATCAGGGGTTTCAGGCGGCCGGCCTCCACGAGGGGCCAGATCTTGCGCTCGATCTGGTCGGAGATGCGCGCCTTGCGGGCCACGCTCTGGCCGCGGAGGGATACACCGGTGATCGTCAGTCGTCGGAACATCACCTGCACCGGCTTGAAGGTGGCGTCCAGCACCCCGCCCATGGTCCCGATGAGCACCAGGCGGCCGTCGTCGTCCAGGGCCTCCAGATTGCGGGGCACATAGTCGCCGGCCACCATGTCGAGGATCACGTCGACGCCGCGACCGCCGGTCTCGTCACGCACCACCTGGACGAAGTCCTCGGTGCGATAGTTGATCGCCCGGTCCGCGCCCAGCTTCAGGCAGGCGTCGCACTTGGCGTCGGACCCGGCGGTGACGAAGATGCGGCCGGCGCCCAGCCCCTTGGCCATCATGATCGCCGTGGTGCCGATGCCGCTGGCGCCGCCGTGGATCAACAGGGTCTCGCCCGCCAGCAGCCGGCCCTGGTCGTAGAGGGCCGACCAGTTGGTGGCCAGGGTCTCGGGCAGGGCGGCCCCCTCGACGAAGGACAGGCCGGCCGGCATCGGCAGGGCCTGGCCCTCAGGCATGACCACATAGTCGGCATAGCCGCCGCCCACCACGAGCCCGCAGATGCGGTCGCCGACCTTGAACCGCGACGGCCCGCCGCCGAGGGCGGCCACCTCGCCAGCGACCTCGACCCCCAGGATCGGCGTCGTGCCCGCCGGCGGGGTGTAGCGGCCGCGCCGCTGCAGGGCGTCCACCCGGTTGACCCCGGCCGCCGCGATCCTGACCAGCAGTTCCCCGGATCCAGGCTGGGGAATGGGGCTGCGGATCACGCGCGGCGTCGCCGTCTCGCTGGGCTCGAACACGTCGACGGCCATCATGTCGGATGCGGGCATGGGACTCTCACTCGGCCAAAACTGTCTGGATCAAGGGGGGCCGCGGCACGGCGGTCAAGGCGGCTTCACTGGATACGGATGACGACCTTGCCCAGTCGCGTCTGCTGCTCGTAGTAGTCGATGGCCTCGTAGATCTCGTCGAAGGCGAAGACCCGGTCGACCAGGGGCGTCATGCGATTGACCTCCACGGCCCGGACGAAGTCCTCGAACATGCGGCGGCTGCCGACGGTGAAACCGCCGATCATCAGGTCCTTGCGGATCATGTTGGGGAAGCCGCGCAGGGCGGTGTCGTCCTCGGCCACGCCGACCAGCATCACCCGGCCATTGGCCGCGCAGGCCAGCAGGCTGCGCTCGGTTTCGCCGAAGCCGACGCTGTTGAGCACCACGTCGGCGCCTTCGCCGTCGGTCTGGGCGAGCAGCTCGGTGTGCCAGTCGGGGGTGGACCGGTAGTTGATGGTGATGTCGGCGCCCATCTCACGCAGGCGGGCCAGCTTCTCGTCGCTCGACGAGCTGATCGCCACCCGCGCCCCCATCATGCGGGCGATCTGCAGGCCGAAGACCGAGACGTTGCCGGCGCCCAGGATCATCACCGTCTCGCCGCACAGGGTCCGCCCGTCCACCACCAGCGCCCGCCAGGGGGTCAGGCCGGAGCTTTGCAGGGTGCTGGCCTGCTCATAGGTCAGGCTGTCGGGGATCCGCACCAGGGCCTCGGCCGGCAGCAGCGATTGTTCGGCCAGGAAGCCGTCGCAGATATTGCCGAAGTCGTAGTCGAACATCGCCGCGTCCCAGCGCCCGTCGATGTAGCGCGGATAGTGGGTCGCCATCACCCGGTCGCCGACCTTCACCCGGGTGACGCCCTCGCCGATGGCGATGACCTGGCCGGCGCTGTCCTGCAGCGGGATGCGGTCGGCGGACGGCCGGTTGGGCAGGCTGCGGCCGTCGGCGGGGAGGGCGCTTTTCATGATGCGGATGTCCCGCGCGCCCAGGCCCGTGGCGTGGATCCGCACCACCGCCTCGCCAAATCCGGGGCGGGGGTCCGGCCGGTCGACCTTGCGCAGGGTCAGGCGCCCGTCCTTGCGGTCGCCGAGTTCATACGCCTTCATGAACGGATGTCCTCCAGGGGGAGGCGCGAGACCACCATGCGGCCGCACACCTGTCAACAGTTGACATAAAACTGAAGCCCTGGGTGCGGGCTTGGGCCGCGCCCCGCGTCGGGGTAATCTGAATGCCAAGTTTTCATGCACGTGGTATCGACGAGTCGTCTTCTGACCGCCGACGATCGGCGGCCTAACAAATGCAAAGACAGCCCATGCTCCTCGAAAGCCCCCTCGTTCCCTCGTCGCTTGTGGACCAAGCCTTCGAGCGGATCGCCGACGCCATCGTCATGGGCGAGATCCAGCCGGGCGAACGGGTGCGCGAAGCCCTGCTGGCGCGCAACCTCGGCATCAGTCGCGGCGTCCTGCGCGAGGCCATGCAGCGGCTGGAGGGCCTGAAACTGGTCAGCCGCACGTCCAACATCGGCGTGCATGTGATCAGCCTGTCCCAGGACGACCTCTACGAGCTGTATATCGTGCGAGAGGCCCTGGAAGGCATGGCCGCCCGCCTCTCGGCCGAGCGCATGACCCAGGAGGAGCGCGATGGCCTGCGGCAGTTGCTGGACCGCCATGGCAAGCACAAGGACCTGCGGCGCGGCGACGGCTACTACCAGCCCTCCGCCGATGAGGACTTCCACTTCCGCATCGCCCGCGGCAGCCGCAACGAGCGACTGATCCGCAGCCTGTGCGACGAGCTCTACTACCAGTTGCGCCTCTATCGCTACCGCTCGAGCGTCCGCCCGGGGCGCGCCCAGCTGGCCTTCGCCGAGCACCAGGCGGTGGTGGACGCCATCTGCGCGGGCGATGGCGACAAGGCTGAAGCCGCCATGCGTCTGCACCTGCGCAATGCTCGCGAGAGCCTGATGTGGCCCTCCGAGGAGGCGCCCACGCCCGCCAAGGCGGCGCCGGCCGCCCGCGCCCGCAGGGGCGCCTAACCTCAGCCCACCGCCCCTCGACTGCTCGCCGGCATGTCAACAGTTGACATGGTCATGCCGGCCCAGGTCTGATGGCCGGCCACGGCGCACGCGGGGGACAGGTCATGGTAGAGACGGTGTTGACGGGCAAGATCCGCGCCCACGGTCTGGCTGAGGGCAACCTCGGCCGGGTCACCGGCGAGGAGGACTGGGAGGTCACCCTGCATGCCGACGGCCTGCGTGCCCTGCGGTCACGAGGGCGGGTGCTCGACGAGCCGATGGTGCTGCGCGACGTGCTGCAGTCGGTCGATAGCGATTTCCACCCCCATGACGCCTTCGCCCGGATCGTCGTGGGCGGGCGCCTGCGCGGCTCGGCCTGGTATCATTTCACCGACACCGTGGCCTCGTGCGAGGCCCTGACCGCGAACGAGGGGCGGATCAGCCAAACCTTTCCCATCCGCCGCGGCATCCGCGGGTTCGGCACGCACGCCCTGCAGTCCGATGGCTGGCTGACCGCGGGATATGATCTCTCCAAGGGCCCCGGGGTCCAGTATTTCACCAACAACCTGATGACCACCACCGACCACCGCGGCGCCACCGGGCCGATGTTCATGACCACCACCAGCGGGCTGGAGTATGCGGGCGACGAGACGGTCGAGGTCGGCGCTGGGACCTTCGCCTGTCATCATTTCCGCTTCGTCGGGACCAGCCACGCCTATCCGCCCTTCGATGTTTGGGTCAGCGCGGACGGGCACTACACCTTCGTCAAGGCCATGCTCGGCGGCTCCCGCGCCCAGGCCTTCGAACTCGTCGAATATGGAGCCTCCTAGATGAGAATGCTCAGCACCGGATCCTCGCCGTGGGCGTCGCGGGTGCGGGTCTGCATCTACGCCAAGGGCGCGCCCCTGGAGCAGGCCATCGAGTTTGTGCCGCCTTCCGGGCCGTTCACCCGCCCCAGCTACACCGCCGACTTCCGGTTCGGGCGGGCGCCGACCCTGTGGCTGGACGACGGGACCATCCTGCAGGAGTCCGAGGCCATCCTCGAATATTTCGATGAACTGCATCCCCAGCCCCCGTTGAAGCCGGCCGACCTGGTGCAACGGGCCCGCATGCGGATGCTGGTTCGCCTGGCCGACGGTTCGGTGATGTTCAACCTGAGGACCCTGTTTCCGCACCGGGAGCTGGACGTCCGCGACCAGGCCGTGGTCGACAAGGGCGTGGCGGCGATGAACGACGGCTACGATCGTCTCGAATACTTCCTGGGCGATCAGGACTATGCCGTCGGCGACCATCTGACCCTGGCGGACTGCACCCTCGCGCCGATCATCTGGCTGACGCTGAACTTCCTGCCGGCCTACGACGCGCCGTCGCCCCTGGAGACCCGGCCGCGCTGCGCGGCCTACTGGCGGTTCATCCAGACCGATCCCGCCGTCGCCCGGGTCCTGGAGGAGATGCACGCCCACCTGACCGCCCGCCGCGCCGCGCGGTTGGCGGAGGCGGGCTGACCCCGTGATCACCCTGTTCGCCGCGAACACCTCCAACGGTCATCGGATCGCGATCATGCTCGAGGAGGCGGGACTCGCGTATGAGATCAGCCTGGTCAATCTGCGGGCGCAGCAGCACAAGCATTCGGCGTTCCTGGCCATGAACCCCGTGGGCAAGGTGCCGCTGATTGTCGACCCCGAGGGCGACGACGCCGGCCCCATCGTCCTGTCCGAGACCATCGCCATCTGCCTCTACCTGGCCCAGAAGAGCGGCCGACTGTCGCCCGATTCCGTCCGCGACCGATTGCGGGCCTGGGAATGGTGCGCGCGCATCGCGACGGGCTTCACGCCGGCGTCCTCGGGGCTATTCTTCTCCCGTCAACAGGGCGGCGAGGGCAGCGCGGTCTTCGTCGACAAGTTCGTGGGCGAGTTCGATCAGTATTACCGCGCCATGGACACGGAACTGTCGGCGAGCCGATACCTGGCCGGGGACCACTACAGCATCGCCGACGTGATGGCGGCGCCCGCCGTGCTCACCTCAGTCCCGCAGTACGACCTGGATATCAGCCCCTACCGCCACCTGCTGCGCTGGCGCGACGAGATCGCCCAGCGGCCGGCGGTCCAGCGCGGCATCGCCGCCGTCAAGGGCGCCGCCAGGCCATCCTAGCGCAGGCCTTTCCCGGCGCCCGCTGGCGCCGCGGCGGCCGGCCGCTATAGGAAGGTCGGCCAGTCAATTGTCCCCCAGGAGCCGCGACCATGAGAGCCTATGAAGTCGGCGACTATGCGACGACCGCGCGCCTGCGCCTGGTGGATCGGCCGGCGCCGCGCCCGGGGCCGGGCGAGGCCCTGGTGCGCGTGCGCGCCACCGGGGTGAACGCCCGCGACTTCGCGATCATGCGCGGCAACCAGTATGGGCGCGTCATTCCCCCCACCCGCATTCCCCTGTCGGACAACGCCGGCGACGTCCTGGCGGTGGGCGAAGGCGTGACCCAGGTGAAGCCGGGCGACCGGGTCACCCTGTGCCACTACGCGGCCTGGCTGGACGGCGCCTGGGACGTGTCCATGCGCGAGATCGACTACGGCCAGGCGCAGGATGGCTTCCTCGTCGAGCAGGCCGTCGTGCCCGCCGCCGCCTTGCTACAGATCCCCCCGTCGCTCTCGTATGAACAGGCCAGCACCCTGCAGAGCGCCGGGCTGACCGCCTGGCAGGCGGTGGTGGAGGTCGGCCGGACCCGGCCAGGCGAGACCCTCGTCACCATCGGCTCCGGGGGTGTGTCGATCTTCGCCCTGCAGTGGGCCAAGATGATCGGCGCCCGGGTCATCGTCACCTCGTCGAGCGAGGCCAAGCTGGCGCGCATGCGCGAATTGGGCGCGGACGCGGGCGTCAACTACCGGGACAATCCGGCCTGGTCGCAGGCGGTGTTGGAGCTCACCGGCGGGCGCGGCGCCGACATCGTCATCAACAATGTCGGCATGTCGGAGCTGGACCAGTGCTGGGAGGCCTGCGCCTCAGGGGCGCGCGTGATGCTCGTCGGCTCCAACTCGGTGGCGCCGGGACGCCACGACCCGACCCCTGAACCGCTCAAGCGGCTGGGGCTGATGATCATCCGCGACCTGACCTTGAAGGGCATCACCGTGGGCAGCCGCCGCATGTTCGCGGACATGATGCAGGCCATGGTCGCCCATGGCATCACGCCGGTGATCGACCGCATCTACGACTTCGACCAGGCCAACGACGCCCTCGACTACGTCGCCGGCGGGGACAAGCTGGGCAAGGTGGTGATCCGGGTGACCTGAGAGGGCGCAGCCGGGGATCGCGACGACCTTTGGAGGAGACGGCCAATGCGCGCCTACCAGATCGGCGACCGACGCGACGGGCAACTGACCTTGGCCATGGTCGAGCGCCCCGACCGGGTCCCAGGCCGCGGCGAGGCGGTGATCAAGGTCCACGCCACGGGCATCGGCGCCCGGGACATGTATATCCTGCGCAGCCGGCCAGGGGAGGGGAAGGGCGCCTTCAACCACCCCGCCCCCGAGCGTGTGCCTCTGCAGGACGGCGCCGGAGAAGTCATCGCCATCGGCGAGGGCGTCACCCGGGTGAAGATCGGCGACCGGGTCATCGCCAGCCACTATCCGCTCTATGTGGACGGGCGCTGGGAAGAGTGGATGCACTACTACGACTTCGGGAATTTCGCCGACGGCTTCCTTCAGGAGCAGGCGGTGGTCCCGGCCGAGTGCCTGTGCCGGTTTCCGGACACCCTTTCCTATGAGGAGGCCAGCACCCTGCAGAGCTCCGGCCTGACCCCGTGGCGCGCCCTCACCCAGGAGGGCGGCACGATGTGCGGCGAGACCGTGCTGACCCTGGGCACGGGAAATGTCTCGATCTTCGCCCTCCAGATCGCCCGGATGCTGGGCGCGCGGGTGGCGATCACCTCGTCCAGCGACGAGAAGCTCGAGCGGATGCGCGCCCTGGGCGCCGACATCACCGTCAACTACCGCACCTGTCCTGACTGGGACCAGGAGATCATGGCCCAAACCGGCGGTGTCGGCGCCGATGTGGTCCTCAACAACGTCGGCTTCGCCGCCACCGAGAAGAGCCTGCTGTCGTGCGCCACCAACGGGCGGGTGATCCGAATCGGCGGCATCGGCGAGCAGAACCCTCCGGCGCAGAGCTTTCCCAACATGGTGTTGAAGAACCTCAAGCTCAGCGGCGTCACTGTCGGCAGCCGGCGCATGTTCGAGGACTTCCTGCGCGCCGTGGGGGTCAACCGGCTGAAGCCGGTGATCGACCGGGTGTTCGCCTTCGACGAGGCGCTGGACGCCGTTCGCCATTACGAGACCGGGGCGAAGGTCGGCAAGGTGGTCATCAAGGTCTCGGGCTGACCCCGCCGGCTCGGCTCCGTTGACCCGCGCTTTGAAATGGCGTTGTAACCCCCTCATGACCGCCCCCCTTCGCCGCCTGATCGACCTGCCCGGGGTCCGCGACCTGGAAACCCGGGCGCTGATGAAGCCGCAATATGCGGACGACGACGCCCGCGAGCATTTCCCCGACATCAACGACTGCTGCCGCGCCCTGTTCGGCGTCACCGCCGACGAGGCCGAGGACCTGCCTCGGCCCGCGGACTGGGACCGGGTCGAGCGGCGCCCGATCGCCCAACAGGTGACAGCCTTCGAGGCCGAGGGCTGGGATGTGACCGACGACAAGCGCCGGCCGCTGCGCATGCTGGGTCACCTCAGCGGACCGCTCTGGCTCGCGGTTCGCGGGGTCGCCGGGGACCTGCCCTTCCAGCCGGACGAGGCCCCCGACAAGCTGGCCTCGTCGCTCGCCGCCGAGGCGGCGCGGTTCCGCCGCAACCGGACCTGACGCGCCGTTTGCCCAGCCCGCCGCCCGGTTTATAGGCGGCGGGGCGCGCCCGCGCCGAAACCCTCATTTGATCGGTGCAAATCGGCGCCCGGACCCCTACTCTTGAGCTCGCGCCCGGCCCCGGGGCGGCGGATACCCACCGCATCTTCCGCGAGGAGACCTCCCTGTCCGTCGTCGCCGCCCTGCATCACCTGACCCGCTACCGCTATGACCGGCCGGTCATCCTGAGTCCCCAGGTCGTCCGGCTGCGGCCGGCCCCCCATTGCCGCACCCGCATTCCCAGCTATTCGCTGACCGTCACCCCCGCCAACCACTTCATCAACTGGCAGCAGGATCCGCACGGCAACTGGCTGGCCCGGCTGGTGTTTCCCGAGCCCACCCGCGAGTTCAGCGTCACGGTCGACCTGACCGCCGAGATGGCGGTGATCAACCCCTTCGACTTCTTCGTCGAGCCCATCGCCGAGACCCTGCCCTTCGCCTATCCCGACGATCTTCGCGCGGACCTGGCGCCCTATTGCGAGCCGCAGGAGGGCGGCCCCCTGCTCGACGCGGCCGTGGCGGCCCTGCGGCCGAGCGGGGCGCCGACGGTCAATTTCCTGGTCGACCTCAACGCCCAGATCCAGCGGCGGGTGCGCTATGTGGTGCGCATGGAGACAGGGGTGCAGACCCCGGACGAGACCCTGGCGCTGGGCTCGGGCTCCTGCCGCGACAGCGCCTGGCTGATGGTGCAGATGGTCCGCCGGCTGGGGCTGGCCGCCCGTTTCGTCTCCGGCTATCTGATCCAGCTGAAGGCCGACATCGACCCGGTGGCCGGGCCGCAGGGCACGCAGACCGACTTCACCGACCTGCACGCCTGGGCCGAGGTCTATATCCCGGGCGCGGGCTGGATCGGTTTCGACGCCACCTCGGGCCTGCTTTGCGGGGAGGGGCACCTGCCCCTGGCGGCCGCTCCGCACTACCGCTCTTGCTCTCCCATCAGCGGCCTGACCAGCGGCGCCAACACCGACTTCCACTTCGAGATGTCGGTCACCCGTCTGGTCGAGCCGATCCGCATCACCCGCCCCTTCGAGGAAGCGGCGTGGGACGCCCTGGTCCAGGCCGGGGACAAGGTCGAGGCGGATCTGCAGGCCCAGGATGTGCGGCTGACCATGGGCGGCGAGCCCACCTTCGTGTCGATCGACGACTTCGAGGCGGCCGAGTGGAACATCGACGCGTCCGGGCCGACCAAGCCCGTGATCGCCGAGCAGCTGATCGAGCGGCTCAAGACCCGGTTCGGGCCGGGGGGCATGCTGCACCACGGTCAGGGCAAGTGGTATCCGGGCGAGCCCCTGCCCCGGTGGGCGCTGTCCCTGTTCTGGCGCGTGGACGGCCGGCCGATCTGGCGCGGGGCCCAACCCCTGGAGCCGGGCCTGCAGGCCGGCGCTGCGGACGCCCTGGGGTTGGTTCAGAGGCTGGCCGCCAGGCTGGGGATCGACCCCGAGCTGGTCATTCCCGCTCAGGAGGATCCGCTCCACTTCATCAAGGTCGAAGGCGACCTGCCGGAGAACGTCGCCCTGGAGGCCATCGACGCGGGTGATGCGCGCCACACCCTGCGCCGGGCGATGGAAGGCGGCCTGTCCAAGGCGGTCGGCTATGTCCTGCCCCTGGGCCGGGCGGCCAGCCGCTCGGAGGGAGAGGGATGGCTGAGCGAGGCCTGGGCCTTCCGCCGCGGCCGCCTGTTCCTGCTGCCCGGCGATTCGCCCCTGGGCTTCCGCCTGCCGCTGGACTCCCTGCCGGACCTGAAGGCCAAGGACTACCCTCACGTCATCCCGCTGGACCCCTACGAGGCGCGCGGGCCGCTGCCCGACTTCGCGCCGGACGATCCGCCGCCGCCGCCGCCCATCGCGGGCCGCCGGGCCAAGGTCCCCGCGGTGCGCACCGCCCTGTCGGTGCAGCCGAGGGATGGCTGGCTGTATGTGTTCATGCCCCCGGTCTCGCGCCTGGAGGACTATCTGTCCCTGCTGGCGCAGCTGGAGGGGGCGGCCGAGGGCCTGCCGGTGCGCATCGAGGGCTATCTGCCGCCTACGGATCCGCGGCTGACGCTCATGAAGGTGACGCCGGACCCCGGGGTCATCGAGGTCAATGTCCAGCCCAGCGCTGACTGGACCGAGGCGGTGGCGGTGACCCAGGGAGTCTATGCCGACGCCCGGGCCTGCCGCCTGGGCGCCGACAAGTTCATGACCGACGGCCGGCACACCGGCACCGGCGGCGGGGCCCATGTGGTGGTGGGCGGCTCCAGCCCCGCCAACTCGCCCTTCCTGCGCCGCCCCGATGTGCTCAAGAGCCTGCTGATCTACTGGCAGCGGCATCCGTCCCTGTCCTATCTGTTCTCCGGCCTGTTCGTGGGGCCCACCAGCCAGGCGCCGCGGATCGACGAGGCCCGGCACGACGCGCTCTACGAACTGGAGATCGCCCTGGCCGCGATCCCGGCCCCCGGCAAGAAGCCGCCGGCGCCCTGGCTGGTGGACCGGCTGCTGCGCAACCTGCTCACCGACGTGTCCGGCAACACCCACCGCACCGAAATCTGCATCGACAAGCTCTACTCTCCCGACGGCCCCGCCGGGCGGCTGGGCCTGCTGGAGTTCCGCGCCTTCGAGATGCCGCCCGACGCGCGGATGAGCCTGGCCCAACAGCTGCTGATCCGGGCGCTGATCGCCTGGTTCTGGCGCGAGCCCCTGAGCGGCCCGCTGCTCCGCTGGGGCACGGCCCTGCACGACCGCTTCATGCTGGAGCATTTCGTGTGGGCGGATTTCATGGAAATCCTCGCCGACCTGAAGGGCGCCGGCTACGACCTCGACCCGCAATGGTATGAGGCGCAGCGGGCGTTCCGGTTCCCGGTGCACGGCGCCGTCAGCTACGGTGGAGTGAGCCTGGAGCTGCGCCACGCCCTGGAGCCCTGGCACGTGATGGGCGAGGAGAGCTCCGGCTCGGGCACGGTGCGCTTCGTCGACTCGTCGGTGGAACGATTGCAGGTCCTGGCCCGGGGGTTCGAGCCGGCCCGCCACGTCATCACCTGCAACGGCCGCGCCCTGCCCATGACCGCCACGGGGGCGCCGTTTGAGGCGGTCGCCGGGGTCCGCTACAAGGCCTGGAAGCTGCGCAGCGGCCTGCACCCGACCCTGCCGGTCAACGCGCCCCTGACCTTCGACATCCTCGACCGGGCCAACAACCGGTCCATCGGCGGCTGCACCTATCACGTGGCCCACCCCGGCGGACGCAACTATGATACCTTCCCGGTCAATGCCTATGAGGCGCAGGCTCGTCGGAGGGCCCGGTTCGAGGAGCAGGGTCACACCCCCGGGCCCGTCAAGCCGCCGGCCGCCGAAGTGACGCGAGAATTCCCCATGACCCTGGATCTGAGGACGCCTGTTGGCGGCTAACCTGACCAGCGCCGCCCGGCGAAAGCAGCCCCTGGACCCCGCAGCGGCCGACCGTCTGTCGCGCTGGCTCAAGGGCTATCGGCCGCTCGTCGGCGTGCCGGACGAGCTGTTCGATCCCACCGGCCGGCCGCGCGATTATTGGCTGACCCTGTTGGGCGACCTCGCCGAATATCCGGAGGCGGAGTTCGAGAGCCGTTTCAACCTGGCCACGCGGCATATCCGCGACACCGGCGTCTCGTACCGCATCTATGGCGAGGAGAACGAGCGCAGCTGGCCGCTCAATCCCCTTCCCCTGATCATGGGGCAGGACGAGTGGGGACAGATCGCCGCTGGCGTCCAGCAACGCGCCCAGTTGATGGAGGCGCTGCTGCAGGACATCTATGGCGAGGCCCGGCTGGTGGCGGAGGGCGCCCTGCCGGCCGCCGCCCTGACCGGCAGCGTCGACTTCATCCGGCCCATGCGCGGGGTGAAGCCGCCTGGCGGGCGCTATCTGCAGATCTACGCCGTCGACCTGGGGCGCGGGCCGGACGGCAAGTGGTGGGTGCTGGACGACCGCACCCAGGCCCCCTCGGGGGCGGGCTACGCCCTGGAGAACCGGCTGGTGCTGTCGCGCGCCTACCCCAATCTCTACAACGCCATGAACGTGCAGCGGCTGGCGCCCTTCTTCGACGCCTTGCGCAAGGGGCTGGCCGCCTCGGCCTCGCGCAATGACCCGCGCATCTGCCTGCTGTCGCCGGGCCCGTACAGCGAGACCTATTTCGAGCAGGCCCACCTGGCCCGCTACCTGGGCTTCCTGCTGGTGGAGGGGGCCGACCTGCTGGCCCGCGACGGTCGGGTCTATGTGCGCACCATCGAGGGCCTCAAACGGGTGGACGCCATCCTGCGCCGGGTGGACGCCGACTTCATCGATCCCCTGGAGCTGAACAGCAGCTCGTTCCTGGGCACCCCCGGCCTGCTGGAGGCGATCCGCAGCGGCGGGGTGGTGGTGCTCAACATGCCCGGATCCGGGGTGCTGGAATCCAAGGCCCTGCTCGGATTCCTGCCCAAGCTGTGCCGCCGCCTGCTCAACGAGGACCTCAAGCTGCCCAACATCGCCACCTGGTGGTGCGGTCAGCCCATCGAGCGGGCCGTGGTGGAGCGGCGGTTCGACAGCCTGGTGGTCTCGCCCGCCTTCAACACGCCGGGCATGACGGGCCCGTTCTCGAAGCCGCGGCTGGGGTCGGAATTCTCGCCCGAGGAGCGGGCGCAATTCCTGCGGCAGCTCGAGGACCGACCCGGCGACTTCGTCGGCCAGGAGGTGGTGCGCCTCTCCACCATGCCGGTGTTCCGCAACGGAGCCCTGGCCCCCGCCCCCTTCGTCCTGCGGGTCTACGCCGCCGCCACCGAGGACGGCATCCGCATCCTGCCGGGGGGATTCTGCCGCACCTCGGAGCGCCTGGATGTGCGGGCCATCTCCATGGGCGCCGACGTCCATACCGCTGATGTGTGGGTGATGGCCGACGGGCCGGTGGAGCGGATCACCCTGCTGGCCAGCCAGGACGACGTCACCGTCCGCCGGATCATGGGGCGCCTGCCAAGCCGGGCGGCAGACAATCTGTTCTGGCTCGGCCGCTATCTGGAACGGGCCGAGGCCACCCTGCGCCTGGTGCGCAGCCTGTGCAGCAGCCTGATGGATTCCGAAGGCGCCATCCACAGCACCGACGAGCCCCTCGCGCGCCTGAAAGGCCTGCTGACGGACTGGGGCGCCCTGGACGAAGAGGCGACCGACGCCCTCGCCGTCGACGCCGCCCGCGCCGCCCTTCACGACACCGAGGCCTACGGCTCGGTGATCTACCTTGTGCGCAAGGCGCGGCGGGCGGCCGCCAGCATGCGCGAGCGCCTGTCTGTGGATTTCTGGGCCCTGTTGCTGGACCTGGAGGAGCGCCTGGCGGCCGGCGCCGACGAGGTGCTGTCCGAGGTGGACGCCCTGCAGCAGACCGAGCGGGCGTTGCACATCCTGTCCGGCCTCGCCGGCCTCGCGCAAGAGAACATGAACCGCATCGCCGGCTGGCGCTTCCTCGACATGGGCCGGCGGCTCGAGCGGGGAATCAACACCTGCCGCTATGCCCGCGCCCTGGCCCACGACACCGCCACCACCGACGACCTGGACCTGCTGCTCGACCTCGCAGACAGCCAGATCACCTATCGCGCCCGCTACCTGGTGGGGCTGGCGCTGAAGCCCGTTCGCGACATGGTCATGCTGGACCCGTTCAACACCCGGTCCCTGGCCTTCCAGCTCGTCACCCTGAAAGAGCATCTGGCGTTGCTGCCGACCCTGGTGGACGACGGCATGCTCGAGGAGCCCAGCCGCATCCTTCTGCCGCTGGCGATCCAGGCCCAGACCGAGGACGCGGGCCGCCTGGGCGTCGACAAGATCACGGCGTTCGAACGGGGCCTGATGAGCCTGTCGGGCGCCATCGCCGACCGCTACTTCCTGCAGGGCGCCAGCGCCGCCCCGACCATCAAGCTGGCCGGGCTGGCGTGATCTACCGCCTGCGCCATCGCACCACCTACACCTACGAGGCCGCCGTCACCTTCGCCCGGTGCGTGCTGCGCCTGACGCCGCGCAGCTCCGCCACCCAGACGGCGCTGTCCAGCACGGTCAAGGTCACGCCGGCGCCGCGCAGCCGCCTGGAGCGCACCGGCGCCTTCGGGGAACAGACCCTGACGGTGGTGATCGACAAGCCGCATAAGCAGCTGATCATCGAGGCCCTGTCGCGGGTCGACGTCCATTCCCTGCCCATCGGGCTGTTCGGCGGGGGCGCCGCCTGGGAGGCGGTGCGGCAGTTGGGGTTCGCAGGGGCGGGGCTGGGCCCTGAGGGGCCGGCGGCCTATCTGTATCCGACGTCCCGAACCCCCCTGGTCCCGGCCATCACCGACTATGCCCGCGCCAGCTTCACCCCGGGACGCGGCGTGATCGAGGCGGCCGACGCGCTGATGCGGCGGATCCACGCCGACTTCACCTATGATTCCAAGGCCACCGACGTCTCGACCCGGCCCGACGAGGCGTTCACGGCCCGCCGGGGGGTCTGCCAGGACTTCGCCCATGTGATGATCTCGGGCCTGCGCGGCCTGGGGCTGCCCGCGGCCTATGTCAGCGGCTACCTGCGGACCGTGCCGCCGCCGGGCCGGCCGAGGCTGGCGGGGGCCGACGCCACCCACGCCTGGGTGTCCGTGTGGTGCGGCCCGGACCGCGGCTGGGTCGGTTTCGATCCCACCAACGCCATCCTCGTGCAGGACGACCACATCGTCCTGGCCATCGGCCGCGACTATTCCGACGTGGCCCCCATCGACGGCATCCTGCTCGCCCCCGGCGACCAGACCCTGAAGGTCGAGGTCGACGTGATTCCCGAGGATGAGCTGGCTTTGGCGGCGCCGGCCGCCGCACGCGGCTGACCGGCGACCGGCTCAGGTCGCGTCGATGGTCATCACCTTGGCGAGGGTGTCGCCGCGCGCCAGGCTGGCCTTAAGGGCCCTCAGGCCCATCGCATAGAGCAGGCAAGAGAGCAGCAGCGCCGGGGCGGCGACCACGGTGATCGAATAGCCGACCATCCGGGGGTCCTTGAACAGGTATTGCGTGGCCCAGGCGATCAGCAGGGGACCCATGGTCGAGCCGATCAGGGTGTTGGTCAGGCCGAACAGGGCCACGGCGACGCCGCGCATGTTGTTGGGCAGCATCTCGGGCACCGCCGACAGCATGGAGGTGCCGACCATGGGGAACACCAGGGTGATGACCGACAGCAGCACCAGGGCGCTCATGCCGTCCGGCGCGAAGCCGGCCAGGGTGGCGGGCAGGGCCAGCAAGGGCAGCACCACCAGCATCTGCAACTTGGCCGTCAGCCGGCCGCGGCGCGCCTGGAGGTCGACGATGGCGCCGGCGATCAGCGGGCCCGCGAGGCCGGCGAGCACCGAGGCGCCGCCGAGATAGCGGGTGACGTCGCCGGTGCTGAACGCGAACTGGCGCATCAGCACCACCGCCATCCAGGCGACCATCCCGTAGCTGGCCAGGGCGAAAAGGGCGAAGCCGAGGTAGAAGGGCAGGAACACCTGCCGGTTGGCGACCAGGAACTGCACCGTCGGCCGCACTCCGAGTCCGCGGGGTCCCGCGATCACCACCCCGCGCCGGGCCGGTTCGCGCTGGGTCAGGAACAGGATGGCCAGGCCAATCCCCAAAAGGCCTGCGACGATGAAGGCAACGCGCCAGGGCGCAAGGCCCACGGTTCCCGGAATGAAATCGAACAGGCCTTCCGGCGCCTTCGTCAGCACGAAGCCCACCAGCAGAATCGCCAGCCCGCCCGAGATCGCCTGGCCGGTGAGATAGACGCTGATCGGTCGTCCCCGGCGCTGGGGCGCGAACATGTCGCCGATCATGGAGATGGCGCAGGGCCCCAGGGTGGCCTCGCCGAGCCCGACCAGCAGGCGGGAGACGAACATCCAGCCGTAGTTGGGCGCGAGGCCGCCCATCACCGTGGCGGCGCTCCAGACCACAACGCCGAACACGATCAGCCACTTGCGTTGGACCCTGTCGGCCACGAGGCCGAGCGGCACGCCCACGGTGGCGTAGAACAGGCCGAACGACAGCCCCTGCAGCAGGCTGATCTGCACGTCCGAGATCATCAGATCCCGGCGGACCGGGTCGACCACAAGATTCAGAATGCCGCGGTCGATGGTGCTGACGATGGAGGCGAGGAAGAAGATCGCCACCAGGGTCCAGGCGCGCAGGGCGGGCGGGTAGGGCTCCGCGGCCGGGGACGGCGTCGTCATAGCCGGTACCCCGCCCTCGCCCCGCGGCCGCCGCGCCTAGAGCAGGCCCAGGGCGCGGGCGCGGGGTTTGATGTAGCCAGCGAACCAGTCGAGGTTGCGCAGGCGCAGCAGGTCGCGCCCACGGCTCTTGGATCCCCGCGAGGCGCCGCCCAGGAGGCGGAAGGCCTTGGCCAGCAGGAAGAACTCCTGCGAGGCGATCTCGTCGGCGGTATACGGCCGCACCTTCAGGTAGCCGCGCTCGAAGGCGTCGCCGTAGATGGCCGGGAAGCCGTAGAACTCGCTGCCGAACACGAAGTTCTTCACGTCGTGCAGCCAATACCCCACCGAGCAGCCGTCGAAGTCGAGGAAGGTGATCGTCCCGTCCCGCGACAGGTGGACGTTGCTGGGGTGCATGTCCTGGTGGCACATGCCCCGGGGCAGATCCAGGCCGTCCAGGGTCTTCAGCCGCTCCGCCATGGTCTCGGTCAGGCGGGTATAGTCGGCGATGTCCTCCGGGCGATCCTCCACCCATTGCAGCATCGAGGCGAGGTTGTCGTGCGGGTTGGCGTAGGCGCTGTCCTCGGCGGCCTGCGCGGGCCTGTAGTCCTTGGAGATCAGGTGCATCCGCGCGAATTCACCGCCGATGCGCTCGGCCGTGGCTACGTCGAGGTTGTCGCCGAACTTGGAACCGGGCGCCCAGCTGTAGAGAACCGCCGGCCGCACCCCCTCGAGGGTGTTGAAGGTGATGTAGCGATCGCCATTCTTGGCAGGGATGCTCTTGGACAGGGGCACCCCGTGGCTGTCCAGGAAGTCCAGATAGTCCAGTTCCTGCATCACCCCGTCGATGGAGCGCGTGCCGGCGCGCCAGATGCGCATGGCCCGGCGTCCGCTGTCGTCGCGCACGATGTAGACGTCGTTGACCCCGCGATAGAGCAGCTGGCAGCTGACATCGCCTTTCAGGTCGTAGTGCTTCGCCGCTTCCAGGCCGACAAAATCGGAGTCGATGGTCGAATGCGTCACGGGGGCCAGGTCAGCCTGCATCAAGGTCACTCGCGATCGTGTGGAAAAGAGCCGCCGCGGTCCCGGCATGGGGCGGCGGTGAATTCAGCTTTAGGTCAGGGTCGCGGAGGTCTGCAAGCGATTGCGCCTGTCGTCGCTCAGCAACGGCGCGCCGCTCGCTATGCGGGCGCCGGGCCGGGGCGGGCCCGCGTGGACTGCCGGAAAACCACCTCACAATCGATGGAGGCATGCGAGGCGCGCTTCTTCGGATCCTCGATGCGCTCGATCAGCGTCGCCACCGCCGTGCGCACAAGGATGTCCACGGGGGGGTGGATGGTGGTGATGGCATGGGACATCCACTCGCTTTGCGCCGTGTCCCCGAGGCCGATGATCGAGAGCGCCTCCGGCACATCCACCGACAGCTGCAGCCGCGCGGCGTCCTGGAAGCCGATGGCGAGATAGTCCGTGGCGGTGAAGACGGCGTCCGGGGGGCGCGGGCCCTTCAGCAAGGCGTGCGCCGCGGCGACCCCGTCCTCGTAGGTGGTCCCCGTCTCGATGAGGGGCGTGGGACGGCCGGTGGCCGCCTCCATCAGGGCGCAGAAGGCGAGCAGTTCCTTGGGTTGCGGCTCTCCCTTGAACCCCGAGATGGCGACGGCCTGTCGGCGGCCCTCGGCGATGAACACAGCGGCGACCTTGGCGGCGATCGACGGGCCGTCGGTCCACACCAGGGAGGTTCCGGGCGCCGCATCGGCGCGGTCCAGGACGACGATCGGCGCCGGCGCCCGCGCCGCCTTGCGGGCGGCGGTCCGCGAGGGGGCGGACGATACGAAGATCATGCCGTCGACGCTGTAGTCCAGGGCCTGCTCGAGCGCCTCGTCGGCCTCGTCGCGGGCGTCGATCAGCATGAGCAGCATCCGTTGCCCCTCAAGGCTCAGGCTGTGGTTCAGCTTGCTGAGGAACTGCCAGAAGAACGGGCTGTCGGCGCGCAGCATCACCACGGCCACCAGCTGGGTGCGGCGGGTGATCAGCCCCCGCGCCAGGATGTTGGGGCGATAGCCGAGGTCATCGGCCACCGCCAGGATGCGGGCGCGGGTCTCGGGAGAGACGCTGGCGCCTGGGGTGAAGGTCCGCGAGACGGCCGAAAGCGACACATTGGCCACGATGGCCACGTCCTTCGCCTTCACGCGATCATCGCCAGCCATCGCTCCGTCTCCCTGGGCCCAGGGGACCATAGGGCGGGAATCGAGGCGAGGGCCAGGGCCGAGGCGGCGACGGGGTCAGTGATCCACGCGTCGCGCAAGCGCTTGCAACGCCATTGCCTGCGCCCGCTGTCGCCGACTATGGTCCCTGCATCAGGGCGCCAGGAGGCAAGCATGATCCGCAGCGGTCCGACAGGGTCATGGAAAGTCGGTCGATGATGGGGGCGGAGAGCCTCGCGGGATCGGGCACGCGCTGGATCGGCGCCGCCCGGTTGAAGGGCGGCAAGGGTTATGCCGAGGGTCCCCTGGGCCAGATACACTATCGTGCGGTGGGCGAGGGGGACGGCGTCCCCTTCCTGCTGATCCACCAGACACCGTTTGGGATCGCCGAATTCATCGACGTCCAGCCCGCCCTGGCGCGGGCCGGCCGCCGCTCCATCGCGTCGGACAACCCCGGCTTCGGCCTCAGCGACCCGCCCCCCGAGGGACCGCTCACGGTCGCCGACCTGGCCGACAATCTCGTCGCCCTGCTGGATCACCTGGCGGTGGAGCGCGCCATCGTCGTCGGCCACCACACCGGCGCGGCGATCGCGGCGGCCTTTGCTGCGCGGCATCCGGGCCGGACCGCCGGCGTGGCGCTACACGGCGTCCCCCTCTACACCGCCGAGGAACGCGCCCAGCGGCTGGAGCGGACCTCCCCCCCGATCAGCCTGGACGCCGAGGGGGGGCACCTGTCAGGCGCCTTCAAGGGCATCCACAAATACGGCAAGCCTGTCCCTGAAAGCCTGGCCACCAGCACCTGGGGGGTCATCGGCACGCTCCTGTCGGGGCCCGACACCCCGACCTACCGGGCGGTCTTCGCCAACGACATGACGGCCGACCTCGCCGCCATCGCCTGCCCGGGCCTTATCCTCAGCGACCGCGCCGACAGCCTGCACGCGGCCGACAGGAAGACGGCGGCCCTGCGGCCGGACTTCACCTTCCAGACGTTTTCCGAGGACGGCTCCTTCGCCCTGATGCTGGAGCCGGGGCGTTGGGCGCATGCGCTGCTCGCCTTCGCCGAGGCGAACGGCCTCTAGAGCCTCGGAGGACCGGCGGGCGCGGGGGGTTGCAATCGCTTGCGAAGGCCGGACATAATCGACCATCGGCGGTGGGCCGCGGGAAAAAATACGATGCGCATGAAGCTGTCGCTGTTGGCCATGACCGCCTGCGCCGCCCTCCTGACGGCCACCCAGGCCGGCGCCGCCCCGGCGGACACCGCGCCCACGCCGCCCACGCCCGAATATCTGACCCTGAAGCAACTGCGCGCCGAATATGCCCAGGCCGGCGCCAAATACATGACGATCCAGGGCGCCGAGGTCTATTACAAGGACGAGGGCAAGGGGCCGGCGATCCTGCTGGTCCACGGGTCCTCCTCGACCCTGCGCACCTATGATGGCGTCGCCGAGGCCCTGAAGGGCCGCTACCGGATCATCCGCTACGACATCCCGCCGCTCGGCCTGTCGGGCCCCGTCTCAGACGCCGCCGCCGCGGCGGTGGCGCGGCCGGAAGCCCTGCCCGAGGAACTGCTGACCCGGCTGGGGGTGAAGTCCGCCACGGTGGTCGGCGTGTCGAGCGGCGGGACCATGGCCGCCTTCCTGGCCGCGCGGCGGCCGGACCTGATCGAGCGGGTGATCATCTCCAACGCCCCCGCCGACCCGGTGAACACCGCGCCGATGAAGCTCAGCAAGGCGATGACCCTGGAGCAGTCCATCTCCGGCGAGGCCGCCGAGGGGCGGTTCAAGCGGCGCTCGTTCTGGGACGCCTTCTTCGACTTCTTCACCGGCGAGCCGGAACGCATGCCGGCCGCCAAGCGCGACGAATATTACGACATCAACCGCCGCGAGCCGGAGCGCAATCCGCGCGCCTTCACGGCCGTGGTGGCCGACAACGCCTTCACCCGCGCCACCATGGCCAAGGTGGTCTGCCCGGTGCTGCTGGTCTGGGGCGCCCGCGACCCGCTGTTGCCACCCTCCAGCGCGGACGTGCTGGCCGGGTATCTGAAGAACGCCGAGGTCTCCAAGCTGCTGCTTCCGGATGTCGGCCACTATCCGCCCCTGGAGGTCCCGGAGCGCTACGCCCAGATCATCGCCGCCTACATCGAGGCCGCCACGCCCGTGAAGCCCAAGGCCCCGCCGCCCGCCGACCGCTGAGGCGGGGGCAGGGGTCATCCCTGTCGCCGCGCCGTTGCAATCGATTGCGCAGAGGGCGCTTCCCAGCAGCGCTCCATCCTCCGAGGGAAACCAGATGAGCCAGTCCGCCGAAACAACCGCCGACACCATCGTGGTCGGCGCCGGCCTGTCGGGTCTCTACGCGGCCCGGCTGCTCGCCCAGGCGGGCCAGGACGTGGTGGTGATCGAGGCCGCCGATCGGGTCGGGGGGCGCATCCGCACCCTGCGCCATGACGGTCGGCCCATCGATGTCGGGGGCACGGGGCTCGGCCCCTCGCACCTGCGCGCCCACGCCCTGGTGAGTGAATTCGCGCTCGACACCCAGCCGCTGATGCGCCGGGGAAAGCTGGCCCTGTCCATTCAGGGACAGCTGATGGCGGGGGAGGACTGGGTCAATTCGCCGGTCAACACCACCGTCGGCGAGGAGCGCGAGATCCTGCCCCCGCGCCTCGACAGCTATTACATGCAGACCCTGCTGCCCTTCTTCGGCCAGGAGGACTGGCTCAATCCAGACTATGCCGAATACGACATCCCCTTCGCCGACCACCTGCGCCGGCACGGCCTGTCGGCCGAGGCGATCCGCCTGATCAACATGTGCATCAACACCAACGACGTGGAGACGACGTCGGCCCTGTCGATCTTCCGCGACGCCATCAAGTGGCGGTCGGTGGGCTTTGACGACCCCAAGAACTTCGACCAGTACGGCGACGCCCAATACCAGCCCGTACGGGTGGTGGGCGGCATGGACCGGCTGCCGCAATCCCTGGCCGACGCCCTGCCGCGCCCGGTGGACCTCAATCGCCGGCTGGTGGCGGTGGAGCAGTCCGCCAATCAGGTGGTGCTGACCTGCGCCGATGGTTCGGTCTATCGCGGTCGCCGGGCGATCATCGCCCTGCCCCTGATCACCCTGCGGGGCGTGAACTTCTCGCCGGCCCTGCCGCCGCTGCTGGCCGAGGCGGTCGCCGCGGCGAAGATGTCGGGCAACACCCAGTTCGTCCTGACCGCCGACAGTGATTTCTGGGAGGAGGACGGCCTGCCGCCGTCCCTGTGGACCGACACCATCTTCGAGCGGGTCTTCGCCGAATTCGAGGGTGAGACGCTGGATCACCTGAGGGTGTGGATCAACGGCGACAACGCCGGGCGGGTGGACGCCCTGGGCGAGGGGGCCGAGGCCGCGCTGCTGGAAACCCTCGGTCGCCTGCGCCCGTCCATGAAGGGGCGGCTGCGCGTGATCGACAAGATCTCCTGGGGGAGCAATCCCCTCATCGGCGGCGAGAAATACGTGCTCGGCCCGGGCCAGGTCACCCGCTTCGGCCGGACCCTGGCCAAGCCCGTGGGCGACATCCACTGGGCCGGCGAGCACCACAAGAGCAAGGAAGTGGGCATCGAGGCGGCGCTCCAATCCGGCGAGCGCGCGGCCTGGGAAGTGCTGGCCGTGGCCGAGGCTGCCGCCGACCGCTAGGCCCGCCCCCGGCGTGACATATATGCAAGCGGTTGCATAAAACGCTCCGGGGCGGTTGCAAGCCTTCAATCGGCTCAGCTAGAGCTTCGCCTCAAGGCCGAATCCGTCGGCGGGCGCCCTTCATGCTCGCTGGTCGGATAGGGCGGCATCAGTTTGCCCTTCGGGCGTCAAATTATTGATGCGATTTCACAGCCGATGCGGCCGCCGGTTGGCGCTGCGGCTCAAAAGGGGAAAAACAATGAACAGAACCTACCGATCGTGGCTGTTGTGCTCGCTGGCCGTCGGCTCCCTGGCCCTGGCTGGACAGGCCGCCGCGCAGGACTCGAGCGGCCTCGAAGAGATCGTCGTCACCGCGCGCAAGACCAATGAGAACCTGGTGGTTATCCCGCTGTCGGTCTCGGCCCTGTCGGCCACCGACCTGCAGAACCGCGGCATCTCCAACTACGTCAGCCTGCAGGACTACACCCCGGGCTTCAAGTTCATCAACCAGTCGGTCAACCGCAACGACCGCGGCTACTCGTCCTTCATCATGCGGGGCATGAACCCCGGCACCCCGGTGTCCTACCAACAGGGCGTGTCGATCTTCCTGGACGGCGCGCCCATCGCCGGCGGCGTGGTCTCCGGCCTCGCCGATGTGGAGCGAGTCGAGGTCATCAAGGGTCCGCAGAGCGCCTACTTCGGCCGCTCGACCTTCGCCGGCGCGGTCAACTTCATCACCCGCCAGCCCGGCTTCACGCCGAAGGCCGAAATGTCGGCCTCCTACGCCAGCTACAACACCTATGAGGTGTCGGGCGAGGTCGAAGGCGGGATCTATGGCGATATCCTGGCCGGTCGCGTGGCCGGTCGTGTGTTCAGCACCGACGGTCAGTATAACAACCCCAACCGCCTGTCGGGGGGCAGCAACCTCGGCGAGCAGCAGACCTATTCGGTGTCGGGCGAACTGCTCTTCCGGCCCACCGATAACCTCAGGGTCCGGGTGTTCGGCAAATACTGGAAGGACGACGACGGCCCGGCCGCCACGCCCTACATCTATCCGTCGCAATACAACTGCAACGCCAGCCAGCCCGGCTTTCCGATCACGGGCCTGCAGTTCGTCAACGGCAAGAACTTCGTCTGCGGCGACCTGCCCAATTTCACCAACGCGTCCTTGTCGATCAACACCCAGATCCCGTCGGTGGTGGCCGATGTGCTGGGCGCCCGCACCCCCGCCCTGCTCGCCGGCCTCTATCGCAAGGGCGACCTGGCGGAGCAGGATTTCGACCTGACGGCCCTCGGCCTGAAGCGCACCGGCTATGCCGTGCGCACCATCGTCCACTATGACCTGCCGGGCGGCTGGAGCCTTGACGCCAACGCCGCCGCCGACAGCAACCACTGGGCCTTCCTGGTCGACACCACGACCAAGGACATGACCCTGACCCCCAACCCGAACTTCGGGTCGGCCGCGGTGGGCCTCAACGCCATCAACGCCCCCGGCCTGCTGCCCTATACCCAGACCTATGCCGAGGGCGGCAACAACGACGACGATATCTCCGGCGAAGTGCGCATCACCTCCGCCCAGGACAAGCGCCTGAAGGGGATGCTGGGCGTCAGCTACTACCGCCAGCACACCCTGTCGGGCACCCTGGCCTATTCCAACGCCGGCTTCGCCCAGATCTCCGCCTTCCAGGCGAACAACGCCAGCACCCCGGCGGTGTTCGGCAGCGTCACCTACGACGTCCTCGACAACCTCGACGTGTCGATCGAAGGCCGCCAGCAGTGGGATACGATCGAGAACATCGGCTATCGCGCCGGCACCCGCTTCGAGAAGACCTTCAAGTCGTTCAGCCCCCGGGCCATCGTCAGCTACCACCCGACCTCGGCCTCGACGATCTACGGCTCCTATTCCAAGGGCACCCGGCCGGGGGGCTTCAACGGCTCGTTCGCGACCCTGCTGCCGGCCTACCAGGCGCAGGTCCGCGCCCAGTCGCCGGTGGACATCACCGTTCCCGAGCAGCAGGTCGAGATGTATGAGGTGGGCTTCAAGTCCCGCTTCCTCGACAACCGCGCGCAGATCCTGACCGCCGTCTACTACGGCGACTGGACGGGCCGCACGATCCCCAACAAGGTCTATTATGTCGACGTCGCCGGCATCCTGCAGAACACCCTGTTCAACATCGCCGGCGGCCACACCGAACTCTACGGTGTCGAGGCCGAGGGTCGCTTCCAGGTCACCCCGGAACTGCTGATCGAAGGCACGTTCGACTACGCCGGCACCAAGATCAAGAACACCTACTGCGGTGACTGCGCCCTGATCACGGGCAACCCGAACCCGACGGGCACCACCATGACCGGCTATCCCACCTATTCGGGATCGCTGGCCGGCACCTACACCCGTCCCGCCTTCGCCGACTTCGACGGCTTCCTGCGCCTGGAATACATCTACACCGGCAACATCTGGGTGGACGAAGCCAACACCGCCGGCACCGGCCCCGCCAACAAGATCAACATCCGCGCGGGGATCAACAACGGCCGCTACCGCTTCGAGGCCTTCGGCACCAACGTCACCAACGACAAGACCTACATCTACGGCCAGCGCTATTCGGACGGTCTGCCCCAGGCGGGTTCGGGTCTGACGTCGGTGCCGGTGAACGAGATCTCGGTCAGCGCGCCTGAGAAGGCGGTCTACGGCATCAAGATCACCGCCAGCTTCGGCGGTGGCGAGGCTCCGCCCCCGCCGCCCCCGCCCGCGCCGCCCGCTCCGCCGCCCCCGCCCCCGCCGCCCCCTCCGCCCCCGCCGCCGGTGGCCTATGAGGCGCGCGATTTCGTGGTCTACTTCCCCTTCGATCAGTATGTCCTGACCCCGGAAGCCCAGCAGGTCATCGCGCAAGCGGCCGACTATGCGAAGACCGGATCTGCGACGCGGGTCGTGGTGGTCGGCCACGCCGACACCTCCGGCTCGGCCGCCTACAACGTGCGTCTGTCGGAACGCCGGGCGAAGGCCACGGCTGATGCGCTGGTGGGTTCGGGCCTGGCCCAGACCGCCCTGGCGGTGGACTGGAAAGGCGAGGCTGAACCGGCCGTCGCCACCGGCGACGGGGTGAAGGAACCCCTCAACCGCCGCGCCACGATCAACATCAACTTCTAGGCCTCCAAGCCCCTGCCCCGGTGATCCGGGGCGGGGGCCAGGGCCAAGACTGCGCCCGTCGCTCCCAGAGCGGCGGGCGTTGTGCGTTCAGGGGCGACGGGCGCCGCGGGCCGCGAACCAGGGGGTGATGCGGTCCAGGGCGACATCGATGTCCGCGGGCGAGACGGCGAAGCTGAAGCGCATGAAACGCCCGCCTTCGACCGGATCGAAGTCGACGCCGGGGGCGGTGGCCACGCCGGTGTCGCGCAACAGCCGCTCGCAGAAGCCCAGGCTGTCGTCGGTGAAGTCGGCGATCGAGGCGTAGATGTAGAAGGCGCCGTCCGGTGGGGCGATGGCGTTCAGGCCCAGGGACGGGAGGGCCTCCAGCAGGCGCGCCCGGTTGCGCCGGTAGACCGCCACATGGCCCTCGAGTTCGTCGGTCTCGTCCATCGCCACCAGCGCCGCGTGCTGGCTGAGGGAAGGGGCGGTCAGGAACATGTTTCCCATATAGGCGCGGGCCCGGTCCGCCTGGTCGGCCGGCATGACCAGCCACCCCAGACGCCAGCCGACCATGCTGAAGTATTTCGAGAAGCTGTTGACCACCAGGGCGCGCGGCTCGAACTCCAGGATTGAGCGGGCCGGCTGGGTGTAGCTGAGGCCGTGGTAGATCTCGTCGGACACCAGGCGAATGCCGCGCTCGCGGCAGACCTCGGCGATGGCGGCCATCTCGGCGGCCTCGATGATCGTGCCGGTGGGATTGGCGGGGCTGGCGACGATCAGGCCAGCGGGCGGCGGGTCCAGGCGGGCGACGGCCTGCGCGGTCAGCTGGAAGCGGGACTCGGGCCCGCAGGCGATCTCCACCGGCTGCATGTGCAGGGCCCGCAGGACATTGCGGTAGGCCACATAGCCCGGGCGGGCCAGGGCGATACGATCGCCCGGATCGAAGGTCGAGATCAGCGCCAGGACCAGCGCCGGCGACGCCCCGCAGGTGAGCAGGATACGGTCGGGATCGACCTCCACCCCGTAGACCTCGGCATAGCGCCGGGCCAGCCGCGCCTTCAGCGGCGTGCTCTCCCAATAGCCCAGGGGGTCCGCATCGAGCACCCGGTGCGCCGCCGCGATGGCGGCTTGCGGCGCCCCGGTGGACGGCTGGCCGAACTCCATGTGGATGACCGAGCGGCCGGCGTCCTTGAGGCTGTGCGCCAGCCGGCTGATGCCGATGGCGTGGAAGGGATCGATTTGCGCGGCCATGGGGCGCCTTCGCCGGGGTCAGGGTGGCGACCCTTACCGTCATTCGGGGCCGCCCGTCCAACCATGGCCCGTCAGGGCCGGCGACCCGTCTCGGGGCGCCAGGCCAGGGTCACGCCGAAGCCGTAGTCCGGGCTGTTGCGATTGAGGCCGGCGCTGGCGTTGACATCCAGCCGCAGCGACGGGCGCAGGAAATAGCTGACATAGGCGAACGCCTCGACCGGATCCGGATCCTCCGCATAGGTGGCCTGGCGCCAGTCGAGGCCGCCGCCCAGTTCCAGCCGCGGGCTGGCTGTCCACCAGCCACCGACCCCGCCGCGCCAGTGATCGCGGCGCCAGGAGTCGTCCGCCCCGCCGACAAGGCGACGGCCGATGTCGACATAGACGCCGCCCAGCGCGGTCTCATAGCTGGTCTCCGTCAGCAGGGTCAGGTCGGCGCCGCCGCCGCCGAGCCCGCGCGACGCGTTGCCGGTGGGCAGCTTCACGCGCCCCATGACATCCACGCGGACGTGGGAGCCGCCGATGCGGTCGAAGGTGCGACCGGCCGTCACCGACAGGTCGCCCAGGCCGCTCTGCGTGCGGGACCAGGACGGGTCCGTCCCCTGGCCGTCCTCATGCTCGATCACCTCGAGAAGCGGCAGGGACGCCCGCGCGAACCAGGCGTCCTGGGTCACCCGAACCGTCGTGGTCGCCGCCAGCACGTCCGTTTGGACGGTCGTCCCGTAGCGCCCGGACGAGACGTCCAGGGACTGGGCCACCCGCACGGTGGGCGCCGCGGCCTGGGCCGGAAGGGCCACGGCGAGGCAGGCCCCCGCCGCAAGGATCGCAGCGTCGAGCCGCCTCATCGTCTACCTCAAATTCCAGACATCGCGTCGCCGGGCCCGGGGTGACCCAGGCCCGGCGCTGCATCTCGTCGACTAGTTCGCGCGACGGTCATCCCGGCGGTCGGCCCGGCGATCGGCTTGGCGATCGGCCTGACGGTCGGCCTGGCGATCAGCCTGGCGGTCCGCCTGACGGTCGGCTTGGCGGTCGGCCTGACGATCGGCGCCCGAGGTGGCTTCGCGGGCGGAGGCCGAGGTGGCCACGGCGCCGCAGGTGAAGGCGGAGGCCAGGGCGGCGAGAACGATGAGCTTCTTCATGATGTGGGTTCCTTTAAGTTCGTCGCCTGCGGCGTTATTGCTTCGGCGAAATTCAAAACAGAATATCAGGTCAGTTGATGCCGCTGCCGCTCGGGCAACACTGCAACAACGGCGAGCCGGGGGGTTTATTCCGGAGGGGACGGTAAATTTTTCTCGCCAATGATTTCCTCGGGCCGGCTGGCCCGTGCGGCCGCGACAGGCGATTGGCCGCGACGCGCGACGCGGCTATAGAGGGCCTTGCCCGTGAGGCGGCGGGGCAGGGCCCCTGCGCCTGCCGCCGCGTTGCGGGCCAAGCGTCCTGTACCCGGTCCGCCGCCGGCGCCGAGGCCATGGAATAAAACGGGACCCGCCACGTTGTCCGACTGTGAAACCAAGTGAGTGAGTTTCGACGAGACCTGGTCGACCTGTTGCCCCGGTTGCGCCGTTTCGCGACGGCGCTGACCGGATCCAAGGCTGACGCCGAGGATGTGGTGCAGAACGCTGTCGAAAAGGCGTTGAGGTCACAGGACAAATTCCGTCCGGGCACCCGGATGGACAGTTGGATGTTCAAGATTGTGCATAATCTCTGGATCGACGAGACCCGCGCCCGGCGTCAGCGCCACGTGCCCCTCGATGACGCCCTGGACATCGCCGGCGAGGACGGCCGCGAAACCGTGCGCAACCGCCGGCGCGCCGGCGCCGCCCAGGCCGCTTTGGCGGCGCTTCCCCCCGATCAGCGGGCGGTGGTCGCCCTCGTCCTGCTCGACGGCGCCAGCTACAAGGACGCCGCCCAGGTGCTGAACGTGCCCGTCGGCACCATCATGAGCCGACTCGCCCGCGCCCGCGCCGCCCTCGTCGCCAAGATCGAATCGGGCGAGCCCGACCTGGAGGGCATGCCGTCATGAGGCCCTTGGACGACGAAACCCTCAGCGCCTACATCGACGGCGAGATCCCCGAGCCCGAACGCGCGGCTCTGGCGAGCCGCATCGCGGCCGATCCCGACGCCGCCCAGCGCCTCGCCCACATGCGTCGGGCGGACGCCCTGGTGCGTGACGCGGTTCCGGAGCCCGAGGCGGCGGATGATGATCCCCTGGCCGAGCTGATCCTGTCCGGCGGCGCCGCGCCCGCCCGTCGCCCGACGTGGTCCCTGGCGCGCGCGGCGCCGGCCGTGCTGGCGGTGGCCTGTCTGATCGTCGGCGGCGTGACTGGTCGACTGACGCAGCCGGCCGCCAACATCGCCCAGGACCGGGCGGCCGGACTCGTCGCCGGCGGCCATCTGGCGCGGGCGCTGGATCGGCAGACCGGCGCCGGCGCTCACGGCCTGCGCATGGTGGTCAGCTTCAAGACCGCGGACGGCCGCTTCTGCCGCCAGTTCGCCGCCGAGGACGGCGCCGAGGGCGTCGCCTGTCGGCGTGACGGCCGCTGGGGCATCACTGTCCTGCAGCAGGCCGCGCCCGCGGGTCCGGGCTACCAGATGGCCGCCGGCGGGGATGCCCCGGCCGTGGAGGCGGCCATCGACGCCCTCGGCGACATAACGGTGCTCGACGCCGACGCGGAGCGGGCGGCCATGCGCCAGGGTTGGCGGTAGACCCCAGGTCAAGAACCAATAGTCGCCACACTGCCGTGCTTGGTCAGCGGGTGCTATTCTGGACGTCGTCTCAACGATCGCCTGCCGCCTTCTGGGCGGTGCGGCGAGACGCCGCCGTCCTTATTTGATTTGGGTGTGGAATAGACAGGGCAGCGCGCCGTTATCGGTGGGCTGTTAGGGGATTGCCAATGTCCGGGCGGAGCCTGTGGCGAAACGTTTGGGTTGTGGTGGCGGCGGCTGCGCTGCTGTGCGCCGCGCCGGCCGGCCAATCCTTCGCTAAAGGCGGCCGCGGCGGCGGCGGACATGGTGGTGATGACGCGGCGAGCGGCGGCGGCGGCGGCGGCGATATCGAAGCGCCGCCAACCCCCGAAGCGCCTGAGCCCGGCGGCGGCGACGTCGCCACGTCGCCCGATCCTGCAGGGGACGCCGGCGGCAGCGGCAGCGGCAGCGGCAGCGGCAGCGGCAGCGGCGGCGGCGGCGGCGGCGGTGGCGGCGGCGGCGGCAGTGATGACGGGGCGAGCTTCGACGCCACGGAGCCCGGCGGCGGCGCAGATGATGCGGGCGTCGCGGGCGCCGATGACAAGGGCGGCGGCGCGGACGCCCCCGGCAAAGGGGGATCTTCCGACGACGGCGCAGGCGCCGCTGACGACAGCGGCGGCCATGGCGCCGATGACGCCCCGGAGACAGTCGACGACAAGGGGGGCGAGGCCTCTGGAAGCGGCCAGGGCGGCCACGGAGCCGATGACCCGCCGGGCGTGGTCGACGACAAGGGTGGGCAGACATCCGGAGGCGACCAGGGCGGCCACGGCGCCGACGACGCCCCGGCGGCGGGGGATGACAAGGGCGGCCAGGCGCCAGTTGGCGACGACAAGGCCCCGGCGAGCGCCGTCTCTACAGAGACGGTGAGCGTCGACCCAGCCTCGGCGGACGTCGGCCGGCCGATCGACCGGGAGACAGAGACCACCGCGAGCGACAGCGCCGCCAAGGAAGCGGCGCGCAGTGACGCTTCCTTCGATCCGGGCGCCGAGCCCGTCGAATACGACCATGACGGCTTCGAGGTGGCGGGGCATGACGTCTACGCCCTGGCCAAGTCCGGCGAGGACATCGAGAGCCTGCGCGACATGGGCTTCACGGCGATCGAGGAGGTCGCCCTGGCCGGGGTCGGCATGGACCTGCTGCGCATCCGGGTGCCCAGCGACCAGAGCGCAGAGTCCGCGGTGGCGCGCCTGGCCGCCGCGCACAGCGACACGGTGTTCGCCCTGAACCACCTCTATACCGCCGGGCGCATGACCGGACCTCAGCGGCCCGCCGCGGCAAGGCCGGCCCGCAGGGCGTCGACCGTTCGGGTGGGGATGCTCGACGGCGGGGTGGTCGACACCTATCTGCCGCCCGGCACCCAGGTGGAGCAGCGAAGCTTTGTGGGCGCCCGATCCGGACCTGGCAACGGCCATGGCACGGCGGTGGCGGCGCTGCTGTCGCGCTCCGGGGCCGGTCACATCTATTCGGCGGACGTCTTCGCCGGGCGCAGCGCGTCCGCCGAAGCCATCGTCCGCGGCCTGGACTGGATGGCCTCGCAGAAGGTCGCCGTGATCAACGTCAGCCTGGCCGGCCCGCCCAATCCGATCGTGGAGACCATGATCGCCCTGCTGGAGGCGCGGGGCCACGTCATCGTCGCGGCCAACGGCAACGATGGGCCGGCGGCTCCGCCCCTCTATCCGGCCGCCTACAAGGACGTGGTCGCCGTCACCGCGGTCGACGCGCAGGACAAGATCTACCGGCGCGCGAACCGGGGGCCCTGGACGGTGCTGTCCGCGCCGGGCGTCGATGTCGACACCGTCGACGAGACCGGCAGCGAGCGGCAGGTCAGCGGCACCTCCTTCGCGGCGCCGGTGGTGTCGGCGCGGCTGGCCGCGCTGCTGTCCGCCCCCGACCTGGCCGGCCGTCGGCGCGCCGTCGACACCCTGGTGCGCTCGGCGCGCGACCTGGGAGCGCCGGGCCGCGATCCCATCTTCGGCTACGGCCTCGTCGAGGTCAGCGAGAAATGAGCGTCCTGCTGGCGGCGGCGGCGGCGGCCGCGACCTTGGCCGCCGCGCCCCTTCCCGCCTACGCGCCGGGGGACGCCTTCGTCTATTCGGATGGCCGGGTGGAGCGGGTCCTGTCAGTGGCCGGCGACACGATCGAATGGGGCGGCCTGGGCGCGAGCCACTATCGTCGCAACGTCAATCCGGTCGCGCCGATCCTGGCCTGGCGGTTCAATGGCGGAGAAGGCCGACGCATCGTCGGCCGGGGCGCGGAGTCGCTGTGGCCGCTGCTGCCGGGGCGGTCCGCGCGATTCAGCGTCGTGTCCCGAATCGACCGCGGCGGTCACGTGCGGCGCTCGGTGGCCCTGTGGTCCTGCCGGGTCGGCCGGCCCGGCCGGGTCGAGGTGGCGGCCGGCGCCTTCGACACCCTGCCGATCCAGTGCGAGCGCTACAGCCCCGGCACCATGCGGCTGGCCGAGCGGGTGGTGTGGGACTGGTCGCCGGACCTCGCCCACTATGTCCGGCGGACGGTCACCCTCTATGCCAACGGATCAACCAGCCGCATCGGCCTGGTGGCCGCCCTATCCGGGGAGACGGCGACCCTGCCGCGGCTGGCGGCCCTGTCGCGCCAGGCGCGGCGGCAGGGGGCGCCGTCGGGCCCTCCGGGATCGAGCTGACCAGCCAATCTGTGAACTCACCACCGCCGTACGGACGGCGGCGCAATCTTGAATGTCGGGGCGGAAATGAAGACGATGCGGATGGCGATCGCGGCGGGCCTGCTGGCCTGGGCCTGCGCCGGGCCCGCCCTGGCGGAGTTCCGCTACGATCGCGACCGGCTGGCGGTGGTGGCCAACGCCAGCGTCTCCCTTAGCGGCGCGGTGATCGACGATCCCGCCGCCCCGGGCAAGGCCACCACGGACGGCAATATCGACGGCTACGGCTCGGCCAGCCTGGAATGGACCGCAGACAGCGGCTTGATCCTGGGCGCGTTCGTGTCGGGGGACACCGCCGACAGCCGGCCCGACACCCTGAAGAACAACCGGGCTTTCCTCCACCTTTCTGGGACCGCCGGGCGGCTCGAGGCCGGGGAGACCAGCGGCCCGGCCCGGCGCATGTCGTTCTACGCCCCTGTCCTGGGTTCGGGCCAGGTGCGCGGCGACTTCGCCCGCTACGCCGGCGACAGCGCCCTGCTGTGGCCCTACGACACCCGGCAGTCGCTCAAGCTCGCCTATTTCTCGCCGCCGCTGCGTGGGCTGCGGGTGGGGGCCAGCTGGGCGCCGCGGGTGTCGCGATTCAGCGTGGTCCACCGCAACGCCGTCGAACTGGGCGCCCAGTACGAGGCGCCGGTCGGGCGTTGGGTGCTGGGGGCCAGCGCCGCCTATGACTTCGGCGCCGCCGACCGACCCGGCTTGGCCGACATCAAGAGCTACAGCCTCGGCCTCCAGGCCCGCCGGGGCAGGATCGTGCTCGGCGGCAGCTATGTGGACCGCGGCGACAGCGGCCGCTTCCGCGCCGGCTTGGACCAGCACGAGGTCAACGCCGGCCTGGCCTGGCGCGACGCCCGATGGGCGGTGGCCGCCTCTGCGGCCCGCACCGAGTCGACTGGCTTCACCAGCAGCCTGCTCGCCGTCGGCGGCGTCCGGTCCATCACCGACCACCTGGCCCTGACGGCGGACCTCGTCGGCATCTGGCAGGACGGGTCCGTGGGCCGCGATCGCGGCGGCGCCGTCCTGGTGGTGGGAGTCGACGTCAGCCTGTAGCGGGCGTTTGAATTGGTCGGACCAATGCACAACTTTCCGATATCCCCGGCGAAGGCCGGGGCCCAGATCATAAGGCTCAACGTCAGCGCTTTATAATCTGGATCCCGGCTTTCGCCGGGAAGATCGGGGTTGGATTGAGCCCTTCTGTGTAAAGCGAACACGCTCTAGCGAGGTCACGCGCCGGCCTCAGGCCGGCACGACCTCGATCAGCTCGCCGACCGCGCCGCGGATGACGAAGCCGTCCTGGCGCGGCTTGCCCGGCAGCGGCAGGGCGCCCTGGCCCATCATGCGCACGCCCGCCGCCTGGCACATGGCCCGGCATTTGGCGAGGTCGTTGACCCGCATGGTCACCATGGCCAGGCCCGTTCGATCCATGGAGGTGGGGTACATGGTCCCGGTCTTGGCGTTGAACTGCCAGATCTCGATGCTCACGCCCGAGCCGACATTGCCCCAGAGGTAGTAGGAGCCGCGCGGGGCCCCGATCAGGTCGTTGTTGTTGTTCTCGTTGGCTTCCATCTGCGAGGTGCGCTTCAGGCCCAGGGCCTTCTCGTAGAAGACCTCCGACGGTCGCTGGTCCAGGGTGGTGACGGCCATGTTGTTGAAGCCCGAGTGCAGCAGGCCCGGAAACTTCCAGGGCGGACGGTCGCTGCGCACATTGGCGGTGATGAACATCTGCTCGCCGCCCGGACCGAAGGCGGCGTAGCTCATCACGTCGACGTCGCGGCCCCAGGCGGTGTTGCGGAAGAAGTAGTAGCGAGGCGGGGTGATCACCGGCGTGCCGGCGCTGGCCAGGCGATGGTAGGACTCGGCGGGATCGCTGGTGCCTCCCTCCATGATCAGAAGGCCGGGATCCATGGGGCCAGAGTTGGGACGCGGACGGTTGGCGACGGCCCCCGCCGGCGCCTCGAACACCCGCACCATGGCGGAGGGCGTGTTCGGCATGGTCAGGGTGGCGTAGCGACGGCCGGCCTTGCCGATGCCGGGCGCGCCGGAAACATTGGCGCCGAGGCTTCCCTCGTCCGCCAGGGTCATGCCGATCACGTCGCGATAGTAGCGGATGCTGGCGTCGACGCTGGGCGACACGGTGTTGAAGGCGATGATCTTGGCGTCCAGCGGATTGGACTGGTCCAGGGGTGCGAAGGCCGAGCCTGTCTGCGCCACGGGCGTGGCGTTGTCCGGCGGCGGCGCGGCGGCGGCGCCTGTCTTCACCATCGCCGCCCCGGCGGCGCCAAGGATGGAGGATGCGATCGCGGTGCGCCGATTGATCATGGGCCTGTCCCTAAAGAGTGCGTTGCCGGCCCGCTGCGCCGGCCCAGCCGAAAAGGTCGCACATCCCATCGCCGCGCACTACTGGGTCGGTCGAATGGGCGTCGCAGGTCCGCCTGGGCCAGGAAAGGCCCCCGCGCCCGCATCGCGGGCGGCATTCGCCGGGCCGTCGGTTGACGGCGCGGGTCGTTACGGTCGCAGATGGCCGCTGACCATCGATCTGCAGCGCAGGCGCCCGACCTTGCCTATCGTCTCGGCCACTCGCCCCTTCCGCTTCGTCCTCGCCGCCGGGCTTGCGGCGCTCCTGCTGGCGCCCGCCGCGCGGGCGGCGGACGCGGCGCCCGACTATCTGACCCTGCAACAGCTTCGGGCGCGGTACGGGCAAGCGGCCAGCCGCTACACGATCGTGCGCGGCGCCGAAATTCACTACATCGACGAGGGACGCGGGCCGGTAGTGGTGCTCATCCACGGCTCCAACAGCTCGCTGAAGACCTACGACCGGGTGGCGGCGCGACTGAAAGGTCAGTTCCGGGTGATCCGCTTCGATCAGCCGGGGATGGGACTGTCGGGGCCGGCGCCCCAGGCCCTGCTCGACCTGCCGCTTTACCCCGTGGCGGTGACCGAAGACCTGACAGAGCGACTGGGGGTGCGGTCGGCCACCTTCGTCGGGGTCTCCAGCGGCGGGACCATCGCCTTCTACCTCGCGGCGCGGCGGCCGGCTCTGGTCGAGCGACTGGTCCTGTCCAATACGCCGGCCGATCCGGTGGAGTCCGGCGGCATGAGGCAGAGCCGGGCCATGGCGGCCCAGGCGCCGACCAAGTCGAACAGCTATGGGTCTATGGCCTTCTGGCGCGCCTTCTTCGACTTCTTCACCGGTGAGCCAGAGCGCGCGGATGACGCGAAGATCGCCGAATACTACGACATGAACCGACGGGTCCCGTCGCCGTCGAAGATGGCGATCGTCGCGGCCATGGCCGACCGACAGACTACCCAGGCGCAGTTGGCCTCCATCACCGTCCCCACGCTGTTGGTGTGGGGCGCGCGAGACCCGCTGCTGACGCCGCCCACGGCGGATATCCTGGCCGGCTACATGACCGCGGCGCCGGTCTCAAAGGTGCTCATGCCGGATGTCGGCCACTACCCGCCGCTGGAGGCGCCGGAGCGTTTCGCCGACATCGTGCGGACCTACATCCAGTCCGTGACTCCGCTGGCCCCTCGGGCGCCGCCTCCGGCCGATCGATAACGCGCGCAGGCGCAGGGGAACCAAGGTCCATGACCACGACGTCCGAACACGAGCGCCTGCCCCGTGCGGTGGTCCTCGGCTGGGCGCTGGGGGCCTTCCCACAGGCGATCGCCAGCTATGCCTTCTCGGTGCTGCTGTTTCGCTACCTGACCGACACGGTGGCCCTGGGGGCCGCGCTGGTCGGGACCATGATCGCCGTCTCCAAGGTCTATGACGGTCTGATCGACCCGACCATCGGCTATGTGTCCGACCGCATTGAGACCCGGATGGGCCGACGGCGGCCCCTGATGCTGCTGGGCGGGGTCCTGTTGGCCTCGTCGATCGCGGTCCTCTTCACCGTGCCGCTGGACGCCAGCGTGGCGGTCAAGATCGCCTGGGCCAGCGCCGGGCTGTTGCTGTTCTCCAGCGGCTATTCCCTGTTCGCCATCCCCTGGCTGGCGATGCCGGCCGAGATGACCGACGACTATCACGAGCGCACCGGGATGATGGCGTGGCGGGTGCTGTTCGCGACCTCGGGGCAGAGCGCCGGGTCCCTGGGCGGGCCGGTGCTGCTGTCGGTCCTCGGGGTCGGGGCCCTGGCCTATGGCCGGATGGGACTGCTGATCGCCGCCGCGGGCCTGGCGGCGACCTTCGCCACCATCGTCCTGACGCGCAAGGCGCGCTGGGGCCTGCCCGAGACGGCGCCCCGTCCCTCCGCGCTGGGGCAGCTCAAGCTGGCCCTGGCCAACCGGCCCTTCCTGGTGATCGTGATGCTGAAGGGGGCGCTTTACTTCGGCGCCTCGGTGCATGCGGGGGCGATGGCGCTGTTCGTGCGCCGGGTGATGCATGTGTCCGACCTATGGCTCGGCGCCGGTTCCCTGGCGGGGGCCTTCGCGGCGGTGGCGAGCCAGCCCCTGTGGGTGGCCCTCAGCCGGCGCTTCGGCAAGCGCACGGCCCTGACCATCGGCCTGGTGTGGCAGGGGCTGGCCCTGGCCGGGTTCTTTCTGCTGGGACCGGGTTGGCCGCCGCAGTCCCTGATCGTCCTGGGGGTGCTGCTGGGCGCCGCCAGCGGTGGGGTGTTCATGCTGGCCCAGTCCATGTTGCCCGACATCATCGAATACGACTATCGCGTCACCGGCATGCGCCGGGCCGGCGCCTATGCCGGGGCGGTGTCGTTCCTGGAGACCTCGTGCGGGGCGCTGGGAATCCTGGTGCTGGGTCTGGTGCTGTCCGGGTCGGGCTATGTCTCGGGGGTGGCGGATCCCGTCGGCGGACAGCCCGCCTCGGCGATCCTCGCCATCCGCGCCTGCTGCGCCCTGATCCCCGCCGCCGCCGCCGGCCTCTGCCTGGCCGCCCTGAGCCGCTACGATCTCACCGAGGCGCGGCTGCGGGCCCTCGGGGCCTAGGCCGCGCCCCGCTCGCGCCCGGCCACCGCGGCGCGGAAGTCGGCAATCAGGCCCTGGCCCATGCGCTGGGTGTCCGGGATCGGCTCGTAGCCGCTGAGGATGAAGCGGGTGACGCCGGCGTCAAAATATTCGAGCAGGGTCTCCAGCAGTTCCTGCCGGCCGCCCACCAGGCAGGGCATGGCCGGCCGGCGAGAGGGCGCCTGGGCGATCCCGCGCCAGACCCGGCCGATCAGGGCGCCCTCCTGGGCCTTTTCCTTGGCTTCGGCGACGGCGGCGGCCATGGTCTGGCCGGGCTTGGGGACCACGAAGCCCTGCCGCTCCGAGTGGCCGATGAAGCGGTCGAGATAGTCGTCCGCCCGGGCCCAGGCGCCTTCCTCGGTATCCTCGACGATAACCCGGATCGAAATCAGAAATTCCGGTTGGCGGCCGTGTTTCGCCGCCTCGGCGCGAACCTGGGCGATCAGCTGGCGGATCCGGTCCACGGCGAAGCCGGGCATGGCGTAGATGTCGGCCACGGCCGCGCCATGCTCGATGGCCTTGGGCGAGGTTCCCCCCCAGAAGATGGGGATGCCTTCGGGACCGTACGGCTTGACCTCCTCAAAGGCGCCCTCGACCCTGTAGTAGTCGCCGGCATGGTCGAAGGGCGCGTCGCTGCTCCACATGCGGCGCATGATCTCGACATATTCGCGACTGCGGTCGTAGCGGTGTTCCTTGTCGAGGAAGTCGCCGTCGCGGCGCTGGTCGGGCTCGTCGCCGCCGGTGATGATGTGGACGCCGCAGCGGCCCTTGCTCAGCTGGTCGATGGTCGCCAGCATCCGCGCGGTCATCGTCGGGACGATGAAGCCGGGCCGGTGGGCGATCATGAACTTGAGGTTCTTGGTGACGGCGGCAACGAAGGCGGCGATGGGCATGCTGTCGGGACGCTGCGCCGAATTGGCGATCAGGACGCGGTCGAAGCCGGCGGCGTCATGGGCCTGGGAGCAGTCGCGCACAAAATCCGCGTCGAATTCCGAGGAGGCGCGCGGGAAGATCTCCGAATAGTTGCTGTAGTGAAGGATCCCGATGATCTCGAGCGGCATGGCTTTGATTCTCTTCTGACGCGTCGAGACTAGGCGGGGTCGATGGCGCGGCCGGCGGCCACCAGCCGGTTCCAGACGTCGCGCTCGAGACCGGTGAGCTGGCCCAGGTCGGCGACGGGGGCGTCGGTGAAGGCGTTGACCGGCCAGAGGTTGGCCTCGCCCGCCGGGTCCTCGTGAATGCGGGGCTGCAGCTGGGCGATGAAATTGGCCTGGGAGATGGTGCGGTGTCGTCGCAGGGCCTCGATGTCGACGAGGCCATAGGCGATCTGGTCGGCGCCGGGGGGCGCCACGCCGATGGATGCGCCAGCGTAGTCGAAGATCTCCGATGGCGCGGGCAGATAGGGGCCGCCGGTGTCGATCGCCGAGCCTGAGGTGTTGGCCATCGCCAGGTAGACGCTGTTCTCGAACGCCCGCGACGGCCGCACCGCGGCGGCGCCGGCCCGGTCCATATAGTCGTGCCCCTTGGGCGAGGCCGTCGGGTTGCAGATGATCTCGGCGCCCTTCAGCGCCAGGGATCGCGCCGACTCCGGCCAGAAGATCTCACCAGCGATGCAGACGCCGATCGTCCCGAGCTCGGTCCTGGCCACGGGAAACAGGCCGTCGGGCAGGACCTGCGCGAACTGATCATACACGTCGATCGGACGCGTCTTGGTGGTCAGGGCGTAGCTCTTGCGATGGACCAGGGCCAGGTCGCCGTCCGGTGTGATCAGGGCGCCAGCGCTGAAATAGCGGCCAGGGAAGGTGGCGTGGGCCTCCGTGGCATGGAAGACGATGTGCGCGCCCGTCTGCCTCGCCGTGCGGCCAAGACGGTCGCTGTGGCGGCCCGGGAAGGTAAGGCTGGCGGCGATCCAGTCGGCGATGGTCAGCCCCGGCGCATAGCCGCTGAGCCCGAACTGGGGAAAAACCACCAGGCGGGCCTCGCGCGCGTCCACCGCCTTTTCCACCAGGCGGCAGTAGTGTTCCACATTAGCGTCGAGCATCTCGGGCACGAGCCGGCCGTCGGCGCCGAAGATCACCTGGGTGGCCGGTTGGCACGCGGCCATCACATAGGGACTGATCATCGGACGCCTGTATCCAGTTTAACGCGTGCAATCACTGTGGATGTCAGAAGCGGTAGCTCGCCCTGACCCCGAAACGCCGCTTTTGCGGCAGGCCGACGATGAGGACGTTGCCGCCAACGATGGCGTTGGCGTTGCGGTCCAGGCCAACATAGCTGTCGTCATCCGTTGCGTTCAGCACATAGCCCTCGAGCTGGTATCGGTCGGCCTCGACGCCGATGCGCAGGTTGACGATCTTCTGGGCGGGAAGATAGGCGAGGTTGGCCTCGGTCTCATACTGGCGACCGGTGTAGGTGAAGTCGCCGCGGGCGAACCAGTCGAGGTTCTCGGTCAAGCGGTCGCGCCAGGCGGCCGAGACCGAGCCGACATATTCCGGCGCCTTCTGGATCTGGTTGCCGTTGACATTGGAGCGGCCCGTGATGGCGGTCTGGCAGGTCGAGCAGAAGTAGGTCTTGAATTCGCTGTGATTCCAGGCGAACGAGCCTGACAGCAGCAGCTTGCTGGTGGCCTGGAACTGCCCCTCCATCTCGACGCCGCTTAGCTCGGTCTCGCCGAGGTTGCCGATCACCAGAACCGATTGGAAGACGCCGTTTCGCAGGATGTTGGCGAAGGAGCGAACCTGCTGGTCGGTCCACTCGTCCCTATAGGCGTCGATGGAGCCCTGCAGGCGACCGCCGAGGAACCGGCCCTTCAGACCGATTTCGTAGTTGTCGACATATTCCTGCTCCACCACGAGTCCGCCGCGGGTCTGGCGGATGATTTCGGTAACCTCGGCTGGGGTGAAGGTGGTCAGGGCCGCGTTGAACGAGCCGGGCCGGACGCCGCGGGAATAGAGCCCGTACAGGGTCGCGCCGGGCGTGACCTTGTAGCTGAGGATGACACGAGGTGTGAACGACCGGTAGGTGGCCGTGAACAGGGTGTAGAGCGGGGCCGGCGCCACGGTGCGGATCTTGTCGATCTGGTGGCGGCCTTCAAGGTCCAGGGTCAGGTTGGACAGGATGTCGAAGCTGAGGGCGCCGAACAGGCCGGTGGTGTCGGCGCTGTCGCGCTGTCCGCCGCCGCCGTTGGTCGGGCCCGAGGCCGCCAGCGACGGGTTGGTCTGGATGACGTTCTGGTAGATGTGGCTGACCCCGAGCGAGCCGCGCAGGCGTTTGTCCGAGGGGGAGGTGAGGCGCAGTTCCTGGCTGGCGTCGCGGCTCTCCGATTCAAGGATCACCCAACTGCCGCGGGTAGAGTCGACGTCGCTGCGCGCAGGGAACAGGGGATTGGCGAAGCCCCGGGTGTCGAAGCCGTCAGAGTCCACGATCGCGAAGCGCTGGCTGATGTTGTAGGAGCCGATGAACGACAGCGAATATCCGGCGCCCAGGTCGTAGTCGGCGCTGAGAATGGTGGCGTAGTCATCCCGGTTCAGGCCCAGCTCGCGGCGCTTGGTCGGCAGCACGCGGATCAGCCCGGCGCGGTTGTCCACCACCTGGGTGAGGAAGGCGGCCGAGACAGGATTGAAGCCGATCTGGGTGGTCGCCGCCCGCGGGACTTCGCCGCAGAAGTAGTTGTTGCGGCCGGCGCCGAGGCCCGCGTCGCAGTTGTACTGGTTGGCCTGGATCGTGGTGCTGGCCCCCGGGCCATCGTCAAAATGAAGGTAGCGAAAGAACAGCTTGGCCTTCAGCCTCTCGGTCGGCTTGGCGTAGAGGACGCCGTTGAAACTCTTGGTGGACTGGTCGCCCAGTCGCTGTCCGGGCGCGAAGGCGTTGTCGTAGGGGCCGTCTTCCGTGCGGGCGCGGCCGCTCACCCGGAAGCGTAGCGTGTCGCCAAGCAGCGGGCCCTCCACCGTCACCTTGCCGTCGCGCTTGGCGTAGGAGCCGAGGTCGACATCGATCTTCGCCTTCAGGACGTCTGACGGCTCGCGTGTGACCAGGTTGACGGCGCCGGCGAAGGTGCCGCGCCCGAAATAGGCGCTCTGCGGCCCGCGGATGACTTCCACGCGCTCCAGTTCGCCGACATCGTCGACGACCCCAGACACCAGCGGCGTGCCGTCGATGAAGGTCATGGCCCCCGCGCCGACTCCGGAGAAGTTGGCCAGCCGCATGGCGCGGAACACCAGATTGCTGATGGTGATCGACCGGTCGTTGCGGCCGACCGCGAAGCCCGAATAGTAGAACCCCGGGGTGAACCGGGCGAGGTCATCGAGGGTGTTGATCTGGCGCCGGTCCAGGTCGGCGCCGGTCAGGGCCGTGATCGCCAGGGGCACGTCGAGCAAGGCTTCGCTCTGTTTGCGCGCCGTGACGACCACCTCCTCCAGTTGGCCGCGCCCCGCCTCGGCGACGGAGCCGCTGGCCGCCGGGGTCTGCGCCAGGGCGATAGCCGGAGCGAAAGCCGCTGTCGCCAGCAGGCCCAACCTCGATGCGAATTTCATGTGGTTTCCCCTCGTGGGCCTGTCGAGGCCGCTTGGGAAAACGCTAGGGCCTAAGCTTGCGACCCAACAGGCCGCAACCTGTCGACAGCCCGCATCGCGGGCGAATTTCCATTGCGGCCTTGGCCGGAAGGTGCTGGATCGTCAACTGTCTAGGACTTTCAGAAACGAGGTTTCACAGCGCCATGCCCGCCCCACAGGCCGCCGGAGCCAGGCGCAGTCACGTGATGGTTCTTGGCAAGGCCTTCTCCATCCTGGAGTGCATCAATCGCCGAAACGGGGCCACGGCAGGCGTTATCGCGGCCGCCACGGCCTTGCCGCGCGGAACGGTGTTCCGAATCGCCGAGACTCTTGTTCACGATCGTATGCTGACCAAGGATCCCGCCACTGGCGCCTATTGGCTGACGAGCCGGGTGCTTGGCCTCAGTCATGGCTATGTCAAGGAGCGCTGGGTCCCCACCGTAATGCCGATCCTGAAGTCTTTGGAAGAGAAGCTGATCTGGCCGATCAACATCTCGACGCCGGATGGAAACTGGATGGAGATCCGCTGCGCCACGGATCAGGACAACGTCTTTGTCTACCGCGGCCTCTCGGCGGGTCGCCGGTTCCCGATGCTGCTCGATGGCCGGCCCAACCTGCTGATCGCCTATCGGCCGCCGCGCGAGCGCAAGGCGGCGCTTCAGAGCCTGTTCAACGAATTTCAGCCCGAGCCCGACTACGGCCCGTGGGAAGCGCGGATGCTGCTGCAGCTGGAGCGGATGCGAGAGCGGGGTTGGCTGGCGTCCTCCTCGCCGAAAAGTCATGCGCTCGCCGTGCCCCTGATTGTCGACAAGTCCCCCTTCGGCCTGTTGACCACATGGACCTTCCCCCGCTCGACGACCCTCGGGCGCCTGCGCGACGGCTCCCTCCAGCCCATGCTCGAGGCCAAGATCGAGGTGGAAGCGATCCTGTCCCGCGCCGCCGATGCCGGCCCCGGGCGCCGTGGCTGAGCGGTTGTCCGAATATCGGCCGACAGGTCGGGAGGGGCGGCGCCGACCCGGCCGATGGCTGAAGCATTATGCTCATACAAGAGCACCAGGGCTTGCGATCAGGCTTCGCCGGGCGCATGGCGCATCGGAGGCCTTCGCGGGCGCGGGAGGCCTTCCTCCCCCACCGCCGGCTGAACGAAGCCGCGGGGGCGGCGACCATGACCACACGCGTCGCCAGCGGCGAGGACGATCCGCCTCGCTCCGATCGTGGCTACCTGGCTGTCGCGGGACTCGTCGCGCTCAGCGCCGTCCCGATGCTGGCCGGGATCCTGCGCCTGTCACGTCTGGCCACCGGGACCGTCGCCTCCGCCGCGGACATCCGATTCTTCGCCTCGCCCACACCGGTGACGATCCATATCCTGGCCGTCAGCCTCTACTGCCTGCTGGGCGCCTGGCAGTTCGCGCCGGCGTGGCGCCGAGGGCATCCTCGGTGGCACCGCCGGGCGGGCGTGGCGCTGATCGCCAGCGGACTGCTGGCCGCAGGTACGGGCCTGTGGATGAACCAGGTCTATGCGCGCATCAGCACCGACAGCGCGGCTCTTTACGGGATGCGCGTGGCCGTCGGGCTCGGCATGGCCGCGGCCATCCTCATGGCCGTCGCGGCCGTGCGGAAGGGTGATGGTAGCGCCCATGGGGCGTGGATGATCAGGGCCTATGCCCTGGGGCAGGGGGCGGGAACCCAGGTGCTCACCTTCCTGCCCTGGGTCATCGTGGCGGGCGAGCCTGGGCCGGCCATGCGGGCGGTGCTGATGGGCGCCGCCTGGGTCATCAATATCGCTGTCGCCGAAGGGATCATCCGCCGTGGGCGGGCCCGCCGCCGGGTTTTGCTTGACGATCGATCCTCCGGCCCCTGCTAATTGTCGACACCCCCGTCTCGCCAGCAAGGACGCCCATGAGCCAGCATCGCACCCGCCGCGGAAAAATGTCCTACCGGTTCATGGACGAGGCGCGCCGCGGCCAGGAACACGGGCGCGAACGCTTCCACATGACCTTCCAGCCCGATGGCCGGCGGACCCTGTCGGCGGTGTGCGAACACGACGTCGATCCGCGGGTCCTCAGGCACGTGGTGATGACCTACGGCGCCGACGGCAAGGCCTCGGAGGCCTTCGTCCGCATCGAGGTCGGCGGCGAATATCTCGGCTCCGGCTGGCTCGATTTCCTGCCCAACCGGGTGTCGCTGGAGGGGCGCAATGCGCGCGGCGGACGGCTGTCCAACAGCCATGAGTTGACCGACCCCCTGGCCTTCGTGGGCACCGACCCCATCCAGTCGGACGCCTGGCATATGGCCAACTACGACCTGTCCAAGGGGCCGGGGCGCCAGCACACCATGGGCGTGCTGTCCTCGGCCGACGCCTCCGGCAAGACGGGGCCGATGCTATGGATGCTGAAGACGGGGATGCAGTTCGTGGGGCCCGAACGAATCGAGGTCGAGGCGGGGGTGTTCGATTCCTTGCACTTCCAGATCGTCGATACGGCCGGGCAGATGCAGAGCGAGCACCCGCCCTACGATATCTGGACCACGTCCGATGGCGACTTCATCGGCCTGCGCTCGGAAGGATCGAACCGTCGCTACGAACTGGTCGAGCTGCACGAGGGCTGGTGACCGGTCGCCCGACAGGGTCGTGATCCCGGCGGGTTTGTCTGGCATGCCATAAAGATATATTAGCCGGCGCCATCCGCCCGAGGGGCGGCGTACGACGGGATTCCAGTTCGCGCATGCGTTATGATCAAGAGTGGCCGCGTCTCGACGGCTCCCTGCCAACACCGCTCTATCATCAGGCCTATCTGATCTTGAGGGAGAAGATCCGTCGCGGCGAACTGGCGGCGGACGAGGCGCTCCCCGGCGAGTTCGAGCTCGCCGATCTGCTGGGGGTCTCGCGGATAACGATCACCCGGGCGGTCAACGACCTGGCCGCGGAGAAAATCGTGGTGCGCCAGCGCGGCCGCGGCACCGTGGTGGCGGCCAGCGTCCAGGCGCCCCTGGTGCGGGGGTCCTACGACGGGCTGGTGGAGTCCATCGAGCGGATGGGCCTGTCCACCCGCACCGATTTGTTGGAGACGGGCAGGGCCAAGGCCTCGCGGGACACGGCCGAGCGCCTGGACATCGCTGTGGGCGCCCCGATTGTGCGCTCGGTATCACGGCGGCTCATCGAGGGAGAGCCTTTCTCCCTGGTCGTCAGCCATGTTCCCGAGGATGTCTCCAAGCGCTTCTCGAAAAAGGAGCTCAAGACATTCACCCTGACGGTCCTGCTGCAGCGCCAGGGCATGCTGCGACTGACCGCCGAGCAGTGGATTTCCGCCGTGGTGGCCGAACCCCAGGCGGCGCCCCTCCTGGGGGTGGCGATCGGCTCGCCCCTGCTCCAGGTGGAGCGAGTGCTTAGCGACGAGGCTGGGCGGCCTATCCAGCACATCTACTGTCATTACCATTCCGCCAAGTTCCAGTGGCACATCGCCAGCGAGGGCCCGGACATCGGCGGCGTGGTCCAGAAGAGGCCTCTCGAGGACTAGGGCGGGGCCCTGGCGGCGGCCTCGGCGGCGAGCGTCTCGACGGCGGCGGACTGATAGCCGCGCCGGGTGGCGGGCAGGGCGACGAACGCCAGCAGGCTGAAGGCCAGGCCGATGGCCGACAGGCTGTAGCGCAGCATATGGGCGCCCCCGAGCATGTCGGTGAGCAGGCCGACCATGGGAGGGCCGACGAACAGGCCGCACAGGGTCACGATGAGGTAGTACCAGGCTGCCGCCTGCCCGCGGATTTCGCGCCGGGTGATCTGCATGATCGCGGCGGGGCCCGCCCCGCTGATGATCCCCTGGGCGAAGGTCCCCACGGCCAGCAGGGCGATGGCCAGGGCGCCGTTGGGCATCAGGGGGTAAAGGCAGAAGGCGGGGCCGATGACGAGGACGCCCCCCATCAGGACAAAGATCGCCCCGTCGTGGCGGCCCTTGCGGTTGAGGCGGTCCACGAGCCAGCCGCTGACTGTCGCCCCGGGAAAGGCGGTGGCGATGATCAGGATGCCGTTGGCGGCGCCGATCTGGGCGGCGGTCCACCCCCAGGTCCTCTGGAACAGGGCCACCGTCCACAGGCTCGTGTAGCCGACGATGAACAGGCTGGCGATGCACAGCATCACCCCGCCATAGACGCGCCAGCGCGCGGACATGATCCGGATCGCCTGGGCCATGGACGGACCGGAGATGCGCTCGCGCCGGGCGCGCCCGCCGCCCCTCGGTTCACGGATGAACAGCATCGGAACGGCGACCGCCAGACCCAGGGCGCCGAGGAAGACGAGGGAGGCCTGCCAGGGCCGCAGCGCGTCCAGAGGCGCCCAGCCCAGGTGGGGCCGGGCCGACATCAGCCCGACGACCTGGCCGCCCAGCAGATAGGCGGCGCCGGCGCCGAACAGCGCTCCGGAGGCATAGACGCCGATCGCGCGGCCGCGGGCGTGCTCGGGGAAATAGTCGGCGATGAGGGACAGGGCGCAGGGAGACAGGGTCGCCTCGCCGAACCCCACCGCCAGGCGTGAGACGAACAGGGCGGCGAACCCGCCGGCCAGCCCGCAGGAGGCGGTGGCCAGGCACCACAGCACCATGCCGGCAGCCATCAGGAAGGGCCGGTGCGTCCGGTCCGAGAGCCAGCCGAGGGGAAGTCCCATGACGATATAGAAGATCGCGAAGGCCGGGCCGATGATCAGCGCGACCATGAAATCCGACAGGGCGAGGTCCGCCTTGATGTCCTCGAACACCAGGGCGAGAAAATTGCGGTCGATGAGCGCGATGGCGTAGGCAAAGGTCAGCAGCGCCGCCACGGCCCAGGCGGAGCGCTGACCGAGGGGCCAGGTCGAGGATCGGTCGAGCTGCGGCATGGATCGACCATGCCCGCCGCCGGGGTTTTGTCCAACCCTGGGGCCGGCCGGGACTTGATCCGCCGGGGCCCGTCGCGCCCTGGGCTCGCTTGTGCCGGAGAGGCAATGGCTATATCCTTTGGCCCATTCTCCGGAAGGATACGTCGATGATGCAGGCCAACACCTCAGCCCAGGCCGAGCCCCTTGCCGACATCGACAGCCTGCTGAAACCGACCCACGACGAATATGCGCGGCAACGGGCGGTGGCCGTGCTGCACAGCCATGCCTTGCTGAACCTGCGGTTCGACGTGTCCAAGACCTACGAGCGAAACGTCAAGCCGAAGTTCGTCGCCGAGCACGGCCGCGATCCGGATTCGCGCGAGATCGCGGAGGCGATCAAGGGCGATCACTTCTTCAAGTTCTACAGCGCCATTCGCTACAACGCCCAGGAGATGGGCCCGCTGGCGCGTCAGCCGGCGGTGGAGCGGGCGCTGCCGGAGATGATCCAGGTGGCGCGCCAGGCGGCCCAGGTCAATCCGGCGGGGGGCTCCCTGCGCCTCGATCCCAGCCTGCCCATTCCCCCCTATGTCAGCCAGCTCGACGTCCACCTCTCGCCGGGCTGCTATCACACCGAATTCACCGAGGACGATGTCGCCCAGGGCGTGCTGATGGGCCGAGGCCTGTCCTCCAGCTCGGGCAAGAACCGCATCAACAAGACGCGCAACTTCGGCGGCGTCGGCGAGTCCATCGCCTATTGGCTGAAGCAGACCTATCCCGATTTCCATCCCCGCGCCGTGCTCGACATGGCCACCCAGTCGGGCGCCAATCTGACCGCCTATCCCAAGGCGTTCGAGGGGGCCGAGGCCTACGGGATCGACGTCGCCGCGCCCGGCCTGCGCTATGGCCACGCCAAGGCGGAATTCGAGGGCATGCCCGTCCACTACAGCCAGCAGAACGCCGAGAAGACCGACTTTCCGGACGGCAAGTTCGACCTGATCGTCTCCAGCTTCTTCCTGCACGAGGTGCCGGTGGCGGCCACCCGACGCATCCTCGCCGAGGCCTACCGGCTGCTGGCGCCGGGCGGCGTCCTGGCCTTTATGGAGCTGCCGCCGCACAAGGCCTGTGACCCGTTCCTGAACTTCACCTTCGACTGGGACACGCGCAACAACAACGAGCCCTTCTACGCGGCCTTCCGGGCCCAGGATCCCACCGAACTGGTGGTCCAGGCCGGGTTCGACCGCCAGGCGGCGTTCGAGGTGACGGTTCCCGACGTCACCAGCTTCGATCTTGATCGCTATCCCGAGTTCCTGGCCGGCAAGGTGGCCGCCCCGCCGCATGGCCGCGGGGGCTGGTTCATCTTCGGGGCCCGCAAACAGGCCTGATCGCTCAGCCGGCGGCCGCGACGGCGGCCTCTTCCGCGATGCGGGCGGCGCGCGCCGCCCGCAGGTGATCTGACATCTCGCCAAGGATCCGGCTGACCACCGGATGCGCCTGGATGGCATCCCAGTAACCGGACAGCTTGGGCCGGTCCGCGAAGGGCGAGGGGGCGTCGAAGAAGGGCAGGAAGTCGAGGCTCAGCCAGATGGTCGGCACCAGGGTGCAGTCGGCCAGGGTCAGCTGGCCGCACAGGGCGTAGTCCCCGCCGTCCATATAGTGCTCGACCCGGTCATAGCCGTCGTTCAACCCCAGCATCGCCCTGGCGACGGCCTCGGCGTCGCGCCTGGCCGGATCCCGGTTGGCGAACAGCACCTTCATGGCGCCCATCACCGAGTCGTCGGTCAGGCGCACCAGCATGCGCATGCGGGCGCGGTCCAGGATCGCGGCGGGCTTCAGGGGCGGGTCGGGGAAGCGCTCGTCGAAATACTCCATGATCGCCTCCGATTCCTGGAGCACCACCGTGTCATCGACCCACAGGGTCGGCACACGCCCGAAGCGATAGCGGGACTTGAAGTCCGGTCTGTTCAAGGGGCCATCGGGCGCGACAAGGTCCAGCTGAGCCTCGGCCTCGGGACCCTTGGCGTACAGGGCCATGCGCGCCCGCACGCCCCAGGCCGACGATCCGGTATTCAACATCCGCAAGGGTCAGCCGCCTCTTGATCAATATAGTCGCAGGGACGCGCGGGCCGCGCCGCGAATCCGGCCGTTCGGCCTTTCATCCGGCGTTTCAAGTCTCGCGCTGCCCAGGACTTTGTTGTTTGCCCGCGCCTTTACGCAAGAAAAAACTTGGTCCAGTCTGGCCGGCCTCGCCGTCCGTCACGCAACGAAACGTCCGCTGGGTCGTCCGGCGGCGGCGGCCGTTATCCTTCCATCGGGGCTTTGACTTGACTCACTCGGCAAGGAATTGATCTCGGTGCAGCATCGCGACATCTCCGCCTCGGCTCGCGGCTCCATCACCCGCCCGGGATTGTAGGTCGATGCTCACTCCCGTCGCCGCCGGCCCTGCCGACACCCTGGCCTGGCCAAAGCCGAAGCAGGCCTGGACGGTGCTGGGCCTGCTCGCCGCCGCCTATGCGGTGGCCTTCCTGGACCGGGTCGCCCTGTCGCTGATGGTGGACGCGGTCAAGGCGGACCTGAAAATCTCCGACGGCCAGATCGGGCTGCTGCAGGGGTTCGCCTTCAGCGTCGTCTACAGCTTCCTCGGCATTCCCCTCGGGATCATGGCGGACCGCTACAACCGGGTCCGCATCCTGGTCGCCGGACTTCTGCTGTGGAGCCTCGCCAATATCGGCTGCGGGCTGTCGCACAGCTTCACCCAGCTGTTCGTGATGCGCAGCCTCGTAGGCATCGGCGAGGCCGCGCTGGCCCCCGTGGCCGTCTCGATGATCAGCGACCTGTTCGCCCCGCAGGAGCGCAGCAAGGCCTACGGCATCTATGTGGCGGGCAATACCGTCGGCTCGGTCACGGCCCTGGTGTCGGTGGGCTATCTGCTCGGCATCTCGCGCGACCTGATCGGTCGATACCCTGGGCTTCTCGGCGATCTGGCGCCCTGGAAGCTCGTCTTCGTCATCACCGGCATTCCCGGCATCCTGCTGGCGGCCGTGTTCCTGCTGGGCGTGCGCGATCCGCTGCGCCGTGAGGCCCGCGCCGCGCCCGCCGCGCCAGGGCAGGAGGGTCCGCGAGTGGGATCGTCCAAATGGCTGGTCTACGCCCTGGTGATGACGGGCGGCATGCTGACGGTGACCTGCGCCTACGCCCTCCTCAGCTGGTTCCCGACCCTGCTGATGCGCGTCCACGGCTGGACCCCCGAGCGCACGGGCCTGTTGTTCGGCTTCAGCTCCAATACGCTGGGATTGCTGTCGGCCCTGGGCAGCGGCTGGGTGATGGCGGCGCTGCTGGCCCGCGGACGACGGGACGCGCCGATCCTCACCGCCATGTCCTGCGCGGGCGGCTATGTGCTTCTGGGCGGCGTCGCCTGCTTGGCTCCGTCCGGGACCGTGTCGATCATCACCGTGGGACTCATCTGCGCGATCTCAGGGATGATCACGGCGTCGATCCTGACCGCCCTGGCGACCCTCACCCCGAGTCGGCAGCTGGGGAAGATCGTGGCGATCTACACCATGCTGACCGGCATCGTTTCCATGAGCGCGGGCTCCTATCTGCCCGGTCTGCTCAGCGATCACCTGTTCCCCACGGCCCATGGGATCGCCCCCGCCCTGGCCCTGGTCCTGACGGGCGCCAGCCTCCTGGCTCTGCTGAGCCTGGCGTTCGGCCGACGTCTGTTCAGATTGTATGCAACCCCCGCCTGATCGCGACCTCGTCCGGGCAAAATCGTCAGACTGTGGACAGTCCGCAGTTTGACGATCGCCTTGCCAGCCCATGCCCTAAAGATATAGCGTGTGTTGCGGCCCTCTGGGAGAGGCCGCAAAAAACGGGGAGGGGACTTTATGCGTATTAGGGCTTTGGCCGTGATGACGACGGCGTTGGTGTCGCTGGCGAGCGGCGGCGCCGCCTACGCCCAGGCGGGCGCGCCGGCGTCCAAGGACACGGGACTGGAAGAGGTGGTGGTCACCTCCCAGCGCTTCGCGTCGGGATTGCAGACGACCCCGATCGCGGTCTCGGCCCTGTCTCCGGCCATGCTCGAACAACGCCAGATCAACAACGTCCAGGACCTCAACGGCCAGGTCCCGGGCATCCTGATCACCGGCGCCGCGGGCATTTCGACCATCACCCGCATCGTGCTGCGGGGGGTCGGCCAGGAAAGCGGCGGCGCGCTGTTCGATCCCGCTGTCGGCATCTATCTCGACAACATCTATCAGCCCCGCGCCCAGGGCCAGTTCTTCGATCTGTTCGATGTCGAGCGGATCGAGGTGCTGCGGGGCCCGCAAGGCACGCTCTACGGGCGCAACACCTCGGGGGGCGCGGTCAAGATCGTCACCAAGTCGCCGTCGTTCAAATTGACCTATGGCGGCGATGTCGCCGTCGGCAACTATAACGCCGTGGATATCCGCGGCTATATCAGCGGTCCGATCGTGTCGGACAAGGTGGCGGGCTCGTTGGGCTTTGTCACCCGCCGCCGCAACGGCATCCTCGCCGCCCCGGCCTACGGCGAGGACATCAACGCCCGCAACTCCCTCGCGGTTCGCGGCAAGCTGCTGATCAAGCCCACCGACAAGCTCGATATCGAACTCGCCCTCGGGGTGGTGCGTGACCACAACGACGTCCAGGTTGGCACGCCGGTGCTGATAGGGCCGGGGGTCGTCAATCCCAAGGCCAGCCTCACCCGCGACCTGCGCACCACCGAACTGTTCGGCGCCCGCGCGTCCAAGAACGACAGCGAGCAGGCCTCGGTGAACATCGTCTACCGGCTGACGGATTCGGTGACGCTGAGCTCCATCAGCGGCTACGGCTCCATCCGCAACATCACCGACACGCCCCTGGCCATGCTGGCCGGCGGCGGGCTGGCGGGCACGAGTTGGACGGTCAGCGACCGGTTCTACAGCCAGGAATTCAATGTCGCCTACGCCACCGAGAAGCTGAACCTGACTGGCGGCGTCTACTATTTCTATGAACACGGCTTCCAGACGGACCGGGCGCCCTATTCCACCCCGGCCACCAAGGATCGCACCGGCAAGGCCGGCGCGGTCTTCGCCCAGGCCAATTACAAGCTCACCGACGCCCTGAGCATCGTCGCCGGCCTGCGCTATACCAACGAAGACCAGGAGCTGACGCAGTTCTATCCCACCCAGCGGACCTTCAAACAGACGGGATCCAAGTCATTCAGCGCGACGACGCCCAAGATCGGCCTGGACTGGAAGGCGACGGACGACCTGTTCCTCTATGCGTCGTTCACCAAGGGCTTCAAGAGCGGGGGCTTCAACGCGGTTCCCCCCAACACCAACACCGGCGGCCAGGGGGACGGCAAGCCGACACCCTACAACGCCGAAGAGGTGGACAGCTACGAGGTGGGGGCCAAATACACGACGCCGGACAAGCGCTTCCGCCTGAACGCCGCCCTGTTCCGCGCCAAATACACGGGCATGCAACTGCCCGTCTTCTTCCCTGGCACCGTCTCCAGCTACACGTCCAACGCGGCGGGCGCCCAGGTGGATGGTCTTGAGCTGGAACCCGTCTGGCAGGTCACCGAGGGTCTGCAGTTCTACGGCGCCCTGGCCTTCCTGGACGGCAAATACACGTCGCCGTTCCAGTGTTCGATCTCCAACACCTCCATCGTCAACTGCCAGGATCGCAAGCTGAAGGGCGTCTCGCCGTTCAAGTCCACCCTGGGGGGCTCCTACGTGCTGCCGATCACCGCCATTCCCGGCGAACTGACCGTCACCATGGACTGGCAGCACGTCGACCGGTTCTTCAACAACGTGTCCAACACCCTGCCGATCGCCGCGACTCCCAAGCATGACCTGCTCAATGCGTCGCTCACCTGGCGCAGCCCCAGCCGCGAATGGGCGGTGTCCCTGGAGGGGAAGAACATCACCGACGAGCAGTATTTCGAGGCCACGGTGCAACTGGCCAATGCGATCAGTCCCTCGCTGACGGCCTACGCCAACGAGCCGCGCACGGTGCAGGTCCGGGTCCGGGCGAACTTCTAGCGTCGCGTCAATGACCAGCCCCGCCGCGACGCGGCGGGGCTGGAGAGCATGGTTTCCCGATGTTGAGCTGCGCCACCCTGAATGTCGCCGACGCCGCCGCCTCGGCGCGGCGATACGCGGACTGGTTCAGCTACGAGATCGTCGACAGCGGGGCGGTGGACGGCGGTCTGGCCGCCAGCTGGGGCGCGCCGGACCTGGAAGGCCGGCCGTTCCAACTGCTGCGGCCGGCCTCAGGCAAGGCGATCTTCATCCGCTTCGTGGAGGGGCGGCCGACCCGCCGTCGCCCGCCCTTCGGCGCCCTCGGATGGATGGCCATGGAGATCTGCGTCGAGGATGTCATGGCCGCCGCCGCGCACATGGCCGGCTCGCCCTTCGAGGTGATCGGCGCCCCCGGCGCGGTGGGAGAGCTGGCCACCATCCAGGCCATGCAGGTGCTGGGCCCCGACGGCGACGTGGTCTACCTGACGGAGGTCAAGTCCAAGGTTCCCGGAAACGGCCTGCCCCGGGCGCAGACGCCGATCGACTATATCTTCATCATGGTGATCGGCTGCCTGGACAGCGACGCCACCTTTGCCTGGCTCGAGCGCCAGCTCGGCGTCGTCCCGCGCATGACGATGGCGATCAAATACGGCCACATCAACCGGGCGTTCGGCCGTCCGGCGGACACCCTGGTCAAGCTGCGCTCCGCCCAGCGCGACGGGCTTGTCCAGCTGGAGATGAGCGAGCTGCCCGCGCAGGCCGCCGCTGACCGTGATCCTCCCGGCGCCTTCCCGTCGGGGATCGCCATGACCACGGCCTCGGTTCCCGATCTGGACGCGGTCCCCGGACCATGGATCACGCCCCCTCGGGCGAGGCCGGGCCCCCTGTACCTGGGCCGCAGGGCAGGCGCGATGCTCGCGCCCGACGGGGGACTTCTCGAGATCATCGAATCCCAGGTCGGCGCCTGATGCGCGCAGGACCGCCACCGACACGGACTGGAGCCTAGACCATGGAGCACGACACGATCCGCGGTCGCCTCGTCTATTCCTCGCGCAAGCCCGAGCGATACGGCGAGGTGCGGGGCGGGGAAACCTTCGTGGTGACCCGGCAGGTGGACGGCGGCCGCACGCTGCGGGCCCACTGCGCCATCGACGATGGCTCGCCCCGGGTCCTGCGGGACGTGACCGCCAGCTTCGACCGCAACAACATGCCCACCGACGCCTTCATCCGCCTGACCGTGGACGAGGCCTTCGTCGGCTGCACCTGGTACCGCTTCACCCCCACCCTGGCGGAGTCCAAGGGGTTCACGGTGGAGCAGGGGCGCATCTCGACCCGGTTCGCGCTCGACACGCCCGTCCGTCTGTTCGCCACCCATCCGCTGATGGCCGACGCCTTCCACACCAGCCACTACGACCTGTCGAAGGGCCCCGGCATGCAGAAGGTCGGTCCGTTGATGATGTGTTCGGTGCATCACCGCGGCGCCGACGGCCCGATCCTTGTTAAGCGGCCGAGCTATGTGACGATGGTCTTCGTGGGCGAGGAGATGATCACCGTCGCCGCCGGCGAGTTCAAGGCGCTGCATTTTCGCCTCGGACAGAATGAAGACGACGACTACATGGGGGCGGATATTCATCCCCCCTACCATGTCTGGGTCACGGCCGACGGCAACTACATTCTGCTCAAGGCCCATGTCACCGGCTACATGCAAACCTACTACGAACTGACCGAGCTGCAGATCGGGAAGGGCTATTTCTAGACTTCGCCGCGCCGTCTTTCGTGTCCAGGGAGTTCAGGACAATGTTTCATCTCGGTTGGTTCGTCAGTTTCGGCGCGTCGCTGCAGTCCTGGAATGAGACCTGGTCCGGTCAGGGCGGCACGGAATGGATGACGCCCGATCTGTTCGTCGACCTGGCCCGGGCGGCTGAGCGGGCCTGCCTGGACTGCGTCATGTTCGAAGACACGGCCATGATCCCCGACGTCTACGGCGGGTCGATGGAATTCTACCTGAAGCGAGGCTTCACGGCGCCCAAGCACGATCCCTTTCCCTATCTGCCGCTGATGGGCGCGGCCACCCGGCATATCGGCCTGGCGGCCACCGCCTCGACCAGCTTCTATCCGCCCTACACCCTGGCCCGCCTGGTCTCGACCATCGACCATCTCACCGGTGGCCGGGCCGGGGTCAATCTGGTCACCTCCAGCAGTCTTCGCGCCATGCAGAACTACGGCCTGGAAGACCTGATCCCCCACGCCACCCGCTACCGGATGGCGGAGGAATGGATGGAGGCGGTGAGCGCCCTGTGGGAGTCCTGGGATGCGGACGCCCTGGTGATGGATGAGGCCAGCGGCACCTACATCGACCACACCAAGGTGCGGCCGATCAATTTCGAGGGGGAGTTCTTCAAGACGCGGGGTCCGCTGAACATCGTCGCCGCGCCCCAGGGGCGGCCCGTGGTCTTCCAGGCGGGCGGGTCACCGGCGGGGCGCGCGTTCGGGGCCCGGCACGCCGACATCGTCATGGCCGACGCCGTCACCGTCGACAAGATGAAGTCCTATCGCCAGAACATCCGCGACCTGCGCACCGAGGCGGGCCTGAACCCCGACCACACCAAGGTCCTCTACCTCGTGCGCCTGTTCCTCGGCGAGACGGAAGACGAGGCCAAGGCCAAGCATCAGCGTTATCGCGACCAGGAAGAAGCAGACATCTCTAAGCGGATGGCAGGCCTGTCCATGCTCAGCGGAATTGATTTCTCGAAGTTCGATCCCGAACAGCCCCTGCCGGAAATCGAGACGGAAGGGCATCGCAGCGTGCTCATGGAATTCGCAGCGCGCGGCAAGGGTAAGAGCCTCCGCGAGCTCGCCGGCCAGGCCAACAAACTGGAAATCGCCGGCACGCCGGATTCCGTGGCCGCTCAGATGGGGGCGTTGATGCAGGAAGCTGGGGGCGACGGCTTCCTCATCCTCAACAACATCACCCGGCGGATGGTGGCCGAGGTCACCGACGGCCTCGCCCCCGCGCTGCAGCGCCGGGGCCTGACACGGTCGAGCTACAACTCGACCCGGTTCCGCGAGAACCTGCGCGCGTTCTAGATTTCGCCGGCGCACAGAAACGATCATTCGTATCCGTCCGCCCTGAGTGGCCGTTGCAACTGCCCGCCGGGGGTGGAATGTGGGGCCGCGGGAGAGTCGGCGTATGGCGAGAACGAAGGGATCGGTCGGGGCGAAGACGGCCGAAACCATACGCCAGGCGGGGATCAACCTCATCTCGCTGCATGGGTTCGAAGCCATGAGTATGCGCCAGCTGGCCGCCGAGGTCGGCATCCAACCCTCGTCCCTCTACAACCACTTCCCCAACAAGCAGGACCTGCTGTTCGGCATCATGCGCGACTACATGGAGGAGCTGCTCGAGAGCGCCTCCGCCGGCCTGCTGCCGGACACGGCCCTCCCGTCCGAGCGGCTCCGCCGGTTCATCGGCTTCCACGTCCGCCACCACATCGCGCGAAACCGGCAGATCCGGATCGTCAATCTCGAGCTGCGCAGCCTCGATCCTGACCACCGTCTCGCCGTGGTGGCGCTGAGGGACGCCTATGAAAAGCAGCTCGATGCGATCCTCAGGGACGGCCACGAGAGCGGCGCGTTCCGGGTCCGGGACGTACGCGTGACCACCTTCGCCATCATCGCCATGCTCACCGGGATCGCCTCCTGGTGGCGACCGGACGGGCGCCTCTCCGTCGACGCCCTGGTGGACCTCCACGAGACCCTAGTGTTCGACGGCCTGACCGCGAAATAGGCTTGCCCGATGAGGCTCCGGGGTTTATCCAAGGAAAGAAACGTATGTTCGTTTAGGTGAGGCGATATGCAGTTCGACTTTGGTCTTGGCGAGACAATCGACGCCATCAGGGACAGTACGGCGCGCTTCGCCCAGGGCGAGATCAGCCCGATCGCCGACGAGGTCGATCGCACCAACAGCTTCCCGCGGCAGCTGTGGCCCAAGATGGGCGAGCTGGGCCTGCACGGCATCACCGTCGAAGAAGAGTTCGGCGGGCTCGGCCTGGGCTACCTGGCCCACTGCATCGCCATGGAGGAGGTGTCGCGCGCCTCGGCCTCCGTCGGGCTCAGCTACGGCGCCCACTCCAACCTCTGTATAAACCAGATCCGCCGGTGGGGGACGGACGCCCAGAAGCACCGCTACCTGCCCAAGCTGATCACGGGCGAGCACGTGGGATCGCTGGCCATGTCCGAGGTCGGGTCCGGTTCGGACGTGATGTCGATGAGCCTCCGCGCCGAGCGCCGCGGCGACCGCTATGTGCTCAACGGGACCAAGTTCTGGATCACCAACGCCCCCCAGGCCGATGTGCTGGTGGTCTATGCGAAGACCGACCCTGGGGCGGGCGCCAAGGGGATCTCCGCCTTCCTGGTGGAGAAGGGCGTCAAAGGCTTCTCGGTCTCGCCGAAGCTGGACAAGATGGGCATGCGCGGCTCGGACACCGCGGAACTGGTCTTCCAGGACTGCGAAATCCCCGACGAGAACGTCATGGGCCCCCTGAACGGCGGCGCCGGCGTGCTGATGAGCGGCCTCGACTACGAACGCGCCGTCCTGGCGGCCGGGCCCCTGGGCATCATGCAGGCCTGCCTGGACGTGGTCCTGCCCTTTGTGAAGGAGCGCAAGCAGTTCGGTCGCCCGATCGGCTCTTTCCAGCTGATGCAGGGCAAGGTCGCGGACATGTATGTCGCGCTGAACTCGGCGCGAGCCTATGTCTATGCGGTGGCGCGGGCCTGCGACGCGGGCCGCACCACCCGCTTCGACGCCGCCGGCTCGATCCTGCTGGCTTCTGAGAATGCGGTGAAGGTCAGCCTGGAAGCCATCCAGGCGCTGGGCGGCGCCGGCTATACCCGCGAGTGGCCCGTCGAGCGGTTCCTGCGCGACGCCAAGCTCTATGACATCGGCGCCGGCACCAACGAGATCCGCCGCTTCCTGATCGGCCGCGAACTCCTGGCCGACTGATGCGCCTCACCTCCCAGATCGACCCCCGGTCCGACGCCTTCCGGCGCAACCATGACCTCAACAGTCGCCTCGCCGAGGACCTGAAGGACCGGGTGGCGACCGCGGGGCTCGGCGGCCCGGAGCCCACGCGCCAGCGCCATGTCGGCCGCGGCAAGCTGCTGCCCCGCGACCGGGTAGAACGGCTGCTCGACGCCGGCTCGCCCTTCCTCGAGATCGGCCAGCTGGCGGCCAACGGCCTCTACGGCGACGAGGCGCCGGGCGCCGGGCTGATCGCCGGGGTGGGCCGGGTGTCCGGACGCGAGGTGATGATCGTGGCCAACGACGCCACGGTGAAGGGCGGCGCCTACTTCCCCCTGACCGTGAAGAAGCACCTGCGGGCGCAGGAGATCGCTCTGCAGAACCGTCTGCCCTGCGTCTATCTGGTGGATTCCGGCGGCGCCAACCTGCCGCACCAGGCCGAGGTCTTCCCGGACCGCGACCATTTCGGGCGCATCTTCTTCAACCAGGCCCAAATGAGCGCCGAGGGCATCCCGCAGATCGCCTGCGTGATGGGCAGCTGCACCGCCGGCGGCGCCTATGTGCCCGCCATGAGCGACGAGTCCGTCATCGTCAGGGGCTCCGGCGACGAGAGCCAGGGCACCATCTTCCTGGCCGGCCCGCCCCTGGTGAAGGCCGCCACGGGCGAGGTCATTTCGGCCACGGAACTGGGCGGCGCCGACACCCATGGCCGCCGCTCCGGGGTGGTGGACCATGTCGCCGAGGACGACGCCCACGGCCTGGACCTGGTGCGCGACATCGTCGCCACCTTGAACCGGCCCAAGACCATCGACATCGAACTGGCCGACCCGGCGCCGCCCGCCCTCGACCCGGCCGAGCTCTACGGCGTCATCCCCGACGACGTGCGCGCGCCCTATGACGTGCGCGAGGTCATCGGGCGGATCGTCGATCGCTCGGATTTCCACGAGTTCAAGCCCCTCTACGGGACGACCCTGGTGTGCGGCTTCGCCCATATCTGGGGTTTTCCCGTCGCCATCCTCGCCAACAACGGCGTGCTGTTCTCCGAGAGCGCCCTGAAGGGCGCGCACTTCGTCGAACTGGCCTGCCAGAGGCGGATTCCGCTGCTCTTCCTGCAGAACATCTCGGGCTTCATGGTCGGCGGCAAATACGAGGCGGGGGGCATCGCCAAGGACGGCGCCAAGCTGGTCACCGCGGTCGCCACGGCCTCGGTGCCCAAGCTGACGGTGCTGATCGGCGGCTCCTTCGGCGCCGGCAACTACGGCATGTGCGGCCGCGCCTATTCGCCGAGGTTCCTGTTCGCCTGGCCCAACGCCCGCATCAGCGTGATGGGGGGCGAGCAGGCCGCCAGCGTCCTGTCGACCATCCGCCGCGACGGGATGCAGGCCAAGGGCCAGGACTGGAGCGCCGAGGAGGAGGCCGCCTTCAAGGCGCCGATCCGCGATCGCTACGAGGCCGAGGGCAACCCGTACTACGCCACCGCGCGCCTGTGGGACGACGGGGTGATCGATCCGCTGCAGACCCGCGACGTGCTCGGCCTCTCCCTGTCGGCCGCCCTCAATGCGCCGATCCCCCAAGGGCCGCGCTTCGGCCTGTTCCGGATGTAGATGCGATGATCGGCTCCCTCCTCATCGCCAACCGGGGCGAGATCGCCTGCCGCATCATCCGCACCGCCCGCCGGCTGGGCGTGCGCACCGTGGCGGTCTATTCGCAAGCCGACAGCGACGCCCCTCACGTGCGCTTGGCCGACCAGGCCGTCCTGATCGGCGGCCCCACGGCGAAGGAGAGCTACCTTGTCGGTGAGCGCATCATCGCCGCCGCCCTCGAGACCGGCGCCGAGGCGATCCATCCCGGCTACGGCTTCCTCTCCGAGAACGCCGCCTTCGCCGAGGCCGTCGAGGCCGCCGGCCTCGTCTGGGTCGGTCCGCCGGCGTCGGCGATCCGCGCCATGGGGCTCAAGGACGCCGCCAAGGCCCTGATGCAGGCGGCGGGGGTGCCGGTGACCCCCGGCTACCTCGGCGAGGACCAGGCGCCTGACCGGCTGCAGGCCGAGGCCGACCGGATCGGCTATCCCATCCTGATCAAGGCGGTCGCCGGGGGCGGCGGCAAGGGGATGCGCAAGGTCGATCGCAGCGGGGATTTCGCCGACGCCCTGGCCTCCTGCCGGCGCGAGGCCGCCGCCAGCTTCGGCGACGACCGGGTGCTGCTGGAGACCTACGTCCAGCGGCCCCGCCACATCGAGGTGCAGGTGTTCGCCGACAACCACGGCGGCGTGGTCCACCTGTTCGAGCGCGACTGCTCATTGCAGCGTCGCCACCAGAAGGTCATCGAGGAGGCGCCCGCGCCCGGCATGACCGAGGCGGCGCGCCTGGCGGTGTGCGAAGCCGCGGTCACGGCCGCCCGGGCCGTGGGCTACCGCGGCGCCGGCACCATCGAGTTCATCGCCGACGGGTCCGAGGGGCTGCGCGCCGACCGCATCTGGTTCATGGAGATGAACACCCGGCTGCAGGTCGAGCATCCCGTCACCGAGATGATCACCGGCCAGGACCTGGTGGAATGGCAGCTGCGCGTCGCCTCGGGCGAGCCCCTGCCGCTGACCCAGGAGCAGCTGCGCATCGACGGCTGGGCCATGGAGGCGCGCCTCTACGCCGAGGATCCCGCCAGCGGCTTCCTGCCGTCCACGGGGCCGCTGAAGCGATTCCGCATGCCCGAGGGTGTCCGGGTCGATTCCGGGGTGGAGGAGGGCGGCGAGGTCACGCCGCTCTATGACCCGATGATCGCCAAGCTCATCGTCCACGCGCCCACGCGGCAGGCGGCCGCCCGCCGCCTGGCCGAGGCCAGCCGGAACGTACAGGTGTGGCCGGTCAAGACCAACGCGGCCTTCCTGGCCCGGGCCCTGTCGCACCCGGACTTCATCGCCGGTAGGGTCGATACCGGCTTCATCGGCGACCACCTCGACGCCCTGGTCCCGGCGGAGACGCCGGAGCCCGCCGCCCTGCAGGCCGCCGCCCGCGCCCAGGTCGCGCTTGAGCGGCCGAGGGCGCCCGGCTTTCCCGAAGGTCTCGACGGCTTCCGGTTAAACGCCGCGCCCCAGACGCAGGTGCGGCTCGCGCTGGCCGGCCAGGAACTGGCGGTCGCGGTGGCGGCTGGCCGGGCCCCTGACGCCGAGGTCGTGAGCGTAGACTCCGACAGCGTCGTCTTCGCCGGCGGCCGGGCGTTCGCCTTCGCGCGCCCGCGGGCGGCGGCGGGGTCGGGGGGCGTCGAAAGCAGCGGGCTGGTGATGTCGCCGATGCCGGGCCGTATCGTCTCGGTGGCCGTGGCGGTGGGGGACGCGGTATCCAAGGGGCAGCCCCTGGTCACCCTTGAGGCCATGAAGATGGAACACACCCTTACCGCCGCCGTGGACGGCGTGGTGCTGGAGGTGAACACCGCGACCGGCGAGCAGGTCAGCGAGGGCGTGCTGCTGGTGAAACTGGGGGAGGCCGACTGATGGCGGGGCGCTATTTCGAGGACTGGACCGTCGGCGACCATATCCGCCACGCCCTCCGCCGCACCGTCACCGAGACCGACAATCTGCTGATCAGCGCACTGACTCACAATCCCCAGCCGCTGCACCTGGATGTGGAGGCGGCCAAGGCCAGCGAGTTCGGCCAGATCCTTGTGAACGGCACCTTCACCTTCGCCCTGATGGTCGGGGTGACTGTCGGCGACACCACCCTCGGGTCGCTCGTCGCCAACCTCGGCTACGACAAGGTGGTGATGCCCAGCCCCGTCTTCATCGGCGACACCCTGCGCGCCGAGACCCTGGTGGCCGAGCTGAAGGAGAGCCGGTCCCGCCCCAACGCCGGCATCGTCACCTTCCGCCACGACATGTTCAACCAACGCGACGAGCGGGTCTGCCAGTGCCTGCGCACGGCCCTGATCCTGCGGCGGCCGGCGTGATCGCGCGCTCCTGGCTGTTCGCCCCCGGCGACTCGCCGGCGAAGATGGCCAAGGCCTCGGCCTGCGGCGCCGACGCTGTGATCCTCGACCTGGAGGACTCCGTCGGCGCGGCGGCCAAGCCGCAAGCGCGCGAGGATGTCGCCGCTTTCCTCCGGGCGGCCGGGCCCGCCGGACCGCAGCTGTGGGTGCGGGTCAATCCCCTGGCCACGGGACTGACGATCGACGACCTGCGGGCAGTGACCCTGGCCGGTCTCGCGGGGATCGTGCTGCCCAAGGCCGAGGGCGTGGGGCATGTCCTGGAGGTCGCCGCCGAGCTTGGCCGGCTGGAGGCGGAGCGGGGGCTCCAGGCCGGCGCCATCGCCATCCTGCCCCTGGTCACCGAGACGCCGCGCGCCCTGTTCGCCCTGGGCGACTACGCCGACGCCGGCCCGCGCCTGGCAGGGCTCACCTGGGGGGCGGAGGATCTCTCGGCGGCGGTCGGGGCCCTGTCGCCGCGCGACGAGGCGGGGCTGCTGACATCGCCCTATCTGCTGGCGCGAAACCTCTGCCTGTTCGCGGCGGCCGCCGCCGGGGTCACCGCCATCGAGACCGTCTATCCCGCCTATCGGGACCTGGAGGGGCTGGCCGCCTACGCCGCCCGGGGGCGCCGTGACGGATTTACCGGCATGATGGCGATCCACCCGGCGCAGGTCGCGGTGATCAATGCGGCCTTCATGCCCAGCGCCGCCGAGGTCGAGCGCGCAGCCCGGATCGTCGAGCTGTTCGAGCGCAACCCCGGGGCCGGGACCCTCGGCCTGGACGGCGAGATGCTCGACCGGCCCCACCTGGTTCAGGCCCGGCACATCCTCGCCCTTGCCCAGCGGCCCCCGGACCGCTCCGCCTGACGCGGCCTCCGGCCAGGGGTCAGGGCGTCGGCGCCGACGCGGGGAGGGTCGCTGGTGCGGCGTATACGGTGTCGAGGAAGGCCTTCAGGTCGGGGAGCGTCTCCTGCGGGACCTCCAGGAAGGGGTAATGGCCGAAGTTGTCGTAGTGGATCAACGTCACCTTGGTCTTCGTAAAGGCCGCCGCCGTGGCGTCCCCCGCCGCCGCGGGCAGGATCTGGCTCTTGTCGCCCCACTGCAGCAGCACCGGGGCCGTGACCTGCGCCGCGTAGCTGGCGGCGCCCTTGGCCCAGACGTCCCGGCCATTGGTGGTCAGATAGGTCTGCACCCGCGCATAGCCGTCCGGCATGTTGTTCGTATAGGTGAAGTGGTCGACGACCTGGTCGGTGATCTTGCTGTCATCGGCATAGAGGCCATGCAGGAAGCTGCGCCAGTAGGCCCTGGGATACCAGTTGGGGGTCAGGTTCTTGTGGATCCACTGCCAGGCGCGATTTCCCGTGAGGGTCGAGAGCGGCGGCGAGTTGAGCGGGAGGCTCGACAGGGCCAGGGCCTTGACCCGCTGCGGATGGGTGGCCGCGAAGATCGTCGATATGGTCGCCCCGCTGGAGCTGCCGACCAGGGTCACCTGGCCCACGCCCTTGGCGTCGAGCAGTTTGCCGACCAGGTCGACGGCCCGGGCCATGCTGTAGACGCCGGTGGAATCCGTCGACAGGCCATAGGGCGGAAAGTCCATCCGGATCACCCGGTAGCGGCCCTTCAGCCCCTCCGCCCAGCCGTCATATTGGCGCAGGTTGGATTGCGAACTGTGGATCATCAGGATCGCCGGTCCCTGGCCCTCGTCGCGCACGTGCAGCCGGGCGCCGTCCACCTCGATGAACTGCGACGGCGGTGTCGCGAAGCGCGCCTCCACCTCCTCGCGGCTCGGCGTCAGGGCGCCCAGACGAATGGCGGCCACCGCAACCACAGCCACCAAAGCCACGCCGCCGATCGCCATGCCGGCAAACCACAATGCCCTAGACATCATCGAGCCCATCCTGTTTTGCGTCTTGTGTCTCACGCCGCCGTGTCGGCGCGTCGGGTGAGCGATATTGTGTAGACCAGATCGACTGCCGTCATGCCGGGAATATGGAAATCGCCCGCGGGGCGGGCGACCGTCGAGGCGGTCCGTTCCAGAGCCGACATGCCCATTGCTTTAATTGAAATTGATCGGGCCATTTTGGCAATATAGTGGAATGGCCTTCCTCAAGAGGCCGCCCATGAACCGTCGTCCGCTTCAACCCGTCACCGCCGACCATATCGAGACCTACGCGCGCGATGGGGTGGTCTGCCTCCGGGGCATGCTGGACCAGGACTGGATCGCCAGGATGCAGGCGGCCATCGACCGTGTGGTCGCCGATCCGACCCGATACGGCAGTCTCGGTCCGTCGCATGGCAAGATGACCTCGGTGGCCTATCCCCACCGCGGCGACCAGGACTTCGAGGCCTTCGCCGCCGAAGGGCCGATGGCGGAGATCGTCGGCCGGGTGATCGGCTCAGACACCATCCGCATGTACCACGACCACCTGTTCGTGAAGCCGCCCCTGTCGCCGGCGATCATGCGCTGGCACTGCGATGAGACCGCCTGGCCGGTGAGCGGCGAGATGGCGCCCAATGTGTGGACCGCCTTCTCGCCGGTGAACGCCGAGAACGGCCGGGTGGAATATCTCGCCGGCTGGCACCGCCACTGCGTCGACAACGGCCTGAAGTTCGGCTTCGCGGCCGACCAGAACGACGGCCTGTGTCCGGATTTCGAGGCCGAGCGCGACAACCCCGACTTCCCCTACCGCTTCGTCACCTTCGACATGGAGCCGGGCGATTGCGTGGTCTTCCACCCGCACACGCCGCACTTCTCCAAGGGCAACGCATCGTCTCAGATGGCGCGGATCGGGCTGGCGCTGCGGCTGTTCGGCGACGATGTGCGCTGGTCCAACGGCCCGCACAAGGCGCCGATCCCCGGCGTCCCCCACCTGCCCGAAGGCGAGGCCCCCGAGGGTCCGGCCTTCCCCGTGTTGTGGTCGCGGGCGGCGTAGGCCGCCGCCCGGCCCAGCGCTATTTGGCGGGCGGCTCGGGATTCTGCAGGCCGACCTCATTGTCGTCGAGGTTGATCTGCAGGGTCACGCAGCGCTTGCCGGCGGGCTCGCCGCAGCCGGAAATGTGACCCCTGCCGGTGCGGTCCTCGGCCAGGGCGATATTGCCCGGAACCAGCCGGTATTGCTTGCCGTCGCCGACGTCGATCACCAGCGTCCCCTGCATGGGGATCAGCAGGGTGCGGTGATCAGCGACGTGATAGTCCATAAGCGGCCGGCCGCCTTCAGCGATGCCCATCTTGACCCGGTCGGCCTTGGCTTCCAGCACGCGTTTGCCGCCGTAGCGGGTCGGCACGACGTTCTCCAGGGTCATGGTGTCGACCTTGGATCGGCCGTCGGGGCCAGTGAAGACATGATAGACGACCAGCCGCTTATCGAGGGTGAACAGGCTGTCGTCAGCGGCCTGGACGCCGGAGGCGCCGAAGGTGACGCCGGACAGGACGGCGGCCAGCAGCAGGGACTTGCGTATCATCGTCGGGTTTCCTCGTCAGACATGCTTCAGGGGGCCTTATGGGGGGGCGCGGCGCCCTCGCCGTCGCGCAGACCCCACAGTTGGATCATCCCCACGGCGACGACCGCCGCCGCCGACGGGATCACCGACATGGCCATGCAGATGGCCGCGATCACGCCGGGCGGCTGAACCACATCGTGGGTCGAGTTGATGAACCCCGACGCCTGCAGGAATACGCCGACGATGGCGATGGCCACGGCGCTGGTCAGCTTCTCCATCAGGGAGAAGACGGCGGCGAAGGCGCCCTCGCGGCGCAGGCCGGTCTTGCGGGAATCCATTTCCATCAGATCCGGCAGGGTCGCCTCCAGGGCCAGCATGGTCCCGCCCCCGGTCACGCCCAGGAGCATGGAAATGATGATCAGGCCGACGAGGCTGGGCGCATGGGCGAGCCACAGCCAACCCAGGTTGACGGCGGCGTAGGCGCCCGTGGAGATCACGAAGGTGATGCGCTTGCCCCGGGTGCGCACCAGGCGCAGCCACATGGGTTGGCTCAGCACATTCAGCACGGTGATGAGAGCGTAGTAGAGCCCCAGGATCGATACCCGCTCCTTCATCACGAAGATGACGAAATAGGCGGCGCAGGACCCCTTGAAGGTGTTGCCGAAGAAGAAGGCCAGCTTGGCGCCGATCAGGGCGGCGAAAGGGCGGTTGCCGAGGAAGCTGCGGAGATTGGCCAGGGCGCTGCCCTGAGCCTCCTTCTGCCGCTGGGTGAAGCGCGCGGTGCGGGTGGCGATCGTGCACAACAGGCCCGCGGCCAGGGCGAACAGGGCCACCACCGCGGCGGCCTTGCCATAGGCGGCCCGGTCGTCGCCGAACAGATCAATCAGCACCGGAAACAGCGACGAGCCGATCAGGCTGCCCGCGGAGATGGCGATGATCTTGAACGAGATCATGCGGGCCCGCACGAAGCTGTCCGAGGTCATCTCCGCCGACATCGTCAGGTAGGGAATCCGGAAAACCGAATAGGCGGCCCCGAACAGCAGGATCGCCATGGTGAAATAGATCGACTGCTGGCGCGCGGTCTCGATCCAGGTCGGCGGCGCGAACAACACCACCAGGCTCAGGGGGAGCAGGATGGCGCCGGCCAGCACCCAGGGTCGCCGCCGTCCCATGCGACTGCGGGTGCGGTCGCTGAGGGCGCCGACGGCCGGATCGAGGCCGAGGCCGAGGAACTTGTTGATCGAGATGAGGCCGCCCGCCAGACTCGGGGACATCCCCAGCCGGCTGGTCAGGAACGGCATCAGCAGATTGCCGACCAGGTTGATCGACAGGGAGGTGCAGAGCGCCCCGGCGCTCCAGCCGATGGCCAAGCCGTTGGAGATGTCGACTCCGTCGGCGCGGCGCCGGTCGGCGGCGTCGGCCTCGCCCGAGATCACCGCCACGGCGGGTTCGACCATGCCTGAACGGCCGTCTCGGGTATCAGCATGGGGCTCGCCTCCGCTGGCGACCATGACGTGGCCGGCCGGAGGATATCAAATATCAATAGCGCAACAGCCATAGAAAAAAGGCAATCCAAACCGGGGTTGATGCGACAATTCCCATTCCGCGTCTGGAGCGCGTATACATCATACTGCGCGCTCGCGGCCGACAGCGAGAGGCTCGTGCGGAATGCCAGTCGCGCCAAGCCGAAATGAAGGTTCACCGATGGATCTGAAACAGTTGGAGCGTTTCGTCGCGGTCGCCGAGGAAGGCGCTTTCAACAAGGCCGCCAAGCGGCTGTCGAGCTCCCAGCCGGTTCTGACCCGCAGCGTTCAGCTCCTCGAGGAAAGCCTCGACGTGCAGCTCCTGGAGCGCGGACCGGGGGGCGTGCGCACCACCGAGCAGGGCGAGCAGTTGCTGCCCTGGGCCCGGCAGCTGCTCAACGACCACCGGCGCATGCGCGAGATGATGCAATCGTCGCGGGAAAGCCGCCCCTTTTCGGTGGCCGTGGGGGCCACCTCAAGTTTCGTCAGCCGCATCCTCCCCGCGGCGATCACCGAGATTTTGGCCCGCTTCGCAGCCGCCGACATCCGGGTGGTGGAAGGCAGCTTTCCGTCCCTCCTCGAGCGCCTGCGGCAGGGTGAGTTGGACCTCGCCTTCGGCACCAAGGCCGAGTCCCTGAACTTGGCGGGGCTGTCGTTCGAACCTCTGCTGAAGGAACGGTTCGAGGTGATCGCCGCGGCCGGTCACCGCGCCCTGTCGCTGAAGAAGGTCGCGCTGCGCCACCTGACGGGGGAGCGGTGGATCCTCCCCGACGATGCGGAAACGGTGCGCTCTTGGGAAAAGGTCTTCGCGAACGAGGGCCTGCAGCCGCCCCGGGCGGTCATCAAGACCTCCTCGCACACCCTTGTGCAGCGGCTGTTGCTGGCGGGAGAAGCGATCGCCATCGTCGGCAGCGTCAGTTTCGACGACGAACTCACGACCGGGGCGTTGCGCGTGATCCGGCTGTCGGGAACGGGCATGCGGCCTGCCGGACTTTTCAGCAGGATCGACCGGGAACTGACTCCAAACGCGGCGGCGTTCGCCAAAAGCCTGCGCCGCGCCTGTGTCGGCTGGACGCCCAGGACTGCCCTTCAGGGACCGCCTGGCCAGGGCGACTGATCGAATGTTAATGTTAGATAGCCAATCAAATCTATGTATTGGAAAAAATTCGCGAAATATCTATCCCTGAGTTGATTGGGCTCCCTGGGACGCGCCGTCTTCCGCGTGTGTCCCCGGGCATGGCCCCATGCGGCCAATGATCAAAATCGACCAACAATTGGGGGATATCTCATGACTGTCTTGCGGTCTGGAAAGACCTATCTGGCGCTTCTCGCGGGAACCACGGCCCTCGTCACGCTCGGCGCCGTCGCCCCCGCCATGGCGCAGTCCTCCACCGACCTCACCGAGATCGTCGTCACCGCCAAGAACCGCACCGAGCGTCTGCAGGACGTTCCCCTCGCGATCACCGCCGTGACCAACGACACCTTGCGCCAGGCTGATATTCGCGACTCGCGCGACCTGCAGCAGCTGACCCCGTCGCTGAACATGAGCATCGGCGGCGGCCGCAACGACCCGACCGCTCTGGCCCTGCGCGGCGTCGCGCCAAACACGTCGGACGAACGCTACCAGGCGATCTCCTTCTTCATCGACGGCGTGGCCCTCTCCGGCCAGCTCAGCTCCCTGGACCTGTCGCAGGTCGAACGGGTCGAAGTGATCAAGGGGCCGCAGAGCGCCAGCTTCGGCCGCGCCACCTACACCGGCGCCATCAACTACATCACCAAGGATCCCAGCGGCGACGGCGTCAACGGCACGGTCACCCTGCGCGGCGGGGCCAACCGGGACGCGCCGGAAGGCAACTACTTCGCCAGCGGCTATTTCTCCTTCCCGATCTTCCGCGACCAACTGTGGGGCTCGATCGAGGGCACGCTCCAGCAGCAGGGCGCCGTGGTCAAGGCGATCAACAACGGCCGCCCGATCGGACGCGAGCGCACCCAGTCCATCGCCGGTTCGCTGGTATGGAAGCCCACCGAAAGCCTGATGTTCAAGGTGCGCTCGTCGTACAACCACGACCGTGACAGCGTCACCCTCAACTACACCCTGCATCCGCGCGAGTTCGGCTCCAACCTCCTGGTTCTCCCGCGCGGCGGCGGCTCGGTGTTCCCCCGCATCGTGCCGGACGCCAACTTCGACCTGCTCGCGGACAACAGCCTGAGCACCATCGACTCCATCTACCCGAAGGGCGGCTTCGAGCGTGACCGCTATTTCACCTACGGCCTGGCCCAGTACGACTTCGGCGGCGGTTTCGAGCTCAGCTACCGCGCCAGCTATTTCTACAACCGCGACTGGCGCGCCGGCGGCGCGCTGAGCCGCTCGTCGACCAACGACCCGATCTACGCCCCGTTGCTGGCCGCCAACCTGGTGACGCTGGGAACGCCCTTCGGTGTCGGGTCTTCGACGGTCACGACCGAGCGGTTCGTGAACTTCAGCCACCAGCTGTTGCTGCTGTCGCCGGGCGACAAGCGTCTTCGCTACAAGGCCGGGCTCTACTACTTCAGCGAGACCGATCTCAACAATTTCAACATCTTCAAGAACGCGGCTAACCCGCAAGGGCAACAGCTCGGACTGAGCAGCATCACCAACGCCGCGGCCTTCGGCAGCGTGGACTTCGACTTCACAGACCGCCTGACGCTCAGCGCCGAAGGGCGTTATCAGGAAGAGAAAATCGGCGTTCAGCGATGCCTCGTGTGCGGCACGATCACGACGTCCGCCCGCGAGTTCAAGTCGACCGACTTCCTGCCGCGCGTGACCCTCAGTTACAAGCTGGCCACCGGTCACATGATCTACGGTCTCTACTCCTACGGGGTGAAGAGCGGCCGGATCAGTTCCCTGCTCGTCGCGGGTACGCCGACGATCATCTACGCCACGCCGGAAAAGCTCGACAACTATGAGATCGGCTCCAAGAACGTCCTGTTCGACGGCCGGCTGGTGCTCAACGTCGCCGCCTTCCAAATGAAGGTGCGAGACCAGCAGCTGACGTCGACCCAGCTCCTTCCGACGGCGGCGGGCGGCGTCGTCGGCGCCTCCTACACCGGCAACGTCGGCCAATCCGAGATCTGGGGCTACGAGATCGAGTCGACCTGGCGCGCCACGGACCGGCTGACCTTCTCCGGCGGCATGGGCTACGCCCACCAGGAATTCACCGGCAAGAACCCCATCGTGCTGGGGGCGACCAACGCCATCTTCTTCCCCGGCGCGGTCGGTTCGGCGGTGGTGCTGGACGGCAAGCAGCAGGCCAACGTTCCCCAGTACAACGGCTTCGTCGCCGCCGAATACGTCCAGCCTGAGGTCTGGCGCGGCTTCAGCCTCGGCGCCCGCCTGAGCGGCAGCTACCACGGCAGCTATTTCTTCGACGTCGCCAACACGGTGATGGTGGAGGGCGCCTGGACCCTCAACGGCCGCCTGCGCATGTTCAAGGACGACCTGGAGATCTCGGTCTTCGGCCGCAACCTGACCAACGACAACACCCCGACCTCGGCCGGCTTCGTCGGCGCCACCGCCACCTGCGGCTTCGTCGAGCGCGACACCGCCCGTTTCGGCACGAACCAGCAGTGCCTGAACGTCGGCTCGCAACGGCCGACGGAATACGGCATCGAGCTGACCAAGCGCTTCGGCGGCGGCGAGGCGCCGCCTCCGCCTCCGCCGCCTCCTCCGCCGCCGCCGCCCCCGCCTCCGCCGCCCCCTCCGCCCCCGCCGCCGGTGGCCTATGAGGCGCGGGAATTCGTGGTCTACTTCCCCTTCGACCAGTACGTCCTGACCCCGGAAGCCCAGCAGGTCATCGCGCAAGCGGCCGACTATGCGAAGACCGGCAGCGCCACCCGCGTCGTGGTGGTCGGTCACGCCGACACCTCGGGCAGCGCCGCCTACAACGTGAGGCTCTCTGAGCGCCGGGCGAAGGCCACGGCTGATGCGCTGGTGGGCTCGGGCCTGGCCCAGACTGCCCTGGCGGTGGACTGGAAGGGCGAGGCGGAACCGGCGGTGGCAACCGGCGACGGGGTGAAGGAGCCCCTCAACCGCCGCGCGACGATCAACATCAACTTCTAGCCCGGCCCGGGCGGCCTTTCGGGCGCCCGACGCCCATCTTCAGCCGGCCGGGAAGCCCTCTTCCCGGCCGGATCTGTATCCACGCGCCATCGGCGCGAAGCGAGGCGCCCCATGTCCCTGGAAATCGTCGGCCTGCTGTTCCACCGGGACTCCTCGGAGTCTCGCACCCACGGTCCGATCTTCGACGCCGATTTCGTCCGGCGCCAGGCGCAGGCCTTCGACGCCGGTGATGTGGACCGGGTGCTGGTCGGGCAGAACTCCTTCTGGCCCGACAGCCTGCCGTTGGCGACCTATGCGGCGGCGGTCACCGAGCGGCTGAAGTTCATGGTCGCGCACCGGCCGGGCTTCCTCGCCCCGACCATGGCGGCGCGCAGCTTCGCCACCCTCGACCAGCTGTCCAACGGTCGCGCGGCCATCCACATCATCTCGGCCGCCAATGACGCCGAGACCCAGTGCGACGGCGATTTCCTGACCAAGGACGAGCGCTACCGCCGCAGCCGCGAATTCGTCGGCATCCTCAAGTCGATCTGGACCAGCGACGAGCCGGTCAGCTTCGCGGGCGACTTCTACCGGTTCAACCGGGCCCTGTCGGAGATCAAGCCGGTGCAGAAGCCGCACCTGCCGGTGTTCTGGGGCGGCGCCTCGGACCTGTCGATCGAATACGCCGGCCAATGCGCCGACGTCTATGCCCTCGGCGGCGGGCCGGTGGACAAGGCCAAGGCCCTGGTCGACCGGGTCAAGGCCTCGGCGGCCAAGGCCGGACGGGACATCCGCTTTCAGATCTCCCTGCGGGTGATCGTCGCCGAGACGGAAGGGGCGGCCTGGACCCAGGCCGAAGGCATCCTTCAGCAGCTGAAGGTGGCGGTGAAAGCGCGCCGGCAGCTGATCGGCGCGCTATCGACCAGCAAAGGCAATGTCGCCCGGGCCGACTTGGAGGCGGTGACGGCGGACCGGGAGGTCCTCGACGACCGTCTGTGGACCGCGCCCGCCCTGGCCACGGACTTCTGGGTTCCCCCCGTGCTGGTCGGCTCGACCGAGCAGGTGGTGACCGCGCTGATGGCCTATTACGATCTGGGCATCCGCGGGTTCTTGATCCGCGGCTTTGAGCCGCTGGAAGATATCGCCAATTTCACCCGTGATCTCTATCCGCAACTGCGGGCCCGCGCCAAGCAGCGCGACGCCGAAATCGAGGCCGCCACTGCGGGTGGCGCCTCGTAATACGGTAAACGGCGGGACTGGGGCCGCCTCTATAAAATAGATGGATCACGATTGCATTATTGATATTTGTCCCACCCGCCCAGCGGCCTTAGTTTGCGCCCTTCATAAGGGTCGACCATGAACCGGAAACCGCTGCATCCCATCACCCCTGAAGACATCGAGACCTATCGCCGTGACGGCGTGGTCTGCCTGCGTGGGATGCTCGACGCTGAATGGATCGAGCGGATGCAGGCCGCCATCGCCCGCGTGGTCGCCGACCCGGCCCGCTATGGCCGGCTGGGCCCGTCGCACGGCAAGATGACCTCGGTGATCTTCATGTCCAGGACCGACAGGGACTTCGAGGCCTTCGCCGCCGAAGGGCCGATGGCGGAAATCGTTGGCCGGGTAATCGGCTCAGACACCATCCGCATGTACCACGACCACCTGTTCGTGAAGCCGCCCCTGTCGCCGGCGATCATGCGCTGGCACTGCGACGAGACCGCCTGGCCGGTGCGCGGCGAGATGGTCCCCAATGTGTGGACCGCCTTCTCGCCGGTGAACGCCGAGAACGGCCGGGTGGAATACCTCGCGGGCTGGCACCGCCACTGCGTCGACAACGGCCTGAAGTTTGGCTTCGCGGCCGACCAGAACGACGGCCTGTGCCCGGACTTCGAGGCCGAGCGAGACAACCCCGACTTCCCCTACCGCTTCGTCACCTTCGACATGGAGCCGGGCGATTGCGTGGTCTTCCACCCGCACACGCCGCATTTCTCCAAGGGCAACGCCTCCGCCGACCTGGCGCGCGCCGGCCTGGCCCTGCGCCTGTTCGGCGACGACGTGGTTTGGTCGAACGGGCCGCACAAGGCGTCGATCCCCGGCGTCGATGCCTTGCCGGAAGGCGCGCATCCGGAGGGACTGGCGTTTCCGGTGCTCTGGTCGAGGGACGATCTGCGGGTTGGCGCGGCGGGGTAGGGGGCGCGGCTTTTACGCGGGCTATGCCCTTGCGGACGCGGGTGGCGCGACCGGACGCGGCAGAAATTCGAACTGGCTGTCCGGCGTTGTTGGCGCTCCGCGCGCCAGGGGACGCCGCAGGGTGTGTCTGAGCAGTTCAATAGGGGTGACTTGGTGTCTCAGGTCGAGCGCCTCGGGGCGCTCGGTGTCAATGGAATAGGTCAAGGGAACTCTCTGGGCCGCCGGGGGACCTGGACTATCGTCATCAGGCCCGGTGGGGCGGCAGGGGCGGGGGGATGGGTCGATGACCGCGGTGACAGGCGCCGGAGGGTCTTCACCGTGGCCGGTCTTGGCCGCCGGCGCGCATTTGCAATCGACTAAAGTTAGATATATCGGAAGGTCCCGGGAGTCAAGGCGCAGGGCGGGCGGGGGAGTACGGCGCCAGGCTTCCTTTGACCTTGAGACGGGCTTGGCGCCCGCGCCGACCGTCATCATTTTGACACCGGTCCAGTCGGTGATGGCCAGGCGGCGCTAGCGGCGCAGGCTCGTCGGTCAGGCAGATGCGAGGTCCGAGGTGAACAGCTCATACTCCCTCAAGGCGGCGCTGGTGGTCGCGGTCGCGTCCGCGGCCATGGGACTGGCGAGCACCGCCACGGCGGCCCCGGCGGCCGCCCCGGCGACCAATGGCGAGGCCAGGTCGTGCTTCCTGTCGGGCAATGTCAGCGGCTTCGCCGCGGCCGATGACCGGACGGTCAACCTTCGGGTTGGCGCCGGCGATATCTATACCCTGATGCTGTTCAGCCCGAGCCCGGACATCAAATGGACGGAGGGAATCGGGCTGGAATCGCGGGGCAGTTCCTGGATCTGCTCAGGTCTGGATGCGACGATCATCGTGCCCAGCACGATCGGTCCGCGCCGATATCCTGTGGTCTCGGTGCGGAAGTTGACAGCCGCCGAAGCGGCCGCCCTGCCGGCCAAGGCCAGGCCCTGACCGCAAGGCGAGGCGCTCAAACCTGGGGCGGGCGAGACCCTAGGTCAGGGGTCCCATGGATGCGGGCCATCGGCCGATCCGTTGACGCGCGATCGCGGGCGCCCGAGAGTGATCTGTGCTCGAAGTCAGTCGGCTAAAGGCACTCTCAACACATAGGGGCCGTTGACGTGATTGGAAGAATGTTCGCCGGGGTTGTGTTTGCCCTAATAGCGCCCGCTGCTAGCTTCGCTCAGTCCGCCGTTGAAATCGCCAAGGCGAAAGACGAAATATGGGCGATGGAAAAGAACATCTACACCTACGACCAGCGAAACCAGGGCGGTGATTATTATTACAATATATCTTCGGATGGATATCTGGGCTGGGTTTACGGTACATCAAAGCCGTTTCGAAAAGCGCCTGCGCCGCCGGAGCCGCTTAAAACGCCTACCAAAGAAGTTATAACGCCCTACATGACGGGATTCACTTATGTAGGCAGCACGGCGGTTCTCTACTATACCAACCATCGCACCATGCAGCGAGACGGCACGCCCACCGATCAATATTTCGCCAACATTCACGTGTTCACGCGTGAAGGAAATGGCTGGAAGCTTCTGGCGTCGATGTCGCGCTTGGAGCCGTCCGGCGTGACGGCCGGAGCCCCCAAATAGGGCGGGGCGGGGCGAAATCCGCCAGGGCCGCTGGTCTGGACGGTGACCTACGGCCTGGTTCGCCCAAACGACTTTCGGCCGGCCTGGGCGCTACGCCTGTGGAAGGGTGTGGCGCCCATGTCCGCTCTCGCCGGCAGAACGCACAAACGCCGCGGTGACAAGTCACCGCGGCGTTTGGTCGTCTTTGTCAGGCGCCTGTTCAGAACTTGGCGTTCAGTCGGACACCCATCTGGCGGCGATCGGCGGCATAGGCGGTATAGATCAGCTGCGGAGGGCTGAAGGAGTATGTGTCACCGGTCGTCTGCCCCGACTTTGGTTCGCGGTTGTCGAACAGGTTGTTGACGTAGAACGTAAGGCCGTGCGTCTCGGACGTTACGCCGATCTGAAGGTCGACGTTCCAGTAGCTCGGCAGATAGTAAAGGTTCGTTGCGTCGATGAAGCGGCGGCTGCGATACTGCGCATCCGCCGAAGCGTCGAGATTCCAGTTTTCAGTCAGCGGCCTCACATAGTTGAGGGACGCGGACAGAGAGTGCTTGGCGGAGAAGTCCAGTTGATTGCCGTTGGTGTTGGTGATGCAGACCACCTGCAGCCCGACCGTAGCGATCGCGCAAGTGCCGGTCGACGCAGCCCCGAAGGCGGACGCTTGAGGCGAATCCGACGAGGTGTATCGCGCGTCGATATAGGTGTAGGCGACAGAGCCGACCAATCCTTCAGCGATGGCGGCGGTGACTTCGAATTCTGCGCCGTCGATTTTCACCTCGCCGATGTTGACGGCCCGGTTCACGGCGCCCTGCGGGCTGCTGGCGTCGGGAATCAGGATCTGACTGAGGCGATCCTTGTTGTCGGCGTGGAAATAGGATCCGTTAACGCGGACCCGGTCATTAAGCCACGACGTCTTGAAGCCTATTTCGTAGTTGTAGATTTTTTCCGGATTATACCGCGCCAGGCGGGAATCTGTCACCACAGAGACGTTCAGATAGCCGCCGGGCTTCTCCCCCTTGGCGTAGGATAGGTATACGTTGTTCTTAGCGTCGAACTTGTAGCGCAGCACCGCCCGCGGCGTGAACATGTTCGTTGTGTATGACGGCGTTGGGTCAATGGGCGTGGCGCCGAAGAAGTAGAACGGCGTCGGCGCCGCCAATGTGCCGCCGCCCAAATTCAGCGCCGGGCCAAGGACGGAATCCACCTTCTCATGCGCGTAGCGGGCTTCGACGTTGGCTTCGATATGGTCGGTTAGGTCGTAAGCCAGCATGCCGTATCCCGACAGGTGATCCGTATCACGCTTATTTCGGGCGTAGGGCTGCAGACCCAACATCTGCACCGCGCGTGCGGCGGAGAAGCCGGGCGCCTTGCCGATCGGCGAGACCGACAGCGAGCCGTTGTCGGTCGTATAGCGCTCCTGCCAGTACAGGCCGCCGACCGCCCAGCGGAACCGACCGGTGTCATGGCTGAGCCGCAGTTCCTGGCTTAATTGGGTGGCCTTGACCTTGATATCAGAGAAGAACAGCGCCGCCGACTGCTCAGCAGTGCCGGGCGTTGGCAAGGTCACGTTGCCAGCTGGAAAACCATAGAAGTCGGAATCGGTTCGGCCGGAGCTTCGCGCCGTGGTGTAGCCTGTCCATGACGAAAGCGTCACGTCGCCGAATTTTATGTCGCCCACCAGGCTGCTCACGAACGGCCGCAGACGGCCGCCGACGAAATCGGCGCCCGTCAGAGGATCCGCGCTGAGCCGGACGGCGTTCCCCTTGGTGTCGATCAAGCCGATCCGCCCGAAGGTGTACGTGGCCGGGAGCGGGGCGCTGCCAGGCGGCACGCCGACGCGCTGGCCGATGGCGCTGGCCGGCAGGGCGACCTGCTGGACCAGTCCATTGGCCCCGCCCACATAATAGGATGGCCGCGCCTCGGACTGATCGTCCGAATAGGAGCTGCGAAGGGTGAAGTCCATGTTGGCGGTGGGCTTGAAACGGACGGCGACCGAGACGCCGCGCATCTTGTCGCCGCCAATGGTCTTGTCCGTGATGGTGTTCTTGTAGAACCCGTCGAAGAAGCTGTAGGCGCCGTTGATACGGACGGCCAACTTGTCTTGCACGATTGGAATGCTGACGGCCGCGCGGCCTTCGTACGCCTTGTAGGTGCCCGCCCCCACTGAGGCGCTGCCCTCCATGGCGCTCAGGTTCGGCCTCTTGCTCGTGTAGACCACCGCCCCGCCGAACGCGCTTCGGCCATACAGGGCGCTCTGCGGCCCTTTGACCACCGCGATGCTTTCGACATCCACCAGCTTGATGTTGACCAGGCTCGATCCGCCGGCGGTGGCGATCGATTCGGATGAAATATCGATACCGTCCAGCAAAACGCCAACGGGCGGCTTGCCGCGCACGACGGGCAGGCCGCGAATACTGATCCGCGTATCCTGGACGGCGAAGCCCTTATCGTAATTCAAGCCAGGGGTGAATTTGACAACGTCCTCGACGCTTCTGATGTTTCTACGTTCGATGGACTCAGCAGAATAGGCTGTAATCGTCAGCGGTATGTCTTGCAGGTTTTCTGTTTTCTTGCGCGCCGTGACGACGACTTCTTCCAGCTGTTGCGCCGCAACCTGCGTCGCCGACAGGCCAAGGATCGTTGTGGTTAGAAATATTGTCTTCAGAGATATCTGAAATCTCATATTTAGTTCCCCATAATCTCAAAGAGATTTTTCCCGACACCGTACCCTACACAAAAGCGGGAAGAGAGCAAAAAGGTAAATCCGATTGCTATCGGGTGGTATCTCGCCCGTGGCAATAGCCGATCATTGGGAGCTGCCGCCCATGAATAGAGTTATCGCCGGGATCACCGACGTGAAGGGGCGGCTGGCGCCTTATCAAATGAGCATCGCTTCAGGCGGGAACCAGGCTAGACAGCCATCGCGGGGATCGTACCCCCGGACACGGGCCTTCTTCAGGCTGCGACTTGAGCGCCCCAAGTTGACCGGGGGTTGGATGGGTCTGAGTTTCGTCGCCTGCGTCGTTTTGTCCAGATTGGCGTCGTGATGGTTCTATGAGTCGGCGGGCGGGTTGTGCCAATGGGCCCCCGGGGATGGTGAAGTCGGCCAGTCTATGCGGTTGCCGGGCCGCTGCGACCTGATAGCATCAGGCTCGATACCGCTTCGGCCGGTTCCTGGCGATTGAACCGCGATGGAACTCAAGAATAAGGTGAGCATGCAACCGACCCCCGCCGAAGCATCGACGCGAAATGACGACAAGCGAGCCAATCCGATCCTTGCGGATCTGGCGGCGACGGGCGGAATTGCAGTGGTGTATTTCGCTTACCTGCTTTGGTGCGCGTGGCGCCCGCAGGCGTTCGCCCGTCCGGTGACCCCGGACACCCTCGTGCCTTGGGGCCTGGTAGGCGGCATCGCGGTGGTCGTCATGGTGATGGCGGCGGCGGCCTTCTACATGGTGGCGCGAAACCGGGACACCGTCCCGACCGCCGACGATCAATGAACAGCGCCGCCTTCGCCATCTTCGTGCTGTTCATTGGCCTGACGCTGGCCATCACCGGCTGGGCGTCGCGCCGGGCCAACTCCCGCAGCGGATTCTACACGGCCAGCGGGTCGATCAGCGGCGTGCAAAACGGATTTGCCTTCGCGGGGGATTCCCTGTCGGCGGCGGCCCTGCTGGGAGTTGCCGGCCTCTACTATTCGGCGGGACTGGACGGCATCCTCTACGGCCTTGGCGCCCTGATCGGCTGGCCGGCGCTGCTGTTCCTGATGGCCGACCGCATGCGGCGGCTGGGGCGTTTCACCATTTCCGATGTGCTGGTCACGCGGCTGAGCGAGGGGCCCATGCGGACCTTCGCGGCCATCGCCAACCTGAGCATCCTGGTCTTCTACATGATCTCCCAGGTGGTCGCCGCGGGCCTGCTGATCCAGCTGCTGCTGGGGGTGGATTTCGCCCTGTCAGCGGCTGTGGTCGGGGTGCTGATGATCATCTACGTGGTGTTCGGCGGCATGGTCGCCACCACCTGGGTTCAGATCATCAAGGCGGCTCTGCTGATCGTGGCGGTCATCATCCTGGCGGTTCTGGTGCTGGCCCGCTTCCACTTCGATCCCGAGCAGATCTTCAGCGCCGCGGTGGCCCGCCGGGGATTGAAGGTGATGCAGCCGGGCAGCCTCGTCACCGGACCTGGCGAGGCGATATCGCTGGGACTGTCGCTGATGTTCGGGCCGGCGGGCCTGCCCCACCTGCTGATGCGCTTCTTCACCGTCCCCAACATGGCCGAGGCGCGCAAGTCCGCCTTCGTGGCCACCATCATCATCGGCGGCTTCACCCTGCTGATGATCATCGTGGGCTACGGCGCCATCGCCATCCTCAGCGGCGATCCGGCCTACGCCGCGGCCGGCGGGGGGTTGAAGGGCGGAGGCAACATGGCGGCGCTCCATCTCGCCCATGCCTTGGGCGGCGACCTTCTCCTCGGCTTTCTGGCGGCGGTCACCCTGGCGACCATCCTGGCCGTCGTGTCAGGCATCACCCTGACAGCGGCCGCGACCGTGTCGCACGACCTCTACGCGCGCCTTCTTCGCCGTGGCGCCCCGTCCGAGAAGGAGGAAATCCTTGTGTCGCGCGTGGCGGCCGTCCTGTTCGGCGTCATCTGCATCGCGTTGAGCTTCGGGTTCAAGGACCAGAATGTCACCTTCCTGTCGGCCTTCGCCTTTTCGGTCGCGGCCAGCGCCACTTTCCCGGTGCTGATCCTGACACTTCTGTGGAAGCCCTTGACGACCGCCGGCGCCCTGGCCGGCGGCATCTGCGGCCTCTGCGGCGCCCTGGCCGGGCTGGTGCTGGGCCCGACGGTCTGGGTGGCGGTGCTGGGCCATCCGCACGCTATTTTCCCCTACCAGTATCCGACGATATTCTCGATGCCGGCGGCCTTCATCGTGGCCATCGCGGTATCGAAGCTGACGCCGTGGCTGGCCCGCACGCGCCAGCCGCGGCCCGCATGACGCCGCCCATCCGAGTTCGAAAGAGGACTGCGATGACCCGCCCGCTCCAATCCCTGCGCGCCTTGATCTGCGCCGCCGCCGCATTGACGACCTTGGGCGCCGCCCCCGCCGACCCGTTCGCCGGCATGGCGGACCTCTCAGGCGAGGTGTCGGCGTCCGACGCCCTCGGCCAGTTGACGGTCTACGCCTTCAACACCGACAAGAGCGTCGGCTACATGGTCTATGTGGTCGACGGGAAGTACCGCGCCGTCGACCTGTTTCCGGGCAAATATCAGGTCAGCGTGCGGGGCGCCTCGGGGCAGTTGAACACGGAACTTCCGGCCAGGACCGAGGCGATGACCATCTCCCCGGGGCAGCACGCCAAGCTCGACTTCGCCATGGCAGGCGACACGCTTCCGCCGACCTATGTGGGCGGCATGCCCTATCCGGACGTCAAGATCGAGCCCTACGACGCCATCTATCCCGCAGGCGCTCCGCGCAAGACCATCGAGCGAGTATGCTTCGGCTGCCATACGGCCCAGCTCTATCCTTACAACGTCGTGCGCGACTACCCCGGCGGGCGCCCCGCCCATGACAAGGACGGCTGGGCGATCACCGTCGATCGGATGGCTCACGGCGTCGCCTTCAACACCCGCGGCAAGCCCTCCTATTTCGATCCCGCGCTGATCTCCAAACAGGAGGAGGCGGACCTCGTCGACTACCTGGCCAACAATTTCGGGCCCGACAGCGTGCCGCGCGCGGTCAAGCAGGAGAGCCAGCCGGCTCTGGACAAGCGCGCCCTCGCCAAGGCGCAGTTCGTCGAATACCGCTTCTTGAACAAGGCGGACGAGAACCGCTTCACCCACACCATCGACTTCGACCCCACCAACGGGAACGTCTTTGTCATGGACCGCGGCGCCTCGAGCATCGTCGAGGTGAATCCGCAGACCGGCGACCGCAAGGATCATATCGGCCAGGGCGGCGGCGAATACCTGCAGGTCGATGTCGACGGCACTGTCTGGTATGGGGGGCTAGGCCACCTCGATCCCAAGACCGGCCTGTTCGACACCTACAGGTTCGTCGGCGGCAAGCCGATCCCGATCAGTTCGATGGTGTTCGATTCAGGCGGCGACCTGTGGCTGTCAGGTTTGGGCGGGGGGGCCTTCGGCAAGTGGGAGCGTAAGGCCGACACGGTGAAGTGGTGGGACGTGCCGATCCTGCGCAGCCGCCCCTACGGCATTACGGTGGACCACAACGACAAGGTGTGGTTCGCGCAGTACCACAACAGCGCCCTGGGCCAGTTCGACCCCATGACCCTGCAGTTCAAGAGCTTCCCGGTCACGCAGGAGACGCCGACGAACATTCGCCGGACCAATGCGGACTCAAAGAACTTCATGTGGACGGGCACCTGGGCCCATCCCAACCTGATGCAGGGCGGCTCCCTGTTCCGGCTGGATCCCCGGTCTGGAGCGGTGGTGGAGCACAAGCTCGGCATACCGTTCTCCAACCCCTATGACGCCGACGTGGACGACCACGACAATGTCTGGGTGGCCACCGACAACCACATTGTGATGTTCGACCAGAAGAGCGGTCACTTCACGCTCTACCCCACGCCTGAGCGCACCGACATTCCCAAGCTGTCCATCACGCGGGAAGGGGCCATCTGGTTCAGCCCGCGCAACGCCGGCCAGTCCGGCGGCTACGGCGGCGCCGCGGCCGTCCTCTATCCCGACAAGGACAAGATCAGAACCTTCGCCGCCTACTATTCCGACAACAGCGAGCGAAACCGCCGGGCCCGCTACAAGGGACCGGTCGCCAAAGTCACCGGAACCACCCGGTTCGTTCCGGCCCAGTTCCAGAACCCCGGCGCCTATGAGGCGATGCTGAAGGAAAAGGGCCTCAGCCTGGGCAAGGCTGAGGACGGCGGCGCGACCCGCGTGCACAAGGGAGGCGCGGCGGTCGAATAGGCCACGCGACGACCCCGATCCTTCATCAAACTGTCCGAATGACGTTGACCCCTTTCCGCGGCCGCCGGCTGCCCCTCGCCCCGAGCGCCTGGGTGCTGGCTGTGGTTCTCGCCTCCAGCGCAGCGGGACAGCTCCAAGCCGCCCCAAGCCAGCCCAAGGCTGTCCAGCCAAACGTCGCCCAGGCCGCACTCGACAGGCAGGCGCTGGAGGGGCGGGGCGCTGCGCTGTTCAAGGTTTGCCGCAGTTGCCACACCATCGAGAAGGATGGGGAGGGCGCGACCGGCCCCAACCTGTGGGGCGTCTACGGCGCCAAGTCGGCGACCGGCGAGGACTTCCCCTATTCCGCCGCGTTGAAGGCCTCGGGCGTGGTGTGGACGCCGGATACCTTGTCCAAGTGGCTGACCGCGCCCAGCAAGTTCATCCCCGGCAGTAAGATGGCCTACCCGGGCATGCCGCAGGAAGCGGACCGGCAGGCCATGATCGCCTACATGATGAGCCGGACGGACAAGGCCGTCCCGAGGCCGGCGGGCCGGTGATCTCGCCGCCCCGCCAGGGCTCAACGCTGAAGCTCGGCCTGCTGGCCGGCTGCCTTGTCCTGCCCCTGGCCGGCGCGGCCCTCGCTGACGGCGACGGCGTCGGCGTCTTCTCCAGACAGCGGGCGCTGGAGAGGCTCGGGGAGCGCGCCTCGGACAGCCTGCCCGACCAGCGCCTGGAAGGCGGGGCCGCGCGGCCGGCGCCCTCGGCCCTTGACCACCAGATCGAACGCCTTGCTCGTTCGCTCAAGGACATCCAGGCGGATCCGGTTTCCCCGGCAGAGGTCGAAGGCGCCCTTGACGCCGCCTATGCGCCCTTGACCCCCGTGCTCGACCTGCCGGCGGGAACGGTCCTCGCCCCGAGCGCCCTGGAAGGCCCGACCCCGGGCGGATGCGCCGCGATCAAAGCGGCCCCTCAGACATCCTGGGGACTGCTGGGCGCCCTTGATCGGGCCACCTTCACCTGGGTGGACGGCGTCGGAAAGGTCCGTACGCTGCGTTACCGCCTCTCGCCGGACGGCCAGACGATGACCTTGCACATCTCCGTGGCCGGCAGGCTGGCGGCCATCGAGACCTACCACCGCCAGAACGACCAGACCGCGGGGGTCGAGCTTCGCGACGGCTCCCGGCCGGGAACCCTGACCCTCGAGGCGGATCGGTTCTCCTACGAGGCCGAACACGAGCTGGGCAGCTTCCGCCTGGACGGCGACTGCAACCTGATCCTTGAGGGGCGCCTGCGTAACAACCCGCGGCAGATCCGCGACATCTACTACAACACCACGGGCGCGAACGACCCCCGCCTTGACCCCACGATCATGGAACGCTCGGCTCGGCGCATCGCGCGGCTGAGAAAGGCGGCCGGGATCGGGCTGGCCAGACACTCCTAGCGGCGCATCATCGGCATGAAGGAAACTCTACATATGGCGTCGGTGCGTTGGTTGGCGGCCTTGGCGGCCGTGTTGGTGTGGAGTGCTAGTCCGGCCCGCGTCGCGGCGGCCCCGGCCCATAGGCCGGCGAGCCAGCCCGCCCCGGCGATGGTCTTCTCCACGGTCGAAGGCGCGGGCGGTGTGCCGCTGAACGTGGTCGAGACCGGCAATCCCGACGGCAAGGAGATCCTCTTCATCCACGGCATGTCGGCCAGCTACCTGACCTGGCTGCCGCAATTGAATTCCAGCCTGGGGGGCCGTTACCGATTGGTGGCCTTCGACATGCGCGGCCACGGCGGCTCGGGCAAGCCTTGGCGCCCTGAGGACTATGCCGGGTCGAAGCTGTGGGCCGACGACGTCGCCGCCGTCATCGCGGCCAAGCACCTGCGGCGGCCGGTGATCGCCGCCTGGTCGTTCGGCGGCCATGTGGCGGTGGCCTATGTCCGCCACTATGGGCTGGATCATGTGGCGGCCCTCGATCTGGCCGGCACTCTGGCGGGTCTGGTGAAGGTTGACCACAGCCATCCCAGCCCCAGGTACCAGGCGATCCTGGCGGGATCGAAGCTGCGCTCCTCCCTGGACCTCGCCGAAAACATCGAGGGCTACCGGTTGATGGCGAAGGGCTTTTCCGCCGCGCCCCTGCCGCCCCGGGTGGATGAACTGGCCTTCCTGTCCGGCCTGATGCATCCGTCCTATGTGCGTCGCGCCCAGACCGGCCTGCCAGTCCAGAACGAGGACATGCCCGCCAGGCTGGCCCTACCGGTGCTGCTGAGCGTGGGCGACAGGGACGAGGAATGGCCGGTGGCTGCCGTGCAGGCCGCCGCGGCGGCCTTGCCCAAGGCGACGGTATCGATCTACCGCGGCCGCGGGCACTATGTGTCGGCCGAGGATCCGCGGCGCTTCAACGCCGAGCTGTCAGACCTGGTGGAGCGGTCCGCTGGCGACTGAATGTCGCCCACCGTCAACCCTGCCCTTTCCCCGATCGAGGGGAAAGGGCGCTAGGTCGCTTAGAACCTGAACCGCACGCCTGCCCGATAGGTCCGGCCAATGACGTCGTAGATCACCGGGTTGGTGGACGAGGTCAGGGTCGGGACCACAGGCGGGTCCTTGTCGAACAGGTTTTGCACAATGGCGTAAAGCGTCACGTTGCGCGCGTCGCCGCGTACCAAGTCGTATTGCGCGGCCAGGTCGGCGTAGGTCGCGCTCTTGACGTCGTTGTTGTTGATCTGTGCCGACGTGAAGACGTTGCTGTAATTTCCGCCACCGACGTAGCGAACGGTGCCGGTGACCTGCAGCGGGCCGGTCTCGTAGGTCGCCAGCAGGCTTGAGCGCCACCGCGGAAGGCCGTAGGCGCCGCGGGCGGGGGAGCCGACCTCGCCGGCATAGTCGACGATGCCGGTGCCGTCGTTGACGACCATCTTGTCCACGTAGGTGCCGTAGAGCTGCAGGGTCAGGTCGCCGGGGACGTTCAGCGCCCCGAGCGGCGTCCGGTAGCGGACCTCAAAGTCATAACCGGCCGTATGGATGGAGGCGATGTTGATGCGCGCCAGGGTGATCTGGGTGAAGGTCCCCGCCGAATTCGTGCTGATGAACTGGCAGAGGCTGGTCTGACCGGCGAAGCAGAAGTTGACGATCTGCTGGCCGGTGAGGCCACCGATGGCTTTCTTCAAATCGATGTCATAGCGGTCCACCGAAATGTCGAGGTTGGGCGCAAAGCTCGGTTTGAGCACCACGCCGAAGGTGGTGGTGTCGGCCTCTTCGGGCTCGAGATTGGGATTGCCGATGGTGACGTTGGGCACGATCGTCGAAACCTGGGTCCTCGGATTGACGATGAACAGGCTGGACGATGAGCCGATGGTGTAGAGCTCGGCGATGTTGGCGGCGCGGATGTCGTGCGAGCGCGTAGCGCGCAGGCGAAACTGGTCGTTGACCTCCCAGTTCAGCCCGATCTTCCAGGTGGTGGCGCCGCCGCTCGTGGAATAGTGGGTCTGGCGGACGGCGGCGTCGAGCTCCAGACGCTTGGCCAACGCCTGTTGGGACAGCAGCGGGAACACGCCTTCCAGATAGCCTTCGGTGACTTCAAGGCTGCCATTGATGGGCTTCTGGTTGCCGGCGTTGAACAGGTTGGCCGCGGCCAGCGGATCGGTGGTCGATCCGACCTGTTCCTTGCGATGCTCCAGACCGGCGGCCATGGACACCTTGCCGGCCCAGGTCGAGAAGGGCGCGCCGCGCAGGTTGGCCGCCTGAAGGGTCTGCTCGTACTGCAGTTCGTAGTCCTGGTTCGCCAGGAAGTAGGCTTTGCCGGCGTCGGATATCGAGCCCGAGCCGAAGATGTTGACGGGCACGCAGCCATTGGTCGGGTCGGTCAGGGTGGAGCGGCAGACGATCTGCCCGTTGGCCGGGTTCACCGCCGCATCCGCCGCCAAGGCGAACCTAGCGTTCAGGCGGCCCCCCAGGACCTTGCCGGAATAGTCGGTGCGGCCGTACTGGGCATAGGCGTCCCAACTCCAGCCTTCGCCAAATTCGCCCTTACCGCCGACCACATAGCGCTGGACCTCGGCGGAAACGTCGGTCCGCGTATACCCCAGATCGAAATTATTGCGTCCCACCGGGATGGTGGTGACGCCCGCCGCGGTCATGAGCGCCACCACAGAGGCCGGCAGATAGGGATTGGTCTTCTGCACGGTGATGGGGGTGGAGTCGCGGATCTGGGCGCCGAGGGCGTTGGTTTGCGATTTTGCCCAGGCGGCTTCGGCGAACACGGAGACCTTGTCATTAAGGTCGAAGTCCACGCGGCCCAGGATGTTCTGACGGTCGAGAGGCACGGAGAGCTGGGCGTTCGAGAACTGCTGGCCGTAGTTCGCGCCGCCGGACATGAAGGACGGGCCGACGATGGCGCCGTATTGGAACTGTCGCGTCTGTCCGCCGGGAAGGAACTCGAGGCCTTTCAGCGGACCGCTGGCGACCAGGCCGCCGGGCGCCATGTTCGAGGGGCGGTAGCCCGACACGATCAGGTTGGACGGGCCGGGCCCGGGGTTGGGCAGCAGGCCGTATTCCTTGCGGCCCCAGTCACGACTGTAGGCCGTCTTGGCGCCCTCGTTCTTGTCGTATTCACCGCCGACCGTGAGATGGCCGCGACCGCCCATGAAGGCGGTCCCGGCGGCCAGGCCGATGTGTTTGTCGATGTTGTCGTGCTGCTGACTCTCGCCATACGACACGTCGCCAATGACCCCCTGTAGGTTGTGCTTCAGCAGGATGTTGACCACCCCGGCCACGGCGTCCGATCCGTAGGCCGCCGAGGCGCCGCCCGTCACCACTTCGACGCGGTCGGTGAGGATCGAGGGGATGATGTTGAGGTCGGTCTGGGCGCTGGGCGAACTGGGGACGATACGGCGGCCGTCCACCAGGGTCAGGGTCCGCGGCGAGCCCAGACTGCGCAGGTCGGCGAAGGACGCCCCGGGGCTGTCGAAGCTGCGCGAGCCCGAGGCCGCCGGCGAATAGTCGGCCTTGAAGGCCGGCAGGCTGTTCAGCACACCGGCGAGCGTCGTGTTGACGTTGGTGTTGAGCAGGATCGGGCTGACCACCGTCGTCGGCGTGGGGGTGGTGAAGCCTGCGCGGGCGACGCGAGAGCCGGTGATCACCACCTCTTCCACACCGGCCGGGGCTGAGGCCGGCGCGGTCTGTGCAACTGCGGATCCCCCAAGCGCCAGCGGCGCCGCGAGGAGCGCTGCAGACCCCATCAGAGCAGCGCGACGGACGGATCGAGTGTTTGAAAAGACTGTCATCGCGCACTCCTAGGGCTGAGCGCGCTGACTCGCAATGGCCGGTGATTAGACGTGCAGCCCTCGGGATCGGAGCGCCGCGTTTTGGGGCAGGCAAGGTACGAAACGCCGGTTTGATCCTCTCTACGGTTGCTGAGGCCCGACTCCGCCACCATGGGCCTCGGGCGTGGAGGCCAGGCCCTGCTTGATCGGACCCACCCTGGTAGAGAACCCTTCAGGCTTGATCGTGGGCCTGACAGACCGCCGCCAACGGCCATGTCGAGCGCGAACCTCCCGTAGATCGACCTCGGGGGCAGTAGTCTGGACTGGGCAGCAGTCACGCGGCGGTTTGGGCTGACGGAATCTCCCGATAGATGGTTTCAGCCTTTCGGCCCCATTGGACCACGGTCAGAAGGTCTTTTTGAGCTCCGCGCCCCATTGCGCCGGCGCGCCCATGACGCCCCGCAGGAGGGTCGCCCCCGTCCTCGGATCATTCACGCCGAACACGCTGGCGACGGGGGCGGAGGCCTTATAGTTGAAGTACCGCTCGCCCGTGATGTTCTTGCCGTAGATAGAGAAAATCCAACTGCGGTCGGGGCTGTAGAGATTGAGCCGGGCGTTCATCAGGTGGTGTGGACGGATGATGCTCTGGGGATTGTTGTCATTCGTCGAATACATCGAGTCCACATAGCTAAGATCGGCGCGGATATCGGCCGCGAACCCCGCGGGCAGCCTGGTGAAATCGTATTGGACTCCGATATTGCCCTGCCACTTCGGCGCCCAGGCGGCCCTCTTGCCCGTCAGGTCCTGGATCGTCGGGCAGAAGGTGTTGTTGCAGCCAGGCAGGCCCGGCGCCTTGGGATTGCTCGAATAGACCGAGTCCAGGTAGGCCCCGGAAATATCGACCGTCACGTGGTCGATGAAGCGCAGCTGGCTTTCCAGCTCGACGCCGCGCGCCCGGATGTCGCCCAGGTTGCTGATCACGAAGGTCGTGCCGTTGAACGCGCGGTCCTGGAAGGCGCGAACGTCGGTCTGGAAGACGTCTCCGTTCAACACCAGGCGACGATCAAGCAGCGTTGCCTTGAAGCCGAGTTCATAATCGGTCGTCGTCTCGGGGGCGAAGGTGCGGGCCGCCGGCGGATTGGCGGAGAGCGCCCCGGACACGGTCGCATTGCTGAACCCGCCCGACTTGTAACCGGTCGAGACGGAGCCGAAGGCCATGACGCTGGGCGCGATCTGCCAGGAGAGGTTGGCGCGCCAGGTGAGCCTGGCGTTGTTGGTCGAGAGCGAAGGATCGCGCTCCGCGGCGCCGAACAGCACGCCGAGGGGATTGTCGTTCACATTGAGGAACGACGCCTTCTTGCGGTCCGATGTCTCGCGCGCCCCGAGGGTCAGCGTCAGGTCATCGACGATCTTGTAGTTCGCTTGGGCGTAGGCGGCGTAGCTGTCGGTGGTCTGGCCAAAAAGCGTGACCGCCGCCGCGGTCTGGGTCGCGCCCTGGCAGGCCCCGGTCAGGGCCGCACGGCCCGCCAGCACCAGCAACCGGGTGCAAAGGTCCGGCCCGAAATCATAGACCTGGGTCGTGGTGTAGTGCTCTCGGAAGTAGTAGAGCCCCGCCACGAAATCGAGCCGGCCGTGGAGCAGGGCGCCCTTTGGCGAGATGATCTGAAGCTCGTGGCTCTGGTTGGAGCTGGAGAAGCTCGCGTGGCGGTTGACCAGGTTCAGGCCGGTCTGGATGACGTCGCCGTCGTTCTGGATGTTCTTCCAGTCCCGCAGGGATTGCAGCAGCCGCAGGCTGTAGCCGCCGCCGACGTCCCAGATCAGATCGCTGGTGAAACCGGAGTGGGTGTCGTTCAGCGACGGGTTGTCGAAGCGTTGGTTGACCACGCCGCTGGGATCCGGTTTCAGCGGCGGCGTGTTGGCGGCGCCAAGCGCGTTTGTCAGGGCGGTCAGCTGCGCGGCCGTTGCGGTCCGGGTGTCGATCTGGCTTGGGATGACGCCGTCGCCCGTGATCTTGGCGTAGTCCGCGCGCATCACCCAGGTCAGGCTGGGCGAGATTTCCCACTTGAACGACAAGCGCCCGGCGCGCGGATCCGCGCCCCCGTACCGCTTCCCATCGAAGAGATTCTTGTAGTAGCCGTCGAACGTCTCGCTGTAGCCCGCCGCGCGAACGGCGAACTTGTCGCCGACCGGCAGGTTGATGACGCCGCCCACGTGCGTTGCGCCGTAGGTCCCGGCGCTGACGTCGACATAGCCGGAGACGCGCGAGAAGCTCGGGGCGTTGGTATTGATCGCGATGGCCCCCATGGCCGAGTTGCGGCCAAACAGGGTGCCCTGCGGTCCCCGCAGGACCTCGACGCCCGACACATCCAGAAAGCTCGACACCGTGGCGGCGGGGCGGGGCATGAAGACGCCGTCCAGGTAGATCGCGGTGTCAGAGTCCACCGACGAGTTGGTGGGCGAGCCAAAGCCGCGGATGCGCACCGCAAGGCCGGTGTATTGCGAGTTCTGGGCAAAGGTCAGGTTGGGCGTCGTCTGAACGAGGCCCGTGACGGTCGTGATGCCCTGCTGCCGCAACTGGTCGCCGGTCTTGGCGACGATCGACAGGGGCACATCCTGGACGTTCTCGGCCCGCTTTTGAGCGGTGACGATCACCTCGGATATCGTGCCTTGGGCCGCGTCGCCGGCTCCAGAGGCGTCGGCCGCGACAGCCATTTCTCCGTAGCCCACAGCCCCCAGCGCGAGGGCCACAGCGGCAGAGACCTTCAGTCCCTTGGTTGGTGCGCGCGACATATATCCCCCCGTGCCTGTTTCTTATGTGCCGCGGCGCTTGAGAATGGCGGCATGTTGGTGAGCGCAGCGGTGGACGAGTTGGGGAGGCTTTACCAATACAATTATCCGCCAGGTCTATAGCGTTTTGATATGGCAAGGGGTTGGGCGCGTTGCGCGGGGGCTATCCAGGCGTCACCATCCCATCAACGCGCGGGGTCGGGTGGGTCCGGGCCGTGAAGCTGAAAACCCCGCGGTTGGACAGGCGAAGCAGTTCGCCGTCGATCAACTCGCGGATCAGAGACAGGGCCGGGCTGGGCTTCGGATCGAGGCGTGTGGCGAGGACAAGCTGGCGGCTGATTTGCACGCCGGATATTTCCGACATGACGATGGCGCGGTTCTTCGCGTCCTCAGCGAAGACCGAGACTGGCATGATCGTCGCCCAGGGGCCGCGAGAGACGATCGCGCGGATCGCATCGACGGAATCGATCTCCGAATGAACAGGCAGCGACATGCCCAGGCTGAGCAGGTGGCGCTCGGCGATTCCGCGGTGAAGGCTGGTGAGCAGCAGGGGCACCTTCTCCAGGTCATTCGCGCTGATGGCCGGCCCCAGACCGAGATCGCGATGCGAGAACAGGGCGAACGGCTCAGCCAGCACGGGGCGAAAGGCGAGCGGGCGGGCGGCCTCCGAATTCGTCACCACGGCGATGTCGATCACGCCGCGCTCGAGCCACTCCAGCAGGACAGGGGTGAACGCCTCGCGCATGCGAACGTCGATTCCCTTCAGGGTGTTGGCGTAATTCTCGAACAATCCGGGGAGCAGCAGCCCCGCCAGGGTTGGCGGGGCGCCGAGAGACACCGTGGCCCCGGCGGCGCTCCGATCCTCCGATAGTTTTTCCCGCAGGCGCGCCGCTTCGCCAAGGATCCGCTGGGCGGTCTCGAACAGGGTGGCCCCGGCCGGCGTCAGGTGGACCCCGCGCGGCAGCCGCACAAGCAGCGGGACGTCCAACTCCGTCTCCAGGTCGCGCATCTGTCGGGACAGGGCCGGTTGAGCGATCGGTATCGTGACCGCCGCCGCTGAAAGGCTTCCAGCCTCGGCGACGGCGACGAAGTATCGAAGCGTGCGCAGGTTCATGAGCGGATCGGCTAGCCTCCATATCAGATTGATATGGTGCAGACCGGATCCGGTATTGGTCAAGGCGCTGCGTGGCCCATAGTTTGGCGACATGGCTGTGCAGCATATTTCGCCCGACGCCGAACGGCGGTTTATCGAGGCCGTCTTCATCCACGAGGGGCTCCCGCCGGCCGACGCCGCCTTGGTGGCTGCGCTGATGACCGAGGCCGATCTGCAGGGCTCCAACGGCCACGGCATCATTCGCCTGCCGCAATATGTTCGGCGGATCCGGGCTGGCGGCATCAACAAGCACCCGGACATCCGCGTGGTCCGTGAGCGCGCGGCCATGGCGGTGGTGGACGGCGACAACGGCATGGGTCACCTGGTCGCCTCGGCCGCCGTCGATGTGGCGATCCGCAAGGCCCGGGAGGCCGGCGTCGCCTGGGTCAGCACACGCTACAGCAATCATGCGGGCCCGGCTTCGCTCTATGCCGCCCGTCCGCTCGCCCAGGACATGCTGTGCCTCTATTTCGCGGTCGGCAACGCCAACCACATGCCGCCCTGGGGCGGCCGCGACATGCTGCTGTCGACCAATCCGATCGCCGCGGCCATTGTCGCCGGCGAAGAGCCGCCCGTCGTGTTGGACATGGCCACCACCGTCACCGCCTACGGCAAGGTCAAGGCCAAGGCCTTGGCCGGCGAGCAGATGCCGCCAGGCTGGATGATCGACCGGTCCGGCCGGCCGCTGCTCGATCCCCAACGCGCCGGCGAAGGATTCTTGCTCCCGATCGGAGAACACAAGGGCTACGGCCTCGCCCTGATGGTGGGACTGCTGGCCGGAACCCTGGGCGGGGCCGCCATGGGCCGCGACGTCATCGACTTCAACGCCGACGACGCCAGCGTCACCAACACCGGTCAGGCCATGCTGGTGATCGACCCCGCGGCGTTCGGCGACCTGGACGTCTTTAAAGCGGCGGTGGACCGGCTGGTGCGCGATATCCGGGGCAGCAGCCGGCTCCCCGGGGTCGACCGCATCTGGCTGCCCGGCGAGCAGAGCCGCGAGCGCCGCGCCCGCCATCAGGCCGGCGGCATTCCGCTTCCCGAGGCCCTGCTGGCGGAACTCGACGCCATGGCGCGGGAGCGCTCGATACCCTCCCTGCGTGAGGAGCTGCCAGCGTGATCGTCTCGCGGAACGTGCCGCACAGGCTCCGCAATCGCTCTCTGGCCCATGGCATGAGGGTCCTTTGGATCTATGCTTCGCCGCAGGCGATCCGGACGTTGAGTGACACCGGTGAAACGCGGCCGATTGCGGCAGAGCACGCGCGCTGAGCTGAAGGAGAGGCCGCCCCATGGGACTGAAGTTTCTTGAGCACCTGCTCATCCTCACCCACGATCCGGAAGGCACGCGCGACTGGTTCGTGGAAAACCTCGGCTTCCGCGAGGGGTACCATCCGGAGTTCGGCTTCCCCGTCTATTGGCTCTACATCGGGGACCAGGACGTCATCCACATCGGCAAGGCGCGCCATTCCGAGCACCAGGACATCTATCTTCAGACTCCGACCGACCAGCCGGACGCGGATTACAGCGCGGCCGGCGCGCTCGGTTCGGGCCGGATCGACCACCTGTGCCTTAACTGCGAGGGGATCGAGGAATTCATCGATCGGCTGACGGCCCGTGGCGTGGCGTTCAGCGAGCGCAAGGCCCACAACTCCAACCTCTATCAGCTGTTCATGCGCGAGCCGATCAACGGGATAAAGGTCGAGCTGAACTTTGCCTGGCACGAGGCCGCCCGCCTCGGCCGCGTCCCGGACTGGACGGACGCGGGCGCCAACAGCACGCCGGTCGCCGCTGTCACCAGCGAGAGCCCGACGGCGCCGCCCGCCCGCTTGCCGGCTGAGCGCGATTGACGGTCATGACCTACGCCTTTTCCCCGCCCGCGCCGGTCGGCGTCCCCATTGTCGACAGCGCCCAGTTGTTTCCTGTCCGGCGCATCTACTGCGTCGGCCGCAACTACGAAGACCATGCCAAGGAAATGGGCTTCACCGGTAGGGAGGCGCCGTTTTTCTTCATGAAGCCGGCGGATGCGGTGCTGGTGGCGTCGCCTGGGGAGCCGGCGACGCTGCCCTACCCCAGCCTGACGGCCAACCTGCATCACGAGATCGAACTGGTGGTCGCCATTGGCCGCGGCGGTTCGGGAATCGCGGCCGCCAACGCGCTCGACCACGTCTACGGCTATGCGGTCGGCCTGGACATGACGCGGCGCGATCTCCAGAACGACATGAAGGCTCAGGGCCGACCCTGGTGTATCGGCAAGGCCTTCGAGGCCAGCGCGCCGATCGGCCGGATCACCCGCGCCGCCGAGGCCGGTGATATCGGGCAGGCCGACATCGCCCTCACCGTGAACGGCGAAGTGCGGCAGCGCAGCAACCTGCGCAAATTGATCTGGAGCATCGCGGAGACCATCGAGCACCTGTCGGCCGCCTGGACGCTGGCGCCCGGCGATCTGATCTTCAGCGGCACGCCGGAAGGCGTCGGCGCCGTCAAGCGCGGCGACCGCCTCCTTGGCGCCGTCAGCGGCCTCGACGGCCTGGACCTGCGCGTCGGCTGAGGCCGCGGCGACTGGCTGGCCTCGCTCTAGGCGCCGGCAGCGGCCAAGCGCGAGGCCAGCCAGTCGCCGATCAGGTTCTGCTTGTCGTCCTCATGGTTGTAGACGCAGTGGATTCCGTCCGACCAGGTGACCATGGCCTTGTCCGGATGGGTGGCCCGCGCGAAGACCGTCTCGGCCTCCCCTGTCGTCACCAGCGGGTCCATCCCGCCATGCACCACCAAATAGGGCGCGGCCAGCACGTGCGGCGAGGAGAGGGGCTCGAGCAGGCCCCAGATCGCCAGGGCCTGATCCGGGGTCACCTCGCCGCAATGCGTCATCATCTTCTTGAAGAAGCTCGGGTTGTCGACCGCGCGGGTCGCGTGCATGGCGCCGCCGTTGTTCACGCAGGCGGCGATCCGCGGATCCATCGCCGAATAGATGGTGGCGACCGAGCCGCCCATGCTGTTGCCGACAAAGGCCGTTGGCAGGCCAGGATACTCGACCTTGAGGTAGTCCACGGCGCGTCGATAGCCCTGCGCCCAATCCTGGTCGAGGCAGTAGCCATTGAGGATGCGGCTCTGTCCCTGACCTGGTCCGTCCAGCAGCAGGGCGTGGACGCCGCGGCGGGCGAGGGCGACGCCGAGCGGCCCGAAATCCATGGCCCAGCCCTCGACGCCTCCGATGACGATGGCCGTACCGACGACGGCGCCCGCCGCCGGATGCAGCCAACCGGCGAGGACGCCGCCCTCGGCCTCTATCGCCACCGGGCGCCGGTCGCGGGAAATCGCGCTCGCCCGGCCGTAGAGCGAGGTCGCGTCTTCCACGATGGTCCGCCGCTCCGCGCTGTCCGCCAGGAACATCATCTGGCTCATGCGCAGGAGCGCCGAGGCCCGGAACAGACGGGCGGCGGTCGAGGCGGGGCTGGGCGCGGCGGTCGCGGCCTCGGGGGGGGTCAGGCAGGTTTGCGCAAGATCCTGGGCCGCTGCGCGCCAGCCCTCGCCCAGCGCGACGCGGGCCCGCAGCTCCCTGGCGTCCGCGTAGTCGACGCCGTACGACATCAGCCTTTCCTGAGAGAACTGGCGCAACGCCGCCTCCGACTCGATCTCCAGGGCGGCCGGCGGGGCGGCGGACGGATCGGTGAACGGCTTCAGGATGCTGGCGGCGGTCGCCGCGTGATCGACGGAGGTCACGGAGAATGCCATTTCAATCCCTTAATTTGACCGTAATGGACAATATAAACTTCTTCTGAAACCGTCCAGCGGCGCTTGGCTCAGGCCGGATCGCCCAGGACCGCTTCGGCCAGCTTTTCGGCGATCATCAGCGTCGGCAGATTGGTATTTCCGCGCGGCACTGTCGGCATGATCGAGGCGTCGGCGATGCGCAGGCCGGCCACGCCAATGACGCGACCGGCAGGATCCACCACGGCGTCGCGATCATCGGCGCCGCCCATCCGGCAGGAGCCGGCGTGGTGGGCTAGCGGGCTTACCCGTGCGCGGACGAAGGCTTCCAGGGCCGCAGGATCGGCCAGCAGTTCGACGAGCGTCTGGCCCGGCTCGGCAAGAGACCCCACCAGCAGATCGCCGACCCCCGGGACGGCGTCCAGGAGCCCGGCGATCAGCCGCGTGCGAAAGCGGTTGAGCCGGGTCGGCGCGTTGAAGCGGGCCGCGCGCGCCAGCCGGCTGGCCCCGAAGGCCGGCCCCACCAAACCGGCGAGTTCGGGCGCGGCCAGGAGCGTCCCGACCCGGGCCAGCCCGTCGGTCAGACGATGCAGGTCGCGATCGTCGCCGAGCAGATTGAACTCCACCACCGTCTGAGGGGCGCCGTCCGGGCCTGGCCTCAGCCTGACCTGGCCGCGCGAGGACGGCGCCATCAGCAGCGGGCTGAAATGGGCCGTGCGGGCGGCGATCGCATGCCAACTCGCCCGGCTGCCGAAGCCCAGGGCCATGTCGCTCGGCCTGCCGTCGGCGATCCCTGAGGAATAGCGGAAAATGGTGTTGTTGTGATTGCGCTGTGGCCGTCGCTGCACGCCCCGGGATCGCAGGTGCGCCAGCATCAGGACTGAGGCGTGGTTCTGCAGGTTGGCGCCGACACCACGGCGCGCGATTCGCGTCTCGATCCCGACCGCAGCCAGTTGGGTCGGACAGCCGACCCCCTGGCGCAGCAGGAAGTCGGGCGTGAGCAAAGCCCCCAGGGTCAGAAATGTCTCGCGCGCGCCAAACGTGCGAGCGACCCCACCGGAACAGACGCGCACGCCCGTCACCCGCCGACCGTCGAATAGCAGCCCGTCCGCCATGGTCTCGGCCATCACGGTCAGGTTGGGGCGGGCGCGAACCTCGGCCGTCAGATAGGAGATCGCGCTGGAAGCCCGCCGCGCCTTGGTGCCCGCGATCGGCAGCGCCCCGTAGCCGTCGGCGAAATCCGCGTTCATGTCGGCGATGAAGGGGGTCCCCCTGCGCAGCGCATAGGCGCCGGCGGCCTGGGCGAGCGGCGGCCATTCCGAGGGCTTGTGGCGGCGGATCTCCGTGGGCCCGCTCTGACCGTGAAGGGGGCCATCGAAGTCGAGGTCAGTCTCGAGGCGCCGGAAGTGGGGCAGCACATCGCGCCACCCCCACCCTTTGGCGCCGGCCTCGGCCCAGCCGTCGTAGTCCAGCGGCAGGCCACGCAGCATGATCATGCCCATGATCGACGAGCCGCCCCCAAGCACGCGGCCCTGCAGCAAGGGCGCGGGCGGCGAGCTGGTCTCCGTGAGCGCGTGGCCGCGGATCGCCCACCGGTAGGCCGGGTTCGCATAGGAGGAGGGATAGGGATCGAGGATGTCTGCGGGGATGCGGTCAGGCGGGGTGTCCAGGCCCGCTTCGATCAGCAGGACCGCATGCCGCCCTTGGGCGGAAAGCCGGTTGGCCAGCACGCAACCGGCCGCGCCGCCGCCCACGATGATGAAGTCGAACTGCTTGTCCACGACGCCGAGCGCTGAGTTAAATTGACCAATATGGTCATAATAGGCGTGGACTGAAAGCGGGGCAAGGGACGGGGACGTGGGGGGGAGATCATGACCCAGGGCGCCCCCCTGCCACGGCTCCTGGGTCCAAAGCAGACGCGCCAGGCGCCGAGACGTCGACCTGGCTCGCTACACCGTTTCGCCCGCCTGCAGACGCTCGCGCAGGCTGCGGAAAGGCGCCAGCGTCCTGGCCAGGACCAGGGCGCCGCTCAAGGCGCCGCTCGATGCGACTAGGCCGAAGGACCAACGCACGCTCTGCGGATCGTGGAAGACATAGTCGGTCAGCAAAGCGACCGCGGTGGGCGCCGCGCCGGCCACCAGGATGTTGGTCCAGAAGACGTAGATGGCGACGCCCTGACCGCGGAGATTGTTGGGCATGATGTCCTGCAGCGCGCCCGGCGCCAAAGGCAGGAAGAAGGTGGCGAACAGGCTGTAGACGACGAGCGAGGCGACCAGGAACGCAGGGTCCGGGGCCAGGGCGACGCCGGCCGCCGCAGCCGAACAGATAAGCCCCGCGAGCACGCTGACGCGTATTTTGCCGTCGCTGTGGCCGCGCCTGACGAAGGCGTCCGCGAGCAGGCCGGAAAGGATGGTCCCGGCCGGGCCGGTGACCAGCATGATCAGTCCGTAGGTCAAGCCCGCCCGCGGCAGCGACCATCCCAGTGTCCGCATCAGGACGATGGGCAGCCAGGCCGTTCCGGCGTGGACCGCCACGTTCTGCAGGCAGAAGCCGACGTTGTGACCGACCATCATCCGCCCGTTGCGCCGATACCAGGCGAGCAAATCTCCTAGCGACGCGCTCGCCGCGGCAGGCTGGGGCGCTCCCCCGGAGCGCCGTGGGGGCTCGCGGATCAGCAGGGTGAGCGGCGCCACCACCACGCCCAGCGCGGCCAGCCCCATCAATATCGCCTGCCAGGAATGCACCGGCCCGATCAGGGGAAGCCCAATCATGCGGTCGCCCACCAGCCGCCAAACCATCCCGCCCAGCACCAGCACGCCGCCGGCCCCCAGGAACATGCCGCCGTAGAAGATGCCCATCGGCAGGCCGCGTCGCTCGGGCGGGAAAAAATCGGCGAACAATGAGGCGGCGGCCGGCGTCACGGCGGCCTCGCCCGCGCCGACGCCGACGCGTGTGAGGAACAACTGTCCGAAGCTCGTCGCCAGGCCGCCGCCGCCCATGGCCAGGCTCCACGCGAGGACTCCGATGGCCGCGATCGTCTTGCGCACGCCGGTGTCGACGAGGCGGCCCACGGGTAGGCCGAAGATCGCGTTGAACACCCCGAAGGCAAAGCCGATCAGCAGGCTGATCTGGGTGTCGTTGAGGTGGAGGTCACGCTGGATCGGCGCCACGAACAGGCTCAGCACGCCGCGGTCCATATAGGCCAGAACGCAGCCCAACGTCAGGGCGATACAGGCGTACCAGGCCTGCCGGGCGGGCGGGTAGGGCGGTCCTGAGGTGACTGCGGGCATGCGCCGTTTTGTCGGGACCTGCACCGCGATTTCCTCCATGGCGAGGCGCGTCTGCCGCCCGTCCTAAGGTCGCCACTCTAAGTTATTCTGACCACCGTGGTCAATTCATGGCGCGTGGGTTTCCATGCGCAGGGGCGTCACATCCGTCGCAGCGACATCCTTCAGGCTGCGATGACCGGTCATGGCCAGGGTGTGGGCGAGGTCCGACTGCAGCAGCTGGAGCGCTCGCCGAGCGCCGGACAGGCCGCCCGCCACCACGCCGTAGAGGGTGGACCGGCCGACGAAACAGAAGTCGGCGCCCAAGGCGTGCGCCACGACAATGTCGGCGCCGCGCCTGATGCCGCCGTCGAAGAAAAGGCGCACGCTCGGATCCACCGATCGCCGCACATGGATGAGGGATTCGAGCGTGGCCTCCATCCGGTCGAGCTTGTTTCCGCCGTGGTTGGAAACCGTGATGGCCTCGACGCCCATGTCCCACGCGCGGGTCACGTCCTCCGGGCGGACCAAACCCTTCACCACCAGGGGCCCGGGCCAATTGCGGCGGAGTCTTTCGAGATCGCGCCAACCTTGAACACCCAGCCCGTTGGCGTGGAAAAATCGCGTGATGTCGGACGCCCGCCGGACTGGTCCCGCGTGCGCCGCCCAACTCTCCATCCGCGGTACGCCGCCGTGGCGCAGGAAATCGAAGGTCCACCGCGGATGGGCCAGCGCATCCAGCACGATGCCGGGCAGGGCGCCGGCTGAGGGCAGGCTGCGCAGCGAGGCGCCGCTGCGCTGGGCCACCTCCGAGCGGGGCGGGATCTGCACGTCCACCGTGAAGACCAGGGTCGGCACGCCGGCGTCGCGGATGCGTGCGACGATCTCATCCGTCAGCGCCGGGGTGGCGGCGCCATAGATCTGCGCCCAGGCGCTCTGCGGCGCCCGACGCCGGATGGTCTCGATGGCGGCGAAGGAGGCGCCGGAAAGGATGAAGGGTGCGCCTGCCTCCTCGGCCGCCTCGGCCAACAGTTCGTCCGCGTGGGGACGGAAGATATCGGCCGCGCCGACGGCGGAGATGCCGAACCCTGCTGCGAAGCCCCCGCCGAACACCTCGGCGCGGGTGTCCACGGTGGAGACATCCTCCAAGGCACGGGGGCGTAGCGCGAAGCCGCGGAACACCTCGACGTTGCGGCGCGCCGCGCCGCCGTCGCCCGCCCCGCGCTCAATATAGTCCCCAAGGAAACGCGGCAGCCGGCGTAGCGCTTGGCGCCTCAGGTCCTCGATGTTGACCGCCCGGTCGACAGCGCTCATTCCCGCCTCCGCGATTTAGTAGACCATGATGGTCAAATTATCACGGCGCCGCAACGGCGCGTCTGGAGGCGCTTCGGGCGGGGGCGGAGCCGATCCTTGATCAGCCGTCCGCTATGGCCTACCCCGAGCCCAGGTCTCGCCCAGGAGGGCTCGTGGAAGCGGTTCAAGCCCCTAGGCCCGCGCGTCGGCGCCAGCAGCAGCGCTCGATCGACACGCGACGCCGGATCATGGAGGCGGCGCTCTCCGAATTCGCGCGGTACGGCTTCGACAAGGTCAGCACCCGCGGCGTCGCCCTGGCGGCCGGGGTGCCCCACTCGCTCGTGCTTCACTATTTCAAGTCAAAGGATGAGCTCTGGAGGGACTCGGCGACCCACGCCGCCAGCCTCTATCTCAGGCAGGTCTTCGACCCTGATGCGCCGGCGACGGCGATGTCGGCCGGCGACCAACTGCGCCGGTTCTTCGCCGAATACATCCGGTTCAGCGCGGAGCATCCGGACTTCTTTCGCATGATGACACAGGAGAACACGCTCGAGTCCGATCGCCTGGTGTGGCTCATGGACACCCATATTCGCGGCATGACCAAGCGGGTGACCGCGGTTATCGCCGCGGCTCAGGCCGAGGGCGCCGTGGTCGATGGGGACCCCCTGCAACTCCTCTACCTGTTCCATGGGGTGGCCACTGCGCCCTACAGATCGGCTGGCGAGCTGCGCATCCTGACGGGCGCCGATCCCGCCGAGCCACGCCGAGTGAAGGCCCACATCGCCATGGCCGAGCGCCTCTTCTTCCGCTGAGCGCGGGCGCGAAGGCCGGAACCACTGGCCTCAAGCCGCCAACTCAAATATAGACCGTGGCGGTCTATATTATGCTCCGGCTTTGGAAGGGCAGGCATGCGCATCACCGACGCGCAGATCCATCTCTGGCAGAACGGCAAGGCGCCGCCCCATCACCGCGCCGCGCCCTTCGGGATCGACGAAGCGCTGCGGGACATGGACGCGGCCGGCGTCTCCGGCGCCATCAACTGCCCCCCTTATTGGGATCCGGATGCGAACGCGTACGCAGCCGCCGCCGCCTCCGCCCATCCGGACCGGTTCAGGACCATGGGTTCGCCGTTGACGGAGGATCGCGACCTCGTTGGGCGGGCGCTGAACGATGCCGGGGTGGTGGGCCTGCGGTTCATCTGGATCGCGCCGGCTCAGGTCGCTGCATTCGCCGGCGGCGCCTTCGACTGGATCCTGGAGGCGGCGGCCGCCCGCGACGCGGTCGTGACGTTGTTCCTTCCTGCGGAAAGCCTAGGCCATCTGGCCGCAGCGGCGGCGAGGTGGCCCAGGGTAAGGTTCCTGCTGGACCACCTGGGCGTCGGACCCTTCTCGAAACTGCCCGACGCCATGGCGCACCGCGAGGCGCTGGTGGCGCTCGCCGCCCTGCCGAATATCGCGGTCAAGGCCACGGCCACCCCCAGCATGGCGACGGACGATTTCCCTTATCCCAGCGTGGAGCCGACTCTGCGCGCCCTGTTCCTGGCCTATGGCTCCGACAGGTTTTTCTGGGGCACGGATATCACCCGCATGCCCATCCCCTGGCGCCAGTGCATCGCGATGTTCGCCGAGCACCTGCCATGGCTGTCGGGCGCAGACCTTTCGAAGGTCATGGGCGAAGGCCTGCGCGCCTGGGTCCGGTGGCCCTGAGCCTGTCCACGCTCGCGATGTCCGGGCCTGCCGATGCGCGGCGGCGGTAAGGCCGTCGTCGCCCGCGCGGAAGGCCAGATGGTCGATCCCGTGCTCGAGGTCGCCGATCCTGTCCGATGACCCTCAGATCCCCTTATGGCGCCTCGGCGATGAGAGACCTGACGGTGGTGGGCGAGGCGCAGCCATAGGTTGGTGCTTTTGGAATGAGGCAAGGGAGGGCTGACAGTCCCTGCCGGCCTACTGTTGCGATGGGGCATCGACTAGCTGCCGGGCTTCGTCCAGGCGCGCAGCGTAGGCTGACAATGCGGCAGCGGTCATTCGGGCGTAGGCGTCAGCTTCAGCTGCGCGGCGTTCTTCGATGGCCTCGCGCAGTCCGGGTAGGGTCTTGGCGGAGTAACCGGTGGACAGCCCAGGCGCATAAACGAGGTTCTTGTACCAGGGGCGCCCGGGAAGGCCCGTCTCGACATTGAGGAGTTGGTCGATGTCGAAAAGCGTCTTGTTGACCCGCGCGCGCCGGTCATCGCTGAAGCGCGCCTGCTTGGCGTTGAAGGCGTTATCGAACGCGGCAGCGCTGGTGGTCAGGCGGTCCGAGGCTGCCTCAAGGGCGGCCATCTCGGCGAAGGGGGTCGGGCCCTTGTCGACGGGTGGTCCCACGGGCCTTGCAGGGTCCTTCGCCAAGGCGAATTGTCCTGAAAGTCGCTGCCGTTTGCGTTCCGCGCTCCGCTGGTCATCGGCGAGTTTTCTTATCTCCGTCACGTAACGGGCGATGGAATCCGCGAAATCGGCGAACCGCCGCGGCGGCGTCGGCGCCTGGGCGGCGCGCAGGACAATCCTGCCGGCTGTTTTCGCCAGGACCGCGCCATAGACCAGGCCGGGATCGTCATGGCGGACGACATGCTCATAGGTGTCGTAGGCTGAGTGGTAGCTCCCGAAACCCTCCCCTTCTCCGCCAAAACCCACCATCACGCTGGAGATGCCCAGGTGTTGCAAGAACACGGTCCAATCCGAGCCGGACCCCAGCGGGTCGAGGGGCTGATCGCCGCCCTTGTCCGCCTGGGCCAAGGCTGTGGGCGACGGCGCCCCGGTCTTGTCGACGTCGTCGGTCTGGGTTTTCGCCCGCCAGCGCGACGCGACGCTGGCGCCTGTCTGCGGATCCACGACGTCCGCCGCGACCTCCCCCACCAGATGCTGCCAGGTGGTGCTGCCGCCGGCCATCAGGAAGCCGCGGGCGTTGCTGTCGCTGTTCACGTAGAGCAGGGCCTTGGCCTTGAGTTCCGCCGCATGGGCCTCGCCCCATTCGGTGGACCCCAGCAAACCAGGCTCCTCGCCATCCCACGCGGCGTAGACGATGGTGCGATCCGGCCTCCAGCCGGCCTTGTACATGGATCCCAGCGCCTTCGCCTCGGACAGAAGCGCCACGGTCCCGGACAGGGGATCCGAAGCGCCGAAGACCCAGCCGTCGAAATGATTGCCGCGGACGATCCACTCATCCGGATGGCGCGCGCCGGGCAACATGGCGATGACGTTGTAGAGCGGTTTCAGGGACCAGTCCGACTTGACCGCCAGGCGCACCCGCACCCTGTCGCCGCCGCCGATGTGATAGGTCAGGGGCAGTCCGCCGCGCCAAGACGGGGGGGCGACCGGGCCGTCCATATCGTCCATCAAAACCTTGGCGTCAGCGCTGGACAGCGGCAGGACGGGGATTTTCATGATCGTCTCGGCCTGGTCCCTGGGCAGCCGCTTGGCGCCGGGCGTGGCGCCGACGCCGGGGGTCAGGGGATCGCCAGGTCGGACGGGCATGTCCAGCACCGATCCACGCTGCACCGACCGGTCCGGCCGCCATCCGCCCTTGGGATAGACATCGCCACGCGCGTAGCCGTCGTCGGCGGGATCGGAATAGATGATGCAGCCGACCGCGCCATGCTCCTGAGCCAGCTTGGGCTTTATGCCACGCCATCCGCCCCCATAACGCGCCAGGACGATCTTGCCTTTGACACTGATCCCTCTTCGGGCCAGGGCGTCATAGTCGTCCGGCAAACCGTAGTTGACGTAGACGATGGGCGCGGTGACGTCCCCGTCACTTTGGAACGCGGCGTAGGGCGGTAGGGCGCGGCTCAGATCCTGCGATAGGGCGTCGCCAGATATGGGCGGTTCCTGTCCGCCGAGGACGATGGCCTTTGGCGCCGTCATTTCGATCGTCGCGGACAGGGGCGTCGGGTAGAGCACGTCGAACCGTTCGATCCGCGCGTCCCACCCCCAGGCCTTGAACGAAGACAGGAGGAAGTCGGCGTTCTCCTTGTCGTGAGGAGACCCGACATGGTTCGGGGCCGAGGCCATCCGGCTGAGCCACTGCATCTGGTCCGCCGAGGATACGCCAGCGTCGAATTTCGCCTCAAGGACCGTCTGATCTGGCAGCGAAGGCGCGGCAAGCGCGGCTGCCCCGAAGATCAGGACGACGCATCCGGCGGCCCAAGACGCACCACCATGCAGGAAGCTGACCCTCATATCTTTAGAATCCCTAGAAAGAGAAATTATGAATGTAGCCCTGAACGATGAGGGTTCATTTCGAGCAATAGTGTAGATATAGAGGCGCAGGTCGAAAGCAGCGGGCCGACCAGCTTGTCTATCGCGGAGGTCATGGGCAGTGACGAAGAGAAGAATATAACCGACAGGCATCCCAGAAGTTTGCCGCCCGCGAACAGTGGCGCGGCGATCGCCGACGTCTTGCCCGGGCTCTCGGTGTAATGGTTCCTACTTTTCGTCGCGTATCCCCGGGTGCGGATAAGGTCGACCAATTCGCCAGACTCGTACAGGGGCATGACGTCGGCGCCGCAAGCGTCGCCCTCCATGCGCAGGCCCTCCAGCACGGTTTCACGCTCGGCATGCGAGCAATAGGCCATGTAGGCCCGACCGCTCGCACATTCCAAAAGCGGCATTGTGTAGCCCGGGTAGTAGTTGGCGAAGGTCAGGGAGGTGAGGGCGTGGGTGGAGTCCAGCACCATCATCTTTTGGCCGACACGGGTGCATAATGACACCGGCCAGTTGACCGCTCGCGTCAGCTCGACCATGTGCGGTCGGGCCGCCGCCGCCAGCTGGTCGTCGGTCTGAAAGCCATGCGAGAGGGTATGCACCAGGGCTGTCGGCCGATAGCGCCGACGTCCTGGCTCGCGCTCGATCAGCCCCTCGACCTGCAGGGTCTGAACGATCCGGCAGGCCGTAGGGTAGGGCACCTGAATGGCGGTCGCGATCTGCGTCAGCGTCAGGGCGCCGCCGCGATTGACGGCCTGCAGCACGGCGATGGATCGGGTGACGGCCCGTATGGGAACGCCTTTCTCCATGTTGTCAGAGCCTCCGATGTCTGGTGGGCTGGGTCTGGTCGATGCCGCGGCGGCCGGCTCGCATCCTTCGTCCTGACACGGCCCACGCGCTCACAATTTGCCAAGCGCGGCGGCTTCGCGCGCCCGTCGGTCAGCCTCCAGGCTCTCGGGCAGGACGAACTTCGCGGGGGCGTAGACCCCCGGGTGGTAGCTCTGCTCGACGCCCACCACCGCCCCGTCCGGGTCGGCGAAATAGATCAGATCGGCCCAGTGAAGCGCAACAGACTCGTTGACGATCACCGCGGCGGCCTTGGCCAGGTTCTCCCGGACCTGGGCCATGTCGGATACGCGGAAGATCAGGCTGGCCGGCGCGTTGTAGCGATCGCTCGGCGGCGTGTTCCCCCGCCCTCCGGGCGACAGTTCCAGGATCAGGTTGTCGCCGGCGTCCAACAGCCGGCGCCCGGCGAGCGCGCCAACCGGTTTCAAGCCAAGGACCTGCCCATAGAAATCGGCCATGGCGTCCACGTCCTGCACAGACCTGGTCACCCACCCGAGCTCCTGGATGTCCTCGGGCATGGATCGGCAGCCGGGGTTGAAGGTCTCCCCGCGGATGCGCCTGCGGCGGGCTTCAACGTCCTGCGGTCGTTCGGAGTCCTCCGGGGCTTCGCGAAATCCGATCCGCATTCCGTCAGGATCGATCAGGAACGCTTCGCGGCCCAGGGGGGTGGACAGGATATCGGTGAAGACCGCGCCCTGGTCGCTCAGGCGATCCATCAGCCGGTCCAACCCATTCACCCGGAAGATCGGCGTCCACGCGTCGTGGCGATCCGCCTCCGTCGCCAACCAGGCCGCCTTGCCGGCCACGTAAACGACCTCGAAAATGCTGGCTTCGCCCGCCCAGAAGATATCGAAGCCAGGCACTGACCGTACGGTGGGCAGACTGAGCTGGTCCGCCAGGAACGTCCCCATAGGCGACGATTCAGAAGCGAAACGCAGGACCATGGTCAGGCAGGTGGCTAGTTTCGTCATCGCGGACACTCCGTCATCCGTGCGCCCAGGGCGGTATCAGCCGGTCGCCATCGAAATACTGCGGAAACAGGCTTTTCAGACGAGACCAGGCCTGGGGATTGAGCTGAGCGTCCGTCGCGGCCTTGATCATCGTGCCCCTGACCTCGATACGGCCCGTCGAGGTCTCGTCAAATCCCATCCAGGGAGACAGGCTGCCGAGCGAGAAAACGTAGGTCCCCTTGGCGGCGGGCGTGGATGGGCCGCCTGGGCCGAGGTCCGCCTCGTTCGCGTATAGGGTCAGGACGGTGCGCGCCAAGGCGTTGTCCGGCGAGCCCGACGGCGCCATCGTTCCATTGGCCAGCGGGAAGCCGCGCTCCTTGATCTCTTCCTGCGAGAACCGCGCGCGGCCGCCGGACACCGAGAGTGTCGGCGTGACGCTTCGTATCGTGGCGAAAGGTTGGTCCAGTTCGACACCCACCCCATCGTCGCCTTGGGTCAGGCTATAGCGTCCCGGACCCTCCTCGAACCTGCGTGGCGCTTCGACCACCCTGCCGGTGACCGGATTGATCCAGCTCTCCGCGATGTCGCCCGTGATCGGATCGCGAAAATAGCCGATCTCCCACCAGTGGATCACACAGTGGGTGTCGTCGATCGTCTGCGGCCGGTAGATCATCACCGTCTCAGCCTGCAGGACAGGAATATCCGGGGCGCCGTCGATACAGACGTAGGTGACGCCGAGGTACCAGCACGCGACTTCCTCATCCTTCGCGGATGCCAGCATCTTGCGGAATTGCGTGATCGACGGGCGGGTCATGGGCGATCCACAGGGGTTGAGTTTGATCGGGCGGACGCGCTCAGACGGCGACCTGCGAGGCGTCGTAGGTGTAGAGGACGTCGGCGCGCTTCTTGGTCTCGGCGATCCACTGGCCCTTGGCGACGGACTGATGGTGCGCACGGGCGGTGCGTGATTGAAGCTGGGCCCAGCGGGTGCGGTCGAGGCGCGCGCGCTCGTATCGATGCAGCGCGTCGTCCATTGAGGCTGACTGCGCAACCACCCGCGTCAGGATGGCCGCGTCCTCCAGCGCCATCGCCGAGCCCTGGGCCATGAGCGGCAACATCGGATGAGCCGCATCGCCGAGCAGGGTCACGCGCCCGGTCGTCCAGCTGTCCAGGGGCTCCCGATCGAACAGGGCCCATTTGAAGATCTGCCCCGCCGGCGTCGCGTTCAGGATGGTCGCTATGTCCTCGTGCCAGCCGGCGAATTCAGTGAGGGCGTCCGCCGCGGACGATGGCGTCGACCAGCTGTCCGAGGTCCAGTCGGACTGTTCGGCGATGGCCACATAATTCTTGAGCGGCCCGATCGTGTAGTCGGTGAAATGGTGGCCGTCGCCGGACCAGACGGACGTGTCGGTGTCCCGCAAGTGCTCGGGCAACCGGTCGATGGGCGCCAGGCCCCGCCAGGCTACGAGGCCGGTGTAGCAGGGCGACGAGGCCAGCCCCAGCGCATCGCGAACGCTGGATCGGATGCCGTCTGCGCCAATGATCGCGTCCGCCTCCGCACGCACGCCGTTGGCGAAGGTGGCGGTGACCCTGTCGCTATGCTGGTCGTAGCCGACAAAGGCATGACCGGGGCGGATGCAGCCGGGATCGAGCCTGGCGACCGTCTGCGAAAGGGCGCGATGCAGGTCCGCGCGGTGAATGGTCAGCAGCGGCATCCCGTATTCGGCCTCGAAGGTCTCGGCCAGGGGCCGGCTGCCGACGACTTCGCCCGTCACGCCGTTGCGGGCGAAGGATGTCCTCGGGCTTTCGGCGATCGCCATGACCGCATCCAAGGCCCCGACGACCCGCAGCGCATGGACGGCGTTGGGCGTCAGCATGATGCCCGCGCCAATTTCACCGATGTCGTCCGCCCGCTCATAGACGGCGACCTTCACTCCCTGGCCAAGGAGTCCCGCGGCAGCGGCGAGGCCGCCCAATCCGGCGCCCACGATTATGATTTCCGGTGTCTTCGACATGACCGATGATCAGCTAACCTCGGCGATATAGGTCGCCACAGAGCCCGAAGAGGTATCAATCATAATACCACGCGGGCTCGGCCTGCAAGGGATTAACGGCCTATCAATCCGCCGTTGACTTCACAGGTTGTCTGAGCGGACATACCTCTCCGCCCGCGCCCGCCCTGCGCTTTTCCATGCGCCGCGTCGAGCGGTTGAGGTCGGGCGGCTCTGCAGACGGGACCCAACCATGACAGGCGTGATCCATATCAAGGCTTCCGATGGGCGGATCACCCCGGCCGTCCTGATGCACGCGACGGGCGGACTGAACGTCGATGCGCCCGTCGCCATTTTTCATCATGGCGGTCCGGGCGGACATCCCATCAGGTCGATCAGCGCCGCCCGATGGGGCGCGCGCGCCTTCGCCCGGCGCGGCTATACGACGATCAGCCTGCTGTCGCGCATCTCGCGTGACCTGATCGACCAGCCCTTCGGCGCCGGGCAGGCCGATATCGCCGGCGTGGTCGATTGGGCGGCTCAGCTGTCCTCGGGCCCGATCGTGCTGGTCGGCCATAGTTCGGGCTCCGTCTCCATCGCCCACTACCAGGCCCAGACCCAGGACAGTCGCATCAGGGCCCTGATCCACTTCGCGCCCACCGGCGGCGCGGCGGGCTGGATGGAGCGGTGCCTGGGCGCGGAGCGCTATGCGGCGATGGTGGACCGCTGCCAGGCGCTGGTCGCTGAAGGGCAGGGGGATGAGCCCGTCTATGAGCATCACCCCCTGCCGCCGCCCGCGCCGCCCGGCGCCAGCTACGGCTATCTGATGAGCGCGGCGTCGTGGCTGAGCTGGTGGTCGCCGCAATCCCAGAACCGCAACCTTGGACTGTTCCCCCTCCTGCGCACGCCGATGCTTCTGGTCACGGGAGACGCCGACAGTTTCGTCACCGAAGCCTATCAGGACGAGCTCAAGCGCGCCGCGGTCGACTGCCCCGTGGACACGGTGATGATGCGCGGCGGCGTGCTCCACGAGTTCACCGGCGCCGAGGAGGAGGCCGCGGACCTGGCCCTGGACTGGCTCGAGGGTTTGGGGATCGGGGGCGGCCGGGAGGTCGAGACCGAGCTCGTCGATATCACTCTCATGGACGGCCAGGTTCGCTCCGGCCTGGTCTACAGCCCCGCCGGCGACAGCCCCCCGGCGGGGGCTGTGATGCTGATGTGCGACTACGCGGACGACGTTCTCGTCAATCCGATCGAGTGGATCGCGCCCCGGCTGGCCCGCGCCGGATACCTGGTCCTGGTCCCCCAGGACCGAGGCAGCGGATGGCATCAATATTCGTCCGTCCTGGAAGAGGTGGCGATTGACCATGCCGCCTGGCTCGACCATTTGGCCGCTCGGGCCCATGGACCGGTCGCCCTGGTTGGCCACGGCTGGGGCGGGGCCGCCGCCGCCGCTCTGGCGGCTGCCGCGCGCGCCGGGCTCGTGGCCGGCGTCGCCCTGGTGTCGCCCAACCCTTCGGGGGCCGACTTCGCGCGCACCATCATGGGCGACGCCCAGTATGACCTTGCCGTCGCAGAGGCGATGGCCCTGACCGAGGCCGGCCAGGGCCGAAAGGCGATGGTGTTTGGCAGCGGGGCCTTGCGAGGCGGAGAACCTCACCGGTTCCATCACATCGCCGAAGGCTTCCTGTCGTACTGGGGGCCGCGATCGACCTCGTGCGAAGATCACCTCGTGGAGATCGATGCGCTGGTGCTGATGATCGACGGTGGGGACGGCCGGCTTTTGGGACGTGAGGCGCAAGACCGTCTGGCTGCGCGCCTGGGGCCGCGCGCCAAGATGGAATGGTTCGAGAGCCAGGATTTCCTGGAGACCTCCAGAGACGCGCTTACCAACGCCCTGGTCAGCTGGTTGGCGGACACCGGGAAGCGCAATGCCTAGGCTAGGAAAGCCAGGCCGCCGCCAATTCCGAAGCGTAGTCCTCGAACGTGCGAAGGGTCGCCGGCAGCAAAGGGTGCTGCGGCTCTCCTTGCGGACGCAGCATCCCATGCGTCTGTTGCTGCTCATAAAGGCCGCTGAGGGCCTGGATATACCAAGGCCCCAATCGCGGCGCGTTCATTTGCGCCCACCGTTCGATGTCGTCGCCCATGTAGGCCACCGGCCGCCCCATGGCCTTGGCGAACACCGCCGCCGCCGTCTGCCCCGTGTAGGTGCGCGGCCCGTAGAGGTCCACGGACCGGTTGTCATAGGTGTCGCTCGTCAAGCTCTTGGCGGCGGCGAACCCGACATCGCGCGCGTCCATCTTGTCGACGCCAATGGATCCGATCGGCGGCGTGTAGAGTCCCTGGTCGAGCACGTAGGACTTCAGGGTGCTGTCGGCTTGGAAGAAATTGGCGGCGTGGATCACGGTCCAGGTGAGCGGCGCCGTGGCCAACCGATCCTCGATCGCCTTTTTGGCCTGATAGAAGACGCGCGTTTCAGAACCGGGATAATGTTTGACGCTGATGTGGACGATCTTTTCGACGCCAGCGGATTCAGCGGCGTCGATCGCTGTCATGCCGCGGCGTAGTTCGTCCGGCGTCACGGGCAGGCTTAGCAAGACGGCCCGAACGCCGGAAAAGGCGTCGTCCAAAGTGGCCGGATCGTCGAGATCGCCGTAGACGCCCTCGACCTGCGGGTGAAGCTTGGCCAGCTTTTCAGGGCTGTGCGACAGGCATCGAACCGTCTCGCTGGACGCCTGCAACGCCGCGATGGTCGCCGAGCCGACTCGGCCGGTGCCTCCGATCACCAGGATCGTCATGGGATGCTCTTTCGTGAAGACGGTGAGGGTGCGGTGGCGATCAACTGTCGGCGCTATCTTGTGGAAGCTCCACCGGCGATCAGGAACTCGTGCACGGCGTCGTGGAATCGCCGGCGGCCTTTCTGCCAGTGAATGAAGTCGCCTCCGTCGGGCAGGAGGACGAATGACTTATCGTCGGTCGCCAGCTGTTCAAAGAACGCCCCGCGATCCAGGCCGCCCTGCATGTAGTTGGCCTTGGCCGCTTCGATCCCATAGATCATCATCGTCGGCCGGGTGACCTTGGCCGGGTTGACGGCCGTCACCGCGCCGGCATTCTCGCGTCGCACGCCATTGGGCGCTCTCGGCTCGTGAGCGACCAGATGCCGGCCCAGGGCCTTGAGCAACTCGGGATCGGTCCAATCCGCCTCGAGCTTCCCCAGATAGGTCTCGTAGGTGTTCAGCCACCATCCTTCGTCGGGGCCCGGGGCCGGCAGCACGGGGTTCCCGCCGCCTCTGGCCGCGTCGTAGAGGATCAGTCGGTCGATGGCGTCGCCATTGTCCTCGGCAAACCGGCCTGCGATCCGTCCGCCCCAGGAGAACGCCAGGATATGAGGGCGAGCCCAGCCCTGCGACGCCAGCCATTCCAGCACCGACCCTAAATCCTCCATGCCCGCGTCCGTATCAACGCTGAACGGATCGGCCGGCGCGTCGGACAGCCCATAGCCCCGGATCGAGAAGGTGACCGCCCCCCAGCCCCTGCCGACCAGGGCGTCCATCACCGAATAGGTCTCGGTTGCGGGAAAATCAAAATCGAACATCGTCTGACCGGTCAGGTTCGAACCGTGGATCATGACAACGACATTGATCGGCTTGGTGTCCATTCCCTTGGTGCGGACGGACAGGCGGCCGACCTTGCCGGGAATAAAGAAATCGTGCGCCTTGGTCATTGCGTCCATCCGTCGACGTTTCGAAACTATTGCGGAGCGGTCGGGCGCCAAGGCGGAGTCAGCCGGTCGCCGTCGAAATACTGGGGGAACAGGGATTTAAGCCGCTCCCAGGCCCCCTTGTTCGGAGGCCTGTCCATCGCTGCCTTCTGCATCGTGCCACGGATCATCAGCGTTCCGGAGCCGGGCGCGAACCCCATCCACTGCGGCAGTGTGTCGAGCTCAAAGCTATAGGCGCCGCTGGAGGGCGCCATGGACGAGGCCGCCCCCAGCAGGGCGTCCGCCGCGACGTTCAAGTTAAGGCGCGTCCGGCCCAGGGAAACTGCGGGGGAATTGAGGTCCGGCACGGTGCCGTCGGGGACCCGGAAAGCGCGACGCTTGGTCTCCACCTGATCCAGACGCACTTGGTCGCCAGCGCGGCTGAAGGCCGTGGTGACGCTGAGCACGTCGGCGAAGGGCTGGGTCTGTTCGACCGTGAGGCCGTCATCCGTCTGGGTGACCGTGTAGTAGCCGGGGCCTTCCTCAAGGGTGCGGGGCGCATCGACCCGCGCCCCCGTCACCGGGTTGAGCCAGCCATCCGCGATTTCTCCTGTCGTGGGGTCGCGGAAATAGCCGATCTCCCACCAATGAATGATGCACCGGTGCGCGTCGATGGTCTGCGGCCGATAGACCATGATGGTTTCCGCCTGCAGGACCTGGATGTCGGGGGGCTCACGCAGGCAGGCGAAGGTGGCGCCCAGATACCAGCAGGCGACTTCCTCATCCCGGGTGGAGGCGAATATCCGCCGGTAATCTTGAAGGGAGAGCGCCGTCATGTCCGCCTCGTTGGTCCTGTCGATACCTGGAAGTCGGTGGCGGTTTGGCCGATCCGACAGAATTATACGGGGGTCTGCGAGACGTCGTAGGCATAGAGCATGTCGGCGCGCTTCTGGGTCTGGTTCTGCCAGTCGCTCGCCTCGGCGGATCGGTAGTAATCTCTGGCCGTTCTGGACTGTAGCTGCGTCCATGACGCCCGCTCCTTGCGGGCCGAGGCGTAGCGGCCCAGCGCCTCCTCGGTGGCGCCATACTCGGTCACGCTTCGGGTCAATATCGCCGCGTCCTCGACCGCCATCGCCGAACCCTGAGCCATCAGCGGCAGCATGGGGTGGGCGGCGTCGCCGAGCAGAGTCACCGGACCGTGCGACCAGGTCTCGAGGGGGTCGCGGTCGAACAGGGCCCATTTGAAGATGGCGCCGGGTGGGGTGGCCTTGAGAATTGTCGAGACATCCTCGTGCCAGTCCGGAAAGACCGAGAGGAGCTCCTCGAGGGTCGACGGGTTGGTCCAGCTTTCCGACCGCCACTCGTCCTGCTGGGCGATGGCCACGTAGTTCTTAAGGCTGCCCACCGTATATTCGATGATGTGGCGATCGTCCCCGATCCAGCTCGACATGGAATCGCCCCGCAGACGCTCGGGGAGCAGGGCGACCGGGACCAGGCCCCGCCATGCCACCAATCCCGTGAAGCGCGGCGGCGACGCGAGGCCGAGCGACGTGCGGACGGTGGACCGTATCCCGTCGGCGCCAATCAGGATATCGCCTTCGACCACATCGCCGTTGGTGAAATGCGCCTGCACCTGGCCGGCCGTCGTCGTGACTCGACTGAATTCATGCCCCAGGGAAATTCCGTTCGGGACGATGGCCGTGAACGCGTCGGCGAGCGCCCTGTGGAAATCCGCGCGATGGATGTTGATCATGGCCATGCCGTAGTCGGCTTCATACGCCTGCGCCACGGGCCGGCTGCCGATCAGCTCCCCGGTGCGGAAGTGGCGCGAGTAGGACATGGTCGGGCGTGTGCCCATCGGCTCCACAAAGGGCAGCGCACCGACGACCTTCAGCGCTCTCAGGGCATTGGGCGTCAGCATGATGCCGGCGCCAATCTCCCCCATGGCCTGCGACCGCTCATAGATCCGGACGTCAAACCCGGCCCTGGCCAGGCCTGACGCCGCCGCCAGGCCGCCCAGCCCGGCTCCGATGATGATCACGCGTCCGTTCATGCGATTCCCAACGGCGCTGGGGCCGCCCGCGCGAGGTCGCGGACAGCTAAGATGTCCTATTTATAATACGACTTGTCAACGCTGCTTGCGGTTGCGGACCCGCCCCTCGGGCCATGCGCCCCGGCACGGCCCTTGGCCTCAGGCGGGTCTGGGCGTGGAGAATCTGAACTTATAGCGGTACTGATCGGGCCGGGTGTGGGACTCGAAATACTCGAGCACCTCGCCCTCGGCCGAGGTCGAAATGCGCTTCGTGGTGATCAGCGGCGTTCCAGACGCGACGTCGAGGCGAAGCGACGAATGGATGTCCGCGGCTGTGGCGCTCACGACGATGTCTGTCGTCTCCGACACGACGCCCTGACGCTGCAGCAATAGGAGCAGCGGCACCTGGCCTGCGCGTTCCAGATCGAGGTGCGCCGCCAATGTCTCGGGAACATACTGGTTGAACCAGTGGACGGGTCGGCCGTCATGGCGACTAAGCACGCTCATGTGGAGGGACCTGGCCCCGAAATCGGGGATTTGGCCAAGGATGAACGCGGGTGTTGCGACCATCTGTAGGGACAATACCTCGGCGTCATAGTCGTTGGTCAGCGCCGAGAGGTCGTCATAAAGCCTGTCCACGCCGCTGCGGAAGCGGATGTTCGTCATCTGAGGCGATTGGAACGTACCCACGCCGTGCTTGCGGACAATCAGACCGTCCTGCTTTTCCAGGATGGACAGGGCGCGCCTGACCGTCACGCGTGATGCGCCGTAAAGCTCCGCCAACTCCACCTCGCTGGGAAGCGGAGGGGGCTGCCCTCCGTCGGCCCCCGCGTAGCGGCCCGCCAGCAGCTCGTTCCGTAGGGTCAGGTAGATCTGATGGTAGAGCGGCGTGATCTTTGGGGGTTTCATAAGTCGGCCGGTCTCCACTGACTGCCATCCGGTCTGCGCCCCTTGATGACGAGGTCGGCGCAGCGCCGTCAAGCCTCTCGCCCCTGGGGGCCGGATCAGCGCAACGCCCATTGACGTCAGGTCAGGCCGTGCGCTTGATCGCGATCATCGCCTTGCATGACCTCAGCCAAGCGAATCTGACGGCGCGGCCGCGACGCGGTCACGGTCGCAAGGGCTTTGAGGCGGTGGTCCAGCCCGCTTACCGGTCGGCCTCGCCTTGACAGCCGCAGATGTATGAATCCTAATACCTCCCCGGTGGCAAGGGTTCGTCGCTCCGAGCTAACCACCACGGCGCGCATCAGGAGCCAGATTTTGACGTCGAGCCCGGACTTCGAAAATCAGGCCGCCATCGGCCGGGTCACCTGTGGCTGGAAACTGCCTCACCTGTCTCTGGATCAGGTTCGGCCGTATTGGCGCGACGCCCATAGCCCGACGATCGCGCGGCGCGCGGGGGTATGGGAGTACCGTCACTTCCCGCTCGATCCGGTCCGCCCCGGCCTGTTCGCCCACCAGCCCGGGATCGGCTATCAGCCGCGCGTCGACCAGCAGCTGATGTGGATCTCTGACGTCCGCTATTTCGATCAGGCCGGCCTGGACGCCTTCGGTCTCTCGCCCGCTCCCGAGGTCAAGGCGAAAATCCTGCAGGACATCGATATGATCGTCGACCAGAGCACGACTTATCTGGTCCTGGGGGACGGCGGCCGGACTCTGGTGGACGCCACCGGGGAGGCCGCCCCCGCCGGCCCGACACGCTTCCCCACCTTCGCGGTCTTTCTGCGGGCGCGGGACGGCGAGGCGTCCTTCCGTGAGACCGTGCGCCGCATGGCGGGCCAGTGGGCGGACACGCCGGGCGTAAAACGGGTTCGGGTTTCCCTGTTCGAGGTCCCCGACATGGAGGCCGAACGAAAGGCCGGCTATCCAGTGAAGACCCATCCTGCCCCGTTGCAGTACCAGGCCTGGATCGATCTTGCCCTGGAACACGAGGGCGTCGCCGCGGCGCTTATGAGCGCTGGCGACGGGATCGACTACGCGGCCGACATCAAGGACGTCCACGCCTATCCGGTCCCGGCTGTCTACACCTTCAACTACCGCGGCAGGCCAACCCTGGCCGGCCTGCGGGGTTATCCCGCGGCGGAGGCGATCCGCAACCTCGGCGCCGAGCACCAGAAGGACGTGGCGACCCTGGAATGGCTTTACGGCGACGTCGCCGCGGGCGGGCCCTACGCATGAGCCTTCCCACCGTATCTGAGCGGCTCGTCGCCTTCGTCCGAGAATGGACGCCCAAGGTCCCCAGCGAGGTCCGCCACGAGGCCTGCCGTCTGGTCATCAACCAGCTGAAGGCCTCCGTCGGCGCAGTCGACCACCCTGCCGTCGCCATCCTTCACGACTGGGCCAAAAAGACCGGTCCGCAGGGCGACGCCAGCGTTGTCTGGCTGGGCGGCAAGCTCGCGCCGGAGCAGGCCTGTGTCGTGAACGCGGCCCTTTACGAGGTGCTGGACTTCAACGAAACCTATATCCCGACGTTCCAGCATGCCGTTTCCGGCGTGCTGCCCGCGGTCCTGGCCGAGGCTGAGGTCCTGGGTTCCAGCGGCGCCGCCACGCTGGACGCCCTGGCCCTGGGCATCGAGGCGGAACTGGCCATTGCCCGCATCCTGATGCCGACGGCCTATTTCCGGGGCTTCGTCCCCGGCGGCATCACTGGCGCGATCGGCGGCGCGGTGGGCTGCGGCATCCTCGGCGGCCTGGATGACATCCAGCTGCGAAACGCCATCGGCCTGGCGATGAACTCGGGGCAGGGGTGTTATATCTCCGCCGGCAGCATGGCCCTGCCCTATGTGATGGGCATGACCGCCCGCAACGGCCTCACCGCCTACCACCTGGCCCGGATGGGCTTTGACGCCCCCGCCTACGCCTTCGAAGGCGAGAAGGGGATGCTGCCGTCCTATTCCGACGAGGGCCCGGCAAAGATAGACGGCGTCTTGGGAGAGTTGGGCTCGACGTGGCGGATCAAGGGCCAGAGCTACAAGACCGTGCCGACCGAAACCATAACCCACGGTCCGATCGAATGCGTGCTGGAGATCCGCAGACGTGCGGGAGATCGCCAGCCGGCGCGGCTGCGCTTCAAGGTGGCGCCGATTGTGGTGCAGATCGCGATGGAGCGGGGCGAGCGGTTCGGCGTGCCGACCAATGACCTCGAAGCCAAATTCGACCTACGACACTGCGCTGCCGCCGCCTGGGTGCGGGGGCGTTTCACCCTGGCCGAGATGCGCGAAGGCGCCTTTGCCGATCCCGCCATTATTGATTTGCGGTCACGCACCGACCTGCTGCCCGACGATAGCCAGAAGACCTTCGATGGCGCGGGCCTTGAAGTGGAGTTCACGGACGGATCGAAGGAGGTCGTGTTCATTCCCAACTTCCTCGGCACGCCGGGCAATCCCATGAACGACGACCAGCTGTCGGACGTATTCCGCGTATCGGCGGAGGCGTTCCTGACGCCCGGCCGCTCGCAGGCGGTCCTCGACGCCGCATGGGCGCTGGACAAGGCGCCCACCATCCACGCCTTCATGGCCCTGCTGAGCAAGGGCTGAGGCCCGACCGTCGAGGTTTCCCAATGCCCACCGTCAATCTGGCCGCCGGCGACGCCACGATCTGGTACAACAGGGTCGGACAAGGCGCGCCGTTGCTTCAGATCCACGGCTCGGCCTTCGGCCATCGCAACTTCGAGAAGCTGACGCCGCTCATGGCCCGGCGCTACGAGGTCATCGAGATGGACTTGCCTGGCTACGGCGAGAGCACCGGGCTGCCGGCCTCGACCATGGCCGGGATCGCCGATCAGGTGTTCGATTTCATTCAGGCGGCGAATCTGGGACGCATCCATGTCCATGGCACCTCGTTCGGCGCCATGATCGCCCTGGCCCTCGCGGCGCGGCATCCCGAGGCGGTGGACAAGCTTGTGCTGAGCTGCTTCCTCACCCGCTACGACAACGCCGCCCGGATGATGCGGGGCACCTGGAAGCGGGCGGCCCTGGGCCTGGGGATGGAGTTCGTCGCTGATCTGACGTCCGTCGCCGGCTTCGCGCGCGGCTTCTATGACCGCGAGGACGCCCCGGCGCAGTTACAGTCCATGCGCGAGGCGTTCGCCAAGAATACGCCGCAGGCCTTCGTCGCCGGCACCGAGGCGATCGAGCGGACGGACCTGTCCGAGTTTATCCCCCACGTCTCGGCCCCGACGTTGATGCTCGCCGGCGCCGAGGACAACATGACGCCTTTTCAGCCGTCGCCCAGCGGCGTCGGCTTCGGCGACATCAAGGACAGGATGCGCAACGCGCGGCTGGAAGTGCTGCCCGACTGCGGCCACTACCTGGTGATCGAGCAGCCGGAGCTGTGCGCCGCGCGTATCATCGACTTTATCGGTTAAGCGAGCGCCGCGCCAATGGCCGTGGCCGCCGCAAGCACCTGGCGGTCCGCGTAGCGTGGCCCTGTCACGGTCAGGCCCACCGGCAGGCCCAGGGGTCCATCGAGGCCTGGAACGTTGACGCAGGGCGTGTGTAACAGCGTCCACAGGCCGTTGAAGATCATGGCCCCCGTCTGCCCGAGCCCCTCCGGCGCCTCGCCCGGCACGGACGGCGCCAGCACGGCGTCATAGCGGGACGCCAGCGCGTCGAACACCGGTCGACAGGCCGCCGCGATGTCATAGGCCTGCCGCAGATCCTCGCGGCTGACGCCCTCGGCGTTATTGACCATGTCGACGATGTTGGGATGCAATTGCCCTGGGCTGGTGCGGTATTCCGGCAGGAAGGCGCTGCGGCCCTCGGCGCGCATGATCAGGCCTTGCAGGACGGGCAGCCGCTCAAAGGGCGAGGGCAGGTCCAGCATCTCGATCACCGCGCCGGCCTCGCCCAAACGCCGGGCGGCCTCGTCGAGCGCGCTCACCGTCGCCGGCCCGGCCTGGTCCCACACAGGGGTTCGGCAGATCGCGATTCGCGCGCCCTGGAGGACGAAGGGCGCCATCGCGCAGGGCTCGGGATCCAGCACGTCGTACAGCAGTCCGAGATCCTCGCCGGAGCGTGCGAACCAGCCCAGGGTGTCGAGGGACACGGCGAACCGTCGGCACCCTTCGGTGCTGATCAGGCCCCAGGTGGGCTTTACCCCCCAGATTCCGCAAAAGGCGGCCGGCCGGATCACTGACCCGCCCGTCTGAGTTCCCAGCGACACCGGGACGTGCCGGTCCGCCACCACCGCGGCCGAGCCGCTCGATGAGCCGCCGGGGGTGTGGGCGAGATCGCGGGGATTGCGCGTGGGCGCGGGGCGGCCGGTGGAGGCGAACTCCACCGTCTCGGTCTTGCCAAATATGAGGGCCCCAGCGGCGCGCAGAATATGAACGCAGGCGGCATCGACCGTTGGGTGATGGCCCTCATAGATCGGCGAATTATATTGGGTCGGCATGTCGCGGGTCAGGATGACGTCCTTGATGCCGATGGGCAGCCCATGTAGCGGGCCCCTGGGGCCGGCCTCATCCAGCGCCCTCGCCGCCGCCAGCACCTGGCCGCTGTCCAGATAGCTCCAACCCTCTATGTCAGTCTCGCGGTCCTCGGCGTGCGCCAGCAATCGGGCGGCGTAGGTTTCCACGCGTAATTCGCCGCTGCGCAGACGCGCGAGCGCTTCAGAGGCCGTCAGTCGGATCAGGTCGTCGCTCATGATCGGGAATCAATCCCGCTCGCCGGCGAGCCCAGGAATGCGTCGGCGCGGTCGGCCAACTCATCTGCGGCGAGGTCGAGCACGGCATGGGATAGATGCGGCAATTCCACAACGCGCGCATCGCCCATGGCCTGGGCTGCGGCGCGGGAGGCCTCGGACAGATGGTTGTCAGGGTTCAGCACCACCGCCGATTGGCGCACCAAGGGCAGGCGCGTTTCGGCTTCGTATCGGAACGCGGAGTCATGCGCCCACCAACCGTGTGGCCAGGCCGTCAGTTCATCGACGAAGTGGGCGAACCCCTGCGGCAGCGGCACGCCATGCGCCCGGTCCGTGATGAAGAAGCGCCACCGTTCGTCGAACTGGGCCAGACCGTCGCTGAGCACATGGGGGCTGCCCAGCTTTTCGAGCCATGATCCCCGGTCGTCCGGGGGGAAGTAGGGAACGCCCACGAGCACCAGCCGCCGCACCAGATCGGGACGCTGCGCCGCCAGTTCGATCGCGAGCAGGGCGCCGGTGTGGTAGCCAAACAGATCGACGGGGGCCGCGCCGCAGGTCTCGATCGCCTCGGCGAGCGACGCGGCGTAGCGCGCCACATCCCAGCGTTCGGCCGGCCTGTCCGAGCCGCCATAGCCCGGCGTGTCGGGCGCGATGCATTGGCGCCGCCCTGCCAAGCGGGTCATCACCGCCTCAAACGTGCGGCCTGAATAGGCGGTGGCGTGCAGGCACCACAACGGGGGCGTTCCAGGAACGGCCTCCGTTTCGCGCAGATGAATCTGCCCTGTTGAAATTCGGATGTAGCGTTTGTCGATCGGCAACAGTCATGTCCTTAGCCGGCGGCGCAGGATCGGGCGGCCTCAGCCCACTGCTATAGCGGCGCGATTTGCGCCTGTCGGATATATGCCTTGGGCCAGTATTGAAATCGCGAGTTTACCCTTGCGTTCGCTGGCTTGGGACCACCACCCTGTCGGCCATGAACAAGACGGCCTTCATCCGCCGCGGGCCTGATCGACGGGTCGGTTTCGTCGTGCCGCGAAGCAATACGGTATGCGAGGCCGAATTCAACAGGATGGCCTCGCCGGGCCTGTCGTTCCACGCGGCGCGAATGCGTTACGCCGCCGGGGCGCGAGCGCCGGACATGTCGCGCTTCATGCTGGACGCCCTGATCGATCCCCTGGCCGATCTGGCGCTCTGCGATATCGATTTGATGTTGCTCGGATGCTCGACCGCCTCGATGGCCTGCGACCCCGAGGCCTTGAAAGGGACGGTGCAGCAGACGCTCGACAGGCCGTTCCTGGACGTGTGGAGCGTGACCCTTGACGCGTTGGAGCGCGTCGGGGTGCGGCAGGTGGCGCTCTTCACGCCCTATGTCGAGGACGGCAATCGCGCCGTGGCGCGGGTGTTGGACCGCCGCGGCCTGACCGTTGTCGCTGACCGCGGCCTGGGTCTGAACACCTCCCCGGAAAGATTCCGAGCGGCGTCCAGGCTGGAGCCCGACGACATCGCCGACCATGTGCGGTCAATGGACCTGGCGGGGGCGGATGGCTTGCTGCTGGCGTGCTGCGACATGCCGACGTTCGACGCCATTCCCCGGCTCGAGGACACCTTTGGTCTGCCGGTCATCAGCACGATTCAGGCCCTGTATTGGGCCGCCATGCAAACCCTGGGCATGGCCTGTTCCCCTGCGGCCCCGGGGCGCCTCTTCGCGATGTCAGCCTCCCCGGCGCGGCAATGATCAACAACAGGTGGTGACATCATGACTGAGCCCGTGGTTCTCATCGCTGGCGCGGGTATCGGAGGTCTGACCGCCGCGCTCGCCCTACAGCAGCAGGGCTTCACCGTGCGCGTCTTCGAACAGGCGCCGGCCTTGGGCGATGTGGGCGCGGGGCTGCAGATCAGCGCCAACGGGTCCAGGGTGCTGATCGACCTGGGGCTCGGCGAGGCCATGGATGCGATCGCCGCATCGAGCGCCGGCCGAGAGATCAGGCTCTGGAGCAGCGGACAGACCTGGCGGCCCTATGAGGTGTCGATCAATTCCATGGCGCTTTACGGCGCGCCCTACTGGCTCGTCCATCGCGGCGACCTCCACCGGGTCCTGCTGGACGCCGTTCAGCGCGCCGATCCCCTGGCTGTGGCGCCCGGACGGCGGGTGGTCGATTGTGTCGAGGTGGGCGACACCGTCGAGGTGAGGCTGCAGACGGGGGAGGCGGTGGCCGGGGATGTCCTGATCGCTGCGGACGGCGTCCATTCGGTGATCCGCCAGAAACTGGCCCCGGGCGCCACAGCCCAGTTCACCGGCAAGATGGCCTGGCGCGGGCTTGTGCCCATGTCTCGCCTCGGCGACTTCCAGGGCAGGGACGTGGCGACCAACTGGATCGGGGTCGGGCGAAACGTGATCACCTACCCCGTGCGCCGCGGCGAGATGCTCAATTTTGTGGGCATCGTCGAGCGCAGCGACTGGACCGGGGAGTCATGGACGGAGCAGGCGGATCTCGCCGAGTGTCTGGCTGATTTTGCCGGGTGGCACGAAGACGTCTTGACGGTCATTTCCCAGCTCGACGCCGCGTTCAAATGGGCGCTGCTCAGCCGCCCTCCGCTCGAACGCTGGACGGTTTCGCGAACCACCCTGCTGGGGGACGCGGCCCATGCGACCTTGCCCTTCCTGGGTCAGGGGGCGGTCATGGCGATCGAGGACGCCGGCGTTCTGGGCCGATGCCTGGGGGCGTCGCGCCATGATCTGATCCAGGGGCTCAGCCGCTATGAAACCTTGCGGCGCCCGCGAACCAGCCAGATCATCGAGCGTTCGTCCGACGCCGCCAGGCAGTTCCACAACCCGGCCTTGGCGGATGCGCAGTCCGCTGCCGCCTTCGTCGACAAGGCGTGGGAATCCACCGCCGTTGCTCAGCGATATGAGTGGATCTACCGCTACGACTACGCAGCCGAGTCGCGCCAGGCAGCTTGAGGGCCGATCAACGTCCAAAGCCGGACAGGCCGCCTATTTACCGATCTACAGATAATGCCAATCCTTGTGGCGACAGTGGGCCACGACAATCATAGGGTCGACTATCGCGTGGCCCAGACGTCGCCCGGCCACTGTCCAGCCAATCGGTGAAAACAATGCCCAAGCTCATTTCCAGGCGCAGCCTGACGTCGACCGGCGCCGCGATCGGCGCGCTGAGCCTGGGCCGAGGGGCCTTCGCGGCAACGGCGGGCAAGCCCTATGACCTGATCGTTGTCGGCGGCGGCAATGCGGGCTTGCCGACGGCGATCTTCGCGGCCGATCGGGGCGGGCGGGTGCTGATCGTCGAGGCTGGCGGCGTGGTCGGCGGAACCCTGTTCCTGTCGAGCGGCCAGATGTCGGCGGCGGGCACCAAGCTACAGGCATCCAAGGGCATTCAGGACAGCCCCCAGATCTTCTACGACGACATCATGAGGATCAGCAGGAATACCGCCGATCCCACCCTGGTGCGCTTGGCGGTGGAGAATTCCGGGGCGACCTTCGACTGGCTCACCGACCACGGTCTTCAGGTCCTGCCGGGGCACCCAGAGGTCGGTAGCACCCACGAGCCCTATTCGCGCGCGCGCTACGCGTGGGCCAAGGACGGCGGGCGGGCGATCCTGGCCGTCTTGAAGGCGCAGATGCAGCCGCATGTGGACGCCGGTCGCATCACCGTCCTGACCGGGACCGAGGTCACCGACCTGGTCATCGACGGCAAGGGCGCGGTGACGGGGGTCAAGGCCCGGACAGGCGATGCCCCCGAGGTGACCTACAGCGGCCGCTCGGTCGCCTTGACCAGCGGCGGCTACACCTCCAACCCGGAGATGTTCCAGAAATATGAGGGCGCGCCGCTCTACGCCAGATGCACCTACCCGACGTCGCAGGGCGCCGGCGTGACCTTGGGTCTGAAGGCCGGCGGCTATATGCGCGGCGGACAGAACCACATCCCGCTCTTCGGCGCGGTGCTCGAGGACGATCAGCTGCCCAGCCCCGTCCGTGCCCTGGTGCGCCATTTCCCGGGCGACCGCCCGCCGTGGGAGATCTACGTCGGCAAGAACGGCAAGCGCTTCATTCAGGAAGACGCCCTCAGCCACACCGTCTATGAGCAGGGTCTGGCCGCCCAGCCCGACGAGCGCTGCTGGGTCGTGTTCGACCAGGCGATCTACGCCGCCGCCCCGCGTCTGGTGACGCCGGGCATCGGTTCGGCCTGGACGCCAGAGGACACCCGCCGCGCCTTCGAGACAGGGGCGCCCATGTTCACCCGCGCCGACACGATCGAGGAACTGGGCCGAAAGACCGGCATGGACGCCGCCGCCCTGGCCGCGACGGTGGCCGACTATAATCTGGCGCAGTCCGGCGCCAAGGCTGACGCCCTGGGCCGCAAATACATGCCCCTGCCCATCGCCAAGGGTCCGTTCTACGCCGTTGAGCTGCGCAGCTGGGCCCTGACCGACTACGCGGGCCTGGCGGTCGACGGTCAGCTGCGCGTGATCCGCCAAAACGGACGGCCGATCCAGAACCTCTATGCGGCGGGCGAACTCCTGGGCATGGGCCAGCTGATGGGCCGCTCGGTCTGCGGCGGCATGAGCGTCACCCCCGCCCTCACCTTCGGGCGGCTGCTCGGGTCGAAGATCGTCCCCGTCTGATGGCCCTCCAGGATCGTCGATGCGCAGAACCGCATTGACACCTGGACATGTATTACTCTTAATACCTCATGACTTCGGGGCCACCGGAGGCAAGGCGATCACCGACGCCCTCATGGTCTTCGATCTCGCCGGACAGGTCTCGTGATCGATCGAAAGGGCCTGGCCCGCGCTCGACTGGCGAGAAGGGCGCACGATTGCAGGGATTCCCGATGAGCAGTCAGACACGCATCTTGATGGCGATCGTCTCAGCGGCGATGGCCCTGCCACAGGCCTCCAGCGCCGTCGCTGGCCCCCCTGTCGCGGCCGCCAATTACAAAGCGCCCGTCCAGCCGGGGGCGGCGCGCGCGGCGTTCTCCGCGCCGGACACCCGGACCCTGACGCCCCAGCGCTGCCAGGAGCTGGCGGCCTATGCATTCAGCCGGACCCGCGCGTCGCCGACGAGAGATCGTCTGGCTCAGATCCCCGACGCGCCGACCTCGATCCTGAACGCTGTCGTCGTGCCGGCGGAGCGCGACGTGCCAGAGGTCTGCAAGGTCAACGGGGTCGTGGCCCCGAACATAAATTTTGAACTCCGCATGCCGACCGGCGCCTGGAACGGCAAGTTCATGCACTACGGCTGCGGGGGAGCGTGCGGCGTCATCTACAGGCCCCAGTTGGAAGAGCCGTTGAGCCGTGGCTATGCCGTCGTGGCCAGTGACATGGGCCATACGGGTTCGCCCAACAACTGGGCATTCCTCTACGGCAATATCCAGGGCATCCTGGATTTCTCCTATCGCGCCACGCATGTGGTGACGCTGGCGTCCAAAGAGATCGTCGACGCCTACTACGGGACCTATCCCCAATATTCCTACCACCTCGGCTGTTCGACGGGAGGGGTCCAGGGCGTCATCGAGGCGCAGCGTTACCCGTACGATTTCGACGGCATTATCGTCGGCGCTCCCGCCTATGGCACCGGCCCCAGCTATAGCGCCTGGGCCATCCACGCCAATATCGACGCCCAGGGCAACGGCATCCTCGACCCCGACAAGCTCCCCATGGTGCGCAAAGCGGTCCTGGCCGCCTGCGACAAGCTGGATGGCTATGAGGACGGACTGCTTCAGGATCCCCGCCTGTGCCGGTGGGATCCCGTCGCCATCCAGTGCGAACGCACCATCGACGCCAAGACGTGCCTGACGCCGGCGGAAGTCGGGGTCGTCCGGAAGATCTACGCGGGGCCGTCCAACAGCAAGGGCGAAAGTCTCGGGTTCGGACCGACCGGCATGCTGCGCGGCTCCGAATACGAATGGTCGCCCAGCTTCATCGGCCCCAAGGGTCAGCCGGCCCGTGATCCGGGCAAGCTGGCGTCGGATTACGGCGACGGCGTCTACCCGCCGGCCGCCGCCAACGCCGGTCACGACTACGACTACGACGTCGATCCCTACCGCGGCAACAGCCTGCATCTGGGCGCGATCCTGGGGTGGGCGCGCTATGCCATGAACCCGGATCTTCGGCGCTTCAAGCAGTCCGGCGCTAAGATGATCCTGTGGCACGGGTGGGATGACAACGAAGTCGCTTCCGGCGCCTCCACCGACTACTACGATACCACGACCCGGACCATGGGCGGCGAGGCCGCGACCAAGGACTTCTTCCGGCTGTTCATGCTGCCGGGGGTCGGACATTGTCGTCGAGGGCCCGGCGGTGACTCAGTGGACTGGATTTCCTATCTCGAGAACTGGGTCGAGAAGGGGCAGGCGCCAGACCAGGTTGTCGCGCACCATCTGGTGAAGGAGCAAAGCTACCTGGGGCTGCCAAGGCCAAGGTATCCGCTGCCCGCCGGCGCCTATGACAAGACCCAGGCCGTGTTCGCCTACCCCGATATCGCCACCTATGGCGGCTCGGGGGATCCGAAATCGGCGAGCAGCTGGGTAAAGGCGCCGCGCCGCGACGCCGCGGCGGCGGCGCAGTGAGCCTGTCCGCCCCCGTGAACCGCCGCAGCGCCCTGGCGGCGGTCATCGCAGGCGGGGCGCTGGGAGCGGGCCTGATGCAGGCCGAGCAGGCGGCTGCGCTGACGCTGCAGGGAGACCCCCTGAAGACCTGGCTGAAACTCTACGCGGACCTGTCCGGCCGAACGACCTTCGCCCTGGCGCGGGGGTATGTCTGGGGCTTCCTGCCGCAAGGGGACGACGTCAGCCTCCAAGCCTTCCGCAAGCGACTGTATGGGTATCAGAGCCTGACCGCCCGGCAGGCCGTCACCAAGCCTGGCGGATCGGTTGTCCTGAAAACGAAAGGCTGGACGTTCTACACTGACCCGGACACCGATGCGGTCATCACCGAGCTGCTCAATCCCTACACAGGGAAGATCGTCAAGAGCGCCCCGATGTCGGGCGCCGCGTCGGAGCAGATCGTCGGCCAAGCCCTTGGCCCGGGACAGGATGGGCCGTTCGGGGAGATGCGGATCCAGACCGTTGGCGGGCATGCCTTCGTGAGCAGCGCCAAATTCGCCCGGTTCCAGACGGGCGGCATAAGCTGGTTCAAGCTCGAGGGCGACCTGACCGACTATGCCTGTTCAGCCGCTGATCTGACGAACGCCGCGCTGACCCACATTCCCTCGACCTGGTCGCACAATATCGTCGCCGAGTGGCAGACCTGGATGAACATGCACGGCGACCCGGGCCATATCCTCTTCAAGGGCAACGGCGCTCATATTGGCGACGGCGACAAGATCCCCGCCGATGTCAGGCAAGCGGTCGACACGCATTTCCCAAACACGCTCTCGCCTGTTCTGGCCTGGAATGACTAGCATGTCCGTCCACCTTTATCTCGCTGTGGCGATCATGGCTGCGGCGCCGGCCACATCCCAGGTCGACCTGCCGTCGGGGGGGACCGACTGGGGCGGCGGCTTCCACAGGACGTCGGACTCCAAGACCGACACGCCGGCGACCAGCGGGGCGGGGCCGACCACGCCCGTCGCCAGGGCGCCGGCCCCCGCGGCGCCGCCCTCGCCGCCGCCGGTGATGACCGATTGGGGCGGCGGCTACTTCAAGGGCGGCGACTCGGCCTCGGTGACGCCGGCATCGAGAGGCGCCTCCACCGCGCCAGACACGTCCCGGTGACATTCAGCTCGGAGATTCCGTAATGGCGGCGACGATCGACTACAGGCTGGGGCAGCGCGGCCGCGCCGGCATGGATTTCCTGCTGGAGTTGAGCCGCGCCCGTGGCGGGCTGATGCGTGAGGTCGCCGAGGAACTGGACGCGGCGGGCGTATCCGAGGGCACGCTTCCGGCTGACCTCGACGACCAGCATGCCTTCGTCGGTCGCAGCCTCGCGGACGCCCCCGCCTGGGCCGTCGCTGGGAAAATCCAGGAGTTCTCGGCGGTGACCCACGGCATGGTCGCTCAATCCGCGTTCGAGGAAATTCGGTCGCAGCTCTATCCGACCTTCCGGGACCTTGAGGCGGCCGGCCCAGCCACTCTGGCCGCGGATCCGGCGCTGTCGCTCCCCGCCTATTACGACAACGTCTGGTTCCATCGGACCCGGGGCGGGTGGGACGGGCATGCCGACCAGGGTTTCATCCATGGCGAGATCATCCATCGCCATTACGTGGGTGCGCTCTTCGGCGGCGATATCTTCGCCCAAAGACGTAGTGTCCTGGAGGATCTCCCTCGCCGGGACTTCCGCAATATCCTCGAGCTGGGAACGAGCGCCGGCCACTATACGGTGGCGATCCAGGAAGCTTTCCCAGCCGCCCGGATCACGGGCATCGACCTCAGCGTGCCGATGCTGCGACAGGCCTTGCGAATGGCGAACCTCAATGGCTGGGCCTGGGACCTGAGGCAGATGGCGGGGGAGGCGACGTCGTTCGCGGACGGCAGTTTCGACCTGGTGACGGCGTACAGCTATCTGCATGAGTTGCCCGAAAGCGTCATCCGACAGACCTTCAGTGAGGCTCACCGGCTGCTTGAGCCGGGCGGCTACGTCCTGATCAGCGATGTCACCCCTTATCTGGCGCAGGACAGGATGAAGGTCTGGCGCGCTGACCACGACGCCATCACCGGCGGCGAACCCTATTGGCGCGAATCCGCAAGTCTGGACTGGGGCCAAGTGGCGCGGGGTGCGGGCTTCGAACTGGTGGAGTCATACGGGCGCGGAGAGCGTCAGTTCCCGTGGAGCGTCATGGGACGCAAGGCATGACCGAGCCAGCAGGCAAGGATTTCGCCGGCAGCAACGCCGTCCTGCGCTTGGCCCTCGAACTTTGGGTGGTCAAGGATCGCCAGTTCGCGCTCGAGAGAGTGCTGGAGGGGCAGGGCCTAAATGTGCAGACGGCGCTCGCCAACTGGGCGCCGACGGTCGAGGACAAGGCGCTGCTGGACGCGCAGCGGACCCAGTTCATCGCCGCCGTGGTCGAAGCTCTGCGCCCGACCGGTGGCTCATGACGGGTTCGCCGCCGCAAGCTGTCGATGCTCTTCAGCTTGGGCCTCTGTCATGACCGGCGCCATCGATATCGTCGTCAACCTGTTCACGCCCTATGAGGTGGAGAACAACCAGACAGGCTTTGACGCCAACTTCACCTCCCAGGTCCGTATGCCCGAGCATATGACGACCGGGGTGACGATGGATGATTACCTGCGCAAGATGGACGCGGCGGGCATCGAGCGATCCCTGCTGATCGCCGTGCGCGCGGGCGATCTGGCGATGAAGGGGTCGTACGAGATTCCCTACGCCCAGGTGGCGCAGTGGTGCGGCCGATATCCCGACCGTTTCTCAGGCCTGGCCGGCGTCGACCCCTATCGGGGGATGCAGGGACTGAGGGACCTAACCCAGGCGGTGAAGGAATACGGATTCGTCGGGGCCCATCTGTACCCGCACTGGTTCAAGCTCGCGCCCGACCAGGCGCTGTACTACCCCTATTATGCGAAATGCTGCGAACTCGACGTGCCCATCATGATGCAGGTGGGCCAGAACCTGATCTATCAAAAGGATGTCCGGCTGCCGAGCGTGGCCCGGCCGATCCTCCTCGATCAGGTGGCGATAGACTTTCCCGAGTTGACGCTGATCGGCATTCACATCGGCGTTCCCTGGACCGACGAGATGATCGCCATGGCCTGGAAGCATCAGAACGTCTTCATCGGGATCGACGCCTATGCGCCAAAATACCTCCCGCCGGCCCTCAAGCACTACATGAACTCCTACGGCGCCGATAAGGTCATGTTCGGGACGGACTGGCCGGTCATCGATCCGGAACGGGCGGTGCGCGAGATGAAGGCGCACGACTTCAAGCCGGCCTCCTATGACAAGATCATGCGCGGCAATGCGCTGAAGGTGTTCCGCCTGTGAGCGCGACGCCGCTGCCCTTGGGGTTCCGGCCGCTTACCTTCTCCAGCGGCTTCCGGGCGTCGGCGCGCCGGACGCCGGCGAAGGTCGCGATGATCATGGATGGCGAGCGGCGGACCTATGCTTCGGTCCTGGCCAATGTGAACCGCACCGCCAACCTGGCGATCGGCGGCCTGGGCCTGCGGCCGGGGGACAATGTCGCGATCATCGCGCCCAACTGCATGGACTACCTGGAAATTGTCGCCGGCATTTCGGATATCGGCGCCGCGGTGGCGACGCCCAACCCCAAGCTGACCCCGGGTGAGTTGGCCGACATCTGCAACGACGCCCAGGCCCGCGTGCTGTTCGTCCATCCCGATTGCGAGGCGCAGGTCGACCGGTCTCTCCTGGCCACGGTCGAACGGATCATCATCCTGGGTGCGCCATACGAGGCCTTGAAGGCGCAGGCGTCGGATAGATTCACGCCTCCGCCCATTGCCGAATGGCAGACCTTCTCGATCCCCTACACGTCGGGCACCACGGGACGCCCCAAGGGCGTCATGCTGCCCCACCGATCGCGGAGCCTGGGGTTCCTGGCCTATGCGGCGGAATACGGCATCTACTCACCCGAGGATCACTTCCTGTCGTTGACGCCCATGTGTCATGGCGCCGGCCTGGCCTATGCCTTCTGCTCGATCTTCCTGGGCGGCACGCTGCAGATCATGGGCGGGTTCGACCCGGAGGCGGTGCTGCGCACGCTTCATGCCGGCGACGTCACGGGAGTCTTCACGGTGCCGACCCACTATCACGCCATGTTCAGCCTGGAGCCCGCCCTTCTGGAATCCCTGCGGGGCAACCGGCTGAAGGGCATCGTCGCCAATGCGGCTCCCCTGTCGCAGGACACCAAGGAACAGATCGTCGACTACTTCGGTGATGGGCTGCTGAACGAAACCTACGGATCGACGGAAGCGGGTGTGGTGACCAATCTGCGGCCGAAGGATCAGCTCCGCAAGACGCGCTGCGTCGGTCAGCCCTTTGTCGGCAACCAGATCAAGTTGGTCGGTCCAGACGGGCAAGACGTCGCGGCTGGTGAAGTCGGCGAACTTTATTCGACGTCTGCCTATCTGTTCAACGGCTATTGGAAGCAGCCTGATCAGACGCAGGACGCCTTCAAGGACGGCTGGGTCGGGGTCGGTGACCTGGCCATGGTCGATGACGAGGGCTTCTACTATATCGTCGACCGCAAGAAGGACATGGTGATCACCGGGGGCGTCAACGTCTATCCCCGCGAAGTCGAGGCGATCCTCGACCAGCATCCCGACATCCTGGAATCCGCGATCATCGGGGCGCCCGACGCCCGATGGGGCGAGCAACTGGTCGCCTATGTGGTCTTGGATCCAGGCAAGCGTGGCTCTACGGATGACCTCGCGGCGTTCTGCAGAACCCGCATGGCCCCGTTCAAGCAGCCCAAGATTTTCCGCGCCATCGAGGCGCTCCCCCGCAACGCCAGCGGCAAGGTGCTCAAGACCAGGTTGCGCGACCTCCACGCGACGGGCTCTCCGGAGACTGTCTGAATGGCCGCTCCACGCTTTTTGTGTGAGTCCGCGGCCGAGCCGGATGGTGGCCACGCCCCGAGATTGACGTGCCCTCCGGTCAGTCCCCTGTCCGGCGCGTCCTGACCACCACCCCCATCAAGAGGCGCGCCATGGCTGATCCCGAACGACTTCAGGATGCGCCCCCTTGGCCTAGCCCCGTCGCCGGCTGGTATGCCGTCATTGTCCTGTTGCTGGCCTACACGATCGGCTACATCGACCGCGCCATCCTCAGCATCCTGGTTGAGCCGATCCAGGCGGATCTGGGCATCAACGATACGCAGGTCGGCCTGCTGCATGGCTTCGCCTTCGTGATCTTCTACGTCAGCCTCGGCGTGCCGCTCGGCTACATCGCGGACCGCAGCAATCGCAAGGGGCTGGTGATCGTCAGCATCGCCCTGTGGAGCCTGATGACCGTCCTGTGCGGCCTCACCCGGACCTACGGCCAGCTGTTCCTGGCGCGGGTTGGGGTGGGAATCGGAGAGGCGGGGCTGTCGCCTGCCAGCTATTCGATGATCTCGGACTATTTCCCGCCCCACAAGCGCAGCGCCGCCTTGGGAATCTATACGATCGGGATCTATCTGGGCTCCGGGCTGGCCATTATCACCGGCGGGCTCGTCGTCGCCGTGATCGGCGAGCGGCCGAGCCTGGTCGTGCCCCTCCTCGGCGAGATGCGATCCTGGCATCTCGTGTTCATCGCCGTCGGCCTGCCGGGCCTGTTGGTCGCGGCTCTGGCGTCGACCATAAGGGAGCCCGCGCGCCGCTTGGCGCCGCAGGACGACACGGGCCCTCGCTCATTGGCCGCCGAGATTCGACGCACCCTCGGCCAGCTCAGTCGACACCGCCGCGCCTACGGCCTGCTGACCCTGGGCTTCGCCTTCCTGGGCGTGCCCTTCAATGTCGCCCTGCTCTGGGCGCGGCCGTATCTGTCGCGCCATTTCGGAGTGTCCCCTGCGGACGGCGCCTTTCTGGTCGGGTTCACCATGCTTGTCTGCGCCACGGCCGGCATCGTCTGCGGCAGCCTCTTGTGTGATCGGTTGCAATCGAAGGGACGCGCCGACGCGACGGTGCTCGTGGGCCTTTGCGCTTCCCTGCTGGTGCTGCCGCCGGTGATCCTGTTCCCCTTCATGCCAAGCCTGGCGACGGCGGTGGCCGTACTCGGCGTGCTGCTCTTTTTTGGAGCCTTCGCCTACGGGGCGGCGCCGGCGTCGCTGCAGCTGATCACGCCAAACCGGATGCGCGCGACGGTCTCGGCTCTGTATCTCGTGCTCGTGAACCTCGTTGGCCTGACCGCCGGCCCGCTGATCACCGGCATGCTCACCGACTACGTGTTTCATGACAAGGCGGCCGTCGGCTGGTCGGCCGCCCTGGTCGGGGCCGGCAGCGCGGTGATCGCGGCCATCGCCTTTGCCAGCCTGCGCAAGCCCTATCGAGAGGCCGCGGCCCAGGCCGGCGGCCTTTCCGGCGCCGCCTAAGGCGTTGCGTCAGCCCTATTGGGCCACGAAGCTCTTGACGTCATTGACGTCGCCGCGACCGCTGTAGCGGGCCTCCAAGGGATAGGGAAAGACCGGTCGGCTGAAGCTGACCTGCGAGGCGGGCAGGGGATCCAGGCCATACTGGGTCCCAGAGAAGGTGTCCGACTTGGGATGCTGGGCGATGAGACGGTCGGGCGCCTTGCCGGTTTCGACCCACTGGTCCAACGCGGCCAGGTAATCGATCCGGTGCGCGCCCTCGCCGCCGAGGCAATGGTTCATGCCGGGGATCATGAACAGCCGATAGAAGTCCTGGGTCGCCGCGCGTCCGCCCATGGCCCGCGTGGCGATTTCGTTATAGTCGGTGGACCATTCGGGCAACACCGACTGGTCGGCCCAGCCCTGGTAGACCAGCAGCTTGCCCCCATGCGCCTTGAAGGCCCGCAGGTCCGGGTTCTGGGCGTTGTAGAGCGCCTCCATCATCTGCAACCGGGCCGGATCGCGGTCCCAGTCCATATCCTTGGGCTGCCAGGTCGGGCCCGGGTCGGGAAAGAAGGCCATGTAACGGAACAGGTCGCCGACGAAGGCGGCGTAGGTCGAGTCCTGCTCAGGCGTTCCCAGGTAGTTGGTCAGCCAGTTCAGTTCAGAGCCCGGCAGGGCGCGCACCGGCGTCAGCCGACGCCCGGCCGAATCCACCGGGCCGGCATAGAGCTTGGCCACCGCCGCCGCCTGCGCCTTCGATAGCCCCGGGGTTTGCGCCGGGTCGAATCGGCACCGTCGGGCGTCCCCGATAAGCCCGTCCTTGACCCCATCGTTCATGTCGCAGGCGGCGACGGCGGCGGCGTGCACGGCGCGGACCTCGTCGAACGTCAGCATCGGCTTGCCGTCTGCGCTCTGCAGGGCCAGCACATTCCATATCAAGGCCAGGCTGTCGCCGGTCTCGTTGATCACCGGCGCGCCGGCGATGACGCCATCGAAGTCGGTGGGGAAGCGTTGGGCCGCGAACATCGCCTGACGACCGCCGGTGGAGCAGCCCATGAAATAGGATCGGCTGGGCTGGGCGCCGTAGTAAGCCTGGGCGATCGCCTTGACGGCCACCGCCTGGACGTGGGGAGTCCGCACCCCGAAGTCGAACTTGGCCTGCAGATTGTTATACGCCCATTTGCCGTCGAGACCGCTGGAGCTGTGCCCCATGTCGCTGACGATGCAGGCATAGTGACGGGCGAGCAGGCCTGCGCAGGCGGCGAGCGGGAACTTGGCGCCGCAGAAGCCGCCGCACCCTACGGACGCGACCTTGCCGTTCCAGTCCTCGGGCAGGCGGATATCGAGCCCGATGGCGGGCGTGACATAGCCGCTGGCCAGGCAATGGGCCGGCGCCTGGTCGCTCGCCGCCACCGCGGCGGCGCTGGTGATCTGCATCGGCGCGTCGGGCACGCGCGAGAAGTCCGCCTTGGCGAGCGCCGCGCAGGCCATGGCCGGCGGCGGCGCCGCACTTGCCGCAGCGGCGAACCCTGTCGCCGCCAGGATCACCAGCAGTCCAAGCACAGGTCTCATCCGGCCATCCTTTCGGGTGCAGAGGTGGGCTGCCCGTAACGGCCACGGGCCGCTGCGTGATTTCAGCGATGGAATTGTATGGTCAGGCCTGAAGAATATCCACGAAATACAGATCGACTGCTTCCTGGCGGAGGTCGGGCCGCTCGTCGTCTGCAGTCACCAAGGAGTCCCGGCCCCGCTCAGGCCTCACGCCCTCGGCACGCCTTTACGCGGACAGAGCCCTGTCACTACTTGGCGGCCACGATATCAACCTCACAGAGCATGCCAGGCAAGGCGAGAGCCTCGACCACGGTCATGGTGGCGCCGGTGGGCATGATCGCTTGCTGCGAAAAAACCTCGCGAACGACGCCAAGAAACTTGACCCTATCCGGAACGGGAACGTCCTTTGTGCACGTCATTTTCAACTGGATGACATCGGACAGACCGTATCCCTCCTGCTCGAGCAGTCGGGCAAGACTGCCCCAGATCCAACGCAGCTGGCTCAAGGCGTCGCCCGGGTGGAGCAGTTCGCCGTGCTGGCCGATGGCCGCGTGTCCAGCGAAGAACATCCACTCGCTGACGTTCTTGACTCGAAGCGCATGCGTCCCCCCGGTCGCCGCCTTGTCGGGGTTCAAGACCACAGTCTTGTCAATCATGTCGACGCTCTACCCAATGCATGTTGCGATCCGCGTCCGGTGCATCTCCGCGCCGTCCGAAGATGTATCAACTCTAATGCCTCGCCGATGACAAGGGCGGGCGCTGCGACTGCGGCTGGTCCATGTGATTTGGCCGGCGCCGGATCTATTGGCGGTATTAATCCGCGCCCCTATCAGTCAGCAACGGATGCGATGGCCTCAATAAGGATGAGGCGGCGGTGGTCGAGGGATCTGGCAATGGTGCCCGTAGCGGCAAACCAGTCCTTGTCCACATAGGACTTTTCAGCGAACTTGATTCGGGCGACGTTGTACTGCTCGTAAATATCGGATCCGGCGAAATATATCCCGAGGTGGGAATAGTCAGAGAATTTTCCGCCGGCCTTCGGGCTGCCGGTCACCACGTGCGGGTTGGTCGTCGCCTCCGACGTATCTCTGTTGTCCAGCGCCCTGATCGCCCTCAGCCTAGGCCTTTCGGTCGGCGCGCCGCTGATGTGGATTCTCATGCCAGCTTTCGCCGTCAGCGCGCTGCTGATGCTCTTTCTTGGGACCTTACCCGACTTGGGGCCGTACAGTGATGAGTGACTCTGTTGGGCGGTCGGGATAATCGATGGTGGTGGCAGGCTACGGGAGCGTGTCGGTTTCGCGCGTGCGCACGAAACCAAATTCCGAGTAGGGCGCGGCGCGCTTGGAACCCTGATCGCCTACGAGCCCGAGCGAGAGATCCCAAGGGAGACGCCAGACCGCGTTCTGGCGCTTACCCGCTTGCGTCGTGGTCAGAAAAGTTCGCTAGAACCACCAGCCTGGGCTGGTGGGTGCAGTAGGGTTCGAACCTACGACCCGCTGATTAAGAGTCAGCTGCTCTACCAACTGAGCTATGCACCCGTCACCGACCGCCGTCCCGAGGGAAGGCGGGGCAAGGGCGCGGAACATACTTCAAACCGCTTCAAAGGCAAGCGGCGCGAAACAAGAGGGCGAAGGCGGGCGGATGGCGAGGCGGGACCTGACTGGGGCGGTGGATTTCGCCTACCTCGAATCCTATGCCGCGGGCGACGGGGCGCTGATCGACGAGGTGCTGGGCCTGTTCCGCGAGCAGGCGGGGCTGTGGATGAAACTGCTGGATCCGCACGCGCCCGGCGGCGCCTGGCGGGACGCCGCCCACATTCTCAAGGGAGCCGCCCTGGGCATCGGGGCCGGGGCCCTGGCCCAGGCCTGCGCGGCGGCGGAAGCGGCCATCGAGGCGCCGCTGGAACACAAGCAAATGCTGCTGGATCGGGTGCGCGACGCCGCCGACCTGGCCCTGGCGGACATCGCCGCCTATGCCCATGAGCGGGCCCTGCAGTCCCTGAAGACGCCGCGGTCCTGAGGGGACGGGGCGGGGGGCTAGATCCCCGCGCCGTTGTCCAGGGTCAGCAGCGACGCCTCGTGGGCCGCGGCCTCCTCGACCAGCCAGGCCACGAAGGCCTTCACCTGCGGCAGCCGCCCCTTCACCTTGGGATGGACGGCGTAGTAGGCGAAGTCGACCTGGGTGGCGATCTGCAGGGGGGTGACCAGACGGCCGGCGTCGAGGTCGGCCTGGGCCAGGGCGCGCTTGGCCAGGGCCACGCCGCGGCCGGCGGCGGCGGCCTCGATCACCAGGCTCGACTGGTTGAAGCGCGCGCCGCGGGCCCCATCGACACCCTTGATGCCGCGGGCGGCCAGCCACATGGGCCAGTCGGGGCAGCTGGGATCGGCGTCGGGAGAACCGTCGTGCAGCAGGGTGTGGTGGGCGAGATCCCCCGAGGCGTCCAGAGGATTGGCGGCGATCAACTCGGGGCTGGCCACGGGGATCACCGTCTCGGACATCAGCCGCTGCACCTCCAGCCCCGGATAGTGGCCGGCGCCGTAGCGGATGGCGACGTCGATCTCGCCGGCGGAGAAGTCCACCAGCTCAATCCCCGCCGATAGCCAGACGTCCACCTGCGGGTGGGCGGCCTCGAACCGGCCCAGGCGCGGCATCAGCCATTTGGCGGCGAAGGAGGGCGCCACCGAGACGGTCAGGCGACGGCCGTCCACGGCCGCGGTCATCATCGAGGCCGCCTCGGCCAGGCGGTCGAAGGCCTCGCGCAGGGCGGGCAGGGCGGTCTGGGCGGCGTCGGTGAGCAGCAGCCCCTTGGGCGTGCGCTTGAACAGGGCCGCGCCCACATAGTCCTCGAGGTTCTGGATCTGCTGGCTGACCGCGCCCGGAGTCACGGCCAGCTCGTCCGCCGCCCGACTGAAGTTCAGGTGGCGCGCGGCGGCCTCGAAGGCGCGCAGGGCGTTCAGCGGCGGGAGACGGCGGCGTTCCACAGATTTCCTATACCGGTAGGCAGAAGTGATGGTTTGCGGCTTGGCGCAATCGCCACCATTTTGCAACCGTCCGCTGATGTAAGCCCCTCAGTCCGAAGGGGCCGGTGGGTGCGATGGCGGGGGCGGCCCTCAGGTCCGCCCCTTTTCGCATCAGCCGTCAAGAGTTTAGAGGAGCTAAAAGCATGCCCCCCCGCGACGCGCCTCGCGATCCCGCTCACCGCCTCGTCGTCCTGGGCGCCGACGGCGCCCGCGCGCGGCCGCCGGGCAAGGTGTGGCTGGTGGGCGCCGGGCCGGGCGATCCGGACCTGCTGACCGTCAAGGCCCTGCGGGTGCTGCAGGGCGCCGACGTGGTGGTGCACGACCGCCTCACCCCCCAGCCGATCCTGGACCTGGCCCGGGGCGGTCGTCTGATCGACGTGGGCAAGCGCAAGGCTCGCCACACCCTGCCGCAGGACGACATCAACCGGCTGCTGGTGGCATTGGCCCTGGACGGGTTCAAGGTCGTGCGGCTGAAGGGCGGGGACCCTTTCATGTTCGGCCGCGGCGGCGAGGAGCTGCTGGCCTGCCGCGCGGCGGGGATCGAGGCCGAGGTCATTCCGGGCGTCACCTCGGCCCTGGCCGCCGCCGCCGGCGCCGGCGCGCCCCTGACCCACCGTGGCCTGGCCCAGGCGGTGACCTTCGTCACCGGCCACGCGGCGTCCGGCGCGGCGCCGGACCTCGACTGGGCCGCCCTGGCCAAGGCCAATCACACGGTGGCGGTCTATATGGGCCTCAGCACCGCCCCGGCCATCGCCGCGCGCCTGATCGAGGCCGGACGCTCTGCGGCCACGCCGGTGCTGGTGGTCGAGAACGCCAGCCTGGTCAACGAGCGGCGCCTGCTCACCACCCTGGCCGCCCTGCCGTCGGCGGTGGAGGCCTGGGACGGGCCGGCCCTGCTGGTGATCGGCGAAGTCGCCGCCCTGGCCGAGGTCGGCGACGGGCGCCGCGAAACGCAATTGGACCAAATCCTGGGGAGACGCGCGTGAAGGCGTTGACGGCCAACAGCCTGACGTCGGGCGACGTGGTGTTCTGGAACCGGGGGGCCTGGGTGGAGCAGTTCGCTGACGCCCAGCTGTTCGACGGCGAGGAGGCCGCCGCCGCCGAGGCCGCCGGCAAGGCCCAGCCCACCGTGGTGGTCGACGCCTATCTCATCGACCTGACCCAGACCCCGTCGGGCGACCTGGTGCCGGTCAGCTACCGCGAGCGCATCCGCGCCCTGGGGCCGACCAACCATCCGCTGCACGGCAAGCAGGCGCAGGGCGGGGAGCTCATCGAGGCCCTGGCCCACGCCTCGGGCGCGGCCCGGTCCTCCGGGCGGCTCGACCTCATCCGGCGCAAGTAGGAAACGCCCAGTATGTATCGCTACGACGCCATCGACAAAGAGATGCTGGCCGACCGGACCAGCGAGTTCCGCCATCAGGTGGAGCGCCGCCTGGCCGGGGAGCTGACCGAGGACCAGTTCAAGCCCCTGCGGCTGATGAACGGCCTGTATCTGCAGTTGCATGCCTACATGCTGCGGGTGGCCATCCCGTTCGGCTCCCTGTCCACCGCCCAGCTGCGTCGGCTGGCCTGGATCGGCCGCACCTATGACAAGGGCTATGGCCACTTCACCACCCGCACCAACCTGCAGTTCCACTGGATCAAGCTGCGCGATGCGCCCGACATCCTGGACGCCCTGGCCGAGGTGGAGATGCACGCCATCCAGACCTCGGGCAACTGCATCCGCAACACCACCGCCGACCCCTATGCCGGGGCGGCGGCCGACGAGATCGATGACCCCCGGGTCTGGTCCGAGGCCATCCGCCAGTGGTCGACGGCGCACCCGGAATTCTCGTTCCTGCCGCGCAAGTTCAAGATCGCCGTCACGGCCACGGCCAAGGACCGCACCGCCGCGCGCACCCACGACATCGGCCTGCAGATCCGCCGCAACCGCGAGGGCGAGCTGGGCTTCGAAGTGATGGTGGGCGGGGGGCAGGGGCGCACGCCCTATCTGGCCCCGACGATCCGCCAGTTCCTGCCGGCCAACCGGCTGCTGTCGTATCTGGAGGCGATCCTGCGGGTCTATAATCGCCTGGGCCGCCGCGACAACATCTACAAGGCGCGCATCAAGATCCTGGTCGCCGCCGCCGGGGCCGAGGACTTCGCCCGTCAGGTCGAGGCGGAATGGGCCCAGATCGACGGCGCCCTGTATGACCTGCCGGACACGGAACTGGCCCGCATCCGCGCCGCCTTCCAGCAGTTCGCCTTCCAACCCCTGCCGGCCGCATCCGCCGCGCTGGAGGCCGCCCGCGCCGAGGACAAGGCCCTGGATCGCTTCGTGCGCAACAACGTCCATCCCCACAAACACCAGGGCTACGGCATCGTCGACATCTCCCTGAAGGGGATCGGCGACACCCCCGGGGACTGCAGCTCCGACCAGATGGACGCCATCGCCGACCTGGCCGACCGCTTTGCCCAGGGCGAGGTGCGCGTGACCCACGAGCAGAACCTGGTCCTGCCGCACGTCAGGTTGGACGACATCCCCGCCCTGTTCGCCGGCCTGCAGGCCATCGGGCTGGGGACCGCCAATATCGGCCTGATCTCGGACATTATCGCCTGCCCCGGGCTGGACTACTGCGCCCTGGCCAACGCCCGGGCCATCCCCATCGCCCAGGACATCGCCCGGCGTTTCGCCGACCACGACGAGGCCGAGGCCATCGGTGAGCTGAAGATCAAGATCAGCGGCTGCATCAACGCCTGCGGCCACCACCACGTGGGCAACATCGGCATCCTTGGCGTCGATAAGAAGGGCGAGGAATTCTACCAGCTGTCCCTGGGCGGATCGGGGCAGGAGGACGCCAGCCTGGCGCAGATCCTTGGCCCCGCCGTCGCCGCCGACAAGGTGACCGACGCCGTCGAGGCCCTGGTCGGCGCCTATCTGACCGCGCGCCAGCCCGGCGAGCGGTTCCTGGACACCGTCCGGCGAACCGGCCTGGTTCCGTTCAAGGAGGCTGTCTATGCCGAGGCTCATTAAGCTGACCGACGCGGGCGCCGCCTGGGCCGACGACAGTTTCGTCGCCGTCCCCGACGACGAGGACGTCCCCGGCCAGGGCGACGTGATCGTCTCCCTCAAGCGGTTCCTGGCCGAGGGCGACGCCCTGGCCGCGGGCCGCAAGGTCGGGGTGGTGGTGCAGGCGGGCGAGGCCGTGGAGGATCTGGCCTACGACTTGGCGCAGCTGGCCGTGGTCGCTCTGGCCTTCCCGAAGTTCCGCGACGGGCGCGCCTATTCCTCCGCCCGGGTTCTGCGCGAGCGGCTGGGCTTCACTGGCGAGATCCGCGCCGTGGGGGATGTGCTGCGCGAACAGGCCCAGCACATGGTCCGCTGCGGCTTCGACGCCTTCGAGCCGAGCGACGGCTCGGACCCGCAGCACTGGGCAGACGCCGCCCATCGCTATCGCCACGCCTACCAGCGCTCATCCGACCGCCGCCAGCCGGCTTTCGTGGAGCGGGCCGGCGAGCCCGACACAAGGGAGACGTGATGATGGCCTACGAGGGATCGGAGCTGACCCGCGCGCAGGAGCTGAACGCGCAGCTGCGCGAGGCCCCTCCGCAAGAGGTGCTCAGGGCGGCGATCGCGGAATACGGCTCGCGCCTGGCCCTGGTGTCGTCGTTCGGCACGGAATCGGCGGTGCTGCTGCACATGGCGGCGCAGATCGACCCCGCCGTCGCCGTGATCTTCCTCGACACCGGCATGCTGTTCGGCCAGACGCTGGACTACCGCAAGAGCCTGGCCGCCCGCCTGGGCCTGACGAACGTCCGCGACTACCGCCCCCTCTACACCGACCTGGCGACCAAGGACTCCTCGGCCGACCTCTACAAGACCTCCACCGACGCCTGTTGCGAGATTCGCAAGGTGCTGCCGCTAGAGCGGGCGCTGGCGGGCTATGACGCCTGGATCACCGGCCGCAAGCGCTTCCACGGCGGCGACCGCCTGCGCCTGCCGGTGGTCGAGGAGGCCGACGGCAAGGTGAAGTTCAACCCCCTGGCCAACTGGGCCAAGGCGGACCTCGACGCCTACGCGAAAGAGCACGTCCTGCCGGCCCATCCGCTGCAGGCCAACGGCTACCCGTCCGTGGGCTGCTGGCCCTGCACCCAGCCGGCGGCGGAAGGCTCGACCGACGTCCGCGCCGGCCGCTGGGCGGGCTCGGACAAGACCGAATGCGGCATCCACGTCTCCCGCGCCCGCGTGGCCCCGGTGGAAGTGGGCGGGGAAATCTGAGATCGTACTCCTCCCCCGGAGCGTAGCGACTGGGGGAGGGGGACCACGCGAAGCGTGGTGGAGGGGGCAGCGCCGCGGGGCGCGGGATGGGGCGCGGTTCGCGGTGGGTAAACATGCGGGTCTCAACGTGAATGCGACTGCTCGCGGCCCTGGCCAACATTTTCTGTCACATCATCCCTGCTAGGTTAAGACATGCCCTTTCCCGCCTCGGAAGAAGTTATTGCCGAAGCCGAAGGTGCTTTGGGACGCAAATTTCCAGCAGGTCTCAGGTCGCGGCTCGCACGATCGAATGGCGGCGACATTGCTACTCCTAATGACGACTGGATTTTATTACCGGTGAGAGACAGCACCGACCGGAAGCGTCTGTCGCGAACCGCAAACGATGTAGTGCGAGAGACCATGCAAGCTCGCGCATGGCGCTGCTTTCCGGATATGGGAATTGCAATTGCCACAAATGGCTCTGGCGACATAATTGTACTGCTTCCTGGCTCAGATGATTTTCACCTTTGGAACCATGAAACGGGAGCACTCGCCAAAGTTGTAGTCGAATTGACGTGACATTCACTTCCCGCCAATTGCGGCGAAGCGGCCTGAGCTCTCTGATTTTCCGGCCACCCGCGGTGCTGCCCCCTCCACCACGCTTCGCGCGGTCCCCCTCCCCCAGTCGCCCCGCGAAGCGAGGCTCCCGGGGAGGAGTACGGTCCTGTTCATCAACTTAATGCCGGCCAGTATGGACCATGTTGATGGTCCGCTGAGATAACGGAGGGCGCGCCTTGATCATGGTCGGGTGACGCGTAGTCTGTCCTTCGAGGCGCTGATCCGGCCTGGGGGACTGCCGTTGAGAAATACCGACGCCGTAGGCGATCAGCGGAAGGTCACGCGCAGGCGTGCGGTTCATGGGCTGGCCGCTATGGCCGCCATCACGCCCTTCGCTCCGGCCGCAATCGCCGCGCCGCGCCCGCTCGACCTGACCGACCCGAAGACCAAGCTCGAGGCGCAGGTGCGCATGCGCAGCCGGCTGGATGGCGGGCGCACCTTCATGCCCTATCGCGGGACCGTGTTCGGCAAGCCGGAGGGCAAGATCGCGGTGGCCCTGTATGACGTCGAGGGGTTCAGCTTCACCGAGGCCCACCGCATCGACGACCTCAGCTGGCGGCTGACCAGCGTCGAGGCCGGCTATTTCATCGACCGGACCACGGGCCAGCCGCTGGATCGCTGGACCAATCCCATGAACGGGCTTCAGACCCGGGTCGAGCACTACCGCTCCTGGCTCAACAGCATCGCCGAGCCGGACACGGTGCGGCCGCCCAAGGCCCTGCCGCCGGGCATGACCTATGTGGGGCGGATCGATCCGGCGACGGTGATCGACGGCAAGGTCTGGCTGAACGAGGACCTGTTCGTCGCCTTTCCCAGCCAGCCGCAGGAGCGCTACCCCGACCCGCTCTATTGGGCCGGGCCGCAGCAGACGGGCACCTCCCTGGCGACCTGGTGCTGCGATCTGGCGGCCCTGAGCGACCGGGACGTGGCCTTTGTTCCCACCACCCTGTCGTATGAGAGCATCGGCACGTTCCGGCCGTTCATGCGCATGGGCGCGGCGCCGGGGGTCAGCATCTGGCGGATGGTGGGGACCAAGACGGCGACCATCGACGGCGTGCCGCGCCATCTGCGCGAGCGGGTGCTGAAGGACTATCCCGACTTCCTGACCCAGCTGGTGGATCCGGGCCTAAAGCCCATCGCCGTGGGGTAGGCTTCTACCCGACGAACGCCCGTTCCAGCACGAAGTCGCCGGGGTCGGCGAGGGAGCCCTCCACCAGGCCCTGGGCCTCGCAGACGTGGGCCATGTCCTTGATCATCTCCATGCTGCCGCACAGCATCACCCGGTCTGTCGCGGGGTCGAACCGGGTCTGGTCCAGGCCCAGGTCGCGGAAGATCTGGCCGGTCTCGATCAGGGTGGTCAGGCGGCCCTGGCGCTCGAAGGGCTCGCGGGTGACGGTGGGGTAGTAGCTGAGGTGGGCGGTGGTCTCCTCGCCGATCAGCTCGTCCTCGAAGATCTCGCGGGTGAACAGGTCGCGGTAGGCCAGTTCCTTGATCTCGCGCACCCCGTGGGCGACCACGACCTTCTCGAACTTCGTATAGGTCTCGGGATCGCGCGCGACGCTGAGAAACGGCGCCAGGCCCGTTCCGGTGCCGAACATGAACAGGCGCTTGCCTGGCGTCAGGGCGTCATAGACCAGGGTGCCGGTGGGCTTCTTGCCCAGGAGGACCGTGTCGCCCACCTGGATGTGCTGCAGGCGCGAGGTCAGGGGTCCGTCCGGCACCTTGATCGACAGGAATTCCAGTTCCTCGGCATAGTGCTGCGAGGCGATGGAATAGGCGCGCATCACCGGCTTGCCGCCCTCGGTGGGTAGGCCGATCATCACGAACTCGCCCGAGCGGAACCGGAAGGTCGGCGGCCGGGTGATGGCGAAGCTGAACAGCCGATCGGTCCAGTGCTTCACCCACAGGACGGTTTCGTGATGGAACGGGCTGGCGGCGACAGCGGGGGCGCCCTGGGCGGATACGGTCGTCATGGGCGCCCTCTTAGACGGCCGCCGCCGCTGGGCCAATGCCGTTCTCCTATCAGCCGGACCAGCGAAGCTAAGGGCGGCGGCCCCGGCGCGCCGGCGACGCTGGCAACGATCAGCGCGGTTGCGGCTTCTATTGGGGTCAGGCCGCCAGCCGATGGAGACCCTTATGCTCGAAAAGCTTCCCCCCGCCCTGGGCCGCCTGATGGAGGATTTCCGTCCCGGCCTGGACGCGCTGATCTGGGCGCAGGACGGCCTGCAGGCCCCGGACAGCCTGACCGTGACGAGCGCCGCCTTCACCGACGGCGGATCCATCCCCATCCGCTTCACCGAGGACGGCGACAAGCTGTCGCCGCCGCTGGCCTGGAGCGGCGTCCCCCAAGCGGCCCGGTCGGTGGTGCTGGTCATCGAGGACGCCGACAGCCCCACCCCGGCGCCCATCGTCCATGCCCTGGTCTACGGCCTGCCGGGGACCGATCACCGGCTGGAGGAGGGCGCTCTGCCCGGCAAGGATCACGCCGGGACCTGGACCTCCCTGGGGCGCAACTCGTTCCGGGCCGCGCAATATCTGCCGCCCGACCCGCCGCCGGGCCACGGCAACCACCGCTATGTGTTCCAGGTCTTCGCCCTCGACGACGACCGCCTCACCGGTACGCCGGCGAAGCACGACGTCATCGAGGCGCTGAAGGGCCATGTGCTGGCCCGGGGGCGGCTGATGGGCCTGTACGAGCGGGCGGGCTAGACCGGCAGGAACGCGCCGGATTTGTCCGGCTCAGTCCAGGCTGGCGACGGTGGCGCCCGAGGTGCGTTCCATCGGGCAGCCCTCGAACGAGCCGATGGCTTTGGCGGTGATGGCGCCCTTGTTGATGCCGCGCGTGAAGAAGGCCTTCATGGAGGCCACGCCCGCCCCGGTGAACAGGTCGATGCGCTGGCCCTTGATGGCGCCGCCGATATCCGAGGCATACCAGATGCCGTCGTGTTCGGCGCCGTTGGGCAGCCGCATGCCGACGGTCTCCTTGATGTAGAGGATGGTGCGGCGGGGGATGAGGTGGGGGTCGATGGCGACGGTGCGCATCGGCGACACCTTGCAGCCGAGGGAATCGCGGCCCCCGACGCCGGCGGCGCCGGCATGGTAGAGGGTGGCCTGGAGCTGGATCTCGCGCCCGGGGCGCGTAATGTCGGCGGCTGTGCCGGCCTGGGTCGCCGAGGGCTGCATGGCCATCGACTGCAAGAGATCGCCGATCGCATCGGCGGGCAGGGCAGTCGGAATGGCCAGCGCGAGCACGCTGGCGGCGACGAGGCCGGCTATCATCGGGTTCTACTCGGTGACGGCCGGAAAAGGCCAGGATGAGGCGCCTGTACCCCACCACAGGCGGGGTTATCAACCCGCCGGGGCGATCCAACGCCGATGGCCGGCCGGGCATCCGATCCGGCGAACCGGGGTTCTCTCTTAAGGCACAGGGGGTTAGCCCCGACTCCACACCCTGACTCTTTTTGTGGATAAAAGGCGCCATCATGGCCCCACGGCGCCATGGACGGGGCTTGGACGCGGCGCCACGATGGGCTTCGTGCCCGCGCCTTTCGGCTCCTGTCCCACCCCTTGCGCCTCGATGAGCAGCCCCTTGCTGGAGTTCGGCCCCCGGTCCGATGACCTGGACTACAAGGACCGGCCGGCCGCCTTTGGCCTGGCCGTGCGCGACGGCCGCCTGGCCCTGGTGCGGGTGTCCAAGCCCGGCCAGACGCCTTGGCACGACCTGCCGGGCGGCGCCATCGATGCGGGGGAGACCGCGCAACAGGCGGCCGTTCGGGAGTTCGGCGAGGAGACCGGGCTGGTGGTGGAGCCGGGCGAGGTCCTGGGCTGCGCCGCCCAGTTCTTCATCTCCGACGGCCGCCCCTATCGCAACGTCGGGCCTCTGATGATCGTGCGGCCGACCGGCGAGGATCCCGCGCTGAAGATCGAGGACGACCACCAACTGGTCTGGATCGAACCGATGCGCGCCCTGCGCATTCTCCGTCACGACAGCCACGCTTGGGCCGTCGCGTGTTGGATAAGGCGGTCCTCCCCTGAAAGCGTTCCCGAAGCGGTTTCCGCTGGCCCTGCGACGACTGAAGGCTGACGACCTGCTACTGGGGGCCGCGCGCGCGGGCTATGCCGCGCGGGGCTTGGTGTATCTGAGCGTCGGGGCCGTCGCCCTGTTGGCGGCGCTGGACATGCGCCCGCAGACCGAAGGCAGCCGCGGCTCTCTTGTGGCCATCGCCCAGGCGCCCCTCGGCGGCCTGTGGCTGGGCCTGATCGCCGCGGGGCTCCTGGGCTTCACCCTCTGGCGTGGCCTGCAGGCCTTCCTGGACGCTGATCGGCAGGGGCGCGGATGGAAGGCGCTGGGCAGCCGGGCGGGGCAGGCGCTGAGCGGCCTGATCTATGGGGGTCTGGCCCTGTCGGTCCTGGAGCTGCTGGACGAGCTCGGGGAGCTTCGCGAGGACGACGAGCGTCGCGAGAATCAGCAAAAGGCGGCCATGCTGATGAGCCTGCCCTATGGCGAGATCGCCCTGATGGCCCTGGGGCTGTTCGTCATCGGCGCCGGCGCCGCCAACATCCTGCACGGCGTGGCGCGGCGATTCCATTCCGACCTGGAATGCTCGGCCCGGTTGACGGCCTGGGCCAAGCCCATGGGCCGCATCGGCTATATCGCCCGCGGCGTCGCCTTCTCGATCACTGGCTTCCTGATGGCCAAGGCCGGGTTCGAGGCCCGGTCCGCGGAGGCCCAGGGCCTCGGCGGCGCGCTGGACCTGCTGGAATCCCAGACCGGGGGCCCGGCCCTGTTGACGGTCACCGCCCTGGGCCTGGTGGCGTTCGGCCTGTTCGGCCTGTTCGAGGCCCGCTACCGGGCGTTGCGCGCGCCTGCCTAGGGCTTGCAGCGCCTGCCATGCGCCGCCCAGCAAAGAGCCAGATATAGCGCGCGCGTAACCGCGCCAAAAGCTGTAGGTTCCGTGATAATTATTTTAATTATCGCAAGCTCAAATGTAATCAAGAACAGACAGTTTGGGATTGACCGGGCGAATACCGGGAGTTAAACCGTGAACAAGGCCAATGATATGTAAGTTTTACTTAACGTAGATTTACCGATCGCCCCAAATTGGGTCAAATCCAATAGATAATTCTTAAATCTGTCGTCAGCTCTGCTGTCGGCCGATCCGTCGTCGTGAGCCCCGTTCCGGGGCGTTCGGTGCGGCCAACGACGTCCTGCCTGCGAAACATTGGCGCGAGCGACGCGGGGTTCCTGGTCCCAGGAATCCGGCATCGGCCCTGCCCGGAGACCATCGTGCTTAAGCTTAGCGTCATGACCGTTGCCCTGCTGGCCGTCTCCCCTGGGGCGTTCGCCCAGCCGGCGGGCTCTGGAGGATTTCCCCAGCAGATTCCCCCCAGTCCCCAGGCGCCCAAGGCCGAGCCGGACATCCGCCTGCAGACCCCGCCGCCGGCGCCGGCGGCGGGAGGCGAACAGGGGGCTCAGATCCGGGTGGAGCGACTGGTCGTAACCGGGGCTTCGGCCTTCACCCAGGCCCCGCTTCTGCAGGCCGCCGGCTTTGCGCCTGGGCAGACCATGGACATGGCGCAACTGACCGCCGCGGCCGCGAGGATCGCCGCCTTCTACAACGAGCACGGCTATTTCCTCGCCCAGGCCTATCTTCCGCCTGAGGACATCCAGGGGGGCGTGGTCACCATCGCCGTGATCGAGGGTCGCTACGGCGAGATCGCGGTGACCAATCACGCCCGTCTGTCAGATCGGGTGGTCGGCCAGGCCCTGCGCGGCCTCGATCGGGGCGACCCGGTCGCCAGCGGGCCCCTGCAACGGCGCCTCCTGCTGCTCTCGGACGTGCCCGGGGTGCGCCTGAGATCCACGCTGTCGCCCGGGACCGAGGTCGGCTCGTCCGACCTGCTGGTGGAGCTCAGCCCGGGTCCTCGGGTGAGCGGTAGCCTGGAGGCGGACAACGCCGGCAATCGCTACACCGGCCAGGCGCGGGTAGGCGGGACCGTGGACTTCAACAATCCCACCGGGTCCGGCGACCGGATCAGCCTCCGCCTGCTCACCGCGGGCTCGGGCCTTCAATACGCCAGGGGCGCCTATGAGACCCGGCTGGGCGCGGCGGTGGTCGGCGTCAGCTACGCTGATGTCCGCTACCGGCTCGGAAAAGAGTTCTCGCCTCTGCGGGCGCGCGGGTCGGTCCACATCGCCAGCCTCTACGGCGACTACCCCCTCGTGCGATCCCAGGCAGGCAATCTGTCGCTGCTGGCCGATGTCACCGCCCGGCGCTTCGAGGACCGGGTCGGGGCGACCAACACCGCCGCCGACCGAGAGGCCGCAGGCGTGACCCTTGGCCTGGAGGGGGATCACCGGGACGCCCGCGGCGGCGGCGGGTTGACGACCTATTGGATCGCACTCACCCGAGGGCGGATCGACCTGCGCACGGCCTCCGCTCGCGCCGCCGACCGCGCCTCGGTCCGCACGGGCGGCGACTATTCCAAGGCGGCTTTCTCCATCGACCGACTGCAGGCCCTGGGCGGCCCCCTCGAGCTCTACGGCTCGCTGCGGGGCCAGGCTGGCTCCAAGAATCTCGACGTCTTCGAGAAGATGGAGCTTGGCGGCGCCTACGGCGTGCGCGCCTATCCCGAAGGCGAGGGGTACGGCGACCGTGGCTATGTGGCCACTGTGGAGGGTCGCTGGCTTCTCGCCCGCCCCGTCCTGGACGGCCGGGTGCGGCTGATCGGCTTCGTCGACGCCGGCCAGGTTCAGGTCGCCGAGAATCCCTATTTCGCCGGCCGCAACCGCCTGTCGCGCAGCGGCGCCGGGGTGGGCCTGATCTGGTCCGACCCCAGCAATCTGCAGTTCAAGGCCACCTACGCCCACCGCCTGGGGTCAGAGCGGGCCCTGTCTGGCGGCGACTCGTCGGGCCGGGTCTGGGTCCAGCTCGTCAAGCTGTTCTGACGGCCGCCTCCTCCGCGCCGACCCCCTTTTTGCGTCCCCAGGATTACCCGTCATGAGCCTTGCCCATAGCCCCCGCCGTCACCCCGCTTCCCTGCGGACGCGCCTGTCCGCTTCCTGCGCCCGAATCGCCATCCTGAGTCTGGTGGCCGCCTCGCCGCTGCTGGCGGCGGCGCCGGCCCGGGCCATGCCTTCGGGCGGCGCGGTGGTCGGGGGATCAGCGGACATCGCCGTCTCGGGGGCGTCGGTCACCATCAACCAGACCAGCGCGAACGCGGTGATCAACTGGCAGGGCTTTGACGTGGGCGGGGGCGAATCGGTCACCTTTGTCCAGCCGACCACAGCCTCGGTGGCCCTCAACCGGGTGATGGGCGCGGACCCGACGACCATCCTCGGCAGCCTGTCCGCCAACGGCAAGGTGTTCATCGTCAACCCGAACGGCATCCTGTTCGGCCCCGGGGCCCAGGTGAACGTCGGCGGACTGGTGGCCTCCACCCTGGGCATCGGCGACGACGACTTCATGGCCGGCCGCTATCATTTCTCGGGGGAGGGCAGCGGGAGCGTGCTCAACCGCGGCGCGATCAACGCCGAGGGCGGCTATGTGGCCCTGTTGGGCGCCGCCGTCAGCAACCAGGGCGTGATCTCGGCGCGGCTCGGCTCCGTGGTCCTCGCCGCCGGGCAGGCGGTGACCCTTGATGTCGCCAGCGACGGGCTGCTGAACGTCGCCGTCGACCGGGGCGCGGTCAACGCCCTGATCGAGAACGGCGGCCTGATCCAGGCCGATGGGGGCCAGGTGATCCTCACCGCCCAGGCCGCGGGCCAGCTCCTGCGCACCGCGGTCAACAACAGCGGCGTCATCCAGGCGCGTACCCTGCAGACCCGCAACGGCGTCATCAGCCTGCTGGCCGACGGGGAGAGCGGCCTCGTCAGCCTCTCCGGCCAACTCGATGCTTCGGGCCAGGCGCCGGGCGATGTTGGCGGCGTGGTCACGGCCACGGCGCACCATGTGGGGCTGTTCGGGGCGCAGGTTCTGGCGTCGGGCGACGCCGGGGGCGGCGTCGTGCACATCGGCGGCGGCTACCAGGGCGCCGACCCCAGCCTGGTCAATGCCTCCGCCACCTATATGAGCGCCGACTCCGTCATCTCCGCCGACGCCACCGCGGCCGGGGGCGGCGGCGAGGTGGTGCTGTGGGGCAATGACTCCACCCTCGCCCAGGGCCTGATCTCGGCGCGCGGGATCTCCAGCGGCGGCCGGGTCGAGACCTCGGCCCACGCCCTTGACGTGGTCGGCATCCGGGTCCTGGCGGGCGCATCGAACGGCCTGGACGGGTCCTGGCTGCTCGACCCCGCCGACGTGACGATCGGGGTGGGCACCCTCAACGGCACGTTCGTGGGCGGCGTCTTCGCGCCCGATGCGGGCGTGTCCTCGGCGACAGTGGATGCGGGGGCTCTGCAGGCGGCCCTCAATGGCGGCGCCAACGTCACCATAACCACCACCAATGTCGGCGCCCCCGGCCCGGCGCTCGGCGACATCACGGTCGCGGCCGCCCTGACCTGGAACACCAGCAAGACGCTGACCCTGAACGCCGACCACGACATCATCGTCAACGCCGGCTCGGACATGACCGCCAGCACCCTCGACGCCGGCATCGTGCTGAACGCCCGCAACGACATCCTCGTCAACGCGCCGCTCACGGCGAGCGGCCAGAACGGCCGGCTGCTCCTGACCGCCGGCGGCAATGTGACGGCCAACGCCGCCCTCACGGCCACGGCGCTGGACGCCGTCATCGATGTCGGAGCGGGGCGCAGCATCATCGTCACGGCGGTGAGCGCCGACGGGGGCGGCATCGTCACCTCGGTGAACCTGCACGCCAACAAGGACATCACCATCGGCGGCGCCCTGAGCGCGGCGGGCGGCAATGTGATGCTGCGGGCGGACAGCACCGGCGTGGGGCCCGGCGCCCTGGCGGGCACGGTGAAGTTCGTCGGCCCCGGCTCGGTGGCGGCCTCGACCAACACCGCCATCCGCTTCAACCCGAACGGCTATAGCAACACCGCCACCGAGATCGCTGGCTATGTGACCAAGGTGACCGGCGCGCTCGACGCCCGCGCCTGGGTGTTCCCGGTGGGTGTCGACCGGGTCTACACCGGCACGACCGCCGCCACCCTGCAGTTCCGCAACATCGCCCCGGGCGACAATCCCAACGTCGGCAACACCGTCACCCTCGTCGGGGGCGCGGCCAACTTCGACACCCGCAATGTCGGGGTGCTCAAGACGGTCACCTATTCGGGCTACACCCTGGGCGGCGCCGACGTGGCGCGCTTCTCCCTGTTCGCCGCCCTCGGCGCGCCTGTGGGCGACGGCGTCACGACCGCCGCCATCACTCCGGCGCCCCTGACGGTCACCGCCAACGACCACGCCCCCAAGCTGATCGGCGACACGGTCGGCTTCGGGGGGACCGAATTCACCAGCATCGGGCTGGTCAACGCCGAGGCCATCGGCTTCGTCACCCTGGTCAGCGCCGGGGCGACGGCCGGGGTCGCCGTCGGAACCTACGCCATTACGCCCAGCAACGCCCTGGCCAACGGCGCCTTCACCCCGTCCAACTACCGCATCACCTATGTGGACGGGCAGCTGCCGGTGATCCTGAGCTTCTTCCCGACCCCGACCTCCCCGACCCCGCCCATCCCGCCGACTCCCACCTCTCCCACCCCCACGTCGCCCACGCCGACCTCGCCCGGGACCACCGCCTCGAGGGGGAATCCCGACGTGACCGCCGGGCGCTTTAATCCCACCGACCTGTATGAGACGGGCGGCACGCGCGGCGATGGACGCTGGACGTCCGGCGGCTCGCGCGGCGTCACCGACGCCGACACGTCCGGCGGAGACCGCGGCATCGGCTATGACGTGGCCGGCGATTCCACGTCCGGGCGCTGGATCTCGGTGGTGGGTTCCGGTGTGCGGATGCCGGGCGGCCTGCCCTCCGGCGGGACCTTCGCCGACCTTACCCCTGGCGACAGCAGCGGCGGCGGCGGCGGCGGCTCAGGCCCCGGCGGCAACGGCGCCGGGGACACAGGTCCCACCCCCTCTGGGTCCGGCGGCCCCGGCGTTTCCGGTGCGAATTCTCCCCCAGGCGTCCAAGACCACGCCGGCGCCGACCAGCCCGGCAGCCCCGCCGAGACGGAGGTCCCGGCCGGCGACCGGCCAGGGGCCGACTCCCCGGGAGCCGCCAGGACCGGCCGCACCTATCCGCCCAAGCAGGACCGGCACTAGACATGGCGCGGCCTGCCCGCCTGTCCGTCGCGGCCGGCCTCGCCATGGCGGCGACCCTGGCGGGGGCCCCGGCCCGCGCCGCTGCGGCGGACCTCTCGCCCCAGGCGGGGCAGGTGGTCGCCTGGATCGCCCGCTCCGGGGACAACGGCGGCCTGCCGTTCCTCGTCGTCGACAAGCAGGCGGCCCGGGTGATGGCCTTCGACCGCCATGGGTCACCCCTCGGCCAGGCCCCGGCGCTCCTCGGCCTGGGCCGAGGCGACCATTCCGTCCCGGGCATCGGCCAACGCCGGCTCGCGACCATCACCCCGCAGGAGCGAACCACGCCAGCGGGCCGGTTCCAGGCCGCCATCGGGCGCAACCTCGGCGGCGAGGATGTCCTGTGGATCGATTATGACGCGGCGATCTCGCTGCACCGCGTGATCCACGGCGCTCCCGGCGACCACCGCCTGCAACGCCTGGCGACGCCCACCCCGCTGGACAACCGCATCTCCTACGGCTGCATCAATGTCCCGGTCGCCTTCTACGAGGCGGTGGTGCGGCCGGCTTTCCTCGGCGCAGGGGGTACGGTCTATGTGCTGCCTGAGAGCGAGGCCTTGCCGAAGGTTTTTCCCGTCGGCGGCTCCCTCTAGCCCCCGCGTCCTCGCTCCCACGACAATCTGACGACCCCGCGGCTTGCGCCACCTCAATTGTCCGGGCCCATCCGGATGCTATGGGCGACAACCGCCTCGCCCTCCTGTCGCGCCGAGTGTTTGCCATGTCCCCCGCCCTTGTCGAACCGTCGTCCAGATACAGCCCGGCGGCCATGGCGCTGCACTGGCTCATCGCGGTCCTTCTCGCGGCGCAGATCGGCGTGGGCTGGTATATGGGCGATCTGCCGGATCATTCCGCGGCTCAGCGTAACCTAGAGGGCCTCCACATTTCCGTGGGCCTGTCGATCCTGCTGCTCACGGCCGTTCGGATCGCGATCGCCATTTTCATGAGACCATCGGCACTTCCTTCCGAGATGCGCGGATGGGAGCGGCGCTTGGCGAGCGTGGTCCAGATTGCGTTTTATGGGCTGCTGGTCGCCCTGCCGTTGTCCGGCTGGGCCATGGAATCCTTTGGGCCGCGGCCGATCCTCTTCTGGGGCCTGACCTGGCCGCACCTGCCCGGCGTCGGCGCCTTGGCGGCGTCGGCCGACCGACGGCAGATGCACGAAGCGGTGGAGCTGGCGCACACCAGCGTCCTGGTCTGGACCACCATTGTCCTGATCGGCCTGCACGTCCTGGGCGCCCTCAAGCACCAGTTCGACGGCTTTCCGATCCTGTGGCGGATGGTCCCCGGGCTGAAGCGGCCCTGATCGTCGGCGCACCCCGACCCGGCGCGGCTAGAGGCCGAAAGCCTGGCTGAGAGCGTAGATGGCCAGGCCGACCAGGCCCCCGACCAGGGTGCCGTTGACGCGGATATACTGCAGGTCCTTGCCGACCTGGAGTTCCAGCTTGTCCACGATCACCCCCGTGTCCCAGCCGGCCACCACCTGGGCGACGAAGCGGCCGATCTGATCGCGCCGGGGCGCCAGCACCTGCCGCACGAAGGTCCGCGCCCAGTCGTTGAGGCGGGCATGGGCGGCGTGCTCCATGTGCAGCCAGTCCCCCAGGGCCAGCAGCATGGTCTCCAGACCCTGGGCCAGTTGCGGCGTCATGTCGGCGGCGCCCAAGAGCTTCGCGTCGATCCACACCCCTCGCGCCTGGCCCAGCAACTGGGGGTCGTTCAGCAGACGTTGCTTCAAGGCCTCGCCCTGGGCCCTCAGCTCCGGATCGTCGCCCAGCCGGACGATGAGATCCTCCACGCCCTGCTGCAGCTGCCGGCGCCAGGGATGCTCTGGGTCGCGCAGGTCGCCCAGCAGTTGCAGCACGCCCGCCGTGATTTTTCCGGCGATGGCCCGGTCCACAACCTTGGGCATCCACCGGAACGACTGGGCCTCGACCTTGGCCTCAATGACCTGCGCATTGTCCTCCAGAAAGCGGGACATCCGGTCCAGCGCCCACGCCGCCAGGGCCTGGGCGCGGGCCGGGGTCCAGGCGATGGCCAGCACCTTTCCCGCCGCCGGGGCCGCCGGGGTCGCGCGCGCCGCGCCCAGGGCGGCGGCCGCGGCCAGGTCGCTCAAGGCGTCGGCCGGGAGCATTTGGACAATCTCGGAGATCAGGGCGGCGAGGCGCTGTGACAGGCGGCGGGCGTTGGCCGGACGCCGCAGCCATTCGCCGCCCCAGCGGCCCAGTTCAAGCTGGCGCACCCGCGCGTCCAACACCTCGACGGTCAGGAAGTTGTTGGCGATGAAACTGCCGAGGGCGTCGCCGATCCGCGCCTTGCTGCTGGGGATGATCCCAGTGTGGGGAATGGGCAGGCCGAAGGGCCGGCGGAACAGGGCGGAGACCGCGAACCAGTCGGCGCAGGCGCCGACCATGCCCGCCTCCGCGAAGGCCCTCACATAGCCCCGCCCCGGCCAGTGGGGTCCTGCAAGCCCCGCCGCCACATAGACCGCAGCCATCAGCACCAGCAGTCCCGTGGCGATGATCCGCATCCGCTTCAGGTCGCGGGCCCTGACGGCATCGGCGCTGGCCTGAGAGGCGGAGCTCTGGTGGCTGTTCATGGCGGGCCGGCCTCGAGCGACTTTGGGGCCACGACGCGCCGCTGGCCCGTCAGCTGCTTGCAAAACCCTCTTACAACCATGCGCGCTCGCCGCCGAGGGCGCGCGCGCTATCGTGCCGCCTTGCCACCAATGGGGTCAGGCGGGCGCCAGCCTTCGGGCGAACCGGGGCCCGCGAGCACGCGGCGCGCCCACCGCCAGAGCGACGACCGCCACCCCGGCGGCCACCACCAGCGCGTCCTCGACGAGCCCGCTGCGGGTCTGCCCCACCTGGGCCATGGCCTTTTTCCGGCCCGCCAGCGTGAGGTAGGCCAGAGGGACGGCGGTCGCCACGGCAGCGATCGCGCCCGCCCGTTCGCGGCCGCGCGGGGCCAGGGCGGCTCCGGCGATGCCGGCGCTCATGACCCGCGCCAGCAGTCCCAGGAACACTGTCCGATCCGGCGCCGACTTCATCTTGTCGCCGAACAGTTCGCCCGCGCCCATGGCCAGGGCGCCGAACTTGAACAGGGGATGATCGAGCAGGATCAGCCGCCCAGGCGGGCGGCGGCCCATCAGGCGCGCCGCCGCGAGGGCCGCCATCGGGGTCATGGAACGGGCGCTGGCGACAGCGCCGATCAGGGCGGAGGGAAGCAGTGCGGGAAGGCTCATGCAGCATTAACCCGCAAGGCGCGCCCTGGTTCACCGTCTCTCTGTCCGACCCGCCCGGCCTAGTGGGGCGCGCCGGGGCCCGGGGGCGGGGTCTCGGCGTCAGCGCCGGCGGCAGTCCGCGCCTCGGCCTCCTTGCGGCGCGCCAGGGCGGCCGCCAGGCTCTCGGCGGCCTTGCGGATGGTGTCGGTCACCCGGCCGTCGAACTCGGCCATGTGGCGGTTGAAGGCCGACTCCGGTCCGAGGTTGTCCGTGATCTTGCGGCTGACCTGGGACCATTCGCTCTGCAGTTGGCGGGCGACGGCGTCCAGGTCCACGAGCCCCGCGTGGCCGGTCTTGTCGCCCAGGGCCTTGCGCGCCGCAGCGGCGATGAAGCCCGAGCGGCTCATGCCGCCCGCCTCCGCCGCCTGGTCGATGCGCTTGAGCAGGCGCTCGCCGATGGAGATGTTCACCCGCAGGGGCGTGTCGTCCACCGATACATCCACCAGGAACGGAATGTCCCCCGCCGAGAGGGCCAGGCTCTCGAGCGCGGTGGCTTGCGGCCAGGCCTCGCCCTCGTCGCTGAGGCGATGTAGCTGATGGGCGAGCACTGCGCGGGCCTCCGCCAGCATGCTGGCCACGTCCAAGCCCGAGGCCGTGACGCCGGGCAGGTCGGGAAAGCGGGCGACATAGCCGGCGGCCTGGTCGCCCTTGGCGATGGCGACGTAGATGATGACGGTCATGGGGAACCTCGACGTTGAAGGACCCGTCATAGATTGTGTAGAAATGCGCAACATCAAGGGGGAAGCGCCTCCGGATAAGCGCAGCCTGCGCACCAACCGCTGACTGTTGACATCTTGGCCGGCGCGCGGCCCCATGGCGGCGCTTGTTCGATAAGCGTTGGAGGAACGATGGCCTGGCGTCGCCTGTCTTGGACTGCGGCCTTCCCGCTGATCGTGGCCCTTGGCCTGGGCGGCATGGCCGCCGCGCCGCCAACCCCCGCCAATATCACCGCCGCGCGCATGGGCGATCCCGCCGCCAGCCCGGGCGACTGGATGTCGTACGGCCGTACCTATGACGAGCAGCGCTTCAGCCCGCTCACCCAGATCAATGACCGGACGGCCCAGCAGCTGGGCCTGGCTTGGTATGTCGATCTGGAGACGACACGGGGGATGGAGTCCACGCCGCTGTTCATCGATGGGGTGCTCTACAACGTCGAGTCCTGGAACGTTGCCACCGCCTATGACGCCCGCACCGGCAAGCCCCTGTGGCGCTTTGATCCGCAGGTGCCCCGCGACACCGGCGGCAAGGCCTGCTGCGACATCATCAGTCGGGGGCTGGCCGCCTGGCGCGGCAAGATCCTCATGGCCACCCTCGACGGCCGCCTGATCGCCATCGACGCCCGCACCGGCAAGTCGATGTGGTCGGTGCAGACGCTGGAGCCGGGTTGGCCCTACACCATCACCGGCGCCCCCCGGGTCTATGACGGGGTGGTGGTGATCGGCAACGCCGGGGCTGAGGCCGCCGTACCCGGCTATGTCTCGGGCTACGACGCGGAAACGGGCCGGCGGAAGTGGCGCTTCCGCATCGTTCCGGGCGATCCCGCCAAGGGCCATGACAAGGTCCAAGCCATGGCCGCCAAGACCTGGTCGCCCGGCGCGTGGAAGAACGGCGGCGGGGGCACGGCCTGGGATTCGTTCGCCTACGATGCCAAGCTCAAGCTGGTCTATATCGGCACCGGCAACGGCGGCCCGTGGGCGCGGGAGAAGCGCAGCCCCGGCGGCGGGGACAACCTGTTCCTGTCGTCCATCGTGGCCCTCAACGTCCAGACCGGCGCCTACGCCTGGCACTACCAGACGACCCCGGGCGACACCTGGGACTACACCGCGACCCAGAGCCTGATCCTCGCTGACCTGCCCGTCGGGGGCCGGCGCACCCCGGTGATCATGCAGGCTCCCAAGAACGGCTTCTTCTATGTGCTGGACCGCCGGACCGGAAAACTGATTTCCGCCAAGCCCTACACCCCCATCACCTGGGCCAGCGGCATCGACATGAAGACCGGCCGGCCCATCGAGAACCCTGGCGTACGCTATGGCGAGCGGCCGGTGATGATCTCCCCGGGGCCGCTCGGCGGCCACAACTGGTTCCCCATGGCCTACAGCCCGAAGACCGGCCTGGCCTATTTCGCCGCCTCGCAGAACTTCAGCGCCTATGCGGTGAACCCTGACTTCCAGGTCAGGCCGGGCCAGATCCAGCAGATGGGCACCTCCAGCACCGGCTATGAGGCGGAGCGCCAGGCGATCGCCGACTACGGCCGCGCCCACAGCCGCCACTGGCTGGCCGCCTGGGATCCCGTCGCCCAGAAGGAAGCCTGGCGGGCACCCTATCCGAAGCTCGGCAGCGGCGGGGTGCTCGCCACGGCGGGCAACCTCGTGTTCCAGGGGACCATTGAGCGGACCCTGGCGGCCTATCGCGCCGACACCGGCCAGAAGGTGTGGGAGGCGCCGATCCAGCAGGTCGCCATGGCCGGGCCCATCACCTACGCCCTCGACGGCGTGCAGTATGTGGCGGTCAACGCCGGCCTCGGCGGCGGCATGCCGCACGCGGCGCCCACCGACGCGCCGATCTCCGAGAACGCCCGCCTGCTGGTGTTCAAGCTGGGCGGCAAGGCGGTCCTGCCGCCGGTCCAGGCGAGGGTGGAAGCCCGGCTGGACCGTCCGCCGGTCGTGACCGCCAGCGCGCAGACCCTCAAGCGCGGCGAGACCCTCTACGCCAACACCTGCATCGGCTGCCACGGGGCTCGGGCCACGGGGGGCATGAAGGACCTGCGGCGATCCAGCCCGCAGACCCACGCGCAGTACCCGGACATCCTCCTCAAGGGTTCGCGCGCCGAAAAGGGAATGGCCAGCTTCGCCAGCGTCCTGTCGCCGGAGGACGTCGAGGCCATCCACCAGTATATCTACAAGCGCATCAACGAGGACTGGGAGAACCTCAAATAGCCGCCCCGCTGGACCTGGCTCTGTTTTGACCAGGCTCAAAGTCGGCCCCGCAGGAAGGCGCCTTACTGCTTCGGCGGGCCCCGAACGCCCGAGCGGAGGACGACATGGCCAGTGAACCCCACCACCTCATCGCCGCCAGCCGGGTGCAGGGCGCTCCGGTCTTCGGCGCCGAAGGCAAGCGCCTGGGCAAGATCGAAGACATCATGCTGGACAAGGCGACAGGCAAGGCCACCTACGCCCTGATGGGGCACGACGGCTTCCTGGGGGTTGGCGAGCAGTTCTATCCGCTGCCCTGGTCGATGCTCACCTATGACGAGAAACGCCATGGCTATGTGGCGCCCATCACCCAGAAGCAGCTGTCCGACGGCCACGCCGTGGGCGACCGTGAGGTCGAGGACGAGTGCGACTGGCGCGAGTCGGTGCACACCTTCTACGGCGTCAGCCCCTACTGGATGCCCGGCTGACCGGGGCTGCTCAGACAAGGATCCTGACGGGCACTGTCTTGTACGCGGGGGTGAAGCTCTCCTTGGCGTAATGGCCCAGGGGCATCAGGTCGTTGCACTCGGGGTAGTAGGCCCCCAGGCACCCCGCGGGGATGTCGTAGGGGGTGGCCCGCAGGCCCCGGTGCTCCCGCACGATGCCGTCATCGGACACCGTGGACAGTCCCACCACCTGGCCTTCGGCGATACCCAGTCGCGCCATATCCTGGCGGTTGATGAACAGCACGTCGCGGGTCCCGGAGACGCCGCGGAAGCGGTCCTCATAGCCGTAGACGGTGGTGTTGAACTGGTCGTTGGACCGCAGGGTCATCAGCCGGAACACCCCCGCCTGGTCGGCGAAGCCGGTGGCGGACAGGGCGCTCGGCCGCACGAAATTGGCCTTGCCGTTGGCGGACTCGCTGAAGTTGCGCTCGCGGGCCTTGTTGCCCCGGTGGAAGCCCCCGGGCTGGCGGAAGCGACCGTTGAAATCCTTGAACGATAGCGGGTAGGTGGCCTCGATGGCGTCGCGCACCAGGGCGTAGTCCCCGGTCCAGCGGTCCCAGTCGACCCTGGGGTTGGGGGGCAGGAGCGCCTTGGCGATGCCGGCGACGATGGCCGGCTCGGACAGCAGCCGTTCGCCCGCGGGCGGATGCTGGCCCAGGGACGCGTGGATGCAACTGGTGGAGTCCTCCATCGACACGGTCTGCGGGCCGGTCGCCTGCTCGTCCCGTTCGATCCGGCTCAGGCACGGCAGCAGGTAGGCCGTCCTGCCGTTGATCAGATGGCTGCGGTTGAGCTTCGTGGCGATCTGCACCGTCAGGGCCATGCCTCGCCAGGCGGCCTCAAGGCGGTCGCGGTCGGGGGCGGCGCGCAGGAAGTTGCCGCCCAGACTGACAAAGCCCTGCACCTCCCCGGCGATGACGCCCTCGCAGGCGGTCACCGTGTTGAGGCCCTCCTGCGTAGGGGGATCGAACCCGTAGATGGCCTTCAGCGCCTCGAGCGGCGCCAGGGCGGGCTTTTCCGTGATGCCCACCGTCCGCTGGCCCTGGACGTTCGAGTGACCCCGCACCGGGCAGGCGCCGGCGCCGGGCTTGCCGATATTGCCTTTCAGAAGCAGCAGGTTGCAGACCATCTGCACCGCCTCAACCCCCAGGTGGTGCTGGGTGATGCCCATGCCGTAGACGCCGATCACGGCCGCAGCCTTGGCGTAGACCGCCGCGGCGGCCTCCAGGTCTGCGCGGAGGAGGCCGGTCTCGCCCTCGATGTCGTCCCAGACGGTGTCGCGACAGAACTGGGCAAAAGGCTCGTAACCGTCGGTGTAGGTCTCGATGAAGTCGTGGTCGAGGACCGGCGCGTCGCCCCGCGCTCGGGCCGCGTCGTCGGCGGCGATCACGGTCTTGCACAGGCCGACGATGGCGGCGATGTCGCTGCCGGCGCGCAGCTGCAGATACTGGGAGCTGATCGGCGTGGCGCGGCCGGTCGCCATCTGGAAGGGCGACTGTGGATTGACGAACTTGACCAGGCCCGGCTCGCGCAGGGGGTTGAAGGTGACGATGGGCACGCCCCGCCGGGCGGCTTTCTGCAGATCGTGGAGAAAGCGAGGGCTGTTGGATCCGACGTTCTGACCGAAGAAGAAGATGGCGTCGGTGGTCTCGAAATCCTCCACCAGCACCGTTCCGACGGGGGATCCGATGGACTTCTTGAGCCCCACCGACGTGCTCTCGTGGCACATGTTGGAGCTATCGGGCAGATTCTGGCTGCCGTACATCCGCGCCATCAGGGCGTACATGTATGAGGTTTCCAGCGACGCCCTGCCTGACGAATAGAAGACGACCTTCATGGGATCCAGCGCCTGAAGGGTCGCGGCGATGGCGGTGAAGGCCTCCTGCCAGTCGCATTCGACATAGCGGTCGGTCGCAGGGTCGAACCGCATCGGCGCGGTCAGCCGGCCCGCCTGTTCCAGGTCGTAGTCGCTCCAACCCAGCAGTTCGGTCACGGTGTGCTCGGCGAAGAACGACGGCGTGCATCGGCGGGGGGTCAGGTCCCACAGCGTGGCCTTGGCGCCGTTCTCGCAGAATTCCGCGGGATGGGACTTGGCCGGCTTGGGCCAGGCGCAGCTGACGCACATGAAGCCGTCGGCCTTGTTCTGTCGCAGCAGCTCGCCGATCGGCAGGTCGTGTTCGTGGCCGGCGATGTTGCGGATGCCGGCCACAGATCCCCAGCCGCCGGCGGGTCCGTCATAGGGCTTGGTGCGGATTTTTCGAGGTCTACGGGTCATCGGATCAGCTCGCTCAGGGACCTGTCGAACGTGCAGTCGAGCCTAAGGTTCGGATAGCACGATTTGATGGCTTGGCCGCGCCTGCGAGCGCCGTCGCTCGGCCAATTTCTTGGGGCGGCGGCAAGTTCCTGTGACTGGCTGGCGCCGCGGCCATTTGCGACGGTGGCGGCTGTCGAGAATCCATTGTACGGGCGCCCATGTCCCCCAAGCCGCTTTCCGGAATCCGCGTGGCCGATCTCAGCCGCGTCCTGGCGGGGCCCTGGGCGGGACAGATGCTGGCTGATCTCGGCGCCGAGGTGATCAAGGTCGAGCGGCCGGTGACCGGGGACGAGAGCCGCATCTACGGCCCCATCTTCCTGAAGGATACGGACGGCAATCCCACCCAGGACACGCCGACCTTCCTGGCGGCCAACCGCAGCAAGAAGTCGATCACCGCCAACATCGCCACCCCCGAGGGGCAGGAGGTGATCCGACGGCTGGCAGCCCAGTGCGACGTGCTGATCGAGAACTACAAGGTCGGCGACCTCGCCCGTCATGGCCTCGACTACGAGAGCCTGAAGGCGGTCAACCCGCGGCTGATCTATTGCTCGGTGACGGGCTTCGGCCAGACCGGCCCCTATCGCAAGCGGCCCGGCTATGACCCCATCGCCCAGGCCATGAGCGGCTTCATGAGCACCACCGGCATCCCCGACGGCGAGCCGGGCGCCGGGCCGATGAAGGCCGGGCCGAGCATCATCGACCTGGCCACCGGCCTGTATGCGGTCATCGGCATCCAGGGCGCCCTGTATCGCCGGGACGTCCAGGGCGGCGGCGGGGAGTATATCGACATGTCGCTGCTCGACTGCGGCGTCGCCTTCACCTCGCACTTCGCCATGACCTATGTGGTGTCGGGGCAGCAGCCCCCGCGGGTGGGCACCCAGGGCGCCAGCGGCATGCCCGGCGGGGTGTTCGCCTGCAAGGACGGGCACATCATGATCGCGGCAGGCACCGACCGACTGTATCCGAAGTTCTGCGATGTGCTGGGCCATCCTGAGCTGGCGACCGACCCCCGCTTTACCTCCAACAGCCTGCGCATCATCAACCGCAAGGTGCTGGTGCCGATCCTGGAGGCGCTGCTCATCGAATGGACGGCGCACGACCTCTACGAGGCCCTCAACGCCGCCGGCGTCCCGGCCTCTCCGGTCAACACCCTGCCGCAGATGTTCGAGGATCCGCAGGTTCAGGCCCGCGAGATGATCCGCACCGTGCCGCATCCGCGGGCGGGGTCGCTGACCCTGCTGGCCAATCCGATCCGCTACGCCGGCATGTCGACCAACGACCACACCGCCCCGCCGGGGGTAGGCGAGCACGCCGACGAAATCCTCCAAGGGCTTCTCGGCTATAGCCCCGACGAGATGGCGGCCATGCGCGCCGCCGGCGCCATCTAAGGGCCGGGGCATGGACCTGAGCTACGCCCCGGAGGACCTGGCATTCGCCGAGATGGCGGCCGAGTGGGTCGAGGCGAACCTGCCCGACTGGATCCGCCGCAAGGTCTTCGCCGGCGAGCATTTCAGCGCTGAGGAATACCTGGCCTGGCCGAGGATCCTTCACGCCAAGGGCTGGTCGATGCCCTCCTGGCCCAAGGCCTTCGGCGGCCCGGGCTGGACCCTGGCGCAGCGGCACCTGTTCACCGAGATCGCCACAGTGGCCGGCGCCCCCTACATCCGCTCCATGCCCGAGAAGATCGTCGGTCCCCTGCTGATCGGGGTCGGCACGGCGGCGCAGCAGGCCCATTATCTCCCGCGCATCCTCAGCTTCGAGGACAGCTGGTGCCAGGGCTGCTCGGAGCCCAACGCCGGCTCGGACCTCACCGCCCTGACCACCCGCGCCGATCTCGACGGCGACGAATGGGTGGTCAATGGCGCCAAGATCTGGACCAGCGCGGCGCATGAATCGCGGCTGATGCTGTGCCTGCTGCGCACCGACCAGGAGGCCCGGGGCGGGCGGGGCCTGTCGCAGCTAATCATCCCCATGGACACGCCGGGGATCAGTGTCTCGCCGATCCTGTCGGTGGTGGGCGAGCATCACTTCAACCAGGTGTTCTTCGACAATGTCCGCGTGCCGCGCGACAACATCGTCGGCGAGCCGGGCCAGGCGTGGGGCTATGCCCGGATCATGCTGGCCAACGAGCGGTTCAACTTCGCCCGGCTGGGCGAGTCCAAGCGGCACCTGAAACGCCTGAAGGCCGTGGCTTCGCAGGAGACCGATGGCGGCGGCCGGCGGCTGATGGACGACCCCCTGTTCCGCGCCAAGGTGGCCAGCGCCGAGATCGCCCTGCGCGCCCTGGAGGTCACCACCCTGCGCCTGATGTCCGCCGAGCAGACCGGCCGTCCCCTGGGGGGCTCGCCCAATATCGTCAAGCTGAAGGGGGCCGATGTGGAACAGCAGCTGCTGACCCTGATCATGGACGCCATGGGCCCCTATGGCGCGCCGTTCGATGGTCGGGTGCGCATCACCGGCAGCGAAGGCCTGCCGGAGGCTGTACGCCGCGCCGGGGTGCGGACCGCCGACTATCTGGAGAGCCGCAAGTTCTCCATCGCCGGCGGCTCCAGCGAGATCCAGAAGAACATGATGGCCCGCCATCAGCTGAAGCTCTAGCGCCATGGATTTCGAGCCCACCGAGACCCAGAGGATGCTGCGCGAGACCGCAGAGCGGCTGGTGCGCGACCGCTACGGCTTCCACGACCGCAAGCACCTGCTCACGGCCCTGCCTGAGGCCATCGCCGACGACTGGGCGACCGTGGCCGAGCTCGGCCTGCCGTCGATCCTGACGCCCGAGGCCTACGGCGGCATGGGCGGCGGCTTCCACGACCTGTTCGCAGTGTTGGAGCCCCTGGGCGAGGGGTTTTTCATCGAGCCCCTCACCGCCACCGCCGTGCTGGGGGCGGGCGCGGTGCTGCTGGCGGGCAGCGCGGACCAGAGGGCGCGGCTGCTGCCGGCCGTGGCCGACGGATCGCTGAAACTGGCCCTGGCCCATGGCGAGGCCCGGTCGCGCTACAGGCTGAACGCGGTAACCACCACGGCCACAAGGGTGGACGGCGGCTATAGGCTGACCGGTGGCAAGGCCCTGGTGCTCGGGGGCGCAGGGGCAGGGCGGTTCGTGGTCTCGGCCCGGACGGCCGGAGAGGCGGACAGCCCCGACGGGATCAGCCTGTTCCTGGTTTCGCGCGACGCCCCAGGCCTTATCGTCACGGCCTACCGCAACTGGGATCTGACCGACGCGGCGGACCTCGCCCTCGACCAGGTGCTGGCGACGGACGCCGATATCCTCGGGGATGTCGGCGCCGCCGCCCCGGTGATCGAGCATGTCTTTGACCGGGGCATCGCCGCCTATTGCGCCGAGGCCGTGGGGGCCATGAGCGCCCTGCAGCGACTGACTCTCGAGCACCTGCGCACCCGGGTCGCCTTCGGCCAGACGCTGGGCTCTTTCCAGGTGCTGCAGCACCGGATGGCCGACATGATCGTCGCCTGCGAACAGGCCCGCTCCATGGCCGTGCTGGCCGCGGACCAGGCCGACAACCCCGACCGGGCCGCCCGCGGCCAGGCGATCTCGGCGGCCAAGGTGCAGGTGAGCGAGTCCGGCCGCTTCGTGGGGCAGCAGGGGATGCAGCTGCACGGAGCGATGGCCATCACCCTCGACTATCCGGCGGGCTATTATCACAAGCGACTGACGGTGCTCGAACATCTGCTGGGCGACGTCGATCACCACCTGCAGCGTTTCGCCGACTGCGCAGGCTACTGACCCGGACTGGTCGGCAGACGGGGAGTCCGCGCGCCGTCCGCGCGCCCACCCAACATTTCATTGGCATGATGCCGAGCTCTACAAGGTGGTTGATCGCCCCCGGCAGACGCCAACTGCGCGCAGACCGGCCGGCGGCCGCAAGAACCGGTCATTCCGCGCCCGCTGCGGGCGGTGAGGGAGATGTGAATGTCAGGCATTGACGGGGGCATCCTGCGCCGGTCCCGCAATTACACCCTCGTCATGCTGACCGCGATCTACGTCATCAACATGATCGATCGCAAGATCATCACCATCCTGCAGGAGCCCATCAAGGCGGAGTTCCACCTCCACGACTGGCAGCTGGGCTTGATGACGGGTTTTGCCTTCGCGATGCTCTATGCCGTGCTCGGCGTTCCCATCGCGCGGCTGGCCGATCGCGGGGGCAACCGCACCGCCATCGTGGCTGCCTCCCTGGCGTTCTGGAGCCTGATGACCGCCGTCTGCGGCCTGGCGCAGAACTACTGGCAACTGCTGGCGGCGCGCCTCGGCGTCGGCGTCGGCGAGGCCGGCTCTGGCCCGGCGTCGATGTCCCTGATCGCGGACCATTTCAGCCATGGCGACCGCGGCAAGGCCATGGGCGTCTACGCCCTGGCCTCGCCCATCGGCAGCGCCCTCGGCCTGGCCTTGGGCGGCCAGATCGCCCACCTCTACGGCTGGCGCGTCGCGCTCCTGGTGGTCGGCCTTCCCGGCCTGGCCCTGGCGATCCTGTTCAAATTCACCGTCCGGGAGCCGCAGCGCGGCCAGGCCGACGGTCGCGCCCCCGCCGCCCTCGAGCGCACCTCCTTCATCGGGGTGCTGAAGGTGATGCTGCGCAAACCGACCTATGTGCTGCTGATGTGCGGCGGCTGCACCGCGGCCTTCAGCACCCTGGGCCTGCAATACTGGTTCCCGTCCTTCTTCGTGCGCTCCTTCGGCCTGTCCCTTAGCCAGGTCGGCTTCATCTGGGGGCTGTCGGCCGGGGTCGCGGGCCTGCTGGGCTCGTTCGGCGGCGGCTGGCTGGCGGACAAGTTCGGCAAGAAGATTCCGCGCGCGATCCTGCTGGTTCCGGCCGCGGGCATGATCCTGGCGCTGCCCTTCCACATCCTGGCGGTCACCGCCGGCAACTGGGTGCTGGCCCTGGTGGCCCTGCTGGTGCCCACCGCCCTGAACACCCTGTGGGTCGCGCCCAACATGGTCCTCACCCAGGGCCTCGCGCCCCTGGCCATGCGCGCCACCTCGGCCGCCATCTCCACCTTCGTGATCAACCTGATCGGCCTGGGCCTGGGCCCGGTGCTGCTGGGCCTGATCAGCGATGTATTCGCCTCGCATTCGGGCAGCGCCGAGGTCGGGTTGCGCCACGCCCTGCTGGCCGTCAGCCCCATCTACGTGATCAGCGCGGTCTGCTTCTTCCTGGCCTCGCGGTCCGTCGCCCGGGACCTGGAGTCCTCGCACGCGGCGTCGGTCAAATGAGCGGCGCCGCCCTCAACGCCCCCCGGGGGCCCCGGCCGCTAGATGGGATCAAGGTCCTGGAGCTCGCCCGGGTGCTGGCGGCGCCCTTCGGCGCCCAGGTCCTGGCCGACATGGGCGCCGAGGTCATCAAGATCGAGCGCCCCGGGGTGGGCGACGACTGCCGCATCTTCGGTCCCTTCGCCCGGGACCGGGCGGGGGAGACCACCAACGAGACCCCCATGTGGCTGGCCGCCAACCGCAACAAGAAGTCGGTGACCGTCGACCTGGCCTCCGCCGAGGGCCAGGAGATTGTCCGCCAATTGGCCGCGCAATGCGACGTGGTCATCGAGAACTTCAAGGTCGGCGACCTGGCGCGGTATGGCCTGGACTACGCGAGCCTCAAGACGGCCAACCGCGGCCTGATCTACTGCTCGGTCACCGGGTTCGGCCAGGAGGGTCCGCTCAGCCACCGCCCGGGCTATGACCCGATCATCCAGGCCATGTGCGGGATGATGTCCGTCACCGGCCACCCCGAGGGCCATCCGGGGGCGGGGCCGGTGAAGGCCGCGCCCAGCGTGGTCGACGTCATCGCCGGGCTCTATGCCTCCAATGCGGTGCTCGGCGCCCTCATTGAGCGCGACCGCAACGGCGGCGAGGGCCAATATATCGACCTGGCGCTGCTCGACTGCGGCTTCGCCATGATGTCCCATTTCACCGCCCTGCAGATGATGACCGGCGTTGATCCGCCGCGGTCGGGCAACGCCGCCAACAGCGCGGTGCCCGGCGGCCTGTTCGCCTGCGCCGACGGGCATGTGATGATAACCCCGGGCAACGAGGGCCTCTACCGGCGGTTCTGCCAGGCCATCGACCGCCCGGACCTGCTCACCGATCCGCGCTTCGGCGACAACCGCGCCCGCATCGCCAACCGCCAGGCCCTGCTGGACATCCTCGGCGCGGAATTCGCCGGCTGGACGGTGGCGCGCCTGGACGCGGTGCTGAGCGCCGCCGGGGTGCCGGTGTCGCCGGTCTATTCCATCAGCCAGGCGGTGGCCCAGCCGCAGGTGACGGCGCGCGGCGCCATCGCCGACGTGGACCATCCAAGGCTCGGGCCGGTGCGCATGGTCGCCAGCCCCATCCGCTATTCGCGCACCCCCATCCACGGGGACATCACGCCCCCGCCCACCCTCGGTCAGCATACCGACGCGGTGCTGTCGGGCGACCTCGGTCTCGACGCCGCCGAGATCGAGCGCCTGCGGCGCAGCGGCGCCGTCTGACCCTTACCGGACACCAGGAGACCTCCGTCCATGTTGCCGCCCCCCGTGCTTGTCGAGCCCCAGCACCGCACGATGCTGCGCGAGAGCGTCGCCGCCTTCGTCGCCGTGGCCGGCGCCCCGGGGCGGGTGCGCGCGGTCCGCAAGACCGATCACGGCTTCGACCGGTCGGTATGGAAGGAGATGGCGGACCTCGGCTGGGTGCAGCTATCCCAGCCGGAGGACCAGGGCGGGCTTGGACTGCAGATCGCCGACATGGCCGCCCTGCACGAGGAGCTGGGCAAGGGGGCGCTGCCCGAACCCATGGCGGCCGTCACCCTGGCGGCGACCGCCCTGAGCCTCGGAGAGAACGCCGCCCTGCGCGACGCGCGGCTGCCCGCTCTTCAGGCTGGGGAGGCCCTGGCGACTCTGGTGTGGCAGTCGGCGCCCGGCGCCCTGACCGCCGCAGACGTGTCGATCACCGCCGTCGCGGACGGCGAGGGCCATCGCCTGGACGGGGAGGGGATGTTCACGCCCCTCGCCGCCAGCGCCGACGCCTTCGTGGTGGCCGCCCGCGCGCCGCAAGGAGTCGGCCTGTTCTGGATCGACCGGGGTCAGGCGGGGCTGTCGGTGCGGATCGACCGGGCCGCCGACTATTCGCCGGTGGGCCGGGTCTCCCTGCGGGGCGTCGAGGCCTCGTCGGCCGCCTGCATTTCCGCGCCCGGCGCGGGGGCGGCCATCCTCGACCAGGTCCTCGACCGGGGCCGCGTGGCGGTCTGCGCCGAGGCTGTCGGCGTGATGCACCAGACCCTGTCCGCCACGGTCGACTACATGAAGACGCGGGAGCAGTTCGGAAAGCCGATCGGCGCCTTCCAGGCGCTGCAACACAGGGCCGTCGACCTCTACATCCAGATCGAGCTCTCCCGCTCGGCGGTCATGCGCGCCGCCGCGGCCCTGGATTCGGGCGACCCCGACGCCCCGGCCCGGGTCGCCGCCTGCAAGGCGCGCTGCGCGGAGGCAGGGGTGATGATCGCGGGCCAATCGATCCACCTGCACGGCACCATCGGCTTCACCGAAGAGCTCGACCTCAGCCTGCTCATCCGCCGGGCCCATTTTCTCTCCGCCTGGCTCGGCAATGGCGCCGCCCACCGCCGCCGCTACGCCCAGCTTCGCTTTCCCAACGGAGTCGCGGCATGACCTCGTCCCCCGCCCAAGACTACAACGCCATGACGGACGAGGACTTCCGTCAGATGGTGCTGGATTTCGTCCGCGCCGAGTGTCCGCCGGAGCTGCTGCACGTGGCCTGGACCGACGGCTGGCGCGGCGTCGCCCCCTGGACCGCCAAGCTGGCGCAGCGCGGCTGGCTCGCGCCCACCTGGCCAGTGGAGCATGGCGGCATGGGGCTCGACGCCTCCAAGCAGCTGGTCTTCCACGAGAGCCTCGACCTGTCCGGCGCCCCGCGCACCTCGGGCAACGGCCCGCAGATGCTGGGGCCCCTGGTCATCCATTTCGGCACTGACGCGCAGAAGCAGCGCTTCCTGTCGCCGATCACCACCGGCCAGGTCCTGTGGTGCCAGGGCTATTCGGAGCCCAACGCCGGATCGGACCTCGCCTCGCTCAGCACCCGCGCCGAATGGGACGGCGACGCCTGGGTGGTCAACGGCCGCAAGATCTGGACGACCTGGGCCGACCAGTGCGACTGGATCTTCATGCTGGTGCGCACCGGTAAGGGCGCGCGCAAGCAGGACGGCATCAGCTTCATGGTGGTCGACATGAAGACGCCGGGCATCACCCCGCGCCCCCTGGAGACTCTGACCGGAGCGGCGGAATTCTGCGAGGTCACCTTCGACGACGTGCGCGTGCCGCCCGAAAACATCATCGGCGAGGTGGACCGCGGCTGGACCACCGCCAAGGCCCTGCTTGGCTTCGAGCGCCTCTATATCGGCAGCCCCAAGCAGGCGCGGGACATGATGATCCGCCTACGCCGGGTGGCCGCCCGCGCCGGGGTGAGCGAGGACGCGGTCTTCGTGCGCGACTATGTGCAGCTGGCGCTGGATATCGCCGACCTCGAAGCCGCCTATGAGCGCTTCCGCGACGTGGTCAAGAATGGCGGCAGGCTGGGGGCGGAGGTCTCGATCCTGAAGATCTGGTCGATGGAGACCTACCAGCGGGTGTCGGACCTGGTGCTGCGGGTGGCGCAGGAGGAGGCGGCCATGCTCGATCCCCTGGACGACCCCGGCGGGCCGCTGGACATCCTGGCCCCGCACCTGCATTCGCGCACCGCCACGCTCTATGCGGGGACCAATGACGTGCAGCGCAACGTCATCGCCAAGGCGGTCCTGGGCCTGCCCACGTGACGTATCTCCGGGGCAACATTTTTGCGGTTAGCCAGCGACCGATGGTGGCTTGGCCGCTGGTCGCCGCCGACCAAGTATCCAAGTCATCGATGACTCCCGTTGCCTTGCCGCACCCGGTGCGGCGTGGAAACAGCAGCCAATAAGACTGCCGGTTCGCACCGGTCCAACAAGACAAGAACAGCCTATATTAGGGGGAAGACCATGCGTAGGAATCTGCTCGGCGCCAGCGTTCTGGCGCTCGCCGCGGCCATGGGGTTCCAGCCGCAGGCGGCGGCGGCCCAGACGTCGGCGCCGCCGCCTGCGTCTCCCGCGCCGGCCACCTCGCAGCTCGAGGAAGTGACCGTCACAGCCCGCAAGCGTGAAGAGAACTTGCAGACCGCGCCCGTCGCCGTCACCGCCTTCTCCAGCGAGCGGCTGCAGGAAGTGCGGGCCACCAACCTGACGGCTCTCAGTTCTCTGGCCCCCAACCTCGTCATCAGCCCGGCCGTGGGCGCCGGCTCCGGCGCCAACTTCACGGTGCGGGGGATCGGCGTCGCCGACCCCAGCCCCTACCTCGACGCGCCGAACGCCCTCTACATCGACGGGGTGCTGCGCGCTCGCACCTCCGGCAGCCTGTCGGAACTGGGAGATCTGGAGCGGGTGGAAGTCCTGCGCGGGCCGCAGGGCACTCTGTTCGGGCGCAACACCACCGGCGGCGCCGTCAGCGTCTTCACGCCGTCGCCGTCGCAGGACTTCGGCGTGCGCGCGGTGGTGGGCTATGGCACCGAGGCGGAGCGGACCTTCCGCACCACGCTCAATACCGGGGTCCTGGGCGCGAGCGGCCTGCGGGCCAAGCTGTCCTATTTCCACCGCGACATGGAGGGCGTGGTGGAGAACCCCGCCGCCAAGGCCAGCCGCGGGCCCGGCGCCCAGAACAACAACGGCTATGCCCTGCGCGTGGCTGGCGACTATGGCCGGTTCAAGGTCGACTACAACTTCGACTATACGCTGAACAAGAACGACACCTACTACGACCAGATCACCTTCGTCACCAATGCCGCCCTGTTCAACTATTTCTCGCAGTCCGCGTCCCTGGGCGGGGCGCCCTTCGTGGTCGCTCCCAACCGGCTCGACACCTTCGCCACGCGCATCTTTCCGCAGCAGGTCGCCGAGAGCACGGGCCATGCGGTGACCCTGGACTATGAATTCAACGACGCCCTCGCCCTGAAATCGATCACCGCCTATCGCGAACTGGTCGAGCGGCGGCCGTTCAACACCGCCACCCAGGGCCTGCTGCTGGGCCGGATCGCCACCACCGGCGCGCCCGGGGGATTCACGATCCAGGAGGTCAGCCCGCTGCAGACGATCCGCCGGGATCTCGACGAGAACCAGTTCTCTCAGGAATTCCAGGCCCTCGGCAAGATCGGCGACATCGACTACGTCGCCGGCCTTTATTTCTTCAATGAAGAATTCGACGAGGTGAATGACAACTTCAACACCACCGTCCTGGCCAACAACCTCGGCCAGCAGCGGCTGGCGCGGCGGGCCTATCACTACGAGACCGACTCGGCGGCCGCCTTCGGCCAGGTGTCCTGGCGGCCCTCGGCCCTGGACAACAGGCTCGAGCTGACCGGCGGGGTGCGCTACACCCACGACAAGAAGTCGATCGTCGACTACGCCTTCGTCAACGGCGTGCAGTCGCGCTTCTTCACCGGCAGCGACTCCTGGACCAACACTAGCTTCTCCGGCAGCGCCAGCTACCAGTGGACGCCGGCGGTGATGACCTATGTGCGCGCCTCTACCGGCTACAAGGCCGGCGGCTTCGCCCCGGGCAGCGCGGTGGCCTCATTCAACCCCGAGAAGGCGGCGTCCATCGAGGCGGGGGTGAAGTCCCAGCTGTTCGACAACCGCCTGCGCCTGAACGTGGCCGCCTTCTACACCCAGTACAAGGACCTGCAGATCGCCGGCCGCGTCACCGACGCGGTGACCGGCAACCGGGTGTCCACCCTCACCAACGCCGGCAAGGCGCACTACAGCGGCGCCGAGGTTGAGTTCAACGCCATTCTCGGCGCGGGCTTCCAACTCGACGGCAACGTCGGCTACGTCAAACCGGAATATGACGAGTTCCCGTTCTTCGACGGGGTGCGCGACATCAATGTGGCCAACGAGGCCCGCTTCCCCTGGATCTCCAACTCCACCGCCGACATCGGCCTGCGCTACGACTTCCCTCACCTGGGCATCGGCGACCTTAGCGCCCGCATCAACTACACCTACCAGGCGAGCCGGTATTTCTTCGCCCTGGCGCGGGTCAATGTGAACAACGACCGGCTGCGCGCGCCGCCGCAGGAATTCGTCAACGCCCGGGTGACGCTGAAGAACATCCCTGTGGAGTTCGAACGGCTGAAGTCGCTGCGTCTGGAGTTCTACGCTGACAACATCCTGGACAAGGACCGCTTCCTCGCGGCCATCGACTCCACCAACTATGGCTCGGTGGTGTGGGGCCGCGGACGCTCCTATGGCCTGCAGCTGACCGCCGACTTCTAGGGTAATTCGGGGACGCTATACGAATTAGAAGTCTAATTCGTATAGCGTCCCCGAATTACCACTCAGCCCTTCGGCTTGCGGCGGTCGCGGAAGGCCTGCATCCGCTCCTTGGTCTCGGCGGTGTCGAACAGGATGGAGTTGGAGATCCGCTCGATGTTGCGGGCGCTGGTGCGGTCGAGATCGGCGATCAGGTCGATGGACAGCTTGGCCAGGGCCAGGGCCTCGGCCGGGTAGGACGCCAGGTGATCGCAGAAGGCGTCCACCGCCGCATCGAAGGTCTCGTCCGGATAGACCTCGTGCACCAGGCCCATGGTCAGGGCCCGCTGGGCGTCGACCTTCTGGCCGGCCATGACCAGCCAGCGCGCCCAGTGCGGGCCGCAAAGTCGGGTCAGCCGGCTGGCGCCCCCCGAGCCCGGCAGGTGGCCGAGGTCGATCTCCGGCAGGCCGTAGTGGGCGCTGGCCGCGGCCAGGCGGAAGTCGCAGGACAGGGACATCTCCAGGGCCCCGCCCAGGCAGGGGGCGTGGTGGGCGACCACCACCGGCTTCTCCACGGCCTCCAGCTTGTCGCAGATGGACTGCAGGGACTGCCGTTCGGGACCGCCGCGATACCACCGGCGCGCCTCCATGGTGCTGCCCCCGAAGTCGGGGATGCCGCCGCCGCTGACGAAGTCCGAGCCGGCGGAGAAATAGCGCCCCCGGGCGCGGATCAGCATCACGCGCAGGTCGCGCCGGGCGCCCAGTTCATCGACGGCCTGGGAGACCGCGCCGGTCATCTCCGGGGTCATGGCGTTCAGCTTGTGCGGACGGTCGAACATCACCTCGATGATCGGGCCGCGTTCGGTCACCTGGACGTCCGGCGTGGTCATCGGTCAGGCCCCGGGAAACAGCAGCTTGGCGTTGTCGATGAAGAACTTGCGGTCATAGGCGTCGCCGCCCCGGGTCATGGTCTTCTTGAAGCGGCCTATGGGGTCGCGGGTGCCCTCTACGTGGGGGAAGTCGGTGGAGAAGACATAGACCTCGTCGAGGCCGTCCCGGGCGATCATCCGGTCGATGTTCTCGTGCCAGAAGGGCGTCACCCGCACATTGCGGCGGAGGTATTCGGAGGGGCGGAGGGGATAGGTGACGCCCACCTTGGCCAGCAGGTCGGCGTGGGTCTCCATCCGCTCGGCCATGGGCCCCACCCAGCCGGCGCCGCATTCGATCACGCCGAAGCGCAGGCGCGGGAAGCGCTCGAACACGCCCCCCATCAAAAGGGTGATGAGGTAGGTCTCGCAGGGGATGTGGGCGACGAGCATGAAATAGGGCCCGATCGCCTCCTCGGCCCCGGGGCGCATCTCGAAGCTGGCCTTCAGCGCCTTGGCGTCGGCGAACTGGCGGGGGGGAATGACGGGATCGTCCGCGTCGCTGGTGACAAGGCCGCCCGAGGACAGGTGCAGCAGGGCCGGGACATCGGCCTCTTCCAGCCTGGCCCAGAAGGGGTCCCAGCATTCGTTGGCGGGCGAGACATTGCCGGGGGCGGTGGCGCAGGACAGGAGCACCCCGGTGGCCCCGAGCTTGAGGATCCGGTCCAGTTCCTCCAGCGCCCAGCCAACGTGGCCCATGTTCACCTGGCACACCGCGCGGGCGCGGCCGTTGGCCGTCTTGGTCCAGGCGATGACGTAGTCGTTGTAGCGCCGGCAGGCGGCGCGCGCCGCGTCGCTGTCGATGCGCAGTTCGCGCAGGGCGGTGTTGGGGAAGACCAGCTGGGCCCGCACGCCCATCATGTCCATGGCCTCGACCCGCTCGGCGGCGTCGTAGGCCCCCAGGGCGCCCAGGCCCTTGACCTGCCAGACCTCGTTCGGCGCCCGCTCGCGATCGGCCAGGTATTTGTCGGTGTTGTACTGGTTGCGGATATGCTCGAGGACGAAGCCCGCGCCGATGTCGCCGACGATCTCGGCCAGGACATCGGGCTCCATATAGAGGTGCGCGTCGCAGTCCAGGATCTGGCCGAAATAGTCAGGCGCAAGGTGGGCGTTCTGGGCAGCGACGGCGTTCATGATGCTTCATCCCTGGTCTATATTTCGACCAATGATATGGAATATCGACCAAACCTCAAGCGCCCAGAGGGTGTTTCGACGGCCGGATCGGACGGCGCCGCCCGCTCTCTGAACAGGCCCGCCCCAACCATTGGGCGGTTTGAATAGGCCTTCGCGGCGGCGGATATGGTCCGTAGCGCGCGGCGATGCGCATCGAGCGGGGAGGTGACTGTGGCGAACTTGCTGGACGGACGCGTCGTGGCGGTGACCGGCTCGGGGCGGGGGATCGGGCGGGAAATCGCCCTGTTGTGCGCGCGCGAGGGCGCGGCGGTGGTCGTCAACGACTTCGGTGGCTCGGCCGACGGCGAGGGCCGCGACTCCGGACCGGCCTTCGACGTGGTGCGCGAGATCGAGGCCTTCGGCGGACGGGCCGTGGCCAATGTCGCCAGCATCTCCGATCCCGGCGGGGCGATGTCGATCATCGAGGACGGGGTCAAGGCGTTCGGCCGCATCGACGCGGTGGTCAACAACGCCGGCTTCCTGCGCGACCGAATCTTCCACAAAATGAGCCAGCCCGACTGGGACGAGGTGATCAACGTCCATCTCAACGGCTACTTCTACGTCTCCAAGGCGGCGGCGCAGTATTTCAAGGATCAGGGATCGGGATCCTATGTGCATTTCACCTCCACCTCCGGCCTGATCGGCAACTTTGGCCAGGCCAACTATTCGGCGGCCAAGATGGGGGTTGTGGGGCTGTCGACCTCGATCGCCCTGGACATGCAGCGGTTCGGAGTGCGCTCCAACTGCATCGCCCCCTTCGCCTGGAGCCGGATGACGGCCACCATCCCCGCCGAGACCGAGGCGGAGAAGCTGCGGGTCGAGCGGTTCAAGACCATGAGCGCGGACAAGATCGCCCCCCTGGCCGCCTTCCTGTGCGCCGACGCCTCCAAGGAGGTGACGGGCCAGATCTTCTGCGTGCGCAAGAACGAGATCTTCCTGTTCAGCCGTCCCCAGCCGATCCGGTCCATGCACCGGTCCGAGGGCTGGACCACGCAGTCCATCGCCGAGGAGTTGCTGCCGGCCTTCCGGCCCAGCTTCCAGACCCTGCAGCGGTCGTCCGACGTGTTCGGTTGGGATCCGGTCTGAGGCCGGCCGATGCCGCTTGATTACGATCGGCTGATGTCCCTGCCGCCGATGGAGGTGCGGCACAGCTACACGGCGCGCGACACCATCCTCTACGCCCTGGGCGTCGGCGCGGGCGCCGATCCCCAGGACCTGCCCTATGTCTTTGAAGAGGGGCTCGTGGCCCTGCCGACCATGGCGGTGGTGCTGGCCTATCCCGGTTTCTGGCAGAAGGAGCCGCGTTACGGCATCGACTGGCGCCGGGTCCTGCACGGCGAACAGGCGATCACCGTGCACGCCCCGCTGCCCGTGGAAGGCGCCGTCGTGGGCGTGCTCCGCATCGAGGCCATCTATGACAAGGGCGCCGACAAGGGCGCCTTGCTCTATTCCGCCCGCGAGATTCACGACGAGGCCACGGGCGTTCACCTGGCCACCGTGCGCCAGGGCTCCTTCCTGCGCGGCGACGGCGGCTTCGGCGGAACCGGGGAGGGCGCGCCGGTTCCGCACCCAGTCCCGGCGGGCCCGCCCGACCTAAGCATCGCCCTGCCTACCCGGCCGGAACAGGCGCTGATCTACCGCCTGTCCGGGGACGACAATCCCCTGCACGCCGACCCGGCCGTGGCGGCGTCGGCGGGGTTCGAGCGGCCGATCCTGCACGGCCTTTGCACCTATGGGGTCGTGGGCCGCGCCTTGATACGCGCCCTTGGCGGTCCTTCGACACGCCTGGCGCGGATGGATGCGCGCTTCTCCCGGCCGGTGTATCCGGGCGAAACCCTGCGCACCGACATCTGGCGCCAACCGGATGGCCGCGCCGCCTTCCAGGCGACGGTGGTGGAACGGGACCAGGTGGTGCTGACCAACGGCTATGCGCAGTTCGAATGAGGGAGCGGCCATGACGGGGATCATCGCGTTCGGGGCCTACATCCCCCGGCTGCGGCTGCAGCGAGCCTCGGTGGTTGCGGCCAACCGCTGGTTCGCCCCCGGTCTGGCCGGCCTCGGCAAGGGCGAGCGGGCGATGGCGGGCTGGGACGAGGACGTCGTCACCATGGGGGTGGAGGCCGCGCGCGACTGCCTGGCCGGCCGGGAGCGCGTCAGCATCAGCGGCGTCACCCTGGCCTCGACCACGGCCCCCTTCGCCGACCGCCAGAACGCGGGGCTGATCAAGGAGGCGCTGAACCTCGCGGACGAGACGGCCACCCTCGACGTGGGCGGCAGCCAGCGCGCGGGCCTGTCGGCGCTGATCCAGGCCCTGATGGCCTCGGCCGGCGGCGCCGGCGATGTCCTCTGCATCGCCTCGGAGAAGCGCCGCGCCCAGCCGGGATCGGAGGCCGAACTGACCCATGGCGACGCCGCCGCCGCCGTTCTGGTCGGGGATGCCGAGCCCCTGGCCAAGGCCCTGGCCTGGCACAGCATCTCGGCCGATTTCGTCGACCACTTCCGGGCCCATGACGCCGAGTTCGACTATGGCTGGGAGGCGCGCTGGGTCCGCGACGAAGGCTACGCCAAGCTGGCGCCCCAGGCGATCAAGGGCGCCCTGGACAAGGCGGGCCTGACCGGCGCCGACATCGACGCCTTCATCTTCCCGGCGACGGCGCGGGGTGTCACCGCCTCGGTGGCCAAGCAGGTCGGGGTGCGGCCCGAGGCGGTGCGCGACACCCTGGCCGCCACGGTCGGCGAGGCAGGGACCGCCCATGCGCTAGTGATGCTGGCCCATGCCCTGGCGGACGCCAAGCCGGGCGACCGGATCCTGGCGGCGGCGTTCGGGTTCGGCTGCGAGGCGGTGATCTTCGAGGCGACCGAAGCCCTGGCGACGCGGCCGCCGAACCAGGGGGTGAGCGGCTGGCTCGCCCGCCGCAAGGCCGAGCCCAACTATATGAAATACCTGGCCTTCAACGGCCTGCTGAAGATGGACGGCGGCATGCGCGCCGAGTTCGATCAGAAACAGCCCCTGAGCGCGCTTTGGCGCCATCGCAAGACCGTGCTGGGCCTTGTGGGCGGCCGCTGCACCAAGACCGGGGTGGTGCAGTATCCCCGCAGCGACCTGAGCGTCGGCCCCAACGACCACGCCTTGGGAACCCAGGAAGACTATCCCCTGGCCGAGCGGGCGGCGCGCATCCTCACCTTCACCGCTGACAACCTGACCTACACCCTGGATCCGCCCGCCTATTACGGGATGGTCGAGTTTGACGAGGGCGGGCGGATGACCGCCGAATTCTGCGATGTCGAGGCCGATGACGTGGAGGTCGGCCGGCCCATGCGGATGATGTTCCGCATCAAGGCCGTGGATCAGCAGCGCCATTTCACCAAATACTTCTGGAAGGCGGCGCCCGCCTTCTGAGCGGCCGCGGCGGGAGAGATCTGATGGCCTCGGGCATCAAGGACAAGGTCGCGATCCTCGGCATGGGGTGCGCGCGGTTCGGCGAGCGGTGGGACGCCGACGCCGACACCCTCATGGTCGAGGCCTATCAGGAGGCCATCGCCGACGCCGGCATCGACACCTCGCAGATCGACGCCGCCTGGCTGTCGGTGGCGTTCGACGCCATCAACGTGGGGCCGTCGGGCATCCCGGCCTCCATGGCCCTGCGGCTGAACAACATCCCCGTCACCAAGGTCGAGAACTACTGCGCCTCGGGCACCGAAGCCTTCCGCGGTGCTGTCTACGCGGTGGCCAGCGGCGCCTGCGACATCGCCCTGGCGGTGGGGGTGGAGAAGCTGAAGGACGCCGGCTACGGCGGCCTGCCGGTGCGCACCCGGGGGACCATGTTCGACATGGTCGGGGTGGTCGGCTCGGCGCCGGGCAACTTCGCCCAGCTTGCCGGCGCCTACCGCGCCCGGCACGGGGTGTCGCGCGATGACCTCAAGCGGGCCATGGCCCACGTCTCGGTGAAGAGCCACGCCAACGGCGTCAAGAACCCCAAGGCGCATCTGCGCAAGGCCATCGACATGGACACGGTGCTGAACGCCCCGATGATCGCCGAGCCCCTGGGCCTGTTCGACTGCTGCGGCGTCTCCGACGGCGCCGCCGTGGCCATCGTCACCACTCCCGAGATCGCGCGGGCCCTGGGCAAGACCGACCTCGTCACCGTCAAGGCGCTGCAGCTGGCCGTCTCCAACGGCTGGGAGCTGCAGGGGGCGGGCTGGGACGGCAGCTATTTTCACACCACGCGCATCGCCGCTCGCCGCGCCTATGAGGAGGCCGGCGTCACCGACCCCCGCGGCCAGATCAGCCTGATGGAGGTGCACGACTGCTTCTCGGTGACCGAACTGGTGACCATGGAGGACCTGCACATCAGCCCCGAAGGCGGCGGGGTGAAGGATGTGCTCGACGGGGTGTTCGACGCCGACGGCGCCATCCCCTGCCAGATCGACGGCGGCTTGAAGTGCTTTGGCCATCCGGTCGGCGCCTCGGGCCTGCGTATGATCTACGAGAACTACCTGCAGATCCTCGGCCGCGCCGGCGAGCGCCAGCGCAGCCAGCCGCCGGTGCTGGGCCTCTCCCACAACCTTGGCGGCATGCCCAACCAGAACGTGGCGGCCATCGCCATCGTCGGCCTGCAGGGGGCCTGACCCATGGACGCCGACACCCTGGGAGCGCTGCGCGAGGGCGTGCGCCGCTTCGTGCGCGAACGGCTGGTCCCGCTGGAGGCTTCGGTGTCCGACAACGACGCCGTGCCGCCCGAGGTGATCGGGGACATGAAACAGCTCGGCCTGTTCGGCCTGACCGTGCCCGAGGCCTACGGCGGCCTCGGCCTCACCGCCGCCGAGGAGGTCGAGGTGGTGCTGGAGCTGACCTGGGCGGCGGCGGCCTTCCGCTCGATCCTCGGCATCAACATCGGCATCGGCTCGCAGGGCCTGTTGATGGACGGGACCGAGGCGCAGAAGGCCGAATGGCTGCCGCGCATCGCCTCGGGCGAGATCATCACCAGCTTCTGCCTCACCGAAACGGACTCAGGGTCCGACGCCGCCGCCCTGCGCACCCGCGCCGTGCGCGACGGCGACGACTATGTGATCAACGGCTCCAAACGCTACATCACCAATGCCCCCTACGCTGGCCTGTTTATCGTCATGGCCCGCACCCACGCCGAGCGCCTGCCCAAGAACGCCCATGTCACTGCCTTCCTGGTCCCGGCCGGCGCCCCCGGCCTGCGGGTGGGGCCCAAGGACCGCAAGATGGGGCAGAGCGGCGCCCTGTCGGCGGATGTGTATCTCGAGGACGTGCGGGTCCCCGCCAGCGCCATCATCGGCGGCGTGGAGGGCCGAGGCTTCGTCACCGCCATGAAGGTGCTCGACCGCGGCCGCCTCGGCGTGGCCACCGCCTGTGTCGGCCAGGGGCGGCGCATCCTTCACGAGGCCCTGAGCTATGCGATGTCCCGTCAGCAGTTCGGCGAGGCCATCGCCGAGTTCCAGCTCATCCAGGCCATGCTCGCCGACAGCCGCGCCGACCTCTACGCCGCCGAATGCATGGTGCGCGAGACCGCCCGCCGCTACGACGCCGGCGAGCGGGTGTCGCAGGAGGCCTCCTGCGCCAAAATGTTCTGCTCTGAGATGGTCGGCCGCATCGCCGACCGCGCGGTGCAGATTCACGGCGGCGCCGGATACATGCGCGACAGCGCCGTGGAGCGCCTGTATCGCGACGTCCGCCTGTTCCGCATCTACGAGGGCACCACCCAGGTCCAGCAATTGATCATCGCCCGCGACCTGATCCGCCAGGCGAGGGCGGAGGCCGGCGGGTGAGGGGGCAGGCGTTCGTCGCCGACCTGCAGTCGCGCCTCAGCCTGCCGGTCATCGCTGCGCCCCTGTTCATCGTCTCCACCCCGGCCCTGTGCCTGGCCCAATGCGCGGCCGGCGTGGTGGGGTCGATCCCGTCGCTCAACGCCCGGCCGGCCTCGCAGCTCGACGAATGGCTGGACGAGATCACCCAGGGGCTCGCCGCCTGGGATCGGGCCAATCCGTCGCGTCCGGCGGCGCCCTTCGCGGTCAACCTGATCGTCCACGGCAGCAATGATCGCCTGGACCAGGACCTGGAGGCCTGCGTCCGACGCAAGGTCCCCATGGTGATCACCTCCCTGGGCGCCCGCGAGGACGTCAACCGCGCCGTCCAGGCCTATGGCGGCGTCACCCTGCATGACGTCATCAACAACCGCTTCGCCCGCAAGGCGATCGAGAAGGGCGCCGACGGGCTGATCGCCGTGGCCGCGGGGGCTGGCGGCCATGCGGGGACCACCTCGCCCTTCGCCCTGGTGCGGGAGATCCGCGACTGGTTCGACGGCCCCCTGGCCCTGTCGGGCGCCATCGCCCACGGCCGCTCAGTGCTGGCGGCCCAGGCCCTGGGCGCCGACTTCGCCTATATCGGTTCGGCCTTCATCGCCACCGACGAGGCCAACGCCCCCGAGGCCTACAAGCGGATGGTGGAGCAGGGCGCCGCGGCCGACATCGTCTACACGAGCCGGTTCACCGGGGTGCATGGCAACTACCTGCGCGGCTCCATCGCGGCGGCGGGCCTGGATCCGGACGACCCGGCCGGCGCGGAACCCGGGGACCTGAGCTTCGGCCGTGACCGCCCCAAGGCCTGGCGCGATGTCTGGGGGGCCGGGCAGGGGATCGGGGCCGTGCGCGCCACCGTTCCTGCCCGGGCGGTGGTGGCCCGCCTGGCCGGGGAATACCGCGCGGCTCGGGACGCCCTGCCCTAGCGGCCGATGAACAGCGGCGGCCGCTTGTCCATGAAGGCGCGGGCGGCCTCGGCATGGTCCTGCGTGTTCATCGACATCATCTCGAAGGCGATGGAGGCGTCGAGCACGGTGTTCATCTGCTCCTTGAGCAGCCGGTTCACCGACAACTTGGTCCATTGCACCGCCAGGGGCGGCAGGGCGGCCAGCTCCTCCGCCAGGGCCAAGGCCTTGCCCATGACCGCCTCGGCCGGCTCGACATGGTTGAGGAGTCCCAGGGCGTGCGCCTCGGCGCCGCTGACCAGCCGGCCGCGCATCAGGAACTCCTTCGCCCGGTTGGGGCCGATCAGCAGGGGCCAGATCACCGCCCCGCCGTCCCCCGCCACCAGGCCCACATTGACATGGGTGTCGCCGAACTTGGCGGTCTGCGAGATCACGCCGATGTCGGCGAACAGGGCCAGGGTGGCGGCCAGGCCGGTGGCGTGGCCATTGACCGCCGCGATGATCGGCTGGGGCGTGTCGAGCAGGGCGGCGAACAGCCGCCGGGTCATCGGCGGCAGCTTCAATGAATGGGCGAAGCCTTCAGGGGTGCCGGCCCGGCTGGCCATGGCGGCGATATCGCCCCCCGTCGAGAAGGTCGACCCCGCCCCGGTCAGGATGATCGCCCGCACGCTGCTGTCGGCGGCGAGATCCAGCCAGATTCGCTCGAGCTCCGCGTGCATGGCCAGGTCGATGGCGTTGCGCTGATCCGGCCGGTTGAGCGTCACGACGGCGATGGCGCCGGTCTGCGCGATCGCCAAGCTCTCATACCCGTCGTAGGCCATGGCTTCCTCCCCAACCAATATTTGCGCCGTCGTCGGCCAGGGTTGCGCCAACGCCCCCATTTCCGTTGCAAACTAATGTGTTGGCGGTACAATGCCCCCAATAAAAAATTGGGTGGAAACGGAACAGACGATGCGACGCATGCTGCCGCCGCTGAATCCGCTGCGCGCTTTCGAGGCCGCGGGTCGGCATGTGAGCTTTACCAGGGCCGCCGAGGAACTGAACGTCACCCAGACGGCGGTCAGCCGCCAGGTGGCGGTCCTCGAGGGCTACCTCAGGCTCAAGCTGTTCGAGCGACACAACTCCGACCTCGTGCTCACCGATGCGGGCCGCAGCTACCTGCAGTCGATCCAGCCGGCCCTGGAGATGGTCTCCGAGGCCACCGAGATCATTCGCGGCCGGGCCACCAATGTCCTGAAGGTGCGGGTCTATCTCACCTTCGCCCTGCGCTGGCTGCTGCCCCGTCTGCACAACTTCCGCGAAGCCCATCCGGACATCGACATCAGCCTGACCACCCTGCTGGTCCGCGCGGACTTCGAGCGCGACGACGTCGATGTGAACATCTGCCATGGGGACGGCGCCTGGCCGACCGTGGCGGCGACCCAGATCTTCGAGGACAATATCACCCCCGTCTGCCATCCGCGGCTGCTGCTGGGCGACAACGCCCCCAAGACCCCGGCCGATCTGCGCCGCCAGACCCTGCTGCACTCGCGCAATCGCGACGAGGATTGGCCCGAATGGTTCCGCTTCGCCGGCGCCGACGCCCGCCAGGTCAAGGGGCTGACCCTGGAAACCTCCAGCCTGGTCTATGAGGCCGCCAAACAGGGTCTCGGCTTCGCCATCGGCCAGGTGCGCCTGTTGCAAGACGATCTGGCCCGGGGCGAACTGGTGGCGCCCTTCCCCGTGCTGAAGCGGCCGACCGGCTACTACATCCTGCATCGCCAGGGGCGGCTGGAGCCGAAGACCCGCCTGTTCACCGCCTGGGTGCTGGCCGAGGCCGCCGCCGAGCGGGAGGCCCTGGCGGCCGCCGCGTAGGTCGAGTTTGCTTCAGACAGAATCGCTCAACCCCACTCCGAGCTTCCCGGCGAAAGCCGGGACCCAGATCCTAAAGCGCTGACGTCGAACCATATGATCTGGGCCCCGGCGTTCGCCGGGGTGATCGGAAATTGGTTTGGGTTTGGTCCGACTGACGGCAAGCCGCGCTAGGGCGACCGGCGAGGAAAGCTGCGGCTCGTCAGGTCCTTCAAGAAACGATCACGAAAAAGCCCGCCGGGATCGCTCCCGGCGGGCTTGGTCGTCTTGGCGGAAGGCCGCCCTACGGCAGCTTGCAGCCGCCGCCGATGGCCTTGGCGGCGTCGCAGGTCATGACCTGCAGGATGCCGTCGGAGCCCTTGTTGAACACGGCCACCATGCCGGGCGCGCCCGTGCACTTGATCTCGACCACGTCCTGCTGGTCGGCCGTCTGACCGATGCCGCGGGTCTCAGCGACCTGGCAGGCCTTACCCTTGTTCTCCAGCTGGTTGATCAGCTTGGGGAACACGGCCTGCTTCTTGGAGAGCTTGCAGGTCTGGTTGCGGGCTTCGGAGCGGATGCAGTTGTAGGTCTCGCCCTTCTGGCCGGCGCTGACCGGGAGCAGGGCGAAGGCGCCGTCCTCGCGGTCCGAGCAGGCCAGCTCCACCACTTCGCGGCCGTTGGGGCCGTCGAGGCCGAGGCTGCGATACTTGGAGACGTTGCAGGCGAAACCGATTTCCTTGGCCTTGGCGTTGTAGAGGTTCACGTCCTCGGTGTCGCCGGCCACGGCGGTCTGGGTCAGGGTGCAGCCGCCGGCGATGGGTTCGGCGCGGGCGCAGTCGATGGCGCGGGTGAAGGCGCCGCTCTTTTCGGTCTCCAGCATGTAGCCGGACTTGCCGTCGGCGCAGCCCACTTCATAGAAGTCGCCGCCGGCGGTCTTGGTGGCGACCCAGCGTCCGTCCGTCACCTGGCAGCTGGGACGACCGGCCTTGGCGGCCATGGCGGTGATGGACTGCACGGCCGCGGCCTTGCTGTAGTACTGGCACTGGCCGCCGTCGCGCGACATGATCTTGAGGCAGTTGTCGGCGCTCAGCTTCTCGGTGGAGCCGGCTTGCGGCACCGTGACCAGGGACGCCTGGCCGTCGGCGCAGCCGACCTCATAGACGTCAACCTTGCTGGTGGCGCTGGCGCCCACCCAGCGGGCCTTGTCGACGGCGCAGGTCACGCCGGCGGACTTCACCGAGGCCATGATCCCCTGCTTGGGATCGGCGTTGGCGGGCAGCTTGCAGGTGGTGGCGCCGGTCTTCTTCTTGCCGTCCGGGCCGGGCTGGTCGGCCACGGTCTGCAGCACCAGGCAGCTGATCGGGGTCGGGGTCGGGTTGCCGATCACATAGCCGCTGCCGTCCTGGCAGGCGACCTCATAGACCTTGCTCTTGACCTTCTTGCCGTCGGGTCCCTTGTCGTTGCTTTCGCCCAGGAAGCTGGCGTCGGACAGGACGCAGCTGGACAGGCCATGCACGCTGAGGGCCGCCGGCGCCTCGGCCATGCCGGCCGTGCGGGTCTTGGCCAGGGCCGCGTCGGCCGCCTTGTTCGGCTTGCCCTGCGCAAAGGCCGCCGACGGCGACAGAATGGCGACAGCCAGAGCGGCCGCCAGACCGATACCGATTTTCATCGAGATGCTCTCCTGGGTGATTTTTCGGCAGCATAAGCGCCGGTATTTGTTAGGGGTCAAGATCGTCAAGCAGGATGGCCTAACTGTGGCGGGCGCGGGTCCGCTCAGACGAGCCTATCCGCCTTGCGGAGCGCCGGGAAAAGGCGCGCCCACAGGCCGGTGACGACCAGGGACCCGACGCCGCCGAACACCACGGCCCCCACGGGCCCGAGGAAGCGGGCGACGATGCCGCTCTCGAACTCGCCAAGCTCATTGGACGCGCCGATGAACAGGGTGGACACCGCCGAGACCCGGCCGCGCATGATGTCTGGCGTCGCGATCTGCACCAGGCTGTGGCGGATGAACACCGACACCATGTCCGCCGCGCCGAGAATCACCAGCGAGAGCACCGACAGCAGGAAGGACCGCGAGAAGGCGAATACCAGGGTCATCACGCCGAAGGCCGCCACCGCCAGGAACATGCGCAGCCCGGCCTTGTGGCGGATCGGCCTGACCGCCAGGTAGCCGGCGACCACCATGGCCCCGATGGCGGGGGCCGAGCGCAGGATGCCGAAGCCTTCCGGGCCGACCTGCAGGATGTCCTTGGCGAAGACGGGCAGCAGGGCGGTGGCCCCGCCCAGCAGCACCGCGAACAGGTCCAGCGATATGGCCCCCAGCACGATCTTATTGCCCCAGACATAGCCCAGGCCTTCCTTGATCAGGGCGACACGCGAGCGGCCAGGCTGGAAGGCGGGGCGGGTGTTGGCTCGGATCAGCAGCATGCTGATGCCCGCCACCCCATAGAAACCCAGGCAGACGGCGTAACCGACCGCCGGCGAGATCGCGCACAGAAGTCCGCCGATCGCCGGGCCGATGATGCTGGCCGACTGCTGGGCCAGGGAACTGGCGGCGATGGCGCGTGGCAGCATCTCGATGGGCACCAGCATGGGCGCCAGGGAGGCGGCGCTGGGGGCGAAGAAGGCGCGGGCGCAGCCGAACAGGGCGGCGGCGACGAAGATCGGCCACAGGGTGTCGGCGCCCCAGATCGAATGGGCGGCCAGGGCCGCCACCGTGGCGGCCTCCAGCGTCAGGCATGCGACCACGATGAGTCGCCGGTCGTGGCGGTCGGCGGTCTCGCCGGCGGTCAGGGTCAGGGCGAACAGCGGCAGGAACTGGGCCAGGCCGATCATGCCCACGGCGAAGGCCGCCTCCTGCACCGACGAGGTGCGGCGGGCCAGCTCATAGACCTCCCAGGCGATGATCACCGCCTGGGCGGTGGAGGCGAGGGTCCCGAAGAACCGGCCGAACCAGTAGAGGGCGTATTGCGGGCGTCGGAACAGCGACAGGAGACTGGCGGACGCGGCCGGCGGGGCGGGAGATTCGGACATGTGCCGGGCACCTTGGCGGCGCGGCCGCCTCCGGACAACCTCCGATCGCACCTGCCATTGACGCGACCGGTCGCTGGCTCTAGGCGCTGGACCTGCGTACGACCCGGGTCCCGCGGAACGGTTGCGCCCATCGTCCGTTGCCCTGGCCCCCTTGCCCTCCGGGCGGTCGGATTGTCCGTCGCCCCTACAGCCCCCGTCTCGCCCATGCCCTCCGCCCTTGCCGATCCGCCGTCCGCCCTGGCCTCCGCCGCGCAGTTTCGGGCCGAGCGCCCCCAGGATCGCGCGCAGGCCGACCAGCTGATCGCTGACGCCTTCGGGCCCGGCCGCTACGCCAAGGCGGCCGAGCGCCTGCGCGAGGGCCGCGAGCCAGCGCCGGACCTGTCCCTGATCGCCTGGGACGGCGATGAGGCGGTCGGGTGTGTCCGCCTGTGGCCAATCCTCATCGGCCACACCCCGGCCCTGCTCCTGGGCCCGTTCGCCGTGGCCGCTTCCCGGCGCAGCGAGGGCCTGGGCGCGACCCTGGTGGAGCGCGCCTGCGCCGCCGCCCAGGCCGCCGGGCATGCCCTGGTGCTGCTTGTGGGGGACGAGGCCTATTTCAGCCGGGCCGGTTTCGAGGTCGTGCCCCCGGGGCGGGTGACCCTGCCGGGCCCCGTCGATCGGCGGCGGCTGCTCTGGCGCGCGCTCAAGCCTGGCGCCGCCGAGGGGGTCGAGGGGCCGGCGGTGGCGGCCCGATAGGTCTTCCCTGGACGCGCGGAGCGGCCTACCTGAGGGGGATGGACGATCTGCGCACCACCCCCCGCGGACCTCTCGCGGGCGCCGACCTGCAGGCCCATATCGTCTCGCGCCTGGATTCCTGGGAGCATCCGCCCCCCGAGACGCTGGCGCGGTCCGATATCGACCTCAACCCGGATCTGGAGCTCGGCGCCTTCGAGGGGCTGAGGGCCGCGGCGGTCCTCATTCCCCTGATCATCCGCGACGACGCGGTCTCGGTGCTGCTGACGCGGCGGGCCGACACCCTTCGTCGGCACACGGGGCAGATCGCCTTTCCCGGCGGCGGCATCGACCCGGGCGAGACCGTCTGGCAGGCGGCCCTGCGCGAGGCGCACGAGGAGGTGGGCCTCAGCCCGGACCTCGTGCGGCTGGCCGGGATCGCCACCCCGTTCATGACCTTGACGGGTTTCCACGTGACCCCCGTGGTCGGCTTCGTCAGCCCGCACTTCTCTCCCTCGCCCAGCGTGCACGAGGTGGCCGAGGTGTTCGAGGTCCCCTTCGACTTCCTGATGGACGCCGCCAACCACGTGCGGGAGCTGCGCGAATTCAATGGCCGTCCCCCTCGCTGGGTCTATTCGATCGCGCACGAGGAGCGGGTGATCTGGGGCATCACCGCCGCCATCGTCCGCAATCTCTACGAGCGGCTGTTCGGCGAGGACCATGCTTAGGCAGCTGCTGCCCCGGCTGCTCCTTGCCCTTGTCCCCTTCGCCGCCTACTGGCTTTGGCGCGAGCGGGCCCGCCGCACGGGCAGGGCCATGGGCTCCACCCCCTGGGGCTGGCTGGTCGCGGCGGCGGGGGTGCTGGTGGCCCTGTCCCTGGCGGCCACGGTCGTGTTTCATCCGGACAACCGGCGCCAGGTCTATGTTCCCGGCGAAGCCTACCCCGACGGCCATGTGTCGCCGGGTCGATTCAAGAGGGTGACGCCCAGCCCATGACGGCCTCCAGCGAGAGCATCGGCGTCCAGCCATGGATGACGGCCCCGGCCACCCGCGCGGTGATCGCGGCGCTGCAGGCGTCCGGCGGCGACGATTGCGTGCGTTTCGTCGGCGGCTGCGTCCGCAATGCGGTGCTGGGCCTGCCGGCGGACGACATCGACCTGGCCACCACCCTGACCCCGGACGAGGTCACCCGCGCCCTGGCGGCGGCGGGGCTGAAGAGCGCCCCCACGGGGGTGGAGCACGGCACCATCACGGCGGTGGCGGACGGGGTCCCGTTCGAGGTGACCACCCTGCGCCGCGACGTCTCCACCGACGGTCGGCGGGCGGTGGTGGCGTTCACGGCGGACTGGACGCAGGACGCCCAGCGCCGCGACTTCCGCCTCAACGCCCTCTACGCGGACAGCCAGGGGGGCGTGTTCGATCCGACGGGCGCCGGCCTCGCCGACGCCCGGGCGGGACGGATCGTGTTCGTCGGCGACCCGATGATGCGGATCCGCGAGGACTACCTGCGCATACTGCGGTTCTTCCGCTTCGTGGCCTGGTACGGCCGGGGCGCGCCGGATGCCGAGGCCGTGGCCGCCTGCAAGGCGTTGAAGGGCATGCTGTCGGGGCGCTCCGCCGAGCGCACCTCCAAGGAACTGCTGAAGCTGCTGGCGGCGCCCGACCCCCGCGCCGCGGTGAGGCTGATGAGCGAGACGGGGGTGCTGGGCGCCGTCCTGCCGGGGGCGATCGGGGCCGCGCGTCTCGACGCCCTGGTGGAGATCGAGAAGGACCGCCTGATCGAGAACGACCCGGAATTGAGGCTGGCGGCCCTGTTGCCGAGCGATCCGGCGGCCGTGGCCGCCAGCGCCGAGCGGCTGCGCCTGTCCAACGCCCAGAAGGAGCGGCTCACGGCGGCGGCCGGGTCGGAGCCAAGGATCGCGTCGTGGATGAGCGCCCGCGAAGTGCGCCGGGCGGTCTACCAGCTGGGGCTGCGGGCCTTCTACGACCGGGTCAAGCTGGCGTGGGCCGCCTCCGAGCGGCCCGCCACCGCGGGGCAATGGCGCTCGCTCCTGGCCCAGGCCGAGAGTTGGACGCCGCCGCCGTTCCCGGTGTCAGGCGAGGATGCGATCGAGGCCGGCGCCCCCAAGGGCCCGCGGGTGGGTCAGGTCCTTCGCGAGGTCGAGACCTGGTGGATCGACCACGATTTCCCTCCCGATCGCGGGGCGGCCCTGGACCAGCTGCGGCTGGTGGTGCAGGCGATCGGCTGAGGGCGGCCATCCTTTCGCCCCTCACGCGAAGTTGAACACCGTCGCAGGAGAAGCCTTTCCGGCTTTTCCCCGAGCCGCCCTAGAAGGAAGGTCGACAAATGCCGCACGCGGGAACGCGATCGATGCAGTATGCTCGGCGGCTACGCGTGTTTCGCATCCCCTAATCTTGCCCGCCGGCGAGCCAGGCGGCGCCTCGTCAGTATCAGCAGAGAGCCTTACGTATGCAGTCCAACGTTCGGACCCGGCAAGTCAGCGTCGTCGCCACCCTATGCGCCGCCGCGGCCTTCACCCTGTGCGCCGCGGGCCCGACCCAGGCGGGCCTGTTCGGAAGCAAGAAGCCCAAGCCGGCGCCGGCGGTGGTCTATACGCCGCCCCCGGTGACCCTGCCCAGCCGGGTCGTCCAGGCCGCCGCCGCCTACGAGGACTATGTCGACAAGGCCGCGGCGATCACCGCCGACTTCCCCGACGGGGCGACCGTCTCTAGCAAGGTGCGCACCGGCGCCGCCTACGAGGCGCAGCAAATGCAGCGCGGGGCGGCGGCCTATGGGGCCATCGTGGCGCTGCAGGAGCCGGCCTTCGTCGCCGCCGTGCGCGCCTATTCCGCCGACGCGGCCACGCGCACCCTGATCGTCGGCGAGCTGATGAAGGACCCGGCCTATGTGCTCGGGATCAAGGGCGCCGAGGGCGCCGCCAGCGCGGTGGCCAACGCCCTCGACCGCCAGGGCTCCCGGGTCCGGAGCGCCGGGGAACGGGTGAAGCAGTCGGCCTATGACGTCCAGAAGATGGCCTGGTCCAAGGCGCCGGTGATCGATCGCGACGGCCGCCTGGCCGAGGCCAAGAGCCTGTCGACCTCGCCGCGCCAGGGCAGCCCCGAGGTCGCCGCGCGGCTGCAGCTGGCCTCCACGGGGCAGGCGCCGATGCCCTTGATCGGGGGCACGCCGCTGGCGACCACTGATGTGGCCGCCTCGATCGCCGCGCCCCTGCCGCCCCCCTACACGCCGCTGGTGGTGCGCAGCCTCGCCGGCGCGGCGCTGGCGGTGCTGGGCGAGGGCGCGGAGTCCAACAGCGACAACATCTGGGCCGTCCTCGCCGAGCCCAATCAGGGCATGTGCTACAACATGGCCAAGCTGAACCTCTACCAGTGCCTGTCGGTGGCCAAACCCTATTACGAGGATGTCTTCTGCCTCGGGCAGCACATCCTGATGGACACCGGCGCCTGCATCATCAAAGGCGCCGGGGTGCAGAAGGTGGCCCCCCTGGTGTTCGTGGAGCGGGCCTCCGCGGTGCCCTATGGCGCCCCGGCGCCGAAGAAGACGGCCGGCAAGAAATCGGGCGGCGCCAAGAAGGCGCCGGTCAAGAAGGCCGCCGCCAAGACCTGATCCCAAGCCGCATCCGGCCGGCCGCTTGCGGCTTGGCCGCGATGCGTGTAAGGAACCGCACCTAATTTTGACCATCCGGTTACGACCGACGCCGCGCCCCGGCAGCCAGCTTGGGAGCGCGGCGGTTTCGTTTTGAGGCAAGGCCATGGCCGACATCGAACTGAATATCGAACTGCGCGACAGCGCCGGCACCGGCGCGGCGCGCGCCGCGCGGCGCGCGGGCAAGGTGCCGGGCGTGCTCTACGGCGGCACGGACGCGCCGGTGGCCGTGTCGGTTCCGGCCAACGAGTTCCGCAAGGCCCTCCACTCGGGGCGGCTGCTGGGTCACATGATCAAGCTGAACCACGGCGGCAAGATCCAGTCGGTCATCGCCAAGGACATCCAGTTCCATCCGGTGAGCGACGAGCCCGTGCACTTCGACCTCTACCGGGTGGGCGAGCACCAGCTGGTGAAGATTTCTGTGCCCGTGCACTTCAAGAACCAGGACATCTCCCCGGGGATGAAGCGCGGCGGCGCGCTCACCGTGGCCCTGCACGAAGTCCAGCTGATGGCCCCCGCCGACGAGATCCCCGAGGAAATCCTCATCGACCTGGCCACCATGGACATCGGCGACTCGATCAAGGCCGATGAACTGGTGCTGCCCAAGGGCGTGGAAGTGGCCGCGCACGACCTGCACGCCACCATCGCCTCGATTGGCATGTCCTCGGCCATGGCCTCCGCCGACGCCGACGGCGAGGGCGAGGCCGCTCCGGAAGCCTAAAGGCCCCTCGGAGCGCGCGACATGCTGCTGCTGGCCGGCCTCGGCAATCCGGGGCCCCAGTACGAGAACAACCGCCACAACATCGGCTTCATGGCCATCGACGCGATCACGCGTCGGTGGCCATTCGCGTCGGCGCGGTCGAAGTTCAAGGGCTTCGTGGCCGAGGGACAGATCCAGACGGCGGACGGCCCCATCCGCGCCCTGGCGCTCAAGCCGCAGACCTTCATGAACGAGAGCGGCCGGTCGGTGGCCGAGGCGATGAAGTTCTACAAGATCGAACCAGGCGGCCTGGTGGTCTTCTACGACGAGCTCGACCTGTCGCCCGGCCGGTTCCGCATGAAGACCGGTGGCGGGGCCGCGGGCCACAACGGCATCCGCTCCATCGCCGCCCACATCGGGCCCGACTTCCGCCGCGCCCGGATGGGCATCGGCCATCCGGGTCACAAGGACCGGGTGATGGGGCACGTCCTGTCGGATTTCCACAAGGTCGACGTCCAGTGGGTGCGCGACCTGACCACCGCCTGCGCCGACGCCCTGCCGTTCCTCGCCGCCGGCGACGACGAGCGCTACCAGGCCGAGGTGCTCAGGCTGGCCCCGGCGGAGAAGGGCGACCCCCGGCAGCCTAAAGCCTAGCGCCGCGCCTGTTGACCCGTCGCCATCGCCCCTCCAGATAGCTGCCATGATGTCCTTCGGCCTCCCCGCTCTGGGTCTGTCCCTGATCTTCTCGGTCCTTCTGTGCGTGCATGTGGTGCGCACCGGCCGCGAGATGTACTGGCTGTTCATCATCCTTCTGTTCCAGCCCATCGGCGGCATCGTCTATGCGGCGGCGATCATCCTGCCGGAACTGCTGCGTGGGCCTGCCCTGCGCAAGGCGGGGCACGCCGCCCGGGAGACGCTGGATCCCACCCGTGACTATCGCGACGCCAAGGCCGCGGCCGACGAGAGCCCGACGGTGCACAACCAGATGAGGCTGGCCGCCGCCGCCGCCGCCCTGGGGCGCTGGGACGAGACCGAGGCCCTCTATCGCGAGGCCGCGCACGGGGTGCATGCGGAAGATCCCGCCCTGCTGCTGGGTCGCGCCACCGCCCTGGTGGAGCTGAACCGTCCGGCCGAGGCCCTGCCATTGCTGGAGGCCCTGAGCCGCGAGGGCGACAAGGGGCGGACCCCGCAGATGACCCTGGCCTACGCCCGCGCCTATGAGGCGCTCGGCCGCGCCGCGGAGGCCGATTCCGCCTATGAGCTGGCCGCGGCGCGGGTTCCGGGGTTGGAGGGGTTGGCGCGCCGGGCCGCCTTCCTGGCCCGCCAGGGGCGGCGCGAGGCGGCGCAGGAGATCCTTGCCGACATTGACCTGCGGCTGGCCAAGGCGCCGCCGCACTTCCGCCAGGAGGGGCGCGTGTGGCGCGACCTCGCCGCCGCGGCAATGGCGGCGCGCTGAGGCGCGTGCTAGGTCGGCGCCTCACATCCGTTTGCGAAGGCTATGGCTTTGAAAGTCGCGATCGTCGGCCTGCCCAATGTCGGCAAGTCCACCCTGTTCAACGCCCTGACTCAGACGGCGGCGGCCCAGGCCGCCAACTATCCGTTCTGCACCATCGAGCCCAACGTCGGCGACGTCGCCGTCCCTGAGCCCCGCCTGGAGGCCCTGGCGGCCATCGCCGGGTCCAAGGAGATCATCCCGGCGCGGATCAACTTCGTCGACGTGGCGGGCCTGGTGCGCGGGGCGTCCAAGGGCGAGGGGCTGGGCAACAAGTTCCTGGCGACCATCCGGGACTGCGACGCCGTCGCCTTCGTGGCGCGTTGCTTCATCGATGACGACATCACCCACGTCGAGGGGCGGGTCGACCCCCTGTCGGACCTGGAGATCATCGAAACCGAACTGATGCTGGCGGACCTGGAGAGCCTGGAGAAGCGGGTTCCCAACCTCGATAAGCGGGCCAAGCAGGGCGACAAGGAATCCGCCGTGACCCTGCGCCTGGTGAACTTGGCCCTCGAACAGCTCAACGCCGGGCGGCCGGCGCGCGCCGCGACAGTCCCCGCCGACGACAAGAAGGCGTGGCATATGCTGCAGCTGCTGACCTCGCTGCCGGCCCTCTATGTCTGCAATGTCGACGAGGGCGCGGCGGGCGAGGGCAACGCCCTGTCGGCCCTGGTGGTCGAGCGGGCGGCCCGCGACAAGGCCAAGGCGGTGATCATCTCGGCCCAGATCGAGAGCGAGATCGCCCTGCTGGACGCCGCCGAGCGCAGCGAGTTCCTCGAGACCCTCGGCCTGGCCGAACCCGGCCTGAACCGCCTGATCCGCGAGGCGTACAACCTGCTGGGCCTGCAGACCTACTTCACCGTGGGTCCGAAGGAGGCGCGGGCCTGGACCATCGATGTGGGCGCCACCGCGCCGCAGTCGGCGGGGGTCATCCACACCGACTTCGAGAAGGGCTTCATCCGCGCCGAGACCATCGCCTTCGACGACTATGTCCGGCTGAAGGGCGAGGCGGGGGCCCGCGAGGCGGGGCGGATGCGGCTGGAAGGCAAGGACTACCTCGTGCAGGACGGCGACGTCATGCACTTCCGGTTCAACACCTAGGTCGTCTGCCGCGACCGGGCGTGGCGACGGGTCTGGCGCGAGATCAGGCCCGGGGCCGCAACAGCCGGCGCAGGCCGCGAAGGGGCGCGGTGATCCGCCAGCTAAGGGTCTGTCGAAGCGCGCTTTGCTCCCGGACGTAGGCCACAACGGTCGCATGGGCCGCCTCCAGGGCCTGGCGGTGCTCCGCCTGGGCGGCGGCGAGGGCGGCAAGGGCGGCGTCGCGCTGGACCAGGCTGTCGTGCAGCCGCCGATGCCGGCGCTCGTCCGCGCCATAGAAGTAGTCGGCGTCGCGCTCGTAGGCGTCGCGGTAGTCGGCGTAGCTGGAGAACCGGGGAAAACCGGCCTGCAGGTCGGCGTCCATGTCCTGGATCTCGGCGGTGAGGCTCTCTCTGACCGCCGCAACGTCCAGCCGGGGCGCGAGACGATCCCCGAACAGGTCCATCAGTTCGGCCGCATGGTCCGGCAGGCCGAACAGGCAGTAGAGGGCCGCCAGCTTGATCAGCTTGTCGTCGGTCCACTGGTCGGGATCGTGCCGCACCTCATGACCGAAGTCGCGCAGGTACAGGGCGTCGCCGATCAGCGGCCGGCCGCGGGTGGTCTGGGCGGCGATCGGGTGCGGAAAAATGAACGGGGAGGGGAGGGTGGCGAGGGCATAGCGGCGCACCGTCAGGTCGAACAGGTCGAAGCCCTGGCTGCGCATGAACCGGTCGACGTTGTGGAAGCTGTGCTCGTTGGGATCGCCGACGCCGCTGTAGCCGACCTCTACGCAGACGCCCAGCAGTCGGTCCGTTCCCGGCGCCCCCTCCAGGGACCGCAGGACCTCGAAGTCCTCGCCATCGATGTCGATCTTGACGAAGTCGATGTCGTCGACCCCGGCGCCGGCGAGGAAATCGGGAAGATGGACCGATCCTCCGCCCAGAGTGGCGTTCCGCCAGAGGTTCCGCAGCATCAGGTCCTGGTCGGCCGGGGCTTCGGTCTGCGGCGGCGCCGAAGGGGGAGGGGACGGTTCTGAGGCCGGCTCCGGCTCGGGATCACCCGCCGGCGGCGGTTGAGCCGCCTCGCGCGCGATTTGCAGCGCCTGGGTGTGACTGGCGCTGACGCGGCGCCAGGGATCGGTGCGCCAGGCGTCCGCCGCGCCGCCCTTCAGGGGATGGCCGTCGGGCAGGGAGACGAAGGCGTTGACGTAGCGCACCTCGGGGCGGGTCTCGGCCTGGGTCAACCGGTCGATCTCATGGACGCTGGGGTCGAAGCCAAAGGCCCGCAGGCGATCGCCGAACACCCGCCAGCCCTCGTCGAGGCCGCCGCTGCAGCCGACGTCGATCAGGGTGAACCGTCCGTCGCCGAGGGCCTCGCCCAGAATCCGGGCGGTGCGGCTGTCGCGCTGGATTCCTTCCATCGAACGCCTCTTGGCTCAGGACCGCCCGAGACGGGCCAGCCACCGCAGGGGCGCGGTGAGGCGCCAGCTGGTCGAGGCCTGGATCGCGCGGAGGGAATCTTCCGCCTGTCGCAGCCGGTCGAGGTCGTGCCGGCTGCGCTCATCACCCTCGACGAGGCGCCGGGCCATGTCGGCGGCGTCCGACTGCAGGGCCTCGTGGCGCTCGCGCAGCGTGGCCAGCTGGTCGTGCAATTCGGGCGCCTCCGCGCCGGCCTTGACCAGGCCCTTCATCCAGGCGTTGCGCCTTGAATAGAGGTCGAAGAAGCGGGGCTCCTCGTCCTCCACCGCCCGCATGTAGTCGCGGTAGTCGAGCTTGGGCGGCTCGAGGTCTTCCTGCGTCTGCTCGGCGAGCAGGTCCAGGGCGTGGTCCACGTCGAACAGGGGGGCCAGGCGCGCGCGGTGGACGATGAGCATCTCGGCGGCATAGTCGGGCAGGGAGAACAGGGCGTAGAGGGCCGCCGCCTTGGCCAGCTTCTGCGGCGACAGCGCGGCCGCCTCCTCGCGCGAGGCCCGGGACCCGAGGTCGCGCAGATAGATGGCGTCGCCCTGGACGGGCCGGCCCTGCAGGTTCATCGACGGATGGATGTCGAGATAGGGAGAGGGCATCGCCGCCGAGGCATAGCTTCGCACAGACAGGCCGTAGAGCTCGAAGCCCTTCTCGCGCATCAGCCGGTCGACGTTGTGGAAGGTGTTGTCGTTGGCGTCGTGCGATCCATAGAAGCACACCTCCAGGGCCGCCCCCAGGAGGGTCGGTCGCGCCAGCAGGCCGTTGGCGGAGCGCAGGATCTCGAAGTCCGGCCCGTCCACGTCGATCTTCACGAAATCGGCGTCGTCGAATCCCGCGGCGTGGGCATAGGCGGCGAGGTCGATGGGCTGGTCCGGGCTCGGCGGCGTGGGCCCTGGGGCGAAGACCTGGGATGACCGGGCATAGTCGGTGTCGTAGCCGTGCACGGGAAAGGGCGACCAGTCCTGGGCCAGGATCTCCTCGAAATAGTCATCGACCGACTGTCGCTCGCCGGCGCCCCGGCGGGCGCGGATATGCTGGGTGCGCTCATAGCTCAGCCTGCCGGCGACCCACCGGTGCCAGTAGCCCCGGCCGGCGATGACGGCTTTGAGCGGATGGCCGTCCGGCACGCCCACGAAACCAGCCTGGTAGCGAACGTTCGGATTGGTCTCGGCGGCGGTCAGGCGCGCCACCTCGGCGGCTTCGGCGTCGAAGCCGATGGCCGCCAGCCGGTCGCCAAAGGCGCGCCAGCCGCTGGGCAGGCCCCCCGCACAGCCCACGTCGATCAGCTTGAAGGATTCGGAGCTCAGGCTCTGGCCGACGAGCCGCGCGAAGGCGCTGTCCGGACGCATGCCTTCAATGCCGCTACCGGCTTCGGACAAGTGAGATTTCCCCGCTTCAGGATGAATGGCCCCTCATGCGAAAGGCCGGGGAGGCCTATCATCCTTACAGGCCGCGGTTAAGGTTCAAGTTGGCGCAGGAGACGGCCGTGGACGGATCGACCCCCTATCGCGCGCGGCCGCAGGACGCCCGCCACGGGGGTCTGGTGATCCTCGCCGACGGTCCGCTGACGCCTGGCCTTGCGCGGGTCTGCGACGCCTTCGCCGAAGACGGCTACGAGGTCATTGGCCTGCCCGCCGACGGGGACCTGGAGGGGGCCGCCCGGGCCCTGGCCGGACCCCGGCTGGTCATAGGCTTCGGCGCCGGGGCGGCGATCGCCTGGGCGGCGGGGGAAAGGGACGAGGCCATCGCCGCCATGGCCCTGTTCCACCCGGTGGGCCTGCGCCCCGCCAAGGCGCCGCGACCGGCCATCGTCCACCTGCCCAAGGCGCAGGCGGCGGCCTGGCCCGACGATCAGCCGGTGTTCGCCTATGACGCGGCGCCCGGCTTCTACCTCGACGACGACGCCGCTTACGATCCGGCGGCGGCCCATCTGGCCCGCCTGCGCACCCTGGCGCTCTTCCGGCGCACCGTGGGGCGCGGCGAAGCCTAGGATTCGATGGTCGGGCGGTAGGCCGGGTCGCGCTGGACGGCGCGCACCAGCGCCGCCTGGGCGATGAGGATGCCGATGCCCGCGCCATAGGCCGAGAACACCCCGGCCGGATAGCGGCCCCCGGCGACGGCATGGCCGACCTCCAGGTAGATGATGGCCGCCGCGCCGGCCAGGAGGGCCACGCCCAGCAGGATCGACAGGGCGCTTTGACCGAAGCCGGCGACGAAGCTCATCCACACATAGCGGGCCAGGCCGCGCCGCAAGGGGCCGACGCCGAGCGAGACCACGAGGGTCGCGGCGAGGAAGGCGGCCGGGAAGCCCAGGATCACCGCCAGCCGGAGGGCGGCGGGGCCGGGCAGGCGGCTCCAGCCGTCCAGGGCCGCGGCGGCGAAGATGAGCCCGGCGGCGAGGGCGGCGCAGTCCTGGGCGCGCCGAAAGTCCCGCCAGGCCTTCACATGGGTCATGACCGGTCCGGTGCGCGCCTCAGTGGCCGTCGAACTGCAGCAGGCAGGAGACCGGCACAGCCTCGGCCCGCAGCCGGTCCGCGCCGCCCAGGTCGGGCAGGTCGATGACGAAGGCCGCGCCGACCACGTCCGCCCCGGTCTGGCGCAGAAGGTTGATGGCGGCCACGGCGGTGCCGCCGGTGGCGATGAGGTCGTCGATCAGCAGCACCTTCTCTCCGTCCACGCAGCCGTCGCAGTGCATGTGCAGCTCGTCCACCCCGTATTCCAGGCTGTACTGCACCGAATAGGTGGCGTGCGGCAGCTTGCCCTTCTTGCGCAGGGGCACGAAGCCCGCCGACAGCTGGTGGGCCACGGCGCCGCCGAGGATGAAGCCCCGCGCCTCGATGCCGGCCACCTTGTCGATCTTGCGTCCGGCGAAGGGCTGCACCAGCTCGTCCACCGCCTGGCGGAAGGCGCGCGCGTCGCCGAGCAGGGTGGTGATATCGCGGAACAGGATCCCCGGCTTGGGATAGTCGGGGATGGTGCGGATCGAGTCGGTGAGGTTCAAGCGGCGTCCCTTGGCTATGCCCCGCAGCCTACTGGCGCAGGGCTCGCCCCGCCACTGCTTCCAGACGCTTCATCATGTGCGGATCGCGGGCTTCCGGCGCGGTGATGATGGCGTCGTCCAGGCAGGTGTCGATGGGCGAGGGCGCGCGAGGGCTGGTCAAGCGGCCGGCGAGGTCGGCGACCAGGGCCTTGGCGGTGTCGGCGTTGGCCATCAGGCAGGCGAGGATCTGGCCCACCTCGACATGGTCGGTTTCCTCGCGCCAGCAGTCGTAGTCGGTGACCATGGCCACGGTGGCGTAGGGCAGCTCGGCCTCGCGGGCGAGCTTGGCCTCGGGCATGTTGGTCATGCCGATGACGTCGCAACCCCACGATCGGTAGAGGGCGCTCTCGGCGCGGGTCGAGAACTGGGGTCCCTCCATGACCAGATAGGTCCCACCCTCGACCACGGCGGCGCCGGACGCCCGGGCCGCCTCGGCGGCGAGGGCCGACAGCCGCGGGCAGACCGGATGGGCCATGGAGACATGGGCGGCGAGGCCGGCGCCGAAGAAGCTCTTGGCCCGGGCGAAGGTGCGGTCGATGAACTGGTCGACGACGACGAAGGTCCCAGGCGGCAGTTCCTCCTTGAGCGAGCCCACCGCCGAGATCGACAGCAGGTCAGTGCAGCCGGCGCGCTTCATGGCGTCGATGTTGGCGCGGAAGTTCAGGTCGGTGGGCGACAGGCGGTGGCCGCGGCCGTGGCGGGGCAGGAACACCAGACGCACGCCGCCGATCGTGCCGGTCAGCAGGTCATCGGAAGGGTCCCCGAAGGGCGTCTCGATGCGGATCCATTCGCGGTCTTGCAGGCCGTCGATGTCATAGAGGCCGGAGCCGCCGATGATGCCCAGAACCCAGTCGCCCACGGCGTCCTCCTGCGATCATGAAAAAGGCCCGCCGGGGGACCGGCGGGCCTGGGAGTGTTCACGTCAGTTGGGGCGTCGCGTCAATGCGCGACGTTCTTCCAGATGCGCCGATAGCTGGCGTAGAGCAGGCCGGCGAAGATGAAGAGGTAGATCAGGACGGCGAAGCCGGTCCGCTTGCGCTCCATCTGCTTGGGCTCGGAGGCCCAGGCCAGGAAGGCGACCACGTCCTTGGTCTCCTGCGAGACAGTGGCCTTGGTGCCGTCGTCGAAGGTGACCCGGTCGTCCATCAGGGGCGGGGGCATGGAGATGAAGCCGCCCTTGGGCGTCTTCTTATGATCGCCGCTCCAGAAGCTGCCCAGGTCCCCGGGGAAATAGGGGTTGTAGTATTTGCCCGGCGTCACCTCGAGGCCGGCGGGCGGATCCTCGTAGCCGGTGAGCAGCGAATAGACATAGGCCGGGCCGCCTTCGCGCGCCTTGGTGATCACCGACAGGTCGGGCGGCAGGGCGCCGCCGTTGGCGGCGCGGGCCGCGGCCTCGTTGGCGAAGGGCGCCTTGAAGCGGTCTGCCGGAGTGCCCTTGCGGGTGGTGGCGTCACCGGTCTCCGAATCGATGTCCGGATAGTCGACCTCTCCGGCGAGGGCCTTCACGAACGGGTTCTCGTTCGGGTTGGGGTATTTCTCGCTGGCGAAGGGGCCGCCGTTGTCCGCGAGGTCGCGATAGCTCAGCAGGCTCATGCTGTGACAGGACGAGCAGACCTCCTGGTAGACCTTGTAGCCCCTTTGCAGCTGGGCCTGGTCGAACTTGCCGAAGGGGCCCTCGAAGCCCCAGCTGACGGCCTTGGGCTCTTCCTCGGTGGTCGCGGCCAGAACCGGGCTGGCCACGGCCAGCCCCATGAGCGCTGCGAGGATAGCGGCTTTACGCAGCATCGAGCTCAACCCCTCTTTTCGGCGTCGGCGACCGCACCCGCGGGGGTGGCGGCGCCGTGGGACAGGACAGGCGTGGAGATCGAGTCGGGGATCACCAGGGTGGTCTCCCGCAGGCCGAGGATCGGCGTGATCACCACGAAATAGGCGAAGTAGTAGAGGGTCATCAGCCGCGACAGCCAGACGAAGCTGTTGATGTCGCTATCCAGCAGGATCACCCCGGTCGAGGGCCCGATCACCGGCGCGTCGGGCAGGTTGGCCCCACAGAAGCCGAGGATGAACACGGCCACGATGAAGAACAGGTAGAACCACCGCGCCGTGGGCCGGTAGCGCATCGAGCGCACCCGCGAGGTGTCCAGCCACGGCAGCACGAACAGCACCGCGATGGCGCCGAACATCAGCAGGACGCCGGTGAGCTTGTCAGGGACCGCCCGCAGGATCGCGTAGAAGGGCAGGAAATACCACTCGGGCACGATGTGGGCCGGGGTGACCAGGGGGTTGGCCGGCACGTAGTTGTCGGCGTGGCCCAGGGCATTGGGCATGTAGAAGATGAAGACGGCGAACAGGATCATGAAGACCGATGCCGCGAAGCCGTCCTTCACCGTGTAGTACGGGTGGAAGGGGACGGTGTCCTCCTTGGACTTCACATTGATGCCGATGGGGTTGTTGTTCCCCGGCACGTGCAGCGCCCAGATGTGCAGCACCACCAGCCCGGCGATCATGAAGGGCAGCAGGTAGTGCAGCGAGAAGAAGCGGTTCAGGGTGGGATTGTCGACCGCGAAGCCGCCCCACAGCCAGGTGGTGATCCCCTTGCCGACGATGGGAATGGCGCCGAACAGGTTGGTGATGACCACCGCCCCGTGGAACGACATCTGGCCCCAGGGCAGGACGTAGCCGATGAAGGCGGTGGCCATCATCAGCAGGTAGATCAGGCAGCCGATGATCCACAGGATCTCGCGGGGGGCCTTGTAGGACCCGTAGTAGAGGTTGCGCGAGATGTGGATGTAGACCGCGACGAAGAACATCGAGGCGCCGTTGGCGTGCATGTAGCGCAGCAGCCAGCCGTAGTTCACGTCGCGCATGATCGACTCGACCGAGGCGAAGGCGTGATCGACGTGCGGCACATAGTGCATCGCCAGGGTCACCCCGGTGACGATCTGCACCACCAGCATGATCGCCAGGATGCCGCCGAAGGTCCACCAGTAGTTGAGGTTCTTCGGGGTCGGGAAGTCCATCAGGTCGGCGCTGAAACGGATCAGCGGCAGCCGCGTGTCCATCCAGCGCTCGAAGGCCGATTTGGGCTCGTAGGTTGAGGGGTGTCCACTCATCTCAATCAGCCGATCTTGACCTTGGTGTCGGAAAGGAAGGCGTATTGCGGCACTTCCAGGTTCTTCGGCGCGGGGCCCTTCCGGATGCGGCCGGAGGTGTCATAGACCGAGCCGTGGCAGGGGCAGAACCAGCCGCCGTAGTCGCCGGTGCCGAAGGTGGGCACGCAGCCCAGGTGGGTGCAGGTGCCCACCAGGATCAGATACTCGGGCTTGCCGGGCTTGTGCCGCGCGGCGTCGGGCTGCGGATCCTTCATCGACGCCTTATCGTCGGCGACCGCCTCGGCGATCTCCTTGGGCGTGCGGTTCCGCACGAACACCGGCTTGCCGCGCCACTTGATGGTCACCGAGGCGCCGGGCTCGACCTTGGCGACATCGAACTCGATGGAAGCCAGGGCCAGGGTGTCGGCCGAGGGGTTCATCTGGTCGATGAGGGGCCAGGCCACGGCGGCCACGCCGCCGACGGCGGCCACAGCCGCCGCGATATGGATAAAGTCACGCCGATTGGGGTCGTCGTGGCCGGGACCGGCCGCGCTCGCCCCAGGGTTCGTGTTCGCCACGGTGTCGACCACCTGAGATCACCCTTTGAATGATGCGACGCAGAGGTGCGCCGCCCTATCGATCCTGCCGGCCCTACAGGAGGCCTGCTTCACAAGTCGTCAAGGCGATACGACCCGCGGACCTTGCGGCTGAGCGCCGCAAGTCATAGCCCATAGCGAGTCGCACGTCGCACCCTGCGTCTTGTGAGGGGACCGCTTAGAATGCGTTTGGCCCTTTTTCAACCGGACATTCCGCAAAACGTCGGGGCGATGATGCGGCTGTGCGCCTGCCTGGGGGTTCCGCTCGACATCATCGAGCCCTGCGCCTTCCCCCTGAACGACAAATCCATGAAGCGCGCCGCCCTCGACTACGGGCCGCTGGGGACCGTCCAGCGCCATCCGTCGTGGGCCGATTTCCTGGCCGCCCCCGAGCGCCGGGAGGGCCGGCTGGTGCTGATGACCGCCAAGGGGGCCGAGCCCTACCTGCGGTTCGCCTTCGCGCCGGGGGACACCCTGCTGATGGGCCGCGAGAGCGCCGGCGCCCCCGAAGAGGTCCATGCCGCTGCGGACGCGCGGCTGTTCATCCCCATCCGGCCCGAGACCCGCTCGCTCAACATCGCCACGGCGGCGGCGATGGCCTTGGGGGAGGCCCTTCGCCAGATCGGCTAGCGGGCCTGCGACTGGTATCGCACCGCGTCAGCGACGATGTTGGCGAATATCGGACCAGACAGCACGTCGGCGGCTTCGCCGCTTGCCTTCGGCGCGCTGGTCCGCTGTTTCAGCGCCCAGGCGCCGATCATGACCGCCGATACCTTGGTGAAGTAGGGCTGCCCCTCCGGCCCGTCGATCTCCGCCCAGGCGGAATGAATTGGCGGGTGAAGGGGTTTTTGGGACGAATCGGACAGGACCACGTCCGCTTTGATGCCGGTCCAGGGTCGCACCGAACCGTGCACTCGCTGGATATCCCGGTTGGCGCTCTCCAGGATCATGGCGCTGGTCAGCCCTGGGACCTTGTACCGCGTGGCGTAGGTCGTCTCGGTGATCGTCGCGTCATCCAGCTTGAAGCGGGTGTTGCAGCCCACGTCATCTCCTGGATCGGTGATCGGGGTAGCGCCGAAGATAGTGATCCGCTGCCCCTCCGCGCCCACCTCGAACCAGCAGACCAGGCCGCTGCGGTCGTGCCGAACCTTGGCGATCCCGTCAGTCGTGATGTCAGTGAAATAACCTGACGCATCGGCGGCGGCGATGAGCGACTTGGCCGCCGCGTGGGCGGCCGCCAGCTTGGCCGGGTCCGCCGCGGGCCCTGGAGGGCCAGAAGAGCCCTCGGCCTGGGCGCCGCCGACGGAAAGAAGCAGGGCGGCGAAGGCGGCGGCGATACGGAGCATGTCTGATCTTCGGATTGGCGTCGGCAGAGTCAAGCAGGGCCGGTGGCGGTTCCCCCACCAAGCTGATTATAAGGGTGCCATGAGCAGCCACACCGCCCCCCTCGACGACCGCAAGGCCCGCGCCCGCGCCTGGTTCGAAACCCTTCGCGACAGCATCTTCGACGCCTTCGAGGCCCTCGAGGACGAGGCGCCGGAAGAGCTCTACGGCCCCGAGCCGGGGCGCTTCGTGCGCACCCCCTGGGACCGGCCGGCCGGGGGCGGCGGCGTGATGGGCATGCTCAAGGGCCGGCTGTTCGAGAAGGCCGGGGTCCATGTCTCCACCGTCTTCGGCAGCTTCACCCCCGAGATGGCCAAGTCCATGCCCGGGACCGAGGAGGACCCGAGGTTCTTCGCCACCGGCATCAGCCTGATCGCCCACCTGCGGAACCCCCGCGTGCCGGCGGTGCACATGAACACCCGCTACATCTGCACCACCCAGGGCTGGTTCGGCGGCGGCGCCGACCTCACCCCCCTGCTGGCCGAGCAGAGGACCCAGGACGCGCCCGACAGCCTGGCCTTCCACGGCGCCCTTAAGGCGGCCTGCGACGCCCATGACCCCGACTGGTTCGGCAAGTACAAGGCCTGGTGCGACGAGTATTTCTTCCTGCCCCACCGCGACGAGCCCCGCGGCACGGGGGGCATCTTCTACGACCGCCACGACAGCGGCGACTGGGACCGCGACTTCGCCTTCACCCAGGACGTCGGCAAGGCCTTCGCCGACATCTACCCGCAGATCGTGCGCCAGCGCATGACCCAGCCCTGGACCGAGGCCGAGCGCGAGGCGCAGCTGATCCAGCGCGGCCGCTATGTGGAATTCAACCTGCTCTACGACCGCGGCACCACCTTCGGCCTGAAGACCGGCGGCAACGTCAGTTCGATCCTCAGCTCGATGCCGCCCGTGGTGAAGTGGCCGTAGGGCCTGGCGGCGGGCCAAGTTGGCCTACGCCAATCGACAAGTTCGTCATCCTCGCGCGGCCCATTGGGCCGACGCGAGGACCCAGCAGCGCGTATCCCTGATGAAGCCGTAAAAGGCTGGCTGGGGGCTACAGGGCGTGACCGCAGCGTTGAGGTCATCGCTGCTGGGTCCTCGCGTCGATGCTGCGCATCGCGCAAGGATGACGTTTGGGCCTCAGTCGAACAGCTTCGACACCGATTCCTCGTTGGCGATCCGGCGGATGGCCTCGCCGATCAGGGGCGCCACGCTGACCTTGCGGACCTTCTCGCATTCGGCGCCCTGGATGGTGTCGGTGATGACCAGCTCCTTGAGCACCGAATCCCTGACGCGCTCGCAGGCCGATCCGGACAGGACGCCGTGCGAGACATAGGCGCTGACCTCGGTGGCGCCCGCCTCGATGAGGGCCGCGGCGGCGTTGCACAGGGTGCCGGCGGAATCGACAATGTCGTCGAACAGGATGCAGCGGCGGTCCTTGACCTCGCCGATGATGTTCATGACCTCGCTCTTGCCGGGACCCGAGCGCATCTTGTCGACGATGGCGAGGTCCGCCCCCAGGCGATTGGCCAGGGTGCGGGCGCGCACCACGCCGCCCACGTCGGGCGAGACGATCATCAGCTCGCTGGCGCGGGGGTAATGGCGCTTGATGTCGTCGGCCAGGACCGGCGTGGCGATGAGGTTGTCGGTGGGAATGTCGAAGAAGCCCTGGATCTGGCCGGCGTGCAGGTCCAGCGCCAGGACGCGATCGGCGCCGGCGCGGGTGATCAGGTTGGCCACCAGCTTGGCCGAGATCGGGGTGCGGCCGCCGACCTTCCGGTCCTGGCGCGAGTAGCCGTAGTAGGGAATCACCGCCGTGATCCGCCGCGCCGAGGCCCGAACCAGGGCGTCGATGCAGATCAGCAGCTCCATCAGGTGGTCGTTGCAGGGCGCCGAGGTGGACTGGATGACGAAGACATCCTCGCCGCGGACGTTCTCCTCGATGACCACGAAGATCTCGTTGTCGGCGAAGCGTTTCACCTGGGCCTTGGTCAGGGGCATGTCCAGATGGCGGGCGATCGCCTCGGCCAGGGCGTGATTGGAGTTGCCGGCTAGCAGCTTCATCGGTGACGGCCCCGTGACATGGAATGGCGCGCTTCTACCAGGGGCCGCCGCCGGGGCAAGGGGAGTCGCGCGCGGAGGTCTACGGGGCGAGCACGATCGCCGAGAGCAGCCGCCCGTAGTCGGTCTCTCCGGCCTGGAAGGCGCGCCGGTTGGAGTAGAACAACTGGCCCTCCTCGCAGGTGTCGCGGCCGATCCATTCCGCCGCGCCGATTCCGGCCTGTTCCAATCGGTACAACACGAAGGCGGGCAGGTCGAAGCGACGCTTGGCCGGGATGTCGCCAGGGCTGAAAAAACGTGCGTGGCCAGGATCATCGGCCTGGAACCTCTCGAGAAACTCCAGCCCCACCTCATAGCTGGCCGGCCCGATGCAGGGGCCGACGGCGGCGACGATGCGGCTGCGGCGGGCGCCCTGGGCTTCCATGGCCTCGACGGTGGCCGCGAGAATGCCGCCGAGGGCCCCCTTCCAGCCGGCATGGGCCGACGCCACCACCCGGGCCTCGGGATCGGCGAGAAGCACCGGGGCGCAATCCGCCGACAGGGCCCCGCAGGCCAGGCGAGGAACCTTGGTGACCACCGCGTCGCCCTCGGGGCGGGCCGGCCAGGGGGCGGCGGCGGTCACGGGGATGGAGGAGTGGACCTGGAAGCAGGTCAGCAGGTGGCTGAGCTCGATGCCCAGGGCCGCGGCGCAGCGGGCCCGGTTCTCCTGCACGTCGCCGGGGTCGTCGGCCGAGCCGACGCCGACATTGAGGCTGGCGTAGACCCCCTTGGACACCCCGCCCTGGCGGGTGAAGAAGGCGTGGCGGACCCCGGGCAGGGCCGCCAGGAGCGGGGAGGCGAGAATTTGCGGCGCGGTCATCTAGGCCTCGTCGTCAAAGGGCGCCGGCGTGAAGGGGGCGCCGGCCGGGGTGGGCGCATGGATGCACAGGGCCTTGAACAGAACGCCCATCTGATCCGCATCGGTCAGCCTGGCAAGCTGGCGGGCCAGGCTGTCCGAGAGGTCCGGACGGCTCTGGGCCAAGGCCTGCGCCCGCGCCTCGATCCCCAGCCGCCCGAGCAGGTCGCGCTGGGTGAGGATGGGGCTGACCGACGCCCCCTGGCCGCGGGCGGCGGCGGCGACGGCGGGGAAGTCGGCGTGCACAGTGAGATCGGCGCGGCCGGGCGCGTCCAGAGGATCGACCTTCCGGTGGGCCTGGAGGGCCTGCAGGGTGTCGCCGAAGCCGGGCGCGTCCCGGCCGTAGTCGATCAGCAGCGCCGCCCCGCCGGCTCGGGCGACGCGGGCCCCCAGGGCGGCGGCGAAGGCGGTCTGGGCCGCGCTGATCTCCAGCACCGCGCCCTCGGGCGCCGGGGGCAGCAGGCCCTCCGCCGGGGTGCGCGACAGGCCCAAGGCGAGATTGCCCGCGGCGTCCAGCCCGACGAGCCGCTCCGCCCAGCCCTGGGCGAGGCGAACGAACTGGCGGGCGGGCATGCAGTCCAGCAGCTCGTTGGCGATCAGAATCAGGGGTTGGTCCGGGGGGAGGGCGCCCAGGCTGTCGACCCAGGCGGGTCCGGGGACGGCCCCGGCCAGGCGGCGGCGCTGCGCCTCGCGCAGGGGCGCGCTGGTCTCCACCAGATACAGGCGGGCGGCGGCGAGGAAGGCCGGGTCGAGACGGGCGGCGCGCAGGATGTCCGCCATCAGGGTCCCGTCTCCGGGGCCGGCCTCGGCCAGGAGGAAGGGCTCGGGCGCCCCCAGCCGTCGCCAGGTGTCCACGGCCCACAGGCCGAGCAACTCGCCGAACATCTGCGAGACCAGGGGGGCGGTGAGAAAGTCGCCGTCGCCGCCCAGGGCGGGGCGGGTGGCGTAGTAGCCGTCCTGCGGATCGTGCAGGCAGGCGGTCATGAACTGGGCCACGGTGAGCGGCCCCTCGGCTGCGATCTGGGCCTTGAGGCGATCCGCTAGGCTGTGACCCTCAGGTCCCATGCCGGGGATCAGGCCACCGCGGGCGTGGGCGGCTCGCGGAAGGCCCGCCACAGCAGGAAGCCGCCGACGAGCACCATGGGGATGGACAGGATCATGCCCATGGTCAGCCCCAGGGGGAAGTCCGGCATGCCCACATCGGGCTGACGCACGTTCTCAAGAGAGATACGGAACACCGCGTAAAGGATCAGGAACAGCCCCGTGACGGCCCCCTTGCGGGGCAGCCACTTGGCCAGGTGCGTGGCCGCCATCAGGATCAGGAACAGGGCCAGCCCCTCCAGGGCCGCCTCGTAGAGCTGGCTCGGGTGGCGGGGAACCAGACCGGCTGGACAGGCGCCGTAGGCCTGCTGCAGCCGCTCGTTGCAGAACACCACGCCCCAGGGACCGTCGGTGGGCCGGCCCCACAGCTCGCCGTTGATGAAGTTGGCGATGCGGCCGAAGCCCTGGCCGATGGGCTCGCAGGCCGCGGCGATGTCGGCGAGGCCCAAAAGGCTCAGCCCGTTGCGGCGCGCGAACAGGATCAGGGCGACGCCCACGCCGATCAGTCCGCCGTGGAACGACATCCCCCCCTTCCAGATCTTGAAGATCTCCAGGGGGTCGGTCCAGATCGTGTCGGTGGAATAGAACAGGATCGAGCCCAGCCGGCCGCCGACGATGATCCCCAGGGTCACCCACAGGATGAGATCGTCGATCTGGGCCGGGGTGGCGGTGGGCTCGCCCCCGCGCCACAGGCTGGGGTTGCGCACCAGGGACACCGCCCAGCGCCAGCCCAGCAGGATCCCGGCCACATAGGCCAGGGCGTACCAGCGGATGGCGAGGGGCCCCAGGTGGAGCAGCACGGGATCGAAGTTGGGGAAGGGCACGGATGCTCCTGTCGCGGGACGCGCTGGTTTAGCAGGAAACCCGGGCCGCCCAAGAGGCCGGGCCCGGCGATTCGCCACGATCCTCTTCGCAATCGTCACGCGCTTCCCATATAGAGGGTCCATTCCCTCCAGTTCGCCCGGCCGATGCAGACCCAGAACCCCTTCCTCGACGAATTCGCCAAGCTCACCACCGCCGCCATGGGCATCGCCCAGGCCGCCGGAGAGGAGGCCAAGACGGCCATGCGCGCCCAGGCCGACCGCATGGTCGCCGAATTCGACCTGGTCCGCCGCGACGAGTTCGACGCCCTGAAGGCAGAGCTGCTCGCCTTGAGGGGGGAAATAGCGCGTATGAAGGGCGATCCGGGCCCATCGGCTCGCGCCGAACAAGAAGCCGGTTGAGACGACGCCCCCGAAGCAGATTAGGCTTCACACCAGTGACGATTCCCGTCTCGCGTCCGCGCGGCCGGAACCTGCCGCCAACGAAAGGGCGCTAAGCATGGACACGCCTCAGTCGGAAGAAGACGACATCGACTTCGCCCTCGACCCGCTCGACGTGATCGAACATGTCCTGGCCGCCGAGAACCTGTCCTTCGACCGCACCGACGACGGCGACCTGGCCTTCGCCCTGGCCGGCGACTGGAAGGACTATGAGCTGTGGTTCGCCTGGCGGCCCGAGGCCGACTGCCTGCAACTGTGCCTGTCGCTCGACGTCCGCGCCAAGAAGTCCAAGCGCCCGGCGGCCTTCAACATGCTGTCGATGATAAACCAGCGCGTCTGGCTCGGCCATTTCGAGGTCTGGCCCGAGGACGGCGAGGTGGTGTTCCGCCACGCCATGGCCCTGCCGCGCGGCGAGCGCCCGACCCTGGCCCAGGCCGCCTCGATGATCGATGCGGCGGTGGAGGCGGCGGACCGTTTCTACCCGGCCTTCGACTTCCTGCTGAATGGCGGGAAGACCCCGGAAGACGCCATGGCCGCCTGCATGTTCGAGACCGTCGGCCAGGCCTAAGGGTCTGGCGCGCCAATCGCCGGGTGACCTTGCTCCGTATTCCCGGCGTACGCCGGGAGCCAGATCCTATGGCTGAGACGTCAACGCCCTAGGATCTGGGCCCCGGCGTACGCCGGGGGTTCGAGATGTGGATGGGTCACAAAAGCCGCCGAACGCCCTAGGAACCACGCGCCTTGGCCGGTAAAGCGGCGTGATGAGCGAACCATCGACGACACCGATCCTGCTTCTGGGCGCCGGCCGCATGGGCGGGGCCCTGATCGAGGGCTGGCTCAGAGCCGGCGCGTTCGACTTGCCGGACCTGATCATCCGCGACCCTCACCCCAGCGACGCGGCCACGTCCGCGCTGGCGGGGGGAGCCCTCGAGGGGACGCTGGAGGTGGTCGGCCGGGCGCGCACCGTGCTGATGGCGGTCAAGCCGCAGATCTGGCGCGAGGCGGCGGCGCAGATCCAGGCGCACCTGGCCCCGGACGCGGTGATCGTCTCCATCGCCGCGGGCGTCACCGCGGCCGACATCGCCGCGGGCTTCGGCGGCCGCCGGGTGGCGCGGGTGATGCCGACCACGGCCGTGGCCATCGGCAAGGGCGTCGCCAGCATCGCCGCCCACGATCCCGAGGGGCTGGCCCGCGCCCACGCCCTGTTCGACCCGGTGGCGACCACCGTCGACCTGCCGGACGAGGCGATGATGCACGCCGCCACCGCCGTGTCCGGCTCGGCCCCGGCCTATTTCTACGCCCTGGTGGAGGCCCTGGAGGCGGCCGGCGAGGCCGTCGGCCTGCCGGCGGACGCCTCGCGCCGCCTGGCGAGGGCGACCATGATCGGCGCCGCCGCCCTGATGGCGGGCTCCGGCGAGGACCCCGCCGAGCTGCGCCGCCAGGTCACCTCCCCCGGCGGCACCACCGCCGCCGCCCTGGCTGTGCTGAACGCGGAGGCCGGCGGCCTCGGCCCCCTGATGCGCGAGACGGTGATGGCCTGCGTGCGCCGGAGCGAGGAACTGGGGGGGTAGGCCGGGGGCGAGCGGCTGCGGAAAGTTCGGATCGTTCCGGCCGCTAGCGCTTTATCGGAGCGGGGGCGGGCAGACGCGAGCGCAGCCATGGTCAATTCGATACTCACCCCCGATGACGAGGCCCTGGCCGAGGAGCGCGAGGCGCAGCCGGCCGTGCACCAAGAGCCCAGGGGCCTCTCCGACCACTTCGCCCTCGGCTTCACCAAGCTGCTCAGGTTCACCGCCGACACCTTCTTCGCCAAGCGGTACGGCCACCGCGCCATCGTGCTGGAGACCGTCGCCGCCGTGCCCGGCATGGTCGGGGCGACCATCAACCACCTGACCGCCCTGCGCCGGATGCGCGACGACGACGGCTGGATCCGCACCCTGATGGAGGAGGCGGAGAACGAGCGCATGCACCTGATGACCTTCGTGCAGATCGCCCAGCCCAGCCTGTTCGAGCGGCTGGTGGTGATCGCCGTGCAGTGGGTCTTCTACATCGGCTTCTTCCTGCTCTACCTGGTGTCCAATCGCACGGCCCACCGGATCGTCGGCTATTTCGAGGAAGAGGCGGTGATCAGCTACACCCTGTATCTCGAAGAGATCGACGAGGGCCGCTCGCCCAACGTGCCCGCGCCGGCCATCGCCAAACACTACTGGAACCTGCCCGACACGGCGACCCTGCGCGACGTGATCCTGGTGGTGCGCGCCGACGAGGCCCATCACCGCGACGTCAACCACGGCTTCGCCGACACCATTGCGGGATTGCCCAACGACCGGGCCGTCGCCCCCTATCCCGAGCATGCCGACGACATCCGCGCGGCGGCCTGAAATGGCGGCGGACCCGCGCATCCCGTACCGGATCACCCCGGTGTTCGACGAGACCACCCTCCCGGCCGGCCTGCGCGGCGAGCACCGCACCAAGGCGGGCGTGTGGGGCGTGATCCGGGTCTTGGAGGGCGAGTTGCTCTTGACCATCCTGGAGCCCCCCGCCGAGCATCGGCTGTCCCCGGCCGCCAGCGGCGTGATCCTGCCGGAGCAACCGCATTTCGTCACCCCGGTCGGGGCGATGCGCATGCAGGTGGAGTTCTACGATGGCCCCCCGGGGGCGTGACCCTTGCCTTCCCGGGCGGTAAGCGCGACCGCCGCCTTGTCGCGCGCGGCTATCTCGCGCGGCGGAGGATTGGTCGGAAGCCGGCGGCCGCCTCAAGTGAGAGGCAGGGGGGCGGGCGTTATCACTCATTCCGGTCATCCCCGCGAAAGCGGGGACACAGGTTTTTCGACGAGCGTGGGCAGGGTCTTTGACCGCTTTCGACCCCAAACCGGCCATTCATGCCAGCAAAAAAACCTGGCTCCCCGCTTTCGCGGGGATGATCGGGGTTGGGGTTGGGAGCGCGGTAGTCTCTTGGGGAGTAAAACGCCACAGCATGCCGTCGCGCGCTTGATGGACAGGTTTTTCACTGGCTGAAGCGTGTCAAGGATGCGCCGAAGGCGCACCGCGGCGCGGCGGCGCAAGGCGCCGTCCTCTACACACTTCGGCCGGTGAAATCATGCTCCGCCAAGCGTACGGCGGTGTGGAGTGCCCGACAGTCAGCACCGGCCATCGCCCGCGACTTTCGGCGGTTCTACGAAATCGCCCCCGTTGGCCTAGCCCAAGTTCGCGGTTTGTTCTTGACAGCGCCTATTTTTTGCCTATGCTTTACTTACTTCCGAGCCCCAGGCTCACGGGCGCCGCGAGGACAAGGGAGGTTGTCCGAATACGGTTCCCGGGGCCGAAGTTCATAAGATAGCCAGAGGTCACCGCATGGCCGATAATGTCACAGCCAATAGAGTTCTGCGTAGATCAGTGCCTATTACCGCACCCTATGGAGCCGTTTACAGGAATGGACGGTATCCTGGTAGACGTGTGCGATACGGCGTCTTAGGCCGGCTAAAGTCAGGGTTTCCCGACCAATTTGGAAACGATTATCGACTCAATCAGCAGAATTTCACGGGGCCGAGGCGCTATACTCGAAATTCCTTCGATGACCGACGGCCCCCACGCTTGCAATCGGATCGCCTCGGCCTTGATCCCGCCCTGTTAGATAAGACCAGCTTTGTTGAAGGTGATGGCGGCCTTTTCGTGGAAATCGGCAATCCCGCCAATCGGGGCTTGAAACGCGAGCATGTGCGTCAGAATGGGGATTGGCCGCGTGACCCGGTCACTGGACGAGACTACGACGTGGCGCATTACAGGGCGATTGCGGATGGGGGGAAGAATGTCCTCGAGAATATTCGGCCTATGCATCCCGACGCGCACCGGGCTGAGCACCTGGCGAACGGCGATAGCGCGCGATGGGGCGCGCGGGCGAGTATCGCGAGGGCTTTCGGTGGAAGGGTTCAGAGAGGTTTGGGCGTGCTGTCGATCATTCCCACTTTGACCGGAATATTGTCCGGTCGTATCTCCATCGACAGCGTCGAGGATTTCGCAAACTCCATGATGGGCCAGCCCACGCGGCGCGAAATCGAACAGGAACAGAAGCGTCACAATCCCAAGTGGAAGCGTGGCGATCCGATCGTTTTGTTTACCTAGCAACCCATTCGAGGACGATCGACCTTGTTTCGCCCCATCGACCCCTCAGACTTTCCGGTGGGCCGGAACATCGACTATGAGAGCGCGGAAGAGGTCTACGCCCTCCAGTTTATGTCGGAAGTCGCCTCGGATTACGTGCGGGGTCTGCGATGGGCGCCGCCGATCAAGAAGGTCATTCTCGCCTTTGGCGTCTCGCCCGTTCTGGCGCTGTTTCTCGTGCAATTTCATTGGGCGGTCGAAGGCGAGGAGGATACGGAGCGCTGGGTCGTGGTGGGCAACCTTCCGACCATGTGCTTCGAAACCGAGGTCGCCACCGACCCGGCGCTGGCGCTCCATCTCTATTGCGCCATTGGCCAGGATTGGGCCGACAACATCCTGGCGGGCCGCGATCTGTCCGAAAGCTACCCGATCGAGGCCAAGGCCTCGCCGGCCAACGCCGAGGACCTTCTCTCCAGGATCGCGTTTATCACGGACGAGCTGATCCCCCTGGCGCAGGAGCGCTAACGCCTACCCCGGCAGCCGGATCACCGCCCGCAGGCCCCCCAGCGGGCTGACCCCCAGGGTCACGTCGCCGCCGTGGCCGCGGGCGACGTCGCGGGCGATGGCGAGGCCGAGGCCGACGCCCTTTTCGTTCTGGTTGCGCGCCTCGTCGAGGCGGTTGAAGGGGCGGAAGGCTTCCTCGTAGCGGGCCTCCGGGATGCCGGGGCCGTTGTCGTCGACGGTCACCTCGACGCCCCCCGACGGCAGGGCGCGGGCGGCCACCACGACGCGGCTGCCATGGGCGGCGGCGTTCATCACCAGGTTGGACAGGCCGCGCTTGAAAGCGTTGGGGCGCACCCGGGTGGTCAGGCCGCCCTCGGCCTCGATGGTCACGGCGGCCCCGGCCCGGGCGGCGCCCTCGCAGACCTCGTCGATCAGCTGGCGCAGGCCCACCGCCTCCACCGCCTCGCCGCCCTGGCCGCGGGCGAAGGCCAGGTATTCGTCGATCATATGCTCCATCTCGGCCAGGTCGCGCTTCATGTCGGCGGTGCGGCTGGTGGGCTCGGCGAGGGCCAGCTCGAGCTTCAGCCGGGTCAGGGGCGTGCGCAGGTCGTGGCTGACCGAGGCGAGCAGGGCGGTGCGCTGCTCGATGTGGCGCTGCAGGCGGGCCTTCATGGCGATGAAGGCGGCGGCGGCCTGGCGCACTTCGCGGGCGCCGTAGGGTTTGAAGGCGGGCATGTCGAGCCCCCGCCCGAAGGCGTCGGCGGCCTCGGCGAGGCGCTCGATGGCGCGCACCTGGTTGCGGATGAACAGGATCGCCACGCCGGTCAGCAGCAGGGTCGCCACCACCATCCACAGGATGAAGATGTGGCCCTGGGTGGCGAAGGCGCGCTCGCGGGGGGCGAGGATGCGCAGCACCCCCTGGTCGACCTTCACGCGGATGTCGACATAGGCGGGGTAGCGGACGGTGTCGAACCAGAACCGCCCGCCGCCCAGGCGCTTGGTCAGGGCCGCCTTCAGGGACCGGTCGATGGGGGCGAACAGGGCGTAGCGCTTGGTCACCGGCAGGTCGCGGCCGCTCTGCAGGGCCACCGACAGGTTCATGGCGTGCTCGGCCTGGCGGGCGATGCGGGGCAGGTCGGCGGGGTTCTCCTGGAAGCTCTCCACCGTCCACGCCACCTCGCCGGCGAGGCCGTCGGACAGGCGGCTGGTGACGGTCTGCCAATGGGCGTCGAAGAAGGCCCAGGTGACGGCGACCTGCATGATCGCCACCGGCAGGACGATGATCAGCAGGGAGCGGCCGAACAGGGAGGTGGGCAGGCGCCGCTTGAGGAACCGGGGCCAGAGCAGGCGCAGGGCGCGGCTGGACACGGTCAGGCCTCGTCCGGCGCGAGCATGTAGCCGACCCCGCGGGCGGTGAGCAGGTAGCGGGGCGCCTTGGCGTCGGCCTCGATCTTGCGGCGCAGGCGGGTCACCTGCACGTCCACGGCGCGGCCGTCGGCGGCGCCGGACGCCAGGGCCATGCGGTCGATGGCCTGATGCGGCGTGCGGGCCAGCTGGCGCAGCAGAAAGGTCTCGGCCTCGGTCAGGCGCACGGGGGCGTCGTCGCAGACCAGCTCGCCGCGCCCCAGGTCGAAGGCGCAGCGCCCCAGGGACAGCCGGCGCGCCCCGGCGCGGGGAGCGGCCCGGCGCAGGATGGCCTCGATGCGCAGCAGCAGCTCCTGCGGCTCGAAGGGTTTGGGCAGATAGTCGTCGGCGCCGGCGGACAGGCCGCCGATGCGGTCCTCGGCCTCGCCGCGGGCGGTGAGCATCAAAACCGGGGTCTGGCCCTTGGGCGCAGCCTCGGCCCGCAGCCAGCGGGTCAGGGCCAGGCCGTCCTCGCCGGGCATCATCACGTCGAACACCAGCAGGTCGAAGTCCAGGGTGGCCAGCAGGCGCCGGGCGGCGGCGGCGTCGCGGGCGCCGGTGACGCGGAAGCCGGCGCGGGCCAGATACTGCTTCAGCAGGTCGCGGATGCGGTCGTCGTCGTCCACCACCAGCAGGTGGCGGCCGGCGCCGGGCAGGGGGCCGGGGGCGGCAGTCATGCGCCGCTGGCCGTGGGGCGCGGCGGGCCGGGCGCCGCCCGCGGGCCGGCCACGGCGTCGAGGATGCGGCGCGCCCCGCCCACCGCGTCCAGACCGCCGGCGCGATAGGCCCGCGACAGGTGGGCGCGCATCCGCTCTGACACCCGCGCCTCGAAGGCCGCCCCCTCGGGGGTCAGCACCGCCGGGCGGCGGCGCATATCGGCCTCCCCCGCCGCCTTGGTCGCCAGTCCCAGCCCTTCCAGGTCGGCCAGGACGCGGCTGGCGCCCTGCTTGGACAGGCCGGTGAGGCGGGCCAGGTCCTGGACGCCCATCCCCGGGCGCCGCTTCAGAAGGAAGGCGAGGCGATAGTGCCCCCGCCCCAGGCCCGGGCCCTCGCCGTCCAGGGCGGCGTCGGCGGTGGACCACAGGGCCGCCTCGGCCAGGAAGAACAGCTCAAGGGTGGCGTCGAGCTCTTCCTCGCGCAGGATCAGGCGGGCGTCGGCGGGCTGCATGGCGCGACCTTATCCCCAGGCGCAATCGATAGGTATGGAATCACTACGCTCCAACCCGATCGTCCCGGCGAATGCCGGGAACCAGATCCTAAGGCTCCGTCGTACTGACCTATGATCTGGGCCCCGGCATTCGCCGGGTGATCGGAGATGTTGTGAGCTGTTTTCACAATCTAGAGTTCTAGAAGACGCGGTGCACCCAGCCGTAGGGGTCGGGAGCGTGGCCGCGCTGGATGGCCACCAGCTCGGCCCGCATCTCGCCGGTGCGCAGGCCCTGGCCGCCGTTGCCGATGGTGAAGTCGCCGTCCGCCGTGCGCACCTTGCCGATGGGGGTGAGGACGGCGGCGGTGCCGCAGGCGAAGCTCTCGCGCACCCGGCCGCTCTGGGCGTCGGCGCGCCACTGGTCGAGGGAGTAGGCCTCCTCGCGCACCACGGCGCCCTTGGCCCGGGCCAGGGTGAGGATGGAGTCGCGGGTGATCCCCGCCAGGATGGTGCCGCCGGTGGGCGGGGTGATCAGCGAGCCGTCGTCCAGGACGAAGAAGACGTTCATGCCGCCCAGCTCCTCGATCCATTTGCGCTCGACCGCGTCGAGGAACACGACCTGGTCGCAGTCGTGGCGCGAGGCCTCGGCCTGGGCCTGCAGGCTGGCGGCGTAGTTGCCGCCGCACTTGGCCGCGCCGGTGCCGCCGGGGGCCGCCCGCGTATAGTCCTGCGACACCCAGACGGAGACGGCGTCGGCCGTGGTCTTGAAATAGGACCCGACGGAGGAGGCGATGACGCAATAGAGGTATTCCGACGAGGGCTTGACCCCCAGGAACACCTCATTGGCGAACATGAATGGCCGCAGATACAGGCTGCCGTCGCCGCCGGGGATCCAGTCACGGTCGATCTTGACCAGGCGGTCCAGGCTCTCGACGAACAGGGATTCGGGCAGCAGCGGCATGGCCAGACGCTCGGCCGACTGCTGGAAGCGCACCGCATTGGCTTCCGGGCGGAACATGGTCGCGCCGCCGTCGTCGGCCCGGTAGGCCTTCAGGCCCTCGAAGATCTCCTGGGCGTAGTGCAGGACGGCGCTGGCGGGATCCAGGGCGATGGGCGCGCGCGGCTCGACCCGGGCGTCATGCCAGCCGATCCCGTCCTTGTAGCGGATGGTCACCATGTGGTCGGTGAACACGCGTCCGAACCCCGGATTCACCAGCAGCGCCTCACGCGCCTCCACCGAGGTCAGAGCCCCGTGGGGGGTGTGGGCGAAGTCCAGGGAGGAGGGCTGGGACATGGGAGGCTCTTGGGATCGCTGGAGGGCGGGCTCGGATGCGAGACGGCGGACGGGGACAGATACCCCATCCGCGCGCCAGTGACAGCCTGGCGGCGACTTTTCTCAGCCCCCCACGAGGGGGGCGGCGCCTCATACGCGCGGAGCGGTCTGGGCTTCCAGCTCGGCCAGGCGCTTGCGCGTCGTCTCCAGATCGTCCCGATAGCGGGGGTTCTCGGGGTCGGAGTCGGCGAGGCTCTGGGCCAGGGGCAGGCTCTGGCGGTAGAGGTCGAGGGCCCGGCTGACGTGGCCACGGGCCTCGCGCACATCGCCCAGCCGCTCCAGGATCAGGGAGACGGCGCGCTTGCGGTCGGGGTCGTCCGGCGACGCCTGCAGCTGGTCCAGGCGGATCGCCAGCGCCTCCTCATAGGCGGCCGTGGCGGGATCCAGGCGGCCGGTCTCGTCATTGGCGTCGCCCACCGACTTGAGGGCGCAGGCCAGCAGGTCCCGCGTCTCCGGCCCCGGCGCCGCATCGTGCAGTTGGCGGGCCTTGTCCAGGGCGGCGCCGTAGCGCTCCAGCGCCTCGTCCATATGGGCGTCGCCGAAGGCCTGGTCGCCGCTGGCGAGGTCGGCCTGCACGGAGGCCAGGCTGGCGGGATGGACGGTGGCAGGCTCCGGCTCCGGCTCCGGCTCCGGCTCCGGCTCAGGTTCAGGCTCAGGCTCAGGCTCAGGCTCAGGCTCTGGCTTCGGCTCCGGCGCCGGCTCCGCCAGCGGCGGGGCGACCGATTCCGGGACCGGCGCTTCGGCCAGTGGCTGGGGCGCAACGACGGCGAGGGGAACGGGTACGGGGAGGGGGGCAGGCGCAGGCGCGGTCTGCGGCTCCGGTGCGGGCGGATCGTCGAACCGCATGACCGCGGCCGGGGCCGGCTTGCGCCGGGGGGGCATCAGGGTGGCGATGGCGCACAGGGCGCCCAGCAGGATGAAGGCGCCGCCGACGAAGCTGCGCTCCAGGGTCATCGAGTCCAGGGGCTCGGGCCAGCCGACGGCGGCCATGATGAAATAGCCGACAAAGGCGATGGCCAGGCTGCCGAGCAGCTTGCCCAGCGTGACGACGATGCGCATGGGCCTCCCCCAAGGTTTCCCGATGTCCATCTGGACCCGCGGACAACCAAAAGCCTAGCTTCCTCGCCTCACAGGGGTATCGCGCCCTCGTGGCCTGCGCCGGTCTGCGCACGGCCGCGGCGCCCCCGCCGTCAAAACAGCCACGTCCTTGGCCTCGGATAGGCCTCGCCCCGGAGCAGGTAATAGGCGCCCAGCAGGCACCGCACCGCGAACCAGATGTGGCCGACGGCGAAGATCAGCAGGCCCAGGAGGAAGATCGGCACGCCGACCAGCACCAGCGACAGCACGCCCCCGGTCACCAGTATCAGGCCGCCGATGATCCACCAGCCGAGGGCCGTCCAGACGGTGCGGGCCTGGAAGACGTAGTGCGATCGCGTGCGTGGCCCGGCCTTGCCCTGGGCGCTCAGGGCCACGACCAGGCCCACCGGGATGGTCAGGAAGGTCGCCAGGCCCAGCAGATACAGGCCGTAGACGATGGCGGGCAGGACGCGGTCCTCGCCGCCGCGATCGATGAGGCTCATGGCTGGCTCCTGTGAGCGCGGAGCCTTACCCCGATGCTGCGGCCAAAGCACGGCGGCGTTGGCCGGCCGCTCAACCGAGGGGGGCGAGATGGTCCGGGATGGCGCGGGGATCGAAGGCGCCCGCCCCCGGTCCCGGCAGCCAGGGAACGGCGGCGAGCAGAAGGATGAGGACGAACAGCAGCCGCGCGCCGAAATCCAGGCCGATCGGCAGTTGCCGCGCCGAGACGGCCACGGTGATGAGGACGACCAGGGCGACGCCCAGGAGGGCCGCGGCGCCATAGACTCCGGCGGCGGCCGGCGCCCGCCCCCCCGACCCGAACCGCGCCGCCGGCGCCGCCTCGGCTGCCTCGGCCGCCAGCCGGCGGACGAAGGCCGAGAATTCCCGCGTGCCGTCCTGAGGCCGGCCGACCCCCGCCCAGCCCTGCGAGGGAAAGGCGACGGTGCGCCGGCCAAACCGCAGCTGGGCGATGCGCTGGTCGGGACCGTAGCGGTTGGGCTGGCGCAGCAGGCTCATGCGAGTGAGGTCGGCCAGAGGCCAGCGGGCCTGGGCGGCGCCGGTCCGCCGCACGAGGCACCTCTCCTCCAGGCTCCAGACGGCCTCGGCCTTCAGGGGGCCGGCCCTGACCCGATAGGCGCCCTCGCCGCCCGGGGCGTCCATGTCAGGGACGCTCCAGGACGATCTCCACCCCGGCGGCGGCGGCGTCGGGGGCCAGGGCCTCGGGTTTCTCCACCCGGACGTGGACGGTGCGGACGCGGGGATCAACGATGAGGGCGTGGCCCAGCTGCTCGGCGAAGGTCTCCACCAGCTTCCAGTGGCCGGCGGCCGCCAGGGCCACGGCGCGGTCGCGGACGGTCTCGTAGTTGACGGTATCGGCGATGTGCTCGAAGCCGGCGGCGTCCAGGGCGAGGGCGACGTCGACGATCAGCGGTTGGCGGCGGCCGTGCTCATGGGCATGGACGCCGACCTCGGCCTGAACGGTCAGGCCGCGCACGAACACGGTCGTCTGCCGGGTGCGGACGCCGGCGGCGGGGGGCGTGAGGAGGGGGGCGGTCAGGGGGCGGCCTTCTAGGGATCGACGATGTCGGGGGTGCGCCAGGCGAGGTGCTGGCCGCCGTCCACGGCGATCATCTGTCCGGTCACCGAGGGGGCGTCAATCAGATACAGGAGCGCCGCGGCGATCTCATCGGGCCCGGCGGCCCGCTGCAAGGGGACGCCGGCGACCTCGGCGGCGAAGGCCTCGGGCGTCTGGTGGATCGAGGCCAGGGTGGGGCCGGGGGCGATGGCGTTGACGCGGATGGCCGGGGCGAGGGCCTGGGCCAGGGTGCGGGTGGCGCTCCACAGGGCGGACTTGGACAGGCTGTAGCTGAAGAACTGCGGATTGGGGTGCAGCACCCGCTGGTCGATGAGGTTGACCACCAGGCCCCCCGCGGCCGGCGCCTGGGCGGCGAAGGCCTGGGCCAGGAAGATGGGCGCCCGCAGGTTGGCGGCCATGTGCGCCTCGAACAGGTCGAGGCCGAGGGCGCCGACGCGGTCGTCCTGGAACAGGGAGGCGTTGTTGACCAGCAGGGTGAGCGGGCCGAGCGCCGCGCGCGCCGCGGCGATCAGGCCCTCCAGCTGGCCGGCGTCGGCCAGGTCGGCCTGGAGGCAGACCGCCGTGCGGCCCAGGGCGCGCACCTCGGCGGCGGTCTGCTCGGCCTCGTCGGCCGAGCGGTGGTAGTGGATCGCGACGTCGTGGCCGGCCCGCGCCACGGCGAGGGCCAGGGTGCGACCGATGCGGCGTCCGGCGCCGGTGATCAGGGCCGCGCCGGTCAACGGCTCAGGCTCAGTCGACGCGGCCGAACTCGAAGAAGTTCAGGGCGCCGAAGCTGATGACGAAGACGGCGACGACGAGGATGGCGATCATGACGGGGCTCCGCGGATGGGGCGATGGCCGCTCGTAGCGGCCCCGGCGGCGGCGCGCAAGCACCGGGCGCGCCGGGGCCTCGACGCCCGCGGGCCCGCTTGGCATGATGGGTCTTCAACGGCGGGGCCCCAGCCATGCTCAACGGCGCCTTGGTCTACAAGCGGTTCGGCCAGTACGGCGCCCTGTGGCTCGGCGCCTTGATGCTGGCGCTGGGCCTGATCGGCGGCGGGCGGCTATTGACGCATGCGCCCCTGGCCCAGGTGGCCGACGCGGTGCTGCCGGTCCTGTTCCTCCTTCTGACCGCAGCCCTGGCGGCCTTCGCTATCCTTACCCTGGCGGCGCGGGAGACGGCGGCGACCAAGGCGGTGCTGATCGTGGGCGGCGCGCTTCTGGCCCTGCCGCTGCTGTGGGCGCCGGTGCTGGGCGCGGTGGCGGCGGCGGCCATCGCCGGGGCGGCGATCGAATATTCCCGCGCCTACGCCCAGTTCCGCATCGCCGTCAGCCACCTGATCTTCCCCCTGGTGCAGGCGGCGACCGGGGGCGCGGCCCTGCGCACCGCCTGGGCCGTGTTCCAGGGGCTGGCCACGGTGGTGGGGTTCGTCTCGGCCCTAACCAACGTCTGGGGCGTCCTGCGCCGGGGACTGCAGGGGCCGTCCGCCTCGGCCCCTCAGTGAGCGCCCGGCGACGGACCCGATGCGGCTGCTGATCCTCGGCGCCTGGCTTGGCCGCCCCCTCATCCAGGCCTCGGCCCGGGCCCGCCGCGGCCTCACCCTCGGGGTGCGGGGTCTGGTCACGGACGCCGAGGGGCGGGTGCTGCTGGTCGAGCACACCTATGTGGCGGGCTGGCACCTGCCCGGCGGCGGGGTCGAGCGCGGCGAGACGGCCGAGGCCGCCCTGGCCCGCGAACTGGCCGAGGAAGCCGGAATCCGCCTGACCGAACGCCCCGCCCTGGTGTCGATCCATAGCCTGGAGGCGCACTTTCCCGGTGACCATGTGCTGCTGTATCGCGCCGGGGCCTGGGAAACGTGCGCCGCCAGCGCCCAGGGCGAGATCGCGAGGGTCGCCTGGTTCGCGCCGGACGACCTGCCGGCGGGGACCACCGAGGGGACCCGCGCGCGCATCGCCGAGGCGATTGGCGGGGCGCGTGCGGATGAGGGGTGGTGAGCGGGTGGGGCGTTCAAACGTGCAAATCCGCGTTTCGAAAAGCCGCGAGCCCTTCCGCATGGTCTTGCGATTGACTCGCCAGCCCAAGAATGCATAATGCATTTTTTGGATGGTTGGAGGCTGTATGGCAGGGCGGAAGGGAATCCTCGGAATAACGGCCCGAGATATCCGGGAAGGCGGCATGAATGTCGACGCAGCGGTCCGCAAGGCAGCAGACGTTTTCACGTTAGGGAAGTCCGACCAGATAGCGGCAGGAGTCGCTGCGGGCCTTCACAGTCGCTCCATGGGCCAGCTGGCTAAGAACTACGCGGCCCGACTCACGGCTGAACAAGCTCGAAGCAGATATGATACTCAAAGCCGCAGCGATGCTCAGGACGCGGGCGCCGCCGCCGCCACCGTCCTTCTTGCGGCACGCCTCGGAATTATGGGCGCTAACTGGACAGATGGCCTGTCAAATGAAGCCAAAGGGAATATTGGAGAGGCTTTTTCCCTAGCGAAGTCGTTACTGAAAGGAGATATTCCTGTAAAAATTCAGGTTAGGGTTCCATTGTCTGAAGGTTATACAGTCGCGGATCATTCCACAATTCGAGGTGTGCCCGTCGAAGCGAAGATGGGATACAGCACGGATCCAACTGGTCCTCAGCGAAGAGCAAGGAAAGAACTGGGGTCAGGGTACCGATATGATGTTTGGCGGCCACATCATGTAGGCACAATTTCCGGCTCTGGGGGCGCTGCATATGGATCCTACGGAACCAGGCGGAGCGATCGACGCAAGTAGCCACATCTCGATCACGCTTGTGCAGAACCACCGCCGCCATCGCACTCGAACCGCTGTGTGTTCCTCTATTGTTCCTTTTGTTCCCCAGGGTTATGATTTGGCTTTGAACTTCGGAGGGATGCGGTGGGCTTTTCGATATCCGTGCTGGCTGTGAGGGGCCCCACGCAGCAACAGGTACTCGCCCGATTATCGCTCGCGCCGGCCACCCGGTCGGTTAGAGGTCACCGCAAGAAGATCTTCATCGGGTCGTCCGGAGACTGGGTGATCCTTGAGGCGAATGACTTTATGCGGTTCGGACCGGAGACGCTGGCGACCGTGTCGGCAGCCGGGGCGGAGGCGATGGCGTGGTCTATTGAAGAACACGTTATGGTCAGCCAGGCTTGGGGCTACAGGAATGGGCGCGAAGTCTGGTCCATCGCGCACGACTGCGAGAAGTGTGAAAGGCATCTCGCCGTGACCGGCGAGCCGCCGCCCCACTGGCCAGGCGTCAGGGCCAAGATCATGGAGACGCAGGATGCCTATGACGCCGAGGTTGGCGTGACCGATGACCTCCACGTCGACGGCGTTTTCGACGCGCCGATGGACCTTGCCGAGGCCCTGACCGGCTATCGCCATGATCTTCGATTGGAGGAATGGCCGGAGGTGACGCGTGTCCGCGCCCCCGGCCGTCCAGGCCTGAGCGGTATGCTGGGCGCGTTTTTCGGGCGGTGAGAGCCCTGGAAATTATGGAATTACGGGAAGACCGAAATCGCGAACGGTGGTGCGGCGATAGAAGCTCCTGTCACAATCCATCCATGAGGGACGGCTACCGTCCGGGCCTCCACCGGTAGTGACCTTCGGCCGCATCGAGCCACAACTGCACCAGCAGATCCTCATGCACGCCCCAACCATGATTCTGCACGATGCGCGGCCATCGGCCACCTTCCGATACGATGGCCACATGCGGCCCCCCGTTGAGGAACGTCCTCCACGTCAGGATATCGCCGGGTGACAGAGGCCCGGGGAACCCTGCCCCCCAGGTGCGCGAACGGGCATGCCAAAGGCGCGCGCCCTGGCGATTCCAATAGGTTCCAGGTTGGGGACGCGCCGGTGATCGATGTTGCTGTCCGGGTGTTTCAATCCCCACCGTTTCGGATAGGCCGCAAAGGCGCGTGTCATGTCCTCATGGACCAATTGCTGAAGGTCTGCGCCCCAGGCGTCGCGGGCGGCGCGCACGACCACATCGGCGCAGACACCAGTCCCTAAGGCCAAATCGCCTCCCGGATAGGCCATGGTGTGATAGCGGCTGTCATAGCCCTTGGTGACCCCCACCTTGCGCCGAGCGGCGCTCACCAGATCCGATCCGCTCCACGATGACGCCCGCGTCGCGGCGGCAGGCGCACCCGCTAGAATGCCAAGCACAATGGGCCGCGTCTTCATGGCTCTAATCGACCCCACCCGGGAAATACGGTGACGGGTCCAAATATTCCTCTTTGGTCCCGCGATGCTATTTGCGATCGATGGCCCGGATCAACCGCAGGCCCAATCACCGCACCCTATGCGGCGATTGGGGCGTCTATTCTTCGCACCCCCGCAATCGCCCTTTCAGTACCGCACCCGCACCGTCGCCCCCACCGTCCGCGGGGCGCCGAGGAAGGCGCCGTAGGTCTGGGTGTCGCGAGCGGGGTCGTAGAGGGGGGCGGGGGCGTCGCGCACGCCGGTGGAGCCCTGGAAGGGGGCGTTGAAGGCCACCTGGTAGTAGCGCTCGTCGGTGAGGTTCTGGGCCCACAGCTCGGCGCTCCAGCGGCCGCTGGCGGGGCCGACGGCGACGCGGGCGTTCAGCAGGGCGAAGGCCTTCTGCACCTTGATCGGCAACAGGTCAGAGCCGGTGTTGTAGGCGCTGGAGTATTTCGCCCCGAGGGTGGCGCGGGCCACCAGGCCGCCCGCCAGCGGGCGCTGATAGCTGGCCGAGGCGGAGGCCGACCACAGGGGCGCGAAGGACAGCCGCGCGCCGGGCAGCAGCGGCAGGCCGGGGTTGGCGGCCGATCCATAGCGGGTGCGGGCATAGACGGCGCCGCCCTGCAGGGTCAGGCCTTCCACCGGCGCCAGCCAGATCACGTCCATGTCGGCGCCGCGCACGGTCACCCGGGGGATCGAGCGGACGATGAAGGTGGTGCCTAGGAAGGTGTTCAGCTGGAAGTCGTCGAAGCGCTGGTCGAACGCCGAGGCGCTGACCAGCAGGCCGCCGCGGCTCCATTTGGCCCCGAGGTCGGCGCTGCGCACGGTCTCGGCGCCGAAGCGGGTGCTGCGGTCGGGGACCAGGTTGGTCTGGGCGCGGTCGAGGTTGAAGCCGCCGGCCTTGTAGCCCTCGGCATAGCCCGCATAGAGGCTGAGGTGATCCGCCGCCTTCCAGATCAGCCGCAGGTGGCCCGAGGTGTTGTCGTCCGACAGGCTCTGCGAGAAGGCCAGGCCGTTGAAGGCGGGGTTGGACCAGGGCAGGCACAGGGTGCCGGTGGAAGCCGCGCCCCGGGCCAGGGCGGCGGCGCAGGCGCGGCCGCCGTCGGTGTTGGAAAAGCGCGCGTCGACGGTCTTCTTGTCGGCGGTGTAGCGAAGGCCGAGATTGAGATCGAGGCGGTCGGTCAGGTGGAGCGTGTCGTCGGTGAACAGGGCCCAGGTGCGGGCGTTGTGCTCATAGACATCGCGCTCGCCCTGGCCATTGATGTAGCTGGATCCCGCCGGCAGGCCGGTCAATTCGCTAACCCGGTTGGCGTTAGCCCCCCCGGTGAGCACCAGGCCGAGGTAAGCCTCATAGTCGGCGCCGTAGAGCAGGCTGTCGGTGCGCGTCAGGTCCTCGTCGCCATAGTAGGCGCCCACCAGCCAGTCGAGCCGCTGGTTCGATCCCGCCAGGCGCAGCTCCTGGGTGAAGGTGGTGAAGCGGCTGCCGAAGGTCCCGTCGTCGGGGCGATAGGCGATGTCAGCGGAGGTGAAGTCCCAGTCCTGGCCGATGTCGCTGTCCCAGCGGCGCCAGGCGGTGATGGCGGTCAGTCGCGCCGCGCCGAGGTCCCAGTTGAGTTCGGCGGACAGGCCGTCGTCCTTGATGTGGGCGTGGGTGTTGCGGTTCCAGTAGGTCAGGCGGTCGGCGGGATTGGCCGGATTGACCACCCCGGCGTCGGTGGCCAGGGATTTCACCCAGGCGGCGGAGGGTCCGGTGCGGATCTGCACGCCGACGCAGCAGTTCTCCTCGCGGCGGGTCCAGTCGCCGATCACCCGCAGGGTGGCTTGCGGGGTGACGGTCCACAGGGCCTGGGCGCGGATCGTGGACAGGTCCTGGTCGTCGTCGCGGGTCTCGGTGCGGGGTCCTTCGCCGGTGCGCACCTTGTAGAAACCGTCGCGCAGGCGCCGGGCGGCATAGAGGCGGCCGGCGAGCACGTCCGCGATGATCGGCCCCGTGACCGAGCCCGCGGCGCCGCGGGCGTTGTAGTTGCCGGCGGTGAGTTCGCCCTCGGCGGCGAAGTCGAAGGCCGGGGCCTTGGTGAGGACGTTGATCACGCCGGCCGAGGTGCTCTTGCCGAACAGGGTCCCCTGCGGGCCCTTCAGCACCTCGATGCGGTCGATCTCGCCGAGATCCGACAGGGCGACGCCGTTGCGGGCGCGGTAGACGCCATCGACGACGACGCCGACCGAGGACTCCAGCCCCGGATTATCGCCCACCGTGCCGACGCCGCGGATGCGGGCGGTGGTGTAGGTGGGGTTGGAGGTGGAGGCGACCACCAGGCCCGGGACCAGGAGGGGCAGGTCCTTGATGTCGCGGATGCCGAGGTCGCGGGCGAGATCGCCGGGGACCAGGGTCAGGGCCAGGGGCGCGTCGACCAGCCTCTGTTCGCGCTTGCTGGCGGTGACGATCAGCTGGTCCACCGGCGAGGCGGTCGCGACAGGCGTGTCGATCACGCGGTCGTCGGGGGCGGCCCTGGCCGCGGGCGCGCCCACGACGAGGGCGATGCCCAGGGACGTCGATGCCATCCAGATGAACCGGTTCATGGGAGTATCCGTCTTTGCGCGGCGTTTTGCCTTGTCCTGATCGATAGTCCGGGCGCCGGCTGTCGGCCATGGGCAAAGGGGCAAACTCCAGCCTATCGGATAACGCCGGATTGCGAAGTTGCGAAGTCCCCCAAGGCTTATTGTTCTAGGTATGCGCCTAAGCGGGCCGGCCGCTTCACAGGTTCACACGTTGAGCGTGTAAGGATCGCGTCGCGCCCGCCGCTGACCGGCCAGCGCCAGGACGGCCATGCCGAGGAGGGCGGACAGCAGCGTGCCGGCGACCACCCCGAGCCGGACCTGTCCCTGCAAGGCGCTGGCGGCGTCGGGGACAGCAAGGGCGCCGATATAGAGGCTCATGGTGAACCCCACCCCGCACAGGACCGAGACCCCGAACACCTCCAGCCAGGTCGCGCCGGTGGGCTTGCGGGCCAGGCCGAGGGTCACCGCCAGAAGGGCGGCGCCGAAGATCCCAAGGGGCTTGCCCAGCACGAGGCCGGCGGCGATGCCCAGGGGAACGGGGGCGAGGATCTGGCCGAGGGACAGGCCGCTGAGCGAGAAGCCCGCCGCCACGAAGGCGAACAGGGGCAGGATGGCGAAGGCGACATAGCCGTGCAGGCCATGCAGGAAGTGCCGCAGCACCCCTTCCTCGCCATGCCTGCGGCCGCTGGCGGGAATGGTCATGGCCGCCGCGACCCCCGCCAGGGAGGTGTTGACGCCAGACTTGAGCACGAAGCCCCACACCACGAGGAAGCCCAGGGCGTAGAACAGGTAGGGCGCGCGACGCCATCGGCCCAGCATCGCCATGGCCAGCAGGGTCACTCCTGCCCCTGCGAGCTCCCAGGGCCGCAGGTCATGGGTGAAGAGCAGGCCGATGAGGATGATGGCGCCCAGGTCGTCGGCGATCGCCAGGGTGAGCAGGAAGATCCTCAGCGAGGCGGGGAGCCCCCGCGACACCGCCGCCAGGGCGGCCAGGGCGAAGGCGATGTCCGTCGCGGCCGGGATGGCCCAGCCGGCGGGCACGGGGCCGCCGAGGCCGTTGAGCGCCAGATAGACCAGGGCCGGGGCGGCCATCCCGCCGACGGCGGCCAGGAGCGGCAGGGCCAGCCGTCGCGGATTGGCGAGTTCCCCCTTCACCACCTCGAACTTGATCTCCAGCCCGACGACGAAGAAGAAGATCGCCATCAGCCCTTCCTTCACCCAGTCGACCACGCTCAGGGTCTCGCTGAAGGCGCCGGCCTGGACGGTGATGGGGGCGTGGACGAAGGCGTAGTAGAGCGCCGACCAGGGGGAGTTGGCCGCGACGATCGCCAGCAGCGCGGCGCCCCCCAGGATCACCCCCGATGCGGCCTCGGTCTTGAGGAAGTCGAGGGTGGAGCGTTGGGTCATCGTCACGGGCAGGTTTGAGGGCGACACTGCCTAACATGGCGCCCGGCGCCGCGCCACGCTTGCCCACCCGGGGTTCTGCGACCATGTCTGGCGCATGCCCGTCTCTCCCGCCTACCGCCCCGACCCCCGCTTCGCGACCCTTGGTCCGGAGTTCGCCGACCCCGTCGCCCCCGCGTCGTTTCCCCTGCAGACCATCCGGTTCCGCAACGACCGCACGGCGGCCACCGTGGGGCTTGAAGCCCTGACGGACGAGGAATGGCAGGCGGCCTTCGCCCGCTTCGAGTCCCTGCCGGACAACCAGCGCCAGCCCCTGGCCATGCGCTACCACGGCCATCAGTTCCGCCACTACAATCCTGACCTCGGCGACGGGCGGGGCTTCCTGTTCGCCCAGCTGCGTGAGGCGGGGCAGGGGCGGCTACTGGACCTGGGCACCAAGGGGTCGGGCCAGACCCCGTGGTCGCGCACCGCCGACGGGCGCCTGACCCTCAAGGGCGCCGTGCGCGAGGTGCTGGCCACCGAGATGCTGGAGGCGCTGGGCGTGCCCACGTCCCGGACCTTTTCCGTGGTCGAGACCGGCGAGGCGCTGCAGCGGCAGGACGAGCCGAGCCCGACCCGCGGCGCGGTGCTGACGCGCCTGTCGCACAGCCACATCCGCTATGGGACCTTCCAGCGCCACGCCTATTTCGACCGGCCCGATCTGATCTCGGCCCTGATCGGCCATGTGATCGAGCACTACTATCCCGACCTCGTCGACCTGGAGGCGGCCGCCCAGCCGGCGGCGCTGCTGGGGGCCGTGGCGACGCGTGCGGCGCGGCTTGCGGCCCGGTGGATGGCGGCCGGGTTCGTCCATGGGGTGCTCAACACCGACAACATGAACATCACCGGGGAGAGCTTCGACTACGGCCCCTACCGCTTCCTGCCCTATCTCGATCCCCGATTCACGGCCGCCTATTTCGACCATGCCGGGCTCTACAGCTACGGCCGGCAGCCGGAGGCGGTGTTCTGGAACCTGACCCAGCTGGCCGGAACCTTCGCCCTGGTCGGCGACGCGGACCCCCTGCGCGAGGTGCTCGACGGGTTCGGCGACCAGTACCAGGCGCAACTGCGCGGGGCGATCCTGATGCGCCTGGGCGTGCAGCCGCAGGGGGACGACCCCGACAGGGCCCTGGCGGCGGCGGTCTTCGGCATCCTCGAGACGGGCGGCGAGGCCCTGCGCTGGGAGCCGTTCTTTTTCGACTGGTTCTGCGGCCAGGCGTCGGCGGAGCGGGCGATGGGCGGACCGCGCGCGCACCTCTACGCCGGCGAGGCGTTCGAGACGTTCCATGACCGGCTGAAGGCCTTCGCCCCCGATCGCCCCGAGCGCCTCGGCCATGACTACTTCCGGCGGCCCGAGCCGGAGGAGCTGCTCTATGACGAGATCGAGGCCCTGTGGGCGCCGATCGCCGCGCAGGATGACTGGAGCGCCCTCTACGACAAGCTAGACCGCATCGGCGTCGCGCGGCAGGCGCTCGGCCTGGCTGATTAGTCCATGGCCAGGCGCGGCGGCTGGCGGGGCTGGCGGTTGATCTCGACCACGGCCAGGGGCGGCGGCTTGGCCATCTCCACCGGGGCGGTCTCGGCGATCACCGGCGCCGCGATCGGCGCGGCGGCCGGATCCGGGCCGAGGGCGACGGCGGAGGCCATGGCGAAGGACTGCGTCTCCTTGCTCGCCTGCTGGGCGGCGTCGGCGGCTCCCTCGAGGCCAGCCAGCTTCAGGGTCGCCAGGTCCACGCCGATCGTGCGGCCGAGGTCCACGCCCGGTTGCTCCATCCCGGCGTAGCGTCCCGAGAAGGCGGCCGGCAGGCCCCAGCTACCGGGCCAGCGGTAGAAGATGTGGGCGCCCACCTGGTGGACCTTGTAGAGGCGCGGGGCCCAATAGGGGGAGACATAGTCGGCATGATAGTGAGTGGCGCCGCCGACGCTGGCCATCACATAGCCGTCGAGGGCGGCCTGGGCCACCGAGCGGGCCCGGGCCCAGGCCCAGGCGGCCGGCGGGCGCGCCAGGGCGCCGTCGCAGGTGAAGCTGAACTGGCAGCCGGTGGGCAGGGTCGCGCCCTGGAAGACGACGCCGCAAATGGTCTTGGGGAAGGCCGGGTGGCGCATCCGGTTGATCACCACCTGGGCGACCGCGCGCTGACCCTCCAGCGGTTCGAAGGCCGCTTCATAATAGATGGCCTGGGTCAGGCAATCGGTGGCGCGGCTGCGGTCCAGGACCGAGGCCCCGGCCAGGCTGAACGGCCGGGCCGGAGGGTTGGGATCCCGGGAGAAGGGCAGGTCCGCGTTCATCGCGGCGGCCTTCTCGGGGGTCATGCTGAAGGGCGCGGGGACAACGGCGCCCAGCGGGCCGGGGGGCGCCGCCGACAGGCTGTCGGCGCGGGCCGCGAAGCTGGGATCGTAGCGGCGCGCCAGGGCCAGCATGGCGGGATCCATCTCGGCGTTGGCGTGGCGCAGGGCGTCATCCGAGAAACCGCCAGCGGCGGCCTTTGCGATGCGCATGGCGCGCTCATTGACGGCGGCCCCGGATGGGTTGGGTAGGGTCAGCAGCAGGGCCAGCGCCAGACCGAGCACCACCGCCACCCCCAGGCTGACGTGCAGGCGGGTCGAGCGGTCGCCCCGGCGAAGGCCGAGCCACATATGTTCGAGCGCACGGGTCATGAACGGGTGGACAGATCCTGTTGTCAGAGCGGGCGGCCTCGGCGGTCGCGCCGGCCCGGCGGCGAAGGGCTGCGCCCCAGCAATCCGTTGAATAGGATTGTCCGATAGCACATTTCAGCCCCCGCTCCAACCGGCGCGGGGAGGGTTTTGTGCGCCGCACAACGCCAGCTTCACCATAGCCGGCAAGGGTTTAGGGACGGTAAAGCCCCTTCGCCCCCTGTCCGCCGACCTGAACCGCATTGACCGAATCCTTTTGCCCCCTGATGCGTTCTCGCAAGGTCGGCGCCAGGAACGGAGAACGAACAATGGATGGATCGCACCCTCAGCGCAGCTTCTACGCCCATGACCGCAACGCACACCGGCAGGGGGGCGCCATGATCAACGACGCCGACAGCTTCCACGACGCTGCGGTGGCCTACGCCGAGCGCCAGGCGCCGGCCAGCGAGGGCGGCGAGCTGTCGGTGATCGTCAAGGACTGCGAGACCGGCGAGGAGCACTGCTTCGTGGTGAGCCTCGACGACGGCGAGGCGGAGCCCTGCTAGGCCGCCGGATTCTCCCCCATCCCGCACAGGATGGCGGAGGACGAGCCGCTGGCGCCGCGCTTAGTCACTCGCCCCCTCCACCGCTTCGCGGTCCCCCTCCCCCGCGAAGGGCGGGGGAGGATAAGCGGCGTGCTCTATCCTCCCCCATCCCGCAGAGGATGGGGGAGGTGGCCCGGAGGGCCGGAGGGGGCGAGCCGCTGGCGCCGCGCCCTGTCTCGCGCCCCCTCCACCGCTTCGCGGTCCCCCTCCCCCGCGAAGGGCGGGGGAGGATAAGCGGCGTGGTCTATCCTCCCCCATCCCGTAGAGGATGGGGGAGGTGGCCCAGAGGGCCGGAGGGGGCGAGCCGCTGGCGCCGCGCCCTGTCACTCGCCCCCTCCACCGCTTCGCGGTCCCCCTCCCCCGCGAAGGGCGGGGGAGGATAAGCGGCGCGGTCTATCCTCCCCCATCCCGCAGAGGATGGGGGAGGTGGCGCGGAGCGCCGGAGGGGGCGAGCCGCTGGCGCCGCGCTTAGTCACTCGCCCCCTCCACCGCTTCGCGGTCCCCCTCCCCCGCGAGAGCGGGGGAGGATAAGGGGGCCTGGCTACCCGTCCCGCAGGAGGGGCAGGGACAGGCCGGTCACCGGCTTGGAGCTGAGCAGTTCCCGGCGGAAGCGGAACAGCTCGGCGGGCCGGCCGCCGGTGTCCTCGTCGAAGCGGCCGAGGCCTTCCACCAGATTGTTGCGCTCCACCGCCCGGCGGAAGTTCTGCTTGTGCAGGGGCACCCCCGCGATGGCCTCGACGGCGCGCTGCAGGCTGGAGAGGGTGAATTCCGGCGGCATCAGTTCGAAGACCACGGGGCGGTATTTCAACTTTCCGCGCAGGCGGCTGAGGCCGGTGGCGAGGATGCGCCGGTGGTCCGAGATCATCGGCTCGCCCAGGGCTGGGTCGCCGGCGGCGGGCTCGTCTGTATCGCGGCCAAGGGCGCGGCGGCGGTCCCGCTCGGCCTCGGGCGCGAGGCCCGCCTCGTAGAGCAGCTCGTAGCGCTCCAGCACCCGCTCCTCGTTCCAGGCGGCGCCGTCCAGGGCGAACATCAGCCGGGCGCGCGACAGCTTCTCGCGGTCGCCCGCGGCCCAGCGCTCCAGGGCCGGGCCGATCACATCGTCGATGGCGGCGGGACGGCCCCGCCGCCAGTCCTCCCAGGGGAAGAAATGGGTCCAGGGCGCCCAGGCGGTGTCGGGGGCGGCGGTGTCGACAGCCTGGGGCGTGAGCGCCAGGTAGCCCACGGAGATCACCCGGGCCGCGCCGGCGCCGACATCCGCGAGGGGCGCGTCACGCCCCATGTCGCCGAAGGTGTAGAGCTGTTCGACATAGCCCAGCTCGAAACGCGTCTGCTCGGTGACAAAGGCGCGCAAGGCCAGGTCAAAGGTGCGCCGGCCCTGGGGATCGAACGGTCCGAACGGCAGGCCGGCGAGGGTCGAGGGGCGGCTGGTGCGGATATCGTGGGGGCGCACCGTCAGGATGACGGCGTCCTCGTCGCGCACCGCGACGATCACCGCGGACAGGCCGATGACGATCGAGGGCGTCATGGGCGCGGCTCCGCTGCGGGGGGGGCGTGGGCCGCCATCAGCGCCTCGAACCGCTCCAGGTAGCGACGCTGGGCGTCCGGCGCCGTCCAGGGCTCCAGCGCCAGGGTCATCCCCGGGGGCGGGGCGCCGAACAGTCGGACGGATTCCGCCGCGTCGAACCCGGCCAGCTGCGTGGCCTCGAAATAGGCCGAGACGAGGTCCGCGCGCTTGAGCAGGGCCTTGACCGGGGGCGGCGTCCGGGGCGGCAGGCCGAAGCGCAGGTGGATGGCCGCCTCCAGGCGGTCTTCGAAGGCGCGGTAGTCGACCCCCAGGGCCGCCTTGAACGGCGAGATCATGTCGCCGATCACATATTCGGGCGCGTCGTGCAGCAGGGCCGCCAGGCGCCAGCGCGGCTCAAGCGTTGCGTCGAGGCCGGCGGCGATCTGCTCGACCACGAGGGAATGCTGGGCGACCGAGAAGGCGTGCTCGCCGACGGTCTGGCCGTTCCACCGCGCAACCCGCGCCAGGCCATGGGCGATGTCCTCGATCTCGATGTCGAGGGGCGAGGGGTCGAGCAGGTCCAGCCGGCGACCCGACAGCATCCTCTGCCAGGCGCGCGGGGCGGGGAGCGGTTTGCGGGTTTGACGCGGCCCCTTGGGCAAGAGAGTGTTCCTAAGCTGGAGCTTGGACGCGGCGCGGGACGGCGGAGCGTAATGGCGTCATACTAGACCACGATCACGGACGCACGGGGCACAACGATGAGCTGGGCTAGGATATTGGCGCCCCTTTCCGGCGGCGCAGGCGACAAGGCCATTCTGGCGGCCGCGGCCGAGCTGGCGCGGCCCTTCGGGGCCGAGGTCCGCGCGGCCTATGCCCCCGCCGACGTGGCCGACCTGATGCCCTGGATGGGCGAGGGCTTCATGGGCGGGGTGCAGATCGCCGCCGTGGAGAGCCTGAAGGACGCCGCCACCCAGGGCGAGTTGGCCGCCCGCGAGACGGTGGCCGCGGCGGGCGGGCCCGCCGCCAGCTTCGTGGCGCTGCAGTCCCCGGTGTGGGCGGCGCTGTCGATGGAGGCGCGGCTGTCGGATGTGGTGGTGTTCGACGACGAGGCCGCGCGCGGGCGCGGCCCCCTGGCGGCCTCCTTCCAGCAGCTGATCGCCGACGAGCAGAGGCCGATCATCGTCGCCCGGCCGGGCCTGGTCAGCGACGGCGTCATCGCCATCGCCTGGGACGGCGGGAAGGAGGCGACGCGGGCCGTGCGAACGGCGCTGCCATTGCTGGAGAAGGCGTCTCGCGTGGTGATCCTGTCGGCCCCGGCGTCCTCGGCGCGGGAGTTCGACCCCGAGGCGCTGCGGACCTTCCTGCAGGCGCGCAAGGTGTCCGCCGAGGTGCAGATCCAGACGGGCTCGGGCGATGCGGGCCCGATCATCCTGGGCGCCGCAAAGGCGGTGTCGGCGAACCTCCTGGTCGCTGGCGCGTTCGGACATCCGCGGCTGCAGGAGTTCATTTTCGGCGGAACGACGCGAACCCTGCTCAATACCGACACGCCGTCGCTCTTCCTTTCCCACTGACCTGTTCAAGGAGACGTCCCTCATGGGGCTATCGCGTATTGTGATGCGGCTGGCGCGCAATCCCGGCACCGAGTTCGCCGGGGGTGACGATCACCGGGGCTACGCCCTTACGGCCCCGCTCACGGCGGACGGGCATATCGACGAGGCGGCCTACGCCAAGTCTAAGGCCCAGTGTTCCGTGCGCCGCTTCGCCCCCGACGAGGACCCCGCCGACGGTCGCCTGGCCCGCAAGGGCGAGCGCTGGTATTTCGACTATGACGACAGCGACAGCGCCGACGATGAGCCCATTCACCGGCTGGGTCAGCACCGCTTCGCCCTGGGCGAATATGTGACCGTCGCCGACGAGGACGGCCGCCTGCTGACCTACAAGGTCGTCGAGGTCCAGCCCGCGTCCTGACCGGTCGGGCTCCCCATGAAAAAAGCCGCGGCCTGTAAGGGTCGCGGCTTTCCTCGTTGTGGTCCTCCCGCGGGAGGCGGTCATCAGGTGATGTGCTTGACCGATACGGGGTCGGAGGCCGGGAAGGTCTCCTCGACGCCTTCGTCGAGCAGTTCCTCTTGCCGGGGGTGGGATTTGTCGACCACGTCGTCGGCGGAGGGCCCGGTCTTCTTGTCGGCAGTCTTGTCGCTAGGGTCGGCCATTTAGGTCTCCTTCTCGCCGCGCCCGGCATAGCCGAGATCGCGGACGTCCTCGTCGCTGAGCTCGCCGCCGGACTCGAAGCGTCGGCTCAGGTTGCTTCTGACGCCCTGGGCGTCATCGGTGTCGGCCATCAGTTCCAGAGGCGCCTCGTCGCGCGCGATGGTCAGGCCGCTCGCCTCGATGAAAGCCTCGTCCGACACGAGGTCGTCGTCCTCGTCCTCCAGGTCGTCGTCCAGGAAGGCCTTGTCGGCCTCTTCCTCCTCGACCTCGTCGTCGTCGAGGTCATCGCCATCCACATCGTCGGGATCGAAGTCCTCCTCGTCGGAGTCGCCCTGGGCAGCGGTGGCGTCATAGGTGTCGTCGAACAGGTCAGGCTCGAACGATCGCGTCTCGTCGGGATAACCGAGCTCATCGGTGTTGTGGGTCTCGTCGAAGGCCTCGGCGGAGTCCTGGGGGTCGTAGCCGTCGGCCCCGTCGATGTCTGGAACAACCATGCGCCCGGCTCCTGAAATGGGGTTGTCGCGGCGCTGTCCGCGCCTGCATCAACAACCCCGAGCTCAGGCTTACGTTCCGTGCGGGAGGCCCTCGGCCAGGGCGTCGGCGGCCGCCTGCATGGCCGGTCCCCAGTCGTTGAAGGCGAGGGGCGTGAAGACCCGGGCCTGCGGATACCAGGGATAGCGGTCCGTCCCCAGGCGCGGCCAGGCGCCGGGCGTCGAGATCAGCCAGGTGGGCGCGCCGCTTGCCCCGGCAAGATTGGTGGTGGCGTTGGCCGGTCCGATGACCAGGTCCAGGGCGCAGGACAGAGCGGCGACGTCGTCGAGGTCGTCCTTCAGGTCGATCCCCGGGGGCTTCCAGATGTCGACCCCCAGATGCTCGCGCGCCAGGTCGATCTCGGCGTCGCAGTCGCCGTACTGCAGGTTGACGAAGGTGATCCCGGGGGTTTCTAGGATCGGCCGCCACTGCTCGAAGGGCGAGAAGTGCCGCAGCCTCTGGCCTTCCAGCCGCAGGCTTTTCCAAACCAGGCCGACCCTGGGGCCGGGCCCGGCGGCGCTCAGGGCCTCGCGCCAGTGGGCGACCCGTGCCGGGTCCGGAACCAGAAAGCGGGGGCGGCCGGGGAAGGCGTCCACCGACCGGCGGAAGCGTCGCAGCAGGGACGCCATGGGCGCCCACAGGTCGATGGACGGCATGTCCTTGACGAAGGGGGCGCCGCGGATGGTCTGGGCGTTGACCTGCAGGGTGTTGTGGTAGCCGACCTGCACCGTGGGAAAGGAGCGCTGGAACAGGGGCACGAGGCGCGCCTGCACGGCCAGGGCGATCCGCCCGCTCGGGCCTACCGCCTCGATCAGGTCGGGCAGGACATTGGCGAACAGCACCTCATCCCCCAGGCCCTGCTCGCCCATGATCAGCAGCGACTTGCCGGCGAGGTCGGCCTCCGGCGTCCACTGAGGCCGGTCGATCATGAAGTGGGTGACGTCGACGTAATGGGGCGACAGGCGCTCCTCATAGCCGTCCCAGCCCTCGGCCAGGTCGCCGCGGGCGATGAGCATCGTCGCCCGCGCCAGGCGCATCATCACGCGCTCATGGTCGGCCATCCGCCCCTTGAGGGCCGCTTCGCAGTCGGCCAAGGCGCCGTCGCAGTCGCCCATGGCCAGGCGGGCGTTGCCGCGGTTGTAGCGGGCCTTGAGCAGCTTGGGATCCAGCCGGCAGGCCTCGTCGAAGAAGGTCATCGACTGGTCGGTGTCGCCGCGCTCCGCGAGCACCGTGGCCAGGGTGTTCCACAGGATGGCGCAGGTCGGGTTCGCGCCGATGGCCGGCTGCAGGACCTCGATGGCCTCCTCATAGCGGTTCTGGTCGCGCAGCACGCAGGCCAGGTTGTTGTGACCGTCGATATTGGCGGGGTTGGCCGCCGCATAGGCCCGGAAAAGCTTCTCCGCGACCTCCTTCATCCCCAGGCGCGAGGCCAGGCGGCCGAGGTCGTTGGCGACGTCGGACTGGGTGGGCATCAGCTTCAGCGCCGCGTCGTAGCACTCCAGCGAACTCTTGAAGTCGCCGGCGCCCTCCCGAGCGATGGCGAGCAGATACCAGGCGTAGCCGTTCTTCTCATCGTGCTGCAGCGCCTGCAGGGCGAGGTCTCCGCCCGCCTTGTTGTCGTTGGACTGGATCGCGATCACGGCCTTCTGCAGCAGCGGCAGGACGGCCATCGCCTTGAGTTCGGCCAGCGCGGCATTCAGTCGCGCCAGGGCCTGGGGCGAGGCGGCGTCGCCGACCACATCTCCCGACAGGCGCAGGGCCGCGGGCGCAGCGGACGTCTCGCGTCCGCCGGCGGGGATGGGGACTGGGGGGGCGGCAGGCCGGCGCAGGGGCATGGCGGGACTCGGGGGGCAGAGGTAGAGTGATGGGTCGCCCGATTATGCTTAAGACATCGCTAAATGGCCGGTTGCCGCGTCTTATGGCGAAGGCCGCAACAGAGCGTTAACCCTGCAACCTTAGCGTTCGGCTCAACCACGCCGCCGACCGCGACCGTGCGGCGGACCGTTGGAAGATGAACCCATGCCCCTGAAGCTGTCGCTGAAGCCCGGCGAGAAATTCGTCCTCAATGGCGCGGTGGTCCAGAACGGCGACCGCCGCGGCGTTTTGATCCTGCAGAACAAGGCGTCCGTCCTGCGGGAGAAAGACATTCTTCAGTCCGAGGATGCTAACACCCCTGCCAAGCTGGTCTATCTGCCGGTGATGATGATGTATCTCGATGAGGCGGGGGCCGTTAGGTACTACGACGAGTTCGTCCGGCGTCTGACTGAGTTCATGGGCGTGATCCGCAACCCCGACGTCCTGTCGGACTGCGTGGCGATCTCCAAGCACACCATGGCTCGAGAGTATTACAAGGCGCTCATGCTGTGCCGCAAGCTGGTGGAGTATGAGGAGGAAAGGTTGAGGCATGTCTCTACAGGCGTACCAACGAGCGGCGCAGCAGGCTGAACCGCCCCGCGACGCGGAGTATCGCCTGTTCGGCCAAGTCACCCGCGCCCTGATGGAAGCGCAGACCAAGCCCGTGGAGGACTTCCTCGGGCGGATGGACGCGCTCGACTGGAATCGGCGCCTGTGGTCGGCCCTGGCCAGTGACTGCTCGGCCCCCGAGAACACCCTGGCGCCGCCCCTGCGCGCCCAGATCATCTCCCTCAGCCTGTGGGTGAACCGCCATACCTCGGCGGTGATGCGGCGCGAGGAGGAGATCGAGCCTCTCATCGAGATCAACCGCATCATCATGCAGGGCCTGTCCGGCCGCCCCGAGTAGGACGTCCCCGCGCCCAGCGGGTAGATTTGGACGCGGCAATTCCTGCCGCATGGCCGAGACTGCGTCGGCCGGCCGCGGAAGCGGCCTGACTAACTCCAACGAAAACAAATACTTAAAAAGTTAATTCGGGCGCCATTCTGGCCCGGGACTTGCCATGCCCTGTTCAAGGCAAGAACGCCTGCGGCCTCGGCCGCACAGACTCCCGACCAGAATGGAAGGACACGAAAATGATGTACTCGTCCATAAACACGAACGCGACCGCACTGATTGCACTGCAAAACCTCAATGCGACAAACATGGAACTTGCAGGTGTTCAGAACCGCATCAATACCGGGAAGAAGGTCAATAGCGCCAAGGACAACGGTGCGACCTGGGCTATCGCCCAGACGCAGCGGTCCGAGATCTCTTCACTGGATGCGGTCAAGGAGTCGCTGTCACGGGGATCGAGCACCATTGACGTGGCCATGTCGGCCGGTCAGTCGGTGTCCGATATGCTCGTGCAGATGAAGCAGAAGGTCCTTGCGGCCTCTGATACCTCCCTGGACTCCGTCAGCCGCTCGTCGCTGAACGAAGACTTCAAGGCCTTGCGTGACCAGATCACCAAGGCTGTGTCCAACGCCAGTTTCAACGGTAAGAACCTGTTGAACGCTGGCGCGACGGCGATGGCGACCTTGGCGAATGCCGATGGCTCGTCCCGCATGACCGTCGCCGCCGAGGTGATGACCCTTTCGGGATCCATCGTCACCCTGACGTCGACGGCTTCGTTCAACACGGCGGCTACAGCAAGTGCTCTGATAGGAACGGTGAACGCCTCGATCCAGAACGTCAGCACCTCGCTCTCACGCCTCGGCACGCGCGCCAAGGCGCTGGAGCAGCACCTGACCTTCGTGGGCAAGCTTCAGGACAACCTTGAAGCAGGGGTGGGGAACCTCGTCGACGCCGATCTGGCCAAGGAAAGCGCCCGGCTCCAGGCTCTGCAAGCCAAGCAGCAGCTCGGATTCCAGGCACTCACGATCGCCAACCAAGCGCCGCAGAGCTTGCTGTCACTGTTCCGTCAGTAGTGCGCAACGCCGGGCGAAGCCATGCTTCGCCCGGCGGGCCTTTGCGGCCCCTGGGGCGACGCGGCGCCCCTCATCCCCAGAACCTCTCCCCCTGAAGTGAGCGCGACCTAGGCGGTCAGCAGCTCTGTATCGATCGGCAGGCTGCGGACGCGCTTGCCGGTGGCGGCGAAGATGGCGTTGCAGACGGCCGGGATCACCGGCGGCAGGGCCGGCTCGCCGAGGCCGGTCGGCAGGTGGTCGCTGGGGACCCAGCGGATCTGCACCGGCGGAGCGGCGTCCATCCGCAACAGGGGGAAGTCGCCGAAGTTGCCTTGCTCGACCCGGCCCTCGGCGATGGTGATGGCCTGGCCGAGCACCTGGCCGATGCCGTCCAGCACCGCCCCCTGCACCTGGTTGACTGCGCCGGAGGGATTGACGATCTGGCTGCCGACGTCGCCGGCCACCCACACCCGGTCCACCTTGACCGCGCCGTCGGCGGCGACGCTGACCTGCGCCACCTCGGCGAAATAGCCGCGGTGGCTGAAGTAGTGGGCGATGCCCATGCCGGTCCTAGCCGGCAGGGTGGACTTGCCCCAGCCGGACATATCGGCCACCGCCTCGACCACCTTGCGCATGCGGGCGGGGTCGAAGGGCGCCTGCGGCGGGGCGCCCGGCGGGGTGGCGGGGGCGGGCGTGGGAAGCTGCGGCGTGTCCAGCAGGGCCAGGTGGAAGGCGAGGGGATCTTGCCCGCCGGCATGGGCCAGCTCGTCAAGGAAGCTCTGGAAGGCGAAGGACATGGCGTTGCTGCGCGGGGCGCGCAGGGGGCCGGTGGGCACGCCCAGGGGCATCAGCGTCTGGCCATAGGACAGGTTCGGGACGAAGTTGGCGGGGAATTCGTTGACGCCCATGGTCGCCGAGTTGGCCGGCAGCTCTCCGGTTCCGAAGCTGACGAAATGGTCCTGCAGCGCCACCACCTTGCCCGAGGCGTCCACCGCCCCCTTGAAGTGGTGGAACCCGGCGGGCCGGTAGAAGTCGTGGCGCATATCGTCCTCGCGCGTCCACACCAGCTTCACCGGGGCGCCGATCTCGCGGGAGATCCAGGCGGCCTCGACCATGGCGTCCACCATCAACCGCCGGCCGAAGCCGCCGCCGCAGCGGATCATGTGGATGGTGATGTCCTCGGGCTTCACGTTGAGGGTCTTGGCGATGATCTTGCGCCCCTGGGCGGGGTTCTGGGTGGGCGCCCACAGCTCGATCTTGCCGTCCTTGGCCTCGGCGGTGCAGTTCTGCGGCTCGAGCGGCGCATGCGCCAGGAAGGGGTAGGCGTAGGAGGCCTCGATGGCCTTGACCCCGCCGGCCAGTCCGGCGGCCACGTCGCCGTCGCTGCGCAGGACCTTGGCCGGAGGCAGGGTGCGCAGCTCGGCCGCCCGGGCGGCGAAGGCGGCGCTGCCCTGGGCTCGGGTGGGGTGGTCCGCCCAGGTGATCTTGAGCGCCTGGCGCGCCTTGTTCGCCCGCCACCAGCTGTCGGCGACGATGGCGACGCCGCCCATCAGCCCTTCAAGGTCCGTGCCGCCCTTGATGATGAAGGCGTGGCGGACGCCCGGCAGGGCCTTGATCGCGTCGAGATTGGCGCTCAGCACCTGGGAGCCGAACACGGGGCCCTTCTCGAAAACCGCATAGAGCATCCCCGGGCGGCTGACATCGATGCCGAACAGGGGCTTGCCGGTGACGATCAGGGGATTGTCCACGCCGCTGATCGGCTGGCCGATGATGGCGTAGGCGGCGGGATCCTTGAGGACCACGGACTTGGGATCGGGGGGCGTCAGTTTGGCCGCCCGGACGGCGAGCTTGCCATAGCCCAGGGTGCGGCCGCTGGGTCCGTGGGTGACCACCCCCGCCTTGGTCGTGCATTCGCTCGCCGGGACGCCCCAGGTCTCAGCGGCGGCGGAGACCAGCATGGCCCGGCCGACGCCGCCCACCCGGCGCAGGTCCTCCCAGTGGTTGGGCGTCGCGAAGCTGCCGCCGGCGATCTGCATGCCATAGCGGGCGGGATCGCTGTCGGCCTGGACCACGCGCACGGACGCCCACGCCACGTCCAGTTCCTCGGCGATCAACTGCGACAGGGAAGTCTTGATCCCCTGGCCGATCTCCGGGTTCTTGGAGACGATCGTGACGACACCGTCCTGGCCGATGCTGATGAAATTGCCCAGGGTTGCGCCGCTGGGAGCGGCCTCGGCGGAGAAGCCGAAGCTCAGCATCAGGCCGCCGCCCGCCGCCGCGCCGGCCTTGAGGAACAGGCGGCGGTCCAGGCCGGCGGGCGCGAAAGTCTCGTGATGCGCCATGCTCAGGCCTCCTCGGCGGCGGGCTGGCCGGCCGCCATCTTGATGGCCCGGCGGATGCGGCGGTAGGTGGCGCAGCGGCAGATGTTGCCCGACATGGCCGCGTCAATGTCGGCGTCGCTGGGCTTGGGGGTCCGCGCCAGCAGGGCCGACGCCGCCATGATCTGACCGGCCTGGCAGTAGCCGCACTGGGGCACGTCCAGGGCCATCCAGGCCGCCTGGACCCGCTTGCCCGCCTCGGTCTCGCCGATGGCCTCGATGGTGGTGACGGCGGCCGTCCCGACGCTGTCCAGCGGCGTGACGCAGGCGCGCACAGGCTTGCCGTCCAGGTGGACCGTGCAGGCGCCGCACAGGCCCGCCCCGCAGCCGAACTTGGCGCCCTTCAGGTCCAGGTCGTCGCGCAGCACCCACAGGAGCGGCGTGTCCCCGTCGGCGTCGACCTTACGGCTTCGGCCGTTGACCTTGATGTTGAACGTCATCCGCGCCTTCCTCTGACCCGTGGGCCTTCAAACTGTGAAGCTGAGCCCCGCCCTAGGCAAGGGCCCGCAGCTGGTCCAGCACCTGCGTAACCGGCATGACATCGGCGTATTTCTGGCCCATGTCGAACAGGTTGACCGCGTGGCTGGTGGCGCCCCGATCATAGACCGCCTCGATGGGGACGACGCATTTGAAGCCGTAGGAGAAGCCGTCGACCACCGTGCCGCGCACGCAGCCGCTGGTGGTGGCGCCGGTGACCACCAGGGTGTCCGCCCCCGCATCGATCAGATAGCTGGCCAGGGCGGTGGCGAAGAAGGCGCTGGGATGGCGCTTGGGGATCAGGATGTCGCCTGGGGCCGGGGCGATCTCGGCGACGAAATCATAGCCCCGGGCCGGAATGTCCATGATGCCCGGCACCTTCTCGGCCAGCCGCCCCCCGTCGTAGGATTGCTTGGGCGCCACGTGGGGATAGAGCACCGGCCAGCCGCGCCGGCGGAACTCGGCGAGCAGGGTTGCGATCGACTCCACCGCCGCCCAACCGACCTCGCCGCAGCTGGTGGGATACTCCTTCACCGCCTCGAAGAAGGGCATCGGCCTGGAGCCGACGCTGCGGTACTGGACGTCGATGATGACCAGGGCCGGGCGCTTGCCCATGCCGGACGGCCGTCCGAAGCCCGCGGCCTCATAGGCGCGCAGCTCGTCCTCGCCGATGACGCCGTCCCAGGGGTTCATGTGGATGACGCCCGCCTAGACGCCATATTTTTCCTCCAGGGCGTCGAAGAAGGGTTTGCCCACCAGGCGCTGGCGCTCCTGGAAGGTGGCCACGTTGAACGAGGTCTCGTCGGCGCGGCCGTTGGCCTTCAGCGATCCCAGCGCGGCCTGCATGCCGTGCACCGCCGCCTGCAGGGCGGTGTTGGCGTAGAGCACGATGCCGTAGCCCATGCCCGCCAGCTCCGCCTGGTCGATGATCGGGGTGCGGCCGCCGATGACCATGTTCACCAGTTGCGGCACGCCCAGGGCCTGCGGGATGCGGCGAATCTCGTCCAGGCTCTGGGGGGCCTCGACGAAGGTGATGTCGGCGCCGGCCTCAACATAGCGCGCGGCCCGCTCCACGGCGGCCTCGAACCCTTCTGCGGCGCGCGCGTCGGTGCGCGCCACGATCATGAAGTCCTCGCTGTGGCGGGCGTCGACGGCGGCCTTGAGCTTGGCGACCATCTCCTCCGTCGGGATCACCGCCTTGCCCGAGAAGTGGCCGCAGCGCTTGGGAAAGACCTGGTCTTCCAGCTGCACCGCATTGGCCCCCGCCCGCTCGAAGGTGCGCACGGTGTGGCGGACATTGATGGCGTTGCCGAAGCCGGTGTCGCCGTCCACCAGGATCGGCAGGTCCACCACATCGCGGATCGCCGCCGTGTGCTGCGCCATCTCGGTCAGGCCCACCAGGCCGATGTCCGGGACGCCGAGGTAGGTGTTGGCCACCCCGGCCCCGGTCAGATAGACCGCCTCGAAGCCGAGGTCGGCGATGATCCGCGCGCTGAGAGCGTTGGCGGCCCCCGGCATCAGCAGACCGCGGCGTTCCGCCACGATCCTTTTGAGGGTCTTGCCCGCGTCGCTCACGTGTCCATCCTGGTTGTGCGTTCTAGATAGCGGCCATGGCCGGCGGGGCCGACGATGACGCCGTCCCTCATCACCACCTGGCCACGGACGATGGTCATGACCGGCCAGCCCTTCAGCGTCCAGCCGTCATAAAGGCTATAGTCGGAGTACGAGCCCAGTTCGTCGGCCCGCACCACGCGGGCCTTGTCGAGATCGACCACCGTCAGGTCCGCGTCGAGTCCGACGCGAAGGTCGCCCTTGGCCGGCAGGTCGAAGATCTCCGCCGGCCGGCTGGTGAGCAGCTGGGCGATGCGCTGCAGCGACAGGCGCCCCTGGTGATAGCCGGCGTCCAGCAGCACCGGCAGGATGGTGGCCGTGCCGGGAAAACCCTGCGACGCCTGCCAGATGCCCTTCTCCTTGGTCGCCCGCTTGCGCGGCACATGGTCGGAGGCGACCACGTCGATGGCGCCGTCGGCGAGGCCCTCCCACAGGGCGTCCACGTCGTCCTGGGTGCGGAAGGGCGGGTTGGCCTTGCCGATCGAGCCGTCGGTCGCATCCTCGGTGTGGGTCAGGTAGTGGGGGCAGGTCTCCACATGGATGCGGTCGTAGCGATCGCGCCAGCGGCGCACCTCGTCGAGCGCCATGCGGGTGGACAGGTGGGGGATGTAGATGGTCGCGCCGTGGTGCTCGGCGAAATACATCGCCCGCACGGTGCTTTCCGCCTCGGTGAAGGCCGGCTTGGAGGCGGACCAGTCCTTCAGGGTGTCGCGCCCCTCGGCCTGCAGGCGCCGGCGGATGCGATTGACGATCTCGATGTTCTCGGTGTGCAGCACCACGGTGACGCCGCCGAGCCGCGCCGCCTCCTTGAGCAGGTCGAACAGATAGCCGTCGTCGGTGCCGTCCAGGCCCAGGTAGCGGCCTTCCTCGCCCTTGAAGTTCATGAAGTATTTGAACGACGTGACCCCGTAGTCCTTCACGTAGCTTTCCAGCTCGCGCAGGTGCAGCTCGCTGGCGGTGGAGAAGTGGAACCCGTAGTCCACGTGGCAGCGGGGCCTGGCGTATTCGATCTCGCGCTCGAAAACCCCGCTGTAGGCCTCGTTGTTGAGGAAATAGCCGAGCACCGTCGAGAAGCCGCCCTGGGCGGCATAGACCGTCTCGGTGGAATATTCGGTGATCGGCTCGCCGAAGCCGAAATGGATGTGCGCGTCGATCAGGCCGGGGAAGACGTGCCGCCCGGTGGCGTCAATCACCTGGGCCGCCGGCGCGCCAGAGCCGGCGGGGAGGATGGCGGCGATCCTGCCGTCCGAGACGGCGATGTCGGCCAGGGCGGGGCCTGTGGCGGGAAACACCACCGCGCCGTTGGCCATCAGCATGTCGTAGGGCATGGGGCGGGACATCCGGGTCAGCCTGCGGCGGCGAGCATTTCGGCGACGGTGCCGGGGCGGTGGGTTCCCGCGGGGATATGCAGGGTCGCGAGGCTGGCGCGCAACAGGTCCGGATCAAGATCCTGGCTGATGCAGACCAGTCGCGAGCGCCGGTCGGCGTCGGGCCAGGCGGCCAGGGCGCGCGGCGGCGCGAACACGGTCTGCACGCCCTGGACCAGCACCGGCCCGGTGGCGCCGCGCACGGCCAGCAGGCCCTTGCAGCGCAGCATGCGCGCGCCGAAGAATTCGCGCACCATCTCCGTCCAGGCGGCCAGTCCCGCCCATTCGATGGCGCCCTCGACGATGAAGGAGTCGGCGCGGACCTCGGCCTCGTGCCGGCCATGGGCGTGATCGTGGACGGCGGGAACGCGCGCCAGCAGCGGCGCATCCGGGTCGCCGAGGATCTCCTCGGGGGTCGAGGCGTCGCCGCGCCCCTCGACGATGGGGGCCAGGGGGTTGAGGCGCCTGATCCGCTCGCGCAGGCGGATCACCGCCGCCGGTTCGGCCAGATCAAGCTTGCTGAGCACGAGGCGGTCGGCGATCGACGCCTGGCGCCGGGCCTCGCCGTGGCGATCCAGTTCGCCCTCGCCCAGCAGGGCGTCGACCACGGTCACCACCCGGTCGAAGGCGAAGTCGCCGTCCGTCATGGGATCGCGGAGCAAGGACTGCACGATCGGCCCGGGATCGGCGAGGCCGGTGGTCTCCACGATCACCCGGCTGAATGACGCCATGCCCCGGGCGCGGCGGGCGTGCAGGTCGAGCAGGGTCTCGCGCAGGGAATTCATCAGGCCGCAGCACAGGCAGCCGGACGACAGCAGGACGACATTCTCCTCCACCGCCTCGACCAGCAGGTTGTCGAGGCCGATGTCCCCGAGTTCGTTAACGATCACCGCGGTGTCGTGGAAGTCGGGATGGGCCAGCAGGGCGTTGAGCAGGGTGGTCTTTCCGCTGCCCAGAAAACCGGTGATGATGATGACGGGGGTGGGCCCGGACCTTATCATGGCGTCATACTGTAGAATGTTGACAATAACGTCCATGGATAAATGGCCGCATAGCCGACCCGGGGCGACCGGGCAATAGCCCAGCCGCCCGCAGCGCTCTCAGGGGCGCCGAATCAGAACGCCTTGGAGACGGTGATTCCGTATTCGGCCTTGCGGGCCGGGGTGATGGCGAAGGCGCGGGCGGAGTCCCGCGACGGCGACCGGGGCGAGCCGATGGCCAGGTCCACGTAGCGCAGGATGCCTTCCGGGGTGTCGTCGTTGAGGACGTTCTTGCCCCAGATCATGATCCGGCCGCCGTTGTCGTCGTGCAGCCCGAGCTGCAGGTTGACTTTGGTCGAGCCGCCGGTCTCCGCGAGGTTCATCACCTGGTCGAAGAAGGACGAGCGGTAGACCACGTCGACACCGCCGAAGGGCGACCAGCCGCCCACCATGGGCTCGCCATCATAGTGCAGCCCTGCCGACAGCAGGTGCTGCGAGACCAGGGGCGGGCGCTTGCCGACGATGGAGGCGGCGGCCAGGCAGCCCGGCAGCGCCAGATTGGTGGTGGCCGTCGTGCCCTGCTTGCAGGCCAGGCCCAGCAGCAGGACCGCCTGTTCCGGCTCGACCCCCTTGGTGATCTCGGCGTCGAGGTAGGTGTAGCTGGCCTGGGCGCGCCAGGCCGGCGAGAAGAGGCGGCGCTGGGCCTCGAACTCCAGGCCCTTGATCGTCGTCTCGCCAAGGTTGGCCTTGTAGCTGCTGATCAGGGTCGGGGTCTGGTAGGTGTTGGTCAGCACCTGCCCGTCGTATTTCTGCCGGAACAGGGACAGGGACACATAGTCGAAGCCCAGGCGGCTGGTCTTGAAGCCGACCTCGTAGTTCTTGAGCCGCTCCTCGTCGAAGGTGGTTTGCGGCGCGTCGGCGGGGTTGAACCCGCCCGGGGAGTTGCCCTCGGCGTACTGGGCGTAGACCGTGTCCAGGGGCGTTGGCTTCCAGGTGAGGGTGGCCCGGGGCAGGGTGGCCTCGAAGGTGGCGTTGCGCGTGGCGGGGACGCCGATCACCTGGTTGGGGTTGGGGCCGCGCAAGGTGGCCAGGAAGGCCGTCGAGAAATACTGGCTGGCCACATAGGACAGGGTGGTGGCCTTCACCTTGTCGCGCTGATGGCGCATTTCCAGGCCGAGGGTCAGGGTGGGGGTTATGTCCCAGTCCACGCCGCCGAAATAGGCGAGGTTGTTGACGCGGGTCTCGTCCAGCAGAGGATCGAGACCGACCTCGGTGGATTCCAGATATTCGGGCAGGGGCGTGGTGCGGTCGCGCCCCTGGAAGACCCCGACCCGCACCCGCACGGCCTTGTCGGCCGGGGAGGTCAGCCGCACCTCGTTGGTGTAGGCCTTGCGGCGACTGGCGTCGGTGGTGTTGAAGGCCGAGCGCGAGCAGGTCTGGTTGCCCGCGGGGACGAACAGGCACGAGGCGCCCAGCACGAAGAAGTCGCGGGCGTCATAGCTCTGGTCGATGCCGCTGACCGTGTAGATCTCCGAAGCGCCGCCCTGGTAGCTCAGCACGAAGCCCGAGCCGCCGATGTCCCAGGTCCCCTGCAGGAAGCCGCGCTTGCCCTCGCGGTAGAGGCCCGGCCGCAGCAGGCGGTCGGTGTTGATGGCGAAGCTCTTGGGCTTCTGCACCTCGCCGCAATAGTAGGGGCGGGTGGTGAGGAAGCAGTTGTTCGCCGAGGCCGGCTGCAGGCTGACAGCGTAGTGCTCGTCGTCATCTTCCGTATAGAGGTAATGGGCCGAGATCGACACGTCCGGATGGGGGTCGATATAGAGGCCGGCGGAGATCTGCTTGGACTTCTGGCCGCCGATGGTCGTGCCCGGCACGGCGGTGTTGTCGAACATGCCGTCCTGCTGGAACACCTTGAAGCCGATGTCGCCCTTCAGCCAGTCCCCCGCCAGGGGGCCGGAGGCGAAGCCCCCCAGCTCGAAGCGGTTGTAGGAGCCGTACGCGCCCCGGATGCGCATCCTCAGCTGGTCGGTGGGACGGCGCTGGACGATGTTGATGGCGCCGGACAAGGTCCCGCGTCCGAACACCGCCGACTGCGGCCCCCGGATGATCTCGACCCGCTGGGCGTTCTCCAGGTCGAGGGCGGAGAAATTGCCGAAGAAGGGGATGCCGTCGACGAACACGCCGACCTTGCCCTCGCTGGCGAGGATGTTCGACGCCCCGCGGATCACCGGCCGGTCGCCATTGCGCCCGAAAGCCTCGTTGATCTGGAAGCCCGGGGTGAACTGGGCGACGTCGCGCAGGTCCTGGACCAGGCGGCGCTCCATGGACTCCGCGCTCATGGCGGTGACGGCGATGGGGATGTCCTTGAGGCTCTCCTCGGTCTTGCGGGCGGTGACCACCAACTCGTCCACGGCCGCGTCGGCGGCGGCGGCGGGCGCGGCCGAGGCCAGAATCGAGAGGGCGGCGCCCGCGCTGAGCGCCAGCTTGGTCGCGCGGCCACGATGGAGCTTCGGCATGGTCAATTCCCTTTTGACTGCTTGATATAACGATAGAACATTTGCTTTCGCCCTTCGTCAATGCGTGGCAAGTTCATTCGGAACGGCGGCCGGGCCGTGTTACGCAAAAGCCACTGTTGGGCCTGCCTTTGCATCTTGCGCGGCGCCGCGGTCTCAGGCGGTATGGCCTATTGATATATTCAAAGGCCGTGTCGGCGGGGGCCGGGATGGCTTTGGACCAGGGGGCGCGGCCGACCGCGCGAAACGAGATGGGGATGCCTATGAAGCGATTAATGATCGGCGCGCTTGCCGCCCTGGCCGCGTCCAGCGCCGCCCTGGCGGCGCCCGGCCGGCTGGACCTGTCCAACCCCGTCGACGCCCTGGCGGCGTCGCGCAAGGTGCAGTGCTCGCTGAAGGACGGCGAGCCTGTGGTCTTCCACTGGTCGGGCAAGATCTATTCGCGCGTCCCCGGAGAGCCGGACCGCCACCTGTTCAATCTCGAGGGCATGAACGTGCGCGCCTGCGTCACGGTGAAAGACGCGGTCAAGGGCGACGGCTACAAGCTGATCTCCCGCGAACTGATGCTCTACCTCGACCCCAAGACCGGCGAGGTCCTGAAGACCTGGAACAACCCCTGGACCGGCAAGGCCGTGGACGTCGTCCACGTGGCCAACGACCCGGTGAACGCCCGCGTCCCGACCTTCCCCCGCAACGACAAGGGCGAGCCCTTCAAGTTCGAGGGCCGCACCCAGGGGGGACGCATCTTCATGCCGATCGAGGTGCCCCTGTTCTATAAGAACCCCCTGGCCGGCGACTATCAGGACTATGTAGGCAACCAGTACCACGCCATGGAGATCTTCGACTTCATGCTCGACGAGAAGGATTTGCTGGACGCCCGCAAATCCACCGCCCAGGCGGCCGTGGCCTGGGTGCGGATCGCCGAATGGCTGCCGTGGATGGAGATGAACAGCCGGTCGGGGATCATGGTGATCAACGCCATGGGCCAGACCGTGCCCGGCATCGACGCCCTGCCCCCCGTGCTGCAGACCCAGCTGGCCGGAGACTACAAGACCTACCGCACCCCGCCGCCCCTGGATGATGCGCGGCCCAATGACACAAGCTGGACGGTGTTCAAGCGCTACATCGACGCCAAGCGGGCCGCGGCGGCCAAATAGGCCGCCTCGTCGCCGGTCGCCCTTGACCTAGCGACGGCGAAGGCGGCCCCTTGCGGCCGTCCTCGCCGTCGCCGAGGCTCGTCGCCTAACACCACAGGTTCGCCCGCATGACCGCCGAGACTCCCGCGCCGACCCCCGCGCCCTATATGGCGCTCGCCCTGCAGACGACCTGCTTCGCGGTCAATGGCTATGCCGACGCCGCCGGCGCCCGGCCGCGCATGGCCGAGACCATCGCCCGCATCGAGGGCCAGATCCTCGCCTGCAAGCGCTTCGCCGGGGCCGACCTGCGCCTGGTGGTGCTGCCGGAGTATTTCCTCACCGGCTTCCCCATGGGCGAGCCCGCCGCCGTCTGGCGCGAGAAGGCGGCGCTGGAGATCGACGGGCCGGAATACCAGGCCCTGGGCGCCGCCGCGGCCAAGGCCGACGTGTTCCTGTCGGGCAACGCCTATGAGCGCGACCCCCATTTCCCCACCCTCTATTTCCAGACCTCGTTCCTGATCGATCCGCAGGGCGCGGTGGTGCTGCGCTATCGCCGACTGGTGTCCCTGTTCGCCCCAAGCCCCTACGACGTCTACGACCGCTACATCGAGGTCTACGGCAAGGACGCCCTGTTCCCGGTGGCCGACACCGCCCTGGGCCGGATCGCCGCCATCGCCTCGGAGGAAATCCTCTATCCCGAGATCGCCCGGGCCTTCGCCGTGCGCGGGGCGGAGGTGTTCGTGCATTCCTCCAGCGAGGCCGCCAGCCCGATGCTGACGCCCAAAAACATCGCCAAACAGGCCCGGGCCATCGAGAACCTGGCCTATGTGATCTCGGCCAACACCGCCGGCATCGACGGGGTTCCGATTCCAAAATTCTCGACGGACGCCGGGTCGAAGGTGGTCGACTATCGAGGCTTGGTTCTGTCCGAGGCGGGGTACGGCGAGAGCATGACCGCCGTGGCGGAGATCGACCTGTCAGCCCTGCGCCGCTACCGGCGCCGGCCGGGGATGGGCAACATCCTGTCCCGCCAGCCCATGGCCCTGTGGGCCGAGGCCTACGGCGGCGCCGAGGTGCAGCCGCGCAACAGCCTGCTGGACGCCGCGGGCGCCGTGGTCACGCCCGATCCCGCCTGGTACGGCGCCCGGCAGCGGCGGGTGATCGCCGCCCTCGAAGACAAGGGCGTCATCTGATCCGCCGGTCGCCCAGGCCAGGATATAGACAGGATATATCCTTAGGTGCATGAAGCGACCGGATAGCGGACAGGGGGGCGGGGATGAGCGTCGACGCGCCAACGATCGACATCGGGCTCAGTCCTGATCTGCTCAACGAGACCCTGCCGACGCCGCTCTACCACCAGATCTACACCCTGCTGCGCGAGAAGATCTGCCGGGGGGATATCGCCCCCGGGTCGACCCTGCCCGGCGAGCAGGAGATGGCGCGCCAGCTCAATGTCTCGCGCATCACCGTCAAGCGTTCGCTCAACGAACTGGCGGCCGACAACCTCGTCAGCCGGCATCGCGGCCGCGGCACCATCGTCTCCAGCGGGATCGCCATCCCGGTGGTCCGGGCCTCGTTCGACAATCTGATCGAGAGCCTCCGGTTGATGGGGCTGGAGACCCAGATCGAACTCATCGGGGTGGACAAGGTGGTCGCCGACGCGGCGCTGGCGACCATCCTGCGCGTGCGTCCGGGGGCGCCCCTGCAGCGGGCCACCCGGCGGCGCATGCTGAACGGCGAGCCCTTCGCCTATCTGGTCAGCTTCGTGCCGGCCGAGATCGCCGCCCGCTACACCCATAAGGAACTGGCCGAGATCCCCCTGCTGACCCTGCTGGAGCGCGCCGGCAATCCCGCGGTGGAGGCCGAACAGTGGATCACCGCCGTGGGCGCCGGCCCCAAGGTCGCCGCCGCCCTCGAGGTGGCGCCGGGATCACCCGTGCTGCGCATCGACCGGGTGATGACCGGCCGGGGGGGCGACATCGTCCAGCTGATGCAGAGCTATTACGTGTCCAGTCGCTTCCAGTACCACGTGCGCACCCACAGCCGGCGGCAATCGCAACCGACCCCGGCCAATTGGAACGACCTGCTCAACACCGCCAGCCTCGGCGGGGAATAGGGCGCTCAGCGCCCCTCGGCGAAGGCGGCCAGGGGCGCGGGCCTGCCGGTGTTGGCGATCAGGGCCTTGCGCCGGAGGAACCGCTGCAGCCCCTCGGCGCCCATGCGCGAGGGGCCCATGCCGCTGCTCTTGAAGGCCTGCTTGGCCGCCTCGAACATCATGGCGGTCAGGGCGGCGTCGTTCAGGCTGATGGCTCCGGCTTCCAGTCGTCGTCCGACGGCCTCGGCCTCGTCCAGGGTGGCGGCGAAAACAGCGGCGGAGAGGCCGAAATCGCTGTCGTTGGCCAACCGGACCGCCTCGTCCACGCTGTCGAAGGCGATCACCGGCAGCAGGGGCCCGAAGGTCTCCTCGCGCATCACCGCCATGTCGCCGGTGATCCCCGTCATCACCGTGGGGCGCAGCCACAGGCCGCCGCCGTGGGCCTCGATGACGCCGCCGGTATGGACCGTGACCCCCCGGGCGCGGGCGTCGTCGATCTGGTCCGCCAGGATCTGCGCCTGGCGCTCGAAGATGATCGGCCCGATGTCGCCCTGGCCGATGTCAGGCCAGTTGAGCCGCACCCCGGCGGCCTTCTCCACCAGCAGATCGAGGAAGGCGCCGAGGATGGGCCTCGCCACATAGATGCGCTCGATGGACTGGCAGGCCTGGCCGCTCGCCAGGACCGAGCCGCGCAGGGCTGCGTCGCTCGCCGCCTCCAGGTCGGCCCCCTCCAGCACGATGAGGGGGTCCTTGCCGCCCAGCTCCAGAAAGGCTGGGATGAGGCGCGACGCCGCTCGCACCGCCACCTTGCGCCCCGTCGCCACCGAGCCGGTGAAACAGACGCAGTCCGCCTGGTCGATCAGCTGCTGGCCGGTCTCGCCGTCGCCGGCAAGGATCGCCAGAACCCCGCCCAGGCCCGGCGTGGCCGCGATGGCCTCGGCCAGGGGCGCGATGAAGCGCGGCGTGACCTCCGACGGCTTGACCACCACCGCGCAGCCCGCGACCAGGGCCGGGATGGCGTCGATCAGGCCGAGCAGGAGCGGGAAGTTCCAGGGGCTGATCACGCCCACCAGGCCGTAGGGAATCCACTGTGGCCGGTGCCGCATCTGTGGCAGGGCGATGCCGTCGGTCCAGGTCTCGTCGGGCAGGGCGGCGGCGATCCGCGCCCAGGCGGTGATCGACCCGGCGACGCTGGCGACCTCCGTCGCCGCGATCCGGCGCCGGCCGGTGTCGATCTCAAGGGCCCCCGCGATGGCGGGCAGGCGGGCCGTCAGTTCCCGCCCGAAGGCGCTCAGCACCTCGATCCGCGCGTCCAGCCCGCCGGCGGCCCAGGCCGGCTGGGCGGCCCTGGCGCGGGCGCAGGCCTGCGCCACCTCGGCCGTCGTGGCGCAGCGGCCCTCATAGTCCCACACCCCGGTGCGGGGGTTGCGCGCCCGCAGGGCACGTGGCGGGGCGCTGGACAGGTCGTCGGGCATCGGAGGCTCGCGTTCAGGACGTAATGAGCTATCTCTATACCATTACGCCTGCGCGTCCACGCGCACTTCGGCGGTCAGGCCGGCCAGCGGAACCATTCGCTGACGGCGCGGCCCAGAATCCAGTCCATGTCCTCGGCCGGGATGTCGCCCAGGGCGGCGGTGCGGATCAGGTCCAGGTTCTCCCTGTAGCTGGCCTTGTCCTTGGCCAGGGTGGTGGTCTGGTCGGACGCCCACATCAGCCGCCGGGGGCCGAAGGCGTCATAGACCCGGCGCAGGGGGGCGTGCAGGTCGGCGAAGGGGTAGCGGGTGGCCGAGCGCAGGGGCAGGGCGCCCAGCTTGACCCCCACATTGTCGAACCGGGCCAGTTCGTTCAGGGCGTCGACCCGCTCGCCGACCGTGTCGGGGGTGGAGTTGACCAAGTTCACATGGTCGACCACCAGCTTCAGCCCCGGATGCCGCTCGGCCGCCCGCGCCACCTCCGGCAGGGTCCCGGGCGCGAACACCATCAGCGGGATGTCGTAGCGCTCGGCGTCAACCCAGAAGCGGTCGAGCTCGCCGCCGCCGCGCCAGCGTTCGAGATTGCCGGGCAGGATGGCCAGGCGGATGCCGATCATCCCCGGCTGGTCCAGCCAGGTGGGCAGGCGCTCCGGCCCCGAGGGATCGTCCAGCGACCAGCGAGAGGTCACGGCCAGCCGGTCGGGGTGGCGCCGGGCGCATTCCAGGGCGTAGGTCGGGTCGAAGCCGGACACCCCCGGCGGTGAGATCACGGCCCGGGCGACGCCGGCCTCGTCCATCATCGGGATGAACCGGTCGTCCGTCAGCGGCGGCTCGATGTCCGCCTTGACGCCAGGCGGCCAGGGACGCTCCGGCGTGTCAGCTTCCCACAGGTGGATCTGGGCGTCGGTGATCATGGGCGGGCCTCCGCGTTGGGGTTTGGTCCAGCCTAGCCAAGGCGCCGACCCGGCGCTGGGCGATTCCCGCCGCGGCCGTACCGCGGCTAGGCCGGCGCCGCGGCCTCGCGAAGGGCGGCGGCGATCTCGTCCATCACCGGCGCCCACTGGCCGTAGGTCTCGAGGGCGAACACCCGCGCCTCGGGGTACCAGGGATAGTCGTCCCGCCCCAGCCGGGGCCAGGCATGGGGGGTGGAGATCAGCCACAGGGGCGCTCCGCAGGCGCCCGCCAGGTTGGTGGTGGCGTTGGCCGGGCCGATCGTCAGGTCCAGGGCGCAGGTCAGCGCCGCCACGGAATCCAGGTCATCCTTTAGGTCGATGTCCTGCGGCCTCCACAGGGCCACCCCCGCCGCGCGCGCGGCCTCGGTCTCGGCGCCGCTGTCGCCATACTGCAGATCGACGAAGGTGATCCCCGGCGTCGCCAGGACCGGGGCCCAGGCGTCGAAGGGGGCGAACTGGCGCAGGCGGTCGGCGTCCATCACCAGGCTCTTCCAGAGGATGCCCACCTTGAGGCCCGGCAGGCCCGCCAGGGTCTCGCGCCAGCGGGCGACGCGGGTCGGATCCGGCGTCAGGAAGGCGCCGCGGCGGAAATCAGTGGCGGCCCCGCGGTAGCGGCGCAGCAGCGCGCCCAGGGGCGCGAAGGCGTCGATGGCGTCGTCCGGCTGGTCCGGGGCGGCGCGGACCGAGACGTGGTCGATGCGGCCGCTGGCGTGGGGCAGCACCCGCACGGCGGTAAAGGAGCGGGCGAACAGGGTCACCAGGCGAGGGTCCGTCGCCAGGGTCACCGATCCGGAGGCGCCGACCGCCTCGACCAGGTCGGGCAGGGCGTGGGCGAACAGGATCTCGTCACCCAGGCCCTGCTCGCCGATCAGCAGAATGCGGAGGCCGGCCGGGTCCATGTCCGGGGTCCAGGCCGGCCGGTCGACCAGGAACCGCACGGCGTCCTCGTAGTGGGGATCCAGGCGGGCCTCATAGGCCTCCCATCCCCGCGCCAGGTCCCCCAGCGCCAGCAGGGTCTTGGCCCGCGCCACCCGCATGCCTGCGGCGTCGCGCGGGGTGGCGGCGAGACCCTCCGCGGCCTCGAGGTCCGCCAGGGCGCCGGCCCCGTCGCCCAGGGCCAGCCGGGCGATCGAGCGGTTGTAGAGGGCGGCGCCGAAGGCCGGCTCCAGGCGCAGGGCCTCGTCATAGAAGACCAGCGCCTGGTCCATCTGGCCCTGGAGGGTCAGCACCCCGGCCAGGGCGTTCCAAAGCAGCGCGCTGTCGGGGTGGCCCCGCAACCCTTCGCTCAGGGTGTCTATGGCCTGGCCGAAGCGCATCAGGTCCCTCTGGGCGCAGGCGAGATTGTTGCGCCCCTCGAGGGAGTCGGGCCGGCGGGCGAGGTAGTTGGCGAACAGCTTCTCGGCGATCTCGGCCATGCCCATCTTCAGCGCCAGGCGGCCGAGATCGTTGGCGATCTCCGGCTCGTCCGGGGTCAGGGCCAGGGCCTGCTCATAGGCCCCGATGGCGGCGGTGAAATCCCCGGCCTTCTCGCGGCAGATGGCCTGGATGTGCCAGGCCAGGCCGCAGTCGCCGTCGATCCGCAGGGCCTGTGCCGCCAGGTCCGCCGCCGCGTCGCGCCGGCCGGCGCGAAGGGCGGCCAGGGCGTCGCGCAGCAAGGGCTGTGTGGCCGCGGCCTTCATGGACGCCAGGTGGCCGTCCATGCGGCGCAGGGCGGCGGCCGAGGCGGCGTCGCCGGCGGGCTGAGCCGCGAGGGGGCCGGCGGCGGGGCGGGGGAGGGCGGCGTCGGCCATGCGTGCGGAGACTCGGGGGGCCCATCGGGGCGCGGACGCCGCAGCTTAGTCGGCGCGCCGCGGGTATCCACCCCTTCGCCGACCGGGGTAGGCAAAAACCGCACCGCGCCCGGCAGTTCTTGCCGGGCGGCGGGGCGCGGGCGACCGATCTTGCCGGGCGCCGCTTCAGCCAATGCCCACAATACGTTGTAGTTATGAGGTTTCCTGAGCGGACATCTCCTGGCCCGGAGCTTGCCTCCGTCCAGTCGGGCAAAATGCCCCCGGCCGTCAAAATGACGTCGGACACCTGGAAAAAAGGACCTCATCGTCATGGCGATGAATAGCGTTAACACGAACAACGGCGCCCTGATCGCGCTGCAGAACCTCAACAAGTCCAACATGGAGTTGTCCGAGGTCCAGAACCGGATCAACACCGGCAAGAAGGTCAACTCGGCCAAGGAAAACGGCGCCACCTGGGCCATCGCCCAGAACATGCGCAGCAAGGTCGCCGCCCTCGACGCGGTGAAGGAATCCCTCACCCGCGCCCAATCGACCATCGACGTGGCCATGTCGGCCGGCGAACAGGTCTCCGATCTGCTGACGCAAATGAAGCAGAAGGCCCTGGCCGCTTCCGACACCTCGCTCGACACCACCAGCCGCACCTCGCTGGCGGAAGACTTCAAGGCCCTGCGCGACCAGATCGGCAAGGCCGTGTCGAATGCCTCGTTCAACGGCATCAACATGATCAAGACCGGGGGCACGACCATCTATGCCCTGGCCAACGACGACGGCTCCTCCAAGCTGACCGTCGCGGCCCAGTCCCTAGGCCTCGGCGGCGCCAATGTGACCGTGTCGGCCGCCGCGACCTTCACCTCGGCCTCCACGGCCTCGGCGATGATCGCGACCGTCAATACCTCGATCACCAACGTCTCCACCGCCCTGACCAAGCTCGGCACCGGCTCCAAGTCGCTCGACGCGCACCTGAACTTCATCGGGAAGCTCCAGGATTCGCTCGAAGCGGGTATCGGCAACCTCGTCGACGCCGACCTGGCCAAGGAGAGCGCGCGCCTTCAGGCCCTGCAGACCAAGCAACAGCTTGGCATCCAGGCCCTGTCGATCGCCAACTCCTCCTCGTCCAGCCTGCTCAGCCTGTTCCGCTAAACCGCGCAACCGCGGCGGGGGAGGCTCTCGGGTCTCCCCCGCCGTTCGCGTGTACGGCGCGCGGGAACATGGTTAACGATCTGCTCACCTATCGCCCCTAGTCTTGGTTGACGGGCGCAGACGGCGTCCACGAGTCGTGTCGGTCGACGATACGGCAAGGCTGTGGAGACGATCGCCATGTCTATGAGCGTCCAGACCAACCAGGCGGCGCTTATGGCGCTGCAGAACCTCAACAAGACCAACGAGCAACTGGCCGCCACCCAGAACCGGGTCTCCACCGGCCTGTCCATCTCCAGCGCCAAGGACAATGCCTCGATCTGGGCCATCGCCCAGGGGCAGAGGGCCGACATCAGCGCCCTGGGGGCCGTCAAGGCCAGCCTCAACCGGGCCACCTCGATCTCCGACGTGGCCATGTCGGCCGGCGAATCGATCTCCGACCTGCTCAACCAGATCAAGGCCAAGGTCGTCGCCGCCAAGGACGACTCCCTGGACCAGCCGTCGCGCACGGCCATGAACAACGACTTCCAGGCCCTCCTGCGCCAGGTGACCAATGTCGTCCGCAACGCCCAGTTCGACGGCGCCAATGTGCTCGACGGCTCCCAGCCCGCCGACCTGCGCTTCCTGGCCAACGCCGACGCCAACGCCTATCTGACCCTCTCGGCCAAGAACATGACCCTGTCGGGGTCGATCATCACCCTGGCCACCACCGCCACCATCGGCAATTCCGCGGCGGCCGCCTCGGTCCTGACCCAGGTCGAGGCGTCGATCGGCAACGTCAACGCCGCCCTGGGGGATCTGGGCGCCCAGTCGCGCCAGATCGAGGCGCACAACACCTTCGTCTCCAAGCTGACCGACGTGCTGGAGTCGGGGCTCGGCAACCTGGTCGACGCCGACATGGCCCGCGAGGGCGCGCGGCTACAGGCCCTGCAGGTCCAGCAGCAGCTAGGGGTGCAGGCCCTCAGCATCGCCAACTCCGGGCCGCAGGTGATCCTCTCCCTGTTCCGCCAGGGCTGATCCTAGCCCATGGCGCCGGCCTTCCTGCCCTACGGCCGCCAGCTCATCGACGAGGACGACATCGCCGCGGTGGTGGCGGCCCTGCGCAGCGATTTCCTCGCCCATGGCCCCCGCGTCGCCGCGTTCGAGGCGGCGTTCGCCGAGGCCGTCGGGGCGGGTGAGGCGGTGGCCTGCTCCAGCGGCACGGCGGCCCTGCACCTGGCCCTGGCCGGCCTGGACGTGGGTCCCGGCGATGTCTGCATCGTGCCCGGGATCACCTTCCTGTCGACGGCGACGGCGGCGCGACTGTGCGGCGCCGAGGTCACCTTCGCCGATGTCGATGCCGAGAGCGGTGCCCTGACCCCACAGTCCCTGGCGGCCGCCGTCGCCGCGGTCGAAGGCCCGGTCAAGGCGGTGCTGCCGGTGCATCTGGGCGGGCGCCTGTGCGACCTGGCGGGGCTGAAGGCCGTGGCCGACCAGGCCGGCGCCGTCCTGGTGGAGGACGCCTGCCACGCCCCCGGCGGCCGCTTCGCCGACGGCGCCCGGGTGGGCGACGGCGCCCATTCGGCCGCGGCCTGTTTCTCCTTCCACCCGGTCAAGACCATCGCCGCGGGGGAGGGGGGCATGGTCACCCTGAACGATCGCGATCGCGCGGAGCGCCTGCGACGACTGCGCAACCACGCCGTCTCCCGCGATCCCGCCCTGATGAGTGATCACGACCTGTCTTTCGACGGGCAGGGGGCCGCCAATCCCTGGAGCTACGAGCAGCTGGAGCTGGGCTTCAACTACCGGATGGACGAGATGGAGGCGGCCCTCGGCGCCAGCCAGCTACTCAAGCTGTCGGCCTTCACGGCCCGCCGCACCGCCCTGGCCGAGCTCTATGACGCGCAGCTGGCGGGGCTGGCCCAGGTGCGCCCCGCGCCCCGCGGCCCCGGGCGGCCCTCCCTGCACCTGTATCAGGTGCTGATCGATTTCGCCGCCGCCGGGGTGGACCGGGGGACGGTGATGCGGCGCCTGGGGGAACGCGGGGTCGGCGCCCAGGTCCACTACATCCCCCTCTACCGCCAGCCCTATTTCCGCGCTCGGTATGGGCGGCCGCCGCTGCCGGGCTGCGAGGCCTTCTATGCGCGGGTGCTGGCCCTGCCCCTGTTCCCCGCCATGCGGGACGACGATGTCGAGCGCGTGGTCGAGGCCCTCGCCCACGCCCTGACCGATTGAGGCGCGCTTGACAGCGGGCGCCGGCGGCTCGACCCTTCGCCAGCGCAATCGCTTGCAGCCGACCCCTTGGACCCCGCCATGATCGATCGCCGCGCCCTGATGGCCGCCGCCCCCGCCGCCCTCGCCGCCTCGGCGCTGGCCGTCCCGCCCGCGATGGCGGTGGAGCCCGCGCAGCTGAAGGGGATGATCTTCGGCAAGGGCCCCGAGGGCCATTTCGACGACAAGGCCTTCGGCATGAGCGTGCCCTACTGGTCGCCCGAGCGCCGCCAGTGGATGCTGTGGTATTTCGGTCGCGACAAGGCGTGGGGGGCGGAGCCGGAATCCCTGACCACCGGGCGGATCGGCCTGGCGACCTCCGCCGACGGCATCCAGTGGCAGCGCTTCAACGGCCCCGGCTTCGGCGGCTCCATACTGGAGCCGAGCCAGGATCCGGCGGACTTCGACAGCTTCCACATCGGCCTGCTGGACGTCAAATACCTCCAGGGCGGCTACTGGATGTGGTATTTCGGCGGCGACCGCACCCCCTCCAAGGACGACACCGGCCACGCCACCATCGGCTACGGCATGAGACCGGGGCTGGCGCGCAGCCCCGACGGCGTCAAATGGACCAAGGTGCGCGGCCCGGGGCCGGGCGGCTCCCTGTTCGACTACGAGCGAATCTACGCCTGCTGGGAAAGCGTGGTCCATGATGGCGAGAAGTTCATCATGTACTACAGCGACGTCGACCCGAGTTTCGAGCGCATAGGCACCCGCTACGCCCATTCCCGCGACGGCCTGACCTGGACCCAGATGGGCGAGATCACCTGGACCGATGGGCCGCGGATCTTCGACAAGCAGGGGATCGTCATGCGCCACGTGCAGGCCAATCCCCTGCGCGCCGGGGGCGGGCGCTGGCTGATGATCTATGCCGCGGTGGGCGGCGACCCGGCTCATTTCAAGCAACGCACGGTGGCGGCGGCGGTGTCGGACGACGGGGCCAACTGGCGCCACCTGTACGACGAGCCGATCCTGCGGCCCACCGCCGAGCCGCAATGGGATTCCCGCGGCGTGTCCGGGCCGCGGCTGGTGGCCAAGGGCGACGAGCTGCGGCTCTACTACTATGGCTATTCCAACCTGACCTATCCGCGCAATGACACCCGCGGGAAGGTCTCCCCCCTGCCGGCGGGGCTGGGCCTGGCCATCAGCACCACCGGCGACCTGCGGGACCTGGCGCGGATCTGAAGCCAGTTGTGATCGGCCCATCCCCCATCGGCTGTTAGCGCGACCGCCTCCCCCGTGATATGAGCCGCCACCCGCTTCGGCGGGCGTCTGGGCGTGTGTGGCTTGTCGGAAGGGCTTGGATGAGCAGGGTGCTGGTGATCGGGGCGGGGGGCGTCGGATCGGTCGCTGTCCACAAGATGGCGATGGCGACCGATGTGTTCTCGCACATCACCCTTGCCAGCCGCCGCAAGTCCAGCTGCGACGCCATCGCCGCCTCGGTGCTGACGCGCACGGGCGTCGTTGTCGATACCGCCCAGCTCGACGCCGACGACGTTGCGGCGACCGTGTCCCTGATCAGGGCGACCCAGCCCCGCTTGGTGGTCAACCTGGCGCTGCCCTACCAGGACCTGGCCATCATGGAGGCCTGCCTGGAGGCGGGGGTCGACTATATGGACACCGCCAACTACGAGCCGCGCGACGAGGCCAAGTTCTCCTACGGCTGGCAGTGGGCCTATCAGGACCGCTTCAAGGCGGCCGGGCTGATGGCCCTGCTCGGCAGCGGCTTCGATCCGGGCGTGACCTCGGTGTTCACCGGCCACATCCGCAAGCACCTGCTCGACCGCATCGACACCCTCGACATCCTCGACTGCAACGGCGGCGACAACGGCCTGCCATTCGCCACCAACTTCAATCCCGAGATCAACATCCGCGAGGTCACCGCCCCGTCGCGCCACTGGGAGAACGGCGCCTGGATCGAGGGTCCGGCCCTGGCCCACAAGCAGGTGTTCGACTTCGACCAGGTCGGCCCGCGCAACATGTATCTCATGTACCATGAGGAGCTGGAATCCCTGGCCCGCTTCTACCCCGAGATCGGCCGCATCCGCTTCTGGATGACCTTCGGCGAATCCTACCTGCGGCACCTGGAGGTGCTGCGCAACGTCGGCATGACCCGGATCGACCCGGTCATGTACGAGGGCCGCGAGATCATCCCCCTGCAGTTCCTCAAGGCCGTGCTGCCCGAACCCTCGTCCCTGGGGGCCACCACCCGCGGCAAGACCAATATCGGCGTCATCGCCACGGGAATGAAGGACGGCGCGCCCAGGACGGTCTATGTCCTCAACATCTGCGATCACGAGGCAGCCTATGCCGAGACCGGCAGCCAGGCGGTCAGCTACACCACCGGCGTGCCCGCCATGATCGGCGCCGCCATGATGCTGACCGGCCAGTGGCGGGGAGCGGGGGTGTTCAACATGGAGCAGCTCGACCCCGATCCCTTCATGGACATGCTAGGCCGGCACGGCCTGCCGTGGCAGGTCAAAGACCTGCCGGCGCCGCTGCCGTTCTGAACGCCATGCAGACCCAGGCCGCCGGTCCGGGGGCGTTCGCCCGCTTCGATCTGGGCCGCGTTCCCTCGCCCTGCTTCGTCGTCGACGAGACGGCGGTGCGCCGCAACCTCGAGGTGCTCGCCGACGTGGGCGCCCGGGGCGGGGCCAAGGTGCTCCTGGCCCTCAAGGCCTTCTCGATGTGGTCCCTGGCGGACCTGGTGGGCGAGCATCTCGACGGGGTCTGCGCCTCGGGCCTTTGGGAGGCGCGGCTGGCGCGCGAACACTATCGGGGCGAGCTGACCACCTACAGCCCGGCTTACCGCGCGGACGACCTGCCGGAGATCCTGCGCCTGTCAGACACGGTGATCTTCAACTCCCCAGCCCAGATCGCCCGGTTCGGCCCCCTGATCGCCGCCGCCCGCGCCCGGGGCGAGGCGTTCGACATTGGCCTGCGTCTGAACCCCGAGCACAGCGAGGCCGAGGTGGCCCGCTACGACCCCTGCCAGGCGGGATCGCGGCTGGGCTTCCCCGTCTCCCAGCTGCGCCCCGAGCACCTGGCCGGGGTCGACGGCCTGCACATCCACGCCCTGTGCGAGCAGGGGTTCGAGCCCCTGCGCCGGATTTGGGACGCGCTGGAGCCGAGGATCGCGGGGATGCTGGGCCAGGTCAAATGGCTGAACCTCGGCGGCGGCCACCACATCACCCGCGCCGACTACCAGCGTGACGACCTGGTGGCCTTCCTGCGCGCGATCACCGATCGCCACGGGCTTCAGCTCTATCTGGAACCCGGCGAGGCGATCGCCCTGGACGCGGGCATCCTGGTCGGCGAGATCCTCGACACCTTCGACAACGGCATGACCGTGGCCATCACCGACCTATCGGCCACCTGCCACATGCCGGATGTCATCGAGGCGCCCTACCGCCCGGCCCTGCTGGGCGAGGCCGCGTCCGGCGAGACGGTCCGGATCGGCGGCCCCTCGTGCCTGGCGGGAGACATCGTCGGCGACTATGTCTTCGATGCGACGCCGTCCCCCGGCCGCCGCATCGCCTTCCTCGACCAGGCCCACTATTCGATGGTCAAGACCAACACCTTCAACGGCGTCCCCCTGCCGTCCATCGCCCTGTGGAACAGCGACACCGACGCCCTGCGCGTGGTGCGGCGGTTCGACTACGCGGACTTTCGCGACCGGCTGTCGTGAAGGCTTAGAGCGGGTTGATGTGGGTTTGAATCCCCATCCCCATCCCTAGCCCGATCTTCGCGGCGAACGCCGGGATCCAGATCCTAACGCGCCGCCGAACAGCTTCATGATCTGGCCCCCGGCTTTCGCCGGGGATACGGGTTTTTTTTAGCCGACCAGCTTGAACGGAACCAACGGAGGGCCCGCGTCAGTAACGCGCCGCGCCGGCGTAGTCCGTCGCGATCGCCGCCAGCGCCGGCGGCACGACCGGGCGATAGGGCGGATCGAAGCTGTAGGGCAGGGGCGTCTGCTCGAACACGTTGACGTGCCGGCCGTGGCGAAAGCGGATGATCGACATGCCGCCATAGCGGCTGCCGAACGGCCCGTGCGCCACCCCCGCCGGCCGCCAGAAATAGGAGCCGACCCGCTGCACGCCCAGCGGCCCGGTGATGTCACCCGACAGCTTGAACGACTCCTCGACGCAGGGATGCGTCAGGGCCGGGCATTCCCAACTCTGAGGATAGGAATGGGGCGGGATGAACAGGACGAAGGTCGACTTCTGGTTCCAGACCGGATCCCAGCGCAGCACCTTGGTCTGGGTCGCCAGCCCGTCCGCCTCGCCGACCCGGCCGCCTTCCCAGGCCATCTCATAGGTGTTGAGGTAGTCCACCCGCACCGCGTCGGCCGCCGGCGCCGCGGTGGTCAGGTCGGGAACGGCGTCATAGAAGGTGAGGGCCACGCAGCCCTTGGGCGAGGCGCTGGCGTGGCGCACATGGCCTGCCGGCAGGCAGGCGTAGCTGTCGGGCCCATAGGTGCGCCCATCGATGGTGATCTCGCCGTCGAGGACATACATCTCCTCCTCGGCCGCCAGGGCATGGGCGCCGCGCGACCAGCCGGGCGGATAGCGCACGACCAGCGACATCTCGCCGTCATCGAGGTCCTCGCTGAGGGTCTTGATCTCGACATCGGCGCGGCCGTTCCCGCGCGCCCCCGGGGTCCAGGGCAGCACCTGGGCATAGATGTATTCGGTCAGCGGCCGAGCCATGATCGACGTCCTCCAGGGAAAGAAGGCTACCACCCCCGCCCCCTTTGACAACGGCGGCGAAATCCTCCCCGCTTGCGGGGGGCTCCTGCATTTACACACGCGCGACCGAAGCCACGCCCAGCGCCGGGCCCCTCGCCCCGCTTGCGGGGAGAGGTTGGGTGAGGGGGCGTTCCGACACGGTATCGCCGGCCGCCCTGCCGCGACTTCGCCGCGGCGTTCCTCGCTGATGCTCGGAACCCCCTCACCTAGCCTCTCCCCGAAAGATCGGGGAGAGGGACACTGTCGCCGGCGTCGATACCCAAGGCAGGACATGTGTGAATGCCGTAGCTTGCGGGAGAGAACGCGGACGAAGGAGATATCGATGAGCGTCGACCCATCTCGAGCGCGAGACTTGGCCCTGGCCCTGCCGGCGGCGACAGAGGCGCCCCATTTCCATCGGCTCGCCTTCCGCACCCCGCGCAAGACCTTCGCCACCCTGGACGCGGCGGCGCGCGACCTCAACCTGATGTTCGACCCGGACCTGCGCGACTTCTACTGCGAGCAGGCCCCGACGGTCTTCACCCCCGTCCCGGGCGGCTGGGGCCGCATTGGCGCCACCCGCTGCGACCTCGACGCGGTGGACGAGCCGACGCTGATGTCGGCGTTGCAGGCCGCCCACGGGCTGGCGGCGCCCAAACCAAAGCGGCGGTCGCAGCCGGCATAAGGCGCCGACGTTACCTAAGCCAAGGACCGCTGTGGGTGGCTAGCGGACCTTTCGTCATGGCTCCGAAAAAGACGCCGAAGCTTAAGTATCCAGGGTCAGTTTGACCCATTCTTGGTCGCTGACGAGCCATTCCAGGGCTCGTCTTCGCTCGACGATGACGTACGGAACGAGTTCGCCAGGTTCGGGTGAGGCGGTCAGCGCAGCATCTCGAAGTGCCCAGTGTAGGCAGTAGCTCAGGTCGAGCGCCGGCAGAAGTTCCTCTTCCGAACGCAAGCTTCCGGCTCTCTTCCGTAGCCGCGTGGTCGGCTCGTCAACCTTCAAGTCCGGTAGAACTCGAACGAACGCCGCGTCAGCGCCGGCCCAAGGATCAAGGGCGGGAACAAGTCGCAGCGCCCAAGCAAGCGCCCACGCGCCCTCCACCAGCCGCTGAAAAGGCTCTCGTGCACCCGCGCCGCCGACGAACGCCGCCTCCTCCGTAGTGAGGCTCTGGAGAAGTCCTTCGCGATCGAGCCAGGCTCGCGCCCGATGATTAGAAAATCCGTAGGCCACCGCTGCGATAGCGTTGAGACAGAAGAGCCGATCAAGGACCTGCGAAGCGTCCCTAGTCACAGAGATCGGCTCGAGCGTGGGGAGCGAGGTCGGGATGCGGATCCGATGCCCGTCCGCGATTTCAATCGAGGACTCGCGAACCGCAGCGCTGCCGCTTCCAACAAGCATGGCCGTGACATTAGCGGACCTTCTCAAGGTCGCCTATGGGTCGAAAGCCGTCATCTCGTCTGCGCCCCGAGGCCGACCCTGGCACCCCGGAGACCCCGGAGCGGACACCGGCAAGGACCGCTAGGGGCGGAAATCCTACGCCTGCTGCATGTTCACCGCCCCGGCGAGGCGCCAGGCACCTTGAGCGGAGGACAGGCAGCCGGCGGGTGCTCAAATGCAAGCACCATCACCGTGGTCATGGTCTGACGCATGGGGACCCCTATGAACCAACGTGTTCGGTGGTGTCGGTGGAAAAGCCGAGCGCCCTCGCCGCCGACTCGTCGCACTCGGTCCGCAAACGCCGCGCTTCTGAATGCATCACTCCGGAAGGGACCGGTCCGCACATCGGTTAAAAAGCCAATGTCACAATGCCAACGTGCGGGGACGCCCCCCTCGCAGAACTCCACGCCGTTGGTAATGATGGCGGTAACGCAAGGCTCCCGGCCTTTGCCCCAGCCAGGGTTCGGCAACGGCTTAAGCCCAGTCGAATTGGCTACTGCCGGGGGCTCCTCCTCAACGTTCAACACAACGAAGGGCGGGCTGGCGCAGCCTGGTCCGGCCAAACAAGCCAGCAGCAACAGCACCTTGTTCCTCACGGCCTAGCTCCGTTGGTGTTGTCGCGGTTGAGATATTGGCATGGTCTGGTGGCCGCCACCAAGCGGACGTTCGCAAGGTCAAGATGGTCGAAGGCCGACACCTGCAGAGCGCTTCGACGCCGAGCCTGGCGCCCACGGCCCCGGAACTCCGCTGGTTAGGACCGCTGTGGGTGGCAAGCGGACCTAACGTGGACCTCACCGGAGACCCGGTTTCCACCACGGTCGGTGCGCCTTCTGAAACTGTAGGTGAGCCGCATCGAAGCGTTCGGCTAGGCGCAAGAAGGCATCTGCCCAGCCGCTGCTGAGCGAAACCTCCTGAACGTCACCTGTGGGAGCAAACAGGATATCAAGGTCGAGGCGTGGGACGGTGCCTCCTGCCTCCAGTGTGGCGATATGGCAGTCGAGCTCCGCCAGAGCTGCCGGCATGTCTTCCCAGCTCGACCATGCGAAATCGTTGTCGGGACGGGCCAACGCCTCACGCGTCAGCGAAAGCACTTCGATCAGTTCTTCGCGGGCAGTCATGCCATAATCTACCGCCCAACGCATTTGCAGCAAGCGGTCACCTCTCCGTCCGCTAAGGGTGATGGGGTGGACGCCCCCTGACGGCATCGATGTGCCAGAGTGAGGTGTTGAGGCATCACTCGAAGGAGGCGTCCGTGGGAGAGGTTAGCACCGTCGGTCTGGATATCGCCAAGAGCATCTTTCAAGCGCACGGCGCTGATGGAGCGGGCGGGGTTGTGTTTCGGAAGAAGCTTGGGAGAGGCCGGCTGCTGGCCTTTTTCGCAAGCTTGCCGCCATGTCTGGTGGCGATGGAGGCCTGCGCGGGCGCCCATCATTGGGGCCGCGAGCTGGCGGCTCTGGGGCATACGGTGCGGCTGATCCCGCCGGCCTATGTGAAGCCGTTTGTGAAGCGACAGAAGAACGACGAAGCCGACGCCGAGGCGATCTGCGAGGCGGCCCAGCGGCCGACGATGCGGTTCGTGCCGGTGAAGAGCCAGGCGCAACAGGCCTCGGGCGTGGTGTTCCGGGCGCGCGATCTGCTGGTGCGGCAACGGACCCAGATCACCAACGCCCTGCGAGGCCATCTGGCGGAGTATGGCTACGTGGCGGCCAAGGGTGTTTGCTACGTCGAGCGGCTGATCGATCGGATCGACGACCTGCCCCACCAAGCCCAGCCGGCGCTGCGCGGTCTGGTGCAGGCCATGCGGGCGTTGGACGAGCAGATCGTCGCGCTCGACCGCGAGATCGCGCTGCGGGCCAAGGAGGACGAGGCCGCGCGCCGTCTGATGACCATCCCGGGCATCGGCCCGGTCACCGCCGCCGCCATGGCGGCCCTGGCTCCCGACCCCCACGCCTTCCGTTGCGGCCGAGACTTCGCCGCCTGGCTGGGTCTCACGCCGCTGCAGAAGTCGACGGGCGGCAAGCAGAAGCTTGGTCAGATCACCAAGATGGGCGAGCGAACCTTGCGCCGGTTGCTGGTGATCGGGGCCAGCGCCGTGATCAAGCAGGCGTTGCTCAAGGGCGCGCCGCCCGGATCGTGGCTGGCGCAGATGCTGGCCAGGAAGCCCCGGATGTTGGTGGCCGTGGCCTTGGCCAACAAGACCGCGCGCATTGTCTGGGCGCTGCTGGCGAGAGGCGGGATTTACAGAGCTCCGGCGCTGACGGCTTGAGAGCCGTCAGTTTCAGAGGTGTCGAGGCGTAGGACGGACGACGGAGGGTATGGCGCACAGTCGGCGAGACGGGATCGGGAAAACCAGGGCTTTCCACCGTGCTTCATGAGCACGCTACGGGTGATTTGGATCTGATCCGCGAACTCCCATACGGGCCAGCACCGCCACGGCGGCGCACAACAGGCCGGACAGATGGCAGCATCCAACTACGTGTCAGACCTTCGAAATTCGACTTGCGCTGATGGGGGCGTCCACAGATGGATTGCGGACGTCTCACTATCGGAGGAAAAGGTACGTCCGATGAAGCTCTCTGCTCTGTCACTCGCCACCCTCGTTTTAGCGTCATGCCACCCCGCAGCGCGAGATCCCGCAGCGCGAGATCCGGCACTTCCGCCCACTCAGCCGACGAGCACGGCCTCTTACAACTTCACAGGAGCAGATGCTCTGGCGCGCTTGTCCAGGGTCGTGCCCGACCTGGCCTCTGGCCCGCAAACTTCTTATGTCAATTCCGAAGGCTTCAGTTGCACCGACAGAACCGTGGCGAATGGGGAATGGGTGATCTGCTCCCAGCCCACCGGGAAGGTTCATCATATCTCCGTCCAAGTGATGGGATACGGCACGCCCAAGGCAGAGCAGCTGGAACTAGCTGGGAAGAGTGCCGGAGCCTTTATGTCACTGTTCGAAGTGAACCTTTCCGATGGGACGGATCGCGCCCGGATAATGGCGGACGTAGAGCGCGCTCTTTTGAGGGGCGGTGGCTACATAGCGATGGATACCTACAAAGTAGCCGTTACGCCCCTCGGCAACTCCTACGAGATGCTGGCGACCGCCGATGGGCCGCAGCGTAGCTTCTCCAACACCCAGCCAATGCCATCGAGATGAGCGGTCAACCGCACCTGCGGCTTGGGGGCACCCTCTGCGACGGCGTGTGACCTGGGAGAGTCGGGACAGCCGAGGGGCGCAAGCGACAGCCAGCAGACCGACAGTGCGGGAGGCCGCTTTGGGTGATGGGGTGGACGCCCCCTGACGGCATCGACGTGCCAGAGTGAGGTGTTGAGGCATCACTCGAAGGAGGCGTCCGTGGGAGAGGTTAGCACCGTCGGTCTGGATATCGCCAAGAGCATCTTTCAAGCGCACGGCGCTGATGGAGCGGGCGGGGTTGTGTTTCGGAAGAAGCTTGGGAGAGGCCGGCTGCTGGCCTTTTTCGCAAGCTTGCCGCCGTGTCTGGTGGCGATGGAGGCCTGCGCGGGCGCCCATCATTGGGGCCGCGAGCTGGCGGCTCTGGGGCATACGGTGCGGCTGATCCCGCCGGCCTATGTGAAGCCGTTTGTGAAGCGACAGAAGAACGACGAAGCCGACGCCGAGGCGATCTGCGAGGCGGCCCAGCGGCCGACGATGCGGTTCGTGCCGGTGAAGAGCCAGGCGCAGCAGGCCTCGGGCGTGGTGTTCCGGGCGCGCGATCTGCTGGTGCGGCAACGGACCCAGATCACCAACGCCCTGCGAGGCCATCTGGCGGAGTATGGCTACGTGGCGGCCAAGGGTGTTTGCTACGTCGAGCGGCTGATCGATCGGATCGACGACCTGCCCCACCAAGCCCAGCCGGCGCTGCGCGGTCTGGTGCAGGCCATGCGGGCGTTGGACGAGCAGATCGTCGCGCTCGACCGCGAGATCGCGCTGCGGGCCAAGGAGGACGAGGCCGCGCGCCGTCTGATGACCATCCCGGGCATCGGCCCGGTCACCGCCGCCGCCATGGCGGCCCTGGCTCCCGACCCCCACGCCTTCCGTTGCGGCCGAGACTTCGCCGCCTGGCTGGGTCTCACGCCGCTGCAGAAGTCGACGGGCGGCAAGCAGAAGCTTGGTCAGATCACCAAGATGGGCGAGCGAACCTTGCGCCGGTTGCTGGTGATCGGGGCCAGCGCCGTGATCAAGCAGGCGTTGCTCAAGGGCGCGCCGCCCGGATCGTGGCTGGCGCAGATGCTGGCCAGGAAGCCCCGGATGTTGGTGGCCGTGGCCTTGGCCAACAAGACCGCGCGCATTGTCTGGGCGCTGCTGGCGAGAGGCGGGATTTACAGAGCTCCGGCGCTGACGGCTTGAGAGCCGTCAGTTTCAGAGGTGTCGAGGCGTAGGACGGACGACGGAGGGTATGGCGCACAGTCGGCGAGACGGGATCGGGAAAACCAGGGCTTTCCACCGTGCTTCATGAGCACGCTACGGGTGATTTGGATCTGATCCGCGAACTCCCATACGGGCCAGCACCGCCACGGCGGCGCACAACAGGCCGGACAGATGGCAGCATCCGACTACGTGTCAGACCTTCGAAATTCCACTTGCGCTGATGGGGGCGTCCACAGATGGGGAGCGGACCTTGAGAACTTAGCGGTCAGCGCTGTGTTACGCCGTCCACGGGTAGCCAGTAGCGACCGCGAAGGCAGCCAGATCGTGGGCTATTGTCGATCGGTAGTTCTGAACTCCCTGCTCCGCGAACTCCCTATGAAGCCGGTCGAATTGGTCCTTGAGGTCGGGCCATTGGGTGAAATATCGGTGAAGAGTTTCTTCCGCCAAACCTGCTTGTCCCATCGAGAGTAGATAGGCCAAGATGCTGTTTGGGGAGTGCCCAGCCCGATCCACAAGGCGTCCAACATCTCCGATACATCCTTCGAATGCCGCAAAAACGGGAAAGGCGCCTTTTCGCATGCAGTCGGTAAGATCGCCCGCGACCGATAGGCGTTTCGCTTTGTCTGCAAAGTCCCATTCCATCCAGCCGGCGTGCTCGCAGAGGTAGCCAAGCTGGGATACGTAAACGGGTAGCGGAAATGCCGCGGTCGGTCGTATCTGTTCACTTTCGTGCTGCCTGCTCCAAGCCGTAAAGGCCCGAGAATAGACAGCCACATGAACCCATACTGCCGCCCTTTGGCCTGCCACATTGTTGCGGTCGGACTGAATGTTGAACTGGAAGGTAAAGTCGCCACGCTTTCGGACGAACTTTGGCCCCGAAGGCGTAAAAATGAAGCCATCCTCGGCAACGGCCCCACCCACTAGCCGCAGGGCATCGAGGATTGCGTCTCGTGGTTTCTCTGCCGTCACGTCTGGGTGGCGCCTGGAGCGAGCCGCGCTCAGCTTCTGAGCGGTAGTGGACGCAAATATATCATCCAATGAGGGTGGATCGGCCATAAAGACCATTCAACACGCAACTCAACGTCCGCAATGGGTCGAAGGCTGCCATCTCGCCCGCGCCCTGAAGCGGACCCTCGCGCCCATGGCTCAGAGCGCCCTCCGGTTAGGACTGCTAGGGGTGGTGAGCGGGCCTTAGCAGTCGTCTGCCAAGGCGACGTTGCCAAGGATGTCGATGACGCCCCCCGACGCCACAAAATCAGTTGGATTAGACGTGGCGACAACGACGGCGTCTCCATCGCATACGCGGCATGTGTAGACTGGCTGAGCAGGTCTGTAGGCAGCGCGAAACTCCGCAAAGCTGACGCCTGACGGTGCCACGCCCCCTTCGTATCGCTTCACGCGGATGGATCGGCACACCAATCCTAGCTCGCCTCCAGCGCGCTCGGCGAAGGCTTCTTCACCAGCCTCACCGGTGTTCAATTCTTGAGGCCGAAGCTCTCCCAGGACGAGGTGGCGACTGCCGGCGCTCACAGCGGCAAGGCCCATGGTCGTCATGTCGGTGTCGCCCGAGAACGTGAATGCTGCCAACGCGGTCCCGCACTGGCTGCACCGAGCTTCACTGACCTCTCCAGCAATCCGCATCTGTGGACCTTCCCGCGAGGCAGACAGACAGCATGCGGGCTTCGGGGTCCGCAATGGGTGGCGAGCGGACATTGCTATTTTGCATGCCGTCAGGCAGCCTTCCTCAATGAAAAGGCTGTTTGCGTGCATGATGGGCGCCTGCCTCGCGATATTTGGTATCGCGGGTTGCACTCCTTCAGTCAGGGTCACCGCTCCGACCAAAGCAGACAAGGCCGACTGGATCACGCCCGAAAACGATTTCGAGAAAGCGCTTCTGCACGCAACAGAAAACCCTCAGGACCGGGTCCGTTTCGAATCGGAAATTCTGGACGAGTATGTGTTCATTCGGGTAAGTCCGGAATCCACAGCAAAGATTAACAACGCTTCGGGTCCTGATGGGAAATTAACTAAGCCAATCACTGTCACTGTGTGGTTTTTTGAAGAGCCAGGTCGCTTGAGAACTCTACCGATATTTACGAGTCCCAATCGGTTGGAGTCAGTATACCCTGAGGCACCTTGGGCCCGCATTAAATTCCGGCACGCACTCAGTATTGCGGAGGAAAATTCTGTTGAGCTCAATCACGGCCTGGCTCCCCGCATAATATTGTCTCCTTCTCAGGTCAGCGAAATGCTTGCGGCATCCAAGGGTACAATTGCGACCGCCCGCGTGGCTCCATAGACTGGCCGAGAGGGAATGAAAGGTTCGCATAGCGTCGAAGGCTGCCATCTCGTCTGGGGCCCGAGGCGGACCCTCGCGCCCCCTGGTCGCGGAGCCGCCGCCGTCAAGGACCGCTAGGGGTGGCAAGCGGGCGTTTGACTTTTCGATTCTCAAACCGCTCAATCCCCCGGGGCGGAATCCAAAATGCGGCAGTTGCTGGCCATCTCTGGAGTAGCGGCGCTCATAGGATTTGGCTGCGGCGTTGGTGTCCAGCACTGGCGGCAGGTAGCAACGTTGAAGGCCGACCCATGCTTTGCCATGAAATGGGACCCTACCACAGGGAAGGTGGTGCGCCCTTATCAGGGGATGGACTCTTGTTTCGCCCTGTCTGCCGTAGCCCAGTTCGAAGGCATTTGGGAACAGGGGTTTGAGAGCTCCACGTTCACGGACGGCAGCTGGCTCCACATTGACGGGCGACAGCAGGAACGCATCTTTCGAATGGTGGGCGCCCCGATCAATCAGGAGCCATTGCGGATCCATCTCAAGTTTGACGGGCGCAAGGCTCTTGGATCGGGCGGCTACGGCCACCTGGGCGCATTCAAAAGTCTCATTGTCGTAACGGGCGTTGATGCAGCCAGTCTGGTGGAGCCCCCACTAGAGGTGGTCATACCCGAAGCGGAGATTCCCAAGGTCAGAGGTAGGTCGAAGGCTGTCATCTCGTCTGCGCCCCGAAGCCGACCCTGGCGCCCCGTAGACCCCGGAGCGGACACCGGCAAGGACCGCTAGGGGTGGTGAGCGGACGTGGTCGTTTCGCGCCATTGCTGACATACTCCGGAGAAATCCTCGGGGGAAGAATGCGTCGAGCGTGGGGTCTGGCACTCATCGCCTTGGTTGGCACTTTGACCGCGTGCACGACCACCTCACAGCAATACGAGATGGTCCCTTGGTATACGTTCACCGCGACGGTTCAGGAGCCCCTGGGTCGTCCTGTGGAGATCGCAGTAAGCCCCGCGAAGAGTCCCTCCGAATGGCTAGCGCGTCGGCGAGTGGCCGGAACAACCGATTGGATCGACGGTCGCCGTTGCCCCGCCCTTGCCGAAGCGATGGCAAGCCTGAAAAACCTCGAGCCGATGAAGGTGATGCTGCCGGATGATCCTGTTGGTCAAATGCTCGACGGCGTCGACTACAAACTCGAGGTGCGTAGCTATTTTCCCAGTGGAGGCCCCGAAGGGCAGATGACGTTCAGGGGCAATCTGGGGACGCCGCTTGCCAAGTGGGTCCAAGATACAACGGCGACCCTCGGTAGCTGTTGGCAGCAAGCGTATCCGCGGTGACACGCGGCGGCACACAACAGACACTCCCAACGTCCGCTAGGGGTGGATACTGTTGATTTAGTCGGCTGTTGATCGGCGCGTGGGGGCGTGATTCCCTTGTCGTTGTTGGCTTTGGAGGCCATGGCGATGATGGGCACGCAAGCTGCTCCACTGCAGCTTTTCTACGATTTCCGCCTCGATGATCATGTGCCGGCAGACCATCTGCTCCGGCGAATCGATCGGTTCCTAGACCTGGCGCCGGTGCGCGAGGAGCTCCGCCCCTTCTACTGTTCGATCGGCCGTCCCTCGATCGATCCGGAGCTGATGATGCGGATGCTGATCGTCGGCTACGCCATGGGCATCCGCTCGGAGCGGCGGCTGTGCGAGGAGGTGCATCTAAACCTCGCCTATCGCTGGTTCTGCCGGCTCGGATTGGACGGCAAGGTCCCCGATCACTCGACGTTCTCGCGCAACCGCCACGGTCGCTTTCGCCAGAGCGACATCCTGCGGCGGCTGTTCGAGACGGTCGTCGAGCGATGCCTGGCTGAGGGTCTGGTGGGCGGCGAGGGCTTCGCTGTCGACGCCAGCCTGATCGCCGCGGACGCTAACAAGCAGCGGTCGGTTCCAGGCGAGGAGTGGCACCCGCCGCAGGACGCCGGCGTGGCCGTCCGGGAGTATCTGGAGCGACTGGATGATGCAGCCTTCGGCGCGGCCAGCGAGGTGAGACCCAAGTTCATCTCGCCGTCCGATCCGGCCGCCCAGTGGACCGGCGCCCACAAGGGCCACGCCTTCTTCGCCTATGCCGCAAACTACCTGATCGACACCGAGCACGCCGTCATCGTCGATGTGGAGGCCACCCGTGCGATCCGTCAGGCCGAGGTCGGCGCCTCGCGCACGATGCTGGATAGGACCGCCGAGCGCTTCGGCCTCAAACCCGACCACCTGGCCGCCGACAGCGCCTACGGCTCGGCCGCAAACCTCGCCTGGCTGGTCCGAGAGCGCCAGATCGCCCCGCACATCCCGGTCTTCGACAAGTCTCAGCGCACCGATGGGACTTTCTCCAGATCCGACTTCGCCTTCGATGCGGAGCGCGATCTCTACACCTGCCCAGAGGGCAAGACCCTGCTGGTCCTCCGCCGATCCTTCGCCACCCCCAGATCCGGGATCACCAAGGACGGCACGCGGCTCTATCGCGGCTCGCGCTCCGACTGCGGCCCCTGCCGCCTCAAGGCCCGCTGCTGTCCCAACACCCCGGTCCGTAAGATCCCTCGCGACGTCGATGAAGATGTCCGAGACCTCGCTCGCGGTCTCGCCGCAACGCCGGCCTACGAGGCCTCACGCCACCGGCGCAAGAAGGTCGAGATGCTCTTCGCCCACCTCAAGCGGATCTTGAAGCTCAGCCGCCTGCGGCTGCGAGGCCCCAACGGCGCTCGCGACGAGTTCCTGCTCGCCGCCACCGCTCAGAACCTCAGGAAACTCGCCATGCTCAGAACCCCGCCAACCCCGGCGCTAGCGACCACCTGACGACCAGCGCACCCACCAACGGACCACCGCCTGCCGGCGGCCGCCCAAAGCCCAGGCCAAACTCCGCCCACGACCGCCGAAGGGCCATCGCCAGCTCTTTGACCGACTAAATCAACGATATCGGTGGTGAGCGGACATTCGTTTTGCACGCTTGCCAACACATCGCCGGACATCAATGGTGGGGTATGTCGGCAAAGCGCTTCGGTCTGAACCTAGCAGTCGTGTGGTCCCTGTTGCCCTTCACGCTTATGATTGGCCTGGGCCAATTTGTGTTCCTGACCATCTCTGTGATTTTTGTCCGGGCGGTCTTGAAGCGCGGTCAGACACGAAAGCAACCATCCAGCACATATGCGGCCATTGGCTTCTGGCTCATGGGTGGCCTCAGCCTCCAAGGCGTTGTGGTTGGAGCTCATCTTGGCCTGGCTTCCGACCTTCTCATGGACATCTGCGGCTCAGTCGGGGTGTTGGGTCTTGGCCTTAGTTTGTTTTGCGCCGCGAGCCTTTTTGGGGGCTGGTTAGCAAGTGTGCGTTGATCTGGCGGCGAGAAACCAGTCATGGGGCCGGTCGGCGTTCGCCGCGTCGCCTGTAAGCGGACGGGATGAAGGTCCGCTTGGGGTGGGAAACGGTCCTTGGCCTCGAGCCGGAAAGCGACGTTGCTGTCCTAATCTTCACCGTCCTAGCCGGGCCGTAACCGGTCCGAACCTAGTGCCGGTGTTCCGAGCAACGTCAAGCCGTTCAGGAGGCTCCAGAGCATCGCAGCACCGGCAAGGAGGAACGCCCACCCCCCATCAACGAACAAAGACGCAAATAGAAGCAGTATGCTGAGTAGTATGCCGGGGCCATACAGGATGATTGCTAGGACGAGAAGCGCATCCGATCGGCTCCAGGACAGCAGAAGTGCGGGCTGTCGCTCTACCAAGGAAGGCCCGATGGCTAATGCCAGCAGAATTGGACTGATCAGAACGCCGAGCCCCCAGAGGACGATGAGAGCCGCTGCGTCGACATCTGACGCGTAACGCTGGAACTGATAACCTGCTTGAGACGGCATGCCGCTCCCAAGCATAAAAGCCAAGAGCGCAACCACCACCGCCCCGAGAATAATCGGCTTACTCGTCTGCGTTTGCCAAAGCGCTCCTGGCGTTGCGTGGGTGAGGAGCCCCCCGCCCATCAGGAGAACTCCAACCACTCCGAGCCGATAAGCCCATTGTTCAAGTGGAATCTTTGCGGTCCCATACGTCCGGACCGCATCAGAAACTTCAGTTCCCCAGCGAATGGCATTTTCGAATGCCACTTGGTTCGTGACCGCCGCTAGGGGTGCCGCAACAAGCAGGCAGGCTGCTGCCCCGAGCAGACACGCAAGGCCTGACAGCAGAAATCCGTTTTTCCACAACGCCAAGTCGAAGCCTCCCACCGGCTGATGGTGCCAGACCTCCTCAACGTCCGCAACGGGTGGTTTGCGGACATTGCCGGATCGCCCCCAACTGAACTTCCAGTTTTAAGGCAAGGGTGAAGTCAGCATCGCCTTACGCACTGTCTGGATCCACGGATCATCCAAGCCCGCTACCGGGACATAGCTCGGCCCAATTGGGTCGTCTGCCTTATTGCCCAAGACCCGCCCATCGGCACGACGGAAGATGACGTATCGCTGTCCGAGGCGGGCATAGATTGACTCCGTGCAATCCGAGTTGGTGCTCCAGTGGTCTAGGTCGCGGACATTAGGGAGGTATGCCACTTCCTGGAGGCTGAGCTTGCGGCGGGGATAGCTGTCGTAAGCTTCAAGTCCAGCCAATCCGTTGGCGGTGAACAAATCAGGCGCCCGCCCTTTGAGCCGCTCGATCACGCGGAAGTGGATACTGACAGCACCCATGTCCCTAAAGTAGGCCTGCTCTTCAGCAAGCGCCTTGGGATTTTTGCTGTCCGCCAGCTTCATACACACAACACAGAAACTGAAATCTGGGGAAAATCGCTCAGCGACCACAACCTCAACGGAGGCAGCCGCGTTGTAGAGCGTCCGTGCTTCTTGACGAGACGCTGGCGGTGGCCGGTAGGCGGGATTTGGCGAACAGGCCGACGCCAGCGTCGGCATCGTCAAGAGCGCAGCGAAGAACCAAGTTCCAGCAAGTTGAGCGTTCGCCGCCCTGCTCGTACCGCGTTCTGAGCAGATAAATCCACGGCTTTCGGCACTTCCCATCGCCTGACGTCCCCGCTTCCCCGTGGTCGAGGTTGCACGTTGGAACGTCATCCTACAAGCAGACCTCGACAACGTTGGCATTGGGTCGAAAGCGGCCCGGCCGCGTGGCGGACCGTAGGACGATCACGTAGGGTTGGGCAGCAGGTCGATATCGCCGACCTAGCGTTCTCTCGTCCTTGTCAAAGGTCCTGCATGGCCGATTATCGCTACAGTATCAGCCTTCGTGCATCTCACCCCACGATGCACCTAGACGCTGTCTCCGACGCTCTTGGGATCAAGCCGTGGGTCCTGTGGAAAGTGGGCGAGCCCCGCCGAACACCAAAGGGCACAGCACTGACTGGCGTCTATGAGACGGGCTTCTGGACATGCAGACTCGTCGATGGATCTTCCATCGAGCAGGACCTGCCCTCCGCGATCTCAGTAGCCTTGGATATGGTAGCGCCAGGATCGTCTTTGTTCGCCACCATCGCCCAAACGGGTGGCCGCGTGGAGTTCTTCATCGGCTGGTTCTTTGACCATGGAAACAGTGGCGACGTTCTCGACCACAACCTGCTGGGCAGGCTAACCAAGATGAGCATCGACCTCAGCTTCGATGTCTATGGGGAGGCTGAAGCGAGCCGCGACTGACATTCGCGTCGAAAGCCAACGCTGCGATGGTCTGCTACGGGTGGCTTGCTGCCATTCGAGCTTAGGCGATAAGCTATCTTTGGTAACCTTCGAGCGGCCAAAGGCTGATCCATGTTCAGATCTGACGGCGTCACGACTGGTAACCGTTGGTGGTTCATATTCCCCTGGAAGGGTCAACTGATCGTTGGTCGATACATATGGCCGGTCGGCATACCCTTGATAGACGTCGTAGCTGCGCTCCAAATCGCCAACGATCCCCGCATGAGGGCCGATCTGCCCCCTGATTGGCCGATCAATCTGGCAATCCTAGCGGCGATAGAGGCACTTATGTTGGGCGGCGGATGGCTCATGGCTTCGTTTGCTGCGGAACAGATAGATAAGATCAATCGAGGGCAGCTCCCATGGCCTTGGCCGGAGACGTGATCGCTTCGTGATAGTCGGCTGCTAAGGGTCATTCGATCTTCCTCCGAGTCCCCGAAGATGGTCCAGCTTCCCTGGCTTCCAGGGTGGCGGCAGCCTATCGAAGGCCTTCGGATCGGGGCTCGACTTGGCCCGACCTTATCCATGGACCTTATCGGCTGATTGCGGACCTCGCCAACGTCCGCCAGGGGTCGAAGGCTGCCATCTCCCCCATGCCCAAGGGCCAGAGCGGCACCCGGCTAGGACCGCTAGGGGTGGGAAGGGATTTCAACGCCGTCCACGCTGCAAACGCGGCCCGTCAAGAGCGTTTGGTGCTCATTGGTGCAAAGGCGACGGCAAGGTTACGCTGCTGTCCTGGCCTCGCACCCACCACTTTCCATGCGCATCGCGGTCCAGGTAGAATTGGCCGCGCAGTGTCCTCTCCCTAGGGAGCCAGCCCGTTATACAGTTGCTGTTACCGCCCATTCGGTAGCCAACGTGCAGGACGCGCGGTGCGCTACCCTTCACAGACTGCTCCACCGTGAGGAGCGCGGCCCCAGTGGTTTCGCCGCCTAAGTCGGGCTCAGCGTAGGACCGTGTGTGCTGGTCCAAGACCCGAAGCCTTCCAATCACGATTGTCTCGTACAGGTCTGACTCCTGGCACCCGCGACACGCAATGGCCGGGGTGCACGCCCAAACTGGGCATCCAACCAAACTCATGCTGCTTAGAACCGCGGCGGCTGCGAACCTCACCTTTTTCATTTGAGGGTTCCCCGCGCGTGTCGAGAGTTGAGAGTACGCAGACGCCAATGTGGCCACAAGCCGTGACGGCGGACAACTCAAAGGTCTTCTTAGGGTCGAAAGCAGGCATTGCCAGCGGCCTTTATTCCACCATCCCCCACGCAAACGGCTCCCCGCGCTTCAGCGCCCGCGCCGCCGTTCGCCCCAGGACCTCCGGCAGCGCCTTGGGCGCCAGCCCGAACCCCGGCCGGATCGAGCGCACGTCGGCCGCCGTCAGCACCGCCCCCGCTGGCACGTCGCGCACCACATAGAGCGAGCGGCGGAACTGGCGGTTGGCGGTTTCGGCGTCGGAACGGCGGTAGGCGGCGGATCCCAGGGCCTCCCAGGCGGCGCGGCAGTCGGCGACCAGGCGGGCCAGCTCGTCCGGCTCCAGGGAAAAGGCGCTGTCGGGGCCGCCATCGGCGCGGGCCAGGGTGAAGTGCTTCTCGATGATGCAGGCGCCCAGGGCCACCGCCGCCACCGAGGCGGCGGTGCCGGGGGTGTGGTCGGACAGGCCGGTGACGCAGCCATAGTCCTTGGCCAGTTGCGCCACCATGCGCAGGTTGGCGTCGGCGAATCTCGCCGGGTATTCGCTGACGCAGTGGAGCAGGGCGACGGGGGCGGGGCCGGCGGCGGCCACGGCCTCGGCGATCTCCTGCGGCGCGGTCATGCCGGTGGAGATGATCAGGGGCCGGCCGCCCCGGGCCGCCCGGGCGATGAGGGGCAGGTCGATGGCCTCGAAGGAGGCGATCTTGAAGGCCGGGGCGTCCAACGCCTCCAGCAGCTCCACGGCGGTGTCGTCGAACGGAGAGGAGAAGGCGATCAGCCCCCGCGCCCTGGCCCGCGCGAAGATCGGGGCGTGCCAGTCCCAGGGCGTGAAGGCCTCGGCGTAGAGGTCGTGCAGGGTGCGGCCGGCCCACAGCCCGTCCGACAGGGTGAAGCCCGGCCCGTCGTGGTCCAGGGTGATGGTGTCGGCGGTGTAGGTCTGCAGCTTGACCGCGTCGGCCCCGGCGTCGGCGGCGGCGTCGACCAGGGCCAGGGCGCGATCGAGGCTCTGGTTGTGGTTTCCGGACAGTTCGGCGATGACGAACGGCGGCTGGCCCTCGCCGATGGCGCGGCCGGCGATACGGAAGCCGGGGGAAGCGGTCGGTGCGGTCACGTCATCTTCCTGTCTCTTTGACAAGGAACATGGCTTAAGCGCGTTAATGTTTCATCGCTTCTGGACGGCTAATCTGACCGCATGATCGACCTGCGTGACCTTGTCGCCGACGATGCCGGACACCTGGCCCGGTGGCGCACCGACCCCGAAGTCAACCGCTGGATGTGCGACGACCCGCCCGCCAGCTTGGCCGGATGGGCGGCCTGGACATCGGCCTTCATCGCCGATTCCGACCAGCGCGGCTGGATCATCCTCAGCGGCAAGGCGCCCGTGGGTTTCCTGTCGCTGGCGGGGCTCACCGGCCCGCACCGCCGCGCCGAATGGGGCTGGTATGTGGGCGACCCCGGGGCCCGGGGGCGGGGCGTCGGCCGCGCCGCCCAGGCCCTCGGCCTCGACAAGGCCTTCACCGACCTGGGACTGGAGAAGGTCTGGGCCGAGGTGCTGGCCGAGAATGACCCCGCCCTGAAGGCGCAGGGCGCCGCCGGCTTCCAGCGCGAGGGCTACCTGCGCCGCCACGCCCTGAAGGACGGGGAATTCCGCGACGTCGTCCTGCTGGCCATCCTGGCCGAGGACTGGGCGGCGCGGCGCGAGCGGGTTCGGCGCGACCTCGCCAGCGCCCATCTGATCGCGGCCTAGGTCGCCGAAAATCCCGTCATCCTGGGCCTTGTGCCCAGGACCCAGACGCGCGGAGGTTGCCGGCCTGACCCGGTCGGTTGAGCGCGGGGCCTATCCGGAACGCGTCGCGTTTCTGGATCCTGGGCACAAGGCCCAGGATGACGGCGGGGGGTAGATGGCGGGTTTGGCTGAGAAGGCGGCGGCGGTATAAGCGGCGTTCGGAAAGCGCCGTCGATCGCGTGGTGGAAGTGTGGTTCGGGCGGCGGCCGGGTCAAGGCCGCGCCTTTGGCGCGCCGCGCAGCGGGGGCCCTGCGGGCCCGCCTTGACGCGGTCGCCTGATCCGAACCGCTGCTCCGCCAGGCGAACGATGGCGGGGTATGCGGCAGGGCGCAGGGGCATATCGTCCGCGGAAGTCCGGCCCTGCTTGAAAAAAAAGGTTCGTCGTCCCGGGGCGCCCTTTTGCGCGAACAGAACACCCCCATGCCCAAACTGACTTGATGACGGTCGTGGTGGGGGCGGGAGAACGCGAAATCTTACCGCGCCTTAACCCCCCGCTAGGCCTTTGCCGTCATGCTCGCCGCAAGGCGGACCCCCGGCGTGATCACTTTCGACAGCAGCTTCTTGTTGGACTACTACCAGGCCAAGACCGGGCAGCTCGGCGCGGCCACGAACGCGCTCATCTCGGCCACCACCAAGAAGACCCCCACCGCCCCCTGGGCCGCCAGCGCCACGGCGCCCAAGGCCAGCGACATGGTCAAGACCGCCCTGGCGGGCAAGGCCCTGATCAACGAGGGCGCCGCCAAGCTCGACGTGGCCGGGGCCAGCGCCGACTACCGCAAGCTGTTCGCCCTCTACCAGGGTCTGAACGCCCTCAGCGCCGTGGTCGACCGGGCCGGCGCCACGGGCGTGAGCGCCACCGAAATGGGCCAGCTGTCCAAGACATTCACCAAGGGGCTGGCCGAGGTCTCCACCTACGCCGAGGGGCTGAAGCTCGATAACCTGCGCCTCACCCGCGGCGCCTCCATCGACATGCTGCCGAGCCAGCTGAGCAGCCCCTTGCCCTTCGGCAAGGCCGACACCGACGTGGGCGTCGCCCAGCAGAACGTCAGCTACACCACCGGCCAGGTCCATTCGGGCGGGCTGAACGACGTGGTCGCCAACTTCGCCGGGGCGGTGTCGTTCAACATCACCGTCAAGAAGGTCAACACCGCCGAGAACGTCGGCATCGACCTGGCCGACATGGGGGCGACGGCCCGCACGCTGCCCAATGTGGTCAACTTCATCAACGGCAAGCTGGCCGCCGTCGGCGCCGTGACCCGGTTCGCCACGGAGAAGCTGCCGACGGAAGCCCGCTCGATCACCGTCAACGGCAAGGCGGTGCCCCTGCCGCCCGGCCCGGACCGCTGGGCCATGAAGGTCAAGGGCGACATCGGCGAGCAGGTCAGCTTCTCGGCCCCGGCCGCCGCGGGCGCCGTCTACCTGGCCCAGACCGCCGGGCGCGCGGACGACCTCGCCACCAAGGACGTCAACGAGCAGTCCTACGATCGCCAGCTGCTCAAGTTCCAGACCGACCAGCTGGCCGGCGCCGACGCCCCGCCTGACGTGGTCGCCCAGGACGGCGAGGCGTTCCGCGTGGACGGCCGGGTGTTCGCCAAGAGCCTGGGCGCCAATGTCCAGGCGGTGCGCGCCAGCGCGGCGGCGGCCGACGGTTCGGTCTATGTGCTGGCGGACGTCAACGGAACCACGGACGGGCAGTCGCTCAAGGGCTCGCAGGACGTGGCCCTGCTGAAATACGATTCCACCGGCCAGCTGCTCTACGCCCGCACCCTGGGCGCCGCCGACAAGGCCAGCGGCCTGGCCTTGGCGGTCTCCGCCGACGGCAAGGTGGCCGTGGCCGGCTCGATCACCGGCAATCTCGACGGCGATTCCGGGGTGGACGCCGCCAAGACCGACAGCTTCGTCACCGTGTTCAGCAAGGCCGGCGACGAGCTGTGGACCCAGCGCCGGGGCGCGCGAGAGGACGACGAGGCGACCTCGGTGGCCTTCGGCGCCGACGGTTCGGTCTACGTCGCCGGGCGCGCCCGCTCGAACATGCCGGGCTCCGCCGCCGTGGGCGGCTGGGACGGCTATGTGGAGGGCTTCACCGGCACGCCCAAGCCGCTGGGCGGCTATACGGTCGCCACCAAGTTCGTCTCCCAGTTCGGCACCGGCGGGACCGACGGGGTCTCCGGCATGGCGCTCAGCGGAAACATCCTGGTCACCGCCGGGGTCGAGAACGGCCACGCCGTGCTGCGCCGCTTCGACCTGCAGGCCTCCGGCGCCCCCGTGGCCGCCGCGGTGAGCGACCTGGGCGACCTGCAGGGCGGCGCCATCGCCGGGGTCAGCTTCAACGGCGCCGACCTGGTGGTCGCGGGGACGACGCGCAACGGCGCCCTCAACGCCGCCTCGATCAGCGCCGCCCACCACGGCGGAACCGACGCCTTTGTCGCCACCGTCTCGGCCGGCGACCTGTCCGCCGACACGCTCACCTATTTGGGCGGAGCGGGGGACGACAGCGCCTCGGCCCTGACCGTGTCGGGCGGCGATGTCTGGCTGGCGGGCGCCGCCGGCGCGGGAACCGTAGGGGGCATGGCCCAGGTGGGGACCCAGACCGGGGCCAAGGACGGCTACCTCGCGCGGCTGGACACGGCCACCGGCGCGGTGGAATGGGGCCGCCGGTTCACGGCCAAGGACGGACAGGCGGCGCCCACCTCCATCGCCGTCGATCCCACCGGCGCCACGGCGCTCGACCGCATGGGCCTGCCGCAGGGGCCGATGTCCTTCACCGACTCGCAACTGCTGGTGTCGGCCACGTCCCTGCGCGCCGGCGACCAGTTCCAGATCCGCACCGACGAGGGCGGCCGGCCGGGGACGGTCACCATCTCGGCCGACGACACCCTCCAGAGCCTGGCCGCCAAGATCAGCCGCGCGTCGGGCTTCCGCGTGAAGGTCCAGGTGGTCAAGGACGGCGACTTCCAGCGCCTGCAGATCAAGCCGTCGAGCAGCAAGGCCACCGTGGAGATCCTCGGCGGCGGCGCCGACCGCAACGCCCTGGAGGCCATCGGCCTGCCCGAGGGGGTGGTCCGGGTGAAGCCGACGGACACCAAGACCTTCGACAAGGACAAGGTCTATGGGCTGACCCTCAACCGCGACCTCAGCCTCGACACCAAGGAGGGGCTGAAGGCGGCGAAGGACCAGCTGCAGACCGCCCTGTCGACCATCCGCACCGCCTATCGTGACCTGGACAAGCTGTTCAATCCGACATCAGCGGTCGCCGCCGCCGCAGCCGCCAAGCCGTCGGCCTATATGACCGACCGCATCAAGAACTATCAGGCGGCCCTCGACCGCCTCACCGGCGCCGCCTGACCGCGCGGGCGCTTGAAACCGACGCCCGCGCAGCGTAGCAGGGCCGCCATGGACTATCTTCGCGACCGTCGGGTGATCATGGGCATCGGCGGGGCTTTCGCCCTGATCGCGGCCATCGGCATGGCCCTTGGCATCAAGGCCGGCGACAAGGGACCCAAGGAGGCGCCGCCCGCCTCGCACGGGGGCCTGGTGGTGCAGACCGGCGCCGCGGAGGACGACACCCTCGATCCCGCGCGCCAGCTGCGCTGCTTCGTGGGCGGCCAGTTCGTCGGCGACGCCACCCTGGCCCAGTGCGCCAAGAAGAACGGGGTGGCCACCACCGCCCTGGATGTCGGCGTCGATGAGACCGGCGCCCTGGCGGCGGCCAGCGAGACCACCCCGATGATCACGCCCCTGCCGCCGCCGCCGGACCTGGCCGCGCGGCCGACGACGGCGGGCCCCGCCGTCTCGCCTGTCCCGGCGGCGGCCCCCGCCGCCGCGGTGGCGGCCTGCTGGCGCCACGCCGGCGACTGGCGACGCCTTCCCACCGACCTGGGGCTCAACGCCTGCGTCCAGGCCTTGTTCGCCGGACGCTGCGAGCGCCCGGGCGCGGCCAGCTACGGGCGGTGGGGCGACCAGACCCTGCGCCTGGTGCCGGGCAAGGTGGAGGTGTCGTCCGACAACCGCGCCTTCCGCACCCTGGTGGAGCAGCCCCCCGGCGGCTGCGGCCTGCCCCCCGTGGCCGGCTGATCGCGGCCACGCTGGACCGGCGCACCTGGGCGTGTAGGCTGGGGGCATGACCATGACCCGCCGCCTGGCGCCCCTTATCCTGTTCCTGACCGCCGCCGCCCTGGCGTCCTGCGCGCCCAAGACCCAGGAGGCCCCGACCGACGTCGGCGTCTGCTGGCATGTGGTCTACCTCAAGGACGAGAGCCTGAAGTTCAACAAGCTGGCCGAGGGGCAGGAGAACCTGGAGTCCTGCGCCGCCAAGCTCGAGGGCATGCGGATACGCTTCCGCACTTTCGGCGCCGCCGAGGAGATCACCGGGGCCTTCCAGGGCAATTACCTGTTCATCAAGCGCGAGGGGGTGTTCACGTCCCGCTCGCTCACCGGCGGCCGCTATCCGGCCCTGGTCCGCTCGGGCGACGGCCGGCTGGTGATCCCCGGGGCGATCAAACAGGAACGCTAGGTCAGGCGCCTGGGGACGGTTCCGTCCAAACGTGAACATAAGCGGAACATCGCCGTTGACTCCGGCGGGCCGTCGTCTCTAGGGTCTGCGGACCGCCCCGGCGGTCTTTGATGATGTGCGCAAGATGAAGGTGAGGCTCCCATGGCGGGCAGCGTGAACAAGGTCATTCTGATCGGCAACCTGGGCAAGGACCCGGAGATCCGCACCCTCAACTCGGGGGACCGGGTGGCGAATCTGCGCCTGGCCACCTCCGAGACCTGGCGCGACAAGTCGTCGGGTGAGCGCAAGGAGAAGACCGAGTGGCACCAGATCGTCATCTTCAACGACAACCTGGTGAAGGTCGCCGAGAACTACCTCAAGAAGGGCTCGACCATCTACATCGAGGGCGCCCTGCAGACCCGCAAATACACCGGCAATGACGGGGTGGAGAAATACTCCACCGAGATCGTCCTGCAGAAATTCCGTGGCGAGCTGACCATGCTCGGCGGCCGCGGCGACAGCGGCGGCGCCAGCTCTGGCGACGACTACGGCTCGGGCTCCAGCGCCATCGCCGGCCCCCGCGCCGGGGGCGGCAACCCCCGCGAGACCTTCAGCGCCGACCTCGACGACGAGATCCCGTTCTAAACCCAACGGCCGTCATCCTCCGGCGCCGAAGGCGACCGGAGGACCCAGCCGCGCCAGGCTTGATGACGTCAGGCCTGTCGGCCAAGCACCGAGCGTCTGGGTCTTCGCTGCTGGGTCCTCCGGTCTCGCTCCGCTCGCCGGAGGATGACGGGGGATTGGCTATTTCGCCGCCGCCACCACGCCGCACGCGACCCGGTCGCCGGCGCCGCCGATGGGCTGGGTGACATAGTCGTCGGCCTTGGCGTGGACGACAATCGCGGAGCCGTCGGCGTCCAGCAGGCTCGGCCGACCGCCGCCGGTCTTCACGGACACGAAGGGCGAGTAGAGCTCGGCCATCGCCTTGCCGTCGGCGCCCGCGTGGATGTTGGGCAGGTCGCCCATGTCGGGGCCGTCAGGGTTGAGCAGGCCGTGGGGCGCCTTGGCCGGGGCGTGGTTCACGTGGCCGCCGGCGGCGGTGAACTTGGCGTCCGAGCAGTCGCCCTTCTCGTGCAGGTGCACCGCGTGCCAACCCGGGGTCAGGCCCGTCAGGTCCAGGCGGATCAGGACGCCGCCGGGGCCGTCCTCCAAGGTGGCGCTGCCCGCGGCCGCGCCGCCTGCGCCCTTCATGGCGGCGGAGGCCGCGGGGGCGGCGAGGGCGGGGCCGGCGGCGAGGGCAAGGCAGGCGCCGGCGGCGAGGAAGATGCGGCAGGGGGACATGGGAAATCTCCGTTGGGGGGACAGTCTTTCGTCTAACGCCCGGCGCGGCAAGTCGGCGCGCCGCTGTCCACGATTCCCCGGCGGCGACGAAGGCTCTTATTTTGCGCTGCGGCGCAGCGGATGCTAACAAACGCTGGTCGGAATTCGCTTGCCGATTCCTATTCCAAGCGCCCCCCAGGGACCTGCAGAAACACCCTTGAGCGACGAGACCATCTTACCGCCCCCGGACGATCAGCCCGGGGACCGGCGCGGGGGCGTTTCCCCCATCGCCATCGAAGACGAGCTCAAGCGCTCGTACCTCGACTACGCCATGAGCGTGATCGTCTCGCGCGCCCTGCCGGACGCGCGCGATGGGCTGAAGCCCGTGCACCGGCGCATCCTGTTCTCGATGCATGAGCAGGGCTACGGCGCGGGCGGCTCTTACCGCAAGTCGGCCCGGGTGGTCGGCGACGTCATCGGCAAATACCACCCGCACGGCGACCAGTCGGTCTATGACGCCCTGGTGCGCATGGCCCAGCCCTTCTCGATGGGCCTGGTGCTGATCGACGGCCAGGGCAACTTCGGCTCGGTGGACGGCGATCCCCCGGCGGCCATGCGCTACACCGAGGTCAAGATGGAGCGCGCCGCCGAGGCGCTGCTGGCCGACCTCGACAAGGACACGGTCGACTTCCAGGACAACTACGACGGTTCGGAATCCGAGCCGATGGTGCTGCCCTCGCGCATCCCCAACCTGCTGGTCAACGGCGCCGGCGGCATCGCAGTGGGCATGGCCACCAACATCCCGCCGCATAACCTTGGCGAGATCGTCGACGCCTGTCTGGCCCTGATCGACAACCCCCAGATCGACCTGGAGGACCTGCTCGAGATCGTGCCGGGTCCCGACTTCCCCACCGGCGGCGAGATCATCGGCCGCACCGGCGCCCGCCAGGCGCTGATGACCGGACGCGGCAGCGTGATCATGCGCGGCATCGCCCACGTGGAGGAGCTGCGCAAGGAGCGCGAGGCCATCGTCCTCGACGCGCTCCCCTACCAGGTCAACAAGGCCAATCTCGTCGAGCGGATCGCCGACCTGGTGCGCGAGAAGCGCATCGAGGGCATCGCCGACATCCGCGACGAAAGCGACCGCATTGGCATGCGGGTGGTGATAGAGCTGAAGCGCGACGCCTCGCCCGAGGTGCTGCTCAACCAGCTCTACCGCTTCACGCCCCTGCAGACCTCGTTCGGCGTCAACATGCTGGCGATCAACCGCGGGCGGCCCGAGCAGTTGGGCCTGCGTCCCCTGCTGGAAGCCTTCATCGAGTTCCGCGAGGAGGTGGTGGTCCGGCGGACCAAGTTCGACCTGAACAAGGCTCGCGACCGCGGCCACGTCCTGGTCGGCCTGGCCATCGCCGTGGCCAATATCGACGAATTCATCGCCATCATCCGCTCGTCCAAGGACCCGGCCGAGGCGCGCGAGCGCCTGCAGAACCGCGACTGGCCCACCGGCGACATGATGCCCCTGATCGCCCTGATCCAGGACCCGCGCACCGCCGTGATCGAGGGCGACCGGGTCAAGCTGTCTGACGAGCAGGCGCGCGCCATCCTGGCCCTGACCCTGTCGCGCCTGACCGGCCTCGGCCGCGACGAGATCTTCGGCGAGGCACAGTCCCTGGCCACCGCCATCGCCGGCTTCCTGGAAATCCTCGGCTCGCGCGACCGGATCATGCAGATCGTCCGCGAGGAACTGGTCGAGGTCCGCGCCGCCTTCGCCATCCCGCGCCGCACCCAGATCGTCGAGGGTGACGCGGACATGGAGGACGAGGACCTCATCGTCCGCGAGGACATGGTCGTCACCGTCACCCACGGCGGCTACGTCAAACGCACCCCCCTGGCCACCTATCGCAGCCAGAAGCGCGGCGGCAAGGGCCGCTCGGGCATGGCCACGAAGGAGGACGACGCCATCGTCCGGGTGTTCGTGGCCTCGACCCACACGCCGGTGCTGTTCTTCTCGTCCGAGGGCATGGTCTACACCCTCAAGGTGTGGCGCCTGCCCGTCGGCCTGCCCAATTCCCGCGGCAAGGCCCTGGTCAATCTCTTGCCGCTGGATCCCGGCGAGAGCATCACCACCATCATGCCGATGCCCGAGGATGAGGCCTCGTGGGAGCGGCTGGACGTGCTGTTCGCCACCCAGTCGGGGGGCGTGCGCCGCAACAAGCTGTCGGACTTCCAGCGCATCAACCGCGCCGGCAAGATCGCCATGAAGCTGGATGAGGGCGACCACCTGGTGGGCGTCGCCGTCTGCACCGATCGCCAGGACGTCCTGTTGACCACGGCGCTTGGCCGCTGCATCCGCTTCGCCGTCAATGAGGTGCGGGTGTTCGCCGGCCGCGACTCCACCGGCGTGCGGGGCGTTCGCCTGGGGGCGGACGACAAGGTCATGTCCATGGCCATCCTCGAGAGCGTGGACTCTACCCCCGAGGAGCGCCGCGCCTATCTCAAGCAGTCGGGCGCCCTGCGCCGTGCCACCGGGGAATCGGTCGACGAGCCGGACATCCCCGCCGACGACGACGAGGGCGATGTGGCCGAGGCCGCCCTGTCCCAGGAACGCTACGCCGCCCTGGGCGCCGCCGAGCAGTTCATCCTCACCGTCGACGCCGACGGTTACGGCAAGCGCACCTCGGCCTATGACTACCGCCGCACGGGCCGGGGCGGGCAGGGGCTGATCGCCCACGACATGTCGCGCGGCGGCCGCCTGGTCGCCTCCTTCCCGATCGAGCAGGGCGACGAGATCATGCTGGTCTCCGACCAGGGGACCATCATCCGGGCGCCGGTGGGCGATGTGCGCATCGCCGGCCGCAACACCCGGGGCGTGATCATCTTCCGCACCGCCCAGGACGAGCATGTGGTCTCGGTGGAACGCCTTGCCGAGGCGGAAGGCGCGGACGACGGGGATGCCGACCTTGAGGGCGAGCCCGATGGGACGCCGCCCGGCGACGGGGACGACGCGGCATGATCCGCGTCGGCCTCTATCCGGGGACCTTCGATCCCATCACCAACGGCCATGTCGATATCATCGGCCGGGCGGTGAAGCTGGTGGACAAGCTGGTCATCGGGGTGGCGGTCAACAGCGGCAAGGGGCCGATGTTCTCCCTGGACGACCGCGTCGCGATGGTCGTCGACGAGACGGCGCGCCTCGCGGGCCAGGCCGAGATCATCGTGCGGCCGTTCGACAATCTGCTGATGCATTTCGCCGAGTCCATCGGCGCGCACATGATCATCCGCGGCCTGCGCGCGGTGGCGGATTTCGAATACGAATTCCAGATGACCGCCATGAACCAGCAGCTGAACCGGGAGATCCAGACCGTGTTCCTGATGGCCGACCCCCGTCACCAGGCGATCGCTTCGCGACTGGTCAAGGAGATCGCCGTCCTTGGGGGAGACATCGGCGGCTTCGTGACCCCGGGCGTGGCCGCGCGGGTGATGTCCAAGGTCAGTCCCGCCGGCTGATCACCGGCGCTACCAGGTCTCGGATCGCTGAGAGCAGGCGCAGAGGCGCCGCAGTCCATCGCCGATGGGATTGTCGATGCAAGAAAAGACGGCCCGGAACCACTGGGGTTCCGGGCCGCTTTAGAATTCCTAGCCCTTTTGGAGCTGGCCGGCGGACATCTTGCCGCTCTTCTGGTCGCGTTCCAGTTCGAAGGAGACCTTGTCGCCTTCGTCCAGACCGTTCAGCCCGGCGCGTTCAACGGCCGAGATGTGAACGAAAACGTCGCCACCGCCGCCATCCGGTTGGATGAAGCCGTAGCCCTTTTGGGAGTTGAACCATTTCACAGTGCCGGTCGCCATAACGAGTCCTATCGTAGAGTGGTCCGCAAGCTAAGCACGGGCAGGGCGACCTGTGTCAAACAATAAGCGCGAGCGGCGTAATCCGCTCTCGCGCGCAAAGGCCCCCGCCAAAGGGCGAAGGACGTGACGGATGAGCGGTTCAGGTCGTGGGTGCGCAACCCTGCTGGCGGGTGCGGCGGTGTTGATTCTGGGCGGATGCGGGGGCGGGGCGCTGGCGCCCACCGCCCAGGTCGGACCTCAGACGCCGCCCCTTCCCGCGCCGCATACGTCCCTGTTGCCGACGGTCAAGATCGCTCCCGCCGTCGGCTGGCCGGCCGGCGCCAAGCCCGTGGCCGCCCCCGGTCTGCAAGTCGACGCCTTCGCCTCGGGCCTCGATCATCCGCGATGGTTGCATGTCCTGCCCAACGGCGATGTGCTGGTCGCCGAGAGCAATGCGCCGGCCAAGGCCCCCGAGGGCATCAAGGGCTGGGTGATGGCCCAGGTGATGAAGCGCGCCGGCGCCGGCGTGCCGAGCCCGGACCGCATCATCCTGCTGCGCGACGCCGATGGGGACGGGGCGGCGGAGACCAGGACCGTTTTCCTCGAGGGGATCAAGTCGCCCTTCGGCATGGCCCTCGTCAACGACAGCCTCTACGTCGCCGCCGCCGACGCCGTCATCTCCTATCCTTACCGGCCCGGTCAGACCCGCATCACCGCCCCGGCGGTCAAGATCGCGGATCTGCCAGGCGGCCCCATCAATCACCACTGGACCAAGAACATCGTCGCCAGCCCCGACGGGCAGCGCCTGTACGCCACCGTCGGATCCAACAGCAATGTCGGAGAGAACGGGATGCCCGCGGAGGCCGGGCGGGCGGCGATCTGGGAAATCGACCTGACGACCGGGGTCAAGCGCCTCTACGCCACCGGCTTGCGCAATCCCAACGGCATGGACTTCGAACCGCAGGGCGGCGCCCTCTGGGTGGTCGTCAATGAGCGCGACGAACTGGGCAACGATCTTGTGCCCGACTACCTGACCAGCGTGGCGGAGGGCGGCTTCTACGGCTGGCCCTACAGCTACTGGGGCCAGACCGTGGACGCCCGGGTCAAGCCCCCCCGTCCGGACCTCGTGGCGACCGCCCGGGTTCCGGACTACGCCCTGGGCTCCCACGTGGCGCCGCTGGGTCTGGTGTTCAACCGGGGCGATCAGCTGGGCGGGGCGCTGAAGGACGGCGCCTTCATCGGTGAGCACGGATCATGGAACCGGTCGCCGAGGAGCGGCTACAAGGTGGTCTTCGCGCCCTTCGCCGGCGGCCGTCCGTCCGGCCCCCCGCGGGACGTGCTGACCGGATTCCTGAACGCGGGCGGCAAGGCCCAGGGCCGCCCCGTGGGGGTGGCCATCGACGGCTCAGGCGCATTGCTGGTGGCGGACGACGTCGGCAACCGCGTGTGGCGGGTGACGGCCGTGGCGGCGTCGGGACCCGGCCGCTAAGGGCTATTTCCGGCCAAGAAGAACCTGGCCCTCTTTCTGCAGCCGTCCCTTGATCGAATTGGCGATGGCGGCCAGGAAGGCGGGAAGTTGAAGCTCGATGTCGATCGCCTGGGGGCGCACATCGAGATGGCCGGAGACCGTCTGTCCGACGGCGTGGACGGTGAAGGACATGCGGTCCTGCACCCATGACCGATCGACCTTGGCCATCCCGCCTTGGCCGATCTGCGATATGAGGCGCACGAACCCCTCATCGATCCGCTTTCGGGCTTCAGCCATCCCCAGGTCATGGGGGATGGAGACAGTGATCGGCTTACTCATGTCGCCTCATCGCGCCGGGGCCACAACGCCTCCGTCGGTGGCGCCCTCGCGCACGCCGCGCCCGGTGTTCAGTCCCATCATCACGCCCTGCGCCACGGCCAAGGCCAGGAGCAGGGCGAGACCGATGCGTATAAGCGTTCGTCTCATGGCGCGGACCTAGCCGCAAAAGGGCGCGGCCACAACGCGGCAATGAAACGAGGGCGCTGACGGCTATTTCTTGATCGCGTCGCCGATCTTGTCCTGGGCCTTGCCGACGGCGTTCTGGACCTTGCCGGCGGTCTTTTCCGCGGCGCCCTCGGCTTCGAGGCGCTCGTTCCCGGTCACCTTGCCGGCGGCTTCCTTGACCGCTCCGACCGCTTTCTTGCCGGCGCCGTCCACTCGATTCTGGCTCATGATGGTCTCCTGTGAGGTTGGATGCTGCCGCAACGGCTTAGGGGCTCAGAAGGTTCAATCACCAATTGGGCAACGATCCGCCGATGGGCGGGTTCAACCGGAATGACAGACCCGAACGGCCCCGCGCCGACCCCCATCGACCCGCCCATCCCGCAGGAAGCCCCTGTCTCCCCGCCGCCGCCGGAGATCGCGCCAAACCCATCCCCCGTCGAGGATCCGCAGCCGCAGCCTTTCCAAGGGGATCCGGGCGACAGCCGGCCCCACGACTAAGCAACGGGCGGGCGCTGCTGGCGTTCGTCGAACTTGACTATGTGAGCCATCGGTCCAGAATTCCTCCTCGACCCGGGGAGGTTTGGTCGTGGAGTTCTTGGGTCGCGTATTCAAGGCGTTGATCGTCAGCCTGTTGCTGGCGTGCTCCGCCTATGCGGTCTCGAAGATCAATCTGTTCGGTTTTGAATCCGCCTCGGATCGACTGGCCGACCAGGTCTACCAACGCATCACCGCCGCCGACTACGGAGCCGACCGCCGCGGTCAGCAGGCCGTCAGCGTGGTCTACCTCGACGAGTCGTCCATCGAGGCGATGAAGGGCTATGGGTGGACGCGGTTCCCGCCCACCTACGACCAGCAATGGACCATGATCGAGGACACCCTCTACGCCGGGGGCGAGCCTCCCGCCGCCATCTTTGTGGATTTTGTCTACATGGGTCAGGGCGGGGCCAATGACGGCTTCGAAACCTTCATCACGGGCATCGCCGGCGCCACCCGGGCCCAGGCCTGGGCCGACAAGCCAGGTTGTGTCGCCGATCCCCTGATGAAGCTGGCCTGCATCGTCGCGGCCGGCGGGACGCCGATCCTCTTCTCCAAGCCGTCGCCCGCGGAGTTGGACCTGTTCACCGACGCCCAACGCCGCATCGACGCGGTGGCGGTGCTCGCCCCGGCCATGGTCGGCGAGCAGGCCTATCCGATGATCACCCGCTACGGGTTCGACGCGGCCAAGTCGCGGCGGCTGGGCGTCCACGATTTCGACCTCTCCCCGGCCCTGGGCCTCTATGCGGTCCGGTGCCTGCGCGACGCGGACGGCTGCGGCCTGGCGCAATTCCGCACGCTCAGCCGCCGCGCGCAGGCGGCCTTGGGCGGCGCCGCGGCCAAGGCGCCCGATCTTGAGCCTGTGTTCGATGCGCCCCTGGACGTGGTCTGGGGATCCCGACCTGATCCTGCCTATCTGGCGATGACCCGCGCTGTGAGCGGCGCAGACGCGCCCTGCCGCTCCCCCGATTCCGGCTGGCGCGCGCGCCTCGGCGACCAGGTGGCCGGCTGGCGCGGGGCGGGCGCGGGCTCCGGCGACCGTCAGGAGTGCCCCTACGCCCTGACCCTGGGCTATGACCGGCTGGTCGCCGGCGTCGGTCTCGAGGCAGGGGATCTGCGGCGCCTGCTGGCCGGCCGGCTGGTGCTCATCGGCGGGCATTTCCGCGCGTCCAATGATTGGGTGGAGTCCCCCGTTCACGGGCAGGTGCCCGGGGTCCACTACCACGCCATGGCCCTGGACAACCTGATCGAGGCGGGCCCCGACTACCGGCGCAACGCCAATCGCTTCATCGATTCGGACCTGCTCAAGAGCCTGCTGATCGCCCTGCTGGCCTTCTGTGGCGTGCTCGGGGTGATGCTGCGCAACAACCTGCTCGACCAGGCCATCGAGGCCGGGATGGAGCCGAAGCTGCGGGCCATCATCTATGGGCCCCTCTACCTCGGGCTGTTCCTCATCTCGATCATCGCGGTGGCCGGGGCCACCTGGTTCGGCGTCGTTTACGCCCACCGGTCTCCGATCAACTGGATCGGCCTGACCACCTGCGCCCTGGGTTTCCTGTTCTACGCCACCCGCCAGACCCTGCCGGCCGACCTGTGTGGCTCCCTCGAGAAGTTCCCGCTCATCGCCCGGTTCCTGAAGGCCCACCGGTTCTGCGCCTCCGCCCTGAAGTTCGAGGAGGACCGGCTGCTCGTCCGGCGGCGCAAGCAGCGGGCGGCCGAGGCCGCCGCCCAGCCCGAGCCTTCGCCGCCCCCGGCCCCCGAGCCTGTCAAGGAGACCGCCCATGCGTAAGTCCAGCCTCGTCCTGATCGCCCTCCTGGCCCTGCCCGGCGTCCCCTGGGCCGCCGACATGGGCAGTGTGACCAAGGCCCTGCGACCACAACTCAACACCTTCGACGACAAGGGCCAGCCCACCGGGCGGATCGCCGCCGGCGACCTGAAGCTTCCCACCCCGATCGTCGGCATGGGCGTGGGCAACAGCGTGGGGGTGAAGACCTCGGCCGGGGCCGTGGTCTACCTGCGGGGCCTGGACGTGCAGACCGCCGGCGCGCGCGCGGCCTGCGCGCCGGTGCAGTCGGCCGCCCGCGCGTCCGGCTCGGCCTACGCCGCCTCCAACATGGGCCTGGGTGGGGCCGCCGACTGCAAGAAGGCCGGGCAGTGACCGCCGGCGGCGGGGCTGTCCGCTTGGCGGCCGCGGCGGCAATGCTGCTGGCGTCGGTCCAGCCCGCGACGGCGGGCGGCTTTTCGGTGTCGGGGAAGGGCGGGCCGTTCATCAAACAGGTGGCGACCCGCAAGCTGGAGACGTCCGGGGCAGGCGCCGCCGCCCTGGGCCTCGCCTCCGACGCCCTGAACCAGGGGCAGAACCAGGCCGCCCGCCTGCGGATGCCGCAGACCGAAGCCAAGGTCAAAGCCCTTCTGGACAGCGTCGAGGCCAACTGGCCCTACGCCAAGGACCAGCCGGTCAAGGTCTACATTCAGGGGGTCGACTACTACAACGCCTACGCCCTGCCGGATGGGTCGATCGTGGTGGGTTTCGGACTGCTGGAGCGGGCGGAGTCCGATGACGAAGTGGCCTTCATCCTGGGCCATGAACTGGGTCACCTGCGCCTCGGCCATTTCGCCCAGAACGTCAGCCAGCAGCAGCGCAAGGCGTCGTCCAAAGGGCTGGGCCAATTGTTCCTGGTCGGCTCGGCCATCGGTGGCGGGGCCGCCGCCCTGCGCGGAGGCGGATCGCTGGGCGGGGCTCTGGACGCTGGCGCCCTGGCCGCCAGTCGTCGGGCCGGCGCCACCCAGGACCTGCTGCATTTCGTCAACGACGTGATGGTGGCGCCGGCCATGTCGCGCGACCAGGAGGACGAGGCCGACGCCCTCGGCTTCGACCTGTCGCAGATGCGGCCCTATTCGGCCGAGGCCGCGTCGGCGCGGGTGTTCGACACCATCCAGGCCGATGAGGACAACCGCAAGGCCCTCAGCGAGGTGCTCGAAGGTCAGGTCAAGGCGGAACTGGGCCGCGCCGTCGGCAGCGCCGCGGTGTCGACCCTGGTCTCGGGGGGCGTGTCGCGCGAGGGGTTGACCCGGGGTCTGCTGAAGGGGGCGGGCCGCGTGGCCCTGGGGGTCGCAGCCAACGCCGAGGGCGGGCCCAAGCACCGCAGCCCGGAGGATCGCAAGCGCGGCCTGGCGGACTATTCGGCGGCCGCCTATCCGGACGGCCTCCCGCTGAAAGACGAGGACAAGACCTGGCTGAATTCGGTGCGGTCCAGCCGTGAATACGCCGACGCCAAGATCACCGTGGAGGCGGTTCGCGCCGCCATGACCGCCCGGGCCGCCGGCGACTATGCCCAGGCCCAGGCGCAACTGGCTCTGGTCGACGCCACGCCCTTCCGCTCCGCGCCGATGGTCATCAATGAGGCCGCGCGCCTGCTCGACGACAAGGGCGAGGCGGCGGAGGCGGACCGCCGGTTCATGCAGGCCCACCAGAGCCCGGACCAGACGGTGGACGGCTACCTCGATCACGTCAGGATGCTCTATCGCACCGGCCAGACCGACCGCGCCTACCAGATCATCGATGACGGCACACGACGCTTCAGCAACGACGACAAGCCGTTCCTGTCGCTGCTGGTGGCCATCTCCCGGCAGGCGGGACAGGCGGAGCAGTCGGAGCAATATCTGAAGCGCTGCCTGTCCTATGGCGACGAGGGTTTGGCCAAGGACTGCAATCTGGCCGCCGGCAAGGACGCCAAGCCTCAGGCCCCGTCCGCCCCGCGCCTGCCGCGGGGCGTCTCGTTCGGCGTGCCGCGCATCGGCTTCTGAGGCCGACGTTCAGCCCGGCGTCAGGGCAGGGGCGAAAAGCCCTGGCGCAGGTCAGCGGCCTTGGAGACCGCGACCGGGGCGCAGGCGATCCAGTATTCGGCGTCCTCCAATCGCTCGCCGCGGCGGCGGTCCAGGGCCCGCAGGCGCCGCGCCGCCGCGATCGCCAGCATCCGCGCATGCTCGCCGCGCGGATGCGCCATGACCGGGCGCATGGGTTTGCTGACGACGCTGAGGCTGGTGTCGAAGGTGCGGACTTCGGGCTTGATGAAGGACATGAACATGGGACTGCTCGGGACCTGGCCGCCACAGTCGCATTCGGCGACTAGGGGGGCAGTGCGCCATCTTCGTGCGACGCAAACCAAAAAGCTTCAAGACCTGTGGATAGTTCCATCCAATTACGGCTTTAATGAAGCAAATCGAAGGGTTAGGTGGTTAACGACGGCTGAACGTCTGTTAACCACCTGTTAATAACCTGGGAGCATTTCGCCCAACGCCGGGCCGCCTTCGCAAAGCCCTTGACCAATTTTGCCCACGGGCGCCCCTGGCGCCGGATGATGCACAGCACGCCCTTGCCCGCGATCTTGGCCCTGGAAGACCCCGACGATCCCCGGGTCGCCCCCTATCGCCATGTGCGCGAGGGCGACCTCGTGGGCCGGGGCGGGCGGTTCATCGCTGAGGGCGAGGTGGTCTTGCGCACCTGCATCAGGGATGGGCGCCATGCGCTGGAGTCCGTCCTCATCGATGCGCGTCGGGCGGAGGGGCTGGGCGATATCCTGTCGGGGCTGCCCGTAACGACGCCGGTCTATGCTGCGTCCCAGTCGGTGCTCGACGCCATCGTCGGCTTCCATATCCACCGCGGCATCCTCGCCATCGGCCGGCGGGCGCCCCCCGAAGAGGCCGATGTCCTCCTGGGGCGGTTGGGGCCCCGGGGCCTGGTGGTCGCCGCCTTCGGCATCGGCAACCATGACAACATGGGCGGCATTTTCCGCAACGCGGCGGCGTTCGGCGCCGATGCGGTGCTGGTCGGCGAGGACTGCTGCGACCCCTTCTACCGCAAGGCGATCCGCGTCTCGGTGGGGGCGGTCCTGACCACGTCCATGGCGCGCCTGCCCGCCGGCCTCGAGGCGGTGGCCCTGCTGGAGCGCCACGGCCTCCGGCCCATCGCCCTCAGTCCTTCGGGCCAGACGACCCTGGCCGCCCTGGCGCGGCCCGACCGGGCGGCGCTGCTGCTGGGGGCGGAAGGACCCGGCCTGCCGCCCGAGGTGCTGGCGCGATGCCTCACCGTCCGCATCCCCATGGCCGGGGCCTTCGATTCCCTGAACGTGGCCACCACCAGCGGCATCGCCCTGCACCAGCTGGTGTTCGGCGCCTAGCCTCCGTGGCGTCTAGGCCTTGGCGGCCTTGGCGCGCTCGATGCCCTGCAGGACCATGGCGTGGGCCTCGTCGGCGTCGCCCCAGCGGATGATCTTCACCCACTTGCCGTCCTCCAACGCCTTGTAGTTGGCGAAGAAGTGCTCGATCTGCTCCAGGGTGATCTCCGGCAGGTCGGTGTGGGTGCGGACGTTGTCGTAGCGCTTGGTCAGCCACGAGGACGGCACGCCGATCAGCTTCTCGTCGCCTCCGGCCTCGTCCTCCATCAGCAGCACGCCGACGATGCGGCAGCTGATGATCGCGCCGGGCACGATGGCGCGGGTGTTGGCGACGATCACGTCGCAGGGGTCGCCGTCGCCCGACAGGGTGTGGGGAATGAAGCCGTAGTTTCCCGGATAGCGCATGGCCGTGTAGAGGAAGCGGTCGACCATCAGGGCCCCGCTGTCCTTGTCCATCTCGTATTTGATCGGCTCGCCGCCGATGGGAACCTCGATGACGACATTGACGTCGAAGGGCGGGTTCTTGCCGAGGGAGACGGCATCCAGGCGCATGGGGTCAACTCCAGACGGGGCGAGCGGGCGTCTGTCTACCGGTTTGGGTGCGATGCAGCAAACGGCTTTTAGGGCTTGGCGATCCGACGGGAGGCCCGCGCCGCATAGGGATAGTGGGCCGCGTCCAGATAGACGGCCACCTCGCACAGGATGTCGCCGCCCTCGGCCTCCGCCCAAAGATAGTTGCGCTCCACCTGCACGGTGAGGTTGGCCGGCGAGACGCCCTCGAAGGTGTCGCCCCAGGGCACGATGGGCGCGAGCTCCTTCCACTTCAGGCTCAGCGCCCGCAGGAGCTCGTCCTCGGCGAACTGTTCCAGATCTTTCACGATGCCCGCCTCTGACCGAACAAGAGGCTAACTAGCCGCTCGCCGACGGGTTTCATAGGCCGCGCCGGGCGGGCCCCGCCGCCGGGTTCACGCCGAGCGGGCCAGACGCTCCGCCTCGATATGCACCACGGGCAGCTGCTCGAAGGCCGGCTTGGCGAACAGGTAGCCCTGGATGTAGCGCACCCCGAGATCGCGCAGGGCGGCCAGCTCGGCCTCGGTCTCGATACCCTCGGCGATCACCGCCACGTCCAGGCGGGCGCACATCTTGACGACCGCGTCGACGATGATCCGCCGCGCCAAGCTGCCGTCGAGGCTGCGCACCAGCTCCATGTCCAGCTTGATGATGTCGGGCTGGAACCGCGCCAGCAGGTTCAGGCCGGCGTGCCCCGCCCCGAAATCGTCCAGGGCGGTGCCGAAGCCCATCTGCTTGTAGCTGTCGATGATCCGCGACACGTGCGACGGGTCGACCATCTCCTCGTTCTCGGTGAACTCGAAGATCAGACGGTCGGTGGGGAAATCGATGGCCGCCGCCGTCTTCAGGGTCAGCTGGATACAGGCCTTGGGTTCATAGACCGCGTTGGGCAGGAAGTTGATCGATAGCCGGGCCGGGGTGGACAGCAGGCCCGCCTTGGCCGCGGTCTGGATCGCCTTGACCCGGCACTGCTGGTCGAAGGCGTAGCGGTTCTCCGCCGTCACCTGCGCCAGCACGCTGGCCGCCGGTTCCCCGCCGGGGCCACGCACTAGGGCCTCGTAGGCGAAGGGCGTCCCCGTCTCGATGTCCATGATCGGCTGGAAGGCCATGGAAAAGGTGAAGTCCAGGGCTTCGCCGTTTCGGCAACCGTCGCAGCGGGCGGGGGTGGTCATGCGGGTTTTCTCGGCGCGGAACAGTGATAATCCGAGACTGGCTGACGGCTATGAAAAAAGGATTAGTTAGAACAAGCTTGGCCATTGATTTATATTGCAATTCCACCGGTCGTCCCTGGCGCCGCGCCTCGCGACGTCCTGCGGCTGGCTTCGGGCTTTAGTAGCCAAGTCCTCCGGGCGGGGCCGCGCCAAGGTCGGCGGTGGAGCTCCTCGCCGCCGGCTCCCCCTTGGCCGGTGGCCCTCGCCGATCATTTCCCCTATGCAGTCGCCGTCATGACGCCCCCCGCCCACAGGCTCTCCGTCGCCCCCATGATGGACTGGACGGACCGGCATTGCCGGGTCCTCCACCGTCTGCTGACCCGTCGGGCGCTGCTGTATAGCGAGATGGTCACCACCGGGGCGGTGCTGCATGGCGATCGCGACAAGCTGCTGGGGTTCAGCGACGCTGAGCATCCGGTGGCGCTGCAGCTTGGCGGGTCGGAACCGGCAGACGTGGCCGCGGCGGGGGTCGTGGGCGAAGCGTTCGGCTATGACGAGATCAATCTCAACGTGGGTTGCCCGTCCGACCGGGTGCAGAGCGGCCGCTTCGGCGCCTGCCTGATGCGCGAGCCGCAGCGGGTGGCCGAGTGCATGGCGGCGCTGATCGAGGCGGTGCGCGTCCCCGCCACCGTCAAGTGCCGTATCGGCGTCGATGACCAGGATCCCGAGGAGAGCCTGTTCGATTTGGTCGATCGCTGCGCCGCCGTCGGGGTGGAGACCTTCATCGTCCATGCCCGCAAGGCTTGGCTGCAGGGCCTGAGCCCCAAGGAGAACCGCGATGTGCCGCCGCTGGACTATGAGCTCGTCTACCGGCTGAAGGCGGCTCGGCCGGCGCTGACGGTGGTGATCAACGGCGGGATCGGCTCGCTGGACGCCGCGCAGGGGCATCTGGCGCGGGGCGTCGACGGGGTGATGCTCGGCCGCGCCGCCTATCACGATCCCGGCCTCCTGGGACAGGCGGACCGGCGCCTGTTCGGCGATGCGGGCGCCGACGTGGGCCCGACCGAGGCGGTGCGGGCCTATCTGCCCTATGTGGCGGCCGAACTGGGCAAGGGGACGCGGCTGGCGGCCATGACCCATCCGCTGCTGGGCCTGTTCCACGGCCTGCCCGGGGCGCGAACCTGGCGGCGCATCCTCACGGTGGAGGGGGTGCGTCCGGGAGCGGGGGCCGAGGTGGTGGAGCGGGCGCTGGAGGCGGTGTCCGAGGCGCTGGCGCGGCGCGAAGCCCAGCTGGTGGCGGGCTAGGGCCGCAGGATCAGCGAGCTCTGCGTCGCCTCGAACCGCGACAGGCGGCCCAGGTAGGTCATGCCCAGCAGCGAGGTCTCCAGCCCCTTTTCCACCACGAAGGCCTCGACCCCGGGTACCCGGGCGCCGGCGATGGAGACGCTGTCGAGGCTGACGCGGGCGACGCGGGCCTTGCCGTTGGCGGTGTCGACCTCGGCGCTGTAGACGAGATCGGCGGGCTGGAAGCCCAGGCGATGGGCGTCGGCCAGGGTCAGGGCGACGGCGGAGGCGCCGGTGTCCACCAGGAAGCGCACACGCTGGCCGTTGACCAGGCCCTCGGCCCAGAAGTGGCCGTCGGCGCTCTTGACCACCGAGGCGGCCCCGGCGGGCGCCGCGGCGGCCAGGCCGCGGTCGGGGGCGTCGGCGCGGACGCGCCGCAGTTCCGGAGCCGCCTCGGCCCGGGCGGGCTCATAGGCGATCAAGGCCTTGGCCGCCCCGGCGACCGCGAGCGACGCCGCCACGGCCAGGATCGCAAACCGCACCATCCAGACACCCTGCCATCAAAGGCTCATTCGGACCGTTGGCCGGTCCCTGTGGCGGCCAGACTAGGGCGACAGGGTTTGCAAGCGGTGAATCAAAACCTGCGAAAACATGAATTACCTCAATGGCTTGCGGGTAAACAAGGTTAAGGTGTGATTCACCCTCCTGGCGCGCTCCGCTTCCCTTCGCCGGCGCGGTCGCCTATGCAGCGGCGATGACCGCCGCCCCCTTCGACGACATCCGAACCCTGCTTCAGGACATGCCGAGCGCGGCGCCCGCCGTGGCGCCCGACCCCGGCCTGGGGCGCCTGGGCGAGATCGCCGCCTTCGTCCATCGCTGGCGCGGCCAGGCGACCCTGCACCGGCCGATCGTCGCCCTCTACGCCGGCAGCACCGGGGCCGACCCCGACGCCGTGCGCGCCAGCCTCGAGGCGGTGGCCTCGGGGGCGGCGCCGGTGGCCCGGCTGGCCCAGGCCCAGGGCGCGGGGCTGGAGGCCTTCGACCTGGCTATCGAGCGCCCTGTCGCCGACATGGCCCACCGGCCGGCCATGAGCGACCGTGAGTGCGCCGCCACCATGGCCTTCGGCATGGAGGCCCTGGCCAAACAGCCGGACCTGCTGATGCCCGGGGTGCTGGGCGACGACGACGGCGCGGCGGCGGCGGCGGTGGCTATGGCGCTCTACGGCGGCGAGGCCACGGACTGGACCGCCGATCATGCCCCCCGGGTGGCGGCGGCGGTGCATCGTTTCCGCGACAAGGCCGGCCCCGCCCCCGATCCTCTGGAGGCCCTGGGTCATCTCGGCAGCCGGCAGATGGCCGCCGTCGCCGGCGCCATCGTCGCGGCGCGGGTGCAGGGAGTTCCGGTTCTGCTCGACGGCTACGCCGCCTGCGTCGCCGCCGGGGTGCTGCATGCCCTCGACCTGCGGGCCCTGGACCACTGCCTGGCGGCGCATGTGTCGGCCGACCACGGCCACGCCGCCGTGCTGCAGCGGCTCGGGCTGCGGCCCCTGGTCGACCTGGAGCTGGCGGGGGAGGGCGGCCTTGGCGCCGTGGCGGCCCTGGCCGTGGTCAAGGCGGCGATGGCGCTGAAGTAGGCCAACATGGCGCTGGTCCGGGTTGGGTCAGCGCCGCTCAAGCACTCTCAATACCCAGGCGTAGTCGTCGCCCTCCTCGGCGGCGTGCGCCTCGCGGCTGACCTCGACCCACTGGACCTCGTCGAAGGCCGGGAACAGGACATCGCCCTCGACCTGCGCCTGCACCTCGGTGAGGTAGAGGCGCCGGGCCTTGGGCAGGGCGGCCTCGAACACCGCGGCGCCGCCGATGACGCAGACCTCGTCCTGGCCGTCCTCCTGCGCCTGCTCGCGGCCGATGCCGATGGCCTCGCCCAGGGTCTCGCAGACGATGGCGCCCTGGGGCTCGAACGAGCCGTCCCGCGACAGCACCAGGTTCAGCCGGCCGGGCAGGGGCGCCTTGGGCAGGGAGTCCCAGGTCTTGCGGCCCATGATCACCGGCTTGCCCAGGGTCAGGCGGCGGAACATGACCATGTCCGAGCGGATCCGCCACGGCAGGCCGCCGTCGCGGCCGATGACCCCGTTGAGGCTGCGCGCGACGGGACCCAGGGTGATGATGGGGGCGCTCAAACCGCTATCGGGGCGGCGATCTTCGGCCACGGGTCATAGCCGTCGAAGGCGATGTCCTCATAGTCGAAGGCGAACAGGTCGCGCTTGGGGGCCAGGGTCAGGATCGGGAAGGGGCGCGGCTCGCGCGTCAGCTGCTCCGCCGCCTGGTCCAGGTGATTGGCGTAGAGGTGCACGTCGCCGAAGCTGTGCACGAACTCGCCCACCCCCAGACCGGCTGCCTGGGCGACCATGTGGGTCAAGAGGGCGTAGGAGGCGATGTTGAAGGGCACGCCCAGGAACAGGTCGGCGGAGCGCTGGTAGAGCTGGCACGACAGGCGGTCGCGCCCGTCGGGGCCTGGGGCCACGAAGAACTGGAACAGGCAGTGGCAGGGCGGCAGGGCCATGTCGTCGACATCGGCCGGGTTCCAGGCCGAGACCACGTGACGGCGGCTGTAGGGATTGGCGCGGATCGCCTCGACCACCTTGGCGATCTGGTCGATGACGCGGCCATCGGGCGCCGCCCAGGATCGCCACTGCTTGCCGTAGACCGGGCCGAGCTCTCCGGCCTCGTCCGCCCATTCGTCCCAGATGCGCACGCCGCGCTCCTGCAGCCAGCGGACATTGGTGTCGCCGCGCAGGAACCACAGCAGCTCCAGTACGATGGACTTGCGGTGCAGGGCCTTGGTGGTCAGCAGGGGGAACCCCTGGTTCAGATCGAAGCGCATCTGCCGGCCGAACAGGCCCAGGGTGCCGGTGCCGGTGCGGTCGCCGCGATGCACGCCATCGCGCATGACCTCGTCCAGCAGGGCGAGATACTGTCGCTCGGGATGGTCGTGCCCGGCGGCGGGGACCGGCCGGGTCTGGGGCAGGGGCGCATTCATCGCGGCAGGATCGCTCTCGGGCTGTCGATTCGCCACTGCGGGCGCGGATCGGTCCACAGGCAGCCTGTCCTACGCCGAAACGCCGGCCCCGGCCAGGACGGCCGACGTCAGCTGAACGCCTGCAGGCCGGTCTGGGCCCGGCCCAGGATCAGGGTGTGGATGTCGTAGGTGCCCTCATAGGTGTTGACCACCTCCAGGTTCACCATGTGGCGCATCACATGGTACTCGTCCGATACGCCGTTGCCGCCGTGCATGTCGCGGGCCATGCGGGCGATCTGCAGGGCCTTGCCGCAGCTGTTGCGCTTGATCATCGAGATCAGGTCCGGCGGGCAGGCGTCTTCGTCCATCAGCCGGCCGGCGCGCAGGCAGGCCTGCAGGCCCAGGGTCACCTCGGTGAGCATGTCGGTGAGCTTCTGCTGGAACAGCTGGGTCTGGGCCAGGGGGCGACCGAACTGGCGGCGGTCCATGCCGTAGTCGCGCGCGGCGAACCAGCAGAACTCCGCCGCCCCCAGGGCGCCCCAGCTGATGCCGTAGCGGGCCTTGTTGAGGCAGCCGAACGGCCCGCCGAGGCCCGAGGCGTTCGGGAGCAGATTGGCCTCGGGCACGAACACCTCGTCCAGTACGATCTCGCCGGTGATGGAGGCGCGCAGGGCCAGCTTGCCGTGGATCTCCGGGGTGGAGAATCCGGCGAAGTCACGCTCCACGATGAAGCCGCGGATCTTGCCGTCGAGCTTGGCCCAGACCACGGCGAGGTCGGCGATGGGGCTGTTGGTGATCCAGGTCTTGGCGCCCGACAGCCGGTAGCCGCCGTCCACCGCCACGGCTTTGGTCTCCATGCCGCCGGGATCAGAGCCGTGGTTGGGCTCGGTCAGGCCGAAGCAGCCCACAAATTCGCCCGACGCCAGCTTGGGCAGGTATTTGCGGCGCTGGGCGTCGGAGCCGTAGGCGAAGATCGGGTGCATCACGAGGGAGGACTGCACGCTCATCGCCGAGCGATAGCCGCTGTCCACCCGCTCCACCTCGCGGGCCACGAGGCCGTAGGAGACGTAGTTGACCTCCGCCCCGCCGAACTCGGCGGGCAGGGTCGAGCCGAGCAGGCCCAGCTCGCCCATCTCGGTCATGATCGCCCGGTCAAAGGTCCCCTGGCGGTTCGCCTCCAGGATCCGGGGCGCCAGCCGGCCCTGGGCATAGTCGCGGGCGGTGTCCCGGATCATCCGCTCATCGGCGGTCAGCTGGTCCTCCAGGCGCAGGGGGTCCTTCCAGTCGAAAGGGGACTTGCTGCTCATCTGCGCCTCGCTCTAGTAAGACCAACCGCTGGGCGGCGTCGGATCGGGTGGCGCCTAGCATGAGCCCGCGCTTGGGCATAGGGGACGGCGTGGCCGCCAGGCGGTCGGGTCCGGCTCAGGCCTTCAAGAGGCCATACAGGTCCGTAGGAGTTCTTCGATGACCAGCCCCGCCGCCCGCCTCCGCCGCGCCCTCGCCGACAGGACCGCCGTCACCGTCGCACCGGGCTGTTACGACGCCCTCACGGCGTCGCTGATCGAGCGGGCGGGCTTCTCGGCCGCCTACCTGTCGGGCGCCTCCATCGCCTACACGCGCCTGGGCCGGCCCGACATCGGCCTGGTCGCCGCCTCCGAGGTCGCCGAGGTCATCGGCCTGATCCGCGACCGCTGCCCGGACCTGCCCCTGATCGTCGACGCCGACACCGGCTTCGGCAACGCCCTGAACGTCCAGCGCACCGTGCGCACCTTCGAGCGCTCCGGGGCCACGGCCATCCAGCTGGAGGATCAGGTCATGCCCAAGCGCTGCGGGCACCTGGCCGGCAAGAAGCTGGTCTCCACCGCCGAGATGACCGGCAAGATCAAGGCGGCCCTCGACGCCCGCAACGACCCTGACACCCTGATCGTGGCGCGCACCGACGCCATCGGCGTCGACGGCTTCGAGGCCGCCATGGCGCGGGCCGAGGCCTATGTCGAGGCCGGCGCCGACGTGCTGTTCGTCGAGGCGCCCCGCAGCCTCGAGCAGATGCGCCAGATCACCGCCGCCTTCGGCCCGCGCGTGCCGCTGCTGGCCAATATGGTGGAGGGCGGCGACACCCCGGTCAGCAAGGCGGACGAGCTCGGCGAGATCGGCTATCGCCTGGTCATCTTCCCGGGGGCGATCTCGCGGGTGCTGGTCTGGACCCTGGAGCATTTCCTGGCCGACCTGAAGACCAACGGCTCGAACGCGTCCTGGAGCGACCGGATGCACGACTTCCGCGGCCTGAACGCCGTGATCGGCACCGAAGACATGCTGGCCGCCGGCCGGCGCTATGACGAAGACATTTCCGCCGCGGGCCTGGTGGCCCCGGCGCCTATCGGAGTGGGATGATGCAGCTTTCCGACCAGACGGCCCGACAGTATTTCGAGGAGGTCCAGGCTAGGCCGACCCGCGCCAAGTTCGGCTTCGGCGACAAGGCGGCCATCGTCAACATCGACCTGCAGAAGGCCTATACGGCGGTGGGCGAGTTCGCCACCGCCTATGAGACCGACCCCAAGCAGCTCGACTACATCAACGAGATCAGCGACATCGCCCGCTCCAAGGGATTGCCGGTGATCTGGACCTATGTCGCCTATATGGAGTCCGCGGCCGACGCCGGGGTGTGGGGCACGCGCACCAACACCCCCGACAGCCTGCAGAACATCAAGGTCGGCTCCGAGCGCGCCAAGTTCGACCCGCGGCTGAAAATCGATCGCTCGGTGGACGCGGTCTACAACAAGCTGATGGCCTCGGCCTTCCACGAGACCCCGCTACAGAGCCTGCTGGTCTGGCACAAGGTCGATACGGTGATCATCACCGGCGGCTCCACCTCCGGCTGCGTGCGCGCCACGGCGGTGGAGAGCCTGATGCGCGGCTATCGCACCATCGTCCCCATCGAGTGCGTCGCCGACAAGCACGAGATCCCGCACTTCGCCAACCTCGCGGACATGCTGCTGAAATACGCCGACGTCGAGCCGGTCTCGGTGGTGCGCGACTACCTCAACGGATGGCAGCCCAAATGAAGTCCGACCCCGGTCTGTTCGACTACTGGCCCTACAAGGACCGCCCCAAGGTGGTCTGGCCCGGCGGCAAGAAGCTGGCCTTCTGGGTCGCCCCCAATATCGAGTTCTACGAGCTCGACCCGCCCAAGAACCCGCACCGCACCCCCTGGCCGCGGCCCAATCCCGATGTCGTCGGCTACTCCTACCGCGACTATGGCAACCGCGTCGGCCATTGGCGGATGATGGAGCTGATGGACAAATACAAGGTCCGCGGCTCGATCTCCCTGTCGGTGGCGATGATCCAGCACCATCCGGAGATCATCGCCGCCTGCGTCGAGCGCGACTGGGAGTTCTTCAGCCACGGCATCTACAACACCCGCTACACCTACGGCATGGACGAGGCGCAGGAGCGCGCCATCATCCAAGACTCCATCGACACGGTGAAGGACGCCACGGGGCAGATGATCGCCGGCTGGCTGGCCCCGGCGCTGACCCACACCGAGCGCACCCTGGACCTGCTCGCCGACATGGGGCTGAAATACACCTGCGACCTGTTCCACGACGACCAGCCGACGCCGGTGAAGACCCCCACGGGCCGGTTCTGCTCGGTGCCCTATTCTCTGGAGATGAACGACAGCATCACCTTCAACGTCCAGAACATCACCCCGCGCCGCTACATCGAGATCCTCAAGACCAACTTCGACCGCCTCTACGCCGAGGCGGACACCTCGGGCACGGTGATGTGCATCCCCCTGCACGCCTATCTGATCGGGCTGCCCTACCGGCTGGAGCCCTTCGAGGAGATCCTCGACTACATCACCGGCCATGACGACGTCTGGGTGACCACGGGCCGCGAGATCGCCGAATACTGGACCGAGAACTACTACGACGCGGCGCTGGCCGACATCAAAGCCAAGGCGGAATCAGTCTGATGGCCCTGGATCCCGAATTCCTCGTCTACAAGAACCGCCGCTACGGCATGGACCACGAACGCTACCCGTGGTCGATGCTGAAGGACCGCGAGCCTGTGCAATGGCCCAACGGCGCCAAGACGGCCCTGTTCATCACCGTCGCCATTGAGGACTTCCCCCTCGACCAACAGGGCAAGCCGTTCAAGCTGCCGGGGGGCATGGTCACCGCCTATCCCGACCTGCGCCACTACACCCTGCGCGACTATGGCGCGCGGGTGGGGGTCTGGCGGCTGATCGATCTGTTCGACCGCCTGGGGCTGCGGGTGAACTGGGCCATCAACGGCCGCGCCACCGAGCGCTATCCCTATCTGGTCAAGACCCTGGCGGCGCGGGCCGACGACGAGATCGTCGGCCACGGCTGGGACATGGACAGCCCCCACTACGGCGGCCAGCCCATCGACGAGGAACGCGAGCTCGTCCGCAAGAGCCTCGCCGCCCTCACCAAGGCCACGGGGCGCAAGATCGAGGGCTGGGTCTCTCCCGGCCGGTCGGAGTCGTTCAACACCCCGGACCTGATCGCCGAGCAGGGCATCGCCTGGTTCGCCGACTGGGTGAACGACGACATGCCGTACGACTTCGCCACCACCAGCGGCCCGATCGTCGCCATGCCCCTGTCCACCGACGTGGACGACCGCCAGATCCTGGTGGAGAACCGGCATTCGGAGGACGACTTCGCCCAGCAGGTGATCGACCAGTTCACCTACCTGAACCGCGAGGCAGGGGCCGCCGGCGGCCGGGTGGTGTCCCTGTCCTTGCACCCCTGGGTGATCGGCCAGCCGCACCGCATCGGGGCCCTGGAGAAGGCGCTGGAGCACATCATGGCGCAGCCGGGCGTCTGGTCCGCCACCGGCGGGGCCATCGCCAACGCCTGGCGCGGCGCCCAGTAGCGGGCCCCCGTCCTGCGGCTCTGACGACGAAGTATCTCAGTCTTACCGCCGTCCCTTGAAGCGGGGCGGCGGGCGCCCTCCTTCCGCGAGAGACGCTGATGTTGAATTACTTTCGCGAGCTGTTCGACACGGGGATGCTGTCGCCGCACGGCATCTGCCTGCTCTGGCGCCCCGAGCTGCTGTGGACCCATGTGGTCTCCGACGCCCTGATCGGCGTCGCCTACATGACCATACCCCTCTCCCTCGCGGTGCTCCTGGCGCGTCGCAAGGACATCCCCTTCGGCGGGGTGGTCTGGGCCTTCGTCCTGTTCATCGCCGCCTGCGGCCTGACCCACTTCATGGCCATCTGGACCCTGTGGCGGCCCGACTATGGGGTGGAGGCACTGCTGAAGGCCGCCACCGCGGTGGTGTCGGTGGCCACGGCGGTGCTGACCTGGCGGCTGATCCCCGTGGCCGTGGCCCTGCCGTCGCCGGCGCATCTGCGCCGCGCCAACGATCAGCTCGAGCGCATGGTCGCCGAGCGCGACGCCGCCATCGCCAGCCTTCGCGAGGAGCAGGCGCACCGGTCCCGCGTGGAGGAGGCCCTGCGGCAGGCGCAGAAGATCGAGGCGGTGGGCCAGTTGACCGGCGGCGTGGCGCACGACTTCAACAACCTGCTCACCGTCATCATCGGCGGGCTCGACACCATCCGCCGCAATCCCAACGGCGACCCCTCGCGCATCCAGAGGGCGGCGGACATGGCCCTGCACGGCGCCCAGCGGGCCGCCAGCCTCACCGCCCGGCTGCTCGCCTTCGCGCGGCGCCAGCCCCTCAACCCCGTGCCCCTGGACGTCAACGTCCTGGTGCGCGACCTCACCGACCTGCTCCACCGGACCCTCGGCGAGACCATCGAGCTGGAGGGCGTGCTGTCGCCCCGGGCCTGGACCATCGAGGCCGATCCCAACCAACTCGAGAGCGCTCTGCTGAACCTGGCCGTCAACGCCCGCGACGCCATGCCGGACGGCGGCAAGCTGACCATCGAGATCGCCAACGCCGACCTCGACGAGCGCTACACCCAGACCGACGCCGAGGTGATCCCCGGCCAGTATCTGTCCATCGCCGTCAGCGACTCTGGCCAGGGCATGGACAAGCAGACCCTGGCGCGGGTGTTCGAGCCCTTCTTCACCACCAAGGAGGTGGGCAAGGGCACGGGCCTGGGGCTGAGCATGGTCTATGGCTTCGTCAAGCAGTCGCGGGGCCACGTGACCATCTACAGCGAGGTCGGCCTGGGCACGACGGTGAAGCTGTATTTCCCGCGCTACTACGGCGACGCCGCCGTCCCGCGGCTCGCCGACGACGCCGCCCCGCCCCGGGGCAGTCTCGACGAGACGATTCTGGTGGTGGAGGACAACGACGACGTCCGCGTCTTCAGCCGCGAGAGCCTCACCGACCTGGGCTACCGGGTCATCGAATGCGCCGAGGCCGAGGCTGCGCTGGAGATCATCCAGGGCGAGGAGCCCATCGCCCTGCTGTTCACCGACGTGGTCCTGCCCGGCCGCAGCGGCCGCGCCCTCAGCGACGCCGCCCTGCTCATCCGCCCCGACCTGAAGGTGCTGTTCACCACCGGCTATTCCCGCAACGCCATCGTCCACCAGGGCCGCCTCGACCCGGGGGTCAAGCTCATCACCAAGCCGTTCACCGTGGACGAGCTGGCGGTGCGGATCCGGGATGTGCTGGACCGGTGATGGGTCGCGCGGTGAGTGGCGGGGCGCCGCATCCAGCGGGTGCGCAACCGACGACGGCGCCGGATGCAGCCAGGCGCGGTCGTCCGACCGTTCTAGCGAAGCCTCCGAAAGGACCGCTAAGGGTGACTAGCGGCCCTTGACGGTGCCGATCCGCCTCTCTTTGGAAGGCATTAGTTGATTATGGGGGTCCGTTCATAAGTGTCAGTGGGCCAACTCCAAGCTCCTCCATTTTTAAGTGAAGGCAGTTCGATTTTTCCTTAAATAACAGTTCAGGCAGATCGAAATCAACAACCAAGGGGCTAGTGGCTTGGTTACCCGTAATAATTCTTGCGTTATGCTGCGCATTACACTCGGCCAAAGCGCGCCGGATTTGAGCTTCACTCGCTTCTTTGGTGCAGGCCGTAAGGGTGATTGCCGCCACAGCCATCTGTAAGAGAACTCGCGGCGTGTTCGGCATGCGCGTAGGCTTGGTCATCTAACCACCCTGGCCGATGAGCCAAACGTCCGCAATGGGGTCGAAAGCGGTCCTTTCCGCCAACCCCTCCACATCGCGCCGTCGAGCGCTTGATGGAATGGTTTTTCGGCCGTCGGCGCGCGTCAAGGACGGCGCTCCGCGCCGCCGCGCAGCGGTGCGCCTGCGGCGCATCCTTGACGCGCGTCGACGGCCGAAATCATGCTCCTCCAAGCGATCGACGGAGGGGTCTGCGCCGGCCCCTCATAGCCCTCCGCCTCAAGGGGGAAGGTTGGGCGGGGGCGGGCACGACCGGATGTTGGCCCTCGCGGACCATGGGGATGGCAGACGGCCAGGGTGGCCCGGGGCCGGGGCGGCCTGAGCCCTATTTCAACTCGCTGTCCTTGCTTCCACGGCGGTTGATCGTGGAGTGCACGACTCGCTGGTCCAGTGCTGCATGGCAGCCAACGCACCGCGTGACTGCGGGAAGCGCATCGCGCCTTGCCTTGGGAATGTCATCGCCGCATTCGACACAGTCTTCCCGACCCGGCCCCCGAGGCAGACGCGCCCGGTTCACTGATGCGGTCCACGGGGATGCGGCGACTCGCGCAGACTCCCTTGAACTCTCCGAAGAATAACACGCGAGGGCATACGCATCCTGCCTGTAAGCGGCGCAGATCGCAAACATCATCACACGAAGGGAGCCCTCGAACGTCCCGCGCGGGAACCTAGATTATAACAAAGTCCTCAGCGGTCAGATTGGGAGCTGCGTGGAAGGTGGCCACCGCGACAGGCGAATGGTTCCAAAGTGCTCCATCTGGGTCCCAGTAAAGGGTCTTCCGGGTTGCGTCATAGAAAAACTGGGCGCCATACAAAGTCGCAAAGCTACTGGAGGCTAGCCTGTCCGGCGGCAGGGAGCCCGGAGAGAAACCATAGTCAGACAATTGGATGCAAATGTGATCCACACCGTGTTCGAAGTCGATGATTTTATCCGCGGCTGAGGTAAGCGGGGGTCCAAAAACAAACGTGTCAGCTCCAAGGCCGCCAGTCAGCGTATCTTTCCCGCCGCCGCCGGTGAGGACGTTGTTCCCGGCGTTGCCCTTGATGGAGTTGGCCAGGTCATTGCCGGTCCCGTCGATGTTGGCCGATCCCGTGAGGGTCAGCTTCTCGATATTGGCGCCGAGAACGAAGCTCACCGCGGCCTTGACCGTGTCGGTCCCCTCCCCGGCGGCCTCGATTACCGCGTCGCCGAGGTCGTCCACCGTATAGCTGTCGTTGTCCGCCCCGCCGTGCATCTCGTCGGCCCCGGCCCCGCCGTCCAGATTGTCGGCCCCCGCGCCGCCCCACAGCACGTCGTTTCCCGCCATGCCCTTCAGCTGGTCCGCCCCGTCGTTTCCCGTCAGGGTGTTAGCGGCGGCGTTCCCGGTGAGCTTGTTGGCCAGGCTGTTGCCAGTCCCGTCGATAGCTATGGTCCCGGTTAGGGTGAGGTTCTCGACATTGTCGCCTAGGGTGAAGGTCACCGATGCAGAAACCTGGTCGTTTCCTTCATTGAAGGCCTCGATCGCCTGATCGCCCGCGTTGTCGATGGTGAACTTGTCGTCGCCCAGACCGCCGCGCATTTGGTCCGCGCCCGCGCCGCCGTCGATGACGTCCTTGCCGCCCAGCCCGTAGATCAGATCGTCCAGCGCCGTCGCCTTGGGTTGGCCAGGCGGGGCGCGCTTGGTGTTAATGATGTCATCGGCTTCCGTGCCATTAACGATGTTACCATGGATGACGTCGGTGACGGTCACGGTCAGCGCCTGGGTATCGCTCTTGAAACCATCGCTGGCCGAGACGATAACCTCATAGATATTGTCGCCACCGAAATCCGCCGGCGCCTCGAAATCCGGCTCGACGAGGAAGGCGAGTGCGCCGGTCGCCGCGTTGATGCCGAACAGTCCCGCATCCGCGCCGCCCGATATGGCATAGGTCCGCGCATCGCTGTCCACGTCCTCGGCGGCCACGGTGGTGACGGCCAGGCCATCCTCTGCAAGACTGATCGCCGCACTGTCCCCACCGCCGTCGGAGGTGATGACCGGAGCGTGATTCGCTGGGTCTTCCTCCAACGCGAATATCTGCGCCTTGACGCTCGTGCCGCTGGCGTCGCCGAGCGTGCCGCCATAGTCGTACCAGCTCACCACGAAGCCGCCATTGGCGAGACCGGTGATCGTGGGCAGGTACTGAGCGAGCACCGTCTGCGTGTTGACGAGAAACTCGCCGCCGATCTTTGCGCCACCGGCATCGAAAACCTGCGCCTTAATGCTGGAGGCGCTGGAGTCGCCGAGCGTACCACTCCCGTCAGTCCAGCTCACCACGAAGCCGCCATTGGCGAGACCGGTGATCGTGGGCACATACTGATCGTTTGCCGTCTGGGTGTTGACGAGGAATTCGCCGCCCATCCTCGCACCATCGGCGCCGAAGATCTGCGCCTTGATGCTGAAGCCGCTGGCGTCGCTGAGAGTGCCGCTATGGTCCTCCCAACTCACCACGAAGCCGCCATTGGCGAGCCCAGTGATCGTGGGCACAGACTGATTGTTCGCCGTCTGTGTGTTGACGAGGAACTCGGCGCCGATCTTGGCTCCACCGGCGCCAAAGATCTGCGCCTTCACGCTGGAGCCGCTGGTATCGCCAAGCGTGCCGCTAGTGTCAGTCCAGCTCACCACGAACCCGCCATTGGCGAGACCCGCGATCGTGGGCGCACGCTTATCGCTCGCCGTCTGCGTGTTGACGAGAAACTCGCTGCCGATCTTCGCGCCACTGCCATCGAAGACCTGCGCCTTGACGATCCAGTAGCTGCTCTCGCCGGGCGTGCCGCCATAGTCCTGCCAGCTCACCACGAAACCGCCATTAGCGAGACCGGTGATCGTGGGGTCAAACTGACTTTCGAATGTCTTCGTGTTGACAAGGAACTCGGCGCCGATTTTGGCTCCACCCGCGCCAAAGATCTGCGCCTTAATGCTAGAGCCGTAGGGATCGCCGAGCGTGCCGCTAAGGTCTTGCCAGCTCACCACGAAGCCGCCATTGGCGAGCCCGGTGATCGTGGGCGCAGACTGAAAGTATTCCGTCTGCGTGTTGACGAGGAACTCGGTACCAACCTTCGCGCCACCAGCATCGAACACCTGCGCCTTGATGCTGGCACCACTGGCATCGCCGAGCGTGCGGCTTTCATCATACCAGCTCACCACGAACCCGCCATTGGGGAGACCCGTGATCGTGGGCGCACGTTGATCGTTCGCCGTCTGGGTGTTGACCAGAAACTCGCCGCCGACCTTTTGTAGCGTCATCGCATTCCCCCTTATCGCGGTTTCGGCAAGGTGCCGACGCCGCACGAACAGCCCCTCACTGGTCGTCCCCTATCTTAGGTTGAAGGCATGCTCCCTGAAACCGACAAATACGAAAAGTGGGGTCACCTCAGGGGCGAGGACGAAAGTCGCTTCGTCCTGGCTAAAACTGCAAGAGCAACAGGGCAGAGGTCGACGGAGAGAACATTTCGTCAGTCATGACGCTTCTCCCACATCCGCACCATAGGCATGAAAATGTCGGTTGGCGGCGAGGACGATCGGAGCGCTGTGGCCATAGGCCTGGGCGGAGCCAACAGCGGACTCGAGCCGCGCTCCAGAAAAACGACATCCAGTCTGACCGACCGGTGACCGCTTCCGCCCCATAGCGGTCATCCACCTGCGAAGGTCCCCAATGGGTTCAGGCTGTGTGAAAACGTCAAAAGACACGAAAACGCTGTCCAACGGCGGGGCCGAAATCGCGGTTATGGAGCTCTGTGGCGCTGGGAGCCGCGATGAGATGCGGACAATGTTCTTCATGCGAGGCATCGGCCCCGAGTTTTTACACAGCCTCGGTCTAAAGCGGTCCTGGCGAGCCGATAGACCGGGGTCGCCCGTTGGAGACCGTCTGACGGCTCCAGCAAAAACAGTTGTGATAAAACCGGAGGAAGTGAGTCTTACATCTAGGGCGATGGAATCCCTCGGGTATGCACAGCGTCCCAAACTCGATCGCGAGGTCATTCCCGCCCGCCGCTCCCGCCCTAGCTCCGATCCCCGCAGAATGTTGCGGCTTTGTTCTTGCCAAGCTTGAACCTTTGCGTTTCAGTGCGCCTGTCGCCGGGGAGGGCGTGATGGGTTGGATGTGCTCATGGGTGGGCGTCCAGGGAGCCACCCGGTCGGCCGTGCTTGCGAGGCTTGGCTTCGAAGAGACCGGGCCGGCGGTGATCCCTGGGGTCCGCGACGCGGCATTTTCGGCAGGTGATGTCGGTGACTGGATCATCGTCTTCAGCGAGACCTTCGATTGGGGAAGCCCCGAGCAGGCCCTGAGCCTTTCGGACCTGGGTCTGACCGTCAGCCTGCAGTTCGAAGACAAGGTCGAGATGACAAGCGTCGCCTGCGGCGCAAGGGACGGGGTGGAACTGTGGCGGGTGTCACACGTCAACGACGTCGGCCGAGAGCTGGTGGCTGCCGGCGAGATGCCGCCGGAATTCGACGATATACGAGACCGGCTGATGCGCGAGCAGGCGGGCGACGATGGCTCTTGCGACTATCTGCACGACATACCCATCGAGGTGGCCAAGTCGGTCACCGGGTATCGCACCGATGATTGGGAGCCGCCCTTCGCCGCCCTGAAGCGGATCGGCGAGGCGGCCGAACCGGCTCGCGAGCCCGGGGGCGGCCTGTTCGCGATGTTGAGGGGGATATTCGGCGGCTCCGGGCGCTGAGCGCGCGCGGCCTTACCCCGCCGCCTGCCGGGCCGCTGCCCGTCCCGCCAGCTTGCCGAGCGTCGTGGCCATGACCAGGCCGTTGCCGGCCATGTAGCCCGCCGCGCCGGGGCCGGAAATTCCGCGCGCCGCGCCGCCGCCGGCGAACAGGTTGGGGAAGGGGGCGCCGTCGGCCTTCAGCACCCGGGCGTCGCCGTCGACCACCAGGCCGCCCTGGGTGTGGAACAGGGCCCCCGTGACCTTGGCGACATAGTAGGGGGCGGTCAGGGGCGGCTTGCCGGTGAAGTCGCGGCCGAAGCTGTCTTTCGCCTCGCCGGCGACCATCGCCTCGACGCCGGCGACGGTGTCGGCCAGGGCCTGGGCCGGCAGGCCGGTCTTGGCGGCGAGGTCGGCGACGGTGTCGGCCTGCGTCAGGGCGCCGGCGCTGACCGCGTCCTTATAGTCGTCGAAGGCCATCATGAACTGGTGCAGGCGCTCGTCGAGGATGGTCCAGGCCACCCCGCCCGGCTGGGCGTTGACCCGCGCCGCCTGTTCCGAATAGCCGGCGGACTCGTCGGAGAAGCGCTCGCCCGCGGCGTTCACCTGGAAGCCGCCCTCCATGATCAGCGGCCAGAGGATCGGCACTCCGTGCCCGGCGGCCAGGCCCCCGTGGCCCTGGTAGGCGTCCATGTCGGCCATGCCGGCGCCCAGGGCCTCGCCCCAGGCCACCGCGTCGCCGAGGTTGCCCGGGTGGCCGAAATAGACGGCGTCGGCGATCTCCGGGATCCACTTGTGCTTCAGGTCGAGGCTGGCGCCGAAGCCGCAGCAGGCCAGGATCAGGGTCTCGCAGCCGATGTCCTCATGGCCGCCGTCGCCGCGGGTCGCGCGCACGCCCACCACCCGGTCGCCTTGCACATAAAGGGTGTCCACGGTGGCGCCGGTGAGCAGGTTCACCCCCGCGCGTCCCGCCGCCGCCTCCAGGGCTCCCTGCAGCTCCGCCCCGTGGCGGTTGGGGGTGCCGTACATGCGCATGCGGCTGTGGCCGGGGTAGAGGAAGCCCTGCACCAGGGCCAGGGGCGCGCCATGGGCGTCGCGCAGCCAGGCGATGGTCTCGGCGGACTCGTCGGCGACCCGACGGGCGATGACCGGATCTGTGCGGCCCTTGGTCTTGGCCATGATGTCGGCGACGAACTGCTCGGGGCTGTCGTCGATGCCGGCGGCGGCCTGTTCGGGGGTGCCCGCCGCGGGGATCAGCCCCGTGGACATGGCCGTGGAGCCCAGGGGGCTGTCGTCGCGCTCGATGACCACCACCTCGGCGCCGCCATCGGAGGCGGCCAGGGCGGCGCTGAGGCCGCAGGCGCCCGCGCCGATGATCAGCACCGGGGCGGTGATCTCGAAGGCGGGAATGTCGGTGGCGATGCGGCCCAAGGCGCTGTCTCCTGGCAAAGGTTCGGGTGGGTTGTTCCAGCACCCCCACCCCGATCCGGGATGAGCGGACAAGGGGAGGGGACCTAAGAGACTATCCCCTCCGCCATGATCGAGACCTATCAGGCGATCGCGGCTTCGCGCTCCAGACTCTTGATCATGGCCTGCTGCAACAGATAACCGCGCCGGGCCTCGTCGTCGACGAGGATGGACTGCAGCTTCGCCTGGTGATCGCGCTGGCCGTCCTCGCTCTCCATCGCCTTCTTGTTGGCGATGGTCTGGGCCTGGACGAACTCGTTCATCACCGTGCGGCGCTGGCGGTCGAAATGGTCCAGCAGGGGCTGGGCCTCGGCCCCCTCCTTGAGGATGCGGGTCAGCTTGTCGGCCAGGTTCCAGGCGTCGTGGACGCCGGAGTTCATGCCGAAGCCGCCCAGCGGGTTGTTGAGGTGGGCGGCGTCGCCGATCAGCAGCACCCGGCCGTGGTTGTATTTCTGCGCCACCCGCTGGTGCACCCGATAGATGGTGCGGTGATAGGTCTCGACGCTCGCGCCGTCGCCCATCAGCCCGTCGAACACGGCGTTCTTCTTGCCGTCGGCCAGCAGCACCTCGTCGGGCTCAGCCTCGGTCGCCGGCACCAGCACCCGCCACAGGGTCGGCACCCGCAGCAGCACGCACCATTCCTGGGCGTCGGCCATGTAGTTGACCTTGGCCAGATGGTCGAAATGCTGCTCCAGCGGCCATTCGGTGGACAGGGTCAGGAACTTCTCGGGATAGGTGAAGCCCTCGAACTCGACCCCAAGCCACTTGCGGACGATGGAGTTGGCCCCGTCGGCGCCGATCAGATAGTCGGCCCGGACGCTCTCGATGCCGAAGGGGGCTTCCAGATTGACGGTGACGCCGGTCGAGTCCTGCTCGAAATGGACGATCCGGCGCGAGAACAGCACCTTGCCGTGCGGATGGGCGTCCAGCTCGGCGGCGCCCAGGCGGGCCAGCTTGTACTGCTCGCACTGCAGGCGGTAGGGGTGGCGCGCCACGTCGGCGATCTCGGTCAGGTCGAAGCTCAGCACCTCGCCCGTGCGGCGGTTGCGGTAGTGATAGATCGGCGCCTTCAGGCCCTGGTCCTCCAGGGCGCCCAGGAAGCCGAGCTCCTCCATCATGTCGAGGGTCGGCGGATGGAAGGTCGAGGCGCGCATGTCCTCGGGGCAGCTGGGACCCGCCTCCGCCAGCAGGACATCGATGCCGGCCTGGGCCAGGCGGTTGGCGACGACGACGCCCGCCGGGCCGGCCCCGCTGACGACGACTTGTACGCGGTCCATCGTATTCTCTTCTATCGCTTGTGACGGGGGTGTCGGTGAGGCGGCCTAGTCGACGAGGAGGCGCATCACGACAGTGCCGGCCCCCTCGCGGTGGGCCTTGGCGGTCTGGTATTGGGCGGACTGGATATAGCCGCGGGCGGACTCGGCGTCCGGGTAGCGGCTGACGATGACGCGCTCGCCGACGGCGGCGGGATCGCCCTCGAGCATTTCGGCCACGGCGCCGCGCACCAGGGACTCGCCGCCGAACTGCTCGCTCAGGCCGGCGATGCCCTTGGCGTAGAGGCCGAAGCGCTCCGGGTCGGTGATGCGGACGGTGGCGACGATATAGGCGGCCATGGCTGGTCCCTTCCGGCGGTCATTCGCCGAGGCCGACCATAGTGCGCGGGCCCAGGGGCCATGTGCCCGTTGCGTACGCCTCTCCGCTGTGCGGTCACGTCTTCGCAGCCGCGCCGAGGGTCAGGCGGCGCGCAGTCCCCGGCCTGCCGCAAGGTCGCCGCCGATGGCCTCGGCGGTGCGCTTCAGGTCCGGCATGAAGTCTTCGACCGCCTTTTCCATCTTCATCGCCACGGAGAAGAAGATCATCGACAGGCAGCCGACCAGCTCGTCGCCGTGGAACAGGGGGACCGCGATGGCCGAGGTCTTGCCGGGGTTCTCCGTATAGGGATTGCGGCCCTTAGCGGCGAACCCGTGGGCGCGGATGTCCCGCACCATCACCCCGGATTCGAAAAACGGCAGCATGTCGGCGCCCAGGGGGCGTCCGCCGTCGGCGGTCTTCATGCCGTCGAGGATGTTGTCGCGCTCGGCCGCCGGGCAATAGGCGAGGTAGACCCGGCCCGCGGCGCTTTCCAGGATCGGCAGGGTATAGCCGGGGTAGTAGTGGTTGAAGGTCATGGAGGTGAGGGTGTGGGTGGAGTCCCGCATCATCATCTTCTGGCCTACCCGGGTGGTGATCGAGACCGGCCAGGTGATCTTGCCGGTCAGGGCCACGATGTGCGGCCGCGCGGCCGACACCAGGCGGTCGTCCACCTGGAAGCCGTGCGACAGGGTATGCACCAGGGCCGTGGGTCGGTAGCGCTTGCGGTCCGGCTCGCGCTCGACGAGGCCTTCCACCAGCAGGGTCTGTACGATGCGGCAGGCGGTCGGGTAGGGGACCTTGGCCTCGTGCGCGATCTCCATGAGAGTCAGGCTGCCCTGGCGATTGATCGCCTGAAGCACGGCGATAGACCGCGTGATCGCCCGGATCGGCACGCCCTTTTCCAACGTCGTCCCCTTCGTCTGGAGCTCGTCGAATTCTTGGAACGGGCGCTGGCAAGCGGCGCGTTCTGCCGACGATGCTCTTATGACCTGGACGGATCATAGGAGGTCTGCTCGCCTGTCGGGCATTCCGTATGGTTGGCGCGCCATTCCGAACCCGCATGGGTTGGGCGGCCTGTCCCTGAGAAGGCTGTATCGCGTGACGCGCGGACGTCTCCGCTGTACGGTCAGTGCGCCCGGTCGGCGTGGACCGGGAAAGGCAAATGCGCAGTGTCTGCCGACATCGACGCGGACCTTAACCACAGAAGGCGGATCATGGTAGACTCTCTCGGCTGGCGCATGAAATTCGCCGTTATCGCGCCCTCCACCAACACCAGCGTGCAGCCGGAATACGACGACATGCGCCCGGTGGGCGTGACCAACCATTTCGAACGCATCGCCATCCCGGACACCAAGGTGGACAGCGACGAGAGCTTCCTCGAGATGATGAACAACATCCGCGGCGCCACCGAGGCGTCGGCGGACGTGGCCATGAGCATGGACCCCGGCTGCCTGATCATGGGCATGTCGGCCGAGACCTTCTGGGACGGCGCCGACGGCGCCGAGCAGCTGCACAAGCGTATGGTGGAGCGCACCGGCGGGGTGCCGGTGATGATGGGCTCCCACGCCCTGGACGAGGCGATCAAGGCCTATGACTGCGGCATCAAGCGGCTGGGCATCATCACCCCCTACATGCCCGTGGGCGACGCCAACGTGCGCAAGTATTTCGAGGACATCGGCTATGAGGTCGTGCACCTGAAGGGCCTGCAGTCGCCGTCGCCGATGATGATCGCCCACGAGACGCCGCAGACCCTCAAGCGGGCGACCATCGAGGTCTCCGAGGGCGTCGACGCCGTCATCCAGTGCGGCACCAACCTGGCCTACGCCAAGGTCGCCGCCATGGCCGAGTTCTGGCTGGAGAAGCCGGTGATCGCCATCAACACCGCCACCTACTGGCACGCCCTGCGCAGCATGGGCATCCCCGACCGCATCGAGGGTTTCGGAACCCTGCTGTCCAAGCACTAGGAACCGCGTCCCATGGAATACGATTACGTCCCGATGCCGCAGCGCCAGCCGCTGCGGTGGCCCAACGGCGCTCGGGTGGCGCTCATCCTGACCTTCAACCTGGAGACCTGGGACCTCACCAAGGACACCGACAAGCCCTATTACGCCGGCGGTCCCGCGATCCTTCCCGACAGCCTTCCGGGCCACACCCCCGATTTCCCCAACTACAGCTGGCGCGAATACGGTCAGCGGGTGGGGATCTGGCGGCTGTTCGAGCTGTTCGACGAGATGGGCGTGAAGGCGTCCTGCACCACCAACGCCGTCACCTTCGACCGGCGCAAGGCGATGACCGACGCCGTGCTGGAGCGGGGCTGGGAGCTGATCACCCACAACTGGGAGCAGGGCGAGCTTCTGACCAACTTCGCCAAGGACCCGGAAAAAGAGCGCGACGTCATCATGCGATCGCTGGCCCAGTTCGAGAAGTTCACCGGCCGCAAGTCCAAGGGCTGGCTGTCGTCCAGCCTTCGCAGCAACCTGCAGACCGCCGACATCCTCGCCGAATATGGCTGCACCTTCTACACCGACATCATGAACGACGATCAGCCCTTCCTGATCCGCACGCCCAACGGGCCGATCGTCTCGATCCCCTATTCCAACGAAATCAACGACTTCACCTTCTTCACCCGCAAGGGCTACACCACCGACCAGTTCCGCGACACGGTCATCGAGGAGCTCGACGTGCTTTATGAAGAGGGCGCCAAGTCCGGCCGGATCATGAATATCGGCCTGCACCCCCACGTGGTCGGCCGCGCCCACCGCATCCGCGGCCTGCGCGAGTTCATCGCCCACGCCAAGTCTCTCCCCGGGGTGTGGTGGGCGACCCGCGAGGAGATCGCCGACTGGTATCTGCAGAACCACGAGAGCCACATCCCCGGCCAGCTCGCCCCCGGCAAGACGGGGACCGGCGGCCCGCTATGAGCGCGCCCGAGCACGTCGCCCGCCTGCGCGCCGCCATCGGCGTGCGGGAGGACGGCCGCCGGCGGCTGGTCTCGGCGCCCGGCTGCTGGGACGGGTTCACGGCCCTCTTGATCGAGCAGGCCGGCTTCGAGGTCGCCTTCCTCACCGGCGGCGGCTTCTCCATGGTGCGCTACGGCCGGCCCGACATGGGGCTGGTCGACGCCGCCGAGGTCACCGCCGGCATCGCCGCCATCCGCGACCGCGTCTCCCTGCCCCTTGTGGTCGACGGCGACACCGGTTTCGGCAACGCCCTCAACGTCCAGCGCACCGTGCGCCAGTTCGAACGGGCCGGGGCCTCGGCCATCCAGCTCGAGGACCAGACCTTTCCCAAGCGCTGCGGGCACATGGCCGGCAAGGGCGTGATCCCCCTGGGCGAGGCCGTGGGCAAGGTGAAGGCGGCCCTGGACGCCCGCGACCACATGCTGGTGATCGCCCGGACCGATGCGGTTTCCGTGGAGGGCTTCGCCTCGGCGTTGGAGCGGGCGGAGGCCTATCTGGAGGCGGGCGCCGACATCATCTTCATCGAGGGCCCCAAGACCCTGGAGGACACGGCCGAGGTCGGCCGCCGCTTCGGGGCCCGCGCGCCCCTGGTGCACAACCTGGTGGAGGGCGGGGTGACCGCCACCAAATCGGGGGCCGAGCTGGAAGCCATGGGGTTCGCCATCGCCGTGCACCCCCTGATGCTGCTGCACGGGTTCGCCAAGCTGGCGCCCGGTTGGCTGCAACGCCTGCGCGAGGAACGCTCCACCGAGGCCTTCGAGGGCGACCTTCTGAAGCTGCAGGACTTGAACACCTTGACGGGGGCCGCCGCCCTGACCGACACCGGCAACCGCTACGAAGGATAGAGCCATGGCCGAAGACGCGCCCAAGATCATCGACGACGACTACGAGCACGCCGGCTTCCACGGCCAGCTGCCCTTCGGCAAGAAGCCCGCCCTGGTGATCATCGATGTGGTGATGGCCTACCTCGACAAGAGCTGCGGGCTCTATGCGGGGGTCGAGGACGCCCTGGCTTCGTGCGAGCGGCTGGTGGCCAAGGCCCGCGAGGTCGGCATCCCGGTGGTGTTCACCAACGTCGTCTACACGGCCGAGGGCGCCGACGGCGGCATGTTCTTCAAGAAGGTCCCGGCGCTGAAGGCGTTCATGAAGGGCTCGCCCATGGGGGCCTTCCCGCCCAGCCTGCAGCCCCTGCCCAGCGAGATGGTGGTCTCCAAACAGTATCCCTCGGCCTTCTTCGGCACGCCCCTGGCCGCGACCCTGCATTCCATGGGGGTCGACACCGTCATCCTCGGCGGCTTCTCCACCTCGGGCTGCGTCCGCGCCAGCGCCCTGGACGCCGTGTCCATGGGCTTCGCGCCCTTCGTGGTGGCCGAGGCCAGCGGCGATCGCCAGTCCGGCCCGCACGAGGCCAATCTGTTCGACATCCAGGCCAAGATCGGCGAGGTCCGCTCTGAGGCGCAGATGCTGGCGCTGATGGGCGGCGTCTCGCGCTAGGGCCGGGCCGCCGCGTCGAGGACTGCCCCGATGCTCCAGGTCTCCTACAGCCGCAACGGCGATCCGGATCAGGTCATCGAATTGGTCGAGGCGCCCGATCCGGCGCCCGAGGCCCACGAGGTGCTGGTCGAGCTGGAGGCCGCGCCGATCCATATCGCCGACCTGAAGGCGATCCGCGGCCAGCTGGCCTTCCTTCCCCCCGGCGGCGGCGTGCCCGGTTTCGAGGGCGTGGGGCGGATCGTCCAGGTGGGCCGCCAGGTCTCGGAATGGGCGGTGGGAGAGCGGGTCATCCTGCCCCTGCGCTATGGCGCCTGGCAGTCGCTCAGGGCCATGGACCCCGCCGGCCTGTGGCGCGCCCCCGAGGGGATCGCGGCGGAACAGCTGGCCCTGGTCCGGGTCAATCTCAGCACCGCCTATCTGCTGCTTGAGGCCTTCGCGGACCTGGCGCCGGGCGACTGGGTCGTCCAGAACGCGGCCAATTCCAATGTCGCCGGCTATGTCGCCCAGCTGGCCGCGGACCGGGGTCTCAACCTGATCGACGTGGTCCGGCGTGAGGCGGCGGCGGCGGATCTGCGGGCGGCGGGTCGGTCCCACGTGCTGGTCGCCGACGTCACCCTGTCCGCCGACATCCGGCGGATCGCCGGCGGCCCCGTCCGCATCGCCTTCGACGCCATCGGCGGCGGGGCCACGGCGCGGCTGGCCGCCACGGTCGCCGATGGCGGCCTGGTGGTCTGCTACGGCTTCCTGTCCGAGGCGGCCTATCAGGTCGACTACCACGACCTAATGTTCCGCGATGTCCGTCCGGTGGGCTTCCTCACCGATCGCGCGTTCGACAGCCTCACCGACCTGGGCCGGGCGCAGATGTCGGCGACCCTGCAGGCGATGCTGGCCAAGGGCCGGCTCGACGCCCAGATCGCCGGCGTCTACGCCTTCGACGCCGTCAAGGACGCCCTGAGCCACGCGGCCCGCACCGGCGCCGAGCGTCAGGGCAAGGTGATCCTGCGCCCGCGTCGCGGCTGACGCGCCACATTCCGTAGGCCCTGGGCCCCGGCGCCCTTCGTGCCTATCTTGGCCTCTTGAACCCGTCACGCCGATCCTTCTTCCTCAACGCTGGCCTGCTCACCCTGGGCGTCGGCGGCGCGTGGCTGGCGCGGGACCGCCTGTTCATGCCCCGCGCCTCGGTGGATGCGCGGGGGCCGGCGTCGAGCGGCTGGCTGCCGTTCACTGCCGACCAGGCGCTCCCCATCGTGCCGGTCTCCCTGGGGGGGCAATTGGTCAACGCCCTGATCGACAGCGGCGCCCAGTATTCGGTGATAGACGCCGGCCTGGCGGCGGGCCTGAAGCTGGCCGGAACCCCCGTACCCGTGGTGGCCATGGGCGTCGGCGGATCGCCGCAGGTGTCGCGGGGGGTCCGGCTCGACCTGGCTATCGGCGCCCTGTCCCTGGCGGGCCTGGGCGCCGCGGTGATCGACCTTAGCCATGTGGACGCCCTTGGCGCGGGCGGTTTTTCCCTGGTGCTCGGGGACAATGTCCTCAGCAGCCTGATCGCCGACATCGACTTCCCCCGCCGGCGGCTGTCGCTGCATCGCCGGGACGGCTTCCAGCTGGCGGCGGACGCGATTCCCACCTCGGTCCGACGGGGCGACCGCCGCCTGATCGCGCCGATCGAACTGGAGGGGACCCCCCTCGACGCTGTGCTCGATACCGGCGCGTCCGCGGTGTTGGTCCTGTCCGCCGACCAGGCGAAGAAGTCCGGCCTGCTGCAGGGCCGCCCGATCCTGACCGGCCGCAGCGTCAGCCTCAGCGGCGTCACCCCCGGGCGCTCCGTGGTCGTGGAGTCGGTGCGCTTCGCCGGCGAGACCTACCGCGACGTACCCGTGCAGATCTTCGACGGCGGTCCAGGCCCGGGCCTGCCCGCGGGGCTGCTCGGGGTGGGCGGACTGGCCCGCTTCCGATTGGTGCTCGACCAGGGCGCGGGAAGGGTTCACGTGACGCAGAGCGAGCCGAGCCGGAGCCGACGCACATGATCAGGGCCTTTGCCGTTGTTCTGGCCGTCGCCTGGGCGGGCCTGGGCCCCGGGCCGGCGGCGGCCGCCCCCTACCGCGCCTATGTGGACGGCCCCTACGGCCAGATCCATGTGCGGGTCGATGGCAAGCCGGGCCAGCCCACCGCCATTCTGCTGCACCGGATGGTTTGGTCGTCGGTGCAGTTCGAGGCCGTCCAGCCGCTGCTGGCGACCAAGGGCGTGCGCACCATCGCCGTGGACCTGCCCGGCTACGGCCTGTCGGACTCGCCACAGCGCGAGCCCACCGCCGACGACTATGCCGAGGCCCTGCTGCCAGTGCTCGACCACTTTCACCTGAAGCGCGCCGACCTGGTGGGCTCCGACACCGGCACGGTGATCGCCATCGCCTTCGCCAACCGGCATCCGAACCGAGTGCGGCGACTGGTGCTGGACGGCGTGCCTCTGTTCGACGCCGCGACCACGGCCAAGCTCCTGGAGGAAGAGGAATTCGACCGCCGGCCGACGGCGGACGGAGCCGAGTTCCAGCGGCGCTATGCCCAGGTCGGCCAGATGGCGCCGGGCGACCGGCTGAGCCCCAAGGCCCGCCAGGCCGGGGCGCTGCAGTTCTTCACCGCTGGGCCCCACTACCTGTGGGGCCACCACGCCATCTTCAAATATCCGCTGGCCGACGGGCTGAAGCGGCTGACGGCGCCGGCGATGGTGCTGAGCTACGGCGGCCAGGCCTCCGCCGCCTCGGTGTCGGCGGTGCGCGCGCTCAGGCCCGACCTGACCTACGCCACCCTGGCGTTCGCCGGCATGATGCCCAGCTATGACGATCCCGCAGCATGGGTCGGCGCGGTCGGCGAGTATTTGGCCGCCCCAACTCGCCCCTAATCCTCCCCCATCCCGCAGAGGATGGGGGAGGTGGGGCGGAGCGCCGGAGGGGGCGAGCCGCTAGCGTTGCGCTTCGTCACTCGCCCCCTCCACCGCTTCGCGGTCCCCCTCCCCCGCGAAGAGCGGGGGAGGAGAGGGGGGCTCTTCTCCTCCCCCATCCCGCAGAGGATGGGGGACGAAGCGCCGGAGGGGGCGGGCGGCGCCTAGAACGTCGCCGCGACGTGCACGCCTACCGTGCGGCGCAGGGCCGGCGAGAAGGTCAGGGTGCGGGCGCTGGTGAAGCTGTCCAGGTTGCTGGCGATCGACAGGGGGGTCTTGTTGTCGAAGATGTTCTCGCCGAAGGCCTCGATCCGATAACGGGCGTTGGAGACGCCGACGCGCAGGTTGGCCTTATGGGTGGGGGCAATCCAGGCGAGGTTGGCTTCACTCTCGTAGATGCGCCCGGTGTAGATGTAGTCCAGCCGCACGAAGCCGTTGAAGTCGGCGAAGGCCGGTCGCTCGTAGGTTCCCGACAGCGCTCCGGTGTAGGCGGGATACAGCGGCAGGCGGTTTCCGACCGGATTGGCGTTGTTGATCAGCTGGGTGCATTCGCTGCAGGCGGTCTTGACGATTTCGCTCTGCGAATAGGCGAAGTTGCCTTCGAAGGTGAAGTGGTCGTCCGGACGATAGACGCCCTCCAGCTCGACGCCGCGCAGGTCCACTTCGCCGCCGGGGATGGTGACGGTGATGGTCTGGAAGGTCGGGTTGAAGTAGCCGACCGTCTGGCTGATGTGCTTGTCGGTCCACTTGCCGGTGTAGGCGGCGGCCAGGACGCGGATCTTGCGGTCCAGGAAGTAGCTCTTGAAGCCAATCTCGGTCATCTCGACCTTCTCTTCGGGAACGAAGAGGCTGACGTTCGACTGGGCCAGAACTTGCGCCTGGGCGGACGGCGCCAGGGAATAGAGGAAGCCGTTGAACTGGCTGGGCCGGGTGCCCTTGGCGTAAGACAGGTAGATCGAGCGGTCCTTGCTGAACTCGTAGCGGGCGATCACCCGCGGCGCGAAGCTCTTGGTGTCGTCCGACAGTTGCAGCCCGCCGGGCACCAGGGTGTCGACCTCGAGGGCGTCAATCTGGTAGCGGCCCTCGGCGCTCAGCGACAGGGCGTCGGTGAAGTTGAACGTCACCGAACCGAACACGCCCTTGGTGGTCGTCTCGGTCAGGGTCGGCAGGACGCTGGCGGCGTAGCCGGAGTTCTGGAAGGCGTTGGTCACCTGGGTGTTGCGCTGCTTGTAGTAGCTGGCGCCGATCAGGCCCTTGAGGCGGCGGTCCTGCGGCGAGCTGAGGCGGACTTCGGCCGAGCGGGTGGTGAAGTGGACCTGGCCGCCCACCGTGCGGGAGTTGTAGGGCAGCACGTCGGCCACGCGGCCGAAGAAGGGATTGGCCGTGCCGCGACCGTCCTGGAATCCGGTGTCGGTGACATAGCCCCAGCGATCCTCGGACAGGGATCCGTTGCCGCTGAGGGTGAACTGCGCGGGCAGGTCCCAATCGAAGGAGGCGTTGGCCTGGTAGGCGTTACGCTTGACGCCGAACTGGTCCTGGAAGCCCGGCTCATTCACCGAGGCGCCGGGGCCGATGGCGCCCTGGGTGTAGTTGATGGCGGTCTGGCCGACGTAGGTCTGCTGGATGAGGCGGTTGCGCAGGGTCTTGTCGATCTCGCCGCAATAGTAGCGGCGGCCGGTGACGGTCGTGCAGTTGAGGTCCGCAGGGGCCAGTTGGCCGGAGGCCGGGGCGCCGTCGCGATCCCGCCAGGCGACGACGAAGGCCTTGGCCCGGAAGGTGGAGGTCGGGGCGAAGAAGACCGACAGGGAACCGGCATAGGTCTCCTGTTCGCCGAGGTTTCCCCCGGTGGCCGCGTTCTTGTACTGGCCGTCGGTGTGATAGTAGCGGCCGCCCAGCCGGGCCGACAGCACGTCCTTGATCAGCCCGCCTTCGACGCTGCCCTTCAGTTCGGTGTTGTTGAAGCTCGAATAGGTCGCTTCGACCGTCGCCTTGGGCTCGAAGGACGGGTTGCGGGTGATGAAGTTGATGGCGCCGGCGAAGGTCGAGCGACCGAAGTAGGCGCTCTGGGGCCCCTTCACCACTTCCACCTGGGCGACGTCCGCGAGGCCGGCGATGCTGCCGTTGCCGATGGGCACGCCGTCGATGAAGGCCGAGGCCGCCTGGCGGTCGGGGGAGGGGTTGCCGGGCTGCATGCCGCGGATGGTGAAGTGGGTGAAGCCGCGGTCGTTCCGGTTGACCGACTGGTTCTGGTATTTGAACCCGGGCACGAAGTCGGACATGCCCTGGTAGCCGGTGATGCCGCGGTTGGTCAGGTCGGTGGCGGACAGGGCGGACACCGCCACCGGCGCCTGGACGATGGACTCGCTCTGCTTGCGCGCGGTCACGACCACCTCCTCGACGCCGGAACCCGCCGGGCTGGACGGGGCGGCCGGCTGGGCCAGGGCGGCGCCGGCCGTCGCGGCCAGCATCAGGGAGCAGGTGGACAGAAGCCAGGCTTTGGCGGTCAGGCGATGAGTCACGGTGGATTCCCCCGGTGTCTGAGGCCGCCGGGCCGCCCGATCACGGGCGGCAGGGTCAGCCATTGGCTTCGGATTCAGGCGTCCGATCCGGCGGCTATACAGACCGGGCCGTCTCGCCGGAAGGGCCGCTAGGGCCTCATCGCGAGCCAGATCGCATGGCGAGCACCCCGGCCGCGCCCCGCGCGAACCTTTCGCTCGTCCACAGAGAAGCCCGACCGCTGCAGCCGCTGGGTGAAGGCCGGATGCTGGGCCGAGGACCACACCGCGAGCACCCCGCCGGACCGCAGCGCCCCGCGCGCGGCGCCGAGGCCCTTGGCGTCGTAGAGGCTGTCATTGGCCGGGCGGGTCAGCCCTTCGGGACCGTTGTCCACGTCCAGGAGAATGGCGTCCCACCGGGCCGGGACGGCGGCGATGACGTCGGCCACGTCCGCCTCGACGATCTGCAGCCGCGGGTCGTCCAGGCTGTCGCCATGCACCGCGGCCATCGGCCCGCGCGCCCAGGCGATCACCTCCGGGACGAGCTCGGCGACGGTGACGGCGGCGGTGCTTGGCAGGCAGCCCAGGGCCGCCCGCAGGGTGAAGCCCATGCCTAAGCCCCCGATCAGCACGCGTGGAGCAGGGACGTGGCACAGCCGCTCGCAGCACAGGGTCGCGAGCGCCTCCTCGGACCCGAACAGGCGGCTGTTCATCAGCTCGATGGCGCCCGCCATGATCGAGAACTCGCCGCCGCGCTGCATCAGCCGCAGCTCACCGCCGCCCCCGGGCATCTGCGCGGAGTCCAGACGGACCCAGGGAATCACCGGTCCATGACCAGCAGGGACGAGGTCGCTGACGCGCAGAGACGGCCCTGGGAGTCCGTCAGGCGGGCCTCGGCGAAGGCCGCGCGTCGCCCGAAGCTCATCACCACGCCCTCGGCGCGCACGAGGCCGGTGTCGGCTCTGATTGCGCGATGGTAGGCGACCTTCAACTCGAGGGTCGTGTAGGCCTGCTCGGCGGACAGGCGCGAGTGGACGGCGCAGCCGCAGGCGGAATCGAGCAGGGTGGCGGCGTAGCCGCCATGGACCGTGCCGATGGGATTGTAGGCATGGTGGTCGGGCACGCCCTCGAACACGACCCGACCCTCCTCCGCCTCGACCAGGGCGAACCGCAAGGTCACCGCGATCGGCGGCTGGCGGCCGGTCTCGATCCACCGGCGCAGCTGCTGCAGGCCGGTGAGGCCGGGCTCCAGGCCTGCCGGCGCGTCCATGATCAGCCTTCGACGTCGGTCGCCGGGCGGTCGTCGCCCTTGGACACCTCGTCGTGCCAGGCGCCGTCCTTGTCCTCCCAGGATATGCCGGTGTCCTCGCCCGGAGCGCGCTGCTCGCGGGCGGCGCGCTCGGCCATGACCCGGGCGGCGTCGTGGGTGGGGAAGGTCTCGGAAAACACGCCGTCGACCTTATAGGCCCAGCCGCCGTCGTGCTCGACGATCTCATAGGTGACATTGGTCATGGGGGCGTCCTTCTCGGGGTCAGTCCGGATTGGGGTCGGCGGCGGCGTAGCGGGCCAGGGTGGCCTTGTCGAGCTTGTAGAACAACATCAGGATGATGCTGCCGATCATCGCCGCCGCCGGGATGACGGCGTTGCTGACGTAGAGGGCCTGGATGGCCTGCGGCCCCTGCTGCACAAGCTGCCCCTTGGTGGTGGAGATGTAGCCCGAGGCCGCCAGATAAAGGCCGATGGCGGCCGGGCCGATGGCGTAGCCCACCTTCTCCATGATCGAATAGAGGCTGGAGAACAGGCCCTCGCGCCGCACCCCGTGCAGGCGGCGGTCGTATTCCATGATGTCGGGCAGCATCGACAGGGCCATCAGGATCACCCCGCCGGCGGCGATCCCGAGGAACACGCCGCGCCCCATGACCTCCATCGGCGTGATGCCGGGCCCGGTGAACAGCCAGCTGAGATAGGAGACGGCGTTCAGGCCCAGGGCGGCCATGTAGCAGTTGCGCTTGCCGTATCGCTTGCCCATCCACACCCAAACGGGCATCGAGCAGGCCATCACCACGTTCTGCACCACCGACAGCTGGATCTGGCCCTCGTAGCCGATCTTCAGGACGTTCAGCTTGAACAGCAGGCCGGTGCTGGTGACGCTGGCCAGGGAGATGAACTGCAGGAACTTGGCGGCCATGTAGATCAGGAACTGCCGGTTCTCGACGATCATGCGCATCTGCTCGCGCACCTTGATCGGCGGCGTCTTCACCCGCTTGACATAGGGGGCCTTGGCGGTGCCCAGGAAGCACCACAGCAGGGTCCCGGCGATGACCAGACCCAGCACCCAGCCCATCAGCCTGAAGCCGCCTTCCCCCGAGCCGCCATGCCTCACCAGGGCCGCCGCCCCGGCCAGGGCCAGCAGCTGGCCGGCGGCGCTGAACACCGTGCGGAACGACATCAGCCGGGTGCGCTCGTCGTAGTCGTCGGTCATCTCCGCGACCATGGCGGTGTAGGGCACGGTGAACAGGGAATAGCCGGTGGAATAGATCACCAGCATGATCGCCATATAGGCGACGACGAAGGGCCCGTTGAGCGACGGCGGCGTGAAGATGGCGAAGAAGGACAGGCTGCCCACCACGGCGCCCGCCAGCAGATACGGCCGCCGCCGGCCCCAGCGGCTGTTGGTGCGGTCGCTGGCGTCGCCGATCGCGAAATCGGCGAAGATGTCATAGAGCTTGGACAGGGTCAGGAGCAGGCCGGCGGTGGCCGGGGACTGGCCAAGGACGGTGGCCATCAGCGCCGGGAAATAGGTGGTGACCGCGTTCAGCAGGATGGCCTGACCCGCCGTGCCCGCGCCGTAGCCCAGGCAGACGCCGGTGGTGATGCGCGCCATGGCCCCGCGGGGCTTGGCCGGGGCGTCTGCGGTGGTGTCGGCCATGGGGCGGTGTCTCCGGGGCGTGCGTCATAGAGGGCATAGCCGCTCCGGGCCGACAAGGCGCGGCCGCCGTATCCGTACCGCGATGACGCCCTGCAATTGGCCGCCAGTTTGGCCCAAGCCGGTCAACGTGGCGGCTGGACACAATCGGAGCAGGCGCCATGACCTTCGGACACACCCTGACGCGGATCTCCCTGGCGGCGGCCCTGGGCGCCGCCGTCGCCGTCCCTGCCCTGGCCGACTCCCCCGAGGTGAAGGCGAAGGCGCAGACCGAGGTCTGGGCCAAGGAGCAGGCCATCTTCGCCGGCCGCGGCCGCGGCGACATCGGCCCCTACGTCAGCTTCACCGCTGACGACTACGCCGCCTGGCCCGCCGGCCGCCCGGCCCCCGTGGACGCCGCCGCGCTGAAGGCCGACGGGGCGAAGATGGCCGGCAAGGCCCAGGAGAAGATCCGCCTGGAGTTCATCGACTTCCGTCTCAGCGGCCCCACCGCGGTGATCTATTTCCGCACTCATCGCAGCGCCATGGCCGACGGAACCCCGGTGGACCAGCAGTACGACAACACCCACACCTGGACCCGGGCGGGAGACGACTGGAAGATCGTCGGCGGCCTGTCGCGTCTGGTGGACAAGCCCGCCCAGTGAGCCCGCCCATGGACCGGCCCGACCGCCGCACTCTTCTCGCCGCCGGAGTCCTCGCCGGCGCGGCGGCGGCGAGCGGCGTCGCGGCCAAGGCGCCGCGGCCCCCGTCGCCCTGGACGGGGGAGGGGTTCGTCCAGCGCGCCGCCGGGCGGATCCACTATGTCGAGCTGGGTCCCAAGGACAGCGCCCGCGAGCCCCTGGTGCTGCTGCACAAACTCGGCGGCTGGGTCGAGGACTGGGCCGCCATCGCGCCGATGCTGGCGCGGGACCGCCGGGTGATCGCCATCGACCTGCCCGGGCATGGCCAGTCACTGATGCGCGGGCCCCCGCCCTATGTGCAGACGGTTCCCGAGAGCGCCGCCATGCTCAAGGCCGTGCTCGACGAGCTTGAGCTGTCCCGGGTCACCGTGGCCGGCTCCTCCCTGGGCGGTATCACCGGCATCGTCATGGCGTCCTTCTGGCCCGATCTGGTCTCGCGGCTGGCGCTGATCAGCGTCAGCCTCAGTGTCCGCCGGCCCTATTCCGCCCTGGCGGCCATGGACGCCGAGGTGCGCAGCAACTTCGGTCCCCGCTGGGAGCCGATCGCGCGCAGCGGCAAGTCGGTCGACCGCTTCGGCTCGGTGGACCCGCGCATCAATGACGCCGCCAACCGCAGCCGGGCCAAGGCCGGCGTCTGGGTGCGGCCGTCCGAGCGCGGCGTCGCCGTGGCGGGGGTCGAGGACTACCTGCCGCGGGTGGCGGCGCCGACCCTGCTCATCTATGCCGACCGCGGCCTCTATCGGCAGTGGGAGGCGGTCGGCCGCGCCCGCCTGAGGCAGGTCACCGTCGAGCGCATCGCCGACACCGGCTCCTTCACCCACCAGGAGAAGCCGGCCGAGACCGCCGCCGCGCTCAACCGCTTCCTAGGAGATCCCGCATGAGCCAGCCCCGCGTCATGGTCACCGGCGGCGGCGGCCGCACCGGCCGCGCCATCCTCCAGGCCCTGGCCAAGGCCGGGGCCGCCCCCCATGCCTTCCACCGGCGCGAGGAACAGCGGGATGGCCTGCTGGCCCTGGGCGCCGTGTCCACCGCGCTGGGCGACCTCAACGATCCCGCCAGCCTGGCGCGGGCCGCCGAGGGCTGCGACGTGGTGATCCACGTCGGCCCGCCGATGGAGCCTCGCGAGGTCGAGCAGACCCTGGCCGTGCTCGACGCCGCGGCCCAGGGGGGCGCCCAGCGCTTCATCTACTATTCGGTGATGCATCCCCTTCGCCGCGAGGTGCGCCACCATCGCCTGAAGCTCGACGCCGAGGAGAAGGTGATCGAGAGCGGCATGCCCTACACCATCGTCCAGCCGATGCGGTACATGCAGCACCTGGAGCCGATCTGGGGCCAGGTGACGGGGGAGGGGGTGCACGCCATGCCCTTCGACGTCGACAAGCGGTTCAACATCGTCGACCTGGCCGACCTCGCCGCCGCCACCGCGGCGGTGGCCACCCAGCCCGGGCATCTCAGCGCCACCTATGAGCTGGCCGGCCCCGAGGCCCTGAGCATGCGCGACGTGGCGCAGGTCCTGTCGGAGGAACTGGGCCGGCCGGTGACGGCGCGGGCGATTCCCCTGGACGAGCTGGCCCGCACCGCCAAGGCCAAGGGGCTGAGCGACGACCGGGTCGAGCAGATGGTGGTGATGAACGGCCACTACGACGCCTATGGCTTCCTCGGCAATCCCAACGTCCTTGGCTGGATCCTGGGCCGCGCCCCCGGCGACTTCCGTAGCTACGTGCGCCGGCTGATCGCCGCTGGTCGATAGTCGGAGACTCCGCCGAGCGGATTGGAAACCGGCCCCGTCGGGCCTATCGTGATGCTGCGCAGGGAGAGAACCATGGACCTTCAGCTGAAACAGCGCGGTCGCTCACTCGTCGATTTCGAGGTGTCCGCCCGCCAGACCGCCAACCGGCTGCACCGAGAGGTCGAGGCCGAGCTGGCCGCCGCCGGCGTGACCGCCGAAACCCTGCCCGAGGGCATGGACGACCGCCACGACCTGGTCGAGAAGACCCTCGCCCATTCCAACCGCTACGGCGCCCGCCACCTGTTCAGCGAATGGGCCGCCAAGCAGTCGCACCTGTCGGCCATCGCCGCCTTCGAGGAAATCCGCGACGAGCTGGAGCCCAAGCTGGAGGCCCTGAAGCAGGGGCCGACCACCCTCACCGCCGACCCGGACTTCCAGGCCCCGTCCTACTATTCGCGGGTCTGGTTCCACCGCAGCCATGGCGGCTGGGATGGCGCCGACCACAACGGCTTCGTCCACGCCGAGATCACCCACCGCAAATACGTGGCCAAGGTATTCCCGGGCGACATCTACGCCGAGCGCCGCCGTATCGCCGCCGAGGCGCCGAAGCGCGACTACAAACGCATCCTGGAGGTCGGCACCTCGTCCGGCCACTACACCAAGGTGCTGGCCGAGATGTTCCCCGATGCGGAGATCTGGGGGATCGACCCCTCGGAGAAGATGCTGGAACAGGCCCAGCGGGTGGGCAATGAACTCGGCCAGGCCTGGAAGCTGCGGGTGGGCGTGGGCGAGGACACCGGCCTGCCGCCGGAATCCTTTGACCTCGTGACCTCCTACGCCATCCACCACGAGATCCCGCCGCGGATCGTCGACGCCCTGTTCAAGGAGGCCTACCGCCTGCTGGTCCCCGGCGGCGATGTGCTGATGAGCGACGTGGCCCGCACCGAGGACTGGGACCGGATGAAGGCCTACGCCTTCGACTGGATCGCCCGCTGGGTCGGCGAGCCCTACTGGCGCGCCACCGCGGCCATGGACTTCGGCGAGGGCGCCCGCGCGGCCGGCTTCGTCAATGTCGCCACCGGCGCCCTGGAGCCCCAGAAGACCTATTTCGTCCGCGGCACCAAACCCGAGTAGCGCATGTCCGACAAGCCCAAGCTGCTCTCCGACCCGCCGCCCTACCAGCGCTTGCGGCCGGGCCAGGTGGACAATCTCGGCGAGGCCCTGCTGGCCCTGGCCCGCGAACTGTGGGTCGTCACCGACCGCCTGGCTATCGTCGAGGCGATGCTCGAGGAGAAGGGCGTGGTGGTCGCCGAGGCTATCGACGCCTACCAGCCCGACGCCGCCCTGGAAGCGAAGCTGAAGATCAAGCGCGACAGGCTGGTCAAGGCTGTCGAGGACGCGTTGATCGGAGAGTAGGCGCTGGCCGCCCGCACCTCGGGCCAACGGCGGCGCGACGGTTCGCCCCCTCAGTCCCTCCGGGACAGCTCCCCCGCTTCGCAGGGGAGCATAAGACCTTCATCCTCCCCCGCACTTCGCGGGGGAGGTGGGCCCCCGCCGAAGAGCGGGGGGTCGGAGGGGGCGAGCGGCGGCGCGATGGTTCGCCCCCTCAGTCCCTCCGGGACAGCTCCCCCGTTGCACGGGGGAGCATAGGACTAATCCTCCCCCGCACTTCGCGGGGGAGGTGGGCCCCCGCCGAAGAGCGGGGGGTCGGAGGGGGCGGGCGGTGGCGGGGCGGTTCGCCCCCTCAGTCCCTTCGGGACAGCTCCCCCGTTACACGGGGGAGCATAGGACTAATCCTCCCCCGCACTTCGCGGGGGAGGTGGGCCCCCGCCGAAGAGCGGGGGGTCGGAGGGGGCGGGCGGCGGCGCGACGGTTCGCCCCCTCAGTCCCTCCGGGACAGCTCCCCCGTTGCACGGGGGAGCATAGGACTAATCCTCCCCCGCACTTCGCGGGGGAGGTGGGCCCGCCGAAGAGCGGGGGGTCGGAGGGGGCAAGCGGCGGCGCGATGGTTCGCCCCCTCAGTCCCTTCGGGACAGCTCCCCCGTTACACGGGGGAGCATAGGACTAATCATCCCCCGCACTTCGCGGGGGAGGTGGGCCCCCGCCGAAGAGCGGGGGGTCGGAGGGGGCAAGCGGCGGCGCGACGGTTCGCCCCCTCAGTCCCTCCGGGACAGCTCCCCCGTTGCACGCGGGAGCATTGGATCGCCAGCCTAGTCCGGCTTGCGGGCGCGGGTGACCCACGGATAGGCGTCGGCGCCCAGGCCGTAGGATTCCACGTCCACGAAGCCGATGTCGCGCAGGACGTCGTCCCAGTTGGCGAGGCAGGTTTCGGTGAAATAAGGCTCCTCGCGGTGGTCGTTGTCCCAGTCGAGGATGACGGCGTGGAAGGCCTCGACGGCGCGGAACGGGGGCGGGTCGCTGATGACGATGTCGGCGCCCGGCTTCATGATCCGGAACATCTCCTTGAACAGCTCGACGTTGTCCGGGACCGGCAGCTCGTGGTGCAGGGCGTAGGTGACCACCGCGTCGAAGCTGTTGTCCGGCTCGCCGCTGTGCACGGAATCGCGCTGCTTCAGGTGAACCTTGATGCCCCGCCGCTCGGCGCCCTTGTGCCCCGTCTTCAGCAGGCCCGGCGACAGGTCGCTGCCGACCAGCTCGGCGTCCGGGAAGACGCTGGCCAGGACCCCGAGGGTGGAGATGCCACCGCAGCCGGGCTCATAGATGCGGGCGTAGTGGCTCTTGGGCAGTTGCTTGACCACGTCGAAGCGCTGCTGGACGATGTCCGCTCCGGCGCCCACGGCCGCATAGCCGCCGTGCTTGAAGATCCGCGGCGCCACACCGAACCCGATCACCGGGCCGTAGAGGTCGTAGCCGTCCCAGCCGCCGGGCTCCAGGTGGAACTCCACCCCGTCGTAATAGTCCGGCATCGGCAGGGCGGGGTCGAGTTCCAGGGTGCCGCCGGCGGGGGGACAGGGGGCGTCCACCGCCTCGGCGAACACCGACCGCTTCTCCTCGATGGCGCGGATGCCGCGCACGAACTTCTCCTCGGCCACGTAGCGCTGGAGGAAGCGCTCCATCCGCAGGAGGGGGTCGGCGTAGGCGACGGTCTTGGCGGCCTCGATCATGGCGGCCTGCTCGGCCGGCGAGGCCTTGGGGCCGTGGGCCTCGGTGAGGGTCTGGCCGGTGGGGTCGGCCCGGAAATTGGCCCGCGCCTTGTCGCGCAGGACGGTGGAGGAACACTTCTGGACCGAGCCGAGGATGTCGAGGCTGGAGCGCCCGCGCTGGCTCAGGGAAGGGGGATTGTTCGAGGACATGTCTGGTTCAAGCTCCTGGACGAAGGACCACTATGGACCGGGTGTCACGACCATTCAAATGAGCGAATGTCGCGCAAGGATGACGGCTTCGTCGAGGGCCAGAAAGCGGTTCGCGGCCTCGGCGACCTGGGTCGGCGCCGACTGCATCATCGACCAGCCGCGCACGCCCTCGAGACGCTCGAAGGCGCCTCGGGGAATCGCCGCGGCGGCCTGGGCGCCATCGCCATAGACCCCATCAGGCTGAAGGATCAGGGTCGGCTGTTGGATCCGGGGCAGGGTGTCCGCCAGGACATATTCGGACACCGCCATCTCGCCCCAGAGGGCGTCGCCGCCGCCCCGGTAGAGCTCGTGGAAGGCGTCGCAGCGGCGGGCGAAGGGCACGTCGGGCAGCGCCCGGGTCATCACCCGCGTCCATTCCTCCAGCAGGTGCGAGCCATCCTCGCGGGGGCGAGGCGGCCAGGCGGTGGCGAGGAACCGCGCCCGCTCCTCGGCCGTGAATACCGGCGGCCCGCACAGCACCAGCCGGCGCACTGCGTCCGGAGCGTCCACGGCCATCTGGCTAGCGATGGCGGCGCCGGTGAACAGGCCGAGCAGGTCGAACTGCTCAAACCCCAGGGCCGTGATCGCCTGCCTCAGCCCGTCGGCGTAGTCGCGGATCGAGGGGCGCGCCGTCGGACGGAAGGACTCGCCGAAACCGGGGGTGTCCAGCGCCACCGCGACCCGGCCCTGGCCCAGCAGGGGCAGGATTTCGGCATAGGTCAGGCTGGAGAAGGGGCTCTGGTGCAGGCAGACCAGCGGAGTGGATCCGGGGGCCGCCTCTCCGGCCCTGCGCAGGTGGACCTGACCGGCAGGAATGTCGACGAAGGCGCGGCGAAGGGCGCCGGGCTGTGGCAAAGGTGTACTAGTCAAGAGAATTCGCCTTTCAATAGGGCGGTCCGGCAGCGTCAATTGGACCGCTTACACCCTTGAAGATTCTGGCCTATTGATCCAGGAGTTCGCCTGTTCGGCGGCGTCTGTTCGCGGATCGGATATAAAACCCACCGGCCTTGGACGAGGCTACAGGTTCAATCAATGTTAAGCATGTAGGCATAGGCCTGCGACGGCTCCTCGATGGGCCAAGGTCCAAGAAAAATTCGCCATGCGCGCGGCGAGTCCGGCGCGCAGCAACTCTTAAAACTCGAATCCCAGGGGATTGACTTGAAACAACGACACTCAACGCGCTCGCTGCGCCTGCTGACGCTTATGAGCGGCGCCGCCGCTGCGACGCTCGCGGCCTCCGTGTTCCAGCCGATCCAGGCGCACGCTCAAGACGCCAGCCGCCTCGACGAGGTCGTCGTGACCGCCCGTCGTTCCGAGGAGCGTCTGAAGGACGTTCCCCTGGCCGTCAGCGCCCTGACCTCCGCCCAGCTCGAAAACAAGAGCATCAGCGGCCTGGCCGCGGTGTCGCAATATACGCCGGGCCTGAAGTTCGCCGACTTCGTCACCGCCTTCAACAACACCATCACCCTGCGCGGCCTGCAGCAGATCAGCGTGCAGAACCCGATCGGCAACGTCGCGGTGTTCCTGGACGGCGTCTACATCCAGCGTAACTACATGGTGAACTCGGCCCTCGGCGACTACGAGCGGATCGAAGTGGTCAAGGGCCCGCAAAGCGCCCTGTACGGCCAGAACGCCTTCGCCGGCGCGGTCAACTACGTGCAGAAGAAGCCCACCAACGAATTCACCGCCAACATCCTGGCCACCGTCGGCAACGGCGGCCGCCGCGAAGTCCAGGGCGGCATGGGCGGCCCGATCATCAAGGACAAGCTGATGGCGCGCGTGTACGCCGGCGGCTCGGACTTCGACGGCGTGTGGAAGAACAACTTCCCCGGCGTGACGGGCCGTGACGAGCACATCGGCGGGTATGAGCGCCGCGCCGCCTCGGCCGCCCTGCGCTTCACCCCCACCGACAGCCTGACCTTCGACGCCAGCTATTCGTGGAACAAGCAATACAACGAGATCCGCCAGTACTACACGATCGACGGCAACAACATCCAGGACCGCTACAACTGCGGCACCATCATCCCGCCGGCCAACGGCGGCTCCCTGTGGTGCGGCGACCTGCCCAGCAACCCCAACGTCCGCCGCTCGGGCGTGGGCCCCGCGCCGCCCCCCGGCATCATCGCCGTGCCGCAGCCGGACAGCTACAACAGCGCCCACGTCCTGCGCCTCGGCGCCGAGTGGAAGGCGACCGACGCCCTGACCCTCTCCTACGTCTACGGCAAGACCTACGGCGAGGCCTATGAGCAGGCGTCCTTCGACTCCAACCCCTTCAACCGTCAGCTGTCGACCGGCCCCGCGCCGACGATCACCGACCAAAAGGAAGGCGGCCAACTGGACTTCGAAAGCCACGAAGCCCGGCTGCAGTGGAGCCCGCAAGGCCCGGTGAGCGGCGAAGTCGGCTACTACACCTCCAGCTCGCGCGACCAGTCGGTGTTCGGCAACAAGGGCGTGCCCACCGGCCAGCCCGTGCCGCTCTACACCAAGGACCCGCTGTCCCTGAACACCTTCGCCGCCTTCACCATCCGCGACGCCCACTATGACGTGGACGCCGTGTTCGGCCGGGTGAACCTGAAGCTGCTCGACGACCGCGCCACCATCACCGGCGAAGTGCGCTACACCACCACGGACGTCCAGCTGAAGGACCTCTTGGCCCTGCGCACCAACCCGAACCTGCCGCTGCTCAAGGCCAGCTTCGACGACTACAGCCCCCGGGTGTCGGCCAAGTTCCAGATCAGCCCGGACGTCATGGCCTATGCCTCGGCCGCCCGCGGCGTGAAGGCCGGCGGCTTCAACGGCTACGTCAGCGGCGCCATCACCCTGACCCCCGCCGAGCAGAGCTTCGACCCCGAGGAAAACTGGACCTACGAATTCGGCGTCAAGGGCGCCTATTTCGAGCGCAAGCTGACCGCGGACGTCTCGCTGTTCTACGTCGACTGGAGCAAGAAGCAGTCGTCGGTGGTGCCCAGCAACTCGCCGAACTCCACCATCCAGGGCATCGTCCCGCCGCGGATCTTCCTGACCAACGGTCAGGCCAAGTCCTACGGCGTGGAAGTCTCCGGCGCCCTGTATGCGATGGAAGGCCTGCGGTTCGACTATTCGGTGTCCCTGCAGAACCCGGAATACGGCGACGCCACCTTCTCGCCCGACTACGCCCGGGTCTGCGACAACGTCGTCTGCTCGCGCACCACCCTGCTGAAGGGCAAGACCCTGGAGCAGGTCTCCAAGGTCTCGGCCACGGTCGGCTTCGAATATAAGAACCAGCTGTCCAACGGCATCGGCTGGTTCATCGGCGCCGACGAGACATACCGCGGCAAGCAGTTCGCCAACGCCCTGAACACCACCTCCATCGAGGCGGTGGCCCTGACCGACGCTCGCGCCGGTCTGGAAAAGGACGGCTGGCGCGCGTTCGTCTGGGTCCGCAACGCCTTCGACAAGGAGTATGTGGTCTCGGCCTTCGTGATCCCGACCATCCTGCAATACAACGTCGACCTGGGCGAAAAGCGCACGTTCGGCCTGACGGTCAGCGCCAAATACTAAGGCGTCCTACGATCTGAAATGGAGGGCCGGGCGAGCGATCGCCCGGCCCTTTTTTCATGCCGGCGATGAGGCGCGGAAGGCGGCCGCGATCTGCCCCGCCGTCGCCCGCCAATGCCCTTGGCCGGCCAGCGCCCGCAGGGCCTCGGCGACATATTTGAAGCGGAACGGCACGCCCGATATCCAGGGGCGCAGGGCCAGGATGAGGATCCGTCCCTCCCCGTCCGCCGCCAGCCCCTCGGCCGCATCCGCGATCAGCTCGGGATAGCGCCAGGGCGCGACCTTGCGCGACCACAGGTTGGCGTCGTCCCATTCCACCTGGGCCGGGATCGACAGCAGGGCAGGGCGGGTGCTCAGCCAGTAGGGGCGATCGTCGTTCGGCCAGTCCAGGCCATAGCTCAGCCCGGCCTCGGCCAGCCTCTGCGGCGTGTGCGCCGAATGGCCGAAGTCCTGGCTCAGCCAGCCCGTCGGCCGCACCCCGCAGGCCGCTTCCAGGGCATCCAGGCTGTCGCGGATGTGGTCGCGCTCCTCGTCCTTCGTCATGCGGCTGGAGATCATCCGACGGGCCCCCCGGCCGTGGGCGACGATCTCATGACCGCGGCCGACGATCTCGGCCAGGAGCGGGGCATAGCGGCGGGCGGCCATGGCGTCCACCGCCACGCTGGCCGGCATTTCCAGGACGTCCAGCAGGTCGAGCAGGCGCTTCATCCCCACGCGCGCCCCGTATTCGCGCAGGGACCAGGTGCGATAGTCGGGATCGAAGCTGCCGAAGCCCGGCTGGAACCGGGGGTCGGCGAGGGCCCCGGGGGGCGGGTCCAGCTCCCAATATTCCAGGTGCAGCAGCACCATCACCGCAAGCCGCCCACCCCCGGGCCAGGCCATGGCCGGCCGCTCCGGCGAGGGGGCGTAGGGGTAGTGCGGATGGTCCATCGCCCCGCTCACGGGCGGACGTCCCAATACCAGTCGGCGATCTCGGCGCCCGTGGCCATCCAGACGCCGCCCCTCGCCAGGATGTGCTCCAGGGCGGCCACCAGATGCTTCAGCCGGTGCGGCTGGGCGATCATATAGGGGTGGATGGCGATGCCCATCACCCGGGCCTGATCGGCGCCCTCGGCGTGCAGGACCTCGAACTGGTCGATGATCATCCGGGCGAAGTCCGCCCCCTCCAGCGGCTGCTGGTGGACGATGGCGTCGTTCAGCTCCATGGCGTAGGGCAGGCTGATCAGCCGGCCCCTGGCGACCGCGACCTCGGTGGGCTGGTCGTCGTGATGGAAGTCGGCGGTGTAGCGGAAGCCCGCCTCGGCGACGAGGTCGGGAGTGTTGGGGGTGTAGGAGACGGCGGGGCTGAACCAGCCCGCCAGGTCACGGCCCAGCAGGCGCCGGGCGGCGCCGACGCAGGCGGCGATGTAGTCGCGCTCGCGGGCCGCCTCCCAGCCCCACAGATAGCGGGTGTTGGTGAGGCCGTGGCACATATAGTCCCAGCCCCGCGCTTCGCAGGCCTCCAGCATCTGTGGGTAGCGGATGAAGTTCTCGAGCCCCAGGGACACGGTGCAGCGGATGCCCAGGGCGTCCATCGCCTTGAACAGCCGCCAGGCGCCGACCCGGTTGCCGTAGTCCTTGACCCCATAGCCCAGGATGTCGGGATGCGGCATGCGCGGCCACGGATCGCGCACCTCCACCGGCCCGGGCAGATAGTCGTAGTGTTCGAAGTTCGGGCACACCCACACCGCCACCCGGGCTCCGCCCGGCAGGGTCAGCGGTGATCGCTGTCCCATGTAGGAGAAGGGGATCCGCTCGCGACCGTCGGGGGTCTGCGGCGACTCCATCTCAGGCCGCGCCGGCGGGACCGGCGCGCCGCCACAGGTCCAGCAGGTCGGCCGAGGCGACCATGGGATAGCGCGCCTTCATCAGCCGCATCGACCCCTCGTGCAGGGCGCGGTCGTTGGTGGCCACGGCGTCCTCGACCACCACCACATAGAAGTCGCGATAAGAGGCCCCGCGGACGCTGGACTCCACGCAGCCTTCGGTGGTGCAGCCGAGCACCACCACGGTTTGGATCCCCTTCTCCTGGAGCACCTTTTCCAGGTCAGTGCGCACGAAGGCGTCCGGGCGGTATTTGGTGACGATCCGGTCGCCCGGAGCCGGGTCTACTCCGTCGACGAACGCCCACCCCCAGCTGCCGGGCAGGGTGTATTCCGAGGTCTTGCCGTCGCGGGTCTTGAAGCGCAGCCAGGCCGGGGAATCGCTGCGCCCGTCCGGCAGGGTCTCCTGCCGCACCAGGACGGTGAAGACCCCCAGCGCCTGCGCCGCCTGCACCGTCTCGACCATGGTCGGCAGGCGCTCGCCCATCAGGGTCATGTCGCGCCCATGCCGCGCGAAATGCCCCTGCGGATGACAAAAGTCGTTCTGCAGGTCGATCACCAGCAGGGCGGTATGGGCGGGATCGACCAGTTCCTCCAGCGTATCGAGCACGCTGACGCCCATGATCTGCCGCATCGCAGCGCCGCCTCAGCCCGGCTTGCGGCCGCGGGTCACCCAGGGGTACTGGCTGGCGGTGAGGCCGAAGCTTTCCACATCGACGAAGCCGATCTCGCGCATGGCGGCGTCCAGGTCCATCAGCCCCGAGGCGGTGAAGAAGGGCTCGCCGCGGTGCTTGGTTTCCCAGTCGAGCAGGATGGAGTGGTACGGGTCCACCGCCCGGTGCGGCGGCAGGTCCGACATGATGAAGTCGCCGCCGGGTTCCAGGATTCGGAAGGCCTCCTTCAGCACATTGTAGCTCGTCTTGGGCGGGATCTCGTGGTGCAGGGCGTAGGTATAGACCAGGCTGACGCTGTCGTCGGCCTCGGCCACATGCTCGGCGTTGGCCATCTTCAGGTCGATGCGCACGCCCTGAATCTCGGCGGCGGTGTGGCCCATGGTCAGCAGGGTCGGCGAGGTGTCGTAGCCGGCCAGCTCTGCGTCGGGATAGCGCCGGGCGGCGGTGAACAGGGTCGTGCAGGCCCCGCAGCCCAGCTCGACAATGCGGCGGTATTTGTCCTTGGGGAACTGGGCCACGAACATCGCCCGGTGCTGGCGGATGTCTTCGTCGACCATGGTGTAGCCATAGCCGCCGCGGGCGAACACCCGCCCGATCGCATAGCCGAACATCGAGGGGGCGAGGTCGTAGCCGTCCCAGCCGCCGGGCTCCAGGTGCCACTCCACCGAGCCGTTGGCATAGGGGGGGCGGTCGAAATCCTCGGTCAGGTCGAGGGTGCCGCCGACGTTGGTGTCCGGCTTGTCGAGTAGGCGTTCGAACTGCGCGCGGCGCTCTTCCACGGCGGGGATGGCCGCCACGAAGTTCATTTCGGCGACATAGCGCTGCAGGAAGCGCTCCAGATGGAACATCTTGTCCTGCTCGGCGATGGCCCGGCCCTGAGCGATGCGCGCCTTCAGCTCCGGGGCGGTCTTCCCCTCGGTGGACTCGGCCGCCAAGGCCACGGTCTCAGGATGGGTCTCGAAACGCTCCCGCCAGTCGCTGCGCAGGGGGCCGGCCGCGCAGTGCTGCACCGAGCCAAGGATGTCCATGCTGGCGCGGGCGCGCTGGCTGAGGGGCAGTTGCGGGAACAGCACGGCCTTGGCGTGCACTTCGTCGCGCTTGATGAAGAAGGTCATGGCGGGGCTCCTGGCGGTCCTGGGCGAAGTCTAGTCCGGGGCGTCTATTTCGTCGATGTCACGGGCGGTTTGAGGGCCGCGTAAACGCCTTCGTGCAGGGCGATGTTGATCGCCTGCTCGTCGTCGCCGCCATAGTGCTGCGACATGGCCACCGCCGCCAGATCCCGCTCCGGGTCGATGAAGTAGAAGGTGTTCACCATCCCCGCCCAACCGGCTTCGCGGACCCCGTGCGGCATCGGTGAGTCGCCCTCGTCGGCGGCGACCCCGATGGCCAGGCCCCAGGCGTAGAGGTGCGGGCCCGGCCGGTACCACATGGCCAGCTTCTGCTCGGGGGTGGTCTGGCGGGTGATCATCGCTTGGACGGTGTCGGAGCGCAGCACGCGCACGCCGCCCAGTTCGCCGCCGTTCAGCAGCATCTGGCAGAAGCGCAGATAGTCGGTGACCGTGCCGGCCAGCCCGCCCCCGGCGGACTTGAAGCCGATCGGCTTGCGGAACGAGCCGTATTCCGCCTCCATCGACTTGGCGGTGACGTCGACCAGGCGGCCCTCCGCCCCCGGACCGTAGGTGCGGGCGATGCGGTCCTGGTCCTGCGGATACCAGAAGGCGGTGTCGGTCATGCCGATGGGATCGAACAGCCGCTGTTTGAGGAACTGGTCGAGGGGCTGCCCCGACGCCACCTCGGCCACCCGCCCCAGAACGTCGCTGGAGAAGCCGTACTGCCACTGCTTGCCGGGCTGGCTGAGCAGCGGGTAGGCGGCCAGGGCGCGGATGCCGGCCTCCGTCGTGCCGTCAGCCTGCAGCACGTCGCTCATCTTCATGCCATAGGGCTTGGGCCAGTCGAAGGCGTAGCCGAGGCCGGAGGTGTAGGTGAACAGGTGGCGGACGGTCAGCGGCGTCGCCTGCGGTTCGGTGGTGACCACGTCGCCTTCGACCTTGGCGATCACCGGGGTCGCCGCGAACTCGGGCACGAACTTCGAGACCGGATCCTCCTGCCGCAGCTTGCCTTCATCCTGAAGGGTCAGGATGGCGGCGGCGGTCACCGCCCGCGACATGGAGAACAGGCGAAAGATGGTGTCCTCGGTCATCGGCAGGTTGCGGTCGATGTCGCGCTTGCCATAGGCGTCCAGGGCCACCAGTCGGCCCTTGTAGACCACCCCGTAGACGATCCCCGCCCGGCGCCCCTCGTCCACCAGGGCATGCATGCGCGCCTTCAGCGCCTCCATGGCGCCCGCGTCCAGGCCGGCCTCCGCCGGGGTGGATCGGGGAAATTCGTAGGCGGCGGCGCCCTGCGCGGCCAGGGCGGCGGCGGCGCATCCGCCCGCGATGGCGGTCGTGATCTTGGTCATGCTGGTCTCCAGGGCGCCAATGTGCAGGTCGGCGATGACATCCGCGCCGCCCCTGGGGCATAAATCCACCTGTCGAGCATTCGGGCGCCCCCGCTTGCGAGGCCGGGGCGCGGGACGGATGGTCCCGCCATTCAAGGAGTTGCAATGTCGACGACTGTCTCGGCGGCCGATGCGCCCCCTGCCGCCCGGCCCAGGCTGACCACCACGGTCATCGCCGGATGGGGGCTGGGCAGCTTCGCCTCGTCGACCATGTTCCAGGCGACCTCGGTCTATCTGCTACATTTCCTGGTGGAATATGTCGGCCTGGCCGCGGCGCTGGCGGGCCTCATCTTCAGCCTGACCAAGCTCTACGACGCCGTCATCGACCCGGTCATCGGCGGCGTCAGCGACCGGACCACGAGCCGCTTCGGCCGCCGCCGCCCCTTTATCGCCCTGGGCGGGATCATCTGCGCCGTCTCGTTCGTGCTGATGTTCAACCTGCCCCGGGCCGAGAACGAGACCCTGCGCATCGCCCTGGCGGCCGGAGCCCTGCTGCTCAACACCACCGGCTACGCGATCCTCTCCATCCCCTACCTGGCCATGCCGGCGGAGATGACCCGCGATCCCAAGGAGCGCACGAGCATCGTCTCCTACCGGGTGATCGGCATCGCGCTCGGCCAGATTTTCGGCTCCAGCGTGGCGGCCTGGGTCATCGGCCTGGGCGGCGACGGGGCGCGGGGCCATTCGATGATGTCCTTCGTCCTGGGCGCAACCATCCTGACCTTCTCGTTGCTCTGCTTCCACCTCACCGCCAAGGCCCCGACCTTTCCGATCGTCCCGCAGCCGCGCCTGACGCTGAAGGAGAAGGTGCGCACGGTGCTCGGCAACCACCCCTTCGCCATGCTCATCCTGGTGAAGATCTGCGGGTTGATCAGCCTGAACTTCTACTTCGGCGTGCTGCCCTTCCTGTTCATCTCCGTCCTGCGCATGGACTACAAGGCGCTGGGCCTCTACTTCCTCATCCAGGGCCCCTGCATTATCGCCACCCAGCCCATCTGGGTGCGAGTGGCCAAGCGCATCGGCAAGCGCGGCTGCTACTGGTCCGCGGCCCTGCTGCATTGCTTCGGCACCGTCTCCTGGATCTTCTCCGGGCCCGACCAGCCGATGGAATTCTTCATCGCCCGCGCCGTCTGCATCGGCGTCTCCAGCGGCGGCCTGCTGTTGGCGGGCCAGGCCATGCTGCCGGACGCCATCGGCGAGGATTTCCGCCGCACCGGCCAGCGCCGCGAGGGCCTGTTCGCCGGCATCTACACCACCACCGAGAAGCTGGCCCAGGCGGCGTCCCTGCTAATGATCGGCGCCGCCCTGTCGGCCATGGGCTATATGAGCGCCCAGGCCGGCGGCGCCCAGACGGCGGCGGTGTCGGACAGCATCCGCTGGCTTCTGCTGGTGCCCGCGTGCTTCGACATCGTCGCGGCCATCCCCCTGATCTTCTACAAGCTGTCCTCCGCCCCGCCGCACCCCGCCGCCATCGAGGCGGCGCAGTCCGCCATACTGGCGGACGATGAGCCCGCCTGATCCACCGTCTCCCCTGAAGAGAGCAACCCGATGACCAAGCAACCCTATCTCTACGACAGCAACGTCGAGGACCTCGGCCGCATGCTGATGGCGCTCCTGTCGGAATTCTGGATCCTGCGCGACCGGGTGGCGATCCTCGAGGAGATGCTCGGCGACAAGATCGGCGTCACCAGCGAGTCCATCGACAACTACGTGCCGTCGCCGGAATTCGAGGCCAGGCTGCAGGTGCTGCGCGACAAGATCGCCACCTCGGTGGTCGCCGCGCCCCTGCTGGCCCAGGACCGCAGCGTCGACACCATCCTCAAGCTCGCCGGCCTCAAGCGCCCCGAGCCGGCCTGATCCAGGAGATCGCCGCTCTTATCCTCCCCCGTGCAGCGCAGCGAAACGGGGGAGGGGGACCGCGAAGCGGTGGAGGGGGCGCGGGACAGAGCGCCGCGCTAGCGGATCGCCCCCTCCGGCGCTCCGCGCCACCTCCCCCATCCTCTTCGGGATGGGGGAGGAGAGGGGGCCTCAATCCGCCGGCTCGGCTTGCGGGAACCGCCCCAGAGTCCCCAGCAGCAGGGCGCCGACCACCATGGCGGCGGCGCAGGCGTAGAGGGCCGGGTCGTAGGATCCCGCCCGGTCCTGGGCAGCGCCCATGACGATGGGGCCGATCCCCGCGCCCAGGCTGAAGAAGGCCAGTTGCCAGCCGTAGATCTGGCCGTAGGCGCGCAGGCCGTAGTAGCGGCTGGTCAGATAGGCCAGCAGGTCCACCTCGGCGCCGGCCGCTAGACCCACCAGGAGGATCGGCGCCAGGGCGTAGCCCTGGATCAGCAGCAGGCAGGCGAGGGCGGGCAGGAGCAGGAAGGCCAGCCCTACGTAGGGGGCGTGAAACCGGTCGACCAGCAGGCCCACGCAGATGCGCCCGACGATGATCGCCAGGCCGAGGTTGGCCATCATCCGCGCCGCCGCCGCGGGTTCCGCCCCCCGGTCGATGAGCATCGGCACCATGTGGATGATGACCGCCGCGATGGCCCCGGCCACCAGGAAGAAGGCTGCGCCCGTCTGCCAGAAGCGCGCGGTGCGCGCCGCTTGGCCCAGGCTCATCCCCGCCCGGGGGGCGAGCGCCGCGCCGTCCGCGGCCTCGGCCGCCGGCTTCTCGCGCAGGAACAGGAACACGATCGGCAGGGGCAGCAACAGGGTCGCGGCGGCCATGCCCAGATAGCCGGCGCGCCAGCCGTGGTCGGCGATCAGCTGGCCGATCAGGATCGGTCCGGCCACGGCGGCCAGACCGGTGCCGGCGAGACTGAGGCCCAGGGCCAGCCCCCGCCGCCGGCTGAACCAGGAATTGACGGCCCGCGTCCAGACCGTCGGGGTGGTCCCGCCGCCCACCAGGGCCAGGACGATCCAGCCCGCATAGAGCGTCAGGACATTGGATGTGATGGCGGTCAGCGCCGCCAGGGCCAGGGCCAGGGCGATCATCGAGGTGATCCCCACCTTGCGCACGCCGGCCCGGTCGGTGAGCAGGCCGGCCAGCGGCGCGGCGACGATCAGGCCGCCCTGCAGGCACAGGTTCGCCGCGGACACCTCGCCACGGCTCCAGCCGAACTCGGTGGTCAGCGGTTTGACGAACAGGCCCATGGTGTAGAAGGGCAGGCCCATGGCGCCGAAGCCGACCCCCGCCATGGCCGCCAGGATCACCGCCCAGCCGCGGCGCAACTCCCCGTCGCCGCCCTCGTTCATCGCCGTCATCGCGCCTTGCCCCCTGGAAACCGGCGGCGACAGTGGCGGTTAATCGGTCGGCGCGAAAGCCCCAGGTATCCGCGCAACGGACAGGATCCATGGCGGCCGTGCGCGGGATGCGGCCCGGCCCGATGGTGGCCGCTTCAGCCGCGCAGGATCCCGGATGCCCATCGTCGAGACCACGCTCATCGCCGGCTATGACGCCGTCGTCAAACAACGGCTGGTGACGGCCCTGACCCGGGCGGTGCGCAGCGTCGTCGACGCCGATCCCGCCGCCGTCATCGTGGTGCTGCGGGAGGTCGATCCGAGCTGCTGGGCGCGGGGCGGGGTCTCCCGCCAGCCGGGCCCCGCCCTCGACGCCGCCGTTGAGGTGGTCCGCCGCCATGCCGCCTCCAGCGGCCGGACCTATGACGCCTTCCACGAGGCCTACGGCGACGACGGCAGCCAGGTCTTCGCCGAGGGGCATGCCGCCGACGGGGCGGCCATCGTCGACCGCTACACCGTGCGCGGCGGCGCGGTGGTGGCGGTGACCTCCTGGGGCGATCATTGAGCGCGTCGCTGCGCCATCCCCTGGGCGATCCCCGGGCGGTGGACACCGTCGCCCTCATCGGCTCGGGACTGATCGGCGCCGGCTGGGCGGCCTATTTCCTGGCCCGGGGGCTGTCCGTACGCTGCTACGATCCCGATCCCGCGGCGTTCGAGCGGATGCGCGGGTCCATCGCCGCCGTCTGGCCGCACATGCGCCGGGCCGGCCTCGCCGCGACCGACGATCCCCCGCCTTTCGAGGCCTTCGACACCATCGAGGCGGCCTGCGCCGGCGCCGGCTTCATCCAGGAGAACGGGCCGGAGAACCTGGCGGTCAAGCAGCGCCTGATGCAGCAGATCGACGCCGCCGCCGCGCCCGGGGCCGTGATCGCCAGCAGCACCTCGTCCTTGTTGCCCACCGACTTCCAGAGCCTGGCGGCGCGGCCGGATCGCATCCTCGCCGCCCACCCCTTCAACCCGCCCTCGCTGGTGCCCCTGGTGGAGATCGTCGGCGGCGACCTGACGGCGCCCGAGGCGGTGGACTGGGCCATGGCCTTCTTCGCCCAGGTGGGCAAGCGGCCCATCCGGGTGCGCCGCGAGGTGCCCGGCTATGTCGCCAACCGCATGACCGCCGCCCTCTACCGCGAGGCGGTCGATCTGGTGGCCTCGGGGGTCGCCACGGTCGAGGACGTCGACGCCGCCATCGCCTCGGGCCCCGGCCTGCGCTGGGCGGTGATGGGGCCGCACCTGCTCTATCACCTGGGCGGCGGGCCCGGCGGCTACCGCCACTATCTGGACCACCTCGGCCCGGCCCAGGAACGCCGTTGGGCGACCCTGAAGACGCCCGAACTGACGGCGGACCTCAAGGCCGAGCTGGTGGCGGGGGTCGAGGCAGAGATCGCGGCCCTCGGCGGCGGCGACCTGGAAACCCGCCGCGACGAGGCTCTGGCGGAGATTCTTGCCATCGTGGCGCGAGCCAAGGGAACGTAGCGGGCGGGACCGGCGAAATAGGGTTGAGCCTCCACCGCGAAGCGGGGGAGGTGGGCCCCGGCTGCAAAGCCGGGGGTCGGAGGGGGCGGGCGGCGACGCGACGGTTCGCCCCCTCAGTCCCTTCGGGACAGCTCCCCCGCTACGCAGGGGAGCATAGGATCTGATCCTCCACCGCGAAGCGGGGGAGGTGGGCCCCGGCTGCAAAGCCGGGGGTCGGAGGGGGCGGGCGGCGGCGCGACGGTTCGCCCCCTCAGTCCCTTCGGGACAGCTCCCCCGCTACGCAGGGGAGCATAAGGGCAGATCCATCGGCCCGCCTCAGGCCTCGCGCAGGAAGCCCATGACCGCGTCGACGAATTCCTCGGGGTCGGTGTCCATGGCGATGGCGCCCTGGGTCTTCAGGCTGACCAGCCGCGCCTCGGGCTTGCGCTGCGCCATGGCGTGGGTCTTGGCCTCGCCCATCTCGCCCGGGTGGGTCAACAGCATGATCGGATGCTTCAGCGCCAGGAAGCTGTCGGTCATGTCGTGGGTGAGGGCGGCGTTGTGCCCGTACCACCACTTGGGCCCGGCCATGAGCCCCGTGAGCAGCAACCGGTGGGCCACCACCGGCCCGCCATAATATTCCTGACGCCGGAACTGCGCGGCCAGGTGCTCGCCCCCCGGCTCGGGCTTGTGGATGCGGCCTTCCTGTTCGTGCGGGACCAGCCGGTCCCACATGGCCTTCATGTCTTCCGCAGAGGACAGGGTCGGACCGTAGAGCACCAGCTTGCCGGCGCGCTCGGGATGCAGCGTCGCCAGCTCCACCGCCACCCGGATGCCGGTGTGGTGACCGAGCAGGTGGGCGACGGGCACGTCCAGGGCGTCGAGGACGGCCATGGCCGCGTCGACATAGTCGAAGATCGTCGAGGGCGTCTCCGGCGCGTCGGACATGCCGAAGCCCGGCATGTCGACCCCCAGCAGCCGCTGGCCGGCGCGGGCGAAGGCGGGGAAGGCGGGCGCGAAATCCAGGGTCGAGGTGGGCGCCTGGTGCAGCAGGACCAGGGGCGCCCCCTCGCCGCCGGTGTCATAGACATGGACCTGGCCCTTGGGGCCCTGGACATAGCGGCGGGTGGCGATGGGGGCTGTGGGGTGCATGGGCGTCTAGGCTCCCGACCCGGGCTCGAGGCGCCCGAACGGATCCTCGTCCGGCGCGTCGAAATAGCTGCGGGCCAGCCGCGCCGCGTCGGCGGTGTGGACGTCGAGGAAACCGTGGACCAGTTCGGGACCTCCAGGATGCGGCCGTTGTTCAGGAGCGGCGCCGCGCGGCGGGTGTACTGGGTGAGGTCGTCGCCGGGATTGAGGATCAGCAGCGGCTGGGCGATCTGGGCGATGATCGGCTCGCGGCGGAAGTTGATCGCCGCCTGGTGCCCCCACCAGCTGCGCCCCCGCCCCAGCAGGCGCTCGGGGAAGCTGTCGGCGGCCTCTTCCAGGGTCTTGCCCCCCTGGCGCTGCCAGAACCAGTAGTTGCTCCACATTTTCGCCAGGTGCGAGCCATCCTCGGAGACCGGGTCGGGGCCATATTCGGCGAGGAAGCCCGCGCGCTCGTCCTCGTTCCAGATCGACATCGACACCACCATCAGCCGCCGCACCCGCCCAGGGTGGCGATGGGCGACATCCAGGGCGATCAGAGAGCCGGTGTGATAGCCGATCAGATCGACCGGCTCCTCGACGCCGAGGCTGTCGAGCAGGCCGACCATGGCGTCGGCGTAGTCGTCGATAGTGGGCTCTTTATCCGTGGCGTCGGAATAGCCGAAGCCGGGGCTGTCGGGCGCCAGGGCCAGGCGATCGCGGCCAAGGTCGCCGAGGAGCCGCTCGTAGATGCGGCCCGAATGCGGGCTCATGTGGAAGCACATCACCGGCGGACGGCCGGTGTCCGTCGCGGGGCGGGCGATGCGCAGGTGCATCTGCCGGCCGCCCACGTCCTGATATTGCCGCCGCACGGGCGCTTGGGGGTCTGTCATGACGCCAGACTAGGCACGGGGCGGCGGCGGGGCAACCGCCCCCGCCAAGTGGCATTCCCCGTCGGGGTCACTATCTATGGTCAGTCGCCGACGTCGGCAGGCTACGAGAGGGTTTCCATGGGCGAGGTGATCCGGTTCGGCATTCTGCGGGTCGGCCGCCACTGGGCCGTCGTCACCGACCACGGCGACCGCGCCAACTACGCCTCCCGCGAGCAGGCCATCGAGGCGGCGCGGCAGATGGCTGAGGTCCAGAGGGGCTTCGGCCGCACCGTGGAGCTACTGGCCCAGGGCGAGACCTTCGACATCGAAGTAGGGCCTCTGGCCCGCCGCCCCGACGCCTCCGAGGGCGAGGGCCGCGCCGGTTAGCGCCCGGCTATTCCGCGGTCCAGCCCCCGTCCACCACCATGGACGAGCCCGTCATCAGGGCCGAGGCGTCCGACGCCAGGAACAGCACCGCGCCCATCAGGTCCTCGACCTGGCCGATGCGGCCCAGCTTGATCTTGGACAGCACCGATTCCTTGAAGGCGGCATCCTCGAACATCGGCTTGGTCAGCGGAGTCTCGATGAAGGTCGGGGCGATGGTGTTGGAGCGCACCCCGTGCGGCGCCAGGTCCAGGGCCATGGACTTGGACAGGCCCTCCAGCGCCCATTTGGACGCGCAGTAGAGGCTGCGGCGGGGGCCGCCGACGTGGCCCATCTGCGACGACATGTGGATGATCGAGCCGCGCCGGCCCTCTTCGACCATGCGCGCGGCGACCGCCTGGGCGACGAAGAAGGCGGCCTTCAGGTTCAGGTCGAGGACGGCGTCGTAGTCCGCGATGGTGACGTCGGAAAACGGCTTGGGCCGGTTGGTGCCGGCGTTGTTGACGAGGATGTCCTCGGCCGGCCGCGCCGCGATGGCGGCCTGCATGGCCGGCAGGTCGCCGACATCCAGCACCAGGGCCTCGGCGCTCCCCCCGGCCGCGCGGATGGCCTCGGCCCCCGCCTCGATCTCGGCGGCCGAGCGGGCGCACAGGGTGACGTGGGCGCCGGCGTCCGCCAGGGCGGCGGCGGCGGCCAGGCCGATGCCGCGCCCCGCCCCCGTCACCAGGGCCCGCCGGCCGTCGAGACGGAAGGACGGGGTCTTGGGCAGGGGGGGCAGGGCGCTCATGGGGCCTATTCCGCAGCGACGGGGATGCTGGGCGCCGCCGCCCCGCCGTAGGGCACGTCCTTGTGGCCGTAGCGGCGCACGCGGATGTTGGCCTGCTCGCCGTGGCCGGCGAAGCCTTCCAGGGCGCACAGGCGCGAGCAGTATTCGCCGATCATGGCCGAGGCCTCGTCGGTCATCACCTTCTGGTAGGTGCAGGTCTTGATGAACTTGCCCACCCACAGGCCGCCCGTGTAGCGCGCCGCCTTCTTGGTGGGCAGGGTGTGGTTGGTGCCGATGACCTTGTCGCCGAACGAGACGTTGGTGCGGGCCCCCAGGAACAGGGCGCCGTAGTTGGTCATGTGGTTGAGGAAGTAGTCCGGATCGCGGGTCATCACCTGGACGTGCTCGGAGGCGATGTCATCGGCGATGCGCACCATCTCGGCGTCGTCCTCGGCGACGATCACCTCGCCGAAGGCCTCCCACGCCCGGCGGGCGATGTCGGCGGTGGGCAGGATCTGCAACAGGCGCTCGATCTGGGCCATGGTGTCGCGCGCCAGGGCCTCCGACGTGGTCAGCAGGATGGCCGGCGAGTCCGGCCCGTGCTCGGCCTGGCCGAGCAGGTCGGTGGCGCACAGCTCCCCGTCGACGCTGTCGTCGGCGATGACCAGGGTCTCGGTGGGACCGGCGAACAGGTCGATGCCCACGCGGCCGAACAGCTGGCGCTTGGCTTCGGCGACGAAGGCGTTGCCGGGGCCCACCAGGATATCCACCGGCTGCATGGTCGCGGTGCCGATGGCCATGGCGCCGACCGCCTGGATGCCGCCGAGGCACCAGATCTCATCGGCGCCGGCCATGGCCTGGGCGGCGACGATGGCCGGGGCGGGGGCGCCGTTGAAGGGCGGCGCGCAGGTGACGACGCGCTTCACGCCGGCCACCTTGGCGGTGATCACGCTCATGTGGGCGGACGCCAGCAGCGGATACTTGCCGCCGGGAACATAGCAGCCGGCCGCGTTCAGGGGGATGTGCCGGTGGCCCAGGATCACGCCGGGCAGGGTCTCCACCTCGACGTCCTTCATGGAGTCGCGCTGGATCTGGGCGAAGTTGCGCACCTGCTTCTGGGCGAACTCGATGTCGTGGATGTCCTGCTTCGACAGCTGGTCGATGCAGCCCTGGATCTCGGCGGGGGTGAGGCGATAGTCCTCGCGGTCCCATTTGTCGAAGCGGATGCTCAGCTCGCGCACCGCCGCGTCGCCGCGGGTCTCGATGTCCGCCAGGATGCCTTCGACGGTGTCGCGCACCTTCGCGTCAGACTCTGCCTTCGCCGCCGCGGTCGCGCCGCGCTTCAACCACTGGGCCATGTTGGCGCCTCCTATTGCATACGTATGCAATATCAGACACTCTGGGTTTGGCAACCCGGCGTCCCGAAAATACCGCATGACCAGAGCCCCCGCCGAGTCCCTCCGACGACCGGCCACCGCCACCGATGTGGCGGCCATGGCCGGGGTGTCGCAGTCGGCGGTGTCGCGGGTGTTCACCCCCGGCGCCAGCGTCTCGGCAGACATGCGGGCCAAGGTCGAGGCGGCGGCGCGGAGCCTCGGCTACCGGCCCAACCTCATCGCCCGATCCCTGATCACCCGCCGGTCGCGCATCATCGGCGTGGCCATGGCCTATATGCAGAACCAGTTCTATCCGGCCCTGCTGGAGGCCCTGTCGACGCGATTGCACGCCGCCGGCTACCGCATCCTGCTGTTCACCCCCGAGCCCGACGCCTCCGGCGACCCGGTGCTCGAGGAGGTGCTGCGCTATCAGGTGGACGCCCTGGTCCTGGCCTCCACCGCCCTGTCGTCGCACCTGGCCGAGGACTGCCGCCGCGCCGGCGTGCCTGTGGTGATGGTCAATCGCCGCGCCTCTGCCGCCTCGGTCTCCAGCGTCACCGGCCAGAACGATATCGGCGGCGAGGTGATCGCGCGGTTCCTGGCCGCCGGGGGGCACCGGCGCCCCGCCTTCATCGCCGGCCTGGAGGATTCCTCCACCAGCCGCAGCCGCGAGGCCGGCTTCGCCAGGGGGCTGAAGGCCCTGGGTTTGCCCGCGCCCCTGCGGGCTTCCGGCCACTACACTTTCGAAGGCGCGCGCGAGGCGACCCGGGCCCTGTTGTCCGGGCCGGATCGGCCGGACGCGATCTTCTGCGCCAACGACCACATGGCCTTCGCCGCCCTCGAGACGGCGCGGTCGGAGTTCGGCCTCGAGGTGGGGCGCGAGCTGTCCATCGTCGGCTTCGACGACGTCGACCTGGCCGCCTGGCCCAGCTTCTCCCTCACCACCTTCTCGCAGCCCGTCGCGGCCATGGCGGACCAGGTGGTGGCCATCCTCGAGCGGCTGCTGGCCGAGCCGTCAGCCCCCAGCGCCGAGCAGATGGCGCCGGGCGCGCTGATCGTGCGGGATTCGGCCCGGCGGCCGAGGCAGGGGCTGTCGATGGTGGACGGGCGGACAGTCTGGTCTCTCTGATCCCGGATTCCCCGCGGAAGCGGGGATCCGGATTAAAACCGAACGACCAGGAGGTCGTCGACGAGACAGCGGTCCTGGTGCAAAACGCTGCATAACGACACCGACCGGAGCCTCCATGTCCTTCCAAGCCCCCGTGCGTGACCTGCTGTTCGCCCTCGTCGAGGTGATCGGCATCGACCGGCTGCAGGCGACGGCGGCGTTCGCCGACCTCGACCGCGACACCCTGGAAGCCATCCTGGAGGGCGCCGGCGCCCTGGCCGGCGACGTGCTGGCGCCCCTCAACCATGCCGGGGACAAGGCCGGCGCCACCTACGCCAACGGCAAGGTGACCGCCGCTCCGGGGTTCGGCGAGGCCTACAAGGCCTTCGTCGCCGGCGGCTGGAACGGCCTGGGGGGCGACCCTGACTTCGGCGGCCAGGGCCTGCCCAAGGCGCTGGAGCTGGCGGTGTCGGAGATCATGCAGGCGGCCAACATGGCCTTCTCCCTGTGCCCCATGCTGACCCAGGGCGCCGTGGAGGCCATCCACGCCCACGGGACCGAGCGCCAGAAATCCCTCTACCTCCCGAAGATGATCTCGGGGGAATGGACCGGGGCCATGGACCTCACCGAGCCCCAATCGGGCAGCGACCTGGGGACCATCCGCACCCGCGCCGAGCCGGACGGGCAGGGGGGCTATCGCCTCCACGGGCAGAAGATCTTCATCACCTGGGGCGACCACGACTGCGCCGACAACATCGTCCACCTGGTGCTGGCGCGGCTGCCGGACGCGCCCGCGGGAAGCCGCGGCATCTCCCTGTTCCTGGCGCCCAAGGTGCGGGTGTCCGAGGACGGCGCCCTTGAGGGCCTCAACGACCTGCGGCCGGGGGGCATCGAGCACAAGCTGGGCATCCACGCCTCGCCCACCTGCGTCATGCTGTTCGAGGGGGCCTACGCGGAACTGGTCGGCCAGCCCAACCAGGGCCTGGCGCACATGTTCACGATGATGAACGCCGCGCGCCTCAACGTCGGCGCCCAGGGCGTGGCGATCGCCGAGCGGGCCTATCAGCAGGCCCTGGCCTATGCCCTGGACCGCCGCCAGGGGAAGTCGGCCTGGACCGGCGAGGCCTCGGCGCCGATCTTTGACCACCCCGACATCCGCCGCACCCTGGTGGACATGAAGGCCAGGATCGAGGCCGCCCGGGCGGTGTGCCTGCTGACCGCGGTCAGCGCGGATCTGGGCCGCCACGCCACGGACGAGGGCGAACGCGCCGCGGCCAAGCTGCGCGAGGAACTGCTCACGCCCATCGCCAAGGCCTGGTCCACCGACATCGGCGTCGAGGTCGCCTCCCTCGGCGTGCAGATCCATGGCGGCATGGGCTTCATCGAGGAGACCGGCGCCGCCCAGCACTATCGCGACGCCCGCATCGCCCCGATCTATGAGGGCACCAACGGCATCCAGGCCCTGGACCTGGCCGGACGCAAGCTGGGCATGGCGGACGGCGCCGCGATGCGCAGCCTGATCGCCGATATCGGCGAGACCGCGGACGCGGCGTCGGCCGCGCCGGCGCTCGTGGCGGTGGGCGAGCGCCTTCGCGAGGGCGCCGAGGCCCTGTCCCAGGCCACGGACTGGCTGGCCGAGCGCCGGGGCCAGGCTGACGCCCTGGTCGGCGCGACCCCGTTCCTGACCCTCGCCGGCGAGGTGGTCGGCGGCTGGCTGCTGGCCCGCGGCGCGGTGGCGGCGGCCGAGGGCCGGGCCGGCGACCAGGGTCCGTTCCGCATCGCCCTGGCCCTGCACTTCGCCCGCACCGTGCTCAGCCGGGCCCCCGGGCGCGTGGCGGAGATCACCCAGGGCGCGGCGATCCTGGGGGCGGTGACGGCGGCGGATCTGATGGGCTGACGCGCCTCCGCCGATGCAAAAAGCGGCCCGATTGTTGCAAAAACGCCCTCGGCAATTCAGCGGACGATGATAATCATCCGCGCCGTCGTCCTTTCCCTCCCTGAGCCCAGGTTCGCCGATGAAGATCCTCGTCCCCGTCAAGCGTGTGCTTGACTACAATGTGAAGGTTCGCGTGAAGGCGGACGGGACGGGGGTGGACCTGTCGAACGTGAAGATGTCGATGAACCCGTTCGACGAGATCGCCACGGAGGCGGCGGTGCGTCTGAAGGAGGCTGGGACGGCGTCGGAGGTCGTAGCGGTGTCGATCGGCGTGGCCCAGGCGCAGGACACGCTGAGGACGGCCCTGGCCATGGGGGCGGACCGGGCGCTGCTGGTGCAGACGGACCAGGATCTTGAGCCCCTGGCGGTGGCCAAGCTCCTGAAGGCGATCGTCGAGGAGGAGCAGCCGGGCCTGGTGATCCTGGGCAAGCAGGCCATCGACGGCGACAACAATGCGGTGGGCCAGATGCTGGCGGCGCTGCTGGACTGGCCGCAGGCGACCTTCGCCTCGCAGGTCGAGGTCTCCGCGGACAAGGCGGTGGTGACCCGCGAGGTGGACGGCGGCCTGCAGACGATCGAGGTTAGCTTGCCGGCGATCATCACCGTGGACCTGCGCCTGAACGAGCCGCGCTATGCGTCCCTGCCCAACATCATGAAGGCCAGGAAGAAGCCCTTGGACACCCGCGAGGCGGCCAGCTACGGCGTCGACATCGCCCCGCGCCTCAGCGTGCTCAAGGTGGCCGAGCCCGCGCGCCGAGCGGCGGGGATCAAGGTCGACAGCGCGGGTGATCTGGTGATGCGTCTGAAGAACGAAGCAGGAGTGCTCTGATGGCCGTGCTCGTCATCGCCGACCACGACAACACGTCGGTCCGCGACACCACCCACAAGACCGTCACCGCGGCGCTTGCGATCTCGCCGGACGTGGACATCCTGGTGCTGGGCGAGGCCGCCCAGGCCGCCGCCGATGCGGCCGCCAAGATCACCGGCGTGCGCCAGGTGCTCTTGGCCCAGAGCCCGGCGCTTGGGGCCATGGTCGCCGAAGCCGTCGAGGCCGCCGTCCTGCCGCTGATGGCCGACTATGACGCCCTGCTGACCCCCGCCACCTCGGCGGGCAAGAACGTGGCCCCGCGCATCGCCGCCCGGCTCGACATCGCGCCGATCAGCGACATCGTCGCGGTGATCGACGGCCACACCTTCACCCGGCCGATCTACGCCGGCAACGCCCTGGAGACGGTGAAGTCTTCGGATCCCAAGCTGGTGATCACCGTGCGGCCCACCGCCTTCGCCGCCGCCGCCGAGGGCGGCTCGGCCAGCGTCAAGGCCATCGAGGCGGGCTCCGACGCGGGCAAGAGCCGGTTCGTGTCGGAAGAGACGGTGAAGTCGGCGCGGCCGGAGCTGGGCGCGGCCAAGATCATCGTCTCGGGCGGCCGGGCGCTCGGCTCGGCGGAGGAGTTCAAGGCGGTGCTGGAGCCCCTGGCCGACCGGCTGGGCGCGGCCATCGGCGCCTCAAGAGCGGCGGTCGACGCCGGCTACGCCCCCAACGACTTCCAGGTGGGCCAGACCGGCAAGGTGGTGGCGCCGAGCCTCTACATCGCCATCGGCATCTCCGGGGCCATCCAGCACCTGGCGGGGATGAAGGACTCAAAGGTCATCGTCGCCATCAACAAGGACCCCGACGCGCCCATCTTCCAGGTCGCCGACTACGGCCTGGTCGGCGACTACAAGACCATCGTGCCGGAACTGGAAGCGGCGCTCGACGCCGGCGGGAAATAGCCAAGACCGTCACCCGGCGCCGGTTCTGAACCGTCCGGGTGACGGACAGTCGGGCATTCACCGCGTGCCGGGGACGCGTTTCTTGATCGCCCCCTGCCGGCGTTTGGGCTTAGTTTGACCGTCTGACCGCGGCCCCAAGGCCGGCCGAGGACCTCGCATGCGATCCCATGTAGCCATCACCTGCGCCATCACCGGGGCCGGAGACACCGTCGGCAAGAGTCCGCACGTCCCGGTGACGCCCCAGCAGATCGCCGAGGCGGCCATCGACGCCGCCAGGGCCGGCGCCGCCATCGTCCACATCCACGTTCGCGACCCGCAGACAGGAAAGGGCGGGCGTGATCCCGCCCACTTCCGCGAGGCGGTGGCCCGGATCCGTGACAGCGGGGTGGATGTGATCCTCAATCTGACGGCGGGCATGGGCGGGATGCTGCACCGCCCCCACGCCGACCCGATGCAGGACGGACCCGAAACCGACCTGGTCCCCTCGGAGGAGCGGTTCATCCACATCGAGGAGCTGCGTCCCGAAATCTGCACCATCGACTGCGGCAGCATGAATTTCGGCCAGGAGAACGTGGTGGTGAACCGGCCCCGCGACCTGGCCTGGATGGCGCGGCGCGCCCAGGAACTGGGCGTGAAGCCTGAGCTGGAATGTTTCGACATGGGCCAGGTGCAGCACGCCCTGGACCTGGTGAAGGCCGGGCTGATCAACGACCCGCCCATGTTCCAGTTCGTGCTGGGCGTCGCCGGCGGGGCCCCCGCCACCGCCGAGGCTATGCTGGCCCTGCGCGCCATGCTGCCTGCCCATGCCCAATGGGCGGCCTTCGGAATCTCACGCCACGCCTTCCCCATGGTCGCCCAGGCGGCGCTGATGGGGGGGCATGTGCGAGTCGGCCTGGAGGATAACCTCTATCTTGAGAAGGGCGTGTTCGGCGCCAACGCCCAGCTGGTCGAGAAGGCCGGCCGCATCCTCAACGACCTGGGCGCCGAGGTGATGACCCCCAGGCAGGCGCGCGAGGCCCTGGGCCTTCGCGCTGCCGCCTGATCAGACAGGAACAAACGCGATGACCACCACCGAAGCTGTCCGAGACCGCGTCCTGGTTCCCATCCCCGCCACCGCCGAGGCCCTGGAAGGCTACGGCTGGGTGATCGGCGAGCCGGCCGGGCGCCAGCGCGACAAGATCGACTTCTACGGCAAGGAGGTCACGGTCTCGCATCCCGCCGACTTCCGCTCCAACGCCGACACCTGCCTGAACCTGGTGTCCTTCGCCCCGCGGCCCCCGCGCGTGCGCTGGATGGAATACCATTCCAAGCACACCCAGACCTTCATCCCCCTGGCCGGCAAGCCCTTCTACATGGTGCTCGGCAAGCCGACCCAGCGGCGGCCCGATGGCGGGTGGGACGAGTCGCAGCCTGCCACGCCCAACCTGGATGACGTGCGCTGCTTTTATTTCGACGGCTCGGCGGGCGTCGTCATGCACGTGGGGACCTGGCACGAGGTGCCGTTCCCCCTGGACGGCGACACCCATTTCGTCTGCATCTGCACCAACGAGACCAACGACGACCTGGAGGCGCAGGACAGCGTCGGCGAGGCCCGCGGCGGCGACCTCGAGAAGGTCAAGCTCGACCTGCGCTTCGGCCATTCCCTGGTGATTGAACCTTGATCGAACTGTATACGGCCACCACGCCCAACGGCCGCAAGGTCTCCATCGCCCTCGAGGAACTCGGCCTGCCTTACGAGGTGCGGCCGGTGAAGCTGAAGCTGCTTGAGCAGAAGGAGCCCTGGTTCCTAGCCATCAATCCCAACGGGCGGATCCCGGCCATCGTCGACAACGGCTTCCCGGTGTTCGAGTCCGGGGCGATCCTGACCTACCTCGCCGAGAAGACCGGGCGGCTGATGCCCACGGACCTGGAGGGCCGCTCGCGGGTGATGCAGTGGCTGATGTTCCAGATGGGCGGCCTCGGACCCATGCAAGGCCAGTCGAACGTCTTTTTCCGCTACTTCCCCGAGAAGATCCCCTCGGTGATCGCCCGCTATCGCAACGAGGCTCAGCGCCTCTACGGGGTGATGGACGCGCGCCTGGCGGACAACGAATTCCTCGCCGGTGACTATTCCATCGCCGACATCGCCTGCTACCCCTGGATCGCCCAGCACGACTGGTCGGGGGTGGATCTACGCTCGCTGCCCCACCTCAGCCGCTGGTATGACGCCATGGGCGCCCGCCCCGCCGTGCAGCGCGGGATGGAGGTGCCGCCCAGCGTCCCGCGGACGGACACCGCCAGGATCGAGACCGCCCAGGCGTTCGTGACCCAATGAGCTATCGGTGGCCGGAGGGCGCGCGACTGGCCCTGTCGCTGGTGGTCAATGTCGAGGAGGGCGCCGAGCATCGCGTGGCCGATGGCGATCGCGGCCCGGAACCGGTGGACGAACTGCTGCCGGTCTCGCCCAAGTCCCTGGTGCGCAATCATGGCAACGAGTCCAACTATGCCTACGGGATCAAGGCCGCCGCGCCGCGGATCCTGAAGCTGCTCGACCGCCACGGGGTGCGCGCCACCTGGACGGCCGCGGCCCTGGCTCTGGAGCGGGCCCCCTGGCTCGCCGCCGCCATCGCGGCGCGGGGCGACGAGGTCTGCGCGCACGGCTATCGCTGGGCGGCCCAGTTCCACATGGACGAGGCGGAGGAGCGCGATTTCATCGTGTCGGCCCGCGACTCCATCGCCCGCACAACCGGGACGGCGCCGGCGGGCTGGCTGTCGCGCTATCTGCACACCGACGCCACGCGCCGCCTGCTCGCGGAGGCGGGGTTCGCCTACCACATGGACGATTTCAGCGACGACCAGCCGTTCTGGGACGCCCCCGGCGGCCAGCCTATCGTGGTCCTGCCCTATGCCCTGGACTCCAACGACATGAAGATGTGGTCGGCCCCGGGGCTGACGCCGGACGACTGGCTGCGCTACGCCATCGACACCTTCGACTGGCTGTATGAGGAAGGGGCGAGCGAACCACGGATGATGTCCCTGGGAACCCATCTGCGCATCATCGGCCGGCCGGGGCGCATCGGCGCCCTGCACCGGTTCCTGGAGCATGTGCGATCGCGCGACGGCGTGTGGATCGCCGCGCGGCGGGATATCGCCGCCCATTTCGCCGCCCACGCGCCGGCGCCGCGATGAGCGATCCTGAGGTCCGCATCGAGCGCCAGGGGGCCATCGCCACCCTGGTGCTGGACAATCCCGCCAAGCGCAACGCCATGACCGAGGCCATGTGGATCAGCCTGCCCGGGCTGATCGCGCAACTCGAGGCCGACGCAGGGGTGCGGGTGATCCTGCTGAGAGGCGCGGGGCGGGACTTCTCCGCCGGGGCGGACATCGGCGAGTTCGCCGAGGTCTTCGCCACCACCGAGCGCGCCAAGCTCTACATGGGTCACTTCGGCCGCGCCCAGGACGCCGTCGCCGCCTGCGCCAAGCCAACCCTGGCGGTAATCACCGGCGCCTGCGTCGGCGGCGGCTGCGGCCTGGCCCTGGCCTGCGACCTGCGGTTCGCCGAGAACCGGGCCCGCCTGGGGATCACCCCCACCAAGCTGGGCATGATCTACACCCTCGCCGACACCCGCCGGCTGGTGGAGGCGGTCGGCTATTCCGCCGCCCAGGATCTGCTGTTCACCGGCCGCCTGGCGCCCGCGCCTGAGGCCCTGGCCCTGGGGCTGGTCAATCGCGTGTTCGCGGAAGACCGGCTGGACGCCGAGGCGCAGGCCTATGCCGCGGGGCTGGCCGCCGCGGCGCCGCGGGCGCTGGGCGCCACCAAGCGGATGATGGCGCTCCTGCGCGCCGGGGCGGGCCCCGACGAGGCCGCCGCCCGGGACCTGTTCTTCGACGCCCTCGAGGGGCCGGAATTCGCCGAAGGCCGCGAGGCCTTCCTGGCCGGTCGGGCCCCCGATTTCGGCTGACGTGGGGTGTTTTTTGAACTGGATCAATCCAGTTCCATCGGTCCTGGTCGAGTCTGTGGGACATTTATCCGGCTCTAGGGCCAACAAGGGAGCCAGCGATGGTCGACGTCCTCGGAACGCGCAAGGTGATGGCCGTGATCGGCCCGTCCACCAACACGGTCGTCCAGCCCGACATGGAAGGCATGCGCCCCCCCGGCGTCACCAACCAGTATCGCCACATCTATGTGGAGAACCCTGAGGCCCTGTCGGACGAAGCCTTCATGGCCGGGACCGCGAGCATCGCCGAGGGGGTGAGGCCGGCCCTGCAGGCAGTGACCACCATGAACCCCGACTATGTGGTGATGGGGATCTCGGCCATCTCCTTCTACGGCGGCGTCAAGGGCGCCCAGACGCTGATCAAGGACATCGAGGAGATCACCGGCTGCAAGACGACTGTGGGCTCGGTGGCCCTGGTCGAGGCGATCCGCAGCTATGGCGAGCACGTCAAGCGCATCGCCTTCGTGTCACCCTACTACCCGGTGGCCAATGTCCACGTCGGCGGGTTCCTGAAGGAAAGCGGCCTGGAGGTGGTCAAGGACGTGGCGCTGAAATGCACCAGCTGGACCAACATCGCCCAGGTTCCGGAACAGCGGCTGCGCGAGGTGATCAAGGACCTGAATGGCGACGACGTCGACGCCATCTGCCAGGTCGGCACCAACCTTTCCATGTGCCGCCTGGCCGCGGAGGCCGAGCAATGGCTGGGCAAGCCGGTGATCGCCATCAATACCGCCACCTACTGGCACGCCCTGCGCGCCTGCGGCATCCACGACCGGGTTGAGGGCTTCGGGCCGCTGCTCAGCGAGCGGTAGGCGCCTGCGCCGTGGCGTCCGCCTGGGGCGGGCCGTTGTCCCAGACCAGTGGGAAGTTCGGCCCGTGCGGTCGGCCGCCCATAACCAGGTTGCTCTGCGCCATCAGCGGCGACTTGAGGCCGGCGGTGTAGGGCGTCAGGCCGGGGTCGTAGTGCGTCGGCAGGTAGCGGACGTCGTCGCCCAGCCATCGCGTGGTGATGGCGACCCGGCGGCCTTCCTTGGCGCCGGTGTTTCCGTCAGCGCCGTGCACCGTATAGGGATGGATGATGATGGCGTCGCCGGGCTCACAGTCCCAGGTCAGGACCGTCTCCTTGCCCTCGGCGATCAGCGCCTTGAAGTCGGGGATGGTCCGGAAGCCGTCTTCCTGGCCGTCATAGGTCAGCTGCTCGAAGTTACGATAGAAGCCCGGGGCGGTCCTGTGGCTGCCGTCGATGAACATCAGGCGGCTGCGGTCCGCGTCGGACGGCGTCATCGCCATCCACAGGGAGGCCACATGGTCGCCCTTCCAGGCGAAGGAGGCGATGTCGTGGTGCCAGGGGCTGCCGGCGCCCGGGCCGCCTTCCTTGGCGCCGTTGTGCATGAAGGTCAGGTCGAACCAGAACCGGAGCTGCCGCGAGCCGATGATGCGGGCGATGGGCTCGGCCATTTCCGGCCGCAGCAGGAAGTCGCGGATGGCCTGGGACTGGGTCCACAGGTAGCGGATGGTCATGCGCCCGTCCGCGCGGCCGTAGGACAGGGGAGAACCTTCCGGGATCGGTTCGTCGGCCCGGGCGGCCATCTCGTCGATGACGGCGAGGGTCTTGTCCACCCATTCCGGCTCGATCAGGCCGGGAAGCTTCACGGCCCCGTGCTCCTCATAAAAGGCGGCCATCTCGTCGAGCTGTTCGTCAGAATAGCGACGGACCATGGGGCAATCTCCAGCCAGGGGAATGTCAGCGCACCCTATACCGCCGCCCCCGTGGCCCGACAGGCCGTCCGGCCCAGTGGTCCGAAGTGCGGACGGACGCGGCGACTTGCGCCTTCCGGTTCGTTGTAGTCCGTTGGCGCCCCACCGGATAACGACGCCCCCAATGTCCTTCGAGCAGACCCTCATCGACGCCGGCGTCCAGGGACTGGGCGCGCTCTACGCCTCCGGCGCCGCGACCCCTGCCGGCGCCTGCGCCGCCTATCTCGATCGCATCGGACGCCTGGACGGGTCGCTGGGCGCCTGGGTGACGGTGGACGCCGAGGGCGCGCGCGCCGCCGCCGCCGCCAGTACGGCCCGCTGGGCGCAGGGGGCGCCCCTGTCGCCCCTGGACGGTTGTCTCATCGGCGTGAAGGCCAATATCGCGGTAGCGGGCCTGCCGTGGCACGCGGGGATCGGCGCCTACCGCGCCCGGATGGCCCCTCAGGATGCGGCCTGCGTCGCGCGGCTGCGGGCCGCCGGCGCGGTGGTGCTGGGGCTGCTCAACATGGACGAGGGGGCCTTCGGCGCGGCCACCGACAACCCCTGGTTCGGGCGCACCGCCAACCCCTGGAAAGCGGGCCACACGCCGGGCGGCTCGTCGGGCGGCTCTGGCGCGGCCGTGGCGGCTGGCCTGTGCGCCGCGGCCTTGGGCACGGACACCCTGGGCTCGGTGCGCATTCCCGCCAGCCTGTGCGGGGTCTTCGGCCACAAGCCGGGGTGGGGGACCATTTCGACCGAAGGCGTGACGCCGCTGTCGCCGACGCTGGACCATGTGGGGGTGATCGCTCGTTCGGCCGAGGACTGCGCGGCGGTGCTGGCCATTGTCGCCGGCGTCGCTCCCGTCCACCTGGCCGATCCCCGGGCCCTGCCGCTCGCCGCGCTGCGACTGCGGGCGCAGGATCGGGTCGACGCCGCCGTCGCCGCGGCCTTCGAGGCGACCCTGGCGCGGGCTCGCGCCATCGGTCTGAGGGTGGAGCCGGTCGACCTGGGCATCGCCGATCCGGACGACCTGCGCGCCGCGGTGGTGATCTGCGCCGCGGAGGGGTCGGCGGCGCATGCGGAAGCGATCGCCGCCGACCCCGCCGGCTTCTCTGCCGCCTTGCTCAGCCGGCTGGCCTTCGCCGACCGCCAGGGCGCGGCGGCCGTGGCGGCGGCGCGCGAGCGGGTGCGCGCCGCCGCCGAGCGCACCCGCGCGGCCCTGGCCGGTTACGGCGCCCTACTGACGCCTGCCTCGCCGCGCCCGTCCCCGCCCTTCGGCGACGACATGCGCGACGCCGGCCGGATCACCGCCCTGGGTAATATCGTCGGCTGGCCGGCCACCGCCTTCCCGGTGGGGCTGTCTCCCGACGGCCTGCCCCTGTCGGCGCAGGCGCTGGCGGCGGACGACGCGACGACCCTGGCCCTGGCGCGGCTTCTGGCGCGGCCGATACGCTTTTGCGATGGACCCTCCGATAATTCGTCTGGTGGGCGCGCGCGCCATTGACGAACCATCCCCGGCCGCCCGGGGAGCGCCCGCGCTGCAGGGGGCTACTCGATCGCGCCTTTGGTGAGGATGCCGATTGGCCTTGCGGCCGGCCGGCGCCAAGGTCGCCACAGGCAGGACAGGGGGGATCGCGATGGGGAACGCCACACGACGGACGGCGCTGCTGATGACGGCCGCCGCCGCGGCTGCGCCCTTGACGGCGGCGGCCGCGCCCGCGCCCGCCATCGCCCCCTACAAGGCCGCGCTGGTCCAGGCCCGGGTGCTGCCCACCTTCGCCCGGGACGGGGCCTTCCTGCCCGAGGCCCTGGCGGCGAACGTCCGCCGGGTGGCCGGGCTGGTGGACCGCGGGGCGGCCGAGGTCGGCGCCCGTCTCTACGTCTTCTCCGAATTCTGCCTGCAGCTGCAGCAGGGGCCGCTGACGGCCAGGGACTGGATGGCCGCCGCGATCCAGGTTCCGGGTCCGCAGACCGACCTGATCGCCCGGGCGGCGCAGCGGGCGGGCGCCTATGTGGCGATCAATCCGGTGGAGGCGATCCCCGGCTTTCCCGGCCGCTATTTCCTGTCCGCGGTGATCATCGGCCCGTCGGGCGACGTGGTGGTCAACTACCGCAAGCTCTACGACCTCTCCAACAAGACCCGGCCGAGCGACATCCTGCCCGCCTGGCTGGCCCGCTTCGGCGCCGAGTCGCTGTTTCCGGTGGCCGACACCCCCATCGGCCGCCTGGGCGCCACGGTGGCCCTCGACGTGGCCTGGCCGGAGATGACCCGCAGCCTGATGTTCAAGGGCGCCGAGGTGGTGGTCAATCCCACCGCCTCGCCCCTGGTGACGCCGAGTTTCGCCGCCCTGCGCAAGCCCGGCAGTCCCGACGCCCACGACCCGCTGGTGCCGACCATGGTTCGCCGGGTGCGGGCCTATGAGAACATGATCTACCTGCTGTCGTGCAACCTCGGGCCCGTGGGCGCCGACGAGACCGCGCCCCTCACCAGAATGCAGCCGTCCGAGATCATCGACTACCGCGGCAATCTCCTGGCGGCGTCGGCGGACAGCGCCGAAGGGTTCATCACCGCCACCCTCGATATCGAGGCCCAGCGCGCCGCCCGCTGCACGCCCGGACCGCTCAATCCCCTGGCCCAGCTGCAGGCGTCGCTGCACGCCCCCGGCTATCGCGGCGCGACCTTCGCCCGCACCGGCCGCTTCGCCGACCGTCCCATCGAGCGGGGCGAAGAACACGAGGCCCTGCAGAAGCGGGACATCGACGATCTGATCCGCCGGGGGGTGCTCAAGGCCCCCGCCTCTCCGCGCCCATGAAGGCTGTTCCCGTGCAAGACACCGCCACTGTCGAACCCCCCTGGCCTTCCGCGGGACGGGCCTGGTGGACCGTGGCGGTTCTGGTGTTCACCGCCGCCCTCTGCACCATGGACCGGATGGTGCTGATCCTGGTGGTCGATCCGATCCGCGCCGACCTGATGATCTCCGAGACCCAGATGAGCCTGCTGCAGGGCCTGTCCTTCGCCCTGCTCTATTCCGTCGCCGGCATCCCCCTGGGGCTGATGGCGGACCGCGTCTCGCGACGGAATCTGCTGCTGGGCGGCGTGGCGATCTGGAGCCTGGCGACGCTGGCGGGAGGGCTGGCCGCCAGCTTCGGCCATCTGTTCCTGGCGCGGGTGTTCGTGGGCGCGGGGGAGGCGACCTTGTGGCCGGTGGCGATCTCCATGATCGCCGACCTCTTGCCGCCGCATCGGCGGGGGCGGGCGGTCAGCGCCGTGCTGATGGGGCAGATCCTCGGCAGCAGCGCCGCGCTCATCCTCGGCGGCCAGGTGCTGCGTCTCGGCGCGCAGGGGGCCTTTGATGGCCTGCCGCTGCTGGGCGGCCGCGCGCCCTGGCGGGTGCTGCTGATGATCTGGGGCGCCCTGGGGGGCTTCGCCGTCATCCTGCTGCTGACGGCGGTCGAGCCGGTCCGGCGCGGGGGCGCCCAGGCGATCGCCATGAGCTGGACCGCGCTCAATCCCTATTTCAGCCACGTGCGCAGGAACGCCGCCGCCGTCCTGCCGCTCTACGGCATGGCCTTCTGCAGCGGGCTGGCTGTGTATTCCAGCGCCGCCTGGACGGGGGCCTTCTTCATTCGCCATTTCCACGTGCCCCCGGCCGATCTCGGCGGCATGCTGGGGACCCTGTCCATCGTCTGCGGCCTGATCGGAACGGTGGGCGGCGGCTACGTCTCGGACCGCGCCGCCCGGCTTCCGCGCTCGGACTCGCGGCTCAACCTGATCATCGTGGCCATCATCGGCACCCTTCCGGGGGCGTTCCTGGTCTTCTCGCCGAACGTCACGGTCGCCCTGGCCTTGCACGGCCTGCAGAACGTCTGTTTCCCGCTCTACGGGGTGCTGGTCTACATCGTCGTCCAGAACCTGTTCCCGAACGAGATCCGGGGGGTGGCCACCGCCATCCAGAGCCTGTTCGTCGGCCTGCTAGGGGCCTCGGTCGGGCCCGTGCTGGTGGCGGTGCTGACCCAGCGGGTGTTCGCCGACGACGCCAAGGTCGGCTATTCCCTGTGCCTGGTGCAGGTCCCCTTCCTGCTGATGGCGATCGGCTGCGCCTTCCTCATGCGCCGGGCGGTCCGGCGCCAGGAGGCGGCGGCGGCCTAGTCCTCGCGCAGGAAGGCCATCACCGCGTCGACGAATTCGTCGGGATCGGTGTCCATGGCGATCGCGCCCTGGGTCTTCAGGGTCACCAGCCGCGCCTCGGGCTTGCGCGCGGCCATGGCCAGCGTCTTCTCCAGCATCATCTCGCCGGGATTGGTCAGCAGCATCACCGGGGCGCGCAGGGCCAGGAAGGCCTCGGTCATGTCGTGGGTGAGGGCGGCGTTGTGGCCGTACCACCACTTGGGCCCGGCCATCAGATTGGCCAGGATGGTGCGCTGGGCCACGGCGACGCCGGCATAGCCCTCGCTGCGCTTGAACTGGTCGGACAGGTGCACGCCGCCGGGCTCGGGCTTGTGGATGCGGCCGGCCTGCTCGTGCGGCACCAGCGCGTCCCACATGGGCTTGTTGTCGTCGAGGGTCGACAGCGAGGGCCCGTAGAGAACCAGCTTGGCGGCGCGCTCGGGATGGGCGACGGCCAGCTCCACCGAGACCTTGATGCCGGTGTGGTGGCCGATGAAATGGGCGCGCTCGACCCCCAGGCCGTCCATCATCGCCAGGGCGGCGTCCGCATAGGTGTGGATGGTGGCGGGCTCGGCCGGGGCGTCCGACATGCCGTAGCCGGGCATGTCCATCGCCAGCAGCCTTTGCCCGGCGCGGGCGAAGGCGGGGAAGGTGGCCGCGAAGTCGATGGACGAGGTCGGGGCCTGGTGCAGCATCACCAGGGGAACGCCTTCTCCGCCCGTGTCGTAGACATGGATCTGGCCGTCCGGGCCGGGGACATAGCGACGGGTCGCGAGGGGGGCTGTTGGGTGCATGGGGCAAACTGGCATGGGGTCGGCGGTAGTCGCAACGGCTAAGCGCGCCGCCGCCCCGCCCTGCGGATAGTCCGGCGGATGGGGTGGCCGCCGCGGAGGGCCGCCTCTAGGTTCGAGCGATGGCACACTATCCCTCGCTCCAAGACCGCGTCGTCATCATCACCGGCGGCGCCCGCGGCCTCGGCCGGATCATGGCCCTGGACCTCCTGGCGCAGGGGGCGCGGCTGATGCTGACCGCCGCCCGCTCCCAGGCCGAACTCGACGAGACCCTGACGGCCGCCGAACAGATCGCGCCGGGTCGGACACGGATCATGCTCGCCGACGTCTCCGACTGGGACGACTGCCAGAAGGTCGCGCAGCAGACCAAGGCCGCCTTCGGGCGCATCGACGTGCTGATCAACAACGCCGCGCGGGCGCCTTTCGAGGCCGGCGCCGCGGCCCCCCCGGCCGTGCGGCCCAAGTTCTGGGAAGCCCGGGTGGAAAGCTACCAGCATATGGTCGACACCAACTTCGTCGGCCCCTTCCTGATGGCCAAGGCCGTGCTGCCGGATATGGTCAAGGCCGGCTTCGGCAAGATCATCAACATCTCCACCTCACGGCCGACCATGCTGTTCAGCGGCAGCGGTCCCTACGGCGCCTGCAAGGCCGGGCTGGAAGCGGCCACCGTCGCCTGGGCCAGGGACCTGGAGGGGACCGGCGTCACCGCCAATGTGCTGCTGCCCGGCGGACCGGCCGACACGGCGCTCCTGCCCGGCGGCGGCAAGGGCGACCTGGTCGACGCGACGTTCAAGGCCGGCAAGGGCCCCCTGGGCCTGGAAGGGCAGGGGGGCGGCTCCGGCGTGCTGCCGCCCGAGATCATGGGGCCCCCGGCCTTGTGGCTGTGCGCCGACGAGTCGAACGCCTATAACGGCCGGCGGGTGGTCGCCCGGGACTGGGATCCCGAGCTGCCGCCCGAGCAGGCTGTCGCCATGGCCATGCAACCCCAGGGCGGCCCGCCCCTGGTGATGTAGCGCCGGCTTCGCCCCTGCTGATTTTCTCCCTGACCCAGACTGGATGACCCATGGACAAGCTCGACATCGCCAAGACGGCGCTGGTGCTGATCGACCTGCAGGAGGGCATCCTCGGCGCCCCAACCGCCCCGCACGCGGTCGACACCGTCGTCGCCAACAGCCGCAAGCTGGCCGACCGGTTCCGCGCGGCCTCGGCGCCTGTGGTGCTGGTCACCGTGGGCTGGAGCCCCGGCGGCGCCGACGGCATGAAGCAGGCCGTGGACCAGCCTTCGGTGCGCCCCGGCGGCTTTCCGGCCAACTTCGCCGACCTCGTGCCCGGCATCGGCCGGATCGACAGCGACATCCATATCAACAAGCGGCAGTGGGGCGCCTTCTACGGCACCGAGCTGGACCTGCAGCTGCGCCGCCGGGGCGTCACCACCATCGTGCTGGGGGGCGTCGCCACCAGCCTCGGGGTGGAATCCACCGCGCGCAACGCCTGGGAGCACGGCTACACGGTGGTCTTCGCCGAGGACGCCACCTCCAGCTACGACCCCGACATGCACCGGTTCGCCTTCGAGAAGATCTTCCCCCGCCTGGGCCTGGTCCGCTCGACGGACCAGGTCCTGGGGATGATCTAGGGCGGGTCGGTTTCAGACTGAATCACCACCCGGCTTCGAACTCCCGGCGCACGCCGGGATCCAGATCATAGAGCGACACCGCTCAGCCCTATGATCTGGGCCCCGGCTTTCGCCGGGGATCCGTGGTCTGTTTGATTGGCTTGAAGTCAGCCCGATGGGCCCGTTGCGGTTAGGCGCGGTCCGGCCCGAGCCGGACCAGGGTCTTGCCCACGTTGCGCCCGGCCATCAGCTTATCGAACTGGGCCGGGGCGGCCGCCAGGCCCTCGGCGATGTCCTCGGCGACGGTCAGGGTCCCCGCCTTGACCCAGGGGATGGCGAGGTCCAGCCACTCGTCGTAGCGGTCCTCGTAGTCATAGACGATGACCCCCATCAGCACCGCCCGCTTGCCCATGAAGCGGCCGACGGGAACGGCCATGGGCTCGCCGTGATAGTGCTCGGCCAGGCCGCTGAAGACGATGCGGCCGAACGGCTGGATCATGTCCAGGATCGGTCCGTAGACCGACATGCCCACATTCTCCAGGTGGACGGTGGGGCCTTCCGGGCAGGCCGCCTTCAGCGCCTCGACCCAGCCCTCGCGCTTGTAGTCGATGCAGTCGTCGAACCCGTATTGGTCCTTCACGAGGGCGCACTTCTCAGGCCCGCCGGCGATGCCGAAGGCCTTGCCGCCGAGGTTGCGCACGATCTGACCGGCCGTGGCGCCCACCGGCCCGGCGGCGGCGTCCACTGTCAGGATGTCGCCTGCCTTGACCTTGGCCAGCTGGGTCATGGCCGCCCAGGCGGTCAGGCCCGGCATGCCCAGGACGCTGAGGTGCAGGGACAGGGGCACGCTGGAATCGACCTTGCGCAGGGTGTCGGCGGCGGCCACGCCGTACTCCGCCCATCCCCACTGGCCCACCACATGGTCGCCCACGGCGAAGTCGGGCGAGCCCGACCCGATCACCTCGCCCACCAGCCGGCCGGGCAGGGGCCCGTCGCCGGGGGCGGAGCCGTAGTGCTTGCCCTGCAGCGCCATGCCCAGATACGGGTCCAGCGACATCATGATGCTGCGCACCAGCACCTGTCCGTCGCCGAACGCCTCGGGGCGGGGCGCCTCGCGGACATCGAAATCCGCGGCCTTCGGCCGGGCGGACAGTTGGGTGTTCAGGCGGATTTCGAGCATGATCGGCGGGTCCTGTGGCGTTCGGCTCGCATCTAGTCAGCCGGGCGGCTAAGGGTCCAGGCGCCATCGCGGCCTTGTCCGGAGAGCAGTCCATGAGCCGATCATTGCGCGACGAGGTCAGCCCCGAGGAATGGCAGGTGCGCACCGACCTGGCGGCCTCCTACCGGCTGGCGGCCATGTTCGGCTGGGTCGACCTGGTGTTCACCCACATCTCGGCGCGGGTCCCGGGCGGCCACGACTATCTGATCAACCCCCTGGGCCTGTTCTTCGAGGAGGTCACCGCCTCCAACCTGGTGCGCATCACCCCCGCCGGCGAGATCGTCACCGACATCACCGGGCTGGGCTACAACCACGCGGGCTTCGTCATCCACGGCGCCATCCACGAGGCGCGGCCGGAGGTGTCGGCGGTGGTGCACCTGCACACGGTGGCAGGGGTGGCGGTGAGCTGCCAGGCGGAGGGGCTGCTGCCCCTCAACCAGGTGGCCCTGACCATGGACGTGGGCTACCACGACTACGAGGGCCTGGCCCTGGACATGGACGAGCGCCAGCGCCTGGCGGCCAACATCGGCCAGCGCAATCACCTGGTGCTGCGCAACCACGGCCTGCTCACCTGCGGCCGCACCGTCGCCCACGGCTTCCTGCACATGTACGAGATGCAGCGGGCCTGCGAGATCCAGGTGGCGGCGCTCAGCGGCGGCCGGCCGCTGGTGATCCCGCCGGCCCCGGTCCAGGATCGCTTCCGCGACCAGATCACCGGGGTCCAGGACCTGTCCAACCTCACCGCCCGCCTGGCCTGGCCGGCGCTGATCCGCCGCCTCGATCAGCAGGACCCGAGCTACAAGGATTGAGGTCCCGCCCGATTGGGTTCACCCTTCGCCCTCGCGTTCGGGGACGGTCGAGATGAATCGCAGGGATGTGCTGGCGGCGGCGGTCGTGGGGGGCGTGGCCTCGGCCCAGGCGGGCAGCGGCGTGGCGGCCGAGACGCCGTTCAAGCTGCCGGCGGCCGAGGCGCTGAAACCCCTCCACCAGCCCTTCGTCAATTTCGAGCGGGCCTATGCGCTGATGGAGGCCAACCAGGTCGACGCCATCGTCGTGCGCGCCCCCACCAACCTCTATTACCTGACGGGGTCACGGCCCCTGTTCGGCTTCGAGACCTTCGACGCCGGCCCCGTGGCTGTGATGACCCGGCGCAAGGACGATCGCATCGCCATCATCCTGCCGGCCTTCGGCTACTACTACCAGTTCGCCGACAGCCGCCCGGGCTATGACTACGCCTACTATCTGTTCAGCGGCGCAGATCCCTCCGGTGCGCGGTCCGCCGACGGCGAGCCCCTGGCCGCGGCCCCCTCGACCATGCGCGACCTCGGCCTTGTGCCCGCCATGCCCTTCGAGGCCTATCGCGCCAGCCAGCTCAACAAGGCCCTGGCCGCCCACGCCGCCAGCGCCAACGCCGACTGGGCGCTCCGCAAGGCGATCCGCGACCTCGGCCTGACCAAGGCGCGGGTGGCGGTGGATGATCCCCTGTTGGCCCAGCATCTGTCCGACCTGGAGCCGGGGCTGACGACTGTCGCCGGCGACAACCTTGTGCGGCGGATGCGGCAGGTGAAGACCCCCGTCACTGTGGCCCTCAGCCGCGACGCGGCGGTCGCCAACCAGGACGCGGCCCTGGCCGCGGTGCGCTCCACCGCTCGCCCCGGAGCCACCTTCCGCCAGTTGCGCGCCGCCTTCTACAGCGAGGTGGCCCTTCGCGGCGGGACCCCCGTGACCTTCCTGGTCAACGGCATCTCCTCGCCGCTGTATGACGCCGAGATCAAGGCCGGCGATGTCTTCCTCATCGACGCGGTCAGCGAGTTCGCCCTCTATCACGGCGACTATGGCCGCACGATCAGCGTGGGCGAGCCGCGGCGAGAGATGAAGCGCGCCACCGAGGCGGCCCAGCTGGGCTGGCGGGCGGTGCGCGACCGACTGAAGCCGGGGCTGAAGTTCTCTGAGATCCGCGCCATCGGCCGCGAGGCCCTGCGCAAGGATGGCTACGACTTCGACGTCCGCTTCGGCCCGCACAACGTCGGGCTAAACCACAACGAGGACCCGTACCATCCGGAACAGGCCTTCTTCGTCGCCGATCCGGCCCTGGAGCCGGGCATGGTGCTCAGCGTCGACTGCCCGGTGCTCAACGTCGGCATGGGCGGCTCGGCCCACCTGGAGGATCTCGTCGAGATCACCGCCGACGGCCACAAGGCCCTGAACGACCTCAGCCAGCCGGTGATCACGGTCTAGGTTGGCGCCCGCGTGTCGGATGGCTTGGTCTCGCCCCGACCGGCGCCCATGTGTATGATGCACGGTGGCAGGCTAGGGCGCTTGCCCATTGGATTTTCGACATGTCTATCAAACAAACCTCTTCCTCGAGCCTGCTGAACAACCCGCGCCGCCCCATCCCGGGCGAGAGCGCGGAGATCGAGCGGCTGTCGCAGATGCTGACCGCCGTGCTTGCCGAGCTCGCCATCGTCCGCGAACGGCTGGACACGGTGGAGCGGCTGTCGGCGCGCGCCGGGGTGATGACCCTGGAGGCCATCGAGGCGTTCGAACCCGATGCGCAGGAGACGGCGGAGCGCGATGCGATCCGCCAGCGGCAGATCGCCAAGGTCTTCCGGGTCCTGCGCGACGACGCGGAGCGGCAGGCGGCGGCGCTGGAGCAGCGGCAGCCGGTTCAGGCCGAAGCAGATCAGATCATAGCGGCGGAGATGGCGTGATGGCACAAGCACACCCGATGATGGCCGAGGCCAACCACGACGAGCGCGCCGAGCAGCTCTTCGTCCGCGACCTCAAGGTCTATCTGCAGACGCAGATCAACCCCATCGAACAGCGCATCGTCGGCAGCGTGGCGGCCGATGTGAACGGGCGCCGGGGGGGCGAGGCGCCCATGGCCGAGGTCCGCGAGGCCCTCCATGAGCTCGACACCTTCCGTTCCTGGGTGAGCTATCGCCGGGCGTCGCAAGAGATGCTGTGGGATGCGGTCTCCACCTCCGTTGACCGCCAGATCGACGACCTGGAGGGGCGGGCCGCGTCCGTGCAGCCCAAGGGCTCGCTGGAGATCGACCCCGATTTCAAGGCCCCGCGCTACCTGGACGCCCTCGACACCCACATGATGCCCGGCGGCTATCCCCTCGACGACGGCGGCGTGCGCCAGGGCGCGGTGATGGACCGCGGCGGCGCCGTTTACATGCTCGGCCGCAATGGCGGGCTGATGAACGACGCCCGCGGGCATGTGGTCGCGCAGCATCTGTTCGATCGCTACCCGGACATGGCCCCCCAGCGCATCCTCGAGCTCGGCTGCGGCGTCGGCCCCTCCCTGGTGGCGGTGGCCGGCTATTTCCCCGAGGCCGAGGTCCACGGGATCGACGTGGGCGCCTCGATGCTGCGCTACGCCCATGCCCGCGCCGAGCATCTGGGCGCGCCGATCCACTTCTCGCAGCAGGACGCCGAGCACACGCATTTCGAGGACGAGAGCTTCGACCTCATCTTCACCGCGGTGCTGATCCACGAGACGTCAGGCTCCGGCGTGCGCAACATCATGCGCGAGTGCCACCGGCTGCTGAAGCCCGGCGGCGTGGTGATCCACCTGGAGGTGCCGACCAAGGCCGGCGACAACAGCCCGTGGGCCCGCGTCAACGCGGACTTCGAGGCGATGTACAACAACGAGCCGTTCTGGCGCGGCGCGCAGAACCTCGACTTCGCGCGGCTGATGCAGGACGCCGGCTTCACTGAGCCCCTGGTCGGCTATCAGCCGGCCGTCGGCAAGGCCGAGCGCGACGTCCACGCCTTCGGGCCGGACTCGCTCGGCGTGTTCCGCTGCTGGTTCATCACCTCGGCGCGGAAGTAGGGCGGATTGGCTTGGGTTTGAACCGCCTTCCCAATCCGATCTGCCCGTCGAATGCCGGGATCCAGATCCTAATGCGCCGCCTTACAGCCATATGATCTGGGCCCCGGGATTCGCCGGGGTGATCGGGTTCTATTCCATCCCTTCAATCTGAAGCCAGCTCTAGGCCCTAGCCGGGCACGCCCGCCGGGCGTGGCCCGCCGCAGGCCCAGTCGAGCAGCTCGACGGCGTGCACGGTGGGCGGGCCGCTGGTCCGGCTGAGCTGGGTCAGGCAGCCGATGTTGCCGCTGGCGATCACGGCGGCCCCTGTGGCGTCGAGGGCGGCCAGCTTGCGGTCCCGCAGCTGGCCGGCGATCTGCGGCTGCAGGATGTTGTAGGTTCCCGCCGATCCGCAGCACAGGTGCGCCTCCGTCGGCTCCCGCACGTCATAGCCGGCTTGGCGTAGCAGGGCCGGTCCGACGCCGCCCAGCTTCTGGCCGTGCTGTAATGAACAGGCCGCCTGGTAGGCGACGACGAGCCCTGAGGGCTGGGTGACCGGCGGCAGGCCCGCCTGGGCCAGGAACTCGCCCACGTCCCGCGCCAGGGCGGACACCCGCGCCGCGGGCTCGGCGTAGTCCGGATCATCGCGCAGCAGGAAGCCATAGGCCTTGATCGGGGCGCCGCAGCCCGAGGCGGTGACGATGATGGCCTCCAGGCCCCCCGCCTCGACCTGCGCCGTCCAGGCATCGACGTTCGCCCGGGCGAAGGCCTTGGCCTCCGCCTCCCGGCCCATGTGGTGGCTAAGGGCGCCGCAGCAGCTCTCGCCAGGCGCGCGGACGACCTCGAATCCGGCGCCTATCAGCAGCCGTTCGGCGGCGGCCTGGATCTGCGGCCGCAGGACCGGCTCGGCGCAGCCCTGCAGCATGGCCACCCGGCCGCGCGGCGCCGGATGCGGCGCCGTCGAGGGGGCAGGGGCCGGCGCGGCCTGGGGCGTCCGCCGCGCCAAGGTCAGCATGGCGGCCACCGGGCGCAGGGGCGCGACCGTCCCCAGCAACGACGCCAGCGGTCGCGCCAGCCGGGCCAGGGCCAGCGCCAGTCGGAACCGGCGGGGGTAGGGCAGGGTCGCCGCCAGCAGCCGGCGCAGCAGCCGATCTGCCAGGGGGCGACGGTAGCGGTCCTCGATATAGGCGCGGGCGTGGTCCACCAGCCGGCCATAGTTCACCCCCGAGGGGCAGGTGGTCATGCAGGACAGGCACGAGAGGCAGCGGTCGATGTGCTTGACCACCTCGGCCGTCGGGGCGCGCTCGTTCTCGAGCATGTCCTTCATCAGGTAGATGCGCCCCCGGGGACTGTCGAGCTCATCGCCCAGCAGGACATAGGTGGGGCAGGTCGCGAGGCAGAAGCCGCAGTGGACGCACTTGCGGATGACGCTTTCGGACTCGGCTGTGTCGGAATCGGCAAGCTGGTCTAGGGAGAAGCGGGTCTGCATGGGGTCTCAATCGGCCTCGGGCGGGGCGCCGGACAGGTCATGACGCGGGCCGAGCACGCCCTGCGGATCGAAGGCGGCCTTGACCCGCGCCGACAGCGCCGTGAGGGCGGGCGGTTGGGGAGGGAAGGTGGAAATCCTCGCGCGCACCGTGACAGGCGCCCGCACCAGGGTCGCGTGCCCACCGAGCCGGGCGACGACAGGCCGTACAGCTTTCGCGCCGCCGTCAGCCTCGGGGGGCATGGCCAGCCAGACCAGGCCTCCCGCCCAGTCGTAGACGGCCTCCGCTACGCGCTCCGCCAAGGCCTCGACCAGGCGCCAGCCGTCGGCAGGGGCCACGGACACCCGCCAGAGGGACCGCGGGTCGGCCTGGAAGGGGCCGACGTCGCTGATGTGGCGCCAAAGGCGGCGGCTGTCTTCGGGGCCCAGCACCTCGTGGCCGCCGTGGGCGGGCAGAAGCCGGCCGATGGCGTCGATCCCATGGACGATGGAAGGCTCCACCCCCTCCAGGCGCAGAAGCGTGGCCGGCCCGGTCAGCGCCTCCCAGCCGCGGGGCAGGTGGGCCGCCGCGGTCACCGGCGTCGGCGAGCCGAGGCAGGCGCCCATGGCCTCGCAGGCCTGGGCGTCGGTCAGGCCGCGCAGCACCAGGGTGGCGCTCGAGCGGGGACGGGGGAGCACCTTCAACGTCACCTCGGTCAGCGCCGCCAGGGTCCCCCACGATCCCGCCAGCACCTTGGGCAGGTCATAGCCGGTGACGTTCTTCACCACCTTGCCGCCTGCCTTGAAGATGTCGCCGCGCCCCGAGACCGCGCTGAAGCCGAGGAAATGGTCGCGCACGGCGCCGGCCGTCAGCCGCCGCGGCCCCGCCGCATTGGCCGCGATCATCCCTCCAAGCGTCCCCTGGCCCGCGGGCAGGCCCAGCAGGGGGCCGTAGTCCATGGGCTCGAAGGCCAGCATCTGGCCGCTGGCCTCGAGCAGCCGCTCCACCGCTTCCAGTCGCGCGCCCGGCTGGGCGGTCAGGATCAGTTCCGGCGGGTCGTAGTCGATCACCGCGTCCAGGCCGCTCATGTCCAGGCGGCCATCGGCGGCCCGGGTCGCGCCCAGGGTCGCCTTGGAGCCGCCGCCGACGATCTCCAGGGTGCGCCCGGCGGCCCCGGCCTGCAGGATGGCGTCCTGAACCTCGGTCTCGTCCATGGGACGCAGGCTGTCAGGGTAGCCGGTCACGTCAGAACCGCGGCAGGTCGGGGAAGGGGAGGGCCCCGCGATGGACGTGCATCCGCCCCAGCTCGGCGCAGCGGTGCAGGGTCGGGAAGACCTTGCCGGGGTTCAGCCGCATCTGGGGATCGAAGGCGCACTTCAGCCGCTGCTGCTGGGCCAGATCGCTGTCGTTGAACATCGTCGGCATCAGGTCGCGCTTCTCCACGCCCACCCCATGCTCGCCGGTCAGCACCCCACCGACCTCGACGCAAAGGCGCAGGATGTCGGCGCCGAAGGCCTCGGCCTTGTCCAACTGCCCCTCGATATTGGCGTCGTAGAGGATCAGCGGGTGCAGGTTGCCGTCGCCGGCGTGGAAGACGTTGGCGACCTTCAGACCGTAGTCCGCCGACAGGGTCTCCATGCGGGCCAGGACATCGGGCAGACGGCGGCGGGGAATGGTGCCGTCCATGCAGTACATGTCGGGCGCGATCCGCCCCATGGCCGGGAAGGCGGCCTTGCGGCCGGCCCAGAACACCAGCCGTTCCGCCTCGTCCTGGGAGGTCTTGTAGGTGACGGCGCCGCAGGCCTGGGCGATGGCCCCTACCTCTTCCAGCAGATGGCTGCATTCGGCGGGCGAGCCATCGAGCTCGATGATCAGCAGGGCGTCGACATCCATGGGATAGCCGGCGTGGACGAAGGCCTCGGCGGCGTGGATGGCCGGGCGGTCCATCATCTCCATGCCCGCGGGGATGATGCCGGCGGCGATGACCTCGGCGACGCAGCGGCCGGCCGCCTCCACCGTGGGGAAGCCGATGAGAGCCGCGCGGGCCACCTCGGGCCGCGGCAGGATGCGCACGGTCACCTCGGTGACCACCGCCAACATGCCCTCCGAGCCGACGATGACGCCGAGCAGGTCGAGCCCGCCCGCGTCCAGGTGCTTGCCGCCGAGCCTCACCACCTCTCCGCCCATCAGCACCACCTCGACCCCGAGGATGTTGTTGGTGGTCAGCCCGTATTTCAGGCAGTGAACCCCACCCGAGTTCTCCGCGACATTGCCGCCGATGGAGCAGGCGATCTGGCTGGAAGGATCGGGCGCATAGTAGAATCCGCGCCCGGCCACGGCCTGGCTGATGGCCAGGTTGGTCACCCCGGGCTGCACCGTCACGCAGCGGTTGGCGTAGTCGATGTCGAGCACCCGGTTCAGCTTGGACAGCACCAGGAGCACCCCGTCCTCCAGGGGCAGGGCGCCGCCGGACAGGGAGGTGCCCGATCCCCTGGGGGCGATCTTGACGTCGTTCTGCTGGCACCAGGCGAGGACGCGCGAGACCTGTTCGGTAGTCTGCGGCAGGACCACCACCAGGGGCGTCTGCCTGTAGGCGGTGAGGCCGTCGGACTCGAACGGGCGCATGGACGCCTCGTCGGCGATGACTCCCTCGCCCGGCACGATGGCCCGCATGGCCCGGACGATCTCGGCGCGGCGGTCGAGGGTGGCCCTGTCGGGCGCGGGCATGGTCAGGGACAAGGCGACCTCGGTGGGGCGACGCGGGCCCCAGTCTTACGCCGAGCGGCGGCCCCGAGGCCAGCCCAAGGGCGTCAGCCCTCGTTGATGAAGTCGGCGATAGCCCTGGCGAAGCCGAGATCGCCGCCGGTGATGTCGCGGGCCACCACATTACGGCCGTTGGCGTAGGCGTCCGCCGCCGCGTTGATCGCCGGGGTGCCGTCCTGCGGCTTCATCAGCAGGGTCGGCACCGTCAGGGCCGCCACCTTGCTCGCCGAGGCGTACTGGAAGGCGGCGCTGTAGGCCATGTGATAGGTGTCCAGCGAGTTGAGGATTTCCAGCGTGGACTGCTGCAGCGCCTCCGGCGACGGCATGGTCTTGTTGAGGCTGTGGGCCTCGTCCTGCATGAACCACGGATAGTAGAGGTGCTGGTTGCGGCTGAAGTTGAAGGCCCAGATCAGCTGCGCGCCGAAGGGGTCGGGCTTCACCCGCGGGGTGTAGTGCTCGGCGAACACCGCCCGCATCTCGGGGCTGTATTCGGTGATGCCGTCGATCACCAGGCGGCCGGTGCGGTCGGGGTGGGCCAGGGCGAACTCGCAGGCGGTGCGGGCGCCGGTGTGCATGCCGAAGAGGTCGACTTTGTCGATATCCATGGCGTCGAGCAGCCGCGCCAGGCTGCCGGCGAAATAGCTGATGTCCGGCTCAGGAATGGCCGGCGGGGCCGAGTCGCCGTTGCCAAGGGTGTCGGGGGCGATCAGCGGGGCGTCGAAGCCCACGGCGCGCAGGTCGCGCATCACCGGCTCCAGCCGCTTGGACGAGGCCGGGGACAGGTGGATCATCAGCAGGGGCCGCTTGCCGGCGGCGCCTTCGACCTTGCGCAGGTGGACCAGTCCCTCGCTGATGCGGACGAAGGCGCGGTCGATCAGGACTTCCATGAGAATTCCTTGCTAGGCGGGCAGCAGGCGGGCGCCGTTGCCGACGAAGAACTTCTCGACCACCGCCTCGCCGCGATCCTTCACACTGTCGTAGAAGGTCTGCATCGGGCTCTTGCCGCCCTCGATATGGGGGTAGTCGCTGGAGAAGCAGTAGATGTCCTCCAGGCCGTAGCGCTCGATGTATTGGCCCACGGGCTCGCCCACGGACGGGGTGATGCTGATGTTGCGGCGGACGTATTCGGACGGCCGCTCAGGCAGCTTGTAGGTCCCGGCGCCGGTGGCCCCGTTGCGGCGCTCGTAGATGTAGTCGAGCTTCTCGGTCATCGGCCCGATCCAGTAGGCCCCCAGTTCCACCGCCCCCATCTGCAGGGTGGGGTGGCGGGCGAACACGCCGCCCAGGATCATGGCGGTGAGAAAGTTCTCCGCGGGCCAGCTGACGATCGACTGCCGCCACGGGTCGAAGTTGATCTCGGCATGGACGCGGAAGCCTTCGAAGGCGGGGGCGTCGCGCCATTTGTCGGTCTTCAGGAAGCCGCCCTCGGCGCCGATGTGCAGGGTCGCCACCGCGCCGTTGTCCGTCAGCAGCTTCCAGAACGGATCCAGGGCCTCGGCGGCCGGCGAACACCCGCCGGGCAACACCGAGCTCATCAGCATCACGGCCTTCAGACCGTCGGCCAGGACGCCCTTGGTCACGCTCAGCAGCTCCTCGGGCGTGTCGCCATAGACGACGGCCACAGGGCGGATGCGGTCTGAGAAGACGGCGCGCTCGGCGATCCAGCGGTTGTAGGCCTCACACAGGCGGCGGCCGGTCTGCTGGCGATCGCCGGTGAAGCGGCGCAGGTAGCCGTAGTCGGCCGGGTAGAGCATCAGCCCCATGCCGTAGAGGGCGACGCTGGTGGGGAACATCAGCTGGCGGTGGATGCCCATGCGATCCATCACCTCGATGCGCCGGGCCGGGTCGACCGCGCCGGGGGCCAGCGGTCCCTTGATGTCCCAGATGTCCTCGCCGATAGCCAGGGTGTCGCCGGTGAAGCTCGGCTGGTTGGGGTTGTTGGGCGAGACGCTGCCCAGGGTCTCGTCGTGCAGGAAGGCCTCGACGAACTGATCGTCGATCTCACCGAAGTGTTCTCGCCATACCTGGGCGGGCATCATCTCATGGGTGTCGACGTCGACGATCCGACCGCTGAGGCCCTGAAGCGCTTCGGGCAGGATGGCGTGGGTCATGGCGGGATCCTTGGAGGCGTCGATATCGGGCCATTACGCGCCCGGCTGGTTCATTGGCAAGCGGCAGGCGGCGCTCAGCCCTTCTTCGCGGCCGCCTGCTGGACGAGGTCATCGGCCTGTTGACGGAAGGGGGCCAGCAGGGCGGAGACGAGGTTTCGGCGGGCGGCGTCCCGCGCGGCCTGTTCCTCGTCGGTGGGCTCGAAGGCGGCGACGGCCGCCGGGTCGATGACCTGCTGGCGTTCCAGCAGCCGCAGGACGGTGTCCAGCTTCTCGCTGACCGAGGAAATCTCCGCCCCCAGGGTCATGGTCATGGCGAACAGACGGTCGACGGCCTCGTCCTCGAAGAAGAACTTGGTCGGTCCGGCGACGGCGAAGGCGTCCTTGGTGTCCACGGCGTGATCCAGCTGTTCGAGGGGCGGTTGGTAGGCAAGGTCTTTACTCAGGCGCGGGATGTGGCGCTACAGTTGCTTCATCCGACCTTCGCGCCGCGCCTGGAGCTTTGCTCATGACCCGCTTCCATCCCGAGAGCCCCGACGTCAGTCAGGAAGACCTGTCGCGGCTGCGGTTCGTGGCCGACTTCCGCACCCAGCTGCACGGTCTCAGCCGGGGCAACCGGGCCGCCTACGAGGTGGCGGTGGCCGACAGCCAGCCTCCAGGCGGCACGCGAGAGGCGCGCCGGGAGCGGCTGCGCGACGCGATGGAGTCGCAAGCCTTCTATCGCGCCTGGAGCACCATGCTGCGCTCGTCGCAGGACCTGATGTGGCGCTACACCGGCCAGGCCGTCGACGCCGACCAGGACCGCATGGCCCTGCGGCTGAAGACCCTGTCCAACGTCGCCCAGGGGTCGGTCACCGTCGATCCCAAGCTGGAGGCGCCCGGCTATCTGGTGGATTCGGATGTCCACCGCATGCCCGGCGGTTACGCGGCCGAGTCCCAGGAGGAGGATCTGCGCGCCGGCGCCCTCTACGACCTCGGCGGCGCCATCTATCAGCTCGGCATCGGCAACAAGACCGGCGGCCTGCTCAACGACAGCCGTGGCCGCACCCTGGTGGCGCACCTGAACACCCGGTTTCCCGGATTCAAGCCCACGCGCATCCTCGATTTGGGCTGCGGCGTCGGGCACAACACCGTGCCCCTGGCCGCCGCCTTCCCCGAGGCCGAGACGGTGGGCATCGACATCGGCGCGGCCCAGCTGCGCTACGCCCACCTGAGGGCCGAGGGGCTCGGCCACGCCGTCCGCTTCGTCCAGGACAACGCCGAACACACCCGCTTCGCGGACGCGAGCTTCGACCTGGTGGTCTCGCAGATCGTCCTGCACGAGACCTCGCCCGAGGCCGCCGCCCGCATCATCGCCGAGAGCCGACGCCTGCTGCGCCCTGGGGGCGTCGCGGTGCATATCGAGGTGCCCCTGAGAAGCGACGACGTCGACGAGTTCCAGCAGTTCATGTGGATGTGGGAGGAGTATTACAACGCCGAACCCAACATCGCGTGGGTGCTGGACGCGGACCTCGTGGCCGTCGCCGAGGCGGCCGGCCTGACCGACGTTCAGATGGGCTACCAGGCCATCCCGCAGGCCGGCGCGACGACCTCCGCCTTCACCCCCGAGCGCACCCTGTCGCAGTTCGCCCACTGGCTGATCGTTTCGGGCAAGGCGCCCTGACCGAGCGGCCCCCTTCCTCCAAAAGGACCCTGACCATGGACCGACGCACCTTCGTCGCCGCCACCGGCGCCGCCGCGCTTGGGGCCGCCGCCGGCCCCGTCGCGGCGGCCGATCCGGTCCTGGCCGGGTCGGGGACCCAGTGGTCGGGCGGCGCGGCCTTCACGGGCGGCAAGGGCTATGTGGACGCCCCCCTGGGCCAGCTGCACTATCGCGAGGTCGGGCAGGGCGGGCGCACGCCGATCCTGCTGATCCACCAGACGCCCATCGGCATGGCGGAATATGTGGACATCCAGCCGGCCCTGGCCCGCGCGGGCCGCCGCTCGATCGTCTCGGACAATCCCGGCTACGGCAATTCCGACCCGGCCCCGGTCGGCGTGACCATGGCGGCCCTGGCCGACAACCTGGTTCCCCTTCTGGACCGGCTGAAGGCGCCCCGGGTCATCGTCGCCGGACACCACACCGGCGCCGCCTTCGCCGCCGCCTTCGCAGCCCGCCACCCCGGCCGGACCGCGGGCGTGGTGCTGCACGGCGTCCCGCTCTACAACGCCCAGGAGAGCGCCGAGCGGCTGGCGCGCCCCTCGGACAGCCCCGCCCTGAAGCCGGACGGCAGTCACCTGTCGGAGGCCTATGCCAGCATCTACAACCGGATCGGGGGGATGCCAGAGAACACGGCCGGGGTCACGTGGGCGGTGCTCGGCCAGTTTCGCAGCGCGCCCCACTCGCCGGTCTATGCGGCGGTCTTCTCCAACGACATGTCCAAGGACCTCGCGGCCATCCGCGCGCCAACCCTGCTGCTCACTGACACCGGCGATGTCCTGCACCCCAACGACCTGCGCGCCGCCGCCCTGCGCCCCGACTTCACCCTGCAGGAATTCTCGAAGGAAGGCTCCTTCGCGCTGATGCGGCGGCCGCAACTCTGGGTGGACACGGTCCTGGCCTTCGCCAAGACGCACGACCTCTAGGCGGGCGACGCCGGGCAGGCGTGGAACAGGGTCATCTTCCAGCCGTCGTCCCGTTCGACCCAGGTCTGGGTGATCTGGGCGGTCAGGGCGGCGCGGCTGCCGTCGGCGCGCTCGATCTCGACGTCGATCGCGCCCAGCATGGTGGCGGTGCGACCGTGCAGGCGCAGGTCCAGGGTGCGCCGGTCCATGCGCAGATAGCGGGCGCCTGACGCGAGGCCGGCGAGATAGGGCGCCAAAGCCTCGACCCGGCCGTTGGCGTGGATGTGCACCGCCTCAGGGGCGAGCACGACGCGCAGATCCTCCAGCCGGCCCGCCAGGAGGGCCTGAACCCGGCGATCCTCGGCGGCCATCAGGGCGTCGCGGCGGGCGCCGACGGCCTTCAGGAAGGCGCCCATGCGGTCGAGCGCCGCCTGTCCTTCGGGCAGGACGTTGGCGAACACGGGCCAGCAGTGGATCATCTGCGGCCAGACCTCGACCTCGACATCGCTGCCGCAGGCCTGGGCCTTGGCGGCGAAGCGGACGGAGTCGTCCAGGATCACTTCAGCGTCCCCCACCATCAGCAGGGTGGGGGACAGGCCGCCCAGATCGCCGAGCAGGGGCGAGGCATAGGGGTCGGCGGGATCCGCCCCCGCCAGGTAGACCTGGGCTGAGCCCTCCACCGCCTCGCGCGACGACAGCGGATCAGCCTCTGCGCGGGTCTGGTAGGAGGGCGACGCCAGGGTCAGGTCGGTCCAGGACGAGATGGCGACGGCGGCGTCCGGCAGGGGCAGGCCCTTGTCGCGCAGCCACAGCATGCCAGCGAGGGTCAGGGTTCCGCCGGCGGAATCTCCGCCCATGAACACCTGCCGCGCGGGAGCGGCGCCGGCGGGGCCGTTGTCCCGCATCCAGAGGTACGCGGCCATGGAGTCCTCGAGGGCGGCCGGGAACGGATGCTCTGGCGCCAGCCGGTAGTCGGGCACCAGCACGGCGGCGCCGCAGGCCCTGGACACCCAGCTGGCGTAGCGCCGGTTCGAACGCTGGGCGAAGGCCATGAAGCTTCCGGGGTGCAGCAGCAGCAGACGCACGTCGGGGTCGGCGCTGGCGTGGCAGATCCACTCGCACGGAACCGGGGCGCCGTCGGCCGCTGAGACCATGCCGTCGATGGGGTCATCGCCCAGGGCGATGGTTTCGCAGATCGCGCGGAACTGGCCGACGGGGCCCAGGTCGCTGGGGGCGGACATCGCCTCGCGGATGGCGGCGAACTGGTCGACCACACGCTGAAGGGCCGGGGACCGGGTCATTGGCCGCCTCCCAGCCGCTCGCCGAGCCAGACGCAGGCCTCGGCCACCGCGCGGCGGGCCTCCTCCAGCTCGGCGGGGAACAGGTGCCAGACGTGGATCATCTCCGGCCAGATCTCCAGCCGGGTCTCGACCCCCGCCAGCCCGGCGTTGCGGGCCAAGGCGGCGGCGTCGTCGACCAGGATCTCGGTGGAGCCCACCTGGATCAGCAGGGGCGGCAGGCCGGTGAGGTCGGCGAAGGCGGGGGACGCCTCGGGGGTGTCGATGTCGTGCCCGCCGAGATAAAGCACCGCCGTGGCCTCCAGGGTGCCCGGGAAGACCATCGGGTCCTTGTCGGCCAGGGTGCGCAGGGTCTCGCCGCGCAGGCGCATGTCGGCCCACGGCGACAGGGCCCAGCCGGCGCCGGCGCGCACGCCCCGCCTGGCCAGGGCCAGCAGCACGCCCACCGCCAGCCCGCCGCCGGCGGAATCGCCCGCCACGGCGATGGCGGACGGATCGACGCCCTCCGCGACGATGTGATCGAAGGCGGCCAGGGCGTCATCCAGGGCGGCGGGGAAGGGGTGTTCCGGCGCGAGGCGGTAGTCCAGCGACCAGACGGTCCCCGGGAATGTCCGGGCGATTTCCACGGTCAGCGGCCGGTGGCTGGCGATGGAGCCGCACACATAGCCGCCCCCGTGCAGATACAGGAGCGCCGCGCCGCGGGGGGCGTCGGCCCGCCGCAAGCCCTCCAGGGCGCGCCCGCCGGCCGTCTCTTCCCAGCGGTCCATGCCCTGCGGAACGATCTCGGGCCCTGCCTCCACATACCAGTTGCGCCGCGCGCCCTCGACGCTGAAGCGGGCGTCCGGATCGAAACTGGCGGCGATGCGGTTCTTGATGACGGCCAGTTCGGCGAGACTCATGGGCGACCCTTCTTTTGATGGCGCAGGATAGGCCAGCCGCCCGGTCCTGGGCCATAGGCGGCCTCCGCGCTCTTAAACGAGGCGTATGGCGGCGGTGTTGTCCAAGACATCGCCGGGGTCCGCCCCTGTCCCATCCCAGCCGACGAAACACCCCGCATGTAATCACCGAGATTACGAGGTCTCAGATTTTGTTTCAGTCAAGAAATGTGATGAACCTAACCTGCGCATGGGCATTCAGGCAGGGCACAGGTCGGCTGTGGGATATTGCCGACATCAGGGCGATGAGCCGCCCACGTTTAGGAGATTACGATGAAGCGCATCCTCACCGCCGCCCTGGCCCTGACCCTGCTCACGGGCGGCGCCGCCCTCGCCCAGCCCTATGGCGAGGCGCGCGGCCATGACCGGCACGACGTCCAGCGTTACGATCGCCAGGACGCCCAGCGCTACGATCGCGACGCTCGCCGCGACGACCGCCAGGACCGCCGCGAAATGCGCCGTTGGGTTCGCGGCCAGCGTCTGCCGGCCAGCTACCGCACGCGCAGCCACTATGTCGACTACCGTCGCCACAACCTGCGCGCCCCGCCCCGTGGCTACCAGTGGGTGCAGGTCGACAACAACTACGCTCTGATCGCCCTGACCACCGGCCTGATCTCGCAGATCATCGCCACCCGCTAGACTGACCTGCCCGGTCCAGGGCCCTCGCGCCCCGGCGGAGAATCCTCCGCCGGGGCGTTTTGCGTCAGCCCGCCTCGATCATGACCGTGTCGAGCATGAACGAGCCGTCGGACTCGATGGCGAAATGATCGCGCACCCTATTCGACGCGGAAGCCTGCAGGCCGCGAATGGCCTGTCGGTTCAGGGACGGGGTCTGCATCCGGTCAGTCCAGGCGTCGAAATCCATGCGGATCCGCCACGTCAGCACCCGGCGCGCCTCAAAGCCGCACCGCCCCAGGGCGCCCAGCCACTCGGACGCCGAATAGTCGCGCACGTGCGAGGTGTCGCGCAGCAATTCCACCGCCTGCAGATGGGTGTCGAGCAGGGCGTCCCCCGGCGCGCAGGCGTCGATGAACACCGCGGGTGATCCGGCGCGCAGCACCCGCCGCGCCTCGCGCAGCCCGCCCTCGAAATCGCGCCAGTGATGGGCCGAGAAACGGCAGGCCAGGAAGTCGAAGGCGGCGTCCTCAAAGGGCAGGCGCTCGGCCGGCGCGGCGACCGTGTCGATGTTGTCCAGCTCCCTGTCCCTGGCGGTGGCCGCCACGGCGGCGAGCATCTCCTCGGACAGGTCCGCGGCCGTCACCCGCCCGGCGTGGGCGGCCAGGCGGTAGGCCACATGGCCGCCGCCGGTCCCCAGGTCCAGGGCATGGCGGGGCGCAGCCAGGGCGACGACGGCTTCGAGGGCGTCGAGATCCTCGCCGGCGGCGTGCACGGCGCTGTTCACATAGGCCTGGGCGCGGGGCCCGAACTGGTCCTCGACCACCCGTTCATGAATCCTGGACATGCGTCGCCTCCTTCGCTGTCGCCAAGGATGGCGGAAAAATACCCTGTTACAAGATGACCGTTTATCCTGGTATGAGGGGCGCCATGGACCCCCTGGACCAGAGACGGCTGCTGGGCGAATTCGTCCGCGCCCATCGGGAGCGGCTCAGCCCGGAGCCCGGCGCCGGCCGTCGGCGCACGCCCGGGCTGCGGCGCGAGGAGCTGGCGGCCCGCGCCGGGATCAGCGCCACTTGGTGCGCCTGGATCGAGCAGGGACGCCAGGTCCAGGCCTCGCCCCAGGCCCTCAGCCGGCTGGCCCAGGCCCTGGACCTGTCCCAGGCCGAGCGGGCCTATCTGTTCGACCTGGCGGGGCGCCGCGATCCCGACGCCGCCCCGCTGCCGGCGGCCGACGCCCCGGCGTCCCTGGCGGCGGTGGTGGAGGCGCTGGATCTACCGGCCTATGGGCTGGACCGCCTCTGGAACGCCTGCTGCTGGAACGCCGCGGCGGCGCGGCTGTTCGAGGGCTGGCTGGGCGAGGGGCGACAGCGCAACCTCCTGCGCTATGTGCTGCTCGACCCCACGGCCCGCGACTTGATTCCGCACTGGCAGGAGCGGGCGCGGCGGGTGCTGGCGGAATTCCGCGCAGACTACAGCCGCAACCTGAACGATCCGCGGGTCCGCGCCCTGGTCGACGGCCTGCGACGCGACAGCGAGCTGTTCGCGACAGCCTGGGACGACCAGGCCGTGATGGGCCGCGAGGGCGGCGCGCGCGCCTTCGATCACCCGCTGGATGGGCCCCTGCGCTTCGAGCAACACACCTTCGCGCCGGCCGACCGTCCCGACTACAAGCTGGTGGTGCTGACGCCGGCCTAGGCGAGCAGGGCGTAGAACTCCGTCTCAATGGCCTGCGGGTCGTCGCCGTCGCCGTAGATCTCCCAGTTCACCCCCCCGAGGGCCAGTCCCTCAGCCGCGCACCAGCCGAACAGGGCCTGCCAGGCGCCTGGCACGCCGTCCCAGGGCCCGGTCAGCACGAGATGGGCGGCGCGGCCGGGGGGCAGTTCCGACGGGCCGACATCGCCCACCGGCACGAACGGCTTGGACACCAGGCGGCCGGGGCGCAGGTCCATGGCGCCATCGCGAGGCGGGCGCCACAGGGTCAGGTAGGCGCCGAGGGGGCCGACATCGAGGGTCTTCAGGGCCGCGTCGAGCTTGGCCCGCGCCGACTTCTGCGCCTGGGGCAGGGCGTCCATGCGCGCCTTGACGGGCGAGACGGCGATGAGCCGGCGCTCGGTGTGGACGATGGCCGGCTTGCTCAGGTTCAGGGGGGACATGGGGATCAGCCCTTGGGTTTCAGGTCCGGCCGCGAAGCGAGGAAGGCGGCCCGCTCGGCGGCCGTCAGCACCTTGGCCTTGGTCTGGCGCGAGACGCGCGGGGTCGGCGGCGAAAAGGTGGTCGGCGACGGCGCGCCCTTCAGGTCGGCGATTCGCTTGGTCGGCGGTTTCATCGGGCGTACTCCGCGAGGTGGGCCGGCGGATGACGGGGCCCGCCCCCTCATCGCAGGTTTTGCCGCGCCGCGCCGCAAGGTTTCCCGGCTAGAGGTCCAGGAAGCTCTGGAAACCGCCGTAGATCATGCGCTTGGCGTCGAACGGCGGATTGTCCATGCCCGCCTGCAGGCGCGGATCGGCCATCACCTTGGCGTTGATGGCGTCGCGGGCCTCCCGCGATTCATAGGTGATCCACGAGAACACCACGACCTCGTCTTCGGCAGCCTGCACCGAGCGGGGGAAGGAGGTGACCTTACCGTATGGCGTGTCGTCGCCGATGGCCTCCACATAGGAGATGGCCCCGTGCTCCTTCCAAACCTGTCCGGCCAGGCGGGCCATATCCTTGTAGGCGTCAATATTGGCCTTGGGCACGGCCAGCACGAAACCGTCGACGTAGGGCATGCTCTGTCTCCTCTGCGCCACTGCGATGGCCCAAGGACGCCCGAGCCCCCGCCGATCCGACAGGCGCGACGGAATTGGTCCGTGCGCCGAGGCCTTGACATTGGGGGCGCGCCTCTAGGCCGCAAGGGCCAACAGGGCGCCGCCCAGGGCGACCCCGCCCCCGAGGATGCGAAGCGCGCCCGGGCGGTTCAGGCGCAGCGCCGTGCGGCCGACGACGAGCCCGGCCCCATGCAGGGCTGCCGTCGCCGCGGCGAACCCGAGCGGAAAGGCCAGTCCCGCGCCGGCCGGCGCCTCGGCGCCGTGGGCATAGCCGTGACAGAGGCCGAAGGCGGTCACCAGGCCCAGGCCCAGGGCGAAGGGCGTCTTCACATCGGCGGCCATCCAGGCGCCCAGCACGATCACCGAGGCCAGGATGGCCGGCTCGACCAGGACCGCCCCGGGATGGGCGGCGCCGAGGCCGTAGCCGGCGAGCATCGCCGCCACGAAGGCGCAGGGCCAGGCGGCCAGGGACGCGCCCCCGCGACGGGCGGCGAGCAGGCCCACGGCCGTCATCGCCAGCATATGGTCCCAGCCGCCGAAGGGATGGGCCAGGCCGGCGGCCAGGGACGTCGCCCCGTGTCCGGGGTGGGCCAGGGCGGGCCCCGCCGCCATGAGGGCGAGCGACAGGACGGCCGCCGAACGGAGAGGAGTCTTGATCATTGGGCCGGGCCCCTGGCTGGTGGTGACGTTGGCGGCGAGCTTAGCCGATTCACCTCCCCCGTCGCGACCCGCCGTCCGGCCGGGAACCCGGTCAAGGCAGGGCGCCCGCCGCCAGACCAACAGGGAGTCTTTGTGACAATTGCCAGTGACATTTAGACGAAGTCAAATATATCTATGACTAATGTCGTTGTTGACTGTCGGCCTACGACATCGGTGCTGCTTACGAGAATATGTCAACTCACAAAACACAGTAAATTATATTTTATTTCCGTTAATTACTGCGGAACACAGGGCCAAGGCGACGGGTTGGCCTGTTCGAGAGGGGGGAAGCGCCTCCTGCTCGTTCACCACCCAACGGAGGGCCACATGTCCCGAGCCTTGTATTCATCGGTCTCAGCATTCGTGCTGGGCATCGCACTATCCGGCGCCGCCATGGCGGACACGGGAACCGGCGGCGTGACCGCCGGCGACGGCGGAAACGCCACCGCCAACGCCACCACCAGCCACACCAGCCAGTCCGGCAACATGGACTCCGGCAACAGCGCGACGACCAACACCGACAACTCGACTATGACGTCGAACTCCGGCAACACGTCGCACATGTCGGACAAGTCCAATTCCGGCAACACTGCGGTGGACAATTCCAACTCGGGCAACACCCAGAACACTACCTGGGCGAACAACTCGGCCCACGACTCAAACAACACCGCCACCAACACCCAGACCGACAATTCGATGTCTAATTCGGACTCGGGCAATACCTATACGAGCATGTCCACCGACAACACCAACAACTCGACCAACACGGCAGATTCGGGCAACAACAACTCGGTCAACACGGACAACTCTGTCGATACGGCCAGCTCGAACAACACCTCCGACTCCAACAACACCAGCACCTGGGCCGACAACTCGACCCATATGAAGGACTCGGGCAACACCAGCAACACGACGACGACCCACACCAACAATTCCGATCATTCGACGAACACCGCCGATTCCGGAAACGACAACTCCACGCGGACGCACAACTCGAACCAGATGTCCGACTCGAACAACACCAACAACTCCGACAATTCGACGAACACCGCCGATTCCGGGAACGACAATTCGAATCATACCCGTAACTCGACCGACTCCTCGAATTCCAACAACACGGCCGACGCGAACAACACCGACAACTCCAACAACACGTCGAACGCCAACAACACCAACGACTCGAACAACACCGTCACCAACACGGCCGACAACTCCGACAACAGCATGACGGACAACTCGGACCGCTCGATGACCGACAATTCGAGCTCGCGGTCGAACTCCTCGATGACCGACAATTCCGACCGGTCGATGACGGACAACTCCGATCGCTCCATGACCGACAACTCCGATCGCTCCACCCATGACTCTCACGACTCCTGGGTGGTGACCGCGAGCCTGTCGACGCAGGATCTCGACGCCACTGTCACGGGCACTCAAGTCAACTTCGACGCGAGGCATCAGGACAGCACGCTGAAGACCGGCGACATCGGCTTCTCGGGCAGCGCCTACGCCAACTTCGCCGGGATCCAGACCGCCAGCCTGAACACCGGGGTCGGCTCGGTGAACCAGGCGGCCACCTCGCTGGCGGCCAACGCCAGCATCTCGTTCGGTCAGTAAAGAACGGCGCGCCGGACCGGGCGTTCGACGTCCGGTCCGGACCTGCCCTGGAGGGCTCATGAAAACATTCCTGCGCGTCACGACGGCGGCGGCGGCCCTGCTCTGCGTCGCGCCTGCAGCCTACGCCGACGCCCCGTCGGTCGGGCTAGCCGCGGTTCCGCCGGCCTCGCCCCCCGCCATTGGGGCGCCTTTGAACCTCGAGGAGCTGGCGGCCATCAGCGGCGGCGAGTCCGTCAAGGTGTCCGTGCTCAGCGACCAGACCCTCACCGCCACCAACCGTGGCAACACCATCAACGCTGACGTGGTGCAGTCGGGCGCCGTCAGCTTCGGCGCCGGCGCCTTCGACGGTTTCAACGGCGTCGGAAACTTCGTCATCAACACCGGCAACAACAACAATCTGCAGGGCAGCCTCAGCGTCAATGTGGTGGCCCTGCCGTGAAGCGAAGCGCCGGACTGGACCGCCGGCGGCCGGCCCTCGCCGCCCTGGCCGTCGCCCTGACCCTGGCCGGCGCCTCCTCGGCGGCCGCGCAGGTGCGGGTGTCCACCGGCGGCGGGCAGTTCAACGTCGGGGTGATGAGCATGCGGGACGTGCCGTTCCGCACCGTCGTGCGCCAGCAGTATGACTACAGCTGCGGATCGGCCGCCCTGGCGACGCTGCTGCGCTACCACTACGGGGTGTCGGTCACCGAGGCGGACCTGTTCTCGGCCATGTTCGCCGCGGGCGACCAAGGCAAGATCCGCAAGCTCGGCTTCTCCCTGCTGGACATGAAGGCCTACCTTTCCAGCCGCGGCTATGCGTCAAGCGGCTACCGGGCCACCCTCGACCAGTTGCAGCGCTCCGGCATGCCCGCCATCGCCATGATGAGCCTGAACGGCTACCGGCATTTCGTGGTCATCAAGGGGGTCAGCGCGAAGGAGGTGCTGGTGGGCGACCCGACCCTGGGTTTGAAGCGCTACCCGCGCGACGAATTCAGCCGCGCCTGGAACGGCGTGGCGTTCGTCATCGATGCGCGCCCGGCCCAGGCGAAGGCCCAGTTCAACCGGGCCGATGAATGGCGGCCCTGGGCCTCCGTCGCCCTGGGGGATCCCATGGCTGACCGCTCGCTCGCGGCGCTCACCCGCGACCTGCCGCCCGTCTATCAGGTGGTCCTTCCCACGCCGGGGTTCACGCCATGACCATCAAAGCGTTTCGACTGGCGGCGGCCGCCGTGATGCTCGGGGCCCTTACCGCCGCCCCGGCCGCGAGCCAGACACTCGACGACGCCCAGCTTGCGGGGGAGCGGGCCGGCTACATCACCGCCGCCGGCCTTACCTTCGACTTCGGGGCCCAGGTGCGCACCTATGTGGACGGGGACCTCGCCCTGGACAGCCGCCTGACCCTGTCGGACGAGGCGGCGGGGAACGCCGGCGTCCGTAGAAGTGGTGTTGTCATTCCGGGCCTGGGCGGCCAGACCGAGCTGATCCACGATTTCACCGACGGCCAGATCCGCAACATCATCGCCAACACCGCAAGCGGTCGGACGATCGTGCAGAACACCGACGTCACCATCACGCTGCCGGGCTTCGACCAGATGCAGCAGAACCTCCAGCAGCAGCGCCTGATCTCGGGCCTGCAGAGCGCCGTGGGCCTCGGCCTGCGCGACGCGGGCGGGCGATAACAGGGTGCGGAGCGGGAAGGGCGGCCGGCGTTACGGCCGCCCTTCCGGCGCTGATTATCCTAAAAAGCGATGGGCAGACGAACCACGGCCCGCATGTCCGGAGCGTCGCTGGTGACGCCGAACTCGAAATTGTTGCTGAGGGTCAGGCCCGGGCGCAGGCGATAGGACCAGCCCATGGTCATCGACCCCACCTGCAGGCTGTTGGAGCGCTGTTCGGTGGCGCCCAGTTCCGTGGTCGTCGGGGAGATGTAGCTGTGGGAATAGCCCAGGGAGAAGGAGAAGCGCGAGTTCAGGGCTAGGCCGAAGCCGAGGCCCAGACCGATTGAGGCGCCGGGCTCGACCCTGCCCACGCGCACGCCGCCCAGGGTCTTGTCGATATTCCGGGGAAGATTGTAGCCGTAGCTGAGATTGGCGAAGATCACCGCCGGGTCGCTGGGCAGCAGCATGGTCACGCTGGGCTCGATGCTCCAGAAGCCCGATCCGGTGGCCAGTTCCGACGCCACGCCGAACTGGTCGAACTTGACGTCATACGGGCCAAGCCCGGTGTCCGACTTGACCCGCAGGTTGGCGACGAACACGGGGCCGCCGCCAGCGCCGCGGTTGATCTGGTATCGGCCGGCCACCTCGACGTCACCGATATCGCGACCCTGCAGGAAGATGGTGCGGGCGACGGTCTCGTCGCGCTGGGCCACGGTGGTGACGCGGTCGCGCCGGTAGATGTAGGGGATGCGCGCCTCGATCTCGATCCGGTCGGTCAGGCCGTAGCGACCGGTCAGGGCCCCGCCGAGGGTGTCGCGGTCGGCGTCATTGGCCTCGATCACGCCCAGCTGGATGCCCGGGACGATCTCGACGCCGCGAAAGACAAGGCGGTTGGAACTGGACCGGCTGTATTCCACCGAGGGCTCGAAGACGAACCGGCGGCGGGGGGTGAGCACGCCCATCCCCTCGGGGATGGCGGCCACCTGGGCGACCACCTGCTCGGTGCTCGGCGCCTCGCCGACAGGGCGCTCCGGCGGCGGCGCGGCGACCTGCCGCGCCTGCTCGAGGGTCCGGTCGGCCTGGGCCACCTGGCTGGATCCGTCCGGGGCGGTCGCGTCGCTGGCGACGCGCATGCCGGCGGCCCGCATGGCGTCCAGGCTGGCGCCCTGAAGCAGCTTCAGCTTGTCCAACTCCGTGCGCTGGGACCGGATCAGGGCGTCCTGTTCCGCCAGACGGCGCTCCTGGTCGGCGAGGCGACGGCTCTGCTCGGCCAGGTCAGCCTCGATCTTGCTGTAAGCCCCCTGGGCGCGGGGGGCGGCCTCGGCCATGGCCGGCGTCAGGACGCAGGCGAGAAGCGCCGCGGAGACCAGCAGTGCTGGGTCTCGCGAGTGTAATGAAGATGAAGTCATGCCGCCCTCCGCCGATTTGGCCTCCCGACAACACCAGGGGAGAGCGTAGGTTCCCCGGAGAGGGGCAAATACAGAAATTCGAACAAATGTTGCTGTAAAAGGTTCTAGATGAGCGCGTTTTTATTGCTCGGCTTTTTAGTTGGGTTGAATCTTGAGTTATATACAATCCGCCATGCAACAGTGAAGGTTAAATGTCGGGTATCTAACATAGGGCGATTAGCATTGAATAGTGGTGTGTAACAGGGGGCGTTGAATAAGCGTTTGCGCGGGAGTGCGTCTCAAAATTAACGTGCATTTTATGGTCGTTTCAGCGAAGCGGTCCGCGTTCGTGATCCGATGTTCATAATACGGCGTATCGTTGTTTTAATCATGCGGGTTGATAGCAAAAATGATGTTGGACAAGCTCGACCCCGCGGACGCTGTCGAGCTTCCGCTGACCGCCCTCGCGGCGTGTGTCGGCCAGCCGAAACATCTCTTCGCACCGCTCCGCCGCGGCCTGGGCGCACCGGAGCGTCGGCCGCGCGGGGCGCTGATGACCCGGTCGTCTCACGGCGCCGCCCGGTTCCTCACCAGCGGGTGGGCGGCGCTCATCCAGCGCGACGACCCCGACAACTATTGCGTCCTGCTGGTGCCCGGTGACCCGATCGACTTGGCTCTGATCGGCGGTCCTAGGACGGCGATCATGGCGCTGACGGCGGTTCAATACCTGGACCTGGCGCCGGCCCAGGCCGGCGCGGACGCCGAGGGCGGTCAGGCCGTGTCGGCGGCGTTCATGGCCGCGCGCCGACATGCAGAACAGTTGTTGCTGGACCAGATCCGCCGCCGCGGGGCCGCCGGCGCGGTCAGCGCGATGCTGGACCTTCTCGTCGAGCTGCGGCGGCGCCTGGATGTGGTCGGCCTGGTCGACGCCTGCGGCTTCGCCCTGCCTCTGAGCCAGCAGGCCCTGGCCTCGGCGCTCGGCCTCACGCCGACCCACATCAACCGCACCTTGAAGCAGTTGCGAATGGTCGGCGCCGTCGAAATGGTCGGATCCCGCGTCCGTCTGCTCGACGAGCGCATCGCCGGCATGGCCCGCGTCTACAATCATCTGGAACGCGAGGCCTAAGTCTGGCGATCCCTCAGCGCGCCTTCAGGGCGTAGGCCATGAGGGCGTCGCCCAACCGGGTCTCGGCTAGGGCGCTGCCCCCGGCCGCGATGACCACGAACTGCCGTCCGCCGACCGAGTAGGTCATCGGCGTCGCCGTCCCCGGCGCCGGCAGGGGCGTCTTCCACAGCTCGCGGCCCGTTCGCGCATCGAAGGCGCGCAGTTTGCCGTCCAGGGCGCCGCCGATGAACACAAGGCCGCCCGCCGTGACCATCGGCCCGCCGACGCTAGGCGAGCCCCATCCAAGGAAGGCCGGGGCGGTGATCCCGTGGCGGCGGGTCTGTCCCAGGGGGACCTGCCAACGCGCCTTGCCGGTGTCCATGGAGATGGCCGTCAGGGTCCCGTAGGGCGGCGGGGTGCAGGGGATGCCCAGGGGCGAGACGAACCATCCGCCCTTGATCCCATAGGGGCCGTCCAGCGGCCGGGTCATGAAGTCGACGTTGGCCTGGGCGGGACCACCGGCCTTGCGCACCATGCGCAAACGGGTGGCGATGTTCGACGCCTTGACGATGACGCTGTTGGTGGCCGGATCATAGGCGGCCCCGCCCCAGTTTCCCCCGCCCAGGGTGGAGGGCATCTGCAGGTATTCGTCGAGGGCCGGGGGCGTGAACAGCCCCTGGTAGCGCATCTTGTCGAACGCGTGCCGGCACCACAGCCGGTCCAGGCCGACAATGCCGAAGATGTCGGCGCGGGTGACGCTGGTGCGGGCGAACGCCTCGGGCAGGCGGGGGACCGGCTGGGTCGCGGCGGCGGCCTCGCCCGGCAGCGTCGATGGCGGGACCGGGCGCTCGTCGATGGGAAACACCGGCTTGCCGGTGAGACGCTCCAGCACGAACAGGTGGCCGGTCTTGGTCTGCTGGATCACCACGTCCAGCGGCCTGCCGTCCTTGCGGATGGTCACCAGCAGGGGATGACCCGGCAGGTCATAGTCCCACAGGTCGTGGCGGACGGTCTGGAAGCTCCAGGCCACGGCGCCGGTGTCGGCATGGAGCGCGACGATGGCGTTGGTCAGCGGCATGTCGAACCGGCGGGCGCCGCCGTAATAGTCCGTGGAGGGGCTGGTGGTGGGCAGGAACACCAGGCCGTTCTTGGGATCGACGCTCAGGGTGGACCAGACATTCGCCGCGCCGGTCTGGCGCCGGTAGGGCTCGGGGATCGGGTCGAAGCTCCAGCGCGGCGCGCCGGTGCGGACGTCGAAGGCGCGCACCATGCCGTCGTTGGCGTCCTGCGCGCCGTCCTTGGACGCGCCGCCGATGACCACGGTGTCGCCCACCACCGCCGGCGGCGAGGAGACGCCCACATAGCCTTCGCCGTGGTTCTCATAGTCGCGGTTGCTGACGTAGCCGGGGTGCGATGCCGGGCCGAAGTCGCCGCAGGGGCGGCCGGTCTCGGCGTCGATGGCGAACAGCCGCCCGGCGGTGTCGGCCCGGAAGATGCGTCTGGCGCAGGCCTGGGGCCTGGGGCCGGCGGCGGCGGCGTCCTGCCAGAAGGCGACGCCGCGGCAGGTTCCCTGGCGGCCGAAGCCCGACACCATGGCCTTGCCGTCCGGGCCCTTGGCGTACGGATCGAACACCCACAGCTGGCGGCCGGTGGCGGGATCCAGGGCGAACACCCGGTCCAGCGGCGTGCAGTAGTAGAGGGCGCCGTTGACCTTCAGCGGCGTCACCTCCAGGGACGTGCCGACGCCGGCCTTCCCGGGCTTGAAGTCTCCGGAATGGTGCTCCCAGACCAGCTGCAGGTCGCCGACATTGGCCGGCGTGACCTGGGCCAGGGGTGAGTATTGCGCTCCGCCGGGGTCCTGGCCGAAGGACGGCCAGTCGACCTCGCCGGCGCTGGCCGGGGCGGTCGTCTCGCCAGCGCGCGGGCCGCAGGCGCTCAGCAGGCACGCGGCCGCCACAAGGACGCAGAGAGACCTGTGCATGGAATCCGCCCCCCGATGGCTCGCCGAACGGGCGCCCGGATCGCGCCCCGGCCGCCCGCGCCCGCCCCCACGGCCGACGTCCGACCGAGGGTATCGGCAGGCGGCGGCGCGCGCGAGAGGCAAGTTGAGGCGGCTCCGCGCGGCCGATTGAAAGCCCAGGGCCAGGGGCATATCGTCTGGGGCGAAAACGGGGGATTTCGATGGTGCTGAAGGTGATCGGGGCCGGTTTTGGCCGGACGGGGACGATGTCGCTGAAGCTGGCGCTGGAGCATCTGGGCTTCGGGCCCTGCTACCATATGACCGAGGTGTTCAAGAATCCCGCCGCGCCGGGCTGGTGGATCGACGCCGCCGACGGCCATCCCGATTGGGAGCGGATCTTCGAGGGCTACCAGTCCACCGTCGACTGGCCGAACGCCACCTTCTACGCCGAACTGGCCGAGGCCTATCCCGAGGCGAAGGTCATCCTCACCGAGCGCGACCCGGAGGCCTGGTTCCGCTCGACCCAGGCGACCATCTTCTCCCGACCGCCGTCGCCTGGCAGCGACAAGCCCTTCGACCGGATGATGGGCAAGGTGATCGCCCGCCTGTTCGACTGGGACCTGCACGACCACGACAAGGTGATCGAGGTGTTCAACCGGCACAATGCCGAGGTGCGGCGGACCATCCCGGCCGACCGGCTGCTGGTCTATGACGTCGCCCAGGGGTGGAAGCCGCTGTGCGGTTTCCTGGGCGTGCCGATTCCCGCCGAGCCCCTGCCGCACGTCAACACCACCGAGGCGTTCCAGAAGGAGCACCTGGGGGCGATCGCCAGATGAGCGGCGCCTGACGCCAAGGGCGGACCCTAGCGCAGCAGCAGCACCGCCGTCATCACCAGGGCGCCGATCCACACGGTCTCGGCCACCATCAGGGCCACGGGTCGCCAGCCGACCTCGACCAGGCTCTTGAACGACGTTTTCATGCCCAGGGCGGCGATGGCGGTGACGAGGCACCAGCGGGACGCCACGGACGCCGCGTCCACGGCGAGGGGCGGCAGGAGGCCGAGGCTGCGGGCGATCACCAGGGCGGCGAAGCCGAACAGGAACAGCGGCACGGGCGCCGCCGCCGTCTTGCCGCCGCCAGAGCGGCTGCGCAGGAACAGGGAGATGGTCAGCACGACCGGCAGCAGCAGGCAGACCCGAAGCAGCTTCACATAGGTGGCCACGTCCCCCGTCTGGGTGGAGACCGCATAGCCGGCGCCCACCACCTGGGCGACGTCGTGGATGGTGCCGCCCAGGAAGATGCCGGCCCGGGTATGGTCCAGGCCGATCAGGGCCACCAGCATCGGGTAGAGGATCATGGCGATGGTCGACAGGGCGGTGACGGTCACCACGGTGACGATGGTGTCCCGCTCGTCCTCGGCGGTCTTGGGCAGCACCGAGGCGATGGCCAGGGCGGCGGAGGCTCCGCAGATGCCCACCGCGCCGCCCGACAGTACGCCGAACGCCGGGCGCAGCTTGAGGGCCTTGGCCGCCAGCAGGCCGAAACCGATGGTCGAGGCGACGCCGGCGAAGACGATGGCGATGGGCCCGATGCCGAGGCTCAGGATCTGCTCGAAGGTGATGCGGGCGCCGAGCAGGGCGACCCCGATGCGCAACACCGCCTTGGACGAGAATTCGATGCCCGGGATGGCGCGGCCCTCCTCGTGCAGGAAGTGGAAGGCCATGCCGATGAGCAGGGCGAACAGCATCACCGGGGCGGTGTAGTGCTGGGCCAGCAAGGTCGCGGCGAGACCGGCGGTGACGGCCGCCAGCAGCCCAGGATAGATCAGCCGCAGGGCGGCGGCGCGGGACAGGGGCGCCTTGGGCGCCGACGGGGCGGTCGGCAGCCCCTCCATGCCTTCCATCGAGTGGTAGAGCTCGCGGGCGTCGTCGCTGTCCTTGGCGAGGTCCGAGCGGAAGGGCAGGTTCATGTCAGGTCCCCTTGGGGCGCTGGGGGCGAGGGCTGGGCGAGGGCGGCGCCGATCAGCGCCGCATAGGGGTGGGTGATCACCTGGGTGGGTATGGCGGCCATGAACCCCGCGAACCGCCCCTTGGCTTCGAACCGCTGGCGGAACTCGCCCTCGCGCAGGGGGCCCAGCAGGCGGGGCGCGATACCGCCGGCCAGGAACACGCCCCCGCGCGCGCCCAGCGCCAGGGCGAGGTCGCCGGCCACGGCGCCGTAGATGGCGCAGAACCGGTCCAGGGTCGCCGCGCAAAGAGCGTCGTCCCCGGCCAGGCCGCGGGCGACGATCTCGCTGGCCGGCCGCGGGTCGGCATCGGCGCCGTCGATACGGGCCAGGGCCCAGTGCAGGTCGCTCAGTCCCGGTCCGGACAGGATCCGTTCCACCGACACCCGGCCGAACCGGGCCGACAGCAGCTGAAGGATGTGGGTCTCCACCGCGTCGGAGGGGGCGAAGGCGATGTGTCCGCCCTCGGTGGAGACGGGGATGTCGGCGCCGTCCCCCCGGGCGAGCGCCGCCACGCCAAACCCCGTGCCGGCCCCGAGCACCGCCAGGGTCAGGCCGGGCGATGCGGACGCCGACGGGCCGATCGCCGCCAGGTCCTCAGGGCCCAGAATCGGCGCAGCCAGGGCCAGGGCCGCGTAGTCGTTGAGGAGCCGGGCGTCGGCGAAACCCTGGGCGCGCAGATCGGACTCCGTCAAACGCCAGGGGCTGTTGGTGGACTGCACCGCGCCCTTGTCCACCGGCCCGGCGACAGCGATCCGGGCGACGACGGGGCGGGGCGTCGCGACCCGGCTGAAGTAATGGTTGATGGCCTCGGCCGCCGTCGCGTAGTCGGCGCACAGCAGTGAGAGGGGTTCGATCAGGCGCGGGCGGACGCCGCCCCGCTCGGCGACGGCGAAGCGCGCGTTGGTGCCGCCGATATCGCCCACGAGGCAGGCGGCTCCGCGCCGAGGGGCGGTCAAAGGAGCGCCATGACAGCGATGTCAGGGGGCGGGACGGTCATAGGGCGGCGATCGTTTCGAACAGGGGGCGCATGGGTGCGTCCTGGCGATAGAAGACCGGTGGAGAGCCGTGTGGCGCCGCCACCGTCACCGTCTGGCCGCCGCCATGCGCCTGGCCGGTCCACAGGTGGACCCAGTCGGCGCCCTCGGGCAGGTAGACCGGCCACGCCTCGGCGTCGGCCTCGATCACGGGGGCGACCAGCAGGTCCGGGCCGTAGAGATAGGCGGTCTCCACCGCAGCGGCCTGATCATCCCCCTCGAAGTGCAGGAACAGCGGCCGCTGTAGGGGCAGGCCGGTGGCGACCGCCGCGTCGCACAGGCCCGCCACATAGGGGGCCAGGGCGGCGTGCACCTGGGTCATACGGGCGAAATGGGCCAGAACGATCGGGTCGCCGTCGAGCTGCAGGTTCTCGTCGGGCCGATTGCCCTCGTGGCTGCGCATCACCGGCGTGAAGGCCGCCAGTTCGCTCCAGCGCATCAAAAGGTCGGCGGTGCGGACATTGCCGAACAGGCTGGTGTAGCCGCCCAGATCGCTGTGGTGGTAGGCGTTGCCCACCAGGCCCGACGACAGGGCGGCGCGGATGGCCGTGCCGATGCCGTCATGGCGGGAGAAGTCCACCGACTGGTCGCCCGCCCACAGCAGGGGGCAGTGGCGGCTGATCCCGGTCCAGCCCGCCCGCATGAAGAAGACGGCGTCGCCGGTCTTGCCCCTGGACGCCACGGCGCGGGCGTTGACCTCGGCCCACAGGGTCGGCCAGGCGTTGTGGGCGAGCATGCCGTCCATGCCGTTGGCCAGGCGGATGTCGGTGGGCAGGTATTCACCGAAATCCGCCATCCAGCCCGACAGGCCGAAGTCGAGCATTTCGCGACCGATGACCCGGTCGGCGAACCACTCGGCGGCAGCCGGGTTGGTGAAGTCCACGACGCCGCAGTCGAACTCGCCGAAATCGACGAGGTAGGGGGCGTCCGCGTCCAGACGCAGGGCCAGATGGCCGGCCGCCAGGGCCTCGGCGTACTGCGAGCCGTCCACGGCCAGATAGGGGTTCACATAGCCCATGAAGCGGATGCCGCGATCCTGCAGTTCGGCCACCGCCTGGCGCAGGCCCGGATAGCGCACGTCGCTGGCGGTCCAGTTCCAGAACAGGCGTTTGCCGAACGAGGTCACCCGCAGCCCGACCCAGTCCTCGCACCACAGGGCGCCGATGCGCGCGCCGGCGGCGATGATGGCGTCCATGCGGGCGAAGCTGTTGCGCCCGTCCTTGAGGCCGAGGATCGCCCCGGTGAAGGCCCAGTCCGGCAGGCGCGGGGGACGGCCGAAGCGGGTCGACAGGGCGCCCACGAGACCGATCAGGGTGTCCGCGGCGAACAGCTCGATGCGGGACGGAATCTCCCAGGCCTCGACCTCGTGGAAGGCCTCGTCGCGGAAGTCGAAGGCCGCCCAGGCGGTGGTGTCGATATGCAGGGCGTAGCGGCGCGACGACAGGTAGGTGGGCTGCGGATAGTTGGTGTTCCAATAGTCCCCGCCGGCCTTGGCGGTGCTGTCGGCCTGGAAGGTCAGCAGGGTGGACTTGTCGCGCCCCACGCCGGGTTCTGAGGTCCACAGGGGGAAGCGTCGGCCGCGCAGGTCCAGGTAGGACATCTGCTCGCCGCCGCCCCAGATCCGCTCGCCAGGCTCGGCCACGAGGCGCAGCCAGAAGCGGTTGAGGCCCGGGTCGGCCGCGGTCAGCGCCAGGGCGCCGTCGATGATCTCGAGGTGGAGGAGGGCGGGCTGGCCGGGGGCCGGAGCGAGGGCGACGCCATCGCCCGCCCGCTCGGCGCACCGCAGGGCGATGCGTTCGTCGAGGCGGTCGGAGATCTCGAAATTGCCTCGGTACATGGCCACGTCCGCCCGTCCGCGACCGACGAACAGGGCGGGGGCCGAGGGACGGTGGCGTAGCACCAGCCGGTCGCCGAGGCTGAGGTCGAAGCCGCCGTCGGTCCATGCCACGGTGATGGATTGGCCTAACATGCCAGGGCCTCCGGTCGCGGCCTACGTGTCCCGCGTCAGGGGGCCGTGGTCCAGTCGGGGCAGGACGTGGCGGGCGAACAGGTCCGCCTCGGCCGCGTGGGGATAGCCCGACAGGATGAAGGCCTCGATGCCGAGGTCCCGGTAGGCGTTCAGCTTGGCCAGCACCTGATCGGGGTCGCCGACGATGGCGGCGCCGCAGCCCGAGCGCCCCCGGCCGATGCCGGTCCACAGGTTGGCCTCGGCATAGCCGTCGTCGGACGCGCCCTCGCGCAGGGCGGTCTGGGCGGCGACGCCGGCGGACTGGGAATCCAGCGACCGGCCGCGGATCTGCGCGCCCTCGGCGGCGTCGAGCCTCGACAGCAGGCGGTCGGCGGCGGTGCGGGCCTCCGATTCGGTGTCGCGCACGATCACGTGGGCGCGATAGCCGTAGCGCAGGGTGCGGCCGTGGCGCGCGGCCCGGGCCTGCATGTCGGCGATGATCGCCTGCACGGCCTCCATCCGGTCGGGCCACATCAGGAAGACGTCGCAGTGGCGGGCGGCCGCCTCGCGGGCGTCCTCCGACAGGCCGCCGAAATACAGGGGCGGCGCCTTGCCGGACACGGTGGTGATATTCGGGGGCGCCAGCTTGAGCTTCCAGAACTCGCCGTCGTGGTCCAGGGCCTCGCCGTTCAGCAGGATTTTGAGAATCGCCATGGCCTCGACGGTGCGGCGGTAGCGGGGGGCCGAGGCGAGGACCTCGCCGGGCATCTCCGAAGAGATGATGTTGACCGCCAGCCGGCCGCCCAGGAGGCGGTCGATGGTGGCGATCTGGCGGGCCAGCTGCGGCGGCCAGGTCTCGCCGATGCGCACGGCCATTAGCAGGGCCAGGCGCTTGAGCATCGGGGCGATGGCGGCGGCGAAGGCGGTGGTGTCGATGCCGAGCTGGTATCCCGACGGCAGCAGGATGTTGTCGAAGCCGCCGGTCTCGGCGCCCAGGACGATGTCGCGGCAATGCTCCCAGCTGGACTTCAGCTTGGGGTCGGGGACGCCCAGGAATTCATAGTCGTCGTCGCACAGGGCGGAAAACCAGCTGACCTCGCATTGGCCCTTGGTCATGGCAGATTCGCTCCTATCGAGGCCTGCAGGACGGCGTACCAGTCGGCGCGGGTCCAGCGGGGCTTGTGGGCGTCGCTCAGCTCGGCGATCCGCGCGGGGGTCTGGGTCCCGACGATGGGGATCGGATGCGCCGGGTGGGTCATGATCCAGCTGTAGGCGGCCGCCGTCCGCGACACCCCGGCGTCCTGCGCCTTGGCGTCGAGCAGGGCGGCCACGGCGCGGCTGCGCTCGTCCGCCGGCTGGGCGATCCGTCCGCCGCCCAGGGGCGACCAGGCCATGAGGGCCCGGTCGTGGGTCATGGCCTCGTCGAACACCCCGTCGAAGAGGGGCTCGGTGCGCAGGGCGGAGAATTCCGGCTGCTGGCTGACCAGCGGCACGGTCAGGAAAGACGCCAGGGCCGTGGTCTGGGCGGCGGTGTGGTTGGAGACGCCGATGGCCGCGATCTTGCCGGCCCGCTGGGCGTCTTCCAGGGCGCGCGCCGCCTCTTGCGGGTGGGTGAGCAGGTCGGGGCGGTGGATCTGGTAGAGCTCGACCCGGTCGACGCCCATGCGCGACAGAGAGCTGTCGATGGCCGTGCGCAGGTAGGCGGGGCTGGAATCGTAGGGCACGCCCATGCGGATGCCGCCCTTGGTGGCCAGCACCATGGCGCTGCGCAGGCCGGGCGCCTCGGCGAACACCCGGCCGAGAAGGGCCTCGGCGGCGCCGAAGGGCTCCCCGTTGTCAGGGCCGTAGATGTCGGCGGTGTCGAACAGGGTGACCCCCGCGGCGAGGGCGGCCTCGACGCGGTCGCGGGCGGCGTTCACATCGTCGCCGGCGAAGCGCCACATGCCCCACGCGAGGGAACTGACGACAATTCCACTCTGACCGAGGGGGCGGGACGGGGGTGCTGATTCAAGGTAAGACACCGTTGTCCTATGGCATGGGTTTGCGGTAAGGGAAAGTGGCGGGGAATCTACTCGGTAGCGCTCCCTGCAAAAAAACATGGCGTCGCGCGTCCCAGGCGAGCGGCCGCGGCAAGACCAGGGAAGGGGACTGAATTGAGGATTTGGCTCACGACGAGCGTCATCGCGCTCATGGCCGGGACGGCGCTGCCGGCCTTCGCCCAGGACAGGTCGACATCCGCGGCCGCCGATACGACCGGGGTCGAAGAGATCGTCGTCACCGCCCAGAAGCGGAGCGAGCGCCTGCAGAAGGTGCCGCTGGCGGTCTCGGTGGTGAGCGGCGACACCCTGGCGGCCCAGGCCAAGCCGGGCCTGGAGAGCGCTGTCACCCTGATCCCGGCTCTGAACTTCCAGAAGTCGGGCACCACCCTCAACCAGTCCCTGTTCATGCGCGGCGTCGGCACGGCGAGCTTCTCCATCGCCGGTGAGCCGTCCGTGTCCACGGTGGTGGACGGGGTGGTCTACAGCCGCGCCGGCGAAGCCTTCAGCGATCTCATCGACATCGCCCAGCTCGAAGTGCTGCGCGGCGCCCAGGGCACCCTGTTCGGCAAGAACGCTTCCGCCGGGGTGATCAACATCACGACCCGGCAGCCGACCGCGGAGTTCGGCGGCTATGTCGAGGCCAGCTACTTCAGCGAGAAGGAAACGCGGTTCCGTGGCGCGCTGAATGCGCCCCTCTCCGACACGGTGCTGACCCGGTTCACGGGCTTCTATGGCCAGTACGACGGCAACATCCGCAACATCGCGCCCAACGTGAACCGCATGGTCAACGGCTATGAGCACTATGGCGCGCGGGCGCAGGTGCTGTGGACGCCGTCTGACGCCGTGCGCTTCAACGTCACGGCGGACTATCACCGCAATGACGACGATTGCTGCGCCGAGTTGATCGGCACCGGGCCCTTGAACGCCCTCGGCCAGTCCATCGTCAGCCCGATCTTCGCCGCCCTGCCGACCCCGCTCGGCGACGAGACCCGGCAGATCAGCCAGAATCTGATCACCCACACCAAGGAAACGGGCTACGGCCTGTCAGTGCAGGGCGACTTCGAGGTCGGCTCCCATACGCTGACCACGATCACCGCCTACCGCAAATACGAAAACACGGAGATCCGCGACGGGGACTGGCTGGCTCAGGCCTATGTGGGCTTCAACCAACTTCACGATGTGGGGCCGCAGACCGGCGACACCTTCAGCCAGGAAATCCGGCTGAGCTCGCCGGTGGACCAGTTCATCTCCTATGTCATCGGCGGCTACTATTCGCGCGCCGAGTCCGAGCGGGTGTTCCGCCGCGATGACCTGGTCTGCAACGGCGCCTCGGTGCCCAACCCGCTGGTGGCCTGCGGCACGGCCCTCGCGCCGGCCAGCACCTTCCCCACGGGGACGGCGACCTTCGGCTCGACCTTCCGCAACTTCTCCGCCTTCGGCCAGGCGACCATGAACGTCACCGACCGGTTCCGGCTGATCGGCGGCCTTCGCTATACGTCCGACGATCTGGAAGCCTTCCACTCGCGCAACACCACCCTCGCGGGGCCTGGCATCAACCCGAGCTTCCCGGTGACGGCGACCGGGACCGGCGCGCCGGCGGCGCGTTTCACCAACAGCACCGACAGCACCAACACCTCCGGCAAGGCGGCTATTCAGTACGACTTCGTGCCCGAGGTGACAGGCTACGCCAGTTACACCCGCGGCTACAAAGGCCCGGCGTTCAACATCTTCTACGGCCTGACCGCCACGGGCACGAACGTGATCGCGCCCGAAACGTCGGACTCCTACGAAGTGGGTCTGAAGAATACGCTGTTCGGCGGCCGTCTGGTTCTGAACATCGACGGCTTCTACGCCAAATATGAAAACTTCCAGGCCAACAACCCCGACATTGTCTCGGGCGTGGTGGTCACGCGTCTCACCAACGCCGGTTCCGTTTCAACCCGCGGCGCCGAGGCGGATCTGCTCTGGCGACCGGCCACCGACCTCAGCATCAGTGGCGGGATCGCCTATACCGACGCGCATGTGGAGGAGTTCCTGCGGGCGCCCGGCGCGCCTGTAACGGCAGTCATCCCGTCGGGAACGCCACTGCTGTTCGCCCCCAAGTGGAAGGGTTCCATCGGCGTTGACTACCGCTGGCGGACCGGGCGCTCCTACGATGTGTTCTTCGGAGCCCAGGGCAACTATCAGAGCCGCCAGCTGGCCCAGTTCTCGCCCGATCCGGTGGTCCGCCAACTGACGACCATCAAAGGCTACGGCCTGGTCAACCTGTCCCTCGGGATCGGCGACGTGGACGACAAATATCGGCTGACCGTGCAGGTGCGGAACCTGCTGGACGAGAGCTATGCGGCGGCGATCCAGAGCGGCGGCCCGTCGGGATCCTACCGCTACCAGATCCCCCGCGACGCCGATCGCTACTACGGCGTGACCCTGCGGGCCAACTTCGGCGGGGCCAAGCCGCCGCCCGAGCCGCCCCCGCCGCCGCCTCCGCCTCCGCCCCCGCCTCCGCCGCCCCCTCCGCCTCCGCCGCCGGTGGCCTATGAGGCGCGGGAATTCGTGGTCTACTTCCCCTTCGACCAGTCTGTCCTGACGCCCGAAGCCCAGCAGGTCATCGCCCAGGCGGCTGACTATGCGAAGACCGGCAACGCGACGCGGGTCGTGGTCGTTGGCCACGCCGACACCTCGGGCAGCGCGGCCTATAACGTGAAGCTGTCTGAGCGTCGGGCGAAAGCCACGGCCGACGCCCTGGTGGGCTCGGGCCTCGCCCAGACCGCTCTTGCGGTCGACTGGAAAGGCGAGGCCGAACCTGCGGTGGCCACCGGCGACGGGGTCAAGGAGCCGCTGAACCGCCGGGCGACGATCAACATCAACTTCTGAAGACCCTAGCGGGAGCCGCCCCGGCGGCTCCCGGACTACCAGGACCGGCCGTCGCGATCACCGCGGCGGCCGGTTCTGTTTTCACGCTGGTCACAATCACTGCCGTCATCGTCCGGCTTGACCGGACGACCCAGTCCCGCCGCCTTGGCCGCGGGCCCCCGTCGCGCTGCTGGATCGTCCGGTCAAGCCGGACGATGACGGTGGAGGGGGGTCAGTGCGCCCCGAGAACCGCCGCCGGTTCCGCCCCGGGCTCGGCCACCACGATCTTCGGCACGAACAGGTGCAGCAGCAGCAGCGCCACCAGGTAGGAGCCGCCGCAGATGAACAGCAGCGGCGCATAACCCGGGCCGTCGGTGAGGGACCAGCCCGCCAGCTCGATCATGGCCATCCCCGACAGGTTGCCGGCGAAGGCGGCGATGCCGATGGCGGTGCCCACGCGGGCGGCCGGGAACATGTCGGTGGTCGAGCCGAACAGGTTGGTGGAAAAGCCCTGGTGCGCGAACAGGGCCAGGCCCAGCAGGCCGGCGGCCGCCCAGGGGTTGTTGGTGAGCAGCACCAGGGGCACGGGGGTGATCAACAGGGCGTAGAGCAGCATCGAGCCCTTGCGGGCCTTGTTGACCGACACCCCCCGGGCGATCAGCCGGGACGGCAGGATCCCCCCACTCAGGGCCCCCATGGCCGCCATGGCGTAGACGAGCGCCACCGGCAGTCCCAGGGTCGCCTGGGTCATCTGGAACTGGCGGTGGAAGAAGTCGGGCATGAAGAACAGCAGGAACCACCAGACCTGGTCGCTGAAGACCTTGGCCGAGATGATCGCCCACTGGCGACGGTCCCGCAGCATCTCCAGGATGCTGACCCGGGGCCGGGCCTCGCTGGTCGTGGCGATCGCCGGGGGCGGGCGGAACAGCAGCCACAGCACCACCCACACCAGGCCCAGCCCCCCCGCGAGGATGAAGGCGAAGCGCCAGCCGAAGGCCAGGGCGAGAGGCGGTATCAGCAGGGGGGTGACCACGGCGCCGATATTGGGCGCCATGTTGCCGATGCCGATCATGATCGACCGCTGGGCGGGGGCGAAATAGGTCGCCGCCGTCTTGACCTGGGCCGGGGTGCCGATGGACTCCGCGGCGCCCAGGATCGCCCGCGCGGTGATGAAGCCGGCGACGGAGGACACGAAGGCGTGGGCCATGGCCGCCAGGCTCCAGACCCCGACGCCGATGGCGAAGCCCTTGCGCAGGCCGATCCGGTCGATGAACCAGCCGGTGCCGAGGAAGGACAGGGCGGCGGCGAACTGGAAGGCCGAGGCCATGTGCCCGTAGTCGCGGTCACTCCAGTTGAACTGGGCTTCCAGGGTCGGCTTGAGCAGGGCGATCATCTGCCGATCGACGTAGTTCAGCATGATGGCCGCGAAGGCCAGGGCCACGATCATCCATCGCCGCCCGTCGATACGCGTGTCCATCCAACGCCTCCCTATCCCTTGTTAAGACAACGTTGTCTCAAGCGCGGGGCAGGGTCAAACCCATAGTCCTATGTCGGCGCCGGTCCGACCGAGTCCCGGATGACCAGTTCGTGGGCCAGCAGGCGGCGCTCGGTCGCCCCGGCGCCGGCCAGCAGCATGTCCGCCGCCGCCTCCGCCAGGTCTCGCATGGGCTGGCGGATGGTGGTCAGGGCGGGCCAGACAATGCTGGCGAAGGCGGTGTCGTCATAGCCGGCGATGGATAGTCGGCCCGGGACGGCGATGCCCAACCTGTGGGCCGTGGCCAGGGCCCCCGCCGCCATGTCGTCGCTGCTGGCGAAGATGGCGCTGGGCGGTCGGGCGATGGCCAAAAGGTCCTCGGCGGCCTGGGCCCCCGAGGCGAAGTCGAAATTGCCCTGACGGACCAGGTCCAGGTCGAGTTCGATCCCGGCGTCCGCCAGGGCCCGCAGGTGCCCGCTGAGGCGCTGGCCCGAGGCCGCGTATCCCCGGTGGCCGACGATGAAGCCGATCCGCCGATGGCCGAGCGAGATCAGGTGGCGGGTCATGTCGAAGGCCGCCTGGTCATTGTCGATATAGACCGACGGCGTGAGATCCACCTGCATGCCCGGCTGGATACGCACGAACGGCGCCCCGCGCTGCATCAGGGCGTCCAAGACATTCTGGTAGTCGGTCACCGGCGGGGTCAGGATCAGGCCATCCGGATGCACCTGGTCAATCAGGCTGAGGATGTCCTCCAGCAGGGTTGGGGAATGGCGGTCGTAGGGCTGGGCGATCATGCGCACCCCATCCCGCTGGCAGCGCAGCCTGACCCCCGACTGCACCTCGTAGACGTAGTAGGGGCTGGGATTGTCGCAGATCAGGGCGACCTGGTGCGACCGGCTTCCCGCCAGCGCCCGCGCGGCCGAACTGGGCTGAAAGCGCAGGGACGCCATGATCGCCTCGACCCGGGTGCGGGTCTCGACGCTGACGTATTTCTCGTTGTTCAGGACCCGCGACACGGTCTTGATCGACACCCCGGCGGCCCGGGAGACATCGCGGATCGTGGCGCGCCCGAGAACGGGAGGCGGTGGGCTGTCCTGCCTGATCATGCCGTTTTGATAGGCGATCTTGGGCCTTCGCCCAAGCGTGATGGGATCCGCGTCGGCCTCAGCCCGGCCCAGGCTCCCCGCGCCGGCGGCGACCGGCCGCGAGGGGCCACATGCGCGCCAGGGTGTCGTCGCGGCGAATGAAATGGCCCCACAGCGCGGCGCTCGCGTGCAGCGCCAGCAGGCCGCCCCCTGCGTAGATCAACCAGCGATGCCACCGGCCGAAGAATCCGTAGCCGAAGGGGCCGGCCAGGGGTTGCTGGGGCAGCAGTCCTGGAACCAGCCGATCGACGCCGAACAGCCAGATCGGCGTGTGGCCATAGGCCGCGGTGTCGCCAAGCACCGAAAGGGCGGCCCAGCCACTCAAGGGGACCAGCGCCAGAAGGCCGTACAGGGCGATGTGGGTCAGGCGGGCGGCCCAGCGCAGGGGGAGCGGCGTGGCCGGGTCGGGCGCCGGCGTCACGTTGGACAGCCGCCAGCCCAGCCGCGCGACGACGAGGCCGAGGATCGCAAAACCCACAGTGTGGTGCCATTGCGACAGGAACACGTGCAGGGGGGCGATCTGGGCGGACTTGGCGGCCGGCCCATAGGTGGCCGCCATCAGAAGCCCCGCCGGAACCTCGGTGGCGATGAGCACAACGATCAGCCAGTGGAAGGTCTTGGCCGCGCTTCCCCAGGTCTCGGCTGTGTTCCTCATCATCGCGTGCGGCCCCCTCGCCGACAGGGTGGTCGACGACCGTATCCATCAGTTCCGCGCCGCGCCTGTCAACGCGGCGGGCCCGGCCCGCGATCGGGCGGCTTCATCCCTGACCTGACCGGCCCTAGTAGCCGCCGGAGCCTTCCACGGGGTTCAGCAGGGGCTCGCCCCTGGCGAAGCGCAGCAGATTGGCTTCGACTAGCAGCATGATGCGGTCGAAGAACCGCGGCGTCGTCCCTGCGATATGGCCGGTGAGGAGGACGTTGGGCATGGCCCACAGCGGTGATTGCGCCGGCAGGGGCTCGGGGTCCACCACATCGAGGCCTGCGCCCGCGAGGCGTCCGGCGCCGAGCGCGTCGATCAAGGCCTCCGTGTCCACAACCTTGCCCCGGCCGATGTTGTAGAGATGAGCCCCGGGCCTCATCAGGGCCAGTTCGCGCGCGCCGATCATGCCGTTGGTTTGGGGGGTGGACGGCAGGCACAGGAGCAGGTGGTCGACTGCGCCCAGGATCTCGTCCAGGCCCTCGAGGCCCATGATGCGGTCGGCTACGCCGTCGGGCTCGGCGGCGGCGGTTCGCATCGCCAGCACCGTCATGCCCAGGGCGCGCGCCCGCACGGCCACGGCCTTGCCGATGGCGCCGTAGCCGAGGATGCCCAGGGTCTGGCCTTCCAGTTCGAACTTGGCGGGTGCGTCCAGGGTGGGATGCAGCCACTCTCGCCGGGCCTGCCGCCGCGCCATCTCGCCCAGGGCGCAGGCGAAATAGAACATCATCGCCACGGCGTGCTCGGCGAGGTTGGTCACATTGGCTCCGCGGCCGTTGGTGACGCGTATGCCCCGGGCGAGGAAGGCGGGCTCCTGCAGGGTGGCGGGAACGCCGGCGCCGAGCAGCTGGACCCATTGCAGCCGCCCGGCGGCGGCCAGGATCTCGCGGCTGACCGGCGGGCCGCCGCAGATCAGCACCTCGGCCTCGGCCACGGCCTCAGTGATGGCCGGGTCGGTCAACGGGCAGAAGGTGAAGCGGGTGTCCGGCAGCGCCGCCTGCAGCCCGGCGAGGGACACCGGCTGCGGCCAGGCGAAAACGACGCTCCGGGGGGGCTGTCTCATGCTGCCTTCGCCATCGTTCGCCGCTGGCGCTTGCCGGCCAGCCTGTTGTCCTGTGCTTCATACGGCGGATTGCCTTGGGGCACGAGGGGGAGGCGGCCGTCCGGCCGGCCAAGCCCCCATGCCCCAAGCGCATGGAAGGCGCCCCTCAATCGATTGGCCGGCGTCCGGGGGGCGGGCCATCCTGCGTCCTCCATGCTCGTAGCCAGGTCCGCGGGATGACCCTTCATCAGCCGTCCGCCCTCCGCTGGACCGTCCTGGCTCTGGGCCTGCTGTCGGCGTGGCTCTGCGCGCTGGAGGCGCGGGCGGCGCCGATCACGTTCAGGGACTGCCCCCAGTGCCCGGAGATGGTGGTCATCGAGCCCGGCCGCTTTGAGATGGGCAGTCTGGTCGAGGAGCCGCATCGCTTCGGCATCGACGACTACTGGGGCGCGCGCGAGCAACCCCGTCACACCGTCACCATCGGCCATCGGTTCGCCGTCAGCCGGACGGAGGTGACCCGGGCCCAGTTCGCCGCCTTCGTCGCCGAGGCCGGTTACCGGCCGGCCAAGGGCTGCTGGCGATTTGTCGGCTCCGGCTGGACATGGGACGCCGAAAGGTCGTGGGAAGATCCGGGCTTTCCCCAGACGCCCGACCACCCCGCCGTCTGTCTCAACTGGCATGACGCCAAGGCCTTCGCGGCCTGGATGTCCGAGCGCACCGGGGCGCGGTACCGACTGCTGAGCGAGGCGGAGTGGGAGTATGCGGCGCGGGCCGGGACGACCAGCGCCTACTGGTTCAGCGACTCGCCCGACGGCGTCTGCCGCAACGTCAACCTGGGCGACCAGGACACGCGGGACGCCACCGACTGGGCCGGCAAGTCTCTGAACTGGGCGGTGATGCCCGATTGGAAGGGCATGCCCTGTCGGGACGGTTTCGCCTTCACCGCCCCGGTGGGCCGCTTCCCGGCCAATCCGTTCGGCCTTTACGACATGTCCGGCAACGCCAACGAGTGGGTGGAGGATTGCTGGAACGACACCTACGCCAACGGGCCCTCCGACGAGCGGCCGCGACTGGCGTCCGGAGACTGCGGTCTGCGCGTGATGAGAGGGCAGGGCTGGGTCGGCCTGGCGTCGAGCACGCGATCGGCCTTCCGGCTGAAGATGAACGCCACGGATCGACGATTCGCTTTCGGCGTCCGCCTCGCTCGCGACATGGAGCCCGCCCACGCCGGCCCTGTCACTTCGCGGGGGCCCGCCGGCTCCACACCCATCAACAAGGCACGACCATGACCGCGATCAGGATCTCTACGAGCCGCCGGAGTCTGCTGGTCGGCGCCGCCGGCCTCGCGGCGGCGGCCGGCGTCGCCGGGCGGGCGGCCGCGGGCGCCGAGCCGCTCGCGATGACTTCAGCCCAGCGGCTCGAGACCTATATGCGGCTTCGGACCAGCACGGACGGCCGGCCGACCTTCGGCTGGCTCGACGCGGTGCGCTCGACGGTGGTGGACGGCGAGGTCACGCCTTTCTGCCGGATGCTGGCCTGTTCGATCCAGAGCGCACGGCGGCTGAGCGACGAGCTTTTCGATCTCAATACCCTGGAGGTCTGTTTCTACGTCGACAACGCCAGCGGTGAATTGCTGACCCATTTCCTCATGCCAGGGGCCGCTTCGCCGGCGGAGGTGCCGATCTACCGGGCAGGCCCCACCAGCGTCCGCTTCGCGCCGCAGTTGGACGAGTGGGAGGAGAATGTCCCCGGCGCCCCCGGCGCCGCTTCGGCGGCCATCGCCCCGAAGGGCCGCGTGCATCTGGTGCGCAGCATTGGTCAACTGGAGCAGCGCGGCGACCAGGGCTTCCTGCGGACGGACGAATACGGCCGCCTCTATCCCCTGCCGGACAAGCCCCCCTCCGTCTTCTACCGCGAATGGCTGATCTGGCGGGCGCCGATGGCCGAGATCCGTGGCCGGGCGCCGAGCATACGGTCGCAGCTGTCCTACTCCGCCCTCTCCAGCTGGCGCCCCTGGATGAAGATGGGCGACATCAAGGGCCATACGGCGGAGAACGGGGAGGGGGGCAAGGCGGCGTCCGCGGCCGACCTGCCCGAGCCGCTGCGGCGACTGCTGCGGGCCCATCATCCCGATGTGCTGGACAGGCCCGACGACCTGATCCGCCGATAGTCCGCGCCTACCGCCTCTTCGCCCCCTCCGTTCACGCCAGCCCTCGGGAGCCGCCCTTTGCCGCCACACAATAAGACCGCCCCCGTCGGTCCGTCCCGCCGATCCCTGGTGGCCGCCGGCGCCGCCGCCACCCTCGCGGCGGGTCAGACCCCCGCCGAGGCGGCCGCCCGTGCGCCCATGCGGTTCGACGACCCCGACTGGAGTCGCGACACCCTGGCCCGGCTGATGGGCAATCTGGACTTCGGGCGGGAGAAATGGGGCTGGTGCCGCGGCGTGGCCGTGGCGGTCCGTCCCGGGCAGCCCAACGTCCCCTTCGTCGGCGTGGAGGTCATCAGCACCGCCCGGCTCAAGGACAACGGGGACGGGACCTATCAGCGCCTGTTGCGCGAAGTGGGCATCTATTACGACCTGAAGACCGGCGCCGTGCTGGAGACCATGGTCAACCCGTTCAACGGCGAGACGGTGGAGGTGGTCCCCATCGCCAACGACCCGTTCAATTTCGTCATTTCCCGATGGGCGCCGGACGGCCCGAGCTATGGCGGGCTGAACGCGGCGCCCAAGGGGCCGCGCAAGGCGATTTCCTACCCCTGGTATCTGGTCGGCAAGGACACGGTGGTGCTGGAGACGGATGTGCATCTCTACTATCCGTCCGCCCTGCAGCCGGACAAATGGCCCCGGGAATCCTCGGGCAAGATGAACACGGTCTCCGAACTGTTCCGCTATTTCATCCGCCGCGAGGATGTCGAGAACCCGGCGATGACCGGGTTGGAATACACCGGCTCGTGGACCCGGATCACGCCCTGGTTCCCCTGGATGCTGATGAACCAGGCGCCGGGCCACGTGGTCTATGCCTGCACCATGGGCGCCTTCAATACCCTGGCCGGCCTGCGCGACGTCGTCCGGCCGCCGGTTTGGGCGCACGTGCAGAAGCACTATCCCCAATACCTGCAGGCGCCGACCCGCTGGGTCGATCCCAGCCTGTCGAGCCTCGAGGCCTACGCCCGGGACCGCACGCCCGCCCGGTGACCGGGCTGGCGCCAGTTTGGCCTCGACGGAGGGGCGGTTCTGTCCGAGATGTGCGGGCGCCCGGCCATCGTGGAGTGACCATGTCCTATCTGTTTGAGCCGCCCGAGCCCGTCGCCGCCGCCATCGCCGGGCAGGCCACCTTGTTCCCCGTACACCGTATCTATTGCGTCGGGCGCAACTACGCGGCCCACGCCCGCGAGATGGGCGACGACCCCAGCCGCGACCCGCCCTTCTTCTTCATGAAGCCGGCGGACGCCCTCATCCCAAGCGGACGGACCATCGCCTATCCGCAGAACACCGCGAACCTGCACTATGAGATCGAGATGGTCATCGCCATCGGCAAGGGCGGCATGGACATCGCCGCGGCCGAGGCCCTGGACCATGTGTTCGGCTATGCGGTGGGCATCGACCTGACCCGCCGCGACAGACAGTTCGAGGCGCGCGACAAGGGCCGCCCGTGGGACATCGGCAAGGGCTTCGACAACGCCGCCCCTATGGCGCCCATCCATCCGGCCGCGACCGTGGGCCATCCGGACAAGGGACGCATCTGGCTGTCGGTCAACGGCGAGGTGCGCCAGGACGCGGACGTCTCCCAGCTGATCTGGTCGGTTCCGGAGATCATCGCGATCCTGTCCCAGTCGTGGGATCTGCGTCCGGGGGACCTGATCTTCACCGGCACGCCGGACAAGGTCGGGCCGATCACGAAGGGCGACCGAGTCGTCGGCGGGGTCGACGGGCTTGGCGAGGTCGCCCTCACCATCGCACCCTAGCGCCGTCCGCCAGCGGCTAGCCGGGGCTCCGCCATGCCTCACGGGTATGGAACCGCCCGAACTATCGATTGGAACGCAGGTCATAACCCCTCCAGATTGCCTATCTCGGGGGAGTGTTCTTGGCGATGGCATCAACGGACCGCCGGCGGCTGCTGCAGGTGATGGCTACGGGCACGGTCGCGGCGGCCGTCCCCCTGCGGGAGGGACGCGCGGCGACCCGCGGAGACCGCTGGAAGGACACGCAGCCGCAGGTAACGTCCAAATTCTTCACCTTCGACGACCCGGTGAAGGAATTCGAGGCCCATTTCCGCTTTGAGCGCGATCTGGTCCCCGACCAGGGCACGGCGATCTCCTGGTACTACTGGACAGCCTATATTGTCCCCGAGAACAGCGCGCCCCAGCCGATCGTCCGGTTCGAGGGCATGGAATACAGCTATTTCCGCAAGGTCGCGGACCATACCTATCGGATCCACGCCCATAACCTGTCCTATCCGAGGGATTTGCGCACCGGACAGTACAGCGAGGCGGTGACGAACCCCATCACCGGAGAGACGGTGACGGTCAAGAACACTGTGCTGCTCAATGACCCCGGCACGGTCCATTCGCCCAAGGGCTTTCGCAACGTCAACAGCGACGGAACCTACGCCGTCCCGTTTCGCCAGTTCCGCCGCGAAAACAATCTGGTCAAGATGGACAGCGTCCGCACGGCCCCGCCGAACTGGCCGACCACCCACATGGAAAGCGGCGTGCAATGGGTCGAGCAGGCCATGTTCGACGACCCGTCCGTGACCAGCCTGCCGTGGAAGACGGCCGGCGTCTATGTGTTCCCCTATCCGGCCTGGCTTAAGATGGGCGACAGAAAAGGCCACATGCTGGGGTTCATCGACGGCCAGAAGATCGGCGGCGTCGACAAACTGCCGGCTGAATTTCTCGAACGAACCCGCCGGGATTATCCCGAACTGCTTTCGCCACGATGGAAGGAATTCGACCGTCGAGCTTCATTCGAATACTAAAATGGCTATCGGCAGTGAGATCAGCGTCTGATTTGTAACGGTGTCTTGGGACTTTAATCATAAAGAAGGGGCGAAATATGACATTCAAGAAATTACTGCTCAGCGTAAGCCTGCTGACGTCAGTGACCATGACGGCCGGCGTGGGCGCCGCGCAGGCGCAAGGGAAGACTCAGGCGGCTAACGCCAGCGTGGAAGAGCTCATCGTGACGTCGCGCGGGCGCGAGGAGCGGCTTCAGGATGTCCCTCTGGCCATCGCCGCCTTCAGTTCCGAGCAGCTGATCGCGCACCGCATTCGCGATGTCGGCGACATCGCCGCGCTCACGCCGGGCCTGAACTTCGAAGGCTATATCGGCGGCGCCGGCACGCCGGTCATTCGCGGCGCTTCCCAACAGCGGATCACCGACCTGGACCAGAATGTCTCCACGTTTTTCGATGGAATCTTTCTGCCCCGCCAATATTCGATCAATCCGGGCGTCATCGGCCTGGAGCGTGTCGAAGTGGTCAAGGGCCCGCAGAGCGCGCTCTATGGTCGGAACGCCTTTTCGGGGGCGATCAACTACATCACCAAGAAGCCCGGCAATGAATGGCGCGGCTCGGTCGAAGGCACCGTGGGGCCTCATGAGCGGTTCGACGCCATCGTCGAGGCCGGCGGTCCGCTGATCAAGGACAAGCTCTTTGCCCAGGTCGGCTATGGCTACAGCAACTTCGACGGCGACCAGAAGAACGGCCACCCCAACGCCGGACTCGACATCTCCCCGGGCTCTCCGGGCCGTCTCGGCGGTTGGCACAACAAGTCCTTCCAGGGGCGCGTCATTTTCACGCCCACCGACAAGCTGACCTTCGATCTGGGCTACTATCAATTCGACATTTTGACCGAAACGCCGGCGGTCATTCAGCGTAAACGCTCTGATGGGGTCGCCGGCGGCGCTACCAACTGCGGCGCCGTCAAGGGCGCTGTGCGGGCGCTCTACTGCGGCGAGTTGCCCTTCCGCTTCCAGCCCCTGCCCGGCGGGGCCGCGCCTTCCGAGGCGAATGTCGACCCCCGCAACATCGGTCTGGATTCCACCAACAAGATCATCGTCGGCAATATCAATTGGACGCCCACCGAGGCGCTGAAACTGTCGTATCAATATGGGCACGTCGCGTCGGACGCCGTATCAGGCGGCTCCAGCGACACCGATCCGGTCAAGGGCACCTTGAATGCCTTCAACCCTGCCGTTGCGAGCAACCAGTTCCAGGTCTCGCCCGTCGGGGACGTGACATACTGGTCGCATGAAGTGCGCGGGGAATATGATGTTACGGATAAGATCAACGTCCTGGTCGGCGGCATCGTTTCCAAGGTCGACGACTACGATGTATTCCCGTTGTCCTTCGGGTATACCCTACTGGGCAAAACGGCATTCAACATCAATGACCCTGCGTTCATTACGCTGACCCGGGCGCGGACATTGGTCGACACCCGGGCGGTGTTCGGTCGCATCAACTGGCAGGCGACCGACAAGATCCGCTTCGGCGCCGAAGCGCGCTACCAGTCGGAGGACAAAGAGGTCACCAGCGGCCCCACCTTCTTCTCCACTGCCGTCACGAAACTCACCGGCAATTGGAAGCAATTCACGCCCCGCTTCACCGTGGATTACAAGCTGACCGAACAGAACATGGTCTATGCCACCGTCGCCAATGGCAAGAAGGCCGGTGGCTTCAATGGCAGCGCCATCCTGGCGAACGAGAAGAAATTCGATCCGGACAGCAACTGGACCTATGAGCTCGGCACGAAGAACACCTTCCTCAACGGTGCGCTCACGCTGAACGCTGCGGTCTTCTATATCGATTGGGCAAACCGCCAGATCAACGTTACGGCCAACGGAACGGCGCCGGGCATCCAGGGCCCTGCGATCATCGGCAACGCCGGGAAATCGAGCGTCAAGGGCTTCGAAGTCGAGAGCAACTGGACCGTTGTGCAGGGCTTCGATATCCACGCGGCCTTCTCGTTCAATGACGCCAAGTATGCGGACGGCGTGATCGACCCCCGCGTGCGGGACTTCGCGAACTGCGACAACGTCGTTTGCGCGGCCAACGGGAATGTCGGGGGCAATCAACTGGAACGCCAGTCCAAGGTGCAGGCCTCGATCAGTCCTGAATTCAACTTCCCGATCAATGACAAGCTGGAGGCCTTCGGCGGGTTCGACGTGACCTACAAGTCGAAGCAGTATTCGGACTCGGTCAACCTGGCCTTCCTGCCCGACAGAACGCTTGTCGACGCCAGTATCGGCATCCGCAATGATGCCTGGTCGCTGACCCTGTGGGGCAAGAACATCACCAACGAACAGTACGCGGCCTCGGCATTCGCGATCTTCGCGGCCACCGATTCTGTCTACGTGCCCGTCAAAGGGGCCAATCGGACGGCAGGCCTGACCGGTCGGTTCAATTTCTAGACCCGCCTGATCTCGATCGGGAACGAGAAGGGGTCTTCGGGCGGTCGCCGCCCGGAGGCCCTTTTTTCCAGCGCCCAGGGTCGGCGTTTCACATAACGCGGGCTGGATCGGCCGGCGGCGATCGGTCGGCAAGCGGACGTCGCCGGATCCGTCTATGCTGGCGCCCATGAAGCGCCCGACTGTCGCCAGCCTGAAGAAGGTCAATGCCGAGAACCTCGCCGGCCTCGGCCTGGAGCGGCTCGCGTCCATCCTCGTCGCCGTCGCCGAGAGCCGCCCCGACGTCAAGCGCCGGCTGCGCATGGAACTGGCCGCTGCCCAGGGGCCGGACCACCTCGCCGTCGAGATCGACAGGCGCCTCGCGTCCCTGCAGACCAGCCGATCGAAGGTGTCCTGGCGCCAGCGCCCTACCTTCGTGCGAGACCTTGACGCCCTTCGCGTCCTGATCGCCGAGCGGCTCGCCGTGCTCGACGCCGCCGGGGCCCTGGACCGCCTCTGGCAGTTCATGGACCTGGCGCGGCGCCTCGGATCGCGGCTGCGCGACAAGGACGGCGAGATGGCCGCGGTGTTCGCCCGGGCCGCCGCCGACATCGGCCGGCTGATCGGCGAGGGGCATGACGCCGGCCACGCTCAGGCGCTGGCGGACGCGGCGGTGCGGGAGCCCATGCGCTGGTCGGACTGGCTCCCCATCGTGCTGGAGTCTTCCCCGCCGGCCTTCGCCGAGGCCGCGCTGCGGCTGATGAGCCAGAGGCCCGGGGCGACGCCGGCGTGGGTCCCGATCATTCGGCGGCTGGCCGACGCCGCGGGCAATGTCGACGCCTTCCGCTCGACTTTCCCGGCCGCCGCCCTGCGCCTGCCGGCCGCCGCCGCCGAGGTGGGGCGCCGTCTGCTCGCGGCGGGACGGACCGAGGAGGCGGGGGCGGTGCTGAAGGCCGCGCGCACCGCCGCTGGCAAGACCGCCGAGCCGGACTTCGACTGGGAGACCGTCTGGATCGACTATCTGGACCAGGCCGGAGAGCCGGCGCAGGCCCAGGCGGCGCGCTGGGCGTCCTTTGAGCGGACCCTGTCCGTGGCGCGCGCGAAGGCGTTCACCCAGCGGCTGGGCGACTTCGACGACGTGGAGGCGGAAGGCCGCGCCTTTGACCATGCGGCCGGCCATCCGGACCCGCGACTGGGCCTGCAGTTCCTGATGGACTGGCCGGCCCTGCCGGAAGCGGCGCGGATGGTCCAGACGCGGGCCGAGGACCTGATCCTTCCCGCGGACCTGGCTGAATACTGGGCCGGACGGCTGCGCGCCCGCCATTCCGAGGCGGCCAGGACCCTGCTGCTCAAGGCGGCGGCGGCCGCCCTGCGTCAGCGCCAGATGGCCTTGTGCGAGCGCCTGACCGCGGAGGCGGACACGATGGCGCCGACCTGAAGGAGCGCCTCAGGCGCCCTGGGCTCGCGCGATGCCGCAGGGGTCGCTCAGGAAGGCGTCGACGATCCGGGCGAAGGCCTCGGGATCTTCCTCGGGCGCGTCGACGCCCACCCAGTCCATCTCCACGAAGCGCGCGTCGGGAAAGTCGCCGATGGCGTCCTTGCTCTCCTGGTAGTTCTGGTCTCGGGGCCCCGCGAACAGCAGGACACGGCAGGTGATCTGGCCCGCCAGGGCGACCGGATCCGACTCGCCGATGCAGTGGTAGGCCCAGTTCCAGGTCTTGCCGGCCTGCATCTTGGAGACGGTGGCGCGGATGGCCATCGCCTCGGTGTAGCGGTCCGGCTCGTCGGGGGGCAGGAGCAGCCGATTGATCTCGAAACGCTCTTCCCACTTCTGCTTGAGCAGGTCCCCGGACCGGCTGAATACCCGCTCCGGCATCGCCCGCCGCTTGGCGCGCAGCTCGTCGTCGTGCCGCGGCCAGCCATAGGCGCCGAAGGCCGCGACCCGCTCGGGATGCAGGGTCGTCGCCCAGGCGCCGACAATAGCCCCGAAATGATGGCCTATGAGGACGCAGCGTTCGATCCCAAGCCCCCGCAGGGCCTCCAGCACCGCCGCGGCGTAGTAGGGCCCATCCGGCTGCGAAGCGGGGCGGTAGGAATTGCCGTGTCCGGGAATGTCCAGGGCGATGGCGCGGCGGCCGCGCGCCGCCAGTAGCGGCAGCACCAGTTCCCACTGGGTCGCCGAATCGGCGGTCATGTGCAGGAACACCACGGGATAGCCTTCCCCGGCCGCCAGGTAGTGGATCTGGCCGTCGACGGTGTCGACATAGCCGCGTTTGATCTGAGTGCTGGTGGTCATTCGCGCGCTCCGCCCTGGCCGCCGCCCATCCCACCGCAGCGCTTGAGGCTTGTCAACTGTTGACATTATTGGGGCGTCGTAGGAGGTTTTTGTCCGACCGTTTAGAGGGCCTGAAGACGATGATCCGCCGCAGCTTCGCCGACCTTCCCACCCGCCAGGTGCACTATCGTCACGCTGGGGAGGGGCCTCTGCTTCTGATGATCCACGCCTCGCCGGGATCGGCCAAGCAGTTGGAACGCAAGATCGACGCCCTGTCGAAATCCCGCCGGGTGATCGCCCCCGATACGCCGGGCAATGGCGACAGCACGCCGCTGGACAATCCGGCCCCGGCCATCGCCGACTACGCCGCCGCCCTGGTCGAGTTCCTCGACGCCATGAAGATCGAGCGCTGCGACATCTATGGGACCCACACCGGCGCCAATATCGCCCTTGAGCTGGCCGTGCGGTCGCCGGAGCGGGTCGGCAAGGTGATCCTGGACGGGATCGGCCTGTATCCGGCCGAGGAGCGCCAGAAATACCTGGCCAACTACGCCCAGACCATGACCCCCGACCTCAACGGATCGCAGTTCCTCAAGGCGTTCATGTTCTGCCGCGACCAATATATCTTCTGGCCGTGGTTCGAGACCGGACCCGAAAACCGGCGTGAGGGCGGCCTCCCCGACCCCATGGTCCTGCACGACTGGACCCTGGAGGTGTGCAAGGCCATCACCACCTATCCCCTGGGATACCGCGCCGCCTTCGCCAACGCCCCCCAGGACCGCTTCCCTCATTTGAAGAACGAGATCCTGTTCATGGCCGCGGAGAACGATCCCCTCGCCGTTCACATGCGTCAGGCCGCCGCCATGGTCCCCGGCAGCCAGCAGGCCGCCCTCGGGCATAACGCCAACCCCGGCTATACCGAGAGCATGGTCGCCGCCGTCGAGGCCTTCCTGTCCGCGCCCCCGCGCGCGCCCGCCTAGCGGCAGGGGCTGCGGTCAGGCGGGCGCCCGGCCTACGCCTCCGGCCGGCTTGCCCGGGTGAAGTCGGCGACGACCGCCGCGGTGTCGATGCCGGAATCCCGCGGGAAATCGAGCTCGCGATGACTGGTCAGGCGGTAGTCGTAGCCGATGGCGGCGATCTGGGAACGGACGAAGACGAAGCTGCCCCGGATCGCCCACATGTCCTCGGGCGGATGCCGGCTGCCGTCCGGCTTGGGGTTCGGGATCAGCCGCCAGTGGTCGCACTCGAACACGCCGGCCGCGGTCTCCTGAGTCTCGACCCCCACATATTCGACGCCGATGGTGATCGGCGCGACCTCCGGTCCCACCGCGCCGAACGGGTCCCGGGACGACATGATCTCGGGGATGGTCTGGATCGCCTCGCCGGAGGTGCGGTCATAGGGCGCCGCCATCAGCACGTCGCACGAGATGGGGTGGGCCCCAAAGGCGCCGATCCGCCCCTGGGTGTAGGACTCATGCACCAGGCCCTTGGCCACATTGAGGATGTCGGCCTGGACGCCCGTCTCGTCGAAGCGGAACCAGCCCGACCCCTCCAGCCGATCCCGCCGGTGGATGCGCACATAGCTGTCGAGGGGGCGATAGGCGCTGTCCATGTTCAGGATCACGTCGCGGACGATCGACCGGTCGAAGGCCATGCTGAGGGCGTTGAGCGTGATCGTGCCGTCGTCATGGAAGATGTAGCGCTGCTGCTCGTAGCCCCGCTGCTGCGCGATGCCGTCGACCGTCCGCGTGAACGTCACTTCGTTGTTGATGATGCGCATCGATGGGCTCCAGGCGGGATCAGCGTTCGACTTCGATCAGCTCGTAATGGGTCTTCATGTATCCGCCGACCCCGGCCTTCACGAACAGGGTGTCGGCGTCAGCCGTGACCCAGATGTCGTAGGGCGGATGGCCCTGCGGGTCGTCGTGCTCGCCCAGATACTGGAAGTGGTAGGTGTCGAAGGTCCCCGCCGTCACGGTGACGGTCTCGTCGCCCACGTATTCCAGGAAGATGTGGTGCCCGGCGACGATGGGCGGGGTGGCCCCGCGGTGGTCAAGCGAGGGCAGGAAGCTGCGCATGCGGCGTTTCTGGGGGCCGCCGGTACGGTCGAAGCGACGGGTGTTGAAGCCATCGGCCGCGATCGGGTGGGTGCCGAACCAGTCGTAGGGACCATCCGTGGCGACCTTCTGGGAAATGCGGCCGATGGACGGACCGTAGCTTTCGCATTCGATGAAGCCGTCGGTCATTCGGAAGAAGCCGGCGCCCATGAAGGCCTCGCCCACGGTGAGGCGCACGAACACGTCGGCGGGCGTGCCGTCGGGGTTCACCGAATAGATCACGTCGCGCATCACCGAGGGGCTGGGCTCCTGGATCTCGCAGTGCGCCTGCAGGGTGACGCGGCCGTCGGCGTGATGGGTGAAGGCGAAGGTTTCGATGCCCCGCTGCTGGTCCATCATGTCCGGCTTCTTGGACGTGTAGAGGATCTTGCCGCTTACGGTTCTGTGGGACATGGGAGCCAGAGTTTCCAGGGTTGTTCGAGGGGGCGGGGAGGGGCAGCGCCTAGGTGTAGTTGCCCGTCTGCAGGATCGCGCGGGCGCCGGTGACGGCGTTCTCGTTGGGGTCGGCGCGCCAGGGCACCTTGCGCCCGCGATCCACCGCCGGCCGGGCCTCGACCAGCCGGTACCAACGCTCCAGATTCGGATAGGCGGCCAGGTCCATGCCCGACCATTCGTATTTGCTCACCCAGCACCAGCTGGCGATGTCGGCGATGGAATAGTCGTCGGCGAGGTATTCGCTGACCGCGAGGCGGCCGTCGAGCACGCCGAACAGCCGGCGCACCTCACCCTGGTAGCGATCGATCACCGAGGGGATCTTCTCGGGCCAGTAGCGGAAGAAGACGTGGTTCTGGCCCATCATCGGGCCCAGCCCGCCCATCTGGAACATCAGCCACTGCATCACCCGTGAGCGGCCCTTGGCGTCGGTGGGCAGCAGCCGGCCGGTCTTCTCGGCCAGGTAGATCAGGATCGCGCCCGACTCGAAGACGGGGAAGTCGTCCTCGTCATGATCGACGATGGCGGGGATGCGGCCGTTGGGATTGATCGCCAGGAATTCCGGCGTCTTGTGCTCCCGCTTGGTCATGTTCAGGTCGAAGACCTTGTAGGGAAGCTCGAGCTCCTCCAGGCAGATCGATGCTTTCCAGCCGTTGGGGGTCACTGCGGTATAGAGGTCGATCATGGATTGTCTTCCGGTCGAAGGGTCACGGGTGGATCGGGGTCAGGCCGGCATCGGCTCTTCGAGGCCCTCTCGGGCGCGCAGACTGGCCGAATGGAAGTGGACCGCGGCCCACAGGAAGGTCAGAATCGAGATCACGCCGAACACGGCGCTGACGCCGAAGATCGTATATTTCAGCATGTGCTTGCCGCCCAGCAGGTCAGTGAGCAGCCCGACCGCGGGCGGCCCCAGCAGCAGGCCGCTGATGTTGCAGATCAGATAGTACCAGGAGATCGCCTGGCCGCGGATGCGGTCCGGCGACAGCTGCATGACCGCGGTCGGGCCCGCCGCCGTCTGTATGGCCTGTCCCAGCTGGCCCACCCAGAGCACCGCGATGGCGATGGGCGCCGAGGGCATGAGGGCGAACAGGGCGTAGGTCGGCGTCGACAGGATCGCCGAGAGGATCAGGGCGATCATGGGCCCGTTGGTGCGACCGCGGGCGGTGGACCAGTCGCCGATCCAGCCGTTGATGACCGCCCCCATGACCGCATTGGAGATGGTCATGACGCCGATCCAGACGCCGAACTGCTGTACCGACCAGCCCCAGGTCCGCTCGAAAATCGGCACGAACCACAACGACAGGTAGCCGAGCACGTTCATCGCCGAGCAACCGCCGATGACCAGGGCGAAGCCGCGCCACTGCTTGAGCATGTAGCCGACGGCCATCTTGACCGAGACTCCGGGCTTCCTCACGGCCATCGCCGGACCCTGGCTCGCGCGCAGGCGGGCCGCGCCGCGCCGCGGCTCGTGCAGGAAGAACAGCAGGGTGCTGATGATCAGCCCCGGCAACCCCAACACGACCATGGTCGCCTGCCAGGTGTTCAGATGGTCGAAATAGCTTAAGCCGATCGGGCCGCGATGCTCGACCCAGGTGATCAGCGGGGCGCCGATCAGATAGCCGGAACCGCTGCCGACCAGGGCGCCGGCGGTGTAGATCGAGGTCGCGCGCGCCCGGTATTTGGGCGGGAAATAATCTCCGAGCAGGGACATGGCCGACGGCGACAGGGTCGCCTCGCCGATGCCGACCAGCAGCCGCGCGGCGAAGATGCCGAGAACCCCCCCGGCCAAGCCGGTGGCAGAGGTGGCCAGGCACCAGACAGTCATGCCCAGCGCCATGATCAGCCGGCGGTCGCCGCGGTCGGCGAGCCAGCCGAACGGCACGCCCATCACGATGTAGAAGACGGCGAACGAGGGTCCGAGCAGCATGCCGACCATGAAGTCGGACAGGTGCAGGTCCACCTTGATCATCTCGATCACGAGGCCGAGGAACTTCCGATCGATCACCGACAGGGAAAAGGAGATCGCCAGGACAAACACGACGACCCAGGCATAGGCCCGGCCGACGGGCCAAACCGTTCCTTTGGCGTCCGTGTAGGGGGGATAGGACTCCACCTCGGTAGCCTTGTTCACGCCCGGTTCCCAAGATGCCATCGCCACTCCAAAGCTTTACGTCCGGCCTGCCAAGCCCGAGCTTAGAAGGAGGCTTTCACCCTGGCCATCACCGTCCGCGGCTCATTGGGATAGGCCGTCAAGGCCGGAGACGTCAGATTGGCGATCTGGATCGTGGTGATGGCGAATTCCTCGTCGGTGATATTTCGACCTTCCAGCGACACTGTCCAGTGGCCGTCCGGAGTCGTCCAGGACACCGAGGCGTTCAGCAGGTCGTATTTGGGGGTGCCCACCTGCTGAAGCTGATTGGAGACGTTGTTGGGGAATGCGTCGGAATACTCCCAGTCGGCGTTGAGTCGGACTTCACCGGACCACAGGGTCGTCGTGTAGGTCATGCCGAGGTCGGATTTGAGCGGGGACAATCCCTTGAGATCGCGATCCGAGCAATTGGTGAATCGCGTATCGGCCCCCGAGCATTGGAACGGCGCGGTATACTTGCCCTCGGCGATCGAGATCGATCCGTAGAAGCGCAGGGCGTCGGTAACCTGCCACAGCGGTTCCAGTTCGAGGCCGGTCACCTCCGCGCCCGAGGCGTTCGAGGTGTAGGCCGTCAGGGTGACCGGGTCGCGGACCGGCAGCTGCAGAGCGTCGTATTTCGCCTGGTAGACAGCGGCGTTGATGCGGAAGCGCCTGTCCGGGGTCTGGTATTTGACCCCGACTTCGATGTTCTTCACGGTCTCGGCCTCGTAGGGCAGCGGCCGTCCCGAGCCGCCGGCCACCGGGCTTGTCGGCGGAATATTGCCGAACCCCCCGCTCTTGAACCCCTCCGTATAGGAAGCATAGAGGAACAGGTCGCGATTGGCCTGCCAGTCGATGCCGATCTTCGGCGTCGTCGCCGTGAAGGTTGCGGTGGCCCGCTGTGCGGTCGACGCCAGGGTCCGATAGAACTGGGTGAAGTCGGCGTCTTCGCTCGTATAACGGAAACCGGCGGTCAATCCGACGCCGGCTGGCAGATGGTAGGTGCCCTGGGCGAAGACGGCCTTGGCCGTGGTCAATCGGTCGTATGTGGCGGAAGCTCTGTAGGGCCCCCCGTCTTCGAGAGTCCCGTCCTCGTGGAAGTAGAAGAGGCCGCCGACGAGATCCAGGCGCTCCGTATTGTACGTGGCGTTGAGTTCCTCGCTCCAGAACTGATCCGAGAATGAGTAGCTGAGGCCCGTGTCCACGCCATTTGGCCGCTGGGTGAAGGGCGTGGCCGAGGTGTTGTCGACCTTGCCGTAGCCGGTGATCGAGCTGAATGTCAGCGTCTCGGTCGCCCGGTAGCTGGCGTTGATCGAGCCGTTGGTCGCTATGGTCTTGGCCGCCCGGGGACCACTGAACTCCGATGTCCGCAGATCTCGACCAAAGCGGGCCTTGGGGTTGACGACGCCGGGCAGCACGCTCACCGACGTCCCAATCATCAGGTCGGACTGATCCCGCACCGCCGAGGCGGCCAATTCGATGTCGAGCTTGTCCGTCGGCGTGAACAGCAGCTTGGCGCGGACGGCCCTGGAATCCCGGTTGTTGACGTCTTGCCCATAGGCCGGAGCGTTCATGGTGCCGTCGCGGCGGCGGCTGACGAAGCTGAGCGAGCCGGCGACCTTGTTCGCCGCCAGGGGTCCGCTGACGGCGCCGCGGATGTCGACGGCGTTGTAGCTGCCGACCGCGACATCGCCGCCGTAGGTAAAGACCTGCGATGGCCGCTTGGTGGTGATCTTGAGGGCGCCGGCGGACGTGTTTCGACCGTACAGTGTTCCCTGCGGCCCGCGCAGGACCTCAATGCCTTCGATGTCGAAGAAGTCCATGAAGGCGGTCTGCGGACGCGGCTGGTAGACGTTGTCGACGTATATGCCGACCACGGGGTCGCCCTTGACGTCGCCGCTCTCCGACTGGACCCCCCGCATCGCGATCCGGGGAACAGAAGACAGACCGGCCGCCGGGGTCAGCACAAGACCCGGAATTTGTGATCCGATCTCTCCAACGTTGACGATCTGGCGCTGGAGCAGGGTGTTCGCCGGGAAGGCGGAAACGGCCACGGCGGTGGTCTGCAGGTTGGACTTGAACCTTGAAGCCGTGACCGTGACCTCGTCCAGGGCGGTCGGCGACCGCGACGCCTGGGCGAAGGCCGCCAGCGGCGCGAAGGCGACTCCCACGGAAAGGGCGGCCGTGGTGATTTTCAGCTGGCTGATCATGGCGCTCCCCGATCTTGCTTCTTGCCGAAACCATATGCCGCCTTGGCATCTTGTCAACTGTTGACAATCAATTCCCGGCGGTCTGTTGTGAGGCTTGATCCGCCTACGGCAACCCCCCAGCGGCGGATGGTCGGAAGGGCTCGTGGCGCAAGCCTAATCCTCCGCGGACGCCGATTGCGGCGCCTCCAGCCGCGCCAAGGAGCATGACGCATGAGCAGGATGATCCCCGGCGGACCGCTGGTCTCCATGAGCGACGAGGCCTGGTGGCGCCGCCCCGCCGCCCTCAGATACGCCTACAGCGAGCAGGATCACGGGCTGGTCCACTACCGGATCGTCACCCCGGACCAGGCCGTCTATCCGCCCCTGATCATGTCCCACCAATCGGGCAGCTCTGGCCGCTGCTATGAGCATCTCGCCGCCGCCCTGGGGCGTGACCGGATCGTCATCGTGGTGGACACGCCGGGCTTCGGCGCCTCCGACCCGCTCCCCGCGGCGCCCTTCATCGAGGACTTCGCCGTGGTGGTGGAGACCCTGGTCGCCGAGCTGGGCTTCGACCAGATCGACGTGTTCGGCGATCATACGGGCTCGTCCACCTCGGTCGAGCTGGCCAACCGAAATCCGAAGCTCGTCCGGCGCGTGGTGATGCATGCCGCGCCAATCTTCACGGAGGAGGAGCTGGCGGTCCTGCGCGCCCGCGACGCCAAGATCGAGGCGCCGGATGAGAGCGGCGACCACATCATGATGCGCTGGACCTGGCGGCGCGAGAACATGGCCTGCGCGCCGGTCGTGTTGCGGGAGATGGAGATGGTCGAGGCGCTCCGGTCCGGCCCCTTCGCCGGCCATGGCCATCACGCCGCCCTGCACTACGACCTGCGCGGCTCCCTGGCGAAGGTCGATCAGCCGGTCTGTCTGCTGCGCCTGCGCGACTACTACGAGGCGACCGGTCGCGGCGGGCCGCTGATCCGAAACGGCGAGATGATCGACCTGCCGGATTTCGGCCGTGAGTCGCTGACCCTGCGTCATGTGCAGTTGGCGCAGATCATTGGCGAATTCCTGGGGCGACCCTAGAGCGTCGCCAGCGGCGCCGTCAGACGGTCGCGCCGCCGTCCAGCGGGATGATGGTCCCGCAGAGGAACGATCCGGCGGGGGAAGCCAGGAAGACGCACAGGCCGCCCATGTCCGCTTCCGTCCCGATCCGCCGCATCGGAATGCGGGTGAGGACATCGGCGATCCGTTCCGGGCTGGGCCGCGACATCTTCGACGGGAAGAACCCCGGGGCGATGGCGTTCACGGCTATGTTCTCCGGAGCCAGACGGAAGGCCATCTGCCGGGTCAGATACTGCAGCCCGGCCTTGGAGGCGCCGTAGGGGTAGTTCTCTCCCGGGTAGACCTTGAGGGCTCCGGTCGAGCTGATGTTGATCACCGTGGCCGGCGCGCCGGGGCTCCCTGCCGCGCGCAGGAGGGGGAGGAGCTTCTGGGTGAGGAAGAAGACGGCCTTCAGGTTCAGGTCCATCACCTGGTCCCAGGACTCCTCGGGGAAGTCGTCGATGGGCCCGACCTTGTTGATGCCCGCGCAGTTCACCAGGATGTCGAGCCGCTCCGCCTTCTGGCGAAGGGCGGCTGCGATCGCCTCGATGCCGACCATGGAGGACAGGTCGCCAGGAAGGCCGATACAGGTCCCCACCTGGCTCAGTTCGGCGGCGACCGAGGCGCAGTCGTCGGCGCTGCGCGCAACGATATACACCTTCACCCCGCGCTCGGCGTAGGCCCGGGCGATCATGAGACCGATGCCGCTGGTGCCTCCCGTCACAAGGGCCGTCTTCCCGGCGATGGAAAACAGGTCGGCGGGCGAGGCGGTCTGATCGGCGTCGGTCATGGGCTGCTCCGTGGGCGATAGGCGGAGAGTGACGCCCGGGGACCTATTCCGTCAACTGTTGACATAAGGGGCGGAGCCACAAGCCGCCGCGGTGTTACGCGGCGGCAGGTCAGCCCTTCTCGGTATGCTCGGGTTTGCCCTTGCGCTTGGTCGCGGCGAAGTCCTCCAGCTGCTTTTCGGTCATGGTCTCCTCCATGCCTTTGGACGCGCCCTTGAGCTTGCTCTTGGTCGTATCGCCTCGCTTGGCCGACAGGGCGGCGCCGGCGGCCTTCTGCTGGGCGGCGGATTTTGCGGGCATCTGGTGCTCCTCTGGTATGTGTCGGACGAAGGTGCGCTCCTGCAGCACACGCCGGTCAGTGGGGCTTCAGAACGACCTTGGTCACTTCGTTCTGCTGCTCCTTGAACATCTTGTAGCCCTGAGGCGCCTCCTCGAGGGGCAGGCGGTGGCTGATAAGAAAGGTGGTGTCGATCTTGCCCTCGCCGATCATCTCCAGCAGGGGCCTGAGGTATTTGTGCACATGCGTCTGGCCCGTCTTGATCTGCAGGCCCTTCTGCATGAGGGCGCCGATGGGGATCTTGTCGCCCATGCCGCCGTAGACGCCCGGGATAGACACCCGCCCGCCCTTGCGGCAGGCCAGCAGCACCTCACGCAGCACATGCGCCCGGTCGGTGCCGAGCTTGGTGGTGGTCTTGATGGCGTCGATGATGTTGTCGATGGTGAAGCCGTGGCTCTCCATGCCAACGGCGTCGATACAGGCGTCCGGGCCGATGCCGCCGGTCATCTCCGCCAGGGACTCGCGCACCTTGACGTCATGGTAGTTGAGAACCTTCGCGCCCATGGACTTGGCGAGGTCGAGCCGATGCGGGTGGTGGTCGATGGCGATCACCCGGTGCGCGCCCATGAAAAAGGCGCTCTGGATGGCGAACAGTCCCACCGGCCCGCAGCCCCACACGGCGATGGTGTCGCCGGGCTCGATGTCGCAGTTCTCCGCCGCCATCCAGCCGGTGGGCAGGATGTCCGACAGGAACAGCACCTTGTCGTCCTCCAGGCCGTCGGGAATGACGATGGGGCCGACGTCGGAATAGGGCACGCGGACATACTCGGCCTGGCCGCCGGCATAGCCGCCGGTCATGTGCGAATAGCCGAACAGGCCGCTCATGGCGTGGCCGTAGGCGATCTCGGACATGTCCGCCTTCTCGGCGGGGTTGGAGTTGTCACAGGCCGAGAACTGCTGCTTCTCGCAGAAGAAGCACTGGCCGCAGGCGATCACGAAGGGGACGACGACGCGCTGCCCCTTCTTCAGGGTGCTTCCGGCGCCGATTTCCACCACCTCGCCCATGAACTCGTGCCCGAGGATATCGCCCTGGTGCATCGAGGGGATGTAGCTGTCGTAGAGGTGCAGGTCCGACCCGCAGATGGCGGTCGAGGTGATCTTGATGATGGCGTCCCGGGGATTGATGATCTGAGGATCGGGGACCGTCTCCATCCGAACATCGTGTTTGCCGTGCCAGGTCAGTGCGCGCATGGGGCTGTCTCGATAAAGGGGTGGGATCAGCCGCGGGGCGCGGCGTCGGGGGCTTCGGCGGTGGAGATCTCGCCGGTCTCCATGAGCTGCTTGAACCGGCGCAGTTCGCGGCGCGCCTGGATCTTCGGCTCCTTCTGGAACAGCTTGGCGATCAGCTTGCCCAGGTCCCCGCCGGGGGGATCGTAGACGATGAGGGCGGACACCTCGGTGCCGCGGCCGGGGGCGGCGTCACGGAACTCGATGCGCCCGGTATTGCGGATATCGGCGCCCTCGACCGACTCCCAGGCCAGCAGTTCGTCCGGCCTGTCCTCGACCAGGATCGAGTCCCATTCCACGGTGCGGCCGGCCGGCGCCTTGATGACCCAGTGCGACCGGCGGTCGTCTCCGACATCGACCCGCTCCACATTCTCCATGAACCGCGCCAGGTTCCGGAAGTCGCGCCAGAAGGCATAGACCTCGCTGCGGGGCCGGTTGATGGTGACGGTGCGTCCCACCAGGGCGGCGTCGTCCCAGCCGCGCGCTTCGGCCGCCTCGTGGGCGACATCGCGCTGGTGGACGGCGGTGGTGGGCGGGGCGTCGCTCTGCTGGGCCCGCTCGACGGAATCGCTGGACATGGTCGCTCCTACTTCGCGGGGGTCGTGCTGCCGCCGGCGACCGTTTCGCCGCCGGGGGCCGCGTCCTTCAACAGGTCGCCGCCGATCTTACGGACCATGTCCAGGTGCATCTGCACCTTGGGCGCGGTGGCCTCCGCCGCGGCCTTCAGGGGCGCGACGTCGGTTCGTGCAGCGAAGGTCTTGTGCAGGGCCAGGGCCTCGATATGGGCGGCCAGCTGCTGGTGCAGATACGCGCCGTCGAAATCGGAGTCCCCGGCGGCCTTCAGATTGTTGATCATGCCCTGGCGGCGATCGTCGAGCGCGGCGGGCGGAGCGATCGATAGGTTGGCCTCCTTCAGGGCGGCCTTCAACCCGGCGGTGGTGGCGGTATGGTCCTTGGCCATCATGGCGCCGAAGGCCTTCACGTTGGCCCGCTTGGCGCGCTGCTCGGCGATCTTGCCGGCCTCCACCTCATACATGTCCGCGATGGCGGCGTTGGCGACGTAGCCCTCGGTGGTCATGGCGGCGGTCGGGGCGGCGACCATACCGACGCCGGTGGCGGCCACATCCTGAACCGCGTTCACCGGCGCGCTGTCGCTGGGCTGGGCGATGTCCTTGCCGGCATTGTCGCCGGTCTTGTGACAGGCCGCCGTCAAGGCGGCGCAGGCGGTCAGGGCGCTGACCAGCAACAGGCGCTTCATAGTCGAAATCTCCGCAGTTCCATGCTGCGGTAACTGGCTGGGCGCATGCCGGTTCCAACATTCGCCCGCGTTGTTTTTTGCATCAATTGTTATAGGCGCGCACAGGGACCATTGCTGTAAGCATAGCCAGGTTCGGCGAGCCCCAATACTTTAAGCATGGCCGCTGGCGTCAGGCCTCGCCCAGTTTGGGCAGCACCTTGTCCAGCGTCAGAGGGAAATCGCGCAGCCGCACGCCGGTGGCGTTGAAGACGGCGTTGGCTACCGCCGCGCCGACGCCGCAGATGCCCAGTTCTCCCAGACCCTTGGCCTTCAGCGGACTGGCCTTGTCGTCGAGCTCGGGGAGAAAGACGATCTCGACCGCTGGAATGTCGGCGTGGGCGGGCACGTGATATTCCGCCAGATCGTGGTTCACGTAGGACCCGAAGCGCGGGTCCAGGGCCACCTCCTCGGTCAGGGCCGACCCAATGCCCATGGTCACGCCGCCGAGGCACTGGGAGCGGGCGGTCTTCTCGTTGAGGATCCGGCCGGCGGCATGGACGCTGAGGAAGCGACGGACGCGGATTTCACCCGTGTCGCGATCCACGCCCACCTCGCAGAAATGGGCGCCGTAGGCCTGTTGCGAAAACTGCTCGGCCAGATCCCCGGGCTTGAAGTCCCCCACGACCTCGATCGGCCCGTCGGCGGCCAGCTCCTGCAAGGTGCGCGAGACATTTCCCGCGATAAGCGCCCCGTCCTCGAACCGGGCTTCTTCCGGGTCCATGTTGGCCCGCCGGGCCAGCTCCCGGCGCAGGTCCTCGCTGGCGACATAGAGGGCCGAGCCAGTACTGTTGGCGCCGAACGACCCGCCCGAACCGGCGGCCTCCGGAAAATCGGTGTCGCCCATCTTCACGGTGACGCGCTCGGTCGGCAGGCCCAGCAGATCGGCGGCGATCTGGGTCAGGATGGTATAGGCTCCCGTGCCGATATCGGTCATCGCCAGCTCCACCGAGGCCCGGCCGTCCGGGTTCAGGATCAGCCGGCATTTGGACGGCTGCAGCAACACGCTGCGGCTGGCCGCCGCCACGCCCATGCCCACCAGCCAGCGGCCGTCGCTCACCTGGCCCGGTTGCGGGTTTCGCCGATCCCAGCCGAAGCGACGCGCGCCCTCTTCCAGGCAAGGGATCAGATTGCGGGTGGAATAGGGGACCTGCTTCTCCGGGTCCTGCTGGGGCTCGTTGCGCCGGCGCAGTTCGATCGGGTCCAGGTCCAGGACATGCGCCAGTTCGTCCATGGCCGATTCCAGCGCCATCATGCCCACCGCCTCGCCCGGGGCGCGCATGGAGCAGCCGATGGGGATGTCGAGCGCAACCAGGCGATGGGTGGTGCGCCGGTGAGGCGCCGCGTACAGGCTGCGGGTGACTTCCGCCGCCGGCTCGGTGAAGGTCTCGCCGGGGTTGTTGTCGGTCCAGACGTCGTGGGCGATGGCCTGGAGGCGCCCGTCGCGGTCGGCGCCCAGCCGCACCCTCTGGAGAGTCTGTGGCCGGTGGCCGGTCATCTCGAACATCTGGGTGCGCGGCAGCACCACCTTTACCGGTCGGCCCTTCAGCTTGTGAGAGGCCAGAGCGGCCAGGATGGCGTCCGGCCACACGTCCAGCTTGCCGCCGAAGCCGCCGCCGACGTAGCGGCTCACCAGCCGCACCTGGTCCTTTTGCAAACGGAAGGTCGCCGCGACGCTGCCGGCGCCGTGGGAGATCATCTGGTGCGACGTGTGCAGGGTCAGCCGCTCGTCCGACCACTCGGCGATGGTCGCGTGGGGCTCCATCATCGCGTGGCTCTGGGCCGGGGTGGCGTATTCCTGGTCGAGCCGCACCGGCGCTTTGGGAAAGGCGCCGGCGAAGTCACCCACGGCGCTGTCGGCGGTGTCGTCGTCGGGCGGCGGCGCGCCCTTGGTCAGGTTGGGCCGCAACCGGGTGTCGAACGGGTCCGCGTCATAGCTCACCCGGACCAGCCGGGCGGCCGAGCGCGCCTGCTCGAAACTCTCCGCCACCACCAGGGCCACGGGCTGGCCGTAGTGGTCGATGCGCGTGTCGATGAGCTCGGGCGCCGACTTCTTGCCCGATGTGGGGCCGTCGGCGGTGCGCGGCGACTGGCCGTTGGGGGGATCGACGTTGCGCCAGGTCAGCACCGTCAGCACGCCCGGCTGGCGCTCGGCCTCAGCCGCATCGATGTCGGCGAGACGGCCCTTGGCGATGGTGGCGGGCACGGGATAGCCGTAGGCGACGTCGCCGAAACCCGCGTATTCGGCCGCATAGCTGGCGCGGCCGGTGACCTTCAAGGCGCCTTCGACGCGATCCAGCGGCTTGCCCACCGCGCCGTCCGAGCGCCGGTCGATAGCGGTGTCGCCGATAGGGGCGGTGAACTCCATCCTCAGGTCTCCGTCGCGAGGGCCGCCGCCAGGGTCCGGCGGGCCAGCGGAATCTTGAAATCATTGGCGCCGTGCCCCCGCGCGCCCTCGAGCAGAACGTCCGCCGCCGCCTGGGCGGCATCGTCCGGAAGGCTGTCCTTCATGGCCGCGTCGGCCGCCTGGGAGCGCCAGGGCTTGTGCGCGACGCCGCCAAGGGCGACGCGGGCGCCGCGCACGCGGCCGTCGACCACGTCTATGGCGGCGGCCACCGAGACCAGGGCGAAGGCGTAGGAGGCCCTATCGCGAACCTTTCTGTAGATCTGCCGTCCCGGCGGGGGCGGCGGCAGGGTGACGTGGGTGATCAGTTCTCCGGCGCCAAGAGTGGTGTCGGCTTGCGCGCGATCCCCAGGCAGCCGATGGAAGTCCTCGATCGGAATCGCCCGCGCGCCGTCGCGGCTCGACGCGTGCACCGTCGCGTCCAGCAGACGCATGGCCACGGCCATGTCGGAGGGGTGGGTGGCGATGCACGCCTCGCTCTGGCCGACGATGGCGTGGATGCGGTTGAACCCGGCCAGGGCCGAGCAGCCGGAGCCGGGTTCGCGCTTGTTGCAGGGCTTGGCGGGGTCGTAGAAATAGTAGCAACGGGTGCGCTGGAGCAGGTTGCCGGCCGTCGTCGCCCGATTGCGCAGCTGGCCCGAGGCGCCGGCCAAAAGCGCCCGCGCCAGAACCGGATACCGGCGGCGCACCCGCTCGTCGGCGGCAAGATCGCTGTTGCGCACCAGGGCGCCGATGCGCAGTCCGCCGTCGTCGGCCTCCTCGATGGCATCGAGGTCTAGATCGTTGACGTCCACCAGATGGGTGGGCGCCTCGATCTCGTGCTTCATGAGGTCCAGCAGATTGGTGCCCCCGGCCACGAACCGGGCCTGCGGATGGCCCTCGGCGGCGGCGAGGGCGTGCTCGACGCTCTGCGCGCGCTCATAGCTGAAGCTCTTCAAGCGGCGTCTCCCACATCCCGGATGGCGGCGACGATGTTGGGGTAGGCGGCGCAGCGGCAGAGGTTGCCGCTCATGCGCTCGCGGATCTCTTCGTCCGAGAAGGGCGGCGCCCCGGCCAGGTCTTCGGTCACGTGGCTGGCGGCGCCGTCGGCGAATTCTCCCAGCATGCCGACCGCCGAGCAGATCTGGCCCGGGGTGCAGTAGCCGCACTGGAAGGCGTCGCGGCTCAGGAAGGCGGCCTGCATGGGGTGCAGGCTGTCGGGCTCGCCCAGCCCCTCGATGGTGGTGATGTCATGCCCCTGGGCCATCACGGCCAGCATCAGGCAGCTGTTGGCGCGCTTGCCGTCCACCAGCACCGTGCAGGCGCCGCACTGGCCGTGATCGCACCCCTTTTTCGATCCCATCAGGCCCAGGTGCTCGCGCAGGGCGTCGAGCAGGCTGGTGCGGACATCGAGCGTCACAGCCCGCGGATCGCCGTTCACCCTCAGGCTCACGGTGACCGCCTGCGGCGGCCGGGCGTCGATCGCGCCCAGCGCTCCCAGCTGCGCCATCTGCCTCTCCTGTTGGATCAGGGCCGTCGCGAACCAGGCGCCGCGGCTTCCGCCCTCCGCCCAAACGCCGATTGCGCCGTCGCGATCCCTCGGCAGGTCTGGAGCGAAGGGATTTCAGCCGGTGGTGTGGCTAGTGCGCCATCAACAGACAGACCGGGCTTTCGGCGAGCAGCCGCGCCGTCATCCCGCCCATCACCCACTGTTGCAGAGCGTTGCGGCATTGGGCGCCGCACACGATGAGGTCGGCTGAACCCATCACCGCCGCCTCGATCAATGTTTCGGTCTCGGTGGCTCCGATCAGCGGTCGCCAGCGTCCATGTGCGCGGGCGCCGTGCAGCGTCAGATAGTCGGCGACATCATCGACCTCCTGCTGGTGGCAACCGTCGCCGACGCCGACGACCGTGACCTCCGCGGCGGCCACCAGCAGCGGCAGCGCCAGTTCCACGGCGAGGCGGGCCGGCCTGCCCGGCTTCCAGGCGACCACGACGCGGTCCGCCGTCAGCACCGCGGTGTTGGGCGGCGCCACCAGCAGCGGGCGGCCGGCCGTCATCATCAGGTGTTCCAGCGGGTAGCCGAACTGCGGATCGCCGTCCCGATCACATCTTCCGACGATGAGCAGGTCGGCGGCCCGGGCCTGGTCGGCGAAGAAGCCGGCCGGCGGCGCGAGCGCGGACCGCCATTGGCGCTTCAGTCCTCTCGCCGCCGCCTCGAAATCGGCGCGCAGGGCCTCAATCCGCTGGTCGAGGACGTCGCGGCCCAGGCGCTGCGAGTCCCCGGCCGCGCCCGGCCGAAGGGGGAGGGGATCGGTGGGGCGCGCGGCGGTGACCCCGATCAGCCGCGCCTCCAGGCGCTTGGCGAGATCGACCGCCAGGGTCAGCCGCTTGACCGCCCCTGCCGAGGGGTCGAGGTGGACCATGAGGCTCTTGTAGGACATCGACGCGCACCCGGTCGTGAGCGGCCAGGATGGGGCTATTGGGCTGCGGCGGCTTTGATCGACGACAATCGCCGGGGCGACTTCGATCTGCTCGACTTGAATCCCGGCTAAGGCGCGTGGTTGTCCCGGGAGAGCAGCAGAAATGTCAAAAGACAGACAGAGTCCATTGCGGGTTCGCCCCAAAGGCGTAATGTCTTGATACCGACGCTCGACAATCAACGTGTCTAAATCGGCCTTGTGCGACGCTATTTTGCGAAGCCCTTGGAGAAGACGGGTGCAATTGCGAGAATTTGTCGCGCGTCAGAACATAAAACGCCTGCAAGAGAGACTGGCTCTGCCAACGACGCTCGCAGAAGAGGCAATGCTGATATGCCTGCTGGAAGAAGAGACCGCGAAGCTGGCCGGTCCAGACCCAAGCCATCCGCCACCCGTCGGCGACTTCCCCGCCTCTAGCTGAACGGCGACCCGACCCAAGGGGTGGGCGTCACTTTGTCGGCAACAGTGTGTCGATGCTGGGAACGCCGTATTCCGTGCCGTGCTCGGCCAGCCAGGCCACGGGCACTCCGGCGAACAGAATGACGACGGTCAGGATGAACACCATGACCAGCCCTATGGCGTCCCTTATCGTAAGCTTGTTCATCGAAGTCTCCGACAAATGATCCATGCTTTGATTTCAGTCCTCTTCGCGCGGTCCAGCGAGCGTGCCCCAAACGTGAGGCGCCGCGGCCGATAGGCCGGCGAGGATACAGGACCCGGCGCGAGGGCGCCGGCCGACCTCCCTGCGTAAAGCTGGCGCCTTGAGCGCATGCCCTGACATCGCTGATCCCTGCCTTCGAGGGGCATCCTCGCCCGGCGCGAGAACGAGGGACATTCCGGAATTGTACCTAGGCGCCGTCACCCATGAACCCTGCTCCGCGCCGTTGAGCCCGGCGCCGGATTTCAAGCGAGACGGGCGGGGGCGTGTTCTGGTCCCTCGAGGGCGATGGCCGTGAGCTTCCACGACGTCCTCATCAGCCTGGTGGGACTTTTCCCTGGGTCTTCTAGGGCCGCCGGCGAGAGACCAGCCTCCGGGGATCCAGGCTGTTGAGATAGGCCGTCAGCTGCGCCCGCTGCCCGGCGTCCAGCACCGTGGTGGTCATGCGCGGATGTGGGCCTGGCTCTCCCTCGACGGGCGGATCGATGGGGGCGATCTGACCCTCGTTGAGCACTCGCCCCAGGTCGCCGAGGGCGTAGCGCTGGTAGAGAAGCGGGAAGGCCGGGGCGTCGGGTCGCGGGCTCATGGCGCCGGACAAGGCATGACAGCCACCGCAATGGCGCTGGGCGAGTGCGCGCCCCGCCTCGGCCTGGGCGGTCTGCGCGTGGGCGCCGGTGACGCAAAGCCCCCCTGTCAGGGCGGCAAGCACGGCGGCGAGGGTTCGGATCATCGAGGGGCTCACAGGGGCCACTGTGAGGGCGGTAGACCTCCGCGCCTTTGATCCGGCTCAAGACGCGACGCACGCCGGCCGTGGCGGCGCGCGGAATAGCCCGGCTTATTGATCGGGCTCAACGGCGGACGGGCGTTGATGGACTCTGGTGTGGCCTCGTCTGGCATTTCCCCAGAGGCAGTATCGACCGGAGGGGTCGGGCGGCGAGGTCACAAGGAGCGATCGCGTGAGAGGGACCAGGCCCGACGATCCACCGTCGCCCAGCCGATCAGGCATCCCGGCGCCCTGGCTGATCGTCGTTGGCGCTTCGGGACGGATGGGCCTGGAGCAGCTGCGACGCCTGCTGGAGCGGATGCCCGCGCGCCTGGGCGCCGCTGTGCTGATCGTTTGGCATCGGCCCATGGACAGGCCCAGCATCCTTCCGCACATGCTGTCGCGCATCAGCGCCCTGCCGGTGGTGACGCCCATGGAGGGCGCGCCGCTGAGGGCCGGCGTCTGTTATGTGGGGCCGCCGGACCTGCACCTGACCGTGGGGCCTGGCAAGGTCGCCTGTTTCCAGCCCGACCACATCCAACGCAACCGCACCGTCGATCTGCTGTTCAACTCCGCCGCCGAGCATGGCGGGAGCGCCGTGGCGGGGGTGGTCCTGGCGGGCGCGCTCGACGACGGCGCCCTGGGCCTGGCGGCCATCAGGCGGGCCGGCGGCGAGGCGCTGGTGATCGATTCCCCCTGGGCGGTGCAAGGCATGCCGCGGGCCGCCCTGGCGGCTGTCCCTCAGGCGCTGACCTTCAGTTCGGTCGAGGATATGGCCGACGCCCTGGCGCGGATCGTGGGCTTGGCCGACGAGAGTCCCGCCATCCGCGCCAGATAGCACCCGGGCGAGCTTGAGCGCTCGCAGCTAGCCTTGACCGCGAACGCGCGTCAGGCGGGCCACTGGCGGATGGCGGCGGCGAAATCCTTGACGCCGGCCTCGAACACATCCCGCGCCAGGTGAGGGAATTCGATCATCCGTACGTCAGGGATCAGGGCCGCGGCGGCGCGGGTGTGTTCCAGCAGGGGCTCGTGCGGCTGCAGGATGAGAACGGGCTGGGTGATGCGCGGCAACCGCTCCTGCGCGTCATAGGACCACACGCCGACATAGGGCCAGTGCATCCGCTGCATGGGCCGGATCCTGTCGGCGAACACCGCGATCGCCCGGTCCAGGGGGGTGGACGGGTCCCGACCCGCCACCGTCATCTCCCACAGCTGCCGCATGGCCGTGAACAGGCTCTCCCCGTCGGGCGTCAAGGGGGGCGGGTTGAGCGCCTCCTGCAGCCGCGCCGCCCGCTCGTGCTCCGGGCGCATGGGCACGCCGGCCAGGATCACGCGGCCCACCAGATCGGGCCGGGCCAGGGCCAGTTCGACGGCAAGATAGGTCCCGGTATGGAAGCCGAAGACATCGACCTTGTCCGCCTGACCCAGGCCCAGGGCGTCCAGGCCTTCGGCGAAGGCGCTGGCATAGTCCGCCATCGTCTGCGGCTCGGGCGGCCGGTCGGACATGCCGTTGCCGGGGGTGTCGAAGGCCACGACCTGACGGTCCTTCGCCATCTCGCGCGCGAAGCTGGCGTATTCGAGTCCGGACGACGGGTTCTGGTGAAGAAGCACCAGGGGCGGCCCGGCGAGGTCGCCTTCCGGGGCGGCGATCCGGTAGTGAAGCTGCCCGAACCGGCAGCGGGTATAGGCTCTTTGCAGACTGTCGTTGTCGGGCGCTGGCTGCATCGGATCGCTCATCCCTTCGCTCTGGTCTCCACGCCAGACCACTCCAAAGCGGCGGTCGGGCGCAAGGCCCTGTCGCCATCGGTACGCGTCTGTGAAGTCGGGGCGCGATGGAGCAGCGCTATGGGCCGCCCAGCATCACCGCCACCGCCGCCACCGCCGCCGTGGCGTAGGGCTCCAGACGCGCCTCGAACTGGTCCGGATCGGCCTCGGGGCCGATGATGCCGATGCCGATCGGCTTCATGAACTCCAGCTGCAGGCGGATCAGGGCGTCCGCGACCGCCTGCCCCATGATGCGCCCATGGGCCGTCTCGCCGCGCTCGATGATGCCGATCACCACGGCGGCGGCGATGTCGTCGCGCAGCAGCAGGCGGCGCACCGCCAGGGGCTTCTCGTAGGAGCCAGGCACGCGCGACACGGCCGCGAGGTTGAAGCCCTGGTCCGCGCACGCGCGCTCGGCGGCCGCCAGCATCACGGCCATTTCCCGTACATGGAATGATCCCGCCACCAAGGCGACCTTGGGCCTATCCATGGCTGTTCTCCGATGGGGCCACGGCCTTCATTTGTCCGCGAACTTCGGCGCGACCTCCGACGCCAGCAGCGCCATGGAGCGGCGGTCGAATTCCACCGGCGCGGCGCCGGCCCCGATCAGGGCCAGGGCGTAGTTCATGGTCGGCAGCCGCGCCTTCAGGGCGGCGAGCTTCTCCGCCACGGTCGCGGGGCTTCCGATCAGGTTGGTCTCGAGCTGCATCTTGAACTGGTCGGCGAAGTTGGGCGGCCGCCCCGAATGACTGGGCACCGACAGGGGGGACAGGACGCCCCCGTTCCTGCGCCGCGATTCATAGTGGGCCTCGGCATAGGCGTCCCGGCGCAGCATCGATCGCTCAGCCATCTCGATGGCCTCCGAATCCGACGGCGCGATGTAGCAGAACAGGGTCTGGGGGAAATCCAGATGGTCGATGCCGTGCCCATGCTCCAGGGCGATGTTGCGGAAGGTCTCATGGAAGGCGTTGTGGCTGTCGATGCCCGCGCCCCCCCAGGCGCTTGTGACCGAGGCGTAGGACATCCCATGCTGGGCGGCGTAGGCTATGCTTCGCGGGTTGCGGTTGGACAGATAGACCGGAATGGGCTTCTGCAACGGGGTCGGCACCACCGCCAGCTTCGGATAGTTGAAGTATGCGCCCTGGTGTTCGAAGGACTCTCCCGACCACGCCTTGCGCATCACGTCGATGGCTTCGAAATACTTGTCCTGGTTCTCGGTCGGGTCCGACGGCACCTTGAAGGCGGCCGGCTCCCGCACGCCGCCGCCGCGACCCAGGCCCAGCTCCAGCCGCCCGCCGCTCATCAGGTCGACCATGGCCGCCCGTTCGGCGATGCGGATGGGGTCGTCGTAGTGGACCACCAGCACGCCTGTGCCCAGGCGGATGCGGCTCGTCCTGGCCGCCACATGGCTGAGGAGCGTCAGGGGATCGGGCACCACGTCATAGGCTGGGAAGGACTCCTCCAGGCCGAACGGACGGTAGTCAGGGTCGGCGGCGAAATGATGCTCGGTGGTCCATGCGGACCAGTAGCCCAGGCGCTCGGCTTCCAGCATATGGCCCAGGGTGTCTTCGTAGACGCTCGCCTGGCTCCTGCCTTCGGGCCAGTGGGGCGAGCACATGATGCCAAATTTCATCCAGGTCCTCTTGGTGTTCGATGGCGCCGGATGCGCTTCGATGACGCGCCATCCGCCCGGCCGCGCCAGGGGCAGGCGGCTGCGAGTCCCTGGCTGGCTGTCGCGATCCTAGGGGGCGTCTCGGCGCTCCGGAGCCAAAAGCCCGCGCCCAGAGCGCAGGTTTCACATATGTGAACGGGTCGATGGGCGCCGCCGGCTCGCCCTTGTTCAGACTGCGGTCGCCCGGGCTTCCGTGGGGAGCTTGAGGGCAGAGACGCATTTTCGCACCGCCCTGACCACGGAAGGCTCGCGGTCTGCCAGCTCGTTGAGGGGCATCTGCAGGGTGAGCAGCACCTCCTCCTCGGTGTCTTCGTCTTTCAAGTAGAAGCAGATGCAGCCCAGCCCCGGGAAGGCCGGGGGGCCGCCGCTGATGTAGTCGCGTCCGCGGAAAGAATGCAGGCGCTTGACCACGTCCGGGGAATGCACCGACACCTCGCGGCCGAAGCGTTCGTTGTAGGCCTCGACGATCCCGTGGAGCTTGGCTTCGCTCATGTGCGACAGGGCTGCTAGGCCCGCGAAGGTCTTGAAGATCGGCATGGAGGAGCCGGGATAGACATAGGTGCGGCCGAGGGTGAAATCCCACTCGATGAACAGACCGCTCCTGCGGCTGACGCCCACCGGCGTGCCAAGTTCACGATACATCTGGCGGGCGGATCGGATCGCCATGTCCTGCAGGGGGTTGGTCGGGGCCCGGGCCGGCTCCAGCCGTTGCAGTTTGTTGGTCAGCAGATAGGTGCGGTTGACCTCGTCGAAGGTTACGAAGCCCTCGTTGCGCATGGTGCCCAACAGTCCCACGCAACTGGATATGGGGATGCTGAGCGCCCGTGACACGGCGGTCGGGCGGCATCCGCCGGGAGACCGGGCGAGGAACTCGAGGATCCGCAGGACCCGCTCTGCCGATTTGACGTTATCCGCTGACATTAAAGGCCAACCCCTAGCCTGGCCTTGGATGATAGGATCAGGGCGCGCGCAAAATCAAGGGACGCAATTGCAATCGGTTGCTCTGGTCAACCATTCCGCTTTTTGAAGTTTCGATCGCAAACGGATAGGGCAACGGGCGCGATCGATCTGTCTTCGCGCCCCGGCGGGGTGTTCTTTCCTGGAGCCTTGCAGAATCGCGCGGGCCGCCGCCTCTTACCGGGGCCGTATAGGCGTCGTGCTGATCTTGGCAGTCCGGGCGACTGCCGGCCGCCGCTGGCTCAGGCGGCGGGCCGGACAGCCGCGCTGTCGGGGAACTTCGGAAGCACTTCGCGGGCGAGCAGGGCCATGGACTTGTCGACGAAGGCCGCGGGCGGGGCCCCGGCGTCCGACACGGCGAGGATGTAGTTAAGGAACGGAAGGCGCTCCTTCAGGGCGGCCACCTTTTCGCAGATGGTCTTGGGCGAGCCGATCAGGTTGCTCTCGAACTGGCTGCGGGCCAGCTTGCGGATGTCGTCGACGCCCGCGTCCTTAGGCTGGTCGCCGGAATTGCTCGGGGCGAACACCGACAGGGCGGCCATGCCGTTGCGCTGACGCTGATAGTGAGCCTCCACGTGGAAGCTGAACCGCATCAGATGCTCCTCGGCCATCTCCTCGGCCTCCGCGTCGGTCTCGGCGCAGAAGCTGAACAGGGTGTCGGGATAGAGGGCGTCCGAGATGTCGTAGCCGGCCGCCGCGGCGGCGTCCTCGAACACCTTATGCGCGGCCAGGCTGCGGTCCATGCTGCCCCAGCCCCACGCCCCGGCGGTGGTGGCGTAGGAGAGCCGGTGGTCCGCCGCGAGCTTAAGCGACACCGGATCGCCGACGCCGAGATAGAGGGGGATGTGCGGTTTCTGCAGGGGGTGGGGGACCACCTCGATCTCGTGGAAGTTGAAGAACTCCCCGGCGTAGGCGAACGGCTTGCCCGCCCAGGCCTTCAGCAGGATCTCGATCTCTTCGCGAAACTTGCGCTTGCTGGCGTCCTTGTCCGTGGGCACGCCGAACACCGGCGGTTCGCGGAAGCCCGATCCCCGGCCGAGGCCCAGTTCCAGCCGCCCGCCGCTGAGCACGTCCAGCATGGCCGCGCGCTCGGCCACCCGTAGGGGATGGTCATAGTGCAGGACCAGCACGCCCGTGCCGAGCCGGATCCGCGAGGTCAGCGCGGCCACATGGGACAGCAGGGTCAGGGGGTCGACCGTCATGTCATAGGCGCGCAGCTGACCGTCCCAGCCGAAGGGCTTGTAGTCGGCGTCATTGCCGAAGTGGTGCTCGGTGACCCAGGCGGACCAGTAGCCCAGGCGCTCGGACTGGACCATGCGGCTCACGGTCTGCCGATAGATTTCGGATTGGGGGAGGTCTCCATCCCAGTGGGACGAGAAGGTGGTGCCGAATTTCATCTCAACCTCTAGCGGGAAGGCGCCAATAGTCTCAACGTTCCTATGCAGTTAGCCACCGCCGCGCCGGGGAGCCAGGGCTTCCGCCCGGCGGTTCACATATGTGAAGCTAAACTGTATCCGGCCCGGCCTTTTGCGCCGCGCCCCTGGTTCCCAAGGGTGTTTCAGGGGTGATCCCCCGGCCCGGGTCCAGCTGGTAGAAGCGGTAGGAAATGAAGGTGATTACATAGCCGAGCGCCGGCAGGACGGCCATCGCCGCGAACAGGCCGATGGTCACGGCGGGCCCCTGGGCGGTGGTCGGCGGAAGGGTCTTGTCGAACCCGAGGGTGCTCAGCATCACACCCACCCCCAGCACGCCCAACGCCGCGGCGGTCTTGCTCGAGAAGCTGAAGAAGGCCGAGAACAGGCCTTCGCGCCGCCGCCCGGTGAGCTTGAAGTCGTAGTCGATCACGTCGGCCTGCATCGTATTGGCGATCAGCTGCCAGCCGGCGATGATCAGGCCGTAGAGCACGGCCCGCAGCATCATGCCGATGATCGGCTCTCCCGGCTGCGCCACCAGGTAGCTCAGGCAGTAGACGATGCCGAGAACCACGACGATGTCGCGGATGACCTTCATGCCCACCTGCTTGATCAGCCGCGCCCACAGCGGCACGGAGATCAAGGCCACCACGTTGCTGCCCACGGCGAACAGGGCGAGAGAGCTCACCGGCAGCTTCATCACGCTCTGGATGAAGAACAGCATGATCGGCATCTGCCCGGCGGCCAGCAGCAGGGAGGCCAGGCTGCCGACGGTCAGGACGATGAACGGCCGGTTGTTGCCGAAGCCGTGGAACAATTCGGTCAACTTCACGGCCGGAGTCGGGGCGCGGGGCGGGGTGGCGCCGGTGCCCAGGAACGAGATCAGCATGGGCAGGCCGCAGGCGACCACCAGGCACAGGGAGATGGCGAGATAGCCTGGCTGGCCTGGCATCTTCTGAATCAGCAGGGGCGTCAGTCCTGCCAGCAGGCCGCCGATCTTCAGGAAGACGATCTTGAACGACATCAGCCGCACCCGCTCGCGCGGGACGTCGGTGATCTCGTTGGCCATGGCCATGTGCGGGATGTTGTAGATCGAATAGCAGGCGCTGAGCAGCAGGTTGGCGAACAGCGCCCAGGCGAACGCCGCCATCCCGCTCACGGGGATGTTGAACATCAACATCCAGCCGATCGGCGTGAGGATCGTGGCCGCCAGCAAATAGGGCCGACGACGCCCCCACCGGGAATGGGTGTGATCGCTGACGATGCCGACGATGGGCGCGAACGGAATGTCGGCCATGCGCGCGACGAACAGCAGAGCGGCGGCCGCCGCCGGATCCAGCTTCACCTGGTAGACCAGGTAGTACAGCATCAGGTTGCCGTACACGCCGAGGATCAGGGCGGGGGCCAGGGTGCCCACCGACCAGCAGAAGCCCGACGTCGTCACCATTGGGCCGTCCTTGGCCGGGGCGGCGGGGAATTGTCCAGGCGTCGCCATCAGCCGGTCGTCGCGCCTGCAGGCTCGCGGGCGTCGGCGAACTTGGGGGCCACCTCGGTGGCGAACAGGCGCATGGAGCGATCGACGAAGGCGGTGGGCGGCGATCCGCCGTCGGTGATCCCAAAAATGTAGTTCATCGACGGGGCCTGCTCCATGAAGGCCGTCAGCTTCTCACAGATGGTCCGGGGGCTGCCGATAAGATTGGTGCCGAAGGATCGTTTGGCCATGGCGCGGATCTGGTCGATGCCGGCGTCGGCCTCGACCAGCCGCCCGCCGCCGATGACATAGCCGCCCTGACGCTGGCGCTGGTAGTGGGCCTCCACGTGGCAGAGGAACATTTCCAGGGCCTTCTCGGCCACCTCCTCCGCCTCGGCGTCCGTGGGGGCGCAGAACATGAACAGGTGGCCGGGGTAGCGGTGCCGGCCGGGGTCCAGCCCCGCGTCGCGCATGGCCGCCTGGAAGGTGTCCTGGCGGTCGTTGTAGCGGCTGATGCCCTCGGGCCCCCAGGCGCCCGTGGCGGTCACGTGCGACAGGCCCAGGGCCGCCGCCTCGCCCAGGTTCTGCGCGTTCTGGGTCGAGGTGTAGAGGGGAATGCCGGTGCGGGCGCTGCCCTGATAGGGGCGCTGCACCGGGGTGGGCACGACCTCCAGTTCGTCGAAGTCGAAGAACTGGCCGCGGAAGGCGAACCGCTCGCCGGCCCAGGCGCGCAGGATGATCTCGAGGGATTCGCGGAACCGCACCTGGCCGTCGATGTCGTTGGCGGGGATCCCGAAGGCGCCGGCATGCGGCTGCTGCTGGCCGCGGCCGATGCCCAGTTCCAGGCGGCCGCCGCTCATGACGTCGAGCATGGCGGCCCGTTCGGCCAGACGCACCGGATTGTCGTAGTTGATCATAAGCACCCCGGTGCCCAGGCGGATGCGCGACGTGCGCGCCGCCCCGAAGGTCAGCAGGGTCAGCGGATCGGGGGCCAGGTCGTAGGCCCGCAGGCGCGCGCCCTCCCAGCCGAAGGGCAGGTAGTCGGGATCGTTGGCGAAGTGGTGCTCGGTGGTCCAGACGGCGTGGTAGCCGAGGGCCTCGGCGGTCACCATCCGGTTGATCATCTGCTCATAGACCGCGGCCTGGCTAGTCTGGCCGCTCCAATGGGGGGTCAGGACGATCCCGAACTTCATAGGGCCTCAACAGTCGTACTGGTTGAGCGGGGCATGCTCGCGTCTTGGCAGGAGGCGCCCCGCCCGGCGGTGGCCGGACGGGGGCCGAAGGTTAGAAGCCGGCGTGGAAGCGCACCCCGAAGCGCCGGGGGAAGGGCAGGGCGCCGTAGGCGATCCGCAGGTTGCCGTCGTTCAGGTCGACCTGGTTGGTGAAGCTGGCATAGGCCTGGTTGTCGAACACGTTGTCGACGAAGGCTTCGAGCTTCTTGTCGTCGCGCTCGACGCCCACCCGCAGGTTCACCCGGTGGGTCGCGCTCGAGCGGACGAAGTTGCCGGGGCTCTCATACATCCCGCTCTTGTAGACATAGTCGGCATGGGCGAAGCCCAGCAGGTTGTTGCTGAACTCCTGCTCATAGTCGACCGCCGCCGTGGCGCTGTATTTGGAGTAGTTCGGCAGTTCCTTGCCGGCGAAAAGTGTGAGGGGCGGCGGCAACGGCGCCCCCAACAGCGCGGCGGCGCCGGCGTTGGTGTATTTGTTGATCTTGGTCTCGTTGATGGCCCCCCCTAGAGAGGCGGACAAGCGATCGGTGACCTTCAGGAAGGCGTTGCCTTCGATCCCCTGCAGGTCCGTATCGCCGTTGTTGCTGTAGGCGCCGACGACGATGGTGGCCGTGGTGCCGGTCAGGGCCGGGTCCGAGATGAAGAAGGACTGTTGAACCAGCTGGTTGGTCCAGTGCGCCCTGTAGATGTCGGCGTCGAGCTGCAGACGGCCGTTGAAGAGGCTGCCCTTGTAGCCGATCTCGTAGTTCTGCAACTCCTCCGGATTCGAGGATGGGCCGGCCCCGCTCTGGGCGATGACCAGGGCCTGGACGGCGGGCCGCTGGTTCAAGATGCCGGTGTTGAAGATGCCGGGGTTGGCGCCCTTGGAATAGGTCGCATAGACCTGTTGGCCTGGCATGAACTTGTACTGGAGGATCACGCGCGGCAGGAACTGGTTCACGCTGTATTTCAGGCCCGGAACCTTACGCTCCACGGCCGAGCCGTTCACCACCGTACGGGCAACGCCGAACGCCGTGTCGTTCTGATAGCGACCTTCGAGGTTGAGGATCAGCTGCGGGGTGATGTCGAAGGCCAGGCTGCCGAACACGCCGCGGGTGCGGTCGAGGACCAGGCTGCTGGCGCCGAAGCTGAGGAAGCCCGCGGTGCCGGAGTCGCCCATGTTGGTCTGGCCGCCGTGTGTATAGTAGTAGTTGGCGCCGACCGCCCCGCGAAGCCGTTTCGACTGATCGGACGTCAGGCGGAATTCCTGGCTGAACGCCGAGTTGTAGTTATAGGTGTCAAAGGGAAAGCGCAGCAGGCGCGATGTCTGATATTCGTTGACCAGGTCGGTGATCGAGTCGGCGAAGGTCTCGTTGCCGGCGGTCACCGACGTGAATCTCACATTGTAGGGCAGGTCGTAGTTGACGATCAGGTTGCCGATCTTCGTCTGCACGGCCACCCCGAAGTGGTCGAGGCCGATGTTCTTGTAGCGCAGCGGGTTGTTGTTGAGGAAATCCAGCAGGCCCACGGGCAAGGTGGTGTTCACGCCCAGGCGGCTCTCCGGCAGTTCCGGCGCGACGCCGCAGAGGAACCGCTGGCCAGGGCTGATCGTGCAGTTGAAGTCGCTGCGCTTGTATTTCTGCATGGCCGACTGACCGTCGTCCTGCTTGATGTAGATGCCGAACGCGCGGATCTCGAGGCCTTCGAAGGGGGTGAAGGTCAGTTCCCCGGAGATGTTCTTGGACTCCTGGCGGCCGAAGGGGCTGCCCGGCATGTTCACGTTATCGTACTGGCCGTCGATCTTGTAGTACCGGGCGTTGATGCGGAACGCCAACTTGTCCTTGATGATCGGGCCCTCGACGGTTCCCTTCACGTCCGTCCAGTTGTACGAGCCGTAGAGGGCGTCGATGGTGGCGGCGAATTCATTGGCCGGCTTCTTGGTGACAAGGTTGATCGCGCCGCCGAAGGTGGAGCGGCCGAAATAGGCGGACTGCGGTCCTTTGATGACTTCCACCTGGGCGACATCGCCGATGCCGTCGATCAGGCCGGAGGCTCCCAGGGGCGCGCCGTTCAGGAACACCGTGGTGGTGTTGCTGATGGCCGAGGCCGGGGTGGTCCCGCGGATGATCACCGTCTGCTGCGAGCGGTTGGAAATTGAGGCGCCGAAGCTGGAGACGCTCAGGGCGGGGGTGAAGGCGCTGACCTTTTCGAGGCTGTCGATGCCCTTGCGCTGGATCTCGGCCGAGGGCAGGGCGGTGATGGCCAGCGGGATGTCGAGGATGTTCTCGGACTTCTTGCGGGCGGTGACGACGATCTCGCTGAGGTTGGACGCGCGCTCGTTGACCTGCTCGTTGGCCTTGCTGGCCTGGGCGAGCGCCGGCGTCGATGCGGCCAGCAGGGCCAAGGACCCCACACACAGCATCGCCGAAGAGCGCATCAGGGCCCTCTTGTTCGTAGTCTTAGTCATTGTCACGATCCCCCGTGGATTGATGATTTGATTGGCGAGAAAAGCGCTTTCACGCGGCAGGCTAAACAAAAGGGCGATCCATCATCGCCGGCACGAAACTCAACGCTTGGGTCCGCTGGTCCGATCGACTCGCGAACGGGCGGGTTTGCGGTTTCAACGGGCGGCCTCCATCAGGCGGAGCGATCGGATGCGCCCCGGCCGTTCCGGCGGCTCCCCCGCCGGCAGATGGTCGATGTGCTCGAGACCATCCACAACCTCGCCCCAGATAGTGTACTGGCACTCGATGAAGGCGGCGGCGTTTGTCATTATGAAGAACTGATTGTTGGCGCTGTCGGGCTCGACGCCGCGGGCCATGGAGCAGACGCCCCGCCTATGGCGCGCATCGGTGAACTCCGCCGCCAGGTCCGGTTTGCCCGAAGACTTGGTCGGCGTCACCTGCGCCATGAACTCGGGGTTCACCCGTCCGAACGGAGCGCCATCGTAAAAGCCTTCCGCCGCCAGTTCCGTGATGCGGACGACATGGGCCGGCGCCAGATCAGGACGCAGCCTGATCGTCACTTCGCCGGCGTCCAAGACGATAACGAGTTGCTCCACGGCCAGGCTCTCTCCGTCTCTGTCGGGAAAAACCTATCCAGCGCCGGGGGCGAAGGCGAATGTTTGTCGCCAAGTGTTCACATATGTGAAGCTGGCCTTCAGGGGCGTTGCGTCCGGCGATGGCGTCCCCGCACATCTGGTCAGCAGAACGGACGACAGGGGCGCCAGATGACACTCGGCAGGCAGCGAGGCTGGGTCGCGGCGGGGCGTTCGCCCCTGGCCAGGGGTCCGGGGATCCGCGCATGACGGGCGGCAAGCGGTGGGTCCTGCCGATCATCCCCCTGTCCTGGGGCTGCGGCCATTGGGGCGCCGGCGCCGCCCTGGCGGTCATCGGCACCCAGTTCATGCTGTTCATGACCGACTACGTGGGCATGGCCCCCGCCGCCGCCGGGGCCATCCTCGCCTTCGCCAAGCTGTCCGACGTGCTTTCCGACATCGCGGTCGGCTTCCTGTCGGATCGGATCGACACCCGTTGGGGGCGGCGGCGGCCGTGGGTCCTGGCGGGCGCTGTCCTTCTGGGTCTGGGCCTGGTGGGGATCTTCAGCACCGACCTGGCGACGCCCGGCTGGGCGGCGGCGGCGGCGATCGGCGCGGTGCTGGTGCTCTACCTGGGCTACACCTGCGTGCACATTCCGCTGGTCGCCATGTCCGCAGAGATCGCCACGGGCTACAAGGAGGGCGGCTCCCTGTGGGCCTACGGCATGTTCTTCTCGATGCTGGGCACCACCACGGGGACCGCCCTGACCCCGTTGCTGCTGATGCTCTACGGCGGCGGCGCGCCGGCCTATCACGGCATGTCCTGGACGATGGGGGGCATCGCCCTGGCCACCGGGCTGATCTGCGTCTTCGGCACGGCCAAGGCGCCGCGGGTTCCGCCCAAGGCGAAAGAGCGCCTGCGCCTGTCGGTCTGGATCGCCTCCCTGATCAGCAACACGCCCCTGGTGGCCTATACGGCGTTCACGACCATCAGCCAGCTGGCGACCTCGATCATCGGCATCAGCATGACCTTCTACCTGTTCAACATCCTAAAGGCCGGCCAGCCGGGCATGATCGTCTACGGATCCGCCGGCATGCCCGGCAGCGTGATCGGCCTGGTGACCTTCCTGTGGTTGATGAAGCGGATGCCCAAGCACATCCTGGCCGGGGCCGCCGCCTTCCTCATGGGCCTGCTGGTGCTCGGCCTGCGGCTCCTCGATGAGAGCACCCCCCTGTGGCTGTTCGGGGTGATCGTCTTCGTCTGGGGCTTCCTGGTGATGGGCACCAACTACATGGGCTTCTCGCTCGTGCCCGACATCATCCGCAGCGACACGCTGAAGACGGGCATGCGGCGCGAGGGCGCCATCGCCTCCCTGTCCGCCGCCATCCAGAAGACCATGCCGGCCTTCGGCACCCTGGCGTTCGGCGTGCTGCTCAGCGCCGGGGGCTACATTTCGGGGAAGGGCGTCGTGCAGCAGCCCGAGTCGGCCATCGACATGATCTACATGTCCACCAGCATCATCCCGGGATGCCTGCTGCTGATCTCGTCGGTGGCCATGTTCTTCTTCTACCACCTCACCGAGGCCAGCCTGGCCGCCCAGGAGGCCCAGGCGCGGGAGGCGGGGCTTACATGAAGCCGCGCCGCAGGGGATTCTTCGGCGTCGTGCGGGCGACCATGGCCTGGGGCTGATCGGTCCAGGCGAACACGTCTGAGGAGCCGCGGGCGCCGGTTTCGAAGGGGCGACCCCGGGCGAACACCGCCGCCTGACGGAAGAGGGCGGAGATATCGGCCAGGGGATCGCTGTCCAGCAGGACCATGTCGGCCACCTTGCCCACTTCGAGGGTGCCCACCTGGTCCTGCAGGCCCAGATAGCGGGCCGGGTTGACGGTGGCGGTGCGCAGGGCGCGATAGGGCGACAGGCCCGCGGATACGTAGGACGCCACCTCCAGAAGCAGGGAATGCCCGGGGATCAGCATCGCCCGCGCGCCGGGGCAGTCGCTCGCGGCCATCAGCTTGACCCCGCGCTTGTCCAGCTCGAGCAGCATCTCCCGCCGCGACGCCTGGACCTCACGGACATCGGCGCGCATCTCGGGGGTGAAGGGGATCACGTTCTTGAGGCCTTCGAGATGCTGGCACACGGTCCAGGGCACGGTGTTCATCACCGACGGCGGATAGACCACCTCGGACCCCTCGGGGTTCTCCACCATCATCGTCGGGACGTGCCAGGTGTCGTGCTGGGCGGCCAGGTCGGCCAGTTCGCCGATCCGCCGCGCCGTGGTGTGCCGCCAGCCGGCGTAGTTGTCGCCGGCGTGGGCCGGCGGCGTGCGCTGGTCCAGCGGGCGGGTGTCCAGCCACTCGTCGAAGCCCCGGAAGTGCTCGATGGAGTCCTGGCCCGCCTCCATCGCCGCGGCCAGTCCCACGGGAAGGGGGACATGGCCGCAGACCATCAGGCCCAGGTCCCGCGCGGTGGCCATGACCGCCTCGAACACCGGCGCGGAGATGTGGTTGTAGATCTTGACGCAGTCATAGCCGCGCTCGACGTGGCGGCGCACGGTCTCGACGGCGGCTTCGGGCGACGAGATCTCCAGGGCATAGGTGGCGATCCCGGACCAGCTGAACCGCTCCTCGAGAATCGGCCCGGACAGGGAGATGCGTGGGGCCGGATAGCGCCCGGCTTCCGCCGCCTGCTTCACCTTCACCAGGAAGGCGCTGCCGGCCATGTTGCGGACCGTGGTCACCCCATGGGAGAGGAACAGGCCCAGATACTGGCCGGCGAGGTCGATGGAGGTCTCCACCGCATCCAGGCCCTCGCGCGGCAGGGCGATGTGCGGGACGATGTGCACATGCATGTCGAACAGGCCGGGGATCAGATATTTGCCCGCCCCGTCGATGACCCGCGCCCCTTCCGGCGGGGGCGCCCTGTCCGCCGGCGCGATGCTGACGATGCGTTCGCCCTGGATCAGGACCGTCTGGTCCTGGGCGATCTGGTCATCGACCATCGACACCACCGCCACATGGGTGATCGCGATCAGGGCGTCGGGCTTGGGCATGGGTTGGCTCTCCGGGCCGGGGGTCAGGCCGGAACGGCCTGGGCGTCGGCGAAGTGGGGTATGACGTCCCGCGCCAGCAGGGTCATGGACCGGCGGGTGAAGCCCGCCGGCGGCGAGCCGGCGCCGGTGATCGACAGCACATAGTTCATGGACGGCATCTTCTCGCGCAGCGCCGCCAGCTTCTCGCGCACCGTCGCCGGGCTGCCGATCAGGTTGGTCTCAAGCTGCGCCTTGAAGGCGTCGCGGAAGGCGTCGGGTCCGGTCTGGCCCGGCGCCAGCATCGGCGCCGACTCCCCGTGCGTCCGTCTCGCCTCGTAGTGCGACTCTGCGAAGGCGCGGAACCGCAGCAGGTGTTCCTCGGCCACATCCTCGGCCTCCGCGTCGCTGGGAGCGATATAGGTGAACAGGGTCTGCGGATAATCGACCCCCGACAGGTCCCGCCCGTGCTGGGCGGCGACGTCCTGGAACAGCTTATGGGACTGGTTGTGGCCTTCGATTCCGGCCGTGCCCCACGAGCCGGTGACCGCCACATAGGACATGCCGTGTTCGGCCGCGTAGGCGATGCTGCGGGGATTGCGGTTGGACAGGAAAACCGGCAGCCGCGCCTGCGCCGCCTGGGGCACGATCTGGATGGGCGGGACCTGGAAATACTTGCCCTCGTGGGAGAAGCGCCGGCCCGACCAGGCCTTACGCATCACGTCGATGGCTTCGAAATACTTGTCCTGGTTGTCCTCGGCCGCGGAAGGCACATGGAAGGCCCGGGGCTCGTGGACGCCGCCGCCGCGGCCGAGGCCCAGCTCGAGGCGCCCGCCGCTCAACAGGTCCACCATCGCCGCGCGCTCGGCGACGCGAATGGGATCGTCGTAGTGAACCACCAGCACCCCGGTGCCCAGGCGGATGCGCGAGGTTCGGGCCGCTACGTTTGACAGGAAGGTCAGCGGATCGGCGGTGAGGTCATAGGCGGGGAAGGGGCCCTCCAGACCGAAGGGGCGATATTCGGGATCGGCGGCGAAATGGTGCTCGGTGGTCCAGGCCGACCAGAAGCCGAGGCGCTCGGCCTCGACCATGTGGCCGATGATCTCGTCATAGACGCCCGCCTGGCTCTGGCCTTCCGGCCAATGGGTCGAACAGATGATCCCGAACTTCATATCTGCATCCTCCTCCAGAGCAGCCGGCGGTCCCCCGCCGGTTGTTAGAACATGGCGATGGGGTTGATCGGCGAGGCGTTGCCCGCCACCACCCGCAGCGGCGCCAGGGTGGTCATGAAGGTCCAGCGCCCCTTCTGCTCGCAGGCGGCGGCGAGCGCTTCCAGATTGGCGTTGTCGATCAGCATGGCGCCCATCTGCACCAGAGTCAGGATGTGCCAGGGGATGCGCACGCCCTCGACTTCCGAGGGTTGCGGATCCATGCCGCCATCACAGACGAACAGCGAGATCTGCTTCTCGTGCGCCCAGTCGACACAGTCGACGCTGACGCCGGCCAGACCGGCGCTGGTGGGGGCAGGGCCATGGGTCAGCTCGCGGCCGAACCGGCCGGTGCGGAAATAGACGATATCGCCGGGCAGGATCTCGCACTTCTGCCGCTCCAGGGCCTTTTCCACGTCGGACAGATGGCCGATATCGCCCGGATCCAGGTAGTCGCGGCCCATGGCGGCGGGCAGATCGATCAGCACCCCGCGGCCGATGACTCCGTCCTTCGCGCTCATGATCGAATTGATCGACTGGTCCGCCGACCGGTAGGGCGACACGTCGACGCCATTGTACATCTTGCCGCGCCAGATCACGTGGCTGAGGGAGTCAAGGTGGGTGATGGTCCAGCCGTGGGGGGTGATGGTGAGGGCCTCGCCGGCGACGCTCAGGTCGCCCATGCGCGACCAGAAGGGCACGTGCAGGGGTGGGCGCGGATCGTCGACGCGGCCGGCGCCGCTGATGTCATTGGCGCAGCTGACCAGCTGGCCGTCCCGGATCTGGTCGCGGGCAGCCGCGCGGCGCTCGGCGGTGAGGTAGTTGAGCGTGCCGGCCTGGTCGTCCGCGCCCCAGCGCCCCCAGTTGCTGACCCGCTCGCAAAGGGCGTCGAAGTCAGCCAGGGGCATGAGGGCGGGCTTGGTCGTTTCGGCAGTCATGGTCGTCTCCTCAAGATCCGTGCGGACCCGTAGCGGCGGCACGATAGGAGGGGCCCAATAGGCGGGCCAGCAAATCCCCCTGTCCCTTCACATACGTGAAGCATTCGCACCCATGCGGAGCGCCGTTCATCCTCGCTCGTCAGGGGCGGCGACCGCCTGGGCGAGCAGGTCGCTGACCGCGCTCTTCATCACCTTGCCCATGGCGCCGGTCGGCAGCTCATCGATGATCAGCAGTCGGCGCGGCGTCTTGTAGGCCGCCAGGCCCTGGCGACAGAAAGCGGTCAACTCGGCCGGGCTGGCGGCGGCGCCCGGGCGCAGGACCACGGCCGCCCCCACGCTCTCGCCCCATTGCGCATCGTCGAAAGCGGTCACCGAGGCGGCCGCCACGGCGGGGTGGGCGGTGAGGGCGTCCTCGATTTCCTTGGGATAGATGTTGATGCCGCCCGACAGGATCATGTCCTTGGCCCGGCCGACGATATAGTAGTAGCCCTCGTCGTCCTGGCGGGCGAGATCGCCTACCCTGACCCAGTCGCCCAGCATAACCTCCGCCGTCTCGCGGGGTCGGTTCAGATAGCCAAGGAAGCGGTAGGCGGAGCGGATGATCAGCTCGCCGATCTCCCCGGCGGGCGCATCGGCGCCCTGGGCGTCGACGATGCGCAGGTCTATGCCGGGGATCGGCAGACCCACGCATTTCTTTTTCCGCCGCTGATCGGCAGGGGCCAGGTCCGTGGTGACGCCCGCCTCGGTCGAGCCGTAGCTCTCGTGCAGCAGACCCTCGCCCCAATAGTCCAGGATGCGAAGACGCAGGTCGTCGCTGAGGGGCGCGGCGTTGGAGATGATGGCGTTCAGTGCGCCCCTGGACTGGTGACGCGCCAGGATGTCGGGGGGCAGCCGAAGCATCAGATGGAAGTGCGTGGGCACCAGGAAGACGCCGGTGATCTCGCCGCCGGCCATGTCGGCCAGGGTGCGCTCGGCGTCGAAATCCTCGCGGATCGAGACCTGGCCGCCGGCAATGAGCGCGGCCAGGGTGTACATCAGGGCGCCCCCGTAGCAGAGGGGCGAGACCGCCAGGAAATGGTCTTGCGGTCCAAAGCAGCCGAACACGCCCGCCGAGGCGCGGGCCATGTCCAGGCGCGTGCGGCCCGACAGCAGCACGCCCTTGGGCTGTCCCGTCGAGCCCGACGTATAGGGCGCCAGAACGGGGGCGTCGGGATCCAGTGTGGGGCGCGGCCTGGCCGCGCCGGCCGACGTCAGCCAGGCCTCGTAGGCCTCGCCCACGGCCAGGGTGGGCAGCCCCAGCCCCGCCACAAGAGGGGCGCTGTCGGCGTCGACGAAGATCGCGCGCGCCGCGCAGTCCTCGGCGATGGCCTGAACCTCCTTGGGCGTCAGACGCGGCGTGAGCGTGGCGGTGATCACCCCGATCTGCGCCAGCCCCAGGACGATTTCCATATATTCAAGGCGATTGCCGCAGATCAGCAGGACGCAGTCGCCGACCTTCAGTCCCAGCTTGCCCTGCGCCGCGTCGGAGACCTGGTCCATCCGCTTGACCAGGGCGGCATAGGTCAGAGACCGGCCAGTGTCCTGAAGGGCGATCTTCTCTTTGTTTGCTTCCGCGGCCGCCCTGACGGCCTCTCCAAGAAAAGGCGAAGCCTCCGTTCCGACAACCAACGCCCGCCCCCGTCCAAGACTAGTACAATAGGCTAGCCCGCGGCCAAGGCGGCGGCGCCATCCAACCCGCCCGGAGTGGCGCGGATTTCACATACGTGAACGACGCCTGCGGGCCCGCAGAACGCGCTACCCATTCCGGCAAAACCCAGGCTGCACTGGCTCAGCGCCCGAATGGACGAGGACATCATGCTCGATCGCCGCCTGTTGATGATTGGGGCCGCCCTGGCGAGCGCCTTCACCGGTCTGGCCAGGGGCGCCGTCGCCGCGCCGTCCCGAACCCCGCAAAACCTCGACAAAGGGGGGATGGACCGGCGCTATCTCTATGTCGGAGGGCACAGGGTTCACTACCGTCGACGCGGCGACGGGGCGCCCACGGTGATCCTGCCGAACTTCTCGAAGAGTTCGCTGCAGGTGGCCCCGCTCGCGGCGGGGCTGGGCGGCGCGGTTGTCGCCCTGGATCTACCCGGAAACGGGGAGTCGTCGGCCCTGCCTGGGTCCGGCCCGCCTGCCATTGATGACTATGCGGCCTGGCTGGAGGCTGTGTTGACGGCGCTGGGGCTGAAGACGATCGACCTGATCGCCTTCGAGACCAGCGCGCCCGTCGCCGTCGCCTTCGCCCGTCAACATCCCGACCGGGTCCGGCGGCTGGCGCTCGTCGAGCCGCCGCTCCTGAACGAAGCCGAGCGGGCGGAGTATCTTCAGCGGGGCTGTCCGCCGCTCATCCCTGACGATGAAGGCAGCCACCTGACCCGGCACTGGGGAAGACTGCGCGACAGCTATATGTTCAGCCCCTGGTTCAAGCGCAGCATGGTGACGCGGATCGCCCGTGACATGCCCCCGGCCGATCGTCTCTATGACGAGATCCTCGATCTCTTCCGCGCGGGCCCCAACTACTGGCACGGCCTGCACGCGGGCTGGACGGCCGACTGGTCAGGCTCGGCGGCCGCGCTGGGCGATCTGGTTGTGCTCGGGTCCGCAGAGACGGCCCGGCGGCTCGAGGGGCGCGGCCTCGCTGTCCTGCCCATCGCCAGGGCGGATGACTGGGAAGGCGTTGCTCGCCAGTTCGGGGCCCGCGCCGGCGGCCGCCCCCTCCGCCCCGCGCCGCCCCCGCCTCCGGTGGTTCCGCAGGTCGGCGAGGTGCGGCGCGACTATGTCAAGACCAGCATCGGCCAGATCCTTACCCGCAGGACCGCGAGCCGGTCCGGCCGGGGGACGCCGCTCGTGCTCCTGCATGGGTCCCTGTGGTCCTCAGAGGGACTGGAGAGCAAGCTGTTGGCCTATTCGGCCGATCGACCGGTGCTGACGTTCGACGTGCCTGGCGTGGGCGACTCCCCCGCGGTGGGCGGCCAGCCGCAGATGGTCGAGCTGGCCCGGGTGATCGTCGAGGCGATCGACGCCCTTGGCCTCTCGTCTGTCGATCTGCAGGGCGGACACAGCGGGGCCATGATGGCCATCGACCTGGCCATCCTCCTTCAGGATCGCGTTCGCCACGTGGTGCTGGATGGAGTCACGATGTACACCCAGGCGCAACTCGACGAGATGCTGCCCAGATACTTGCTGCCGCTGCGGATATCAGACGATGGCGCCTTCATGAACTGGGCGTGGCAGTTCCTGCGCGACATGTATTTCTGGTATCCCTGGTACGACCACCGCGCGACGATGGCGCGGTCGGACGCCCGCGTCATCGGACCCGACGCCCAGCACCGGTCCTTCGTGGACTTCCTGAAAGGCGGTCGAACCTTCCCCGAATACTACCGGGCCGCCCTGACCTTCCCCACGCGGACGCGCATCCCGCTGATCAGATCGCGGACGTTGCTTTGCTGCGCGCCCGAGGACACCCTGCGCGCCGAGACGGTGGAGGCGGCGGGACTGGCGACGAACGCGACCTTCCGCTTCACCGCCGGGCGCGGCACGCCGGAGGCGGCCGCGAGCACGGACGCCCTCTACCTCAACTTCCTGGACGACAAGCTCTGAGTCCGAGACTTGGAGCATGTTCTCTTCAAACAGACTCACTCAACCCCGGCCCGTCTTCCCGGCGAAAGTCGGGATCCAGATCCTAAAGCGCTGACGTGGAGCCCTATGATCCGGGCCCGGCTGCCTGTCCTGAGCAACGCCGCAGGCGGCGTCGAAGGGCGCCGGGGTGATCGGGACTTGGATGGGTTTGGTTCCGATTGAACGCAAACTGCTCTAGCGGCGGGCGATCATCTCGCTGATCTTGAACGCCAGGTCGCCCATGGCGAAGGGCTTGGAGATCATGTCCATGCCGGGGTCCAGGAAGTCCGCGCGCACCGCGGCGCTCGGCGCATAGCCGGTCACGAACAGCACCCCCAGATTTGGCCGTTGTCGCCGGGCGATCTCGGCCAGCTGGCGACCGTTCAGGCCAGGCAGGCCCACGTCCGTGATCATCAGGTCGATGGGCTGGTCGCTGCGCAGGTGGGTCAGGGCGGTGTCCCCGTCCGGGGCCTCCAGAGCCTGGTAGCCGAGTTCCGACAGCACCTCGACCACCAGGGCGCGGACTGAGGCCTCGTCTTCCACCACCAGGACGATCTCTCCGGCTCCCGCGCGAAGGGGCGCAGATGGACCCACGCCGTTGGCAGCCAAGTCGGCCGGGGTGGCGCGGGGAAGGTACAGGCGGATCGTCGCGCCTTCGCCCAGCCCGCTCTCGATGGCCGCGTGGCCGCCGATCTGCCGCACGAAGCCGTAGATCATGGACAGGCCCAGGCCCGTGCCCTGGCCGATGGGTTTGGTGGTGAAGAAGGGGTCGAAGGCCTTGGCCACCACCTCGGGCGCCATGCCCTGGCCGGTGTCGGTGACGCTGAGTTCGACATAGTCCCCGGCGTCCACGTCGGGAAGATGGGCGACGTCGGCAGCGGTCAGGGCGCCATTGCGCGCCGCGATGGTCAGGCGTCCGCCGTTGGGCATGGCGTCGCGCGCATTGATGGCCAGGTTCAGGAGCGCGCTCTCCAGCTGGTTCATGTCGCTGACGGCCGGCCACACGTCGTCGGCGACTTCGATGCTGAGCGAGACCTGCTCGCCCAGGGTGCGGGTCAGCAGGTCCTGCATGGAGAGCGCCAGGGCCCTGACATCGACGGCCTTGGGGTCCAGCGACTGTTGGCGGGAAAAGGCCAGCAGGCGGTGGGTCAGGCCCGCGGCGCGCTCGGCCGACTTCATGGCGCCGTCCATGAACCGGTCGACATCCCCAAGCCGTCCCTCGGCGATGCGGCGGCGAACCAGGTCCAGGCCGCCGATGATGCCGGTCAGCATGTTGTTGAAATCGTGCGCCAGGCCACCGGTGAGCTGGCCCACCGCTTCCATCTTCTGGGCCTGGCGCAGTTGGCTTTCGGTATGGCTGAGGGCGTCGGCCCTGATCTTCTCATCAGTGATGTCACGGCCGTAGCCATAGACGAGGCCGTCTTCGGTGGAGGTCTGCCAGGAGATCCAGCGAAAACCGCCGTCCTTGTGGCGGTGGCGGTTCTCGAAGGCGGGGGGGTGCCGGTCACCGACGCATTCCGCGAACATGGCGGCGCTGGCCTCGAGGTCTTCGTGCTCGACGAAGTCGGCGTATCGCCGCCCGACCAGTTCTTCCGGCGCGTAGCCAAGCAGACGCTCCCAGGCGGGGCTGGCGGCCAGATAGACGCCATTGGGGTCGACCACGACCAGCAGGTCGCGCGAGTTGTTCCAGACCCGGTCCCGCTCCCGGGTCCGCTCGGCCACCCGCTCTTCGAGGGTGGCCGTCAGCTCGAGCAGCTTGGCCTCGGCGGTCTTGAAGGGGGTGATGTCATGGATGGCGCCGATGAACCGCTCGGCTCCGCCCGGACCGTCCTTCAGGCGCTCGCCGCGCCGAGCGATCCAGCGGCGCTCGCCGCTGTCGGCGCGGATGATTTCGAACTCCCGATAGTCGTCGCGACCGAGGCCGGCCTCGGCGTCGCCGATCAGGGGGGGCTGGCCCGGGGTCACCGCGCTGTTGATCGCCCGCAGGGCGACCGCGTCGGTGGGAGTCAGGCCCAGGAGCCTGCAGAACTGGTGCGACACCTCCACGGTGCCGAAGCCGCGGATGTATTCGAACGTGCCCACCCCGCCCGCGGACTGGGCGACCCGCAGGCGCTCTTCGACCCGCTTCTGGTCGGTGATATCGGTCAGCACGCCGCGGAAGGCGACCGCGCGCTCGTTTTCGTCCCGCTCCGCCCGGCCCGAGGCCAGCACCCAGCGCACGGTCCCATCCTCCAGGAGCAGCCGGTACTCCTTGGCGAACCGATCGGCGCCATGCATGACGCCGGCCACCGCGATGCGCAGCCGCATGCGGTCGTCCGGATGGATGGGCGCGAAGAAGGCGTCGGCCCGCACGCCCGCGGCCAGGTCGTGTGGGGGCGCGCCATACAGGGCGGCGAAGCGGGCGTCGCCGAACAGCCGGCCGGCGCGCACATCCCAAAGCCAAGCGCCGGCGGCGCCGGCGACCAGGCTGGGAGGTACGGGCTCGTTCTCGGCGGACATGATTTTACGCCAAGGCGCCGAGGTCGTCGGCGCCCATGACCCGCTCGATGAATTCGCCGATCAGGAGCTTGAGCGCTTCGAGAGAAGGCAGGTCCATGAGCATGGCGATGTAGCCCCGGATGTCGCGGCCGGAGATGGTGAAGTTGATATAGAGAAACAGGACCACGCCCTGGTCGTCGACGGGGTCCGCCAGATCGAAGAACAGGTCCCCGTCGCCGCGGATCACCTGCGGCAGCGACATCGTCAAAGCCCGCTTGAGCATGTTGGCCATGGTCGCCAGACAGCCATTCAGCACGACATTGCCCGTCTCTGACAAGGCCTCGGCCTCCAGGGCCTGCATTTCGTCGATCGACAACTCATCACCGGTCACGGCCCTGACCAGGGCGAGGCGATTGGCCTCCGGAACGATCATCAGGGCGCGGCCGGAGAAGGCGCCCTCGAAGTCCTGCTGCACGGCCACCAGCTCGCCGCTCTCCCGCTCGCGGATCAGGGTCGCCGCGGCCTTGCGGCTGACCAGCTCCACCGAGGGCACCGACAGGGTGACCTGCTCACCGACCATGTTGCGCAGGCTCGCCGCGGCGCGGCTGACACCGATATTGACGAGCTCAGTGAGCGCATCGTGCTCCAACTCGGTGAGGTGAACGGCGCCCGTGCTCATCCGCGCAGACGCAGCTTCAGGCCGGCGCCGGTGAGAAAGCCCTTCAGCCCTTCTTCCGTGATGGGCTTGGGCACGAAGGAGGCGTTGATGACCCGGGCCTGGGCGATGATCTCGTCCTGGACGTTGGCGGTGGCCAGGGCGATGGGCATGTCGGGATGGAGCGCGCGGATGTCGGCGGCAAGCTCCAGCCCGTTGCGGCCCGGCATGTTGAAGTCGAGGATCGCCACGTCGACCGGCTCCTGAGCCAACACCGCCAGGGCGTCATCGGCGTTGGCGGCCTCAAGCCGTCTCCACTGGGGCTGGAGCGCGCTGACCGCCTTGCCGACCACGATCCGGGCGAGCTTGCTGTCGTCGACGATCAGGAGGGTGTGGGTCATGGAGTCGGGCACATCAGGGTCCTTGAGGGGTATCGGCCTCGGGCACAGGCGTCCGTCGGGCCCGTCTTTCCAGGGCCGGCAGAACGAACGTGGCTAAAAACGCGTCTGCCGGCGTTCCATCCACTTCGGGCCGGAACACCAGGAGTGCTTGAACCACTCCGCTGTGCATTTGTCGACAGCGGCCGAGATCGATCCGGGCCCCGGGCGTGGCCAGCAGCGCCGCGGCCACCGCCTCGGCGTCCTCCACGCCGCAGTCGCCCTCCAGGTAGACGACTCCGTCCTGCGCACGAACGCCCATCAGACCAGCGCCGCCGGATCGAGGATCATCAGGATCCGTCCGTCTCCGAGCACCGTCGTGCCGGAGACGCCGCGCATGCCCGCCAGGAGGCCGTCCAGCGGTCGCACCACCACATCGAGGCGATCGCGGATGTGATCCACGGACAGGCCGACCACCTCCGGGCCGGCCCGGATCGCAAGCACCGTGTGGTCCCGCTCCATCGGGCGACGTGCGCCTCCCACCAGGGTCGCGAGCGACAGCAGCGGCGCGGTGCGGTCTCGCCAGTTGAAGGCGTGCCCCGCCCGTATCGCGGTGATCGCGCGACGGGGAACCGGCAAGGTCTCGATGACCGCGTCCATGGGCACCCCATAGAGCTCGCCGTCGCTCTGGACCAGCAGGACCTTGGTCAGGGTCAGGCTGAGGGGCAGCACAAGCGCGACGGTCGTTCCCGACCCCGCCGCGCTGGTCACCGACAACCGTCCGCCGACCCGCTGGACGGACATCTTGACGGCGTCCATGCCGACGCCTCGGCCGGAGAGGTCACTGACCGCCGCCGCGGTGGAAAACCCGGGAAGCAGGATCAGGTCGATCGCCGCCTGGTCGCTCAACGCCGCCAGCCCCTCGGCGTCCGCCAGCCCCCGGGCCAGCGCCGCCGCGCGGATGGCCGCCGGATCGATGCCTGCGCCGTCGTCGGTCAGCGTGAGGACCAGCCGTCCATCGGCCACGGAGGCGAGGAGGCTGATCTGCGACTTGCGAGGCTTGCCGCGGGCGACCCGCAGGTCGGGGCGCTCCACCCCGTGATCCACCGCATTGCGCAGCAGATGGGTGAGGGGCTCGAACAGCCCCTCGATGATGGCCTTGTCGGCTTCGATCCCGTTGTCCTCGACGAGAAGATCGACCTCCTTGCCCAGGCTGCTGGCCATCTCGCGCACCACCCGGGGGAAGCGGCGCAACAGGGGCGCGATGGGGGTCATGCGCAGGCCCGCCACCTGCCTGTGCACCTGACCGACGAGGCGGTCGATGAGCTCCGACTGGAGCGCCAGGCCCCGCGCCACCGCCGGGGCGTCGAGGCCGGACGCCGCCTGGCCGGCGAGGGCCGACAGCCCGGTCTTGGCGGACACGAGCTCGTCCGCCAGGGCGGCGAGGGCGTCGATACGCTCGGCTTCGACTCGCAGGCTGCGGACAACGCCCTGGCCGGCCAGGTCCGGTTCCGCGGGCGCGTCTTCGGCCTGCGACGCTGTCGGCAGAGCGACCACCTCCACCTGGTCCGGCACCAGGCGGAGGGCCGCCGTCACCTCCAGGATCGGGGCGGTCGACAGGGCCAGCAGCTCCAGCCGGCAGGCGAAGGGGTCGTAGGGCTCGGCGAACGCGCTTTCCGCCACGGCCAGGTCCAGGTGAACCAGTTGCGGTACGCCCCGGAGGATGGCCAGGGGATCATCGCCGCTGAAATAGCTGTCCTCCGCGGGCCGGTAGCGCACCGCCGCCAGCGGACCCGGGTGCGCGGGCGCCACGGACCGCAACGCCTCGGCCCAGGCCGGAACCTCGACGGCTGTCGGCGCCGGCCCTGGCTCGGCTGCGGCGCTGGCGGTCAGTTGGCTGGCGAGCTGTCGACCGCGCTCACCCGCGTCGGCCGGCAGGACGCCGTGCGCCTGCAGCGCCGCCAGCCAGCGCTCGGTCTGGCTGAGCACCGCGAGGACCGCATCGACGGTGACCGGATCGGCCCCGCGCGCCCCGCCGCGCACGGCGCCCAGCACATCCTCCGCCGCATGCAGGGCGAGGCCCATGGCGGGCAGGTCGAACAGGCCGACCGAGCCCTTCAGGGTATGGATCGCCCGGAAGGCGTCGGCCATCAGGCCGTGATCGCCCGGCCGGCGCTCGAGGGCCAGGAGGGCGTCGCTGCCCTGCTGCACCAGTTCGGGCCCCTCGATCAGGAACTGGGCGAGCAGCTCGTCCATCAGCGAAGCGGCCTCTGGTAGACGATGGCGTCGGGGAACCGGCGCATCTCGAAGCGGTCGTCGATCCGGGCCATCGACTCGGTGTGTCCCAGGCAAATGAAGCCGCCGGGCGCCAGGCAGTCGAACAGGGTGTCGGCGGCGAGGCGGCGCGAGGCGTCGTCGAAATAGATCAGCACGTTGCGGCAGAAGATGACATCAAACCGCCCCTGGGCGCTCATCGACGCCTTGTCCACCAGATTGGCCTCGGTGAAGACGACGGACTCCCGCAGGTCGCCGATCAGCTGGCGCAGGCCACCTTGGGCGGGCTCGAAATAGGCGTCCTGCGCCGCCGCCGGCAGCCGGCTGAGCGAGCGCTCCCCGTAGACCCCCGCCCGGGCGGCCGCCAGGGCGGCGCTGTCGATGTCCGAGCCGACGATCTCGATGTTGTAGGCGTCCACCATGCGCCAGTTCTCGAGGAGCCACAGGGCGATGGAATAGGGCTCCTCGCCGGTGGAGCAGGGCTGAGACCAGATGCGCACCTTGTCGCCCGCCCCGCGATGGCTGACCACCTCCGGCAGGATGGTCTCGCTCAGGCAGCGAAGCTGATGCGCCTCGCGATAGAAGTAGGTCTCATTGACCGTGAAGCTGTTGACCACCGTCGCCGCCTCGCGGGCGTCGGTGCGCAGCAGCAGCAGGTAGTTGGCGAAGGACAGGGCCCGCGTCTCCTTCAGCCGCTCGAACAGGCGGCGCTCGATATAGTAGCGCTTGGTCTCGCCGAATTGCATGCCTGTGCGGGCGTAGAGGAACTCGCAGAAGCGGCGAAGCTCGTCGGCGGTGAGGGCCGGGCGGTCGGCAGCGACGCGGGGGGTCATGCGGCGACCGCCAGGTCGATCAGCCCCTGGGCGATCCGCTCCAGGGGCAGGACGAACTCGGCGCCTCCCGCCCTGACCAGCTCCCCGGGCATCCCCCAGACCACCGCTGACTCCTCAGCCTCGGCGATGGTGCGCCCGCCGGCCTGCCGCAGGCGGGTCATGGCCGCGGCCCCGTCGTTGCCCATGCCGGTCATCAGCACGCCCACAAGGTCGCCGGGGGCCTGCTGGTCCATGGCGCTGTCGACGAGCCGGTCCACGCTCGGGTGCCACCGGAACGCCGCGCTCGACGGCGCCGACAGGGCGACCAGCTGGCCGGCCCGGCGGCTGATCATGAGGTCGGCGTCGCCTCGCCCGATATAGACGCGGCCGGCCGCCAGCGGCTCCGGCCGGGAGACTTCCACGACGGACAGGGCGCACAGGCGGTCGAGACGGGCGGCCATGGCGCCGGTGAAGCTGGCCGGCATGTGCTGGGCGACGACGATCGGCCAGGGGAAGTCGGCCGGCAGGGGCTGCAGCAGGGCGTCGAGGGCCGGGGGGCCGCCGGTGGAGCAGCCGACGAGGACCAGGCGCGGCGCGCCCGGCCGAAAGTCCGGCCGGGCCGGACGGGCGGGGGCCGGCGTGGGGCGGGTCCGCGTCGCCGAGACCCCCCCGCTTCGCAGCCTGATCCGCTCGGCCAGCCGATGGCTGGTCGGCAGGCGGGCCTTGGCGGCGGCGCGGGCCTTTTCGATCAGGAGCGGGCCGAACTCGTCCAGCTTCAGCGAGATCGCGCCCCCGGGCTTGGCGGCGAAGTCCACCGCCCCGAGGCTCAGGGCGTCGAGGGTCTCGCGCGCCCCCTCGGCGGTCAGCGACGAGAACATCACCACCGGGCAGGGGCGCTCGAGCATGATCCGGTCGAGACAGGCCAGGCCGTCCATCTGGGGCATGTGGATGTCGAGGATGACCACGTCGGGCCGTTGTTCATGCAACCTGGCCAGGGCCTCGACGCCGTCGCGGGCGAACCAAAGCTGGAACTCGGGCTCATCGGCGAACACCTCGCCGATGAGGCGCCGCATGAGGGCGGAATCGTCCACGGCGAGGAGCTTGATCACGAGGGCGCCGCGTTCCCCTGGGCCGCCTCGGCGTCCAGGCCGGCCAGCAGGTCCCGCTGCGCGCCATCGAGAAGCGCCCCGGGGTCGATCACCAGGATGAGGCGCGCGCCGTCGTCCAGGGCGGCGATCCGGCTGAACACCCGCCCGCCATCGGCCGCCAGGTCGGGGGCGGCCTCCAGCCGGTCGTCGTCGATCCTCAGGACCTCGGACACGGCGTCCACGAGCAGCCCGACCGGCCGTCCCGCCGCCGAGGTCACCACGATCCGCGGGCGCGCGCCGTCCGCGGCCGCCTTCGCCCCGAAACGCAGGCGCTGGTCGATCACCGGCGTCGCCTTGCCGCGCAGGTTCAGCACGCCCTTGAGGAAGGCCGGCGCCCTGGGAACCCGCGTCAGGCGATCCGGCAGGCCGACGACCTCGTCGACGCACGACAGCCGCAGCGCGTATTCCTCGAGGCCGATGCGAACGATCAGGTAGGGGGCGCCTGGCGCCAAGGACGGTCCGCTCGCCAAGGCGACAGGCTCCGCGCGCCCATCGGCCAGGATCCGGGCGACCTTGTCGTCCCGGAACAGGCGCTGGGCCGACAGGACGGCGACCAGGCCGCGGCCGTCCGGCAGCCGGCAGATCGATTGAACCTGCGCCTCTCCATCGCCGCTGTTGAGAACGGCAGGGGCGGGATCGATGGCCTCCGGGCCGACCCGGATGATGGCGTCCAAGCGATCAACGCAAAGGCCGACCCGCGTCTCGCCAATGGCTGTGACCACCACGCCGGCGCCCGGCGCCGGGGCCGCCGGCTCGCCAAGGCCCAGCAGGCGGCGCAGGGACACCACCGTCAGCAGGCCGCCGCGCAGGTCGATCACCCCCAGGGCCGCGGCGTCCGACTGGGCGATCGCCGCCAGGGTCGGCGGCAGTGCCAGGACCTCGCTGACCTCCTCCAGGCGCAGGGCGTAGGCCTGTCCAGCCAGGGTGAAACCGAGCAGAGCGACCGGCGATGCGGCCGGCTCGGGCGCGGCGCCAGGACCGGCGGCGACGGTCCGGGCCTGGCGGTCCGCCGTCGTCTGACGGAAGGCCTGGCGCAGGAGATCGTCGAGATCGACAACCCTCAGGGCCCGGTCCGCCAACGCATAGAGGCGCCCGCCGCCCCGTCCCTGGTCGTCGGCGGGAGACGCGAGGTCGACCATCGCGTCCACCCGGTCCACGGTCAGGCCGATGGACGGCTCGCCGCCCAGCAGCAGCAGCCGCGATTGAGCGCCCTCACGTTCCTCCCCGCCCAGCAGGCGGGCCAGGGAAACCACCGGGGCCGCCCGTCCGCGCAGCCCGGCGACGCCCAGCAGGCTCGGCGGGCCCCCGGGCACGCGGGTGATCCTGGGGCGGCGAAACACCTCGCGGACTCCCGCGGCGGGAGCGGCGAACTGGTCGTCTCCCACGGTGAAGGTGATGAAGGGGCGGGTCTCGACGCCGCTCACCTAGGTCCCGCGGGTCCGCAATTCGTCGGCCAGGGAGGCGATCTCCTCGATGGCGGCCGCCAGGTCCTCGGCGCCGCGCGACTGCTGGCGAGCCGCGGCCCCGGCCTGCGCCGCCGCGCTGCTGGCCTCCTCGGCGACGGCGGCGATCTGCGCCACCCCAGCCAGCACCTCGTCGACCATCACCCGGGCCGATCGCGCCCCGTCGAGGACCTCCTCGCTGCCGGCCTTCAGCTCGTCGGCCACGGCCGAGACCGTCGCCAGGCGGTCATCCAGGCGCCGGTTCTTCGGGGCCTCGGCCTCGCCCGCCGAGGCGATCAGCTCCAGATCGCGGCGGATGCCGGCGACCTGTCCCTGCATGGCCCTGACCACGGACCGCGCCCGCTCGGCGTTGTCGCCGGAGGTGCGGGCGAGATTGCGGATGTCGCTGGAGACCACCGAGAAGCCGCGTCCCTGCTCGCCGGCCCGGGCGGCCTCCACCGAGCCGCTCACCGCCAGCATGGTGGTCTGCACCGACAGCAGGGCCATGCCCTCGACGATCCGCTCGATGACATCGATGGAGGCGCCCAGGCCCTCGACCAGGACAAGCACCTCGGCCGTCTCCGTCACCGCGGTCGCCACCCCGCCGGCCAGCTTGGCGACGGCGCCGCGGCTGTCGCCGATCTGGCCCTGAGCGCGGGCGATCTGGTCCAGCGACCGGCTGGCGGCGTCCTCGGTGGCGCTCGACGCGGCTTGGATCTGTTCCATGGCGGCGCTCGCCTCCTGGGTGGCGGAGGCCTGGATCTGCGCGCCGCGCCCGATCTGGTCCACGGCGCTGAGAATCTCCCCCGCCGCGCCGGCCAGTTCCTGGATCGCCGCGGACAGCTGTTCAGCGGCGGCCCCCACCGGCTCGGCCCGGCCCGCGTCGGCCTCGTCCGATCTCAGGACATCGGCCAGTTCGGCCAGGGCCTCGGCGGACGTCTGGCTCTGGTCCAGGGAGATGCTCTGCTGCTGGACGGCCCGCTGGGCCTCGGCGGCGGCGGCCGACTGCTCCTCGGCCGCGCCGGCGACATTCTCGGACCCCAGCTGCGCCTCCCGCGCCGAGGCCTCCACATCGGCCGCGGCCTGCAGGATGGCGCGGCTGCTGTCGGCGATCAGAGTCAGGCCTTCGCGGATGGACTGCAGATTGCTGGTGACGTTGCGGCCCTCGCCGACCGAGTCGGCGGCGGCGGCGGCCGAGGCCTGGATGCGCGATGCGACGATGCGCACCTCGGTGGCGATCCGATCGGCGAGCGCGCCCACCTCGCGCGAACGCGCCTCGGAGGTGGCGGCGAGGCCGCGCACCTCGTCGGCGACCACGGCGAAGCCGCGGCCGTGGTCCCCGGCCCGCGCCGCCTCGATGGCGGCGTTCAGGGCCAGCAGATTGGTCTGGTCGGCGATGTCGGCCACGGCGCCGGTCACTTCGCCGATGGTGGCGGCCTGCTGCTCCAGCGCCGCGGTCACGGCCGCCGTCTTGCGTTGCCTGGCGGCGTTGGCCTCGATGGCCTCGATGGAGGTCTCCACCAGGGCCGCCGCCTCGGTCAGGGCCCCCTGCAGCTCCAGGCTCTGGTCGTGAGACCGTTCGGCGCGGGCCCGCGCCTGGGCGAAGGCCGCCATCAAGCTGGTGATCGCCGCCAGCGATTCATGCGCCGCCCCCGCGGCCTCCTCGGCGGCGGTGGAGATCTGTTCCATGGCCTGGCGCAACTGCTCCGCCGCGCTGGAGGCCTCGGTCACGCCGCTGGCCAGCTCCTCGGTCGCCGCCGCCAGCCGCTCGGCCGCCGTATGGCGCACCGGCGCGGCGCGCTTCGCCCGCGATCGGGCCTCGACCGGGGGAGGGGCCTCGGCGGCGGGGGCGGGGACGCCCTTGGAGCGGCCCTTGCCCGCCAGGGCCGCAGTTTTCACCAGCGCCATCGTGTCCCCCTGCTGCCTGTTGCGGCTGACGAAGAGCACTACTCGCCCGGACTGGGCAAGCTCGGCCATGGCCTACACCTACCTCACAGCCACGCTAGCGGTGAGAATGTGGCGCATATGCACCTGTCAACTAATTTTGAAAACGGGTTGACGTTTTCAATTTGGTGTGGCACAAATAGCCCATCGGCCTAACGGCCCCTGAGTTGGCGATCCCCTCCCAACCCTTGACACTCAAGCGCCCAGGCCCGTCCTGGGCGTTTTTTTTGGTCTCGGCCAGACAGGCCGGCCGGCGCGGGCGCCCTCAGCGCGCGGCTGCGCGGAGGATCTCCCGAGCGATCAGCGGCAGGGCGACGATCTGGTCGACGCAGCCGCGGGCGATGGCCTCCTTGGGCATGCCGAACACCACCGAGGTGGCCTCGTCCTGGGCGACCGTCCGGGCCCCGGCCTGTTTCATCTCCTGCAGGCCGCGGGCGCCGTCGTCGCCCATGCCGGTCATGATCACGCCCAAGGCGTTGGAGCCGGCCGACCGGGCGGCCGAGCGGAACAGCACGTCCACCGAGGGCCGGTGGCGCGAGACCAGGGGTCCCGAGCGCACCGAGACGTAGTAGTTCGCGCCGCTGCGCTCGATCATGGTGTGCATGTTGCCCGGCGCGATCAGCACCCGGCCCCGCAGGACGGCGTCCCCGTCGACGGCCTCCTTCACATCAACCTCGCACAGAGAATCCAGCCGCTTGGCGAAGGAGGCGGTGAATTTCTCCGGCATGTGCTGGACGATGACGATCCCCGGCGCCGCGGCGGGGAGGGTTTCGAGCACCTGACGCAGGGATTCCGTGCCGCCGGTGGAGGCGCCCATGCAGACGATGGACTCGGTGGTGCGGGCCATGGCCCGTCCCGACGGGGGCGGCAGCATGGCGTCGGCGCTGAGCTTCTTTTCCGGCTCATGATGGGCATAGGTCGGCGGCGCGTCGCGACGGCCGCGGATCCTCGCCCCGGCGGCCGCCTTGACCACGTCGCAGATGCGGATGCGCGAGTCGGCCAGTTGCTCGGCGACCCCCATCTTCGGTTTCAGGATGACGTCCACCGCCCCCGCCTCCAGCGCCTGCAGCAGGGTCTCGGAGCCGGCTTCCGTCAGGGACGAGCACATCACCACCGGGATCGGGTGCTGGGCCATCAGCCGGCGCAGGAAGGTGATGCCGTCCATGCGCGGCATCTCCACATCCAGGGTGATGACGTCGGGCACCTGGTCGGCGATGCGGCGGGCCGCCTGGAAGGGATCGGACGCCACCCCGATCACCTCGATTTGCGGGTCGGACTCCAGAACGGCGGTCAGCGTCTGACGGACGGTGGCGGAGTCGTCGACGATCAGAACCCGGATCTTGCGCGGCGCCAGCATGATCTAGCCGAGCCGGAAGATGGTGTTGGCGACCTGGACCACCGGAAGGTCGAAGCCGACGATGGATTCCGAATGGCCGAGGAACAGATGGCCGCCGGGACGCAGGTGGCCGCACAGGCGCTGCAGCACCGCCTCCTGCGTGGGCTTGTCGAAATAGATCAGGATGTTGCGGCAGAAGATCAGGTCCATGTCCCGATCGACCGGATAGGTCTGATCCATCAGGTTGATACGGGCGAAGGACAGCTTGGACCGCAACGCCGGCGTGATCCGCACCGCATCCCGCGCGCTCTCCCGCGACCGCAGCAGGTAGCGCTGGCGCAGCGCCGGCTCGACCGGCTCGATCATCGCCTTGGTGAAGACGCCGGCCACCGCCTGCTCCAGCACCTCGGTGCTCAGGTCGGTGCAGAGGATCGAATAGTCCTGCCGGACGCCGCCCCGGCGGGCCTCCTCGATCACCATCGCGATCGTGTAGGGCTCCGCCCCGGTGGAGCAGGCCGTGCTCCAGGCCTTGATCGTCCGGCGCCCGGCGCCGGCCAGGGCGGGCAGGACATCGGAGGCCAGATAGTCGAAGTGGGCGGGCTCGCGAAAGAACTCGGTCTTGTTGGTGGTAACCGCGTCGATCAGCGCGACCATCTCGGCCTCCAGCCCGTCCTCGTCGAACAGGTAGACGCAATAGTCGTCGAGGGTGCGGATGCCGGTGGCCCTCAGGCGGCGGCGAAGCCGTCCCTCCAGCATGGTGCGCTTGCTGCTCGGCATCTTGATGCCGCTGTAGTCCTGGATCAGCTCGGCCAGGCGGGCGTAGTTGCGCTGGCTGAGCCGATCGGCGCTCTCGGGAATCTCGAAGGCGCGCGCCGCCGCGGCGGCGCTCATGCCGCCCGCGCCAGGGCGATGGCCTCGGCGTCCTGGCTGGTCAGCAGGCGCGGCAGGTCGAACAGGACCAGGAATCCCGTCTCGCGGCGCACCACGCCCCGGATGTAGTCGGACCGCCAGGGCACGCCGATCTCGGGCGCCGGCTCCACCTCGTCGGCGGTGATCTCCACCACCTCGATGACCCGGTCCGCCACCAGGCCCAGGGATAGGATGCGATCCTCAATGGGGATGTCCAGCACCAGAACCCGGGTGGTCAGGGTGGGCTCGATGGCGGGCAGACCCAGCTTGAGGCGCAGGTCGAGGGTCGGGGTGGCCCGGCCGCGGACATCGGTCAGCCCCAGCAGGTAGGCCGGCGCATCCGGGATCGCGAACGGCGCCTGGTAGTCGAGGATCTCCCGGACATAGTCCACCGGGACGCCGAAGACCTCGGCGCCCAGAGCCAAGGTGACGAACTGCAGGTCTGTACGTGAGGCGTTCATCGGGCGTATTCCTTGAAAGCGGCGTCTTCGGCGTCGGGACCGCCCTGGGCGAGGTCGAGGGCGAAGCCCTTGGCGCGGGCCTGTTGCACGGCCACCGGCCGGCGGACGGCGGGAGCAGGCTTGGCGGCGGCCCGGGTCTTGGCGGCGGGGCGGCTGACGGCGACAGGCGCTTCGGCGTGGCGATCGATCCGGAAGAAGGCGATGGAGGTCTGCAGTTCCTCCGCCTGGGCGGCCAGTTCTTCGGAGGTGGAGGCCATCTGTTCGGAGGCGCTGGCGTTCTGCTGGGTGACCTTGTCGAGCTGCTGGATGGCCTCGTTGATCTGCGAGGCGCCGACGTCCTGCTCGCGGCAGGCGGCGCTGATTTCGCTGATCAGCTCGGCGGTCTTGCGGATGTCCGGCACCAGGTTGGTCAGCATCTCGCCGGCCGACTGGGCGGCCTTGACTGTGTCGATGGACAGGGCGCCGATCTCGGTGGCGGCGGTCTGGCTGCGCTCGGCGAGCTTGCGCACCTCGGACGCCACCACGGCGAAGCCCTTGCCGTGCTCCCCGGCCCGGGCCGCTTCCACAGCCGCGTTCAGGGCGAGCAGGTCGGTCTGCCGGGCGATCTCCTGAACGATGACGATCTTCTGGGCGATAGTCTCCATGGCGGCCACCGCGCGCCGGACGACCTCGCCGCTGGCCTCGGCGTCCTTGGACGACTGCTGGGCGATCTTCTCGGTCTGGGCGGCGTTGTCGGCGTTCTGTTTGATGTTCGCCGTCATCTGCTCCATCGAGGCCGAGGCCTCTTCGGCGGCGGCCGCCTGCTCCGTGGCGCCCTGGCTGACCTGTTCGGCGGCCGAGGACAGCTCTTCGCTGCCGGAGGAGACGTTGTCGGACGCCGACAGGGCGTCGCCGACCACGCCGCGCAGACGCTCGACCATCATCTTCAGGGCGAGGCCCAGGGTGTCCTTGTCCGACAGGGGCTTGGGGGAGACGGTGAGATCGCCGCCGGCCAGGCTGTCGGCCAGGGCCGTGGTCTCGCGCAGGTTCAGCACCATGCCGCGCAGGGACTGTCCCAGGATGTCCTTGTCCGACAAGGGGGTCGGCAAGACGCTCAGATCGCCGGCCGCCACCTGGTCGGCAATGGCCGCCGTGGCGCGCAGATTGGCGGCCATGCGATTGACGGTGTCCACCAGGTCCTTGATCTCGTCGTCGGACCTCGCCGTCACCTGGTGGTCGAGATCGCCCAGGGCGACCGCGTCGGCCAGGGAGGCGATCTGGCGCAGGCCGCGGCTGACGATCAGGGAAATCCAGGTCGCCGCGACGACCGAGAGCAGGGTGATCAACACCGATGCGCCGATCATCACATTGCGCGCGGCCACGTATTTGGCGTTCGTTTCCGCCGCCGTCTGGGCAAGGCCCTTGCCGGCCAGTCCATCGATGACATCCAGATTGGCCGTGATCGACTTGATCACCGGATTGTTCGTGCCCATGGACAGGGCGCCCGCCTGACGGTTGCTTTCGGGCGTGTTGATCACCGAGAGCCTGCGGATCTCGTCCTGGACAGGCATCCATTTCTGCCAGTCGGCGGAAATGTCCTCGAGCGCGGTCTTCATCGCGGGATCGGCGTGGGCGTCGACCAAGCGGCGATTCTGAATATATTTCTGGCGCAGATCCAGAATTTTCCGGTCGTAGCCCATGATGGCCGCGGTGTCGGTGGTGGTGAGCATGTCCTTTTCGGCGGCCGCCAGCGCCAGGATGTCGCTCTCGAGATTGTTGGTCGCCTGCATGCCCTGGACGGGGCCTTCAACCATCCGCGTGATCTGTTTGTTCAAGGACGCGAGATTGCTGATCGCGAGCGTGAGCGCCGCGATCGACAGCAGAACTGCCAGCCCGAAGGCCGCCGCGAGCTTGAGCTTTATTGTGAGACGCATGACTGTAGACCTTGAATGAGGCGCGACTTGTTTTTGACGAAGCAGGATTTGTCAGGCGCGAGGCCCGTCAGCCGTATTCCTTGAAGGCGGCGTCGGCTGCGTCGGGACCGCCCTGGGCGAGGTCAAGGGCGAAGCCCTTGGCGCGGGCCTGTTGCACGGCCACCGGCCGGCGGACGGCGGGAGCAGGCTTGGCGGCGGCCCGGGTCTTGGCGGCGGGGCGGCTGACGGCGACAGGCGCTTCGGCGTGGCGATCGATCCGGAAGAAGGCGATGGAGGTCTGCAGTTCCTCCGCCTGGGCGGCCAGTTCTTCGGAGGTGGAGGCCATCTGTTCGGAGGCGCTGGCGTTCTGTTGGGTGACCTTGTCCAGCTGCTGAATGGCCTCGTTGATCTGCGAGGCGCCCACGTCCTGCTCGCGGCAGGCGGCGCTGATTTCGCTGATCAGCTCGGCGGTCTTGCGGATGTCCGGCACCAGGTTGGTCAGCATCTCGCCGGCCGACTGGGCGGCCTTGACGGTGTCGATGGACAGGGCGCCGATCTCGGTGGCGGCCGTCTGGCTGCGCTCGGCGAGCTTGCGAACCTCGGACGCCACCACGGCGAAGCCCTTGCCGTGCTCCCCGGCCCGGGCCGCTTCCACAGCCGCATTCAGGGCGAGCAGGTCGGTCTGGCGGGCGATTTCCTGAACGATGACGATCTTCTGGGCGATGGTCTCCATGGCGGCCACCGCGCGCCGGACGACCTCGCCGCTGGCCTCGGCGTCCTTGGTCACCTGGCGGGTGATCTTCTCGGTCTGGGCGGCGTTGTCGGCGTTCTGTTTGATATTCGCGGCCATCTGCTCCATCGAAGCGGAGGCTTCTTCGGCGGCGGCCGCCTGCTCGGTGGCCCCCTGGCTGACCTGTTCGGCGGCCGAGGACAGCTCTTCGCTGCCGGAGGAGACGTTGTCGGACGCCGACAGGGCGTCGCCGACCACGCCGCGCAGACGCTCGACCATCATCTTCAGGGCGATGCCCAGGGTGTCCTTGTCAGACAGGGGCTGGGGCGTGACGGTGAGGTCGCCGCCGGCCAGACTGTCCGCGAGCGCCGCCCGCGTGCGCAGATTGGCGGTCATCCGGTTGACGGTGTCGATCAGGTCCTTGATCTCGTCGTTGCTGGTTGGCTCGACCTGCTGGTCGAGATCACCAAGCGCCACGGCGTCGGCGAGGTCTGCGATCTTGCGCAGCCCGCGGGCGATATTCTGGGAGATCCAGAACCCGGCGGCGCAGCCCAGGATCAGAGACGCGACAAGGAAGCCGATCATCAAGTTGCGGGCCTGGACATAGGCGTTGTCGGCGGCGGCATCCTCCGCCTCGAGACGATTTTCCTCCCGCTTCACAAGATCCGCGCTCTGCTTGAACAACTCGCTGGCCACGGTGGTCTGCGGGCCCATCATGATCTTGGCCGCCTCGGCGTCCCGGTGCGCCAAGGCGAGTTGGCGAACCTGCGAGTCCAGGGGCAGGAAGCGCTGCCAGGTCTCGCGGACCGCCGCCCAGTCGGATTTGTCTTGCGGGCTCGCCAAACGCTCCGACTGATCGAGCAATTGCGTGAAGCGATTTACTTGCGCCGCGATCTTTGCATCTTCCAGCCGCTGGGTCTGCGCGTCTGAAATCAGGACCAGGTTCTTCTCGTAGCGCATAACAGTCAACAGCGAGATGCTGAGGTTCTGGGCGTTACGCAGCCGCGTCATCGGCCCGCTGACCATCGCGCTCTGCCCAATATCCAAAGCGCGCAGGTGCAGGATGCCGAAGGCCGTCGCGCCGAGCAGAATAAGGATCAGTCCGGAGAAGGCAGCGGCGAGCTTAAGCTTGATCGTGAAGCGCATGATTACTTACCTGAAAAAGGATCGCCCGAGGCTGGGCGAAAAGTGAGCGTTCGCGTCGCGGCGTGTCAGCCATATTCCTTGAAGGCGGCGTCGGCTGCGTCGGGGCCGCCCTGGGCGAGGTCGAGGGCGAAGCCCTTGGCGCGGGCCTGCTGGACGGCGATGGGGCGCTTCGAAGCCTTGGATACAGGCCTCACGGTCCGCGCAGCCGTCGGCTTGGCCGTCCGTGCGGCGGGCTTGGCGACAGGGCGCGCGGCCTGGGTCGGGGTGTCGCTGATCCGGAAGAAGGCGATCGAGCTCTGCAGCTCCTCCGCCTGGGCGGCTAGTTCCTCAGACGTGGACGACATCTGTTCGGAGGCGCTGGCGTTCTGCTGGGTGACCTGGTCGAGCTGCTGGATGGCCTCGTTGATCTGCGAGGCGCCCACGTCCTGCTCGCGGCAGGCGGCGCTGATCTCGGTGATCAATTCGGCCGACTTGCGGATGTCGGGCACCAGGTTGACCAGCATCTCCCCCGCGGCCTGGGCGGCCTTGACGGTATCCACCGACAGGGTTCCGATCTCGGTGGCGGCGGTCTGGCTGCGCTCGGCGAGTTTGCGCACTTCCGACGCCACCACGGCGAAGCCCTTGCCATGTTCCCCGGCCCGGGCGGCCTCGACGGCGGCGTTGAGGGCGAGCAGGTCGGTCTGGCGGGCGATTTCCTGAACGATGACGATCTTCTGGGCGATGGTCTCCATGGCGGCCACCGCTTGTTTGACGACCTCGCCGCTGGCCTCGGCGTCCTTGGTCACCTGGCGGGTGATCTTCTCGGTCTGGGCGGCGTTGTCGGCGTTCTGTTTGATATTCGCGGCCATCTGCTCCATCGAGGCGGAGGCTTCCTCCGCCGCGGCCGCCTGTTCGGTGGCGCCCTGGCTGACCTGCTGGGCGGCGGCCGAGAGTTCTTCGCTGCCTGCGGAGACGTTGTCCGAGGCGGACATGGCGCCGCCGACGACGCTGCGCAGGCGCTCCACCATGGCGTTCACATGGCCCAGCAGATCGCCGATCTCGTCACGGCTGACGATGTCCGCCGTGCGGGTCAGGTCGCCGGCCGCCACGGCCGACACCGCGGTGGTGGCCCGGGCCAGGCCCTTGCCGATGGTCAGGGAGATCCAGGCCGCGGTGCCGAGGGCGACTGCCACCGCGAAGGCGACAACGGCGATCAGCAGATTGCGGGTTTCGGCAAACGTGACGTCGTTCTGAAGATCGGCGGCCTTCATCTGCTCGCCGCTAAGGGCCACCAGTTCTTCCGTCTTTTCCAGCATCGCATTGTTCACCGCCCGCTGGGTCGTGAACATGATGGCGGTGGCCTCGGCGTTCTTGTTCTCCATGGCTAGGTCCCGGATCTGGGCGTCCAGCGGCACGAAGCGAGCCCATTCCTCGCGAAGCGCGATCCATTTGGGCTTGCCTTGGGGACTGGCGATCGCCTCGGACTGGTCGAGAAGCTCGGTGAACCTCCGTTTGGCGACGTCGATCTTCGCCCCCTCGGCGCGGGTCAGCTCCAGGTCGTCCGTCAGCACCATGTTCTTCTCGGACCGCATGATCTGCAGCACCGCGATGCTCAGTTCCTGGGCGTTGCGCAGGCGCGTGACGGGGCCGTCGATCAGCGCCGATCCAGCGGCGTCGGTCCGGCTCAGTTCGCGGACCGAGAAGGCTGACGCGCCCAGAAGCAGGACGATGAGGAGCCCGAAGGCCAGGCCGAGTTTCAGTTTGATGGTGAGACGCATGGGGTTTGGCTCCGGGGCGTTCGTCAGGCGGCGTGCGATTGAGCGGGCGCGCGAACCTGGCCCCCTCGGGTTGCGAAGATCTGTTGCAGGTCGGGCACGACGATCAGGTCGCCGGCGCGCCGGCCGAGGCATTTGATGAAGTCGGGGCGCCAGCGCAGGCCCACGCTGGGCGCGTCCTCGGTGTCGGCCAAGGCGATGGACGTCACCTCATGGACCTTGTCGGCGCGCAGGCCGACCAGGGTGGGATCGCCGTCGAGCTCGTATTCGATGACCACGATCCGGCTGTCGATGGTGGGTTCTGCGCGGTGCAGGCCGAAGGCCAGGCGCAGGTCGGCCAGGGGGATCACCCGGCCGCGAAAATTGATCACGGCGTCCACGAAGGGGGCGGCGCCGGGCACCGGCGCCTCGGCGCAGACGTCCATCACTTCACGCACCAGGCCCGCGTCCAGGGCGAAGGTCTCGCCGTGGACATCGAAGGTGAGGACCTGCATGGCCTCGGCGGTGGCGGTGGCGGTGGCGGTCATGTCGGGGCTCCCGGGCGGCGGCTCAACTGGCGGCCTGCAGTTGGCTGTCCTGGCGCTGGGCGGCCTTCACCAGGTGCGGGACGTCCAGGATCAGGGCGACGCCGCCGTCGCCCAGGATGGTGGCGCCGGAGAAGGTCTCCACATCGCTGTGAAGGCCGCTCATCGACTTGATGACGGTCTGGTGGTCCCCGAGGATCTGGTCGACCACCAGGCCGACCCGTTCCTTGCCGTTGACCACGACCACGATCTTCTGGTGCGGATCGGCGGGGCGGCGCGAGGCGAACAGGCCGCGCAGGCGGATGAACGGCACCAGCCGGTCGCGCAGGGTGATCACGCTGCGGCCCACCGAGCGGGCGTCCTGCTCGGAGGACAGCTCGACGCACTCCTCGACAGCGGCCAGGGGGATGACGTAGCGCGCCTCGCCGACCCGGACGAGCAGGCCGTCGATGATGGCCAGGGTGAGGGGGATGCGAAGGGCGATCTGCGAGCCTTCGCCGGGATTGCTGGTCATGACGATGGAGCCGCGCAGGCTCTCGATGGTGCGCTTGACCACGTCCATGCCGACCCCGCGCCCGGACAGGCTGGTCACGGCCGCCGCGGTCGAGAAGCCGGGCTGGAAGATCAGCATCAGCAGTTCCGCGTCGGACAGGACGGCGCCTGGAGCGATGAGGCCGACGTCCTCGGCCTTGGCCCGGACCCGCGCCCGGTCGATGCCGCGGCCGTCGTCGGTGATGGTGATCACCACCTCGGCTCCCGACTGATGAGCCGCCAGGGTGACGCGACCGGCCGCGGGCTTGCCCGCCGCGAGGCGCTCCTGCGGGGTCTCCAGGCCATGGTCTGCGGCATTGCGGATGAGGTGGACGAGGGGATCGGCGAGGCGCTCGATGACGGTCTTGTCGAGCTCGGTGGTCTCGCCCTCCATCAACAGATCGATGGTCTTGCCGGTGTCACGGGCGAGGTCGTGGATCAGCCGCCGGAAGCGGCCGAACAGTTGCGCCACCGGAACCATGCGCACGATCATCATGGTGTCGCGCAGTTCGCCGGCCAGGCGCTCGATGTCTTCGGAAATGCCCCGCAGGCTGGATTCGGTGCTGTCGGCGGCGACCTGCTTGAGGCGCGACTGGGCGATGACCAGTTCGCCAACGCGGTCCATGAGCTCGTCCAGCCGCTCCGCCGGGACGCGCACCGTGTCGCCGGCCCGCGCGGCGCGAGCTTCCGGCTCACCGGCCTCGCCATCGGCTGCGTCATTGGCGGCGCGAGGGGCGGTCTCGGGCAGGGCGAGGGCGGCGTCCGGCGTCATGGCGTCCGCGGCCAGGGGCTGGATATCCAGGATCATGTCGTCGATGACGAACATGAAGACGTCCTCGATCGCCGAGCGCGGCTCCGTGGTCGTCAGGATGATATCCCAGGCCAGGTGGCAGTCCGCGGCGGCCAGGGCGGCCAGGGGCGGGACGCTCTCGGTGATGGCGGTGACCTCCGCCTCGCCCATCGCCCGAAGCTCGTCGAGCAGGGGCAGGGGGCGCGTGCCATTGGCCAGGGCGTCCAGCGGGAGACTGAACCGGATCCGCCAGGTGGCGGCGCCGACGGCGGCGACGGGCGCGGCCTCGGCGGCGCCGGCGGCGTTCACCGCCGCCTCGACCCGGGCCAGGAGTTCGTCGCCGACGCTCTTGGGCGCGTCCTGTCCTTCGGCGAGGGCGCGCATATGGTCCTGGGCGGCCAGCACGGCGGCCACCAGATCCGGGCTCGCGGCCACCTCGCCCTTGCGGACGCGGTCGAACGCCGTCTCGCAATGGTGGGTGAAGGCGGCCAGGGCGTCGAAGCCGAACATGGCGCCCGAGCCCTTCAGGGTGTGCAGGCCGCGAAAGACGGAATCCACCAGGTCCCGATCGCTGGGGCGGTGGGTGAGGTCGAGCAGCCCCTGCTCGATCTGTTCCAGCAGTTCCTGCGCTTCCTGGCGGAAGATGTCGGTGGCTTCGGAATTGCTCATCGCGCCAGCACCTTGGCGACGATCTGCACAAGCTGGTCCGCGTCGAAGGGCTTGGTCAGCCAGCCGGTCGCGCCGGCGGACTTGGCCTGGGCCTTCATCGCCGGGTCGCTCTCGGTGGTCAGGAAGATGATCGGAACGCCGGTGTGGGCCGGCTTGGCCCGCAGCGCGCGGATCATGCTGAGGCCGTCCATGACCGGCATGTTCAGGTCGGTGATGATCAGGTCGAAGCGACCGGCGTCGGCCTTGGCCACGCCTTCGGAGCCGTCGGCGGCCTCGGTGACCGAATGGCCCTCGCCGGACAGGGCGACGCGGATCGCCACCCGGATGCTGGCGGAGTCATCCACCGTCAGGATCGACGCCATTACGCACACTCACTTTCGTTCAGCCAGAAGGCCCGGCCGCGACCGGTATTAAGGAAGCCGCCGCGCTGCAGGACCTCGAGCAGGTCGCCGGTCGCAGGACCCGCCAGCGAGACGGCGCCGCCGTCCTCGTCCGCCGTGCGCCGCGCCGATTCCAGCAGCTGCACGAAGCTGAGATCGACCGTCGCCTGGTCGTCGATCGCCAGGACCACTGCGGCCTGTCCCTGCAGGGCTGCGGTCAGCCGGGCATGGGCGGCGCCGATTTCACGAATACAGAGTTCTCCCGAGAACTCGATCGTGGGTGTTTGCTGATATGGGAGCACGCTGTCGATCACGTCCGCCTCAAAGTAGCCGTATGTATTCGTGTCGCCTGTGTAACTGTACAGACATAACGGCCACTTAATTTTGCGCGAAAGTTCCGTATATAGAAATACCTATGTATTTCTACCTATGTCGGCGTCGCTACCAAATACGGCCCGATCTGAGTCAGCCGGTCGATAATATTGAATTGAATTTAGAGTTTTGGCTCTCGCCTCAACGCGGTCCGGGTCTGCGCAGCTGGGGCCGAGCGCCCTATCCCGCCAGCGCCAGGCGAAGATCCGACGACGGCGCGTCAACATCCGCTGCGAGGCCGATATCGGCCAGGAACGCCGCATGGATCTCGCGCTCATGCGCCATGGTGTAGCGCTGGTTCACCCGCGCCAGAAGGTCGCCCAGGACCCCGCAGAGGTCGTCCGTGGCGGGGGCGGGGGCCCCGCTGTCGAGCTTCAGCGCGGCGTCGTCGAGGGCCACGCCGATCTGGCGCTGGGAGTCCAGCCGGTCGACCGCACGCTGGAGCGCCGCGATCACAGCCTCGCCCTGGCAGCCGACGGCGGCGAGCCCGGACTCCGCGGAATCTCCCGCCTCCTTCAGGGTCCGGGTCACCTGGGAAAGCTGGGCGCCGACCTCAGCGGCGGTCCTGGCGCCGCCGGCGCCCACCGGGTCACTGGCCGAGAGCAGCCGGGCGTCCTGCGCCATGGCCTCGACCGCCCCGAGGGCCGCCTCGACCGAAGTCTTCAGGCAGATGGCGTGGGCGCCCAGTTCGCTGGCTATGACCCGCAAGGGCTTGCCGGCGTCCCCGATGCCTGTGCACTTCAAGGCGGCGTTCAGCGCCATCTGCTGCACGTCGGTCTGGATGGACAGCAGGTCGGTCATCTGACCGCCGAGGCTGGTTGATGCGGTGACGGCCTGTCGCCCCATCTCCATGGCGCGGCCTTCAGCCACCGACATCTCGTCCACCAGCGCCAGCGCCTGGGTCACGTGGATCTCCAGCCGCCTCAGGATGCCCTCGTCGTTTCCCGCGCTCCTGCCCAAGGACAGGTCGCGCAGGCTGAGGATGTCGGAGGCGTCTCTGGCGATCCCGGCAAGCGAGTCGCCGACGCGGGCGAAATCGGTGCGGAAGCTGTTCACGGTCGCGCGCAGCTGGGCCGAGAGCAGGCGCCCCATCAGGCCGTCGAGCCTGCCGTGCTGCTCCACCGTCAGGTGGGTCTCCGCGGCGGCAAGGTCGAGCGCTTCGCCCACGTGCTCTATCCGCTGGCGGGTGCTGTCGCCGATCTGCAGCCCGCCCAGGGCGGCGCCGACCTTCTTGCGGATGGCCCGCGCGAGGGTCCCCACCTCAGTAGCGGCCAGGGCAATGCGCTGGTTGTGGGCCAGGATGTCCGTGGCATTGGCGTTCAGGCCCTGGGGCACGGTGTCCAGCAGGGCGTCGCACTGGCCGGCGAGGGAGGCTTCCTGGCGCAGGGCCTCGTTAAAGACATCCTGCAGGGCGCGAAGATCGGCGTCGAACCGTTCCAGCCGCGCGGCCCCGCGCTCGATGCATTCACAGATCTCGCGGGCGAAATCGACCATGTGCAGCGTTGACGCGGGGATGCCGGCGGCGACGATCTTCACGCTGATTCCAATATTGCGCAGAAAGGACAGCTCCCGCCGGACGTCATCGATGGCCACGCCCAGGCTCTTGCCGGCGGTGGCCAGCCTTCCGATGCCCTGGCCGCGCGCCACATGCTGGGCCGGCAGGGCCATGAGGTTGGCCGCCGCGCTCTTGAGGTCACCGGTGGTGGAGGCGACCGTCTGGGCGAAGTCCTCGCCGCTGAACATGTCCAGGGAGGCGATCAGCAGGCCGAGGCCGTCTCCGGTTTCCACCAGCACCTGGCCCGCCTCCAGGAACCCGCCCTCGATGGCGCGGCTGGCGGCGATGAGCTGGCCCGGCACGGAGGCGGAATCGGGGGACGCGTCGACACGGGCGCTGACTGCAGGGTTCATCGTCTTCTCTGTGAGAGGCTCGTGACCATGGCGCGAATATCCAAAGGACTGGTGAACATCATAAAATCAGATCTATGTTGTCCTATATGAAAATACCTATATTGCAGCATATCTGCAGTTCTTAAGCCATGTGATGGTTAATATTCGAATTTCTGTATTAACCAGACTTCCTTGCGCGGATATCCGTTGCGCCGTTGCTTTGGGTCAATCGTGGGATGCGAGCGGGCGGTCGTTGCCGCCGGCTCGCGCCGCATGGGCGCCCCCGGGCGTCGCCGGCCAGCGGCGCCTTGTTCCCAGATCCTGCGGCGTCGCCGTCGTTTTCGGCGCTTCCGCAGAAGCGGAGGAGGAAATTAACAGAATCAGCCTCTTGGTTCGGATCATCTAACAAGTGGCGGCAAGCCGGGGGCGCGAAGGCGTCCGGCCGGTCGTGCGGCCTTGGGGCTTAGTCTGTGCGTAAGTGGCGTCTAGGGCGTTCGGTGCTGATCGGCGGATCGGTGGTTTTCGGCTTGGCCACGGCCGGCCAAGACGCCTGGGCCCAGGCGGCGGCCGTCCCCGTGCCGCCCGCCGTCGCGCCCGGCGCCATTGAGCGCCAACTGCAACCACAACCTCCTGAGCTGAAGTCCGGGGGCATCGTCGTGCCGCCGCCTCGCGACGCTGCGGCGCCCGAAAACGCCGCCGCGCTCCGCTTCGAGCTCAAGGCGGTGACCATCGACGGCGCCACGGCCTTGCCGCCGGCGGATCTGGCGCGGACCTACGCGCCCCTGGTGGGCCGGTCGATATCCCTGGCGGACCTCTACGACGTGGCCAACGCCATCACCGCCCTCTACGTCCAGGCTGGCTACGCCCTCTCCTTCGCCGTGGTGCCCGCCCAGACCATCGGCGGCGACGGCCGGGCCGTGATTTCTGTGGTGGAAGGGTACGTCGCCGATATCCGCATCAACGGCGCCCCGGCCCGCACCGAGCGGGTGGTCCGGGGCTACGCCGCCCGGATCGGGCAGTCCCGGCCCCTGAAGATGGCCGACCTGGAACGGGCGCTGCTGCTGGCCAACGACCTGCCGGGAACGACGGTCCGCAGCGTGGTCAATCGTCTCGACGGGGGCGAGCGCGGGGCCGTGCGTCTGGACCTCAATGTCACCTACAGGCCGGTCCAGGCCTCGGCGCTGGTGGACAACCGGGGCTCAAAGGCCCTGGGGCCTTGGCGCGGCGTCGCCGGGGTGACTCTGGCGTCTCCCCTGGGCCTCGGGGACGGGCTGACGCTGCGCGCGCTGTCGACCCTGGGCAATGACTCCCTGCGCTATGGCGCGGCGAACTGGACCGCGCCCATCGACCGAAACGGCACGTCGGTGGCTTTGTCGGCATCCTATTCCGTCAGCGCCCCGGGAACGCCCCGGCTGGCCGCGGCGGGCTTCGCCGGGACCGGCTGGATCGGGGCGGCGGGGGTCGAGCATGTGCTGGTCCGCAACCGAAGGGACCGGCTGACGCTGAGCGCCGCCCTGACCGGCAAGCAGCTCGACACGCGGATCGCCGACCGGATCAACTCGCGGGATCGCATCGCCGCCCTCGACGCCGCCGTCAATTGGTCCCGCCGCGATGGGGCGGGGCTATCCAGCGCGATGGTCCGTGCGGCCCAGGGCCTGGATGCGTTCGGCGCCACCACCGGCGCCTCACGGCTGCGCAGCCGCGCGTCGGGCAGCGGGCGCTACACCGTCCTGCAGGTCAGCGTCGGTCGCCTTCAGGACCTGGGCGGCCCGTTTCAGCTCAACCTGACCGCCTATGGCCAGGCCGCCTCGCGCGGCCTGCTCGCCTCGGAGCAGTGTGGCTACGGCGGCGCCCAGTTCGGCCGGGGCTTCGACGACTTCGAGATCGCCGGGGACCACTGCCTGATGGGCTCGGCGGAATTTCGTTATTCCCCGTCCTGGGGCCGGCGCAACGGCATGGCGGCGCAGCTGTTCGCCTCGGCCGACGCCGGCCGCGTCTGGCTCTCCGGCGCCGCGTTGCCCGGGGAAGACCGCACCGCGGCGGCGGCCGCGGTCGGCTTGGGCCTGCGCCTGGCCCTGCCCCAGGGCGTCAATGGCTCCCTCGAACTCGACCAGGCGCTGGGTCGCGTGGTCGGCCAGCAAGGCAATCGCGACAGCCGGGTGTTTGTCTCGTTGAGTAAGGCGTTCTGACATGACCCTCAATCCCGCCGCCAAGGCCTCCCGCGCCCGTCTGATGTCGCGACTGCGCGCGACGACCGTCATGGTGGGGGCGGGCAGCCTATGGTTCGCTCAGCCCGCCCTGGCAGACCCGCAGGGCGGGGTCGTGGTCGGCGGTCAGGCGACGATCACCGCGGCGCCCGGCGCCGTCACCATCGACCAGGCCAGCAGGATCACAGTCATCGACTGGTCAAGCTTCGACATCGGTCGGGGCGAGACCACGCGCTTCAATCAACCGGACGCCGGGTCCATCGCGGTGAATCGCATCGGCGCGAACGCGCCCTCGGTGATCCTGGGCAATCTGGAGGCCAATGGCCGCGTCGTCCTGATCAACGGCAACGGATTCGTTTTCGGCGCCGGGTCCAGGATCAATGTCGGCGCCTTGATCGCCACCACCTACGACGCCGCCACCGCCGACCTCATGAGCGGCCGCGCGATCTTCGACAAAGCCGGTTCGTCCACGGCCTCGATCGACAGCAACGGCGAGATCGTCGCCGCCAGCGGCCTGGTGGGACTGGTGGCGCCCGCCGTCACCAACAACGGGACCATCGTGGCCCGGGTCGGGTCGGTCACCCTGGGCGCCGCCCGCCAGTTCACCCTGGATTTCACCGGGGACGGGCTGATCGCCTTTCCGGTCGACGGGCGGCAGCTGTCTGGCGCCCGTGTCGTCAATGATGGCGTCATCGAAGGCGGCCTGGTGCTGCTGAGCGCCCCTGCGGCCCTCGGCGTGGTGGAAAACGCCGTCAGCATGGGCGGCCTGATCCGCGCCGCCTCGGCGCGCGGGACGGGCGGCGCCATCGTGCTGGACGCGGGCGAGGGCGCCGTGTCGGTGACGGGCGTGCTCGACGCCTCGAACACCGCGAGCGGCGGCACAGGCGGGTCGATCAAGGTGCTGGGCGACAGGGTCGCGGTGGCGCCTGGCGCCCGGCTTGACGCCTCCGGCGACGCCGGCGGGGGCCAGATTCTGGTCGGCGGCAGCTTCCACGGCGCGGGGCCCGAGCGCAACGCCGCCCAGACCCGGGTCGACGCCGGCGCTGAGCTTAAGGCCGACGCCCTCTATAGCGGCGAGGGCGGCCAGGTGGCGGTGTGGGCCGACGGGACCACCCGTTTCGCCGGGGCGATCAGCGCCCGGGGCGGCGCCCAAGGCGGCGACGGCGGTCTGGTGGAGACCTCAGGCAAGCGGATCTTGATCGTCGCCGACGGCGCCACGGTCAACACCTTGGCGCCCAGGGGCCGGGTGGGCGACTGGCAACTCGATCCCAACGACATCATCGTCGACGCGTCCGGCGGCGGAACCCTAATCGAGGCCGCCGACGAGACCAATGCCGATGCGACGGTCACGATCAGCAACGCCATCATCAACGCCGCGACCTCCAATGTCATTCTCTCGGCCGTCAACTCGATCACGGTCAACAGCGCCATCAACATCGCCGCGAGCGGCGTCGGCCTGACCCTCTACGGGATGGACGCCGAGCATGCGCCGTATACGGGGATCGTCCTGGCGGCGGACATCACCACCAACGATGGCGCCGTCAACATCGAGGGCCCGATCACCACCACAGCGAACGTCGCGCTCAACACCGGGGCCGCCTCGGTGAGCCTGGGCGGCGGAACGTCCCTGACCGAGCGCGTACGCCTCGGGGGCTCCGCGGCCAGCGGCGCCGTGCTCCTCGGCGGCGCCACCCTGGGGGGCAATCTGGCTGTGACCGCCGGGGCGGGCGGCGTGACCTTCGCCAACCCCTTCGACGGTGCAGGCCACGCGCTCAGCATCACCACGCCGGGGGGAACCACCTTCGGGGACGGCGCTATCGGTCTGTCGGCCCTGACCACGGGGGCGGGCGCCACGACCCTCAACAACGCGAACCTCACGGTGGACGGGCCCACGATCCTGCGCGGGGCCCTGTCCATCGACGCCACAGGCTTCGCCGCCAACTTCAACGGGACCATCGACGGTCCCGGCTCCCTGTCGGTCTCGGCGACGACGGTCAACTTAGGCGGGGCCATCGGAGCGGTTTCGGCGCTGTCCAGCGCGAGCGTGAACAGCACGACCACCTTGCGGGGCGACGTCACCACCAGCAACGGGGCCATCACCTTCGGCGGCAATCTGAAACTGGACTCCGCCAGCGGATCGTTGATCACCCTGACGTCAGGAAGCGGCGCTGTAAGCCTCAACGCTCCCGTGAACAGCGCCTTGAGCGGCAGCCACAACGGCCTGGCGGTCAACAGCAGCGGTATCGTGACCGTGGGCGGCGTCGGCCAGGCCACGGCGCTCAGCAGCCTGACGGTGAGCGCGACGCCCACCACGCTGAAGGGCCTGATCTCCACCGACGGCTCCGTGACCCTCAACGGCGCGGTGACCCTCGTCGCCAGTCCGACCATCACCGCCGGCGGGGCGGTGAGGTTCGGCGGGGCGGTGGACGGCGCCTGGAACCTGACCGTCAACAGCAGCAGCCCGATCACCTTCGCCGGCGCCATCGGGGCCACGACTCCGATCAAGATCCTGACCACCGGGGCAGGGGCGTCCGGCGTGGGCGCCACGACCTTTGGCGGCGACGTAAGGATCAACAACGCCGCCCTCAATATCGGCGGCGAGCTGGTGCTGGGCGCCAATCTCACCCTCACCCCCGGCAATGGCACGGCCACGGTCGTCGGCGCGGTGACCGGGGGCGGCCACGCCCTGACTCTGGGCGGATCAGGCTTTTTCAGGTTCAACGGCGGAGTCTCGGGCCTAACCGGCTTCACCACGGGGACCGGGGCCGTCACCGTGACCGGGCCCTTCGCGGTCACCGGCGCCACCGTCCTGGCCAAGAGCCTGACGATCAACGCCGGGACCAGCGCCGTGGCCTTCAGCGGGACCCTGGACGGCGCCCAGAGCCTGGTCATCACCGGCACGGGGGCGGTCACCTTCGGCGGCGCGGTGGGCCAGACAGCCGCCCTGGCCAGCCTCTCCACCGGGACCGGGGCGACCACCATCTCGGACAACATCAACACCACCGGCGGGGTGGTCACCGTCAACGGCGCCGCGACCCTGACCGGCGACGCGACGATCTCGACGGGGGCCGGCAAGGTGACCTTCGCCGGGGCGGTGGACGGGGCGCATGCCCTGAACGTCACCACCACCGGCGCAACGCTCTTCTCCAGCGCCCTGGGGGGGACGACGGCGCTGACCGGCCTGTCCACCGGCACGGGCGCCGTCACCCTGGGCGGCAACATCACCACCACCGGCGGCGCGGTGCTGATCAGGGGCGCCGCGACCCTCAGCAACGACATCACCATCAGCGCCGGGACGGGGGCCGTCAATTTCAGCGGCGTGATCAACGGGGCCAGGGCCCTGACGGTGGTCAATACCGGGACCACGACGCTCGCCGGCGCCGTGGGCGCCAGCGCCGCCCTGACCAGCCTGTCCACCGGCGCGGGGGCGACGGTGCTGGGCGGCAATATCACCACCACCAACGGCGCGGTGACCTTCAACGGGGCCACGACCCTGAGCAACAACGTCATCGTCAACGCCGGGAGCGGCCTGGTCGACTTCAAGGGCTCTGTCGATGGCGCCCGCAGCCTGACCGTCACCAGCAGCGGCGGCGCGGTGTTCGGAGGCGCGGTGGGCGCCGCCACGGCCCTGACCGGCCTGACGACGGGAAGCGGGGCCGCCACCCTGGGCGGAAACATCACAACCACGGGGGCTCAACGCTACGGCGGCGCCGTCCTGCTGGGCGGCGACGTCACTCTGGCGACCACCGGCGCCAGCATCACCGTCGTCTCCACCATCGACAGCGCCGGCGGGGCGGCCAAGAACCTCACCGTCATGACCGGCGCGGGCCTGCAGACCTACGGCGGCGCCTTGGGCGCGACGCGGTCCCTGGGGGCCCTGACCCTCAGCAGCAGCCATGCGTCCGGCGTCATCCTGCCGGGCGTCGGCGATGTCTCCAGCCTGACCGTCACGGCCGCCGGGCCGGTGTCCGCCATCGTCGCCGGGCCGCTGACCCTGGCGGGGATCGACACAGGAGGCGACATCGCGGTCCAGACCCGCAGCGGCGACCTCACCGTCACCGGCCTGGTCAGAACCACGTCTTCCAGCGCCACCGCCCTGCGGTTGACCGCGGGCGGGGCGTCCAACCGGGTCGCCTCGGCCGGGACCGCGGACGGCGGCGGCAACGTCGTCATCGCCGATGGCGGCAGCGTGGTGATCGGGGCCGGCGGCTCTGGCGTCATCTACACCGGCTCGATCGCCGGCAGCACCGGCCTGTCCGGCGCTGTGGCGGCCGGCGGCTTCCGCTACTGGAGCGACACCAACGGGCATACCGGCTACGCCACCGCCCTCGGGGACGGGATCGGCGCGGTCTATCGCGAACAGCCCACCGCCCTGGTGACAGCGACGGCGACGGGCAGCGGCCGGGCCTTTGACGGGACCACCACCGCCCCAGACTTCGCTGTCTCCGGTCTGATCAACGGCGACGCTGGGACCGCGACGGGAACGGCCGTCATCACTGACAGCAACAGCATGGCGTCCGTGCTGCGCGACGCAGGCAGCTACAGCGTGGCGGTCACAGGCCCCGTCAGCCTCGGCCTGACCGGCCTCGGCTACGCCCTGCAGACTGGCTCCCCCTCGGCCTATGTGATCCGTGCGGCGGCCGCCACGCCAACGCCCGCGCCTCAGCCAACGCCCGCGCCCCAGCCGGTCTCGCCGCCGGCGCCCACACCGACGCCGGGGCCGACGCCTGCGCCTCCCGTCACACCGCCGCCAGCGTCGGAGCCCTTGCCGGTCACCCTGCCGCCGTCGATTCTGTCCCCCGGCCTGACCAGCACGACGGCGGTGGCGCGCGACCCCTTGATGGCGTTCACCCTGACGGCGCCGACCTTGACCATCAGCGCGCCGCTTGTGTCGCTGCCCGCCGACATGGTGCGGACCCTTTACGCCGGCAGCGGCAAGCCCGCCGCCAGTGGCTCCGGCGCGACCGCGCCTTCGCAGGAGGAAGACGACGACGACCGATGACCGCGCCGCTGGTCCGTCCTCGGCAGGCCCAGGCACGCCGGAGACGGCCAGCCGGTCTGTCCATAAAGACGCGTTATGACCTGGATCGATGCCTCTTTGATTGATTTTGGATGGCGCCAGATCACACTCGACCGGCGGTCACGGCGCCGAAGAACCCGTAAGAGTTCGCATGGAGCCTGATCAAGCTGAGCCATGAAGTCAGGGATAAATGGCGATGAGCAAGATCAATGAAGAGCCCGCCCGCCCCCGGCGCGGCCATGAACCGGTTCTAAGTCTTGAAAAAGGCCTGGAGCATCTGGCCCTGACCAACAGATGTGGAGAGCTGAGTGTCGCCGACGCTGCCCGGCACTTCGACATGCCGCGCACAACCTGCCTGCGGATCCTGGAGACCCTGCGCGAGGCCGGCTACCTGTCGCGCGACGAGCGAACCAAGCGCTATAGGCCGACGATCCAGGTTCGCGCCCTGGCCGACGGCTATCAGGACGAGCAGTGGGTCCTGGATATCGCCCGCGCCAGCGTGGGCGCCCTGGCGCGGGAGGTCGTGTGGCCCGTGCTGATCGCCACCCCCGCCGGCACATCCATGCTTTGGCGGGAGAACACCGACTACAGCAGCCCGCTGGCGCTGGCCCGGTACTCGCCCGGTTTTCGCGTGCCGATCGTCACCAGCGCCGGAGGCCATGTCTTCCTGGCCTATTGCACGCCGCAGGAGCGCAGGGCCGTCCTTCGGCTGGTCGCGATGACGTCGCAATCCCCACAGACGTTTGACGCCGTCGCCCTGGATCGCAAGATCGCGGTTGTTCGTCGCGAAGGCTACGCCGTGTTCACCCGGCGACAGGACCACGAGGGCGCGATTTCCGTCCCCATACTGTCGGACGGCCGATATCTCGCCAGTCTGACCATGCGCTACATCTATGGGGCGGTGACGGAGGCCGATATTGTCGACCGGTTCCTGCCTCGCCTGCTGGAGACTTCCCGCCAGATCGGCGACGCGTTCGACGCGCGGTTTGGAAACGCCAGCCTCGACCCCAGTTCCATCGCCGTCAACGGTCAGGCGACGACCTCCGCCGTCGCCGCCTAGCTGTCGTTCGTCGCCAGGGATGGCGCGCGCCTACGCTTCCGGCTTCCAGTCCTTCGTCATGAACGCATACGGGTCCTTCAGCACGTCCGGGTGGTAGCGTTGGCCGAGCTCAAGGTAGGTGTCCGGCAAATCCTCGACCCGGGACAACATGCGCCCCGCGCTGGTGAGGTTCATATGGCCGCGCAGGTCCGTCATCTCCAGCCAGGGACGCCAATCAACGAGGATCTGGGTGCTGGTGGTGGTCGGCACGCGGGTGAGGGCGGGATTGTCGAGGTCGCTCTTCTTGGCGTGGGCGGTGGTCAACTCGTTGAATCGGAAGCCGGTGGGTCCGAGCACCCCTGGCGGCAGATGGACGTTGTACTGTTCGGTGATCCAGACGTCGTCTCCGACCGTCCTGGCCGGCAGGAAGCGGTCGTCGAAGGTCCCGCCTGCTGGCATCCCCTTCGGCACGATCCGCGCCTGCCGGGTCAAGGTGCGGTCGGTGGGGCCCAGCCGGGTCTGGGGGACCTTGACCCGCTTGTTGGTGTAGGGGTTGAGGAAGGTGTCCAGCGGCTGGCCGGTGGCGGGGTCGGTGAAATAGGCGATCTCGAAGGTGCGGTCCTCGTAGCCGCCGTCCTTGCGCGGCCGATAGAGGAAGAACGCGGCGGCCAGCAGGTCGAACAGATAGGTGAAGCTGTTGTCGACCACCCCGTAGTAGCGACCAAGGGTGAAGCCGATGACCAGCTTCTCGTCCAGGGCGCCCCTCATCTTCAGCACGGCCTTGAGGTAGTCGTCCGGGTTGTTGAGGTCCAGACCCTTGCCGCCGGGGCGGGGCAGGGGGCCCGGCGCGGCAAGACTGCCGCCGGCCACACCCGCGAAACCGGCGGCGGCAGCGCCGGCGACGAGCGCGCGGCGATGGGGATGCAGGGTCTCGGGCATGAGGTCGTCCTCGTATTCAGCGGGGCGGGCTGCGAAAGGCAGGCTCGCGCCAATTGTCCGCCGCCGCCATCGCGACCGCCGGCGCCATCCGCATCGTGGACGTCGTTCGATCGACTGATCGACGCCGGCGCGGGGCCAGGAAAGAATTGGACGGCCGCCCACAAGGATCAAGCGCTTTGACCAGACGATCCATTCCGCGCATCGGCCTGGGCCGCGGCCTCCTGATGGCGGCCGCCGTCCTCCTCTCCACGGCCCAGGCGTCGCGCGCGCCCGCGCAGGACACCCCTCCGCCGCCAGTGACCCCTGGCGAGGAGGCGATGAAGGACCCCATCGCCGCCGATCCGGTGTTCTGGTGGAGACAGGAGAGCTTCCGCACCCAGGCGATGGAGCCGCCGCCGTCCTTCTATTGGCCCAACGCCGAGGTGGCCGGCGCGCCGACTCCGTTCCTGCCTGAGGCGCCCGCCGGTCGGACCACCGTCTCGCCCGCCGCCCTGGCGGCGATGGAAACCTGGGCCGAAAGCCACAGCTCGCGCGCCCTGATCGTCATCCACAAGGGCAAGGTCCAGCTCGAGCGCTACTGGCGCGGAGTCTCGGCCAACGAGATCACCAACGGCCGCGCGATCACCCGCAGCTTCACGCCCATGATGCTCGGCTTCGCTGTGGCCGAGGGCAAGGTCGACCTCGACGCGCCGATCGAACGCTATCTGACGGAGTGGAAGGGCCAGGCCCGCGGCAGGATAACCGTGCGCCAGGTCGCCCAGCACGTATCGGGGCTGGAACACAACTTCCCGCCGAACACGGTCTACGGCAACAAGCAGAACACCCTGTTCTATGCGGGCGACGTCGTGCGCGCGGCGCTCGCCTTCGAGCCGGTGGAGCCGCCGGGAACCCGCTTCGACGTCGCCGATGTGAACACGCAACTGGTGTCGCTGGTGATCGAGCGGGCGACGGGCAGGCGGTTCAACGAGCTGCTGTCGGAGCGGGTCTGGAAGCCGATCGGCGCCAGCGGGGCGACCTATCAGCTCGACCGGCCCGGCGGTGTCGCCCGCACCCTGTGCTGCATGCGCGCCACGCCGCGGGACCTGGCCCGCCTCGGCCAGCTGTTCCTGCAGGACGGCCAGTGGCAGGGTCGCCAGGTGCTGCCCGCCGGCTGGGTCAAGACCATGGCCACCCCCTCTGCGAGGAATCCCAACTTCGGCCTGGGCCTGTGGCTGGGAACTCCGTTCGCCCCCTCGCGCCCCTACTGGGAGGGCGGGCCGGGGCAGGTGCCGCAATCGGAGCCCTTCGAAGCCACCGACGTGCGGTTCATGGAGGGCGGCGGGTTCCGCGAGCTCTACATCGTCCCGTCCAAGGACCTGGTGATCCTCCGCCTCGGCTACGCCGACCCCAAGTGGGACAACGCCTACCTCGTCAACACCGCCATCCGGGGCATGCGCCGCTAGACCCCGCCGCTCAAAGACTTGAGGACAACGACCATGACATCCGAAACCTCCCCCATGCAGCGCCGATCCTTTCTGGCCGGCGGGGCCTTGCTCGGCGGGGCCCTGGCCGCCCCGACGGCGCAGGCCGCCACGAGCCGCTATACCGAGGCCGATTTCCGCAAGGCCATCGCCGACCCCAAGGAACAGCTCAAGCTTTTTATGAAGATAAAGGGCGACCTGTCCGGCAAGCCGACCTTCGGCTGGTTTTCCGGCCATGTCTGGGGGGTGAACCAGGGCGAGATTACGACGCCGTTGCTGGGCATAGAGGGGTTCGGCCAAGGCTACCTGACGGCCCTCCCGGACGGCAGCTTCCGGGAAACCTGGAAAGAGGTGGGCTTCTACAAGGATCTCCAGACCGACAAGATCGTCGAGAAATGGACCAACCCCTATAACGGCCGGGTCTGTGACATTATGCCGATCAACAACCGCTCGGTGAACTTCACCCACAAGCCGGTGCTCGAGAAGATGAGCTACCCCGGGGGCAAGGTGCGCTTGGAAGGCGACTATCTCACGCCGGAAGTGGACGGACCAGTTCCGTACAATTTGCCATGGTTCGTCACTGGGGACTTCGTGGGCGTCGAGAGCGATGCGCGCATCACGGGCACCAATCCGCTGGATCCGAAAATCTGGCCGGTAGAATCCAGCGGCCAAAACTACAGTGTGACGGAGTTCTCCGCCTCGTACGTTAGCCTCTCGGAACTGCTCGATCCCAAGACGACGACCGTCGCGTCGCACGGCCACTGGACACGGATCGCGGCCTGGCTGCCGTGGATGGAGATGGGCCAGCGCCCGGGTCAGGCCGTCTTGCGCGCCGTCAGCAAGAAGATGGTCTCCTACGACGAAGTCCCGCAGCGGCTCCGCGAATACACGGAGGCCAACTATCCGACCTTTGTCCACCTCTCGACGCCGGAAGAGGCCAAGCTGCCGCCCGAATCCAGCTGGGAAGTCTTCAAGACCACCCGCAAGCCGAAGCCTCTGTAGCCACTGCTGATCCACCGGCGCACCGCCCGGTCACGAGGGACTCCGATGAGGACGACACGGCGTACCCTTCTCGCCGGGGGCGCGGCCCTGGCCTCGCTGCAACTGGCCGCGCCTGCGCGGGCGGCGACCGGCGGGGGCCCGGACGCCGACGTGATCGTCGTCGGGGCCGGCATGTCGGGCCTCCAGACGGCCTGGCTGCTCGAGCAGGAGGGCCTGAAGGTCATGGTCCTGGAAGGCCGCAAGCGCGTTGGCGGCCGGGTCTTCACGCTGCTAGACGAGCCCGGCTATCCAGAGATGGGCTTCAACTCCATGGGCTCGGGATACGGGCGGGGCATCGACGCCGCCCACCGCGCGGGCGTGGACCTCGTCGCCCTGTCGTCGCGCCAGGCGTTCGGCGGCAAGATGGATCTGGTGCTGGACGGTCGGGTCGTGCCGGCCGCGGACTGGCCCCGCCATCCGCGCAACACCTTCCCCGACGCCTACCGCACCACCATGCCATGGGCGTTGGTGGGCAAGGTGCTTAGGCAGAACAATCCCCTGAAGGACTGGGCCGACTGGACGAAGCCGCAGAGCGCGGCCCTGGACATTTCCCTTTACGACTTCCTCAAGAGCCAGGGCCTCAACGATGCGGCGATAAAGCTGGCGTATGACACTTCGCCCTATCACGGGGACAACGCGCGCGACGTCTCGGCGCTCATGCACGAATTCAGCGACGGATGGATGAAGTCCCAGGTGGCCGCCGGCACGTCCAGTTATGGCGTCAAGAACGGCAATATGAACCTGCCCGTCGCCATGGCCAAGCTGCTGAAGGGCGACCTGCTCCTGGACAAGGCCGTCGCGGGCGTCGCCGCGACCACCAGCGGCGTCACCGTGTCCTGCAAAGACGGAACCCGCTATCGCGCCAAGCGCGTCGTGCTCGCCCTGCCTTTCTCCGTGATCCGGACCCTGAAGCTGGAGCCTGCCCTTACAGGCAAACAGGCCGAAGCGGTCAGGACCCTGGGCTATCAGGCCATCACCCTGGCCTTCGTCCGCGCTGAGAGCCCGTTCTGGGAGGCGGACGGCCTTGAACCGTCCATGTGGACGGACAGCCCGGCCGGCGTCATCGCGGCCCAGTATTTCGGCGCCACCCCCGAGGAGGTCACAGGATTTTTGGTCTCGGCGCGGGGGACGTTGTCAAGACAGTGGGACGCGATGGGCCACGGGGCGACCAAGGCCATGATCGTCTCCGAGATCGAGACAATTCGCCCCGCGGCCAAGGGCAGGCTGAGCGTCGCCCATCTGCAGTCCTGGTCTCTCGAGCCCTTCAACCAGGGCGACTGGTCGGTTTTCAAGCCGGGTCAGGTATCCGCCTTCATCAACATCATGTCCCTGCCGGCAGGGCCCGTGCATTTCGCCGGGGAGCACACCGGCATTGGCAACCGCGGCCTCGAATCCGCCCTGGAATCCAGTGAGCGGGCGGCCATCGAAGTGATCGAGGCGCTCGGCTGAGGCTGGCCTTGACGCCGGGGATCCTTCCCACGTCCTCCCGATCCCAAGGGGCTTTTCGACCATGGAGACACACATGACCGCCGATCCGGCTTCCGACATCGACGCCTTCATCCACGCCTATATCGCCAAGCAACGCGCCATGGACGCCGACGGCATTGCCGCCGACTGGGAGGATGACGAGACAGTGTTCTACATCGCCGAGGAGTTCGACGATCCGATGATCGGCGTCTCGGCGATCGCCAGCTACTGGCGCGAGAACACCGCGATCATGGGCCGGCTCGGCGTGCGGATCGGCGATATCCGCAAGCGCACCATCGCCCCCGGCCTGGTCTCGGTGCTGTTTCCGCTGCACTGGGATGCGGTGATGAAATCGGGTGGGCTGCCGGTGGGCGGCGATATCAAGGCGGTGGCGCTGCTGCGATGGAGCGGGGAGCGTTGGCGTCTGATCCAGTGGACAGAGAGCGCGCTCGGCGCCTTGCCGTTCCTGCGCCGCGCCTATCAGCGCAACGTCAGCGAAGGCTTCTGAGCAGCGTCAAAGACAGCCGTGTGGCCGGCGTCTGTGGGCGTCGCGATAACAAAAAAGGGCGGCGCGTGAGCGCCGCCCTTTCCCTTTGCCGGCGTGAGCCGGTTCAGAAGTTGATGTTGATGGTGGCGCGGCGGTTGAGGGGCTCCTTCACCCCGTCGCCGGTGGCGACGGCCGGTTCCGCCTCGCCTTTCCAGTCGACCGCAAGAGCGGTCTGGGCCAGGCCCGAACCCACCAGGGCGTCGGCGGTCGCCTTGGCGCGACGCTCGGAGAGCCTCACGTTGTAGGCCGCGCTGCCCGAGGTGTCGGCGTGGCCGACCACCACCACCCGCGTCGCAGATCCGGTCTTCGCATAGTCGGCCGCCTGGGCGATGACCTGCTGGGCTTCCGGGGTGAGGACGTACTGGTCGAAGGGGAAGTAGACCACGAACTCGCGCGCCTCATAGGCCACCGGAGGCGGGGGCGGAGGGGGCGGCGGGGGCGGGGGCGGCGGAGGGGGCGGCGCCGGGGGCGGCGGCGGCGGCGGCGCCTTTTGCCCGTCGAACTTGACCCGCGCCGTCAGCCCGATCGTGCGTCTCGGGCCGAGGCTTGGCGTATACTCGGTCGTCGTAGCAGCCACGGTGAAGCCGCTGTTGGAGATATACTTCTCATCCAAGAGGTTCTTCGCCCACAGCTGCACTTCATAGCGGCCATCCTGGAATACCAGCCCGGCGGCGGCGTTGACCAACTGACGCGAACCGATCGTCGCCAGCTCAAGGTCGTCGATGTTCTGGCTCGACTGGTAGCTGTAGTCGGCGCGCACATAGCCAACGGTGCTGTCGCTGATGGGCCGTTCGTACTCGAAACCCCCTGTGAACTGATAGTCGGGCGATCGAGGCAGATGCTTGTTGCCAGCCTCCCCGCCCGCCGGGCAGGTCGTGCTGCCAACGCACAAGCCCAGGTCTCTAAAGCGCTGCGAAACGTAGGAGTCCTTGAAGATCGCGCGTTGGTAAGACATCGCTGCGTTGACGGTCAGCCCGCCTCCGACAACGTAGTCGGCCTGCACCTCAAAGCCTGGAATCGTGACTCCGGCGCCGTTTCCGATCAGGGCCGGAGCCGTGACCCCCACCGGTACGTTGAGCACCGCGACGTTGGTCTGAATGTTGGTCCAGTCGATGTAGAAGGCGGTGGCGTTCAGCCGCAGGCGGTTATCGAGGAAGGTGTTCCTGGTCCCGACTTCATACGTCCAGTTGGTGTCGGGCGTGTAGGCCCGTTGCGAGGGATTGAAGACGGTTACGTTGAATCCGCCGGACTTCACGCCCCGCGCCGCCGAGGCGTAGATCATGTTGTTAGGGGTGATCTTGTAATCGACGCTCATGCGCGGGGTGAAGTAGGTGAACTCGTCCTCGAACTTCAGCGGGCTCGTCGTCGGAGACGGCTGCAGGGACTTGTTTTCCCGTGTATACCGTCCCTGCAGGTCGATGCTGGCGCGGTTCTCCAGGAAGCGATAGGTGATTTGGCCGAATACGGCTTCCAGGTCGGTGTCGAGCAGAGAGCCGTTGGTCAGGATCAGCCGCACCGGGGGGACTTGGCCCTGCAAGGGCGCGCTGTTCACCGGAAAGCCGAAGACGCCAAAGGTATCGGAATCGCTTTGCCGCTGGCTATAGAGACCGCCGACCAGGGTGATCGGGCCCCGGTTGTACCGGAGGCGCAGTTCGTCCGATTGCATCTCGGTCGAGCCGGCCGGAACCTGGAAATACAGGTTCACCTGCTGGCCGAAGAAGAACTGACCGACGTTGGGGTTAGAGTCGGCGTTGGCGAGCGAGTCGACCTTTGCCTCGGTCTCCCCGTGCACGTAGGACGCGGTCAGGTCGGGCGTGATCTCGTAGTCGACCGATGCCCTCATGATGCTGCTGTTCAAGGTGAAGCCGGTCATCTTCGGATCGACGGCGGCCTCCTTGTAGGGAAACTCCCCGCAAAACAGCCGGAACTGCCCGCCGGGCAGGCGGCCGCCGCAATTTAGCGCATTGTCGACCGCGGCATGCAGCCGGTAGACGCTGTTGCTCTCGGTCACCGAGGTGAAGTGATAGTAGGCCAGATTGACTTCGAGCCGATCGATCGGCTTGGCCTTGAGCTGGGCGAAGAAGTTGCTCCTCTCCCAGCCGCCGAGCCGGCCGCTGGAGCCCTTGTGATAGTCGATGCCGGCCAGCGGACTCGGATTCTTGATCGAGCCGTCGAACTCCGAATAGCCGCCGCCGATCCTGAACATCAGCTTGTCGGCGATGATCGGCCCCGCGATCGTCGCGGCAATGTCGCGACGGTCATACTGGCCGAGGGTGCCGTAGGCCTGGGCCGTGAATTGTTCGGTGGGCTGCAACGGGATGTAGTTGATGGCGCCGGCGAAGGCGCTGCGGCCGTAGAGGGCGCTCTGCGGGCCCTTGACGACTTCAACCCGCTGCAGGTCGAACACGCCGAGGTCGGCGATATACTGCCGCTGCAGGTAGACGCCGTCGAAGAAGGCCGAGACGTTCTGGTCGGCGAAGTCGAAGCGGGTCTGGGTGGTTCCGCGGATCACCGCGTTGGAGAAGGCCCCGGTGGAATAGCTCTCGAAGGTCAGGCCCGGGGTGATCCGGGCGATGTCCGCCAGCCCTTGGATGTTCTGGCGCTGAATGGTATCGGCGGTGAAGGCGGCCACACTGACCGGCGTATCCTGGATCTTCTCTTCGGTTCGGCGGGCGGTGACCACCACCTCCTCGAGCTGCTGAGCCATGGCCGGCGCGACATCCATCGCACAGGCCATCAAGGCAATCGCCGAAGCGCCGAAAAATCTGAATGAACGGTAGCCCATCATGGTCCCCCAAGGTTGCTTAGGCATCCCTGTCTTGGGTGAAATCCCGAAGACATGGCGCTGCTGGTTTTATTGTGCGGCGTCCCCTCGGATCGTCGCATCAACCTAGACGATGGTCCTCGACCAAGAGTTTGGTCGAGGGCTATTTCGGTGCGCGTCCGGATCGTGGACGGTCTGGCTGGCGCGCCCCTAAGTCTCTGGAATAAAGGCTGTTTATTGGGTCAATTGGCCCTCCTCCGCCGCTTTCGCGCGCGCCACGAATTCGGCCGGCACGATGTCCATCCGCACGCCGCGGAAATACAGGACGGCGCTTCGCGGCATTTCCATGTATTGGCAGATTTTCCACCCTGACGGCGTGTTGCGAAGCGTGGCGCTGTGATGGGTGAAGCCCGCCATCGGACGGGCAAAGCCTGTCAACGAGGCGTACCAGCGGACCCGGAAGGTGGCGGACGCCAGCTTGTCGGCGAGGGGCTTGTGGGCGAATTCGGAAATATGCGTCTCGTTCAGCCGCATGAAGTTCGCCATGTTGGCGAAATAGGCGTCGATCGCCTGCCAGTCGCAGATCGGCGCAGGCTCTTCTTCGGGAAACAGTAGCGGAGACGGGTCCGCGCGGTCCCAGAACGTCGTCAGCTTGGCGAACTGCAGCGACTCGAAGGTGCGCCAGTAGGCATGGAGCGTCTCCTCGATGTCTGTCTCGTGGCTGGTCATGGGCGTTTCCTGAAGGCGACGGGCGGCATGGATCGAGGGGCTACGGTCATCGGAGTCAGACCCATCCGCCGTCGACCACGAGCGTGCGGCCGGTGATCCAGCGCGCTGCGTCGGAGGCGAAAAAGGCGACCACGTCCGCGATGTCCTCGGGCTCGGCCAGCCGGCCAAGGGGGGTCGTGGCGATCAGCCAGTCGATCACCGCCGCTCGACGTCGGCGATCATCTCGGTGCGGGAGCCTCCAGGCGCCACGGCGTTGACCGTGATCCCGCGCGGGCCCAACTCGCGCGCCAGCCCTTCGGACAAGGCGTTCATCGCCGCCTTGGACGCGGCATAGGCGACAGCGGTGGCCGGGGGCGTGATCGCCAGGTTGCTGGAGATGTTGATGATGCGCCCGCCAGCCGGCAGATGCCGCATCGCCTCTTGGCACATCAGCATCGCCCCGATGACGTTGGTGGAGAACAGCGCCACGAGGTCGGCCTGGGCGATGTTGCCCATGGGCCCGCGGATGATGGCCCCGGCGTTGTTCACCAGGATGTCCAGTCGGCCGAAGGCGTCGACGGTCTCGTCGACGATCCGCCCCGCGTCCGCCTCGTCGCCGATGTCGCCGCCCACGGCGATAGCGCGTCCGCCGCCCGCCTGGATAGCGTCGACCACGGCCTGCGCCCTGGCGGCGCCGGCGTGGAAGTGGACGGCGATCGCGCACCCCTCGGCCGCCAGCCGGCGCGCGATGCCGCCGCCGAGCCCGCCGGAGCCGCCCGTCACGATCGCTGCGCGGAAGGGGGGGGCGGTCATCTAGAAGATCGCGACGGGGTTGATCGGCGAGGCGTTGGCGTTGACCAGCCTCAGGGGCGCCATGACGGCGAAGAATTCCCAGCGGCCGCGCGCCTCGCAGGCTGCGGCCAGGCCTCAAGGTCGGCGTTATCGGTGATCATCATGCCCATCATCACCAGGGTCACGATGTGCCAGGGGATGCGGATCTCATCGACCTCGGAGGGCTGGGGATCCATGCCGGCGTCCGAGACCAGCGTGGCGATGTTCGAGCGATGGACCCAGTCGGCGCATTCGATGCTGATCCCGGCCAGCCCCGCGCTGTTGGCGGGAGGTCCCAAAGCGCGGTCTCGGCCGGTGCGGCCGGTGCGGATGAAGACCAGGTCGCCGCTTCGAACCTGGACCTTCTGTCGCGCCATCGCCCGCTCGATGTCCGCCATGTCGGCGATCTCGCCGGGCTCCATCCAGGGCTTGCCGAGCACCGGCGGCAGATCGATCAGCACCCCCCGACCGGCGATTCCGCCACCGCCGGCCATCACCGAATTGACAGCCTGGTCGGCGTTGCTGAACGGCTCGATCGGACGGTCGTTGTACATGCGGCCCCGGTAGTTCAGATGATTGAGCGCAATCCAGATGCGTCATCGTCCAGCCGTGCGGCGTGATGGTCAGCACTTCGAGGGCGACGCCGTAGGTCGCCTCGCGCAGCCAGAAGGGAACGTGCAGAGCGGGGCGATCATCGTCGATCCGCGCCCGGCCGGTGATGTCCTGGCCGCAGCTGATCATCTCTCCGTCGACCACAAGGGCGGCGCCGGCGGCCCGGTCCTGGGCCGTGATCAGGTTGAGCGTGCCGGCCTGATCGTCGCGCCCCACCGGCCCCAGTTCGACACGCGGTCGGCCAGGGCCTGGAATTGCGCATGGGTCAGCCGGTGCTCACCGTGTCTCATGCGGCATCGGCCTTAAGTCCGTAATCGGCGAACTTGGGCATCACCTGGGAGGTGAACAGCTCCATCGACTTGTGCACGAAGGCCCTGGGCGGGGTGCCCGCGTCGGTGATGCCGAGCACGTAGTTGATCGAGGGACGAGCTCGAGAAGGGCGCGCAGCTTCTCGGCGATGGTGGCCGGGCTGCCGACCAGATTGGTGGCGATCTGGGCCCTCGCCAGGTCGCGAATGTCCGCCAGCGTCGACTTCTTCAACGGCCCCCTGGACAGGGAGTTGAGCGGATCGCCGACCATGTTGCCGTGACGCTGGCGCTCATAGTGGCCTTCGACGTGGGCGCTGTAGCGCATCAGATATTGCTCGGCGACCTCCTCGGCCTCCCGGTCGGTCTCGGCGCAGAACAGGAACAGGGTGTTGGGATAAAGGGCCTGCGAGACATCGCGCCCCGCCGCCGCCGCCGTGTCGCGGAAGAGCTGGTTGGTCTCGTTGTGCTTGTCCGCGCCGGATGTCCCCCAGGCGCCGGTATTCCCCGCGAAAGACAGGCCGTTCTGGGCCGCATATTTGACGCTGCGGGGGTTGCCGCTCGACAGATAGATCGGCGGATGGGGAAGCTGCACGGGGCTGGGCACCACCGCCAGTTCCGGAAGGCTGAAGAACCGGCTCTCGTGCTTGAACCCGCTGGCCGCTCCACGCCTTGAGCAGAAGGTCGATCTCGTCGAAGAACTTGTCCTGGCTGTCCGCCTGTTCGGGAGGCACGCCGAAGGCCGGCGGCTCCTTGAACCCGCTGCCGCGACCTAGGCCGAGCTCGAGCCGGCCGCCGCTGAAGATGTCCAGCATCGCCGCCCGCTCGGCCACCCGGATGGGGTTGTCGTAGTGCATCACCAGCACACCGGTGCCCAGGCGAATGGTCGAGGTCTTGGCGGCGATGTAGGTGAGCAGGGTCAAAGGGTCGGCCGCCAGGTCATAGGCGGGAAAATTGCCCTCCGGCCAGTCGAAGGGCGCGTAGGTCGGGTCGTTGGCGAAATGGTGCTCGGTGGTCCAGCACGACCAGAAGCCGCACCGCTCCGCGTGGATCGCACGCTCGACCATTTCGTGCAGCGCTTCGGACTGGGTGACGCCGCGATCCCAGTGAGGCGTCAGAATAGTGCCGAATTTCATGACGCGCGTCCGTCTTGTCCGCGGCTCAGGGGCCGCGCGTCGAAAATGACAATACGGGTCGCGAAATCAATTAAAGAGGTTTCGATCCAATCTATAACGAGGTCTTATGGGTGGGTCGAAAGGACAGATTCACTGGCTATTATTTATTGGCCAGGTTGTCTTTCATGGCGCGGATCAACAGAAGCCCCGCCGGTCCCGGCGGACGACCGGGCTCGTGAACGGCGTGGATCTCCGCCCCCGGCAGCCGCAACACGCCTTCCGCCAACTGCAGCAGGCGCAGCTCGCCGCGATCTATGGCGCCGCTGACCACCTGCAACGGCATATGGCCCCATCCGAAGCCGGCGCGCAGCGCGCCGTAGAAGGTGGCGACATCGGAGAACAGCCAGCGCCAGCGCGTGGCGGACACGCCGCTGGCCGGCTCCATCGCCCTCAGCCTGTCGGTCATGACCAGATGACAGTGGCGCGCCAGCATCTCGCGGGTCAGGGGCCCTTCTTGGCTGGCGAGGGGATGGCTGGACGCCACCACCGGCACGGCCGAGACGTAGCCCACCGGGTGGCTGGCCAGCCCCTTCTTGCCGCTGGCGTGAGACGGCGGGTAGAAGGCCAGTTGCACGACCCCCTGACGAAGCAGCTCTTCGGAGCCGCCGATGCCCTCGGTGAAGATGTGGAGCATCAGGTCGGGATAGGCCTCGGCGACAACCCGGGCCGCCGCCAGAACCACATCGCGGGCTATGCCGCCATCGACGGCGAAGGCCAGTTCGACCTCGACCTGCGAGGCCAGTTGCTCGGCGCGCTCGGCCAGCAATTCCACGGCTTCGAGGGTGCGCCGGGCATAGTCGACGATTGTCCGACCTGCGGCGGTGAGCTTGGCGATCTTGCCGCCCCGATCGAACAATTCGACCCCCAGGGTGGTCTCCAGCTGGTGGATCGAATGGCTGACCGCGGGCTGCGCGCGGCCCAGGGCTCGGGCCGCCGCCGAAAAGGTGCCGGCCTCCGCCACGGCCACCAAGACGCGAAGCTGTTCCAGGCTTGGTCGGTTGGTCATGGACCCGGAGCGCTCCTGCATCCTATCGCCCGTCATTAGGGCTCCGGTCGCGCCCTTGTCGAGGGCTTGCGCGAGGAGGGGGATGGAGGGAGCGCCGCGGGGTCAGGCCGGGGCTCCGACCGGCTCGGACGCCGCGCGACGACGGGTGTAGCGCTGGCTGCTTTGCAGGGCGAGGAGGCTGAGCAGACAGGCCGCCCCGTTCAGGCCGCAATAGGCGATGGCTATGCCGATGATGGCGCTGGCGGGCTGTTGCACCTTGAGCCCATCGGCATGCTCGATGAAGCCCATGGCGCCGATGAAGGCCCCGACGAAGAGGGCGCCCAGGGCGAAGGCCAGCTTCTCTGCCGCCAGCCAGAACCCGCTATAGACCCCGTCGCGATTGACGCCGGTCTCCACCGCCTCCGCAGCGATGGTGGTCGACAGCAGGGACAGGGTCACCATGAGCACCCCGCCGGCGGCGATGCCGGCGCCGACTCCCAGGGCCAGGAACATGATCTGGGACTGTCCGCGCATGCCCAGCCAGCAGGCCAGGTTGAGGCACCAGAAGCCGACGGCGATGGCGTAGACGGTGGCCGGGGACCACCGGGCGCTGGCCTTCAGCCACAGGGGTTGGGTGAGGATCTGGCTGGCCGTCGCCCCGACCATCACCAGGCCGACGCTGCTGAGCGGTTGCTGTACGACATAGACGCAGAAATAGGCCGCCGCCGCCGTGCCGATCCCCTCGGCGAGCTTCTGCAGGAATCCCACCAGGAGCACCCGCAGATAGCGCCCGCGCGTGGCGATGAAACGCAGTTGTCCCGCCAGGGACAGGGCGGTCTTGTCGCCGCGGGCGATAGGGGCGTCGCCGTGGCCGCTACGCTCGCCAACATGGTGGCGGTGCAGGCCCCCGCATAGATGAACGCCATGGTCGAGAAGCCCCGCGCCCCGCCGCCCAAGGCCTCGACGACTCCGCCGGCGAAGGCGCCGATGAACAGGCCGGCGCCCATGAACATCACCCGCCACGACATCACCCGGCGGCGCTCGTGGTCGGTGTCGGCCAACTCCGAGGCCATGGTCAGATAGGGCACCGAATAGAGCGAGAAGCCGGTGAAGCCGATGAAGACGACGACGCTGACATAGAGGGCGCGAACCGAGGCGCGCTCGAAGTGCGGGACGTTGAAGAACAGCAGAATGGCGAGTCCGGACAGGATCGCTCCCGCCAGCATCAGCGGCCGTCGTCGGCCCCATCGCGAGTCGAGCCGGTCGGAGACCATGCCGATGGTGGGGTCCACGAAGATGATGAGGAGCTTGGGCAGAAACACCGCCAGCCCGGCCATGGCCGCGGGTATCGCCAGCGAGTCGGTCATGTAGAGCAGCAGCAGGAAGGCGGGCGCGTCGCGGAAAATACGGTCGCCGATCGCGCCCATGCTGAAGCCGAACAACCGGGGCCCCGAGATGCGGGCCAGGGCAGGGACGGGGTGGGCCGATGCGGGCGCGGCGACGTCGGTCATGCACAGCTCCCTTTGAAAGGCGTAGGCCCGTCAACTTGCCGGATAGTGGCGATCAAACAGTGGCGGCGCGTCGACCGAAAGCAATCAAAGAAGTTTCAATCCATCATATAAGCCGGAGTTATGGGTCCTGAGTCAGTTGTCGCGACGTTTGCCGACAGAACCGTCAATGCCTGGATCACCAGGAGAATATCCGGCATAATCGCCCGCTCGATTACGGGGGTCTTATGCGATGACCGATGTCGGTAATGTCAAATCGGCGGCCCGCGTTTTTGCGATCCTGCGAGATTTCGCCGACAAGCGTCGCCCGCAGCGGGCGGTCGAGATCGCCCGGGCCATCGGCATTCCCCTGTCCAGCTGTGTCGCGCTGTTGGCGACGATGGTCGAGCAGGGGGTGCTGCGGTATGACGCGATCGACCGAACCTACACGCCCACCCAGGAGCTGCGCCGGCTGGGGGAATGGCTGACCGACGACAACCCCTTGGAGCGGCGAGCCATCTATTTCGCCCGTCGCCTGCACCGCGAACTCGGCGCGCCGATGGCCGTGACCCGTCGGGCCGGCCTGTATCTGGAGTGGCTCTATACCCTGCGGGTGCCCCGCCTTTCGCCGGGGGAAGTTCGCCCGCTTTGCAAGACCATCAACGGCCTGGCCTCGCTCAGTCACCTGCGGGACGATGAGATCGAGCAGATCGTCGCCGCGCATAACGACCGGTTCGGTCGCCAGCACGCGGTGGATGGGGCGGCGATCCTGGCCAGGGCGCATGTGGCCAAGGGGCGCGGCTACGCCAGCGGCGCCGCCACGATCGCGCCCGGCCAGGCCGCCATATGCTTCGTCATGGAAGACGAGGCGGCCGGCGAAGAGGTGCTTCTGACGGTGCAGGTGCCGGCCGGGGAGCTGCAGCAACGCGAGCGGCGCATCGTCAGCACGGTGAGCCGGATGATCCCCGAGTTGTCCCTGCGGCGTCGCAGGCCGCGCTACACATCCGTGTAATTATTCGCCCGCACGCCTGAGCCGCATTGAAGGAGAGCGGGCCGATGGCAAGCGTTGCGCATGCCGCAACGCCCACCATCCCCCAGCCCGCTGGACGTCTGTGAAAGCATACGGGCCTGGGCGGGGCGCCATCCCGACAAGACCGCCCTGCTGGATGGGCCCAGGCGCCTGACGTTCGGCGGCCTCGCCGAGCGGGCGGCCCGGGTCGCCAACGGGGCGAGCCACGACTTTGCCGGAGCCGACCGCGTCGGCCTGCTCGCCTACAGCTGCCTCGAATACGTCGAGCTTGTGCTCGGCTTGGCCGCGGCGGGACGGCCCGCCATGCTCCTGAACGCCCGGTTGTCGGCCGGGGAGCTGGCCGCGGTCTGCCAGGACTGCGCCCTGGGCGTGCTGTTCGTGCAACCCGCCCTGCGCGATCTCGCGGAAGCGGCGGCCGCGATCGCCGAGGTTCGGATCATCGAGATCGGCGCGGACTATGAGGCCTGGCTGAGCCGCGCTTCAGCCTCGCCCCCGCCGGGATCGTCCCGTTCGACCGACACCTTTTGCATCGCCGCGACGGGGGGAACCACCGGACGGTCCAAGGGCGTCGTGCTCAGCCAGCGGTCGCGGGCGCTCATGTATGGCGCGATGCGCGATGTTTTCGGTTGCTACGGGCCCGAGGACCGCAACCTGGCGGTGGCGCCCCTGTTCCATGGCGCCGGTTTCAACTTCTGTTTCGCCAGCCTGTATTTCGGCGGATCGGTGGTGCTTCTGGACAGGTTCGATCCCCAGCAGGTCTGGCGCTGCCTGGAGCACGACGGCGTGACCAATGCCTCGGTGGTTCCCACACACCTGGCGGCGATGTTGGCTGAGCCCTGCGCGGTCGCCGGCGCCCAGGCCGTGGGCGCGCTGCGGGCCCTGATCTGCAACGGCGCGCCCCTGCCCCTGTCGACCAAGCAGCGCGGGCGCTCGGTGTGGGGCGAGGGGGTTCTCTGCGAGGCCTATGGGGGGACCGAGGCGGGTATCATCACGACGTTGTCGGCGGAGGACCTGCTGGAGCATCCGACCAGCGTCGGTCGCGCCTTCCCGGGCGTCGAGATTCAGCTGCGCGATGAGGCCGGGGCGCCCGTCCTGCCGGGCGTGGTCGGCGAGGTCTACACCCGGTCGCCCTATCATTTCGACGGCTATGTGGGCGGCGCGCCCCACGCCCCTGACGCCTGGTTCTCCGGCGGCGACCTCGCTGTCCTCGACGCATCGGGGTTCCTGCACCTGGTCGACCGCAAGAACGAGACGATCATCAGCGGCGGCGTGAACATCTATCCGGCCGAGGTGGAGATGGCCCTCGCCGACCACCCGGCCGTGGCCGAGGTGGCGGTGTTCGGCGTGCCGGACGCCTACTGGGGCGAGGCGGTCCACGCCCTGGTGGCCCTGGCCCCGGGGGCGCAGGTCAGCGCCGAGGAACTACGCCGGTTCGCGGCCGAGCGCGTGGGGCGCATGAAGGCCCCCAAGAGCGTGGCGTTCCGCGACAGCCTGCCCAAATCGGCCGCCGGCAAGGTGCTGCGCCGGGTCCTGCGTGACGAACATCGCGCCCGGGCGATCGAGGGGGCCGGCCATGGGCAATAGCGTCAATCCGGTGCGCAACAAGGCGGCCATCGTCGGCATCGGCGAGACCGACTATTCGAAACAATCCGGCCGCACCGAACTGGCGCTTGCCTGCGCGGCCATCAAGACAGCCCTGGACGACGCCGGCCTGACCGTCGACGACGTCGATGGCGTGGTCCGCTTCGAGATGGACGCCATCGACGAGGTCGCGCTCACCCAGCACCTGGGGCTGAAGAACCTCCGCTACATGTCGATGACCGGCTATGGCGGCACCGGCGCCAACGCCGCCGTCCACCACGCGGCCTGCGCCGTCGCCGCGGGGCTGGCCACGACGGTGGTCTGCTACCGGGCGCTGAACGAGCGATCAGGCGTGCGCTACGGACAGGCCGGCACCTGGATGCGCGAGGCCGTGGGTGGATTCTCGGCGTTTCAGATGCCCTGGGGCCTGCTGACCCCGGCCCAGGCCTTCGCCCTGTTCGCCCGTCGCCACATGATCCGCTACGGCACGACCAGCGAACAGTTCGGCGCCGTGTCCGTCGCCACCCGCCATCACGCCACACTCAATCCGCGGGCGATGATGCGCAAGCCGATCACGCTCGCGGACCATCAGGCCTCACGGATGATCACCAATCCTTTGCGCCTGCTCGACTGCTGCATCGAGAGCGACGGGGCCTGCGCGGTGATCGTCACCTCGGCCGAGCGGGCCCGGAACCTGCGGCAGAAGCCCGTGCTGATCGCCGGCGGAGCCCAGGCCAGCGGGCCCCGCGCGCAGGGCATCGTCTTCCGCGACCAGCTCGATGTCGCCGAATCCGTCCTGGCCGCGAAGGACCTCTATGCCGCGTGCGGCCTGGGGCCGGGCGATGTCGATGCGGTGATGATCTATGATCATTTCAGCCCCTTTGTGCTCTTCTCGCTGGAGGCGTTCGGCTTCTGCCCTCCCGGCGAGGCCGGCGCGTTCGTCGGCGACGGCGCCACCCGCCTGGGCGGCGCCCTGCCGGTCAACACCCACGGGGGCAGCCTGTCGGAGGCCTATATCCATGGGCTGAACCACGTGGTCGAGGCGACCCGCCAGATCCGGGGTCAATCCACCGCCCAGGTCGAGGGCGCCGAGGTGGTGCTGTCGTGCAGCTCGGTGGCCCAGCTGGCCTCGGCCGTCATGCTGACGAAGGATTGAGCCGATGCTGACAGGCATGCCCAAGCCGTGGCCCGACGCGGACTCCGCGCCCTTCTGGGACGGGTGCGCCGAGGGCCGACTGATGGTGCCGCGCTGCGTCGAGGCCCATCATCCCCGCTGGCCGCCAGGGCCCATGTGCCCCGTGTGCCAGTCGCAGAACACCGAGTGGGTGCGCGCGGGCGGGGAGGGGAGCGTCTACAGCTGGACGGTGGTCACCGATCCGGTCGACGCCGCCCTGGTCAACCAGGTCCCCTACATCGTCGCCCTGATCGACCTGCCCGAGGGGGTGCGCATCATCGCCAACCTGGTCGGCTGCGAGCCGGACGCGGTCGTGGCCGAGATGCCCGTTCGCCTCGTCTTCGAGGACCAGGAGGGCCTGACCATCCCTAATTTCCGCCCGGCGTCGCAAGGATGACCATGACCGACAAGGCTGCTGACCGCGAACTGCTGTCCCTGAACAACTACTTCGACGACCTGCGCGAAGGCGACTGGTTCACGTCGCGCGCGCGCACCATCACGGAAACGGACCTGGTGGTCTTCTCGGGACTGTCCGGGGACTACAGTTCCATCCACATCGACGAGGTCGCGGCGAAGGACAGCCCGTTTGGCGGCCGGATCGCCCACGGCTGCCTCACCCTTTCGATCGCCACCGGCTTTGAATTTCAGATGATGGCCGGGGAACGCGAGAACCGGGTCATCGCCTTCTATGGCCTCGACCAGGTGCGCTTCACCAAACCCGTCCACATCGGCGACACCCTGCATCTGGAGGGTGACATCGCGGCCTTGCAGGACAAGGGCGAGAAGGGCGGCGTGGTGACCATGAACCAGCGCATCGTCAACCAGCGGGGCGAGACCGTCGCTTCCTTCGAGAAGCGCACCCTCAACGCCAAGCGCAAGGCAAGCTGAGGAGGCCAACATGGCCAACCCGACCCTGATCGACATCGACGTTCCGGGGCCCAAGCGGGACCTGATCGGCTACGGCCGACATGGGCCCAAGGCGCGCTGGCCAGGCGACGCCCGCATCGCCGTCAGCATCTGCCTCAACTACGAGGAGGGGTCGGAGCGATCGCATCCGGCCGGGGACGCCTGCAACGACGGGCTGACCGAGGTCATCTACGGCCTGGAGCCCCAGTACCGCGACCTGGCAGCCGAGTCGGTGTTCGAATATGGCTCGCGGGCCGGGATCTGGCGGCTCGAGCGGCTGCTGACGCAATACGACGTCCCCGTCACCTTCTTCGCCTGCGCTGTCGCCCTTGAGCGCAACCCGGAGGTTTGCGCCTGGATCCGCGAGGCCGGGCACGAGGTGTGCAGCCACGGCTGGCGCTGGGAGGAGATGTGGCTGCTGTCGAGAGAGCAGGAGGCGCAGCACATGCGCCTGGCCATCGACTCGATCGCCGAGAGCTGCGGCGCCCGCCCGCAGGGCTGGTACTGCCGCTATGGCCCGTCGGTGAACACCCGCCAGCTGCTCATCGAGGAAGGCGGCTTCGCCTACGACTCGGACGCCTATAACGACGACCTCCCCTACATCGTCCAGGAGGGGGGCAAGGACCATGTCGTGGTGCCCTATACCTTCACCTACAACGACGGCCGCTTCGGCCTGGCTCCCAGCTACGCTTCGCCGAGCGACTTCCTCGACACGCTCAAGCGGGGCTTCGACGAGCTCTACGCCGAGGGCGCTACCCATCCCAAGATGATGTCCATCGGCCTGCATCCGCGGATGATCGGCCAGGCGACCCGCATCTCGGTGCTGCGCGAGTTCCTCGACTATGTTCGCTCCAAGGATCGGGTGTGGTTCGCCCGCCGGCTGGAGATCGCCCAGTGGTGGCGCGACCATCATCATGAGTTCGTCTGATCCCGCCGCGGCCCGGGTCGAGCGGCGCCTGGCGGCAATCGAGGCCTACAACGACCGGCTGAAGGCGCTGATCACGGTCGACGCCGCCGGCGCCCGTCTGCAGGCGCGAACCCAGGACGGCCAGATCGTCGCGGTGAAGGACAACATCGACGTCGCCGGTCTGCGCAGCACCGCCGGGTCACGCTTCTTCGCCGACAGGATCGCGGCTGAGGACGCCGCCTGCGTCGCCCGGCTGCGCGCCGCGGGGGGCATCGTCATCGGCAAGGCCAATCTGCACGAGTTCGCCTTCGGCGGCACGAGCCAGAATCCGCACCATGGGGCCTGTCGCAATCCCTGGGACCCGCAGGCCATCCCGGGCGGATCCAGCGGGGGCTCGGGCGCGGCGGCGGCCGCCGGCCTGTGCGACGCCGCCCTGGGAACCGACACCGGGGGATCCGTCCGGGTTCCGGCGGCGCTCAACGGCCTGGTCGGCCTGCGCCCGACGCCAGGCCGGATCTCCAATCGCGGGGTCTTCCCGGTCAGCCCGCGCTTCGACACGGTGGGTCCTATGGCGCCCACGGCGGAGGCGGCCGCCGCCCTCTATCGGGCTGTGGCGGGCTTTGACGGCGGTGATCCCCACAGCATCGACCGACCGGTCGAGGTCTGGAGCGGCGGCGAGCCGCTGTCGGGGGCGCGCATCGGTCTTCCCTCGAGCGGGTTCTTCGAGCAGTCCGACGCGGAGGTGGTCGAGGCGGTCCATGACGCAACGGCGGTATTCGCCGCCCTCGGCGCCCGCGCCGCGCCAATCGCGGTGGAGGGGGCGTCGCGGGTGCACGACTTGATGGCCTGCGTGATCCGCGCGGATGCGGCCCTCATCCATCGCGAGCGCCTGCAGTCCCAGCCCGCGCTGTTCGGGGCCGACGTGCTGGAGCGGCTGCGGCTGGGCCAAGCCACATCGCCCGACGCCTATGCCGCGGGCCTGGCCGCCTGCGTCCGCTGGCGGGCCCATGTGGCGGCTCTGCTGCAGGACGTGGATTTCATCCTCACCCCCACGGTGGGCACGACGGCGCCGCCGATCCTGGCGGCGGGCGACGTCGTCCGCCGCACCCACGACCTCACCCGGATGACCTTCGTCTGGTCCTTCTCCGAGACGCCGGCGATCTCGATCCCCTGCGGCTTCTCCGCCGCCGGCCTGCCGATCGGCGTGCAGCTGATAGCGGCGCCGTGGGCCGAGGCGCGCCTCCTGGCCGTCGCCGCGGCCTTTCAGGCGGTCACCGACCACCATCTACGTCGCCCCGCGCTCGGAGCCAGGCATGTCCGATAGGTCCTTCACCATCCTCGCCCACGGCATGCTCGGCTACGGCTTTCCGATCGCCTCGCTGGAGGAGGCGTCGCGGCGTGGCTTCGACCTGGTCGCCATCGACGCCGGCAGCACCGATCCGGGCCCCTACTATCTGGGCAGCGGCCGCCCCTTCATCAGCCGGACCATGGTCGAGCGGGATCTGGAGCTGCTGATCGGCGCGGCGGTCAAGGCTGGCGCACGCCTGGTGATCGGCTCGGCCGGCGGGGCGGGGACCCGCAGCCAGCTCGACTTCGTGGCCGAGGTGATCCGCGGACTCCTGCGCAGGCACGGCTGGACCCACCTGAAGTTCGCCACCATCGACAGCCAGCTCGACCCCGCGGTTGTGCGCCAGGCGCTGGACGACGGCCGGATCGAGACCTTCGAAACCGAGCAGGCCCTGACCCTGGTCGACATTGACGAGGCCATCAACATCGTCGCCCAGATGGGGGTCGAGCCGTTCATCGCGGCGCTCGACGCCGGCGCCGACATCGTCCTGGCCGGCCGCGCCTGGGACGTCGCCAATGTCGCCGCCCTGCCCATCATGCTCGGCTACCCCGCCGGCCTTGCGCTCCACCTGGGCAAGATCCTGGAGTGCGGCGGACAGGCGGCCGTCCCGGTGGAGGGATCGGACCTGCTGATCGGCCGCCTCTTCGACGACCATTTCGAGGTCGAGAGTCCGCACGCGGCCAAGGCCTGCACGGTCGCGTCCGTCGCCGCCCACACCCTCTACGAGAAGTCCAATCCGGTGTGGCTTCCGGGGCCAGGGGGCATCGTCGACCTGACGGCGTCCCGGTTCGAGGCGCTCGACGACCGCCGCGTGCAGGTGACCGGCAGCGCGTTCCGCGTCGCGACCAACCTCACCGTCAAGCTGGAAGGGGCGCGGCGGGTCGGCCACCGGCATGTGGCCATGGCGGGGCTTCGCGACCCGATCATGATCGGGCAGATCGACGACATCTGCGCCGCCGTCTCCGACCGTCTCGCCCGCAATCTGCAGGACCAACTGGATCCCGACAGCTATTCGGTGCTGTTCCGCCGCTATGGCCTCGACGCGGTCATGGGTCGCCTGGAGCCGATCAAGACGCCGCCGCACGAGATCGGCCTGTTGATCGACGTCGTCGGCCGCACCCCGCAGATCGCCGAGGCCGTCTGCGCCATGGCGCGAAGCCTGATGCTGCATTGGGGCTATCCGGGCCGCAAGGCCACGGCGGGCAATCTGGCGATGCCCTTCTCGCCCGCCGACTTCGCCGCCGGCGAGGTCTACGAATTCAACATCTATCACCTGATGCGGATCGACGATCCGGCGGCGCTTTTCCCCTTCAGGATGGAGACCGTCTGATGCGCCTTTCCGAGATCGCCACGGTCATCCGCAGCAAGAACGCCGGCCCATTCGTGGTGACCTTCGACATCCTGTTCGCCGACGCTGACCTGCTGGAACGGGTGCGGGCGACGGGGGGGCTGACCGTGGCGACGGTCGCCGGGGCTTTCGACGTATCGCCCAACGCCATCCGCGACTTCGCCTACTATCCCTTCGCCAGCGCGGTGAAGTTTTCGATGATGCGGCCGACGGCGTCCGGCTCCCGCTTCGATACCGATGTCTATGGCGCGCAGCAATATGCGCCCCTGCTCGACCTTGAGGTGGAGCTGGAGATCTAAGGCGGTGACCGCCAGCGACGATATATGGCTGTCAATCCAGTCCTGTAATTGAAAGCATTTTTCGGCCAGAGTTTTATTTTGACTTCTATTGAGGAGTAGACGGCGATGTCTCTATATCCCGCGTCTTGGACGTCACGACGGCAGGCCATGGCGGCGCTTGCGCTCGCCGTTCCGGCCGCGAGCGGGGGCCCCGTCTTCGGGGCGGGGAGCAAGACCGGCGCAGCCGTCGACTATGCCGACCCGATGGAGAACCTGCGGATGTTCGGCAAGCTCATCTCGAGCTTCGGCGAGCCGTCGGTCGGCGGCTACAACGGGCTGATGTACGGCAAGATGCCGGGCAAGCGAGCCCAGCCCCTGTTCCGCTACGTCGGGATGGGCGTGCAGCAATGCAAATGGGTGGACGGCAAGCTGGTCCATCGCACGCGCGAATGCGGTCTGTTCGCGGATATCCATACCAACGAAATCCTCGAGCATTGGGACAATCCCTACACCGGCAAGCGGGATCGGGTTTATCACTTCTACAATGATCTGACCGTCAACACGTACGGCCCGGAAATTGAATACTACGACACGGTCGACACACACGTTCGCATGAACGACGGCACGGTATTTCCGGAAGCGAACGGAAAAATCCCCTTCCGCATGCCGTTTCGGCGATACGGAGACGATCAGGTGACGATGGAGTGGGACTTCACCATGGATCACGCCAACCCCGTGACGCCGGAAGGTTGGCCCACCTATAGCTCGGGGCCTGTGGTGACCCCGTCCGAGCACTTCGTGATCTATGCGTCGCGGGCCGAGCTGGAAAGCCGCGACACCCCGATGGCGCAATGGCGGGCGGGGTTCACGCGGATATCGGAGGCCTGGCCGTTCATGCGGATGAACGACAAGGCCTTCCCCGGCTTCATGCTCATGGGCCGACAGGCGAGCATCCACGGCCTGCCGGGCTTTGAGTCGATCGACCGGCAGACGCTCGCCTATCTGCAACGCCACGCGCCCGAATATCTTGAACTGCCCGACGGCCGGTGGACCTCCGACAACAGGCGGGCGACCACCTGGCGCGCCTTCGCCCTGGATGTGCCGCCCGAGGTCCGTGACTATCCCTGGCGCTCGAAGACCGAAAAGCCGACGGTGCGCCCGCCGACGGGGCTCGGGCGGGATTTCTAGACCCGCCAGACGGGCGCTGCGCCACCGCCCGGGTGCTGGCGATCCACGCTCTTGAACCGTCGCGCCGGTCGGGGCAGCTTAAGCGGGATGGCGGCCTTCGGAACAGGACCGGCTTCAGGAGACGGGTGATGGCGATCCGATCGATGATCCATGCCTTGCTGCTGGTGCTGGGGTCGATCGTCGCGTCTCAACCGGCCTTCGCCGAGCCTGCGGGCAGGCTGGTGGCCGCAGATCCGGTGATCGATACGCCCGGGGGCATGCAGGCCTGGCGGATCCGTTACTGGACCACCGATGAGGAAGGCCGGGCGAACCAGGTGACCGGCATGGTTGTCGCGCCGCGCGAGGCGATGCCGACCAGGCCGCGCGCCATCATCGCCTGGACGCACGGCACCTGGGGGGTTGTCCAGAAATGTGCGCCGTCCCTCAGCGACCAGTTCTTTACGGCGACGCCGGCCTTGGCCGAGATGATCAGGCGGGGCTATGTCGTGGTGGCGCCAGACTATCCTGGCCTCGGCAGCGCCATGGCGCACCCCTATCTGATCGGCCAGGACACCGCGCGCTCGGTGCTCGACGCCGTGCGGGCCGCGCAACAGATCGGCGGCGCCGGCGCCGGACCGCGCTTTGCGGTCTGGGGGGAATCGCAGGGCGGCCACGCCGCGCTGTGGACGTCGATGATCTCGCGCAGCTATGCCCCCGAACTGACCCTGGTGGGGACCGCGGCGGCCGCGCCGCCCACCGACCTTCCGGCCAACCTCAACAGCGGCGCCGACGTCAACGTTCGCGCCATGCTGACGGCGTTCACCGCCTATAGCTGGTCGCAGCGCTATGGCTTTCCGCTGTCGAGCCTGTTTAAGCCGTTCGACCAGGGGGTGGCGACCCGGCTGGCCCGGAACAACTGCATATCGCTGGGCAAAAACCCGAAGCTGGGCACGATCCTTGGCGTCGCCCAGATGCGCAAGGCCTTGAAGAGCAAGGACATGGGTCGGATGTCGCCGTGGGCCGGGGTGGCCAGGGCCAACAGTGTTGATCCCCGCGCCGTTGTCGGGCCCGTGTTGATCGCGCAGAGCGTGCAGGATCCGGTCGTCGCTCCGGCCGTCACTGAACAGTTCGCGCGCGCGCGGTGCCGCATCGAAGCGGGGCTGCAGTATATTAGCCTGCCCGGCGGCGATCACGGCCATTCCGCGCGCGATAGCGCCCCGGCGACGCTGTCCTGGATCGACTCCCGTTTCAAAGGCCAGCCCGCGCCGTCCAGTTGCGGCAAGCTCTAGGGGCTTACCGCTTCAGGTCGGCGACGGTCTGTTCCAGCAGCCCTTGCGGGACGGTAATGAGCCCCCCGCGGGGTCGATCGAGATCAAGGATCGTCGTGAAGGCGAACGCCAGCAGCGCGAAGAAGATCGTCGCCGTGGCGCGATGACGCGAGTTCGTCGCCGCGACGGCGTAGCCGAGCATCAGCGTTCCGACCACGCAGTAAAGCGCCAGCAGGTTGACCACGGTGTTGGGCAATCGGGCGGCCCTCGCCGCCTGGCGCGCGGCGGATACGTCGGCCAGAGAATCGAACGACTGCACCAGCAACGTCGTGCGGGCGTCCGCGGGGAGGGTGGAGAGCACGGCGTAAAGCTGCGCTTCCAGTCGATGGTGACGGTCTTCGATTCCGTGGCTCTTGCCGCTCAGGTCGCTTCCAGGGTCAAGGCTGGCGGCCAGCCGGGCGCCGGCATAGTCGACCAGCATCGGGCGCACGCTCTCACGGCCGGCCGGGGGCAGCAGCGAAAGACGCGACGCAAAGGTGGAAATTGCGCCAGCTTCGCTGGTGACCAGGTTGCGGCGCTCCTCGTAGCGATTGAGCGCCAGTCCGAACGCAAAGGCCAGCAGCAGCGCAAGCAGGCCGAAAACGGCCGACATCGACAGGCTTTCGTCGCTGGAATCATTGCGCTTCCCGTCAGAGAACGCCTGAACCGCCGGGTGAATCCGCAAGCCGACTTCGTAAGCGGCGAGCATCGCGGCGAACATGCCGACCAGAACCAGCCACAACGGCGCATTTTCGATCATCGTCACCTCCCCAAAGCACCGGTGGCTACACGCTGTGACTGTCGGTTCCACGACCGGGCCGCCGTATCGTGGCAGATGTCGATCCCGCGCGGGTGCGGCAGCCCCACGCCGGCCCGCAGAGCGACCGTGTGCCAGACCGACATCGCCACCACGCGGCGGATCACCTCGGGGACGCTGTCCGCCAAACTAGCCCCAGGCCTGGTCGCCGCAAAGCCGCCGGCGCTGACAGAGCCGTTCAGAGGCGGCAGCGCGGCGGGTGTCTGGCGGATGGGGTGGGATTCGAACCCACGGTAGGCTTGCACCTACGGCGGTTTTCAAGACCGCTGCCTTAAACCACTCGGCCACCCATCCTCGCGACCGGACGCCTTCACGACCGAGGCCGGGGTATAGCGGGCGTACGGAGGGATCGAAAGGGGCCTGTGGCGCCGGGCGCTTGAAGGGGCAGGGCGCCCGGGGCTAGGGTGGAGCGGGGGACGCCGCCCGATGTTCATGCTCATTGCCGCGGTGTTCGCCCTCATTGGCGCCCTCCTCGTGTCCTGGGGCATGGCGGCCTGGCATCGGGGAACGGATCCCGAGAGCCGCTACTGGAGCCGCCAGCTAGGCAACCTTCAGGCCCTGCTGACGATCTCCGCCGTGCTTTTGACCGGCGTCTGGTATTTCTTCGAGCGACCGACCCAGGCCAAGTTGACCATCGCGCAGGACGGGACGGGTCTCCGCCTGCCCGACGGGCGCGTCCTGGTCCTGGCGGAGGTGTCGATCGAGAACGTCGGCGACACCGCGATCGATTTCAAGGAAAGCCCGGTGGAGTTCTACATCCAGCAGGTGGTTCCGCTTCCCCCGGCGGTGGCGCAGGAATTCGCCAAGCCGCCGGCGGCGGGCCGGCCGTGGCCGGTGCGAAATGCGGACAACTGGGGCGTCATCGCCGAACTTGGCGCCTCGGGCGGGGCTCAGGAGGCCCGGCTGCGCAGCCAGATCGAGGCCGGCGAGACCGAGCAGCTCTATTTCCGCGCGGTCCTGCCGTGCAAGCCGGGGCTGAAGGTCTATCTGAACACCCGTCTTGAGAAGCCTGGGGGCCGGGGCCTGAAGTGGACGCGACATACCCTGCTCGACCTGGGAGAACAGTGCTCATGAGCGCAAACAGATCGCCATCCTACTGGGTCCTGGGCGCCCTGCTGCTCCTCGTCGCCCTGGCCGCCGTCTGGCGCTTCGGGTTGCAAAGGGGCCAAGGCGCGACGGACGCGGTCTCGACCTCCGCCATGTCCACCGAGGCCTCGGCCATGGAGGGAGCCACCGAGGCGCGGCCGATGACTCAGCCGACGGTCATCGTCGATCCGCCGGCGCCGACGCCGCCGCCGGCCCCGCCTCCCAAGCAGAAGTGAACCCCGCCGTCCATCGCCCCGCCTACAGCTCCACGGGCGCGTCGGGTATGGCGTTGGCGTCGCCGGCGGTCCCGGGGAAGTGTTCGGCCAGGGCCGCGCCGCACAGGGCCACGGCGGCGATGAAGCCGTCGGCGGGCGCCCCGCGCCGCAGGTCGTCCACCGCAGCGGCCACCGCCCGATCCCAGACGTCTGCCCCGGCCTTGGCGTGGATGGCCTCCGAGGCGACCACCTCGACGATACGGTCCTCCTGCGAGGCGAAGATCACCACCGCCGCGCGGGTGGTCCCGGCGGCCAGGGTGGCGGCGGCCAGTTGCGCCAGGGCGGCGGATTGCACCCGGCGGCGCTTGACGCCGGCCGGGGTGAGGGCTCGGCGCACGGCAGGAATTGCGACGAGGCCGGCCGCCACAGCGAACAGCAGGGCCTGGGCCAGGGCGTAGGATCCCAGGGTCACCGCCAGGGCGGTGCGCAGGGCGCCGCTGTGGCCGGCGGTCCAGCCGCCGGCGGCGTGGGCCAGGGCCAGGGGGTCCAGCCCCACGGCCAGGGCCAGGGGCGGGATCGCCACCGTGGCGGCCGCGGCCCAGGCGAGGGGGATCTCCGGATAGGACGACACCCGCCGCGCGATCACGCACACGATCTCGCCGGAGGTGGAGGCCTCGGCCTGGGCCACCGCCTGGGTGACCCGGGCGCGGTCGGCGTCGTTGAGCATCACCATCTCCCCGAGGAGCCGCCGCCCCCGAAGGAGCCGCCGCCGCCGCCAAAGCCGCCGCCGCCAAAGCCGCCGCCGCCGCCGCCTCGGCCGCCCATCAGGATCATCGGCAGCAGCGCCCCGGCCAGGCCGCCGCGGCGCCCGCCGCCGACCATGCGGCTGATGACCAGGATGATGATCACGAAGATAAAGAGGGCCACCAAGGGGCTTCCGCCCCCCGTCGAAGGCTGGGCCGCAGCCTCGGCCACCTTGGCCTTGGCGGCCTCGTCGGGCAGGCTGAGCTGGGCGATCAGGGCGTCGGTCCCGGCGACCACGCCGCCGGCCATGTCGCCGGCCCGGAAGCGCGGCAGCACGGCCTGCTGCAGGATGACGCTGGACAGGGCGTCGGTAAGCACCGGCTCCAGGCCATAGCCGACCTCGATGCGCACCTGACGGTCGGCCGGGGCCACCAGCAGGATGGCGCCGTTGTTCTGGCCCTTCTGGCCGATGGCCCAGGTGCGGCCGAGCTGGTAGCCGTAGTCCTCAATGGGATAGCCCTGCAGGGACGGCACGGTGACCACCACCAGCTGGCGGGTGGTCTGGGCCTCCAGGGCCGCCAGCTTGGCGGTGAGGTCGGCCTCGACCTGGGGCGTCAGCACCTGGGCCTGGTCGACCACGCGCCCTGTCAGGGGCGGGAAGCTCGGCCCTTCGGCATGGGCGGCCGGCGCCGCCGCCGCCATCGCCAGGGCGACGACGGCGGCGAGCAGGGACGCGACCCGCGTCTTGATCATCGGGCCGGAGCGGGCGCGGGGCTCGGCAGGGCTGCGGGGGCGGCCGCCGGGGGCGCCGATCCGGGGGCGACTGCCGGGGCGGCGCCGCCGGGCGGGGCGATGTCGAAGCTGACCGTGGGCGCCGTCTGGGCGGCCTCGTTGGCCGCGAACAGCTGCATCGGCTTGGAGCCGCCGTACATGGTCTTGGCCCAGATCACCGTGGGGAAGGTGCGCAGGCTGGTGTTGTAGTCGCGCACGGCCTCGTTGTAGTCGCGGCGGGCGATGCCGATGCGGTTCTCGGTCCCCTCCAGCTGCGACTGCAGGGCCATGAAGTTCTCGTTCGACTTCAGGTCGGGATAGCGCTCCTGGATCACCATCAGCCGGCCGAGCACGCCCGACAGCTGGTCCTGGGCGGCGGCGTAGCGCTGGAAGGCGGCCGGGTCAGTGAGGGTCGAGGCGTCGACCTTGACCTGGGTGGCCGAGGCGCGCGCCTGGGTCACTTCCACCAGCACGCCGCGCTCCTGCTTGGCGTAGGCCTCCACGGTGCGCACGAGGTTGGGGATAAGGTCGGCCCGGCGCTGGTAGGTGTTCTGGACGTCGGCCCAGCGCGCCTTGGCGGTCTCTTCCTTGGTGGGGATGACATTGACGCCGCAGCCGGCGAGCGACAGGCCCAGCGCCAGGGGCGCGGCCCAGGCGATCAGGCGGCGAAAACCGTTCGACGATGCGTTCAACAGCAATCCTCCCTCGATGACGGCGCGCCCTGCGACCGCCGCCGGCCTATAGATAGCGATCCGCCCCCCAAGCAACAGGGGCAAGTTCAGCCAGGGCCGCCCGAGCGCTTTTCGGCGATGGCGCCAAAATAGTCCTGGATGATGAGTTCCACCGGCTCGCCTCGCGCCTCGTCGCCATAGGCGAGCGCCTCGGCCGCCTCTATGGCCGCGGATCGCGTGAGATAGGTCTTCAACGCCTTGCCGTCCTTGAAGACGGTCCATTCCTGATCTTTGAGCACCACAGCGAACTGCGCCATGTTCGACTCCACGACCCGATCACCTGTGCATAACGCCTCAAATGGACGCGCGGGTCTAGCCGGGGTCCAAGCCGGCAGCCGCCGGCCCGTTCTCGCCCGTCGGGCAGTGGGGCGGCGAGGCGTGACGCGGGGCGCACCAGTGGGTAGAAGCGCGAGCGCAACGGGAGACGGAAGGCATGTTGAAGCGGGCCGAGCCGCAGACCCGGCGAGGCCTGGTCCTCGTCTGCATCGCCATGGGCATGTTCATGGTGGCCATCGAGGCGACCATCGTCTCCACCGCCATGCCGAGCATCGTCGCCAAGCTGGGCGGCTTCCAGCTCTACAGCTGGGTCTTCACCGCCTTCCTGCTGACCCAGGCGACCACCACGGTGATGTTCGGCAAGCTCGCCGACCTCTATGGGCGCCGCCCGGTGCTGGTGTGCGGGACGGTGGTGTTCCTGGCCGGCTCGGTCCTGTGCGGCTTCGCCTGGTCGATGGGCTCGCTGATCGCCTTCCGCCTGCTCCAGGGCCTCGGCGCGGGCTCGATCCAGCCGGTCATGATGACGCTGCTAGGCGACCTCTACACCCCGGAAGAGCGCATCGGCGTGCAGGGCTATCTGTCCGCGGTCTGGGGCGTGTCGGCGATCATCGGGCCGCTGCTCGGCGCCCTGGTGGTGCAATACTGGTCCTGGCCCTGGATCTTCTGGATCAATGTGCCGATCGGCCTGATCATGATCGTGGGCATGTTGACCTTCCTGCACGAGAAGGTTGAACACAAGAACCACGCCCTGGACCTGGCGGGGGCAGGCCTGTTCTTCCTGGCCATCAGCAGCCTGCTGTTCGTCCTCACCCAGGGCGCCCAGCGCCCCGCGTGGGCCATCGGCTTTGGCCTCCTGTTCCTGGTGACGGTGCCGGCGCTGATCTGGCAGGAGCGCCGGGCCAGCGAGCCGATGATCCCGCTGGATCTGTGGGCCCGCCCGTTGATCTCAACCTGCGGCGGCGCCGCCTTCGGGGCCGGGATGATCTTCATGGGGGTGACCTCGTTCCTGCCCGTCTATCTGCAGGGGGTGATGGGCCGGACCGCGACCCAGGCGGGGCTGGCGATCACCATGATGTCGCTGGGCTGGCCCCTGGCCAATACCGTCGCCCGGCGGGTTTTCCGGGGGACGCAGTTGCCGCTGATGGGCCGGGTGGGCGGTCTGTTCCTGGTGGCGGGAACGCTGAGCTTCCTGCTGATGAACCCGCAGGGGGGCCTGGTGATCCCGGCCATCGGCTCGTTCATCATCGGGGCCGGCATGGGTCTGCTGATCAACAGCTCCACCATCTTGGTGCAATCCAGCGTCGACTGGGCTCAGCGAGGAGTAGCGACCTCGTCGGTGATCTTCTCGCGCACCCTGGGGGGCATGCTCGGGGCGGCGCTCCTGGGCGGCGTGCTCAATGGCGCGCTGCAGTTGTTCTCCCAGCGCGGCGGGGCCAGCCTGGACCGGGTGAGGCATCTGCTGGACCAGGCCGGGCCGGGCAGCATCCAGGGCGCCGACCTGCCCCTGCTGCGCCATGTGCTCGACCAGGGCCTGCAGGCCGCGTTTGTCACCATCGTGGCCCTGGCCCTGGTCACCCTGGCGGTGGCGTGGCGCATCGGCCGCCACGCCCCGGCCGACTAGGTCTTCGATGCGGCGGCCGAAACAGCCGCGTCCGCCGGATCCCCGTCGATGAATGCGACGTCGACGCCCGGCTTGACCCCCGTGCCCAGTTCCCTGACGTCCCAGTTGGTCAGCCGCACGCAGCCATGGGAGAAGGTCTTGCCGATCTCCTGCGGCTCCGGGGCGCCGTGGATGCCGTAGGTGTCCTTGCTGAGGTCGATCCAGACGGCGCCCACCGGATTGTTGGGCCCCGCCTTGACCGTCATCTTGCCGGTGGCGCCGCCCCTGGCCTTGTAGGTCAGGCGCGTGGGGTCGTAGGTGAAGGTCGGCTCGAACGCCACTCCCGTCACCTTCCACGCCCCGGCCGGCGCCGGCATGTCCTGGCTGCCGATGCTGGCGGGGTAGAAGGCGATCAGCTTGCCCGCGGCGTCATAGGCCAACACCGCCCTCTCGGCCTTGTCGATTTTGATCGAGGCCACGATCCCCTTGGGCAGTTCGTCGTTGCTCACCGCCGCCACCGTGATGACCCCGCCGGCGACGGCGAAGTCGGCGTCCGGATTGAGCTGCCGCAGCAGGTCCTCGGTCATGTGAAACTTCTCGGCCAGGCCCTCCACGGCGCTCTGGTAGCCCAGGGCCGGCAGCTTGGCCTGGTCCTTCATGTCGGCGGGGGTCGGGGCGAAGGGGCCGGCGACGTCCTCGGCGGTGATCGTGTACTGGCTCAGGGACGGTGCGGCGTCGGCCTGGACGAGGGCGGCGAACACGGCCTCGTCGAGCTTGCCGGTCACGGCCAGGCCCCTGGACCGCTGATAGGCGGCGACAGCCTGGCGGACGTTCTCGCCCATCCGGCCATCGATCACCCCGGGGGAGAACCGCGCCCGGTCCAGCAACACCTGGGCGCGCAGCACCGCCGGCGTCCGGTCGGCGGCAATATCCGCTTGTGCGTCGTAGGCGGCGGTATCGACCAGGGTCGGGCTAAAGGGCGCCGCCACCGGTCCGGTCGCCGACCCGGTCGGGATGGGCGCGGGCTTTGGCGGGGGGCTTGGCGTCTGGCCCGGGCTGCACGCGGCCAGCGCCGCCAGGGAGGCGCCGGCGATCAGGTTTCTCAGCAACATCGGGAGACTCCGCAACAGGACTTCCCGGACTAAGGGGCTCAGACGGCCAAAGCGTTCCCTCCATGGGGGCGGGCGCGGGCGGCCAGGGACGGGTCTGCGGCAGGGGCGGCTCACCGGTCCATTCCCAATGCCAGGGCTCGAAGACGTAATTGACGAAGCCGAAGCGGCCGGCGTTGACCACCAGCCACCGGTAGGCGGCGGTCTGGGACATGAAGCGTCTGTTCTCGTCGGCGGACTGATCGGGCCGGTAGCCCGGCGCCGCCCCGACATGGAGGTCGAGGGCCAGGCCGGTGCGATGCGCCGAGCAGCGCGCCCGGGTGACGCCGGTGCAGTTGCCCTCCAGGGCGCAGCGGGCCTCGTCGGCGGCTGGGGCGCGGAAGCCCGAAAAGATGGTCAGCGCCTGGGGATCTGCGGCCACGTCCGGCGCCTCGGCCAGGGCGGCCGCGCGCAGGCGGCGATAGGCGTCCAGGGCGCCGGGGCGCAGGGCGATAGCCTTGCCGCCATAGACCTCGTCCGCGCCGGCGGGGATCAGGGCGCTCTCGTCGGGGGCGTCCGGACAGGCGCCCTCCAGGGTCGCCATGACGAACGGGCGGCGCTCCTGCCACAGCCCCTTGATGACCTGAAAGGCGACGCCGTTGAACAGGCCGTCGACGGGCAGGGCGCGACTGGCCTGCCAGCGGGCCAGGGCGGCGGCGAAGCCCGCGCTGTCGGGCGGGCAGGACGTGCCGATCTCCTTGGCCACCACCGGGGCATAGGTCTCCCAGCCGACCTCCGCCCGGCGATAGGGCTCCCACGCCAGGCCGCGCAGGGAGCCGGCGTTGATCGCCGCGGCGCGCTGGAAAGCGAGGGGCTCGGCGCAGGCGGCGGACACCGGCGCGGATGGGGGCGGCAGCGGGGGGACCTCGGCCGTGGGCGCGGGCGGGCGGGGGCGCTCGCAGGCCGAGAGGATCAGGACCAGCAGAAGGGTGGCCGCGGCCTTGAGTCTCGGCGCTGGGGGCCGGCGGCCGGCGCTGCAGGTCATCGCTTGCGGCTCATGCCACGGCGCGCGGGGCGCCTGGGCCGCCCAGGGTGCCTGCAACCCCCGCGCGCTTCAACCCGCGGCGGGGCTCAGGCGCGCCGGTATTCGATGATCGAGCCATCCTGGGCCTTGGCGCGCAGCCCGGTCCAGGCGCCAGCGGCGTCGTAGAAGTCCTCGATCGAGGTCTCGCCCGCCAAGGCCACCCGCGTGGCGGTGATGGGCGTGCCGTCGGCCAGGACGAACGGGGCGGGTCCCTGGCGCGCCACCGACAGGCGCATCATCTTGCCGTCCTGCGGATTGAACAGGGGGCCGCCGAGACTGGCGCGGTTCCAGTGGGTGAGGGGCAGGGCGGCCGCCCCCAGGGTCCGGCTGCCGTCCTTGGCCCCTTCGAGCCGAATGCCCCCGTCCGTGCGGCGGGCATCGATCTTGAAGCGCGCCCCGTTCTGGGTGGTCTCGGTCTGCAGGCTGTCGAAGCGGCCGCCCACCCAGTGCTCGGTCTGCTGGTGGCGATAGCGAAACAGGGTGACGGGGCCAACGCCGACGGCCATCTGCACCCGCGCCCGCATGGTCAAGGCGTTGCCGCTGGTGCTGAAGTCCAGGGCGTGCTCGCCGATCTTGCGACCCTTGCGATAGACGTGGAAGGCGAGGCGGCCTCCCGCCGGGGCCAGCGGCGACGCCGCCGCCGGCCCCGCGGCCAGGAGCGCAAGCCCCGTCATCAGGAAGGCGCGGCGGGGAAGATCGGCATCGGGCTGGATTATCGTCATCGTGGGACCCTCTTGAATGAGTCCTACGTCAGGTTGGTGACCTTGGATCGCCGGCCGCCCGCACCGTCACGCCGCGGAGGGCGGCAGCTTGAAGTCGGTCATGGTGGCCAGGGCCTCGGGCTGCAGGATGGTCACCCACCCGACCCGCAACTCGATCATCTTCTCGCGGCGCAGCTGCTGCAGGGTGCGGTTCACATGCACGATGCTCAGGCCCAGATTGTCGGCCAGGGCCTCCTGGGTCAGCGGCATGGGGAAGCGCCAGCCCGTGACCAGGCCCGCCATGGTCAGCCGGCCCCTCAGTTCCAGCAGCAGATGCCCGGTCCTCTGGTAGGCCGTCAGCCGCCCCAGCCGCACCACATGGTCGACCAGCAGGGCGCTGTCCATGGCCACCAGCATGGCGCAGGCCCGTTGCAGACCCATCAGGCGGGGGTCGTCGCCGGACAGGGCGTCGCGCAGGGGGGTCATGTCGAGGGTCTCGACGGCGGTGATGGCGACGGTGGGGGCCTGGGGAATACAGTCGGGGCGGATCGGCGAGCCGACGAAATCTCCGGCGAGCGAGAAGTTGATGATCTGGCGTCGCCCGTCGCTGAGCACCCGTTGGCGGCCGGCCCAGCCGCTGGCGATCACCTCGCAGGCGCGCGCGGCCTGACCTTCCCCGATGATATCCTCCCCCGGGGCGTAACGGCGGCGGCCGCCCAGATCCTGCAGCAGGGCGGTCTCGTCGGGGCTGAGGCGGACAATTTTCTCAAGCCGCTGCGCCAGGGCGAAGTGGTCGCTTCGGGCGCGCTTCGCCTGGACGATCATCTGGTCTGCGTGGTTTGGTAAATCCATCGCACCTACTCCTTGCCAAATGATCAGTACGGCGGGCCATCACGGCCTCGGCGAGAAAAACCCCGTGGTTGCGCAGTCCTTACTATAGCTGAATATCGTTTCGTTTGATTGACCGCAAGGGCAGGACGTTTGTTCACTTGCCCCATCTCAAGTGTCGGAAGGCCGACAAATAGGATTGAGGCGGCGGCCCCAGGTCGTAGGGCTGGAATACTAAGACTTCATCCGTCCACCGTTTCCAGCCGTTCGACCCCATTTTCTGGCATCGGCAGCTCCATGGAGCAGCGAACACCGCCCGGGCAGAACTCGAGAGCCGTCGTGGCCTGCAGCTCACTGGGCAGGACCCGTTCGAGCAGATCACGGCCAAATCCCCGTCGCGAGGGCATGGGATCCACCGCGGGAACCCCAGTCTCGCGCCATTCCACGGCGAGCCGGGGCTCGCCGTCGGCGATGAAGACGCGCCAGCTCACCGCGACCTTGCCCGCCGCCGCCGCCAGGGCGCCGTATTTGACGGCGTTCATCGACAATTCGTGCAGCGCCATGCCGAGAATCTCCGCCGACCGCCGACGCAGGCTGATTGGCGGCCCGGCGATGATGAGTTGACGCGTCTCGTCGACGGCGTAGGCCAGCAGTTCCTCGCGCACGAGATCCTCTAGGTCGACCTCGTCCTCGGTCGTGCGGGACACCACCGAAAGCGTCCGCCCAAGGGCGCCCAGCCGGCCCTCGAAATGGGCGGAGAAGTCGTCCAGGGAGGCGCTGGTCTCCAGGGTTCGTCCGGCCACCGACCGAACGACCGCGAGCGTGTTGCGCGCCCGGTGCTGGAGCTCGGACGAGAGCAGCACCTGCCGCGCCTCGGCCTGCTTCTTCTCGCTGATGTCGCGGAAATAGACCGACAGGCCGCTGGAGGATGGGTAGATACTGATCGATAGCCAGGACCCGTCGACTGAACTGGCGTCGACATGGGTGACCTGACGGTCGCTCATGGCGGTGATGACCGGGGCGAAGTTGGAGTCGCTGGCAGCGCCGGGAAAGACCTCGACAAGCCGGCGACCGAGGACGTCCTCCGGGCGCTTGGACCACACCGACAGGGCGTGGGCGTTGGCGTAGGTGAAGCGGGTATCCGCATCCAGGGCGTAGAAGGCGTCGGCGATGCTTTCCAGGATTTCCTCGGTGCGACGACCGGCTGACATCGCCGCGGCCTGCGCCCGCGCGGTGGCGGATATGTCGAGGAAGGTCATCACCACGCCGGCGATGAAGTTGTCGGTGCTCCGGTAGGGCAGCAGCCGCGCGAGGTAGCGGCTGTCGCCCTCGGCAGCGAACACCTCGCGCTCGACGGTGCTGAGAGTCCGCAACACCCGGTCGAGATCACCCTGCAATTCGGGATAGTTCAGCTTGGAGGTGATGTGGGCCAGGGGCCGGCCCAGGTCGGTCTCGATCAGGTGGAAGATGTCCGCCACGGTCGGGGTGAAAGTCTTGACCCGCAGGTCGTTGTCGAGGAACAGCGTCGCGATCTGCGTGCTTTCCAGCAAATTCTTGAGGTCGCTGTTGGCCCGGGCCAGCTCTGTCACCCGCTGCGCCAGTTCGCCATTGACCGTCTGAAGTTCCTCGTTGACGGACTGGAGCTCCTCCTTGGATGTCTCGAGCTCCTCGTTCGCCGACTGCAGTTCCTCGTTGATCGACTGGTATTCCTCGTTCGAGGACGTCAGTTCCTCGTTGGTCGCCTCCAGCTCCTCGACGGTCGCCTGAAGGCGTTCCTTGGCCTGGCGCAGCTCCCCTTCGAGCTGTTGCACCTGCCCCTCGCGGAACCGGCTTGCCCCCCCATCGTCTCCCACCGGGTTGTCCTCGGGGCGGCCCGCGTCACGGAAGAGTACGACAAAGGTGATCAGGGCGTCGGCGGCCTCGACCGGCTCGACGATCACGTCCACCAGGCGGGCTTCCTCGCCGACCCCCAGCTGCAGGCTCTGGGACACCACCGGCTTGAGGGTCTCGGACGCCGACTGAAGGGCGGCGCGGACATCCAGGCGCAGGTCGCGATGAACCATGTTCAACAGGTTGAGATTGGCCTGCCCGGCGGAGGGCTCCAGGAAGGCGCCGGTGCGGCCGGAGAAATGCAGGATTTCATAGGTGTGGTCGATCACCACATAGGCCGGGGTATAGCGCTGCGCGACCCGCTCGGCCCTCTTGCCGATCGCCAATTCCAGTTCCTTGGAGCGGGGCGCCATGGCGGCGCCGGAGGCCACGCGCCGCCCCCCGGTGTTCAGGGGGAAGTTGGGCAGAATGCGCGTGGCGCTGTTCAGCCGGACGAAGATGCGGTGGCGCCGGTCGATCGGCGCGAACAGGCGCGGGTGGCGGGTGACGTTCTCCGCGGCGCCGAGGAACAGGTAGCCCCCGGGCCGCAGCGCGAAATGGAACAGCGGGATCACCCGGGTCTGCACATCGGCGTTGAGGTAGATCAGCAGGTTGCGGCAGGAGACCAGGTCGGTCCGCGAGAAGGGGGCGTCCTTGATGACGTTGTGCTGCGAGAAGATGCACAGGTCGCGCAGTTCCTGCGACACCGTGTAGGTCGTGCCCTCCTTGTTGAACCACCGCGCCAGGCGCTGGGCGCTCATGTGCTGGGCGATGGTCTCCGGATAGCGCCCGGTGCGGGCCATGCTCAGGGCGCGGCCGTCCAGGTCGGTGGCGAAAATCTGGATCTGGGGCGGATCGCTCAGTCCCTGGGCGTATTCCCGCAGCAGGATGCCCAGGGAATAGGCCTCCTCGCCGGTGGCGCAGCCCAGGACCCAGACGCGAACCTGGTCGGCCGGGCCCTTGCCCTCGAACAGTTTGGGGACGACATCGCGCCGGAGCTTCTCGAATTCCAGGGCGTCTCGGAAGAACTGGGTGACGCCGATCAACAGGTCCTGGAACAGGTGATGGACCTCGTCGGCGCTGGCGGCGAGCAGGGTGACATAGTCCTCCACCTGGTCGATCTGGACCACCTGCATCCGACGCTCGATGCGCCGCAGGAAGGTGTTGCGCTTGTAGCCGTGGAAGTCGTGACCCGTTCGGTTGTGCAGGGTGGTGGTGATCTTGGCGATCTGCGCCTCGGTCGGTCCGGCCCCGCCGTGCAGGCGGACCGGATCGGCCTCGGCCAGATGGGCGATATAGGCGCTGATGCGCTCTGGCAGGTCGTCGACGGGGAGGTTGAAATCGACCAGGCCGGAGGGATCCGAGAAGCCCTGGCCGGGGTAGGTCTCGTCCAACTCGGACAGGGTCAGGCCCCCATGTTCCTTGAGGGCGGTCACCCCCGCCACCCCGTCGCTGCCGAGTCCCGCGAGGATCACGCCGACGGCCCGCTCCTTCTCCTGCACGGCGAGGGCGACCAGGAAGCTGTCGATGGAGCCGCGCTCGCCGGGAGGCCCCTCGGCCGGCTCCACCCGCAGTCGATCCTCAACAACGGTGGTCAGCTGGCCGGCGGGGGCGACGTAGATATGGCCCGCGGCCAGGACCATGCCGTCCGCCGCCAGGTGGGTGGGCAGGCCGCTCACCCGCTCCAGCAGCTTGATCGTCGAGGAGAGGCTCGGGCTTTCGTCCTGCTTGGACACCACCACGAAGGCGGCCCTGGCCTCACCGCTCAGTTGCCGCAGGAGCGCCTCCAGCGAACCGCCGCTATGGGCTGACGTGCAGACAGCGACGATGGCCGTCGGAGGCGGCGACGCCCCCGATCCGCTTCTGGATTTCGCCGTCTTGGACTGTCGCGTCACGCATCCACCTCTTTGGATCGTGCACTGTAGCCCCTTCGCGGCGGAAATTCATTGGGCGCCCGTCTTAATTCGACTGCAGGCTCAGTTGGGCCTCAGGCGCAGCATGGCGCACAAAAGAACCCCAATCTCACTGGGCAGGTAAGGCTTGGCCACGAACAGGCTGTCCGTCACCCTTTCCTCGACCACGCCGCTGCGAACCCCACCCGAGGTGTAGACGATGCGCATGTCCGGAGCCGCTGCGCGGGCGTAGCGCGCCACGCAGAAACCATCCTCGCCGCAGCCCAGATCGACGTCGAGAAACGCGGCCCCGATCTGGCCGGCATGACTGTCGATATGGGCGCAGGCCTCCCGGGCCGAGGCGGCCGTGACCACCCTGAAGCCATCGTCCTCAAGCTGCTGGCGGATGTTCTCGAGGATGATTTCCTGATCCTCGACCACGAGGACGCTCAACGGGTAATCGACTGGCTTCACGACGTTTAACATTTGTTGACCTCAGGATAGGTCAACCAGTCAGCCCTGCGATTGTTCCCCGTCAGGCGGCGCCCGCTAGTACATATGCTGGCCGCCGTTAAGCGACAGGGTCGAGCCGGTGACGAAGCTGGCGTCCTCGCCGCACAGGAAGACAACGCCGCGGGCGATGTCGGCGGCCTGACCCAGGCGGCCCACGGGGATCCGCTGCACGATCTTGGCCAGCACGTCCGACGGCACGGCGGCGACCATGTCGGTGTCGACGTAACCGGGGGCCAGGGCGTTGACGGTGACGCCGAACTTGGCGCCCTCCTGGGCCAGGGCCTTGGTGAACCCGTGGATCCCCGATTTGGCGGCGGCGTAGTTCACCTGGCCGTACTGGCCCGACTGGCCGTTGACCGAGCCGATGTTGACGATGCGGCCGTAGCCGCGCTCGCGCATGCCGGGGAAGGTCGCCTTGACCATGTTGAAACAGCCGCCGAGGTTCACCTCGATGACCTCCCGCCACATGTCCTTGTCCATCTTCAGGATGGTGGCGTCGCGGGTGATCCCGGCGTTGTTGACCAGCACGTCGATGGGGCCCAGGTCCGCGGTGATGCGGGCGCAGCCATCCTGGCAGGCGTCATAGTCCGCCACGTCCCACTTGTAGGCCGCGATGCCGGTGCGCTCGGTAAAGGCCCGGGCCTTGTCATCATTGCCGGCATAGACGGCGGCGACGGTCAGACCGCGCTCCTTGAGGGCCAGGGACACCGCCTCGCCTATCCCGCGAGTCCCGCCGGTCACCACAGCCACGCGTCCCATGCGTCATCTCCCTGTCCTTGTGGCCGGTCGTTGAGCCGGCCGTTCGCCTCTAACTAACCACGCTGACGCGCCGTTGGCAGGGCCAAAAATTCGTGATTCCCTTGTTGCTTGCACGAGGCGCTACCGGCAAGCTGAGCCGAGGGGTCGTCCTGTGCGGCCCGGCAATTCTGGAGGCACCGTGTCCAAGTCGCTCATGTCCATGGCCCTGGCCGCCGCGGCGGTTGCAGTCCTTTCCGCCGGGGCCGTCTCGGCCCAGACGGCCGCCAAGCCCGATCCCATCGCCCAGCGCAAGGCCATCCTGAAGGGCTTCGGCGCCGCCACGGGCCCCGCCGCCCAGATGCTTCAGGGCAAGGCGCCCTATGACGGCGCCAAGGTGCAGGCCGCCCTCGCCACCTATCAGAAGGGCGCCGCGACCCTGCCGGCCCTGTTCCCCGCCGATTCCAAGACCGGGGGCGAGACCGCCGCGCGGCCGGAGATCTGGCAGAACAAGAAGGATTTCGACGGGCGCTTCGCCAAGTTGTCCGCCGACGCCAAGACCGCCAGCGCAGCCATCACCGACGAGGCCAGCTTCAAGGCCAACTTCCCCAAGGTGCTGGCCAACTGCGGCGGCTGCCACGAACTGTACCGCGTCAAGAAATAGCGTGGCGGCGACCCCTCCCGAGCAGGTCCGCGCCTGGGACCTGCCGACGCGGCTGTTCAAATGGGGTCTGGTGATCCTGGTGGGGATGGCGTGGCTCAGCCATGAGGTGGGTGACGTCACCCAGCGCTGGCACAAGGCCAATGGCTACGCCATCCTGTCGCTGCTCCTGTTCCGGCTGCTGTGGGGCCTGTTCGGCTCGTCCACGGCCCGGTTCGGCCACTGGATCTACGGCCCCCGCTCGGTAGTCCGGCACGCGGCGGACATGGCGCGGGGCCGGCGCGAAGCCTGGCTCGGGCACACGCCCCTGGGCAGCTGGATGATCCTGGCCCTGTTGATCCTGCTGTCGGCGCAAGGTTTCTCGGGCCTGTTCAGCGTCGATTCCAACGGCCTGTTCGGCGGCCCCTTCGCCCACACCGACTTCATGTCGGAGGCCAGCCCTCTGCAGACGCGGCTGTCCTTCTTCCATCATAAGGCCTTCGATGTCCTGCTGGTGCTGATCGCCCTGCACGTGGCGGTGAACCTGTTCCATCAGTTCGTGCTGAAAGACGGGCTGATCTCCGCCATGATCACCGGAAAGAAACGGCCGGCGCCGTTCCGCGACGAGCCGCAGATGCAGCCGGCGCCCGCCCTGTGGCTACGCGCCTTCGCCTGCCTCGCCGTCGCCGTGGCCGTCGTGCTGGGCGGGGTCAAGCTGGCGGGCGGCGACCTGTTGTAGAGCCCCATGGGCAAGGGCGCGGACTGGACGGAAGCCTTCCTCGAGATGATGTCGGTGGAGCGCTCGGCCGCCGCCAACACCCTCACCGCCTACGGCAAGGACTTGGCCGACGCCCAGGGATTCCTGGCGGGGCGGGGCGGCGATCTGTCGGACGCCAGCGCCGAGGCCATCGAGGCCTATTTCGGCGACATCGCCCGGCGGGGGCTGGCCGCCTCCACCGCGGCGCGGCGGCGCGCCTCCGTCCGCCAGTTCTACCGCTTCGTCCTGGGCGAGGGGTGGCGCAGCGACGACCCCTCCCGGCGGGTGGACGCCCCCGTCCAGGGCCGTCCGCTTCCCAAGGTGCTGTCCCGGGGCGAGGTCAACGCCCTGATCACCGCCGCCGGCGCCCGCGACGGGGCGCAGGGCCTGCGGGTAGGCTGCATGGTGGAGCTGCTCTACGCCTCGGGCCTGCGCATCTCCGAACTGCTCGCCTTGCCGGTGGCGGCCATCGCCCGGGACCCGACCTTCCTCATCGTCAGGGGCAAGGGCGGCAAGGAGCGCCTGGCCCCCCTCAACGACGCCGCGCACAAGGCCGTGCAGGCCTACCTCGCGATCAGGCCCGCTTTCTTCCCCAAGGGCGTCAAGGACAGTCCGTGGCTGTTTCCGTCCCGGGGCGCGGGTGGGCGGCTGACCCGGCGCCGCTTCTCGCAGCTGCTGCAGGAGGCGGCGATCGCGGCCGGGGTCGATCCCGCCAAGGTCAGTCCCCACGTCCTGCGCCACGCCTTCGCCACCCACCTGCTGGAGGGGGGCGCTGACCTGCGCGCCGTGCAGACCCTGCTGGGTCACGTCGACATCGCCACCACCCAGATCTACACCCATGTGGCCCAGGATCGCCTGCGCGAGGTGGTCGAGACGGGGCATCCTCTGGCCAAGAAGCGCTAGAGGCCGCCAAACCGCGTGGCCCGCCTTGTCCCGGCCACCGCATGCGCCTAGGTTCCGCGCTTCCCCGAGGCCGTCCTGCGAGCGCATGTCAGACACCCCGCGCCACTATCTCGAGTTCGAAAAGCCCATCGCGGAGCTCGAGGCGAAGATCGAGGAACTGTCACACCTGTCGGAGACGACGGGGGCGGGGGCGTTCGAGGGCGAACTGCAGTCCCTGCGCCACCGGGTGGGCGACCTGCGCCGCGAGTCCTACGACAAGCTCGACCCCTGGCAGAAGACCCAGGTGGCCCGCCATCCGCAGCGGCCGCATTTCGCCGACTATACCCGGGCGCTGATCGAGGATTTCGTCGAGCTGCGCGGCGACCGCAAGTTCGGCGACGACCAGGCCATCGTCGGCGGGCTGGGCCGGTTCCGCGGCGTGCCCGTGGTGGTCATGGGCCATGAGAAGGGCCACGACACCGCCACCCGGGTGAGGCACAACTTCGGCATGGCCCGGCCGGAGGGCTATCGCAAGGCCGTGCGCCTGATGGACCTGGCCGAACAATTCAACCTGCCGGTGCTGACCTTCGTCGACACGGCCGGCGCCTATCCGGGGGTCGGCGCGGAGGAGCGGGGGCAGTCCGAGGCCATCGCCCGCTCCACCGAGCGCGGCCTGACCCTCGGGGTGCCGATGATCTGCGCCATCACCGGGGAGGGGGGCTCCGGCGGGGCCATCGCCCTGGCCGCGGCCAACAAGGTCCTGATTCTCGAGCACTCCATCTATTCGGTGATCTCTCCCGAAGGCTGCGCCTCCATCCTGTGGCGGGACGGCGCGCGGGCCCGGGACGCGGCGGCGGCGATGAAGATCACCGCCCAGGACCTGATCGGCCTGCGCATCGTGGATCGCATCATCGAGGAGCCCCCCGGCGGCGCCCACTCGGACCCTGAGGCGGTGATGGCCCATGTGGGCGACATCATCGAAGACGAACTGACCGGCCTGCTGCCGTTGTCCGCCGACGATCTTCGCCGACAGAGGGCTGAGCGCTTCTACGCCATCGGCCGGAGCCTCTCGTGACTGACGCCCCGACGCCGCTTCTGCTGCAGCCCTACGAGGTCGCTGGCGTCACCCTACGCAACCGCATCGTCATCGCGCCCATGTGCCAGTATATGGCCGTGGAGGGGATGCCGCTGGACTGGCACCTGGTCCAGCTCGGCCGCTTCGCCATCGGCGGGGCCGGCCTGGTCATCTGCGAGGCGACGGCGGTGGAGGCTCGCGGCCGAATCACCCACGGCTGCACCGGGATCTGGAACGACGACCAGGCCCGGACCTGGGCGCGCATCAGCGACTTCATCAAGGCCAACGGCGCGGCGTCCGGGATGCAGCTGGCCCACGCCGGCCGCAAGGCCAGCAACCGCCGCCCCTGGGAGGGCTCGGGGCCCCTGACCGAGGTCGAGCGCGCCAAGGGCGAGCCGGCCTGGGAAACGGTCGGCCCCAGCGCCATTCCCTTCGCCGACTGGCCGTCGCCCCACGCCCTGACCCCGGCGGAGATGGCCGAGATGCTGGTGGCATGGCGCGAGGCGGCCCAGCGCACCGTGGACGCCGGGTTCGATGTCCTGGAGATCCACGGGGCGCACGGCTACCTGATCCATTCGTTCCTCTCGCCCCTGTCGAACCACCGCATCGACGCCTATGGCGGCGACCTGCAGGGTCGCATGCGCTTCCCCCTGGAGGTGGTCGAGACGGTCCGCGCGGTCTGGCCCCAGGGCAAGCCGCTGTTCATGCGCATCTCCGCCAGCGACTGGACCGAGGGCGGCTGGACGGTGGAGGATTCGGTCGTGCTGGCGCGGGCGCTCAAGGAGCGCGGGGTCGACGTCGTCCACTGCTCGTCCGGCGGCAATGTGCCGGTGGCGCCGCCCAACGTCGGGCCGGGCTATCAGGTCCCCTTCGCCGACCAGGTCCGCCGCGAGGCGCAGATCGCCACCGTCGCCGTGGGCGCGATCATGACGCCGCAGCAGGCGGAGGACATCCTCCAGGCTGGCCAGGCCGACCTGATCGCCATCGCCCGCGCCGCGGTGGGCGATCCCAACTGGCCGGTGCGCGCCCGCGAGGCCCTCGCCCCCGACGCCCCCTTCGACCCCTGGCCGTTCAATGTCCGCTATGTGCTGGCGGCCCGCGACAAGCTGATGAAGCGCTCGGGGCTGCTTTAGGGGTTTCACGCCACATTCCTCGTATCCCCGGCGTACGCCGGGGCCCAGATCGTAAGGCGGCGACGGTCTCACCCTATGATCTGGCTCCCGGCGTGCGCCGGGAACGCGATGGTTCCATGACGGCCGCCTCACGGCCGGCTACCCCGCCGCGTGGTCCTCGGGCAGGTCGGTCCAGGCGAAGGCGGTGTCGCCGGAGACCTCGACCTCGCCGCTGGTCGCCTCCCGCTCCCAGGCCGCATCGCCCCATCGCGCCACGAAGGCGGTGATCTCCGCGCTCATGGGCGAGCGGAAGGCCACCACGATCCGTCTGCCGTCCCGCGGGGCGATGTCGATGGGTTTCCAGCTCATGCCAGACTCCTGCCGCCGACGGGATCGGTCAGATCAGTGACCCGTGGCAATGCTTGAACTTCTTTCCCGATCCGCAGGGGCAGGGGGCGTTGCGGCCCGTGCCTTCCCAGCCGGCGGGCAGGGCGCTCACCGGAAGGGCCTGGCGCTGGTCGGCGGGGAGGGCGCCAAGGCCGCCGCCACGCTCGTTCTCGCCGGTCAGGGGGTCCATATGCACCTCGGTGAGGCCCATGAGGGGCTCGGGCTCCGGCTCGTTGAACTGGAACTCCACCGTCATCAGCCAGCGGGTGACGTTCTGGCGCAGGTCGGTGAGCAGGCTCTCGAACAGCGAGAAGGCCTCGGTCTTGTATTCGTTGAGCGGGTCGCGCTGGCCGTAGCCGCGCAGGCCGATGACGTTGCGCAGGTGGTCGAGGTGCATCAGGTGCTCGCGCCACTGCATGTCGATCATCTGCAGCAGGAAGTTCTTCTCCACCCCGCGCATCTGCTCGGGGCCGATCATGGCCACCCGTTCCTCGGCGCGGGCGTCGGCGGCGCGCTGCAGCCGCTCCTGCATCTCCTCGTTGGCGATGCCTTCTTCGGCCGCCCACGCCTTGAGGGGCAGGGTCAGGCCCAGCAGGGACTGTACCCGCTCGTCCAGCCCGTCGATGTCCCACTGCTCGGCATAGGCCTTGGGCGGCAGGTGGCGGGCGACCAGGTCCTCGACAGTGTCGCGGCGCATGTCGGCGACGATCTCCGACAGGTCGGTCGCCTCCATGAACTCCTGGCGCTGCTCGAACACGGCCTTGCGCTGGTCGTTCACGACGTCGTCGTATTTGAGCAGGTTCTTGCGGATCTCGTAGTTGCGCTGCTCGACCTTGCGCTGGGCGGTGGCGATGGCGCTGTTCAGCCACTTGTGGGTGATGGCCTCGCCTTCCTGCACGCCGAAGGTGCGCATGATGGCGTCCAGCCGCTCGCCGGCGAAGATGCGCAGCAGGTCGTCCTCGCAGGACAGGAAGAACTTGGACTTGCCCGGGTCCCCCTGGCGGCCGGTGCGGCCGCGCAGCTGGTTGTCGATGCGGCGGCTTTCATGCCGCTCGGTGCCCAGCACATAGAGGCCCCCGGCGGCCAGGGCCGCCTGCTTCAGCTCAGAGACCTCGGCCTCGATCTCGCGCTGCTTGGCGACGGCCTCGGCGGCGGTGACCTCCAGGCCCAGCCCCTGCTGGTCCTGCCGCCACTTCAGCACCCGCATGTCGACGTTGCCGCCGAGCTGGATGTCGGTGCCGCGGCCGGCCATGTTGGTGGCGATGGTGACGGCGCCGGGGATGCCGGCGTCGGCGACGATGCCGGCTTCCTGCTCGTGGTAGCGGGCGTTCAGCACCTGGTGCGGGATCCCGTGGACCGTCTTGCCCTCGTGCTCGAAGCTGTGCGCCTTGAGCAGCTCCGACAGGGTCTCGGACTTCTCGATCGACACCGTGCCCACCAGGATCGGCTGGCCGCGGATGTAGCAGTCCTCGATCTGCTTGAGGATCGAGGCGTTCTTCTCGTCGGCCGTGCGATAGACCTCATCGTCCACGTCGATGCGCACCACCGGGCGGTTGGTGGGGATCTCCGAGACGTCCATCTTGTAGATGTCGCCGAACTCCTGGGCCTCGGTGGAGGCCGTGCCGGTCATCCCCGACAGCTTGGAATAGAGGCGGAAGTAGTTCTGGATGGTCACCGAGGCCAGGGTCTGGTTCTCGGGCTGGACCTCGACGCCTTCCTTGGCCTCGATGGCCTGGTGCAGGCCTTCCGACAGCCGCCTGCCCGTCATCATCCGGCCGGTGAACTCGTCGATCAGGATCACCTCGCCCGCCTTGACGATGTAGTCCTTGTCCCGCTGGTAGATGACGTTGGCGCGCAGGGCCTGATTGATGTGATGGACGACCGAGATGTTCACCGGGTCATAGAGGCCGGCGGAATCCGGTTCCAGGTGGTCGCCCTCGACCAGCATTTCCTCGATCTTCTCCGAACCGTATTCGGTGATCAGGACCTGCTTCTGCTTCTCGTCGAACTCATAGGTCGCCGGCTCGACGATGAGCTCGCGCACCAGCCGGTCCATGGTGCGGTAGAATTCCGACCGGTCCTCGGTGGGGCCCGAGATGATCAGCGGCGTGCGGGCCTCGTCGATGAGAATCGAATCGACCTCGTCGACGATCGCGAAGTTGTGCCCGCGCTGGACCATCTCGCGCACGTCATAGACGAGGTTGTCGCGCAGGTAGTCGAAGCCGAACTCGTTGTTGGTGCCGTAGGTGACGTCGGAGTTGTAGGCCTTCTGCCGCTCGCCCTGCGACAGGCCGTTGACGATGACCCCCACGCTCAGCCCCAGGAAGCGATAGACCTGCCCCATCCAGTCGGCGTCGCGCCGGGCCAGGTAGTCGTTGACCGTGATCAGGTGGACGCCCTTGCCGGCCAGGGCGTTGAGGTAGACGGGGGCGGTGGCCACCAGGGTCTTGCCCTCGCCGGTGCGCATCTCGGCGATGCCGCCCTTGTGCAGCACCATCCCGCCGACCAGCTGGGTGTCGTAGTGGCGCTGCCCGAGGGTGCGCTTGGACGCCTCGCGGACCACCGCGAAGGCCTCCTCGAGCAGGTCGTCCAGGGTCTCGCCCGCGGCCAGGCGGGCGCGGAAGTCGGCGGTCTTGCCCCGCAGGGCCTCATCGCTGAGCGGCTCGTAGCGGCTCTCCAGCGCATTGATGCCGGCAACGCGCGACATCATCGTCTTGACCCTGCGGTCGTTCGAGGAGCCGAAAATCTTTTTGGCGAGGCCGAGCATGAAAGGTCCGGAATACTGGGGTGAGACGCCGGGCGAGGCGGCGGGAGGATGACGCGAACCCGGCTGCAAAACCGCTCGACTTGCGTGCGCGCGAGACTTAAGCACCGCCCCAAAGGCTGTCAACGCGACGGCCTTTTTCCCTTAGCGGCATTTGCGGCGGCAGGACGAGCGTCGCACGGCGGAAGTCTTGCCCGTACAGGATGGCGGAAAGATGATCATGCGGCCGCCCCCGGCTGATTTGGCGCGCTCCGGCCGGGGTCGCGGCCTCGTGGTGATTCTGCTGGCCGGTGCGGTCCTGGCCCTGGGCGCCTGCACCCGCGAGGCCGCCTCCGACAAGCCGCCCGAGCGGGGCGACGTGGCCGTGGCCAGGGTCGAGGGGCGCTCGATCTGGAAGTCGGATGTCAACCGCGAGGCCGTTGCCCAGGGGCTGATCGGCGAGGGCGAGCCGCTGGATGTCTCCTCCGACCTGTTTCGCCGGGTGCTGGACGAGGTCGTCGACCAGAAGCTGCTGGCCGCCGAGGCGCTCAAGCGCCGGCTCGACCGCGACCCCGTCGCCCAGCGGCGGCTGGCGGCCGCGCGCGAGCGGATCCTTGGGGACATGCTGGTGGAAGGGGTCGTGGACCGGGCGGTCAACGAGAACGCCATCCGCGCCCTCTATCAGGAGCAGCTGAAGCTCTCCAAACAGTCCGAGGAAATCCGCGCCCGCCAGATCCTGGTCGCCACCGAGGCCGAGGCCCTGGCGGTGCAGAAGCTGCTGGCTTCGGGCGCCTCCTTCGAGGCCCTCGCCCTGGAGCGCTCCACCGACACCGCCACCCGCTTCAACGGCGGCGACCTGGGCTATTTCACCACCGACGTGATGCCCGGCCCCTATGAGGTGGCCCTGAAGACCGCCAAGATTGGCGACATCGCCGGGCCCTTCAAGACCGAGGGCGGCTGGGCCGTGGTCAAGGTCGAGGACCGCCGGCTGGAGCAGCCCATCAGCCTGGAGGAGGCGCGGCCGCAGATCGTGCGCTTCCTCACCTATGACGAGGTGCGCGAACTGCTCGAGAAGCTGCGCGGCCAGACCAAGGTGCAGATGCTGGTGGCTCCGCCGCAGGCGGTGCCCGGCGCCCCGCGTGAGCCGGCCTCGGCGCCCAAGGCGCCCGTCGCCCCCGCCGCCACCGGCTCGCCCACGGTCAGCCCGGCCCTGCGGCCGTCCACGACCCCGGTTCGTCCTGCTCCAGAGATGAAGGCCAAGCCATGAAGCGGCCAGTCCCCCCCGCAACACCCCCGGCCGCCGGCGGCCGCTCGCGCGCCGCCCAGTCCGCCGAACGGGTCGGCCAGACCCTGGAGCGCGCCTTCGACCCGCTCGCCTCGGTGTTGAAGCGGGCCACGGGACTCGGCGGCGACCGCGAGGCCCGCCCCGCGCCGGAGCCGACCCCCGCCCCCTCGGGCCCGCTGGTCTCGCCCCTGGCCGTGCCGTTCCCGGCGATCCCCCCCATAGGCGGCGTCGAGATGGCCTCGGGCCGGGCCGGCTTCTACAAGCAGGATCGCCCGGATCTGCTGGTGATGCGGTTCGCCGAGGGCACGACCTGCGCCGGGGTCTTCACCCGCCACGGGGTCGGCTCGGCGCCGGTGGACTGGTGCAAGCGCCAGCTGGAGGCCAGCGGCGGCCAGGACATCCGCGCCCTGGTGGTCAATGCCGGCTGCGCCAACTCCTTCACCGGCAAGCCCGGGGCGGACGCCGCCCGGCGGGTGGCCTCGGCCGTGGCCAAGCGGCTGGACTGCCGCCAGCGTGACGTGATGATGGCCTCTACCGGCGTCATCGGCGTGCTGCTCGACGACACCAAGATCACCGCCCGCCTGCCCGATATCGAGGGCCGCCTGACCGCCGACGGCTGGCTCGACGCCGGCCGCGCCATCACCACCACCGACACCTTCCCCAAGGGCGCCTACGCCACGGCGCAGATTGACGGGGTGACCGTCTCCATCGCCGGCATCGCCAAGGGGTCGGGGATGATCGCGCCTGACATGGCGACCATGCTGTCCTTCGTCGTCACCGACGCGGCCATCGCCCCGGCGGCCCTTCAGAACCTGGTCGGCCTCTACACCCGGTCGACCTTCAACTGCGTCACCGTCGATGGCGACCGGTCGACCAATGACACCCTGCTCCTGTTCGCCACCGGCGCCTCGGGCTCGCCCCGCATCGCCCGCGCGGGCGACCGGCGGCTGGCCGATTTCCGCGAGAAGCTGGAGGGGGTGCTGATGGACCTCGCCTGGCAGCTGGTGCGGGACGGGGAGGGGGCGACCAAGTTCGTCAAGATCACGGTCGCCGGCGCCGAGACTCCCGCCTCCGCGCGCAAGATCGCGCGGACCATCGCCGAATCGCCCCTGGTCAAGACCGCCATCGCCGGCGAGGACGCCAACTGGGGCCGCGTCGTCATGGCCGCGGGCCGGGCGGACGAGCCGATCAATCGCGATCGCCTCTCGATCCGCTTCGGCGGCCTGTGGGCCGCTCAGGACGGGGCGGTCTCGCCCACCTACAGCGAGGCGGCGATGTCGGCCTATATGAAGCAGGCCGAGCTGGAGATCACCGTCGACGTCGCCGTCGGCCGGGCCACCGCCAGCATGTGGACCTGCGACCTGACCAAGCGGTACATCGAGATCAACGCCGACTACCGCTCCTAGGAGGCGCGCCGGCGCCTACTTGCCGGCGCCCCCCTGGAAATAGCGGAAGAAGGCGCTTTCGGGCGCCAGGACCATGGTGGTGTCGCCTTGGCCCAGGGCGTTCTCATAGGCGCGCATGGACCGGTAGAAGGCGGCGAAGCTGGCGTCCTTGCCGTAGCTGGCGTTGAAGATCGCGGCGCGGCGGGAGTCGCCCTCGCCGCGGGTCTTCTCGGCCTGCTCGGTGGCGGTGGCCAGGGTGATGGCCACGTCCTTGTCCGCGGTGGCGATGATCTGACGCTTCTGCTGCTCGCCCAGGGCCCGGATCTGGGCGGCCTCCTGCTGGCGCGAGGTGCGCATGCGGTTGAACACCGCCGCCTGGTTGGCCGGGGGCAGGTCGGCGCGCTTGATGCGCACGTCCACTACCGAGATGCCCAGGCGCGACTGCAGGGCGCGCCGCTCCACGTCCTGCCGGGCCATGGCCATCAGCGCCCCGCGCCGGCGCGAGATGATGTCGTCGGACGAGGCCGAGCCCAGCACCTGGCGCAGGCTGGAGGTGACGAGGGTGTCGAGGCGGACCTTGGCCGTGGTCTCGTCGCGCAGGGTCCGGTAGTACTGCAGGGGGTCTCGGATGCGGTAGCGGATGAAGGCGTCGACCTCCAGCCGCTCCTGGTCGGCGGCGATGATCTCTTCCTTCTCGGACTCCTGGGCGATCAGCCGCTTGTCGAACAGGATGATCTGCTCGAGGAAGGGCGCCTTCACCTTCAGGCCGGGGTCGTTGACGTTGAAGGCGTTGACCACGCGCACCGGCTCGCCGAAGCGCAGCACGATGGCCTGCTTGCGCTGGTCGACCACATAGAAGGTGTTGGCCAGCAGGATCAGGACCACGACGGCGGCCACGCCCAACTGGATCATGCGGTTGCGGGTCATGGTCATTGGCGGACGCCTTGGGTCGGAGCGGCCGCGGCAGCGGGAGCCGGCGCGCGGAACGCCTCGGGGGGCAGGATGATCGGGGCGGTGGTGGTCTTGCCGTCGACGATGATCTTCTTCGACTTGGACAACACCCTCTCCATGGTCTCGGTGTAGAGCCGCTGGCGGGTGACGCCGGGCGCCTTGCGATACTGTTCGTAGAGCTGGTTGAAGCGGGCGGCGTCGCCCTCGGCCTCGCGCACCGACTGCTCGCGATAGCCCTCGGCCGACTGGATGATTCGCGAGGCGTCGCCCTTGGCCTCGTTGACCACCCGGTTGCGATAGGTGTTGGCCTCGTTGATGGCGCTCTCGGCCTCCTGGCCGGCGCTGGCGACCTGCTGGAAGGCGGGGACCACGTCCTTGGGCGGCCCGGCGCTGCGGATCTGCACCTCGACGATCTCGATTCCGGCGCCGTAGCGGTTCAGGGTCTCGCGCATCAGCGCCTCGGCCCGGTCCTGCACCTGGCCGCGGCCGGTGGTCAGGATGGCCTGCAGGGCGGTCTGGCCAACCACCTCGCGCATGGCGCTCTCGGCCACGTCCTTGACCGTGTCCTGCTGGTCGCGGATCTGGAACAGATATTTGGCGGCGTCGGCGACCCGCCACTGCACGGTGAACTGCAGGTCGACGATGTTCTCGTCGCCGGTCAGCATCCGGCTCTCGTCCTCCATCGGGTCGGCGGGGGTGCCGCCGACGTCGAGGCGGTTCAGGGAGGTGACCGACACCTTCTCGACGCGCTCCACCGGCGCGGGCACATGGTAACGCAGGCCCGGCCCCTCGGACCGCGAATAGGAGCCGAAGGTGGTCACCACCGCCTGTTCGGCCGGCTGCACCACATAGACGCCGGACAGGGCCCAGAGGGCCACCACCACGCCGCCGACCGCCGCCACCGCCGCGGGGCGCACGCCGCGCCCGTCGGGGCCGCGGAAGAAGGTCTGCGCCCGGTCGTTCAGGCGGCGCAGGAGGGCCTCCAGGTCGGGCGAGGGGGGCAGGGGGCCACGCCCGCCGGGCTTGGGGCCGCCGCCGAGCCCAGGGCCGCGGGGCCCGCGCGGGCCGCCGCCGCCGGATCCGCCGCCAGTGCCGCCGCCGGACCCGCCCTGCGGGGGCGGTGAGCCCCAGGGGCCGGGCTTCGAATTGTCATTCCAGGGCATCGAGGCGTCGTCTCATCGTTGGCGGCGCCGCGCCCCATGTTCCGGGGCCGCTGCGTCGCGGGGGCGGCGTCTTCGCCGGTTGTGTTCCGGCGCTGCAGGTCGGATATGAGACGCCCACCTTCACAGCGCAAGCACAAGCCGCCCGTGTCAGATCTCGCCGCCCCCCAACGCCCCGCCGTGATCGACGCCCTGAACGGCGTCCTCGACCCCAAGTCGGGCCAGGGACTGGTCCGGGCGGGGCTGGTGCACGGCCTGGTGATCGCCCCGGGCCGGGCCGGATTCATGATGGAGGTGGCCGCCGCCGACGCCGCCCTCTACGCCCCCGTCCGTGACGCCGCCGAGGCGGCGCTGAAGGCCGTGGCGGGAGTGGACAAGGCGCAGGTAGTGCTCACCGCCACCCGCGGCGGCGGCGCGCCTCCGCCCCACGACCACGACCACAGCCATGAGCCGGCCCCGGCGCCGGGAACCGTGCGGGTGCGGCGCGGCGGCGCCAGGCTGTCGGCCGAGGCCCAGGCGCAGATGCGGCCCCCGGCCCCGGCTGCGGCGGCCATGAAGCCCGCCCATGTGCGCCACATCATCGCCGTGGCCAGCGGCAAGGGCGGGGTCGGCAAGTCCACCGTCGCCGTCAACCTGGCCTGCGCCCTGGCCCTTTTGGGGCAGAGGGTCGCCCTGCTCGACGCCGACGTCTACGGCCCCTCGGCGCCGATGATGCTGGGGGTCGACGCCGACCCGGTGATCGGCCCCGACAAGAAGCTGCTGCCCATGCAGGCCTGGGGCATCGGCATGATGTCCATCGGCCTGCTGGTGGATTCCTCGTCGCCGATGATCTGGCGCGGGCCGATGGCCTCCTCGGCCCTGAATCAGATGCTCGCCGACGTGGCCTGGGGCTCGGAGGAGGCGCCGCTGGACATCCTGGTGGTCGACATGCCGCCCGGCACCGGCGACATCCAGCTGACCCTGGCCCAGCGGGTGTCGCTGTCGGGCGCCGTGGTTGTGTCCACGCCTCAGGACGTGGCCCTGATCGACGTGCGCCGGGGCGTCTCCATGTTCGAGAAGACCCATGTGCCGATCCTCGGCGTGGTCGAGAACATGTCCTATTTCGCCGACAGCTCGGGCGCCCGCATCCCCATCTTCGGCCACGGCGGCGCCCGCGCCACGGCGCAAGCCCTCGGCGCCCCCTTCCTCGGCGAGGTGCCCATCGAGGTCGCCCTGCGCGAATCCGGCGACAACGGCCGCCCCCTGGTGATGGACCGCCCCGACACCGCCTCGGGCCAGGCCTTCCTGTCCATCGCCGAACAGGTCATCGCGGCGTTGGCGGGGGCCACGCCGAAGGATCCGCCGCGGATCGTGTTCGAGGACTAGTACTCCTCCCCCGGAGCCTCGCGACAGCGAGGCGACTGGGGGAGGGGGACCACGCGAAGCGTGGTGGAGGGGGCTGCGCTGCGGGTGGGCGAGTCCAGCGCCAGAACGCGACCTCTCCGGAAAATGCGGCGCTGCCCCCTCCACCAGCCTGCGGCTGGTCCCCCTCCCCCACGAGGGGGGAGGAGTGCTCCCTGGGGGCAGTGCTCGTAAATCACGAGCCTGTTGGCAAACCGGGAGCTAGGGAAGCCGACTAGGCCTGCCCTTCGCCTGCCATTCCGTTAGCCCTTGGTTCCAGATGCGCTCAATGCGGTGGCGCGTCTTTTCGAGCTCCCGTTCGCTGCTTCGCTGATCGCTCTCTAGGCGGCGCAATTGGGACTGCTGAAGCTTGAGTGAGCGTCGCCAACGTTCTTCAGATGGCCACTTCGTGCCCATCGCCCGCCCTCACCCGATCGCGCCGACCCCCGCCCAGTCCTCGCGGTGCTCGTCCACCAGGGTGATCTGGTAGAGCACGTCGTCGCGCAGCCAGTGCCAAGTGCGGGCCCGGGTCTGGCCGTCCGGGGCGATCTGGATCATCTCGCAGACCTGCACCCCCGGCTGGGCGGTGAAGCCGAAGGTCAGGTAGAGGGTCTGGTCGTCGATCGCCCACATCTGGCCGGCGATGCGGCCGTTGTCGAAGACGATGCGGTCGCCCTGCAGATGGCCGTCGAAGGACTGCCGCTGGGTGCGCCCGTCCGGCCATTCGTATTCGCTCTCCAAACGGTAGGTGATCCCGCCCTGGCCATCCTCGGGGAAGGACGAGCGGGTGCGGAAGGCGTGGCGGTCGAGCACCTCCATCTGCGGGGTGATGAAGGTGTAAATCCCCGCCCAGGACCCGCCCCCCCGGCCAAGCAGGGGCATGCGGCTCGCGATCAGGCTGGGTGCGGTCATGGCGGCGCTCTCTGGACTGGCGGCGGACAGTTCTTCATTCCACGGCGCGGCGCCGGACGCTAGGACTGGACCCGCCCCGTCTCGCCGGATGCCCAGCCCATGCGCCGCCTCATCGTCCTCGCCGCCGCCCTGTCCCTGACCACCGCCGCACCGGCGCGCGCCGACGAGGGCATGTGGACCTTCGACAACTTCCCGGCCGCCGCGGTGAAGGCGGCTTACGGCGTGACCATCGACCAGGCGTGGCTGGATCGGGTGCAGGGGGCGGCGGTGCGGCTCACCTCGGGCTGCTCGGCCTCGGTGGTCTCGCCCCAGGGACTGGTGCTGACCAACCATCACTGCGTGGTCGAATGCGTGCAGGACCTGTCCACGGCGAAGGCCGACCTGGTGGCCCTGGGCTTCGCGGCCACGGGGCGCGGCGACGAGCGCAAATGCCCCGGCATGCAGGCGGAGATCCTCACCGGCATCGCCGACGTCACCGCCCGGGTGAAGGCCGCCACCGCCCGCACCGGCGCGCCGGGCTTCACCCGGGTGCGTGACGCCGAGCAGGCCGCCATCGAGCGCGAGGCCTGCGGGACCGATCCCGCCCTGCGCTGCCAGGTGGTTACCCTCTATCGCGGCGGCCAGTACAAGCTGTATCGCTACCGCAAATACAGCGACGTGCGCCTGGTGTTCGCGCCGGAGTTCGCGACCGCCTTCTTCGGCGGCGATCCCGATAACTTCAACTTCCCCCGCTACAATCTCGATTCAGCCTTCGTGCGGCTCTATGAGACGGACCGGCCGGTGGTCACGCCGCAGCATCTGGCCTGGAGCGCCCGCGCGCCCGCCGAGGGCGAGCCGGTGTTCGTGGCCGGCAATCCCGGCGGCACCGATCGGCTGCTGACGGTCTCGCAGTTGCAGATGCAGCGCGACCTGGTGCTGCCCGTGGGCCAGTTGCAGCGGGCGGAGCTGCGCGGACGGCTGATCCGCTTCTCCGAGGAGAGCGACGAGCACCGGCGGGTCGCCACCGATCCCCTGTTCGGGGTGGAAAACTCGTTCAAGGTTTTCTACGGCCGCCAGTTCGCCCTCAATGACGCGGCCTTCATGGCGGCGAAGCAGGCGGCCGAGGCCGATCTGCGCGCCCGCATCGCCGCCGATCCCAAACTGGCCGCGCAGATCGGCGACCCCTGGAGCGAGATCGCCGCCACCTCGGGGGCCTATGCCGAGCTCTACCCCGCCTACCGCCAGCTCGAGGCCGCGGCGACCAGCTATTCGCAGCTGATGGGCTACGCCCGCACCCTGGTGCGCGCCGCGCAGGAGCGCGGCAAGCCCGCCGCCGCCCGCCTGCCTGAGTTCAGCGACACCCGCCTGCCCCTGATCGAGAAGTCCCTGCTCGACGACCGCCCCACCGACCTGGCGCTGGAGCAGCTGTATCTGTCGTTCTGGCTGTCCAAGACGCGGGAATACCTCACCACCGACGACGCCAACGTCCAGCGCCTGCTGGGCCGGGAATCCCCCGAGGGCCTGGCCGCGCGGCTCGTCTCCGGTTCGCGCCTGTCCGACCCCGCCGTGCGCAAGGCCTTGTGGACTGGGGGAACCGCCGCCGTGAAGGCCTCCGACGATCCGATGATCCGCTTCGTCCTGGCCACCGACGCCGACGCTCGCCAGGCGCGGGCGGCCTGGGAGGGGCGGGTGTCGGGGGTGGTCGACCGGGCCGCCGAGCGGGTGGCCCAGGCCCAGTTCGCCGCCTATGGCGACAAGGTCTATCCGGACGCCACCTTCACCCTGCGCCTGTCCTACGGCAAGGTCGCGGGCTGGACCCATCGGGGGCGCACGGTCCCGCCGCTGACCGACTTCAAGGGCCTGTTCACCCGCGCCACGGGGGCCGAGCCCTATGCCCTGCCGCCCCGCTGGCTGGCGGCCCAGGGCCGACTTAACCCGGCGACAGCGCTCAACCTATCCACCACCAACGACATCATCGGCGGCAACTCCGGCTCGCCCCTGATCGACGCGAAGGGGCGGGTGATCGGCGCCGTGTTCGACGGCAACATCCATTCCCTGGGCGGTGACTACGGCTACGACGGCGCCCTCAACCGCACCATCGCGGTGTCGACCGCCGCCATCACCGAGGCCCTGACGACGGTGTACGGCCAGGCGGCCCTGGTGGCGGAACTGACGGGCGCGCGGTAGCGGTGCGAGATCCTCCCCCGCTCTTCGCGGGGGAGGTGGGCCCCCGCTGCAAAGCGGGGGGTCGGAGGGGGCGAGCGGCGGCGGGGCGGTTCGCCCCCTCAGGCGCTCCGCGCCAGCTCCCCCGTGAAGAACGGGGGAGCATAAGGCCCTAGCCGTGCAGCTTCTTCGCCGTCTCGGCGATCTTGCGGCCCTGGTAGCGGGCGCCCTGCAGTTCGTTGTCGCTGGGCTGGCGCGAGCCGTCGCCGCCGGCGATGGTGGTGGCGCCGTAGGGACTGCCGCCGGTGACCTCGTCGAGGGTCATCTGGCCCGCGTGGCCATAGTCCAGCCCGACCACCACCATGCCGAAGTGCAGCAGGTTGGTGATGATCGAGAACAGGGTGGTCTCCTGGCCGCCATGCTGGGTGGCGGTGGAGGTGAAGGCGCCGCCGACCTTGCCGTGCAGGGCGCCGCGCGCCCACAGGCCGCCGGCCTGGTCGAGGAAGTTGCCCATCTGGCTGGCCATGCGGCCGAACCGGGTGCCGACGCCGACGATGATGGCGTCGTAGTCGGCCAGCTCATTGACCGTGGCGACGGGCGCCGCCTGGTTGAGCTTGAAGTGGGACGCCTGGGCGACCGCTTCCGGAACGAGTTCGGGGACCCGCTTGATATCGACCGTGACCCCTTCCACCGAGCGCGCGCCCTCGGCGACGGCCTCGGCCATGGTTTCGACATGGCCATAAGCCGAGTAGTAGAGAACGAGGACCTTCGCCATCGGCAACTCCTATTGTTACAGTTATAGGGTGCTAGTTAGCGAAGGCCGGTGCGGCTTCAAGGGGCGAATGCGATGAATGCGGTGGAGGAAGCGATTTTCGCCCTGCTGGCGGCGGCGGGGCCGGGTAAGACCATCGATCCGTCCAACGTCGCCAAGGCGGTGGACGCGGAGGGTTGGCGGCGGGCCCTGCCCAAGGTGCGCAACGAGGCCATCCACCTGGCGCGGCAGGGGAGGCTGGTGATCACCCGGCACAACAAGCCGGCGGACCCCGACGCCTTCAAGGGCGTTTACCGCCTGCGCCTTCCCTAGGCGGGCGCTCCAAGACGGAACGCATGTCCCTCGACGCCCTGCTTGACGAGATCAGACTCTGCCGCGCCTGCGAGGGCGAGCTACCGCACGAGCCGCGCCCGGTGGTGCGGGTGTTTCCCCAGACGCGGATGCTGATCTGCGGCCAGGCCCCCGGTCGCCGCGTGCACGAGAGCGGCCTGCCGTTCACCGATGCGTCGGGCGACCGGCTGCGGGGCTGGCTGGGGGTGGACTACGACACCTTCTACGCGGATCGCCGGCTGGGGGTGGCGGCCATGGCCTTCTGCTTTCCCGGCACCAACCCCAAGGGCGGCGACTACCCGCCCCCCCGGCGCTGCGCCGAACTCTGGCGGCCGCGTCTGCTCAAGGCCATGGACCAGGTCGAGCTGACCCTGCTGGTGGGCTGGCATGCCCAGGTCTGGGCCCTGGGCAAGCGGGCCCGGCCGTCGATGACCGAGACCGTCGCCCATTGGCGGGACTATCTGCCGGACTTCCTGCCGATCCCCCACCCGTCCTGGCGCAACACCGCCTGGTTGCGTCGCAACCCGTGGTTCGAGGAGGAGATCGTGCCCTACCTTCGCCATCGCACAGCGGCGATCCTGGGCGCATGAGACGCCGCGCTGTACTCGCCCTTCCGGCCCTGATGGGGCTGGGCGCCTGCGCCACACCGATGGTGCAGTCGGCCCTCCAGCCGGCGACGGGCTTTCCCGGCGCGCGCTTGGAGGCGGACGCCTTCGTCAGTTTCGACGGCGCCCGGCTGGGCCTGAGCCACTGGCCCGCGCAGGGGCCGGGCGAGCCATGGGCGGTGGTGGTCGGCCTGCACGGCATGAACGACTACGCGAACGCCTTCCACCTCGCGGCGCCGGTCTGGGCGGGGCAGGGGATCGCCACCTACGCCTTCGACCAGCGGGGCTTCGGCCGCTCGCCCAACCGCCGGGTGTGGGCGGGGGAGGCGCTGATGACGGAGGACCTGCGGGCCTTCTGCGCCCTTGTGCGCCGCCGCCATCCGGCCGCGGTGCTGGCCGTGGTCGGCGAGAGCATGGGCGGGGCCGTGGCCATGACCGCCTTCGCCTCGCCGCGCCCGCCCGACGCCGACCGGCTGGTGCTATCGGCCCCGGCGGTGTGGGGCTGGTCCAGCCAGCCGCTGCCCTACAAGACCAGTCTGTGGTTCACCGCCCGTCTGTTCGGCGACAAGGTCCTGCAGCCGCCGTCCTTCGTCACCCGCAAGGTGCGCGCCAGCGACAACCTGCCCGAGCTGATCGCCATGGGTCGCGACCGGCTGATGATCTGGGGCGCGCGGCTGGACGCCATTTACGGCCTTGTCGGCCTGATGGAGCGGGCCTGGGCCTCGTCCGCCGCCCTCAAGTCGCCGCCGACCGCCTATCTCTACGGCGCCCACGACCAGATCATCCCCCGGCCGCCGACCCTGCAGGCGACCCGGCGCCTGCCGCCCGGCGCTCGCACCGCCTATTACGAACAGGGCTGGCACCTGCTGCTGCGCGACCTTCAGGCGCCCGTCGTCTACGCCGACATCGCCGCCTTCCTGCGCGACCCGCAGGCGCCGTGGCCGTCCGGGGCGGGGCCTATTCCCGCCACCCTGCCCAAGGTCAAGCTGTGAGGGCCTTGTGAGGCGGCGGTCCCGGGCCTAAGCGGGAGGACGCAACTTGCCCCCCGGTGCGCCGCATGACGCTGTTCGACTCCCCGCTCTACGATGGCCACGAGGCGGTCTACGCCTGGCATGACGAGCCGACGGGGCTGAAGGCGATCATCGCCATCCATTCCACCGCCCGTGGCCCCTCGGCCGGCGGCTGCCGGATGTGGAACTACGGCTCGTCGCAGGCGGCCCTCGACGACGCCCTGCGCCTGTCGCGGGCCATGTCCTACAAGAACGCCATGGCCGACCTCGACCTGGGCGGGGGCAAGGCCGTGATCCTCGGCGACGCCCGTCGCGACAAGACGCCAGAACTGTTCGAGGCCCTGGGCCGGGGCATCGAGGCCCTGCAGGGACGCTATTGGGGGGCCGAGGACGTCGGCGTCACGCCCGAGGACCTGGCGGGCGCCCGTCGTCAGACCCGTTACGTCGCCGGCCTCGTGGGCCTGCCCAGCGCCTCAGGGGATCCCAGCCCAGTGACCGCCGAGGGGCTGTTCCGCGCCATCCGCCTGGCGGCGCGACGCAGGCTGGACAAGGACATCAACCAGGTCTCGGTGGCGATCCAGGGCGCCGGCAGCGTCGGCGGCGAGCTGGCCGACCGGCTGGCGGCGGCGGGCGCGCGGCTGACGGTGTGCGATCTCAACCAGGGCCTGGCCGACGCGGTGGCGCGGCGCACGGGCGCCCGGCAGGTCAAGCCCGAGGGGATCTACGACGTGGACGCCGACGTGTTCGCCCCCTGCGCCCTGGGCGGCTCGATCAATGCCGACACCGTGCCCCGGCTCAAGGGCTCGATCATCGCCGGCGGAGCCAACAACCAGCTGGCGATGGGCGAGGTGGGTGACTACCTGTGGGACAAGGGCGTCCTCTACTGCCCCGACTACGTCATCAACTGCGGCGGCATCATCAATGTCGCCGCCGAGATCCGCGCCATCGAGGCCGGCGGCGCCTATGACCCCGCCTGGGTCGAGGGCAAGCTGGGGCGAATGGTCGAGACCCTCGGCGAGGTCCTCGACAAGGCCCAGGCCGACCGCCGCTCGCCGCATCGTATCGCCGACGAACTGGCCCGCGCCCGGGTCCGGTCCGGCCGCGCCGCATCCTAGGAGACACGCCGCATGCGCTATCTGCACACCATGGTCCGGGTGAAGGACCTCGACGCCGCCCTGGACTTCTACTGCGACAAGCTCGGCCTCACCGAGACCCGCCGCATCGAGAACGACAACGGCCGCTTCACCCTGGTGTTCCTGGCCGCCCCCGGCGACGCCGATCAGGCGCGGGCGACCGCGGCCCCGGCGGTGGAATTGACCTACAACTGGGACCCCGAGGACTATGCCGGCGGCCGCAACTTCGGCCACCTGGCGTATGAGGTCGACGACATCTACGCCGCCTGCCAGAGGCTGATGGACAAGGGCGTCACCATCAATCGGCCGCCGCGGGACGGGCACATGGCCTTTGTCCGCTCGCCCGACGGCATCTCCATCGAACTGCTGCAGGCGGGGGGGCGCCTGGCGCCGGCAGAGCCCTGGGCCTCGATGCCCAACACCGGCGCCTGGTAGGTCGTCAGACCCGGGGCAGGCGGTGGCCGCTGATCTCCGACCCCGCCCCGGCGGGCATCTTCCGGTAGAAGATGACCGACAGGATGCTGAGGCCGCCGACCACCAGGAACGGCAGCTCGAAGTCCGCCGGGGTGATGCCGCGCGAGGATCCCTGGGCGATCTGCAGCATCACGCCGCCCACGGTGATGCCCAGGCTGAGGGTGATCTGCTGGCCCACCGATGACAGGGTCGAGGCGGCGCTGATCTGCGACTGGGGGATGTCGGCGTAGGACAGGGCGTTGATCGAGCTGAACTGCGCCGCCCGCATGAAGCCGGTGGCGGCCAGCACCACGACGATGATGATGATCGGGGTATCGACCCGGAAGAAGCCGGGGGCCATGCCCAGGAGCCCCACCAGGATCGCCGAGACGATCAGCATCTTGCGGAAGCCGAAGGCGCGCACCGCGCGGGTGCCCAGGGGCCGTGCGGCGATGGCGCCGATCGCCGAGGCGATGGTGACGAGCCCGGCGTGCAGGGGGCTGAGCTTCAGTCCGATCTGCAACAGCAGGGCCAGCAGATAGGGGGTGCCGCCGATACCGATGCGCACCAGGCTGCCGCCCATCTGGCTGAGCCGGAAGGTGGGGCGGCGGAACAAGCTGAGGTCCAGGACCGGGGCGGCCCCCCGGGCGACCCGCCGTCGCGCGTGAAGCACATAGAGGGCCGCGGTCGGCGCGGCCACGGCGATGGCCGCCACCTGCAGCAGCACGCTCGAGCCGGTCGCCTCCATCACCGTCATGATGGCGGCGATGAAGACCACGCTGATGAGGAAGCCGACCATGTCGAAGGCGCCCGGATGCGGCCGGGTCAGCCGGGGCACGAAGCGCCAGACCGCCAGCATGCCGAGCAGGCCGATGGGAATGTTGACGAAGAAGATCCACGGCCAGCTGGCCACGTCGATGATCAGCCCGGCCAGGGGCGGGCCGACAATGGGGCCGATCAGGGCCGGCATGGTCAGCCACATCATCGCCTGCAGCAGCTGATGGCGCGGCGCCGAGCCAACCACGATGATCCGGGCCACGGGCATCATCATCGCCCCGCCCAGTCCCTGGACGATGCGCGAGCCCACCAGCTGCGGCAGCGACTGCGAGAAGCCGGCCAGGCAGGAGCCCAGCAGGAAGGTGGCCATGGCCGCCATGAACACCCGGCGGGCGCCGAAGCGATCGGCCGCCCACCCTGAGGCGGGCAGGAACAGGGCCTGCACGATCATGTAGGTGGTCAGGACCAGCCGCAGGTTGACCGGGCTGCTCTGGAACTGGTGGGCGAGAGTCGGCAGGGCCGTCGACAGGGCCGTGGAGTCCATGAACTGCATGAACAGGGCGCTGCCCACCGCGAGAATGGCGATGCGCGAGCCTGAGCTTATGGGCGCAGCCGGATCGGCGATGTCAGGGGAGGGGGTGGGCGCAGGCGGGGGAGGAGAGGTCACGCCCGATTGTGCGTCCGCCCCCGCGCGGGATCAATCGTCATACCAAAAAGAAATGGGCCTAGGGCCTCGAGGCCGGCTGACGGGGCGGAGGCGCGGGAACGGCCAGGTCGTGGAAGCGCGCGCCGTGCTGTTGCGCGGGGACGGTGCGGCGGGGCGGATCGCCATACCGCGAGGGTTGCTGCTGAAATCCGCTGGTCATGTCCGGCCTCACGCGCGTCCTTAAGCCGCCGCGAACCCCTGCGGCATCAGATCAACGCTCACCGACACCGTCAGGTTGCTCGCGCCAGGGTTGCCGATGATCCCTCCGGAAACCGGCGCGGCCTCCTCCGGCGTGCGCACCGTGGCGACGCGAATCAGGTCGGCGGATTCCACCAGTCCATTGGTGGGATCGAACTCCATCCAGCCCAGCGCCGGCAGGAAGACCTCGCACCAGGCGTGGGTGGCGCCCGCGCCGCGGACCTGCGCGCTGGCGGGCGAGTAGAGGTAGCCCATGATGTAGCGCGCCGCGTAACCCAGGCGCCGCAGCACCTCGATCATCAGCCAGGCCAGGTCGCGGCAACTGCCTGAGCCGAGCTGGATGGTCCGCGACGGCGCCTGCACCCCCGCCTCCTGCCGCTCGGCGTAGCGGAATTCGGTATGGATGGCGCGGTTGAGCCGCTGCAGGAAGTCCAGCACCGGCTCGTCCCAACGGCCCATGTGCTGGCCCAGCCACCCACGCAGCACCGCCTCGTCGTCCTCCCACGCGGGCTGCATGAACGGCCCCAGCACCCGCCGGTCGGGGTGCGGATAGACGATCGGCGAGGCGGTGTGGGGGTCCTGGATCGCCAGGGGCGCCAGGGGCGACGGATAGCGGGCGATGGCCAGGTTGCTGACCACGGTCAGCTGCGTGGACGGCCCTCGCGGCGTGTAGACGCATACGCAATTGCCCAGGGCGTCATAGATCCACCGCGTGTCCCCGGCCGGCGACAGCTGCAGGGTGGCCTTGAGGATGCGGATGGCGTGGCTGTCCCGCGGCCGCACCAGCAGCCTGTGCGGCGTGAACGAGACCGGCCGCTCATAGGCGTAGCGGGTCTCGTGTCGGATGGTCAGCTCAGTCATTGCCCGCCTAACCCCTGGAAACGGCTGCCGTTCCCCCGCCCGGGGTGGACGGAACAATTGCGGAACACTACAGTGGCCGGATGACAGTGCTCGACCTTAATCGCAAGCTGGCCATCCTATCGGACGCCGCCAAATACGACGCTTCCTGCGCCTCGTCCGGGGCCCGCCCGCGCAATTCCGTCGGCGGCAAGGGCGTCGGCTCCACCGAGGGCATGGGCATCTGCCACGCCTATGCGCCGGATGGCCGCTGCATCAGCCTGCTGAAGATCCTGCTGACCAACTACTGCATTTATGACTGCGCCTATTGCGTCAACCGCGTCAGCTCCAACACCCCCCGGGCGCGGTTCGCGGTGCAGGAGGTCGTCGACCTCACCCTCAATTTCTACAAGCGCAACTATATCGAGGGCCTGTTCCTGTCCTCGGGGATCATCCGTGACGCGGACTACACCATGGAGGAGATGGTGCGGGTGGCGCGCACCCTGCGCGAGGTCCACGACTTCCGCGGCTACATCCACCTGAAGCTCATCCCGGAGGCCAGCCCCGCCCTGGTGGCCGAGGCGGCCCTGCACGCCGACCGGGTGTCGATCAATATCGAACTGCCGCGCGATGACAGCCTGCGCGCCCTGGCGCCCGAGAAGGACGTCCGTCAGATCCGCAGGGCCATGGGGTCGGTGAGGCTCGGAATCGACGAGGGCAAGGCGGCCCGCAGCGCCCGCGCCAAGGCCCCCCGCCGGGTCAAGCCGCCGGCCTACGCCCCGGCCGGCCAGACCACCCAGCTGATCGTGGGGGCCGACGCCGCCACCGACGCCGACGTGCTCGGCCGCAGCGAGACCCTCTACGGCGCCTACGGCCTGCGCCGGGTCTATTTCTCGGCCTTCAGCCCGATTCCCGACGCCGCCGCCCGCCTGCCCCTGGTCCGGCCGCCGCTGATGCGTGAGCATCGCCTCTACCAGGCCGACTGGCTGATGCGCTTCTATGGCTTCTCCCGCGGCGAGATCCTGCAGCCACACGCCGACGGCATGCTCGATCTGGCCATCGACCCCAAGCTGGCCTGGGCGCTGGACCGCCGCGACGCCTTCCCGGTGGATGTGAACCGGGCCGACCGCGAGGCCCTGCTGCGCGTGCCCGGCCTGGGCGTGCGCACGGTGGACCGCATCCTCGTCGAGCGGCGCCATCGGGGGCTGCGGCTGGAGGATATCGGTCGCCTGACCCGCGGGCTCGCCAAGATCAGGCCCTTCATCGTCTGCGCCGACTGGTCCCCCGGGGCCCTCACTGACCGGGCCGACCTGCGGGGTCGGGTCGCCCCCCCCGAGCAGCTGAGCCTGTTCTGATGCCCGTGGTGTCGCTGGCCGGCGAGACCGATTTCGACGGCTGGCGCCGGGCGGCGCGGGCCCTGCGCGGCCGTGGCGCGCCGCCGGGCGAGGTGACCTGGTCGGTGGCCGGCGATCTGTTCGCCGACGCCGCCCCGCCGCCCGACGGTCCGGCCTTGCCCTTCACCGTGCCCGCGGCCTTCGTGGACCTCGCCCGGGACGTGGTCCTGCATCGGGCGCAGGACCGCTTCGACCTGCTTTACCGCCTGCTCTGTCGCCTGGGCGAGACGCCCGAGCTTCTCTCCCTGCACAGCGATCCCGAGGTGCGGGCCGCGGCGCAGATGCGCAAGGCGGTGTCCCTGGCGTCGCACAAGATGAAGGCCTTCGTCCGCTTCCGTCAGGTCGAGGCGGCAGAGTACGAGACCTATGTGGCCTGGTTCGAGCCGGCTCACCGGGTGGTGGAGCGCACGGCGCCGTTCTTCGTCCGCCGCTTCACCAGCCTGCGTTTCTCGATCCTGACTCCCGACGGCTGCGCCCATTGGGATGGCGAGGACCTGAGCTTCACTGGCGCCCTCGACCGGTCCGCCGCCCCGGCCGCCGACGATCTGGAGGACCTGTGGCGCACCTACTACGCCTCGATCTTCAACCCCGCCCGGCTGAAGGTGAACGCCATGCGCAAGGAGATGCCCCAACGCTACTGGCGCAACCTTCCCGAGGCGCGCCTCATTCCTCACCTGATCGAACAGGCCTCCGCGCGGACCCAGGAAATGGTGGAGTCAGCCCCCGAAGCCCCCCGTCGCCGGATCAGGACGCTGGCGCCGGCCGACCATACGGTGGTCGAGCCCGGCGCGGCGCCGACGCCCGCCGCCCTGGGCGACCTGGCCGCCCTCGTCCAGGGCTGCCGCCGCTGTGATCTGTGGCGCGACGCCACCCAGGCGGTGGCGGGGGAGGGGCCCGCCCACGCCCGGTTGATGCTGGTGGGCGAGCAGCCCGGGGACCAGGAGGACCTGGCCGGGCGGCCCTTCGTGGGGCCGGCGGGGGGCGTGCTCGACCGCGCCCTCGCCGAGGCCGGCGTGGCCCGCGACGCCTGCTTCGTCACCAACGCCGTCAAGCACTTCAAGCACGAACCCAGGGGCAAGCGCCGCCTGCACAAGACCCCCGACCGCGGCGAGGTCGAGGCCTGCCGCTGGTGGCTGGACAATGAACGGCGGCTGGTGCGGCCTCGGGTGGTGGTGGCCCTGGGGGCCACGGCGGCGGGTGCGGTGTTTGGCCGCGCGCTCCCGGTGATCAAGAGCCGCGGTCATCCGATCGCCATCGACGGGGACGCCGAAGGCTTCGTCACCTTCCACCCGTCCTACCTGCTGCGTCTGCCCGATCCGGCCGAGAAGGCGGCCAGGTTCGCGGACTTCGTGGCCGACTTGAAGGCGGCCGCCGAGGCGGCGGGTCTTTAGGCACATCGGGGGCGGGCGCCTCTGACCGGTTAACCTGCCCTTGGCCAGTTGGCTGCCATAGGTTCGGCCATTGAATGGCAAGCGGAACGCGATGGCTGCCGCCGCACGAATTGACAAGGCCGCGCCCGAGACGCCGGTTGGCCGTATCCTGGTCGAGGCCCTTTGCCTGACCCTGGTGACCTATGTCCTGACGACGGGGGTTCTCAGTCTTCCTCGGGATGTGGGGCGCGTCTCTCCGGTGTGGCCCGTCGACGCGGTGGCCCTCGTGCTGCTCCTGCGCCGGCCAGGGCGAGGCTGGGCGGCCTATGGCGCGGCCTTCCTCGCCGGCGTTCTGGCGGCGACCCTGGGTCAGGGAACCCCCGTATACCGGGCCGTGACTCTCAGCCTGGCCAACGCTTCCGAGCTGCTGGTCTGCGCCGGCATCGTGCGCTGGCGCTGCGGCCCGGTTCTCAACCTGTCGCGTCCGCGCGACCTGGGAGTGTTCGCCCTCGCCGCCTGCGCGGTCGCGCCTGCCGTGTCGGCGACGGTCGCCGGCCTGGGACTCGACTGGCAGGCGACCGACAGCTTTCTGGCCAATTTTGGCATCTGGACCGCCGCCCACGCCCTGGGCCTCGCCATCCTCACGCCGGCGCTGCTGGCGGCGGGAGATACCGCACGGGAACTCAAGGCGCGGCCGGTGACAGTGGTCGCCATGGCCGCCTGGCTCGGCCTGTGCCTGGTGACCATCGCGGTCTTCGCCCAGCCCCATTACCCGGTGCTGTTTCTGATCCTGCCGGCTCTGCTGTACCTGACGGTCAAGGGAGAGCGCCTCGGCGCCATGGCGGGCGTGATGACCGTCGCCATCATCGCCCTGGCCTTCATCTATGCCAGTCCCGCGCCCCTGGCGACCCTGGGCAATCGTCTGGACCAGCAGGTGCTGGTGCTGCAGCTCTTTCTGATCGTCTGCATGGGGATCGCCGTGCCTGTCGCCGCGCTGCATACCCGATGGCGGCTGACGCGGCAGTCCCTGTCCCTGGCGCTCGAGGACTCTCGCGAACAGGCGCGGCGATCGGCCATGGCCGAGGACGTCGCTAGCATCGGCCATTGGCGGCTGGACGTGGCGAGCGGCGCCGTGACCTGGTCCGAGGGGGTGGCGCGGCTCTTCGGCCTGCCTGCCAACCAGACGATGGCGCTCGATACGCTTAACCGGATGGTTCACCCCGGTGATCAGCAGGCCAGCAGGCATCGTATCGAACAGGCCCGGGCCGGGAAGGAGGTCCCCGACCTGGTCACCCGCATCGTCCGTTCCGATGGCGAGGTGCGCCATATCCTCGGCCGCATGCTCCTGGAGCGGAACGCCGACGGCGCCGTCACGATGCTGGTCGGCACGATGCTCGACATCACCGCCCTGAAGCGGGCGGAGATGACCATCACCGAAAGCGAATCCCGCTACCGGCGCCTGGCGGAAAACGCCACCGACCTGATCGCCACCTACCGCCTGGACGGAACCTTCACCTACCTGTCGCCTGCCATCTTCCCCCTGCTGGGCTACCGGCCAGACGAAATGATCGGACGCAGTACCGCCGATCTGGTTCATCCCGCTGACTTCCCCCGCGTCATGCAGGAATTTCGCGACTATGTGCGCCAGGGACCCTCTGCGGCCCCGCCGCGGGTCCAGTATCGCGCCCTGGCCAAGGATGGCCGGCTCGTCTGGCTCGAGGGGCATCCCCGGGCCATCTACGACGCCGATGGGGGCATCCTGGAATTGCAGGACGTGGTGCGCGACGTGACGGTTCGCGAGGAGATCAAGGCCGAGCTGGTGGCGGCCCGGCGCGAGGCCGAGGCCGCAGTGAAGGTCAAGGCGGAGTTCCTGGCCAACATGAGCCACGAGCTGCGCACGCCCCTGACCAGCATCCTCGGCTTCACCCGCCTGGCGGCGGATCAGCCCGACCTCGTCGGTGAGGCGCGCACCTATGTCGCCCGGGTGGCGGACGCCGGCAGCGCCCTGCTGGCGACGGTCAACGACGTGCTCGACTTCTCGAAGGTCGAGGCGGGGGAGGCGACCATCCGCCCCGAGCCCTTCCGCCCCGCGCGGCTGGCGCGCTCCACCTTGGACCTGTTGCTGCCGCAGGCCAGCGTCAAGGGGCTCGCCCTTGTCTTCGAGGGCGACCTGGACGACGACGACGCGGTGCTGACCGACCCGGACCGCCTCCGGCAGATCCTGCTCAACCTCCTCGGCAATGCCGTGAAGTTCACCGCGGCTGGCAGCGTGACCCTGCGGGTGCGGCTGGCTGAGGACAGCCTCAACATCGAGGTCATCGACACCGGCGAGGGCATCGCCGCCGAGGCCAGCGCCCTGTTGTTCCGGCGCTTCTCCCAGGTTGGCGGATCTGCGGCCGCGGCCCAGATCGGCACCGGGCTGGGCCTGGCCATCTGCAAGGGGCTGGTCGAGGCCATGGGCGGAACCATCGGCGTCGAGAGCCAACCCGGTCAGGGCTCGCGCTTCTGGTTCCGGATCCCCGCGCCCGCCACTGCCCTGGCCGATCCGCCCGCGGCCACGGCCAGCGGCCTCGGCGCCGAGGTCGCGGCGGGCGCCCGGGTGCTGGTCGTCGACGATCATCCCGCCAACCGCCAGCTGGCGCGCCTCCTCCTGGAGGGGGTCGGGGCCGCGGTGACGGAGGCGATCGACGGCCCCGCCGCCGTAGCCCTGGCCATGGCCGCGCCCTTCGACGTGATCCTGATGGACATGCGGATGCCGGGCATGTCCGGTGAGACGGCGGCCCAGGCGATCCAGGCGGGCGGCGCCAATGTCGCCACCCCTATCCTGGTGTTCAGCGCCAACGCCGGCGCGGCCGACGAGGCCAGGTTCCGGCGGGCGGGCTTCGAAGGCGTCGTCGCCAAGCCCTTCGACGCCGAGTCCCTGATCGGCGCGGTGGTCCGCGCCCTCACCCCCGCGCCCGTCTCGCGGAGGCAGACTGAGACGGACGTGGCCTAGGGGCGTTGCCCGCGAACGCGGCGCGACCTTGTGCTAGCATCGGCCCTCCGCCTGGAGACGCCCATGGCCCTTGGCCTGTTCAGCCACCCCGACATGCTCGACCACCGTCCGGGGGAGGGTCACCCCGAGCGGCCCGAGCGCCTGCGCGCGGTCTTGGACGCCCTGGCCGACGATCCCGGTCTCGACCTCGAGCCCCATGACGCCCCTCTGGCCGACATCGCCGACCTCCTGGCCGTGCACCCGCAGGCCTACCTCGACCGGCTGGCGGCGGCCGCGCCCCACGCGGGGCTCAGCCATCTGGATCCCGACACGGCCCTGTCCCCGGGCAGCCTGTCCGCCGCGCGCCGCGCCACCGGGGCGGTGATCGCCGCGGTGCGCCGGGTGGCGGCGGGGGAGCTGGAGCGCGCCTTCTGCGCGGTGCGCCCGCCGGGCCATCATGCCGAACCCGAGACGGGCATGGGCTTCTGCCTGCTGTCCAACGTGGCCATCGCCGCGCGCGCCGCCCAGGCGGCCGGCCTGCGCCGGATCGCCGTGGTCGACTTCGATGTCCACCACGGCAACGGCACCCAGGCGGCCTTCGAGGCCGACGCCGACCTGTTCCTCGGCTCGATCCACCAGAGCCCGCTCTATCCCGGCACCGGCCGCGCCGACGAGACGGGGGTCGGCAACATCGTCAACCTGCCGGTCCCGCCGATGGCCGCGTCGCAGGACTGGCGCAGGGCCTTCGAGGGGCTGATGGCCGCGGCCGACGCCCACCGCCCTGACCTGATCCTGATCTCCGCCGGGTTCGACGCCCACCGCCGCGATCCCCTTGCGCAGCAGCAGCTGGAGGCCGCCGATTTCGCCTGGGCGACGCGGGCGGTGGTCGCCGTCGCCCGGTCCCACTGTTACGGCCGGGTTGTTTCATCGCTGGAGGGCGGCTACGACCTACAGGCGCTGGGCCGGTCCGCCGCCGCCCACGTGCGTGCGTTACAGGCGGCGTAACGGGGGACATCATTGCGACAGGTCGCCCGGGCCGTGCGCAAGACAGGGTCTACCGCAGCCTTGACAGCTGACCGCCCCGCCACGCCCGCTTCGAAGGCGACACTGTCGGCCCGTCCTGGCGCGATCCTGCTGACGCGCCACGGAGAGCCGGCTTTGTCCCGACGCGTGAAGCTTGATTCGGAGGGATATCGCCGCTGGTGGCGCCTCTATGAGGAAGGCGGCCTGCTGGCCGGCCAGACCGCCCCGGAGCGGCTGGTGCTCGCGGCCGCCGAGGCCGTGGTGGTGTGCTCGACCCGGCCGCGCTCGCTGGAGACCGCCCGCGCCCTGCGGGCGGACGGGGATTTCACCGCCGAGCCCCTGATGATCGAGGCGCCGCTGCCGCCGCCCCGCCTGCCGTCGTTCCTGCGATTCTCGCCGCGCACCTGGGGCGTGATCTCGCGCATCTTCTGGGCCCTGGGCCATCACCAAGGCGAGGAGAGCCGCCAGCAGGCCCAGGAGCGCGCCCGCCACGCCGCCGAAAGGCTGATCGGCCTGGCCGAGGGCGGCCAGGACGTCCTCGTGCTCGCCCACGGCTATTTCAACGCCATGGTCGGCTTCGAGCTGAAGCGACAGGGCTGGCGTTTGGTCACCGATCACGGTTTCGGCTACTGGTGCGCGCGGCGATTCGAGAGAAACTGACCGCCGGGCGGCCCTGCCGCGTTGCCCTGCGCGGGCCGCCTCCCTAAGGTGCCGGCGAACCCCGAGACCCTCATGACCGACACGCCAGACATCGCCGCCCTGTCGTTCGAACAGGCCCTCGCCGAACTCGAGCAGATCGTCGCCAAGCTCGAATCGGGCCAGGCGCCCCTCGAGCAATCGATCGAACTCTATGCCCGCGGCGCCCTGCTGAAGGCCCATTGCGAGACCCGCCTGGACGCTGCGCGCCTGCGCGTGGAGAAGATCGTCATGGGACCGCAGGGCGCGGCGGGCGTCGAGCCGGCCGAGTTCTCCTGACCGCATGGGGCCGGCCGCTCAGCTCATCGCCTTCGACGACTTCGCCAAAGTCGATGTGCGGATCGGCACGGTGGTGGCCGCCGAGCCCTTTCCGGAGGCGCGCAAGCCCGCCTACCGCCTGAGCATCGATTTCGGACCCGACATCGGGGTCAGGCGCTCCTCGGCCCAGGTCACCGTCCACTACACCCTCGACGAACTGGTGGGCCGGCGTGTCGCCGCGGTGGTGAACTTCCCCCCGCGCCAGATCGGCCCCTTCATGTCACAGGTGCTGTGCCTCGGGTTTCCCGACGCGGCGGGCGAGGTGGTCCTGATCACCGTGGACCGTGATGTTCCGGACGGAGGGAAGCTGTTTTGAGCGCCTTGACCCTTTCCGAGCGCATCGTGGCGGCCGCCGACCTGGTGACCGTGGCCCTGGACCAGCTGCTGCCCCGCGCCGACGGCCCCGAGCAGCGCCTGACCGAGGCCATGCGCTATGCGGCGCTGGGGCCCGGCAAGCGCCTGAGGCCTTTCTTCGCCCTGGAGACGGCGCGGATGTTCGACCTCGATGAGCGCTCGGTCCTTCGGGCCGCCTGCGCCCTGGAGTGCGTCCACGCCTACAGCCTCGTCCATGACGACCTGCCGTGCATGGACGACGACGACATGCGCCGCGGCCGCCCCACCGTGCACAAGGCCTATGACGAAGCCACCGCCGTGCTGGCCGGCGACGCCCTGCAGACCGCGGCCTTCGAGATCCTGGCCCACCCCGATACCTGCGAGGACGGCGGCCTGCGCGCCGAGCTGGTGCGCAAGCTGGCCATCGCCTCGGGGGCCCGCGGCATGGCCGGGGGTCAGATGATCGACCTGCTCGGCCTCACCGAGGAGGATCTCGGCGGCATCGCCCGTATGCAGCGGATGAAGACCGGGGCCCTGATCGCCTACGCCTTCGAGATCCCCCTGATCCTGGCCCGGGCGTCCGACGCCGAGCGGCATGCCCTGATGGCCTTCGCCCAGGACCTCGGCCTCGCCTACCAGATCGTCGATGACCTGCTGGACGCCGAAGGGGACGAGGACCTGCTTGGCAAGACCGCCGGGGGCAAGGACGCGGCCAAGGGCAAGACCAACTTCGTCACCCTGCTGGGCGTACGGGCGGCCCGCGAGCGCATCGGCCTGCTCGCGTCCCAGACCCGCGCCCACCTGGAACTGTTCGGCCCGCGCGCGTCGGCCCTGCGCGAGAGTGTCGATTTCGTCCTGGAACGGAGCGCCTAGCTCACCCCTGGCCCCCAGCTGGGCCGCCCTTTGCGCAACGACGCCGCTCGCCCCCGGGCCCGCACAGCGCTATAGGAAACGCGCAGTCTAGATCGAGTCCCGCCAGCCCCATGCCGCAGACCCCTCTGCTCGATACCGTCCACGGACCGGCCGACACCCGGTCGATGTCGATGGACGACCTCAAGCAACTGGCCGGCGAGGTCCGCGCGGAGATGATCGACGCCGTCTCCACCACCGGCGGGCACCTGGGCGCGGGCCTGGGGGTCGTCGAGCTGACGGTCGCCCTGCACCACGTGTTCGACACCCCTGACGACATCCTCATCTGGGACGTCGGCCACCAGGCCTATCCCCACAAGATCCTCACCGGTCGCCGCGACCGAATCCGCACCCTGCGCCAGCCCGGCGGCCTGTCGGGCTTCACCAAGCGGTCGGAGAGCGAATTCGACCCCTTCGGCGCGGCCCACGCCTCGACCTCCATCTCCGCAGCCCTCGGCTTCAGCGCGTCGCGCGACCTGCAGGGGCGGGGCAATAAGGTGGTGGCCGTCATCGGCGACGGCTCCATGAGCGCCGGCATGGCCTATGAGGCGATGAACAACGCCTGCCACACCACCAAGGCGCTGACCGTCATCCTCAACGACAACGACATGTCGATCGCCCCCCCCGTGGGCGGGATGAGCGCCCACCTGGCGCGCCTGGTGTCGGGGGGCGGCTACCGCTCCTTGCGCAAGCTGGGCAAGTCGATGGTGCCGGGGCCGTTCCGCGAGATGGCGCGTAAGGCCGAGGAATACGCCCGGGGCATGGTCACCGGCGGCACCCTGTTCGAGGAGCTGGGCTTCTTCTATGTGGGCCCCATCGATGGTCACAACCTTGATCACCTGGTGCCGATCCTGCGCAATGTGCGCGAGATCGACGACCGGCCGGTGCTGGTCCATGTGGTCACCCAGAAGGGCAAGGGCTACGCCCCGGCCGAGAACGCCGAGGACAAGCACCACGCGGTGGCCAAGTTCGACGTGATCACCGGCCAGCAGGCCAAGTCCCCCAGCGCCGCGCCCAGCTACACCAAGGTCTTCGCCACCGAACTCATCAAGCGCGCCGAGCTTGACGACCGCATCGTCGCGATCACCGCCGCCATGCCGTCCGGCACCGGCCTGGACCTGTTCGCCCAGCGCTTTCCCAAGCGCACCTTCGACGTCGGCATCGCCGAGCAGCACGCGGTGACCTTCGCCGCCGGGCTCGCCGCCGACGGCATGAAGCCCTTCTGCGCCCTGTATTCCACCTTCCTGCAGCGGGGCTACGACCAGGTGGTCCACGACGTGGCCATCCAGAAGCTGCCCGTGCGCTTCGCCATCGATCGCGCCGGCCTGGTGGGCGCCGATGGGGCGACCCACGCGGGCTCCTTTGACATCGGCTACCTGGGCGCCTTGCCCGACATGGTGCTGATGGCGGCGGCCGACGAGGGCGAACTCGCCCGCATGGTCGCCACCGCCGCCGCCATCGACGACCGTCCCAGCGCCTTCCGATATCCGCGCGGGGAGGGGACGGGGGTGGAGATCCCCGCCCTGGCCGATCCCCTCGAGATCGGACGCGGCCGCATCGTGCGCGAGGGAACCTCCGTGGCCATCCTCTCCTTCGGCACCCGCCTGGCCGAAGCGCTCAAGGCCGCCGACCAGCTCGGCGCCCGCGGCGTCTCCGTCACTGTCGCCGACGCGCGTTTCGCCAAGCCGCTGGACGAAGACCTCCTGCTGCGGCTGGCCGCCGCGCACGAGGTTCTCATCACCGTCGAGGAGGGCTCGGTGGGCGGCTTCGGGGCCTTCGTCCTGCACGCCCTGGCCCGTCATGGCGCCCTGGACCGCGGCCTCAAGGTGCGCACCCTGACCCTTCCCGACGTGTTCCAGGATCAGGACAAGCCCGAGGCCATGTATGCCCAGGCCGGTCTTGACGCCGACGGCATCGCCCGCGCGGCCTTGCTGGCGCTCGGCGCGGAACGCGTGGCGGCGGGGCTGCGGGCCTAGGGTCGGTCAGGGCCGCCCCCCCCTCCGCCGTCATCCTGGAGAGCCGCCCCCGGGCTCGGCCGAAGGCCGACCCGAGGACAGGCTCCGCGGACTCATCCAGGACCCAGCAGCGAAGACGTCAACGCGCCGCACGGTCAGGTCTTCGCTGCTGGGTCCTGGGGTCGGCCTTCAGCCGCCCCAGGATGACGACCTTTATTGATAGGGCGCACCCACCCCCGCCGTCATCGTCCGGCTTGACGGGACGACCCAGCGGCGCCGACCTCGACGCGCCGCACGGTAAGGTCTTCGCTGCTGGGTCCTGGGGTCGGCCTTCGGCCGCCCCAGGATGACGACCTTTATTGATAGGGCGCACCCACCCCCGCCGTCATCGTCCGGCTTGACCGGACGACCCAGCGGCGCCGACCTCAACGCGCCGCACGGTCAGGTCTTCGCTGCTGGGCCTGGGGTCGGCCTTCGGCCGCCCCAGGATGACGACCTTTATTGATAGGGCGCACCCACCCCCGCCGTCGTCTGGCTTGACCGGACGACCCAGCGGCGCCGACCTCGACGCGCCGCACGGTAAGCTCTTCGCTGCTGGGTCCTGGGGTCGGCCTTCAGGCGCCCCAGGATGACGACCTATGGGGAGTTGGGCCTCAGGCCTTGGCGCAGGCGCGGAAGAAGGCCCGCACGCCGTCCATCTCGCTGGGACTGGCCACGACCGTGTAGCGCGCGCCGCCGGTGGAGACGCCGATCCGTCCGGTCTCTTGGAACGCCTTCAGCACCGGCGCGCCGGCGTCTGTGGACGCCCAGAGGGTCGGCTGCCCCGTAGAGCTGTCGACGCGCGCGGGAAGACTAGTCCGGGCGCGGCCGGACGTCAGGGTCAGGCCCTGGGCGCCCGCGGACCGGGCCACGTCGCTGACCTCCACCGAGCGCGACCCCGCCTGGCATTGCAGCACCAGGCCCACGTCATCGGAGCTGGCGCGGCCATAGGCCAGGGTGGCGGTGGCGCCGCTGCTGTTGAAATACAGGCCCATGCCGTCGCTGAGCCCCGCCTGGGGACGATCGTGGCTACAGGCGGCGAGGGCCAAGGCGGCCAGGGACAGGGCTGCGGCTGATCGGGAGAGCGCCATGGTCCGCCTCGTATGGACCCGATCGACCGGGTCCGTCCAAATCCTGCTCTGATAAGGCCGATGTTCGCCGATGGTTCCGCCGGGACGCCTAGAACGGCGAATAGCGTTCGACGAGGCTCTGGCCCACCGGGCTCTTCTGGATGCGCGAGATGTCGCCGCGGCCCCCGTAGGAGATTCGCGCCTCGGCGATCTGGCTGTGGCGGATGGTGTTGGAGGACGAGATGTCCTGCGGGCGGACAATGCCGGTGACGGTGAGGTCGCGGACCTCGGCGTTGGTGCGCACCTCCTGGCGGCCCTGGATGACCAGGTTGCCGTTGGGCATCACCCCGGTGACCACCGCCGCGATGGTCAGGTTGATCTTCTCGGCCCGGTTCACCGATCCCTGGCCGGAGGACGAGCTGTCGCCGCCGAACTGCAGCAGATTGGCGGTGTCGGGCGCCCCCGGCAGCACCTTCTGCAGGTTGGCCTCGAATCCGCCCAGGCTGGTGATGCCGCCCTGGGTGCTGGAGGAGCGGGTGCGGTTGGTGGCGTTGGAGACCTTGGCGCTGTCGTCGATGGAGATCTGCACCGTCAGGATGTCGCCCACCTGGCTGGCGCGCTGGTCGTTGAAGAAGGCCCGGGCCCCGGTCTGCCACAGGGAATTGGCCGAGGCCGGCTGCAGCCCCGCCTGGCGCGCGCCCAGGGACGGCGACTGCGGCAGGGGCTCCGCCGGATAGCTGATCGGGGTCAGCCGGGGGCCGCGGATGTCGGTGGCCGCGGTGGAACAGGCCGCCAGCGGCAGCAGGGCGATGAGGGCGAGGGGGGCGAGGCGAAGCGACATGGGACTGGTCTCTCTAGCGGAGGGAGGCGAAGGCGTTGCGGCCGGTGGGCGCGCGGGCGGCGAGGGCCTGCGGGCCGATGACGGCCTCGCCGGGGCCGGTGGCGACCGCCTGCAGCACCTTCTTGGAGGCGGGATTGACCACCGAGACGGTCTCGCCGGCGGCGGCGGCTCCCAGGGCGCGGGCCTGGAGCGCCAGGCTGACGCCATCGTCGGCATAGGTCACGGTGACGACGTCGTCCTTCTTGATCACCAGCGGGGCGGTGACATCGCGCTGGGCGACCACCGAGCCGGCGCGCAGGGGGCGCTTGGCGGCCAGGCCGATGACGGCGGCGGCGTCGCGCGGCGCGTCCTGGGGGGCGGCCACGACCTTGGTCCAGGCCAGGTCCTCGGGTCCCACCATCTCGCCCGCGGCGAGGCTGCGGGTGTAGGTCAGGGCCTCCACGGCGCCCCGGGGGCCGAGGTCGGCGGACCCGCCCGGGCGCACCACCACCCGGCGCAGGCCGGCCTCGTTGGCCCAGGACAGGCCGTTGGCCAGGGCGATACGCTGCACCTCGCCCGCGTCGAGAATGGCGCTGGCGCCCGGCTTCATCACCGTGACCACCACGCCGGCGGCGCGGCCGGCGCCGTCGAAGAGTTCTCCGAGGGTCACCCGGCCATCCTCGTCGGCGATGGTCTGGCGCAGCACCACGGGCTGGGCGGCGAGGGCCGGGCCGGCGGCCAGGAGGGGGGCGAAGGCGAGGGCGATCAGCAGGTTGCGCATGACCTAGCCCTTCACCTGGGCGGCGGCCTGGAGCATCTCGTCCGCGGCCGAGATGACCTTGGAATTCATCTCATAGGCCCGCTGGGCGGCGATCAGGGCGGTGATCTCGGTGACCGCGTCGACGTTGGAGGCCTCGGTGTAGCCCTGCAGCAACTCGCCGATCCCGGTGGAGCCGGGGACGCCGGTAATCGCCGCCCCGGAGGCGCCGCTTTCCATGAACAGGTTGCTGCCCAGGGCCTGCAGGCCCGCCTCGTTGACGAAGGTCGCCAGCTCCAGCTGCCCGACCTCGGTGGGGGCGGCCTGGCCGGCCTGGGTGATCTGCACCTGACCGCTCTTGGAGATGGTCACGTCCACCGCATCGCTGGGAATGGTGATGGCGGGCTGGACCGGATAGCCCTCCTCGGTGACCATCAGCCCCTCATTGTTGACCGCCAGGTTGCCGGCGCGGGTGTAGGCCAGCTCGCCCGAGGGCAGGGTGACCTGCAGATAGCCGCGGCCCTGGATGGCCACGTCGAGCTTGTTGTCGGTGCGGGTGACCGAGCCCTGCTGGGTGATGCGGTAGACCGAGCCGGCCTTGACGCCCGAGCCGATCTGCACGCCGGTCGGCACGATGGTGCCGGCGTCCGACGACTGCGCCCCGGCGCGCTCGAGGTCCTGGTAGAGCAGGTCCTGGAACTCCGCCCGCTGGCGTTTGAAGCCGACGGTGTTCATGTTGGCGATGTTGTTTGAGATCACCTCCACGTTCAGCTGCTGGGCGGCCATGCCGGTGGCGGCGGTGCTAAGCGCTCTCATAGTCTATGACTCCTAATTGACCCGGCCCAGGCGCTGGATCGCCTGGCTGTTCATCTCGCCGGTCTTGTCCATCATCTTGGCGGTGGATTCGTAGGCCCGGCTGACCTCGATCATCCGGGTGATCTGGGTGATGGCCTGGACGTTGGATCCCTCCACCGCCCCCTGCGACAGCCGCGCGCCGCCGGCGGACTCCGCCGCCTGGTTGGAGCTGTTGCTGAACAGGCCGTCGCCGTCCTTGGACAGGGCGCCCAGGCTGGCGAAGCGGACCAGGGCGATCTTGCCGATCGGCCCGTTGGCCTGGCTGACGGTGCCGTCCTCGGCGATCTTCGGCGGTCCCTGGGTGGGGTCGAGGATGATGTCGCCGCCCTCGCCGGCCACCGGGTCCCCGGCGGCGGTGATCAGCTTGCCGGTCCCGTCCATGGAGAAGCGGCCGTCGCGGGTGTAGCGCTCGCCGTTGGCCGTGTTGATCTTGAAGAACCCCTGGCCGGAGATGGCCAGGTCCAGCGGATTGCCGGTGGGCTTCAGGGCGCCTTCGGTGAAGTCGCGGGCCACCGCGCCGTCGAGCACGAAGTTGATGGGCAGGTTCGAGCCGGTGAAGGCGCCGCCCCGGGGACGCTCCTCCTTGGCCTCGACCATCAGCGATTCGACCTTGAAGCCGACCGTCTCGGTGTTGGCGATATTGTTGGCTACGAGGTCGAATTCCCGGCGCAGGGTCATTTGGCGCGAGAGGGCGACGTAGAGGGTGTTGTCCATGGCGGTCCACAGCCTGCGCGAATTGACGCGTCGCATGATTAGGCTGCAAGCGCCGGGCCAGGAAAAAGGCGCATATTATCAACGAAATATAGGGTTAACGGCCCGCCGGGCGGCAGGCCCTGCTAGGCAAAATCTGCAGCGGTGCGCCGCGGAAAAAACCAAGCGTTAACCATCCTGGGCCGATTGATCGGGCACGGCCTGGACTCGATGGAACGCACGCGCGCGGTCCCCAGGCGGTGAGGCGGCGCCGGGGGCGCGCCGCAACGGTCGGCGGGACGCATGCTAGGCAAGCTGTTCAAGAAGAAGTCCAAGGAGGCGGCCCCCGAGGGGGACGCCGAGACGCCCGCTGTCGTCGAGGGCGCCGAGGGCGCCGAGGGCGAGGCCACCGGCAAGAAGAAGCCGCCGCTCAAGCTGCTGATCATCGCCGGCGCGGCCGCCGTGCTGGTGCTGGGGGGCGGCGGGACCGCGGCCTTCATGCTGATGAAGCCCAAGGCCGGCCATGAGGCCGGCAAGCCGGAAAAGGCCGAGAAAAAGGAAAAGAAGAAGAAGGAAGGCGAGGAAAAGCCCCCCGAGGGCGTGGTCATCGCCGAGGGCCCCGACGGGGTGGTGTTCTACACCCTGCCCAGCATGGTGGTGAACATGCAGACCGCCGACGGCCGTCCGACCTTCCTGAAGCTGAAACTGACCCTCGAACTGCCTGACGAAACCACCGCCGAGGCGCTCAGCCCCAACCTTCCGCGCATGACCGACATGTTCCAGATGTTCCTGCGCGAACTGCGCCCCGAGGACCTCTCGGGCAGTCAGGGCGGCTACCAGCTGCGCATGGAGATCCTGCGGCGGGTCAACCTCGTGGTGGCCCCGGCCAAGGTCAATTCCGTTCTCATCGAGGAGATGCTGATCAACTAGGCCCAGCCTGGTTGGACGCAAGCCCCATGGACGATTCAGAAACCCCCCTCGACGGCCTGGGTCTGGACGGTGAGCCCCTGGCCGAGGACGCCAACTGGTCGTTGCAAGACCAGGCGGGGGCGGGCGTCGGCGAGCGTATCCTCAACCAGGACGAGATCGACAGCCTGCTCGGCTTCGATCTGTCGGACGATTCCGCCGATCGCTCGGGCATCCGCGCCATCATCAATTCCGCCCTCGTGTCCTACGAGCGGCTGCCGATGCTGGAGATCGTCTTCGACCGCCTGGTGCGGATGATGACCACCTCCCTGCGCAACTTCACCTCGGACAACGTCGAGGTCAGCCTCGACAACATCTCGTCGGTTCGCTTCGGCGACTACCTCAACTCCATCCCGCTGCCGGCCATCCTGGCGGTGTTCCGCGCCGAAGAGCTGGACAACTACGGCCTGCTGATCGTCGACTCCAACCTGATCTATTCCATCGTCGATGTGCTGCTCGGCGGCCGCCGCGGCTCGGCGGCCATGCGCATCGAAGGGCGGCCCTACACCACCATCGAGCGGGTGCTGGTGCAGCGGATGGTCGAGGTGGTGCTGGGCGACGCCAAGAGCGCCTTCGAGCCCCTGACCACGGTCAACTTCAACCTCGACCGGCTGGAGACCAACCCCCGTTTCGCGGCCATCGCCCGGCCGGCCAACGCCGCCATCCTGGTCAAGCTGCGCATCGACATGGACGATCGGGGGGGGCGCATCGAGCTGCTCCTGCCCTATGCGACGCTCGAGCCCATCCGCAAGATGCTGCTGCAGCAGTTCATGGGCGAGAAGTTCGGCCGCGACAACATCTGGGAAAGCCACCTGGCCACAGAATTGTGGACCACCCAGATGGAGGTCCGCGCCGTGCTCGACGAACAGCAGATCCCCCTCAGGGATGTCCTCGCCCTGAAGGTCGGCGACACCCTGACCCTCAACGCGACCCCAGACAGCCTGGTGGAACTTCGCGCCGGCGCCATTCCCCTGACCCGTGGGCGCATGGGGCGCCGCAACCATGCCGTGGCGGTGCGCGTCGAACACGCGCTCAACCCCGCCGCGCGCCAAGCCCTGGCGGACCTGTCATGAGCCCCATCGCCCTGATCCTGAACCTGCTGCTCGGGGGCCTGCTGGTGGCGGCCCTGGCCCTGGGGCTGAGGCTGGACCGACGCCTTCGCGCCCTGCGTGAGAGCCAGGCCGGTTTCATCAAGGCCGTCAACGATCTGGACCAGGCGGCTGCGCGCACCCACGCGGGGCCTGGCACAGTGGCGCGACGCCACCGACGAGGCGCGCGAACTGCTGCATGACCGCATCGAGAAGGCCAAGGTGCAGGCCTCCCTGCTGGACAAATTGATCCGCGACAGCGCCAGCCTGCCCGAGCCGGCTCGGCCGGCCGAGCGTCCCCGCGCGGCCGAGCCCCCCGCGCGCCGCCGCCCGCCCGGCGGCCGCTGAACCGGCGCTGGATCTGGGCGCCCGCGCGGCGCGTCCCCTGCGGGTCGCCCCCGTCGCCCCGTCCCCGGGTGGCCATTGACGATGACCTGTTCGAGACCGTCCCCGCCGGCGCCGCCCGGCTTCAGCGGGACCTCGCCGTCGCCCTGGAGCGTCGCTCGTGAGCCGGATGCCGCGCTTCCTGCCGGTGCTGGTGGTGGCGGTGGGCGGCGTGCTGGCCGCGCGGGCGGCCAGCGGGGCCGCCGACCTGCCCAGCCTGTTCGCGGGGGCCAAGGCCTGGGCCGAGGAGGCCGCGCCCG
>CBDIHH010000004.1:0-493392 GCA_965279095.1 Caulobacteraceae bacterium
TCCCGACGCGCCGATCACCACCCGGCCGTCCCCGGCGGGCTGATTGATTCCGTCGCCAAACCCTCTAGCGTCCTCCCGGCGAAGCGGGAAAACGGCGTCATGAACCAGACCATTGGGCGGCGCGGCGTGCTGGCCGGCGCCGCCCTGGTCGTCGCCGGCCGGCGGGGGCGGCGACCGCGGCGCTCGACCTGGAGAGCCCCCGGGACAACGGCTACGCCTATGTGAAGCTGCATTCGGACGTGGCCGGCAGCGTCGATGGCTTCAACGGCATCAGCGGCGTGATCTACGCCGTGGTCGGCGACGACGGTCCGGTGACCCCGCTGTTCGGCTGCGACGGGTTCAGCGTCGGCCGGGCGGAACCGCAGGCGGACGGGACCTTCCGATACGCCCTCAGCAGCACAATGGTCTTCACCGATCCGGTCACCCGCCGGCCCCTCAGCCACTGGCGCAATCCGGCGACCGGAGAAGTTGTGCCGGTGGCCCATACCCATATCCCGTCGGTGTGCTGGATCATCGGCGCGCCGCCCTCGGCCGGCGCCGTGGGCGGGACGGGTCGGCCCACCGCCTGGCAGGTGGACGGCAACCAGGCCGTCTACACGGCCCATGGCGGCAGCCTGTCGACCAATCCGCTCGATCCCGACCTGTGGCCGCGGGAGTCCGCGGGCCCGGCGGATCCGCACCGCCGAGTTCGCCAAGGTGTTCTGCAGCCTGCGCGACCTGCAGGACCGCCGCCGCACCACCGCCTCGTATAGGGGGGTGTGGACGTCCCTGGGACCGTGGGAGCCGTGGATGCTGATGGGCCAGGCGCCGGGCCATCTGATGCAGGTCTCGACCATCCGCCGGCTGGCAACCGCCGAGGCCATCGCCCCGGCGACGCGGGATCTGGCTCTGTCCCTGTGGCCCGGGTGCCTGTCCGCGCCCCGGGCGTGGGCGCCCGGCGGACTCGGCGCCCTGCAGATCTACGCCCGTGACCACCGGCCGGCGCCGCGGCTATGACAACGACAGGTTCCACCAGCGGAGATAACCCCATGGCGTCACCCTCCCTGCCCATGGACGGGGGCTGTCGCTGCGGCCGGGTCCGGATCCGGATCAGCGCCCCGCCGCTGCTGACCGCGGCCTGCCATTGCACCGGGTGCCAGACCATGAGCGCCAGCGCCTTCTCGCTCAGCGTCGCCATTCCCAGCGAGGGCTTCGCGGTGACCGCCGGCGAGCCGGTGATCGGCGGCCTGCACGGGGAGGCGCGCCACTTCTTCTGCCCCTACTGCATGAGCTGGATGTTCACCCGCGCCGCCGGCATGGACTTCTTCGTCAATGTCCGCGCGACCATGCTGGACGACCATCGCTGGTTCACGCCGTTCATCGAGACCTATGTCAGCGAGAAGCTGCCCTGGGCGGCCACCCCGGCCGTGCACAGCTTCTCGACCTTCCCGCCGATGGAGGCCCTGGACGATCTGCTGAAGGCCTTTGCGACGGCCGAGGGACGTCCATGACCGAAACCGGTGATCATCGTCGGCGGCGGGCCGGTGGGCCTGACCCTGGCCATCGACCTGGCCCACCGCGGCCAGCGCTGCGCCGTCATCGAGGAGCGCACCGGTCCGCCGGCTCACCCCAAGGCGACCCTGCTGGGCGCCCGGTCGATGGAGCTCTATCGACGCTGGGGCCTGGACGACGCCATCTATGCGGCGGCGGTGCCCGAGGAGAACCCCTACTATATCATCTTCACCACCCGCCTGGCGGGGCAGGAGCTGCACCGCTTCCGCTCGCCCTCGATCGCCGAGACCCGGGCCCGCGCCCCTGAGGACGTGGCGCGGTTTCGCGAACTGCAATGGTCGCCCTACGGCAAGACCCAGATCGGTCAGCAGGCCCTGGAGCCGGTGTTGCTGGCCCACGCCCGAACCCTGCCCAACCTGGAGCTGCGCCACGGCTGGCGCTGCGACGGCGCCGACCAGGACGCCGACGGCGTGGTCTGCCGGATCACCGAGGTCGCCACCGGCCGCCAGGAGACTGCGCGGTCGCCCTATCTGGTGGCCTGCGACGGCGGGGCCAGCGCCCTGCGCCGGTCCTTGGGCATCCGCATGAACGGGCGCGGCGCCATGCGCTCGAACGTCAGCTTCTTCTTCCGCAGCCGCGATTTCATGGCGGTCCACGGCCTGGGCATGGCGAACCTGTACTTCCTGTTCACCCCCGACAGCTTCGGCGTCTTCACCGCCATCGACGGGCGCGAGCTGTGGAACTTCCAGTACTATTTCCTGGATCCCGCCAAGGCCACCGAGACCCTCGACCCCCAGGCGATCCTGTTCCGCGCCATGGGCAAGCCCTTCGACCTTGAACTGCTGCAGACCACCCACTGGCGGCACCACCAGTCGGTGGCCCGGCGCTGGCGGGACGGGCGCATCTTCCTGGCCGGGGACGCCGCCCACCTCTTCGCCCCCACCGGCGGCGTGGGCATGAACACCGGCATCGGCGACGCCTGCGACCTGGGGCTGGAAGCTGGACGCGGTGCTGCGCGGCTGGGGCGGCGAGTCGCTGCTGGACAGCTACGAGATCGAACGCAAGCCTATCGCCGTGCGCAACAGCGTCATCTCGGCCAACAACTCCGACAAGATCGACATGGTCATGGACGAGACGCCGGCCGACATCGACGCGCCGGGGCCTGAGGGCGAGACGGCCCGCACGGCCCTGCGGCGCAAGATCCGCTGGGCTGGCGCGGCAGTTCAACAGCGCCGGCACCCACCTCGGCTACCGCTATGTGGACTCGCCCGTGATCGTGGCTGGACGGGACGCCGGAGCCCCCCGACGACCCGTCCCAGCTTTTCCGCCTCCACCTGGCCCGGGATGCGCGCGCCGCACCTTTGGATGGCCGACGGCCGCTCCACCCTCGACCTTTTTGGCGACAGCTTCGTCCTGCTCCAGCTGGGCGAGGCGCACGGCGACGACGCCCGGCTCGCGGCGGCGGCGGCGGCGGCGGGGGCGCCCCTCAAGACCGTGCGCATCGACGAGGCCGCCGTGGTCCGCCTCTACGAGACGCGTCTGGTCCTGGTGCGGCCGGACGGGCACGTGGCCTGGCGCGGCGAGGCCCTGCCGCAGGACATCGACGCCCTGGTGGCGACGGTCGCCGGCCGGGGGCCGGGGCCTGGCCAAACATAGCCTTTGTCGGCTTCCCGACGCCGCGAGTCATCCGAAAGCGCCGATGCCGCCGTAACAGCTCCGTGATGTCCGCGTCGTTCTGACGCGCCCCCAGGAGCCCCCCATGCGATCCGCCTCTCTGAAACTCTGCGCCGCCGCCGTCTCGGCCCTCGCCCTGACCGCCGCCATGACCTCTCCCGCCCTGGCCCAGATGGCCAAGCCCGCCATGGGCTCGGAGAAGACCGTGATGGTCGGCGGCGCCGCCATGTACCCCTCGAAAAACATCGTCGAGAACGCCGTCAATTCGAAGGACCACACCACCCTGGTCGCCGCGGTCAAGGCCGCCGGCCTCGTGGACACCCCTGTCGGGCCCCGGCCCGTTCACCGTCTTCGCCCCCACCAACGCCGCCTTCGACGCCCTGCCCGCGGGCACGGTCGACACCCTGGTCAAGCCTGAGAACAAGCAGACCCTCACGGGCATTCTCACCTACCACGTGGTCGCCGGCCGCATGACCGCCGCCGACATTATGGCCGCCGTGAAGGCCGGCGGGGGCAAGGCCGTGGTGAAGACCGTCAACGGCGCCGACCTCACCGTCACCCAGATGGGCAAGACCCTGATGATCACCGACGCCAAGGGCGGCATGGCTCACGTCACCATCGGTGACGTCATGCAGTCCAATGGCGTCATCCACGTGGTCGACAAGGTCCTGATGCCGGGCTGATCGCACCGGGCCCGCCCACCCTCACGGGCCCGATAGCGATCCGGGTGGGGGCTTCCTCCCCCTCGGCCCCCACCCGTCCCGGCTGCTTTTCAGACGCACCAGCCGGCGCTAGCTTCCCAGGCGCGCCGACGTAGGCGCGTCGTTGGGGGAGTTATGGACATGCCGAGGCTATCCGATCGATTTATGCAACTGGCCGTACTCAGCATCCTCGTGGGGATGGGCCTGGGCGTGGTGATGGGCAAGAATCAGGACTTCACCCTCGCCCCGGCCCACGCCCACCTGAACCTGCTGGGCTGGGTCTCCATGTTCCTGTTCGGCCTATTCTACCGAGTGTTTCCCCAGGCTGCGGCCAGACGGCTCGCCGCGGCGCATTTCATCACCTATGTGCCCGCCACCTTCGTCATGGTCATCGCCCTGGCTTTCGAGGTCAGCGGGGACCAGCGGGCGGCGCCGATCCTGGCCGCAGCGTCAGTGGTGGTGGCCGCCTCGATGGTTCTTTTCGCCCTCGTGGTCTTCGGGGCCACCAGCGGCAAGGCGCACCGCTCGGGCCTGGCGGCCCAGCCAGCGGAATAGGCTAGCTGAAGTCCCTGGCCAGCTCCGCCCGGGTCGCCGGGCTGAGCTGGGCCATGTGCGCGTACAGCTCATGGTCCGCGCCGATGGCGATGGTGGTGGCCGGGTCGTGGAACACCGCCTTCTGGGCCTCGGTCAGGGGGAAGTGCATGAAGTGCACCGACGAGGTCTTGCCGTCGTCGCGGGTGCGCTCGATGTCGCCTTCGGCCACGCCGAACACGCGCTCGTCGCCCACCTGCAGGAAGAAGCGGTCGTCGATGCCGCCCAGTCGCGCCAGGATCGAGGCGCGGCGCAACTCGTCGTCGATCTCGAACATGATCGTGCAGACCAGTTCGGAGCCGTTGGGCACCAGGGGGTTGTAGGCGTCCAGCTCGTCCTTCAGCTGGGCCTCGCCGCCCTTCTCGATCAGGAGCATCTCCTGGATCTGGAAGAGCATGGTGTCGAAGCTCTCGAAATAGAAGGTGCAGTAGGGGCCCAGGTCCACCCGGCGCAGGCGCTTCAGCGGCAGCAGGGCCGCGCGCCGGGCCTTGCGCTGGGCGCCGAACTCGGCGTCGGGGAGGATGTCGGCGGCGGTGATGCGGCGGTCGGCGGGGGGCATGGGACTATCCGTAGGCCTGGGCGAGGATCTCGATCGGATGCGCCTGGCGCGGCTTATCCGTGACCCCCAGCTCGGCGACGAGGAGCTGGCCCAGGTGCTTGCAGGCCAAGGGGCAGTCCGAGCAGAGGGTGTCGTTGTCCTTCTGCTTGACCGTGCGGGCGGCGGCCTTGCCGACCTTGAGGGCCACGTCATAGGTCTCGTGCATCACCCCGAAGGTGCCGCCGTGGCCCGAACAGCGCTCGATCAGGTCGATCTTGGTGTCGGGGATCAGGCGCAGCATCTCGGCCGACTTGGCGCCCATGTTCTGCGCCCGGGCATGGCAGGCGTGATGGATGGTCACGCCCCCCTCCACCGGCTTCAGCCCCGGGTCCAGCCCCAGGGACTTGGACAGGTCCACCACATATTCGCAGATGTCGTAGGTGTGGGCCGACAGGCGGCGCACGGCGTCGTTCTCGGGCAGGATCAGCGGCCACTCGAACTTCATCATCAGGCCGCAGGAAGCGGTCAGGGCCACCACGTCGTAGCCCCGGTCGATCCAGCGGTTCATTTCGGCGGAGACCGCCTCGGCGCGCTTGGCCACCTCGGCGATGTCGCCGGCTTCCAGCTGGGGCATGCCGCAGCATTGCGGATAGACCAGCTCGGCCAGCACCCCCTGGCGCGCCAGCACCTGCATCGCGGCGTAGGCGGTGTTGGGGGTGTTGTAGTCGACGAAACAGGTGGCGTAGACGGCCACCTTGCGCTGGCCGAAGGCGGGGCCCAGGGGATTGGGCGGCAGCGGGCGCGGCAGCAGGTCCTCGGCGGTGGCGGTGTGGTATTTGGGCAGCTCCACCCGTCGGTCGACGCCGATCACCTTCTCCATCACATAGCGGACGGGAACGTTCTCGACATCGGACGCCCAGTTGGCCAGGGCCGCCACGGGCTTGAGCATGGTCCCGTTGCGGTCGGTCTCGCCGAGCTGCTCGCGGACGAAGTTCTTGCCCTTGTGCTTCCGCTCCGAGGCGCGGTGGCGCAGCATCAGGTGCGGGAAGTCCAGGTCGAAGGGGTGGGGCGGCACGTAGGGACACTTGGTCAGGAAGCACATGTCGCAGAGCGTGCAGGCGTCGACGACCTTGACGTAGTCCTTCTTGTCGACCCCATCGAGTTCGCCGGTGGGGCTCTCGTCGATCATGTCGAACAGGCGCGGGAAGCTGTCGCACAGGTTGAAGCAGCGCCGGCAGCCGTGACAGATGTCGAACACCCGCTCCATCTCGGCCTCGATGGCCGGCATGTCGTAGTAGCTGTCGTCGCGCCAGGCGATCGGGTGGCGATAGGGGGCGTCGACGCTACCCTCACGCACCCGGCCGGTGGCCTCCATGGCGTCGAGCTTGGCGTCGGGCGCGTGATCGGGCGCGGGTTCGGTGGTCGGCTCGTTAGGCGGCAAGGCCATGCAACTTCCCCAAGGCGCGGGATATCCTCGCCCCGGGGGGCAAGGCCGTGCGCGCCCCGCGGGGCGGGGCGCGCCTTGGTCCGGCCTCCGCGGGCGCGGAGGCCGCGGGCCGCTTAGGCCATGGTGTCCAGGGCCTTTTGGAAGCGCCCGGCGTGGGACTTCTCGGCCTTGGCGAGGGTTTCGAACCAGTCGGCGATTTCCTCGAAACCTTCCTCACGGGCGGTGCGGGCCATCCCCGGATACATGTCGGTGTATTCGTGGGTCTCGCCGGCGATGGCCGCCTTGAGGTTGTCGGAGGTGCCGCCGATGGGCAGGCCGGTGGCGGGGTCGCCGACCTCTTCCAGGAATTCCAGGTGGCCATGGGCATGTCCGGTTTCGCCCTCGGCGGTGGAGCGGAACACGGAGGCCACGTCGTTGTAGCCTTCGATGTCGGCCTTCTGCGCGAAGTAGAGATAACGGCGGTTCGCCTGGCTCTCGCCGGCGAAGGCTTCCTTGAGATTCTCGACGGTCTTGCTCGCGGCGAGGGACATGGGCGGCTCCTGCAAAGGGATCTGGGGAGCGCGCGCCCGCGGGCCGCGCCCTGGCCCGATAGGTAGGCCCAAGCCTGCCGCCGGGTCCAATAGAACGGCTGTATAGGCCCCATAGATCGGCTCTATGGAACTGGCCCGAAAGGCTTGTCGGTCAGGCCGCCTTGGGTTAGGACGGTTAAGGTTAAGAGGGGACGAGGATGGCCACCCTACAGGCGCGCGTGCTCAGCGGCGCGCAGTTGACGGCCCTGGCTGCGGTGTGGCTGGTGGCCCTCGTCCCGGCCGCCGCCGTCGCGGGCGGCGCGGCGCTGTTCAGCGCTCTGCGGGCGTCGAGACCCCCGGGTTGATCGCGGGAGGCCGCGCCAGGGGCGTCTCGCCGCGGCGAGAGACCCGGGCCAGGCGCAGATCGTCCATGGCCACGCTGACCAGGCCCCAGGGCTCGATGAAATAGCGACTGAACAGGCGGCGGGGCTGGATCACGAAGCGGAACAGCCATTCCATACCGAGGCGGCCGATCCATCGCGGCGCGGGAATCTGAACCCCGGCCTCGTAGTCGAACGCCCCGCCCACGGACAGCAGGACGCCGGTGGCCAGACGCTCCTCGTTCTGGGCGATCCAGATTTCCTGGATCGGCATCCCCATCCCCACCAGGATCACGTCCGGGCGAAAGGCGTTGATCGTCTCCAGCACCGCCTGGTTCTGGTCCGACTCGGCCCGGTGATCGAAATAGCCGTGGTGGCTGGCCAGGCTGACCGTCGGCCAGCGCCCCTGCACCCGCCGGATGGCCTTGTCGGCGACCCCGGGGGCTGAGCCCAGCAGGAACACCCGCCATCCCCGTTCCGACGCCATCAGCCAGAAGCGCTCGTGCCAGTCGAGATAGGTCGAGCGATGGCCCCAGTCCACCGGCTGTCCCAGCGCCATGCCCCACAGGATGAGCGGCACGGAATCGATCTGAATGAGGTCCGCCTTGGCGAAGAAGGCGCGCATGCCGGGGTTCGCCCGCAGCAGATACAGGCTGTGGAGGTTATGGTTTCCAATCACGGCCTTGCGGCCGCGGCCGGCGCGGCGATCAATGAAGGCCATCACCTGGTCGGGAGTCACCGGGTCCAGGTCCGCGCCCATGAGCGAGACCCGCGCCGTGGTGGTGATGGGTTGGTGCATTCCGTCGATCCCGCCCTGGCACAACAATCGCGGCCTAGGTTCCGCGACTGCAACGCTCGTGCCTTCGACGGGGGCCTCGCGGATCACGCGGGCATCGCCCTTGGCGGGGCGGGGGGACAGGCGACGCTCGGCCTCGGGCGCCAGGCTCATGGGCGCCCCCGCGCCGGAGCGGTCCCCGCCTGATGAATCACAAACTCGAACATGAGCCATCTCCTTACTATGGAGATCATCTCACGACAGTATCAAGGTTATCATAAGTAGAGTGGTGAATCAGTAGTAGTGTAAATCACCGTCATGTGAATACACGTCATGAATGGATATTTACGATAACGTATCGTTCTCGATGCTTCGCCACGCCCAGCGGTGGCGCGGTGGCGCGGTGTCTGTTGGGCGCGCAGGCGGCCGGCGCGGGAGGTCGATCGTCCGCTAGGCCTTCGGGACAGTGGGCCTGGGCTCAGGCGTTCAGGAGGAGGTATCCGCCCGCGACGATGCCGCCCCACAGCAGGGCCGAGGCGCCGACCGCGAAGGCCAGCATGCGCCGGGGGCTCCAGCGCGCGTCGGGCGTCGCCAGGTCGCCGTCGGCCAGACGGGCGCGCAGGTCGTCCTGCAGTTGCCGGGCGCCGCCATAGGCCGCGTCCTCGGCCCCGGACAGGTCGGCGGGCCACAGGCTCGGCGCACGGACCGGCGCGGAGTCGGCGGGCGTAGCGGCCGGCGCGGCGGAACGGGCGGTTGAATGGCGGGCCACGAGCAATCCTCCAGGGCGTGAGGCATGATCGGCTGGCTGGCTTAAGGGCGGGTGACCGGACGTGGACAACGAATGCCTAATGCAGGCGCACGGCCCGCGGTCAGTAGGCGGCCTTGTCGAACAGCACCCGGGCGGCGGTGGCGATGATGACCTTCGCGTCGAGCATGAAGCTCCAGCCGCGGATGTAGGCGAGGTCGCAGTCGACCCGGCGGCGCATGGTGTCGAGATCGACGATGTCTCCGCGCAGGCCGGAAATCTGGGCCAGACCGGTCAGGCCCGGCTTGGCGCGGGCGCGGTCGCGGTATTCGGGAAGCAGGGCGCCGTAGAGCTCGTCATGGGCCACGGCGTGGGGCCGGGGCCCGACAATGGACATGTCGCCTATGAGGACATTGAGCAGTTGCGGCAGTTCATCCAGGCTCGTGCGGCGCAGGAAGGCGCCGAAGCGGGTGATCCGGGCGTCGCCCTTGGTGGCGTGCTTGATGTCGACGCCGTCTTCCTGAACCCGCATGGTGCGGAACTTGTAGATGACGAAGGTGCGCCCGTTCAGGCCGCCGCGCTTCTGGCGGAACAGGGCGGGGCCGGGGGAGTCCAGGCGAACCATCAGGGCGATGATGAGCAACAAGGGGGCGAAGAACACCAGGGCCCCCAGAGCGCCGAAGGCGTCGAGGGCGCGCTTGGCCAGGCTCGTCACCGGATCGCCGGACGAGGCCGACACCAGGACTGGCGTGCGTACTTCCGCCCCTTCGGCGGGCGCTGGGCTATGGTACATCATGAACCCTCAAATTGTCGACGGGACGCCAACAACACGCTACGCTTTGTGGCTGTAGCGCCGCCCCTGGAGGGCAGCGGATAACCCCTTTACACGGACTCCATTTAACGTCGCATGTTGCGGTGCGGCAAGCTATTTTTTCCGAGTCATTAAGCATTTCTCGCAGCGGGCGAAATAGTCCGCAAAGTAATCAGCGGCGGACCGGCCCCGCCGATCCTTTAGGCGCTGCCAGTTTGCGGCGCCTTCATTGGCTGGGCCTGGTCGGTCAACGCAAGTGCACAACCGGGTGAGTCAACGATCAGACTGCCGCCTCCAAGCAGAGACGGGGCGGAATGGCTCCTCAACCTTGTAGATCAAGGTTCGGTCGGCCTGCCCGTTGCTGGCCTTGCCTGCCCGGTCCATCGCCGGCCCGGGGTGTTCACTTGGTCGGTCGACCTGTCGACATATGGACAGGCTGCGCGGGCGCGCGATGTCTTCGGATCGGGGAGGTCTAGGCGGGCGAATCCGGACTGGGCCGCACGACCTGGAGCCGACGCGGTCGCGGCGCCGGGCCCTGCGGCCCGCGCGGGGCGGTGAGCTCCGCCCGCCTCTTGGCGCGGATATTGGCGATCATCATGGGGACGATCGCGGCCGCGACCCCGGCCGCATCGGCGGCCATGTCCGTCAGGCTGGCATAGCCGGGCAGAAGGGCGGCGGCCTGCAGCAGCTCCACCGCCACCCCGGCCGCCAGCACCCAGCCGCCCGCGGCGGCCGTGCGCAGGGTGGGAAAGCCGAGCATCAGCATCAGGGTGACGCCGAAGGCGTAAGCCATGTGCTGCAGCTCGGCCGGGCCGATCGGGAAGACGCGGCGGTCGTAATGCGGATCGATGGCGGCGTGGATCGTCGCCATCAGCACCAGGAGCAGCGCCAACCTCGGCGCCCACATCTTTAGGCTCGGCAGGGCCGGCGTCCTGGGCCGCAGGCGCAGGGGCCGCCAGTTATGGGCGCTGCGTTCGGCGAGCGTCCAGGCGACCACGAGACTCAGAGCGATGACGGCTGCCTGCAGCCAGATGGGCATCGTTTCCCCCGGGACGGTCTGAACAGCCGCCGACAGGGGATCATCATCCCAACCGTGTCATTTGGCAATCACCCGGGGGCGCCGGGCAATCGTGCGTACCTTAAGTCTATTTCTTGGAGGGCGGCGTCAGGAAGGACGGGCCGGCGGCCACCGGCTTGGGCTTGTCGGCCTTCGGTTTGCGCACTTCACGATTGCTCTTCTTCTGACCTTTGGCCACGGAAGCCTCCTTGCAGGATGTCGTAGGCTTTGCTGCCCCGCGACCGCGATTGCGGCGAGGGCGACGGGGGCGGAGACGATGGTGGACGCGACAGGGATCGAACCTGTGACCCCCTCGATGTCAACGAGGTGCTCTCCCGCTGAGCTACGCGTCCGCCTCGGGAAGAGCGCGGATATAGCGTCGGGGCGGGGGGCGATGCAAGCGTCGCTTACGCCGCGACCATCCGTTCGACCTCGGTGACGATGTCGCGCAGGTGAATCGGCTTGGACAGCACCTTGGCGCCCTGCGGCGCGTGCTCCTTCGCGGCCAGGGCCACGGCGGCGAAGCCGGTGATGAACATGATGCGCAGCCCCGGTTGGCGCGCGGCGGCCTGGCGGGCCACCTCGATGCCGTCGGCGCCGGGCATGACGATGTCGGTGAGCAGCAGATCCCAGTCGGCGTCGGGCAGGGCGTCGATGGCCTCGTCGCCATCGGCGCAGGCGCGCACCTCATAACCGGCGCGCTCGAGGGCGCGCGCAAGAAAGCCGCGCAGGGAGTCGTCGTCTTCGGCCAGAAGGATACGGGTCATGGACGCCAGGGCCTCGGGTCGGCGCCGCAGGGCGCCAAGGAAGTAAGCACCCTAGACCGCCACCGGTAAACCTCCGATAAACCGTAAGCCCGCCGCGGCGTTGCGCGCCTCGCGTTGACGGGGCGGGGGCGGATGGCCCAAATCGCCGCCATGACTGCCCCGGACGATCCGTCAGCGCCCGCCGCGCCCCGCTCCGCGACGCCCGCGCCCTTCGAGGTCCTGCGCCCGGCCGGCGAGGGCCCCGCCCCGTCGCCCTTTGTCTTCGCCTCGCCCCATTCGGGCCGCCACTATCCCGAAGCGCTGATGGCGGCCTCGGTGCTGGGGCCGCACGCCATCCGCGGCTCCGAGGACGCCCTGGTCGATCAGCTGATCGGCGCCGGCGCCCGCCACGGGGCGGTGGTGCTGACGGCCGGCTTCGCCCGCGCCTTCGTCGATCTCAACCGGGGGGCGTGGGAGCTGGACCCGGCGATGTTCTCCGACGAGCTGCCCGACTTCGCCCGCCAGCGCACCGCCCGGGTGGCCGCCGGCCTGGGCTCGATCGCCCGGGTGGTGGCCGACGGCCAGGAGATCTACGGGCGCAAGCTCACCTTCGCTGAGGCGCAGGGCCGCATCGACGCTGTCTATCGGCCCTATCACGCCGCCCTCGACGGGCTGTTGGCCGACGCCCGCGCGGCTCATGGCGTTAGCGTCCTGATCGACTGGCATTCGATGCCCTCGGCCGCCGCCCAGACGGGGCGGGGACGCCGGGCCAGCGACATCGTTCTGGGCGACCGCTTCGGCGCCGCCTGCGCCCCGGGCCTGATCGCCCTGGTGGAGCGCGAGCTGCGGGCCATGGGCTATCAGGTGGTGCGCAACGCGCCCTATGCGGGGGGATATGTCACCGAGTTCTACGGCCGCCCCGCCGAGGGGGCCCACGCCCTGCAGATCGAGATCAACCGCGGGCTTTATCTGCAGGAGGGCTCGTTGCAGCCGAGCGTGGGTTTCGAGCGTCTCGCCGCCAACCTGGACGCCCTGTTCGGCGCCTTGACCCGGGACTGGCGCGGCCTTCTGTGACCGCCTCTCCCCTGGCGCCCAGCGCAAAAAAAAAGCCGCGCCCGAAGGCGCGGCAGTCATTAGGGAGGAAACGCCCAGGAAGGGCAGCGGCGTCAGAAACGCCGCACGCCTCTTTATAGGGTGCGGCGCACAAATCATCAAGCGAGATTTCGCCGCCGACAGGCGCTTTTTAGTTCTTGTTTCGCCTATGTTCCCCCGCGCTCCAGGGCAAAACCAGGCTGGCCTCCTTAACCTTCGGATTTTGCAGCGCAACATCGCCGCGCATACCAAGGGTGGCGGCGGCGGCGATTTTCGCGTATGAGCGCCGCTCCCGTCACCATTCAAAGTCTGTCGCGCCGCCCATGTCCCTGCGCAATATCGCCATCATCGCCCACGTCGACCACGGCAAGACGACGCTCGTGGACCAACTTCTGGCCCAGTCCGGCATCTTCCGAGCCAATGAGGCCACGGTGGAGCGCGCCATGGACTCCAACGACCAGGAGCGCGAGCGCGGGATCACCATCCTGGCCAAGTGCACCTCGGTCTTGTGGAAGGGCAAGGCGGGCGAGACCCGCATCAACATCATCGACACCCCGGGACACGCCGACTTCGGCGGCGAGGTGGAGCGCATCCTCGGCATGGTCGACGGCTGCCTGCTGCTGGTGGACGCCGAGGAAGGCGTGATGCCGCAGACCAAGTTCGTCCTCGGCAAGGCGCTGAAGCTGGGCCTCAAGCCCATCGTCGTGCTCAACAAGGTCGACCGGCCGCACGCCAATCCCGACAAGGTGCTCAACGACGCCTTCGACCTGTTCGCCGCCATGGGCGCCACCGACGAGCAGCTCGACTTCCCCCACCTGTATGCCTCGGGCAAGCAGGGCTGGGCGGTGGTCAACATGGGCGACCCGCAGGAAACCCTGGCCCCCATCTTCGACATGATCGTCGAGCACGTGCCGGGCCCGTCGGCAGAGGCCCGCGTCGACGAGCCGGTGCAATTCCTGGCCGTGCTGGTCGAGAACGACCCCTTCCTCGGCCGCATCCTCACCGGCCGCCTCGACGCCGGCAAGCTGACCCCCGGCCAGTCGATCCACGCCCTGGACCGCGACGGCAAGGAGATCGAGCGCGGGCGGGTGACCAAGGTGCTGGCCTTCCGCGGCCTCAAGCGCCAGCCCATCGATGTCGCCGAAGCCGGCGACATCGTCGCCATCGCCGGCATGTCCAAGGCCACCGTGGCGGACACCCTGTGCGCCATGGAGGTCCTCACCGCCCTGCCGGCCCAGCCGATCGACCCGCCGACCATCTCCATGACCGTCTCGGTCAACGACAGCCCCCTCGCCGGCAAGGAGGGCGACAAGGTGCAGAGCCGCGTCATCCGTGACCGCCTGCTGCGCGAGGCCGAATCCAACGTCGCCATCAAGGTCACCGAGAGCGCCGACAAGGACGCTTACGAGGTCGCCGGCCGCGGCGAACTGCAGCTCGGCGTGCTGATCGAGAACATGCGCCGCGAGGGCTTCGAGGTGTCGATCTCGCGCCCCCGCGTGGTCTATCGCAAGGACGAGGAGACCGGCCAGCGGCTGGAGCCCATCGAGGAAGTGGTCATCGACGTCGACGACGAATATTCCGGCGTGGTCATCGAGAAGCTGTCCCAGCGCAAGGCCGAGATGAAGGACATGGGGCCCTCGGGCGCCGGCAAGACCCGCATCACCTTGATGGCCCCCTCGCGGTCCCTGATCGGCTACCAGGGCGAGTTCCTCACCGACACCCGCGGCTCGGGCGTGCTGAACCGCGTGTTCTCGCACTACGAGCCGCACAAGGGGGCCATCGAGGGCCGCCGCAACGGCGTGCTGATCTCCAACTCCGACGGCGAGACCGCCGCCTACGCCCTGTGGAACCTGGAAGACCGCGGCGTGATGTTCGTCGGCGCCAACGAGAAGACCTACCAGGGCATGATCATCGGCGAGAACGCCAAGCCCGACGACATGGACGTCAATCCGCTGAAGGCCAAGCAGCTGACCAACGTCCGCGCCTCCGGCAAGGACGAGTCGATCCGCCTTACGCCCCCCCGCCGCCCGACGCTCGAGCAGGCCATCGCCTATATCGACGAGGACGAACTGGTCGAGGTGACGCCCAAGAGCATCCGGTTGAGGAAGCGGACGCTGAACCCGAGCTTCAGGAAGCGGCGGATGGCCGAGGCGTAGGGGCCTCGCTCACACCCACACTCGTCATCCTCCGGCGCTGCTTCGCAGCGACCGGAGGACCCAGCAGCGAAGGCGCTCGTTGTCGGCGGTTGGGCCCTGCAGTACGCCCACATCGATGAAGCGCTTGCTGGGTCCTCCGGTCCGGCTTCGCCGGCCGTAGGATGACGAAGTTGGTCGAGTGCGCCGCCCCGCCCCCGGGTGCTCCTTAGCGTTCCTGACCAGATCACGGGTTGAGCGGCAAGCTATGCGGTCGCCAGCGCGACAAGGCACAAGAACACGTCTCCCCCAAAACCTCACGCCTAGCATCCTGCGCTCGGGACTGGCCGGGTCAAGGTCGCGGCTGCGCCGCGTCGCGGAGCGATGGCCCTGCGGGCCAACCTTGACGCGGCCAGGCCCGAGCGCTCCGCTCCACCATGAGGTTTAAGGGTAGAAGCGTCCGCAAGAAGCCTCGGCGACTGGCCGCCGCACTCGCTATACCAAGATCCCGCATTCCCCGCGGACGCGGGGATCCAGGCTTTGCCTCAAGCGGGATCGGAGCCGCGTAAGCCTGGGTCCCCGCGTCCGCGGGGAATACGGGTGGGAGGAAGCGATCGGATTCGACAACCGCGAACACCGTTATACTCTGCCCGAACCGTTGCCAGGCAAGGGGTTGGGGAGATGATCATGGGGTTCAATCGCAAGGCGGCCGTGACCATGGCCCTCGCCACGGCCGGCGGGCTCGTCGCCGGCTCGGCGTCCAGCCAGAGCCAGACGGTCACCGGGCCCGTGGCGGACTACTGGGTCAGCGCGGCGACCACCTCGGGCATGATGGGCGGCCTGGGCGCGCCCGGCGCCGGGCGGCCGAGCATGGGCGCCATGATGGGCATGGCCATGGGGCGCGGGGGCGGTCACCAGCACACCCTGACCCTGCAACTGGGCTCGACCCGCGCGGCCCCCGGGACGCCCCAGGCGGACCACCTGCCGCCAGACGGCCTGGGCGCCGGCCAGGCCCTGCCGCTGCTCACCCCCCAGCGCTACACCGCGCCGCCCGAGACCCCCTCCGACCCGCGCCCGCCCAACATGCAGAAGCCCGAGGGGCGGATGCTGATCTACTGGGGCTGCGGCGAGAAGGCGGGGCCGGGCCAGCCGGTGGTGATCGACTTCGCCAAGATGAGCGCCGGCCAGTTCCCCAATTTGCAGACCATCTCTGTGCGCACCGAGCAGCCGCCGTCGCCGAGCCGCTACAAGACCTATGGCGAATGGCCCAATGAGCGCACCCGCACCCCTGTGCCGCCCACCGGCGCCCTGGTGGGTCCGCACAGCGTCAAGGGGACCTATTCGCCGCAGATCGACTTCACCCTTGGACCCAACCAGGACTTCCTGGCGCCCCTGACCCTCACCGGCCAGACGCCGACGGCGATGGGCGGCACGCGGCTGACCTGGAACGCGGTGCCGCAGTCCACCGGCTATTTCGCCTGGCTGATGGGGGCCGATCCCGGCAGCGAGCGCCGGGGCGGCGGCGGGACCACCATGGTGATGTGGACCTCCAGCAACGCCCAGTCGTTCATGGGCGCCCTGATGGACTACATCCCGCCGTCCGAGGCCCGGCGGCTGGTCGCCTCGGGCGCGGTGATGGGCCCGCAGACCACCAGCTGCGTCGTGCCCGCCGAGGTGGTCAAGGCCTCGCCCACGGGCCTGCTGTCGATGATCGCCTATGGCGAGGAGGCGAATTTCGTCGACCCGCCGCGCCCGTCCAACCCCAAGACCCCCTGGAACATCAGCTGGCGGGTGAAGGTCCGCTACAAGTCGACCACCGGGACGATCCTCGGCATGCCGGCCATGGGCGGCATGGGCGGCGGCGACGAGGAGGAGCGGCCGCAGCGGCGGGGGGACCAGGACCGCCAGAAGCCGCCGGAGAAGCCCCCCTCGGCCGCCCGCTCCATCGGCGGCGCCCTGATGCGCGGCGGGTTCGGGTTCTAGGGGGGCAGCCAACAACCACCCGCACCCCCCGCGGAAGCGGGGGCCCAGCCTTTGCCAAGGGCGGCGCGCTGCCGAGAAAACCTGGGTCCCCGCTTCCGCGGGGAATGCGGGATTGGGATTGATCGTACAAGAAAAAACCGCGGCGGCCAGTGAGGGCCGCCGCGGCTTTTATCGCGCCAGGCTAGAGGATCAGGCCTTGGCGCCGGCGTACATCACGCCCGGGCCGTATTCGATCATCGCCGCGCGCTCGGCCTCGGTGACCAGGACGCCGGTGGTGGGCGTACCGTCGAAGTCGAGCCAGCGATGGTTCTCGAAGTCATACAGACGGCAGGTCTTCAGGGTCTCATGCAGGCGCTTGAAGCTGAAGGGTTCGGTGACCGCGGTCTCCGGGGCCAGCTCGTTGAGGCGCTTGGTGGCCGCGGTGAGGTGGTAGAAGGGCACCCGCGGATGCACGTGGTGCGCGGCGTGGTCATAGACGTTGTGCATCAGGTATTTGATCCAGCCGGGGAACTCGTAGGTCGTGCTCAGGGCCTCCTGGGCCAGGGACGCCTTCTTGTGCACCGGGCCGTCGAACCAGGGCAGCTTGCGGTGGGTGTGCTGGATGTAGACCGTGAACGAGAACAGGGTCATCCACAGGTAGAAGGGCAACACGAAGCCCAGCAGCACGGCGGTGACCGAGCTGGTGTTGGAATAGAGCGGCGCCGCAACCAGGCCGCCGATGAACAGGGCGGCGAAGGTGGTGAGCAGGGCCAGGTGGGCCCAGGCCGAGGCGCGCATCTCTGCTGGCAGGCCCTTGTTGGGGATGAAGCGGACCGGCATCCACCGTTCGATCAGATAGTAGGGCGCGAAGCCCAGGCCATAGGACGACCGATACAGGCGGTGGAGCATCTGCCGGAACGGCGGCAGGGCGTCGAACTGCGCCTTGGACAGGGGGACCCAGGAATCCAGGTGGTTCACGTTGGTCTGGATGTGGTGGAGGTTGTGGTGATCGTGGTTCCACAGCCGGTAGTTGTACAGACAGGGCATGAAGCAGATGATGCCCATGATGTCGTTGGCCCGGCGGGACGAGACCAGATTACCGTGGGCCGCGTCGTGACCCATGGTGCCGAGGTTGGCCAGCTTCAGGCCGGCGACCACGCTGCACAGGATCTTGGCCCACAGGGGCTCCAGAAACAGGACCCCGGCGATGGCGGCGCTGTAGAGGCCGATGTCGAGGATGAAATGCTTGATGCCGAAGAAGGAGTTCGGCCGCGCATAGTCGGCCAGGGCCTTGCGCACGTCCTGGCGCTTCACCGCGCCGACGCCCTCAGCCAATTCGTCGTCCCAGAGGAGTCCAGAGCCGTCCATGTTTACCCCCGCCCAAAATGGTAAACACAACCCTAACAAGAAGGCGTTCGCCTGAAAAGTTACATTTATAGAGGTATGGTTAACGGCGGCCGGCGAAACGCCGCAGGCGCCAATCGCTCTAGTTGCAAACCTTGCTTTGGCCCATGTCGAGGTGCAGGTGGTTGGCGTGCGCCTGGTTGTAATCGGGGCTGAGGGTGGCGGCGAAAACCCGGCAGGCGCCGTCGCGCACCCGGTGCAGGAACAGGCTCTTCAGGCCGGGGACCGGCCAGTCGGATTCCACCGAGATGACCCGGCCGTCCGCGAGCCGGAAGGCGGCGACGTCCAGGGCGTTGGCATAGGCGTGTTCGGACACCGGCGTGTCCTCGCGGCCGTAGCGGCGCCGACAGGCATAGCTGCCGTAGTGGTCGATGGCGGTCACCTTGGATCCGAACATCTGGATCGCCGCCGGCTGGAGCACCTGGCGGTCCCAAAGGGCGAAGGCCACCGCCTGCTCGCAGGTGAGCACCGCCCCCGTGGGCCTAAGGGGCGTGGCGCCGCCGTTGATGAAGATGGCGTCCTGCACCCGGCAGAAGTCGCCCTGGGTGGAGTCTGGCACGTCCTGGAACGTCACCCCGCCCTCGGTCAGCACGGCGCGGCAGGCCGCCCGCTCGGCCTGGGTCAGCTTGGGCCGGGTGGCCGCGCCGATGGGGTCCTTTAGCCGCAGGGGCTTCCACGGCAGGTGCTGCGGCGGCACGGCGACATCGGCGAACAGGAACAGCAGCCCCGCCAGCAGGCCCAGCAGCAGCAGGCCCGCCCCGCGGGCCGCCAGGGTCTGCCAGCGCTCAAGGCTGTCGTGATGGTCCGAGGACCTTTTCCGGTAAGCCATGGCGCCAGACGGTTGCGGTGGGGGAGCGGGGTCAGCTAGGCGCCGGTCCGCCGCCTGTCTGCCTATTGCAACTTGGGGCCGGCCGACAAGGCGGATAAAGGATGCAGATGCGCGACGGCGACGCTTCCCCGGCCCCCCAACCCCCCGTTCGCTTCGGGCAGGGCTTCGTGCGCGACATCTGGTATTTCGCCGCCCTGTCGGCGGCCGTGAAGCCGGGGTCCCTGCAGCGGCTGGAGATCATGGACGAGCCCGTGCTGCTGGGCCGCGACCGGGCCGGCGGCGTGTTCGCCCTGCGTGACATCTGCCCGCACCGGGCCGCGCCCCTGTCAGCCGGCCGGCTGCAGACGGAGCCAAACGGCGCCGAGGCGGTGGAATGCCCCTACCATGGCTGGCGGTTCGCCACCGACGGGGCGTGCGTCGCGGTGCCGTCCCTGGCCGAGGGTCAGGATCTGGACATCGGGCGCATCCGCGTTCGCCGCTACCCGGTGGCCGAGAGCCAGGGGCTGGTGTGGATCTGGATGCCGTCCGATCCCCGCGGCGAGGGCGAGCCCGACCAGCCGCCTCCGCGCTTCGACGGCGCCGTGGGGGGCGCGCCGCGCCTGGTGGACCGCATGGAGTTCGCCGCCCATATCGACCATGCGGTGGTGGGGCTGATGGATCCCGCGCACGGCCCCTATGTCCACCAGCAGTGGTGGTGGCGGTCCAGGGCCAGCCAGCACGAGAAGGCCAAGCGCTTTGAGCCGCGCGAGGCAGGCTTCGCCATGGCCCGCCACGCCCCCTCGTCCAACAGCCGCGCCTACAAGATCCTGGGGGGCCAGCCGCAGACCGAGATCGTCTTCCGGCTGCCTGGCCTGCGTTGGGAGCACATCATCGTCGGCAAGCGTCAGGTTCTGGCCCTGACCTGCCTGACCCCGGTTACCGACAGCCGCACCCGCATCACCCAGGTGATGTGGACCGACCACCCGATCTTCCGTTTGCTGAAACCCGTCGTCCACGCCGCGGCGCGCGCCTTCCTGCGGCAGGACGGAGACATGGTCGACCTGCAGAACCAGGGCCTGCGCTACGACCCCAGCCTGCTGTGGATCGACGATGCCGACAGCCAGGCCAAATGGTACCAGGCGCTCAAGCGCGAATGGGCCGCGTCGCGCAGCGCCGGGCGCCCCTTCGTCAACCCCGTGACGGAAACCGTGCTGCGCTGGCGCAGCTAGCCCGTGCCGCCCAGGGGGCCTTAATCAGGCGCCGTATCGGTCCGCAATCCCTCGATGATCACGCTGATCTGGTCCGCCAGCCGGGCGTTGAGCTGGTCGACGCCCCAGTCGCCGAACAGGGCGCGGCGGTAGTTGGAGATGTAGGAGTCCCAGATCATCTCCGCGACCAGGCGCGCATCGACACCCGCTCTCAGCTCGCCACGCTTCACCGCCCGGTCGATCATGTCGGCGGTATAGGCGATGACCTTGCGGCACTGGGGCCGCTCTCCGAACTCGCCTTCCAGGCCGGACGTCCAGGACAGGCTGGTGGCGGCCTGCAACAGGGGCAGCTGGCCGATGTGCACGGCGTAGCCGATGGCGTAGAACTCACGCAGGCCCGCGTCCAGCGGCCCGGGATGGCGAACGGCGCTCTCGATGATGGCCATGTGGGCCTCGAGGTCGCCCTGCAGCACCGCGTGGAACAGGTCGTGCTTGTCGGTGAAGTTGGCGAACACGGCGCCGGTGGACATGCCCGCCTCGGCGGCGATGTCGCGGATGGTCGCGCCCTCATAGCCACGGCTGATGAACAGGCGCTTGGCGGCCTGCAGGACCCGTTCACGGGTCTCAAGCTTGGCCTGAGCCCGACGAGTCAACGGTCTATCTCCGGTCTCCGGGGTTCGGAGCCGCGTGGGGATCTGATTCATGGTCTCATTTTCTGGCGAAGCTGGGCCCGGAGGGCGGCGCCGGACCCCAGGTCCAGTCCGCAGTGCGCCAACTTGCTGTGTTCGTTCGGTTTAAATGCGACCGCGACTCAATCAGAGGTCGGTCTATCGGTTAGTTAGCCATCGAAGCCGGCGTTTCAAGGGGGCTGCGCGCTAGGGTCGCAGCCCAAGCCGCGTTGGCGCGCCTTGGGCTACGGGTCTACAAGTCTGATCATGCAGACTCTGTTCCATATCCTCGTGCCCCTCTCCCTGGCCGCGGTGCTGATCACCCTCGGCTTCGGCATCTTCGCCCTGTTCCGGGGGGGCGATTTCGGGCGGTCCTACTCCAACAAGCTGATGCGCCTGCGGGTGCTGCTCCAGTTCATCGCCATCGTCGTGCTGATGGCCGCCTTCTGGTGGAAGGGGCGAGGGGGCTGAGGGCATGGTGGTTCTGAACAAGATCTACACCCGCACCGGCGACGGGGGCGACACCCGCCTGGTCACCGGAGACCTGGTGCGCAAGACCCATGCGCGGGTCGAGGCCTACGGCGCGGTGGACGAGACCAATGCCTGCCTGGGGCTGGTGCGCCTGCACACGGCGGACGACGCCGTCCTGGACCCTATGCTCGCGCGGATCCAGAACGACCTGTTCGACCTCGGCGCCGACCTGGCGACACCCCCCGCTGACGCGCCCCTGCCCTTCGAGCCCCTTCGGGTGCTGCCGGGCCAGGTCGATCGCCTCGAGCGCGAGATCGACCGGCTCAACGCCGACCTTGCGCCCCTGACCAGCTTCGTCCTTCCGGCCGGCTCGGCGGCGGCCGCGGCCCTGCACCTGGCCCGCACCGTGTGCCGCCGCGCCGAGCGCTGCGCCGTGGCCCTGGCCGATCAGCCCGGGGAGGGCGTCGGGGACGCCGCGCTGAAGTATTTGAACAGACTGTCCGACCTGCTGTTCGTGGCCTCGCGCTACGCCAATGCTCAGGGCGCGGGGGACGTGCTCTGGACGCCGGGGGCGACCCGCGACGCCGGCTGAGGCGCCGCCTTGGGCGCTCCGTTGGGGCGGCCGGTGAGCTTGGAGATCGAGATCGGCGTGGCGCAGACCCTCGCCTGGGGATCCCACCAGTTGCCGCGCGCCTCGCAGCGATCCCGCGGCCAGACGTAGAAGATCTGCAGCGCCCAGATGAAGCAGCAGGCGACGGCGAAGATGCCGACGAAGATCAGTTTCAGGCGCGGGATCGAGGTCTTCATATGCTGTCTATGGGAGCGCGGGCCGCCCCGTGCAAGCGCTCCCGGGCGATCAGGCCTCGGCGCGTCGCCGCAGGGTCGAGGCCACCCGTGACAGGAGCTCCGCCGGCTCGAAGGGCTTTTGCAGGATCGGCTGGGCCCCGAGTTCGTCGAGCACCGCCTGATGCTCCAGATAGCCGGTCATGATCAGCAGCGGTGTCTCCGGACGCTGCTCGCGGACGATCCGCGCCACCTCGGCGCCGGTCATGCCGGGCATGGCGTAGTCCAGCACCATCAGGTCCACCGGCCCGGCCATCAGCGCCTCCAGCCCCGCGACCCCGTCCGCCTCGGTGCGCACCGTGCAGCCGGATTCCGTCAGCAGGTCGGCCACGAAGCGACGCACGTCGTCATCGTCATCCACCACCAGGACGCGGGCCCCGGCCACCGCCGCCTGCTGGGCGCCGAGGCCGGGGGCGCGGGGCGGCGTCTCCTGCGCCGGCTCGCGGCTGACGGGCAGGTAGAGGGACACCGTGCAGCCGCTGCCTTCAGGGCAGTCGATGCGCACCCCGCCGCCCAGCTGCTTGGCCAGCCCCAGCACCTGGCTGAGTCCCAGGCCCGATCCCTTGCCGGCGGTCTTGGTGGTGTAGAAGGGCTCGAAGGCGCGGGCGGCGACCTCGGGCTTCATGCCCGGGCCGGTGTCGGCGACGCTGATGCAGACATAGCGCCCCGGGCCCGGTTCGCTGTCGGTCCGCGGCTGTCCAAGGGAGGCCAGCGAAGTGGACAGGGTCAGTTCCCCGCCCCCCGGCATGGCGTCGCGGGCGTTGAGCGCCAGGTTCAACAGGGCCAGCTCCAATTGCGCCGGGTCCGCATAGGCCGCCGGCAGCACCGCTTCCAGGTGCGAGGCCACCTTGACCGTGCCGCCCAGGGTGCTGGCGAACAGGCCGCTCATGCGGGTGATGGCGGCGTTGACGTCGACGGGCTGGGTTTCCAGCTGCTGGCGGCGGGAGAAGGCCATCAGCTGCTCGATCAGCCGGGCGCCCCGGCGGGCGGCCTGCAGGGCGTTGTCGATCAACTGCCGGGCGCGCTCGTCCTCCACCCGGCGGCTGGCCAGGGTCAGGCTGCCGAGGATGGCGGTGAGCAGGTTGTTGAAGTCGTGGGCGACCCCGCCGGTGAGCTGGCCGATGCCCTCCATGCGCTGTGACTGGCGGAGGGCTTCCTCGGCGTGGTGCTTGGCGGTGACGTCGTGGAACGTCAGCACGCCCTGCACGATGCGGCCGTCGGCGTCGCGCACCGGGGCGGCGGTCTGCTCGAAGGTCGTGGTGAAGCCGTCCCCGCGGACGATGGTGCGCAACTCGGCCTCGGTTCGCTGGCCCAGCTTCACGGCGCGGAACAGCGGGTCTGATTCCGCCGGCTGGGGCGAGCCGTCGATGTTCCAGGTCCAGACCGGCCCCGTGGGTCCCGGGCCGCCGATGAGATGCTCGGCCTCGGGATTGACGTAGCGCAGCTCGCCGGAGGGGGCGTCGCAGACGATGATGCCGATGGGCATCTGCTCGAGCAGGGCGCGCAGCTGGGCCTCGCTGCGCTTGGCCTCGACCGCGGCGACCGCTTCGAAGCGCCGGTCGAACAGGGCGGCCACGGAGGCCAGGAACAGGACGAACAGGGTGCCCCCGGCCACCGCGGCGGCGAGGCCGATGGCGCCCAGGCCAGTGGCGATGTCCCCGTCCACCCCCGGCAGCAGCCGCACCGAGATGATGGCCGCATAGTGCATGGCCACGATGGTCAGCCCCATGGCCACCGAGGCCGTCAGCCGCCAGTTGCGCGAACCGCCCCGGCGCATGGCCGCCAGGGCCGCCGTGGAGGCGATCACGGCGACCACGAAGGCGATCGCCACCTGCTCCGGGCGATAGGCGAACACCGCCGAGCTGCGCAGGGACGACAGCCCGACATACTGCATGACGCCGATGCCGATCCCCATCACCAGGCCCGCGCCCACGATCTGGCTCATGCTGGCCCGACCGCGGCCGGCTGTCGCGAAGCCGAATCCGGTGGAGGCGATGGCCAGGGCCAGGGAGAGGGCCGTCAGGGACGGGTCGTAGCGCACCGGGGCGCTGGCCTCGAAGCCGAGAATGGCGATGAAATGCATGGCCCAGAGCGACAGGCCCATGGCCACCGAGGCGGCGGTCAGCCAGGCGGCCCTGGGTCTGCCGACCCAGGCCTTGACCCGCAGGAACAGGTCCAGGGCGGTCCACGATCCCAGTATGGCCACGATGGTCGCCAACAGGACGTAGAGCGGATGGTGGATCAGGTGCATCGCTCGCCCGGATTGTAACGACGGTCTTTGTAAAGACCTCTGACCCAAGCGCCATCGGGAATCTTGTCGCCCCCCCGGTTCTTGCGCTGCAATGCAGCGAAGCCCTTCCCCCGCCCCGGCCTTTCCGTGCTAAACAGGCGGCCCTGGCGGCGGGATCCGCCCTGGTCGAGGTTTGGCATGGCAGACATTAAGACGGTGGGCGTCATCGGCGCCGGGCAGATGGGCGTCGGCATCGTCCAGGTCTGCGCCGTCGCGGGCTACGACGTGCTGCTCCACGACATATCGGGCGACCGGATCAGCGCCGGGATCGAGACCCTCCGCCGCAATCTGTCCCGTCAGGTGGACAAGTCGATCATCGATCAGGCGACCATGGACGCGGCCCTGGCGCGGGTCTCCCCCGCCCCGGACCTCGCCGCCCTCGGCCAGGCGGACATCGCCATCGAGGCCGCCACCGAGAACGAGGCGATCAAGAAGGACATCTTTCGCGCCCTCGATCCGCATCTGAAGCCCGACTGCCTGCTGGCGTCCAATACCTCATCGATCTCGATCACGCGCCTGGCGTCGGTCACGGGTCGGCCGGAACGGTTCATCGGCCTGCACTTCATGAATCCCGTGGCCAAGATGAAGCTGGTGGAGATCATCCGCGGCATCGCCACCGGCGCGGACACCTATGAGACCGCGGTGCGCTTCGCCCAATCCCTGGGCAAGAACACCTCCAACGCCGAGGACTTCCCCGCCTTCATCGTCAACCGAATCCTGGCGCCGATGATCAACGAGGCGGTCTACACCCTCTATGAGGGGGTCGGCACGGTGGACTCCATCGACACCGCCATGCGCCTGGGGGCCAACCATCCCATGGGGCCGCTGGAACTGGGCGACTTCATCGGCCTCGACACGGTCCTGGCGATCATGAACGTGCTGCACGAGGGCCTGGCGGACTCCAAGTATCGGCCCTGTCCGCTGCTGGTGAAATATGTCGAGGCGGGCTGGCTGGGCAAGAAGTCCGGGCGCGGCTTCTACGACTACCGCGGCGAGACGCCGGTCCCCACCCGCTAGGCGGCCCCGGTGGCGCCCGCCCCCATCGCCGTCGCCGCGACGGACCTGGTCCGGCCCGCTCCGGCGCCGCCACAGCCCTGGACGGCGCACGGCTATATCCCCATCGCCGGCGGTCGGCTGCACTATGCGACCCTGGGGGATGGCCCGGCCCTGGTGGTCCTGCACAAGCTCGGCGGGCAGCTGTCCGACTGGCGCAAGGCCGCGCCGCTGCTGGCCGCGGCCGGGCGACGGGTGATCGCCTTCGACCTGCCCGGGCATGGGCAGTCCGTGATGCGGGGGCCGGCCCCCTATGTGCAGACCGCGGCCGAGACCGCCGCCGGGGTCATGGCCGCCCTGGCCGACCTGGGCGTCGACCGCTTCAGCCTCGTCGGCAATTCCCTGGGCGGCTGCGTCAGCGTCCTGATGGCGGCCCTATGCCCCGACAAGGTCGAGCGGCTGGTGCTGCTCAGCGCCAGCCTGGCGCCGGCGATCAGCCGTGAGGAGACCCGCCGCCAGGACGCGCTGAAGGTGGCCCGCGGCGAATTCACCGCCGATGATCGGCCCCTGCCGCGCTCGGCCGAGGAGCTGCGGGGCTTCGGCTTCACCGATCCGGAGGTGATCGCCGAGGATCAGGCGGGCCGGGCCCTCGCCGGTCGCTGGGTGCGGGCGTCCGAGCGGGGCGCCGGCATGGCGGGGTCGCCCGACTACATGCCGCGGGTTCAGGCGCCGGTGCTGATGATGCTGGCCCTCAGCGGCAACTACCTGAGGTTCGAGGCCCTGGCCAGCGAGCGGCTGAAGCGGTTGCGGGTGCTTAGGGTGCCCGACACGGGCTCCTTCATCCACATGGAGAAGCCCCAGGTGGCGGCGGCCGCGATCAACGCCTTCCTCGACGAGCCCGAGCCGACATCCGCCGCTTCCTGATCCCGGCTTTCGCCGGGACTATGAGGTGGGGTTGAGCGATTCTGTCTAAGGAAAAACCGCTCAAAAAGGTCGTCATCCTGGGGCTCGCTCTTGCGAGACCCCAGGACCCAGCAGCGAAGACCTAGCCGTGCGGCGCGTTGAGCGTGGAGCTGCTGGGTCCTGGATGAGTCCGCGGAGCCTGTCCTCGGGTCGGCCTTTGGCCGAACCCGGGGGCGGCTCTCCAGGATGACGGCGATAGGGAGGGCGCTCGTCACAGCCCCTAGGCCGGGAAGATCGGGGTGGGGTTGAGAGATTCTGCCTAATGAAAACCCGCTCAGCCCTGCCCCAGCCAACCCTTGGCGATCAGGGCCCAGCGATCCGGATCGAGCTTGTCGCGGATCGCCGCCGCCGCCGCGGCGCCCAGGGCCGACCGCTCGTCCGGGAACTGCATCAGCCGCGCCAGCTGCCGGGCGGCGTCCTCCACGTCCGGCTCGGCCCAGTGACCGCCGGCATAGAGGCCCTGGCTGTCCTCCACGGCGACCAGGTCGTAGTCCACCAGCCGCGCGCAGTCGCGGTCCATGAAGTCGAGGTTTCCCGACCAGCCGGTGCCCACCACCGCCTTGCCCGCCAGCATCCCCTGGGCCAGCAACAGCCCGAACCCCTCGGACCGGTGCAGGGAGATCACCGCGTCAGCCGAGGCGATCAGGTCCGCCATGGCCTCGCCTGACAGCCAGTCGGTGATCAGCACGAGGTCGCCGCCGGCGGCGGCCTCGGCCTGCAGCTCGGCGAACAGGGCCGGCGCCCCCTCTCGGCCGACCACCTTGCAGACCAGGGTGGCGGGAACGCCCGACAGGTCAGCCGCCCGGCGCACCGCGGCCAGGGCCGCCAGGGGATTCTTGCGCACGAAGCCCGAGCGCATGTCGAAGCTGGTCAGGGCGACAAAGCCCTCCGGCAGGCCCAAGCGGGCGCGGTCAGGGGCTCCGGTCGGCAGCAGGGAGACAAGGTGGGGGAAGACCCGCACCGGCGTCGACGCCGGGGCGGCGGCGCGCACCGCCTCGGCGACGAAATTGGACGGGGTCCACACTTCGTCGACGTAGCGAAAGGCCGCCGACCAGGCGCGGGGCACCGCCTCCAGCTCCCAGGCCCAGTAGCCGATCACCCGCCGGCCCTGGAACGGGCCGCGCCCATAGAGCCCCACCAGCTGGATCAGCTCCCGGGGATTCAGGTGGATCACCATCGGCCCGTCGCCGGGGGGCGGGGTCGGTTTGGAATCGCCCGCCAGGTGGCGGCCGTGGCCGAAGACGTCGCCGATGTCCCAGTCGACCACCTGCGCGCCGCCGGCGCGCAGGGCGGCGGAGAAGGCGCGCACCCCGTCGCCGAGGCCCAGCACCGACCCGTGGAAGCCGACCACGGCGATCGGCCCCTGGCGCGCCTCGCCCGACCGCCGCCGCCAGCCGTGGCGCAGATAGGCGGAGGCCGAAAAGCCGGCCGCGGTCAGCCGCCGCACCGCCCCGGCGCCGGCGCGGCCCAGTGGCAGGGCCCGGGCCGTGCGGCGAAGGCGGGAAAGGACGCTCATCGGCGCACCCATAGACCCAATCGCCCCGCGTTGGGAGCCGTGGCGGCGCATGATATGCACCCCCGCAACTGCGCTCAGGAACCGAAGCCCCCATGCCCGCGGCGCCCCCTCCGCCCCTCGTCTCCGTCGTGGTGGTGACCTATCGTAGCCGCGGCACCCTGGCCGCCTGCCTGGCGGCCCTGAAGGCGCAGACCACAGGGGACTTCGAGACCATCGTCCTCGACAACGATTCCGGCGACGGCGAGGCGGCCGCCGCGGCGGCGGCGGATCCGGCGATCCGGCTGATGGCGATGGACGCCAACCTCGGCTTCGCGGCGGGCAACAACCGCGCGGCGGCGGCGGCGACGGGGCGCTGGCTGGTGCTGCTCAACCCCGACGCCTACGCCGAGCCGGACTGGCTGGAGCGTCTGCTGGCGGCGGCGCGGGCCTATCCGGCCGTGCGCTGCTTCACCGCCCGCCAGCGGATGGCGGCCGATCCCTCGCGGCTCGACGGCCTCGGCGACGCCATGGCGGTGATCGGCTTTCCCTACCGTGGCGGCTACGGCCTCGCCGATCCCGGCGCCATCCCCGCCGGCGAGGTGTTCTCGCCGTGCGGCGCGGCGATGATGATCGACCGGGCCCTGTTCCTGGGCATGGGCGGCTTTGACGAGGACTTCTTCTGCTATTGCGAGGACGCTGACCTCGGCTATCGCCTGCGCCTGGCGGGAGAGCCGGTGGTCGTGGTCCCCGACGCGGTGGTGCGCCACGACGGCTCGGTGTCCACCGGCGGCCGCCGGTCGGACTTCTCCATGTACCACGGGGCCCGCAACCGCCTGTGGCTCTATGGGAAGAACACCCCGCCGGCCTTGCTGGCCCTCACGGTCCTGCCGCATATCGCCCTGACCACCCTGCTGTGGCTGGCGGCGATCGCGCGAGGGGAGGGGCGGGCCGCCACCCGCGGTCTGCGCGACGCCGTGGCGGGTCTGCCCAAGGCCTGGGCCAAGCGCCGGGTCATCCAGGCGTCGCGCCGCGTCGGCTCCGCCGGGATCGCCCGGATGATGAGCTGGAGCCCCATGGCGATGGTCCGTCGCCGGCCCCTGATCAGTCCGATCGCAGGTGATCCACCAGGCGCGCCATGAACTGGGCGCCGCGCTCCATCTGGGCGATCTCGATATATTCGTCCGGCTGGTGGGCCTGTTCGATGGAGCCGGGGCCGCAGATCACCGTGGACAGGCCGGCGCCCTGGAACTGCCCCGCCTCGGCGGCGTAGGGGACCACCCGACGGGGCCCGTTGTCTCCGGCGAGCCGCCGGGCCAGCCGCTCGGCGGGGCCATCCGGCTGCGGGGCGAAAGACGGGGTGGCCGAGCGCCGCTGCACCAGCACCCCGGCCTCGGGCGCCCGGGCCTTCAGCGCCGCATCCATCGCCCGCGCCTCCTCGATGAACGGCAGGATCAGCGCCTCGGCGTCCAGCCCCGGCGGGCAGCGCAGGTCGAAGACGAACACGCACTCGCGGGCCAGGATGTTGACGGCGGTGCCGCCGTTGACCTGGCCGATGGTCAGGCTGGCGCCCTTGGGCTGGAACGGCGACGCCGGGTCGGCGGCCCGCTCCAGGGCCTCGGCCATGCGCCGCAGGGTGTCCATCAGCTTCACCGCGGCCATCACCGCCGAGACCCCCAGATGGGTCAGGCTGGAATGGGCCTCGCGGCCGGTGACGGTGACCCGATAGCTGACGATGCCCTTGTGGCCGGAAACGGCCTCCATATTGGTGGGCTCGCCGACGATGACGGCGGCCGGGGCGGGCAGGACCTGGCCGATCAGGGCGATCAGCCGCGGTGCGCCGACGCAGCCGATCTCCTCGTCGTAGGTGAAGGCGAAGTGGACGGGCCTTTTCAGGGGAGCAGCGGCCAGGGGCTCCGCCGCGGCCATGGCCAGGGCCAGGAAGCCCTTCATGTCGCAGGTCCCGCGCCCATGCAGGCGGTCGCCCCGCCGGGTCACCGTGAACGGATCGGAGGTCCAGGCCTGGCCGTCCACGGGCACCACGTCGGTATGGCCCGACAGCACCACCCCTCCGGCGACGTCCGGGCCGATGGAGGCCAGCAGGTTGGTCTTGGTCCCCTCGTCGTTGGGGGCCCGGCGAAGGGTCGCCCCCAGAGGCGCCAGCTGGCCCTCGACGAATTCGATCAGCCCGAGGTTGGACAGGCGCGAGGTGGTGTCGAAGCCGACGAGGGACTCGAGGTAGCCGAGGCTGCGGGCGGCGAGGGTTTGGGTGTCGACCATCCCGGCAGCTTAGCGCCTTCCCTGGTCTCCCGCCTCCACGAACTGGCGCGGAGGCGGCGGCATGCCCCCAGGCCGCGGGTGGGACGCCGGCCCCGCCCCCGACCCGGCCACCGCCGCCTGTATGCCCATCAGCAGGCTGGCCGCGGTGATCGGCTTGGACACATGCAGATCGGCGCCGGCGGCGAGGGCCTCGTCCTGATGCTCGTCCATGGCGTTGGCGCTGAGCACCACCACCGGGGTGGGCCTGGCGCCGCCAACGGCCTCCAGGGCGCGGATGGCGCGGGTGGCGGCGAGGCCGTCCATATGCGGCATCTGGATGTCCATCAGGACCACGTCGAAGCGTCCGGCCGCGAAGGCCGCCACCGCCTGGACGCCGTCCCCGACGGTCACCACCTCGGCGTCCTGGCTGGCGAGGATCAGCTGGACAACCCGCTGGTTGGTGGGGTGATCCTCGGCCAGCAGCACCCGCAAGGTGCGGTCCCACAGGCGGCCGGCGGCCGGCTCAGGCTGAACGCGGCGCGCGTCATAGGCCCCCAGGGGCTCGGCCCGCGCCAGGGGCGCGCGGACGACGAAACGGCTGCCTTGGCCCGGGCGCGAGGTCGCGGTGATCTCGCCCGCCATCATCTGGGCCAGGGAACGGCAGATCGACAGGCCCAGGCCGCTGCCGCCGAAGCGGCGGCTGGTGGTCTCGTCGGCCTGGCTGAAGCGGTCGAACAGCCGGCCGGCGTGATCGGCGTCGAAGCCGATCCCGGTGTCGTCGACGGTCAGGGTGACCCCGGGCGATGCGGGACCCTCGGTCACCCCGATGGTCAGGGTGATGCCGCCCGTGTGGGTGAACTTGACGGCGTTGGACAGCAGGTTGCCGAGGATCTGCCTGAGCCGTAGCCCGTCACCCACGAACCGGCCGCGCGCGGCGGCGTCTCGCTCCACGGTGAACGTCAGCCCCTTGTCCTGGGCCCGGTAGCGCATGGCCTCGATGCAGGGGCGCAGGGCCTCGTCCAGGTCGAAGGGCCTTGCCTCCAGGCGCAGCTGGCCGGCCTCGATCTTGGACACGTCCAGAAGGTCGGACACCAGCCGCTCCAGCAGAACGCCGGAGTCCCGCACCAGGTCGATCATCTCGGCCTGTTCGTCGCTGAGGGGGGTGCGCGACAGGGCGTCGATGATGCCGATCACGCCATTGAGGGGGGTGCGAATCTCGTGGCTCATATTGGCCAGGAAGTCGGACTTGGCGCGGCTCGCCGCCTCGGCCGCCGCCTTGGCCTCGATCAGTTCGCGTTCGGCGGCGACGCGGTCGGTGACGTCGCGAGCGACGCCGTAGATGCGCCCGCCCGAGCGCTGGGCGCGCCACTCCAGGGTCCGGTAGTGGCCGTCCTTATGGCGATAGCGATTGGTGAAGCCCAGCACCGGGTCCCCGGACCTGCGCCGCTCCACCTCAACTGCGCTGTCCAGGCTGCCCGGCAGGTCGTCGGGGTGCACCAGCCGCAGCAAGGGCCGGCCTTCCATCTCCTCGGGGCAGTGGCCCAGCTGGGTGCGCCAGGATGGGCTGGCCTTGAGCACGCGCCCCTCGAGGTCCCTGATCACCAGGAGGTCCAGGGACACGTCGAAGAAGCTGGCCACGTCCATGAGGTCGGCCGCGGCGCCGGGCGGCGGCGTCAGGTCCGGGGCCGATCCCGGATCTGTCGAGCTCGGGCGGGGCATGGGTTTGGTCCTGTAAGCGTCTACTGCGACGGATCAGGACTGCGCCAGCAACGGTTAAGCTCCAGTTTCGTCGCCTAGAGCGAGTGTCCGTTGGATGGATACACCCATCACCCTTCCGTTCCCCCGGCGTACGCCGGGGCCCAGATCCTATGGCTCCCCGGGCGCTCTATTGGATCTGGATCCCGGCGTGCGCCGGGAAGTTCGGGGTGGGGTCGAGCGAGTATGTCTGAAAGCGAACACGCCCTAGCCGCGTTGGATCGAGCCCTCGTGCGGCAGGACCGCGATCAGCTGGATGCGGAAGATCAGCACGCTGTTGCCGGGAATGGTCCCGCCGCCCTTGTCTTCGGAGCCGTAGGCGAGCTTGGCGGGCACGTAGAGCATCCATTCGTCGCCGGGCCGCATCAGCTGCAGGGCCTCGACCCAGCCGGGGATCAGACCCTCAAGGGGGAAGGCGGCGGGGGCGCCGCGGGCGAAGGAGCTGTCGAACACCTCGCCGCTGATCAGCTTGCCCTCGTAGTGGACCTTGACCTCGTCGCTGGGCTTGGGCCGCAGACCGTCCGCCGGGCCCGACCGGATGACCTTGTACTGCAGGCCGGAGGCGGTCACGCGCACGCCCTCGACCTTGGCGTTGGCGGCCAGGAAGTCCTGCCCGGCCTTCAGATTGGCGGCGGCCACGCCGGGGTCGGCCTGCGGCCGGCCGGGAGAGCCGCAGGCGGCCAGGAGCAGGGCGACGGCGGCCGCCAGGACGATGCGCATGGATGTGGCTCCGGTCATGCCTGGCGAGGCGGATAGCCGCAGTCGCCGAGGGCCTTGATGACGTCCCGGGTGTGCTGGGCGTCGCGGGTTTCGATCATGATGTCGAACTCCGCGCCCTTGGCGGGCACGTCGAGGGCGAGGCGGTTGTGGGCCACCTCGATGATGTTGGCGCCCATCGATCCGATCACCTGGGACACGGTGGCGAGAAGCCCGGGGCGGTCGTCGCCGATGATGCGCAGGGAGACGATCCGCTGGGCGCGCACCAGTTCGCGGGTCAGCACCGACGCCAGCAGCCGGGTGTCGATGTTGCCGCCGGTGATGATCAGGCCGCAGCGCCGGCCGCGGAAGCGGTCGGGGTAGGCCAGCAGGGCGGCCAGGGAGGCGGCGCCCGCGCCCTCGGCGATGGTCTTCTCGACATTGGCGTAGAGGGAGATGGCGCTCTCAAAGGCCGGCTCCTCGATGAGCAGCACTTCGTCGATCAGCGGGCGCACCACCCCGTAGGTGAGGTCGCCCACCTGCTTGACCGCGATGCCCTCGGCGATGGTCTGGCCGCCGGTCTTGACGGTCTGGCCGCGCATCCGCGCGGTGAAGGAGGGGTACATGGCGGGCTCCAGCCCGATCACCTCGATGTCGGGCTTGACCGCCTTGGCCGCCGTGGCCACGCCCGAGATCAGGCCGCCGCCGCCGATGGGCACGGGCAGAATCTCCAGGTCCGGCTGGTCTTCGAGCATCTCCAGGGCGATGGTGCCCTGGCCGGCCATGACGTCGTAGTCGTTGAACGGGTGGACATAGACCGCCCCGTCGCGCTGGCTGAGCATCTGCGCGTGGTCGGAGGACTCATCGTACGAGCCGCCCTCCATGACCACGTTCGCATCGAAGCCGCGGGTCTGCTCGACCTTCACGAAGGGCGTGGTGACGGGCATGACGATGGTGACGGGGATGCCCAGGCGGGCGCCGTGATAGGCCAGCCCCTGGGCGTGGTTGCCGGCCGAGGCGGCGATGACGCCGCGCTTGCGGTCGCTGGGCGACAGCTGCAGCAGCCGGTTGAGCGCGCCGCGCTCCTTGTATGAGGCGGTGAACTGCAGGTTCTCGAACTTGACCCAAACCTCGGCCCCGGTGATCTGGGACAGGGTCTTGGAATGGCGCAGGGGCGTGCGCTCCACGTGCCCCTTGATGCGCGCGGCGGCGTCCTTGATATCGGCGTAGGAGAGGGTCATGCAGATCCGGGGGGCGACAGGCGGCGCAACCTAACGGCGCGGGGGGCCCGCCGCAACGGCGCGGCGGACACAGTCGCGGGAAATGGAGCAGCGACCCGCGATGATCGTCGAGCCGACTGGCCCAGCCTGCGCCTCCGAGGCCCCATGAGCCTGTTCGACCGCTTCGGGTCCGGGCGTCGCCGGCGACGGGCGCAGACGGCCCTGGCGGGGGCCGCGGCCAAGGGCGCGGTCTGGCGCTTCCACCACCACATCTTCGACCGGTTCACAGCCTTCGAGGGCGAGGTCCCCCTTGATTTCCACGTCTGCTATCTCGGCGACCGCTTCCGCACCGACGTCGTCGACTGGCCGGTGGTGCGCAAGGAGGCGCGCGTCTGGCCGCGTTTGCCGGCCTACGACGAGGAATATTTCGAGTGGATCGATGTCCTCGAGGCCGTGGACGAGGCCGGGGATGTCTTCACCATGCTGGAGTTGGGCGCCGGCTTCGGTCGCTGGAGCGCCCGTGGCGCCCTGGCCGCCCGCCAGCGCGGCAAGCCGGTTCGCCTGGGCCTGGCCGAGGCGGACCCCAGGCACATCGGCTGGATCCGGCGGAACATGGCCGACAACGGGGTGGCGACCGGGGACTATCGCATCTTCCCGGCCGCCGTCGCGGGAACGCACGGGCAAGCCACCTTCGCCGTGGGCAAGCCGGCGGCCGAGGGCGAGACAGAGTGGTTCGGCCAGTCGGTGGTGGAAGGCCGGCCGGGCGCGGTGGTGGGCGACTACCACGGGGCGCCCCTGGTGGCCCTGGACGGCGGGTGGACGGGAATCGTCGTGCCCCAGGTCCCCCTGTCGGAGATTCTCGGCTGCTACGGCCTGATCGACCTGGCCGACTTCGACCTGCAGGGCTGCGAGGCCGACGCCATCGAGGAGGCCATCCGGCCCCTGACCCGCCAGGTGCGCCGTCTGCACATCGGCACCCACGGCCCGCAGATCGAGGCGCGGCTGCGGCAGGTGCTGGGCCGCCACGGCTGGGTGTGCCTGCGCGACTTCGCGGTGGGCCAGGACCAGGACACGCCCTTCGGGCGCATGGGCTTCGTTGACGGGGTGCAATCCTGGCTGAACCCTCGCCTATAGGGTGAGGCGGGCGAAGGGCGCTAGGCGTCGAACTCCGCCACCAGGTGCCCCGGCGAGACCTCCACCAGTTTCGGCGTGTAGAACGGCCCCGCCCCGTCCACGGGCAGGCGGGACGGCAGGAAGCGCAGGGCGCTCTTGGGGTCCATGGGGCTGGGCGGCTCGCCGGGCAGCTTGACCCGCACCCGGGCGCGCTCGCGCACCGGGTCGGGGATCGGCGCCGCCGAGAGCAGGGCGCGGGTATAGGGATGCTGCGGGGCGGCGTAGATGCGCTCGCGGGTCCCGCTCTCCACCACCCGGCCCATGTAGAGCACCATCACCCGGTGGCTGATCTCGCGCACCACCGCCAGGTCGTGGCTGATGAACAGCATGGCCATGCCCAGGCTCTTCTGCAGGTCGATCAGCAGGTCGATGATCTGGGCGCGGATGGAGACATCGAGGGCCGACACCGCCTCGTCGCAGATCACCAGGGCGGGTTGCAGGATCATCGCCCGGGCGATGCCGACGCGCTGGTTCTGGCCGCCGGACAGTTCGTGCGGATAGCGATTGATCAGGTCCGGCGCGAGCCCGACCCGGGTCATCATCGCCGCCACCCCGGCGTCGCGCTCGGCGCGGCCCATGTCGGGGCGGTGGGCGCGGTAGGGCTCGGCGATGCTGTCGCCGATGGTCATGCGCGGATCCAGGCTGGCCAGGGGGTCCTGGAACACGATCTGCAGGTCCTTGCGCGCGGCCTGCATCTCCGCCCGGTCGGCCCGGGTGATGTCGCGGCCCATCAGGGTGACAGCGCCGGCGTTGGGCGGCAGCAGGCCCAGCACCGCGCGGGCCAGGGTCGACTTGCCCGATCCGCTCTCGCCGACAATGCCGAGGGTCTCCCCGCGCCGCACCGAGAGGCTGACATGGTCCACCGCGCGCAGGGTCAGGGGCTTGCCGATCCAGCCCTGGCGGAGGGGAAAGTCGACCACGATGTCGGCGGCCTCCACCACCACCGGGGCGTCGGCGGCGGGCGGCGCGATGGCCGGGCGGCCGCCGCGGTCGTCGTCCGGGGCCCGGTCCAGGCGCGGGATCGCGTCGAGCAGGGCGCGGGTATAGGACGAGCGCGGGGCGGAGAAGACCTGGTCCACGAGGCCGGTCTCGACGAAGCCGCCATCCTTCATCACGCAGACGCGGTCGGCCAGCCGGGCGATGACCCCCATGTCATGGGTGATCAGCACCATGGCCGCGCCGGTCTCGTCCTTCAGCTGCGCCATCAGGTCGAGGATCTCCGCCTGGACGGTGACGTCGAGCGCCGTGGTCGGCTCGTCGGCGATCAGCAGCCGGGGGTCGCTGGCCATGGCGCCCGCGATCATCACCCGCTGGCGCATGCCGCCGGACAGTTCGTGCGGATACTGGTCCAGCCGCCGGGCCGCGTCGGGGATGCGCACCCGCTCCAGCCAGTCCTTGGCCCGCGCCCGCGCCGCGGCGCCGCCCAGGCCCAGATGCCGCCGCAGGGGCTCGGCGATCTGCTCGCCGACCTTCACGTGCGGGGTTAGGGCGGTCAGGGGGTCCTGGAAGATCATGGTCATCTTCGAGCCGCGGATGCGGTTCATCGCCTGGGGGCCAAGTCCGATCAGCTCCTGTCCCTGGAACAGCGCCGACCCCTGGGCCCGGCCGTTGTCGGCCAGCAGCCCCATGACCGTCATGAAGGTCTGGCTCTTGCCCGACCCGCTCTCGCCGACCACACCCAGGCATTCCCCGGCCGCCACCTGGAGCGAGACCCCGCGCACCGCCTGAACGGCGCCGTCCTGGGTGTCGAAGGACACCGTCAGGTCACGGACGGCGAGGATGGGCGCGGACTCGGCCAAGGGTGTCTCCTGCTGCGGAGGGCAACCCTAGCGTCCGCCAGGGCTGGCGCAATCGGGCTTGCGCTTTGGCGGGCGCCGGTTAAACCGCCTGGAGCCGCCGAGGCCGCCGCCCCTCGTCAAGGGACGAGCAAACACGGCGGCGTTGCCGGAGAACGGGCGGCGACCGACATGCTTTCAGTGATCCTGTACGGCCGCAACGACAGCCACGGCTACAATCTGCACAAGCGCGCGGCCATCAGCCTGAACGCCATCGCGCACCTGCTGAGCGACCCCGACGACGAGATCATCTTCGTCGACTACAACACCCCCGACGACCTGCCGACCTTTCCCGAGGCCATCGCCGACACCCTGACGGCCCAGGCCATCGAGCGGCTTCGCGTGCTGCGGGTGCGCCCGCGCGAGCATGAGGCGCGCTTTGCCGCCCGCACCCATCTGGTCGCCTTGGAGCCGATCGCGCGCAACGTCGCCATCCGCCGCTCCAACCCCAACAACCGCTGGGTGCTGTCCACCAACACCGACATGATCTTCGTGCCGCGGGGGACGGGCGGCGGCGACCTCACCGCTATCGCCGCGGGCCTGGCCGACGGCTTCTACCACCTGCCGCGGTTCGAACTGCCCGAGGGCCTGTGGGAGACCCTCGACCGGAAGGATCCCGAGGCGATCATCGGCGGCGCCCGCGAATGGGGCGAGCGCTTCCACCTCAATGAGATCGTCCATTCCGGATCCGACAACCTCTATGACGGCCCCGGCGACTTCCAGCTGTTCCTGCGCGACGACCTGTTCGAGATCGGCGGCTTTCACGAGGCGATGATCCGCGGCTGGCACCTGGACGCCAATGTCGCGCGGCGCATGCGCATCAAGCGCGGCCAGGTGTCCACGGCCCTGGACCGGATGATCGGCTACCACTGCGACCACACGCGGATGGCCTCGGCCTACCACAAGGCCGACCGGGTGGAGAACGACCCGGTGCGGTTCGTCGACCAGGTCAAAGAGCCCCAGATCCCCGAGCAGATGCAGACCTGGGGCCTGCCCGATGTGGATATCGAGGAGCTGAAGCTCGGCGAGGCCTCCGGCGCCCGCTACCTGCGCGCCCTCGAGGCAACGGTGCCCGGCCGCCTGCAGGGCTTCCTCGAGACCCGCTACATGGTCGAGTCGCACGGCCGCCTCGGCTACGACCTCGCCCATGTCCTGCCCTATCTGCTGGACATGGTCGCGTGCATCCCGCCCTCGGCGCGGATCGGCTATGTCGGTGGGCGCGCCGACACCTTCGCCGCCTTCGCCCGCGGCTGGGACGTCATGGGCGGCGCCCGCCCGGTGCTCATCCCCGACACGGCGCCCTGGCTGGCCGCCGTCGGCGCCCGCAGCGAGACGGTCCCGATCGACCGGTGGCTGGAAGAGACCGACTTTTTCGTCTTTGAGATCGGCTCGGAGACCGCCGACGACCAGGGCGCCCTCAGCGTCGAGGACAGCGCCCGGCTGTGGGTGGTGGACCAGGCCTTCAAGGCCGCCGCCGCCGCCGACAAGGCGCGGCCGGCCCGGGGGGAGGGGCCGCGGCGGGCCTTCGTCGTCAACGCCATCCACAACTTCTTCGAGCCGCAGGTCCTCAATGCGATGGCCGTCACCCTGACGCCGTTCAGCTCACGGATCCGCCACGGCTACATCGGCGACCGCAGCGCCGCGCGGACCCGGGGGGCGAGCCCGGCCGGCCGGGCGGCCATGGCGGCCCTGGGGTCGCTGGAGCCGCCCCAGCCCATCGAGGCCGCGCGCCTCAACGCCCTCATCCGTCGCCTCGATCCCGCCACGCCGGCCGATCCCGCCTGGCGCGAGGCCGCCCGGGTGGCGGGCGAGATCGTCGCCTGGCGCGAGGCGGGGATCGCGGGCCTGTTCGACGGGGTCGCCGCCGTGGACGAGATTCTGCAGGGGGTCCTGGAGCGGCGGCCGTCGCTCCGCGCCGCCGCGGGCCTTCTGTCCGCCGACGCCGGTCGCGGCGCCGACAGCCGGCTGGTCCGGCTGGAGGACTGGGACGACCCCGACTGGATCGCCCTCGCCCGCACCCTGTTCACCAACCGCGACCACGCCGACCTGTTCGAGCGCGAGGCCTGGACCTGGGAGCGCGTGACCCTGGCCGCCAACCTGTTCAAGGCCCTTCCCGCGGCAGGCCGGCCCACGGTGCTGGTGGCGGGGGGCCAGCCGGAGCGGCTGGCGTTCGTGCTCGCGCACATGGGCTGCGCGGTGGACATCGTCGACCCCGAGGCCCTGGGCCGCGGCGAGCGCCGCGCCAACGACTGGCGCGGCCAGTTCGCCGCCGAGGGCTGGGTGAGCCCCCGGCCCGTGGGGTTGATCGACGATCGCCCCGCCGGCTTCGTCTATGACGCGGTCCTGCTGCCCCAGAGCAGCCTGTTCGCCCGCTTCCGCGCCGGGGCGGGGGCCCTGTTGCGCGAGGCCTCCGCCCAGCTTCGCCCCGGCGGCCACCTGGGGATGGCGGCCGTGTGTCAGGTGCTGGAGGCCGACGGACGCTATCTGGAGCACGGCGTGCCCGCGGCCCTGGTGCGCGACGGCCGCCTCAGCCGCGCCGTGGCCGACCTGACCGATCTGCAGCCCGTCGGCGGCGTCGACGGCCGGCTGACCCCGCGCACCTTCGACCGCCTGCGCGAGGATCCCGCCGACAGCGGCGGGCCGCCCGGCCTGCTGACGGGCTTCCTGCCCCAGGTCGACGCCGCCGGGGTGTGGCGTTTCTGCAAGCGCGCCGACGACAGCGCCGACTGGCTGGCCTTCGCCGAGGTCCTTCGCGACGGCCGCTACGACGCCGCCGAGTCAGCCCCCCCGCCGGTCACGCCCGCCGGCGAGGCGGGGGCTCCGCCCGCCTCCACGGTTTTCAGCGCGGATGATCTGGAGGCGGCGGAGTTCGGCGCCGACCAGAGCCTGCGCGGCGGCGGCGTCTTCGCCGGGCTGACCGCCCGGCCGGGCGTGGCCCACACCCCCACGGCCTTGACCATCGGCGCCGCCTTCGGCCCCGCCCTGGCCGCCACCGCCGACCTCGGCCGGCTGGCGCCGGGCGCCTATGAACTGGCCATCGAGCTGTTGGTGCGCGGCGTCGATCGGCCCGGACCGATCCTGGCGGTGGGCGTGGTCGGCAAGGGGGGCCTCGTGCTGGAGCACGTGGAGACAGCCGGCGCCCCCGGCCGTGTCCTGATCGATCTGGAGTTTGACGCCGGCCCCGAGGGCCGCCGCGGCGTGGGCCTCGTGCTCAAGGCCCTGGGCGGCGCCGATTTCGACGTCGTCGATGTCGTGCTGAGATGATCAAGGGTCTGATCCGCAGTCTGGTCCGCCGGGCCGCCGGCCTGCCGTCGACGGACGAGCTCCTGCGCCTCACCGACGCCGCGGGCCATCCCAACGTCAACGCCCTGTGGGCGGCGACCAAGGACATCGAGGCGCTGAAGCTCAATGTGAAGATGCTGGCCTATGAGCTGGCCCATTCGCTGGAGCACCGGTTGCAGGCCATACCGGCGGACGGGCCGCGGACCATCGGCCTGGAGTGCAAGCCGGTCACCCAGGCCGACATCGAGACCCGCTGGTTCCGGGGCTGGTGCGAGCAGCTGCGCGAGCGGCCGCGCTACCATCGGTCCTTGTGGGAATACGCCTATGTTCTCCAGGCTCTCCACGAGGGCGGCGGGCTAAGGCCCGGCGCCCGGCTGATTGGCCTGGAAGCGGGCGAACAGCCGCTGGCCAGCTACCTCGCCCGCCTGGGCCTGCCCGCCACCGTCACCGGACCCACCCCCCCGCGGCATCTGGAGACCCAGGTCGACCTCGGGCCCTTCCGGACCCTGATCGAGCACCTGCCGGACGCCAAGGGGGCGGCGCGCGGCGCCTATGACGCCATCTGGTCGACCGGCGCCGCCTCGCGCCAGGGCTCCCTGCAGCGGGGCATGGACTTCATCGCCGGATCCATGGACCTGCTCAAGCCCGGCGGCGTCGCCGTCCACCTGCTGCAGTTCAACTACGCCGACGACGCCCGGACCGTCGACGACTGGGACACCGTGCTGTTCCAGCGCCGTCACATCGAGGCCCTGCACGCGCGCCTCGTCGCCGAAGGCCACCGCCCCGCCTCGCTGAACTTCCATGTCGGCCACCAGCCCCTGGACCGCTACGTCGACCTGCCGCCTTTCGCCCTCGGGGGAACGACATCCTTCGAGCGGCTGTGGCGCGACGGGTGGGAAAGCGCCCATCTGAAGGTGTCGATCGACGGTTTCGCCTGTACCTCGTTCGGGATGATGGTGCGCAAGGCGGCGCCTTGACCCCTTAGTCTGATCCACAGCATAACCATATATTCTCAAACTGAGCATAAGTGGTCGGCGGGCCCCGCGGCGGCCCCGCCCCAAGGACAGCGGCATGGACTCGTTTTTCTCGCTCTATTCCCACGGCTTCCTGCGGATCGGCGCCACGCCCATCCCGGTGTCCCTGGCGGACCCCGGCGCCAATGCGGGCCGGGTCATCGAGGCGCTACAGGCCGCCAAGGCGGCCGGCGTCGGCCTGGCGATCTTCCCCGAACTGTGCCTGACCGGCTATTCCATCGACGACCTGTTCCACCAGAAGACGGTGCTGCAGGGAGCGCTCGACGCGGTTGAGGCGGTGCGCGCGGGCTCCAAGGGGCTGGGCGTGGTCGCCGTCGTCGGCGCGCCGCTAACCTGGATGCAGCGCGTCTACAACTGCGCGGTGGTGATCTACGAGGGCGAGGTCCTGGGGGTGGTTCCCAAGTCCAGCCTGCCCAACTACCGCGAGTTCTATGAGCGCCGCTATTTCCACTCAGGTGCGGGCATCGCGGGCCAGTCCATCGCCCTTCGCTCGGGGCAGACGCCGTTCGGCACGGACCTGATCTTCGCCGCCGTCGACTATCCGGATTTCGTTCTCGGGGTGGAGATCTGCGAGGACATGTGGACGCCCGCGCCCCCGTCTGACCGCCTGCTCATGGCGGGGGCGACGGTGATCGCCAACCTGTCGGCCTCGCCCTCCAACATCGGCCGCGGCGCCACCCGCAAGCTGTTGTGCGCCGCCCAGTCCACCCGGGGCCAGTGCGTCTATGCCTATTGCGCCGCCGGCTGGGGCGAATCGACCACCGACCTGGCCTGGGACGGCCACGCCTTCATCTATGAGGGCGGCGGCCTGATCGCCGAGTCCGAGCGCTTCGTCCGCCAACCGCAGTTGCTGACCGGCGACGTCGACCTGGAGCGGCTGGTGCAGGAGCGGCTGCGGGTGCACACCTTCCATGAGGCGGCCGACTCGTTCGGCGCCGACTTGGTGCGCCGGGTGGAGTTCTCGTTCCGGCCCGACCGCCGCCAGGTCCCCCTGGATCGCAACATCGAGCGCTTCCCCTACGTGCCCAGCGACACCGCGCGGCTCTATGAGGACTGCTACGAGGCCTACAACATCCAGGTCCAGGGGCTGGTGCGGCGGCTCGACGCCACGGGATCGGAGGGGGTCGTCATCGGCATCTCCGGGGGGCTGGACTCGACCCAGGCCCTGGTGGTCATCGCCCGCGCCTTCGACATGCTCGGCTGGGATCGCAAGCGCATCCACGCGGTGACCATGCCCGGCTTCGCCACCTCCGGGGAAACCTATCAGCGCGCTTGGGACCTCATGCGGGCGCTCGGGGTGGATGCCCGCGAGATCGACATCAAGCCGGCCGCCCTGCAGATGCTGAACGACCTGGGCCATCCCTTCGCGGCCGGCGAGCCCGTCTACGACATCACCTTCGAAAACGTCCAGGCGGGCCTGCGCACCGACTATCTGTTCCGCCTGGCCAACCACCTCGGCGGCTTCGTGGTGGGCACCGGGGACCTGTCGGAGCTGGCGCTGGGGTGGTGCACCTACGGGGTCGGCGACCACATGAGCCACTACAACGTCAACGCCTCGGTGCCCAAGACCCTGATCCAGCACCTGATCCGCTGGGTGGCGGCCGAGGGGTTGCTGGGCGAGGCGGTGCGACCGGTGCTGCTGGACATCGTCGGCGCCGAGATCAGCCCCGAGCTGGTGCCCGCGGGGGCGGACGGGGTGACCCAGTCCACCGAGGCCAAGGTCGGCCCCTACGCCCTTCAGGACTTCACCCTCTACTACACCCTCCGCTTCGGGCTGGAGCCGCGCAAGATCGCCTTCCTCGCCCACCACGCCTGGTCGGACGCGGCCCGGGGCGCCTGGCCGCCCAACTATCCGGAGGCCTCGCGGCGCGCCTACGACCTGGCCGAGATCAAGTCGTGGATGAAGGTGTTCCTGTGGCGCTTCTTCACCACCAGCCAGTACAAGCGCTCGGCGGTCCCCAACGGTCCGAAGATCTCTTCCGGCGGCTCCCTGTCGCCCCGGGGGGACTGGCGCGCGCCCAGCGACGGCAACTCGGCGGCCTGGCTGGCCAACCTCGAGACCGTGCCGGACAAGGGTTGAGGCCTCACAGGCGCGGGTTCACCCAGGTCTGCACGCCGTCGTTGAAGTCGTAGCGGCCGAAGTCGGTGTCGCTGGCGGTCCCGCACGGATAGTCGCGCAGGCAGGTCCAGCCGGCGGCGGGCAGCATCTCGCGCAGGCGCGCCTCGATGTCCGCCCCGTGGGTGCCGATGTGCATTCGCCGCACCTTGGCGCCCAGGGGCAGCAGGGCAGAAGCGATGGCGTCGGCCTCGGCGCCCTGCAGGTCGAAGTCGATCAGGTCGATGAGGTCGTAGTCCGCCAACAGGGTGGCCAGTGCCATCTGCGGGACGACGATCACCCGCGCCCCGCCCGGAAACTCCGTGACGGGCCGCCCGAAATGCTCGCCCACCACGGGAAAGTCCCCCAGGCCCCCGCCGACGATGGACTGGCCGTACCAGGCCTCCGGGACGTCGGGGGCGTCGACGCAGAACACCGCCTCGCCGTCATCCGCCGCCACCGCCACAGGATAGAGCCGGTACTGGTCGGGGGTCACGCCGTTGTCGGCCATATGCTGCCGCAGCCATTGGGCATGCTCGGGCTCCGCCTCCGCCAGACCCAGGCGCAGGTCGACGATCCCCCGGCTACGCGCCGCCAGGGCCGCCCGCGAGGTCCACCGGCCATAGCCGGCGCCCAGTTCGAGCATGGTGAAGCGGTCCCCTGCGGCCCGCACGGCCTCCAGGATGTCGATCCATTCGAAATATTCTTCGCTCGGCTCCGGCCATTGGGCGGTGACGGGGCCGGGCGGCGGCGGCTCGACGCCGATGAAGTGCGGTCGGGTCAAGGATCCCAGGGCGCAGACCACGGCGCCATGCGGATCCCCCTGAAAGGCCTGGAAGGCTTCGAACACCGGGTGGTGGTGGCCCGACCAGGCCGCGGGAGCGGGCGCCGTCGGCGGCGTTTCCGGCGCCTCGAGGCGCACGGAGGGCCGGCGAAGCCGGTCGAGAAAGCGCCGCAAAGCCATGTCCCACTGCCAACCAAGCCGACCCAGGGGCGCCGGACGTCCCTCTCTATCATGGGCGCGGGCGGAAGCCAGGGACCGGGCGCTTGCCCCCGAGGTTCGGCGCGGGCTAATCCAGGGCGCGCGCAGGACCTCGTCAGGCGGCGCCATCGCCTCGGGAGAGACATGACACGGCTCGCACTCCTCGCCGCCGCCGCGACCCTGACGGCCCTCGCCGCCCCGGCCGCCGCCGCGCCCCTGCTCCTGATCGAGGGCGGGGATACCTCCGTGGTGGTGCTGGACCTGGGCGCCCGCGACGTCACGGGCGACATCCGGGCGGCCAGGATCTATCGCGGTCAGATCGCCTCGGGCGGCCAGCCGCGGTCGGTGACCGGCGAGAAGCGCGCCTTCGACTGCCCCGGCCGCCGCCAACAGCTCGTCGCCCGGCTCGCGCCCAGTCCCACAGGTCCGACTCAGGAGATCCGCGCCGAGTCCGCCTGGGAGCCGATCGGGTGGAAATCCCCGATGGACTATGCCGCGACCGCGGTCTGCCTGGGCCTCTATGACAAGGACCTCATCTCGGCCAAGACCGATGTGCCGGCCATCCTGAGGTCCCTCGAACAGGTCTGGCAGCCCGGCGCCTACCAGCCGCCGGTCCAGCCCGTGGATCCCCCACGCCGCCGCTCCTGGCGGCGGCCGTTCTAGGGCGCGTCGGACCTAGGCTGGCGCGAGAGTCACCCGGCTGAGCCGGGCCTGGGGCTCCGACAGGCGCACCGCGAACGCCACCCGCCCCAGGGGCGCCGGGCTGCGCGCGGTCACGGATCCGCCTTCGATCTCCACCTCCGGAGAGCCGCCCCAGGGATAGACCACCGTGGCCTCGGCGATGGAGACCCCCGGCGGCAGCGCCATGTCCAGGCGCAGGGCAGCGCAGGCGCCCCCGTCCGCCGCCAGCACGAAGCCGGCGCCGCCGGGGGCCTCCAGGGTGACGTCCAGGGGGCCGCGCGTCGCCCGGTGCAGGGTCTGCAGGTGGGCCAGGACATTGGCCCCGGCGACCGAGACCGTCAGCCTCGGCGGCTGCGCCAGGGCCTCGCGGCCAAAGGTCTGCAGGTTCTTGGCGGCGAGGAAGGCGGCCGTCTGGGCGGCGGGCGCCGCAGCGGCCATGTCCTCGTCGAGGGCCAGGGCCTCGCCGCCGGCGTAGGGGATGAAGACGCCCAGGGGATCGGGGCGATCGGGTCCGTCGTATTCCAGGCGGGCCTGCGGGCCCGGGCGCAGGGCCTGCGGCCAGCGCGCCGAGATCAGCGCCGAGGTGTTGAAGCCCCGCAGGAAGCCATAGGACAGGCCCGGGATGGACTGGCCCATGTCATCGTCGAAGGCGAACCGCACCGCCGTGTCCAGCGGGATACGCGGATCGGTCCCGCCGAAGGGCTCGAAGCCGCGCATGCCCATCGGGCCGTGCGGCTCGTAGAGGGCCAGCCATTCGGCGTAGGACAGGGCGCCTTCATAGGCGACCTCGTTCATCTGCACCGTGGCCGAGGCGAAGAAGAGCGCGTCCCTCGCCATCAGCGGGGCGGCGGCGGCCAGCACCGCCTCGACGGTGTCGCGCGGCGCCTCGAACAGGGACGGCAGGGTCATGACCAGGGCGTCAAAGCCGCCGTCAGGCCCGCTTCCCGGAGCGTGGGCGACCAGGGGCTTGGGCAGCAACATCGAGGTGAGGTCGAGGGACTCCTGCCAGGGGCCCGTGGGCGCTCCGGCGACGAAATCCGCCATGCCCGCATAGACCACCTCATAGCCCATGTGGACCAGGATGGCGGCGAGGTATTCGGGTCCGGCGGCCAGCACCAGGACGCGGGGCGGCGGGGCGGAGGGCCGCACGGGCATCAGGTCGTGGATCGCCATGCCCAGGGACGCCCGCTCCCACACCCAGCGCTTGCGCTCGCGGAAGCTCATCACGTCGGGGCCGAAATAGGCCACCGCCAGTCGGCTCCAGGCGGGGTCGTCCCAGTCGGCGCCGGACAGCAGGCGGTTGCCGATGCCCGGTCGCGGGCCGACCACGGCCGGGGCCTGGATCGCCCGCGCGACATTGGCGCGCATGGCCGTGTCGGCGGCGGCGGCCCAGGCCCGCGCCGCCTCGAGGGAGAAGCCGAAGCTCTCCGGGGTGGGCGAGGGGGCGGTGCAGATGGCGGCGATCTCCGGCGCCAGCCGCTCCCAGCCCTTGACCGGCGCGCCCGCCGTGAGGCTGGCGGCGACGCGGTCCAGCAGGGTGCGGTCCTGGGGGGTGAAGGGCTTGACCCGGCCCAGGCGGGCGTAGATCGGCGCCTCCAGGGGGTTGTGCTGGCCGGCGGGCAGGTCGTCGACCACATAGCCTTGGCGCAGCCGCGAGGAGAACGGGGTGACCGTCGGCGCCAGGGTGGATTCCACCATGTTGGTGATCGCGGTGTGGATCGCATTGACGACGATGATCCGCCGCCGGGCCGCCGACGGCCGCTCGCGCTCCTGTTCGGCCGCCAGGGCGAACACCCGCTGGGCCCACCATTCCGCCTCCAGGCGATCGGCCTGCGGCGCCATGTCGGCCGAGGGGTTCTGCAGAATGATCAGGTCTGCGGCCGCCAGGGCCTGGTCCAGGGGCTGGCGGGCTTCCGCCCATCGCCCGGTGTCCAGGGCGGCCGGGGCGGGGGAGTGGTCCATGTCGGCGAGGACGAAGCGGGGCTCCCGCCCGGCCGCCTCGAGGAAGTCCCGCAGCCCGTCCAGCAGCCGCACGTCCGGGCCGAAGAAGAAGATCGTCTGGCGCGGGGGGAAGTTGAACAGCAGGTCGCACAGGTGCGGCAGGGCGTGTTCGGTATCGACGTTGATGCGCCCGAAGCTGCTGTCGTTGTAGGTGACCTCGGAGAACGCCGGGCCGCCCTGCGGCACGGCCGCCGCCATCGCCGGCAGGTAGAGGTCGGGCTGATCCAGGCGGATCTCCTCGAAGGTCTCGTCCGGCGCGCCCCAGGCGCCGGCCTGGTGGCTGGCGACCGGGTCGTCGATGCTGGTGACGAAGAACTCGAAATCGTTCTGGGTGCGGTTGCCGCCGTGCAGGGCGGTGGCCTGGCGGGTGTGGCCGCAGTGATAGCCCGACAGGTCGGGGAAGGCGTGCTTCACCTCGCCGCGCAGCAGGCGCATGCGCCGGGCGACGTTGGAATCCGCATGCCAGCCCACCAGCATCCGCTCGTCGAAGCCCTCGATGGCGGCGTAGTCGTCGCGGGTGAACAGCTGGAAGTCGCCCGGCGCCTCGAACAGGTTGTCGGCGATGCCCCAGACGATCTCGTTCAGGTGGAAACGGCGGCCGTGCCGGCGCATGGCGGCGATGGCGGCCTCGGGATCGGCGCGGTCCAGCCGCTCCCAGAACCCCTCCGGCGTCTCGAATCTCGGCAGGTGGTAGAAGCCGTCCTCCAGGGCGCCGATCACGGACGTCAGGGACGCCGTCTCGTCCTGGGCGCAGAAGATCATGTCGGTGTTGGTCGACAGCAGCCAGCGGTTGGCCGGATTGGCCCGCCGCGCCGCGATGTTGCGCGACTGCGGCTCCAGGGCCGCCAGGCGGGTGCGGCCGGCGAACTGGCGGTGGTAGCTCGGGCGCACCCGGATGATCCGCAGCCGGGCCTTGCAGGCGTCGGTCAGGGTGTCGCCGATGGCCTCAGGGAAGGTCGGCAGCTCGTCGGGGGTGTTGTAGTCGACGAAGATAATCTCGTCGTCGGCCCCGGTCAGGGCGGCGGCGATGCAGTTCAGGCTCAGCGCCGCCCGCTTGTGCAGATTGTAGCCGTGCGAGTCGTTGCGGCCGTAGAGCAGGATCGAGAGCATGTAGACGCCTTGTCGCCAGGCAGGTCTGATAGCCGCCGGCAGGACCACCGTCGAGGGCGGCCGCCGATGGGGCGGCCCAGTTTGCGGTCGTGCCGGTCCCTCATCCGTGGCAATAGCCGGTTTTTTGGAGAACCTCGCCCATGTGCGGCATCGCCGGGATCGTTCACCTGGACGGCCAGCCCATCGAACGGCTGGCCCAGAAGCTGGACCTGATGAACCGGCTGATCGCCCACCGCGGCCCCGACGACCACGCCAGCTGGATCGATCCGTCGCGCAGCGCGGGCTTCACCCACCGGCGCCTGAGCATCATCGATCTGTCCCCCGCCGGCCGCCAGCCGATGGTGGGCCAGGACGGCCGGGTGCTGACCTTCAATGGCGAGATCTACAACTACATCGAGCTGCGCGAGGGCCTGCGGCCGGGCTGGTCCTTCGCCACCGGCACCGACAGCGAGGTCATCCTCGCCGCCCACGCGTCCTCGGGCGACGCCGCGGTCAGCGCCTTGCGGGGCATGTGGGCCTACACCCTGTGGGACCCGGCGGCCCGCCGGCTCTACGCCGCCCGCGACCGCTTCGGCATCAAGCCCTTCTACTACGCGGTGGTGGGCCGCACCCTCTACTGCGCCTCCGAGATCAAGGCCCTGCTGCCGTTCCTCCCCGATGTGCGCACCGACGGCGAGGCCCTGGCGGAATACGTGACCTTCCAGTTCACCCTCGGGGCCGAGACCCTGTTCGAGGGGGTCCGCCAGCTCCAGCCCGCCCATGAGCTGATCGTCGAGAAGGGCCAGGTGCGCGAGCGCCGCTATTGGGATGTCACCTACGCGCCGGACCACGGACATCCGCCCGCCTGGTACGAGGGGCGCGTCCGCGAGCTCGTCGAGGAGTCCCTCGCCCTGCACCTGCGCAGCGACGTGCCGGTGGGCGCCTATGTCTCCGGCGGCGTGGATTCCAGCCTGGTGGCGCTTTTGTCCTCGCGCCACGCCGAGGCCAACAACCTCTTCTTCCACGGCAAGTTCACCCAGTTCCCCGGCTATGATGAGAGCCGCTACGCCGAGGAGGTGGCGCGGCTGTCCGGCGGGACCCTCCACCAGATCGACATCACGGCGCAGGATTTCGCCGACAACATCGGCAAGGTCGCCTGGCACCTCGACCAGCCGGTGGCCGGCCCCGGGGCCTTCCCGCAGTACATGGTCTCCCGGCTGGCGGCCCAGCACGTCAAGGTGGTCTTGGGCGGGCAGGGGGGCGACGAGCTGTTCGGCGGCTACGCCCGGGTGATGGTCGGCTATCTCGAGCAGTGCCTGAAGGCCTCGGTCGAGGGCACGCTGGACTCCGGGGTCCTGCGGCCCAGCTTCGCGGAGATCCTGCCGCGTCTGGATGTGCTGAAGGAGTACAAGCCCCTCATCCAGACCCTGTTTTCGCAGGGGATGTTCGGCCCCCTGGACAGCCGCTACTTCCGCCTGATCAACCGCGCCGCCGACATGACCGACGAGGTCGATTGGGCGCAGCTGTCACAGGCGCGGGTGTTCGAGCGGTTCGCGCAGTCCTTCAACGGCCCCAACACCGGCGAGACCGCCTATCTCGACCGCATGACCCATTTCGACTTCAAGCACCTGCTGCCGGCCTTGCTGCAGGTCGAGGACCGCATGAGCATGGCGCATGGGCTGGAGGCGCGCGTGCCCCTGCTGGACCACCGGCTGGTGGAGTTCGCCGCCACCATTCCGCCGGAGGTGAAGTTCGCCGGGGGCAACCTCAAGCACATGCTCAAGCACACCTTCCGCGACGTCATCCCCGCCGACATCCTCGCCCGGCGCGACAAGATGGGCTTCCCCACCCCGCTCAACGAATGGCTGTCGGGCGAGCTGAAGGATTTCGTCGGCGACATCTTCGCCAGCCCCCGCGCCCGCCAGCGCGAGTTCCTCAACGCCGACGCCGTGCTGGGCAGTGTCTCCAGCGCCAAGGGATTCTCGCGCAAGGCCTGGGGCCTGCTGTCCCTGGAGATGTGGCACCAGCAGTTCCACGACGAGGCCGCCGCCCTGCGCAGGGAAGCGGCGGCCTAGACTGTGTTTGCCTTGCGTGGAGTGGCCTAACTTCACCCGATGTTTTTCCGTCGTTCGAGCGTGTGACCACATCCCCCCAAACGCCGTCATCCTGGGGCGCGCTGTTGCGCGCCCCAGGACTCAGCAGCGAAGACCTGACCGTGCGGCGCGTTGAGCGTGGAGCCAGGATGACGGCGGAAGGGGTGGCGGCGTTCGGGAAGCGCCGTCGATCGCGTGGTGGAAGTGTGGTTCGGGTGGCGGCCGGGTCAAGGCGGGCCCGCAGGGCCCCCGCTGCGCGGCGCGCCGGAGGCGCGGCCTTGACGCGGTCGCCTGGTCCGAACCGATGCTCCGCCATGCGAACGATGGCGGGGTGTGCGGTGGGGGGCGTGCGTCCCCCTTTTGTGGTCGTCCTGGGACGCCCTCCTGCGCGAACAGCACGCTCTGCCAGAACTGACTTGATGACGGCGGAAGGGGGGTGCGGTTTCTTCACAGCCACCTGCGCCGGGTCAATCAGGTTGGGAAGGGCGTTTCAAACCCAAATCAGCCTGCTTTAGGCTAGGGTCGCCGCCTCAGGACAGGACCGCCGCCACGTCCTCGGACGACATCTCGCCGCGCGCCGCGGCGGCGATGCCCTGGCCCTCCTGCTGCATGATCCGCAGGACCCGGTTGATGTATTCCTGGGTCGCCAGGCCCCGCTCGGCTGCGGCGGCCGGGGTCGGGCGATAGGCGTCGATGGCCTCGGGCGACAGGGCGCCCCCCGCCATCAGCACCCGCTCCAAGGTGTCGAGCCGCTCGCGGGTCACCGACAGCTCCTGGATCACCGCCATGGTGATGGCCAGGACGGTCTCGGTCTGGGGCTCCAGGAAATGGGGCCGTTTGCCCTTGGCCTTGTCGGCCGAATGGGCCAGCGCCAGGTCGATGCTCATTTGCGGGCTCCAATGACGCGCCAAGCCGCCTTGCGGCCGAAGTCCTCCCGGGTGTCGTCCGCGGCGTCGGGGAACACGTCCCGGTCGACGACGCCGGTGACGCCGGCGTGGATGATCCCCTCGCGGGCGAAGCCGGCCTCGGCCAGGAACTGGTCGATGTCCAGCTCGTGCAGGGCGCTCCAGAAGGGCTCGTTGTTGTAGAAGGCGTCCCAGTCGCGCATGGCCTGCTCATAGAGGGGCATGCCCGCCGAATACTGCGGCTGCTCCACGTGGATGACCAGGCCGCCGGGCTTGAGGACGCGGTAGCTCTCCCGGAAGATCGCCTTCATCGGCTCCAGGGCCAGTTCATGCAGGAACATGGTGGTCTGCACCCAGTCGAAGCTCTCGTCGGCGAAGCCCGAGAGGTCCGCGGCGTCGGCCTGGATGAAGCGGATGTTGTCGATCCCCAGGGACTTGGCCCGCGCCAGGCCGTAGCGGAGCATCGGCGCGCCGATGTCCACCGCCACCACCTCGGCGTCAGGATAACCCTGGGCGATGGGGCCGGCGCTGTGGCCCAGGGTGGATCCCAGGTCGAGGATGCGCTTGGGATGAAAATCCGGCTGATTGCGCTGGACCCAGGCAGCGACCGCCTTGCCGGCCCCGTCGGTGAATCGCCCCAGCTCGCCCCCGGTGGTGGCGAAGATGCCGTGGTCGTAGCTGGCCGCCACGCTGACGTCCCCGGGGAACAGTTCGGCGTAGTAGCTGCCGGGCATGCAGTGGTGGTCCACCGCCGCGATATAGTCGGGGACCGCCACCGACGGGTCCAGGCTCAGGCGCGCGTCGTCGCGGGTCAGGTCGTCGGCGATGGCCGCCAGGGTCTCGGCCTGGCGCAGGCTGGTGAAGCGGCCCGCCTCCTGGCGTTGCTCCATGGTGGTGCGGCGCAGGGCGGACCAGGCCTGGAAGTAGGGGTCTTCCACCAGAGCCTCGCGCACCTCGTGCCGGTTCTGCGGACCGCGGCCGTGCTCGGCCTGGAAGGCGGGCCCGGCGCGAAGCTCCCAGGCGTCCTTGACGAAGGGGGCCACCCGGGTCGCCAGGTGCTTGTTCATCTGAGCGAGGAAGTTGAGCCGGGCCACCTCGTTGTGGTCGGTCTTGGGGAAGACGGCGTGTCGCCCCACCTGGCGGTAGTCCGGCGGCCCGTCATAGGCCTGCTCCGGCCCCTCGTTGGGGAGGCGCCGATCGAGTTGCGTGCTGTCCATTGCGATTCTCCTTGATGGGGGAGGCGGCGCCTCAGAAGGGCTTCACCGAGCCGAGGAAGCAGATGCCGGCGATGGTCACCCAGTAGACGTAGGCCAGCATCCGGCCGTAGCCGAACTCCCGCTCCAGGGCCGCCTCCAGGGCGGGGTCGGGGCCGGCGTCGAGGATGCGGAAGCGCACCGTCCAGGCGCGCATGATGAAGCGCAGCCCCAGGCCGATGCACAGGGTGAAGGCGTAGAGGGTCAGCTTGGCGGGATACCACATCGTCCCCTCGCCCACGGTCAGCGGTCCGTGGCCGAGCAGCGAACTGACGCCGACGAAGAACAGGACGGGGATCAGCACATAGCGCAGGGACTCGTCGATCTTTGTCAGGCGCAGGCCGAGGTCCGTCTGGCGGGCGATGAAGGCGCCCCACACCAGGCAGAACCAGGCCGCGTAGGCGATCCACATGCCTGTCAGCCAGGGCCCGCCGAGGGGCTGCAGCCCGTAGATGTGTCCGAGATGCAGCCCCAGGGGCAGCAGGGTGATGATCCCCGTGCGCGCCAGGATGTCGATGCGGTAGGCGGTCTCCATGTGCCGCCGGCGCTCGTCCATGGACAGCGTGCGGTTCATCACATTGTAGGAGGTCTGGAAGACGCCCCACTCCCCGCCCAGCCAATAGACCATGGCGAGGATGTGGACCCAGCGAAGGATGTCGTTCTCGGCGAAGTGCATGACGGCGCGTGTCCCCCCGTCATCGGACTAGATCACCGCGCGAAGTCGCGACTTGATCTTCGTCAAACCGGGGTGGCGGACACAGCGTCGGCGAGGACGCCTGTCAGGCGCGTTCGCAGGGTCGTCGGCGGGGACAGCCTAGCGCGGCGGGGGGGCGGCCTTCAGCAGGTCGCGGATTTCCACCAGCAGGGCTTCGCTGGGGGTGGGCGCCGACGGGGCCGCCGGGGTGGCGGCCTCCTTGCGGCGGATGGTGTTGATGGCCTTGACCAGGAGGAACACCACCCAGGCGAGGATGAAGAACTGGATGCAGGCGTTGAGAAAGGCGCCGTACTGCACCGCCACCAGCTCCACCTGGGAGGTGGCCGGGTTCTCGGGGCGCAACACCCATTGCAGGTGCGAGAAGTCGACCCCCGACAGCAGCAGGCCGATCGGGGGCATCACCACCTGCTCGACCAGGCTGCCGACGATCTTGTTGAAGGCGGCGCCGATGATCACGCCCACCGCCAGGTCGATGACATTGCCGCGGGAGATGAACTCGCGGAACTCGCTCAGGACACTCATGTCGCAGGCCTCCTCTGGCGCCTAGGCGTCGCCTGACAGGTTCAGCCGCTCGCGCAGCTCCTTGCCGCTCTTGAAGAAGGGCACGTGCTTGGCCTTCACCGCCACCGATTCGCCGGTGCGCGGATTGCGGCCGGCCCGGGCCGGACGCGAGCGCACGGAAAAGGCCCCGAAGCCGCGCAGCTCCACCCGGCCGCCGCCCTCCAGCGCCTCGCACATCTTGTCGAGAATGACGCCCACCACCCGCTCGACATCGCGCTGTGTCAGATGCGGATTTTCGCTCGCCAACCTGGCGATCAGTTCTGACTTGATCATCAAGCCCCCCTTATCCCGGCGCGGACCATGGTGGATTTGCGCAGGGGTTTCAAGCGCTTGGTCGGCTATCCGACGCAGGTGCGGCAAAAAGAACCCCGCCCGGCAAGCCGGACGGGGTTCATCTTCAGCAGAGGGTCAGCCGGCGGCGATTATTCGCCCTTGGCCTTCTCGCGCAGGGCGGCGCCGAGGATGTCGCCCAGGGACGCGCCGCTGTCGGACGAGCCGAACTGTTCGATCGCTTCCTTTTCCTCGGCCATCTCCAGGGCCTTGACCGACAGGGACAGGCGACGGGTCGCCTTGTCCACGGCGGTGACCTGGGCGTCGAGGCGATCGCCGACCGCATAGCGCTCGGGGCGCTGTTCGGCCCGGTCGCGCGACAGGTCGCTCTTGCGGATGAAGGCCGAGACCGGCGCGGCGTCTTCGCCGAACTTCACCTCGATGCCGCCCGAGGTGATCTCGGTGACGGTGACGGTGAGGGTCTGGCCCTTGCGGTAGGTGTCTCCGGCGATCGGATCGCCAGCCAGCTGCTTGATGCCCAGGCTGATGCGTTCCTTCTCGACGTCGACGTCGAGCACCTTGGCCTTGACCATGTCGCCCTTCTTGAAGCGGGTGACCGCCTCTTCGCCGGGCGCGTTCCAGTCGATGTCGGACAGGTGCACCATGCCGTCGATGTCGTTGTCGAGGCCGATGAACAGGCCGAACTCGGTGGTGTTCTTGACCTCGCCCTCGACGGTCGAGCCGACGGGGTGTTCCGCGATGAAGGCGTCCCAGGGGTTGTCCATGGCCTGCTTGAGGCCGAGGGAGACGCGGCGCTTGGAGGCGTCGACGTCCAGGACGACCACATCCACTTCCTGAGAGGTGGAGACGATCTTGCCCGGGTGGACGTTCTTCTTGGTCCAGGACATTTCCGACACGTGGACCAGGCCCTCGACCCCGGCTTCCAGCTCCACGAAGGCGCCGTAGTCGGTGATGTTGGTGATCCGGCCGGTGAACTTGGCGCCCACCGGATACTTGGCTTCCACGCCGTCCCAGGGGTCGGACTGCAGCTGCTTCATGCCGAGGGAGATGCGCTGGGTGTCGGGGTTGATCTTGACGATCTGCACCTTCACCGTGTCGCCCACGGCCAGGACCTGGCTGGGGTGCGAGACACGCTTCCAGCTCATGTCGGTGACATGCAGCAGGCCGTCGATGCCGCCCAGGTCCACGAACGCGCCGTAGTCGGTGATGTTCTTGACCACGCCTTCGCGCACTTCACCCTCTTGCAGCTGGCTGACCAGCTCGGTGCGTTGCTCGGCGCGGGCCTCTTCCAGGATGGCGCGGCGCGAGACGACGATATTGCCGCGCGGACGGTCCATCTTGAGGATGGCGAAGGGCTGTTCCTTGCCCATGAGCGGGCCGACGTCGCGCACGGGGCGGATGTCCACCTGCGAGCCGGGCAGGAAGGCGGACGCGCCGCCGAGGTCGACGGTGAAGCCGCCCTTGACCCGGCCGACGATCGAGCCGTTGACCGGCTCGTTCTTGGCGAACACCACTTCCAGGCGGGTCCAGGCTTCCTCGCGGCGGGCCTTCTCACGGCTGAGGACGGCTTCGCCCAAGGCGTTCTCGACGCGCTCAAGGTAGACGTCGACGATGTCGCCGACCTTGACCGGGACCTTGCTCTCTTCTTCGCCGACGCCGAATTCCTTCAGCGACACGCGGCCTTCGGTCTTCAGACCGACGTCGACGATGGCGAAGTCTTTCTCGATGCCGACCACGGTGCCTTGCACCACCGAGCCTTCGACGAAGTCCCGGCCGCCGAGCGCTTCATCGAGAAGGGCGGCGAAATCGTCCCGCGACGGGGACATGCTCATATCATCAGCCATGTAGGGTGTTCAGATCTCTGGGGTTGGAGTGAACGCCTCGCCGGGCCACGCGCAGTGGCCGCCAGAGAGACGGTTGGAGTTTTTCCGGTGGTCGCCGAAGGGCGCGCTCGTGAGCGCTCCAGATGACCCGCGGCGATCGAGGGCGGCGCGTTTGGTTTAGCCCCTGAGGAGGGCGCGCGCCGTCTCGACGATGCGGCGGGCCGCATCAGCGGCTTCGTCTATACCCAGATCGGTGGTGTCGAGCAAGACGGCGTCGGCGGCCTGGACCAGGGGCGCGTCCGAGCGGCTGCTGTCGCGGGCGTCGCGCCGGCGGATATCCTCCAGCACCGCCTCATAGGCCACATCCTCGCCGCGTCCGGTCAGTTGCAGCCAGCGGCGGCGGGCGCGGGTCTCGGGGGCGGCGGTGACGAACAGCTTGGCTCCCGCGTGGGGCGCGATCACCGTGCCGATGTCGCGCCCGTCCAGCACCGCGCCCCCGGGGCGGGCGGCGAAGTCGCGCTGCAGGTGAAGCAGGGCCCGGCGCACCCCCGGATGGGCCGCCGCCTGGCTGGCCGCCTCGCCGACGGCGCCCGAGCGGATGGCCTCGGCGTCGATGGCCTCCAGGTCCAGGGTCAGGGCCGCCGCCTCGGCCGCGGCGGCGTCGGCCGGGTCGCGTCCGGCGCCGAGCAGCAGGGCGCCCACCGCGCGGTAGAGGCTCCCGGTGTCGAGATAGGGCAGGGCGAAGCGGTCGGCCAGGCCCTGGGCGATGGTCCCCTTGCCAGACGCGGCGGGTCCGTCGACGGCTATGATCAGGGGCATGGTCAGGGGGCTCTCGGCAGGATGGCGGTGACGGCGGCCGACGCGTGGTTTGGCTTGCATAAGCCCTCCCCCTCGATGGGGGAGGGTTGGGTGGGGGTGCGCGCGGGAGGATGACGGGTCGGCGCTGGAGGCGGCGCCGCCTCGTGCGCTTTTCCGGACGCGCCGGCGAGATCACCCTCATCCCCAACCCTTCTCCCATCGAGGGAGAAGGGAGATTTCTTGCTGGTCATCCGCCTGTCCTGAGGGATGACCTTTTGACAGCGGCCCCCGTGCGTGGCAAGTCACGCGCCGTTTTCCCCCATCCCAGAGGCTTGCATTGGCCAATCCCGAACTCGGTTCCAAGCAGATCTGTCCGACCTGTCAGGCTAAGTTCTACGACCTCGGCCGTCGCCCGGCCGTCTGCCCCAAGTGCGGCGCCTCCTTCGATCCCGAAGAGGCCGTGCGCAGCCGTCGCATGCGCGCCCGCACCGTGGTGCCCGACTATGAGGCCGACGAAGAGAAGGAAGTGAAGCCGAAGGACGAGGAGGCCGAGGGCTTCGAGGAAGAGGCGGACGAGACGCCGGAGATCGACCAGGCGGTCGAGGCCGACGTCATCGAGACCGACGACGATTCCGACGACTCCGCCCCGGTGGCCCCGCCCAGCGAGGATCTCGGCGTCGACTTCGCCGAGGACGAGGAGCTGGCCGAGGACGACGACGAGGCCGTGCCCTTCATCGAGGACGAGGACGAAGACTTCCCCGAGGACGAAATCGAGGGTCTCCCGGAGGAGGGTGACGCCGAGGATCGCTAGCCCCTGGCCGGGCCCCGTCGCCGCGCGGCGGGGCTCCCGGCGAGGGACTGAAAAAACCCTGGCGGCAGGCCTTGATCGGCCCGCCCATTCCGCCTAGGTTCCGCCGCCTTGCGGGAGGCCGCCTCGCCCCCCGCAAACCCGAGACCCGGCTCTGTCTTCCGGGGATTGGGGCTATAGCTCAGTTGGTAGAGCGCTTGAATGGCATTCAAGAGGTCAGCGGTTCGACTCCGCTTAGCTCCACCATGGAGGCCCGCAGCTAACGCTGCGGGCCTTCGCCTTTTGGGGCTTTGACCGACGGCGGTCCCGGGCGCAGGGTCGGGGCCGAGGGGGCCTGCCTCCTGAAGGATCCTGCGAAAGCCCCGTGAAAATCACCCTTGCCGGCGCGATCTACTGTCTCGTCGTCTTCATCGGCGCCTTCGCGGCGGGGGTCGTCCGGGTGATGGTGATCGCCCCGCGCATCGGCGAGGTTGGCGCGGTGCTGCTGGAGGCGCCGATCGTTCTCGCCCTCAGCTGGTTGGTCTGCGGCGCTGTGACCCGCCGCCTGTCGATCTCGCCGAGGGCGCGGGACCGCTTGGCGATGGGGCTGGTGGCCTTCGGGCTGCTGATGGCGGCCGAGGCGGGGCTGGCGGTGCTGGCGTTCGGCCAGTCGCTGCAGGCCTATGGCGTGACGATGGCCCGGCCGGCGGGCGCCATCGGTCTGGCGGCCCAGCTCGGCTTCGCGGCGATCCCGTGGGTCCGCGGCGCCCTTGAGCGGCGCTCAGGCACGGCGGTCTGACGGCCGGTCTCGCCGACGTTACTCACCCCCTGACTTTGGACGTCATCAAGTCAGTTCTGGCAGAGCGTGCTGTTCGCGCAGGAGCGCGCCCCAGGATGACGGCCATTGGGAGGGAGATGCTCATAGCCGGGACAACGGGGTGAGTGGCGCGACTCTATGTCAATAACTCCCGCTCCAAAAAGGGTCGTCATCCTTGCGCGATGCGCAGCATCGACGCGAGGAGCCAGCAGCGAAGACCTTGCAGTGTGGCGCGGACAGGGTGGAGCTGCTGGGTCCTGGATGAGTCCGCGGAGCCTGTCCTCGGGTCGGCCTTTAGCCGGACCCGGGGGCGGCTCTACAGGATGACGGCTGAGGTTAGGGCGGCGTTCGGAAAGCGCCGTTCGATCGCGTGGTGGAAGTGTGGTTCGGGCGGCGGCCGGGTCAAGGCCGCGCCTTTGGCGCGCCGCGGAGCGGGGGCCCTGCGGGCCCGCCTTGACGCGGTCGCCTGGTCCGAACCGATGCTCCGCCATGCGAACGATGGCGGGGTGTGCGGTGGGGGGCGTGCGTCCCCTTGCGGTCGTCATCCTGGGGCGCGCTCCTGCGCGAACAGCACGCTCTGCCAGAACTGACTTTGATGATGATTTATCTTGATCGGCGGGGCCGGAGGGCGCCGCGCCCCGCCCTAGACCTCCGCCCAGCGCCGCAGGAGGTTGTGGTAGACGCCGGCCAGGGACAGGGCGGCGGGGTGGTCGTCGCCCAGCGCCAGGCGCGTGTCGATGATGGCCCGGTCGAGGTCGTGCAGCAGCGCCCGGTCGGCGTCGGCGCGGACCATGGACTGCACCCAGAAGAACGAGGCCCAGCGGGCGCCGCGGGTGACCGGCTCGACCCGGTGCTGGCTGGAGGCCGGATAGACGATCAGATCCCCGGCCGGCAGCTTGACCGCGTGCTCGCCGTAGGTGTCCTCGATCACCAGCTCGCCGCCGTCGTAGTCGTCGGGCTCGCTCAGGAACAGGGTGCAGGAGAGGTCGGTGCGGATGCGGCCGCCGCCCAGGGCGATGCGCACCGCGTTGTCGATATGGGCGCCGAACCCCATGCCTGTGTCATAGCGGTTGAACAGGGGCGGAAAGACCCGCGACGGCAGGGCCGCCGAGACGAAGGCGGGGCTGTGGTTCAGGGCCTGCAGGATCGTGGCGCCCAGGGCCCGGGCGACGGGATCGTCCTCGGCCAGCTGCAGGTTATGCTTGGCCCGGGCCGACATCTGCCCCGAGGTGGCGTTGCCGTCCGCCCAGGGGGCCGCTTCCAGCGCCTGGCGGCACTGGAGGACCTGGTCGGGGCCGAGGAGCTGGGCGATGCGGACGAGCATCGGGCAGTCTTATCAGAAACTGTAGCTGGCGCTCAGCAGGGCCGTGCGGCCCGGGGCGATCTGGACCATGTGGGTCTGGAAGGGCCGCAGGGCGTAGCGCTCGTCGGTGAGGTTCTGCACGTTCAGCTGCAGGGTGACGCGGTCGTTGATCCGGTAGCCGGCCATGGCGTCGAAGGCCCAGTAGGCGTCCACCCGGCGGGTGTTGGCGGGATCGCCGAAGCGCTCCGACATATATTGGGCGCTGCCGCCGAGGGTGAGGGCCTCGGTGACCTTGTAGCTGGTGGTCAGGGTCAGGGAGACGTCCGGGGTGTTGGGCAGGGCCTTGCCGGTGTTGGGCGAGGCGATGCGCACGGGCGCCGCCGCCGTGCCGCCGGTGGCGAAGCCGCCGTCTACCGTCTTGCCGTCCAGCAGGCTGAGGCCGCCGAACAGGCCCCAGCGCGAGGTCAGCTGGCCCGATACGCTAAGCTCGAAGCCGTCCACCCGGGTCTCGCCCAGCAGCGAGGTGCCGCCGAAGGCGTCGACGACGCGGGCGTTGGTCTTCTCGACCCGGAAGGCGGCGACGTTGATGGCCAGGCCGCCGTCGAACACCAGCCACTTGGCGCCGATCTCCAGGCTGCGGTTCTCCTCGGGGTCCAGGGCCTGAGTGGCCACGGTGACCACCGAGGCGTCGCCGGCGCCCTCGCCGGACGGGTTCGAGGAGGTGGCGTAGGAGGCGTAGATCGTGCCGTTGGCGTCCGGCTTGTAGACCAGCCCGACCTGGTAGTTGACGAAGTCGGTCTTGTTGGCCGCCGGGACGGCCGGGGCCAGCAGGATGTAGGGCGCGGCGGCGGTGGCCGTGGCGGTGACCCCTGTCGCCCGGGTGTCGAACCGGTCGTAGCGCAGGCCGAGGTTCAGCGACCAGCGGGCGTTGAAGTCGATGGTGTCGAACACATAGATCCCGCCGCTTTTCGTCACCGTGTCCACATAGGCCGGCGAGCGCGCGACGGTCCCGATCCAGGGGTCGTCGGGATTGGGCCCACCGAGGGTGGTGCAGTTGTAGCCGAAGGCGGCGCCGAGCTTGGACGCGTTGCAGGCGCCCGCGGTGGAGATGTTGTTGGCGGCGCTCACCGGCGCCATGCCCGCCACCTGGGGCAGGCCGGGGCCCGAGACCAGATAGCCCTGGTTGTGGGTCTCCTCGCGGGAGATCTCCAGTCCCATCAGCAAGGTGTGCTTGACCGCCCCGGTCATGGCTGTCCCGCGCAGGTTGGTGACATTGACCACCGCCTCGGTCTCGACGTTGCGGTTCTTGGACGAGCGGAAGACGTAGCCGTTGACGACATTGCCGCGGGTGTCGTCGGGGTTGGTGACCACCTGGTCGTAGTGGTTCTTGCCGTAGCGGGTGTCGTTGCTGAGGGTCCAGCCGGGGGTGAGGTCGCGCTCTAGCGCCAGGGTGGTGACGTCCGAGGTGGTCTTGCGGTAATCGCGCTTGGTCAGGCCCCAGAAGGTGTTGTCGTAGCCGACCACCGGCTTGAGGGTGACCGTGTCATAGGGCAGGCCGTAGTCGGGCAGCTCGTCTGTGGACAGGTGGTAGTAGCTGAGGGTGGCGCGGGTCGGTCCGCCCATCCCGACCATGATCGACGGCGCCACGCCCCAGCGGTCGCCGTTCACGGCGTCGCGGCCCGCCACCTCGTTCTCGTGACCCATCAGGTTCAGCCGCACCGCCACGCTGTCGGAGAGGGCGTGGTTGGCGTCCAGCGTCAGCCGGTGGGTCTGGTCCGTGCCCACCGTCGCGCCCAGGTTGGCGAAGTCGCCGGCCTTGGGGGTCTTGGTGACGATGTTGATGCTGCCGCCGGTGGCGCCGCGGCCGGTATAGGCCGAGCCGGGGCCCTTGATGACCTCGACGCTCTCGATGGCGAACACCTCGCGCGATCCCGTGCCGGAGTCGCGGATGCCGTCGACAAAGATGTCGTTGGTGGAGTCGATGCCGCGGATGATCGGGCGGTCACCCGCCGAGGTGCCGCCCTCGCCCGAGGCGAAGGTGATGCCGGGCACCGTGCGCAACACGTCCGCCAGGGTGTTGAGCCCCGAATCGCGGATCAGGGACTGGGGAATGACGGTGACGCTCTTGGGGGTGTTCAGCACCGGCGCGGTCAGCCGGGCCGGGCGCGCGGCCTGGGCATGGACGTCCACAGCTTCCACGGCGGGGGCGGCCGCCGCCAGGGCCGTGGCGGCATAGGCGGCGTCGGCCGGCTCGGCGTGGGCGGCGGCGACCGGCGCCAGGCTGCCCAGCAGGAAGCTCGCCGTGGTCATCGCCTGTCCGGCGCTGATCGCCCTGGAAACTCGCCGCGTCGTCATGGTCGCCCCACTTGCAGTTGCGAGGCGTTCTTATTCTCAGCGTAGCCATGGGCGCAAGCGCTTTTGCGAATTACTCGCAACAATCCCGCGCCACACGAAACTCCGTCGGCTCAGCCGAAGCGTCCGGGGGCGACGGCGGCGGCCAGGTCCGCGGGCAGGGGGCAGGGGGCGTCCAGGATCTCGGCGACCACCTGCTCGGCGAGCAGGGGGGCGGTGGTGAACCCTCGGCCGCCGAGGCCGGCGAGGATGAAAAGCCCGTCCTCCAGGCGACCCGCCAGGGGCAGGCGGTCGGGGGTGGCCGCCCTCAGCGCCGCCCGCGCCGATAGGGGACGCCCCGCCAGGGCCTGCGCCAGGCGCGGTCGGCCCTGGCTCAGGCTCGCCAGGTTGATGTCGTCGTCGCCGGGCCGACGGTCGATCCCGATGTCGTCGCGGTCATGGGTGGCCCCGAACAGCACCCCGTCGCGGGTCGGCGCGGTATAGCCGCCCCAGGCGGCGGCCGGGCCGGGGTCGAGCCCAGGGGCCCAGCTGGCCTGGCCCCGCACCACCGACAGGGGCAGGTCGCGCAGCAGGCGTAGCCCGGCCCCCGCCGCCAGGCAGAGCACCGGGGCGGCGGCCAGGATCCGTCCCTGGGCGTCCAGCAGCCGCCAGCCGTCGCCGTCCCTGGCCAGACCGGCGACGGTCGCCTCGATGATCGTGGCGGCGGCCAGCCATCCGGACACCACGGCGGCGGGATCGACCACCCGGGCGTCGCGCATGAACAGGCCGCCCGGCCCGGCGATCTCGCCCAAGCGATCGGCCACCGCCTGCGGCGACAGCCGGACCAGGGCGCCGGGCTCATACAGGGCGCTGGCCGCCAGCCGGTCGAACCGCGCGGCGTCGCGGGCCGCCGCTTCCAGCTGCAGCACCCCGCACGCGATCACCGCATCCGGCGCCGTGGCCGCGTAGAGATCCGCCGCCCGGGCCAGGGCCTGGGCGTAGAGCCGACCGGCCGCCCGCTCGGAAAGGTCGAAGGCCGGCGTGACAAGGGCGGCGGGGTTGGCCGAGGCGCCGGGCTGCGCCATCACCACCGTCGCGCGCAGGCCCTGCGCCGCCGCCGCTCGCGCCAGGGCCGCGCCGGCGATGCCTCCGCCCAGGATGAGGATGTGGTCCGGCAGCGCGGCGGGGGCGACGGCGCCCGCCGCCCGGGCCTCCAGCCGCTCGCGCTTGCGGCCGTGGCCGGGGCGCTTGTCGACGGCGAAGCCCACCTCGGCCAGGCCGCGCCTGACGGCCCCGGCCACGGTGAAGGTGGCGAGCCGGGCGCCGGGGGCCGAGCGCGCCGCGACCAGGGCCAGCACCTCGGGGCGCCACATCTGCGGGTTCCGGGCCGGCGCGAAGCCGTCGAGGAACCAGGCGTCGGCGCGGCCCTGCCAGGCGCCCAGTCCGTCGGCCGCCTCGCCCACCCAGAGGTCGATCACCGCGCCCCACTCGGGCAGGTCGATGCGGTGCATGCCCCGGGCCTGCCTGGGCCAGGCCGAGATCAGCCGCGCGGCGAGATCGCCGACCTCTGGCGCCAGGGCCAGGACCCGGGCCGCCTGGGCGGCGCTGAGCGGATGCGCCTCGAGGGTGAAGACCTGCAGTCTCTGGCCCGCCTGACGGCGCCGGCGCCAAAGGTCCAGCAGGGCCAGGATATTGAGCCCGGAGCCGAAGCCCAGCTCGCCGACGGTGAAGCGATCCCGGCCGCTCCAGGCGTCCGGCAGGCCGCAGCCCTCCAGGAAGACGGCGCGCGCCTCGTCCAGGCCTTCGCCGGGCTGGAAATAGATGTCGTCGTACTGGGCGGAGCGGGGGGCGCCGTCGGCGGACCACTCAAGGTCGGGGCCGAGGCCGGGGGCGGGGTCGGGCGATGCGGTCATGCGCGTCCCTTATGCCCCAAAACAAGAAGGGCCGCCCCGAGGGGCGGCCCTTCCCAACAACCGTGAGGTTGTTTGACTTACTTCGCGGCGGGCGCGGCGGGAGCCATCGCGCCAGCGGCGGGGGCTTCGGCAGCGGCGGTCGCGTCGGCGGCCGGGGCGGCGGCGGCGGCGTCGCCAGCGGCCTTGGAGGCGTCGGCGGCGGCGTCGGTCGCGGTGGCGGCGGCGGTGGTGGCCGTGTCGGCGGCGGTCGCGGCGGTGGCGGCTTCGGTCGAAGCGGTGTCAGCGGCGGCGTCGGCCTTTTCGGCGGGCTTGCTGCAAGCGCCGAAGGACAGGGCGGCGACGGCGGCGCCGGCGACGAGGATCTTGCGCAGGGTGTCGGTGGTCATGTGAATCTGGTCCCGAGAAGAGGTTGAAGCGCTCCCCCCTGCCCATCTCAGGCGGGTCCCGAAGGACGAGCCGTTGAAGGAGGCAGACGCAGCGCCGAGGCTGACTATGCCGTGATTGTGATCCGACGCAAGCACAACTTCACGGGCGCGTGATGAAATGTGTGAACGCCGTGTGCTGGGCGGGCGGCTTAGCCTTCGGCCGGGATAGCCGACAGCGCCTCCTCGAGGGCCAGGAAGCTGGGCTGGGCGGCGCTAGGCACGCTGCCGCGGCCGATCTCCACCGAGATCTGCGCGGCGTTGCCGTGCAGGTGGGCCACGAGCACCGCCTGGATGATCCGGTAGAAGGCGCTGTCCTCGTCGACGATCTCCTTCATCCGCGTGGCCAGGGGCCCGACCATGCCATAGGCCAGGAACACCCCGAGGAAGGTGCCGACCAGGGCGCCGCCGATCATCTCGCCGAGCACCGCCGGGGGCTCGGTGATCGAGCCCATGGTCTTGATGACCCCCAGCACGGCGGCGACGATGCCCAGCGCCGGCAGGCCGTCGGCCATGCTGGTCATGGCGTGCGACGCCATCAGGGCCTCGTGGTGGTGCTTCTCCAGCTGCTTTTCCATGGCGTCTTCGACCTGGTGAGGGTCCTCGAGGTTCATGGTCATCATCCGCAGGGTGTCGCAGATGAAGTCGACGGCGAAGTGATCCTTCATGATGCGCGGGAAGCGCGAGAAGATGGTGCTGTCCGCCGGCTTCTCGATATGACTTTCCAGGGCGATGACGCCCTTGGACTTCATGGTCTTGGTCAGCAGGAACAGCAGGGCCAGCAGGTCCTGGTAGTCGCTGGCCTTCCACTTGGGCCCGGCGAAGGCCTTGGCGACGCCGCCGCCGGTGGCCTTGATGGTGGTCATGCTGTTGGCGATCAGGAAGGCGGCGATGGCCGCCCCGAGGATGGCCATCAGCTCGTGCGGCGCCGCATGCAGGATGACGCCGAGGTTGCCCCCCGACATGAGGTAGCTGCCGAAGACGCAGCCGAACAGCAGCACAAAACCGATGATTTGAAACATTGTGGATCCCGCGACGTCGGGGAATCCTGCCGGTTAATGCTTAATTCTGCGTTGTCGGCCCGGCGCCGGCCTCTGCGATAAGTCGCCGCGCCAGGGGCTGGTCGAGATAGCCGTCCGCGACCAGGCCGCGGGCCTGCTGATAGGCGCGGGTCGCCGCCCGGGTCTTGGTCCCGACCACGCCGTCCGGCTCGCCCGGATCGAACCCCAGCCGCGCCAGGGCCAGCTGGGCGCCCCGGCGGTCGGCGATCGCCATCGGCTGCTCCGCCGGCCAGGCCGCGACGAGGGGCGCGGCGCCGCCGATGCGGTCGGCCAGCAGGCCGATGCCCAGGGCGTAGGACGTGGAGTTGTTATACTTTCGGATCACGAAATGGTTGGGCAGGGCCAGGAAGGCCGGTCCGTTGTGGCCCGCCGGCACGATCAGCACCGCCGGCGCCGCGGCGTCGGCCGGGCCCCAGGGCAGGCCGTCGGCGCGCCGGGCGCCCAGGGCCTCCCACGCAGCGGGGGTCTGGCCGGGTCCTTCCGCCAGGCTGTAGTCGAACCCCGGCGGCAGGATGACCTCGCGCGCCCAGCCCTCGCCCCGCCGCCAGCCCGCCTTGGCCAGCAGGTTGGCGGCCGAGGTCAGGGCGTCGGCCGACGACCCCCAGATGTCGCGCCGGCCGTCGCCGTCGCCGTCCACCGCGGTGGACAGATAGGTGTCGGGCATGAACTGGGTCTGGCCCATGGCCCCCGCCCACGAGCCCTTCAGAGTCCCTCGCGCCGCGTCGCCGTCGCGCAGCATGCGCAGGGCGGCCAGCAGCTGGGTCTCGGCCCAGGCCCGGCGCCGGCCCTCCGCCGCCAGGGTGGCCAGGGAGCGGATCACGTCCATGTCCCCCTGGATGGCGCCGAAGCCCGATTCCATGCCCCAGATGGCCACCAGGATCTCCGGCGGCACGCCGTAGCGGCTCTGCGTCTGGGCCAGCCAGGGAGCGGAGTCGCGCCGGCTGCGCCCCATGGCGATGCGAACGTCAGACACTGCGCCGCGCAGATAGTCGCCGACCGGCTTGGAGAATTCCGGCTGGCGGGAGTCCAGGGCGATGACGCGCGGATCAGGCGTCAGGCCGTCCAGATGCTGGCGCAGGAGGCCTTCAGGCCAGCCGGCCGCGGTCTGCCGGGCGATGAAGTTGCGGCGCCAGGCGTCGAAGGTCAGATCACCCGAGGGCGTCGGGGCCGCCGCAACGCGCGGCGGGGGCGGCGGGGGCGGGGCGCTCCTGGTCGCCCCCGCCGCCGTATGGGCGGCGTCCACGAGGGTGGAGTCCGGGCTGGCGCAGCCGGCGAGGAGCAGAAGCAGGAAAGTGCGGCGGTACATGCCTCAAGGCTAGCCGCAGCCGCCCCCGGCGCTCAATCACAAGGTCGCGATGCCTCAGCCGAAGGCCACCTGGGCGATGGGCGGCAGGTGGGTGCTGACGCAGGCCCAGCCGCGCCCGCCGTCATCGCTGACCCACAGGTTGCCGGTGGTCGAGCCCATGGCCAGGCGCGTTCCGGCGGCGTCGATGTCCAGGGCATGGCGATAGACCAGGTCGTAGCTGACCTCCGGCAGGCCCTCCCCGAAGACCTCGAAGGTCTCGCCGCCGTCGTGGGTGCGGCTGACCACCAGGCGGGCGTCCACCGGGACCCGGTACTCGTCCTTCACCGCCGGGACGAACCAGGCGGTCGACGGGTCGGCGGGGTGGGCGACCACGGCGAAGCCGAAGGCGGAGGGCCGCGCCGTTTCGACCTCGGTGAAGGTGTGGCCCCGGTCCCGGGACAGGAAGACGCCGTTATGGTGCTGGCACCAGATCACATCCGGGTCGGCGGCGCTGGCCGCGAGGCGGTGGGGATCCTGGTTGACCGGGTCCTGGGCCTGACCGGGGGGCATGTAGGCGTTGCGCAGGCCGTGGCCGCCCTGGATCCAGCTCATCCCGCCGTCCTCGGTCCGCCACACGCCGCCGCAGGAGATTCCCAGGGTGATGGCGCGGCTGTCGCGCGGGTCCGCCAGGATCGAATGGACGCCCGACAGGTCATAGCCGCCGCCGAACCAGGCGGCGCGCTCGGGCCGGTCCCACAGGGCCTGGTTGAGGGTCCAGCTGTCGCCCCGGTCCCGGCTCATGAACACGGCGCCCGGCAGGGTCCCGGCCCACAGCACGCCGGGCTCGTCGGCGCCTCCCGCGGCGAGGGTCCAGATCATATCCACCGTCGGCGCCGCCTCGGCGCCCTCCGCCGCCACGGGAAAGGCCGGGGCGGCGACCTGTGTCCAGCTGCGGCCGGCGTCGTCGGAGCGGTGCAGCTTGATGCCGAAATGCCCCAGCCGCAGGGCGGCGTAGAGGGCGCCGTCGCGCGGATCGGCGAGCACCGCGCTCACCGGCTCGCCGAGAAAGGCGGGCGGGCCCGCGCTCCATCCGTCCGAGACGCGCTGATAGCGGAACAGCCCCTTGCGGCTGGCCACGTGCAGGATGTCGCTCACAGCTATCCTCCGGACAGGGCCTGGAACACGAACACCTCGTCGGCCTCCGACACCGGGTCGGCTAGTCCGACGCGGTCGCGCGCCAGGCGGTCGTTGATGAAGACGTTGACGTGCCGGCGCAGGCGGCCCTGGTCGTCGACCAGGTAGGACCGCAGCCGCGGATTGACGGCGAACACCGCGTCGAGGACCTCGCGCACCGTGCCGGCCGCCGCCGTCACCGGCGGGACGTCCAGGTGTCGCTTCAGGTTCTCGGTGAAGCTGACGCGGGGCATCGGCCCTCCAGGGGATCCCGACCGCAAGCCTAGTCGCGCCGGGCGACCGATCAAGCGGCATGCCCAAGGACGGCCGGGCAGGGCCGGCGCCGACACGGCCTGACCGCCAGGGGGCTCTTTTTGCGGCGGCGATCGAACTGCGCTACAGGGCGCCGATGGTGTTTCCCCGGCCTCTACACGCCGTCGTCTTCGACATGGACGGGCTGCTGATCGACAGCGAGGTGGTGTTCCGGCGGGTGTTCCTCGAGCTGTGCGCCGAGCGCGGCCTGACGATGCCCCTGCCCGTGTACCACCAGATGATCGGCGTCCCCCAGGCCGGCTGCGTCGCCATGCTGGCGGACCACTACGGGCCGGGGGTGGATGTCCAGGCCCTGTTCGCCGACTCCGGCACGCGGTTCCGGGCCGTCGCGGAGGGGGAAACCCTGCTGAAGGCCGGGGTGGTGGAGCTGCTGAACCATCTCGACGCCGTGGGCCTGCCGCGGGCCATCGCCACCTCGTCCCCGCGCTCATCCGTCGACCACCACCTGGGCCCGGGCGGGCTGGTGGCGCGGTTCGACGCCGTCGTCGCGCGCGGCGACTATGCCCGCGGCAAGCCGGCGCCGGACCCGTTCCTGGTGGCGGCGAGCCGGCTGGGCGTCGACCCGGTCCACTGCGTCGCCCTGGAGGACTCCCACAACGGAATCCGCGCCGCCCATGCCGCCGGCATGATGGCCATCATGGTCCCGGACCTGCTGGAGCCCACCGAGGAGATGCACGCCAAATGCGTCCGAATCGCCGAGAGCCTGCACGACGTCCGCGACCTGATCGACGCGATGGGCCCGCCGCCGCGGCGTTGACTCCGCCGTCGCCGCCCCCTATAGACCCGCCCTCCAAGCCGCCGGCGCCTTCCGCCGGCCCCTTCCAGTTGAGCAAAGTCCCCGGGTCATGAAGGTCAGAAGCTCTCTCAAGTCCCTCAAGAGCCGCCACCGCGACTGCAAGCTGGTGAAGCGCAAGGGCCGTCTCTACGTGATCAACAAGACCGATCCGCGCTTCAAGGCCCGCCAGGGCTAGGACGCGCCGATGGGGGCTCCTTTGTCTGCCAAGGCAAGGGCTGTCCTCTTCGACATCGGCAATGTGATCGTGCGCTGGGACCCGCGCACCCTCTATTCCAAGATTTTCCACGACCCGGCCGAGCGCGACCGCTTCCTGGCCGAGGTGTGCACCCTTGCCTGGCACATCGAGCACGACCGCGGCCGGCCCATGGCCGAGGGGGTGGCCGAGAAGATCGCCCAGTTCCCCGAGCACGCTGAGGCTATCGCCGCTTGGCAGGACCGCTGGCCCGAGATGTTCGACGGCCCCATCCCCGAGACCGTCCAGGCGATCGAGGATCTGCACGCCCGCGGCGTGCCCCTCTACGGCCTGACCAACATGTCCAGCGAGACCTTCGCCGGGACCATCGCCATGAGCCCCGCCTTCGGCCGGCTGCGTGACATCGTGGTCTCCGGCGACGAGGGCGTGATCAAGCCCGACCCGCGCATCTACGCTATCGCCTGCGCGCGGGCGGGCCTGGCGCCGTCCGACTTCCTGTTCATCGACGACTCCCAGGCCAATGTGGACGGCGCCCGGGCCGTCGGCATGGACGCCCACCTGTTCGACGATCCCGCCGCCCTACGCCCGGCTCTGCAGGCGCGGGGACTTCTGTAGCGTTTTCCAAGGATGCGCCCGTGACCGCCCCCCTGCCCCCCGCCGTCGACCGCTATTTCGAGGACTACGCCCTGGGCGGCGTCTACGACCTGGGGTCCATCCAGGTCAGCGAGGCCGAGGTGCTCGACTTCGCCCGCCGCTACGATCCCCAGGCCATCCACATCGACCATGCGGCGGCCCGGGCCGGCCCCTACGGCGGCCTGATCGCCAGCGGCTGGCAGACGGTGGCCCTGTTCATGCGCCAACTGGTGGATCACTTCCTGCCCGGCCCCGCGAGCCTCGGCTCGCCGGGGGTGGACCAGTTGCGCTGGTTGAAGCCCGTGCGGCCGGGGGACGTGCTGAGCGCGCGGGTGACGGTGACGGAGGCGCGGCGCTCCAACTCCCGCCCGGACCGCGGCATCGTCACCACCGCCGCCGAGGTGACCAACCAGGCGGGCGAGACGGTGATGACCATGACGGCCGCGACGCTGATGCTGGCGCGGTCGCCCGCCTGAGGCCGCGGCCTGGGGATAAGTCGCGCCGCGCGTTGTGAGCGGGCCCTGGCCCCGCTAGGGTCCCGCGCCTTCCCATATCCGGCTTCCCTGCGCCGCCCAATTGAGAGACCCTGCCCCCATGGCCGACGACTCCTCCACCATCGACGTCCTGAACGCCGCCGCCCAGACGCAGCTTCGCAGCGTCATCGAGCGCATCGAGCGGCTGGAAGAGGACAAGGCGGCCGTGATGGTCGACCTCAAGGAGGTCTATGCCGAGGCCAAGGGCAATGGCTACGACGTCAAGGTGATCCGCAAGATCGTGCGTCTGCGCAAGCAGGACAAGGCCAAGCGGCTGGAGGAAGAGGCGCTGATCGATCTCTATCTGTCGGCGATCGGGGGTCTGTGAAGCGACGCCCTCCCGATAAGCCCAAGGCCTCTCCCGCCCTCCAGGCCAAGGAGGCCGCCAAGCGCGCGGCGCTCAATGCTCTCAAGCGGGCCCGTCGCACGGCGGACCGGGCGGGGGTCGAGCTGTCCGACTGGGAGGGCGAGTTCCTCGGCTCGCTCGAGGATCGCATCAAGACCTACGGCCGCGCCTTCGCCGACCCCGACAAGGGCGCCATGGGCGCGCCCCTGTCGATGATGCAGGGGCTCAAGCTGCGGGAGATCGCCGCCAAGGCCAGCGGCAAGGAGCGCGACAAGCCAAGGCCCCGCGGCTTCGCCCCGCGCAAGGCGCGCATCCAACCGCCGGATTAGACGTATAAGGGAACGATCGTTTTCCAACCCTTGGTGATCATTGGCCGCAAGCCTTCTGTCCGTCGCCTCCGCTAGCGCCCCCCACGTCCTGACTCAGGACGCCGTCGTCGCCTTTTCCCGCCACATGTTCCAGGACCGCTTTCGCGATTTCGCGCGGCTGGAACCGGTGTTCCACAACGCCGGCATCGCGCAGCGCCAGTCGGTGATGCCGATCGCCTGGTTCTACGAGGATCGCGGCTGGGCCGAGCGCACCGCCGCCTATCTGGCCGGCGCCTGCGACCTGTTCGTGCAGGCCGCCGCCCTGGCCCTGGAGCGGGCGGGTCTTGCGGCGGCGGACATCGACGCCATCGTCACCGTCTCGTCCACCGGCATCGCCACCCCCAGCATCGAGGCCCGCGTCCTCGGCCGGATGGGCTTCCGCGCCGATGTGGAGCGGGTGCCGGTGTTCGGCCTGGGCTGCGCCGGGGGGGTCAGCGGCCTGTCCCTGGCCGCGCGCCTGGCCGAGCAGCGGCCCGGCAAGACGGTGCTGTTCGTGACCATCGAGCTGTGCACCCTGGCCTTCCGGCTGGACGAGCTGACCGCCGCCAACATCGTCGCCACCGCCCTGTTCGGCGACGGCGCCGCCGCCTGCGTGGTTCGATCCGGAGACGAGGGGGCGATGGTCATCGAGGGGGCGGGCGAACACACCTGGCCAGACACCCTCGACATCATGGGCTGGAACATCGACCCCCAGGGGTTCAGTGTGATCTTCGACCGCGCCATCCCGCCCTTCGCCAGCGCCAACCTGGGCCCCGCCGTCGACGGGATCCTGGCGCGCATGGGCCTGGCCCACGCCGATGTCGATCGCTTCGTCTGCCACCCGGGCGGGGCCAAGGTGGTGGCGGCCTTGGAGGAGGCCCTGCGCCTGGACGGGGGGGCGCTCGACGTGGAGCGCCAGGTGCTCGGCGCCCACGGCAACATGTCGGCGCCGACGGTGCTGTTCGTGCTCGAACGTCTGCTGGCGGCGGGCCAGGGAGGCCGGCTGGTGCTGGCGGCGGTGGGCCCCGGCTTCACCGCCAGCTGCGTGTCGCTGAAGGTCTCCGCGTGAGCACAGCCGTCGTCATCCTCGCCCTGGTGACGGCGCAGCGGCTGGGCGAGCTGGTGCTGGCCAACCGCAACACCCGGGTGCTCAAGGCCGCGGGCGCCCGGGAGTACGGGGCGCGCCACTATCCCCTGATCGTCGCCCTGCACGCCGCCTGGCTGGCCGGCCTGTGGTGGCTGGCCTGGGACAGGCCGGTGCAGTGGCCGTGGATCGCCGCCTTCGTTGTCCTGCAGGCCCTGAGGGTGTGGGTCATCGCCAGCCTCGGCGGACGGTGGACCACGCGCATCATCGTGCCGCCCGGGGCGCCGCGCGTGCGCCGGGGCCCCTACCGGTTCCTGCCGCATCCCAACTACATGGTCGTTGTTGGCGAGATCGCGGTCCTGCCCCTGGCCTTCGGCCTGCCGGCGTTCGCCGTGGTGTTCAGCCTGCTCAACGCCGCCGTCCTGACCCTGCGCATCCGCGCCGAGACCCGCGCCCTGCGCCTCGGCTGAAAACGGTCACGCCCGGCGATGGGGTTGACTCTCTTGTGCGCCGCAAACAAAAACCCCGCATAAACAGATTTTCTTCAAGCTCGCGCCGCCGCCATATTGGAGCGGGGCGCCCCACAGGGATTTGTCCATGGCTGTTCGCGTCGCCATCAACGGCTTCGGCCGCATCGGTCGTCTGGTTCTGCGCTCCATCTTCGAGCACGCCCGGCGCGACATCGAGATCGTGGCGATCAACGACCTGGGCCCGGTGGAGACCAACGCCCACCTGCTGCGCTACGACTCCACCCACGGCCGCTTCCCCGGCGTGGTGACGGTGGACGGCGACAGCATCGACATCGGCCTCGGCAAGATCAAGGTCACCGCCATCCGCAACCCCGAGGAGCTCCCCCACGGGGACATGGGCGTGGACATCGTCTTCGAGTGCACCGGCCTGTTCGCCACCAAGGACAAGGCCGCGGCCCACCTGAGGGGCGGCGCCAAGCGGGTGCTGGTCTCGGCGCCGTGCGACAACGCCGACAAGACCATCGTCTACGGCGTCAACCACGACAGCCTGACGGCCGAGGACATCATCGTCTCCAACGCCTCGTGCACCACCAACTGCCTGGCGCCGGTGGCCAAGGTGCTGGACGACCTGTTCGGCATCGAGCGTGGCTACATGACCACCATCCACTCCTATACCGGCGACCAGCCCACCCTCGACACCATGCACAAGGATCTCTACCGCGCCCGCTCGGCGGCGCTGTCGATGATCCCCACCTCGACGGGGGCGGCCAAGGCCGTCGGCCTGGTGCTGCCGCAGCTGGCCGGCAAGCTCGACGGCTCCTCGATCCGCGTGCCAACCCCCAATGTCTCCGTGGTCGACCTCAAGGTCGTGCCCGGCCGGGACGTGACCAAGGACGAGGTCAACGCCGCCCTGCAGGCCGCCGCCGACGGGCCCATGAAGGGGGTGCTGGCCACCACCAGCGAGCCCCTGGTGTCCATGGACTTCAACCACATCGCCGCCTCGTCCACCGTGGCCCTGCCACAGACCCAGGTGATCGAGGGCAAGCTGGTGCGGGTGCTGAGCTGGTACGACAACGAGTGGGGCTTCTCCACGCGGATGGCCGACACCGCCCTGGCCATGGCGAAGTTCCTCTAGGGATGAGCTACCGCACCCTCGACCAGGCCGGGGACCTGACCGGCAAGACCGCCCTGGTCCGGGTGGACTTCAATGTGCCGATGCACGAGGGCCCGGACGGCGAGCGTCTGGTGTCCGACGACACCCGCCTGCGCAGCGCCCTGCCCACGATCCGCAAACTGGTTTCCGCGGGGGCCAGGGTGGTGCTGCTGGCCCACTTCGATCGCCCCAAGGGCAGGCGTGTCCCGGAGATGAGCCTGGCCCCGCTGGTCCAGCCCCTGGCCGGACTGCTCGGCGTCCCGGTGGCCTTCGCCGACGACTGCGTCGGGCCCAAGGCGCAGGCCGCGGTGGACGCCCTGGCGCCCGGCGGCGTGCTGCTGCTGGAGAACCTGCGCTTTCACGCCGAGGAAGAAAGGAACGACCCGGGCTTCTCCGCCGCCCTGGCGGCCCTAGGCGACCTTTACGTCAACGACGCCTTTTCCGCCGCCCACCGCGCCCATGCCTCGACCGAAGGCGTGGCCCGCCTGTTGCCGGCCTATGCCGGCGAGGCGATGCGGCGCGAGCTTGACGCCCTGCACAAGGCCCTGGGCCACCCCGAGCGCCCGGTGATGGGCATCGTCGGCGGCTCCAAGGTGTCGACCAAGCTGGACCTGTTGCACAATCTGGTGACGCGGCTGGACAAGCTGGCCATCGGCGGCGGCATGGCCAACACCTTCCTCTACGCCCAGGGCCACGACGTCGGCGCCTCCTACTGCGAGAAGGAGCTGGCGGAGACCGCCCGCGACATCATCCGCCTGGCCGGCCAGAGCAACTGCAAGCTGTTCCTGCCCATCGACATCGTCGTCGCCGAGAAGCTGGCCGCCGGCTCGCCCGCCCGCGTGCGCGGGGTGGGCGAGGTCGACGAGGATGAGCGTATCCTCGACGCCGGTCCGGAAACCATCGAGCGGCTGTGCCGGGCGATGGGCAATTCCAAGACCCTGATCTGGAACGGACCGCTGGGCGTCTTCGAGGTCCCCCCCTTCGACAAGGGCACCGTGGAGGCGGCCCGCTGCGCCGGCGCCCTGGCCAAGGCCGGCAAGCTGGTGGCCGTGGCCGGCGGCGGTGATACGGTGTCGGCCTTGAACCTCGCCGGCGTGGTGGACGACTTCAGCTTCGTCTCGACCGCCGGCGGCGCCTTTTTGGAATGGATGGAAGGCAAGGTGCTGCCCGGTGTGGCGGCGCTGGAGCCCCGAGGGGAGTAGGATATGGCGCGGATCACGCTGAGGCAGCTGCTCGACCACGCGGCGGAATACGACTACGGCCTGCCGGCCTTCAACATCAACAACATGGAACAGGGCCTGGCGATCATGGAGGCGGCCGAGGCCGTCAACGCGCCGGTCATCATCCAGGCCAGCCGCGGCGCCCGCAACTACGCCAACGACATCGTCCTGAAATACCTGATCGACGGGCTGGTGGAGATGTATCCCAACATCCCCGTCTGCATGCACCAGGACCACGGCAACTCCCCCGCCACCTGCGCCACCGCCATCCAGTACGGCTTCACCTCGGTGATGATGGACGGCAGCCTGGAGGCCGACGGCAAGACCCCCGCCTCCTATGACTACAACGCCGACGTCACCCGCCAGGTGGTCGACATGGCCCACGCCTGCGGCGTGTCGGTCGAGGGCGAGCTGGGCGTGCTCGGCTCGCTCGAGACCGGCATGGGCGAGAAGGAGGACGGCCACGGCTTCGAGGGCAAGCTCGACCACAGCCAGCTGCTCACCGACCCGGACCAGGCGGTGGACTTCGTCCGTCGCACCCATGTGGACGCCCTGGCGATCGCCATGGGCACCAGCCACGGCGCCTACAAGTTCACCCGCCAGCCGGACGGCGACGTCCTGGCCATGAACGTGATCGAGGCCGTTCACCGCCGCCTGCCCAACATGCACCTGGTGATGCACGGCTCCTCGGCGGTGCCGCAGGACCTGCAGGACGAGCTCAACAAATACGGCGGCGCCATGCCCCAGACCTGGGGCGTGCCTGTGGAAGAGGTCCAGCGCGGCATCAAGCACGGCGTGCGCAAGATCAACATCGACACCGACAACCGGATGGCCATCACCGCCGCCATCCGCAAGGTGTTCATGGAGAAGCCGGGCGAGTTCGACCCGCGCGGCTATCTGAAGCCGGCCAAGGAAGCCATGCGCAAGATCTGCATCCAGCGCTTCCAGGAGTTCGGCGCCGAGGGCTACGCCGGCAAGATCAAGCCGCTTTCCACCGCCGCCATGGCCAAGCGCTATGTCTCCGGCGAGCTGGACCCCAAGATCGCCGTCGACCGGCAGGCGGCGGAGTAGGACGGCCTACCAGAGGCGCACCACGCCGGTCTGGTCGAACAGGCGCTCGTTGGAGACCAAGGTCAGGTCCTCGGCCAGGGCCTGGGCGATCAGCAGTCGGTCGAAGGGATCCCTGTGGGGAAAATCCAGGCGGCCGGCTTCAATGCCGTGAAGGATCTCGACCGCTAGGGGCTTGAATCCTTCCTGGGCCATCATCTCGGCGAACTGTGCAACGAGGTCTCCGAACTGAGGCAACTTGCCGATCCGGTATTTGATGGCCACCTCGAGCGCCGATACGGCGCTGACGAAAACCTCATTGTCGGGGCTGCGGATCGTGGCGTCAGCCAAAGGGGTCAGGGCCTTGTCAGCCGACAGCCACCAAAGCAGGGCGTGGGTGTCGAGCAGCAATCTCACTCGCCGTTCCAGGCCCTGAGCTCGTCTTCGGGCAAGGGGTCGAAGAAGGACTCCGGAACCGTGAAGCGCCCCTTCCAAGCGCCTGGCTTGCGCTCGACGGCGGGCGCGATCGCCACCAGTCTCGCGACCGGCTGCGAGCCGCGCGCGATGGTCACCTCCTCGCCCTGCTCGACCTTGGCAAGCAGTTGAGACAGCTGGGTCTTGGCCTGATGAACGGTGTAGGTCGCCATAGCTAAGTATCTTAGCTAACCTGAGCGGCCTGATCAACGGCCCAGAGGCGAGGGCGTTGTGCGCCGCGGACCGGCAGGCAGCCCAGGCCGATGAGGGTGTCGGCGATGGCGTCGTCGAGCCGGGTCCGCGGCAGGTCCGGGCCCAGGAACGCCTCAAGGCGCCGGCCGTCCAGGGCCACGCTGTGGCGCCAGAAATGGCTGATCTCCGCCAGTTCGCCGAACAGACGCACGAAGGGCGACAGGGCCAGCACTGCGGCCCAGGGAAAGCGGCGCACGGGCAGGCGCGGGGTGTCCGTAACCCGCCGCACCGCCGCGGCCATCTCGCCGGGGGCGAGCTGGAAGCCCGCGAACTGCACCGTCTCGAAGGGCGGCAGCGTCGCCTCCTGGTCGGCCAGCAGGGCGAACACCTCCCCCAGGTCCGGCAGATAGGCCCAGGCGTGGGTGGCCCCATGACGGGCGATCTCGGTGACCGCCTTCAAGGGCGCGCCGGGCTTGACCACGACCTGGGAGAACCAGTTGTTCAGGGGCCCCGGTCCGAAATAGTCGCCTGCCCGTATGATCAGCGCGCGCGCCCCTTGGGTCGACGCCGCCCGCAGTCGGCGTTCCATGGCGATCCGAATGCGGCCCTTGCGACTGGTGGCGGTCTGGGGCGAGCCCTCGCTGATCAGGGGAAAGGCGTCGGGTCCGAAGTTGTAGATCGTTCCGGGCAGGATGATGCGCGCCCCCTCCGCCTGGGCGGCGGCGATGGTGTTATCGAGCATCGGCAGCACCAGCCGGTCCCAGTCCCGGTAGCCGGGCGGGTTGACGGCGTGAACGATCAGCTGCGCCCCCCGGGCTGCGGCCGCCACGTCGGCGGCGTTCATGGCGTCGCCCAAGATCCACTCGATATGCGGGTCGACAGTCTGGGGCCGGCGGGCGAGGGCTCGAACGCGCCACCCGTGGCGGGCAAGGGCGGCGGCGCTCGCCCCGCCAATGCCGCCGGTGGCGCCGAGGATGAGGGCTGTCTTGGTCGGGGTGGGCTGGGTCATGGCTGGTCTCCTGTTCACCCACTCTCGATCGTCTTGACCCAATCAGAAATTGCCTAAAAGGGCCTGCCTGATATGCATATTTGCATGATAGATCCGGACTGGGACCACTATCGCGCCTTCCTGGCGACCCTTCAGAGCGGCAGCTTTTCCGAGGCCGCCCGCCGGCTGGGCCGCACGCAGCCCACCCTGGGCCGGCAGATCGGCGAGCTCGAGCGGCGGCTAGGCGCGCCCCTGTTCGTCCGGTCGCCGCAAGGCCTGCTGCCGACCGACGCCGCGGAGGACCTGCGGCCCCACGCCGAGGCCATGGCGGCCTGCGCCGACGCCCTCCTTCGCGCCGCCTCCGGCGGGTCGGCGGGCCTGTCCGGCGTGGTGCGGATCACCGCCAGCGAGGTGGTCGGCGCTGAGGTCCTGCCGCCGATCCTGGCGGACCTGCGACAGGCGCAGGGAGGAATCGACATCGAACTCAGCCTGTCCAACGCCGCGGAGGATTTGCTTCACCGGGCCGCGGACATCGCCGTGCGCATGGTCAGGCCCACCCAGGCGGCCCTGGTGGCGCGGCGGATCGGCGAGGTCGGCCTCGGCCTCTACGCCCACCGTCGCTATCTCGACGGCCGGCCCGCCCCCGCTCGGCTGGAGGACCTGAACGGCCATGCCCTGATCGGCTTTGATCGGGAAACCCCGTTCCTGAGACAGTTGCTGGCGCGGCTGCAGCTGGATCGAAGCCGGTTCGCCTTGCGATCCGACAACGACCTGGCCCAGATCGCGGCCATTCGCGCGGGCGTCGGCGTGGGCGTGATGCAGCACCCCCTTGCGCGCAGGGATCCCGATCTCGTGCCCGTGTGCCCGGATGGGGTCGGCTTTACCCTGGAGATGTGGCTTGTCCAGCATGAGGACCTAAGGGCCAGTCGCAGGATCCGAGCAACGTTCGACGCCCTGGCCGTCGGCCTGGAAGCCTATCTGAAAAGCTAGTGGATCGTCGGCCGGTCCTTGTTCTTGCGCCAGATCTCCTCGGTGAGCAGGCCGGCGAAGGTCATCCAGCCCAGGTAGGGGCTGACGATGGCGGCCGAGGTGGCGTCGACCTTGCGGGCCTCGTTGAGATAGGCGAAGGCGCCGCCCAGGGTCGCCAGGTGGGTGATCAAGGTGGCGGTCTGCCGCCGCGGGCCCCACAGGGTGGTCAGGGCGTTCATGGCCTGCAGACCGCCCCACAGGCCAAGGGCGCGGCTGCGGGCGTTGCTGGCCGGGGCGTTCCAGATGCGGACCCCCGACAGGGTCAGGGTCACGAACAGGGGCCCCCAGACGGCGGCGAAGGTCTTCTTCGGCGGCTGCATGCCCGGCTTGCGCAGCATGGCGCTTTCGCGCGCCCGCTTGGGATTGGCCTTGGTGGGGGAGGCGGCCGCCGCCACAGCGGCCGAGGCCATGACGGCCAGGCCGCACAGGGCGAGGCCTTCGACCACGTGGCTGGTCGATCGCCCTCGGGCGTTGATCAGGCCCTGGAACTGGTCGCCGATCTCTTGCAGCATGCGCGCCTCTCCTGGCCTTGGGGTCCAGTCGAAAACAGCAGGCCGCGCGGATGGTTCCGGGCTTGATCGGCGCGCCGGGCTGGGCCGTATAGCGACCATGGCCGACGCACCGATCCTCCTATGGTTCCGCCAGGACCTGCGCCTGACGGACAACCCCGCCCTTGCGCACGCCGTCGCCAGCGGCGCGCCGGTGATCCCGGTGTTCATCCTGGGTCCCGCCGCCGACGGCCGCCCCTACGGCGCCGCCGCCCTGTGGTGGCTGGACAAGTCCCTGCGCGCCCTGGACGGCGCTTTGCGGGCGACTGGCTCGCGGCTCATCCTGCGGCGCGGCGATCCGGAGGCGATCATCCACGCCCTGGTGGCGGAGACGGGCGCGGGGGCCGTGGTCTGGAACCGTCTCTACGGCGGTGACGCCATCGCCCGCGACACCCGGCTGAAGGCGGACCTGCGGGTCTCCGGGATCGAGGCGCGGTCCTGCAACGCCGCGCTTCTGGTCGAGCCCTGGGCCCTGAAAACCGGCGCGGGCGGGGCCTACAAGGTCTACACCCCCTTCTGGCGGGCCGCCCGCGGCCTGGTCGACGCGGGCCAGCCGCCGGCGCCGCCGGCCCGCCTGCCAGCCCCGTCCGCCTGGCCGGCGTCCGACGCCCTCGATGGGTGGGCGCTGCATCCGTCGCGCCCCGACTGGTCCACAGGCTTTGGCGACTGGACGCCCGGCGAGGCAGGGGCGGCGGAGCGGCTGGACGGATTCCTGGACGCCGCCCTGGGCGACTACGGCGAGGCCCGCGACCGTCCGGCGGTGGAGGGGACGTCGCGCCTGTCGCCGCATCTGCACTGGGGCGAGATCGGTCCGCGCCAGATCTGGGCGGCCGGCCAGGCCGCGGCGGCGCGGGGCCAGGGCCGCGAGGCGGCGCTGGACAAGTTCCTCTCCGAGGTCGGCTGGCGCGAGTTCAACCACCACCTGCTCTTCGCCCACCCCGACCTGGCCACCGCCAATGTGCGGCCGATGTTCGACGACCTGGCGTGGCGCCGCGACCCCGCCGGCCTGGAGGCCTGGAAGACCGGCCAGACCGGCTACCCCATCGTCGACGCGGGCATGCGCCAGCTGTGGGCCACGGGGTGGATGCACAATCGCGTGCGCCTGATCGTCGGCTCCTTCCTGGTCAAGCACCTGCTGGTCAACTGGCGCGAGGGCGAGCGGTGGTTCTGGGACACGCTGGTGGACGCCTGCGCCGCCAACAATCCCGGCAACTGGCAGTGGGTGGCGGGGTCGGGCGCCGACGCCTCGCCCTTCTTCCGCATCTTCAATCCGGTGACCCAGGGCGAGCGCTTCGACGGGGGCGGGGCCTATGTGCGCCGCTGGGTCCCCGAGCTGGCGCGGCTCCCCGACGCGATCCTCCACCGGCCCTGGACCGCCGAGGCCGACCGGCTGAAGGCCGCAGGGGTGGTCCTCGGCCGCACCTATCCAAAGCCCATCGTCGATCACGCCGTCGCCCGGCAGAGGGCCCTGGACGCCTTCAAGGGCCTGCGCGCCTGATTACGATCCGCGCGACAGCCGACTGGCGGACGCGGCGCCAAGGGGCGGTTTGACCGACCGCCGGTTTGCGCCCAGCCTCACCATGGCGGCCGCCAGGGCGCCGCACGGGGAGGCAAGCAATGCTGTTCACATCGGCGATGGCGTCCATCCAGCGGCGCGCGTTCCTGGGGGCCGGGCTGGGCCTGGCCGGCGCCCTGTCGGGGGCCGGGTCGGCGCCGGCCAGCGCGGCCTCGCCGCCGCTGGATTTCTCGACAGCGCGCGACAACGTCTACGGCTTCGTCAAGAGCTACACGTCGCTGTCGCAGACGCCGGTGTTCGGCGCCTTCGAGGGCGTGCAGTACGCCATCGTCGGCAAGGAGCGCGCCCGTCCCCTGTTCCGGTTCGTGGGCTTCGGCAACATGCAGGGCCGCATCAACCCCGACGGCAGCGCCGATGTGCGCGGCAAGGAGGTGGCCTATTTTCTCGACCTGAAGACGGGCGAGGTGCTCGACACCTGGGACAACCCCTGGACCGGCGAGCGGGTGAAGGTGCTGCCCTTCTACAACGACCAGTCCAACGGACACCTGTCGCTGGAGATGCCCACCTACGCCATGGGGGCCAAGAAGGAGACCACCCTCATGAACGAGGCCGACGCCCGCAAGGCGGCGACCGGCGGGACCCCCTTCATCCTGCCCTGGCGGCGGATCGGCGACCAGTATCTGTTCGAATGGGACTACGCCCACGAATACGCCAATCCGGTGACGCCCGAGGGCTGGCCCAAGGCCTCCACCGGCCCGCGCATCAACCCGTCGGAGCATTTCGTCTTCTATGTGCCGGCCGCGGCGCTGGACGACCGCGCCGTGCTCAACCCGCCCCTCTATGCCGGCTTCGCGCGCCAGGGGCCGTGGTGGCCGTGGATGTTGATGGGCAAGTCCGGCGTGGACGGGGTGCTGATGGGGCGGATGCATACCCACCGGATCAAGGGCACGATCGACGAGATCCACCCCGCGGTCCTCAAGCGCGTTCTGCGGGACCGACCTGACATGCTGGAACCGATGACCAGCTGGACCCCCGCGCCGGTCAAGGACACCTGGTCCTACTACGCCGCCCACGTGCCGCCGGAGACGCCGGGCTATGGGATCAAGCCCGCCTAGGGCGGGTCGATTCGGGTTTTGAACCACCGTCCCCCACCCGATCCTCCCGGCGAAAGCCGGGATCCAGATGGTATCGCTCCACGTCAGCGCCTTCCGATCTGATCTCGGCCTTCGCCGGGACGATGAGGTGGCGTTGAGCGATTCTGTCTAAAGAAACTCCGCTCAAAAAAAAGGTCGTCATCCTGGGGCTCGCTCTTGCGAGACCCCAGGACCCAGCAGCGAAGACCTTGCCGTGCGGCGCGTTGAGCGTGGAGCTGCTGGATCCTGGATGAGTCCGCCCTCGGGTCGGCCTCCGGCCGAACCCGGGGGCGGCTCGCCAGGATGACGGCCGAGGTTTGGGCTGCGTTCGGAAAGGGCCGTCGATCGCGTGGTGGAAGTGTGGTTCGGGCGGCGGCCGGGCCCCGGCCGCGCCTTTGGCGCGCCGCGGAGCGGGGGCCCTGCGGGCCCGCCTTGACGCGGTCGCCTGGTCCGAACCGATGCTCCGCCAAGCGAACGATGGCGGGGTGTGCGTTGGGGGGGCGTGCGTCCCCCCTTGTGGTCGTCATCCTGGGGCGCGCGCCTGCGAACAGCACGCCCTGCCAGAACTGACTTGATGACGGCCGAAGGGGAGGGCGTTCGTCACAGCCCCCAGGGCCGGGAAGATCGGGGTGGGGTTAAGCGATTCCGGATAAAGAAAACCTGCCCTACGCGGGGATCTCGCCCATGGCGCTCTGCAGATAGTTCTGCTCGCCCAGGGTCCGCAGCAGGGTCAGCTGGGTCTCGAGGAAGTCGATATGATCCTCGGTCTCGTGCAGGATGTGGGTGAGGATCTCGCGGCTGACGAAGTCGCGGGCGGCCTCGCACTGGGCGATGCCGGCCACCAGGGTCTCGCGGCCGCCGGTCTCGATGCCGAGGTCGGCGGTGAGGGCCTCCTGGCAGGTCTCGCCGATGGACAGCTTGTGCAGGTCCTGCAGGTTGGGCAGGCCGTCGAGGAACAGGATGCGTTTGATGAGCATGTCGGCATGCTTCATCTCGCCGATCGATTCCTCGTAGACGATCTTGCCGAGGCGGTTCAGGCCCCAGTTCTCGAACATCCGCGCGTGCAGGAAATACTGGTTCACGGCGGTCAGCTCATTGGTGAGCACCGCGTTCAACAGTCGGATGATCTCGCGGTCGCCTTGCATGCCGTCATCCTATTGGGTCGGTCCGGGAGAGCGGCCGGACTATTCGGCGGCGTAGCGCAAGGCCTGGTCGGACTCTTGAATCATGCGCCGCATGTCGCAGACGCATTTGGCGCATTGCGGCTGGCTTTGGCAATGACGGAAGACCTCGGCCGGGCGGCTGGCGCCGGCGTCGATGGCGGCGCGGACATCGCGCTGACGAATTCCGTTGCAGTTGCAGACGTACACGCCCGGCTCCCGACTTGGTGTGAACCCACTATGCCACATGCGAACGCCGTTGCAACTCATTTGCAACTAGACCCTGCCGGTTGACGGACCGCGCCGGGCGGCCTAGCGGCAGGGCCATGCTCCTCGATTGCCGCCTCTATCTGATCACCCCGCCGCGCCTGGACGATCCGGCCGCCTTCGCCGCCCAGCTGGAGGCCGCCCTGGATGCGGGAGACGTCGCCGCCCTTCAGCTGCGCCTGAAAGATCACAGCGATCGCGAGATCGCCGGCCTCGCCCGCCGCCTGGTGTCCATCGCCCAGGGCCGCGGCGTCGCGGTGATCATGAACGACAGTCCCGCCCTGGCGGTGGAGCTGGCCTGCGACGGGGTCCACCTCGGCCAGCACGACGCGTCGCTGGCCGAGGCGCGGCGGATCATGGGGCGTGAGGCGATGATCGGCGTCACCTGTCACGACAGCCGCGACCTGGCCATGCAGGCGGCGGAGGACGGGGCCGACTATGTGGCCTTCGGGGCCTTCTTCGACACCCCCACCAAGGCGACCACCACCCGCCCCGACCCGGAAATCCTCGAGATCTGGCAGGAGACCATGCAACTGCCCTGCGTCGCCATCGGCGGCATCACCGTGGACAACTGCCGGCCGCTGGTGACGGCCGGCGCCGACTTCCTGGCGGTGTCTTCGGGGGTGTGGACGCACCCCCAGGGGCCGGCGGCGGCGGTGGGCGCCTTCCTGCGCGAGATCGAGGCGGGCCTCGACGCGCGCCCCAAGCCGGCCCCCTGAGACCCCCCGACCCGATACCGAAATCTTACCAAAGTTGGCCAGAGGCTCGGATTTGTTCATCGCGCGTCAACGCCGTCTGTCCACAATGGCGCCGACTAGTCCGCTTCGGAGCTGTCCCATGGCCAGCCTTTTCCGCCGTTTCATCCGTGAAGAGACCGGCGCCACGGCCATCGAATACGCCCTCCTGGCCGGCCTGCTCGCCATCGCGCTCGTCACCTCGATGACCCTGATGGGATCGCGTCTGAGCGCCAAGTTCACGCAACTCGGCAACCAGCTCAGCTAGGTCAACGGCCGGGGCCCGGGCGCCCAGGCCCCAAGGACCGGCCGGACCCTCGCCTTGCCTTGGACCCACGGCGCCGCTAGGGTCCGCGCCCTTGTCGACACCCGGAACATTCCAGACCATGACCATCCCTGGCCGCCCCTCCTTCGGCCTGCGCGCCCTCCTGCTTCGGGCGGCCTAGGCGATGGCGACCCCCACCGCCCTGGTGAAGGTGATGATCGACGCGGCGCGCAAGGCGGGCCGCGGCCTGGCCCGCGACTTCGGCGAACTCGGCGAACTGCAGGTCTCCCGCAAGGGGCTCGGGGACTATGTCTCCGCCGCGGATCTGAAGGCCGAGGAGGTCCTGGTCAACGAGCTGAACAAGGCGCGACCGGGCTACCGCATCCTCGCCGAGGAGCGGGGCGAGGACGGCGGCGCCGACAAGACCCACCGCTGGATCATCGATCCCCTCGACGGCACCACCAACTTTCTCCACGCCATCCCCCACTTCGCCATCAACCTGGCGCTGGAGCGCGAGGGGGCGATCGTCGCGGCGGTGACCTACAACCCCGCCACCGCCGACATCTTCTGGAGCGAGAAGGGCAAGGGCGCCTATCTCAACGACAAGCGCCTGCGGGTGGCCGCCCGCAGCCAGCTCACCGAGACGGTCCTGGCCACCGGCATCCCGTTCATCGGCCGTCCCGGGCACGGACAGTTTCTCAAGGAACTGCACCAGGTGACCCAGAAGGTCTCCGGCGTGCGCCGCTTCGGCTCGGCCGCCCTGGACCTGGCCTGGGTGGCGGCGGGCCGGTTCGACGGCTTCTGGGAACGGAACCTCAAGCCCTGGGACATCGCCGCCGGCCTGCTGCTGGTGACGGAGGCGGGAGGCAAGGTCTCGGGCCTCGCAGACGACGAGGATCCCATGGTGGGCGGCAACATCTGCGCGGCCAACCTGGACCTGCACCCCCAGCTGATCCAATTGCTGAAGGCCGCCGTCTAGCTCCCGGTCAGCTCACCATCCGGACGACCGCGAGACCCACGGCGGCCCAAAATACCGCGCAACCCCCGAGGGCCCAGCGCAGGGCGGCGAAACGATCGGCGGGGCCCGCCGAAACGAGCAGATCGGGCTGATACTCCAGGGCGCAATTCACGGTCGCATACTCCCTTCGCGGGACCAGGCTGCGGATGACAACCGCAGGCGCCTAGGGTTGTTCCCCAATAGTTAACGAATGATGCTTTCAGGCCGCGTGGGCGCCGAACTGAAGCTCCGCCAGACGGGCGTAAAGGCCGCCCTTGGCGACGAGATCCGCGTGGCGTCCCTCCTCCACCACGCGCCCGTCCTCTAGCACCAGGATGCGGTCGGCGCGCAGGACCGTGGCCAGGCGGTGGGCGATCACCAGGGTGGTGCGCCCCACCATGGCGCCGTCGAGGGCGGCCTGGACCAGCCGCTCGTTCTCGGCGTCCAGCGCGCTGGTGGCCTCGTCGAGGAGCAGGACCGGCGCTTCGCGCACCAGGGCGCGGGCGATGGCCAACCGCTGGCGCTGGCCGCCGGAAAGGGTCTTGCCGCGCTCGCCCACGGGGGTGTCGAAGCCCTCCGGCAAGGCGTCGATGAAGCCCTCCGCCTGGGCCGCCCGGGCGGCGGCGCGGGCGGCGGCGAGGTCGGCGTCGTCGCGGCCGAAGCGGATGTTGTCCAGGGCCGATCCCGAGAACAGGGGCGCGTCCTGGGCCACCAGGGCCAGGCGCGCGCGCACCTCGGCAGGATCGGCGTCGCGCAGGTCGACCCCGTCGATGAGCACCCGGCCGGACTGGGGGTCGTAGAAGCGCAGCAGCAGCCGCAGCACCGTGCTCTTGCCGGCGCCGGACGGCCCCACCAGGGCCACCCGCTCCCCCGCCCGCACGGTGAAGCTCATGCCGTTGAGGGCGGCGAGGTCCGGGCGCCCGGGGTAGTGGAAGACCACGTCCTCGAAGACGATCTCGCCCCGGGCCGGGACGGGCAGCGGGACGGGCCGCGCCGGGGGGGCGATGTCGGGCCGCGCGCGCAGGATCTCGCCGATCCGCTCCATGGCGCCCGAGCCCTTCTGGATGTCGCCCCACACCTCGGCCAGGGCTCCGACGGAGCCGGCGGCCAGGACCGCAAGGAAGACGAACTGCAGCAGTTGGCCGCCCGACATGGTCCCGGCCAGCACCGAATGGGCCCCGGCGAACAGGATCGCGGCCACCCCGCCGAACACCAGGCCCATGACCAGGAAGGTCATCACCGCCCGGGCGCCGATGCGGCTGCGCGAGGCCGAGAAGGCGTCCTCCACCGACCGGCCGAAGCGGCCGGCCGCGTTCGTCTCCTGGCCGAAGGCCTGGATGGTGTCGAGGGCGTCGAGGGTCTCGCCGGCATAGCCCATCGCCCCGGCGAACAGGTCCTGCGAGCGCACGGTGAGCTTTCGCACCCGCCGGCCGTAGAGGAACATCGGCGCCATGACGATCGGGCCCAGCATCAGCACGAACAGGGTCAGCCGGGGGCTGACGAAGACCAGCAGGATCAGGGCGCCGATGACGCTGAGGCCATTGCGCAGCCCCAGGCTGATCGAGGTGGTCAGGAAGTTCTCGATGATGGTGATGTCGGCGGTCATCCGCGAGATCACCTCGCCCGTGCGCGTCTTCAGGAAGAAGGCGGGGTCCAGGCTCAGCACATGGGCGTAGAGGGCCTTGCGGATGTCGGCCACCACCCGCTCGCCCAGCCGGGTGACGAAATAGTAGCGCAGGGCCGTGGCCCCCGCGAGCACCACCGCCACCGCCGCCATCGCCAGGAAGTAGCGGGTCAGGGTGTCGGGGTCGCTGGCGGCGCCGAAGCCCTTGTCCACCACCAGGCGCGCGGCGCCGGTCATGGCCAGGGTGGCGGCGGTGGAGACGATCAGGAACAGGCCCGCGGCCACGGCCTCGCCCAGGTGGCGGCCGATGAAGGGGAGGATGCCCGACAGGGGGCGCAGGTTGCGGCTCTTGGGCCGACGGTCGGCGGCGGCGTCGTAGCTGGCGGCCAGGGCGGCCCCGGCGGTGGGTCGCCCGGCGGTGTCGAGCGGCGGAGAGTCGGTCATGAATGTCCCTTGGGCGCCCGGGGAGCCGCGGCCGCCCTTGCCTTGCCCGCGCCGTCTATAGTATAGCCCCCCATCTTCACACCCCGCCGGGTTCCGGCGGGTTTTTTCTTCCGCCGCGGCGCTTGCGCCACACGCGGCCCGGACGGCGACCCATGAAGCAAGACACTCACCCCGACTACCACTTCATCACCGTGGTGATGACCGACGGGTCGACCTATCAGACGCGCTCCACCTACGGCAAGGAAGGCGCGACCCTGAACCTCGACATCGACCCGCGCACCCATCCGGCGTGGACCGGCGGCAACCAGACCCTGCTCGACCGCGGCGGCCGCGTGTCGCGCTTCAACAACAAGTTCGCCGGCTTCGTTAAGAAGTAATCGGCGCAAGCCGGGCGACCCGAACAGCCGGCCGCGGCGACGCGGCCGGCTTTTTCGTGTTCGATCCGGGCCACGTCAGGCCACGCGGGCGCCGCGCAGCAGCGGCGGCAGGAACAGCCGCCCCTCGCGCGCCAGAAACTCCCACAGGGCGCTGGAGGCGGCGGTCAGCCGCTTCTCCGCATGGCGCACCACCTGCCAGCGGCGCAGGGCCGGCAGGCCCACCACGTCCAGGACCGCCAGCCGGCCCCCCTCCACCTCGGTGGCGATGGTGTGGCCGGAGATGAAGGCGATGCCCAGGCCGGCCATCACCGCCTGCTTGATGGTCTCGTTGCTCGACATCTCCATGGCGATCGGCGGGGCGATGCGCGCCTCGTCGAACAGGCGCTGCATCAGGCCGCGGGTGCCCGATCCCGGTTCGCGCACCAGGAAGGCCTCCTTGGCGAGGGCCTCCAGCGGGATGCGCTGGCGGCGCGCCAGCCGGTGGTCCGGGGCGGCGACGATGACATGGGGATGGTCGCCGATCACCACCGCCTCCACCGCCACCCCCTCCGGCGGCAGCCCCATGATGACCAGGTCAAATTCCATGGCCGCCAGGGAGCGGACCATGTCCTCCCGATTGCTGACGGCCAGGCGGATGTCGGTTTCCGGGTGCAGCTTGCGAAAGGCCCCCAGGGCGGCGGGGGCGAAGTATTTGGCGGTGCTGACCACCCCCACCGTCACGCTGCCGCTGCGCACGCCGCGCAAGGCGCCCAGGTGCTGCTCGGTCTCGCGCAGGACCGCATCGATGCGCTGGGCGGCCTCCAGCATCCGCTGGCCGGCGGCGGTGAGCACCATGCCCTGACGGCCGCGCTCGAACACCGCCAGGCCCAGCTGCTGTTCCAGCAGCTTCAGCTGCAGGGTCACCGCCGGGGGCGTGACCGACAGGCTGTCGGCCGCCGACACCACCCGCCCGCTGCGGGCGATGGCGGCGACGATGCGCAGCTGCTTGAGGGTGACGTCGCGCATGGCCTCACTAAGAAAAACTGAGTGATCAGCAAAGATAATTCAATTTCACTTAGTTCAACGCCTCCCGCAAGCTGATCTCGTGAGACGACATGTGCCGTGGTCTGGGGAGGGCCTGGTGACCGCCGATCCGCTGACACTGGACGCCTATCTGGCCGCCTGGACGGCCGGCGACCCCCGGATGATCGGGGCCGCCGAGGCCGTGGTCGCCGTGGCGGGGGCCTGCCTGACCCTGTCAGCGCGCATCCGCCGGGGTCCCATCGGCGGCCGCATGGGCGCGGTGATCGGCACGAACGCTGACGGCGACGAGCAGAAGGCCCTCGACGTGTGGGCCAATGATCTTCTGGTCGAGGCCCTCCGCGTGGCCGGAGTGCGGGCGGTGGCCTCCGAGGAGATGGACGAGGCGCTCGACCTGGCCGGGCCCGCGGCGGTAGCGGTGGCCTTCGACCCCCTGGACGGCTCGTCCAACATCGACACCAACGTCTCCATCGGCACCATCTTCACCGTGCTGCCGTCCACCGGACGCGCCGACCAGGATTTCCTACAGCCCGGCTCGGCCCAGCTGGCCGCCGGCTATGTGCTCTACGGCCCGCACACCTCGCTGATGCTGACGGTGGGCGACGGGGTCCAGTGCTTCACCCTGGACCCCGAGGACAATGCCTTCGTGCTCACCGACCCCGATGTTCAGGTGGCGCCGCGGACCAACGAATACGCCATCAACGCCTCCAACTACCGGCACTGGGGCGCGGCGGTGCGGGCCTATATCGACGCCTGTGTCGCCGGACGCGACGGGCCGCGCGACGCCGACTGCAACATGCGCTGGATCGGCTCCCTGGTGGCCGACTGCCACCGCATCCTGGTGAGGGGCGGGGTCTATCTGTATCCCCGCGACCTGCGGCCGGGGTACGAGGACGGCCGCCTGCGGCTGGTCTATGAGGGCAATCCCATCGCCTTCCTGATCGAGCAGGCCGGCGGAAAGGCCTTCGACGGCCGCACCCGCATTCTCGACCTGGTCCCCACGAGCCTGCACCAGCGCACCCCGCTGATGTTCGGCTCGTCCGAGGAGGTCGACCGCATCGCCCGCAACGTGTCCCACCCCGACCTGGTGGTGGCGCGGGCGCCGCTGTTCCACCGCCGCGGCCTCTTCAAGCGCTGAGCGGAGGCGGGACCATGTCGATCAAGCACCCCATCATCTCGGTCACCGGCTCCTCGGGCGCCGGGACGACGACGGTCAAGCACACCTTCGCCCAGATCTTCCGCCGCGAGGGGGTGGTGGCGGCGATGATCGAGGGCGACGCCTTCCATCGCTACGACCGCGCCCAGATGCGCCAGAAACTCATCGACGCCGAGGCCCAGGGCAATCGCCATCTGAGCCATTTCGGCCCGGGCGAGAACCTGTTCGAGGCGCTGGAGGAGACTTTCCGCAGCTATTCGGAAACGGGAACGGGGCGCACCCGCCACTACATCCACGACGACAAGGAGGCGGCGGAATTCGGCGGCTCACCCGGGACCTTCACCCCCTGGACCCAACTGCCCACCGGAACCGACCTGCTGTTCTACGAGGGGCTGCACGGGGCGGTGGTGACCGAGACGGTCAATGTGGCGCGCTATGGCGACCTGAAGATCGGCATCGTGCCGGTGATCAATCTGGAATGGATCCAGAAGATCCATCGCGACAAGGCCACCCGGGGCCATTCCCTCGAGGCGGTGACGGACACCATCCTGCGGCGGATGCCCGACTACATCAACTTCATCTGCCCGCAGTTCACCGAGACGGACATCAACTTCCAGCGCATCCCGACGGTGGACACGTCCAACCCCTTCGTCGCGCGGTGGATCCCGACCCCGGACGAGTCGATGGTGGTGATCCGCTTCAAGAACCCCCGCGGCATCGACTTTCTCTACCTGACGTCGATGATCCAGAACTCGTTCATGTCCCGGGCGAACTCCATCGTCATCCCCGGCGGCAAGCTCGACATCGCCATGCAGCTGATCCTCACGCCCATGATCATGGAGCTGGTGGATCGCCGGCGGAGGCTCGACTGATGGCGCGCATCACCCTGCGTCAGCTGCTCGATCACGCCGCCGAATACGGCTACGGCGTGCCGGCCTTCAACATCAACAACATGGAGCAGGGCCTGGCGATCCTGCAGGCGGCGCAGGCCTGCGACGCCCCGGTGATCCTGCAGGCCAGCCGCGGGGCGCGGTCCTACGCCGGCGACATCATGCTGGCCAAGATGATGGAGGCGCTGGAGCTGATGTTCCCGGCCATCCCCATCGTCATCCACCAGGACCACGGCAACACCGCCCAGACCTGCCTGTCGGCGATCCAGCACGGCTTCACCTCGGTGATGATGGACGGGTCGCTGCAGGCCGATGCCAAGACCCCCGCCGACTATGCCTACAACGTCGCGGTCACCGCCGAGGTGACGCGGCTGGCGCACATGGTGGGGGTTTCGGTGGAGGGTGAACTGGGCTGCCTGGGCAGCCTGGAGTCCGGCCGCGGCGAGGCCGAGGACGGGCACGGCTTCGAGGGCGCCCTGGACCGGGCGATGCTGCTCACCGACCCGGACGAGGCCGAGCGCTTCGTCGCCGAGACCCAGGTGGACGCCCTGGCGGTGGCCCTGGGCACCTCGCACGGGGCCTACAAGTTCAGCCGCCGGCCCACCGGCGACATCCTGGCCATGGACGTCATCGAGCGCATCCACGCCCGCCTGCCCAACACCCACATCGTCATGCACGGCTCCTCCTCGGTGCCCGAGGAATGGCAGGCGGTGTTCAACGCCCATGGGGGCGAGATGCGCGAGACCTACGGCGTGCCGGTGGATGAACTGGTGCGCGGCATCCGCCACGGGGTCCGCAAGATCAACATCGACACCGACCTGCGCCTGGCCGCCGCCGCCGAGTTCCGCCGCGTCGCCATGACCCAGCCGGCCGAGTTCGACCCGCGCAAGTTCCTGAAGCCCTCGATGGAGGCCATGGCCTCCATCTGCCGCGACCGCTTCGAGGCCTTCGGTACGGCCGGCCGGGCCTCGTCGATCCGGCCCGCGCCGATGGCCGAGATGGCCAGTCGCTACGCCTCCGGCAGCCTCGACCCCCAGCGGCGGGCCGCCGCCGCCCTAGAGGAGACCCACCCATGAACGCGCCCGACATGACCGTCACCGGCAAGGAACGCTACGCCGCCGGGGTGATGGAATACGCCAAGATGGGCTACTGGGAGCCCGACTACGTCCCCAAGGACACCGACCTGATCGCCCTGTTCCGGGTCACGCCCCAGGAGGGGGTGGACTCCATCGAGGCGGCCGCCGCCATCGCCGGGGAAAGCTCCACCGCCACCTGGACGGTGGTGTGGACCGACCGCCTGACCGCCTGCGAGAAATACCGCGCCAAGGCCTATCGGGTCGACGCGGTGCCCAACGCCCCAGGGCAGTATTTCGCCTACATCGCCTACGATCTCGACCTGTTCGAGGGCGGCTCCATCGCCAACCTGACCGCCTCGATCATCGGCAACGTCTTCGGCTTCAAGGCGGTCAAGGCCCTGCGGCTGGAGGACATGCGCATCCCCGTCGCCTATCTGAAGACCTTCCAGGGCCCGGCCACGGGCATCGTGGTGGAGCGCGAGCGGCTGGACAAGTTCGGCCGCCCGCTCCTGGGCGCCACCACCAAGCCCAAGCTGGGCCTGTCCGGCCGCAACTACGGCCGGGTGGTCTATGAGGCGCTGAAGGGCGGGCTGGACTTCACCAAGGACGACGAGAACATCAACTCGCAGCCCTTCATGCATTGGCGCGACCGCTTCCTCTATTGCATGGAGGCGGTCAACCGCGCCCAGGCCGCCACCGGCGAGGTCAAGGGCCACTATCTCAACGTCACCGCCGGCACCATGGAGGAGATGTACGAGCGGGCGGAGTTCGCCAAGGAGCTGGGGTCGGCGATCATCATGATCGACCTGGTGATCGGCTATACGGCGATCCAGTCGATGGCCAAGTGGGCCCGCCGCAACGACATGATCCTGCACCTGCACCGGGCGGGCAACTCGACCTATTCGCGGCAGAAGAACCACGGGATGAACTTCCGGGTGATCTGCAAATGGATGCGGATGGCCGGGGTGGACCACCTGCACGCCGGCACCGTGGTGGGAAAGCTGGAGGGCGATCCTCTGATGATCGCCGGCTTCTACGACACCCTGCGCGAGGACCGCACGCCGGTGAACCTGGAACACGGCCTGTTCTTCGACCAGGAGTGGGCGTCGCTGAACAAGGTCATGCCGGTGGCCAGCGGCGGCATCCACGCCGGCCAGATGCACCAGCTGATCCACTATCTGGGCGAGGACGTGGTGCTGCAGTTCGGCGGCGGCACCATCGGCCACCCCATGGGCATCCAGGCGGGCGCCACCGCCAACCGGGTCGCGCTGGAGGCCATGATCCTGGCCCGCAACGAGGGCCGGGACTACCTCGCCGAGGGGCCCGAGATCCTGGCCGCCGCCGCCCGCTGGTGCAGCCCGCTGAAGGCCGCCCTGGAAACCTGGAAGGGCGTGACCTTCAACTACGAGTCCACCGACACCGCCGACTTCGTCCCCACCGCCACCGTCAGCTGAGACAGAGCGCCATGCGACTGACCCAAGGGACCTTCTCCTTCCTGCCCGACCTGACCGACGACCAGATCCGCGCCCAGGTCCAGTACTGCCTCGACCACGGCTGGGCGGTGAACCTGGAGTTCACCGACGACCCCCACCCGCGCAACACCTATTGGGAGATGTGGGGCATCCCCATGTTCGACGTCCCCGACGCGGCCGGGGTGATGCTGGAGCTGGAGTCCTGCCGCAAGGCTAGGGCCGGGCGGGGCTATATCCGCCTGTCCGCCTTCGACAACAGCCACGGCTGGGAGTCCCTGCGGTTGTCGTTCATCACCGATCGTCCCGCCGACGAGCCGGGCTTCGCCCTGGAGCGGCAGGAGCGGGGCGGGCGCAGCATCGCCTACACCACCCGCGCCTATTCGGCCGACCGCCCCGAGGGCGAGCGGTATGGCGGATGACGCCATCGACCTGAGGCGGGAGTTCGCCGAGACGGGCCTGGGCGAGGACCTCGATCAGCTGGATCGCGAGCTGATCGGCCTGGCGCCGGTCAAGCAGCGCATCCGCGAGATCGCCGCCCTGCTGCTGGTGGACCGGGTCCGCCAGCGGCTGGGCCTGGCCACCGAGGCGCCGACCCTGCACATGAGCTTCACCGGCAACCCCGGGGCGGGCAAGACCACCGTGGCCCTGCGGATGGCCGGCATCCTTCACAAGCTGGGCTATGTGCGCAAAGGCCATCTGGTCTCGGTGACCCGCGACGACCTGGTCGGCCAGTATATCGGCCACACGGCGCCCAAGACCAAGGAGGTGCTCAAGCGCGCCATGGGCGGGGTGCTGTTCATCGACGAGGCCTACTACCTCTACCGGCCCGAGAACGAGCGCGACTATGGCCAGGAGGCCATCGAGATCCTGCTCCAGGTGATGGAGAACCAGCGCGACGACCTGGTGGTGATCCTGGCCGGCTACGGCGAGCGCATGGACGCCTTCTTCGCCTCCAACCCCGGCTTCCGCTCGCGCATCGCCCACCACATCGACTTTCCCGACTTCGCCGAGGCCGAACTGGTGCAGATCGCCGAGCTCATGCTCGCCAGACAGAACTACCGGCTGAGCCCGGCGGGGCGCGAGGCGCTGGTCGCCTATGTCGCGGCGCGCAAAACCCAGCCCCTGTTCGCCAACGCCCGTTCCATTCGCAACGCCCTGGACCGGGCCCGCCTGCGTCAGGCCAGCCGGGTGTTCGCCCAGGCCGGTCCGGTGACAGTCGATGAGCTGTCCACCATCGACGCCCCCGACATCCTCGCCAGCCGGGTGTTCGCCCAGGCGGCGGCCGCGGAGGGGTGAAGGGTCAGTTGGCCCGGCCGAAGGCGGCTTCGAGCCGTTCCATCTGCGACAGCACCGGGTGCGGGGCGGCGACGTCGGTGGCCTCGACATACATCCGGCGATCCAGGTGCAGCACGCGCTCATAGAGTCGGGAGGAGCGTTCGAGCAGGCTCAGCAGCCCGCCCGGCAGGTCCGCGTCGGCGGCGTCTTCCGCCGCGGCGGCCTTGTTGAGACGGTAGCGATCCTGGCTGGCCTCGGCGGCGGGCATGTCGCCCTCGCGCACCGCGCGCTGGACCAGCAGCCACGAGGCGACCTGCATCAGCCGGGTGGTCAGGCGCATGCTCTCCCCGGCGTAGGACAGGGCGGCGCCGCGCGACAGCATCCGCGAATCCTGCCGCCCGGAGCCGTCGAGATAGGCGGCGGTTTCCTCGACCAGCTCCATGCCCTCGGCGAAGGTGCGGTCGAACAGCTCCGACGAGGCGAAGTCCTGGATCACGCCGGGACGGACCCCTTCATCCGCTGCGGGAAGATCACTCATCAAAACTCGCCCTCAACCGGTCGCACGGGTCGTTTTCGCCCGGCGCGTCCCAGGGTGTGCAACCCCTGTGCCAGACATCGGCCCCTGTTGTAGGGCCCGTGTCTTTAGACCTTGTTAAGGCTGTCATCCTCGCCCCCCTGGCGGTTCAGCCGAGCTTGAAGAAGGCGTCGGCGGCCTGGCGGCCGGCCCGTTTTCGCGTGAGCTGGCCTTCGGCCCGGCCGATCTCGGACTTCAGCGCCTCGATGCGCTCCTCCAGTTCCTCGACCGCGTACAGCTCCAGATCCTCGCGGGTGAGCTCGAAGAGGGCGGCGCCCCTCAGCCGCCGCGGTTCCGCTGCGTCTTCCAGCATGGGTCTCATCCCCTTTGCCTGGGCCCGCTCGTGGCCCTATCTGGACCTTAAGCCCTCCGCGTCCAGCTTGCGAGTCCGCCGATGATCCCCGACCAGATGACCGCCATCGCCATCGACGGCGGCAAGGGCTCCGCCCAGGCCTTGCGCCCGGTGACCATCGACACCCCACGCCCGGGCCCCGGGCAGATCCTCATTCGTGTGGCCGCCGCCGGGGTGAACCGGCCCGACGTGGTGCAGCGCAACGGCTTCTACCCGCCGCCCCCCGGGGCCCCGGCCACCCTGGGGCTGGAAGTCGCCGGCGAGGTGGCGGCCGTGGGCCCCGGCGTCGAACGCTGGCGCGAGGGCGACGGGGTCACCGCCCTGCTGCCCGGCGGCGGCTACGCCCAGTACGCGGTGGCCGACGCCGGCCACGCCTTGCCGATCCCGGCGGGCCTGAGCCTGATCGAGGCCGCCGCCCTGCCCGAGACGGTGTTCACGGTCTTCTCCAACGTCTTCGAGATCGGCGCCCTGCAGGCCGGCGAGACCCTGATGGTCCACGGCGCCAATTCCGGGATCGGCGTCACCGCGGTGGCCCTGGCCAAGGCCGCCGGCGCCCGAGTGATCGCCACCGGGCGCGGCGCGGACCGGCTGGAACAGGCGCGCGCCCTGGGCGCCGACCTGCTGGTGGACGTCTCCCGCGAGGACTTCGTGGCCGCGGCCAAGGCCTTCGGCGGCGCCGACGTGGTGTTGGAGATGGTCGGCGGCGACTATGTGCAGAAGGACATCGACGCCCTCAACCCCTTCGGCCGGCTGGTGTTCATCGCCACCCAGGCCGGCGCTCGCGCCGAGGCGGCGTTCGACCGGGTGATGATCAAGCGCCTGACCATCACCGGCTCCACCCTGCGGCCGCGCCCCCCCGCCGAGAAGGCCCGCCTGGCCGCCGCCGTGGAGGCGACCGTGTGGCCGTGGATCGAGGCCGGGCTCTACCGGCCGCCGATCGACGCCGTCTTTCCCCTGGAGCAGGCGGCCCAGGCCCATGAGCGGATGGAAGGGGCTCACGTGGGCAAGATCGTCCTGACCTGCTGACGCCCGGGACGTTCCGGGGCTGCCCTCGGCGCCCGCGTGGGCGCGGCATCATGCCAATTCCCATTTCGGCGGAATAGGCCTATAGCCAATCCAAACCCGCCCGGCCGAAAGGCCGGGCGCCGTCGTTTCTGGAGACCCGCCGTGACCGAGATTTTGATGCCCAAGGCGACTGCCGTCTGGCTGGTCGACAATACTTCCCTGACCTTCGAGCAGATCGCCGATTTCTGCGGCCTGCATCCGTTGGAGGTGAAGGGCATCGCCGATGGCGAGGTGGCCCGCGACATCCGCGGCGCCGACCCCATCGCCAACGGCCAGCTGTCGCGCGAGGAACTGGACCGAGCCGGGGCCAACGCGGCCTATCGCATGGTCGCCCAGAAGAGCCGCCACGCCGAGCTGCTGAAGCCGGCCAAGAAGCAGCCCAAATACACGCCGGTGTCGCGGCGCCAGGACCGGCCGGACGCCATCGCCTGGTTCCTGCGCAACCACCCAGAGATCGCTGACAGCCAGGTCGCCAAGATCCTCGGCACCACCAAGGCCACCATCGACCAGGTCCGCAACCGCACCCACTGGAACTCCGCCCAGATCAAGCCGGTGGACCCGGTGACCCTGGGGCTGGTGCTGCAGCTGGAACTGGACGCGATCGTGCGCAAGGCGGCGGACAAGCGGGCCAAGGACGACGCCAAGAACGGGGTCCCGCCCGAGGGGCCGAGCCTGATGCCGGCGTCCGAGACGGGGGTCCTGGACGACGCGGACAAGGATCGCCGACGCAGCGTCTCCGCCGAGTCGGTCTTCGCCGCCGCGCCGCCCGAGGACGATCAGTAGGGTCTAAGCGACCGCGTCAGGCGTGGGCCTGGCGCAGGGACTCCATCTCCTCCTTCAGCTTGAGCTTCTGTCGCTTGAGTTCGTGCAGTTTCACCTCGTCCGCGACCGGGTTGCGGAGCTCGTCTTCGATCTCCCGGTCGAGGTTCTTGTGACGTGATCCCAGCTCACGAATTCGTCCTTCGACAGCCATGTATCGTGTCTCCATGCTGATGGGTCTTGAAGTGAACACCCGTCCGGGCCGACTGTCAGATCACGAATAGGTGCGGCCACGCGTGATGGCCGGGCGCCCAAACGGTGGGCGCCCAAACGGTGGGCCCTAAGCCCACGAACGAGGGATTATGCGGTGACGCAAGGCGATCGGCCCCGTCTGGTCGTGGGCATTTCCGGCGCCTCGGGCGTGGTCTACGGCGTGCGGGTGCTGGAGGCCGCCGCCCAGCTGGGCGTCGACACCCACCTGGTCCTGTCCCGGGCGGCGGTCCTGACGCTGCAGCAGGAGATGGGGCTGGACGCCGCCGCCGTGCAGGCGCGCGCCAGCGTGGTCCATCGCCCCGGCGACATCGGCGCGGCCATCGCCTCCGGCTCGTTCCGCACCCTGGGCATGATCGTCGCCCCCTGTTCGGTGCGCACCTTGTCGGAGATCGCCAGCGGGGTGACCTCGACCCTGCTGACCCGCGCCGCCGACGTGACCCTGAAGGAGCGCCGGCCCCTGGTGCTGATGGTCCGCGAGACGCCCTTCCACCTCGGGCACCTGCGCAGCATGGTCAAGGTCACCGAGATGGGGGCCATCGTCGCCCCGCCCCTGCCGGCCTTCTATTCCCTGCCCACGACACTGGAAGAGATGGTCGACCAGTCCGTCGGCCGGGCGCTCGATCTGTTCGGCCTGGAGTGGAGCGCCGTGAAGCGCTGGGGCGAGGATGTCGGTCCCGCGGCGACGCCGTGACCGGCCTGTGGGACTGGGCGACCGAGGTCTATGCCCGCCCCGGCGTCGAGGCGGCGCTGCTGGCCTTGCAGGACCAGCACGCCCAGGGCGTCAGCTACCTGCTGTGGGCGGCCTGGATGGCCGACGAGGGGCGGGGCGTTTCCGAGGCCATCATGGGCCAGGCTGCGGAGACCGCGAGGCGATGGGAGGAGGCGGTGGTCGCACCGCTGCGCCAGGCGCGCCGCGCCCTGACCGACCCGGCCCACCGGTCCCTGCGCGACCAGGTCCTGGCCGCCGAACTGGCCGCCGAGCGCGCCCTGCTGGAGTCGCTGGAGTCGCTGCCCCCCGCCGCCGGCGGCTCCGACGCCCCAGACCTGCAGGCCGCGGCGCGCGCCTGGGGGCGTCCGGTCCCCGCCGCGGACATCGCCGCCCTCGCCGGACTGCTCGGTTGAGCCTTGCTCCGCCGGACAGTTTGAGCAGACTGCGCGCTGCCGTATATACGCCGCGTCTGGAGGGGCGATCGCCGCATGAATGACGATGAGGTCACCCCCGAGAACGATCAGGCCGTGAGGGCCCGGCTGGCCGAGCTTCGCCTCCAGCACCAGGACCTCGACGCCGCCATCTCGGCCCTGGAAGCGCGACCCCGCGCCGACCAGATCCAGATCGCGCGGTTGAAGAAGCGAAAGCTGTCCCTGCGCGACGACATCACCGCCCTGGAAGATCTGATCACCCCCGACATCATCGCCTGAGAGCGGGGGGTCGGAGGGGGCGAGCGGCGGCGCGACGGTTCGCCCCCTCAGTCCCTCCGGGACAGCTCCCCCGTGAAGAACGGGGGAGCATAAGCCCCTCATCCTCCCCCGCTTTTCCGCGGGGGAGGTGGGCCCCCGCCGAAGAGCGGGGGGTCGGAGGGGGCGGACGGCGGCGCGACGGTTCGCCCCCTCAGTCCCTCCGGGACAGCTCCCCCGTGAAGAACGGGGGAGCATAAGCCCCTCATCCTCCCCCGCTTTTCCGCGGGGGAGGTGGGCCCCCGCCGAAGAGCGGGGGGTCGGAGGGGGCGAGCGGCGGCGCGGCGGTTCGCCCCCTCAGTCCCTTCGGGACAGCTCCCCCATGAAAAACGGGGGAGCATAAGCCCCTCATCCTCCCCCGCTTTTCCGCGGGGGAGGTGGGCCCCCGCCGAAGAGCGGGGGGTCGGAGGGGGCGAGCGGCGGCGCCACGGTTCGCCCCCTCAGTCCCTTCGGGACAGCTCCCCCGCGTCGCGGGGGGAGCATTGGTCACCCGCTACGCCGGCACGCCGGCGATCTTCCTGCGGGGGAAGCGGTGCTGCTTGAGGGCGGCGACGAAGGCGTCCGGAGCGGTCGCATCGCCGATGACAACCCCGTCGCCGGCGCCCGCCTTGCCGAAGCTGGCCGCCTTGAGCACCTGCTGTCCCTCGGCGGTGGCGCAGATCGGCTTGCCGTGGCGGAAGCACTCGTTGAGGAAGTGCACAGCCAGCCCCGACTTGGCCAGGGACGCGGCCGAGGCGCCGCCGGGCACATAGACCCCGTCGTAGATCACCGAAGCGGCGTTGGGCGCGGCGCGGTTGACCTTCTGGGCCTTGCCCGCGGAGTCGCTGATCGACCCGGCCTTGGCGGCGATCAACTCGACCACCACGTCCTGAGCCTGCAGAGCCTCCTTCATGGCCTTCAGCTGGTTGGCGTCCACCCCGTCGCCGGCCAGGATGGCGATGCGCCGGCCCTTGATGCTGGTGGCCGGCCTGTCCATGCTGAGGGCGGGAGAGGCCAGTTTGGAGGCGTCCTTCAACGGACCTGAGGGGGTCGGGGCCGAGGGCGTGGGGTTGGCCGGCGTTCCCGCCGGATTGACGGCGATCCCGGTCTGTTCGGAAACCCGCTGCGCCAGGGGCTGGGCGATGTTGACGAGCAGCTCGTTCATGGCCCGGTTGCGCACCCCCTCGTCTTCGACCTGGTTCAGCTCGAAGGCGAAGGCCTCGGCGATATGGTCCTTTTCCCAGTCGGCCATGCTGTTCCAGAACAGGGTGGCCTGGCTGAAATGGTCCGAGAAGCTATCGGCCCGCTGGCGCACCTTGGGGGCGTCGATCTGCTCGGCATAGGTGCGCATGGCCTGCACCGCCTCGGGCTGATGCATCGGGCAGCCGCCGCCCAGGCTGTTGGGGAAGTAGGCGACCCGGCCCTTGTTGATGGTGGCGCGGCCCATGCCGTCGCGCTGGTTGTTGCGCACGGGGTTCAGGGGCCGATTGATCGGCAACTCGGCGAAGTTGGGGCCCACTCGGCGAAGCTGGGTGTCGATGTAGGAGAACAGCCGCCCCTGCAGCAGCGGATCGTTGGAGAAATCGATGCCGGGCACGATGTGGCCGGTGTGGAAGGCCACCTGTTCGGTCTCGGCGAAATAGTTGTCGGTGTTGCGGTTGAGGGTCATTCGCCCCACCCGACGCACCGGGACCAGCTCCTCTGGGATCAGCTTGGTGGGGTCGAGCAGGTCGAAGTCGAACTTGAACTCGTCGGCCTCGGGGACGATCTGCACCCCCAGCTCCCACTGCGGGAAGTCGCCGCGCTCGATGGATTCGAACAGGTCCCGCCGGTGGAAGTCGGCGTCCTTGCCCATCAGCTTCTGCGACTCGTCCCACACCAGGGAGTGCACGCCTTTCACCGGCTTCCAGTGGAACTTGACGAAGCTGGCCTGGCCGGCGGCGTTGATCAGGCGGAAGGTGTGGACGCCGAAGCCCTCCATCATCGCCAGGCTGCGCGGGAGGGCGCGGTCGCTCATCGCCCACATCAGCATGTGCGCGCTTTCCGGGGTCAGCGAGACGAAGTCCCAGAAGGTGTCGTGGGCCGAGGCGGCCTGGGGAATCTCGTTGTTGGGCTCGGGCTTGACCGCATGGATCAGGTCCGGAAACTTGATCGCGTCCTGGATGAAGAACACCGGCATGTTGTTGCCGACCAGGTCCCAGACCCCCTCCTCGGCGTAGAACTTCACCGCGAAGCCCCGCACGTCGCGCGGCGTGTCGGCCGAGCCGCGCGATCCGGCCACGGTGGAGAAGCGCACGAACACCGGGGTTTGGCGTGAGGTGTCGGTCAGCACGCCCGCCGAGGTGAATTCGGACAGGTCGTCGAACAGTTCGAACACCCCGTGGGCCGCCGCGCCGCGAGCGTGGACGACCCGCTCGGGGATGCGCTCGTGGTCGAAGTGCGTGATCTTCTCACGCATCATGATGTCTTCGAGCAGGGTCGGACCGCGCGGGCCGGCCTTCAGCGAATTCTGGTCGTCCGAGATCGCCACGCCCTGGTTGTTGGTCAGAACCTGACCCGGGTCGACCGTGTCGGGGGCCAGGTCGGCGGTCTTGGCGGTTTCCTGGTGGCGCGAGCGCGCGTCCATCTCACCGGAGGACTGGCCGGCGCTGCGGGCCTTGGGAGGAAGGGCTTTGCCGGACTTGGGTTTGGCCATGAGGGTTCCGTTGCGCCGAGATGCGCCAGGCTGATGGTGATTGGGAGCGGAGGCGGCGGCTGGGACAGCCGCCGTGGTCCTACAATCACCGGAGCCCGAGGAAGTTCCCGCAATAACCTATGAGCGGTTGGGCTTGCGCAGGTACATGGCCGCGTCGGCCTCGGCCAGGGCGTATTCGGCCGCGTCGCTGCCGCCCAGCTGGCGCACGCCGTAGGTGATCCGCAGGTGGAAGCTCAGTCCCTCGGCCTGAACCGGCTCGCCCTCGATGGCGCCCTTGAGCGCCTCGGCCTTCATCCGGGCGCCGATTCGGTCGGCGTGCAGGAGCAACACCGCGAACTCGTCGCCGCCCAGCCGGGCCACCACATCCTCCTCGCGCACATGGCGCACCAGCCGCTCGGCGGTGGCGCGCAGGGCGGCGTCGCCGGCGGCGTGGCCGTAGGTGTCGTTGACCGCCTTGAAACCGTCGAGATCGAAATAGAGCACGGCGGCGGGGGTGTCGTGACGCTGGGCCAGGGCGATGGCCCGGTCCAGTTCCCGCAGGAAGGCGCGGCGGTTCAGCACCGGCGCCAGCACATCCTGGTCGGCCAGGGTCTCAGCCTCGATGAGGCGGGTCTGCAGCTCGCCGACTTCCTGGCGGAGGCGATCGATCTGCGCGCCCAGGGCCTGCAGGACGGCGCGGACAGGCTCGGTGAGGTCCGCGTCCGAAAGGCCCAGGCCCGCCGGCCCGTCGGCAGGGCGCGAGGCCACGGCGCACGCCGCCGCGCCGTCGGCATGGCGACGGGCGGAGGAAACCGGACCGGAGCGAACGCCTTCCACCTTCATGGCGCCAGACTAGTCGGATGCCGCCCGGGCGCAAGGATGGCCGATGACCGGCGCGCCGTCTTGCAGGCGCGGGGCGCGGCCCTATACTCCGCGCCCTTCCGGGACGCCCGGACAGGGGGACACATGAGTTCAGCGTCTGCGCCAGCCCTGGTCGCGATCATCATGGGCAGCCGGTCGGATTGGCCGACGCTCCAGGCCGCCGCCGCCAACCTCGACGCCCTGGGGGTGAGCTACGAGGCCAAGGTGATCTCGGCCCACCGCACTCCCGATCGCATGTACGCCTTCGCCAAGGGGGCCCGGGCTCAGGGGTTCAAGGTGATCATCGCCGGCGCCGGCGGGGCCGCCCACCTCCCGGGCATGACCGCCTCCCTCACCGACCTGCCGGTGCTGGGCGTGCCGGTGCGCACCCGCACCCTCGATGGTCTCGACAGCCTGTTGTCGATCGTCCAAATGCCGGCGGGCATCCCTGTGGGCACCCTGGCGGTGGGCGAGGCCGGCGCCAAAAACGCCGCCCTCCTGGCCGCCCGGATCCTCGCCCTGTCCGACCCCGCCCTGGCCGAGCGCCTCGCCGCCTTCACGGCGCGGGTGAGCGCCGACGTCGCCGAGACGGTGGAGGACCGCTAGCCTCATGGCGGCCGCCTTTCCGCTTCCCCCCGGCGCGACCATCGGCGTGCTCGGCGGCGGCCAGCTCGGCCGCATGCTGGCCCTCGCCGCCGCGCGGCTGGGCTTTGACGTGGCCGTGCTGGAGCCCGAGCCGAACAGCCCCGCCTCGCGGGTGGCCAAGCGCACCATCGTCGCCGACTATGACGACGCCGACGGCCTGGCCGAACTGGCCGGCGCCTGCGACGTGGTCACCTTCGAGTTCGAGAACGTCCCGGCCCGGGTGGTCGAGGCCCTGATCGCCCAGGGCGCGCGGGCGGCGCCGGGCGCTCGGGCCCTGGCCGTGGCCCAGGACCGGGTCGACGAGAAGACCTTCCTCAACGGGGTCGGCGCCCCCACCGTGGCCTTCGCCGCCATCGACGCCGTCGCCGACATCGGCCCGGCGCTGGCGCGGCTGGGCCTGCCCGCCGTGCTCAAGACCCGCCGCGAGGGCTACGACGGCAAGGGCCAGGCCTGGATCGCCGACCCATCCGAGGCCCAGGCGGCCTTCGACGCGATCGGCGGCGGGCCCGCCATCCTCGAGGCCAAGGCGCCCTTCGTGCGCGAGCTGTCGATCATCGCCGCGCGCGGGCGGGGCGGCGAGGTCGCCGCCTACCCCATCGGCGAGAACACCCACGAGGCCGGGGTCCTGCGCCGGACCGTGGCGCCGGCGGCGGTGGCCCCCCGGGCCCAGGACCGCGCCCTCGCCATGGCCCGGGCGATCCTCGAGGGCCTGGATTATGTGGGGGTGATCGGCGTGGAGCTGTTCGAACTGGCCGACGGGACCCTGCTGGTCAACGAGATCGCCCCCCGGGTGCACAATTCCGGCCACTGGACCATGGACGGCTGCGAGGTCGACCAGTTCGAGCAGCATGTGCGCGCCATCGCCGGCTGGCCCCTGGGCCCTACCCGCGCCCTGGCCCGGGTGGAGATGCAGAACCTGCTCGGCGACGAGGCCGACGCCTGGCCGGCCCTGGCCGCCGAGCCGGACGCCCGCCTCTGGCTCTACGGCAAGCGTGAGGCCCGCGCCGGCCGCAAGATGGGCCACGTCAACCGGCTGAGCCCGCTGGAGGACTGACGGCCCTCAGTTCGGCGGGTTGTTGGCTTCCAGGAACTTCACCGTCTCGGTGAGCATCTGCAGCCGGGTCTCGCCGCGCGACAGCCAGTGATCCTCCTTGTTGAGCGCCACCAGCTGCACCGGCTTGCCCGACGCCTGGAGCGCCGAGGCCATGATCTGCGATTGCTCGAACGGCACCACGGTGTCGTCCCGACCGTGAATCAGCAGGACCGGCGCCGAGGCCTGCGCCGCTAACTTGGCGGGGGACAGGCGGTCAACGTTCGGATCGCCGATGCCTTCCACACCAAGGAAGCGGGCCCAGTAGCGCAGGACAAGGGTATCGCTGCCCGCCCGCTGCCGCGACCGGATCCAGGTCAACATCCGCGTCAGGTCGGCCGGGCCGGATACCGAGACGGCGCAACGATAGACGTCCTTCTCCAGCGTCACCCCGGCCAGGGCCGCATATCCCCCATAGCTGGCGCCGACGATGCACACCCGTTTCGGGTCGATGAGACCCTGCGCCGTGAGGTAACGGACCCCGTCCGACAGGTCCGTTTGCATCTTCTTGCCCCACTGGCCGTGGCCAGCTTCCCGGAAGGCGCGTCCAAAACCGGTGGACCCCCGGAACTGCGGCTGCAGCACCGCATAGCCGCGCGAGGCAAGGGCTTGGGACCACCAGTCGAAGCCGGGCTCGTCCCTTGCCGCAGGCCCCCCGTGGGGAAGCACTACCAGGGGAAGGCCCTTGGCGGCGCGGCCGGCGGGGAGGGTGAGATAGGCGGGGATGGGCAGGCCGTCACCGGCCTTGTAGGTCACGGTTTGAACCGAGGCCATGTCCTTGGGGACTAGGTCCTCATAGAGATCACCCAGAGGCGTAGCCTTGAAGGTCGCCATGTCGACCACGTAATAGGCCACCCCATACGTCGGCCCGTTGACCAGGAGGATCAGCCTCTTTCGGTCATCGCTCCAGGAGACCAGTTCAAGGCGGGCGCCCTTGAAGGCCCGGGCGATCTTGTCCCATTGCTTCTGGTCCTCGGGATCAAAGAAATTATACCGGCCCATATCGCGACGGGCGTGCCCGCCTACGGGCGTGAAGGTCACAGGGTCGAAGATCAGATCGCCGACCGTGGCGGGGAGGGGATCCTTCCATGCCCCGTCCGAAAGGGACACCTCGCGAAGCTCGCTCTCTTCCTCCCCGAGCCGGTTGACCAACACGGTTTCCGGCGTGCGGCCCAGGCCAACCAGATACGGCGGGTCGAGGGGCGCGGCCACGGTTTGCGCCGAGACCCAATCCTTCCCCCGAGCGACCTTGAGACCCCAGAGCTTCTGCTTCTCGAAATAGGTGGATTCCGCCACGGGGCGTCCGGCCTGGTCGATGACCCAGCCCCGCGACACTTCCGAGCCCTTGATCAGCGTCGTGACCCTCCCGCTCTCGACGTCCATCTTGTAGAGGGTCCGCAGGTTGCGTTCGTCCATCCGCCATCCCTCGAAAAAGATGGTTCGGCGGCCGGCCACGGTGCGCACTTGGGGGATTTCGGCGACGATATTCAGGGTCATAGTCTGATCGCTGGCGATCAACCGGCTCTTGCCGGACTTCACGTCGATCAGTTGCGACATGAAGAACTCCTGCCGGGGCCCGGTGAGGTCCGCCAGGAAGGTGGTCGTCGAGATCGTCACGATCAGGTGGTCGCTGTCGACCCAGGTCACATCGCGAAGCTTCTGGTTGCCCAGCCCCATGAGCCGACCGGACTTACCGAGATCGTCCAGGCCCGTGATGACCAGCTTGCGCTCATCCTTGACCGGCGTGACGAAGGCGACCCGCCGGCCATCGGGCGAAATCTGCAAGGCTTCAATTGAGGGCAGCCGCCCGTAAGCCTCGAGCGGCGCGGCGCTGACGGCGCTGCAGGACAGCCACGCTACAATTACAGCAAATGATAGACGCTTAATCATCATAGCCCACCCCCACACTTGAGATAGACTACAGTTTTGAAGTCTCCTGCAAAGTGAAACTCTAGCGGCGCGTCCCGCCGTAGCGCAGCCGGCCAAGGGCCGTCGCCAAGCGCTCGGCGGGGTCGCCCTTGGGCAGGCCGGCTTTCCACGTCTCGAAGGCCATGACGTTGTCGACGCGGGCGTGGATGAAGGTCATCGCCGCCTCGTGGCCGGCGCTGAGGCGCAGGGGGATGGCGGCGATCAGGATCCCCGACAGGATGGCGCGCTTGGAATAGTGGTTCTCGTCGGCGGCGGTGTCGCCGGCCCAGCGCCACAGGGCGTCGCTGCTGGCCCAGGCCAGGCGCAGGCCGAGCGCCATATGGTGCGGCAGGGCCAGGAAGCCGCCGCAGCGGCGGGTGGCCTCGCCGTCCTCGGCCGCCGCGTCGAGGCGGGCCTCCAGGGCGCGGACGATGCGCTGGCGCATGCGCAGGGCGCGGGGGTCCAGTTCCTCCAGCCGCTTCAGGGCGCGGGCGTCGTGCCGGGCGCTGAGCAGGGCGGCCAGGTCCGCGGGCCCGCCGGGCAACAGCAGCCCGGCCTCGGCCGGGGTCAGGCCCACGGCCTTGGCGGCGCGATCCACGGTCATCTGGCTCCAGCCGAGGTCGGGGGCCAGGAGGACGGCCTCGTCGAGCAGCCGCTGCTCGGTCTCAAGGGCCCAGGCGTCGGCGGGGGGCGGGGAGGGTGATGCGCTCATGCCGCATCCTAGCGCTGATCGCCCCCGCGCGTCACCGGGCCCTTCGGCGCCGATGGACATTGGCGGACTGCTCTGGTATCAGCGCGCCAAGCCCGGAAGGCGACTTCCGGGCGCAACATTTTGCTCGCCCGCAGTCGTGCAAAGAGCCAGCGCGGGCGCGCTCCAGGAGGGACTAGTCATCGTCCAGATTTTCGTCCGCGACAACAACGTCGATCAGGCGCTCAAAGCCCTGAAGAAGAAGATGCAGCGCGAAGGCTCGTTCCGCGAGATGAAGCGCCACGTGCATTACGAAAAGCCGTCGGAAAAGCGCGCCCGCCAGAAGGCCGAGGCCGTGCGCCGCGCCCGCAAGCTGGCCCGCAAGCGCATGCAGCGCGAAGGCCTGCTGCCCGCGCCCAAGAAGGTCGTCCGCTAGACTCACGTCGGCCTGACGGTCGAACGCGAAGCCGCGCAGTCATGCGCGGCTTTTGTCGTTGCGCCTGGGGCGTGTTGGCTTCAGGCAGATTCGCCCGACCCCACCCCCGATCTTCCCGGCCCCCGGGTCCGGCCTTTGGCCGGCCCGAGGACAGGCTCCGGCCGGGATCCAGATCCTATAGCGCGGCCGTGGAGCCTTAGGATCTGGGCCCCGGCGTACGCCGGGGGAACGGAAGGGTCGTGGGTGAATCCAAAGGAGACCGCGCTACGCCCGGGCGTGGGCCAGCACGAACTCCACACCCCGCACCACCGCGGCGTTCATCCGATCCCCCAGGACCGATGCGTGCCCCGCGCCGCTGACGGCCTCGAAGAAGCCGTGCCGGGCCGCCTTGGCCGGGGCGCCGCGCGCGCCGTCGATGGTCTCGCCGCGATTGCCCGCGACGATCACCGCCACCGGCCATTCCGGCCGGTAGGGCGCCGCGGCGGCGGCCTCCTGGGCCGAGCGGGCCCAGTTGCGCACCTCGGCGGCGGCGGTGCGGTTGTGCCGGCCCGAGGCGAAGGCGCGGCGCTTCTCGGCGGCGGCCTCGGCGGGCAGGCCGATGCGGTCGGCGCGCCCCATCAGCGGCTTCAGCGCCCCCACCGAGGCCAGGGCCGCGGCGGTGTTGGAGAGGGGCACGAAGACGTTGACGAATCGCTGGGTGCCGACATTGGCCATGGCCTCCGGCGTGGTCGCCTCCACCAGCACCAGGCCGGTGACGCGCTCGGCGTTGCGGGCGGCGAACAGGCGTACGTGCAGGCCGGCCATGGAATGGCCCATGACGATGAACGGCCCATCCTCGCCCTTGGCGGCCAGCAGGGCCTCGAGGTCCGAGACGATGGCGCGGCTGTCGCGCGGGCCGGGGCCCGGGTCCGACCAGCCCATGCCGGCGCGGTCGTAGGCGCAGCTGCGGATTCCCTTGGCCGCCAGGCTGGCCTGCACCGCCCCGTAGTCGGCGGCCAGGCCGAACGCCCCTGCCTCCATGATCACCGTGGGGCCAGGGCCGGGGGGACCGGCGCAGACGATGCGCATATGGCGGCCGCCGATGTCGACGCGCTCGCCCCGCGGCTTGAAGGGTCCGGTCACGGCGGTCATGGCGCCTCCCATGGCGATCCAGGCGAGCAGCAGCAGCACGACCAGGGCCAGGGCCTCGCCGGCGCGGAGTCTCATGCCACGCCCGGGCGTTGGGGGCGATGGTTCACGGAGGGTCTGTGGTTCGGGGTGGCCCAGGGCTCAGGCTCCCGACGACCGGATGGGGCGCGGGCCCTAGTGGCCGCCGCCCTTTTCGCGCAGCACGGCGATGCCCAGGACCATGATCACCACCAGGGCGATGGCGCCGGCCAGGAAGCCGCCGCTGGTGCAGAACCAGATCACCAGGGCGACGAGGCCCGCGGCCACCGCCAGCGATCCCCACTTGGTCAGTTTGACGAAGGCGCTGAAGGCCGCCTGCTGGGCGTGGATGTCCATTTCGCCGCGGTGATAGTCGGAGTGGGACTCGGCCATGGACAGATTGTCTCGACTGTGGGGGCGGCGATGGGATGCGCCGGCGACTGGCGCCGCAGTTAGCCTAAGTTTCGCCGCCGCTCAAGACGCGGGGTCAGCCCAGGGCCTCGAACTCGTCGACCAGCCGCTCCAGCCGGGCGCAGCCCTGGTCCCAGAAGGCCTTGTCGCGCGGGTCCATGCCGAAGGGCGCCAGGGCCTCCACATAGGTGCGCGAGCCCCCCGCCGACAGCAGCTCGGTATAGGCCGCCGCGAATCCCTCCGGCTGCTGGCGGCGGTGCTCCATCAGGGCCTCCACCAGCAGGTTCCCGAAGGCGTAGGCATAGACATAGAAGGGGGCGTGCACGAAGTGGCTGACGTAGGCCCAGTAGTGCTCATAGCCGGCGTTCAGCCGCACCGCCGGCCCCAGGCTCTCGCCCATGATCTCCAGCCAAAGGCTGCCGATCTGGTCGGGCGCCACCTCGCCGGCGGCTCGGGCGGCGTGAAAGCGCGTCTCGAAACGGTGGAAGGCGATCTGCCGCACCACGCTGTTCAGCCCATCCTCGATCTTGCCCGCCAGCAGCAGTCGTCGCTCGGCCGGGGGCGCCTCGGCCAGGAGCCGGTCGAACACCAGTCCCTCGCCGAAGATCGAAGCGGTCTCGGCCAGGGTCAGGGGGGTGTCCGACAGCAGCGTGCCCAGGGGCGAGGCCAGGGTCTGGTGCACCGCGTGCCCCAGTTCGTGGGCCAGGGTCAGCACGTCGCGCCGCTCGCCCATGAAGTTCATGAACACATAGGGATGGCGGTCGGCGGTGACGGGATGCGAATAGGCCCCCGACGACTTGCCGGCCCGGGGGCGGGCGTCGATCCACGGATTGTCGAAGAAGGTGCGGGCGTTGTCGGCGAAGGCCGGGGCCAGCTGGTCGAAGGACGACAGCACCAGGGCCTTGGCCTCGTCCCAGCTGTAGCGGCGCGGCGGGGCCGACTCCAGCGGGGCGTTGCGATCCCAGTAGTCGAGGGTCTTGACGCCCATGGCCTTGGCCTTGAGGCGATAGTAGCGATGCGACAGCTGGGGATAGGCCTCGACCACGGCCGCCTCCAGGGCGTCCACCGCCTCGCCGTCGACCTCGTTGGCCAGGTGGCGCGGCTGGGCGGGCGAGGCGTAGCGCCGCCAGCGGTCCTCGACCTGCTTCTCGAAGGCGATAGTGTTGAGGCAGAGGCCCAGGGTCGGGGTCTGCGCCTCCAGGGCCTTGGCCAGGCCCTGGCCGGCGGCCTTGCGGCGGGCGCCGTCGGCGTCCGACAGGCGGTTGAGAGCTTCGGGCAGGGTCAGGGTGTCGCGGCCGACCTTCACCTGCAGGCGGCTGAGCGTCTCGTCGTACAGGCGCGACCAGTTGGCCACCGCCGGGGCGCGATCCACCAGCAGCCGCTCCAGGTCGGCGGACAGCTCATGGGGGCGGAACAGCCGCACCCGCCGCAGCCAGGGGCGCCAGCGGGCGGCGCCGGGGTCGGCCTTGAGGGCGGCCTCGATCTCGACGTCGTCGAGCTGGTTGATCTCGAGGGTGAAGAACAGGCTCTCCGCGGCGATGGCGGCCGAGCGGGCGCGCATGTCCCCCTCGAACTTGGCCCAGGCCGCGTCGTCGCGCGCCACCGAGGTCTGCAGCGAGGCATAGGCGCCCAGGGCCCACAGGCGGTTGGTGGCCTCCTCGTAGAGGCGGATGCCTTCGTTCAGCAGGGCGCCCAGCCGGCGCGCGTCGGCCCGCGCCTTGACCAGCACCCCCTTGAGGGCGGTGAGCCGGGCGTTGGCCTCCGTGGCCAGGACGAGATCGGCCTCGATGCGCGGGTCCGATCGGCCGTCATAAAGGTCGTCGAGGCGCCACTCGGGCAGGTCTGCCGGAGGGGCGGGCGGCTTGGCATGGACGGTCATGGGATCAGGATATGCACCGGCGGCGGCGGACCCTTCAACCGAAACCGGGCCGGGCGGTCGTTAACAACCGATTCTCTTCTGCTAAACCCGCCCTTTACCGCGGCGCCCCATAACCGTCCCAAAATGAGCCTCGTCCGAAAAACGAGACGGGGCGGTCGATGGTGGTGGGTGTTTCAATGACCAAGACGGTCCTCGTCGTGGACGACGATCCGACACAGCGGCGGCTCATCCAGGCCGTGCTGGAGCGGCAGGGCTTCGCCGTCGCCCAGGCCGAGAGCGGCGACGCCGCCCTCGCCCGGCTGATCGGCGGGGGCGCCGCCGACGTCGTCATCCTCGACCTGGCCATGCCCGGGCTGTCCGGCGTCGAGACGCTGAAGGAAATGCGCGGGCGCGGCTTCGGTCAGCCCGTGATCGTGCTGACCGCCTCGGGCGGGGTCGATGTGGTCGTCAAGGCGATGCAGGCCGGGGCCCAGGACTTCTTCATCAAGCCCGTCTCGCCTGAACGGATCATCGTCTCCATCCGCAACGCCCTGCAGCTCGGCGATCTGACCGCAGAGGTGGGCCGCCTGACCAAGAAGGCCTCGGGGCAGATGACTTTCGCCGACATGGTCGGCAATTCCCCGGCCATGACCCTGGTCAAGCGCATGGGCGAGCGCGGCGCCAAGTCGGGGATCCCGATCCTGATCACCGGCGAGAGCGGCTCGGGCAAGGAGGTCATCGCCCGCGCTGTCCACGGCGCCTCGGACCGGGCCGGCAAGCCCTTCGTGGCGGTCAACTGCGGCGCCATTCCCGAGAACCTGGTCGAGAGCATCCTGTTCGGCCACGAGAAGGGCAGCTTCACCGGCGCCACCGACAAGCACGTGGGCAAGTTCCTTGAGGCCCATGGCGGCACCCTGTTCCTCGACGAGGTCGGGGAGTTGCCCCTCGACACCCAGGTCAAGCTGCTGCGCGCCGTGCAGGAGAGCGAGATCGATCCGGTGGGCGCCAAGCGTTCGGTCAAGGTGGATGTCCGCATCGTCTCGGCCACCAACCGCGACCTGATGCAGGCGGTGAAGGAGGGGCGGTTCCGCGAGGACCTGTTCTACCGCCTCAACGTCTTCCCCCTGGAGGCCCCGTCCCTGCGCGAGCGGGCGGGCGATATCCCCGCCCTGGTCGAGCATTTCGTGCGGCGCTTCAACGTCGAGGAAGGCAAGCGCATCGTCGGCGCCTCACCCGAGACCCTCGCCATCCTGTCCGCCTACGACTGGCCCGGCAACGTCCGTCAGCTCGAGAACGCGGTCTACCGCGCCATCGTCCTGGCCGATTCCCCCTATCTGCAGCCCTTCGACTTCCCCGCCATCTCCGGGGTGCAGCCGCCGGTGGACGACGCCGCGCCGGTCCCGTCCCCGACCGCCGTCCCCTCGATGGGCGAACTGCTGGCCGACCTGCCGCCGGACGCGCCCGTGCGCATCCTCGACGATCGCGGCCATCTGCGCACCCTGGAGGAGATCGAGCGCGACCTGATCCAGCTCGCCATCGAGATCTACTCCGGCCACATGTCCGAGGTCGCCCGTCGGCTGGGCATCGGCCGCTCCACCCTCTATCGCAAGGTCCGTGAGCAAGGCATCGACGCCGTGCTGGACGAGGCGGTCTGATGGGCCGTCGCTCTCCGCGGCTGCGCCGCGGCGGCGGCATCGCCAGCCTCGCACGCCGCCGGCGACAGTCTCCGCGGCGGTAGGCCAAAGGCGCCGAGACCCTAGAATAGGTTGCCTTTAGTCGGAACCAACCCATCCAATTCCCGATCACCCCGGCGCCCTTCGACGCCGCCTGCGGCGTCGCTCAGGACAAGCATGCCGGGGCCCAGATCATATGGCTCACCGTCAGCGCTTTAGGATCTGGATCCCGGCTTTCGCCGGGAGGATCGGGGGGGGTGAGCGATTCTGTCTGAAGTAAACGCGAACTAGCGGTTGCTGCGGCTCGTCACCGCCTCGACCACCGCCTCGACGGTGATGCCGAACATCTCGTAGAGCACCTCATAGGGCGCGGAGGCCCCGAAGGTGCTCATGCCCACGAAGCCGCCGTCCTCGCCGATGAACCGCTCCCAGCCCAGGCGCACTCCGGCCTCCACCGCCACCCGTACGGGGGCGTCGCCGATCACCGACGCCTTGTAGGCGTCGTCCTGGGCCTCGAACATCTCCCAGCAGGGGGTCGAGACCACCCGGGTGGGGATGCCCGCGGCCTCCAGGGTCTGACGGGCCTTCACGGCGATGGCGACCTCAGTGCCCGAGGCGAACAGGGTCGCCTGGGCCGGACCGGAGGCCGGGAGGATCTCATAGGCGCCCCTGGCCGACAGGTTCTCGGCCGCCGAGGTCCTCACCGCCGCGGTCTTCTGCCGCGACAGGGCCATGATCGACGGGGTGCGCGGAGTCTGCAGGGCCAGCTTCCAGCATTCGGCCGCCTCCACCGCGTCGGCGGGGCGATAGACGTTCAGGTTCGGCATCGCCCGCAGGGAGGCCAGGTGCTCCACCGGCTGGTGGGTGGGGCCGTCCTCGCCCAGGCCGATGGAGTCGTGGGTCATCACATGGATCACCCGCACGCCCATCAGGGCGCCCAGGCGGATGGCCGGACGGCTGTAGTCGGCGAATGCCATGAAGGTCCCGGAATAGGGGATCACGCCGCCATGCAGGGCCATGCCGTTCATGGCCGCCGCCATGCCGTGCTCGCGCACCCCATAGTGGACGTAGCGGCCGTCATAGTCGGGGACGTCAAAGGCGACCATGCCCTTGGTGCGGGTGTTGTTGGAGCCGGTCAGGTCGGCCGAGCCGCCCATCATCTCGGGGATGGCCGGCACGAGGGCCTCCAGCGCCGCGCCAGAATGGATGCGGGTGGCGTTGGCGGCGGGATTGGCCACCATGTCGGCGATGTGGGCGTCGAGGCGCTCGAAGGCGCCGTCCGGCAGCTCGCCGTTGACCGCCCGGATGAATTCGTCGCGCTGGGCCGAGGCGTCGAGCCGCTGGGCCCACTGGCGATGGTCCTTGCGGCCGCGCCGGCCCACCGCCGCCCAGGCCTTGGCCACATCCTCGGGCACGGTGAAGGGCTCGTGGGGCCAGCCCATGGCCAGGCGGGCGTCGGCGATCTCGTCGTCGAACAGGGTGTAGCCGTGGCTGTGGGGGTCGCCCTCCTTGCGTCCGGCGCCCTTGGAGATCTTGGTCTTGCAGGCGATCAGGCTCGGCCGGTCCTGGCGGACCGCCCAGCTCAGCGCCCGGCGCAGGGCGCCCGCGTCATGGCCGTCCACAGTGCGCGTGGCCCAGCCGGCGGCCTTGAACCGCGCCACCTGGTCGCCGATTTCCGCGATGGTCGCCTCGCCGTCTATGGTGGTGTTGTTGTCGTCGAACAGCACGGTCAGGCGATTGAGCCGCAGCCGCCCGGCCAGGCTGATCGCCTCGTGGCTGACGCCCTCCATGAGGCAGCCGTCGCCGGCCACCACCCAGGTGCGATGATCCACCAGGTCGTCGCCGAAGCGGGCGTTCAGGCGCCGCTCGGCCATGGCCATGCCGACGGCGGTGGCCAGGCCCTGGCCGAGGGGGCCCGTGGTGGTCTCCACCCCGGGGGTGTGGCCGTATTCGGGGTGCCCCGGCGTGAGGCTGTCGCGCTGCCGGAAGGCCTTGATCTGCTCCATGGTCATGGCCTTGAAGCCGGTCAGGTGCAGCAGGGCGTAGAGCAGCATCGAGCCGTGCCCGGCCGACAGCACGAAGCGGTCGCGGTCGGGCCACAGGGGATCGGCCGCGTCGAACCTCAGGAACCGGCTCCACAGGGCGGTGGCGGCGTCGGCCATGCCCATCGGCATGCCCTGGTGCCCGGACCTGGCCTTGTGGACAGCGTCCATGGACAGGACGCGGATGGCGTCGGCCATGACGGTAGGGGAGACGGGCATGGGCGGAATCTCGAGCGTGGGGGTCGGGAGGACCTTGGTTTAAGGGCACTTTCGAAAAGCCCGGTCAAGCTTGGGCGGCGTTGTAAGCGCGCGCCTTCTACCATCCCCGGCTTGCGGCTATGGTGGCGAGGCGACGAGTCAGGGGGCCTGCGATGATGCAAGAGCGCGGCGGCGACAGCGGCCTGGAGGCGGCGATCCAACGGCTGGACCGCGCCATGACCCTGCTGGAGGGCCGGGTGTCGGCCGCCGCCAGTCAGGCGCGCAACCCGGCCGGCGACCTCTTCGACCAGGACCGCTCCCACCTGGCGGCGCAGTTGGACGAGGCGCGGGGCCGCGAGCGCGAGCTCGAGCAGGCGGGGGCTCAGGCGGCCCTCGCGCTGGACCGGGCGATTGCGGAGATCCGCGCCGCCCTCGGCGAGGAGTCCGCGCCGACCGTCCTGGACGAGGAGGATTGAGCATGGCCCAGGTCGGCGTTCAGCTGAACGGCAAGTCCTATACGGTGGGCTGCGAGGACGGGCAGGAGGCTCACCTGCTGGAGCTGGCCAAGCTGTTCGACGCCCAGATCCGCCAGGTGTCGCAGTCGGTCGGCCAGATCGGCGAGACCCGGCTGTTCATGATGGCGGGGCTTATGATGGCCGACGAGCTGGCCGAGACCCAGAGCCGGGCCTCCCGGGCGCTGGCCGAGCTCGACTCCCTGCGGGAGGGCGGACAGGACGCCTCGCACAGGGCGGCCGAGGCGCTGGACGCGGCGGCCCGGCGCATCGAGGCCCTAGCGGCCGGGGTAGGGCTCGACCCGATCTAGGTCGGCGGGGTCGTAAGCGGCGCCATTGGCCGCCGCCTGCGCGACCTTGCGACACAGGGCGAGGTTGGTGATGCCGTCCGCGCCGTTGGCGACGTTGCGCACCCAGGCCTTGTCGCCGTCCACGCAGACGACGTTGTAGTGGGGGTAGAGGTTGGGGCCGGTGCGGACGATATCGCCCACCTGAATGGACTCGGCATGGCCTCGATCGGACGAGATCGAAAAGACGTCCAGATAGCTTGACTGAACCATGGTCTGCACCTTCCTGATGCGGTCGAAAGCTCTTCTCAGCATCCGCCCAGGAAATCTGGACGAATATCTCAGCCTGCTGCCCAGCCCCTAGGGTCGCTCCTCCGCAGGAGCAAGCAAATCACTTCAATTGGGCAGTCGAATATTGAAGCGCCAGGTATGAACGCCGTCTGAATACGGTGTTAGCCTGCGAATCAACCTGGGGTAAGGCCCCCGCGACAGTTTGGCGCGCGCGAAGCGGGGGTCAGGGAACGGCGCCGCTTGAGCCGGGGCCCGCCTCGCCCTACCTTAGGGACGGCGGGTCTTGCTGCGGCTCTCGTCGGAAGCCTTAATCCCAGGGACCTTAATCATCCTCATCGGGAGCTGTACCTGGGCAGGACCGTGGTCCTGTTCACACGGCGCCCACCTGGTTTTCCAGGTCTGAGGGGATTTACTCGCTTCCACGGCTCTCGCGGCGCCGCCACCCCGACCGCCTTGCGCGCCGGACCATCCGGCCGGTTCCACGACCCGGCATTCGGTGCTTAAAGGACCTCGTGATCGAAACCCCCGCCCCCAGCGACAAGACCCGCCTGCGCAGCCGCATGCGCCAGGTGCGCGCCGCCTGCGCGGCCCAGGCCCCCGATGCGGCCGAGGCCGCCGCCGCCGCCCTGCCCATCGAGGCGCTGCCGCCCTTCGCCGTGGTCTCGGGCTATTGGCCGTCGGGGTCGGAGTTGTCGCCATTGCCGTTGATGCGGCGCCTTGCCGCGCGCGGCGTCGCCCTGGCGCTTCCCGTCGCCGAGGATCGCGGCGCCCCCCTGTCGTTCCGCCGCTGGCGCGAGGGCGACGCCCTTCAGCCCGACGCCTTCGCCATTCCCGCGCCGCCGCCCGAGGCCGAGGCGGTTCGCCCCGACCTGGTGATCGCGCCCCTGCTGGCCTTCGACGCGGCCGGCGGGCGCCTCGGCCAGGGCGCCGGCCACTACGACCGCACCCTGGAGGGCCTGCGCGCCACAGGACCGGTGTTCGTGCTCGGCCTCGGCTATGCCGGCCAGGCCCTCGACCGCCTGCCGACCCAGGCCCACGACCAGCCGCTCGACGGCATCCTCACCGAGGCGGGCTATCACCCCGTCGGCGCCGGAGCGGCGGCGTGAGGCTGGCCTTCTTCGGCGACGTGGTCGGCCGCTCCGGGCGCGACGGCGTCACCGACCACCTGCCCCGCCTGCGCCGCGGCCTGGGCCTCGACTTTGTGGTGATCAATGGCGAGAACGCCGCCGCCGGCTTCGGCATCACCGAGAACACCGCGAACGAACTGTTCGACGCCGGCGCCGACTGCGTCACCCTGGGCAACCATTCGTGGGACCAGAAGGAGGCGCTGACCTACATCTGCCGCGAGCCGCGCCTGATCCGCCCCCTCAACTACCCGATCCTGTCGGATGCCCCCGGCTCGGGCTCCTGGCTGTTCGAGGCGCCCGGCGACCGGCGCGTGCTGGTGATCAACCTGCTGGGCCGGGTGCACATGGACGCCATGGACGACCCCTTCGCGGCGGTCGACCGGGCGCTGGACGCCTGCCCCCTGGGCATGGCCGCCGACGCGGTGATCGTCGACATGCATTGCGAGGCCACCTCCGAGAAGATGGCCATGGGCCATTACTGCGACGGCCGCGCCAGCCTGGTGGTGGGCACCCACACCCATGTGCCGACGGCGGACTGCCAGATCCTCAACGGCGGCACCGCCTACCAGACCGACGCCGGGGCCTGCGCCGACTACGACAGCGTCATCGGCAACAAGAAGGAAGAGCCGCTGCGGCGGTTCACCACCAAGATCTCCGGCGGCCGCTACCAGCCCGCCGAGGGCCCGGCCACCGTCTGCGGCGTGTTCGTGGAGACCGACGACAAGACCGGCCTGGCCCTGCGCGTCGAGCCCATCCGCGTCGGGGGGCGCCTCGCCCCGACCATTCCGCAAGTCTGAGAGACAGCCGCCATGCGCAAGATCGCCCTGCTCGCCGCCGCCCTGCTGGCCACCGCCGGCGCCGCCCAGGCGGCGGACGAGATGATGCTGTTCATCAGCCCCGCCGGGCAGCCGTTCGTCGCCAAGAAGGGCGCGCCCTATCCGATCGTCGACTGGTTCAACGGCGCCGACAAGAACAAGGACGGCAAGCTCGACAAGCTCGAGCACCGCGCCGACGCCGAGGCCTTCTTCGCCGTCCTCGACCGCGACAAGGACGGGTCCATCGGCTCCACCGAGGTGCTGATCTATGAGCGCTATATCGTGCCGGAGATCCTGCAGGTCGGCGCGCTCGAGGGCGGCCTGATCCGGGTGGCCATGCAGAGCGAGGGCGAGGACGGCAGCGGCCTGCCCAAGCGCCAGCGGCTCAACACCAACCAGGGCGCGGTGCAGTTCAGCCTGTTCAACGAGCCCCAGCCCGTCCGCGCCGCCGACCGCAATCTCGACTACCGGGTCAGCCTGAAGGAATTCCGCGACCACGCCGACCGCCATTTCGTGGCCCTGGACGTCAACGAGGACGGCTTCCTGACCCTGGATGAGCTGCCGCAAACGCCTGCCGAGCGGGCCGGCAAGGCCAGGCGCACGGTCAGGTAGGCGCCGCGTCCATGGCTGCTTACGGGGCAACCATGGAACACAGGACATGAGGCTCAGCCATGTGGCCGGGGTTCTACGTCTATATTGTCGCCAGCGGCCGCAACGGCACGATCTACGTTGGCATGACCGACGACTTGGTTAGACGCATCTCTGAGCATAAGGCTAAGCTGTACCCGGGGTTCGCCGCGCGGTACGGCTGCGATCAACTGGTCTGGCACGAGAGCCATCCCAATCGCGAATCCGCCAAGACCCGCGAGCGCGCTCTCAAGGAGTGGCGACGGTCCTGGAAACTCGAACTGATCGAGCAGGGCAATCCAACCTGGACCGACTTGTTCGACAACCTCCAACCCTAACCCTGCTCGTATTCCCGGCGTACGCCGGGAGCCAGATCGTATGGCGCATCGAAGGGAAGGGCCAAATTTGCCCTCAGCCCAAACGCTTTAGGATCTGGGTCCCGGCGTACGCCGGGAACGCGGGTGTTGGCCGCGCGGACAAAAGCCCCGCCAAGCCCCCCGCCCCTAATCCCCGCGCGTGGAGCGCCAGCCGACGGGGTGGACGCGGCGTTGGCCGAGGGCGCCCACCAGGGGGGCGTGGGCGAACAGGCCGGCGTAGGCGGCGTCGCGGATGTTCAGGCCGCCGGCATAGGCGCCGAAGGCGGGCAGGATCAGGCGGCGGCCGTCGGTGACGAAACAGCGCCGCCGCACGCTGCGCCCGGCCCCGACCACCCGGGCGCAGGGGTGCAGGTGGCCGGCCACCTCGCCCGGCTGGTCCCCGGGCTGGGGCTCGTGGCGCAGGATCAGCCCCTCCAGGGTGAGGTCGTTGATCGCCTCTCCCGGCAGATAGCCGGGCCCGTCCGGGTCGTGGTTGCCCACCACCCACAGCAGGGTGCGGCCGCGGGCGATCTCCGCCAGGGTCCCCACGTCGTCCGGAGCGATGCGCCCCCGGGCGCCGCCGTCATGCAGGGTGTCGCCCAGGAAGACGATCACCGCGGGGTCGGTGGCGGCCACTTCGACCACCAGCCGCCCGAGGGTCTCGCGGGTGTCGTAGGGGGGCAGCAGCTGGCCGCGCGCAGCGTAGGCCGAGCCCTTCTCCAGGTGCAGGTCGCCGGCGATCAGGGCCCTGGCGCCCCTCAGCCACAGGGCGCCCGAGTGGCGCAGGGTCGCCGTGGCGCCATTGATCTCGACGTGCAGGGAGCCGCACGGGGAGGGGGCGAAGGCATAGGCGGGCTGCGTGGTTCGAGACGGCTGCTGCGCAGCCTCCTCACCATGACGAACGTTTTTCATTCCCTCACATGGGTCATGGTGAGGAGCGCCTGCAAGGCGCGTCTCGAACCACGCACGGCTCACGACATCGCCTCCGCCACCAGGTCGTCCTCGGCCTCTTCCAGCACCCAGTCTTCGGCGGCGGCGCCGGGCGCCTTCTCGCGGCCGATGGTCAGCAGCACGGGCACGGCGAAGGGCGAGACCTTGGTCAGGGCCATGGGGCGGATGCGGCCGCGGATCCGCCGGAGCAGCTCGCCCAGGCGGGCCACGTCCAGCAGGCCGGTGGCCGCGTCGGCCCTAGCGCAGCGCAGCAGCAGGTGGTCCGGCTGGTGGCGGCGCAGGACGTCGTAGATCAGGTCGGACGAGAAGGTCACTTGGCGGCCGGACTTCTCCGTCCCCGGAAACCGGCGCTCGATGAGGCCCGAGACCAGGGCCGCGCCCTTGAAACTGCGCTTCATCATGAAGCTCTCATCCAGCCAGGCCTCCAGGTCGTCGCCGAGCATGTCTTCCTGAAAGAGTTCGTCCAAATCGAGTCCGTCCATCGGCCGCATGGACCAGATCGCCAGGGCGTAGTCGCTGCAGACGAAGCCCACCGGCGCCCGCCCCAGTCGGTCCAGCCGGCGGGTCAGCAGCATGGCCAGGGTGGTGTGGGCAAGGCGGCCCTCGAAGGCGTAGGCCACCAGAAAGTGGCGCCGCCCCCTGGGAAAGGTCTCCACCAGCATCTCGCCCTCGGCGGGGATGATCGATCGCGCCTTCTGGGCGTGCAGCCATTCGCAGACGTCGGCCGGCAGCCGCTCCCAGCTGGCCTCGTCGGCGATCATCCGTCGCACCCGCGCCGCCAGATAGGTGGACAGGGCGAACTTCGACCCGCCCCAGCTGGGCATCTTGGGATCGGAGCCGGGGGCCGGGGTGACCAGGGCGTCGTTGCCGTACACCCCGTGGAAACGCCACACCTGGCCGGCGAAGATGAAGGTGTCGCCCGCCTCCAGTTGTTCGAGATAGCCCTCCTCTGCCTCGCCGATCTTGCGGCCCCCGCGGGCCTTGCCGATCATCATGCGGATGTTGAGCACAGCCGGCGCGACGATGGCGCCCACATTGAGCCGGTGGCGCAGCACGGCCTGAGGGTTGCGCGCCCGCCACAGGCCGTCAGGCCCCTTCACGATGCGGCGGAAGCGGTCATAGGTCTTCAGGGCGTAGCCGCCGGTGGAGACGAAATCGAGCACCTGGTCGAAGTCGGGGCGGGTCAGGTCAGCGAAGGGCGCCGCGCGCCTGACCTCTTCATAGAGCCGGTCCGCGTCGAAGGCCTCGCCGCAGGCCACCCCCATGATGTGCTGGGCCAGCACGTCCAGGGCCCCGATGCGCTCGGGGTCGCCGTCGAGCCGGTTCTCGGCCACCGCCTCGCGGGCGGCCTGGCATTCCAGCATCTCGAAGCGGCTGGCCGGCACCAGCAGGGCGCGGGAGGCTTCGTCCAGGCGGTGGTTGGCCCGGCCGATGCGCTGCACCAGCCGCGCCGACCCCTTCGGCGCTGCGAGCTGGATCACCAGGTCGACGTCGCCCCAGTCGATGCCGAGGTCGAGGGTCGAGGTGCAGACCACCGCCTTCAACTCGCCCCGCGCCATCGCCGCCTCGACCTTGCGGCGCTGCTCGGCGGCCAGGGAGCCGTGGTGCAGGGCGATGGGCAGGTCGTCGTCGTTGAGCTTCCACAGTTCCTGGAAGGCGAACTCGGCCTGCCAGCGGGTGTTGACGAAGATCAGGGCCGTCTTGCAGCCGCGGATGACGTCATAGACCTCCTGCATGGCGTGCTGGGCGGTATGCCCGGCCCAGGGCACCTTGCCCTCGGACAGCAGCACATCGATCACCGGCGGGGCCCCGGGGGCGCCCAGCACCAGATCCACCTCCCGCTCATCCGGATCGATTTGGGCAGGGTCGGCGCTGATCCATCGGCGGATCATGTCGGGATCGTCCACCGTGGCCGACAGCCCCACCCGCCGCATCATCGGCGCGAATTCCTGCAGCCGCGCCAGGCCCAGCGACAACAGGTCGCCGCGCTTGGACGAATGGATGGCGTGGATCTCGTCGATGATCACGCAGCGCAGGTCGCTGAAATAAAGGCGCGAGCCTTCCCAGGCGCAGAACAGGGCCAGCTGCTCGGGGGTGGTCAGCAGGATGTCGGGGGGGCGGATGCGCTGGCGCTGCTTCTTGGCGACGCTGCTATCCCCCGTTCGGCTCTCCACCGTCACCGGCAGGCCCATCTCCTCGATGGGCGCCATCAGGTTGCGCGCCACATCCACCGCCAGGGCCTTGAGCGGCGAGATGTAGAGGGTGTGCACCCCGCGGGGGACCACGTCGTTGTGCGGCGGCCGCTGGCTGATGTCGATCAGGCTGGGGAGGAAGCCGGCCAGGGTCTTGCCGCCGCCGGTGGGGGCGATCAGCAGCACGTCCCGCTCGGCCCGGGCCTTGGCGACCATCGCCAGCTGGTGGTCGCGGGGCGTCCAGCCGCGGCTGTCGAACCAGGCGGAGAAGCGCGGCGGCAGGCCAGCGTCCGCCGCGCCCGTCATCGGGTCGGCAAGACGCGCGCCTCGTATCCGTGGTGCAGGAGTCATGGTCGGGACAGGCCTAGCACGTTCCTGTTCCGTTTCATCCCATGTTTGGCGTCCGCGACCGCTTGCGGCGCCCCGCCAACTGGCCGACAACCGGTCTGGAAACCTCGAGGACAGCCCCGCCATGCCCACCGTCCTGATCACCGGCGCCAACCGCGGCCTCGGCTTCGGCCTCGTCCAGCTCTATGCCGCCGACGGCTGGCGGGTGCTGGCCTGCTGCCGCAACCCCGAGGGATCATCCGGCCTCGCCGCCCTCGTCGCCGGCTCCGGCGGCGCCGTCACCGCCCACAGGATCGACATGGAGGACCACGCCAGCATCGACGCCGTGGCCCAGGCGCTGGCGGGCCAGCCCATCGACCTGCTGCTGAACGTGGCGGGCTACTACGGCCGGGCGATCATGACCGAGCCCGGGGGCCGGCAGGAGTTCGGCGCCAGCGACTTCGACGAATGGGCGCGCATCTACCGCATCAACGTCATGGGCCCGATGAAGATGGCCGAGGCCTTCGTCGAGCATGTGGCGGCCAGCGACCAGAAGAAGATCGTCAACATCACCAGCGTCGTCGGCTCCATCGCCCTGATCGGCTCGGCCACCGGCGGCGCCCTCTACGGCTATCGCGCCTCCAAGGCGGCCCTGAACGCGGTCACCCGCGCCATGGCCCACGACCTCAAGGGGCGGGGCATCACCGTCACGCCGCTGCACCCGGGCTGGGTGCGCACCGAGATGGGCGGGCCCAGCGCCTCCATCTCGCCCGAGGAGTCCGTCACCGGCATGAAGCGGGTGATCGACGCCCTCACGCCGGCCGAGTCCGGCGCCTTCCTCGCCTACGACGGCTCGACCCTGCCCTGGTGACCGCAGCGGTTGGCGCCAGGACCTAGCCGCGAGTCAATGCTCCCCTGCGAAGCGGGGGAGCTGTCCCGAAGGGACTGAGGGGGCGAACCGTCGCGCCGCCGCCCGCCCCCTCCGACCCCCGCTTTTCAGCGGGGGCCCACCTCCCCCGCTGCGCGGTGGAGGATCAGAAGCGGATCGTCCGCCATGTTCCTGTTCCGTTTCGGCCGCATCTTGGCTACCTAGGATCGCGTGAACGCGAGTCCGCCCCTCCTCGACCTGGCCGCCGCCCTGGTGGTGCTGCCTGGCCCCCGCGCCGCCATCGCCGACGGGGCGGGGGCGCGGCTGGTGCGGCCGGGCGAGGCGCGGGACCTTTACGACCACAGCCCGGTGCTGGTGATCCACGCCTCGCTCACGGCCCGGCGCCTGGGGCTGCAGCCGCCGGTGCGCAGCCGCGAGATCTTCGATGCGCTGGAGCTGTTCGCCTTCGTGCGGCCGGCCCGGTTCTGCGCCCCCTCGGCGGTGGGCCTGGCCCTGGCCCTGGGCCTGCCCGAACCGAAGGGGGCGGCCGAGCAGGCCGCCGCCCTGCGGCAGGGCTGCGCCGCGCTCCTGACCGATCTGGCCGCGCAGCCCTGGCCGACCCGCGAGGAGGCCCTGGCCCTGGCGGAGACCCTCGGCCGCGCCGGCTGGGCCTGGGGCGTCGCCTGCGCCCAGGCCCTGCGGTCGGCGCCGGTGCGCGACGGCTGGCGCGGCTCGGGCCTGGAGGTCTGGGGCCGTGTGCCCGAATGGGAGGACCAGGCGCCCCCCGGGGAATCGGGAACCCGGCCCATCGAGCCGGAAGCGGCTTCTGCCCGGCTGGCGGAACTGCTCGCCACCGCCGGCCTGGACGAGGCCCGCCCCGCCCAGGCCCAGTTCGCCGCCGAGGCCGCCTTCGCCTTCCAGCCCCGCGAGCGCGAGGGCGAGCCGCGGATGATGCTGGCCGAGGCCGGCACCGGCATCGGCAAGACCCTGGGCTATCTGGCGCCGGCCAGCCTGTGGGCCGAGGCCAACGGGCCGGCAGTGTGGATCTCCACCTACACCCGCGCCCTGCAGCGCCAGATCGAGCGCGAGAGCCACGCCATCTATCCCGACCCCGCCATCCGCAAGACCAAGGCGGTGGTGCGCAAGGGGCGTGAGAACTACCTGTGCCTGCTCAACTTCCAGGAGGCGGTGAACACCGCCCAGCTGGGCAATGGCGACCTGATCGGCCTGGGGCTGGCCTCGCGCTGGGTGCGGGCGACGCGGGACGGGGACATGACCGGCGGCGACTTCCCCGCCTGGCTGCCCGGCCTGTTCGGCATGCCCGCCGCCGCCCAGGCCAGCGCCGCCAACCTGGTCGACCGGCGGGGGGAATGCGTCCACGCCGGCTGCCTGCACTACCGCTCCTGCTTCATCGAGAAGTCGGTGCGGGCCTCCAAGCGGGCCGACATCGTCATCGCCAACCACGCCCTGGTGCTGACCCAGGCCGCCTTCGACGGGGCCCGCGCGGCCCGGGGGCTGAAGGGGGATGTCGAGACCACCTCGCTCAAGCGTATCGTCTTCGACGAGGGCCACCACCTGTTCGACGCCGCCGACAGCGCCTTCGCGGCGGCCCTGTCGGGCCAGGAGGCGGCGGAGATGCGCCGCTGGATTCGCGGCCCGGAGGGCCGCGGCCGGCGCGGGCGCGGGCTGGAGCAGCGGCTGATGGACATCCTGGGCGACCGCGAGGACGCCCGCTCGACCCTGCAAGAGGCCCTGAAGGCCGCCGCCGCCCTGCCCGGCGAGGGCTGGTCCGGGCGGATCGCCCCGGCCACCGGCGACGTCAGTCCCATCGGGCCCATCGAGCGGTTCCTGGTGGCGGTGCTGGAGCAGCTGCGCGCCCGCGCCGCCCCGTCCGAGATGGGCCAGGAATGCGCCGCCCGGCCGGCCCTGGACCTCGTGCGCGAGAGCGCCCGCGCCGCCGCCCTGGCCCTGGCCGCCATCGAGACCCCGCTGCTGGCCCTGTCGCGCCAGCTCGAGGACCTCCTCGACGAGGACGCCGAGACCCTGCCCACCCACGAGCGGGCCAGGATCGAGGGCGCCCTGAGGGGACTCGACCGCCGCGCGCGGATGATGCTGCCGGCCTGGCGCTCGATGCTGCGGGCCATCGACGAGGACAGCGACGACGATCCCGACTTCGTCGACTGGTTCGAATCCAGTTTCGCCTTCGGCCGCATCGTCGACGCCGCCTATCGCCGCCACTGGGTCGATCCCACCGAACCCCTGCGCGCCGCCGTACTCGCGCCCGCCCACGGCATCCTGGTGACCAGCGCCACCCTCGCCGATCCGGCCCTGGACGATCCCTTCGCCCTGGCCGAGATGCGCACGGGCGCGGCGCGCCTGCCCGACCGGCCCAAGACCCTGCGCCTGGCCTCGCCCTTCGACTATGCCGAGCAGGCGCGCTGTTTCGTGGTCACCGACGTCGGCCGCGAGGACCCGCGCCAGGTGGGGGCGGCCATGCGCGAGCTGTTCCTGGCGGCCGGGGGCGGGGGCCTGGGGCTGTTCACCGCCATCCGCCGCCTGCGCGCCGTGCACGAGCGCATCGCCGGACCCCTGGCCGAACAGGGCATCGCCCTCTACGGCCAGCATGTGGATCCCCTCGAGGTAGGGGCCCTGGTGGACATCTTCCGCGCCGAGGAGGACGCCTGCCTGCTGGGCACCGACGCGGTGCGCGACGGGGTCGACGTGCCGGGCCGATCCCTGCGCCTGCTGGTGTTCGACCGGGTGCCCTGGCCGCGCCCGGACATCCTGCACAAGGCCCGGCGGGCCCGCTTCGGCGCCAAGGGCTACGACGACTCCATCGCCCGCGGCCGCGTCGCCCAGGCCTTCGGGCGGCTGATCCGCCGCGCCGACGACCGCGGGGTGTTCGTGATGCTCGACGCCGCGGCCCCTACGCGGCTGTTCTCCAGCCTGCCCCCCGGGGTGGAGCCTCGCCGCGTCAGCCTGGTGCACGCCATCGAGGAGACGGCGGCCTTCCTCAAAGGGCCGCCGCCCGAGGCTTGAGCGACGAAAGGCGGCCCGCTCAGCCGGCCAGCTGCGCCCGGAACGGGTCGGGCTCATACACCCCCAGCACCTCGAACCGCTCGCAGAAGAAGTTCAGCTCCTCGAAGGCCAGGGTCAGGGCCCGGTCCTCGGGACGACCATCAACCTCGGCGTAGAACATCGTCGCCGTGAACGAGCCGTTCTCCTGGTAGCTCTCCAGCTTGCTCATGTTCACGCCATTGGTGGCGAAGCCGCCAAGGGCCTTGTAGAGGGCGGCCGGCACGTTGCGGACCCGGAACACGAAGCTGGTGATGCAGGCCGCGCCTTCGGGCGGCCGCGGGGTATCGGCGTCCGCGGTCATCACCAAGAAGCGCGTGGTGTTGGTGTGCAGGTCCTCGATGTTCTCGGCGAGCACCTCCAGCCCATAGAGGGCTGCGGCCAGGGGCGGCGAGACCGCCGCCTTGTGCGGGTCGGGGTGCTCGGCCAGGGTCTTGGCGGCGCCGGCGGTGTCGCCGGCGGGCTCCAGCCGCACGTCCAGGGTGCGCAGGAACTTGCGGCATTGGCCCAGCGCGATGGACATGGACGAGACCACCCGCACGTCCTCCAGCCTGACGCCGGGGTTGGCCATCAGGTGGAAGCGGATCGGCTTGAAGCGCTCGCCGATGATGTGCAGGCCGGACGACGGCAGCAGGTGGTGCACGTCGGCGACCCGCCCGGCGATGGAGTTCTCCACCGGGATCAGCCCCAAGGCGCAGGCGCCGGACTTCACGGCCTCGAAGGCGTCCTCGAAGGTCGGGTAGGGCGCCGGCTCATAGGCCGGGAAGTGGGTGCGGCAGGCCTCGTCGCCATTGGCGCCCGGCTCGCCCTGGAAGGCTATCTTCGGCTTGGTCATGGACGGGCCATAGCATGGGCGCGCGCGGCTTCAAGGTCCGCGGGGGTGTCGACGGAGATGGGCGCGGCGTCGGTCACGGCGGCCCAGATCGACAGGCCCAGCTCCAGGGCCCGCAGCTGCTCCAGCTTCTCGCGGCGCTCCAGGGGCGAGGGCGGGGCGGCGTTGAATCGCTCCAGGGCGGCGCGGCGATAGCCGTAGATGCCGATATGCCGCCACACCGGCTGGTCGCCGTAGAGGGTGCTGCGGGTGAAATACAGGGCGCGGCCGCTGGAGCCGTCCGGCTGCAGGGCCAGCACCGCCTTGACCACGTCCGGGTTGGCGCGGTCGGCGGCGGAGGCTTCCGGCGCGACCACGGTGGCGATGTCGCACGAGGGCTGGGCGCGCATCAGGTCCAGGCAGGCGGTCAGCACCCCCGGCTCCACGAAGGGCATGTCGCCCTGCAGGTTGATCACCAGCTCGCACGCCCCCTGGGGGTCCACCGCCCGCAGGGCCGCCAGGATGCGGTCGGACCCGGAGGGCAGGTCGGGGTCGGTCAGCACCGCCCGGCCGCCGGCCGCCGTCACGGCCTCGACGATGACGGGGTCGCCCGCCGCCACCACCACCTCGGCCACCCCCGCCGCCTGCGCCCGGCGCAGGACCCGCACGATCATCGATTCGCCGCCGATGTCGGCCAGGGGCTTGCCGGGCAGCCGGGTGGCCGCCATCCGCGCCGGAATGATGATGATCGGAGCCATGGGTTCCAACTCGACGAGGAAAAGGCGAGGCGCTTCGGGGGGTTGGCGCCCCGGGGCGAAAGGCCGGGTTGCGCGAGCGCCGGTAGCGTGTCAGAGAGCCCAACGCAAGAAGAAGGGGCCGGGAATCCAAGCTATGGACCCGCCCGATTCCTTGACAAGTTGAGATCTTTAGAAGGGCCGGCGGGCATACAATGAGCGGACTGGGCTTCAACAAGGTCGCCGGGGCGGTGCTGGCGACCGGGCTTGCAATCGTCGGCCTGAACGAACTGTCTTCGATCGTCTACGCGTCGCACCCCGCTGAAAAGCCCGGCTACGCCATCGCCGTGGCCGAGGCCGTGGAAGAGGGCGCCGCCGCCGCCGAGGTGGCGCCGGACTGGGGCACGGTCCTGGCGTCAGCCGACATCGCCGCCGGCCAGGCCGTCGAGAAGAAGTGCGTCTCCTGCCACACCTTCGAGGCGGGCGGCGCCAACGGCACCGGCCCCAACCAGTACGGCATCGTCGGCCGCAAGCCCGGCAGTCACGCCGGCTTCGCCTATTCCACCGCGATGCTGGAATACGGCGCCAAGAACCCGGTGTGGACCTACGACCTGCTCGACCAGTTCATCAAGGCCCCGCAAAAGGACATGCCTGGGACCAAGATGACCTTCGTGGGCATCAAGAAGCAGGAAGACCGGATCAACCTGATCGCCTACCTGCGCACCCTCAGCGCCTCGCCGATGCCGATCCCGGCGCCGAATCCGGCCGCCGCGGCGGCGCCCGCCGAAGCAGCGCCGGCGGCTGACGCCGCGGCCGCCGGCGAGCCCGTCGCCGCCGACGCGGGCGCCCCCGCCGGTGATGCGGCCCCCGCGGCGCCCGCGAACTAGGTCACCCCCGGCGCCCGGCGCCGATCACGCGGCCGGGTAGCGGGCCTTCAGCATCGTCAGCAGGGCGCGGATCGCCTGCGCCTCGCCGCCCGCCGGCCAGCCCGGCTGGCTGCGCCCGTTCCAGGCGAAGATGTCCAGGTGCGCCCATGCGCCCGCGGGCGCGAACCGCTGCAGGAACAGGGCGGCGGTGATCGACCCCGCCTGGGCCCAGGCGTCGGCGTCGTTCTTCACATCGGCGATGTCGCTGTCGATGGCCTCGCCGTAGGGCGCCCACAGGGGCAACCGCCACAGGGGATCGCCAACCGCCAGGGCGGCCGCCTCCAGCGCCTGGGCCAGGGCGTCGTCCGCCGTGAAGAAGGGGACCACCTGGGGGCCCAGGGCGACCCGCGCGGCCCCGGTGAGGGTGGCCAGGTCGAGGGTCAGGTCCGGCTCCAGCTCCGCCGCCCGGGTCAGGGCGTCGGCCAGGATCAGCCGTCCCTCCGCGTCCGTATTGCCGACCTCGACCGTCAGCCCCTTGCGCGAGGCCAGCACGTCTCCGGGGCGCATGGCCTCGGCCGAGATGGCGTTCTCGGCCACCGGCAGCAGCACCACCAGCCGCACCGGCAGGGCGGCGGCCATCACCATCCGCGCCAGGGCCAGGGCGTGGGCGGCGCCGCCCATATCCTTCTTCATGGCCCGCATGGCCGAGGACGGCTTGATATCCAGCCCGCCGGTGTCGAACACCACGCCCTTGCCGATCAGCGCCACCAGCGGCAGGGCCGCGTCGGCGGCGCGGGTGGCGGGCCCGGCCCAGGTGATCTCGATCATCCGCGGCGCCCGCGCGGCGGTGGCCGACCGGCCGACGGCGTGCACCAGGGGATAGTTCTCGTCCAGTAACCCCTCGCCGGTGACCACCGCGATCGTCGCGCCGAACTGCTGCGCCACCTCGCGGGCGATGGTCTCGATCTGCAGCGGCCCCAGGTCGTTGGCGGGGGTGTTGACCATGTCCCGGGCCAGGGCGCAGGCGTGGACCACCGCCAGGGCGCCGTCGAGATCGGCCCCCGCCGGCGCCGCCAGCCGGGCCCGCTCCGGGTCCTTGGCCGGTTTGTAGCGATCGAACCGATAGCCGCCGAGGCCGAAGGCGATGGCGGCCTGGGTCGGGTCCAGCCCCTCGGGGAGGGGCTCGGCGAGGCGGTAGTCCCCCGCCGGCAGCCGCGCGGCCAGGCCGCGCAGGGCCATCGCCCCGCCCTCGGCGCTGAAGCCCGCCAGCACCCGGTCGACGCCGCCGTCGGGGGCGGCGATCACCGCCACCTGTCCCGACCGGCCCTTGAAGCCCTGACGTTCGGCCTGGGCGCGCACCGGGGCGGGGGCCGCCTCCAGCATCGGCGCCAGCTGATCGGCCGCCACCAGATGGATGGCGGCGGCGTCGCCGTCGGCGGGGATGAGGGTGTCGGTCATGGGACGCGCCTGGGGCTGGGGAAGGAGATCATGCTTAACGCTTCTTGAACGGCCCTGCCGCAAGCTGCGACGCAGCCGTTCAAGGAGCGTCGTCCCATGTGTCGCAAGCCCGCCCTCGCCGCAACCGCCGCCGTGGTCCTGGCCGCCGCCAGCCTCGCCTCGCCGGCCCTGGCCCTGGGCTGGGGACGGGGCGACAAGGCGGCCAAGCCCGCCGCCGCCGCCGCCGCCGCGACCCTGGCGGCCCCGGCGCCCCGCGCGGCCGCCCCCAAGGTCACGCCCCAGGAGCGGGCCATGGCCGACCGCCTCGATCCCCTGGCCCGCTCGACCTTCTGGGCGGGGGTGCTCAACGCCGATCCCAACGACGCCGAGGCCGGGATCAAGCTGTCGGCCGCCCTGCGCAGCCTCGGCCGGATGGAGGACGCCACCCAGGCCGCCCAGCGGGTGCTTGTCATGCAGCCCGATAATGTCGAGGCCCTATTGGAGGCCGCGCGCGGCTTCATCGCCCAGGACCAGGGCTTCTTCGCCATCGATCCCGCCCGCCGCGCCCAGGCGCTGAAGCCGCAGGACTGGCGCGCCCCGGCCCTGCTGGCGGTGGCGCTGGAACAGGCCGAGCGCGACGACGAGGCCCTGGTCGCCCACCGCCAGGCCCTGGCCATCGCCCCGAACAATCCCGCGGTGCTGTCCAACCTCGGCATGTATTACGCCGGGCACGGTGATGCGCCGCAGGCGGAGCGCCTGCTGCGCCAGGCCGCCGCCGACCCCGCCGCCACCATCCAGGTGCGCCAGAACCTGGCCCTGGTGCTGGGCCTGCAGGGCCGCCTCGCCGAGGCCGAACAACTCGTCCGCCGCGACCTGCCCCCGGCCGTGGTGGCCAACAACCTCGGCTACCTGCGCGCCGCCTCCGGCGAGGCGCCCGCGCGTAATTGGGACGCGATGCGCTGAGGGGCGCCGCGTACCCGGCGCAATCGTCAGTGAGAAATCCGACCCCTCCAATCGCCGTCACCAAGTCAGTGCTGGCAAAGCGTGCTGTTCGCGCAGGCGCGCGCCCCAGGAGGACGACCACAAGGGGGGACGCACGCCCCCCAACGCAGACCCCGCCGTCGTTCGCATGGCGGAGCATCGGTTCGGACCAGGCGACCGCGTCAAGGCGGGCCCGCAGGGCCCCCGCTGCGCGGCGCGCCAAAGGCGCGGCCTTGACCCGGCCGCCGCCCGAACCACACTTCCACCACGCGATCGACGGCCCTTTCCGAACGCAGCCCCCCAGCCGTCATCCCGGAGAGCCGCGAAGCGGACTCATCCGGGACCCGGCCGCTCTACGCTCAACGCGCCGCACGGCAGGGTCTTCGCGGCTGGGTCCTCGCGTCGATGCTGCGCATCGCGCAAGGATGACGACCTATCTTGATATGTCGCCCCCCCTTCCAGCCCTCATCCCGGAGAGCCGCCCCCGGGTTCGGCCGCAGGCCGACCCGAGGACAGGCTCCGCGGACTCATCCGGGACCCAGCCGCCCTACGCTCAACGCGCCGCAAGGTCAGGTCTTCGCTGCTGGGTCCTGGGGTCTCGCTGCGCGAGCCCCAGGATGACGACCTTTTTTGAATCGCCGCCTAGGGCTGGGCGCTAGCAATCGCAGGTCAGTACGTCCGCCCGCTACTTGCTGAACGCCGCCGAATCCATGACCCGCATCACCGCGGGCCCCAGGATGACGATGAACAGCACCGGCAGGAAGAACACGATCATCGGCACGGTGAGCTTGGCGGGGAGGGCGGCCGCCTTCTTCTCGGCCGCCGACATGCGCATCTCGCGATTCTCCTTGGCCATCACCCGAAGGGCGGTGCCCAGCGGCGTGCCGTAGCGCTCCGCCTGGATCATGGCCGTGACCACCGACTTGATGCCGGGGTGGTTGGTCCGCCGCGCCAGGCCCTCATAGGCCATGCGCCGCTCGGGCAGGTAGGAGAGCTCGGCGGTGAGGAGGGTCAGCTCCTCGGCCAGTTCGATGGAGCTGGAGCCCATTTCCTCGCCGACCTTGAGGATGGCCGCCTCGATGGACATGCCCGATTCCACGCAGATCAGCAGCAGGTCCAGGGCGTCGGGGAAGGCGAGCATGATCGAGGCCCGCCGCTTGTCGGCGATGTTCTTGATGTAGATGTTCGGCGCGTAGAAACCGGCGGCGAAGCCCATGAAACTGAAGCAGGCCCGCGACATGGCCGGCAGGTCGAAGCTGTTGACGGCGAACAGGTAGAAGGCCACCGCCACGGCCAGCACGAAGGGCGTGGCGAAGCGGAAGAAGTAGAAGGTGGTCACCGGGCGCGGCCCGCGGAAGCCGGCCTGGGCCAGCTTGTCGATCACCTGCGGGTCCTCCAGCAGCTTCTTCAGCTGCAGCTGCTCGACCACCTTCTTGAACAGGCCGTCGTCGGTGTGGCGCAGGGTGGAGCTGACCGGCGTCTGTTTGGCGATGGCGGCGCGCGACCGCTTGCGCAGCTCCTCGCGCCGGTTGGCCACCGACTTGAGCCGGGCGTCCAGGTTGTCGCCCTTCAGCATCGGCCCGGCCAGGGTGAGGATGGTGGCGAACGACAGGGCGGCCACCGCGGCGGCGACCAGGTTGGCGGGGTCGGTGACGGTGTCGACGAAGCTCATCGGTCCCCCATCACATCTTGAAGTTGATCATCTTGCGCATCACCCAGATGCCGAAGCCCATCAGGAAGGCGGCGACCAGCAGCAGGGTATGGCCGCGCTTGTCGGTGATCAGCAGGGCCATGTACGAGGGGGTGGTGATGGTGATCAGCAGGGCCACCCCGGGGGGCAGGGAGCCGATGATGACCGACGAGGCGATGGCCTCGGCCGACAGGGCCTTGACCTTCTCGCGCATCATCTTGCGCGCCCGCAGCACCACCGACAGGCCGTTCAGCGCCTCGGCCAGGTTGCCCCCGGCCTTCTGCTGGATGGCCAGCACGATGGTGAAGAAGCGCAGTTCCGGGGTCGGCATGCGCTCGTACATCTTCTCTAGGGCCTGATCGACGGTCACGCCCATGCCGATGCTCTCGACCAGGCGGTTGAACTCGGACGCCAGGGGCTCGGGGGACTCGCGCGCGATGATCTTCAGGCAGTCGTGCACCGGCAGGCCCGATTTGATGCCCCGTACGATGATGTCGATGGCGTCGGCGAAGGAGGCCGAGAACTTGCCGGTGCGGCGCTTGGCCAGGACGCCGATCACCCACCGCGGCAGGCCGAGGCCCGCGCCGAAGGCGGTGCCCAGGCCGAACAGGGGGTTGAAGCCGAGCAGGGCCGGGACCGGCAGGGCCAGCAGCCCCAGGATCGCCGAGATGATCCAGAACATCTTGGTGCTGGGACTCATCCCGGCCTGCTGCAACCGGGCGGACAGGGACATCGACGCCTTGCGCTGGCGCTTGTCCTGTTCCTTCAGGCTCTTGAGGATCTGCTTGCGGCGGGCGCCGGGATCCGCCTGCGCGCCGCGCAGGCTGGCGCGCGGCTTGTCGGGGCGTCCGCGCTCGGCGATGGCCTGGGTGCGCTTGGCCGTGCGCTGGGCCGAGCCGTCGCCGCCGGCGAAGACGAAGCCCAGGCTGGCCACGATGATGAAGCCGAGCACCGCCACGAGGATGAGGGTCAGGACCGACATCTATTCGGCCGCGTCCAGGGCCTCGGCCAGCTCGCGCTCGAGCCCGTAGTAGCGGGCGCGGTCCCAGAAGCGCGGCCGGGCGATGCCGGTGGAGCGGAACTTGCCGGCGACGCCGCCGTCGGGGGTCTCGCCGGTGATCTCGTAAACGAACAGATCCTGGGTGACGATGACGTCGCCTTCCAGGCCCAGCACCTCGGTGACATGGGTGATGCGGCGCGTGCCGTCGCGCAGGCGCGCGGCCTGGATGATGACGTCCACCGAGCCGACGATCATCTCCTTGATGGTCTTGGACGGCAGGCCATAGCCGCCCATGGTGATCATGCTCTCCACCCGGCTGATGGCCTCGCGGGGGGAGTTGGCGTGCAGGGTGCCCATGGAGCCGTCGTGGCCGGTGTTCATCGCCTGCAGCAGGTCGAAGGCTTCGGGGCCGCGCACTTCGCCGACGATGATCCGCTCAGGGCGCATGCGCAGGCAGTTCTTGACCAGGTCGCGCATGGTGACGGCGCCCTGGCCCTCCAGGTTCGCCGGCCGCGTTTCCAGGCGCACTACGTGCGGCTGCTGCAGCTGCAGCTCGGCGGCGTCCTCGCAGGTAACCACCCGCTCGGTGGGGTCGATGAAGGCGGTCAGGGTGTTCAGAAGGGTGGTCTTGCCCGAGCCCGTGCCGCCCGAAATGATGATGTTGCAGCGCGCCGCGCCGATGACGCCCAGGACCCGGGCGCCCTCGGGGCTGATCGACCCGAAGTCGACCAGGTTGCGCATCGTCAGCTTGTCCTTCTTGAACTTCCGGATGGTCAGGGTGGGACCGTCCAGGGCCAGGGGCGGGGCGATGACGTTGACGCGCGAGCCGTCCGGCAGGCGGGCGTCGCAGATCGGCGAGCTCTCGTCCACGCGGCGGCCCACCTGCGACACGATCCGCTGGCAGATGTTCATCAGCTGGGCGTTGTCGCGGAAGCGGACGTTGGTCAGCTGCACCTTGCCGCCGACTTCGATGAACACCCGCGTCGCCCCATTGACCATGATGTCGGCGATGTCGTCCCGCGCCAGCAGCGGCTCCAGCGGCCCGTAGCCGAGGACGTCATTGATGATGTCCTGGACCAGGTGCTCCTGCTCGGCCACCGACATCGAGACGTTCTTGATCGCCACCAGTTCGGCGACGATGTCCCGGATCTCCTCGGCCGCGCTCTTGGCGTCGAGCTGGGCCAGCTGAGCCAGGTCGATGGTGTTGATCAGGGCGGTGAAGATCGTCGTCTTGGTGGCGTGGTAGTAGTCGCTCTGCTGGTGGACGATCTCCGTCACCGGCTGCTGGGCGGCCTGCAGCTGCTCATAGCCCTTGGTGACCTTGGGCCCGGTCATGCCGGGGATGGCCGCGGCGCCGCCCTTGCCGCCGCCCTGCGGACGGGTCGCCGGGGCCGCGGGCTCGACCGGCTGGGGTCGCACGCCCACCGGGCCCCCGGCGGCGGCCTGGGGCGGGGGCGGGGGCGTGTGGTGGGTCTGCTCTGTCGAGCGTTTGCCGAACACGGGCTGCCCTATTTCTTCTTGAACAGGCCGCCGAGCACCGACTTGCGGGCCACCTGGGCGAGCTCGCGGCGGCCGATCAGCGACGCCAGTTGGTTGATCCCCTCGGCGCACTTGGACTTCGGGTTGATCTCCTCGAGCATCTGCCCGTTGTTGGCCGCCTGGCCGAACAGCTTGGCGTCGAAGGGCAGCACCAGGGTGGGGACCAGGCCGAGGGCCTCGGCGAAGTCCTTCACGGGAATCTCCGGCCGTCCCTGCAGGCCCACCTGGTTGATCACCAGCCGCGGCGGCCCGTCGTTGGCTCGCGCCTGGCGCATCAGGTCGATCAGGTTCTTGGCGTTGCGCAGGCTGGCCAGGTCGGGGGTGGCCACCAGCACCGCCTCGTCGGCGGCCAGCAGGGTGCGCCGCATCCACGACGACCACAGGTGGGGCAGGTCGAGGACCACGAACGGGGCGGTGGTGCGGATCTTGGACGACACCTCCTCGAAGGCGTCGGCGGAGATGTCGTAGTCGTCGTCCAGGGTCGCCGGCGCCGCGAACAGGCTGAGCCGATCGGTGCACTTGGCCATCATCCGCTCGAGCAGGACCGGGTCCAGCCGGTCGGGCTGGTGCAGGGCGTTGGCGACGCCTTCCAGCGGATCCTGGTTGAAATCCAGCCCGGCGGTGCCGAAGGGCAGATCGAAGTCCACCAGCACGGTGTTGGCCATCAGCCGCTCGGCGAAGGCGTAGGCCAGGTTGTGGGCGATGGTCGAGGCCCCGGCGCCGCCCTTGGTCCCGAGAACGGCGATGGAGCGGCCGAGGAAGGGGGCCGACGGATCGGCGTAGAGGGTGGTGATGGCGTTGATCAGCTGCAGCGGCTGCAGCGGCGGCACCAGATATTCGCTGACCCCCCGCCGCATCAGTTCGCGATACAGGGTGATGTCGTTGGTGGCGCCGATGACCATCACCTTGGTCCCGGGGTCGCAGACCTCGGCCAGGGCGTCGAGCTGGTTCAGCAACACCTCGCCGCGCTCGTGGCTCTCCACCACCACCAGGGCGGGGGTGGCCTGGTTCTGATAGGTGGCGATGGCCGCCGCCAGGCCGCCGGGCAGGACCTGGGTGGTGGCCCGGGCCATCCGCCGGTCGCTCAGGGCGCGCTGGGCGGCGGCGGCGCTGTCGGGACGCTCGCAATAGATGTGGATGGCGATCCGCGGCACGCCGGCGCTGCCGAACGAGGCTTCCAGCCCCGCCTGCAGGTCGGCCACGGCGTTGGGCGTCGGCTCGACCAACCCCGGTTCGGGGATGTCGGCGTAGGCGTCATCGAGCCGGGGATCGGGCAGGGGCGGGCGCGCGGCGGCGCCAACGGGGCCGAAATCGTCGTCGGCGTCGAAGCCCGCGTCGTGGGCGTCAAGATCGGTGAGCGGCTTCATCAGATCGCGGCCCTCACGGCACCACCTTGGAGACGGCGCCCGAGGCGCTGGCGTCGACCTGGGCGCCCGTCTGGGTACCCTTTCGATAATTGTCCATGACCACCGACCGGCGACTGGCGTCCGCCGGCGTCGAGGCGCGCGGGCCGAGGATGTCGGCGGGGTTGGCGATCTGGGCGGCCATGTTGGCGGCGATGGCGCAGCCGAAATTGCTGAAGTTGTTGTTGCTCTGGGTGCCGGTGAGATTGTCCCACTTGCGGCCGCACTCGGGGACCTCGGCGACCACGGTGGGGAAGCCGGCGATCACCGGCGCCGCGGCGTCCGGCCCCGCGTCATAGGCCTCGATGCGGATCGCCTCGGGGGCGACCCCGGCCGCCGCCAGGGCCCCGGCGACCTGCCGGGCCATGACCTGGGCGTCCGCCTCCTGCGGCCCGCCGCGCGGCGCCCGCACCACCACCGCCGGGCGATCCCCGTCGCGCCAGCGCTCGCCGGCCTGGGACAGGGCCGCGACCTGGGCCTGCGAGAGTCCGCCGCCCGGATGCACGGCCAGCAAGGTCTCGTCCGCCTCGGCGTGCGCCTTCAGCGGGAAGCGCTCCAGCGGGTTGGCGATGGCCTTCTCGGCCTGGGAGGATGAACTGGCGCAGCCGGCGGCCAGCAGGCACAGGGCGGCGGCGAGGATCGTGCGCATCACGGCGTCCCTACTCGATCACATAGCCGTAGGGGCCCTGGTAGGTGCGGCCGCGGACGGCCGCCTCCTTGGTCCGATACGACTTGTTGAGTTTGCCCAGAAGGACGGTTTCCATATCGTGCGCGATACGCAGCCCGTCCGCGGGCGACTGCAGCTGCCCCGGTGATGTGGCCTTGACCACATAGGGGGTCACCATGACCACCAGCTCGGTCTCGCCCTTCACATAGTCACGCGAGCGGAACAGGGCCCCGAGCACGGGCAGGTTCATCACCCCGGGCAGGGAATCGATGTTCTGCCGCGCGGTGTCCTGGAGCAGGCCGGCGATCATCATCGAGCCGCCCGACGGCAGCTCCACGGTGGTCTCGGCGCGGCGCACGTTCAGGGCCGGGATGGTGGTGTTGCCGGCGGCGCCGTTGTTGAGGGTGAAGGCGCCGGTGGTGGTCAGCTCCGACACCTCGGTGGAGATGCGCAGGGAGATGCGGCCCTCCGACATCACGATCGGGGTGAAGCCGAGGCCGACCCCGTAGGGCTTGAACTCGATGGTGACGTTGCCGGCCTGGTCGCGGCCCACGGGCACCGGATATTCGCCGCCGGCCAGGAACTTGGCCGATTCGCCGGAGATGGCGGTGAGGTTGGGCTCGGCGAGGGTGCGCACCAGGCCCACGCGCTCGAAGGCCTTGATCAGGCCGATGCCCTTGTTGATGCCGTTGTTGACGCCCGCCCGATTGGTGCCCACGCAGCTGCCGGGATTGGTTGTGTCGACGGTCACCGACTGGTCGCACTGGGCCGGGCCCGCCGCGATCGCCTGGGTCGTGGTGTCGAGGCTGTAGCCGCTGGTCAGGCCGCCCAGCAGGCCGCCGTTGACCCCGAAGCTGGCGTTGCTGCCCAGCAGGAACTGGGCCTGGCCCACCTGGTTGGTGACGGCGCTGAGGTCGAAGCCGAGTTGCTTCACCACGGTGCGCTGCACCTCGATGATCTGCACCTTGAGCATCACCTGCTCCTTGCCGGCGATGGTCAGCATGTTCACCACCTGCTTGGTGGGATCGGTGACATAGCTGCCGGCGAGGCGGACGGCCTGGTCGGCGGCCCCGGCGTTGGGAACCTCGCCGGTGAGCACCACCGAATTGTTCAGGGCCTCGACCCGCACCCGCGAGCCGGGGACCAGCCGCGAGATGGAATCATTGAGGGCCCCGGCGTCCACGTCGACGCGAATGTCCAGGCTGAGGATGCGGCGACCGGCGGCGTCGAAGAACACCGCGTCGGTCTGGCCGGGGGCGACGCCCAGCACCATGATCCGGCGAGGGGAACGCAACACCGCGTCGGCCACCGCCGGATTGGTCACCAGCACGTCGCGGGCGTCGACGGGGAGTTCCACATAGGCGGACTTGCCGCGGGGCAGGGCGAGGACCTGGCTGCTGTCTCCCGACGCCGACAGGTTGACGCGCATGGCGCTGTCGCCGGCGACATAGGCAGGGAAGGACTGGGCATAGGCGGTCTGGCGGCTCACGGGCGCCGCGCCGGACAGGGCCTGGGCCGAGGCCAGCGACGGGGCGATGGCGATGACAAGGGCGGCGAGGCCGGCCAGCAGCTTCATTGGGCGACCCTCACGTCGGTGGGCTCGCCGCCGCGATAGACACGGATGGTCTCGCTGCGGGCGCCGGCGCTGGCGTAGGCTCGGCCGGCGCTGCCCGATCCGTCGGTGTAGGCGCGCAGGGACAGGAGCAGCTCGCCCTGGCCCTTGGCCGCGGCCAGGATCTCGACGTCCTCGGCGGGCACCTCCAGGGTGGCCACCGCCCCGACCAGGGACTTGGCGCCCTTCTCCGGCTCGGTGGTCTGGTCGATGGCCAGCACCCGCAGGTTGCGCATCACCACTTTGGACACGGCCACGCTGGTGCTCTGATCCTTGGACTGGACCTCGACCTTCTGATTCAGGACCACGTCGACGCGGTCGTTGGGCAGGACGAAGCCGCCGGCGCCGGTCTCGACGGTCACCGGAATGGACATGGCCCGCATGCCGGGCTGCAGCAGCACCGACATGAAGCCGCCCTCGCCGCCGCGCACCAGCTTGCGCTGGATGATCGGCTCGTGGGCGAGGATCACCTCCCGCACGATGGCGCCCTCGACGGATTGCAGGGCGGGGCTGCCGACGCCCACCGAGTCCAGCGCCTTCTGGGTGGCGCCGGCCGCGCCGGAGCGGGCCGCGCCGTCGGTGATGAAAGCTTCGTTGACGGCCTCGGGCGGCCAGGCCTGCCAGGCCAGCATCCCGGCCTCGAGGCGCTCGCCGATCTTCAGGTCGCGCTGCGCCACCAGCACCCGCGACATGGGGCGCTCGACCGCGGGGGCGGCGGCGACCGCCACGGGCGGCGGCGTCTTCTTGCCGCCCATCATGCTGAGCACGAGGAAGGCCAGGCCGACGGAGCACACCGCGGCGACGATCAGGATGGCGATGCGGGTCGATCCCATGAGGGGTGCTTTCCCAGGCCTTTCGCGAACGATTCGGCGCCCATGTCAGGCCCTGGGGGACCATCGTCGGGGCATGGTTAACGCCGGCCTAAGCCGTCGCAGGTTTCACAGGCCGACCTGCAAGCGGGTCACCAGGTCGCAGGCGGGAAAGGCGGCCAGGGCGCCGCAGGCGATGGCCACGCCGTAGGGGGCGGGGCCGCCGGGCTCCATCAGCCGCTGGGCCCAGCCGGGGGCGGCCGGCGCATGGGCGCGGACCCAGTCCGAGCGCATGCCCAGCAGGCCGACCGCCAGGGCGCCGCCGGCCAGGCCGGTGATCAGGGCGAAGGCGCCGGCGGCGGGCCAGCCCAGCCACAGGGCGGAGGCGGCGAAGATCTTGGCGTCGCCACCGCCGATCCAGCCCAGGGCGAACATGGCGATGGCCGCGGCGAAGCCCACCAGCCCGACCATCAGGTGCAGACCCAGGGCCGAGGCCGGAAGCCCCGCCAGCAGGGCGGCGGGCAGGAAGGCCGCCACCAGGGCGGCGGAAATCCAGTTGGGAATGGTGAAGCTGGTCAGGTCGCGCAGGGCGGCCACGATCACGAGGGCCGGGAACACGATCAGCGAGGCGGCTTGCGGCAGGTTCATGGACCGGGGCGGGCGAACGGTTGAGTGGGGGACAGCGCCGTCCAGGCTGAGGCGCCGCGGTTAATCCATCGTTGCGCTCGGGGCGGTGCGGCGGGGAAAAGCACCGCACAACGCAAAGATGGCCGCAGCGGGGGCTGCGGCCATCTGCATCGGATCGGGAGCGGTCGCTCCCGGCCCTTAGCTGAGGGTGTTGCCGACCGCGGTGAACTTCGCGCTCAGGCGGGTGCCGATGGTGGTGACGGCGGTCACGATCACGACGGCGATGAGGGCGGCGATCAGGCCATATTCGATGGCCGTGGCGCCGGATTCGTCAGCGATGAAGCGTTGAACAAACTTGGACATATGCTTGATCTCCCAATTGGCAAGCAGGCGATTGAGGGATCAAGCCGAGGTCGACCTGCTTGCCCCCGATAACGAGGGTCAATATGGGCGGCTCCAGTTAATGGGCAGTGAACATCTACAATACCGTCCATAATATTCGTGGTTTACAAGTATTTACCCTTAACTATGCCTAACTACGTTTATTAGGGCCATTGAATCCCTTGGGAAATGTGGCGGGGGCGCCGGCCGCGTTCAGTGTTTGTTGACTCTTCGCGGCCAGCATCCGCGCGACGGCACTCTTTGAATCGGACCAGACCCCATGCGTCGGACCCTCCTGGCGGCGACCATCCTCGCCCTGATCGCGTCACCGGCCCTGGCCGCCGGGACCCTGACGGTGCCCCTCGATCGCTCGCAGCGGGTGTCGCTGAACGGGTCCGCGGCCAATGTCTTCATCGGCAACGCCTCCATCGCCGACGTCGCCATCATCAACCGCAACACCCTGGTGGTCACCGGCAAGGGCTATGGTCTCACCAATATCATGGTGCTCAACACCGCCGGCCAGACCATCTTCGACCGGGAGGTCCAGGTCAGCCCGGGCAATGGCGGACAGGTGACGCTCTATCGCGCCGGCAGCCCCAGCAACTACTCCTGCTCGCCCACCTGCGAGCGCACCGCCATGCCGGGTGAGCCCGGTCCGGGCGCCTTCGAAGTCTACAACCCGCCGGTGGAAACCTACCAGAAGCGCCAGACAACCGGGGGCGGCCCCGCCGCCGCCAAGTAAAGACCGCCCCTGACAGCCGATCTACCCCTAGATCGACTTGTCTGCATGCCGGCCAGCCGTCGAGGTCCTAGCCGGCGAAGCGCGGCATCGGGCGGCCCCGGACGCCCAGCCCCTTGACCGCGAACAGATGGCCCGACTGCGGATGGGCCGCGCGGGTCTGGGCGCTCATGCCCTCATGGGCGGTGGTCACATAGAGCACGTCCAGCCCCGGGCCGCCGAAACAGCAGCTGGTCACCTGCGGGACGGGCAGCTCGACCACGCGATCGATCTCGCCATCGGGCCGGTAGCGGGTGATCCGCGAGCCGCCCCAGTGACAACTCCACAGATGGTCCTCGGCGTCGACGCAGCCGCCGTCCGGCCGGCCGTCCGCCTCGGGGACCTGGGCGAACAGGCGGCGCTCGCCCGGGCGCCCCTTGGCCATGTCGAAGGCGTAGGCCCAGATGGTCCCCGCCACCGTGTCGGTGAAATACAGGGTGGCCCCGTCGCCGCTCCAGGCCATGCCGTTGGTGACCACGAAGCCCATGGGAAAGGCGGTGACCCGGTGGTCGGGGTCCAGGCGGTAGAGGTGGCCCGTCGGCCGCTGCACGGCGTTGTCCATGGTGCCGGCCCAGAAGCGGCCCATCGCGTCGCACTTGCCGTCGTTCATGCGGTTGCCCGGCTGGTCGGCCTCGGGGCTGGCCAGGTGGGCCATGCGGCCGTGGTCGGGGTCGTAGAAGGCGAAGCCGCTGCGCAGGGCCAGCAGCAGCCCGCCGCCCCGGCGAAGGGCCAGGGCGCCCACCGGCTCGGGCGCCGCCCAGCGGTCGGCGGCGTTCTTCCTCGGGTCGAAGCGGTGGAGGGCGGGCGCCTTGATGTCCACCCACCACAGCCGGGCCGACTCCACATCCCACACCGGCCCCTCGCCGAGGATGCAGCCGGCCTCCACCACGCAACGAACCTCGACCCTGGACATCGACTGTTTCCCCGGCGGACGCCTCGGAGGCTAACGGTCCCCATGGCGCAAGGCTCCCGACGATCTTGCGCGGGCGCGCCGGCGGGCTCAACCTTGGCCGGTCCGGCGCGTTAGGCCGCAAGGAGGCGCCCCATGGCCCCACTGACCACCTTGGCCGCCGGGTCCCTTCGGCTGGATCTCTGCCCCTCGGTCGGCGGCTCGATCGCCCGGTTCCAGGCCGCCGGCGTCGATCTCATGCGCCCCGCCCCCGCGGGTTATGACGACGCCCTGGACGCCGCCTGCTTTCCCCTGGTCCCCTTCTCCAACCGGGTCCGCGAGGGGCGGTTCGTGTTTCGGGGCCGCGCGGTGACCCTGGCTGACAACATGCCCGGCCAGCGCCATCCCCTCCACGGCCAGGGGTGGCGTTCGGCCTGGACCGTGGTCGAGGCCGGGGCCGCCTCGGCGCGCCTGGCGTTTTCGCATGCGCCGGGCGATTGGCCCTGGGCCTATGAGGCCGAACAGGTCTTCGCCCTGGACGAGACCGGCCTGACCGTGCGGCTCTCCGTGCGCAACCAGGCGGACCAGCCGCAGCCCTGCGGCCTTGGCCTGCATCCCTATTTTCCCTGCGACGGCGACACCCGCCTCGACGCCCCGGTGGACGGGGTGTGGACCATCGACGACGAGATCATGCCCGTGGAGCGCCGCCCCGCCGCCGGCCGCTACGACCTTCGCGATCGCGCCATCTGCGGGGCGGACCTGGACAACGGCTACGACGGCTGGGGCGGACGGGCGCGGCTTGTCTGGCCAGGGCGCGGCCTTGGCCTCGACATCATCGCCCCCGACGCCCGCTACTTCCAGGTCTACGCCCCCGCGGCGGGCGGCGTGGTCGTGGCCGAGCCGGTGACCCACGCCAACGCCGCCCTCAGCCTGGACGAGGGGGCGGCGGTCGCCGCCGGCATCACGATCCTGTCGCCTGGCGCAACCTTCACCCTCGCCACCCGCTTCGAGGTCAAGATTCTGAACCCTTCGTCGCCCGCGCGGAGCGGCGCTTGACCTCCGGACCTCGCCCATGAAGATCGACCGCATCGAGTGCTTCGCCGTCCCGCCGCGGTGGCTGTTCGTGCGGGTCGAGGCGGAGGGCGCCGTGGGCTGGGGCGAGGCCAGCCTCGAGGGCCACGCCGAGGCCGTCGAGGGGGCGTTCGCCGCCCTGCGCGCCCGCTTCATCGGCGCCGATCCCTTCGCCATCGAGGACATCTGGCAGATCGGCTATCGCGGGGGCTTCTACCGGGGCGGGGCGGTGCTGATGTCGGCCCTGTCGGGCCTGGACCAGGCCCTGTGGGACCTCAAGGGCCGCGCCCTCGGCCAGCCGGTCTGGCAGCTGCTCGGCGGCAAGGTGCGCGAGAAGGTCGAGGTCTATGCCTGGATCGGCGGCGACAAGCCGCACGAGGTCGGCGAGGGCGCCCGCGGGCGCAAGGCCCAGGGCTTCCGCGCCCTGAAGATGAACGCCACCCCCGACCTCGGCTGGCTGGACTCGCCCCGGGCCTTGGACGGGGTGCTCGAGCGCCTCGGCGCCGCCCAGGCCGAGGGCATGGACGTTGGTCTCGACTTCCACGGCCGCGTCCACCGGCCCATGGCCAAGCAGCTGGCGCGCGCCCTGGAGCCGCAGCGCCCCCTGTTCATCGAGGAGCCGCTGCTGTCCGAGCACGTCGAGGGCCTGGCCCAGCTGGCGTCGATGACCAGCATCCCCATCGCCCTGGGCGAGCGGCTCTACAGTCGCTGGGATTTCAAGCCGATCTTCGAGGCCGGCTGCGCCGACATCATCCAGCCGGACCTGTCGCACGCCGGCGGCATCTCCGAGTGCCGCCGCATCGCCGCCATGGCCGAGGCCTATGACGTCGCCGTGGCGCCCCACTGCCCCCTGGGGCCCCTGGCCCTGGCCTCGTGCCTGCATCTGTGCGCCACCACCCCCAACGCCGTGTTGCAGGAGATGTCCCTGGGAATCCACTACAACACCGGGGGCTACGACCTGCTGACCTATCTGACCGAGCCGGCGGTGTTCGACGTGGCCGACGGCTTCGTGGCCGTGCCAAGCGGGCCTGGGCTCGGCGTCGCCATTGACGAGGACCGCGTGCGCCACGAGGCCAAGACCCCCCACGACTGGCGCAATCCCATCTGGCGGCGACCCGACGGCGGCTTCGCCGAATGGTAGAAGCCTCCCTCATGGACGACGGCGAGGTCGTCTGGCGCCGGGCCCGCGCCGGCCGCGTCGCCCTCTTGGTGGACAGCGCCGCCTATTTCGCCGCCGCCCTGGAGGTCATGCTCAAGGCCCAGCGCTCGATCACCCTGCTCGGCTGGGGCTTCGACCCGCGCACCCGGCTGAAGCCCGACCGCGCCGGCGGCGAGCACGGGCCCGACGAGATCGGCAAGCTGCTGATCCGCCTGTCCGAGGAGCGGCCGGAACTCGAGATTCGGGTGCTGATCTGGAAATCGGCCCTGCCGATCAGCGCCTCCCAGCATTTCTTTCCCCACCGGGCCAAGAGCTGGTTCGCCGGCACGCGGGTGACCTTCATCCTCGACGCCCTGGTGCCCTACGGCGCCTGCCACCACCAGAAGGTGCTGATCGTCGACGACGCGGTGGCCTTCAGCGGCGGCGGCGACATCTCCGTCGACCGCTGGGATTCCACCGCCCACCTCGATGTCGACCCGCGCCGGCTGATGCCCGGCGGCCTGTTCCATCCGCCGCGCCACGAGGTGATGATGATGGTGGACGGCGCCGCCGCCCACGCCCTGGGGGACCTGGCCCGGCGCCGCTGGCTGAGGGCCACCGGCGAGGCCCTGCAACCCTGCCCGCCCCCGGCGGAGGACCGGTGGCCCGCCTTCGTCACCCCCCATTTCACCGACATCGCCATCGGCATCGCCCGCACCGAGCCCCAGTGGCGGGGCGAGCCGGGCGCCCGAGAGATCGAGACCCTGCACCTGCAGGCCATCGCCCGCGCCAAGCGCTGCATCTATCTGGAGAACCAGTATTTCACCTCGCCCCTGATCGTGGCCGCCCTCATGGCCCGCCTGCGCGAGCCCGACGGCCCCGAGGTGGTGCTGGTCTCCACCCGCAACAGCCCGAGCTGGTTCGACCAGGCGACCATGGATCGCACCCGCTGGAGCATGGTCGAGCGGATCGAGGCCGCCGACGCCCACGATCGCTTCCACGCCTACTGCCCGCGCACCACCAAGGGCCGGGCGATCATCGTCCATTCCAAGGTGGCGATCATCGATGACGAGATCCTGCGCGTGGGCTCGGCGAACCTCAACAACCGGTCCGCGGGGTTCGACACCGAGTGCGATCTGATCCTGGAGGCCGAGGGGGCGGAGGACCGGGCCGCCATCCTCGCGTTCCGGGGGCATCTGCTGGCCCACCACGTGGGCTGCACCCCGGCCGCCCTGGCCGAGGCGCTGGAGCAAAGCGGCTCCCTCGCCGGGGCCATCGCCCTGACCTCGGACCCCCAGCGCGGCCGGCTGCGGCCAATGCCGTCGGTCAAGATGGGACCCCTGGCGCGCTTCATCGCCGCCTTCCACGTGGGCGACCCGCTCGGGCCCCAGGACAGCTGGTGGCCGCCGGCGCGCCGGCGGATCCTGCGCGCCCGGGTCGAGGCCCTGCGCCCCGGCCTGCCGCCCTCAAGCCAGCCGTCTTCAGATCTCCGGCCGCAGCCGGAAGTCGGCCACCAGAGGCAGGTGGTCGGAAGCCAGCCTTAGCAGCGGATTGGTCGGCGCCTCGACCTTCAGCACCTCGATGCTGGCGCTGACGAAGATGTGGTCGATGGCCAGCACCGGGAAGCGCGAGGGAAAGGTCGGGGTGGCCCGCGAGGCCGGTCCCTGGCTGCGGGCGTCGGGCAGCCGCGCCGCCAGCGTGCGGAAGGCAGCGTATCGGGTGGTGGCGTTGAAGTCGCCCACCAGCATCACCGGGTCCTGGCAGTCGGTCCGCCCAAGCCAGTCTGCGCCGGCCAGGCACAGGGCTTGGGCCCGCTGCTCGTGCGGCACCAGGCCCAGATGGGTGTTGATGATCTGCACGTCCCGCCCGCCCAGCCGCAGCTTGACCCACAGCGCGCCCCGCGGCTCCAGCCCGCGGATGCTCGTCGACCCCGGCAGGGGGCCGGACTTGACCACGGTCAGCGGCTCGGCGGTGAGGATGGCGTCGCCATAGCGCTCCTCCTCAACCTTCAGGGCCGCGTTGAAATGGAAGCTCATGCCCAGCCGGTGGGCGATGGCGTGGGCCTGATCGACGCCGCCGGTGCGGGCGCGGCCCACGTCCAGCTCCTGCAGGGCCACCACGTCGGGCCGGAACTGGGCGATGGCCGCGGCGACGCGGCCGACGTCCAGTCGGCCGTCGACGCCGACGCAGCGGTGGACATTGTAGGTCATGATACGGAACATCGGGCCGTCACCAACAACGGTTGCGGCCATTGCGCAAGCGTCGCCCTTGCGTTCTATCTGCGCGCCTTACGACCACCGCCTTGGAGAGCCTCCCATGCAGACCCGCAAACTCGGTCCGTCCGGCCTCGACGTGTCCGCCATCGGCCTGGGCTGCAACAACTTCGGCATGACCCTCGATCTTGAGGGCTCCCGCGCGGTGATCGACGCGGCCATAGACGCTGGCGTCACCCTGTTCGACACCGCCGACGTCTACGGGGAGGGCCAGTCGGAGACCATGCTCGGAGAGGTTCTCGGCGCCCGCCGCAAGGACATCGTCCTGGCGACCAAGTTCGGCATCCGCGGGCGGCTCACGCCCCGCGCCGACCGCCGCTACATCGTCGAGGCGGTGGAGCGGAGCCTGGGCAAGCTCAAGACCGACTGGATCGACCTCTACCAACTGCACAATGTCGATCCCGCCACGCCGCTGGACGAGACCCTGCGGGCCCTGGACGACCTGGTCCGCCAGGGCAAGGTCCGCTACGTGGGGCTGTCCAACCACCCCGCCTGGAAGGTGGTCGAGGCCGACTGGATCGCGCGGACGCGCAGCCTTACCGGCTTCATCTCCTGCCAGGATCACTACAGCCTGCTGCGGCGGGAGATCGAGGCCGAGCTGATCCCGGCGATGCGCGCCAAGGGCCTGGGCCTGCTGCCCTTCTTCCCCCTCGCCAACGGCCTTCTCACCGGCAAATACAAGCGGGGCCAGTCCGCCCCCGACGGCACGCGCCTGGCCCGCCCCGCCTTCGCCAACATGGTCGTCAACGACGCCAACTTTGACCGGGTCGAGGCGCTGGAGGCCTACGCCGTCTCCCGCGGCCACACCCTGCTGGAGCTGGCGTTCAGCTGGCTGCTGGCCCAGCCGGTGGTCGCCAGCGTCATCGCCGGCGCCACCCGGCCCGAGCAGATCCGCGCCAATGTGACGGCGGGGGACTGGGTGCTCACCCGGGAGGAGGAGGCCGCCGTCCGGGCCATCCTGGATCCGCCCAAGGCCTGACACCCCTACCTGTCGTTCGCCGACCCCTGGAACCGCCCAGGGTCGGCGCCGTTTGCCTGGAACGCGACGCCCGTCGCACCGATCATCCAGGAGCTACCCATGGCCACCACCGCGACCAGCAAGGCCAAGAAAGCCGCCCGCTCGAAGACCGCCGCCACCCACAAGAAGCCGACCCCCACGGACGCCATCTCCCTGCTGGAGGCCCAGCACAAGGAGGTCCACGGCTGGTTCGAGGCCTTCGAAAAGACCGACAGCGACAAGCGCAAGGGCGAGCTCTACGCCAAGATCTCCACCGCCCTGAAGGCCCATACCCAGGTGGAGGAAGAGATCTTCTACCCCGAGGCGCGGCGGGCCACCGGCGACGAGGACCTGCTCGACGAGGCGGTGGTCGAGCACATGGCCGCCAAGACCCTGATCGCGGAGATCGACGCCATGCAGCCCGGCGACGACCTGTATGACGCCAAGGTCAAGGTGCTGGGCGAACAGATCGACCACCACGTCGAGGAGGAAGAGGACGAGCTCTTCCCCGAATGCCGCAAGAGCGACATGGACCTGGAGGCCCTCGGCGAGCGGATGGCCGCCCGCTTCAAGGAACTCACCGCCGAGCTCGCCGCCCCCACGCGCCAGTAGGGCCCGGCGGTCCGGGGCGCGCCGCCTGCGCGCCCCGGGCCTTCAGGCCGCGGAGCCCAGGGCCGCGTCCACCGTGTCGGCGCCCTCGAGGGCCACCCGGGCGATCTCGGTGAGCATCAGCGCCGGCGAGATCGGCTTGGCGATAACACCGTTCATCCCAGCCTTGGTGTAGCTGTTGGTCTGGTGCGACAGCACATCGGCGGTCAGGGCGATGATCGGCGTGCGCCTGCGGGGGTTCTCTCCGGCGCGGATGCGCCGCGTCGCCTCCAGACCGTCCATGCCGGGCATCTGCACGTCCATCAGGATCAGGTCGTGGCCCCCGGCCAGGGCCGCGGCCACGCCGCGCTCGCCGTCCTCGGCCTCCGCCACGAACGCCCCGAGTTGCTCCAGCAGCTTGCGCGCGATCAGCCGGTTGGTGGGATTGTCCTCGACCACCAGCACCCTCAGCCCGCCCAGCCCCTCGGGGGCGACCGCCTGCACGCCGCCGGGCGCCGGCGTGCTCGGCGCGTCGATGCGCAGGCGGAAGGTCGACCCCTCGCCCTCGACGCTGTCGAAATCCACGTCCCCGCCCATCAGGGTGGCCAGGCGCCGCGTGATGGCCAGACCCAGACCGGTGCCGCCGAAGCGCCGGGTGGTCGAGGTATCGGCCTGCTGGAAGCGCTCGAACAGGCGCGATCTCGCTTCCGGCGCGATGCCCACCCCCGTGTCCGACACCTCGAAGACGATGCCTTGCCCCGGCGCCGCGCGAAGGCGGAGGCTGACACCGCCCTCTAGGGTGAACTTGATGGCGTTGCCGATCAGGTTGAACAGGGCCTGACGCAGGCGGATGGGATCGACGTCGACCCAGCCGATGGCCGGGTCCGCGTCCACGGTCAGGGAAAGGCCCTTTTCCCACGCCAGGGGCCGCAGCAGATTGGCGACGCCGGTGAGGGTGTCGAAGGGGTCCGTAGGCTCGGGCGCCAGCTCCATCTCGTCGGCCTCGATCTTGGAGAAGTCGAGCACGTCATTGATCAGTTCCGACAGCATCTGGCCGCAGCCCAGCGCCTCGTCGAGCAGCTTGCGACCGTCGTCGGACAGGGACTCGGACTTGAACAGGTGGAGCACGCCCAGAACCCCGTTCAGCGGAGTGCGGATCTCGTGGCTGACCGAGGCCAGGAAGCGCGCCTTGGCCTCGGCGCCGGCGTTGGCCGCCCGTTCCGCCTCCACCAGGGCCAGTTCCTGGCGCTTGCGCTCGTCGATATCCAGCAGCAGCCCGACGCTTCTGAGCACTTCCCCGTGGGCGTCGCGCCGCGCCTCTGAATACAGGCGCATCCATCGCAGCGACCCGTCGGGCCGCGCCACGCGCACGTCCATGGGCGCCTTCAGGGCGGCCCCCGCCGACCAGCCCTCGAATGTCAGGCCCCGCTCGGGGGCGTCCTGAGCCGCCACGAGCCCCCAGGGCCGGCTGCTCGCCTCCTCGTAGGTCATGGTCTGTCCGGTGAGCAGGACGAATTCCGGCGAACACCAGAAGCGCTTCGCCGCATGGTCGATCTCGAACACCCCGGCCTGGGCGGCGCCGAGGGCCAGCCTTAGCCGCTGCGAGGCGGCGCGGGCCTCCTCCATCAGGCCGCGGACCTTGTGCTCGGCCGCCACGGCGGCGTCCCGGGCCTCGGCCAGCTCCGTGACGTCCTGCACCATGCCCTGCAGGGAATAGCCGCCGGTGGGATGGGGCTCGCTCTTGAACACCACGCGCAGGTGAAGCCACCGGCCCTTGCCCGTGGCGGAGCGGTGCTGGTAGCTGCCCGAGCCGCCCTCGACGGCGGCCTTGGACAGGGCGGCCATCACCAAGGGCCGGTCGTCCGGATGGCACAGGTCGAGGAAATCGCCGCCTGCATCGGCCCAGTCGGGCGCCAGGCCGAACAGGGCGATCAGTTCCGGCGACAGGGTCGTGCCGTGCTCGGGGTCCCAGCTCCATCGACCCATGCCGCCCAGGCGCATGAGCAGGTGGGAATCACGGGCGTCCTGCAGCGGCGCCTGGGCGTCGCGGTCGTCGGTGATGTCGCGCAGCAGGCAGATCACCGACCCCCGGCCGTCGCGCTGGACGCTGCCCTCAACCCAGCGGGTCAGCCCCTGCTTGGCTACGGTTCTAAAGACTTCTCGGACGGAGCCCCCGGCCGCCAGCCGTTCCTCCAGCCCCTCGCGATCCTCGGCGAACAGCAGATCGGTCCAGGGCCGGCCCTTCAACTCGTCCAGGGTCCAGCCCGTGGCCGCGGTCCACGCCGCGTTGACGGTGGTGACGCCCTGGTCGGCCTCCGCCAGCATCAGCAGGTCGCCGGTCTCGGAGAAGCGCTGCGCGGCGCGAAGCGCGTCGATCTCCCGGCGGGCCCGGACATGCTGACGGGCAGGCGTGTCGTCGGTCATCGGAGGGGCGGCAGAGGCGGCGGGGTCCATGGCCCAACCTGCCAGCCAGGGGTAAATGGCGGATTGAGGAACCGTGTCCCCGGTGTGTCCATGCGACGGCTAAATTCGAGCCCTAGACCGTGTTTGCTTCAGACGGAATCGCTCAACCCCACCCCGATCTTCCCGGCGAAGGCCGGGATCCAGATCCTAAAGTGCGGACGTCGAGCCATATGATCTGGGTCCCGGCTGCCTGTCCTGAGCGACGCCGCAGGCGGCGTCGAAGGGCGCCGGGGTGATCGGGAATTGGATCAGTTTGGTTCCGACTAAAGGCAGCCTGCCCTAGGCGGGGCGGCGAGCCCGCATGGCTGTGGCGATGGTGCCCTCGTCGAGCCAGTCCAGCTCTCCCCCTACGGGCACGCCCCGGGCCAGCATGGTCACCGAGACGCCCTGATGGGCCAGGCGGTCGGACAGATAGTGGGCGGTGGTCTGGCCGTCCACGGTGGCGGGCAGGGCGAGGATGACCTCGCTGACCCGTTCGCTGGCGGCGCGCGACAGCAGCCCGTCGATGCGCAGGGCCTCGGGGCCCACCCCTTCCAGCGCCGACAGCAGGCCGCCCAGCACATGATAGCGGCCGCGGAAGGCGTTGGCCCGCTCCAGCGCCCACAGGGCGCCGACCTCCTCGACCACGCACAGAAGGGCCCCATCACGGGCGGGATCGGCGCAGATGGAGCAGGGATCCGAGGTGTCGAGGGCGCCGCAGACTTGGCAGGCGCGGACCTTGTCGGCCGCGTCCGACAGGGCGTCGATGAGCGGCCGCAGCAGCTGGTCGCGGCGTTTGAGCAGGGTCAGGGCGGTGCGGCGCGCCGATCGCGGGCCGAGCCCCGGCAGCTTGGCCAGCAAGCCGATCAGTCGTTCGATCTCGGGGCCGGCGGATGCGGCCATCGCCTCAGAACTTCAGGCCGGGGAAGCCGGCCCCGGCGAGCGGTCCCGCCACGTCCTTCATCATCTCGGCCTGGGCGGCGTCGAGCTTGCGCTTGGCGTCGGCATGGGCCGCGACGATCAGGTCGGCGACGATCTCGCCCTCGCCCGGCTGCAGCAGGCTGTCGTCCAGCAGCACGGACTTCAACTCGCCTGTGCCCATCAGCACGACCTTGACCACCCCGCCGCCGGCCACGCCCTCGACCTTGCTCTCGGCCAGGCGGCCCTGGGCCTCGTGCAGCTTCTGCTGCATGGCCTGGGCCTGCTTCATCAGTCCGCCGAGGTCTTTCACGTCGTGATCCCGTCCTTCGCAACTCGCATCCCCGGCCTACGCCGGGGTCCAGATCAAAAAAGCCTCCGTCCTCACCCTATGATCTAGTTCCCGGCGTAGGCCGGGAATGCGAAATCTAGGTGGATTGAGGCCTATTCCCTAGTGCTGGCTCTCGGGCATGCGCACCACCAGGCCGTCGAGGGCGGCGGTGATCTTGATCTGGCACGACAGCCGCGAGTTGGGCTGCACGTTCTCGGCGAAGTCGAGCATGCTCTCCTCCATGGCCGAGGGCGTGCCGGTCTTGTCCGTCCAGGCCTCGTCCACATAGACGTGGCAGGTGGCGCAGGCGCAGGCGCCGCCGCAGTCGGCGTCGATGCCGGGAAGGTTGTTCTTCACCGCGCCTTCCATGACCGACAGGCCCGGCTTGACGTCGATGGTGTGCTCTTTGCCGTCGAACTCGACGTAGGTGATCTTGGCCATGGGGTCCCCAGGATTGAGGAGGCGACCTCTTTCACGGAAACGGGCGGGCGGGCAAGTTTTTCGCGCAGGCCGCGGCGCCGCAAGCACCGCCTCACCCCGGATTGGAGGTCCAGAAGGCGACGTAGAACACCACCCAGGCGCACAGGTAGAGCGCCGTCAGCGTCCGCGCCGACAGCCGGTCGCGAACCAGGGCGCCGACGGCCGCCATCCCGAGGGCGGCGAGCAGGAACCGTGGCAGCCGGGCCGGCACGGTCACCGCCGCCATCACAGGCAGGCTCACCCCCGCCTCGGGAGCCAGGGCGGCATAAACCTTGTAGGGGGTGCTGGTCAGCGGACCGCGCAGGGCGGCGGCCAGCCAGCCGTCGAGGAGGATGTCGCCGCGCGCCGCCCCTACCATGCCTAGCGACACCGCCGGGACGGCCTCGACAGCCGCCAGGGCGCGCGGCGACTGGGCGCTCCACAGATAGATGACGGCTCCGCCGATCACAGCGCCCAAGGCGGCCATGGCGGCGGCGATGACGCCCGCGCGCCAGCCTCGACGCAGGGCGATGTAGCCGATGACCACATCGGGGACGACGAAGAACAGGGAAGCTTCCGCCGCGCCCCAGACGAAGGGCGCGAGCATCCAGCGGGAAAGCGTGGCGGGACGGGCGCGGCCCGTCACACCACCCGGTCCACCAGCATCTTCTTGATCTCGGCGATGGCCTTGGCCGGGTTCAGCCCCTTGGGGCAGACCTGGGCGCAGTTCATGATGGTGTGGCAGCGGTAGAGCTTGAAGGGGTCCTCCAGCTCGTCCAGCCGGTCGCCGGTGGCCTCGTCGCGGCTGTCGATCAGCCAGCGATAGGCGTGCAGCAGGGTCGCCGGACCCAGATACTTGTCGCCGTTCCACCAGTAGCTGGGGCACGAGGTCGAGCAGCAGGCGCACAGGATGCACTCGTAGAGCCCGTCGAGCTTCTCGCGGTCCTCAGGGGACTGCACCCACTCGGTCTGCGGCTCGGGGGTGTCGGTGTGCAGCCACGGCTCGATCGAGGCATACTGGGCGAAGAAGATGGTCAGGTCCGGCACCAGGTCGCGGATCACCGGCATGTGCGGCAGGGGCGAGATCTGCACCTGGGCGCCGGGAACCTCGGCCCAGCCGTGGGTGCAGGCGAGGGTGTTGCGGCCGCCGATGTTCATGGCGCACGACCCGCAGACGCCCTCCCGGCACGACCGCCGGAAGGCGAGCGTCGGGTCCATGGTGTTCTTGATGTGGATGATGGCGTCCAGCACCATCGGCCCGCACTGGTCGACGGCCACGTCATAGGTGTCCCAGCGCGGATTCTCACCGCTCTCGGGGGCATAGCGATAGATCTTGAAGGTCTTCACCTTCCCCGCGCCCGGAGGGGCAGGGTAGTGGCGGCCCTTGCCGATCTTGGAATTCTTGGGGAGCGTAAGCTCAACCATTACATCGCTCTCCTGGGCCTAATACACTCGCGCCTTGGGCGCGATATAGTCGATCTCGTCGGTCATGGTGAAGGCGTGCACCGGACGGTCGCCGAGGGTGACCTTGCCGCTCTGAGGGTCGAACCACGACAGGGTGTGCTTCATCCAGTTGACGTCGTCGCGGTCGGGGAAGTCCTCGCGGGCGTGGGCGCCGCGGCTCTCCTGGCGGTTCAGGGCGCCTTCCACCGTCACCGCCGCCTGGCCGACGAGGTTGTCGAACTCCAGCGTCTCCACCAGGTCGGTGTTCCAGATCAGGGTGCGGTCGGTGACGCCCAGGTCGGCGGTGCGCGCATGGATGTCGGCCATCTTGCGCACGCCGTTGGCCAGGGTCTCGCCGGTGCGGAACACCGCCGCGTCGCTCTGCATGGCGTTCTGCATCTCGCGGCGCAGCACCGCCGTGGGCGTCGCGCCCGAGGCGTTGCGGAAGCGGTCGAAGCGGGCCAGGTGGCCGTCGGTGAGGGTCTTGATCTCGGGCTGAGTCGCCCCGGCCTTGAGCACTTCGGCGCAGCGCAGGCCCGCCGCCCGGCCGAACACCACCAGGTCGATCAGGCTGTTGGACCCCAGGCGGTTGGCGCCGTGCACCGAGACGCAGGCCGCCTCGCCCACGGCCATCAGCCCGGGCACCACCTGGTCGGGGTTGCCCTCGACCTTGGTGACGACCTCGCCGTAGAAGTTCGTCGGGATGCCGCCCATGTTGTAGTGCACGGTGGGCAGGACGGGGATCGGCTCCTTGGTCACGTCGACGCCGGCGAACACCTGGGCGGAGTCCGAAATCCCCGGCAGGCGCTCGTGGATGACCTTCGGGTCCAGGTGGTCGAGGTGCAGGTAGATGTGGTCCTTGTTCGGACCCACGCCGCGGCCCTCGTTGATCTCGATGGTCATCGACCGCGAGACCACGTCGCGCGACGCCAGGTCCTTGGCCGAGGGCGCATAGCGCTCCATGAAGCGCTCGCCCTCGGAATTGGTCAGGTAGCCGCCTTCGCCGCGCACCCCTTCGGTGATCAGCACCCCGGCGCCGTAGATGCCGGTGGGGTGGAACTGGACGAACTCCATGTCCTGCAGGGGCAGGCCGGCGCGCAGCACCATGGCGTTGCCGTCGCCGGTGCAGGTGTGGGCCGAGGTGCAGGAGAAGTAGGCGCGGCCATAGCCGCCGGTGGCCAGGATCACGGTCTGGGCGCGGAAGCGGTGCAGGGTGCCGTCGTCCAGCTTCCAGGCGGTGACGCCGCGGCAGGTCCCGTTGTCCATCACCAGGTCCAGCGCGAAGTATTCGGTGAAGAACTCCACGTCGTGGCTGAGGGACTGGCCGTACATGGTGTGCAGCATGGCGTGGCCGGTGCGGTCGGCCGCGGCGCAGGTGCGCTGGATCGGGCCTTCGCCGAAGTTCTTGGTCATGCCGCCGAAGGCGCGCTGGTAGATCTTGCCGTCCTCGGTGCGCGAGAAGGGCACGCCCCAGTGTTCCAGCTCATAGACCGCCGCCGGGGCGTTGCGGACCAGGTATTCGATGGAGTCCTGGTCGCCCAGCCAGTCCGACCCCTTGACGGTGTCGTACATGTGCCAGCGCCAGTCGTCGGGGCTCATGTTGCCGAGGGAGGCGGAGATGCCGCCCTGCGCCGCGACGGTGTGTGAGCGGGTCGGGAAGACCTTGGTGACGCAGGCGGTCTTCAGGCCGGCCTGGGCGCAGCCGAGGGCGGCGCGCAGGCCCGAGCCGCCGGCGCCCACCACCACCACGTCGAAGGTGTGGTCGACGAATTCATAGGCGGCCATCAGAACGCTCCCGATACGAAGGCGACCTTCAGCACGCAGAACACCGCCAGCGCGCCGCCAAGTACGCAGACGAAAAGGTTGGCCAGCAGGGCGGCCGCCTTGGCCACCCCGTGGATGTAGTCCTCGATCACCACCCGCATGGCGGCGTGCAGATAGTAGAAGCCCACCGTCAGCAGCAGCAGCGACAGCACCGCGTTCAGCGGCGAGGCCAGCCACAGGGCGGCGCCGACGAAGTCGGTCCGGGCCAGGGCCAGGCCCGACAGCAGGGCCCACGGGGCCAGCAGGATCAGGGCGAAGGAGGCCACCTGCTCGCCGAGCCAGGGGCTGACGCCGTGCTTGGCCGAGCCGAGACCGCGGGCGCGGCCGAGGGGGGTGCGATAGCTGACCATCAGAAGGCTCCCATGGACAGGGCCGCCGCCCAGACGAGGACCGCCAACACGACCGAGGCGACGATCACCAGCCAGGCCGTCGAGCCGGCGGTCTTGATGTCGAGGCCGACGCCGAAGTCCCAGAACAGCCGGCGGATGTTCTCCAGCGTCAGGAAGATCAGGGCCACGGTCAGGCCGAACATGACCAGCAGGCCCAGCGGCGAAGCCAGCAGGCCGCGATAGGCGCCGTAGGCCTCCTCGCCGGACGCCAGGGCGACGATCAGCCCCGCCAGGATCAGGGCGCCCACATAGGTGGCGATGATCGCGCCGCGGTGCAGGATCGAGGCGGCCATGGTCACATGCCAGCGCCACACCTGCAGATGCGGAGACATCGGCCGGTCGGCCGAGCCGCGGGGGCCTGCCCGCACCTGCGCGTCGGGGCCCTGCGCGTCGCTCCTGACCTGAGCCATGGGAAATCGAACTCCTTGAGCGCCTGTAGACAGTCGGGGGTATGTGGTCGCAGGCGAGGCCGTCTTTTAGACCCGTCGCGGGGGGTGTCAACGAAACCACGGTCGGCGCCCGCCCCGTGATTAGAAGGGCCGGCCCGCCTAGGGGTCGGTCCGACCCACATAGTCGTCCGACCGCATCTCCTGAAGCCGCGAGGCGGTGCGCTCGAACTCGAAGGCGCCGTCGCCGGCGGGATAGAGATCGTCCGGCTCCGCCTCGGCCAGGATCACCAGCTTGGTCCCGGCCTCGTAGAGGGCGTCGATCAGGGTCACCAGCCGACGCGCCTCGTTGCGGCGCTCGGCGGTCAGCCGGGGCACATCCTCCAGGAACAGGGTCTGGAAGCGGCCGGCGAGGGCCAGATAGTCCTGCGCCCCCAGGGGCTGGCCGCAGAGGCTGGCGAAGCTGGCCCGCAGCAGCCCCCCCGCCGCCCGCGGCAGGCTCAGCTTGCGGCCCAGCACCTCTAGCGTCGCGGGCCGCTCCTCGGCGCCGTCCAGCAGCCGCTCCCACAGGTCGTCGAACCCGTCCCGGGCGGCCGCGTCGATGGGCGCGAAATAGACCTGCGCCCCGCGCAGCCGGTCCAGCCGGAAGTCCGTCGGCCCGCCGATTCGCACGACGTCCATCCGCTCGCCCAGCATGTCGATGAAGGGGACGAACAGCTCCCGATTGATGCCCGCCTTGTAGAGATCCTCCGGCGGCCGGTTGGAGGTGGCGACCAGGGTCACCCCCTGGGCGAACAGGGCCTCGAACAACCGGCCCAGGATCATGGCGTCGGCGATGTCGGTGACCTGCAGCTCGTCGAAGCACAGCAGCCTCGCCTGGGACGCGATCAACTCGGCCACCGGGGCGATGGGATCGTCCCCCTTATGCTGGCCGAAACGCTGCCGGCGGGCGGCGGCGTCGCCCTTGCGCCAGGCGCCGATGAGGGCGTGGATCTCGGCCATGAAGGCGTGGAAGTGGGCGCGGCGCTTGCGGCTCACCGGCGCGGCCTCGAAGAACAGGTCCATGACCAGCGACTTGCCGCGGCCCACCGGCCCCCACAGATAGACCCCCCGCGCCGCCTTGGGCTTCTTGAAGAACGGCAGGAAGGACGGCTCGCCCGCGGCGTTGAGGTCGGCCTCCAGCCGCGCAAGGGCGGCCACTGCCGCCGCCTGGTCTGGGTCGGGCCTGAGTCGGCCTTCCTCGATCAGGAGGCGGTATGCGGTCCGAAGCGACTGCGCCATGGCCCGCTCGGTAGCGCGGCCGGGGCCGGGGGTCTAGCCGAGGATGAACATCGCCGCCGCCGCCGCCGCCATCACCGCCGTGGTCAGCCAGCCCAGCGCCAGCTGCAGCCGGGAGGCGGGGAAGTCCCCCATGATCGAGCGTTTGGCCGCCACGATCATCATCACCGCCAGGATCGGCACCGAGATCACGCCATTGACCTTGGCGCTCCAGATCAGCGCCCGGATCGGGTCGACGTTGGACACATCCAGCAGGATGCCGACGGTGATCGCCGCCGCGATCACGGCGTAGAAGCCCGCGGCCTCCCACGGCTGGTAGTCCAGGCCGCTTCTCCATCCGAAGGCTTCGGCGAAGGCGTACGCGGCCGATCCCGCCAGCACGGGAACCGCCAGCAGGCCGGTGCCGACGATGCCCAGTCCGAACAGCATGAACGCCAGGTCCCCGGAAATGGGCCGCAGGGCCTCGGCCGCCTCCGCCGCGGTGGCGATCTGCCAATGGCCGCTCTGGTGCAGGGTCGCCGCCGTGGCCAGGACGATGGCCGCGGCGACCAGGTGGGCGAAGCCGACGCCGATGTAGGTGTCCAGGCGGATCCGCCGGAATTCCAAGATCGCGCCGCGCGGCGCCACGCGCAGGGTCTCCCCGGCCGGATCGTTGTTGACCTCCTCCACCTCCTGCGAGCTCTGCCAGAACAGCAGATAGGGGCTGATCGTGGTGCCGAAGATGGCCACGATCATGCCCGCGGAAGCGGCGTCCATGGAGAATCTCGGAAGCACCGTGCGGGCGGCCGCCTCCGCCCAGTCGACGTGGGTCACCAGGACCACGCCGACATAGGCGAACAGCACCAGGGTCAGCCATTTCAGAATGCTGACGTAGCGGTGGTAGTGCAGGAAGAACTGCAGCAGCAGAGTCAGGGCGCCGAAGCCCAGGACGTAGAAATGGCTCTCCCGGCCGAGGACCAGGGCGGCCGCTCCCCCCATGGCCGCCAGGTCGGCCCCGATGTTGATCGTATTGGCGACGAACAACAGGGCGACCACGATCAGCAGCAGCCAGCGCGGAAAGATCGCCTTGATATTGGCCGACAGCCCCTGGCCGGTGACCCGCCCGATGCGCGCCGCGATCGACTGCACCGCCCCCAGCAGGGGAAAGGTGAGGACGATGGTCCACAGCATGTTGAAGCCGAAGGCGGCGCCCGCCTGGGAATAGGTGGCGATGCCGCTGGGATCGTCGTCGGCGGCGCCGGTGATCAGGCCGGGGCCGAGCTTCTGCAGCAAGGCCGCCTTGCGAATTCGCTGCTTGATCGCCGACATGCGCCCGTCCCCGTCTCAGCGACTGGTTCGGCGCTCGCCCGCCGCCTGCGTCAAGCGCCCAGGTCCCGCCTGACGTATTTGTAGGTCCGCGCGCTCTCGCAGGCGCACCCGCGCATCTCTCCGGCCGCGGTCCACCAGATCAGGGTCGGGTAGGCGAAGGCGATGCCGTTGTCCTTGAGCAGGGGCTTCAGGTCGTCGACCATCTTGCGGCTGGCCTCCACCACCGCCGAGCGGGCGATATCGCCATCCGCCGGCGGCACCCCCGGGGCGGCCCAGGCGGCGGGGGGGACGGCCATCCACCGGTCCAGCAGGGCGCCCTGGCGGTTGATCCACAGCTCGGCCACCGTGGCCCGCTCCGCCGGGGTGGAGTTGGTCAGGCCGTTGACGTCCCGGCGGGCCACCAGGATCTCGCGGATGTCCACCCCCGCCGTCTTCAGGCCTGGGAACTCGTCCGCCTTGAAGCGGATGCAGTCCGGGCAGCTGCGGAACGAGATCATGTAGAGCTTGCCGCGGGTCCCCTTGTTGGAGACCCAGCCGGAACGCTCCAGGATCTGCGCGATCTCGGCCTGGTGCTTGGTGATGGTCTGGGGACGATACCGGACCTGGATGTCCCAGTACAGGTAGGCCGCGCCCACGGCGATCACCACGGCCAGGGCGAGGCCGCCCCACAGCTTGAACTTGGTCATGTCTTGGCTCCCACGGCGGCCCCTCCACCGTCGCCGCAAGGCGAGGCGCGTGCAATCGGCTTGTTGTGAACGCGCAACCCTGGGTCTCGGGCCTCGGCCGCACTAGGATGGGGCATGACCGCTCTGCTGCTTCCCGACGAGGCCGCCACCGCCCGCCTCGGCGCCCGCGTCGCCGGCGCCCTGCGCGCCGGTGAGGCCGTCTGCCTGTTCGGCCCCCTTGGCGCCGGCAAGAGCACCCTGGCCCGCGCCCTGATCCGCGCCCTGACCACGCCCGACGAGGAGGTGCCCAGCCCCACCTTCACCCTGGCGCAGTTCTACGAGGGGTCGCGCTTCCTGATCGCCCATTTTGACCTCTACCGGCTGAGCCGGCCGGAGGAGGCCTATGAGATTGGCCTCGAGGAGGCCCTGGACGACGGCGTCGCCATCATCGAGTGGCCCGAACGGCTGGAGGGGCGCCTGCCCGAGGATCGACTCGATATACAGCTGGCCATGGATGGCGAGGGCCGCAGCGCCACCCTGGCCGGCCACGGGGCATGGGAAGGGCGAGCGCTTGAGTTTTGATCGTGGCGCGGCGACAGCCGCCTTCCTGGCCCAGGCCGGCCTGTCCGCCGCCCGCCGCGAGCCCATTCCCGGCGACGCCTCGACGCGCAGCTACGAGCGGCTTCTCCTGCCGTCCGGCGCCACGCTGATGCTGATGAACGCCCCGCCGTCCAGCGAGAGCCCGCCCTGCGATCCCACCTGGGACGAGGCGCGGCGCACCGAAGCCGGCTGGAACGCCATGGCCCGCCTGGCCGCCGGCAGCGTCGAGGCCTTCGCCGCCGCCGCGGGCTATCTGCGGGGGCGGGGGCTGTCGGCGCCCGATGTGGTCGCGCTGGACCCCGGTCTCGGCCTCGCCGTGATCGAGGATTTCGGCGCCGGCGTGTTCGCGCGGCGGATCGAGGAGGGCGCCGATGAGGCTCTCTTCTACCGCACCTCCATCGAGGTCCAGGCCCGCCTCCACGAGGAGACGCCGCCGGGGGCGCTGGAGGGCTTTGGCGCCGCCTGGCCCCTGCTCGACTACGACGGCCTGGCCCTGCAGTCCGGGGCGGACCTGTTCGTGCAATGGTACCCCAAGCTGAGGCCGGCCCTCGACTTCGGGGAGACGGCCCTGGCGGACTGGCGCGAGCTATGGGCGCCGATCGTGGCCCGGGGGGTCGCCGGGGCCTCGGTCTTCGCCCACCGCGATTTCCATGCCGAGAACCTGCTTTGGCTCGATGACCGCCAGGGCGTCGCCCGGGCCGGCCTGATCGATTTCCAGGACGCCGTGCGCGCCCATCCCAGCTGGGACCTGCATTCGCTGCTGCAGGACGCCCGCCGGGACGTCTCGCCCGAACTGGAGGCGGCGATGCTCGATCACTATTTCACCCTTCGCCCGCCCGCCGACCGCGAGGCCTTCATGGCCGACTACGCCGGGTTGGCGGCGCTCAACGAGGCGCGCATCATCGGGGTCTTCGCCCGCCTGATCGTCCGCGACGCCAAGCCCCGCTACGCCGCCTTCCTGCCACGCATGTGGCGGCACCTGGAACGCAACCTGGCCAATCCGCAGCTGGCCGGGCTGAAGGCCTGGTTCGACCGGCACGTCCCGATGGAGATGCGGGCATGACCGGCCCGACCACCGCCATGGTCCTGGCCGCCGGCCTTGGCACCCGCATGCGGCCGCTCACGGACGACCGGCCCAAGGCCCTCGTCGAGGTCGGCGGCCGCGCCCTGATCGACCATGTGCTGGACCGGCTCCAGGCCCAGGGCGTGACCAAGGCCGTGGTCAATGTCCACGCCTTCGCCGACCGGCTGGAGGCGCACCTGTCGCGGCGCGCCAGCCCGGCCATCGTCATCTCCGACGAGCGCGCCCAGTTGCTGGAGACCGGCGGCGGGCTGAAGAAGGCGCGGCCGCTGCTGGGCGAGGCGCCCGTCTGGGTGGCCAATATCGACTCGGTCTGGACCGAGGGCGCCGTCCCGGCCCTGGACGCCCTGCGGGCCGCCTGGGACCCGGCGCGCATGGACGCCTGCCTGCTCCTGGCGCCTATGGCCCGCACCCTGGGCTTCGACGGGCCAGGGGATTTCTTCCTCGGCGAAGACGGCCGCCTGACCCACCGCGGCGCCCGGCCCGCCGCTCCGTTCGCCTATATCGGCTTCCAGATCCTCAAGCCGCAGATCGTCGACGACGCCGGCCCTGGGCCCTTTTCCCTGTTCCCCGCCTGGATGGCGCTGATGGCCCAGGGCCGCCTGCACGGCGCCGCAATGGACGGCTTCTGGATGCACGTGGGCGATCCCGGGGCGCGGGCCGAGGCCGAGGCCCGGCTGTCACAGGCGTCCTCGTGAGAGATCCCGGCGGCCCGTTCGCCCTGGCCGGGCCGCGCTGGTTCACCATCCCCGCCCATCGCCCGTTCGTCCAGGACCTGGCCCGCGGCCTGCACCAGGCCCTGTCGCCCCTCGGGCCAGACGCCCTGTCGCAGGCCCTGGTGCTCACGCCCACCCGCCGCGGCGCCCGCGCCCTGGCCGAGGCCTTCGTGGAGGCGGCGGGCGGCCGGGCCCTGCTGCTGCCGCAGATCCGCGCCCTCGGCGACCTCGACGAGGGCGAGCCCCCTTTCGAGCCCGGCGATCTGGCCCTGGATCTCCCGCCGGCGATCAGCGGTTACCGCCGCCGCTTCGAGCTGGCGCGGCTGGTGGCCGAGAACGACCACCATTTCGAGCGATCCATCGACGCCGCCGGCGCGCTTAAACTGGCCGACGCCCTCGCGGGCTTCCTCGACAGCTGCCAGATCGAGGAGATCGGCGACCTGTCCCGGGTCGAGACCCTGGTGGAGGGCGACATGGCCCGCCACTGGCAGCGCTCGGCCGACTTCCTGCGCCTCGCCACCGAGCTGTGGCCCCGGCGCCTCGCCGAGCTGGGGCTGGCCGACGTCACCGAGCGGCGGGTGGCCCTGCTGCGCGCCCTCGCCCGCCAGTGGACCGACAGCCCGCCGCCGGGGGTGTTGCTGGCCGCGGGGTCCACCGGCACGGCCCCGGCCACCGCCGACCTGTTGGCGGTGATCGCGGCGGCGCCCCTGGGGGCTGTCGTGCTGCCCGGCCTGGACGTGGACCTGGCCGACGACGCCTGGATGCGCGTGGGCGAGCAGCATCCGCAGGGCGCCATGAAGCGCCTGCTGATCCGCGCCGAGGTGTCCCGCGACGACGTCCGTCCCTGGCCGGTCGCCGGGGGGACAGGCGAGGCGCGCGGGCGCTGGCGCCGGCGGCTGATCAACGAGGCCCTTCGCCCGGCGGAATCCACCGCCGACTGGCGGGACCAGATCCTCAAGATCCGGGCAGAGGCGCCCGCCGGGGCGCCCGACCCGATCACCGAGGGCCTGGATGGCCTCGTCCTGATGGCGGGCCGCTCGTCGGAGGAGACCGCCGTCCTCGCCGCCCTGCTCATGCGCGAGACCCTGGAGTCCCCGGGCCGGACCTGCGCCCTGGTGACCCCTGACCGCGATCTCGCCCGCCGCGTCACCGCCCGGCTGGCGCGGTGGGGCATCGCGCCCGACAGCTCCGCCGGCGCGCCCCTGTCGGGGTGCGGCGTCGGCGTTCTGGCGGCCCTGGTCGCCCGGGCCAGCATCGACGCCGGCGACCCGGTGCGCCTGCTAGCCATCCTCAAGCATCCGCTGGTGCGCCTGGGCCGCCCGGCGGAAGCGCTTGAGGCCCAGATCGACGCCCTCGAGCGCCATGGTCTGCGCGGGGCCCGGCGCGACGGCTGGGCCGGCCTCTTCTCCCATCTGCAGACCGCGCGCCGCCCGCAGGAGGCCGCCGTCGCCGAGGCCTTGGCGCAATCGCTCAAGGCCGCCCTCGACCATGCGGCCGCCCCCTTCGCGGCGGGCGCCGCCCCGGCCGCCGCGGCGGCCCGGGCGCTCGCCGAGGCCATGGAGCGGCTGGCGGCCGGGCCGGACGGGGACCTGGGCGAGCTGTGGACGGGTCCGGCGGGGGATTCGGCGGCCGGCCTGGTGTCGGCCCTGATCGAGGAGAGCGACGGCCTGCCGCCGGCCACGCCCGCCGGCTTCGCCGCCATCCTCGAATCGTTGATGGAGGGCGCGACGGTGCGCGGCGGCGGCGCCACACACGCGCGCCTGCGCATCCTCGGCGCCATCGAGGCCCGCCTTGTGCGCGCCGACCGGGTGATCCTGGCCGGCCTGGAGGAAGGCGTCTGGCCGGCGCCGGCCCCCACCGATCCCTTCCTGTCGCGACCCATGCGCCGGACCCTCGGCCTGCCGCCGCCGGAGCGCCGCATCGGCCTGTCCGCCCACGATTTCGCCCAGGCCGCCTGCGCGCCGGAGGTCTATCTGCTGCATTCGGAGCGGCGCGAAGGCGCGCCGGCCCTGGAGTCGCGCTGGCTGTGGCGGCTGAGGACCCTGGCGCGGGGAGCCAAGGTCATCCTGCCGCGGCGGGACGAACTGCTCGATTGGGCGCGCGGGCTGGACGCGGCCGGACCCTACAATCCTGCCGCGCGCCCGGCGCCGACGCCCCCCCGCACCGCCCGGCCGACCAAGCTCGCCGTCACCCGCGTCGAGGCCCTCACCCGCGATCCCTACGCGGTCTATGCCCGCGACATTCTCAAGCTCTACCCGCTGGACCGGCCGGACGAGCCGATGGAGGCGCGCGCCCGCGGCACCGCCATCCACCAGGCCTTCGAGGACTTCGCCACCGCCTGGCCGGAAGCGCTGCCCGCCGACCCGGCCGCCGAGTTCGCCGCCCTCTATCTGCGGGCCCTGCGCGATGCTGGGGCGCCCGCCTCGGCCATGGCCCGCGAGACCGCCCTGGCGCGGGAAGCCGCCGCCTGGGTGGCGCAGGTGGAGATGCGGCGCCGGGCCGGCGGGGTGCGACTGCTGATCGAGCAGCAGGGCGCGGTGACCCTCGCCGCCGGCGCGACGACCTTCACCATCACCGCCAAGGCCGACCGCATCGAGCTGACCCCGGACGGCCAGGCCCATGTGGTCGACTACAAGACCGGCGCGGCCCCCAGCCAGAAAATGGTCGAGTCCGGCTTCTCGCCGCAACTGACCCTGACGGCCGCCATTCTCGGCCGCGGCGGGTTCGAGGGCGCCGGGACGCCTGAGCCGGGGGACCTGGTCTACCTGCGCGTCACCGGGCGACGGCCGGCGGGGGAGGAGATCGTGCGGGGCGGGGCGGGCGCCGAGAGCATCGACCTGTCGGAGCGGGCCTGGGCGGGACTGCAGGACCTGCTGGCCCGCTTCGACGACCCCGCCTATCCGTACCGGTCGCGAACGGCGCCGCAATTCGTCAAGCAATACCCCGGCGACTACGACCACCTGGCCCGGGTCTATGAATGGTCCACCAGCGGCCAGGACGAGGACGGCGGCGAATGACGTCCCCCCAGCATCGCGCTTCCGACCCCGTCGCCTCGGTCTTCGTCACCGCCAACGCCGGCTCGGGCAAGACCACCACCCTGGTCAGCCGGGTGGCGCGGCTGCTGCTGCAGGGCGCCCCGCCCGAGGCGATCCTCTGCGTCACCTACACCAAGGCCGCCGCCGCCGAGATGCAGAGGCGGCTGTTCCAGGTGCTCGGCGACTGGTCCACCATGGAGGACGACGCCCTGAAGGGGCGTCTGGGCGAGCTGGAGGGCGGGCCGGAGCGGGTCTTCGACGCCGCCGCCCTGTCGCGCGCCCGGGCGCTGTTCGCTCGCGCCCTGGAGACCCCCGGCGGGCTGAAGATCCAGACCATCCACGCCTTCTGCGAGAAGCTGCTGCGCCGCTTCCCCCTGGAGGCGGATGTCTCGCCGGGCTTCACCGTGATGGACGACGCCGCCGCCGCCGAGATCGCCGGCGAGGCCCGCGCCGAGGTGGCCAAGTTCGCCCTGCGCGGCGAGGGGGCGGTGGCCGACGCCTATGCCCGCATGTCGGTGGCCCTGGCCTATGACGATTTCCAGTCCATGTTCCTCGCCTTCGAGTCCGAGCGGGCGGCCATCGCCGCCTATGTCGATCGGATCGGCGGCCCGGGGGCGGTGAAGGCCGACGTCTGGGCGAGGTGCGGTTTCGATGAGCCGCTGGACGGCGCCGCCCTGGAGAGCGCCGCCATCGCCCCGGGCCTGCTCGATCGCGGCCTGTGGCGCGCCTGCGCCGAGGCCCTGATCGCCACCGGAAAGACCGCCGACGGCAAATGCGCCCAGGCACTGGCCGGGGTGGCCGAGCTGATCGGGGATCCGGCCCTGACCCTCGATCGGGTGCTGGGCGCCCTGTTCACCGAACGCGGCCAGGGCACGCCGGCGGTGTGGGTGGCCAAGACCGCCGCCTTCGCCGGACGCGAGGACCTGCGCGCGCGGCTGATGGCCGAGCAGGACCGTCTGGAGGCCGTGCGCGAACAGGTTCGCGCTGCCAAGGTGGCGCAGGACACCGTCCATGCCCTGACCCTGGCCTTCACCTATGTGGACGCCTATCGCCTCAGCAAGGCCGCCCGCGGCGCCCTCGACTTCGCCGACCTGATCATCAAGACCTGTGAGCTTCTCACCGAGCGGGCCGACGCCGCCTGGGTGCTCTACAAGCTCGATGGCGGCGTCGATCACGTCCTGCTGGACGAGGCCCAGGACACCGCCCCCGAGCAATGGGCGATCCTGCGCGCCATCACCGCCGAGTTCTTCGCCGGCTTCGGGGCCCAACCGGTCCTGCGCGGCCTGGAGCGCACCCTGTTCATCGTCGGCGACGAGAAGCAGTCGATCTATTCCTTCCAGGGCGCGGCGCCGCACCTGCTGATCGAGGAGCGCAATGTGCATCTGGCGGCCATCGCCGCCGCCGGGCGCGAGGGGCGACTGGTGCCCCTGATCGCCTCGTTCAGGTCCACGCCGGAGGTGCTTGGCTTCGTCGACGCCCTGTTCTCGGACCGCGACGTCTGGACCGGCGTGCCGCCGTCCGAGGGGACAGCGGTCCTGACTCACATCGCCAACCGCAAGGGGCATCCCGGCTGCGTCGAGGTCTGGCCCCTGGTCCAGGAGGAGAAGGGCGACGACCGGGAGGCCTGGACCGATCCCGTCGACCAGTCCGGGCCCCAGAGCGCCAACCGCAGGCTCGCCGAGGCCATCGCGGCGGAGATCCAGGCGATCATCGCGCGCGGCGACGCCGTCTACGAGAAGGATGACCGGCGGCCGGCCCACTACGGCGACGTGCTGATCCTGGTTCGCCGGCGCCGCGCCCTGTTCGAGGAGACCCTCCGCGCCCTCAAGCGCCGAGGGGTGCCGGTGGCCGGGGCCGACCGGCTGCGCCTGTCCGAGCATATCGCCTTCGACGACCTGATGGCCCTGGGCCGGCTGGTTCAGTTCCCGGGGGACGACCTGACCCTCGCAGCCCTCTTGCGCAGCCCGTTCTGCGATGTCGACGAGGACAGCCTGTTCGCCCTCGCCCACGGGCGGCGCGGGACCCTGTGGGCGGCGCTCCAGGCGCGCGCCGACGAGCGGCCGGACTGGGCCGCGGCCCGGACCCTGCTCGAGGCCGCGCGGCAGGAGGGCCGGACACGTCGCCCCTTCGACTTCTACGCCCGCTTCCTGGGCCAGACCGACGCCGCCGGCCGCTCCATGCGCGCCCGCGTCCTGACCCGCCTGGGCGCCGAGGCCGAGGATGTGCTCGATGAGTTCCTGGCCCAGGTGATCGCCGCCGAGCGCACCGGGGTGCACGACCTGGAGCGACTGGTCGCCGCCTTCGCCAGCCTCGACATCACCGTCAAGCGCGAGATGGAGGGGCCTCGCGGCGAGGTTCGGGTGATGACCGTGCACGGCGCCAAGGGGCTTGAGGCGCCGATCGTCATTCTCCCCGAGACGACGCTGACCCGCACAGCCCGCGGCAGCCCGCTGATGAGGACGCAGGACGGCGGCTACCTGTGGTGCAGCGCCGCCAAGACCGATGCGCCGGCGTCGGCAGCGGCGCGGACATGGCGAGAGCGCAAGGAGGAGGAGGAGACGCAGCGGCTGCTCTACGTGGCGCTGACCCGGGCCCGCGACCGCCTGATCCTGGCCGGCCGTGTCGCCGCCAACGCCAAGCCGGAGTCGGTCGGCGGCTGGTATGCGGCGGCGCAGGCGGCCCTGGCCCACCCCGACATCGCCCCTCGGGTGCGGGAGGTCCAGCTGGGCGCGATGGTCGTGCGCCGCTTCGGGCCCGACCCGGCTACCCTCACGCGGATCGGTTCGCGACCCGCGGTCATCGCGACCCTGCCCGGCTGGGCGGTCGCCGCCGCGCCGCCCGAGCCCTCCGCCATGCGCTGGGCGGCGCCCTCCGCCCTGGCCGAGGCGGAGAGGGGGCCGGCGCCGTCGCCCCTGGCCACGGTCGGCGGCCTGGGACGGTTCCGCCGGGGCGAACTGATCCACCGCCTGCTGCAACTGTTGCCCGACATCGATGCGCCCGACCGGGCCGAGGCGGCCGGCCGCCTGCTGGCTCGCGAGCGCGATCTCACCGACGCCCAGCGCGCCGAGATGGCCGACGCCGCTCTGACGGTGCTGCGCGACGACCGCTTCGCGGCGGTGTTCGGCCCGGGCTCGCGGGCGGAGGTGGCCCTGGCCGGCGCGGCGCCGGATCTGCCCGCGGGCCTGGCCGTCTCCGGGCGGGTCGACCGACTGCTGGTGGAACCCGGCCGTGTGCTCGTGGTGGACTTCAAGACCAACCGGCCGTCGCCCGAGCGCATAGAGGACGCCGATCCCGCCTACCTGAGGCAGATGGCGGTCTATGCCGCGGTGCTGCGCGCGGTCTTCCCGGGCCGGTCGGTGGAGGCGGCGCTGGTATGGACCGATGGGCCTAAGCTGATGCCGGTTCCAGAAAACATCATGGCCGCGGCCCTCGCCGCCCTGGCCCAGGGCGGTTGATCGCGGGCCGCCGCCGACCTACCTAGTCATCAGCGCCCGACGCGCACCCATTTGGAGTCGCCATCTCATGAGCACCGTCAAGGTCACCGACGAATCCTTCGAGCAGGATGTGCTCAAGGCCGACAAGCCGGTGCTGGTGGATTTCTGGGCCGAGTGGTGTGGCCCGTGCAAGCAGATCGCGCCCGCCCTGGATCAGATCTCCGAGGAACTGGCCGATTACGTCACCGTCGCCAAGGTCAACATCGAGGAAAGCCCCAGCGTCCCCAGCCGCTATGGCGTGCGCGGGATCCCGACGCTGATGCTGTTCCGCGACGGCCAGATGGCGTCGATGAAGGTGGGCGCCATGCCCAAGCAGAAGATCCTCGAATGGCTGGCCGAGACTGGCATCGAGCCCGCCGCCGCCTAGGTCGGCCAGGTCGCCGGCGATGCCGCCAGGACCTCGCCGGCCAGGTATAGCGATCCACAGATGAGGACGTGCGCCTCCTCCGCCTTGGCGTAGGCCTCGGCGACATCCGTGCAGACGTCCGCCGTCAGCCCGGCGGCGCGGGCGGCTTCGGCCGTACGCGCGGCGGGCGCCGCCGCGTCGGCGTCGAAGCCGATGGCGTAGACCTTGGGCCCGAGCGCCTTGAAGGCGGCGAAGAAGCCGTGGGCGTCCTTGTTGGCCAGCGTGCCGGCGATCAGCGCCACCGGCCGGCCATCCCGCGCGAGGCCGGCCATGGCCGCGGCTACGGCGCGCGCCCCGTGGGGGTTGTGGCCGCCGTCGAGCCAGGCCCCCGCGTAGGGGCCGGCGGTAAGCCGCTGCATCCGCGCCGGCCAAGACACCGCGCGCAGCCCGCGGGCGATGGCGTCATCGTCGATGCGTGGGTCGCCCCAGGCCAGCAGGGCGGCGATGGCCAGGGCGGCGTTGTCGATCTGGTGGTCGCCGACCAGGGCCGTGGGCGGCAGGTCGAGCAGCCGGTCCTCCCCCCGGAACACCAGGCGGCCGTCCTCGAGGGCCGCGTCAAAGGCCTCGCCCATCATCTGCAGCGGCGCGCCCAGGCGGGCGGCCTGGCGCTCGATCACCTGACGGGCGACGTCCTGCTGGCGGGCGCTGACCACCGGCGCGCCGCGCTTGATGACCCCGGACTTCTCCCCGGCGATGGAGGCCAGGTCGTCGCCGAGGAATTCGCGGTGGTCGTAGTCGACGGGGGCGATGACGCTGACGGCGGTGCGGGGAATGATGTTGGTGGCGTCGAGCACGCCGCCCAGGCCCACCTCCAGCAGCAGCAGATCGGCGGGAGTTTCCGCGAAGGCGACGAAGGCCGCCGCCGCGGTGATCTCGAAGAAGGTGATCGGCTGGCCGGCGTTGGCCGCCTCGACCCGCTCCAGGATGGCGGCCAGGGCCTCTTCGGTGATCAGCGTCCCGGCCAGGCGGATGCGCTCGACGAAGCGCACCAGGTGCGGGGAGGTGAAGACGTGGACGCGCAGGCCGGCGGCCTCGGCGATGGCGCGCATATGGGCCACGGTGGAGCCCTTGCCATTGGTGCCGGCCACGTGGATCACCGGCGGCAGGCGGTCCTCGGGGTGGCCGAGATCGGCCATCAGCCGGCGCATGCGGTCCAGCGACAGGTCGATCTTCAGGGGATGAAGCGCCCTCAGCCGCTCCAGCGGCGCATCGATGGCGCGCAGGTGGTCGGTCAGGCGACTTTGCCCCGGGCGCGGCCCAGCATCAGGGTCTTGAGAATGGCGCCCAGTTCGGCCGGCAGGTCCTTGCGGGGGGTGACGCGGTCGACCATGCCCTTCTCCAGCAGATATTCGGAGCGCTGGAAGCCGGGCGGCAGGGTCTCGCGGATGGTCTGCTCGATCACGCGGGGGCCCGCAAAGCCGATCATCGCGCCCGGCTCTGCCAGCTGCACGTCGCCAAGCATCGCGTAGGAGGCGGTGACGCCGCCGGTGGTGGGGTCGGTCAGCACCACCACATAAGGCAGGCCGGCGCGCTTCAGCTCCTGGATCGCCAGGGTGGTGCGGGCCATCTGCATCAGCGACAGGGCGCCCTCCTGCATCCGCGCGCCGCCGGCGGCGGTGAAGGCCACCAGCGGGCAGCCGCGGCGCACGGCCTCCTGGGCGGCGGCGATGAAGCCCTCGCCCGCCGCGACGCCAAGGGAACCGCCCATGAAGGCGAAGTTCTGTACCAGGGCCAGAGTCGGGATTCCGGCGATGGCGCCGACGGCGGCGGACATCACGTCCTGGTCGCCGGTGGCCTTGCGGGAGGCGCGCAGACGGTCCGTGTACGGACGATCGTCGGTGAAGCGCAGGGGGTCGTCCGGCGCCGTCGCCGCCGGCAGCTCTTCATAGACCCCGTCGTCGAAGGTGTAGGCGAAGCGCTGGTCCGGCCCGATGCGCATGTGCCGGCCCGACGGCGTCACCCACAGGGCGGCCTCCAGGTCCGGGCGGTAGAGCATCTCGGCGGTGTCGGGGTCCTTGACCCACAGGTTCTCGGGCGTCGGCGCCGGGCGCTTGGCGACGAGGTTGCGCACCCCCGGCGCGATGCGCGCCAGCCAGCCGCCGCGCTTTCCAGGGATCGGCGGCGGGCTCGGCGCGTCGCTCATGCCCGCGCCCCCCGCACCGCCCGGGCCAGGGCCCCGGCCGAGGCCAGCACCCGGCCGGCCACGTCGGCCCCCTCCGCCGCCGCCTGCTCGATGTCGTCCACCAGGGCCGAGCCCACCACCACCGCGTCGGCCACCCGCGCCACCGCCGCGGCCCGCTCGGGCGTGCGGATGCCGAAGCCCACGGCCACCGGCAGGCCCGAGGCCGCCCGCACCCGCGCCACCGCCGGCGCCACCGCGCCCGCGTCCGCCTCCTTGACCCCGGTCACCCCGGCGACGGAGACGTAATAGACGAAGCCCGAGGTGCCGCGCACCACCACCGCCAGCCGCGCGTCGTCCGAGGTCGGGGTGGCCAGCCGGATCAGCGACAGGCCGGCGGCGTCCAGGGCGGCGGCCAGCTCTCCCGCCTCCTCCGGCGGGCAGTCGACCACGATCACCCCGTCGACCCCCGCGGCGGCCGCCTGGCCGGCGAAGGTCTCAAAGCCGCGGTTCAGCAGGGGGTTGAGATAGCCCATGAGGATGATCGGGGTGGCCTGGTCGCCGTCGCGAAAGCGGCGGACCAGGTCCAGGGTTCCAGACAGGGTCATGCCGGCCTTCAGCGCCCGCTGGCTGGCCCGCTGGATGGTCGGCCCCTCGGCCATGGGGTCGGAGAAGGGGAAGCCCACCTCGATGAGGTCGGCCCCGGCGCCGGGCAGGCCGGCGAGGATGGCGTGGGCGGTCTCAGGGTCCGGGTCGCCGGCCATCATATAGGCGACGAAGCCGGCGCGCCCCTCGGCCCGCAGCCGCTCAAAGCGGGCGTCGATGCGGGCGGTGCCGCGGATGGCGATCGTCGAGGGGGCGGTCATGGCGCCTGCGAGGTATCAGGCCCCGGGGGCGGCGTCCAGAAAGGGAAGAGGTGAGCAACCCCAGAGCCGCATTCCCCGCGGAAGCGGGGATCCAGGCTTGGCCCTATGCGGCGGCCCTGGCGGCAAAGCCTGGGTCCCCGCTTCCGCGGGGAATACGGGGTCCGTTAGGCCCCCCCCTAAAGCCGGCGGCCCATGTGTTCGGCGATGGTGGCGACGTCCTTGTCGCCGCGGCCGGACAGGCACAGGGCGATGACCCCGTCCGGCCCCAGCTCGCGTGCCAGCTCGGGCAGGCGCGCCATGGCGTGGGCGGTCTCCAGCGCCGGGATGATGCCCTCCAGCTTGGCGCACAGCTCGAAGGCGGCCAGGGCCTCGTCGTCGGTGCAGGTGCGGTATTCGGCCCGGCCGATGTCATGGAGGAAGGAGTGCTCCGGCCCGATCCCCGGATAGTCCAGCCCGGCGGAGATGGAGTGGGCGTCGAGGATCTGGCCGTCGGCGTCCTGCAGCAGATAGGTCTTGTTGCCGTGCAGCACCCCGGGGCGCCCGCCGGTGAGCGAGGCGGCGTGCAGCTTGTCGAGCCCGTAGCCGGACGCTTCCACGCCGATCAGCCGCACGCCCTCGTCGGCCAGGAAGGGGTGGAACATGCCGATGGCGTTGGAGCCGCCGCCGACGCAGGCGATCACCGCGTCGGGAAGCCGGCCCTCGGCCTCCAGCACCTGGGCCCGGGTTTCGGCGCCGATGACCGCCTGGAAGTCGCGCACCATGGCCGGATAGGGGTGGGGGCCGGCGGCGGTGCCGATCATGTAGTAGGTGTCGTCGACATTGGTCACCCAGTCGCGCATGGCCTCGTTCATGGCGTCCTTCAGGGTGCCGGCGCCCGAGGTCACCGGCCGCACTTCGGTGCCCAAAAGGTTCATGCGGAACACGTTGGGCGCCTGCCGCTGGACGTCGACGGCGCCCATGTAGACGATGCAGGGCAGGCCGAAACGGGCGCAGACGGTGGCCGAGGCCACCCCGTGCTGGCCGGCGCCGGTCTCGGCGATGATGCGGGTCTTGCCCATGCGCTGGGCCAGCAGGATCTGGCCCATGCAGTTGTTGATCTTGTGCGCGCCGGTGTGATTCAGCTCCTCGCGCTTGAAATAGATCTTGGCCCCGCCGAGGTGGGCGGTGAGCCGCTCGGCGAAATACAGGGGGCTGGGCCGGCCGACGTAGTGGGTCAGGTAGCCGGAAAGCTCCGCCTGGAACGCCGGATCGGCCTTGGCCTCGGCATAGGCCCGCTCGAGATCGAGCACCAGGGGCATCAGGGTCTCGGCCACATAGCGGCCGCCATAGTCGCCGAAGCGGCCCTGCGCGTCGGGCAGGGCGCTGAGGTCGTTGGGGCGGGGGGTAGCGGGCGCGGCGGCGGGGGTCTGGGCGTTCACGGCGGGGGCTTTCGTGGAGGCGCAGGGGTATCAGGTGGAGGGGGGCGGGGGCAAGCGGAGGGGGGGAGTCGGCGTAGGCGCGCGGCAAGGAGGAACTGAGCCTTCCCCCTCGATGGGGGAGGGTTGGGTGGGGGTGCGCGCACAGACTGCCAAGATCTGGGCTCAGAGGCGGCGCCGCCTCTTGCGCCATGCTTGACCAGGCTGCGGCCTCACCCTCATCCCCGCCCTTCTCCCATCGAGGGAGAAGGGAGACTGTTTTTCCCAGGCCTGAAGGACGAGAGCCCCTTGGCAGGCGCCCCGCCTGCTCGCGGCGCCGCCCTCTTTCGCCCAGCACAAACCTTGCATCCCAGGATAAACGTAATACAATAATGGGGTGATCGTCTTCGACGCCGCCAAGGACGCCGCGAACATCGCCAAGCATGGCGTGTCCCTTGCCCTGGCCGAGGAATTGAATTTGGACGCCGCGGTGATCGTCGAGGACCGCCGCGCGGATTACGGCGAGGCTCGCTTCAACGCTTACGGCCTCATCGACAATGCGCTGTTCGCCCTGACCTATACGGAGCGCGACGGTCAGGTGCGGGCCATCAGTCTTCGCCGCGCTCGTGAGAAGGAATTACGACAATGGCTGCGCCGATGAAGCCCGAGGAACCGATGGTCGAGCTGGACGCGGACGACGCCCCTGAATTGACGGCGGACATCCTCGCCCGGGCGCGCCCGGCGCGAGAGGTGCTGACCGAGGCCCAGCAGGCCAGTTTCAAGCGCCCCGCCGGCCGGCCCAAGGCGGCGGCGCCCAAGGTGGTGGTGTCGCTGCGCCTGAGCCCGCGGATCGTCGCCCACTTCAAGGGGGATAATCCCGAGGGGTGGCAAAAGCGGGTGGCGGCGGCGCTGGAGGCGGTGGTGGATCGGGGGTAGGGGGGCCATTCGCAGCGCAGGCAGCCGAGAGGCAGGCTAGGCCTCGTCAGCCGCGTCGTCCGCCTCCGCCTGCAACGCCTCCTGCTGATCGACAACAGCTTTAGGGAGCGGAGTTAGCGCACGTCCAGCAAAGTAATCATCGACCCGTTGAATCAATAACGCGGCCGTTAAAGCCGTACTGTCGGTAGTATTGATCGCTGCTCCTCGCCCGGGGTGAAGCACGTCCCAGGGGGATTTAATCTGATCCTTTCTTCTTATCCCAGGATCTTTATTCCCAAAGCCGTCAAGAGCCCTATTCCAGACCGGCTTAAAAGTCTCTATAAGCATATTTTCCCCAAGAGGGATCCAAATATCGTCAACAACGAGATAGCGAACTTGGAAGTCTTCGATTTCCAAGTTGCTCGATTGTCGAATCGATACCGCGTGCGCTCTAAGGCGCGCACGCAAACCGTTGCTAGCCCCTGACGCAGACCTCGAAAGTCCGCCTTTCCGTCCCCCTCGAGGAATCGCCTTGCCGATGTAAATGGGACGGGCCCCCGGCTCGTTCGGGGATATGGTCGCAATCGGCGCGTAGGCGGGGAATCCGCCGGTGTAGTAGATCACGTAGACGCCAGCGCCTACGATGTCTCCCGTCTCACTGAGGGGAATAGCAGGTCGCAGCAGAAGTTCAAACTCGATGCTTCTAGCGAGATTGATCTTATCCAGGGGATTGTAGACGTCGCTCATGCCGCGGCGGCGAGCTGATCGGCCACGCTCTCGCCGACTTTGCGAGCCAATAAAACCGGCACGGCGTTGCCAAGTTGCCTCATCGCTTCGGTCCACGAGCCGTGGAACAAATAGTTATCCGGGAACGTCTGCAACCGAGCGCTCTCCCGGACGCTGAAGTAACGGATGCTACCGTCTGGTCTCGCCAACATGTTCTCACCACCCGGCACTCCGTGGACGCCAGCCTTGAGGGTCTTTCCAGGCTCATCTAACGGACTACCCGTGTGCCCGGGATAAGAGCGCGCGCCCGGTTGGTACCGGTGATTTAGATAAAGTCGGGCCTTGGCCGGTTCGTTCTCAGGGTCGGGAAGACCAAACAAACCGTCACGAACGGTCCGCCAAGGCATGGAGGCCGGCCATTGGCGCAGTTGGGATGCGCGAGATTGCCAGCGAACGGGGATCGTTCGCCTGTTTGTAGGGACCTCGTTTCGCTCCCAGTACTGGCCACCATTCATCGACCAAAGCAGCGCGTCTAACGTGTGGGTCTCGGCCGGAAAGGACCAATGGAGATCAAGGTCATCGCGAAAACCGACGAAAAATACCCGCTCGCGCCGTTGTGGGACACCGTAGTTGGCGGCGTTCAGCAAGCGGGTGACAACACGATAGTGTAGATCCGACCGAGAGCCAGAAGTGTGATGCCGCTCTAGGCGGGCAAGATGCTCCTCCCAAGTCTCGTCAATGCACGCCACCACCATTGGGTGCTCGAGCTGTAGCTTGATGTACTCAAAATAGTTTCGAAAACTCGCGCGTGTGAGCCCCTTAACGTTTTCAAACACGAAGGCGCGTGGCCGTGCGTCCCGAACAGCCCTAATAGCCTGCGGAAACATATCCCGCGCGTCGTCATAAGCCCGGTGACGGCCACCCATGGAAAAGGGCTGGCAAGGCGGCCCCCCCGAGACAAGGTCAATATGCCCCTCGTACTCCTTGAAATCGATCGAGCGGACGTCACCCTCGGTGAGATTCCAGTCCGCGACGTGCGCGATGCGGCGAGCCTGGTTCTCGCGAATGGTGTCGCAGCAATACCGATCCCATTCGATCACCCGAGCGGCATGAAAGCCGGCGTCGTGCAATCCGATACCAAGACCCCCGGCCCCGGCAAAAAGCTCAACCGACTTCATTCTCAAGGAACCCTTCGAGACGACCGCCCACGGAAGCCAGGTCGCGGAGCTGGCACTCCCATACGACGCAGGCCTCCCACCCAAGTTCCACCAGCCTTGCCTGCACCCGCTGGTCGCGAGCCACGTTGGCCTCGAACTTTGGCAACCAGAACTCTTGCCTTGATTTGGGGCGCCGTGCCAGCGGGCATGAGGGGTCGGGATGCTGATGCCAGAAACATCCGTGGACAAAAATGGCCTTGCGGCGAGAGCGAAAGACGATGTCTGGCCGTCCGGGCAGATCCCTCTCATGGAGCCGGTAGCGGTAACCTATTCGGTGCAGAAGGCGGCGCACGATCAGTTCTGGCTTGCTGTCCTTGGCCCGTATTAGGGCCATTCGCGCGCTCCTCTCACCAGCGCTCAGGGTGTCCATCGCGCACCCACTCTGAAAGTTGCAAAAAAATGTGCTAGAAAATGGATATGCTAGAATCCTGGCAGGCGAAGCGATTCCTGTCCGGCATCCCCATTTTGAGAAGGCGGACGGCCTCTTCGAATAGCGGAATGGCTCACGTCAGACTGGCTATCGGGCAAGGCTAGAGTCAATTGACCTTCATTCCTTTGTCCGCCTATCAGAGCCGCGCAAGCGCTTCTTGCATCGGACCAATAGGCACTAACCTGATTGGAATAAAGTCGGCTCTCAATTTCTTTTACACTTACAAGAGATGCATCGGTAAGATGCTCCTCAATGAACCGACATAACTGTGGACCGGGGCTCAGGCTCCAGAGCATTAATCGCCGCATGGAACGCAGTAGGTTGCCCTCCACCGAGGGAGTGGCCAACAGGTTGACGTCAAGCGCCTTGCTTCGCAGTCGATCAAGATAGGTGGGATCACACATGAGGCGCCGCTTTCGTAAATCATAGGCTACAGCATCCCAATCAAAGAAAGTGCAGCGGATTATGTCTTCTAAAGACGATATCTCAACCCCACCCCTCCTTGCAGCCCAGGTTGTCTCAAGCGCCCAGAAGTCGATTTTCCAAGAGCCCATGCTAACACCATAACCTCCGAATCGGTTTGGTTTTGCCTGTAGCCGGACAGCTAGATCAGCAACCTCGATAGCCGGTGCTTCTATGACCAGATCTACATCAGACCTAAATGCGATCCGGCCCTCCCGGGCAAAATCTCGCACTAGCCCGCCAATGACGGCTATTTGGTCGAAGCTAGAGAAATGCTCTTCAAATATGAGATTAAGCAATCTCATTTCAGCAGACCTGTTTGCCCAAAAGTAACGGTCAAGCCGGCGTTTAAGCGCGGAAAGATCAGGCGCGATTGGCATTGGGAGCTATACAAATATCGCGCCAAAGCTTGGTCGCAAATGTGTCGGTCATTCCGGAGACCATATCTGTCAAAAGGCGAAGTTCCCTATATCTCAGCCCCTGAGAATCTCCGCTCCTAGAGGCGGAATCTTCCGCCTCTTCGATATAGTTGGGGCTAATGAGGGAGAAAAGGTAACGCGACCTGGCTGTGCCTCGATCAGATCTGAAATCATCATTCGCTCGATCAGAAATTGCCTCCCAAAGCGCTGACATAAGACCCTCGACGGCGGCGGCGCCCTCCGCCTCTGCCTTTAGAACAGAGGGATGACTAAAACCATACTGCTTCGCGACACCCTTCAGTGCGTCACAAAGGGGATTGCCCTCCATCAGGGCGATCTTGTGGTTCAATTGGTGAATAGCGTGATCGTTGGCTACAAAGGCGGCGCTCGCGTCATTTATAAGCGCTTCGATCATGTAGGCTCTGACGTACTGAATCTTTATGTCTCTTCGAATTTCCGCGCGTCTAGGGGTCTCATTAACTTCTTTAAATTTCGCCTCCAACTTTATAACATCGTGGCGACTACTGACTTTAGAATCGTGGCGAAGCACGACTAGAACGTCATCGGGCGAGATAACTTCTTTCTTTAATAAGTCATCAACGTCCAGAACGGAATAGGCGATGTCGTCGCATGCCTCCATGATCCAGGTCAGGGGATGGCGTTGGCCTTCTTTCAGTCCGGTTTTCGACCAAATCCATTCAACAATTTCACGCTCTGATTCATAATAGCCGGCCTTCTTAGCGGCGGCGTTAGTCTTGTCGCGGTTGTTCGCGCAAACCGCGTATTTTAGCGAGGCGGCCAGCGTTGCTGCGGATAGATCAAGGCCGACGCGGGCCTGGTGGGTTTGCAGCCGCGTCAGTAGTCTCAATGTTTGCGGGTTTCCGTCAAATTTTAGGAACTCGTCCACAAGGCGCGCAGAAATTGGGGAGCTAACCATACTCTTGCTGCCCTTTTTCTTGTGCGTGAAAATCCAGGAGGCCCGCTTCTCAAACCACCGCCCGATAGCCCTTTCGCCTTGGTGACCAAAAGGGGGATTTCCAAGATCATGCGCAAGCCCCGTTGCGGCCAAAAGGGGCTGCACATCATTATGCAAATCTGCGCCTTCAAAGCTCAAGGGGGCTTGGGCGTAGGCTCGGGTTCCAATGGAGCGCGCTAAATTAGCCACTTCATGCGAATGGGTCAGTCGTGTTCGCACTCCGTCGTTCTCGTCCATCGGCCAGACCTGGGTCTTATCAGCCATCCGACGAACTGGAGTGGAGAAAAGCAACCGATCATAATCTTGTTGACAAACGGACCGGACGCCTTGTGGGTCCGAATCCTGGCCATCTGCCGCCGTGCTCGCCCCGTTACGGGGTCTGCGCTCCGTAGACCATAGCCCTCTTGGCGACCTGTTTGCGACCATGGAACTCGTTCTGGCTTTCTGTGTCTCAGCATACCACCACAGCAAAGGGAGGAGAACCGAGGATAATTACGGGAAGCGATTCACGCCAATTATCCCGAAAGGTCGGCCGTCCGCTCGCCCCCTCCGACCCCCCGCTCTTGGGCGGGGGGCCACCTCCCCCACGCTCTGCGGCGCGGGGGAGGATAGAGCGGGGGCGGCGGGGTGAGGGTGGGCCCTGAAGGCCGTGATGGAAGGGTTTGCTCGGGCGGGGGCCTTGGTCAAGGACGGCCCCGGAGGGGCCGCCGCTGCGCGGCCGCCGGAGGCGGTCCTTGAGCAAGGCGCCCGGCCGAGCCAGAGTTCCACCGAGGCATTCAGGGGGTGGTCTGGCGGGGGGCGCGGGTTGGCTGCTGTGGCCCGGGGGGCGGCTTGACCGCGGCGGGCGCCGGGGCGATGAAGGCGTCGGGCAGGGGGCGAGGGGGTGGGGATGTTCTCGCATGTGATGGTGGGGACCAGCGACCTGGAGCGGGCCAGGGCCTTCTATGACGCGGTGTTGGGGGCGCTGGGGGCGCGGCCGGGGCGGGTGGATCGTCACCGGGTGTTCTGGCGCCATGCCGGGGGGGCGTTCGGCGTCTCCCTGCCCATCGACGGGGGGCCCGTGACGGCGGCCAATGGGGGGACCATCGGCTTCGCCTGCGCCACGCCGCAGATGGCGGCGGCCTGGCACGCGGCGGGCCTGGCCCATGGGGGCATGAGCATCGAGGAGCCGCCGGGGTTCCGCGAGGGGCCGCTGGGGCGGATGTATCTGGCCTATCTGCGCGATCCGGACGGCAACAAGCTGTGCGCGGTGCACCGGCCGGGATAGGGCGGGGGCGGCGGCGAGGGGAGCGGCGCGGATGACACTGGCGCAATGGGCGGATGTGGCGACCCTGGTCAGCGGCGGGGCGGTGGCGGTGTCGCTGCTGTATCTCGCCATCCAGATCCGCCAGAGCGCGCGGCATCAGCGCGGCGCCATCAGCCACGGCCGGGCCGAGCACATGCAGGCCCTGATCCAGTCGGCCACCACCTCGCCCGAGCTGATGGACTCGATCCTGCGGGGCTGGGCCGGGGACCCGACCCTGGGGCGGATCGGCTATCATCAGTTCTACTGGTTCGTGTTCGCCATCCTGGTGATGTTCGAGGACACCTATCGCCAGTTCGAGCAGGGGATGATCGGGCGGCCGGTCTACAACTCGGCCGTCAAGGCGACGCGCTTCCACCTGGGCCAGCCGGGGGCGCGGGCGGTGTGGCGCCTGGCGCGGGGCAGTTTCGAGGACGACTTCGTGCAGTTCGTGGACGACCTGGCGGCGCAGACGCCGGTGGGGTTCACGGGCGATACGCGGGCGGCTTGGCTGGCGCTGGTGGCGGAGGGGGAGGGGTAATTCGGGGACACTATACTTAATGCAAAGAGCATTAAGTATAGTGTCCCCGGATTACGGGGGATTGAAAAACGGGGCCGGATGTGGTATGCATTCTGCATGATGGGGGCGACCGCCTGGGGGCGGGGCGTCCCTTTTTTCATGCGGAGGGCGGCGTGACGAAGCGCAAGGACGGGGCTCACAAGCGGGTCGTGTGGTCGCCGGCGCTGGGGCGGCGGGTGGTCGCGGCCCTGGGCACGGGGATGCGGGTGGAGGACCTGGCGAAGCTGGCCTGGGCGCCGTCGCGGGCGGCGCTGGCGCGGTGGATGCTGGCGGAGCCGGACTTTGGGGCGGCGGTGCGGGGGGCGCGGGCGGCGGCGTCGGCGCGGGCCCGGGAGGAGGCGGCGGCGAAGTGGAGCGCGGGGCGGGTGCTGGCGGCCGAGGCGGGGGCGCGGCGCCATCACGGGGCCACGGGGCGGCCGCGGCTGTATGGGGCCGACGCCGAGGCGCAGGTGCTGATGCGCATCGCCGAGGGGGAGACGATGTCGGCGATCTGCGCGGGCCCGGGGATGCCGTCGCGCACGGCGGTGCATCACTGGCGCTGGAGCCGGCCAGGGTTCGCGGCGGCCCTGGAGCAGGCGCGGCTGGCCCAGGCGGACGCCATGGCCGATGCGGTGGTGGACATCGCCGACGACTGCGAGCCGGGGCTGGTGGCGCTGCAGAAGGCGCGGCTGCGGATGGAGGCGCGGCGCCGGTGTCTGCGGCGGCGGCGATGACGGCGGAGGAGCGGGCCGCGCGGATCAAGGTGCTGATGGACAAGGCCCGGGCGGCGGGGCTGTGAGGCTAATTCGGGGACACTATACTTAATGCATAGGGCATTAAGTATAGTGTCCCCGAATTACATAGGTAGTACTACTGACTTAACGGGCCCGAAACGCTGATCTGCCACAAGCTTGGTCTTCGAGAGCGGCAGATGACGCCGCCGCCTGCCCCCTAGAGGGCGCGCCTGCCGGGGCCTGACTGATGCTGAAAAAGACCTTCGCCGCCGGGGCCGCCGGCCTTGGCCTCCTGATGCTGATCATGCTGGTCGGGGGCGCCCTGGCGGTGCAGTCGATCCGCATCGGCGGACAGGCGTATGACGCCATCGTTCGCGACAAGGACCTGGTGGCCGACATCCTGCCGCCGCCCGCCTATGTGATCGAGGCCAACCTGGTGATCTCGCAGGCGATGCTCGATCCGGCGCAGGTGGGGACGCATCGGGCGAAGCTGGCGGACCTGCATCGTCAGTATACGGCGCGGATGCGGCATTGGGCCGGCGCCGGCCTGCCCGCGCCCCTGGCCGGGGTGCTGGGCGAGCGGATCGACCCGGCGGCCCAGGTGTTCTGGACCACCGTCGAGCGAGACCTGCTGCCGGCGCTGGAGCGCGGGGACCGGGCGGCCGCGGCCACGGCGTTCGCGCGCGCCCAGGCGGCCTACGGCGATCACCGCCGGGGCGTCGATGACGCGGTGGTGCAGTCGGCGACGCTGCAGGCCGCCGACGAGCGGGGCGCGGAACGGCTGGTGGGCTGGTCGGTGGCCGCCCTGGGCGCCGGCGCCCTGCTGCTGCTGGCGGCGCTCGGCCTGGCCGCCGCCTTCCTGAGCCGGCGGGTGATGGATCCGATGGGTCAGCTCACGGCGGCGATGGAGCGGCTGGCGGTGGGCGACACCGACGTGGTCATCGAGGGGGAAGAGCGTCGGGACGAGATCGGCGCCATGGCCCGCGCCCTGGCGGTCTTTCGCGCCAATGCCGTGGCGCTGGCGCAGGCGGCGGTGGCCGCCCAGGACACGGCGGCGATCATGGTGGCCGCCAAACGCAGCCAGGCGGTGATCGAGTTCGACCTGGACGGCACGATCCTGGACGCCAACGAGAACTTCCTGCGGGCCACCGGCTATGCCCTGCCCGATCTCGTCGGCCGCCATCACCGGATGCTGGTGGATCCCGCCCATGCGGACACCGGCGCCTATGCCGATTTCTGGCGCCGGCTGGGCGCGGGCGAGGCCGTGGCCGACACCTTCGTCCGCTTCGGGCGCGGCGGCGAGCGGCTGGTGTTCGACGCCGCCTACAACCCCATCCTCGGCCCCGACGACCGGCCCTACAAGGTGGTGAACTTCGGCGTCGACGTGACGGCGGTGGAGGCCGAGCGGGCGCGGGTCCAGGCGCTGCAGGCGCGGGCGGCCCTGGAGCAGACCGAGGTGCTGACGGCCACCGGGCGGGGCCTGACCGCCCTGGCCGACGGGGACCTGCTGTTCCGCATCCACGAGGACTTCCCCGGCCAGTATGCGGCGCTGAAGTCGGACTTCAACACGGCCATGGGCAAGCTCGAGGACGCCATGGCCATCATCAGCCGCAGCGCCGCGGAGATGCAAAGCGGATCGGGGGAGATGAGCCAGGCCGCCGACGACCTGTCGCGCCGCACCGAACAGCAGGCGGCGACCCTCGAGGAGACCGCCGCGGCCCTGGACCAGATCACGGCCACCGTGCGTCTCACCGCCGACGGCGCCCGGCGCGCCGACGTGGTGGTGACGGGCGCGCGCCAGGACGCCGAGACCTCCGGCCAGGTGGTGACCCGGGCGGTGGTGGCCATGGGCGATATCGAGCAGTCCGCCAACCAGATCACCCAGATCATCGGCGTGATCGACGAGATCGCCTTCCAGACCAGCCTGCTGGCCCTGAACGCCGGGGTGGAGGCCGCCCGCGCCGGGGATGCGGGGCGGGGCTTCGCCGTGGTCGCCTCGGAGGTGCGGGCGCTGGCGCAGCGGTCGGCCGGGGCCGCCAAGGAGATCAAGGCGCTGATCTCGGCCTCGACCAGCCAGGTCCGCGACGGCGTCGGCCTGGTGGGTCAGACCGGGGAGGCCCTGGCGGGCATCGTCAGCCGGGTGGCGGAGATCGCCGGCCTGATCGGGGAGATCAGCGCCTCGGCCCATGAGCAGTCCACCGCGCTGGGCGAGGTCAATACCGCCGTCAACCGCATGGACCAGACGACGCAGCAGAACGCGGCGATGGTGGAACAGTCGACCGCCGCCAGCCACAATCTGTCGAACGAGGCCCGCCAGCTGGCGCAGCTGGTGGGGCGTTTCCGGACAGGGCCTGCCGCGGCGTCCGGCGCGCCGGCCGACAGCGCCGCCGTCACCCGCTTCCCCGCGCCCCGACGGGCCGGCCGCGCCGCCCTGGCCGCGGCCCCCGCATCGCAACCGGAGTGGGAGGAATTCTGACGGCGTAGTGGTTACCTGGCCCGCGGTCGTCGGGCTTCGCCCTCCCGATCCGACGCGGGCTATTGCGCCGGGAACTCCAGGCGGGTGACGTCGTAGCCGAGGGCCCGCGCGCGGTCGGTGAGGTCGCGGACCAGGGCGGGGGCCGGGCGGGGGTCGCGGGTGTAGATCCACAGCTGGTTGAAGGGCGGGTCGGCGGAGATGAACCAGCTGTAGTCGTCGGCGCGGTCGAGCACCCAGTATTGCCGCACGATGGGCAGGCCGAACAGGCTGTAGCGCACCCGCAGCTTGGCGTTGGCGCCGGGGTCGAGGATCACAGCGGGGCCGCCGATGGTCTTGCGCTTGCCGTCGGGGGTTCCCTGGTGGCAGTCGTCGAGCACGGTGATCCCGCCGTCCGCCTTGGGCGTGTAGAAGGTCGAGCCGGCGACGCAGCCGTCGGTGAGGCGCATGGGCAGTCGGCCGATCTCATGCCACTGGCCGGTGTAGAAGCGGGCGGCGTCGATGGGCTTGGCGGTGACCGGGGCGCGCGGCGGGCCGCTGGAGGTGGCGCAGCCAGCGAGGGCCAGGGCGACGGCGAGGGCGGCGATCAGGGGGCGCATGGGCGGGGGCCTTCCAGCTTTGCGCTGCATACGCCCGGAGGGCGCGGTTGGATCGGATCAGGTCTTGCGGACGGCGTCCAGGAAGGCGGCGATGAGGGCGGGGTCCTTCTGGCCCGGGCCGCGCTCGACGCCGGAGGAGACGTCGAGGAGGGGGGCGCCGGAGAGGTCGACGGCCTGCGCGACATTCCAGGGGTCGAGACCGCCGGCGAGGAACCAGGGGCGGGCCAGGCGGCGGCCCTTGAGCAGGCTCCAGTCGAAGGACGCGCCGTTGCCGCCGGGCAGGTCGGCGCCCTGCGGCGCGCGGGCGTCGAACATCAGATGGTCGGCGGCGCCGTCGTAGGCGCTGGCCGCGTCGATGTCGGCTGCGGTGGAGACCGGCAGGGCGCGGATGACGCCGGCGCCGGTGCGACGGGCGACCTGGGCGCAGCGGGCGGGGCTCTCGCGGCCGTGCAGCTGAATCAGGTCGGGCTTGAGGCCGGCCATGATGCGGTCGAGCAGGGCGTCGTCGGGGTCGACGGTGACGGCGACGGTGCGGGCGCGGCCGCCCACGGCCCGGGCCAGGGCGCCGGCGGCGGCGGGGTCGATGTCGCGGGGGCTTTTCGCGAAAAAGACGAAGCCCAGGTGCGAGGCGCCGCCCGCAAGGGCCGCGGCCACGGCCTCGCTCGTCGTCAGTCCGCAGATCTTGGCCGTGGTCATGGCGCGGATTAGGGGGCGCGGGGGGCGGTTGGCAAGGGGCGGCGCAGGCGATTGGGGGGAACCGCCCCCGGCCCGCCGGGTTTTGCATGCGACGCCGGATCGCGGCTGGAGCTTTTCCTATGTTCGACATCAAAGACACCGCCTCGCGCCTTGGCGACGACATCGCCCGCCGGGCCCGCCCCCTGGGCCACAACCTCGCCGAGCGGGCGCGGCCCTACGGCGACGAGCTGGCCGGCCGGCTGGAGGATCTGCTGAACCGGGCCCGGCCCTACGGCCGCGAACTGGCGGACCGGGCGCGGCCCTACGCCGATGACCTGGGCGGGCGGGCCGAGGCCCTCATCCGGCGGGTGCGCGGGGACACCGCCGCGGTGATCGAGCCGGAACCGCGCAGCTTCCTGGAGTCTCCGGGGGGCAAGGTGGCGGCGGCGGCGGCCCTCGGGGTGCTGGCGGGCCTGGCCTTCGGGGTGGTGCGCAAGGCGGCGGTGCAGGGCACGGAGGCCCTGGCCGGGGACTGGCTGGAGGTGCTGAAGGCCGAACACAAGCTGGTGGATGGCCTGTTCGACCAGCTGCTGGCCACCCAGACCAGCCAGAAGATCAAGCGGACCCTGCTGATGACCCGCATCGCCCACGCCCTGGCCAAGCACGACATGCAGGAGGCGATGGTGATCTATCCGGCGCTGAAGGAGGCGGGAATCGAGGGCGACGCCATGCACCTGTACGAGGACCACGCCCGGGTGAAGATCTTCATCCACGAGCTGCAGGACATCGCCAAGGACGACCCCCTGTGGATCGAGCGGGCCCGGGCCTTCCGTGACGCGGTGGCGGCGCATGTGCGTGAGGAGGAGGACGTGATCTTCCCCGCCTTCCACGACCGTATGTCGCCGCAGCAGAACCGTCGGCTGACGATGGCGGTTCACCGCGAGGGGCTGAAGCTGGCCTGAGCGCGGCGAGGTAGGGGATGCGGTCTAGAGCGACCCGCTGCCAATAAGTTCGTCATCCTTGCGCGATGCGCAGCATCGACGCGAGGACCCAGCAGCGACGACCTTGCCGTGCGGCGCGTTGAGGTCTTCGCTGCTGGGTCCTGGATGAGTCCGCTTCGCGGCTCTCCAGGATGACGGCTGAGGGGGGTGCGCGACATATCCAGATAGGTCGTCATCCTTGCGCGATGCGCAGCATCGACGCGAGGACCCAGCAGCGAGGGCCTTGCCGTGCGGCGCGTTGAGGTCTTCGCTGCTGGGTCCTGGATGAGTCCGCTTCGCGGCTCTCCAGGATGACGGCTGAGGGGGGTGCGCGACATATCCAGATAAGTCGTCATCCTTGCGCGATGCGCAGCATCGACGCGAGGACCCAGCAGCGAAGACCTGACCGTGCGGCGCGTTGAGGGTGGAGCTGCTGGGTCCTGGATGAGTCCGCTTCGCGGCTCTCCAGGATGACGGCTGAGGGGGGTGCGCGACATATCCAGATAGGTCGTCATCCTTGCGCGATGCGCAGCATCGACGCGAGGACCCCGCAGCGACGACCTTGCCGTGCGGCGCGTTGAGGTCTTCGCTGCTGGGTCCTGGATGAGTCCGCTTCGCGGCTCTCCAGGATGACGGCGAATAAGGAGGCGCTGGTCTGAAAAAACCCGTCTCTAGACCCTTCGGCGGGCCGCTCGGCCCGCCGATAGGGCCAGGGCGATGGCCGGCAGGACGATCACCGCGCTCAGCCAGTAGGGGGCGTTGACCGACAGGCCTGAGAAGGTCAGGCCGGCGAACATCGGCCCGACCACCCGGGAGCCGGCGCCCAGGGCGTTGTTGATGCCGAGCATGTGGCCCTGCTGGTCGGCGTGGGTGACGCGGGAGATCAGGGCCGAGACATTGGGGAAGGCCACCGCCTGGCCCAGAACCATCAGCGCCATGTTCACGACGATGAAGCCCGAGGACCAGGCCAGGGGCTGGGCGATCAGGCAGACCACCATCAGGGCCATGCCGGCGGCCAGCATGTTGGCCTCGCCGAAGCGCCGCGACAGGCGGCCGGTGAGCAGGCCCTGGGCGAGGCCCGCCGTGGCGCCGATGACGGCGAAGGCGGCGCCGACCTCGCGCGGGCCCCAGGCGAAGCGGGCCTGGGTCCACAGGCCGAACACAGACTCCACCCCGGTGATGGCGAAGCCGGCGACGAAGGTGACGAACAGCACCCGGGCGATCACCGGATGGCGCACCGCCTGGCGCAGGGCGCCGCCCGGGGCGGGGGCGTCGGAGCGCGACGGGCGACGCACGCGGCTCTCGCGCAGCAGGACGGCGGTCATGACCATGGCGACGGCGGCCATGGCGGCGCCGGCGAACAGAGGCGGCCGGAAGCCGACCAGCCCCAGCTGCGGCTGGGCGAGCAGGCCGCCGATGGCCGGGCCGACCACGAAGCCGGCGCTGACCGCCACCCCGATCAGGGCCATGCGGCCGGCGCGGCGGTCGGGCGGGGTGACGTCGACGATATAGCTCTGCACCACCGAGCCGTTGCCGCCGAACAGGCCGCCCAGGAAGCGGATCAGGATGGCCATCTCTAGGGTATTGGCGAAGCCGAGGGAGAAGTAGCACAGGGCGCTGGCGCCGATGGTGCTGATCAGGATCGGCTTGCGGCCCACCCGGTCGGATAGCCGCCCCCAGAAGGGCTCGCCGAAGCAGGAGCCAAGGGAGTAGGCGGAGAAGACCATGGCGATCTGCCAGGGCGCCGCGCCGAAGGCCTTGCCGTAGAAGGGCAGCAGGGGGATGACCATGCCCACCCCCAGAAGGTTGATGCCGATCACCAGCATCAGGGTCAGCATGGCGGCGGTGGAGGTGTGCTGGGGGGCCGCGGTCATGGGCTGCTATAGGGCCCCGGCGGGCGGCGGACCACCCGCATTTCCCGCCCCGTCCGCCCTATGGTTCAGCGGCGCAGGGAGACACCGAGGCGCAGCCCTCGCGGCGGGCCGTACGCATAGACCCCGTCGGCGGTCTGGCCGGTGGCGACGGCGGAATCCGTGAGATTGTCGGCGGCGGCCCAGACCTCGACCGCGGGGGTCAGGCGCGAGGCGGCGCGGGCGTCGAGCGTTGTGGCGGCGGGAAGGCGGCGGCTGTTGAGGTCGTCCTCGAAGCGGGCGCCCTCGTGGCGCAGCTCCAGGCGCAAGGCGAGGCGGCGGGTGGCCTGCCAGTCGGCGGTGAGGGCGGCGCCGAGGCGCGGCGCCTGGGCGGGGCGCAGGCCGTCCAGCTGGGGCGCGGCCGCCCCGCCGTCGACGCGGGCGTCGGTGTAGGTGGCGGCCGCCCGCAGCGCGACCGGGCCCCATTGGCGGCGGACTTCGCCCTCCAGGCCGACCGCGTCGATGCGGCCGGCGTTCTGGCGCTGGCGCAGGACCCCGCCGGCGGGGATGAAGCCGGCCAGGGGGAAGGTCGCCGGGCCCTGGCCAAGGGTGACGTTGGTCACGGGGTCGACCAGGGTGTTTCGGAACAGGGTCAGGCTCCAGCTGTCGCCGCCCACCCCGGCCTCCAAGCCGTAGAGGGTCTCAGGCTCCAGGGCTGGATTGGCCTCGGTGATGTCGTTGCCCACGCGGAAGGGGCGATGCAGCTCATTCAGGGTCGGGGGGCGGAAGCCGGCGTAGGCGGCCGCGCGCCAATAGCCGTCGCCCAGGTCGCGGCGCAGGCCGGCCCTGGCGGTGGGCGCCCAGCCGCTACGCCCGCCCGAGCGGGCGTCCAGGGTGAGGGCGCCGGTGGCCAGGTCGCGCTCGGTGCGGCGTCCGTCGCTGGACGACCAATGGTCGGCGCGCAGGCCGGCGGTGAGCAGCCACGGGCCCGGGCGGCGCACGGTCTCGGCGTAGAGGCCGGCGACCAGGGTGCGGCCGCCCGCCGTGCGGTCGCGGGTGAAGGCGCCGGAGAGGTAGCGGAAACGCTCGCGCGATTCGCCTTCTGCGGCGCGCAGGTCGCCGCCGACCTCCCAGGCGCCGCCGGCCCCGCGCCAGGCGGCGTTGAGGCCCCAGCCGTGGGCGGGGGTCTCGTACTGGTCGTTGGCGGGGGTGGCGAAGGCGCGGTCGGCGGCGACGGCGACGGAGCGGTTCCGCAGGTCGCTGACCTGGGCCCAGCCTTGCAGCCGCCACCCGGCCGCGTCCCGCCCCGCCCGCGCCAGGGTGAGGCTGGCGGAGGCGCCGCGGGCGCGGGCGTCGGCGCCGGCCAGGCCGGACCCGCGCCGCTCCTCATAGGCGCCCAGCCGCGCCGCCAGCACGGCCCCGCCGGCGTCCGCCTGCACCCGCAGGGCGGCGGACGAGGCGTCCAGCGCCAGGGGGCGGTCCGCGGCGCCGCGGCGGGCGCGCACCGGGGTCCAGCCGTCGCTGTGCTCGACCGAAGCGCTGGCGAGGAGATCGAGCGGGCCTGTGCGGCCCGCGGCGGCGGCGGCGGCGCGGCGGCGGCCTAGGTCCCCGGCGGAGGCCTCGGCGCGCAGGGCCGAGCCCTCGAGGCTGTCAAGGATGACCACCCCGGTTAGGGCGCCGGCGCCGTAGGGGCCCGCGCCGCCGCCGCGCACCAGGTCCACGGCGCCGATGGCCTCGGGGGGCAGGGCGCTCCAGATCACCCAGCCGCCGAAGGGGTCGTTCTGGGGGGCGCCGTCGAGGGTGACCAGGGCGCGGCCGGCGCCGGAGGGGGCGATCTCGCGCAGGGAGATTCCCTGGGTGGTGGGATTGGCGCCGGCGCTGGAGGTGCGGCGGAATAGCGCGACCCCGGGCGAGCCGGTCAGGGCCTGGTCGAGGCGGTCATGGGCGGCCAACTGGGCGGCGTCGACGCGGGTGACGGAGAAGGCGGCGTCAGCCGGCGAGGCGGGCAGTCGCACGCTGCGCACCACCACCGTCTCGACGGCGGGGGGCGGGACGGCGGGGGGAGGGGGGGCTGGCATGGGCCGGGCTTGGCTCTGGCGACGTCCAACGCGCGGCGGGAGTGGGGCGGGAGAGAAGGGCGGCCGGGGGAAGGATGGTATCGGCTGCCGTCGCCGGCAGCCGATACGCATCGCAGACGAGCCGGTAGGACCTACTTGAGGTGCTTGGCCAGGTGTTTGTTCATCTCGAACATGCTGACGCGGTCGAGGCCGTGGAAGATCGGGCGCAGCTTGTCGTCGGCGACGATCTCGCGCTTGTTCTCGGGGTTCTGCAGGTTGTTCTTCTTGATGTATTCCCACATCTTCGAGACCACCTCGCCGCGGGCGAGCTTGGCCGAGCCGACGACGGCGGCCAGTTCGGGGGACGGGGTCAGGGGCTGCTGAAGGGCGTTCGGCTTTTTCGGGGCATCTGCCATGGATTTTCCTCTCCAATGATCGGCGCTGTGCGGTGAGTCGCTGTGGCCACTGTAAGCACAGAGCGCCCCGTGTGGAGCCTCCCTGTCGCCGACGCAACCATCTTGCAGGGCATTCGGGCCCGAAAAGCGTCGCCGAGCCGGGTGGCGAGGGCCTGCGATAGGCCCTAAGGGCTGCCGATGGCCCGGAGTTACACCCATATGCGCCTGCTCGCCGTCGCCCTGATCGGACTGACCATGACCCTGACCACCCCCGCCGCCGCCGCCACGGACGTCCCCGCCGCCGAGGATCCCCACGCCTGGCTGGAGGCGGTGGAGGGGCCCGAGGCCCTGGCCTGGGTGCGCGGTCAGAACGCCCGGTCCCTGGCGCAGCTCGAGGGCGACGAGCGCTACGCCGGCCTGCGGGCGCAGGCCCTGGCCGTGGTCACCGCCACCGACCGCATCCCCATGCCGACCCTGAGGCAGGGCCAGGTGTTCAACTTCTGGCAGGACCAGACCCATGTGCGCGGCCTGTGGCGGCGCACCAGCCTGGCCGGCTACGCCGCCGCCGCCCCGCCCTGGGAGGTGCTGCTCGACGTGGACGCCCTGGCCGCGGCGGACAAGGCCAACTGGGTGTTCAAGGGCGCCCAATGCCGGTGGCCGGACTACGGCCGCTGCCTGGTGTCCCTGTCAGACGGGGGCAAGGACGCGGTGGAGGTGCGCGAGTTCGACATCGGCGCCAAGGCTTTCGTCGCCGACGGCTTCCGCCTGCCGGCGGGCAAGCAGGACGCCGCCTGGCTGGACGCCGACACCCTGCTGGTGGCCCGCGACTGGGGGCCGGGGACGATGACCGATTCCGGCTATCCCTATATCGTCAAGCGGCTGGCCCGGGGGCAGGGGCTGGACCAGGCGGTCGAGGTGTTCCGCGGCCAGCCGCATGATGTCGCCGCCGGCGCCGCGGTGCTGCACGACGGCGACGGGCACACCGCGGTGGTGTTCACCCGCAGCGTCACCTTCTACGAGTCCGAGACCTGGATCGACGCCCCCGGCGGGCCGGTGAAGCTGGGCCTGCCCGCCAAGCATTCCCTGCAGGGGATGGTCCGCGGCCAGCTGCTGGTGACGCTGGAGGAGGACTGGGGCGGCTTCCGCTCCGGGGCCCTGATCTCCGTCGACGCCGCCGAAGCGGCGCGCCGGCCGCAGGCGCTGACGGCCCTGCTGGTGGTTCAGCCCGGGCCGCGCCAGTCCATCGAGGGGGTCTCGACCACCCGCGGCCATGTGCTGGTGGATCTGTATGAGAACGTGCGCGGCGGGGTGCGCCGCTACGGCCTGGAAGGCGGCCGCTGGACCGGCGAGACCATCCCCCTGCCGGACAACGCCTCGGTGGGGGTGGCGGCCTCGGAGGACGACAGCGAGACCTTCTTTGCCTCGGCCACGAGCTTCCTCAGCCCGAGCGCCCTGTGGCTCTCTAAGGACCGCGGCGCGCCGACGCAGATCAAGGCGACTCCGGCGCGGTTCGACGCCTCGACCCACGTGACCGAGCAGTTCGAGGCGACCTCGAAGGACGGGACCAGGATCCCCTATTTCGTGGTGCGGCCCCGGGACATGGCCTTCGACGGGAACAACCCCACCCTGCTCTACGCTTACGGCGGCTTCCAGGTGTCGATGACGCCCTCCTACTCGGGGACCACGGGCAAGCTGTGGTTGGAGCGCGGCGGGGTCTATGTGCTGGCCAACATCCGCGGCGGCGGCGAGTTCGGCCCGGCCTGGCACCAGGCGGGGCTGAAGACGCAGCGCCAGCGGGTGTTCGACGATTTCGCGGCGGTGGCCCAGGACCTGATCGACCGCAAGATCACCCGCCCGCGCCGGCTGGGCGCCATGGGCGGCTCCAACGGCGGGCTGCTGATGGGGGTGGAGCTGACCCAGCATCCGGAGCTGTTCAACGCGGTGGTCGTTCAGGTGCCGCTGCTGGACATGTTGCGCTACCACCGGCTGCTGGCGGGGGCTTCGTGGATGGCTGAATACGGCGATCCGGACCAGGCTGAGGAGGGCGCCTTCCTGCGGTCGATCTCGCCCTACCACAACCTGAAGCCGGGCGTGGCCTACCCTGAGCCCTTCTTCGTCACCTCGACCAAGGACGACCGGGTGCATCCCGCCCACGCGCGCAAGATGGCGGCGAAGATGCAGGCGATGGGCCTGCCGTTCCTGTATTACGAGAACATCGACGGGGGTCACTCGGCGGCGGCGAACCTGCAGGAGACCGCCCGGCGCGTCAGCCTGGAATATCTGTATCTGACGCGAAAACTGATGGACCGATGAACGCACCGACCCCCACCCCGGCCGCCGCGCGCACCGCCGTGCCGCGCGAGACCCTGTTCCTGGCCACCCTGGCGGTGATCAGCGGCCTGACCCCCCTGTCCATCGACATGTATCTGCCGGCCATGCCGGTGCTGCAGACGGCGCTGCACGCCACCCAGGGCGAGGTGCAGTTCACCCTGTCGGCCTATATGCTCGGCTTCGCCGTGGGCATCCTGTTCTGGGGCCCCATCGGCGACCGGCTGGGCCGACGCGGGCCGATGATGGCGGGGCTGGGGCTCTACGCCCTGGCGTCGGCGGGCTGCGCCATGGCCGGGGCCATCGAGCCGGTGATCGCCTTCCGCGTGCTGCAGGCCTTGGGCGGCTGCGCCGTGGCCACCCTGGCGCAGGCCAGCGTGGCGGACGTCTATGAGCGCAACGAGAGCGCCCGCGCCCTGTCGCTGATGCAGCTGGTGTTCCTGGGGGCGCCGCTGCTGGCGCCGCTGATCGGCGGGGTGCTGCTGACGGCCTTCGGCTGGCGCAGCATCTTCTGGACCCTGGCCCTGTTCGCCGTGCTGAGCGTGGGCGCGGTGGCCTCCCTGCCCGACACCCTGCCGTCGCACCGGCGGGTGCGGGCGCCGGTGCTGCCGCTGATCGCCGCCTATTTCCGCATCGCCGCCAACCGCCGCTACCTGGCCTATGCCCTGAACAACGGCTGCGTCTCGGCGGGGATGTTCGCCTATATCGCCGGCACGCCGTTCATCTACATCAAGATGTTCCACGTGCCGCCCCAGGCCTTCGGCCTGCTGTTCGGCATGAATGTGGTGGGGATGCTGGCCTCCAACATCGTCAACCGGCGGCTGGTGGGACGGCTGGGATCGGACGCCATGCTGCGGATCGGGGTTAGCATCACCGCCGTCTCCGGGGTGCTGTTGCTGATCGCCGCCCTGGCCGGGCTGAAGGGGCCCCTGGGGCTGGTCTCCCTCGTGGTCCCGATCTTCGGTTTCGTCAGTTGCCTGAGCATGATCGGCCCCAACGCCGCGGCCGGGGCGATGAGCCTGTTCCGCGAGCGGGCGGGGGCGGCCTCGGCCCTGTTCGGCGCCACCAGCATGAGCATGGGCGCCATCTCCACCGCCACCGTGGGCGCCCTGGCCAACGGCACCGCCCTGCCGATGGCGACGGTGATGTGCGTGATGGGGCTGGCGGCGCTGGGGATCAACCTGATGGCGCTGCGGGGGCGCGCGGCGGGGTAGGGGGGGCAGAATCCTCTGCCGCTCCCTCCCATCCCGTCATCCTAGGCCTTGTGCCTAGGACCCAGACGCGCCGACGGTCAGGGGCGTGAGCGCCTTGAAGGGCTCAGCGTTTCTGGGTCCTAGGCACAAGGCCTAGGATGACGAGTTCTGGGAGGGTGGCGCGGCCCGCTGTCCGATCAGGTTCGGAGTGGCGATCCACCGCCCGCTTGCCCAGACGCACTGACGGTTAGGGCGTGCGCGCCTTGAAGGCGCTGTGTTTCTGGATCCTAGGCACAAGGCCTAGGATGACGGAAATGGGGGGGATGGCGGCGCGCGGCCGAGGATCTCGAGGAGGGGGCCGGCCTGGCCCGCAACCAGCCGGGTGGCGACGCCGTAGGCCTGCTCCAGGACGGCGGGAGTGAGGGCGTCGGCGGGCGGGCCCTCGGCCAGGCGGCGGCCGGCGGCGAGGACGACCACGTAGTCGGCCATGCGCAGGGCCATGGGCAGGTCGTGCAGGGTGACCACCACGCCGCGGCCCTGATCGTGGGCGAGGCGGCGCAGCAGGTCGCAGGCGTCGATCTGGTGGCCGGGGTCCAGACCGGTGAGGGGCTCGTCGGCCAGCAGCCATTCGGGCTCGCCCGCCAGGGCCCGGGCGATCAGCACCCGCGCCCGCTCGCCCCCCGACAGGGTGTTGACCACCCGATCGGCGAAGGGCTCGACCTCGGCGGCGGCCATGGCGCGGTCCACGGCGGCGCGGTCGGCCTGGGTGAGGCCGGCGGCGCCGACATGGGGGGTGCGGCCGAGGCCGACCAGGGTGCGGGCGTCCACGGCCCAGGCGACCTCGGGGGCCTGGGGCAAAAAGCCGATCAGCCGGGCGCGCGAGCGCGGGGGCAGGGCGGCGATGGGGTCGTCCCCCAGGCGGGCCTCGCCCCGGTCGGGGCGGCGCAGGCCCGCTAGGCAGGCCATCAGGGTCGACTTGCCGGCCCCGTTGGGACCGATGACGCAGGTGACCTGGCCCGGGGGCAGGACCAGGGACAGGTCGTCGAGCACGGCGCGGCCGCCGAGGCGGACGGTGAGGCCGTGGGCGCTGAGGGGGGCGGTCACGCCAGCCTCCGGCGCAGGCTGAACAGCAGGGCCAGGAAGAAGGGACCGCCCAGGGCGGCCATGGCGACCCCCAGCCGGACCTCGGCCGCCGAGGGGATGAGCCGCACGGCGATGTCGGCGGCGAGGACCAGGGCCGCGCCGGCCAGGCCACTGGGCAAAAGCAGGGCGCCGGGCCGGGCCCCCACCAGGGGCCGCAGCAGGTGCGGGACCACCAGGCCGACGAAGCCGATGATCCCGGTCACCGCGACGCTGGCGCCGGTGGCCAGCCCCACCCCGGCCAGCATCACCCAGCGCAGCCGGCCGAGGTCCACCCCCAGGGAGCGGGCGCCGACGTCCCCCAGGGTCAGGGCGTCGAGGCCCCGCCCGCAGGTGAGCAGCAGGGCCACGCCGGCGGCGATGAGGGGCAGGGCCAGGCGGACGTCGTCGACGCTGCGGTCCTGCAGGGAGCCCAGCAGCCAGGTGACGATCTCGCTGACCGCCCAGGGGTTGGGCGCCAGGCTGAGGGCCAGGGAGAAGCCGGCCTGGGCGACGGTGTTGAGCACCATGCCCCCCAGGACGAAGGTCACCACGCTGGAGGAGGTCCCGGCCAGGAGCAGCAGCATCAGCACCCCCAGGGCCGCGCCCAGGACCGCCATCACCGGCAGGATCCAGGGGGCGTCGAAGGCGAGGCCGAGATACAGACTGAGGACCGCGCCCAGGGCGGCCATGGAGGAGACTCCGAGCACGGAGGGATCGGCCAGGGGATTGCGGGTATAGCCCTGCAGGACCGCGCCGGAGACTCCCAGGGCCATGCCCACGGCCACGCCGAGGAGGGCCCGCGGCAGGCGCAGCTGGACGATGATCGCCCACCGGGGGTCGGCGGCGTCCATCCAGGCGGAGAGCGGGACCGCCGCCCGGCCGGCCAGCAGGCTGCCCGCCGCCAGGACGGCCACCAGCAGCACGAGACCGCCGATCAGGAGGGGGCGGGGCGGCGGCCTCATGCGGCGGCGTCCCCGCGCCGGGCGGCGGCGAGGGCGGCGGCGGTGTCGATCAGCACCGGGCCGCCGCAATAGAGCAGGCGCTGCGGGAAGCTGGCCCGGCGCATGCGCCCGGCGATGGCGGCGAGGGCCGGGTGGGCGATGACCCGGTCGGCCCAGGTGGGGGCGCCGGGCTCCAGCGCCCCGGCCAGCAGGACCTGGGGCGGATCGGCGACCAGCCGCTCCAGGGGGATCACCCCCCAGCCGACCAGGCCGTAGCGGTCGGCGGCGTTGTCGAAGCCGCAGCGGCGCATCATCTCGTCGACCAGGGCGCCGCGGCCGGCGGCGAAGCCGTTGGGCTGGTAGACCACGGCGCTGAGGCGCCCGGCGCCGGGGGGCGGGGCGGCGGCGGCCAGGGCGGCCTCGATGCGGCCGACCAGGGCCTCGCCCCGCGCCGGCCGTCCCACCAGGGCGGCGATGCGGCGCACCTGGGCCAGGCTCTGGGCCACGGTGGCGGGCACGTCGAACAGGGCCATGGCCACCCCCAGCCGGGCCAGGGCGGCGCGGGTGGCCGGGGAGGAATGGCCCGCCGCCAGCACCAGGTCGGGGCGCAGGGCGACCACCTCCTCGGCGCTCTCATAGGTGAAGGGCAGGGTGCGGGCCACGGCGGCGATGGTGGAGCCGTGGGGGTCGCGGGCATAGTGGCTGAGGGCGGCGATCTGGCCCCGGTCGGCGACCTGCACGAGGATGGCGTCGAGGCAGGGGTTGAGCGAGACCACCCGCCGCGGCGACGCCGCCGACGCGCCGCCGCCCACGAGGGCGACGGCGCCGGCGACGGCGGCCCGGCGGGTGGTCGCCGACATCAGAACCGCGCCCGCAGGCCGAGGGCGGCGGTGCGGCGCAGCTGGCCGTAGCCGGCGACCGTCTCGTAGCGCTCGTCGCCGAGGTTCTCGATGCGGCCAAAGACTTCCAGGCGTTCCGTGAGCGGATAGGCGGCCCGCACATCGACCAGGACATAGCCCTTGTCGCGGGTGCGGCCGGCGGCGTCGTCGAAGCTGTCGGACGCATAGCGGGCGGCCAGGCTGGTGGTCAGGCGCACCGGCCACAGGTAGCTGACCTGCAGGTTGGCGGTGTCGCGGGGGCGGCGGGGCAGGTCGCGGCCGCGGTTGGGGCTGCCGGCGGAGGTGTTCTCCGTGTCGGTCCAGGTGTAGTTGGCCGAGACGGTGAGGGCCGGGGTCACCTTGGCCTGGGCCTGCAGCTCCAGCCCCTGGGCGGTGGCGCTGGCGATGTTCTCGTAATAGCCGAACCGCCGCGCGCCGGTGGGGCCGACGCAGGCGGGACCGGCGCCGACCCCCGGGCAGGACACGAAGTCGATCTGGTTGGTCGTGTCGCGGTGGAAATAGGCGGCCTGCAGCACCAGCCGCCGGTCGGCGAGGGAGTGCTCGATCCCCGCGTCCCAGCTGTCGGCGGCCTCGGGCGCCAGGCGGGTGTTCCCGTAGTCGCTGTAGAGCTGGTAGAGGCTGGGGGCCTTGAACCCCTGGCCCCAGCTGGCCCGCAGCACCGTGGCCCCGTCGTTCAGCGCCCAGGCGGCCGAGGCCTGGCCCACGGCGGAGTCGCCGAAGGTGTCATGGTCGTCGCGGCGCACCCCGGCGGCCACGGTCACGCCCGGGGCCAGCTCGCCCACCACCTGGCCGTAGACGCCGGTGAGGTCGACGCCGCGGCGAACGGACGCCGGGTTGGGCGCGAAGGCCGACGGCGAGGCGGTGCGGAAGGTGGAGCGCTCGCGCTCGGCCCCGAACACCCCCGACCAGGCGTCCGTGACCTTGACCGTGCCCTGGTATTCCAGGCGGCCGTTGCGGCCGATGGAGTCGAAGGTGCGGGGGGTGACCGCCTGGCGGGGGTTGAAGTTGTGGCGGTCGGTGTCGGTGTAGGCGTAGCCGAGCCGGTTGACGAGGCGGCCCTCCAGGAGCGCGAGGTTGGCGCCGGCATAGGCGACGATGTCGCGGGTGGTGCCGTATTCATCGGTGTCGGCGAAGGCGAACAGGGGCGCGGGGAAGCCGTCGAAGCCGTTGCGGCCCTTGGAATAGACGGCGCGCAGGTCCAGGGACAGCTGGTCGGTGACGGCGATACGGGCCTTGCCCGAGGCGCCGGTGTGGCGATAGCCGTCGCGCTCCTTACCGCCGCGGGCCTGGCTGAAGCTGGAGACGCCGTCGGTGACGTAGCGGGCGGCGGCGGCCTGCCATTGCACCCGCTCGGATTTGCCGCCGAGGCCGGCGCGCAGATAGGCGGTGTTCTGGGAGCCGACCTCGGCGTCGAGGCGGCCCTCCAGGGTCTGCTCGGGGACGCGGGTGATGATGTTGACCACCCCGCCGATGGCCTGGCTGCCCCACAGCACCGACTGGGCGCCACGCAGCACCTCGATGTGGTCGATGTCGCCCACCAGCAGGTTGCCGAAGTTGTAGCCCCCGGCGGTGGCGGAGGGGTCATTGAGCTTGACCCCGTCGATGAGGACGGCGGTGTGGCTCTCCTCGGCGCCGCGGATGCGCAGGGAGGCGGCGCCGCCGAGGCCGCCGGCGCGCGAGACGACCACGCCAGGGGTCTGGGCGAGCAGGTCGGAGACGGCGATGACCTGGCTCTCGCGCAGGGCTGAGGGGCCGATCAGGGTGATCTGGCCGCCGACGGTGGCGATGGGCCGGGGGGCGCGGTTGGCGGTGACCACGACCCCGTCGAGCTCGACGGGGAGCAGGGCCTGGGCGGCCATGGCGGGGGCGGCCGACAGCAGGGCGGCGGCGCAGACGGAGTACAGGATTCGGTTCACTTTGGTGTCTTCCTTCGACGTTGACCGACGCCGAAGGAGCCCACGACAACCGCAGGCCCTCCGCGGCGTGCGGGGGCTAGCGTCGCCAGATCGGGATCACACCCGTTTCGCCCGGCCGACCCCGCCCGTTCGAAAGACGACTGTGACGGGCAGGTCTCCTGGCTCGCGGGTCGTCATCTGCGTCATGCCTTCCCAGGCGAGAGGCCCAGTGGCGTAGAGATTGACGCAGACTCGCCGCTTACAGTTGCGGGGGCAGCCCGGGCGTTTCACCCGAGTTCCCTTTTGCTCCCCCTTGCGGGGAACCCATCACGGGGCGGGCTATAGACCCCACCGCCCGGCGGTTCAACCGACGATCAGTCGAGCATCGCCGCCAGGGCGGAGGACAGATGCTCGGCCCCGCCTTCCAAGGCGAACAGGGCCGCGACGCGGCGCCGCTCGGCATAGGCGGGCCCGGCCTGGGGCCCCAGGACCAGCAGGGCGGTGGCCAGGGCGTCGGCGGCCAGGGCGGTCTTGGCCACCACGCTGACGCTGAGGAGGCCGTGGCCCAGGGGCCGGCCGGTGCGCGGATCCAGCGTGTGGCCATAGCGGCGGCCGTCGTGCTCGAAGCAGCGGATATAGTCCCCCGAGGTGGCCACCGCCTGGCCGTGCAGGGCGAGACGGGTCGGCGCGGCGCCGGCGGCGGGGTCGGACTCCAGGGCCACCCACCACGGCTGGCCGTCGGGTCGCACCCCGTGGCCGGACAGTTCGCCGCCCACCTCCACCAGCCAGGCGTCGGCGCCCAGGGCGGCGAGGGCGTCGGCGGCGCGGTCGACGCCGAACCCCTTGGCGATGCCCGACAGGTCCAGGCGCAGGCCGCCGGGCTGGAAGGCGCGGCTGGCGGCGGGATCGAGGCGGAGGCGTCGCCAGCCGCCGGCGGCGAGGGCGTCGGTGATCGCCGCCTCGTCCGGGGGCGTCGCCGAGGGCACGCGGCCGAAGCCCCACAGGTCGACCAGGGCGCCGATGGCGGGGTCGAAGGCGCCGCCGGTGTCCTCCGCCAGGGCCAGGCCGTGGGCGAGGACGGTCATCAGGGGCTGCGGCAGGTCATGCCAGCCGGGGGCGGCCTTGTTAAAGCGGGACAGGTCGGAGGCGGGCTCCCAGGGGCTCATCTGCGCCACGACGCGGTCGAGGGCGCCCTGGACGGCGCGGGCCACGGCCCGGGCGTCCAGGCCCGGCCCGCAGGCCAGAGCCGACCAGCGTGTGCCCATGCTGGCGCCCTCGGCCCGCACGATGGGGCCGGCGGGCCGGACAGGGCGCGCGGCGATGGCCGGGATGAGGACCCGGACCATGGGCGGCTAGGGCCTCAGCACCTCGAAGGTGGCGGTGTAGGCGGCGTTGCGGGCGGCGCCCGGGACCGAGCCCTTCTCGTCGCGCACCGAGGCGTTGACCCACCACATGCCGGCCTCGGGCCAGGTGAGGGTGAAGGCGCCGTCGGCGCCGGTCTTCACCTTGATCTCGCCGGGAGCGGACCGGTAGCGCGAGGCGCCGGGGAGGCTGGTCACCTCGACCCCCGCGGCGGGCTTGCCGTCGAGCAGCAGGCGGAACGTGGCGGCCTCGCCGGCGACAATGTCGTTGGGGTGGGTGACCGGGGCCAGCTCCAGGCCCTGGCCGCTGGGCTTGAGCGCCCCGTCGGTGGGCTTGCCGCGGGTGACGAAGGTCTCGTTGCGGGTCTGGTTCTGGCTGAGCTTGACGTCGGTGGCGCCGGCGGGGATCTCGCGGCTCATGCCCTCGGCGGCGCCGCGCCACATCTTGTCGACGCCGTCCAGCTTGTAGCGGGCCGAGAGCATCTGGCCGGAGGCGGCGATGCGGTAGGTGCCCGGCTGGGTCAGGTGGACGTCGAAGGTGGAGCGATACTGGCCGGTGGATGCGTTCTCGATCTTGCCCGCGGCGCCGTCGGGGGCGGTGACGGTCACCCCCTCCAGGCGCATGGGCCGGTGGTCGGGGTGGAACAGCTCGTTGGAGACGGCGGCGTCCACCGTCACCCAGGGGTCTTCCCCGGACAGCACGGTGGCGGAGGGGACCATCCACTGGCGGTGGGCCTGGGCGGCCAAGGGCATGGCCAGGACCGGGACCATGGCGGCGGCGACGGCGAGGGCGCGCAAGGCGATCGACATGGCGGGGCTTCCTTAGGGTTTGGCGACAAGGGTGACGGCGCCCAGTTCGGACGCCCCCTGGCCCTTGGCGGACTGGGCGGCCTTGGGGGGCCAGGCGAAGGGGATCTTGACGATGTCGTGCCCGCCGACCTCGCGGACGGCCTCGACCACCAGGGCGTACTGGCCGGCGGGGAGGTTGGCCAGGGGGCCGCCGGCGCTGGTGAAGGCCATGGACTGGGGGCCGGGGGCGCGGGTGGCGCTGCTGACCCCGTCGAAGGCGGTCTGCTCGCGGCCGGTGCGGCGCCACCACTGGCGCAGGTCCTTCAGCCAGGTCTCGCCGCTCTCGCCGGCCTTCTTGTTCTTGACGTCGTACCAGACCGCCAGGGTGCCGGCGGCGGACTGGTCGGCGCGCTGGATCCAGATGGCGACATAGGGGCGGTGGTATTCGGCCACCGTCAGGGCGGGGACCTGGACGGTGAGGTTCAGGGTCGCGGCGGCGGCGGGGACCGAGAAGGCCGACAGGGCGAGGGCGGGGAGCAGTCTGCGCATGGGGGGCTCGTCACAGATGGAGGAAGAGGACGGCCACCAGGGCCGGGATCACGAGCCCCGCCGCCACCAGGGGCCAGGTCAGCTTGCGGGTGCGTGACAGCAGATAGAGCAGCAGCAGGCCGGTGACGGCGAACACCAGGCAGGCGACGGCGAACAGGTCGATGAACCAGCTCCAGGCCGGGCCGGTGTTGCGGCCCTTGTGCAGGTCGTTGAGGAAGGACACCCAGCCGCGGGTGGTCTTGCTGTATTCCGCCTCGCCGGTGGCCCGGTCGATGGTCAGCAGGGCGTCGCCGCCGGGGCGGGGCAGGGCGACATAGAGCTCATCCGGCGACCAGTCGCCGGTGCGGCCCTCAAGGCTGACCGACAGGGCGTCCTTGGCCCAGCGCGTCACCGCCGGCGGCAGGGGCGCCTCACGGGCTTCCTGGGGGGCGGTCGCGAGGGTGGCCAGCAGGGGGGCGGGCAGGGCGGCGCGGCGGGTCTCGGTGACGGGCTTGGCGTCGATCTGGCCGGCGTGGTTGAGGGTGATGCCGGTGATCGAGAACATCACCAGGCCCACCAGGCAGATCGCCGAGCTGATCCAGTGCCACTCGCGGAGCTGTTTCAGCCAGAAGACCCGGAGGCCGCGCGAGCGGTCGGGCGGGGATGAGGTCATGGGACGCCGGGCCGGGAGGAAACTGCGAACGACTTGCATTAGCAGTTATGGCGCGTTGCGCAATCCCTCCCGCGCCTACAGGTCCTGGGGCGGCGGCTGCTCCGCCTCGAACCAGTCGGCGATCTGGGCGCCGGTCATGAAGACGGTGTCGTCGCGGGCCATCAGCAGGTCGAGCATCCGCTTGAGGGTGCCGAACCGGTGCGGCACGCCGATCAGGTGCGGGTGAAGGCCCAGGGTGATGACCCGGGGGTTCTGCGCCAGCTCTTCCTCGAAGGTCTCCAGGGTGGCCTGCAGCCGGGTCAGCATCACGTCGGACGGCAGCTGGTGCACGGCGTGGGACAGGCTGTCATTGATCTCCATGGAATAGGGCATGGCGATCATCGGCCCGCCGGTGGTCCGCATCCAGGTGGGCAGGTCGTCGAGCACCCAGTCCGAGCAGTAGCGCAGGCCGTGCGCCTTGAGGATGTCCACCGTGTCGGGGGTCTCCTTGAGGCCCGGCCCGAGCCAGCCCTGCACGGGCTTGCCGGCGAAGCGCGCCAGGATGTCGAGAGCCTCGCCGATGATCTCGGATTCCGACGCCTCCGCCTGGACCGACTTCTGGTGCAGGCCGTGGCCCATCAGCTCCCAGCCGGCATGGAGCACCGCCTCGGCGATGGTCGGATAGGTCTCCACCACCGCCGCGTTCATGGTGCAGCCGGCGGGCAGGTCGCGCTCGGCCAGGGCCCGCAGGATGCGGGGCATGCCGCAGCGCATGCCGTATTCGGCCCAGGAGAAGTTGGGCACGTCGGGCACGGTCTCGACCCCATGCGGGGCGGTGAGCAGCTTGCGCGGCATGGCCGCGTCGAAGCGCCAGTTCTCGACGTTGACCACCACCTGGACGATCAGCGGCTTGCCGCCGGGGGGCGACAGCCGGGGCCGGTCGCTGGACAGCTCGAAGGGGATGCGCGGATTGGTGGTCATCAGGCCAGGGCCTTGGTGGCGCCGCCGTCGGCGGTGACCGAGACGCCGGTCATGGTGGGGGCGATGTCGGAGGCGAGCACGGCGATCATGCGGCCCATCTCCTCGGCCTCGCTGATGCGGCCCATGGGGATCAGGGCCAGCTGATCGGCTTCTTCCTCCGCCTCCGAGCGGTTGCTGCGCAGGGACAGGTTGCGCATCAGGGTGGTCCAGCGGTCGGTGCGGGTGGGGCCGGGGTTGATGGCGTTGACGCGCACCCCGTCCCCCGCCAGCTCATCGGCCAGGCCCTTGACCACCGCCAGCAGGGCGGCGTTGACGGAGGACCCCGGCATCAGCCGCGCCTGGGGCTGGCGGCCGTTGTTGCCCACCACCACCACCATGGCGCCGGAGCCCTGGGCCTTCATGTGCGGCGCCGCGGCGCGCAGCAGCCGGACGGTGCCCATGAACTTGAGGGCGAAGGCGGCCTCCCAGACGCTGTCGTCCAGCTCCCAGAACAGCCCGCCCTGGGCGGCGCCGACGCTGGCGACGACGATGTCGAGGCGGCCGAAGCGGTCGAGGGCGGCCTTCACGGCGCGGTCGCCGGCGTCGGCCTGGGTGAAGTCGACCTGCACGGCGGTGACCTCCACCGAGCAGGCCTCAAGCTCCTCGGTGATGGCCAGCAGCCCCTCACGGTCGCGGGCGGCGACGACCACATGCGCGCCCTCCCGCGCCAGGGCCCGCGCGGCGGCGGCGCCGATGCCGCGGCTGCCGCCGGCGATCAGCGCCACCTTGTCCTTCAGGCCCAGGTCCATGGGATGTTTCCTCTAAGTGGGTTGCCGTCTGGTGGGGTCGCCCAACACCCGATTATCAAAATAAACCGTCATCCTGGGGCGCGCTCTGGCGCGAACCCGGGATCCAGCAGCGAAGACCTGACCGTGCGGCGCGTTGAGGTCTTCGCTGCTGGGTCCTGGACGAGTCCGCTTCGCGGCTCTCCAGGATGACGGCTGTTGGGGGGTGCGCGACATATCCAGATAGGTCGTCATCCTTGCGCGATGCGCAGCATCGACGCGAGGACCCAGCAGCGAAGACCTTGCAGTGTGGCGCGGACAGCGTGGCGCTGCTGGGTCCTGGATGAGTCCGCTTCGCGGCTCTCCAGGATGACGGCGGAGGGGGGTGGCTCCAAAGATAACCGTCATCCTGGGGCGCGCTCTGGCGCGAGCCCGGGATCCAGCAGCGAGGACCTTGCCGTGCGGCGCGTCCAGGGCGGAGCTGCTGGGTCCTGGATGAGTCCGCTTCGCGGCTCTCCAGGATGACGGCTGAGGGGGGTGCGCGACATATCCAGATAGGTCGTCATCCTTGCGCGATGCGCAGCATCGACGCGAGGACCCAGCAGCGAAGACCTTGCCGTGCGGCGCGTTGAGGGTGGAGCTGCTGGGTCCTGGATGAGTCCGCTTCGCGGCTCTCCAGGATGACGGGGGTGGGGGGTGGCGCGCATCATCACCGTTCAGCGAAGCTGACGTCGGCGGTCATGGCCTGGCGGCCTTCGGGACCCTCCGCCCACAGGGTCGCGCCGGCCTCGGTGCGCGTCCCGCAGACAGAGAAGGGGGCGATGTCGAATAGGGGGCTGACGGCGCGGAAGCTGAAGCCGGCGACCCGCCGGTCCGGCTCGGCCTTGCGGGCGGCCTCCAGCAGGCAAGTGGCGATCAGGGGGCCGTGGACCACCAGGCCGGGATAGCCCTCCACCCCGGTGGCGTAGGGGCGGTCGTAGTGGATGCGGTGGCCGTTGAAGGTGACCGCGGAGTAGCGGAACAGCCAGACCGGGTCAGGGGTGATCTCGATCCGCCAGTCGGCCGGGCGCAGGTCGGCGGGCGGGGCCGCGGGGGCGGCGGCGGGCTGGGCCCCGCCCGCGTCGTCCTCGCGGTAGACGATGGTGTTGGTCTCGCTGAGGCAGCGCTCGCCATCCTGGGAGAAGACCCGCTCGACGCCGACGAAGATCAGGGGGCCGGTCTTGCCGACCTTCTCGTCGATGGAGGCGATGCGCTCGACCATCTGGGCGGGGCGGCCGACCTTCAGCCGGCGGTCGAAGGCCAGGCGGCTGCCGGCGAACATCCGCCGCGGCAGGGGCACGGGCGGCATGAAGCCGCCCAGGGCCGGGTGGCCGTCGCGGCCGAGGGCCTGCTGCGGGGCCACATCCATGAAGTGGGTGAGGTGCCAGAACTCGGGGACCTCGTCGCCGGGGTCGGGCAGGTCGAGGAGGGCCGCCAGCCGCTGGATGGCGGACCCGTCGATCATCTGGCTCGACCGCCGCTCGCGGCCGATCCAGGTCTGGAGGTCGGTCCCGCTCATTTTCCTGCCCAGGCCAGGCTGTCCCACAGGACAGCGACGTCGGGCAGGGTCTCCAGGGTCCACACCTGGTCGAACAGGCGCTGGCAGGCGGCGTCGTCCAGCAGGCCCTCGGCGCAGTCCTTGAACTTGCCTTCCAGCTCGCGGTCGCTGAGGGGATTGTGCGGGCTGCCGCGGTAGTTCTCGTCCGCCCACCGCTCGAACTTGCGGCCGTCCTTGGTGACCAGGTCGATGCGCGAGCGGATCCGCTCCCAGCCCATGTCCTCGATGCCCTGGTCGAAGCGGGTGGTGATGCGGCCCTGCATGGTCTGGCAGGCGTCGGAGGAGACGAATTCGTCGGTGAACTCGGCCTTGCCGGCCTTGCCGGCCAGGATGATGGCGGTGAGCAGGAACTGGAAGCTGAACTTGCCCTCGAGCTCGGTCTTGGCCAGCTGGAAGCGGATGGGGCCGAGGACGTTGGAGCCGGCGCTGAGGACCACGGACTCGATGTCGTCCGCGGTCAGGGTCTCGTCCCGCATGAGGAACTTCAGGGCGTCCATGCTGGGGTGGGTGAGCACGCCGGACGGATAGGGTTTGATGCTGACCCCGGGGCTGACCATGGTGAAGGGCTTGCCGAAGCGGTCGCGCACCAGGGCGGGATCGCCCCCCGGGCCGGCGATCTGCAGATAGCCCCAGCGGCCGTCCAGGGCTTCGGTGTTGGCGGTGAACCCCTCGCGCGCCATCAGGGCGGCGGTGACGCCGTTCTCGGCGGCGCGGCCCACGTGGAAGGGCTTGGTCATGGTGCCGAAGTTGGCCCGCACGCCGCCGGCCATGGAGGCCGCCAGCCCCAGGGCGCGGGCGGTCTGGTCGGCGTCCAGCCCCAGCATCTGGGCGGCCGCCGCGGTGGCGGCGAAGGTCCCGATGGTGCCCGAGGTGTGCCAGCCGCTCATATAGTGGTTGGGGTTGATGGCCTCGGCGACCTTGCAGCCGACCTCGAAGCCGGTGGTGAAGGCGGTGAGCAGGCGCCGGCCGTCCACCGGCTGGCCGCTCTCCTTGGCGAACACCTGGGCCATCACCAGGCTGGCGGCCAGGGGCGGCATGGTCGGGTGCATGAGCAGGCCGTAGGGGCGGCCCGGGCCCTCGGCCAGCTGGGTGTCGTCCCAGTCCATGGCGTGGCCGGCGGTGCCCATCCACACGGCGGCCAGGTGGGCGGGGACCTTGATGGCCGGGTCGTGGCCGAGAAGGGGCGCCTCGGCGACCCCCTGCAGCCGTTCGATATAAGCCTTCAGCGGCGCCATGCCGGGCTGTTCGGAGCCGCCCAGGGACACGGCCAGGCCGTCCAGCACGCAGCGGCGGGCGATGCGCAGATCCTCGTCCGACAGGTGCTCGAAGCGGGCCCCCTGGACGAAGTCGACGGCGGCCCGGGTGAGGCCCGTGAGGTGATCGTGGTCGGTGGTCATGCGGCTACTCCGAAGTCGTGGGGGCGGCGGCCCAGAGGGCGGCGATCTCGTCGACGCCGAGGGTCACGCCGAAGCGGTGGTTGACGTTGGCCAGGGTGGCCTCGTGCAGGGGCTGGTCCCAGGAGGCCACCGCGTCGGGCGGCACGCAGACGTAGTAGTCCAGCTCGAAGGCGGCGCGCAGGGTGGTCTCGACGCAAGCGTTGGTGGAGACGCCGGTGACGACCACCGACTTGATCCGCCGGCTGCGCAGCAAAAGGTCCAGGTCGGTGCCGGTGAAGGCGCTGTAGCGGTGCTTGGCCACCACCCATTCCCCGGGGGCCGGCTTCAGGGCGTCGATGAACTGGGCCCCGTCCGAGCCGGTGATGCACAGGTTGTCGGCCGAGAAGGTGGAGCGGCGGCGCTGGGCCAGCCAGGGGCCGGAATCGCTGCCGTGGTCGGGCAGGGTGGAGAAGCCCACATGGGCCACGCGCACCCCGGCCTGACGCGCCGCGGCCAGCAGCCGCGCCATCCCCGGGGTCGCCCGGGCGGCGGCGGTGATGTCGCGCCCGGCGCGGTGGGCGCCGTAGCCCTCCAGGCAGAAGTCCTTCTGCATGTCGATGATCAGCAGGGCCGTGTGGGCGGGGGCGAACCGCTGCGACATATCGCTCAGGATCTCGGGTTCCATGGCTGGCCTTCTGGTCCCTGGCTGACGACTGCGCGGACGGGCCGCGCCCCTGCGCGCCCGGGTCTCCCAGGGCGCGGCACCTTGCCCACGCCGCCGCGGGGCCGCAACCCGGCAGATCGCGCAAGCCGGCGACCTGTGCACCGCCGTTGCCGAAACCTGATCGCCACGCGACAAATCCCAAGGGCGGCCGGGACGACCCAGGGGGCGACGGTATCAACCTCGACGATCAGGTTGAACTCGGGTTGCGCCCTCACCAGCCCGATCGTCCCGGCGGGGTGATCGGCGGCCATGCGAGGGGGTCGACCCGGGTCCGCCGTATCTGACCTCGGAGGGATCTCGCCATGACGGACGTGCTCGGTTGGCGGGCCAAGATCGGCATCGTCATGCCATCCACCAACACCTCGGTGCAGCCCGAGTGCGACGACCTGCGCCCGGCCGGCGTCACCAACCACATCGCCCGCATCACCATCCAGGAGCGGCCCCTGTCGTCTGACGAGGCCTTCATGGAACACGTCAAGGCGATGAGCACCGGCGTGGCCGCGGCCATCGACCAGGTGATGACCTGCCAGCCGGACCACGTGATCATGGGCGTGGCCCTGGAGGCCTTCTGGGGCGGGGTCGCCCAGGCCGAGGCCCTGCGCCAGAGCCTCGAGGACCAGGCCGGGGTCGGGGTGACCATGGGCTCGGACGCCCTGCGCGCGGCCCTGGACGCCTTCGGCGCCAAGCGGATCGCCGTGCTCACCCCGCACCAGCCCAAGGGCGACCAGGTGGTCGGCGACTATCTGCGCGAGGCCGGCTACGACGTGGTCCGCCTGATGGGGCTGAAGTGCGCCTCGCCGCGGCTGATCGCCCACACGACCCCCGAGCAGGTGCGCGCCGCGTACCGGGAGCTGGACGGGGACGACATCGACGCCATCGTCCAGGTCGGCACCAACCTGGCCGGCATGACCGTGGCGGCCGAGGCCGAACGCTGGCTGGGCAAGCCGGTTCTGTCGATGAACGCCCTGACCTACTGGCGCGCCCTTCGACGCCTCGGCGTCGATGACAAGATTTCCGGCTGCGGCCGCCTTCTCGAAGAGTTCTGAATCCCGTGTCCCAACGTTCCGTCATCATCGCCGGGGGCGGCCCGGCGGGCCTGTCCACGGCCCTCTTCCTCACCGAGCGGGGGATCCCCGTCACCGTGCTCGAGCGCTCCGAGCAGATCTACGACGATCCGCGCGCGGCCACCTTCCATCCGCCGACCATGGAGATGCTGGCCCCCAGCGGGGTGACGGCGGAGCTGCACCGCCAGGGCATCATCGTGCAGAACTGGCAGACCTGGGACCGCAGCCGCGGCCTGGTCGCCGAGTTCGACCTCAGCGTTCTGAAGGACGAGACGGCCTTCCCGTACCGGCTGCAGTGCGAGCAGCACAAGCTGGTGGGCATGCTGCGCGACACCCTGCTGCGCCGCGACAATTTCGAGATGATCGTGGGCGAGGGCGTCGAGGACGTCATCCAGCACGAGGACGGCGTCACCGTGCGCACCGAGAAGGGCGCCTACGCCTGCGACTTCCTCATCGGCGCCGACGGCGGCCGCAGCGTGGTGCGCAAGTCGCAGGACATCAGCTTCGAGGGCTTCACCTATCCCGAGCGCTTCCTGGTCATCACCAACACCTACGACTTCGCCGAAGAGGGCTACGCCCTGTCGTGCTACGTGGCCGATCCGGACGAGTGGTGCTCGCTGTTCAAGGTGCCCGGCGAGGGCCCGCCGGGGGTCTGGCGGGTGGTCTTCCCCACCAAGCCGGAGGAGACCGAGGCCGAGCTGACGGCCTTCGACACGGCCCGCAAGCGGGTGGAGCGGTTCCTGCCCCGGAAGAAGCCCTTCGAGGTCATCCACACCAACCTCTACCATGTGCACCAGCGGGTGGCGGGATCCTACCGCAAGGGCCGGGTGATGCTGGTGGGCGACGCCGCCCATGTGAACAATCCGCTCGGCGGCATGGGCATGAACTTCGGCATCCACGACGCCAACAACCTGGCCGGCAAGCTGGCCGACGTCATCCAGGGGCGCGAGGGGCTGGAGGTGCTCGACCGCTACGACCGCCAGCGCCGCAGCGTGGCGGTGAAGTTCCTGCAGACCATGACCATCGACAACAAGAAGCACCTGGAGGAGAAGGACCCGGCCGTCGCCGCCGAGCGCCGGCAGGCGCTGAAGCGCACCGCCGCCGACCCCAGCCTGGCCCACGCCCACCTGCTGCGCACCTCCATGATCGAGGGGCTGCGGGTGGCGGCGGCGATCGAGTAGGGCGGGGCGGCCGTGGCGCGTCAGCACAATCGCTCGGCTAGCGTCTCTCGCTTCCCCGGCGTACGCCGGGGCCCAGATCACAAGACGTCGCGGCCATAGGATCTGGCTCCCGGCGTACGCCGGGAATGCGACTATGATCTAGGTTTGCGCGATCCGGATTCAGAGGAACCACCGCCCATGAAAGCCGCCCGGTCCCTGCTCTACGTCCCTGGCTCGCGGCCGGAGCGGTTCGCCAAGGCCGCCGCCACCGGCGCCGACATCGTCTGCATCGACCTGGAGGACGCCGTCGGGCCCGGCGACAAGGCCTCGGCCCGCGCCTCGGCCCTGGACTGTCTGGCCGGCGACCGCCCGGGCCCAACCCTGTGGGCGATCCGCATCAACAGCCCGCGCACGGCCCTGGGGATCGCCGACCTGGCGGTGATCCTGGAGCGCGGGGCCGCCCCCGACCTGCTGGTCACCCCCAAGACGCAGAGCGGCGACGAGGCGCGGATGCTGCACGAGATCCTCGGCGGCCGCATGCCCCTGTGCCCGATGATCGAGACCCCCGAGGGCCTGGCCCACGCCCATGACATCGCCTCGGCGCCCTCCGTGGCCGGGCTGATGTTCGGCGGCGTGGATTTTTCGGCCGAGATGGGCGTGCCCCAGGCCTGGGAGTCGCTGCTGTTCGCCCGCTCCACCCTCGCCGCCGCCTGCGCCCGGGTCGGGTGCTGGCTGCTGGACGGCCCGGCCACCGATGTCGCCGACCTGGACGCCCTGGCCGCGACCACCGCGCGCAGCCGCGACCTCGGCTTCACCGGCCGCTCCTGCATCCATCCCACCCAGGTGCCGGTGATCCACGCGGCCTACGCCCCCGCCGAGGCCGAGGTGGCCTGGGCCAGCCGGGTGGTCGAGGCCTTCGACGCGGCCCGGGGCGGGGTCGCCCTGCTGGACGGCAAGCTGATCGAGAAGCCCATCGCCCGCGCCGCCCGGCGAACGATCGAGCGGGCCGGCCTAGGATGATCCGATGACAGACGAGACCCTATACGCCCCCCGCGACCGCTTCGTCGGCATGCCGCGCCCCGAGCAGATCCGCCATTTCGAGGTGGAGGGCTATACGATCCTGCCGAACGCCCTGGACCCGGCGCTGATCGCCACCCTCAAGGCCGAGCTGGAGGCGGTGCCGATGCGCCCCTCCTTCTTCACCGACAAGCCCGCCTTCTCGTCGGTGGCGCCCCTGACCCGCAGCGCCGCCTGCGCCGCCCTGATCGGCCATCGCCCGACCCTGGACTTCGTCGAGGCCCTGGTGGGCGACGACCTGGTGTTCATGCACAACTTCTACATCCTCAGCCATCCGGGCGCCCCGGAGCTGGACCTGCACACGGACTATCAGCCGTTCGGCTCCACCTATTCCGGCTGGCTGGAAAGCTGCCCGGTGCGGGTGCGGGTGCTCTACTACCTCGACGACACCGACCTCGACCGCTCGGCCCTGCGCCTGGTGCCGCGCTCGCACATCGGCTTCCACAAGGACGCCCAGCCCTATCGTCGCTATGTCCGCCACAAGGACGAGATCCTGATGCCCCTGCGGGCGGGGGACGCCTTCGTCTTCGCCGTGCGCACCTTCCACGGCACCGGGCCCAACACTACCGACCAGACCCGCGGCATGCTGGAATACGACTACCGGCCCAAGTGGGCGCGCCCCTATGGCCCGGTGCCGGACTGGACCGACGAGGACCTGGCCCTGGTGCCCGAGGCGATCCGCCCGATGGCGGCGCGTCGCAACGCCGTGGACTTCGCCTGGGAGTTCGACGCCAAGCGGACATCCGTGGACCAGCCGGCGCCCGGGATGTCGCCGCACCGCTGGGGCGACCGCGAGGGCGGCTGATGCGCACCCTCAGCCTGATCGACGAGACGGGCGACCCGGACGCGGTGCGCGCCTTCGCCCGCGCCGCCGAGGCGGCCGGGTTCGACCGGCTGCTGCTGGGCTACGGGGGCGGGGCCGTCAACGCCGAGCCCCTGTCCATGGCCGCATCCCTGGCGGCGGCGGCGCCGCGCCTGGGCCTGTCGGCCGCGGTGGGCGCCGCGAACCTCGAGCCCTATACCGCCGCCCGTGGCCTGGCCGCCCTGGACCACCTCAGCGGCGGCCGCCTGGCCTGGCAGGTGGCGACCGGCGCCGCGGGGCAGGAGAGTCGCCTGCGCGAGTTCGTCGCCGTGGTGCTGGGCCTTTGGGCCGGCTGGGACGGCGACGCGGTGGTCCACGACAAGGGGCAGGCGGTGTTCTCCCTGAGCGACAAGGTCCGCCGCCTGGACCATGCGAGGACCTATTTCCAGGTGCGCGGGCCGCTGAACACCCCGCCCCCGGCGCGCGGCCGCCTGCCGATGATCTATACGGACGAGGCGCCGGACGACCTGATCGCCGAGACCGCCGACATCGTCATCCTGCGCGCCGACGACCGGGACGCGGCGCGGGCCCTGAAGGCGCGGCTGGCGACCCTGGCGCGCCCGGTGACCCTGCTGGTCCAGACCCCCATCGACGCCGTGGGCGCGCGCGCCGCCTGGGTCGGCGCGGCCTGCGACGGCCTGCATGTGGTCGCCGCCCTGGCCGACGTCGATCGCCTGGCGGAGGCCGCGCGATGACCGCTCCGCGGCAGATGAGCCTCGGCCTGTTCGTGCTGGGCTATGGCCACAACGTCGGCGCCTGGCGGGCGGCGGGGGCCGGCGCCGGCGACCTGCTGAGCCTGGACTACTACGCGGGCCTGGCGACGGCCGCCGAGCGCGGCAAGCTCGACATGATCTTCTTCGCCGAGATCCTCTATTCCTACGAGCAGGCCGGCCGGCACTGCCCGCAGATGGCCTATCCGACCCTCGACCCCCTGGTGCTGATCGCCGCCCTGGGGGCGACCACGGAGCGGCTTGGGCTGACCGCCACCTATTCCACCACCTACACCGATCCCGCCGTCACCGCTGCCAAGCTGGCGACCATCGACCGGATGAACGGCGGGCGCACCGGCTGGAACATCGTCACCACCGGCGCCAACCAGGCCGCGACCAACTTCAGCCGCCGTGACCACCCCGAACGCGAGGCCCGCTACGCCCGCGCCGCCGCGTATGTGGACGACTGCAAGGCCCTGTGGGCGTCGGTCCCGCCCTCGCCCCAGGGCCGGCCGGTGCTGGTCCAGGCGGGTATGTCGTCCGGGGGCCGGGCCTTCGCCGCCTCGGTGGCCGAGGTGCTGTTCACCGTGTCGCGCTCGGCCGAGGACGGACGGGCCTTCCGCAACGACATCCGCGCCCTGGTCGCCGACCACGGACGATCCCCCGACCAGGTCAAGGTGATGCCCGGCATCGCCCCCATCCTGGCCTCCACCGAGGCCGAGGCGAAGGCCAAGGAGGAGGCCTTCTTCGAGCTGGTGCATCCGAAGATCCAGATGGCCCTGCTCAGCGACCAGTTCGGCATGGATTTTTCCGCCTATCCCCTGGACGGCCCCCTGCCCCTGGACGACATCCTGCAGTCGCCGCGGGTGAAGAGCGGCTTTCGCGACCCCGCCCGCCTGATCGCCGAGGTGGAGGGGGGCCTGCCGACCCTGCGCCAGTATCTGCGCCAATCCTCGCGGGTGCGGGCGCACATGTCCTTCGTCGGCACGCCAGAGCGGCTGGCCGACCACATGCAGCAGTGGTTCGAGACCGGCGCCTGCGACGGCTTCAACATCATGCCCCCGGTGATCCCCGGCGAGATCGACATCCTGGTCGACGAGCTCGCGCCGATCCTGCGCCGCCGCGGCCTGTTCCGCGAGGACTACCCCGGGACCACCCTTCGCCAGACCCTGGGCCTAGAGCCCCTTTAAGGCCGGATCGGGCCTCCCAGGGTCCTCATCCTGAGGTGCGAGCCGAAGGCGAGCCTCGAAGGACCTGCCAAACGCCACGGGCGACGGTCTGCGTCCTTCGAGGCCCGCAGCTTCGCTGCGGGCGCCTCAGGATGAGGACGGGGGTGGAATTCGTCCTGCGACCAGGGCGCAGACGGCCATTGTCGCCCTCTGCCCGCGCCGACATGGTCGCGGTCTATCCTGGAGCCCCTGCCATGACCGCCCTGCACTTCGGCGACCGTCCCATGCTGATCGACGGCGAGATGACCTTCGGCGACGGGGGGGAGTGGATCACCTGCCTGAACCCGTCGAACGAAGAGGAGATCGGCCGGGCGCCCGCCGGGACAGCGGCGGATGTGGAGCGGGCCACGGCCGCCGCCGCCCGGGCGCAGCCGGCCTGGGCCGCCCTGACCATCTGGGAGCGGGGCGCCCTTCTGAAGCAGGTGGCCGCCGCCTTTCGCACCCGCGCCGACGAGATCCGCACCATGGAGGCGGCGGATTCCGGCAACACCATCGGCAATCTCGGCAACGATCTGTTCAAGGCCTCCAACCATTTCGACTATTTCGCCGGTCTGGCCAGCGAGATGAAGGGCCAGACCCTGCCGGGCCTGTCGAGCGGCCTGCACATGACCCTGCGCGAGCCCTACGGGGTGGTTGGGCGCATCGTGCCCTTCAACCACCCCTTCATGTTCGCCACCGCCAACCTCGCCGCGCCCCTGGCAGCCGGCAATACGGTGGTGCTGAAGTCGCCGGAGACCAGCCCCCTGTCGGCGACGATCATGGCCGAGGTGGTGCGCGACATCCTGCCGGCGGGGGTGGTCAATCTGGTGTCCGGCTACGGCCTGCCGGTGGGCGACGCCATCGCCCGCCATCCGCTCATTCGCCGGATCGGATTCACGGGCTCGATCCGCACGGGCCTCGCCATCCAGCGGGCGGCGGCCGAGGTCTGCGTCAAGCACATCTCGCTGGAGCTGGGCGGCAAGAACCCCCTGGTGGTGTTCCCCGACGCCGACCTGGAGCAGGCGATCTCGGCGGCCATCGCGGGCATGAACTTCGCCTGGGCCGGCCAGAGCTGCGGCTCCACCAGCCGCATCCTGGTGCACGAGAGCCTGTATGAGCGCGCTGTCGAGCTGACCGCCGCATCAGTCGCCGCCATCCGCGTCGGCGACGCCATGGACCCGGCCTCGCAGATGGGGCCGCTCAACTCCGCCGGCCACCACCAGCGGGTGCAGGCCCTGGTGGACGTGGGCAAGACCGAGGCGCGGCTGGTCACCGGCGGCGGCCGGCCGGCGGGGGCCGACTTCGCGCGCGGCTACTGGATGGCGCCCACCGTCTTCGCCGACGTCACCGCCGATATGCGCATCGGCCAGGAGGAGGTGTTCGGGCCGGTGATGACCCTGCAGAAGTGGTCGACGCCGGACGAGATGATCGCCCTGGCCAACAGCACCGAATATGGGCTGACCGCCTCGATCTTCACCCGCGACATCGGCGCGGCCCTGGACGCCGCCCGGCGCATCGAGGCGGGGGTGGTGAACATCAACGGCGCCAAGATGCACTTCGTCGGCGCCCCCTTCGGCGGGGTGAAGAACTCCGGCCTCGGGGGCGAGGAGGCCCTGGAGGAGTTGCTCAGCTACACCCAGTCCAAGACCGTGCACATCACGCTTTAGGGGGGCCCACCTCCCCCGCTCTTCGCGGGGGAGGTGGGCCCCGGCCGAAGAGCCGGGGCTCGGAGGGGGCAAGCGGTGGCGCGATGGTTCGCCCCCTCAGTCGCTCCGCGACAGCTCCCCCGTGAAGAACGGGGGAGCATAGGGCTTACGCCGCGTGCAGGGACGCCCCGTGGTGCTCGGAGAATTCGCCGCTGATCTGCTCGGCGGCGGCCAGCAGGTCCGGGCTGTAGCGGGCCACGGCGTCGGCCAGCTTCATGGCGGTGGCGAAGATCACAACGGTCAGGGCCGCCACCACCTTGCCGTCGCACAGGATCGGGGCGGCGATCGAGGAGGTCCGCCCCGGGGTGGTGGTGAAGCGGTTGCGGCCGCGGGTGGCGTAGCCGTCCTTACGGATGGCGTCGGGCAGGAAGCCGGACTGGAACTGCGACAGCACCATCGGGTCGACGCTGAACTCCGTGGCCGGCGCCGCCTTGAGCAGCTGGGCGCGCTCGTCCTCGTCGCAATAGGCGAGGTAGACATGGCCCGAGGCGCATTCCAGCAGGGGGAAGGTCGCTCCCGGATAATAGTTGTTCATGGCCATCGGCGAGATGGCGTGGGTGCAGTCGCGCACGATCATCATCTGGCCGACGCGGGTGACCAGGGACACGGGCCACAGGTGGGTCTTGGTGAGGGACAAGAGGTGCGGCCGGGCGATGTCGGTGAGGCCGCTGTGGTCCTGGAAGCCGTGCGACAGGGACTGCACCAGCACGGTGGGCCGGTAGTTCTTCCGCGCCGGCTCGCGCTCGAGCATGCCCTCCTGCACCAGGGTCTGAACGATGCGGCAGGCGGTGGGGTAGGGGATCTTGGAGACCTGGGCGATCTCCATCATCGATAGGGACCCGGCGCGGTTCACCGCGCGCAACACCGCCAGGCTGCGGCTGATCGACCGGATCGGAACACCCTTCTCCATAACGCCTCCTGGTGGGTCTTGGTTGGCTGCATGGTCCTGGCAACTGACGACAGAGGACAGTTTTGCGACGAAAGTGATCGCCTGGCGATAGGAAATATCCGCATCTGGGCCGCCGGCGCCCGTTTTGGACTCAGCCGCGGTTCACCAGTCGTTGACCCTGTTCATTCGCCGGATGTTGACGCGGGCGTGATCAGCTAGGGTCATGATCGACAACGACTTCGCCGCCTACATCGAGGGCCTGCCGGCGCAGGACCGACGTACCGTCGAACAGGCCCTGGTGGGCCTGCGCTCGGCGCTGAACCAGGTCCCCCGGGCCGAAGCCGAGGTGGAGGGACGCCTGCGGGTGAGCGAAATGCTCAAGGCCGTCCGCCACCTGGCGCAGCGCGACGCGCCGCCCCGCGCCTGGCGCCTGGGCGGGCGATGGGCGGCGACGCCGTCTCACTGAGGTAACAGGCGCGCCCGAACCAACCGACCCGTATTCCCCGCGGAAGCGGGGACCCAGGTTTTCGGCGGTCGCGACCTCGTGGCAAAGTCTGGGCCCCCGCTTCCGCGGGGGATGCGGGCCCTTTACGCCCTGCTACACCGCCAGGCGGTCGGTCAGGGCCTTGTGCTGGTCCCACAGGGCCTGGGGCAGGGTTTCGCCGAAGCGCTCGTAGAACTCGGGGATCAGCGCCGCTTCCGCCGCCCACACCGTGTTGTCGACGCTGAGCAGCAGGTCCAGCTGGGCGTCGGTGATCGACAGGCCGGAGACGTCCAGGGCGGTCTTGGCCGGCAGCCGGCCGATGGCGGTGACCACCGCCTCGGCCTTGCCCTCGAGCCGCTCGACGATCCACTTCAGCACCCGGCTGTTGTCGCCGAAGCCCGGCCAGACGAACTTGCCGGCGCGGTCCTTGCGGAACCAGTTGACGAAATAGATGCCCGGCAGCTTCGAGGCGTCGCGGCCGGCGCCCATCTTCAGCCAGTGATTGAAATAGTCACCCATGTTGTAGCCGCAGAAGGGCAGCATGGCGAAGGGATCGCGGCGCAGCTCGCCGATGGCGTTCTCGGCCGCGGCGGTGCCTTCCGAGGCCACGTTCGAGGCCAGGAACACCCCGTGCTCCCAGTCGAACGCCTCGGTCACCAGCGGCACGGCGCTGGCCCGGCGACCGCCGAACAGGATGGCCGAGATCGGCACCCCCTGGGGATCCTGCCACTCCGGCGCGATGATCGGGCACTGGTCCGCCGGCGAGGTGAAGCGCGCGTTGGCGTGGGCGGCGGGGCCGGGGGTGTCGGGAGTCCAGTCGCGGCCGCGCCAGTCGGTCAGGTGGGCCGGCTGGGCGTCGGTGAGGCCTTCCCACCAGACGTCGCCGTCATCGGTCAGGGCGACATTGGTGAAGATGCAGTTTTCCTTCAGCCCGGCGATGGCGTTGGGATTGGTGGTCAGGCCGGTGCCGGGGGCGACGCCGAAGAAGCCGGCTTCCGGATTGATGGCATAGAGGCGGCCGTCGTCGCCGAAGCGCATCCAGCAGATGTCGTCGCCGATGGTCTCGGCCTTCCAGCCGGGAATGGTGGGCGACAGCATGGCCATGTTGGTCTTGCCGCAGGCCGAGGGGAAGGCCGCGGCGATATAGTGGGCGGCGCCCTCCGGCGAGGTCAGCTTGAGGATCAGCATGTGCTCGGCCAGCCATCCCTCGTCGCGGGCCATGATGCTGGCGATGCGCAGGGCGTAGCATTTCTTGCCCAGCAGGGCGTTGCCGCCGTAGCCCGAGCCGTAGGACCAGATCTCGCGGCTCTCGGGGAAATGGACGATGTATTTGGTGTCGCTGCAGGGCCAGGCCACATCAGCCTCGCCGGGCGCCAGGGGCTTGCCCACCGAATGCAGGGCGGGAACGAAGAAGCCGTCCTCGCCGATGGCGTCCAGCGCATCCTGGCCCATGCGGGTCATGATCCGCATGGAGATCACGACATAGGCGCTGTCGGAGATCTCGACCCCGTACTGGCTGATCTTGGAGCCGATCGGCCCCATGCAGAAGGGCACCACATACATGGTGCGCCCGCGCATGCAGCCCTTGAACAGACCCTTCAGGGTCTGGCGCATCTCGGACGGGTCCTGCCAGTTGTTGGTCGGGCCGGCGTCCCCTTCATCGGCCGAACAGATATAGGTGCGGCTTTCCACCCGGGCGACGTCGGTGGGGTCGGACGCGGCGTAGAAGGAGTTGGGGCGCTTGTCCGGATTCAGGCGCTTGAGGGTGCCGGCGGCCACCAGCTCCTCGGTCAACCGGTCCCATTCCCCTTGTGACCCGTCGCACCAATAGACCCGGTCAGGCTGGGTCAGCTCGGCCGTCTGCCGAACCCAGTCGAGCATCTTGCGGTTCTTGGTGGGCGCGTTGTCGAGGCCCGGAATGGTGTCGGTGAGCAATGCGCCCTCCCCTGCAGACTCTGCGGGAACTGGCGAGCCCGCTGTACGGATGAACCCGAGGCATAGCCGAACGCAGCGCCCTTCACAATCGAGGGGCGGATTTTTGGACACGTGCGCAGGGCTTGCAGCGCCGCGCGGCAAGCGGCGGCGCGACGGTTCGCCCCCTCAGTCGCTCCGCGACAGCTCCCCCGTGAAGAACGGGGGAGCATAAGGCTGATCCTCCACCGCGCAGCGGGGGAGGTGGGCCCCCGCCGAAGAGCGGGGGGTCGGAGGGGGCGGGCGGCGGCGCGACGGGTTCGCCACCTCAGCCGCTCCTCGGCAGCTTCCCCGTTTCACGGGGGAGCATTGGCGTTATGATCCTCCGGACCATGGGGGGCCGCATGCGTGCCGACACGCTGACCATGAAGCGCGCCCGCGCGATGCGGCAGACCCTGTCGCCACCCGAGGCGGCGATCTGGAGCCAGATCAAGGGCTGCAAACTGGACGGGCTGCGGTTCCGGCGGCAGCATCCGGTCGGCCCCTACATCCTCGACTTCTATTGCGAACAGGCTCGCCTGGCGGTGGAGATCGACGGCATGGGCCACGGCATGGGCGACCGGCCGGCCCGCGACGCGCGCCGCGACGCCTGGCTTCTGGCTCAGGGCGTCGAGACCCTGCGCCTCGACGCCGCGCTGGTGAGGGGCGACCTGTCCCCGGTGCTGCGCATGATCCTCGGCGCCGCCCGGGCTAGAATCTGAGTCGCCGGCGGAAAGGTCGGCGCGTCGGTTCGCCCCCTCAGTCCCTTCGGGACAGCTCCCCCGTTACACGGGGGAGCATAAGCTTATCCTCCACCGCGTAGCGGGGGAGGTGTCGCCCGGCCGAAGAGCCGGGTGACGGAGCAACCATGTTAAGCGGCGGCGGCCTTTCGCCATGGCTGTCCTCTGGCGAGGATTAGGTTGGCAGTCTCGATTAGCTTTCGCATGACGGCGACGATGGCGACTTTTGTGGGCTTGCCGCGGCCGAGCAGTCCGTCCGCGAAGGCCTTGAAGTTCGGGTCCCAGCGCTTGGCCTGTAGGGCAGCGAGGTAGAGCATTCGCCTGGGCCTTGCGCGTCCCCCGGTGATGAAGCGCACCCCTTGCCACTGGCCGGAGTCTCTGGCGAAGGGAGCAACGCCGATGAGGGATGCGGCCTGGCCCCGCTTCATGGTTCCCAGCTCTGGCATACGCACCACCAAGGTTGCGGCGACGATGGGGCCAACGCCGGGCAGGGAGATGAGCAGCCGGAAGCGGGCAAGCAGATCGGCGTGAGCCTTGATCTTTTGCACCAGACGAAGGGCCAGCTTGGCTTTCAGGGCCGCCCACGAGCGGATCTTGGTCCGCATTTCGGCGGCGATAGCCTTTGAGGTAACCTGCTCCAGGAAGGTCTTCGTGCAGGCCGCCTGATCAGCCGCGTGCTCATAGGCGGTCAGAATATCCGCCAGTTCCAGCAGCCTCGGGTCCTGGGCGGCCTTGACCGCCTCAACCTGGGTCGTGGCCGCCGCGATCAACCGAGCGTCCAGCTTGTCGGTCTTGGCGCGTCGCCGGGTCATCTGGGCAAAGCGGCGCACCTCGATCGGCTGGTGCACCACGACCTCCAAGCCCGTCGCCTCAAGCGACGCGCGCAGCAGCCGCTCGTAACCGCCCGTCGCCTCCATACCGACGCGGCCCACCTCCCGCGCCCGCAGCCAGGCAATCAGCTCGCTGATTCCCGCCGCCGTATTGGCCACCGAAAGGTCGCCCTCCAACCCGTGCACCGACACATCAAGGCGACGCTTGCCGACATCGACGCCGGCGACCTTCATGCTATTCTCAACCCGTTCCATCGACCCATCCTTGTGGCTTCGGACCCTCACGTCCCTGCAACCATCCGGGTCTTGGAATTGTCGGCGGCGGCCCTGCTCCGTCACAGCCCAAACGGGCTCAGGGTGCGTCGGCCCCTCCCCCGACAGCCCGCCTGACGCGCGAACGTCAGGCGGGCGTCCCGGAAGACGCCTCAGTCTAGCAGAGCTTCAACAGACAAGGGGGCAAGCGGCGGCGCGACGGTTCGCCCCCTCAGTCCCTTCGGGACAGCTCCCCCGTTTCACGGGGGAGCATCGGATCGCCGAAGCCGCCGCCGCCGGGGGTGTCGATGATGAGGGCGTCGCCGGCGGACATCTGGGCCACGGCGGTGGCGGCGAGGGTCTCCTCGCGGCCGTCGGCGCGGCGGATGCGGTTGTGGCCGACGGCGCCGGGCTGGCCCCCCGCCAGGCCGAAGGGCGCCACGCGGCGGTGGTCCGAGAGGATGGCGGCGGTCATCGGTTCACGGAACTGGAGGGTGCGCGACACCCCGTCGCCGCCCCGGTGCGCCCCGCCCCCGCCCGACCCGCGCCGCACCGCGAAGGCCTCGACCAGCACCGGGAAGCGCTGCTCCAGCACCTCGGGATCGGTGAGCCGGCTGTTGGTCATGTGGGTCTGCACGGCGCTGGCGCCGTCGAAATCGGGACCGGCGCCGGAGCCGCCGCAGATGGTCTCGTAATACTGCCGGGTCCCGTCGCCGAAGGTGAGGTTGTTCATGGTGCCCTGGGCCCCGGCCATGACCCCCAGGGCGCCGTAGAGGCAGTCGGTCACCGCCTGGCTGGTCTCGACATTGCCGGCGACCACGGCGGCGGGGAAGCGCGGGTTGAGCATCGAGCCCTTCGGCACGACCAGATCCACGGGCCTCAGGCAGCCGTCGTTGAGGGGGATGTCGTCGTCGACCAGGGTGCGCAGGACATACATCACCGCGGCCCGGCAGATCGACAGTGGCGCGTTGAAGTTGCCGCCCTGCTGGGCGCTGGTCCCGCTGAAATCCAGGCGCAGGGCGCGGGCCGCCCGGTCCACGGTGGCGGCGACGGCGATGACCCCGCCGTTGTCCAGATGATAGGCGAAGGCCCCGTCGCTGAGGCCGTCAATCACCCGGCGCACCTGCGCCTCGGCGTTGTCCTGCACATGGCCCATGTAGGCGGCGACCACGTCGCGGCCGTGGGCCTGGGTCAGCTGCAGGAAGGCCTCGGCGCCGCGGGCGCAGGCGGCGGCCTGGGCCTGCAGGTCGGCGATGTTCTGGTCGGGGTTGCGGGCCGGCCAGGCTCCGCCCGCCAGCAAGTCCCGCACGGCCGCCTCGCGAAACATGCCGCCCTCGATCAGCAGGAAGTCGTCGATCAGCACCCCCTCCTCCTGCACGGTGGTGCTGCCGGGGGGCATGGAGCCGGGGGTGATCCCGCCGATGTCGGCGTGGTGGCCCCGCGCCGCGACGAAGGCCACCCGCTCGCCGCCGTCGAACACCGGCGCGATCAGGGTGATGTCGGGAAGGTGGGTGCCGCCGTTGTAGGGCGCGTTGAGCATGTAGACGTCGCCGGGGAGGAAGCCGCGGCCGTCCCGCGCCCGCCCGGCCATGATCGCCCGCACGCTCTGGCCCATGGAGCCCAGGTGCACGGGGATGTGCGGGGCGTTGGCGATCAGGGCGCCTGTGGGGTCAAACAGGGCGCAGGAGAAATCCAGCCGCTCCTTGATGTTCACCGAATAGGCGGTGTTCTGCAGGGTGACGCCCATTTGTTCGGCCACCGCCATGAAGCGGCTGTTGAACAGCTCCAGCCGCACCGGATCGACCGCCGTCCCCAGGGCCGCACGGGCGGGCAGGGGGGCGGCGCGCGCCAGGATCAGGTTGCGCCGGGCATCGACGCTGGCGCGCCAGCCGGGCTCCACCACCGTGGTCGCCGTGGCCTCGCGGATGATGGCCGGACCCTCGACCACGGCGCCCGGCGCCAGGGCGTCGCGGTCCAGCACCGGGGTCGCCAGGGTGCGACCCTCGAAGCGGACCTCGACCGTTTCAAGGGGCGACGCCGGGCGGTTTGCCGTCGCCCCGGCGGCGGCGGCCGGCGCCTCGTCCCCGCGCACCGGGGCGCCGACGGCCTCCGCCGCCAGGGCCTCGACCACCAGGTCCTTGCCCTCGGCGACGAAGCCGAAGCGCAGGCGGTGGGCGTCCTCAAAGGCGCGCCGCAGGGCCGCATCCGGGGCGAAGGCGACCTGAAGGGCGGTGTCGGCCCCGGCGTAGCGAAGCCGCGCCGTGGCGGCGACCGTGACGGCGGCCAGGGGCAGGTCCTGGGCGCGCAGGGCGGCCTCGGCCTCGGCCGCCAGGGCCTGCATCACCGTATCCAGGCCGCCCTCGCCCAGGGGCGCCTCGATGCTGCGCTCGCGGATCACCCGCAGGTCGGCCAGCCCCATGCCATAGGCCGACAGCACGCCGGCCAGGGGGTGGATCATCACCTGACGCATGCCCAGGGCGTCGGCCACCAGGCAGGCGTGCTGGCCGCCGGCCCCGCCGAAGCAGACCAGGACGTAGTCGGCCACGTCATGGCCGCGCTGGATCGAGATCTGCTTGATGGCCTTGGCCATGCTCTCGGCGGCGATGGCGAGGAACCCCTCGGCGATATCCAGGGGCGCCGCCGGCCGGCCGGTGGCGGCGGCGACCTCGGCGGCGACGGCCTCGAGCCGGGCCAGGGCGGCGGCGGGGTCCAGCGGCTGGTCCCCGGCCGGGCCGAACACCCGGGGGAAGTGGGCGGGCTGGATCTTGCCAAGGGCCAGGTTGCAGTCGGTGACCGTCAGGGGGCCGCCCCGGCGGTAGCAGGCCGGGCCGGGACTGGCGCCCGCCGAGCGCGGCCCCACCCGCAGCCGGGCGCCGTCAAAGGCGCAGATCGAGCCGCCCCCCGCCGCCACCGTATGGATGTCGAGCATCGGCGTGCGCAGGCGAACCCCCGCCACCACGGTGTCATGCACCCGCTCCAGGGTTCCGGCGTAGTGGGCCACGTCGGTGGAGGTGCCGCCCATGTCGAAGCCGATCAGGCGATCGAACCCCGCCGCGCGGGCGGTCTGCACCATGCCGATGATGCCCCCCGCCGGGCCCGACAGCACCGCGTCCCGCCCGCGAAAGCCCGCCGCCTCCACCAGGCCGCCGCTGGACTGCATGAACAGCAGCCTCGCGCCGGCGCCCAGGCCCGCGGCGACCTGGTCGACGTAGCGGCGCAGGACCGGCGACAGATAGGCGTCGGCGACAGTGGTGTCGCCGCGCCCCACCAGCCGGATCAGGGCGCTGACCTCGTGACTGACCGACACCTGGGTGAAGCCGATCTGCCGGGCCAGGGCGGCGACGGCGGTCTCGTGGGCGGTGTGGCGGTAGCCGTGCATCAGCACCACGGCCACCGCGCGCAGGCCCGCGTCGAAAGCGCCCTGCAGGGCGAGACGGGCGGCGGCCAGGTCCAGGGGCCGCAGCACCTCTCCCGTGGCGCTGACCCGCTCGTCGATCTCGACCACCCGCGCGTAGAGCGGCTCGGGCAGGCGGATGTGCCGGTCGAACAGGCGCGGGCGGCTCTGGTAGCCGATGCGCAGGGCGTCGGCGTGCCCCCGGGTGATGGCCAGCAGCACCGGCTCGCCCTGGCGCTCGAGCAGGGCGTTGGTGGCCACGGTGGAGCCCATCTTCACCGCCTCGATGGGGGCCTCGCCGTGGGCGTCCATCAGGGCGCGGATGCCGGCGGCGGCGGCGTCGGCGTAGCGGTCGGGATCCTCCGACAGCAGCTTGTGCGTCACCAGGGCGCCGTCCGGCCGCCGCCCGACGATGTCGGTGAAGGTGCCGCCCCGGTCGACCCAGAATTCCCAGCCCCGCGCCCTAGCCATGCGCGCTCGTCGGTCAGGCGCGAGCGCGCGTCAAGGGCGGTTTAGCGGCGCTCGCCGGCGGCGGCGGCAGCCTCCTGCAGCTTGCGCTGATCGAGGTCGTAGAACCACACCATGATCAGGCCGAACAGCAGGGCGCCGGAGGGCACCAGGGCCTTGACCAGATAGAGGGCGGAGATGGCCTCGGGACCCTGCTCGATGATGCGCCCGCCGGTGGTGGCGATGTAGCCGCCGGCCGACAGGGCCGAGCCCAGCACCAGGGCGCCCAGGGCGAAGCCGAGCTTCTCGTTGATGGCATAGAGGCTGGAGAACACCCCCTCGCGGCGGTGGCCGGTGCGCAGGCGGTCGTATTCCATGGCGTCGGGCAGCATGGAGGTGCTCATCAGCAGCGAGCCGCCCGAGCCGAGGCCGAAGGTGGCGGCCCGGGCCCAGATCTCCCACATGGGCACCCCGGCGGTGACCGTCAGCCAGCTGAGGCTGGAGGCGGCCATGATGACGATGCCGAGCATATAGGCGTTGCGCTTGCCGATGCGCTTGCCCAGCCACACCCAGAAGGGCATCGAGCCGAACACGGCGATATTCTGCACCAGGGAATAGTGGATCATGCCGGCGTAGCCGGTGCGCGCCACGTTGAGCAGGAACAGCAGGTTGGCCGGGCCCATGATGCCGAAGGCGGTGTACTGGGTCAGCTTGGCGCCCATCAGCATCACCAGGGGCCGGTTCGACAGCAGCGAGCGGACATCGGCCCAGCGCAGCTTGTGGCCGGCCGCGCGCTCGGCGAAGCGGGCGTCGGCGGTGCCGAAGAAACAGGCGAGCATGGTGGCCAGGGCGATGGCGGCCATCACCATCCCCATCAGCCGGAATCCCTCCGCGCCGCTGCCGCCCTGCTGAATCAGCCAGGCGGTCACCGACATGGAGAAGACCTGGCCGATGCCCACGAAGGCGGTGCGGTAGGAGATCAGCCGCAGGCGCTCGTTGTAGCCGTCGGTCATCTCCGCGGGCATGGCCAGGTAGGGCACATTGAAGAAGGAATAGCCGGTGGAATAGAGCACCAGGGCCGCGCCCATATAGACCAGCAGGGCGGCGCCGTGCAGCTGGGGGGCGAGGAAGATCATCAGCAGGGACGCGGCCGAGGTCAGGGCCCCGGCCAGCAGGAACGGCCGCCGCCGGCCCCAGCGGGTGTTGGTGCGGTCGCTGAGGCCGCCGATGAAGATGTCGGCGAAGGCGTCGTAGATCTTGGAGCCCATCAGCATGGCCCCGGCGATGGCCGGCGACACGCCCAGCACCGTGCTCATCAGGGCCGGGAAATAGACGGCCACGGTGTTGAGGACGATGGACACGCCCACCGTGCCGACGCCGAAGCCGAGGCAGACCTTGATCGACAGGGGCGTCTCGGAGACCTGCTCCGGCGCCCTGGCGCCCGCCGCGTCCGCGTCAATCGAAGCCATGTGGGCAGACCCTCGTTTGCGAGCGCGCATGTGGGCTATGGCGCAGCCCCCGGCGCAACGACCGGGGCGGCACTATTCGCCCTGCGGCCATCGCCCGGCAAGGACGTCGTCGGCGAAGGCGCGCACGTCGCGGCCGGTGGCCTCCGGCGCGTCCTCGATGATCAGGTGGCCGACATCGGGATAGAGGATCTTGCGCGTGGGGGCGCCGGTGAGGGCGGCCTCGAAGCGGTCGGCGTCGACGGCGGGCAGGTAGGTGGCGTGGGTCGACCACTGGATCAGCACCGGTGCGGCGATGGCGGCGAGGGCGGGCAGGGGGTCGCCGGCGCGATAGGCCCGCGCCCGCGCCGCCGCCTCGGCGATCCGGCGGCGGCTGTTGTTGAAATCGGCGTATTCGCGCACCCGCGCCGGGGTGATGCGGCGCTTGTCGCGCAGCATCTGGTCGAGCTTCCAGCGGAAATAGGCGCGGGGCCGCCACCAGGGCTCGAGCCGCCGCAGCCAGGGATTGGGGGGCGGCGACCCGGGGGCGGGGCCCCCGGGCAGGCGCGGCAGGCCGCTGGCGTTGGCGAGAACCAGGCCGAGCAGGCGCGAGTCCGGGCGGGCGGCGTAGCGAAAGGCGACGGCGCCGCTGAAGGAGGTCCCCACCAAAAAGAAGCGGTCCACGGCGAGCTGGTCCAAGGCGCCCAGCATCAGCCGCTCATAGGCGGCGATGGAATAGTCGCCCGACGGGATCGGCCCGGACAGGCCGTGGCCGGGCAGGTCGAGGCGCAGGACGCGGTAGCGGTCGACGAGGGCCGGAGCCCAGGCGTCGTACTGGGTGAAGCTGGCCCACTGGGCGGAGAGGGCGACCACCACGGGGCCGTCCCGAGGCCCCTCGTCGAGGACGTGCAGGCGCACCCCGTCGACCGCGAGGAAGCGCGAGGCGGGCCGGGCGTAGCGGGCGTGCAGGGCGCGCTGTCGTGGCATCGGGTCTCAATCCTTACCTTGCCGCATTCCCCGCGGACGCGGGGACCCAGGCTTTACCCCAGGCGCGGCGCGAGCGGACAGTCTGGATCCCCGCGTCCGCGGGGAATGCGGGGGAGAAGGAGAAGGGGGCGGGGCCCCCGGGCGCCCGCCTGGCGAGCGAAACGGGAATCCGCTGGTCTCGCCGGTGCGCCCCTGGTCAAGTCGCCAGCCCACAGGCGAGGAGCGGGATGAGCATGGCCGAGGTCGAGCCGCAGCCGGAGGCGGGCGAGGCGCCCTATCCCAACCGGGCCTATGCCTGGCTGGTGGTGGCGATCCTCACCGTCGCCTACGCCCTGTCGATGCTCGACCGCTGGATCCTGTCGCTGCTGGTGCAGCCGGTGAAGGCCCACTTCGGCATGTCGGACCTGCAGATGGGCCTGCTTCTGGGGCCCACCTTCGCCATGTGCTATATCGTCATGGGCCTGCCCATGGGCTGGCTGGCGGACCGCACCAACCGGCGCAACCTGATCGCCGGGGCGATGGCCTTCTGGTCGCTGATGACCTGCTTCTGCGGCCTGGCGCGCACCGTGCCGCAGCTGGCCATGGCGCGGTTCAGCATCGGCATCGGCGAGGCGGCCCTGTCGCCGGCGGCCAATTCCATGATCGCCGACTACTTCCCCCGCTCGCTGCAGAGCCGGGCCGTGGGGGTGTTCAACCTGGGCATCTACGCCGGCATGGGCATCGCCTATCTGCTGGGGGGGCTGATCGTGGCCTGGGCGGCGCAGCAGGCGGTGGTGGCGCCCCTGATCGGCCGGCTGGAGGGCTTCCAGCTGGTGTTCATCGTGGTGGGGCTGCCCGGGGTGGTGGTGGCGTTGGGGATGTTCCTGATCGCCGAGCCCAAGCGGCGGCTGCGCAAGGCCCAGGTGGCCGGGGACGCCACCTTCGCCCGCTGCTTCGCCTATGTGGGCGAGCACTGGCGCGCCTTCGTGCCCCTGGCCGTGGGCATGGGGGCGGCGCCCCTGGTGGGCTATGTGAACAACTGGCTGCCGACCCTGTTCTCGCGCACCTGGGGCTGGGAGGTATCGCGCTTCTCCCTGGTCTACGGCCTGATCCTGATCATCCTCGGGCCCGCGGGCGCGGTCTGCTCGGGCCTGTTCGCGGCGCGGCTGAACCGGGGGGAGCGCCGCAACGGCTCGTATCTGGTGGCCCTGGCGGGGCTGGCGGTGGTGGTGACCTGCGGCTCGCTGATGCCGATCTCGCCGACGCCGGAGGTGGCCCTGTGCCTGCTGGCGCCGGCGGCCTTCGCCGGCTCCATGGCCACGGCCGCGGGGGTGGCGGCCACGGTCTTCGCCACGCCCGGCCAGTTCCGCGGCCGCATCCTGGCCATGTACACCATCACCAACGGCACCATCGGGGTGTTCGTGGGACCCACCACCGTGGGCCTGCTCACCGACACGGTGTTCGGCGCGGCGGGCATCCGCTACGCGATGACGGCGGTGGTGCTGGTGGTGGGCGGGCTGTTGACCCTGCTGATGACCACGGGGGCCAAGCCCTACAGCGCGATGGTGAAACGGCTGGAGGCGGCCTGATATCCGCCCTGGCCGCCTAGCGATCAGAGAGGGGAATCCGGCGGCGGCGAAAATCGGTTGTGCCACCTTTGCCTCAGCCATCGACAGTCGTCGGCCTGCGGTTGGGCCAGTGACGCCCGTCGAGGCGGTAATCACGACCGTATAGATGGGCGCCGGACAAATAACGGCTGGCCCACACCACGATGAAACGGCCCACATCGAGGCCGAAACATACCGAGGGGTTCCACCAATGCTGCTCCGTACCTTGATGATGTCGGCCACCGCGCTGACCGGACTTGTGATCGCCGCGCCGACGCTGGCGCAGGCCCAGGCGTCCGCCGCCCAGCCGCAGCTGGAGGAACTGGTGGTCACGGCCCGGCGCCGCACCGAGAACCTGCAGGACGTGCCAATCGCCGTGACCGCGCTGAGCACGGCCACCATCGAGCGCAACGGCGTCTCCAACATCGCCGACGTGGCCAAGCTGACCCCCAGCCTGGTGTTCGACAAGTTCTTCTCGCCGCAGGATTCCCGTCCGACCATCCGCGGCCTGCCGTCCACCCGCGGGCGCCCGCCGGTGGGCATCCTGGTGGACGGGATCGACGTGTCCACCGAGGCCCTGGCCACCGCCGGCGGCGGCAATCTGATGGACCTGCGGCTGGTGGACTTCGACCGCATCGAGGTGGTCAAGGGTCCGCAGTCGGCCCTCTACGGCCGCGCGGCCTTCGGCGGCGCCATCAACTACATCACCAAGGAGCCGGGCAAATACTTCGGCGGCTACCTGGCCGGCGAAGCCGCCACCGACGACAAATATGAGCTGCGCGGGGCGATGGACCTGCCGATGGGCGACAGCTTCGCCCTGCGCCTGAACGCCAGCTATTCCTATTTCGACGGCTTCTACGACAACATCATCACCGGCGACAAAGTCGGCGGCTGGGAGAGCAAGGGCGCCGCCATCGGCTTCCGCTGGAACCCCACCGACCGCTTCAAGCTGGTCGGCCGGGTCAGCTATGCGGACTCCACCAACGAGCCGCAGGCCAACGCCTATTACGGGGTCAACAACGGCCTGGCGACGGTGATCCCCCTGCCCAGCCAGACGGTGGGCGTGCGCTTCGGCACCCCGGCCAACTTCATCGCCAATTCGGTGACCGGGTACCGCTTCGGCAACATCCCCAACCTGAATGTGCCCGTGCAGCTGAGCTCCGATCCGGCCCATCCGGGCAAGGACTACGAGGGCGCCCACACCAAGACCTACGTCGGTTCGCTGCGCGGCGAATGGGACATGGGCTGGGCTACCCTGGGGACCTGGACCGGGGTCACCGACCAGGACGGCACCACCCTGTCGGACGTCGACCTCTACGGCCGCCGCCTGACCCAGGTGGCCCTGCCGACGCCGGGGGGCCTGGGCGAATACTCCGGGACCACCCTGGGCAACGGACTGTGGCAGTTCGACATCGGCACCAAGCTGAAGCAGTTCAGCCAGGAGGTGCGCCTGTCGCACCTGGAGGGCGGGCCCTTCCGCTGGGCCATTGGCGGTCTCTACTGGTCCGAAGAGGTCGAGCAGGCGGACCGGCGGGTGCTGATCTTCTCCCTGCCCAACGCCTCGCCCTATCTGAACCTGGCCCTGCTGGGCGGGCGCTCGCCGGTGGCGGCGCGCCAGGGCCGCGACACCGAGCACTACAGCGTCTACGCCATCGCCGAATACGACATCACCTCGCAGCTGGAGGTGTCGGTCGAGGGCCGCTACGCCCAGGAGAAGCTGGACTATCTGTTCGGCCAGAACGTCAGCGTCGGCACCACCAGCCCGCTGCTCGGCCCCGTGCCGATCATCCTGACCGGGGCGGAATCGCGCGCCTCCTCGACGACCAAGTATTTCACGCCCCGCGCCATCGTCAGCTACAAGCCCGTCGAGCGGGTGATGATCTATGCCTCGGCGGCCAAGGGCATCAAGCCGGGCGGCTTCACCCAGGTCGGCAACGCCGATCCCAACCTCGGCAAATACAATCCCGAGAAGGTGTGGAACTACGAGCTGGGCGCCAAGACCACCCTGCTGGACGGCCGCCTGCGCCTGAACGGCGCTATCTTCCACATGGACTATTCCGACAAGCAGGTCTCGGCGCTGATCGCGGTGCCTCTGTCCGTGTCGCCGCAAGGGGCGATCACGGTGACCAACAACGTCGGCGCGGCCACGGTGGACGGGGTGGAGATCGAGTTCACCGCCGCCCTGACCAATGAGCTGACCCTCTCGGGCGGCTATACGCACCTGAAGGCGGAATACACCGACTATGTGTTCAACTCGAACACGCCCCTGACCATCGCCCGCACCCGCACCTGCCAGGTGATCGTCGTCAACGGCGCCAATACCTGCAAGCTGACCCTGACCGGCAACCAGATGGAGTCCTCGCCCCGCGACGCCTTCCAGATGACCGCCAGCTACAAGCGCCCGGTGAGCGACACCATGACCCTGGTGGCGGAGGCCACGGGCACCTACCGCGGCGACCGCTTCTTAGAGGACACCAACAGCTGGAAGCTGGACGCCTACGGCCTGCTGGACCTGAAGCTGGGTCTGGAGACCGACCGCTGGTCGATCACCGGCTTCGTCGACAATGTGCTCGACGACGACACCATCCGCTCGGCGGCGACCATCAACGACAACGCCTCGGGGGTCTCGGGCCAGGTGATCATCGCGCCGTTCCTGCCCGATCCCCGGCAGTTCGGCGTGCGGATGAAATACAACTTCGGCGGCGACGCCCCGCCCCCGCCCCCGCCGCCCCCGGCGCCGCCCCCTCCGCCGCCTCCGCCGCCGCCGCCTCCTCCGCCCCCGCCGCCGGTGGCCTATGAGGCGCGGGAATTCGTGGTCTACTTCCCATTCGATCAGTACGTCCTGACCCCGGAGGCCCAGCAGGTCATCGCCCAGGCGGCTGATTATGCGAAGACCGGCAATGCGACACGGGTGGTCGTGGTGGGTCACGCCGACACCTCGGGGTCCGCCGCCTACAACGTGAGGCTCTCCGAGCGTCGCGCCAAGGCCACGGCCGATGCGCTGGTGGGGTCTGGCCTGGCGCAGACCGCTCTTGCGGTCGACTGGAAAGGCGAGGCTGAACCTGCGGTCGCCACCGGCGACGGTGTCAAGGAGCCCCTGAACCGCCGGGCCACCATCAACATCAACTTCTAGGGCGCGCGACGCTCGGCTTTACTCAACGCTCGTTTCCCCGGCGTACGCCGGGGCCCAGATCGTAAAGATCAGACGTATGCGCCATAGGATCTGGGTCCCGGCGTACGCCGGGAACGCGAGGGTGATTCATGCTGAGTGATCTGCGGTCTGAAGCTGGGCTCAGCGGCTCATGACGGGGCTGGGCGCGACGGGGCGGCCGCCGGGGGCGGAGGCAGATGCGCTGCAGGCCCTGCTGGAGCAGCGCGCCGCCTGGTGGCGGGACCGCGACCATGCCCTCGATATTGCCGACATGGCGCCGCTGGAGACGGTCCGGGGCGGCCCCGGTCCGGCCATCGCCGAGGCGGCCAGGGGTGACGAGCGGCTGACCCCCGCGGCCGCCCAGGCGGCGATCGCCTATGTCGAGCCCCTGCATACCCAGAGCCTGCTGGTGTGGCAGGGCGGGGCCCTGCAGCTGGAATGGTACGGGCCGGGGTATGACGCCGGATCGAAATCGTCACCGGCCTCGATGATGAAGCCGGTGATGGCCCTCGCCGTGGGGGCGGCCATCTCGGCGGGCCACATCCACTCGGTGGCGGCGCCGATCGGAACCTGGCTGACCGAATGGTCTCACGACGCCCGCGGCGCCATCACCGTGCGCCAGCTATTGCAGATGAGTTCGGGCCTGCTGAAGGACGGCCTGACCTTGATCGATCCGCGGGCCACGGAACTGATGCTCGGGGTGCGTATGGAGGCGGTGCTGTTGCAGACGCCCCTGGTGGGCGTTCCCGGCGAGACCTTCGAATACAACAACACCAATTCGTCGCTTCTGGGGCTGATCCTCGAGCGGGCGACCGGGCGCCGCTACGCCGACTGGCTGTCGCAGGCCGTGTGGCGACCGATCGGCGCGGCCGACGCCGCGGTGTGGCTGGACCGGCCGGGGGGCCTGGCGCGCAGCGCCTGCTGCCTGGTCGCCACCGGTCGGGACTGGCTTCGCCTGGGTCTGCTGGTGAAGGATCGCGGGGCGGTGGGCGCCACGGCCGTGATCGATGCGGCGTGGATCGACGAGATGACCGCGCCCTCGCCCAACAACGCGAATTTCGGCTACCAGATCTGGCGCGCCAGCCCCTATGCGCCCCAGCGGGGCTATGGCACGAGCGCGCCGCCGGTCCCGGCCTCGGAGCCCTTCCTCGCCGACGACATGGTCTATTTCGACGGCGCCATCGGCCAGCGGGTCTATATCTCGGCCGAGCGCGACCTGGTGATCGTACGCATCGGCCGGGCGGCGCCCGGATGGGACGACGCGGTGCTGCCCAATATCGTTGTGCGCGGCCTGGGTCAGTAGACTGCCGACCTGGGCGCGATGGCGCTGATCAAACGGACGCGCTATTCAGACACGCCGCCGTAAAGGATGACGACGATGGAAACCCGTGAGCTGGTTGTTGAACGCGCGACCGCCGAGGCCTTGCGGCCCTTCGGCGAAATCGTCGGCGGTCCGGTCGATATGGACGAGCCGGGCACGAGCTTCTACGGCGCGCAGGTGAAGACGACCCGCCCGACCTTCATCTCCGACGAGGAGACCGAGGTGGCGGTCTGCACCCTGACCCGGCGGCCCCTGGAGGTGCGCTGGATGGAGCGGCACTTCAAGCACACCCAGGTGTTCCTGCCCCTCGGCGGCAAGCCGTTCATCGCCGTGCTGGCCCCGCCCACCGACAGCGAGCTGCCCAATCTCGACGACGCCAGGGCCTTCCTGTTCGACGGCCAAGTCGGCCTGTCGATGCACATCGGCACCTGGCACGAATTCCCCTTCGCCCTGATCGACGGCACGCAGCTGGTGGTGCTGCTGCGCAAGGAGACCAGCACCGCGCTGAAGCCGGAGAATGTTCTCGACGGGGAGGGCGTGGGCCCGGACCTGGACAAGAAGGACATCACGCGGCGCCTGGGCGTGGTCCTGAAGCCGCAGCTTTAGGGGGCGGCGGGCTCACTCAAATTCGTCATCCCGGGGCGCGCGCTTGCGCGAACCCGGGAGCCGGCAGCGAAGACCTTGCCGTGCGGCGCGTTGAGGGTGGGGCTGCTGGGTCCTGGATGAGTCCGCTTCGCGGCTCTCCAGGATGACGGCTGAGAGGGGGGCGCTCCAAAAAAAGGATCGTCATCCTGGGGCGCGCGCTTGCGCGAACCCGGGATCCAGCAGCGAAGACCTTGCCGTGCGGCGCGTTGAGGGTGGAGCTGCTGGGTCCTGGATGAGTCCGCTTCGCGGCTCTCCAGGATGACGGCTGAGGGGGGTGCGCGACATATCCAGATAGGTCGTCATCCTTGCGCGATGCGCAGCATCGACGCGAGGACCCAGCAGCGAAGACCTTGCCGTGCGGCGCGTTGAGGGTGGCGCTGCTGGGTCCTGGATGAGTCCGCAGAGCCTGTCTTCGGGTCGGCCTTCGGCCGAACCCGGGGGCGGCTCTCCAGGGCAACGGCCGTTGGCCGCGGCGCGCTCCCCCCGATCGGGGAAGCGCGCCGGGCGTAGCGGACTAGACGGGCTGCTTGGGCTTGCGGCCACGACGCTTGGGCGTCGCGGCGGCGGCCGCGGCGGCGCGGTCGGCGTTGCGCGGGCGGCCACGACCGCGGGGGGCGGCGGGAGCCGGGGCCCCGGCGTCCGGCGCGGCGTCAGCGGCGGCGGTGCTGGGCGCGGCTTCGGCGGCGGGAGAGCCGGCCTTGCGGCCGAGGCCCAGGTTCTTGGCCATCTGCGAGCGGGCGGCGCTGTAGTTGGGCGACACCATGGGATAGTCGTTGGGCAGGCCCCACTTGGCGCGATATTGCTCAGGGGTCATGCCGCGCGTGGCCAGGTGACGGCGAAGCGTCTTGTAGGGCTTGTTGTCTTCGAAGCTAAGAAGACCATCCGGCGTGATCGACTTGCGGATCTGCGCCGGAGTCAGTTTCTCCATGACCGGCGCTTCTTCGGCGGCGCCAGCGTCGGCGCCGGCGGTTCCAACCGATTGCAGGCTGGTGGCGATCTGGTTCACGACCGACGGAATGTCCGACGGGCTGATGTGCGAGTTCGAGAAATAAGCAGCAGCGACCTCGGCGACCAGCTCGCGCAGACGTTCGTTTTCTTCAGCCATAGATAGTTCTCCAGTGAGTGTGCGGCCCCAGTAGCCGCATGTAGCGCACTCTTCAAGATTATTGAAATCCAAAAATGCGCGGGTCGCAGCAATCGACCTGGGACTGTAAATGTCCCGCGAGGCATCGGCGTTCCGCGACTTGTGGTGAAGAGCGCGCGATAGATGGATAAAGACCGCGCCTGGCGTCCAATTGCATCTGCGCCTTGCGGGCCGATGCGGTCCGCAGGTCCTTGCGCCGTAAGGACTTGCGACGCCTTTCAGGGCAGGGTCGAGGGGCAGTCCGGGGGGCGTTCAAGCGCCAATATGTCACAGGGCAGGGAGAACAACCGGCGCCCGCGTCCAGGATAGGGCGCCGGGAACATGGCGGCGGATGACCCGCCAATCGGATAGGGGCCTCGCAGGGGGTTGGAGGCGGCCGCCGGCGGCTTAAGGTCGGCGCCTGCCTCTCAGACCTCAGCCGGAACAGACGCCATGACCTTGATCGACAGCGACAGGACCTGGGATGTCATCATCGTGGGGGCGGGGACGGCGGGCCTTCCCGCCGCCATCTTCGCCGGCCGCCGGGGGGCGAAGGTGCTGTTGCTGGAGGCGGCCGACCGGATCGGCGGGGCCCTGCACCTGTCGAGCGGCAGCCTCAGCGCCGCGGGCACCCGGCGCCAGCGGGACAAGGGCATCGAGGATTCCGCCGACAACCAGTTCAACGACAGCCTGCGTATCAGTCACGGCACCGGGGACCGCACGGTCCTGCGTCTGTGGCACGACAATGCGGCGGAGACCTTCGACTGGCTGATGGAGCAGGGGCTGGATATTCCCGACACCGATCCGATCCTCAATCCGGCCCACGAATTCTACAACACCCCGCGCACCTACACGCCGAAGAAGCAGGCGCTCGCCTATCTGGAGCTGTTCGAGCCGATGCTGCGCGAACAGATCGACGCCGGCGCCGTGACCCTGGCGCTGAACACGCGGATGACGCGGCTGATCCGGTCCGCCGAGGGGGCGGTGACCGGCGTCGAGGCCGACGGGCCGGACGGAGCCGTCACGGTCCACGGCAAGTCGGTGGTGCTGACCACCGGGGGCTATCTGTCCAACCCGGTGATGTGGCGAGAACTGCACGGCCAGCCGCTCTACAGCTACGGCTGGGCCCACGCCCAGGGGGACGGCCACAAGGCGGCCGAGGCCATCGGCGCCGACATCCGCCACGCCGAGAACTTCCTGCCCACCTTCGGCGCCCTGCACGACGTGGACGAGCCGGGGAAATACTGGATGGGCTCCAAGGTCCTGCCCAGCAGGCGCGATCCCTGGGAGATCTATGTCACCGACAAGGGGGAGCGGTTCATCCGCGAGGACTGTCCCAGCGTGGACGAGCGCGAGCGGGCCCTGCTGCGCACCGGCTCCCTGTCCTACTGGACGGTGTTCGACGCGCGCATCCACCGCGAGGCGCCGCAATTCTACATGTGGCCGCAGGACAAGCTGCAGCGGGCCTTCGACAAGGGCGAGGACTTCCTCAAGGCCGACAGCCTGGACACCCTGGCGGCGGCCATGGGGGTCGAGGCGCGGGTGCTGAAGCATACGGTGCGCGAATACAACCAGGCCCAGGAGAGCGGCTCGGACGCCCTCGGCCGCAAATTCTTGCCCGCGCCCATCGCCGAAGGGCCTTTCTACGCCGTGCGAACCTACGGCACCTCGGTCACCAGCTTCGCGGGCATCGGGGTCAATGGCGATCTCAATGTGCTCGACGCCGAGGACCGGCCGATTCCCCACCTCTATGCCGCCGGCGAGGTCCTGGGCATGGGGGTGTTCGGCCATTCCTTCCTGGGCGGCTCGACCATCTCCTCGTCGATCACCTTCGGCCGCCTGCTGGGGCAGCGGATCCTGCGCTGGTAGGGGGCGCCTGATCCGGGGCCCCACACTCACTCAGACGGCGTCATCGTCCGGCTTGACCGGACGACCTAGTCCCGCCGACCTCGACGCGCGTTTCAGCAACGGTCACGTCGATGCTGGGTCGTCCGGTCAAGCCGGACGATGACGATGGATGGGAGGGCTACTGGGGTCTCGCCGGGGGGCGCAGGCGGGTGATGCGGTCGCCATAGGCCGTCCCGAGGTAGAGCACGCCGGCCTTGCGCAGGGCCACCGAGGGGCCGGGGACGAAGGCCCCGTCGCTGGTCGCCAGGGGCCGGGTCCGGCCGGTGTTCAGGTCGACTTCCACCGCCGCGCCGGGAAAGCCGCAGCCCGGCTCGCGCAGGGCGGCGCAGTTCTGGGTGCTGACCATCGGCGCCCCCGTGCCCCCGGCGACGATGACCCGGCCGCCGCCGGCCAGGGTCAGGTTGTCGGGCTGCATGGCCACGGGGATGCGCCGCCGCCGCCCGCCGTCGGCGTCGATGCGGTTGACCACATGGCCGTAGGTCTCGGAGAAGGCGATCCAGGCGCCGTCCGGCGCCGCGGCGACGCCGTTGGGGAAGGCGCCCTCGGTGTGGGGGATCGGCCGCCAGCCGCCGTCCCGGGACCAGCGCGCCACGAAGCCGGTGGGCAGGCCCTTGAGCAGCCGGGCGTCGCGGGTCGGCTTGTCCATGGTCCGGTCGAACATGTGGGTGGCGGCCACCCCGTCGGGCAGCAGGGCCACGTCATTGAGGAAATAGGCCGCCGGCGCCGCGGCGCAGCCCGACCAGCTCAGGGTCGGGGCGCCGTCCGCCAGGGCGACGCGGAAGAATTCGATGCGGTCGGCGCCGTCATGGTTGACCACGGCCAGGCGATAGCCCTCCCCGTCGCGGACCAGGTCGATGCCGCCGTTGTGCAGGCGGGGGGAGCGGGGGCAGGCGGGATCGCCGTCCATGACCGCAGATGCGGGGGCCTTGGCGGCGTCCAGGGGGACGATCCGGCCCTGCACGGTGTCGAAGCCCGTCAGCCCGCCCGCGTCGGCCGGGCCCTGGGCGCTGACCAGGGTCCAGTCGGTCCCGGTCAGGTCGACGATGTCCTCGGGGCCGGCGAAGCGGCAGACCTGATGGGACTGGCAGGGCCCGACCGGCTGCCCGGCCTGGACGCGGGGCGTCCAGGCCAGCAGCGCCAGCCCGAGGGCGGCGACCGCAATTCCGGCCGGCTTGCGCCGGCCGGTTCCGCGCATCATGACCGGCGGCTCATCAGAAGCGGTAGTCGAGACGGGCGCCGAAGGTGCGGCGCTCGCCCGGATAGATGCGGATGTAGGTGATGCCGGAGGTCGGCGCCCCGTCGTTGGTGGAGGCGGCGATGGTCACCCGTTCGGCGTAGCGATAGTCGGCCAGGTTCTTGCCCCACAGGGCGAACTCGACGCCCCCGCGGGTGACGCCGATGCGGCCGTTGACCAGCTTGATCGCACCCTGGTTCTGCTGCTCGGAGCCGGTGGTGTATTTGCCCGACTGATAGCTGTAGTCGGCCCGCACGAAGGCGTCGAAGCCCATGAACAGGTCCGGGAACTCCAGGTTCGGCGCCACGGCGAACTGATACTTGGAAGTCCGGCCCATCTGGTTGCCGCTGACGTTGTCGCTGCAGCCGATGACGGAGATCTGGGTGCCGGGGAAGTCGCCGCAGGGGGCGGCCAGGTCGCCGTCGATGAAGCCCGACTTGTATTTCGGGTCCTGGTAGGCGGCCGAGGCATGCACCGAGATGTTCGGCGTGAAGAAGTAGGTGGCGTCGCCCTCGACGCCGCGCGAGCGCGCGTCGCCCTGGTTCAGCACCACCGACAGGATCGAGCCGGGGACGTTGCGCTGGCCCTGGATGCCGGTCCAGTCGACGAAGAAGACGTCGGCGTTCAGGCGCAGCTTGCCGTCCATCAGGCCGGTGGTCTTGACGCCCGCCTCATAGCTCCAGTTGGACTCGATGCCGTATTTGTAGAAGGCCGGCGCCGGGCCGAAGGCGTTGGCGTTGAAGTTGCCGGTCTTCACGCCGCGCGCCGCCGAGGCGTAGCCGATGATCTCGGGGGTGAAGGCGTAGTTGACGGTGAAGCGCGGGGTCCAGAACTTGAAGCTCTGGCTGCCGACGTTGGGCCGGCCGCCGACGATGGCCAGGGATCCGGTGCCGTTGAAGTCCTGGTCCTCGCGGGTGTAGCGGGCCTCGGCGGTGGCGGTCAGCTTGTCGGTGAACTTGTAGCCCACCGAGCCGTAGATGGCGCGACCCTCGGCCTTCTGGCGGCCGCCGTTGACGCTGAACGGCACCGGCGTGGAGGCGCGGTTGTTGAGCGCCTGGGCCGACACAGCGGTGATGTTGCTGAGATCGGAATCATAGCCGTAGAAGCCGGCCGTCCATTCGAACGGGCTGCCCGGCAGGGAGGTCAGCCGCACGTCGAGGCTGGTGTCGGTGCTGATCGGCGAGACCGACGACACATAGGTCTGGGCCGAGCCGAAGATGGTGGGGATCGAGATGGCGGCCGGGTTGGCCACGGTGTCGATCAGATTGGCGTAGTTGGCCTTGTTGTAGGACAGCGTGCCGCTGAGGGTGGCGAAGGGCAGCTCATAGTCGGCGCTGACATAGGACAGCTCGTTCTCGCCCGAGGTGCCGAAGCCGGTGGTGTCGTCGACGTTGACCGAGGTGTATTTGGCCGTGCCGCCGCAGAACAGGGTGCGGTAGGTGACGCCGTTGCGGATGGTCGTGGAGCCGCAGTTGTTGAGCAGGGTGTTCTGCTGCACCAGGGGCTCGGCCGAATTGTTGACCTCGCCGTGGGTGTAGAAGGCCTTCATCGAGAACTTGTCGTTCGGCTTGAAGATCGCCGACACGCCGTAGGCCTGGTTGTCCTTGTAGCCGCCGATGTAGTTGCCGCTGCGGTTGTTCTTGATGGTGCCGTCGAAGTCGCTGTGGCCGCCGAAGACGCGGACCGCGAACATCTCGCCCAGCGGGATGCTGACGCTGCCCTGCACGGTGCGGCGGCCGTAGGTGCCGACCTCGCCCGTGACCGAGCCGGTGAAGCGGCCGAGCACCGGCTGGGCGGTGATGTAGTTGATCGCGCCGGCGAAGGTGTTGCGGCCGTAGAGGGCGGCCTGCGGGCCCTTGTCGATCTCGATGCGGGCGATGTCGAGTAGGCCGAATTCCAGGCCCGAGCGGTTGTTCAGATAGACGCCGTCGATGAAGACGCCGACGTTGCCCTGCAGGGAGGTCTGGTCGACCTGCACCACGCCGCGGATGGTCGGGGCGGCATAGGCGCCGTTGACGTCCTGGAAGGTCAGGCCGGGGGTGAGGGCGGCGAGGTCAGCCAGGCTGGTGGCGCCGGCGCGGGCCAGTTCCTGCTGGCTGTAGTTGGTGATGGCGATGGGAACATTGAGGACGTTCTCCTCGCGCTTGCGGGCGGTGACGATCACCTCGTCCAGCGACGAGGGCGCGGCGGCCGGGGCGGCGCCGGCGGCGGTCTGGGCGGCGGCGCCCGAGGTGATCAGCAGCGAGGCGGCGAGGGCCCCGAGGGACGCCCCGGCCAGGGCGGTCAGGCGAGAGGTCTTCATGGTCTTCCCCTTGATTGTTGGGCGCGCGCGCGAGCGTGCGGCGGGCGCACCTTTGGTCCGATTTTCCACCGCTGGCGCTGCGGCAATTTATTTGCCTGACAGGCGGTTAGCCTGCGCGCCTCAAGCTTTGCTGTAGCGCGAGAGGATGTCCCGGGGCTCGGTCTTCATCGCCTCGCGCCGGGCGTTCAACCGCCGCCGGGTCAGCCAGATGAAGGCCTTGCCGTGGGTGGTGTTGCCGCAGATGCAGCGGTAGATCCAGGCGGCGCTGGTCTCCACATGATCCCCCAAAAAGTTGACCACCGCCTCGCGCGCGGCCAACTGGTCCTTAGGCGTCTGGGCGTGTTCGCGCCGGAAGCCGTCGGTCATCACCAGCCCCGGGCTGATGCCGCCGACGATCACCTTTGTCCCCGCGGTCTCCAGGGCCAGGGACTCGGTGAAGAACTGCACCGCCCGCTTGGTGGTGGCGTAGCCGATCATGCCGGGGACGGGGACGCCGTCGGACCCGGCGCCGTACATGTTGTAGATCGCCCCGCCGCGCGCCTTCATCCCCGCCAGGGCGGTGCGGCAGCCCTGCATGACGCCCAGGACATTGGTGTCGAGCATGCGCTTGAAGTCGGCGGGGTCCAGCGCCGCCAGAGGTCGTCCGGTGAGCGCCAGGCCGGCGCTGTTGAACCACACGTCGATCGTCCCGAAGGCGGCTGTCGCCGCGTCCCAGACGGGCTGGGCGTCGAGGCAGACGTCCCGGGCCAGACCCGCGGCCCGGGCCCCGCGGCGGGCCCGGCCCTGCAGGAAGGCCACCGCCTCGTCCACGCCGGCCGCCTCCGGGGCGGTGATGAACACGTTCCAGCCGCGGCCGATGAACACCTCGGCGACGCCGCGCCCCAGGCCGCGCGAGCCGCCAGTGATGACGATGGTCTTGGTCATGGGGGCGCGATCCGGACGGCGGGAGGGACGGGAGGGGACGATAGGGGCCGGCGGCGCCCCCGCCACGGGGGGGCGCGGTTTGACCGCCTGTCAGTCAGGCGCGGCGATACCCTATCGCCGGCCCGTCCGCTGCCACAGCTTCCGCGGGCGCAGGCTCCGATCGGGGCCGTTCAGACTTGAGAGGTCAGCATGTCCCGTCCCTCGACTTTCGCCCTGGCCTGCGGGCTGCTCCTCCTGGGGTCGGCCCTGCTCACGGCCACCGCCGCCGGCGCCCAGACCGCCGACGAGAAGGCCAAGGCCCAGGCCGAGATCTGGAAGCACGAGCAGTCGGTCTATTACGGCCGCGCCGACGGCACGATGACCAACTATGAGCAGGCCACCCACCCCGACTACATGGCCTGGCCGCCCTGGTCCCCCGCGCCGTTCCGCGCCGAGGGCCTGAAGCGGACCCAGTCCGCCCTCGGCGGCAAGGCCGAAAAGCTGACCATGGAGTTCAAGGACTTCACCATGAGTGGCGACACCGCCCTGATCTACTACCAGACCCACCGCACCATGCTTGGCGACGGCACCCCGGTGGACCAGATCTATGAGAACATCCACGTCTGGAAGAAGGACGGCGGCGTCTGGAAGGTGATGGGCGGCATGGCGCGCGAAAAGGCGAAGGCGAAGTAGGGGGAGGCCTGCCGCCGCCGACGGGGGAGGGGCAAGGGCCCTCCTCCTAGCGGCCGAGGCCGCGGATCAGGGTGTTGGGCAGGACCGCGTTGTCCCACTCGGGCTGTTTGGGCGGCGGGGCGCCCAGGCGCAGGATCGCCAGCTTCAGGGACGGGATCATGTAGAGGACCTGGTTGGCGTTGCCGTCGAACAGGAACAGGTCGTCGGCGGCATAGGGCTCGCCGTGCAGGACCCCCGGATAGCCGAGGTCGGGATTGGCGAAGCCGCGGCGCGCCGCATAGGGGCGGCCGGCGTAGACGCCCATGCCATAGTGGGGGTTCTGCGGCGTGCCCTGACGCATCTGCGCGACGAATCCCTCGGGCAGCAGGCGGCGGCCGCTCCAGACCCCGTCCTGGAGCAAAAGCACGCCGGTGCGCAAATAGGTCTCGGCGGGCAGCAGGATGCAGCAGCCCGAATGGGCCAGGCCGCCGACGTGGTCGACCCACACCTCGCCCCCGGCCGCGCCGAGGGGTCCGAACAGCTCGCGCGACAGGAAGGCGCCGTAGCGCTGGCCGGTGGCCCGCTCGATCACCACGGCCACCAGTTCGGAGACGGCGTTGGCGTAGTCGAACCGGGTCCCCGGGGGGTGTGTGAGGGGGTATTCCTCCACCAGAACCCGGCCATGCTCGGGATGCAGGTAGGAGCGGCTCCAGGGGTTGTTCGGATCGCTGCTGAGGCCCTGGGCCAGCAGGCCCGAGCGCATGTCGAGCAGGTGACGCAGGGTCATCGCCGCCTTGGGCGTGCCGCGCCATTCGGGGATGAAGTCGGACACCGGCTGGTCGACCGACCGGATCTTGCCCAGCTGGATGGCCCGGCCGATGGCGATGGCGGCGAGCGGCTTGGCCAGGGAGCGGGCGTTGATCAGGGTCTCGGGCGTCGTCGCTCCGAAATAGTCCGCCGCTTCCAGGGCCCCGTCGCGCCACACCAGCAGGACGGAGGAATTATTGCGGGCGGCATAGGCCTGGGCCGCCGCCAGGGCGTCCGGCGCGATGCCGCGGCGTTCGGGGGCGGCCATCGGCAGCGGGCGGACCCGGGCGGCGCCCGGCACGGCCTCCATCGGCGCATAGGTGGGCAGGTCGGCCCCGCCGGTGGCGGCGAGGGCGGCCCGGAAGCGGCGCAGGTATTCCGCCTCGCCGCAGTCACCGGGAGCGGCGGTGGCGCAGGCCGCCACGCCAAGACAGGCGAGGGCGGCCGCTGCGCGTCTGGCGGCGCGGAGCAGCGACCGGGCGGTCATGGGCCGGCGTTCGCCTGGGGACCGGCCGCCTGCAGGGCGCTGAGCCGGGCTTCGGAGAGGTTGTAGAACAGCAGCGGGATGATGCTGACGAGGTAGGCCCCGGCCGGCACCACGGCGACGGCGAGATAGACCGCGAGGGTCCCGTCATGGGTCTGGGACGCGGCGCGGGGCGAGAAGCCGAGGCCCTGCAGCAGCACGCCGATGACCAGGGGCCCCAGGGCCGTGGACGCCTTCTCGACGAAGCCGTAGGCGCCGGCGTAGACGCCCTCGCGGCGCTGGCCCGAGCGGTAGTGGTCGTATTCGATGGTGTCGGGCAGGATGGACTGCCCCATCAGCAGCAGGCCGGCGCTGAACAGGCCGCCGGCGATGGCGCGCGCCAGGATCAGGCTCATCGGCTCGCCCGGGCCGGCCAGCAGCCAGGTGAAGCCGTTGGCGCAGTAGAGCAGGATGGACAGGATGTAGGTGTTCCGCTTGCCCAGCCGCGCGGCGATCTTCAGCCATAGGGGCATGGAGACGATGGAGGCGGCGTTGTTGGCCAGGCCCCAGACGGCCAGGGTGCCCTCGGAGCCGCCGATCACCGCCTTGATGAAGAACAGCATCGAGGCCGACACAGCGGCGAGGCCGAACAGCTGCAGGGTCTTGGCCATCAGCAGGGTGATGAACGGCCGGTTGGTCAGCACCAGCCGCAGGGACGCCGCCCCCGTCAGGGTGGCCGCCGTGCGGGTGGTGGCCCGAGCCGAGCCGGTGGCGGCGAAGGCGGTGGTCATCGCCGCCAGGACCACGACCGCGGCCAGGACGCCGGCCACGCCGTAGCCATGGCGGCCGCCGCCCAAGGCCTGGGCGCACAGGGGCAGCACCGCCGTGCAGACGATGCCGCCCACCCCGACGAAGCCGATCCGCCACGACATGATGGAGGTGCGCTCGCGCGGCGAGCGGGTCATCTCCGCCGGCATGGTCAGGTAGGGCACGTTGAACAGGCTGTAGCCCAGGGCGATGACCAGCAGGCCGACGAACAGGACCGCCGGATGGGCCGAGGGCGGATTGAAGATGAAGGCCAGGCCGGCGGCGCAGACGAGCCCGCCGGCCAGCAGGAAGGGCCGGCGCCGGCCCCAACGGCCGGACGCCCGGTCGCTGATCGCGCCGACGGCGGGCGCGGCTACGGCGTCGAACAGCTTGGCGCCAAAGATCAGCGCCCCGGCCACCGCCGGCTGCAGCCCCAGGACGCTGGTGAAGAAGAACAGCAGCAGCAGCGAGTGCACCGTCAACACTGTCTGGGTGCCGAGGGAGCCGATGCCCCAGCCAGCCTTGAGGGCGGTGGTGAGGGGCGCGGCGTCGGCGTCCGCAGGCGCAGACGCCGAGAGGGGAGGGGGTGTGATAGCCATGGGTCTCCGCCCGGCCGCGCGGCCGCCCTGGAACAGACCGCCGCCAGCGCGCCGTGTCAATGAAAGCAGATATACGAATCCCTGAATCCGATATACGAATTGGCTCATGACCTCGAGCGTGATCAACTCGGTCCGTCGCGTGTTCGCCGTCCTGGAGTGTTTCGAGGACGGCGCCGCGCCCCTGGGCAACAAGGCCATCGCCGAGCGTCTCGGCGCGCCGGCGTCCAGCACCCTGGCGCTGCTCAAGAGCATGGTCGCCGTGGGCTACCTCATCCAGGACCCCACCACCCGCGCCTATCTGCCGAGCCTGAGGGTGGCCCTGCTGGGCGAGCGTATCAGCCTGTCCCTCACCGGCGGCGCCCTGCTGGACCTGGCGCGGGACATCCACGGCGCCGTGGGCGAGACGGTCAGTCTCAGCGAGCCCAATGGTCTCGACATGCAGGTGGTCCATGTGCTCCCGGGCCTGCACCCCCTGACCGTCAATGTCCGCGCCGGCACGGTGATGCCGATGTTCGGCTCCGGCATCGGCTTCGCCGCCCTCAGCGCCCGGCCGCAGGACGAGGTCGAGCGCCTGGCCGCGCGCGCCTACGCCGGAACGGGGCGCGAGGGCCTGCCTCCGAAGGCCGCGACCCTCGAGCGTGTCCGCGCGGCGCGCCTGGCCGGCCATGTGGTCGCCTATGACGCCTGGGCGGAGGGCTCCAGCGCCGTGGCCTGGCCGATCCTGATGCCCATGAGCGCCCTGGTGGTCCTGGCGGTGGTGGCGCCCTCGGAGCGCATGGCCCGCATCGAGGCCGAGGTGGCGGCCAAGGTCGAGGCCGCCATGGCCCGCGTTTTTCCCCATCGGCTCCACGACATCCTGCATGACCACTGAGGCGCCTTTGGCCCGCCGCGCCCGGCTGAACGCCCGCCTGGGCGCCTTCAGCGTCCTGTGCGACCCGGGTCCGGAGGCCGGTCGGACCACGGTGTCGATCAAGGAGGCGCTGGACGTGGCCGGCCTGCCCACCACCGGCGGCGCCGTGCGGCCGCTGGTGGAATGCGCCCAGAGGGACGCCGCCGCGGTGGCCCGGGTGCGGGCCGCCGGCTACGCGGTGGTGGGCAAGACCCACATGGTCGAGCTCGCCTTCGGCGGTTGGGGCGACAACCCAGCCTTCGGCGCCCCGTGGAATCCCTGGGACGCGCGGCGGCGGCGGGTTCCCGGCGGCTCCAGCAGCGGCGCCGCGGTGGCGGTGGCGGCGGGCCTGTGCGAGGTGGGCATCGGCTCGGACACCGGCGGCTCGGTGCGGATCCCCGCCTCCCTGTGCGGGATTGTCGGGATCAAGCCCGGCCGCGGCCTGGTCAGCCGAAGCGGCCTGCACGCCCTCAGCCCCAGCCTGGACACCATCGGTCCCCTGGCCTGGACGGTGGCCGAGGCGGCCCGAGCCCTGGAGGCGATGTCAGGCCCCGACGCCGCCGACGACACGACCCTGGGCCGGCCCCGGTTCGACGCGGCCGCCGCCCTGGCCCGGGCTCCCCGGGGCGGCCGGGCCGGCATCTATCCGCCCGCCGCCCTGGGGGTGCTGCAGCCCGCGGTCGAGGCGGCCTACCGGGCGGCCCTGGACCGCCTGCGCGCGATCGGCGTGGCCGTGTCGGAGCGCCCGCCGCCCCAGCCCCTGGAGGACTATGTCGCCCCCGCCGGCGTCATCATGGGCGCCGAGGCCTTCGCCCTGCACGCCGACCGCCTGGCGCGCGAGCGCGCGCGGATGGACCCGTGGGTGGTCCGCCGTCTGGAGGCCGGGTCCCGGGCCATGGCCGGCTATTCCGACGCCCTGCGCCGACGCGCCGAGGACCAGGCGCGGTTCGCCGCCTGGTTCGACGACCTGGATGTCCTGGTCACCCCGGCGACCGCGATCACCGCCCCCCTGCTGGCCGACATCGACGAGGCCACCCTGCCGCTCAGCCGCTTCACCCGGGCCTGCAACTACCTGGACCTGCCCGCCGTGGTCCTGCCCTGCGGCTATGACGCGGCCGGCCTGCCCATCGGCCTGCAGATCATCGCCGGGCCCGGCCGCGAGGACATCGCCGTCGGCCTCGCCCACGCCTTCGAGACGGCCTTCGCCCCGCACCGCCGCCGGCCCGATCTGACCGCCTTCGAGGCGCCGCCGCGATGACCCCCGTCCTCGCCGGGCGCCGCCGGCGGTCGCGTCGGCGCGCAAGTCGGCGCTTTCCAAACCCCGCCGTTTGAACCAACCTCGCCGCCTCGCGGCCCGGAGAGGCGGATGGACACGGCGGTAGCCCCAGATGAGTAGCACAGCCGCGCCGACGCCGGACGCCCCCGCCGCGGAGGCCTGGCCCCGCCCGGTCTACGCCTGGTACGTCCTGGCCATCATCTGCTTCGGCTATGTGTTCGCCTTCGTCGACCGCATCATCGTCGGCCTGCTGACCCCGGCCATCCAGGCCGACCTGCAGATCACCGACACCCAGATCGGCCTGCTGCAGGGCCTGGCCTTCGCCCTGTTCTACACCCTGTTCGGCCTGCCGCTGGGCTGGGCGGTGGACCGCTTCAAGCGGGTGCCGATCCTGGCGGTGGGGATGACGGTGTGGAGCGGCATGACCGCCGTCTGCGGCCTGGCGACGGGGTTCTGGCCGCTGTTCCTGGCGCGGATGGGGGTGGGCATCGGCGAGGCGACGCTGAACCCCTGCGCCTCGTCCCTGATCGCCGACTATTTCCGCCCGGCCCAGCGCGCCCGCGCCTTCGGCTTCTATGTGATGTCCACCGCCTTCGCGAGCATCTTCACCTATCTGATCGGCGCCTTCGTCATCAACGCCCTGGCCGGTTACGAGACCATCCCGATCCCCTTCGTCGGCGACCTCAAGCCCTGGCAGGTCACCTTCATGATCGTCGGCAGCGTCGGCCTGATCCCCGCCCTGCTGCTGCAGCTCACCGTCAAGGAGCCCCGCCGCCAGGGAATCGTGACCGTGGCCGGGGAGAAGGCGGGCTTCGCCCAGACCCGCGCCTTCCTCGCCGGCAATGCGCGCACCCTGGGCTGCTTGCTGGTGGGCGTGGCCCTGATCGTCTTCGAGATCTACGGCACCCTCTACTGGCAGCCGACCTTCTTCCTGCGCAAGTTCGGCTGGGAGCCGCAGAAGACCGGCGTCTACCTGGCCATGATCGGCAGCCCCCTGGGGGTGATCAGCGCCTTCATGTCGGGCAGCGTCACCAACTGGTTCAAGAAGCGCGGCCATGCCGACGGCGCCTGGATCACCCTGCTGATCGGGGCCGTGGGCTGCACCCTCTTCGGGGCCCTGGCGCCGCTGATGCCGACCCCGGCCCTGGCCCTGGCCATGTTCGCGGTCAAGTCGTTCATCGTGAACTACCCCACCGCCGCCTGCCTGACCGCCATCAGCGAGGTGACGCCCAACCAGTATCGCGGCCAGGTGACGGCGCTGTACGTGGTCATGACCGGCCTGTTCGCCCAGGGCCTGGGGCCCCTCAGCGTGGGCCTGACCACCGACTATGTCTTCCACGACCAGGCGATGGTGGGCGAATCCCTGGCCGTGGTGGTGGTCGTCACCGGCGTCGTCGGCATCGGCCTGCTGCTCTGGGGCCGGCCGGCGTTCAGCCGCAGCATCCTGCCCTAGGGGGTAGGTAATTCGGGGGTAATTCGGGGACACTATACTTAATGCGAAAGGCATTAAGTATAGTGTCCCCGAATTACGAACAGCTAGGCCAGGGTTCCCGGGTGGTGGATGGCGTAGTCGGCGTAGGGGATGCCGACGGAGTCCCAGGCCAGCACCCCGTGGGCGGCGCCGGCGCAGGTGTCGGCGTGAAAGCGCTGCACCGGGTTATGGGGGTCCAGCCCGCGGGCGCCGAGGCCCTCCGCCAGCCGGGTGGTGGCGCGGCGGCAGGTGCGGGCCACGTGGGCGGCGTTACGGTGGATGCGCAGCTTCTCCAACTCGGTGAGCTCGCGCCGGGCCTCGGCGGCGGCGTTGGTCAGGGCCATGTCCCGTTCGCACAGAACCCTGGCCCCGTCGATCTCGGCGGAGGATTCGCTGATGCGCAGCTGGATGGCCTGGGTCACCTGGAGCTTGTCGCCCATGGCGCTCGTGCGCTTGGGGGCGGCTTCGATATAGGCCGACAGGGCGCCCTGGGCGGTGCCGATCAGGGGCGCGGCCACGGAATAGGCGAACACCGAGGTCAGACCCAGGCGATAGGCGGCCACGTCATGGCCGGCCTGGCCCGGGGCGGTGGCGCTGTTGATCTCGGCATAGGGGGTCAGCATCTCGTCGGCGACGAACAGCCGGTCCAGGACGACGTTGTCGCTGCCGGTGGCGCGCATGCCCACCGAGCTCCAGGTGGGCTTGATGGTCACCGCCGCGCGCGGCACGAAGCCGAACTGCGGCAGGGGCTCGCCCGCCGCGTCGGTGGTGGGCATCAGCAGGCCCAGCCAGTCGGCATGATGCACCCCGCTGCAGAACAGCCATTCGCCGGACACCACAAAGCCCCCCGCGACCCGCTCGCACACGCCGCCCAGGTGGGCGAAGGCGCCGGCGATGAGGGCGTCGGGATTGTCGCCCCAAATGGCCTGCTGGGTTGTCGTCCGACACTTGGCCAGCCGCCAGCTGCCGCTGGAGGTCACGCCGGTGACCCAGGCCGTGGCCCCGCAGGCCTGCCCAAGCTCCATCGCCACCGCCGCCAGGGTGGCGTAGGGCAGCTGCAGCCCGCCAAACTCCGCGGGGACATGGGCGCGCGAGACGCCGATCCGCGCCATCTGCCGCAGCATGTCGTCGTTGAGTCGGCCCCGGACGGCGGTGTCCGCCGCGGTCTGCGCCAGTTGCGGCAGGAAATCGCGCACCCGGTCCAGCAGCTCGGCCTCGACCTCGGCCGAGCCGGGCGCCGAGGCCAACTGGGTCTTGAACATGGCCGTCACGGTCGCCGTCCTTCCCTGTCGCGTCGCCCTACATCTAGGCGCAGTGCGGGGCGAAGACAGGGCAAACAACGCGTGCGTCCGGAGCCCGGACGATGCACCCTGCGGCGGCCGGAGCGGCGCAGGGGCGGCCATCGATGACGTTGCAGGGCAAGGTGGCGCTGATCACCGGCGGGGACGGGGCCATCGGCCGGGCCGTGGCCGAGCGTCTGTCGGCCGCCGGCGCCCGGGTGGCCCTGGCCGACCTGAAGGCCTCGGACACGGTCGAGGCGCTCGACGTCACCGACGAGGACTCCTGGATCGCGGCCCTGGCCCGGGTGCAGGCGAAGGCGGGCCCCCTGGACATCCTCGTCAACGCCGCGGGAGTCTTCGTCCCGGGGGTTCCCTTCGAGGACCTCAGCCTCGACCTTTGGCGGCGGCATTTCGCGGTCAACGTGGACGGCGCCTTCCTCGGCTGCCGCCTGGCGCTGGCGGCGATGAAGGGCCGCGGCGGGGCGGTGGTCAACATCTCGTCCAGCCTGGCGGAGGTGATGGTCACCGACGCCGCCGCCTATTGCGCCTCCAAGGCCGCGGTCCTGACCCTGACCCGGCTGGCCGCCAAGGCCGGGGCGGCGCACGGGGTGCGGGTCAATGCCGTGCTGCCCGGGGCCATCGAGAGCCCGATGCTCATGGGCAACCTGCGGCCCGGCCAGAGCGAGGCGGCGCTGCTGGCGGCCATGGCGGCCAACCACCCCATCGGCCGGCTGGGCCAGCCCCTGGACGTGGCCGAGGCGATCGCATTCCTCTGCTCCCCCGCCGCCGCCTTCATCACCGGGGCCATGCTGGCGGTGGACGGCGGGCGGATGCTGTAGCGGTCGTCAGCCTCGGACAATATCGCTCAATCCCACTCCCGCTCGTCCCGGCCCCCGGGTCCGGCCTTTGGCCGGCCCGAGGACAGGCTCCTGCCGGGATCCAGATCCTAAAGCGCTGACGCCGGGCCCTATGATCTGGGCCCCGGCTTTCGAGTCTGTGAGGAAATCACCGATGCCCCACCGACCAAAACATGATCGTCATCCTGGGGCGCGCTCTTGCGCGACCCCAGGACCCAGCAGCGAAGACCTTACCGTGCGGCGCGTTGAGCGTGGAGCTGCTGGGTCCTGGATGAGTCCGCTTCGCGGCTCTCCAGGATGACGCGCGAGGGGTAGGGGATTTCTTCACAGCCGCTTTCGCCGGGGTGATCGGTATTTATGTGTGTTTAGTTCCGACCAAAGCCAGCTCGATCCAGACGCGTCAGCCGTTCAGGAAGCCGCGCACGGCGGCGTTGAAGGCGTCCGGCCGCTCCAGGTTGCTGATGTGGGCGGCCTCAGGCAGTTCGACGTAGCGGGCGCCGGGGGTGGCCTGGGCCATCTCCACCATGGCCGCCGGGTGGGCGCCGTCCTCGGCCCCGCACAGGAACAGGGTCGGGCGGCCCAGCTTGGGCAGGCGGCGCTTCAGGTCCAGGCCCTGCAGGGCGACGGTGGCGGCGCGGTAGCCGCCCGGGGCCGTGGCCTCGATCATGGCTCTCACCCGGCCGGCCAGATCGGGATCGGCCTCGCGGGTCGCGGCGGTGAGCCAGGTGGGCAGGGTGGCGTCGGCTACCGCGCCGATGCCCCCGTCCGCCAGCAGCTGGCGGCGGGCCTCCCACATGTCGACGAAGAAGGGCGGGGCGTCGGCGCGGCAGTCGGCGGCCACCACGCGGTCGACACGGTCGGAATGATCCAGCCCCAGGGACAGGGCGGTCATGCCGCCGAGGGATAGTCCGACAACGGAGGATGTGTCGGCGTCCACCGCGTCCCACACCGCGACCACGTCGTCGGCCAGGTCGGCGATGGCATAGGGCGCCGCCCCCACGGTGGAGCCGCCGTGGCCGCGCGCGTCGATGCGCAGGATGCGGTAGTCGGCCCCGAAGGTCTCGGCCTGGGGCGCCCACAGGTCGCCGCTGGTGGCCAGGGCATGCAGGAAGGTCAGCCAGGGTTTCCCCTCGGCGCCGCTCACCTGATAGCGGAGGCTGTAGTCGCCCCGGTCGAGGTCGCTCATGCGCCGGCTCCTGGGCGGGGGACCCGGCGCAGGTCGCGCAGGTCGCCGCTGTCGCTGATGGCCAGGCCGATGCCGCGGGGCTTGTCGTCGTCGGCGAGGCTCTGGAAGCCATAGTAGTAGAGATACAGCCGCCCGTGGGCCGCCACGAGGCGGGTGGCCGCCACGCCCTTGCAGTCCCAGGCGCCGGCGGGACCGACCCGGAAGATGGGGCCGTCGAGCAGGTGGGTCCAGGTCAGGCCGTCGTCGGAGTCGGCCACGGCGATGGAGCGGTCGTGGGCCTCGTCCGTGCCGGTGTAGAGCATCAGCCAGCGCCGGCCGCCCGGCAGGGGATTGGCGAGGATCTGGCGGGTGATGACGCCGGTGCAGTCCCAGGGTCGGGGGCCGTCCGCCCATTGCAGGACCCCGGCCTTGTCCCAGTGGACGCCGTCGTCGGAGACCGCCGAGCGGGCCGGATAGTCCTTCAGCCCGAACAGGGGGGCGGAATACTGCATGACCATCCGCCGGCCGTCGTGGATGACGGCGGGCCAGGCGGCGTAGACGCAGCCGGGGTCGATGTCCAGGAGGGCGCCCCCGGTGGCGGGGCCGCGCACCCGCTCCCAGGTCAGCCCGTCCTGGCTGCGGGCCAGGCCGGGCCGCAGCCCGATGCCGCCCATGACGCCCAGGTGCGAGCCGGTGTCCGCCGCGACCTCGTCGCCGCCGAAATACCACATCAGCCATTCCCCGGCGCCGCGGGTGACATCGGTGAGGGCCAGGTGGACGGAGTCGAAGTCGCCCACCCGACCGCTCGGACCGAAAACGGCCCCGAGGCCGGCGGATCCTTCGACCCGGGTCCATTCGATCCCGTCCGGCGAGGTGGCCAGGGCGACGCGGCCCGAGCCGAGGGTGCCGGGGGCGCGGGCGTCAAAGGCGCGGTCGCGGCAGTAGTACCACATGCGCCACAGGCCGCCGACCGCGTCATGGTCGACGACGGCGCCGCCGACGCGGAAGTCGTCGCAGCGTCCGTCAGGGCCGCGTCCGAGAACAAAGCCATCCATCTGCATCACGTCAGCACTCCGCCTGCTTCATCAGTTCGCCCCGGCCGGCGAGATCCTCGACGCTGAGGTCCTGTCGGGTGGGGGCGCCCAGCACATTGTCGACCATCAGCTTGCGCAGGGCCTCAAGCCGCTCGGCGAAATCGGCGGTGGGGGTGTAGTCGTCGGCCTCGCGGGGGCCCACCACCCCCTTGTCGGCGAGCAGCTGCTCGACCACGGCCAGGCGGTCGCGGGTGATCCACAGCTCGGACAGGAGCTGGAAGGTCATCCGCCCCAGGCTGTCGAGCAGCTGGTCCTTCAGGTAGGGCTCGGGCGCTTCGCGGGACAAGGGTCAGGTCCTGGACAGCGGCTTGGAGCCGCGGTTGATGAAGGGATAGGCGCCCTTGTCGGTGAGGGCGTAGGCCGACACGTCGACGAAGCCGATCTCGCGCAGGATCGCCGCCCAGTCGGTGGCGCAGGCGTCGCGGAAATAGGGCTCCTCGCGGTGGTCGGTGTCCCAGTCGAGGATGTTGGCCTGGAAGGCGTCGACCTCGCTGAACGGCGGGGGGTCGCACAGGACGATGTCGCCGCCGGGCTCGAGGATGCGGTACATCTCGCGCAGGACGGCGACGCCGTCCTCCACGGGCATCTCGTGCAGCAGGGTGTAGAGCAGCACCGCCCCGAACGATCCGTCCGCCTCGCCGGTGTGCGCCGCGTCGCGCTGTTTGAGATGCACGGGGATGCCCAGGCGGTTGGCGGCGGCGAAGCCCATCTTCAGCTGCACCTTGGACAGGTCGCATCCCACCAGGCGGGCGTCGGGGAACCGGCTGTGCAGGGCGCGGATCGCGCTGGCGCTGCCGCAGCCGGCCTCGTAGATGCTGGCGTAGGACGCCTTGGGAAACTGGGCGACGGTGTCGTCGCGGTTGCGCGAGATGTCCTCGCGGTGGCCCACCGCCGCATAGCCCCCGTATTTGAAGATGTGGGGCCCGACCACATAGCTGAACATGGCGCCGTAGAGGTCGAAGCCGTCCCAGCCGCCGGGCTGGATGTGCCAGTCCTGGCGGTAGTAGTCGGGCAGGGCGACGTCGGGGTTCAGCTCCAGGGTTCCGCCGACGTCGGGGCCCATGTCGTCGATGAAGTCTGCGAACAGGTCGGCGTGGCGCACCACGGCGGGGATGCCGGTGAGGTAGACTTCCTCGGCCACATAGCGCTGCAGGAAGCGCTCGAAGAGATAGGCGGGGTAGCGCTCGCAGACCTCGCGGGTGCGGGCGTTTCGCTCGCCCCAGGACTCGTTGGCGCCGGGGCCGGCCGGGCTGCGGGCGATGGCGATGGCGTCCGGGTCGGCCTCGAACTGGGCCCGGGCGACGGGACGCAGCTGGCCGGAGGAGAAGTCCTGCATCGATCCCAGGACCTGGACGCTGGCGCGGGCCCGCTGGCTGAGGCCGCCGGAGAAGCCGCTCTGGCCGACGGCCTGCTGGTTGGTGAAGAACATGGCGCGCTCCTTGAAGGCCGTTCTAGCAAGCTAACGTCTGCGCCCAGACCGGCGCCATCAACTTCGGTTTTCACCCCATCCGATGACGGGTCGGCATAGGCTTTTCTCGCATTCCCCGCGGAAGCGGGGATCCAGGCTTTGCCCCAAGCGTGGTCGGAGCCGCATAAACCTGGGTCCCCGCTTCCGCGGGGAATACGGGCTAGGCGTCGAGGAAGGCGTTGATGGCGGCGGCGGCCTCGGCGGGCTTCTCCTGGTGGATGAAGGAGCCGCTGCCGGGGATGACCACCACGGCCACGTCCTTCATGGTGGCCTTGGCCACCTCGCCGTAGCGGGCGTAGCGGCCGTGGTCGGTGATCACCACCAGGGTCGGGCACTGGACCCGGGGCATGTAGTCGGTGACTCCCACAAGGGCGACGCCGCGCTCGGCGGGGCGCAGCCAGACGCCGGTGCGGGCGCGGCTCTCGTTGTCCTCCTTCAGCACGGCGGGGTCCTTGAAGCCCACGGCGGCGACATCGGCGGGGGGGCGGGGCAGGGGCTCCCAATGGGGGCCGAACTGGCCACGCGCATCGGCGTCGAGCTTGGCCAGCCGCTCGCGGGACATGGCCCCGATCATGCTGACGCTGACCAGGGCCAGCCGGCTGATCGCCTCGGGCCAGAAGGCGGCCATGACGATGCCGGCGATGCCGCCCAGGGAATTGCCGGCCAGGGCGAAGCGGGTGACGCCCAGCTCGTCCAGGGCCGCCTTGATCATGGCGGCGGTCTCGGGGACCGTCTGTATGAAGGGCGGGGATCCCAGCATGGTGGAGCCGCCGTGCCCTGGCAGGTCGATGGCGATGACCTTGCGGCCCGGCCGGCCGGGGCGCGGCGCGGCGAGCAGGGGGGCGGCGGCCCGCCAGTCGGCGACGGAGCCGCCCAGCTTGTGCAGCAGCACCAGCGGCTCGCCCTCGCCCAGGGTGGCGTAGTGGATCTGGCCGCCGGCGCGCTTGACCACGCCCTCGCTGGTCCACGGACCCTTGGGCGCAGCCGTCGCGGCCCGGGCCGGCGCGGACAGGGCCGCCCCCGCCCCGGCCATGGCCGCCATCACCGCGCGGCGCGGCAGGTCGCCGGTCATGCGACCGTCAGCACGATCTTGCCGCGGGTGCGGCCGCCCTTGACGCTCTCCTGGGCGGCGGCGGCCTCGGCCAGGGGATAGGTCTGGGCGATGGTCACGGTGACCTTGCCGTCGTCATAGAGCTGGGCGATCTGCGCCAACTGGTCGCCGCGGTCCTCGACCGTGATGCGGCGGCCGACGCCGCCGATGGCGGCGGCCCGGGCCGGATCCGGCGCGCCCGCGGCCGACACCATGCGGCCGCCGGGCTTCAGCACGCCCCAGGACCGCTCCTGGGTGTCGCCGCCGATCAGGTCGATGACGAGGTCGATGTCGCTGACCGCGGTCTCGAAGGCGGTGGCCCGGTGGTCGATGACCTCGTCGGCCCCAAGGCCGCGGACATAGGCCTCGTTGGCGGCGGACGCGGTGGTGATGACATAGGCGCCCTGGTTGTGGGCGAACTGGATGGCGAAGCCGCCGACGCCGCCGGCGCCCGCATGGATCAGCACCCGCTCGCCGGCCTTCAGCTCACCCAGGTCGAACAGGGCCTGCCAGGCGGTGAGCGCGGCCACCGGCATGGCGGCGGCCTGGGTGAAGCTGGCCGAGGCGGGCTTGAGCGCCAGCTTGGCGACGTCCACCACCGCCTTTTGCGCATAGGCGCCGGACCGTCCTCTCAAGGCATAGACCGCGTCCCCGACCTTGAAGCCGTCGACGCCCTCGCCGAGGGCTTCCACCGTTCCGGCCAGATCGCAGCCGAGGACGGCGGGAAGGTCGAGGGGCATGAAGCTCTGCATGAAGCCCTGGCGGATCTTCCAGTCGAGCGGATTGACGCTGGCGGCCTCGACCTTGACCAGCACCTGGCCGGGCCCCGGCGTCGGCGCTTCGATCTCGTCCAGCTTCAGGGTCTCGGGGCCGCCGTAGGCCTGCAGCCGGATGGCCTTGATGGTCGACATGGAGTGTTCCTGAACCTGGTTGTGAAAGGCGATCCTAGCGCTGATCGGGAGCGGCGGCAGTGGTTATCGCGGTGTCTCCGCAGCGCGAGCGTCGGCGCGGCGCTGGGCCATGGAGCGGGTCAGGTCGATCATCTCGCGCATGGCCGGGGTGACGACCGCCCCGGCGCGATAGAGGATCCCGGCGCTGGCGTGGCCCGCCGGCGCCTCCACGTCCAGGCGCACCAGCCGGCCGGCGGCGATGTCGTGGTCGACGGCCTCGTCGGGCAGCACCGTCAGCACCCTCTGGGAGAGGACGATGCGGCGCAGCAGTTCGGGGGAATTGGTCTTGGCCGCCACCCGCGGGGTGGGCAGGACGTGGGCCTGGAAATAGGCCGCGAAGGCGCTGAGGAACCCGGTGCTGCTGATCATCGCCCAGTCGGCGGCGGCCAAGTCCGCCGGGGTCGGATGGGGGAGCCGGGCCAGGGGATGGTCGGGGCTGCACACCACGCTGGAATGGGAATCGTAGAGGCGGATCAGCACCAGGTCGTCCAGAGACGGGGAGAAGAAGACCAGCCCGGCCACCAGGTCCAGCTCGCCCACGCGCAGCTGCTCGATGAGCAGGGAGAAGCCGCCGGCATGGACCGACAGGTCGACCCCCGGCAGCTGGCCCATCAGGGCGTTGATGACGTCGGGCATCAGGTAGTCGACGAAGTGCGAGGTGATGCCGATGCGCACCGAGCCGGACTTCTTGGCGCGGATGTCGGCCAGTTCGTCCAGGGCCCGCTGCTGCTCGTTGAGGATGGCGTGGGCGCGGGGCGCCAGGCTGGCGCCGAAGGGCGTCGGCTCCACCCCGCGGGGGGTGCGGATGAGCAGGGGGGCGCCCACCAGCAGCTCCAGGTTGCGGATGCTGCGGCTGACCCCCGACTGGGTGATGTTGAGCTGCTCGGCGGCCTTGCCGATGTTGCCGCACTGCACGGCGGCGAGGAAGTGGCGCAGCTGCTGGGTTTCCATGGCGCGTCCTCACGTCTCGCGGGGCAAGCCATGATAAAATGGCATCCAGGGGCGATAACAAGGACTTTGTCTCATCTTGCGCCCCCGCAGGCCGGTCGTGCTAAGCGGTCAGGCGATCCACGCCCCTGGGAGCCCCGCCGATGAGCGACCTGAAGACCGAAATCGCCGCCGTCCTCGACGCCCTGTGCGCCTGCTGGAACGCCACCAACCTGGGTCCCATCCGCGACCTGTGGGACCCGGACGAGGAAACCCCCTTCGCCCTGCCGCAGGAGATCCTCGAGCCGATGATCGGCTGGGAGCGATATGAGCGCTACCTGCGCGAGGGCGAGGCGCGGCTGCACGGCTCGTCGATGCGCTGGTGGGACCTGAACGTGAAGCTGCTTGCGCCGGACCTGGCGGTGGCCCTCTACCAGATGCACTGGAACGGCCACATCAAGGGCTTCGCCTTCCCCATGGGGGTCGACAGCCGGGTGACGGCGATCTTCCGCCGCAAGAGCGACGGCTGGAAGATCTGCCACTACGTCGAGGCGATGCCCTCGCCCCTGCTGCACCTGCAGAAGGCCTACGCCGCGGCGGTGGACGAGGGGTTTGAGGTCGGTTCGATCCCATAATCCGCATTCCCCGCGGAAGCGGGGATCCAGGCTTGGCCTTCAAGCGGGGCTCCAGCGGAAAGTCTGGGTCCCCGCTTCCGCGGGGAATACGGGGGCATGTCGAGGCGATGCCCTCGCCCCTGCTGCACCTGCAGAAGGCCTATGCGGCGGCGGTGGACGAGGGGTTTGAGGTCGGTTCGATCCCATAATCCGCACTCCCCGCGGAAGCGGGGATCCAGGCTTTGCCTTCAAGCGCGGCTCCAGCGGAAAGTCTGGGTCCCCGCTTCCGCGGGGAATACGGGGGCTATGTCGAGGCCATGCCCTCGCCCTTGATGCACCTGCAGAAGGCCCATGCCGCGGCGGTGGATGAGGGGTTTAAGGTCGGTTCGATCCCATAAATCGCACTCCCCGCGGAAGCGGGGATCCAGGCTTTGCCTTCAAGCGCGGCTCCAGCGGAAAGTCTGGGTCCCCGCTTCCGCGGGGAATACGGGGGCATGTCGAGGCGATGCCCTAGCCCTTGCTGCACCTGCAGATGCTCCCCTGCGAAGCGGGGGAGCTGTCCCGGAGGGACTGAGGGGGCGAACCGTCGCGCGGCCGCTTGCCCCTCCGACCCCCCGCTCTGCGGCGGGGGCCCACCTCCCCCGCGAAGAGGCGGGGGAGGATTGGTTCGCTCAGCCCTTTTCCGGCAGGATCTGCGCGCCGGCGGCCTGTTCGGCGGTGAGGAGCATCTCCTCGGTGAGGTGGTAGCGCATCATCAGCAGGCAGCTGGCGACCATGCAGAAGGCCGGCATCGAGGCGACCAGGTAGATGGCGCGGATGGCGCTCTGCGGCTGAACCACGTCGCCGCCGGAGGAGGCGATATAGCCAAAGGCCCCCAGGATGATGCCGGTGACTCCCGAGGCGAGGGCGCCGGCCAGCTTCTCGATGGTGGTGTAGACCCCCGCGAACACGCCCTCGCGGTTCATGCCGGTGCGCAGGAAGTCGTAGTGGATGGTGTCGGGCAGCATCCCCTGGATGATCAGCAGGGTGGAGCCGCCGATGAAGCCGAGGGCGGCGCCGCGGCCCAGGGTGAAGACCAGGGGATCGCCCGGCCCGGCCAGCAGCCACGACAGGGTCACGGCGATCATGAACGGGGCGACCCCGAAATAGACCGGCTTCTTGCCATAGCGGCGGCACAGCCAGACGAAGAAGGGCTGACCGACGATCATGGCGACGAAATAGGTGAGGAAGTAATAGCCCATGGTCGGGTAGTCCGACTTCAGGATCTGGATGAACAGGAACGGGGTGATGGCGAAGGTCACCCCGGCGCCGAGCAGCTGGGCCAGCTTGACCAGCACCAGGTTGACGAAGGGCTTGTTCTGGATCGCCAGGCGGAACTGCTGGCCCAGGGAGTGCTCCGTCTTCTTGGACTCGGCGGTGTAGCGCGCCTTGGCGGTGAGCAGGAAGCAGCCGAGGCTGGCGCCCGCCACCAGGGCTGAGACGCAGGCCGCCATGACCTTGTGCCCCTCGATGCCGCCGCCGGCGGCGGTGATGATCAGCGGCCCGACATAGGAGGCGAACACCGAGCCGATGGCGATGGCCCCCACCCGGAAGGAGATCAGATAGGTGCGCTCGTGCGGCGAGGTCGACATCTCCGGCGGCATGGCCAGGTAGGGGATGTTGAAGACGGCGTAGCCGGCGGCGAACAGCAGCAGCACCAGCTCCACCAGGATGGTGCGGTGGGTGATGCTGGGCAGCAGCGGCACGTTGAACATCAACAGGAAGGAGATGGCGCACAGGGCGCCGCCGAGCAGCAGATAGGGCCGGCGCCGGCCCCAGCGGCTGCGGGTGCGGTCGCTCAGCGCCCCCACCAGGGGATCGATGATGGCGTCGAAGATCTTCGACACGCTGATCAGCAGCCCGGCCACCACCGCCGCGATGCCGATGTAGTCGGTCAGGTAGCGCAGCAGGAGCACGCTGACCGCCTGGAACAGCGCCGACATGCCCAGGCTGCCCATGCCCCAGCCGAGGGCGACGCCCAGGGTGATGGTCTGGGCGTGAACCACGCGTTTGGCGGGTTTGGTAGCGGGCATGGGCGGGCCTTCTGCGTCAGGGGCGCGACGATAGCCTGCGAAGGCCGGCGCGCCGCACTGAGTGGTGTTTAGCCGAGGAGCGGTCAGGCGCCATCACCATCGCAGCAGCCAACGGCCGAGGACGGCGCCGACGGCGGTGCTGAGACCGATCCCCAGGGTGTAGAAGGTGACCACGAAGGGGGCGGCGGTCTCCTGGCAGTGGAGGCCGTAGGCGGTGGCCGCGATGGCGCCGGCCAGCAGACCCGCCGCCGCCCCCGCCGCCGCCAGCCGGGTGGGCGCGAGGCTCCGCAGGGCCAAGGCCACGGCGGCGTAGACGGGCGCGGCCAGAACCAGGATGCGCCAGGGGCAGACCTGGCCGCTGGAGCCCAGCCACAGGGCCATGCGCTGCCCCGGCGCCGCCCCCAGGAGTTGGGCCGCCGCCACCGCCGCCAGGGCTGCGACCGCCGTCGCCGCGAGCCAGGGCGCGGCCCCCGCCCGGCGCCCTGGCTGCGACAGGCGCGCCGTCAGCAGCAGCCCCGCCGCCGACAGGGCCACGGTGTAGGCGGCCTTCATCCAGAACGAGCCTGCGGCGACCGCCAGGTCCAGGGGGCGCAGGCCCAGCCAGAGGATCACCGCGACCAGGGCCGCCCCGCCCCCGGCCAGACCGGCCAGGACCAGCCGGCGACGGGCGGCGCCCGGTCGCACCGGCGCGGCGCCGGCCGCGAGGATGTTGACGAGATCAGCGGTCTTCACGGGCCACCCTCCCCATCAGGGACTTCAGGGCGCGGTGCACGCTGACCTTGACCGCCGTGGCGGTCATGGCGTGGCGCGCCCCCGCCTCCTCCATCGACAGGCCCGACAGCTTGACGTCCTCCACCAGCCGGCGCTGGCGTTCCGGCAGATGCGCCAGCAGGGTGTCGATATCGCGGCGCACGGCGCCTTCCTCGGGATTGTCCAAGGCCAGCAGTTCGCCGGCGTCCTCCAGGGGGACGTCGCGGCGCCGGCCGGTGCGGCGGAAGTGGTCGAGCAGCTTGTAGCGCGCCAGGGCATAGACCCAGGGCGTCAGCGGCAGGGCGCGGTCGTAGGTCTCGCGTTTGACGTGAAGGGCCAGCAGGGTCTCCTGAACCAGATCCTCCAGATGAGGCGAGCCGGCGTCCAGCCGCCGGCGGAAATAGCCGCGCAGATAGCCCGTGAGCGCCGCCAGCAACTGGCCATAGGCCGCGCCGTCGCCATCCAGTCCCCGCACCATGAGGGCTTTCAGCCGAGGTTCGATATCGGTCACGCCATGCGCTCTGGAGGTCCCCCGCCCTCAGGCAGGGTGGCACGGCCGGCGGTGGCGATCACCAAAAAACGCCGGCCCCGCCCCCGACGCTGAAGGGCCGATCAGATTCCCGCGTACCACTCATAGCCGCGGTCTTCCCAGAAGCCGCCCTTGCCGCGGCCGAACCGTTTGAGGCTGTCGGTCAGCTCGATGCGCATCACGTATTTGGCCTGCTTGTAGCCGAGTTGCCGCTCGACCCGCAGGCGCAGGGGCGCGCCGTGGGGGACGCTCAGGGGGGCGCCGTTCATGGAATGGGCGAGGATGGTCTGGGGGTGGAAGGCGTCGAACAGGTCGATGCTTTCGTAATAGCGGCCGGTCCCGTCGAGGCTGTTCTCCAGGTCGTCGGCGCAATGGAACACGGCGTAGCGCGCGGTCGGCGCCACCCCGGCGGCCTTGAGCAGGACGCCGAGCTGGGGGCCGGTCCACTGGCCGATGGCGCTCCAGCCCTCGACGCAGTCGTGGCGGGTGATCTGGGTCCGCGCCGGCAGGGCCCGCAGCTGGGCCAGGGTCAGGCGCAGCGGCCGGGCGACCAGGCCGTCGACCGCCAGCCGCCAGTTGGCGAACCCCTCGGCCAGGGCCCCGCGATAGGCGGCGTCGCCCGGCATGGTGCTGCCGTTGGCCTTGAACACCGGCGACAGGTCGCGGACCGTGAACTCCCGCGCCAGGGGCTGGCCGCTGAGCAGGACGCGCTGGGCGCTGAAGCTCAGCCCCTCGGCCGAGCCGGTGAAGGTCTGGAACGACGGCGCCTGGGACAGCCGGTCGCAGCCGGCCAGCAGCAGGCCGCCCAGGCTAGCCGACCCCGCGGCGAGCAGGCGGCGGCGGGAAAAATCAGGACTTTGCATCGGTCGCCTCCGGCTTGACGTCGTACCAGCCCGTGATCATCGAGCGGATCTCGTTCCACACCCCCGCCAGGACCACCTCGACCACGTGGATGACGAGGAACAGGACGAGCAGGTTGGCGCAGATGAAATGCAGGGTGCGCGCCGACTGCCGCCCGCCGAACAGGTCGAGCAGGACGGGGAGGGCCGCGTTGACCCCGGGCGACATGGTCAGGCCCGTGAGCACCATCAGCGGCAGCAGCGCGAAGATCACCGACAGATAGGCGAACTTCTGCAGGGTGTTGTAGCGCTTGGCCGCCTCGCCCGTGGGATGCTTCAGCTTCACGTGGTCGACGATGTCCCGCCAGATGGTGCGCGGCTGGATGTCGTCGCGGGTCAGGGCGAGATCCTTGCGGACATGGCCGCTGAAGAAGGCGAAGGTCAGGTAGAGGGCGCCGTTGATCACGAACAGCCAGGCGGCGAAGAAGTGCCAGCGCCGGCCGGTGGCCAGGTCCTGATAGCTGGGCAGGGTCAGCCAGGCGGGAAAGCCGCGGGGACCCATCTGGCCCGCAGTGCGTGACGCGCCCAGGACGCCGGTGGTGGTGAGCGTCACGGGGCCGATCCGGGTGACGCCCTTGAGGGCCCCGTTCTCGCCCCTGACGGCGACCATCTCGACGAAGGGCTGGTCGGCGTCGGCGCCGAACTGCCCCCAGTAGAGCCGCGGGTGGGCGTTGAAGATCTGCAGGCCGCTCATCAGCAACAGGCTGAAGGCGACGACATTGATCCAGTGGGTCACCCGGGTGACCAGCCGGTGGCGATAGATGCGCTCGGTGGCGTGGCGCCCGCCGGCGACGGCGACCTCTGCGTGTGCGGTCATCTGAATTCCCCCATCCGGACCCTACCGTATCGTCCCGGCGCCGGTCCTACAATTTGGCGGCGGCCAGGATCGGCCCCCCGTTGGGCGCCTGCACCAGGACCGCGGTGCGCAGCCCGGCCTCGCCTGGCGAGACCCGCCAGGTTCGTGACGGGCCGGACCAGCGACCAAGGTTCGTCAGCTCACGGACTATATTCCTGTGCGGCAGGGTCCGGCCGCCGTTCTCGCCACGGCGGATGGCCACCTCACGGACCTGGGGATCGTAGCGAACCAGCCAGACGTCGGCCTCGCCGTTCGGTGCGGCGACCGGGGCCACCGTCACCGAGGTCGCCGAGAGGGCGATGGCCGCGGCGGCCGGCGGGGCGGTGCGAACGGCCGCGGCGAGGGCGCGGGGATCGGCGCCCACCAGGTCCCGGCGGCCGTTGACCACCACCTGCGGGGTGGCGACGCCGCCCTTGTGCAGGCCCTTCGCATAGGCCCGCTGTCGGGCGGTGAATTCCGGGCGGGCGAAGGTGTCTCGCCAGCCGAGATCATCCCAGTAGGTGACGCCGAAACTCAGCACCAGCAGGTCGGGCCGCTGGGCGATGGCGTTGATATTAGCGTTGGCCGGCGGGCAGGACGAACAGCCCTGGCTTTGGAAAAGCTCGACCACCACCGGCGCGGCGGGGGCGGCAGCGGCGCCGTCGGCGATCGTTGTCGCGGCCAGCATGGCCGCCGCGCCTTGGACGATCCGGCGCCGGGAGGGAAGGGTGGGCAGGCGCATCAGGCCACTCCGGAAGGGACTTGCCGAAGCCAGTTCGGCGCAGAGCCCGTTTGGTTACATCGGATCGTCGCGCCTGCGCGGGGCGCCCCCAACGGGGACACCCCGGAGGCGATCGGTTCGCTATTTGCCCATGGCCCCGTCGGTCTTCATCATGCTGTCGTGCTTCATCATGCTGTCGTTTTTCATCATGCTGTCGTGCTTCATCATGTCGGGATGCGCCTTCATCATCTTCACGCAGCCGGCGTTCTTCATCATCTTGGCCTCGGTCATGGCCATGCACGACTTCATCATTTTGGAGTCGGCCGCCGACATCTTCATGCCGCCGCTGGACATGGAGTCAGCGGCGAAGGCGGTTCCGGCGGTCAGAGCCATGGCGATGGCCAGGGCGGTCGTCTTGATCGAAGTCATGGTTTTGCTTCCTGAGAGGCGGCGCGCCGCACTATGGTGGTCGTGCGACGGCCGTGGGCCCGCACCCAGGGGTATCGTCCCGATTTCGCATAAGGTTGCAGACATCCGCCGGTCCCTTGGCCACTTATCGATGACAGCCCTGGCGCGGCGCGCGCCATGAAGGCGGTGAGCGTCGAGGACTTCCGCCGGCAGGCCCGGCGGCGGCTGCCGCCGCTGCTGTTCGAATACATCGACGGCGGCGCAGACGCGGAGCGGACCCTGGCGCGCAACGTGGCCGACTTCGAAGCCCTGTCCCTGAACCAGCGCGTCTTGCGCGACGTCTCCGCCCCGGTCACCGCCATCGACCTGTTCGGCCAGCGCCTGTCGATGCCGGTGATCCTGGGTCCCGTGGGCCTGTCCGGCATGTTCGCCCGGCGCGGCGAGGTGCAGGCCGCCCGGGCGGCCGAGGCGGCGGGGACGCCCTTCTGCCTGTCGACGGTGTCGATCTGCGACCTGCGGGAGGTGGCCGGGGCGGTCGCCGCGCCGCTCTGGTTCCAGCTCTACATGATCAAGGACCGCGGCCACATGAAGGTGCTGCTGGAGCGGGCCGGGGCCGTGGGCGCGGCGGTGCTGGTGTTCACCGTGGACGTGCCGGTCCCCGGCCTGCGGCGGCGGGACTTCCGCACCGGCATGGCCGGCGCGCCGACCCTGGGCTCGCGCCTGGGCCGCGTCTGGCAGGGGGTGTCGCATCCGGCCTGGCTGGCGGACGTCTATCTGCAGGGGCGCCCCCACGACTTCGGCAATCTCATCGACGCGGTGGTGGCCGAGGATGGCCGGGCCGTCGCCGACATCCAGGCGTGGATCGCCAACAATTTCGACCCCACCGTCACCTGGGACGACCTGGCCTGGCTGCGACAGCACTGGACAGGGCCGATCGTGCTGAAGGGGGTCCTAGATCCGCGCGACGCGCGCGAGGCGGTGGCGGCCGGCGCCGACGGCCTGATCGTGTCCAACCACGGCGGGCGGCAGCTGGACGGGGTGCTGTCGGGCATCGCCGCCCTGCCGGCCATCGTCGAGGCCGCCGGCGAGCGGATGCCGGTGCTGATGGACGGGGGCGTGCGGTCGGGCGCCGATGTGCTCAAGGCCCTGGCCCTGGGGGCGCGGGCCTGCCTGCTCGGCCGCGCCTGGGCCTGGGCCCTGGGCGCCGACGGAGGCCGGGGGGTGGCGGCCATGCTGGCGATCCTGCGCCGGGAACTGACCACCGCCATGCAGCTGTCGGGCTGCACGGACGTGCGGGACGCCACGCCGGACCTGCTGGTCCGCGGCCCGGGCTGACCCTAGGCCCGGTCGAACCAGGCGGTGAACACCGCGCCCCAGTCGGCGAAGGCGTCGGGCAGGGTCGCGGTCTCGGCCTGAGGCTGCGGGGCCAGGGCCTTGAGGTCTGCCATGTGCGGATAGATCGGGTCCCAGCGCGGGGCGCACAGCAGCTGGGGCGTCATCAGCCGGGGCAGGCGCTCGGCCATGGGATAGACCCACATGGCCTTGTAGGCGTGGGCGTACTGGTCGCCGGTGCGCAGCAGGTCGAAGACGCGCTGATGGATCATGTCGGGGTCGATCTGCGGCTCGCCCCAGATGATCCCCGCGCGGGTCTGCCGGAACCAGGGCCAGTAGAGGGCCTGGTTCTTCATGTTGTGCCAGCCCAGGTTCAGGTGCGAGCCGTCGGCCCGGGGGGCCATGGTCGGGGTGTAGAAGGCCAGGACATCGCGGACATCCTCGGGGGTGTAGACGGCGGTGGCGGCCTGGACGAGGTGGCGGACCCGGTCGGGCCGCTGGAAGGCCATCTCCATGCCCACCGGACCGCCGGAATAGCGGCCGACCACATCCACCTCGTCGAGGCCCAGGGCATCGAGGGCCGAGTGGATGGCCGCGGCGTAGTCCCCCGGGGTCACCCCCTCGCCGCCAGCGATGTTGTCGGACTCTCCCGCCCCCGGCAGGTCGGGGCAGATCACCGGCCTCGAGCCGACCATCGGCTGGGCGTAGTAGGTGGTGAGGGCGCTGGAGCCGGCGGGATCGTGCATCACCACCACCGGCCGTCCGGCCCCCTCGAGGTTGGCCAGGGCGTGGATGTGGCCGTCGCCGGCGGGGCCGGCGGCGGGGATGAACAGCCGGGAGAACTGACCCGGCCTGCCCGGATGCGGCGCCGGCGCCGTAGCGGGGGCCGCCGGGCCGACCGCCAGGGGCGCCAGGAATTCGGCGATGGCGTCCTCGCGATCGCCCTTCGCCGTCGCCGCGCGGCCGCCGGGGGGCGGCTGGGGCCGGCGCGCCTCCGCCGTGGCCGGGTCGTTGATCACCAGGGTGGGAACGGCGAGGCTGGCCAACACCGCGGGCAGGTCGACGGCGTGGGCGGCCCGGATCGCCTTGGGATAGTGGTCGCCGGCGCGGATATAGGCCTTGAGGATGTCGTCCACCTGCTGCGGGCTGCCCATATCCTGGTCCAGCCGCGTGGCCAGGCTCCAGACATGGGACGGCCGGAACAGGAAGTGGTTGCGCGCGGTATCCCAGATCCGCAGCAGATGGCTTCCCGTGGTCTCCGGCCGGTAGGCGGGCAGGCCGTCGGTGAGCAGGGCGGCGCGCTCCCCCGCGGTCAGCACGAAGGGATCGTCCAGAACCAGGGCTGTGGCCCGGTCGGCCAGGCGGCGCGCCAGGACGGCGCCGATGGGGGCGGAGTCGCCGGCGGCGACCACGGCGACGCGCTCGATGGCCAGCTGATCGAGCACCGCGACGACATCGCCGGCGAAGGCCTCGGCGTCGGGCGCCTCGCCCTCCAGCGCGTCCGTGAGGCCGTAGCCCGCCAGGTCCGGGGCGACGACGCGGAACCGTTGGCCCAGCCGGGCGATCAGGGGGGCCACGGCCAGCGACCACAGGGGCAGGGGGTGCAGCACCACCACCGCCGGCCCGCGACCCGCCGCCGCCACATGGACCTGGCGCGCCCCCACGCTGACGTAGGCGCGGTCCATGATCAGCCCTCGACGAACAGTTGCAGGGCGCCGGACGCCGGGTGCCGGACGATGGCGCACCGCACGGGCCCGGCGGCGGGCATGTCCATATCCAGCGGCCCGCTGTAGAGCGTGGCACCGAGTTCGACCGCCTTGGCCACGGCGGCGTCGAGATCCGCGACGTCGAAGGCCTGGGCGATATAGCCGATGGCCGGGGCCTCGGCGCGCGGGACCAGATCGACGACGGGATAGTTCAGCGCCTGGGTCATGGCGATCTTGCCGAAGCGGTCGTGGCCCTCGACGATGATGGTGCGCCCCTCAGCGCCCTCGGGCAAAGCCAGGAAGGTCGTCATGTCTTCGCCGCGCATGACCACGTCGAGGATCGGCTTCAGCCCCAGGACCTGGGTGTAGAAGTCGGCCGCGCGGTCCATGTCGACCACGTTGTGGGCCGAGGTCACCACCGGGGTCAGGCCCGAGGCGCTGTAGCCGAACTCGTCGCGCATATACAGGCCCATCCGGCCGCTGCGGGTGTCGGGTCCGGGGGTGTGCTGCAGCAGGTTGATGGCGACGGTGTCGGGCCCGTCGATCATCACCTCGATGGGGCGGCCGACGGCGGCGCCCATGTCGTGCGATCGCGGCTCGGACCAGGGCCGGCAGCCGGCCGCCTCGAGCGCCCGGGTCGCCGCGACGATGTCGCGGGCGTAGAAGTTGAGGTTGAGCAGGCCGATGACCGCCGAGCCGTCCTGCGGCGCGCGCACCCTCTGGCGGTCCTGGGCGTCGAACTGCAGCAGCATCATGCGCCCGTAGCGGAAGCCACGGTCGGCGAGCACGGCGGTCTCGGCGGAGGATCCGGGGGGCAGGCGGAACAGGGCCTCGAAGGCGGGGCCGTCCCAGCGGCGCCGCTCGATCACCTCCAGGGCCATCACATCGCGGTAGACCCGCAGGGACGCCTCGATGTCCTCGCAGCCGATAACGGCGGCCTTCAGGGGCGAGGTGGGATCCTTGTCGGCCATGCGGGGCGTTCCTTCGCGGGTGGGGCCGTCCCTTTTAGGCGCCGAAGGGCGCTCAGCGGTAGCCCCTCAGTCGGCCTGATGCTCCCCCGTTCTTCACGGGGGAGCTGTCCCGGAGGGACTGAGGGGGCGAACCGTCGCGCCGCCGCCCGCCCCCTCCGACCCCCCGCTCTTCGGCGGGGGCCCACCTCCCCCGCGAAGAGCGGGGGAGGATTGGGGTAATGCTCCCCTGCGAAGCGGGGGAGCTGTCCCGGAGGGACTGAGGGGGCGAACCGATGCGCCGCCGCTCGCCCCCTCCGAGCCCCCGCTCTTCGGCGGGGGCCCACCTCCCCCGCGAAGAGCGGGGGAGGATTAGGGTAATGCTCCCCTGCGAAGCGGGGGAGCTGTCCCGGAGGGACTGAGGGGGCGAACCGTCGCGCCGCCGCTCGCCCCCTCCACCGCTTCGCGGTCCCCCTCCCCCGCGAAGAGCGGGGGAGGATAGGGCGCTAGTGCATTTCCTCGCCGCCGGAGACGTTGAGCGCCTCGCCGGTGATGTAGACCGCGTCATCGCCGGCCAGGAAGGCGCAGGCCCCGGCGATATCGGTGGGCAGGCCGGGACGACCCAGGGGGATGCGGCCGCGCATGGCCGCCAGATAGGCCTCTTCGGTCATGCCCATCTTGTCGGCGAAGAAGGTGTTCTGCCAGGCGCCCAGGGGGGTGGTGACGTGGTTGGGGCAGACCGCGTTGACGGTGATGGCGTGGCCGCCGAGGTCGATGGCGGCGGCGCGGGTGAGGCCGATCATGCCGTGCTTGGAGGCGGTGTAGGCGGCGGCGAAGGGGAAGCCGGACTTGGCCGCCTGGGAGGCGATGTTGATGATCCGCCCGCCCCGGCCCCGGGCGATCATCACCTGGGCGGCGTGCTTGGTCCCCAGGAAGGCGCCGGTGAGGTTGACCTCCAGCACCGTGCGCCAGTCGGCGGCGTCGAGGTCCTCCACCCGCTGCATGAGGTAGCCGATGCCGGCGTTGTTCACCCAGATGTCGAGGCCGCCGAAGGTGTCGACGGCGGCCTTGGCGAGGGCCTCCACCTGGGCCTCGTCGCGCACGTCGCAGCGGGCGGCCACCGCCTGGCCGCCGGCGGCGACGATCTCGGCGACCGCGTCCTCCAGTTCGGCGCCGACCCCCACCAGGGCCTGGGGGAACTGCTCGCCGGAGGCCGCGCCGAGGTCGGAGATGACGACGCTGGCGCCGTCCGCCGCCAGGCGGGCGGCGATGCCGCGGCCGAGGCCGCCCCTCTTGGCGGCGCCGGTGACCACCGCGACCTTGCCTGTCAAACGACCCATCAGACGACTCCCTGCAATCCGGCTTCCGACGCGGCGAGGTCGTCGGCGTCAACCACTTCGGCGGCCCCTCGCGGCCGGTGTTTCAGGGCCAGCAGCAGCAGGCCGGCGATGGCGGCCGCCGGAACCACCAGCAGGCTCAGACTCATCTGCCACCCTATCAGGGCGACGGCCTGGGCGACCAGGATCGGGAAGACGATGAAGCCGGCGCTGATGCAGGCCGTGCCGCAGGTGGCCGCGGCGGTGGCCCGGATCGGGGCCGGGAACACGTCCATCAGCAGGATCGCCATGATCGAGGCGGAGCCGTAGAAGAAGATGCAGGTGACCCCGAAGGCGGCGATGTCCTGGGCCGGGGTGTGCGGCAGCCACAGGGTGACCGCCAGGCCGGCGGCGCCCAGCACGAGCCACAGCACGCTGGTGGCCCGGGGGCTCAGCAGGTGGTCGCTGACCAGGGCCGAGCCGATGTAGCCGATCACCCCGATCCCGTAGGACAGGCCGACGATGGAGGCGGCGGTGGCGGCGTCGTAGCCGCGCACGGCGGTGAAGAAGGTCGGCAGGTAGAAGGTGGTGCCGCCCACGGCCCCCCCATAGAGGAAGAAGGCCCCCATGCAGCACAGGCTGGTGCGCAGATATTGCGGGGAGAACAGGGCGCTGAGGGGGGACTTCACCCGCTTGGCCGCCACGGCCTTGGGCGCGCGGGGGCGCTTGGGGATGAACAGATACATCAGCGCGGCCAGGGGGACCACCGCGAAGCCGGCGAGGAAGGCGGCGCGCCAGCCGTAGGCCTCGCTCACCGGGGCGACGAACAGGGAGGCGGCGAACCAGCCCAGGGGATAGGCGCAGGACAGGCCGGCCAGGGCCAGGCCGCGGAAGCGGGCCGGGGCGGCGTCGGCGACCATGGCGGTGGTGATGGGGAACAGGGCGGCGGAGAAGCCGAAGCCGAGGATGCGGAACACCGAGAAGGCGGCGGCGTCGGGGGCATAGGCCTGCAGCCCCACGAACAGGGCCGAGACTCCCAGGCACAGGGGCAGGGTGCGCTTGGCGCCCCACAGGTCGGTGAGCACCCCGACGGCGACGCTGACCAGGATGCCGAAGGCGAAGGAGCCGGATATCAGCAGGCTGACCTTGTCGAGCCCCAGGCCGAACTGCTGCATCAGCGCCGGCACCGCATAGCCGAACAGGGACTGGTCCATGTTGGACAGCCCCCAGGCGATGAAGGCGACCAGGAACGGCGGCCAGAAGGCGGCCTTCAGGACGGAGGCGGACGGAGGGGCATCGGGCGCCATGGGCGGGGTCCTCGGACTTGCGGAGGCGGAATTGATGGCCATTTCGTTATCTGGCGCAAACGAAAATACTGTTTTTGTTTGCGCCGCCCCCCTAGGTGCGGTCCGGGGCAGCGGCTAAGCTGTCGACTGTCATCGTCGCATTGAGGACCCACCGTGGAGATCAAGCAACTCCAGCGCTTCCTGGCCATCGTCGAGCACGGCAGCCTGGCGCGCGCGGCGCGGGCCCTGGGCCTGACGCAACAGGCCCTGGGCGTGACCATCACCAACCTCGAGCGCGAGATGGACGTGATGCTGCTGGACCGCGGCCCGGGCGGGGTGACCCGGCCGACGGCCTATGGCGCCATGCTGGTGCGTCACGCCAAGGCGATCCTGTCCGCCGCCGACCGGGCGGTGGACGAGCTGCACGGCTTCCGCGACGCGCGCAGCGGCCGGGTGACGGTGGGCTGCGGGGAGTCCTTCGCCCCGGAGATCGTCGCCGAGGCGGTGTCGCGCCTGCGCGCCGAGCGCCCGGACGTCACCATCACCCTGCTGGAAGGCTATTCGGAGGAGCTGCACACCCGCATGCTGCACGGGGAGATCGACTTCGTCGCCGGCGCCGATGTCGGCGGCGTCGAGGGCGAGCTGTTGCGCCTGCCGATCTATTCGTGCCGCGACGTCATCGTGGTGCGGGCCGAGCATCCCCTGGCGGGCCGCAAGGGGCTGACCCTGGAGGACCTGCAGCCCTATGTCTGGATGGCCCCGGCGGCGCGGCCGTCCGACCATGAGGTGATCGTCGAGACCTTCCGGCGCGCGGGCCTCGCGGCCCCCAGCCGCTTCGTCTTCACCGACGCCTTCAACGTCGGCCTGCACCTGATCATGCGCGAGAACTACATGTTCATGATCTCGCCGGCCTTCATCGAGGGGCCGCTGATGGACCGCTACGACGTGCTGGTGAAGCTCGACATCGACGAGCCCACGGTCGAGCGCCGGGCCAGCCTGACCTACACGCGCAACACCGAGCTCAACCCCACCGCCCTGTCCCTCATCGAGGAGCTGCGCAGCGCCGCCTTCCGCCGCCTGAGCGCCATGGACTATGCGGTCGCCCTGGATCAGGGCCAGCCCCTGTGGGAAGCGGCATAGGGGCTCAGGCGCCCCAGCCGCCCGCATTCCCCGCGGACGCGGGGATCCAGACTTTCCGCCAGCGCCGCGATTTCGGCCAAGCCTGGGTCCCCGCGTCCGCGGGGAATGCGGGCGCTCTTCAGCGAGGGCGCCGCAAAACGCAAATCGGCGGCCGGGGGATCCCCGGCCGCCGACCTGTGGGCGGTGATACGATCTAGAAGTTGATGTTGATGGTGGCGCGGCGGTTGAGGGGCTCCTTCACCCCGTCGCCGGTGGCGACGGCCGGTTCAGCCTCGCCTTTCCAGTCGACCGCAAGCGCGGTCTGCGCCAGGCCAGACCCCACCAGCGCATCGGCGGTCGCCTTGGCGCGACGCTCCGACAGCCTCACGTTGTAGGCCGCGCTGCCCGAGGTGTCGGCGTGACCGACGACCACGACCCGCGTCGCAGATCCGGTCTTCGCATAGTCGGCCGCCTGGGCGATGACCTGCTGGGCTTCCGGGGTCAGGACGTACTGGTCGAAGGGGAAGTAGACCACGAACTCGCGCGCCTCATAGGCCACCGGCGGCGGGGGCGGAGGGGGCGGCGGGGGCGGCGGCGGCGGCGGGGGAGGCGGCGCCGGGGGCGGGGGCGGCGGCGCGGCGCGGCCGCCGAACTCGTATTTCACCGCCGCATAGTAGGTGCGCGGCTCGCCGGGGAATTGCACGGCGAAGCCCAGGGCCGAGAAGTCCAGGGTCGAGTGGAAATACTGGTCGTCGGTGCAGTTGCGGCAGGCCAGGGTGTAGGTCAGGCCGTGGCCCTCATCGACCAGGGCGACACTGGCGTTGAGGATGCTCTGCCGCGGGGCCCGCTCCACCTTGGTGTTGGAGACGCCGTTGAAGTAGGGGTCCTGGTAGGAATAGGTGCTGTCCACCTTCATGGCCAGGGAGTCGGTCAGCGGCCGGTCATAGGAGAAGCCGACCTGGGCCGTCCATTCCGGGGTGCGCTTGATCTCGTTCGTCTTGGGGAACGGGACGTTGCGGGCGAGGGACTTGTATTCGTTGAACATCCGGCCGACGGAGGCGAAGACGTCCAGGCCCGGCATCAGCCGCGCGTTCATCTCGCCTTCGAAGCCCTGGATCACCGCCTCGGCCGCGTTGATGGTGATGAAGCCGCCAGTCAGGGGGCTCACCGCGGTGACGATGAAGTTGTCGTAGTCGGCGTAGAAATAGGCGGGCGTTGATGCGCAGGCGACGGTCGAACCATTCCGACTTCAGGCCGGCCTCATAGGACTTCACGTTCTCCGCCTTGACGTCGACGAATTCCGCCGCCGACAGGGCGCGCCCGTTCCAGCCGCCGGACTTGAAACCTTCCGTGTAGCTGACATAGGCCGTCACGCCCGGCTGGATGCGGTAGTCGATGGCGATCTTCGGGTTGAAGTCCTCGAACACCGGCGCGGTCGGCGTGCCCAGCTTGCGCACGTCGGCGGTGTTGAACAGGGGCACGTTGCCAAGCCCGGGGATCTGCGCGGTCTGGCGCACATCGACGGTCTTCTTCTCGTGCGTCCAGCGACCGCCCAGGGTGATGCCGATGGCCTCCACCGGGCGATAGGTGGCCTGGCCGTAGACGGCGTAGCTGTCGGACTCGTTCTTCAGCACCTTGTCGAAGATGAACAACCCGAGGCCGCGGTAGTCGTCCTCGATGAAGCTCTCGTTGTCCTCGGTCATGTAGAAGGCGCCGACGACCCAGCTGAGCTTCTTGTCGAAGGCCTGGCCGGTGACGCTCAGCTCCTGGCTGAACTGCTTGAAGGTGGCGTCGGTGAGCAGGGTGGCCAGGGGGCGGGGGTTGTCGGACAGGTCCAGGTCGAACTTCTGGTCGAGCTTGCGCCAGCCGGTGATCGACTGGACGACGCCCCAGTCCTGGGTCCAGGACGCCTGCAGGGTGACCGACTGCTGCTTCACGTCCTGCTTGTGCGAGGGATAGCCCGTGCGCGCGACGAACAGGTCGCGGGTGGCGCCGCCGGGGCCCACGGCGATGGGCAGCACGGCCAGGGGCTTTTCGCTGACGGTGTCGGCGCTGAGGTTGACCTCGAAGCTCTCGGTGGGGGTCCAGCGCAGGGCGGCGCGAACGCCCTGGGAGTCGCGGTTGAAGCCTTCGCCGCGGGTGGTGATGTTCTGCTGGAAGCCCTCGTCCTGCTTGGCCACGAAGGCGGAGACGCCGCCGAACAGGGTCGAGGAGAGGGGGCCGCTGAGCGAGGCCTTCAGGTCATAGCGGCCGTAGTTGCCGTAGGAGCCCTCGAGCACGCCGCGCACGTCGGCGCCGGGCTTGCGGGTGATGATCGACACGGCGCCGCCGGAAGTGTTGCGGCCATACAGGGTGCCCTGCGGCCCGCGCAGGACCTCGATGCGCTCGATGTCATAGAGGTAGGCGTTGTTGGCCACCTGGCGGGAGATGTAGACGCCGTCCACATAGGTGCCCACCGCCGGGTCGGAGGTGGCGATGGACTCGTCCTGGCCCACGCCGCGCAGGAAGAAGGCGGAGGCGGTGGACAGGCCGACGTTGTTGGAGGCCACCAGGTTGGGCACGCTGCGGCCCAGGTCGTTGGTGGTGACGATCTGGCGCTCTTCCAGCTGCACGCTGGACAGGGCGGAGACGGCGATCGGCACGTCCTGCAGGCGCTCGGTGCTGCGCTGGGCGGTGACCACCACCTCGTCCAGGCGGCTGCCGTCGGCGGCGTCCTGGGCGAAGGCCGAGGCGCCGGAGCCCCAGGCGGCGAGCGCGGCGGCGCCGCACAGCAGATGTTGTAACCTCGTCATTGTCGATCCCCAGGATGAGTCCGGACAGTTTTCCGGACGTTTGATGTTATGAATACTGACTGACGCCCAAGAACGCGGCGATGAGCACCGCGACGTAGATACCGATCACGAAGATGTAGGCGATGTAGAGGGAGCGGGTCAGGCGCGCCTCAAGCTCGGGGGTCGACCCCGTCTGCGCGATCTGGCCGAAGGTCGCCATCACCGGATTGAAGGCCAGCTCCAGCGGCACGATGAGGGCGCAGCAGACCCCCCAGGCGAGCAGCTTTCCCGCCAACCAGGGCTCGGCGATGGGGCCGTCGGCGATCAGCGACCACAGGCCTACGCCCCCGGCGCCCAGGACGCCGGCGGCCTGGAACACGCGCTCCAGGGCATGGGTCGTCTTCGACAGGGGGGTGAAGGGGCGCAGGATGCCCACCAGGGCGCAGGCGGTCCACACCAGCCCGATGACCCAAACGGCGGGCGCCGCCCAGGCCGGGGCCGTGAACAGGCCGAGATTGACCGCCATCTGGAACCCCACCGGCCCCATCATCACGAAGCAAAGCCGGGGCAGGGCGTCGACCACCAGGCCGGCCTCGATCACGGTCTTGCGCGCCTCGATGGAGCGGCGGGGATCGCGGAAGAACAGGCCGGCGATGAACACGCCGATGTCCGCGCCGATCCAGAACACCATCAGCAGGATGTGCGCATAGATCAGCAGGGTCTGGCCCGTGATCATGCGCCGTGGTCCTGGGCCTCGGCGGGGGACAGGGGGCGGGTGTCGAGCTTCAGGACCCGGAACATGTTCTCGGTCATGCGGGCCCGCATCTGCGCCAGCTGCGCCTCTTCCTCGGCGGACAGGGCGTGGCTTTCCACCAGGTCGCGCAGAGGCAGTCCGTTGGCGCCGGCCGCGGATTCCACGCGGAACAGCCGCTCGCGGACCACCCACAGCTCGGTGGCGAGCTCCATGACGATGGAGACCAGCTGGTCGACCCCGTCCTTGTCGAAGAAGGCCGGCCGGCGACCGCTGGCGTCGAGGGGAAGCGCGCTCATGGCCGGGTCAGGCCTTCCAGGCGCCGAAGCCGAACCACTGCAGGCCGTCCGTCAGCCGTCCGGTGTCGCCGCCGATCGCGCCCTCGCGGTTGACCGCCTCGGAGAAGGCCGCCTCGGGGGTGAAGGAGAACTGCGGGACCACGAACTGGATGTAGTCGGGGGCGGCGAAGCCGGCCGCGGTCACCAGGGCGCGGGGGTCCTGGTCGCGGAACTTCCGGTAGTAGGGCTCCTTGTTATAGTAGCAGTCCCAGTCGAGGTAGAACTGGTCGTAGGGGTCCAGCTCCTTGTTGGGCGGCAGCTCCATGGTCAGGAACAGGCCGCCGGGACGCAGCACCCGGTGGGCTTCCTTGAAGTAGGCGGCGATGTCCTTCAGGGACAGCTCGTGCAGGAACATCGACGAGAAGACGACGTCGAAGCTGTTGTCCGGATAATCCAGCCGGGTGGCGTCCATCTGCGAGAAGTGCGCCTCGATGCCGAGGCCTTCCGCGCGGGCGTGGGCGTACATCAGGGTCGCCGCCGAGACGTCGATGCCCTGCACCTTGGCCTCGGGGAAGGCCTGCTTCCACGGGGTGGTGTTGTGGCCGATGGTGCAGCCGCAATCGAGGATGTCGCGCGGATGGAAGTCCGGGTAGCGATGCTTGACGTAGTTGGCGAAGGACAGGCCGATGTCGTTCAATGTCTCGCCCATGAACCCGGCGGCGAAGACCTCGAAGCCGTTGTCGTAGATGGCGCCGGCGGCCAGGGTCTCGCCCGGGGCGTAGCCGCCCGGCATCAGGTGGACGTCCAGGCCGGCCACGTTCGACGGCAGCTTCAAGGCCGGATCGAGGGTCAGGGAGCCGCCGGCGGGGCTGCGGGCGGTAAGCGCCCCGGCGCGCTGGGTAAGGCTGGGAAGGGCCCGCTCCACGGGGGGGATGACAGAGCGCCAGACCATCTCCTGGGCGTTCACGCGAACGGCGCTGTAGAAGCGGAACACCGGCTCGGCCTTCATGGCGTCATGGACCTCGTCCTGGTCGGTGACGGGGCCGCCCTTGCGGGCCTCAAGCCGCGGTTTCACGGTCGCGGCATAGTGGCTCTTCATGGTGTCGGCCATGTCCACCAGGACGTAGGCGCGCAACTGGCTGACGAAGCTCTGGCGGGCGCGGTCGTCTCGGGCGAAGTCGAGGATCAGTTCATCGCTGCGGGGGGCGGCCATGGGATTGCTCCATCTGTGGCGTCTTGTCGCCCCAAAGTTGCAGCTTTTGTTCGGGGCGGCAAACGCAAATAAGATTTTCAATCGACTTTTTGCCGGGCGCCCTGCCCTGGGGCGGGCGGGAGCGCCCTGAAGGCGGGCGGAATTTCATCCGCTAGGTGGGCGCCGACCGCATTGCGCCTTCAAGCCTGGACAAGAGGGACATCATCATCGCCACTGGATATCCACAGGCTCGCTCGACGGCGTCGCGGCGGGCCGTCGTGTTCTCGCCGCAGAGGGACTGGCCATGACCGCCGACGCATCCCGGGACGCCACGCCTTGACCATCGCCGTCGAGGACACGCAGATCCTGCCGGCAGACACGGCGGCCCCCCGCCGGGTCCCGCTCGGCATTCGCATCGGCATGGGCCTGGGCGCCGCGGGCGACTCCGCCGCCGCCCAGATCGTCGCCTTCCTCGGCCTGCGTTTCCTCACCGACAACATGGCCGTGGCCGCCGGCGTGGCCGGGCTGATCTTCTTCATCATCCGCATCTATGACGCGGCCATCGATCCCCTGATCGGCCTGGTCAGCGACCGCACCAAGTCCTCGATGGGGCGGCGGATCCCGTTCCTCATCGTCGGCGCCGTCGTCGTGCCCCTGACCACCGCCTGGGTGTTCAATGCCCCGCACCTGTCCACCGGCCTGGCGACGGCGGCCATGCTGACCGTCATCCTGATGGCTTACGGCACCGCCCAGAGCCTTTGGCGGGTGCCCTATTACGCCATGGCGGTCGAGGTTTCCTCCGACTACCACGGCCGCTCGTCGGTGATGGCCGCCCGGGTCGCCGGCGGCTCGCTCGGCCAGATCATCGGCTCCAGCCTGCCGGTGCTGCTGCTGGGGGCCTGGGGCCACAACACCGTCGGCTACGGCCGCATGTCCTGGGTGGTCGCGGCCCTGACCCTGGCGCTGCTGGTGGCGGCGACGGTGATGCTGCGCGGCGCCCGCGGCACGACACCGGTCAAGTCCGATCACCGGGTCCTGGACCAGCTGAAGACCGCCTGGGGCAACCAGCCGTTCCGCATCCTGGCCCTGACCCACGTCTGCTTCCTGTTCGGGGTGGCCACGGTGACCGCCTCGAACGCCTATTTCAGCCGCGACGTGTTCCAGCGCACGGACTCCTGGCTGGGGACCTTCTATGTGGTGCTGATCGCCGGCAACCTGATCGCTATGCCCCTGTGGGTGCGCATCGCCAAGAAGATCGACAAGAAGCTCGCCTACCAGATTTCCCTGGCCGGCTACGGCCTGCTGCACCTGACTTGGCTCATGGCCAATCCGGCCGAGACGGTGACCACATCGCTGGTGCGGGTGTTCTTCATCGGCCTGTTCATGGGGGGCGTGGTGCTGATGGCCTATTCCATGCTCAGCGACGCCATCCGCTACGACTTCGTGCGCTCGGGCCTGCGGCGTGAAGGCTCCTTCTCCGGCGCCATGAGCCTGATAGACAAGGTGGCCGCCGCGGTGGGCATCGCGGTGATGGGCTGGATCCTGTCCATCACCGGCTATGTCTCGGGCACCACGGGCGGCGGCGGCGCGAAATCCCAGGAGGTGCTGACGGGCATCTTCATCAACTATTCGATCATACCCGCGGTGACCGCCCTGCTCAGCATCCTGCTGCTGGCCGGCTACCGTCTCAAGCAATCTGATCTCAAGGACGACGTGGATTAAAACGATGAGCAAAGCGACCGAACTTAAGTCCGCCTGGCAGGAACAGGGCGAGGTGAAGGCCGGGCCCCCGCGTCAGGCCGCGTCCGACTACATCCCGTCCGACTTCGCCAACTTCACCTTCTTCGAGGACCGCACGGTCGACAAGCTGATGCAGGTCGTCATCAGCCTGGGCGCCGAATTCTGGGTCATGCGCCGCCGGATGCTGGTCACCGAGGCCCTGCTCGACAAGGGGACCATCGTCACCACCGCCGAGATCGAGAAATATGTCCCCACCAAGGAGGAGCAGGCCGCGTGGGAACAGGAGCGCGACATCTTCATCAAGCGCGCCTACGAGGCCCTGACCACCGAGGGCTCCCCCGTGGGCTCGGCCCAGCCCAAGACCGACCGCAAATAGGCGCCCCCGGCGTCGCAATCTTGACAGCGCACCCCCAATTCCATTGGTCTGGACCCAAAGCCGCCTGCTGGCGGTTGGATCGGACCGCCCTAAGGAGCAGGACATGAACATCGACAGAGGCACCAACGGCCGCAACGCCCGTCTGCGCAGCCTGGATACCGAGAGCCATTCGGACTTCGTGCGCGGCTTCCGCGACTGGACCTTCAAGGACCTGGACGCCACCGCCCGCAAGCGCGCCAGCGCCCTGCTGGTCGACGCCCGGCTGAACGACGAGTCGCCCGAGACCCTGCGCAAGCTGTTCGAGCCCGACCCCGTGATCGCCACCCGCCTGCGCTGCTGGATCACCAGCCAGCAGCTGATGTGGAAGGGACTCGCCGACCACTTCGAGCAGTACAAGGACCAGTATCTGGCCGAATACGCCGAGACCGACAACGCCGGCCCCGGCACCCTGGAGCTGAACCCCGACCTGAACCCGCCCGACTACACCAAGCACGAGATCCACATCCAACCGGGCGGCTACACCGGCAATGAGTTCGGCGGCCCGATCAACCACTACGGCACCGACGCCTTCTACCGCGGCCAGAACGACGCCGACGAGATGCACATCGGCCTGGCCGAGACCCTGCCGATCCCCAAGGACGGCAAGGTCGAGCGCATCGTCGACCTGGGCTGCGCCGTGGGCCAGCTGACCGTGACCCTGAAGGAAAAGTTCCCGCAGGCGGAAGTCTGGGGCCTGGACGTCGGCGGCCCCCTGGTCCGCTACGCCCACCACCGGGCGGTGAAGATGGGCGTCGATGTCCACTTCGCCCAGCGCATCGCCGAGGACACCAAGTTCGCCGACAATTCGGTGGACGTGGCCGTCGCCTATATCGTGTTCCACGAAGTGACGCCGGAAGCCGCCAAGGCGATCTGCGCCGAGGCCATGCGCATCCTGCGTCCGGGCGGCATCTTCGAGGTGATCGACTTCCCCACCGGCGAGCGCCGCCGCCGGGCCACCGACCCCTACGGCAAGTATTTCTCCTGGGCGGACCACACCTACAATGGCGAGCCCTGGTCGCGCGGCTTCGTCGAGGGCGATCAGCTTAAGACCATGGCCGAGGCCGGCTTCGAAGTGGAGCTGGGCCCGGACAAGCACTGGGGCATCAACAACTACATCGGCGTCAAGCCGATGAAGAACTAGGCCAAGTCAGACACCGGGTCCGCGAGGCGTCGCGGACCCGGCCGCCGACCTGAAGAGGACAGCCAGCCATGAACATCGACCGGGGCAGCAACGGCCGCAATCCGCGCGTCCGCAGCCTGGACACCGAAAGCCATTCCGACTTCGTGCGCGGTTTCCGCAACTGGGGGTCGACGGATCTGGACGCGGTGGCGCGGCGGCGGGCCGAGCAGCTGGTGGCCGACACGCGGCTGAACGACGACTCGCCCGAGGCCCTGCGCCAGCTGTTCGAGTCCGACCCTCTCATCAAGACCCGGCTGCGCTGCTGGATCACCAGCCAGCAGCTGATGTGGAAGGGGCTGATCGACCATTTCGAGCAGCATCAGGACGACTATCTGGCGGAATACGCCAAGAGCGACGACGTCGGCCCGGGGACGCTCGAGCTGAACCCCGACATGCACATTCCCGACTACACCAAGCACGAGATCCACATCCAGCCGGGCGGCTATGTGGGCCATGAGTTCGGCGGCGTGGTCTATCACTACGGCACGGACAGCTTCTACGGCGGCCACAACGACGCCGACGAGTTCCATATCGCCCTGGTCAAGGGCATCACCGAGCCGGCCGATGGCAAGGTGGAGCGGATCGTCGACCTGGGCTGCGGCGTCGGGCAGCTGACCGTGGCCCTGAAGGAGGCCTTCCCCGCCGCTGAGGTGTGGGGCCTGGACGTGGGCGGGCCGCTGGTCCGCTACGCCCACCACCGCGCCGCGCAGATGGGCGTCGACGTCCATTTCGCCCAGCGCCTGGCCGAGGACACCCGGTTCGAGGACGGGTCAGCGGATATGGTCACCGCCTACATCATGTTCCACGAGGTGCCCTACACCGCCGCCCAGGCGATCTGCGCCGAGGCGCATCGCATCCTGCGGCCGGGCGGGGTGTTCAACGTGATGGACTTCCACACCGGCGCGGCGGTGAAGCCCGACCCCTATCGCAAGTTCTTCTCCTTCGCCGACCACACCTACAATTCCGAGACCTGGTCGCAGGAGTTCATCTATTCCGACATGGTGAAGACCCTGGCCGAGGCCGGCTTCGAGGCCGAGCCGGGCGCCAAGAAGCACATGGGCGTCACCAGCTACATCGGCCGCAAGCCCGCCCAGGGGCGCTGATGGTTTCTCCCTATCGCCGCGGCTACGCCGACGGACCCTATGGCCAGGTCCATTTTGTGGACACGGGGGGCGAGGGCCGTCCGCTGGTGCTGCTGCATCAGGCGCCGCAGTCGTCCAAGCAGTTCGACAGCGTCTATCCCAAGCTCGCCGAGCGCGGCATCCGCGCCATCGGGGTGGACATGCCGGGCTTCGGCATGTCGGACAAGACCGACTTCACCCCCCGGGTCGAGGACTACGCCCGGGCGATCCCCGCGGTGCTCGACCACCTGGGCGTCGCCAAGGCCGACATCCTCGGACACCACACCGGCGCCCTGGTGGCCACCGAGGTGTCCCTGCAGTTCCCCGATCGCATCGAGAACCTGATCATGAACGGTCCGGTGCCCCTCGAGGACGAGGAGCGCGCCCGCTTCATGAAGGGGGTGGACCGCGAGAAGGCCCATACCGCCCGCGAGGATGGCAGCCACCTCACCAGCCTGTTCTTCACCCGGGCCAGGATGGCCAACGGGACGGTGGATCTGAACATCGTCACCCGCTACGTGGTCGAGGCGCTGATGGGCTATGGCCCCTTCTGGTACGGGCACCACGCCGCCTTCGTCTACGACCACAACAGCGCGATCCCCAAGATCACCCACCGCACCCTGATCCTGACCAACACCGGCGACCAGATCTACGAGCACGCCAAGTGGACCAAGCGGATGCGCCCCGATTTCGAGATCGCGGTGCTGGACGGCGGCGGCATCGATATCGTCGATCAGATGCCCGATGAATGGGCCGATGCGGTGAAGGCCTTCCTGCGCCCCGCAGGATAGCCTCATGCTCCCCCGTGCAACGGGGGAGCTGTCCCGAAGGGACTGAGGGGGCGAACCGTCGCGCCGCCGCCTGCCCCCTCCGACCCCCCGCTCTTCGGCGGGGGCCCACCTCCCCCGCTGCGCGGTGGAGGATCAGCCTATGCTCCCCTGCGAAGCGGGGGAGCTGTCCCGAAGGGACTGAGGGGGCGAACCGCCCGCCGCTATTCACTTTATGTGACGATCCATGAGGATTTTCGAATAGCTCCTTGTCTCCCCAGCCTCTAGCCTTCCCTTGTGTAGGGAAGATGCTGTCTTCGCAGGGGAGGATGTGTCGCCGGGCCGATTTTCTCGACGCTCGAAGACAGTCATGGACGGTCCCAGGCGGCCGATGACCGTGACAAATATCCCACTTTCTGAAGCAATCGCGTCCTGCCGCGGATGGAGCTTGCCTATCGGCCGCCGAAACGGCGGACCGCTCGGATCAAAAGAGGGGACTTCAGAATGCTTAAGGCCAGACTATTGAGCGCCTCCATGGGCGTCCTGTTGAGCGCGGTGGCGATCGAAGCCGCCCATGCCCAGGGGGCCTCCAGCCAGATCGACGAGGTGGTGGTCACCGCCCGGGCGAAGGCGGAGAACCTCCAGGACATTCCCCTGGCGGTGACCGCCTTCTCGGCCGACACCCTGGCCGAGCGCGGCATCCAGGACATGAAGGACATCGGCCTGTTCACGCCGGGCCTGTCCTACGAGAACTACAGCGGCGGCTACGGCACCCCGGTCATCCGCGGCACCGCCGGCATCTTCGGCGCCCTGGAGAACAACGTCTCCACCTTCTACGACGGCCTGTATCTGCCCCGCACCTACATGACCGACCTGGGCTTCAGCGACATCGACCGGATCGAGGTGGTCAAGGGACCGCAGAACGCCCGCTACGGCCGCAACGCCTTCATGGGCGCCATCAACTACGTCCCTAAGAAGCCGACCAACACCTGGCAGGGTGACATCACCGGCACGGTGGGCAACTACAAGCGCTATGACCTCGGCGGCACCGTCTCCGGCCCGATCATCCCGGGCATCCTCAGCGGCCTGGTGGGCGCCAACCATTCAGAGTTCGACGGCAGCTGGAAGAACACCCATCCCTTCTGCGGCATCGACTTCGACCAGGGCACCAACTGCCGGGTCGGCGGTTTCGAGCGCGACGCCTATAACGTCGCCCTGCGCCTGACCCCCACCGATCGCATCACCCTGGACGCCTCCTACCGCCGCTATGACGACCAGGAGGAGTTTCCGGCGGAAAACTTCTTCGCCGAACTGAACGGCGACAGCCAGATCCTCAACTGCGGCACCTCCAACGCCGTGGTGCGCCCGGCCAGCGCCGGCGGTTTCGGCGCCGGCGGCAACTGGCGGCGCCTGTTCTGCGGCAACCTGCCGGTGCGCAACATCCCCATCGATCCGCGCAGCTACAGCCGGCAGCTGGAAGTCGATGTCTATCGCGCCAGCGCCAACATCAAGCTGACCAACGCCCTGAGCTTCGACTACATCTACGGGCGCATCACCTCCAACACCAAGACCTTCGGCTACAAGGATCTCCTGCCCGGGTGCCCCTTCCTGTTCGCCGGCCTGTGCGTGTTCGAGAACGGTCCCATCGGCTATGTCACAACCAAGTCGCATGAAGCGCGCCTGTCCTGGGACAGCGGCGGCCCGCTGACGGCGGCGGTCGGCGCCTTTACCAGCGACCTGACGGACTACCTCACCAGCAGCTTCTCGGCCCTGGCCCCGCTCACCGCGGTTCCCACCCAGCCGGTCGATATCCTCAACCCGGTGGGCTTCCCGGTGAACTCGGTGCTCGGTCGCACCCTGACGACCTCGGAGGTCACCTCCTACTTCGGCGAGATCCACTACGCGCTCTTCGACGACCGGCTGACCCTGGGCGCCGAGGTGCGGCACTCCACCGAGGACAAGGGCCAGACGAACCTGCTCAACAACCTGGCCCTCAACGCGTCGTTCAAGTCGACCACCCCGCGCTTCACCATCGACTACAAGCTGGCGCCGCAGCATCTGGTGTTCGCCTCGGCGGCGCGGGGCGAAAAATCGGGTGGCTTCAACGCCGCCGCCTTCCTGCCGCAGTTCCGCACCTACGATCCTGAGACCAACTGGACCTATGAGGTCGGGTCGAAGAACGAGTTCTTCAACGGCAGCTTCCAGTTCAACATCACCGGCTACTACATCGACTGGCAGCAACTTCAGATCAACGCCTCGGACCCGGGCAACCCCGCGGTTCTGCCGGTGGTGATCATCCGCAACCTCGGCAACGTCACGTCCAAGGGCATCGAGATCGACGGCGCCTGGGTCCCCAGCCGGCAGTTCTCGACCTACTACACCGCCTCCTACGCCGACGCCCGCTACGCCGACGGCACCCGCGACCTGGCCATCGGCCGCACGCCGGCGATCTGCGACAACATCGTCTGCAACGCCAATGGCGACATCAGCGGCAACCAGTTGCCGCGCGCGCCGCGGTGGCAGGGCAGCCTGGGCGGCGAGTGGAAGGACGACCTGTTCGGTCGCGACGACCTGCAATACTACGTCCGCGCCGATGTCGCCGCACAAAGCCGGATGGCGGTCTCCACCGCCAACACCGCCTATGTGCAGCCCCGCGCCATCGTCAACGGCGCCATCGGCCTGGTGCGCGGCGAGTTCGAAGCCAAGCTGTGGGCCCGCAACCTGCTGGACAAGAAGTATGTGTCCAGCGCCACCGAGGGCCAGCCCAACGTCCAGTACAACGCCTATCTGGGCGAGCGCCGCACCATCGGCCTGACCCTGTCGGCCAAGTTCCGCCAGGGCGAACCGGTCCCGCCGCCGCCCCCGGCGCCGCCCCCCCCGCCGCCGCCCCCGCCTCCGCCGCCTCCTCCGCCCCCGCCGCCGGTGGCCTATGAGGCGCGCGAGTTCGTGGTCTACTTCCCCTTCGACCAGTACGTCCTGACCCCGGAAGCCCAGCAGGTCATCGCCCAGGCGGCCGACTATGCGAAGACCGGCAGCGCTACCCGCGTGGTCGTGGTGGGTCACGCCGACACCTCGGGCAGCGCCGCCTACAACGTGAAGCTCTCAGAGCGTCGCGCCAAGGCGACCGCCGATGCGCTGGTGGGGTCTGGCCTGGCCCAGACCGCCCTGGCGGTCGACTGGAAGGGCGAGGCCGAACCGGCTGTCGCCACCGGCGACGGGGTGAAGGAACCCCTCAACCGCCGCGCCACCATCAACATCAACTTCTAAAGACCCTAGCGGGAGCGGCCTCGGCGGCTCCCGGGCCATCAGGACCGGCCGTCGCGATCATCGCGGCGGCCGGTTTTGGTTTGCCTCTCTCACCGTCATCCTGGGCCTTGTGCCCAGGACCCAGACGCGCCGAGGTCGCCAGAGCGGGCGGCCCGGGCAGCGAGGGTCCGGATCGCGCAGCGGTTCTGGGTCCCAGGCACAAGGCCTGGGATGACGGGACGTGGGGTGGATCGGGAGGGGAGCGGGCCTAGATCACGATCAGCGCGTCGCTGTGGGTGTTGAGGGGCTCCACGCCGTCGGCGGTGATCACCGACAGATCCTCCAGGTGGGTGGTGCCCCAGCCCCATTCGGTGGCCGGGTGGTCCACCGAGATGACCATCCCCGGCTGCATGACGAAGTCCTCCATGCCCCCCTTTTCGATCGGGTCCTCGCTGTGCTGCAGGCCGACGGAATGGGCGCCGATGCCGAGGTTGGAGACCTCGAACCCGGCCTTGACGGCCGCGGCCAGGGCCAGGCCGCGGACCTCGGAGAACCGCAGGCCGGGGCGCATCTGCGCATAGACCCCCTCCCAGGCGGCGGCCGCGCGGCGGGTGATGCGGGTGACCTTGGCGGTGGGCTCGCCCAGCACCACCGTGCGGCCGAAGTCGCCGCAATAGCGGTCCACGGTGGCCACCGCGTCGATCATGAACGGCTTGCCCCGCTCGACGCGGTGGTTGGCCAGGTCCGGCCCGCCGGCGGCGATATTGATATAGCCCGCCCCCCGTTTGCCGGCCTCGGCGCGGAACAGGGCGCGCAGGTCGGCCAGGGTGGCCCCGGCGTCGAGGCTGTGCACGGCCGCGATGGCGCAATCGGCGCTGGTCTGGGCGGCGCGGCGCAACAGGGCGATCTCGGCCGGGGTCTTGACCTGGCGGATGCGGTACATCATCGGCGTGGCCCGGACCAGCTCGGGGCCCTCGATCCCTGCCTCGCCCAGGTCGATCTGGATGCGGGCGTCGTCGACGCCGATGCGGCCCGAGCCCAGGCCCAGCTGCTTCAGCGCCTTGACCAGCCCGGCCATGGCGTCGGGGGCGGCGTCGGCCATATAGGTCTCCGACGCCTCCAGGAAGGTCTTCTCCACCACCCCCAGTTCAACCCCCGGGGCGACCGGGGCGTTGTTGAAGGAGGTCGGCCGGGGGGTCTTGCCGGCCCGGGCGTCGAACACGATCATCGGGCCAAGCTCGGCGTCGTCCTCCGCCAGCTTCCACAGCTCGACCCAGGGGACGACGGCGATCACCGGCTGGTCGGCGCGGCGCGGGATCACCGCATAGCTCGGCTGCTGCGAGCCGTAGTCGGTGTAGATGGACCAGTGGTTGGTGGCGTAATAGACGTTGGAGGGGTCGCGGACGATCATGCCGTCCAGCCCCGCCCGGGTCATCTCGGTCTCGGCCCGGGCGCGGTTGATCAGCAGAGGCCGCCGGGCGGGGCGGTCGCGCAGGGCGGGCTTGGCCTTGCCGTCAGCCGCGGCGGCAGGCCCGGCGGCGGCGAGGCCGAGGCCGGCCCCGGCCAGGGCGCTGGCGCCGAGGAATTGGCGTCTTTCCATCATGGGACTTGGTCCTTCATCGATCCGCGGGCGCCGGCGCCCTGGGCTTCACTGGCGTGACCGCCTCGATATAGTCGGCGACGATCTTGGCGAACCGCTCGGGCGCCTCGAGCGGCGGGTAGTGGCCCACGTCGGGCATCATCACCTTGGAGACGGGGGCGTTCTTCAGGTAGCGGGTCAGGGTCTCTGAGGTCGCGGGAACCAGCAGCGGATCGCGCGCGCCCCACACCAGCAGCACCGGGCAGGTGACCTTGGCGGCGTTGGCCAGGGTGACCGGCTGGACCACCACCTTGGCCACAAGGGCCACCTGGTTCTTCATCGGCTTTCGATTCATGTCGAAATACTCCTCGCGCATGGCCGGGGTCATGCGCTCGGGCTCGCCGGTGAAGAAGTCGAAGTAGGCGTTCCAGAAGGCCCGGCTCTTGAGCGGCGTGTCCTTGTTGGCGGCGATCTGCTCGGCGAACGCCTTGCTCTGTTTCGGCTGCGCCTCCTCCACCGGGGACGAGGGGCTGTTGGACAGGATCAGCCGCTCGACCATGTCGGGCCGGCGGGCGGTGAAGAACATGGCGGTGGTGCCGCCGCTGGAGACGCCCACGGCGGTGACCGACTTGACCCCCAGCCGGGTGAGCAGCAGCTCGGGCACCTCCTCGGGCACGAGGTCCTTGAGGGCCTCGTCGGACACCGGCCCCGACAGGCCTGCAGGGGGGATGTCGTAGCGGATCACCCGGTAGCGCCCCTTCAGGGCCGCGGCGATCTTGTCATAGGTCTTCAGGCTCGAGTTGGAGCCGTGGATCATCAGGATCGCGGGCCCCTTGCCCTCGTCCATATAGTGGATCTCGACGCCCTTGAGCGTGACGTAGCGCGAGCCGGGCTGGGCGTATTTGGCGCGCAGCTGCTCCTGGGTTACGGGCCCCTCCGCCGCCATCGGCGCGGGCGCGGCGACGGCCACGCCCGTCGCGCTCAGGCCCGCGGCCAGCACCGCCGCCGCCAAGATCCCCCGAATGGTCATGTCGCGCTTTCCCCTGATCGCTCTTGCCGGCCTGTGGACATCACGCGCGCCGGAATACCAAGTCGTGATCGTGTCGTGAGAAGGCGCGGGCGCCAAGCCAATTGATGTTTTTCAGAAGACGAATACGCGAAGCGTATGGGTCATGCAGAATTGCCATTGGCCTACCCGCCGTGCTTCAACGATTTTCAGCATCTAGTCTTAGGCGGCATCCTGCAGCGCCAAGGCTTCGTCGCTGGGGGCGTTGATGAAGATATCTCGTGTTCTGACCTGGGTCGTGCTGGCCGTCCTGGCGGTGGTCGTGGTCGGCGGCGTCGCCATCCGGGCCGGGGTGTTCAACACCCGCTACGACAAGCTGGCCGCCGTCAATGCCGGCCCGCCCTCGCGCTTCATGGATGTGAACGGGGTGAGGGTGCACGTGCGCGACGAGGGCACGGGACCGGCGATCATGATGCTGCACAGTTCCATGACCAACCTGCACGTCTGGGACGCCTGGGCCGACAATCTGAAGTCCGACTACCGGGTGATCCGCATCGACTGGCCGCCCTACGGCCTGACCGTGGACAACACCGGCGAGGCCGGCACCCCCCATGCCGCCAAGGTGGTGGAGGGGGTGCTCGCCCAGCTGAAGGTCGACCAGGTGATCCTGGTGGGCAGTTCCAGCGGCGCCACCCTGTCGGTGCTCTACGCCGCCCAGCACCCCGAGCGGGTCCGGGCCCTGGCCCTGTCCACCCTGCCGCTGAAGACTCCGCCGCAGACCAAGACGCCCTGGGCCATCAAGGCGTTCGGCTGGGCCCACGACAAGCTGTTCCCCAACTACTATCCGCCGATCTACTGGCGGCTGTTCCTGACCAACCTGTATTCGGATCCGAGCCGGATCACCGACGCTCATGTGCGGCTGTTCTCGGACACCAACAACCTGCAGGGCGGCTATGCGCGGGTGAAGAACTACTACATGGCCAATGTGAAGGGCGTGTGGAGCACGGGCGCCGCGGGCTATGCCCAGAAGATCACCGCGCCGATCCTGCTGCAGTGGGGCGACGCCGACCCGGTGCTGCCGCCCTATCTGAGCCGCGAGGCCGTGGCCGACTTCAAGGGCTCCAAGGTGACCCTGATCCACTACGACCTGGGCCACTATCCGATGCTTGAGGACCCGCAGACCACGGTGAAGGACCTGAGGACCTTCCTCGCGGCCCTGCCGCCGGCGTCGGCGACTACGCCGGTTCCGGCTCCGGCTCCAGACGCGCCGGCCGCGAGATGACCTTGCGCAGGGCGAAGGCGCAAAGGGCGGCGCAGATCAGCGACGGGCCGACCACGAGGCCCATGGAATAGCCGATCTTGGCGTCGTCGGCGAAGACGTACTGGGTGATCATGGCCGTCACCAGGGGGCCTGCCGATCCGCCCAGCAGGCCGCCGATGATGCCGTTCACCGCGGTCGCGAACCCGCGCAGATGGCCCGGATAGACGTCCTGCACGGCGATGTAGCCGAGCACGCCGATCATCGGATAGCAGATCGACGAGATCACGTTCAGCGCCAGGGCGACGGGGAGGGCCGGGGCCAGGGCGATGAAGGAGATGGGTAGTGCGCACATCATCGCCACGATCATCAGCGTCATCTTCGATTCCCGCCGGCCCAGGCCCTCGGCCTTGTCCGACACAAAGCCGGCGAGGACGGTGCCGACGATGCCGCTGCAGATGCCCAGGACGCCGAGGATCGGGCCCAGCTGCCGGGGCTCGATGTGGAAATGGCGGATGTAGAAGGCGCCGTTCCAGGCGGTCAGGGACTGGATGCCAACACCGACGAAGAACGAGATGCCCCACAGGGGGAGCAGCTTGTCCAGGTTGTTGCGCGCGAAGCCGGCGAAGGGCCGGAACACCTGGCTGAGCGGGGCTGACGTGCGCTGGCCCCGGCGGGCCGGCTCCAGGGTGGTCAGCAGGGCGGCCACGGCGAGCAGGCCGAGCATGCCCCAGATCAGCAGGATCACGCGCCAGGGGGCGCGGTCGCCGAGGAAGGGCACGCCCATGAACCCGCCGTCGATGGCGTAGCCCAGCAGCCGGCCCCCGGCGAACAGGCCGATGCTCGAGCCGATGATCTGACCCATCAGGGTGGCGCTGATGGCGCGCCCGCGGCGGGCGGGGGGCAGCAGGTCGCCGATGATCGAGACGCACACGGGCCACAGGGCCGCCTCGCCGGCGCCCACCAGCATCCGGGCGAGGAAGAACTGGCCGAAGCCCGCCGACAGGCCGCCGGCCACGGTGGCGAGGCTCCACACCACCACGCCCCCCATCAGCAGGTTCCGCCGCGAGACCCGGTCGGTCATGAGGCCCAGGGGAATGCCGGCGAGGGCGAACAGGAGGTTGAAGGACAGGCCCTGCAGCAGGCCCATCTGGGTCTCGGTCATGCCGAGGTCGTGCTTCACCAGGTCGATGACCAGGGTCAGCACCAGCTTGTCCATGGTGCACAGACCGGCGGTGAAGACCAGGACGGCGACCGTCCACCAGGCGCGCGAGGCCTTGGGCCAGGGAGTCTCTTGGGCGGTGGTCATAGGGTTTTCCTTGCGCCCTGGGGTGAGGCGCGGCGGAGCCTAGCCAGAACGGGCGAACGCAGGAAGGTCAAATGCCGATTGTCCACGATGCGGGCGGGGCCCCGCGTCGGACTGGACGCAGGCGTGGGATTCTGACCGGATCGTGGTCAATTCCAACGATCGGAGGCGGGCCCCGGCGCGGGCTGGTAATCCAGGATCACGCGCCGCCAACCCATCGAGCCCCGCCCATGCCCATAGAAATCGTCGGCCTGCACTTCTTCTGCGACTCGTCCGAGAGCCGCCCGCTCACCGGCGTCTATGACGTCGACTTCGTTCGCGACTACGCCATCGCCCACGAGGCGGCGGGCTATGACCGGGTGCTGATCGGCCAGACCGCCACCTGGCCGGACGGCCTGGCCATGGCCTCCTACATCTCGGCGGTGACCACGCGGCTGAGGTTCATGATGGCGCACCGTCCCGGTTTCGTCGCCCCGACGGTGGCGGCCCGGCAGCTGATCACCCTGGACCAGCTCAGCCGGGGGCGGGCAGGGGTGCACATCATCACCGGCGCCAGCGATCTGGAGACCCAGGCGGACGGGGACTTCCTGACCAAGGCCGAACGCTATCGCCGCAGCCACGAATATGTCGGCATCCTGCGCCGGATGTGGACCAGCGCCGCGCCCATCGACCACGACGGGCCGCACTACAAGATCCGCGGCGGGTTCTCGGCGATCAAGCCGGTGCAGCCGACCATCCCGGTGTTCTGGGGCGGGGCGTCGGACGAGGCGATCACCTATGGCGCCGAGGTCGCCGACGTCTACGCCATCGGCGGCATGCCCCTGGCCCAGGCCGGCGCCCTGGTGTCGCGGTTCAAGCAGGCGGCGGCCACGCACGGCCGCGACCCCGGCGTCTCCATGTCGATGAAGCTGGTGATCGGCGACACCGAGGCCCAGGCCTGGGACAAGGCCCACGCGGTGCTGGACGCCATCGTCGCCTACCAGGCCACCAAGGGCCTGATCGGCCGCGACAAGGGGCCGGGGGACACCGGCACCCGCAGCCTGCTGGAGATGGCCGCCGCCGGCGACATCCTCGACGAGCGCCTGTGGACGGGCATCACCCGGGCCACCGGCGGGCGCACCCACGCCACCACCCTGGTGGGCACGCCCACCCAGGTCACTGAGGCGCTGATGAAATACCATGACCTCGGCGTCGATCGCTTCCTGATCACCGGCTATGACACCATGGCCGACGTGGTCGACTTCGGCCGCGAGCTGATCCCGATGCTTCGCGAGGCGGCGGCCCGGCGCGAGGCCGCCTGACCGGCGAGGAGAATCGACGGGACGGTCGATTTTGGGGATGCGCCGGCCGGCGCCTTGGGTAAGCTGGTCATCGCCCAAGGAGCCCTGTCATGCACACCCCCTCCGTCCTGCTCGCCGCCGCCGCCCTGTTCGCCTCGATGGCGCCGATGGCCGCCCTGGCCGCCCTGCCGCCGGGGGCCGCCGCCCCGGGCTCCAACGCCGGCACCCGCTATCCCGACGGGCCGCCCGTCACGGCGCGAAAGCCGACGCCGCCGGTGGAGCCGGGCATGAAGGTGACGCCCATGAACCGGGCCACCTTCTTCATCCGCGACCAGGAGAAGTCGCTGAAGCTCTATCGCGACATCCTCGGCATGAAGGTGTTCTTCCACAACTACTGGGACAATGACGGCATCAACGAGGTGATGAACACCAAGGGCGAGACCCTGAACGCCATCGTCCTGGAGGGCAGCAACGATGTGGCCTTCGGCAAGCTCGGCCTCTACGAGCTCGGCCCGGCCTCGGTGGCCAAGGCGCCCAAGCCCTCCACCTCCCTGACCACCGACGTCGGCGATTCCGCCATCGTCTTCACCGTCAACGACATCGACGGGCTGTTCGCCAAGATCAAGGCGGCGGGCTATGTCATCCTGTCGGCCCCCGCGGCCCTGGCGCAGAATCCTCTGTATGAGGTGCAGGGCAAGGAGATGCAGTTCCGCGATCCGGACGGCATCATCGTCAACCTGGTGCAGCCGGGCGTGCTGAAGGCGAAGTAGGCGGCGATGACCTTGGAGTTCTGGCACCACCACGGCGGCGTCAGCGTCCCCGACCTCGAGGCCTCGATCCGCTGGTACGGCGAGGTGCTGGGCTTCGAGGTCGAGAAGCGGGTGTTCCTCGCGGCCATCCCCGCCAAGATGGCGATGCTGAAGAACGGCGACCTGCGCTTCGAGCTGTTCGAGGCTGAAGGGGCCCGCCCCTCGGCCGACGACCGGGGCCATCCGCACACGGACATCAAGAGTCACGGCAACAAGCACGTCTCGTTCGCCGTGGCCGACATCGACGCCATGAAGGCCGAGATCGAGCGGCGCGGGGCGGAGGTGATCTGGCTGCGGCGAAATCCGGACAACAGCGCCTTCATGTATCTGCGCGACAACGCCGGCAACATGCTGGAGTTCGTCGAGCAGCCCCGGCCTGCGCTGCAGCCGGCGACCCTTGAGCCTGTGCGCACATCTGACGAGAGCCAGTCGGGTTGGGTTTGAATCACCGTCCCCACTTCGATCTTCCCGGCGAAGGCCGGGATCCAGATCCTAAAGCACAGCCGCTCAGCCATATGATCTGGGCCCCGGCTTTCGCTGGGGATACGGGCCGTTTTGGTTGGGCCAAACGAAACTGAGCATCGGCTAGAGCGCCGACTCCTTCAGCTCCACCACATTGCCCTGCGGGTCGCGCACATACAGCGACTGGCCGTGACCTTCGGCTCCATAGCGAACGCCCGCCTCGATCACCGCGACCCCGTGGCTGTCCAGCCGCGCCCGCAGCGCCGCCTCGTCGAACGGCCGCACGCCCAGGCACAGGTGCTCGAGGTTGCGGCCCTCCGCCCCCGGCGGCGCGCCGCCGACCCGGCCGAGCGCGCCGTCCACGGGAACCAGGTCGATGAGGGAACGGCCCGCCCGCAGCTGGATCAGGCCGAACTGAGGCAGCTCGCGCTCGACCACGCAGCCCAGCAGGCCGCAATAGAAGGCCAGCATGGCCTCCACGTCCGTCACCCGCAGGACCACGTGATCGATGCCGGTGAGACGGAAGTCCGGCGCCGTCATGGTGCTATCCCGCCGCCGCCCGCTGCGCCGCCAGGCGTGCGGTGGTGTGGGCGATCAGGCCGCCGGCCTCGATCATGGCCATCAGATTGGGCGGGATGGGCGCCACGGCGTAGGTGCGGCCCTGGGTGTGGTTGGTGATGACGCCGGCGGCGGCGTCGACGGTGACCTCGTCGCCGTGGCGGATCTCCAGGGCCTGGGGAAAGACGATGGCAGGCAGGCCGATGTTGATGGCGTTGCGGTAGAAGATCCGCGCGAAGGACGGGGCCAGAAGGGCGCCGACGCCCAGCACCTTCAGCGACACGGCCGCCTGTTCCCGCGAGGAGCCGAGGCCGAAGTTGGGGCCGTTGACGACGATGTCCCCGGGCTTGACGCTGGACGCGAAGTCCGGGTCCAGGGCCTCCAGGCAGTGGGTGGCAAGCTCTTCCGGCGACAGCTTCATCAGGTGGCCGGGGGCGAGCAGGTCGGTGTTGATCGGGTCGGGGTAGACGAAGGCGCGGCCCATCAGCGGACCTCCGCCAGCATGGCGCGGGGATCGACGATGCTGCCCGCCACCGCCGAGGCCGCCACCGTATAGGGGGAGCCCAGGTAGACGTCGGCCTCGGCGTGGCCCATGCGGCCCTTGAAATTGCGGTTGGTGGAGGAGATGCAGACCTCGCCTTCGGCCAGGATGCCCGCCCCCATGCCGGCGCAGGCGCCGCAGCCGGACGACAAAAGGACGGCGCCGGAGTCCAGCAGGATGCCGAGGGTGCCGTCGGCGGTGGCGTCCTGCAGGGTGCGAGCCGAGGCCGGGGCGATTAGCAGGCGCACGGTGGGCGCCACCTTGCGGCCCCTGAGCACGGCCGCGGCCATGCGCAGGTCCTCGATCTTGGCCCCGACGCAGGCGCCGATATAGGCCTGGTCGACCCGCACCCCGGCGTAGTCGCCGGCGGGGCCGCTGTTCTCGGTGGCGTGGGGGGCGGCGACCTGAGGCCCCAGGTCCGAGGCGTCGAGGGTGTGGCGGGCGCAGTAGACGGCGTCGGCGTCGGAGGCGAAGGCGAAGGCGGCGGCCTCGTCCTCCAGGGGCTTGCCGACGGCGGCGAGGTAGTCAGCGGTGACCCGGTCGGGGGCGACGACGCCGGTCTCGGCGCCCAGTTCGGCGGCCATGTTGGACAGCACCATGCGCTCGGGCATGCCCATGGCCTCCACCGCCGCGCCGCCGTATTCGACGGCCTTGAAGGCGTTGTCCATGCCCAGGCGCCGGGCCAGGGCCAGCATCACGTCCTTGGCGGTGACGCCGGGGCCGAAGGCGCCGGTGATGTCGATGCGGATGGTCTCGGGCACCGACAGCCAGGTCTCGCCGGTGGCGCCGATCACCGCCATGTCGGTGGCGCCGTAGCCGGCGGCATAGGCCCCGAAGGCGCCGGCCATGGGGGTGTGGCTGTCGCCCCCGGCGATGAAGGCGCCGGGCCGGATCAGGCCGTGCTCGGGCAGCACCAGGTGGCAGATGCCGACCATGTCGAAGAAGGTCTGCACCCCGTAGTCGCGGACGAACTCGCGCACCGACTTGAGGATGGCGGCGCTGGCCTGGTCGGCGGCGGGGACATAGTGGTCGGTGATGAACACCACCTTGGACGGATCCCACAGGCGCGCGCCCATGGCCTCCATATAGGGGCGCCAGCGGCGGCCGGACGAATCGGGGGCGAAGGCGAGGTCGACCTTGGCGGTGAGCAGCTGGCCGGGCGTCACCCGGTCCAGGCCGGCGGCCTTGGCGATGACCTTTTCGACGAGCGTTGGCATATGATCTCCTACGCCGAACCGATACGGTTCATTCGATATAACCAATGGCACAGGCAGGCGGGCTCTGAGAAGAGCGCAGGCGGCCATGAGCAGGGGCGAGACCCATGACCGGCAAGACCCCCGTGACCCTCCTGACCGGATACCTCGGCGCCGGCAAGACCACCCTGCTCAATCATATCCTCACCAATGACGAGGGTCGCCGCTATGCGGTGATCGTCAACGAGTTCGGCGAGATCGGCATCGACCACGACCTGATCGTCTCGGCCAAGGATGGGGTGGTCGAGCTGAACAACGGCTGCCTGTGTTGCACGGTCAAGGACGACCTGACCCTGCTCGTGACCGGGCTGCTGGAACGGGGCGGGTTCGACGCCATCATCATCGAGACCACCGGCCTGGCGGACCCCGGCCCGGTGATCGCCACCTTCTTCGCCGATCCCCTGCTGCGCCGCCGCGCCGAACTGGACAGCGTCACCACCGTGGTGGACGCGCGCCACGCGCCGACCAGCCTGGCCCAGTCCCACGAGGCCCGCGAGCAGGTGGCCATGGCCGACCAGATCGTGCTGAACAAGACCGACCTGGTGACCGGCGACGCCCTGGCGGCGCTGGAGGCTCACCTGCGGCGGCTGAACCCCCTGGCGCCGATCCACCGGACGGTGCGGTCGCAGGCGCCCCTGGGCGAGATCCTGGGTCTGGGCGGCTTCGACCTGGCCCGCGTCGGTGAGCTGGACCTCGCCAACCCGCCGCACGGGACGCCGGGGCATGTCCACGGCGACGACTGCCATCATGGTCACGGCCACGACCACGGGACGGCGGGCGGCCACAGCCACGACGACCAGGACATCCGCGGGGTGTCCCTGTCCCTCGACGCGCCGCTGGACTCCTTAAAGGTGACCCGCTGGCTCGACGCCCTGCTGGCTGAGCGGGGGGATGACATCCTGCGCGCCAAGGGCATCCTCAACATCGAAGGCGAGGACCGGCGGGTGGTGTTCCAGGCCGTGCACGCCCTGCTCGACGGCGACCTGCAGCGCCCCTGGGCCCCGGGCGAGGCGCGCCGCAGCCGCCTGGTCTTCATCGGCCGCAACCTCGACGAGGCGGAACTGCGCGCGGGCCTCGAGGCGGTGGCGGCCTAGTAATTCGGGGACACTATACTTAATGCGAGATGCATTAAGTATAGTGTCCCCGAATTACCCCGAATTACCCTAGCGGCGGAACACCGCGCGCACGCCGATCTGGCGGCGGTCCGGGGCGTTGGCGCCCATGGCCAGGCCGGAGACCGGGGCGATGAAGGTGTCGGTGTAGGTGTTGGCCGACTTGATGGTGTCGTCGTCGGACAGGTTGTTGACGAAGGCGAACACCTCCCATTTGTCGGCTTCCAGGCCGATGCGCGCGTCGGCGGTGAAATAGCCGTCCAGGCGGATGGTGTTGGCCTCGTCCACGAACCGGCTGCTCTGGTAGATGGTGGTCAGCTCGGCGATCAGGTTCAGCCCGTCGCGGATCGGCTGGGTGTAGGTGGCGCCGGCGTTGAAGTTGTGGCGCGGGATGCGCTCCAGCCGCTTGCCCGAATAGTCCACCTGGCAGAGGGTGCGGCCGCTGACCACGGTGATCACGCACTGGCCGGCCTGGGCGATGGCCACCGGATCGGTGGTCAGGTTCTTGAATTCCTCGTAGCGCGAATTGACCCAGGTGTAGCTGCCGGTGAGGGTCAGGGCGTCGGTGGCGCGCCATGCCACGTCGGCCTCGACCCCGTCGATCTTGGCCGCCGAGGCGTTGACGATCGAGGTGGAATAGCCGGTGGGATTGGTCAGGTCCGGCACCAGGGTCTGCACGGCCTTGCCATCGTAGTCCATGTGGAAGACGGCGCCGTTCAGCCGCACCCGCCCGCCGAAGAAGGTGGTCTTGGCGCCCAGCTCGTAGCTGATCAGTTCCTCGGGATTGATCTTCACCAGGTCCGGGTTGGCGGTGAAGCCGACGGAGGAATAGCCGCCCGGCTTGATGCCCTTGGCGGCCGAGGCATAGACCATGATGTCGTCGGTGGCCTTGAAGCGGGCGAAGGCCTTGGGCGTGAAGAAGGACGACTTGCTGCGGGCGCCATTGGGCAGGCCGATGACCGTCGACAGCACCGGCGTCAGCCCGGTCCCGGCGATGGTGATCGACGGGGTGAAGCCGTAGACGAACTTCTCGTAGGACTGCCGCGCCTCGGCGCCGATCACCAGGCGCGGGGTGATGTCGTATTCCGCCAGGGCGTAGATCGAGCGGTGGTCGGTGGTGCGCGACTGGGGCACCCGCCGCTGGGGGTTGCCGGTGAGCACGGTGTTCAGCCCCGCCGAGGCGGTGGGGGTGGACAGGTTGGTGAGGGCGGAGCCGGCCGTCTGCTTCAGCTCCTCGCGCCAGTAGAGGGCCCCGACGCCCCAGCGGAACGGGCCGCCCGACAGGTCGGCCAGGCGGATCTCCTGGTTGTACTGGCGGGTGCTGGTGCGCAGGTCGCTTTCCCAGAACCGCGGCAGGGGCTCGCCGATGCCGCCAGGGGCGGGGAGGGCGACGGCCACCGGGCGGGCGCCATAGTTGTCGAGGTCCTGCAGGCTGAGGGCGTCGGCGTCGAGGACGCTGGAGCTGGAGCTGAGCTGGGCGAAGCCGAGGTCGTAGGTGGCCCGCAGCTTGACCATGGTCAGGTCCAGTTCAGAGCCGATGTAGTCCTTCAGGGTGCGCGGATTGAGGCTGATGCGCACCGCGTCCCGGGGATTGAAGCCGCCGAACGCCGGGACCGAGACGGTGGCCGGGGCCACCGTGGTGCCCAGGGCGCGCCCGACGATATTGGCCGGCAGGGGGATGCGGGTGGAGGAGGCGTCGGCCGAGCCATAGTAGTATTTGGGCTGCGGCTCGTCGGTCTCGGTGCTGTAGAGCACGCTGGCGTCGATGGTGAACTTGTCGGTGGGCGTCAGGCGCGCGGCCAGGGAGGCGCCCTGGTTCTCATAGCCGCCGATGCGCTCGCCGCTGACGGTGTTGCGGTAGAAGCCGTCGGCGCGCGAGGCCGCCGCGTTGAGGCGCAGGGACAGGATGTCATTGACCGGCCCGGTGATGGAGCCGCGGACCTCATATTCCCCGTACTGGGCGGCGGAGGCGCTGATCTCGGCGGCGAAGGTCTTGGACGGGGTCTTGGTGACGTAGTTGATCGCCCCGCCGAAGGCGACGCGGCCGTAGAGGGCGCTTTGCGGTCCCTTGACCACCTCGATCCGCTCGACGTCCAGCAGCCGCAGATTGACCAGGTTGCCGCCGCCGGCGGTGGAGAAGGCTTCCGACGACACGTCCACGCCGTCGATGAGGATACCGATGGGCGGGCGGCCGCGGGTGGCGGGCAGGCCGCGCAGCTGCGGGCGGGTGTCCTGGGGGATGAAGCCCTTGTCGAAGATCAGGCCCGGGGTCAGGTGGGCGACGTCGTCGATGGTGCGGATGGCCTGGCGCTCGATGGCGGCCTCGGAAAAGGCGGTGACGGCGATGGGCGCGTCTTGCAGCCGTTCGGTGCGGTTGCGGGCGGTGATGACCACCTCCTCCACGGCGTTGGACGCTGCGGCCTGGGCCGCCGCCGTCGCGGGGGCCAGCAGGGCGGCGCCCGACAGCAGCAGCGCCGGCATGGCGGCGCCGAGCAGGAGTGATGTGTGACTGGCGCGCATGATCCGATCCCCGGGACGATTTCAGGCAGGTTAGGTCAGGGGAGGCTGGCGCCGGGACAGCGGGTACAGGCAGACTTCATCAGGCGAACGAGGGCGGATCGCCGCCAGGAGTGGGAGATGGGTGAGCGGTTCACGCCGGAGGGCGCCCTGGCGAGGGCGCCGCTCGTTGAGGACGATCTGGGCATCGGCTCGGGCATGCCCAGCGTGCGCTCGCTGGCCCGGGGGCTGGAGGTGATCCGCCTGCTCAACCGCCGCGACGGGATGACCATCGCCCAGGTGGCGGCGGCGGCGGGGCTGTCGCGGGGCACCGCCTATCGCCTGCTGCTGACCTTCCGCAGCCACGGTTATCTGCGTCTCGACGAGGAGAGCGGCCGCTACTGGCTGACGCCCAAGGTGCTGACCCTGAGCCACGGGTATGACGACGAGCTGTGGCCCTCGCGCGTGGCGCGCCCGCTGCTGGAAGCCCTGACCCGGGAGGTGGGCTGGCCGGTGGCGGTGGGAAGCCTGCACGCGGGCGCCATCCTGGTGCAGGAGAGCAGCGACGACTGCTCGCCGATGGTCTTCAACGTCATCCGCGCCGGCTACCGGGTGTCGGTCCTGAGCAGCGCCGCGGGCTGGATCGTCCTGGCCTACGCCCCGCCGGCGCAGCGGGCCCTGATCCTGTCGGGCCTAGACGAGTCGGCGTCGGGGCCGGACGGGTTCGTGGTCGCGTCCGAGGCCGATATGGAAGCGCGCTTCGCCCGCATCCGGCGCGACGGCTTCCTGGTGCATATCCAGCCCAAGGCGAAACAGTCCCTGATCGCCGCGCCGATCTTCCGCGGCGCCGAGCCGCCCACCTCGGTGCTCAGCCTGCGGTTCTTCACCTCGGCGATGAGCGAGAGCGCGGCCATCGCCCGCTACCTGCCGAGGCTCAAGGCGACGGCCGCCCAGATCGGCGCCCGGCTCGAGGCGGAGGCGGCCGCGTGACCCGCCCCGATCCGTCTTCGGAGAGCGGAGACCTGGTGCGGGCGCTCAGCCGTGGTCTCACCCTGATCTCGGTGCTCAACCAGTTCAACGGCCTGACCGTGCGCGAACTGGCGCTGCGGGCGGACCTGCCCGAGCCGACCACCATCCGCCTGCTCAAGACCCTGGCGGAGGAGGGCTATGTGGTGCGCTCGGCGGCCGACCGGCGGTTCCGCCTGTCGCGCCACGTGCGCGACCTCAACAGCGGCTACCGGGCTCCGGCCTGGATCGACGCCGCCGCCCGTCCCGTGGCCGAGCGCCTGCAGAGCGCCCTGGTCTGGCCGGTCACGGTGGTGGCCATGATCGACGATCGGCTGTGGCCCTGCGTCTATACGGACAGCCGATGCGGCCTGCTCCACAAGCGCTCCATCGGCCCGGAGAACTTCCCTGTCCTGACCACCGCGGTGGGGTGGCTGTTCCTGGCCCTGCTGCCGGCCGAGGCCTCGGCGCGGCTGCTCGCCCAGGCGCGGCGCGAGGAGGATCCCGCCATCACCGACGCCGCCGTGGCCGCGCGCATCGCCCCGATCCGCGCCGACGGCCACGCCGTCTATCCGCACGCCGACCACACGGTGGTCAGCGCGCCCATCGCGCGGCAGGGCGAAGTGGTCGGAGCCCTGGCCGTCAGGCACGAGCACGCGGCGCCCCTGCCCGCCGCGCAGATCGAGACCTATGCGCGCAGCCTGAAGCAGGCGGCCGCCGAGATCGCGGGGGCTATGGCGCTCAGCGAACCGCCGGCGCCGCGTGAGTGCGCTGGGACGACACCAGATCTTCGAAGGCGATCGTGACCAAGCGCGGGTCGGTCTTGCGGTCCATGCCGGCGGCCGGGTCGGTGTGGACGTTGAGCACCGACGACTGCTCGCGCTGCATGGCCCGCTGCAGGGCCGGGGCGAAGGCGTCCACGGTCTCGACGAGTTCCCCCGCCGCGCCATAGGCCTCGCCGACGAGGTGGTAGTCCGCCTGACCCAGCTCGCAGTTGAACGACGTCCCCAGGGCCTTGACCTGGCCGTGCTTCTCGGTGCCCCAGGCGCCGTCGTTGGAGATGATGCAGATGATCTTCAGCCCTGCCAGGTGGGCGCTGTTGAACTCGCTGCAATAGAAGCCGAAGGCGCCGTCGCCGGTGACCAGATAGACCGGGCGCTCGGGGCGCCCGGTCCAGCGGGCCAGGTCGCGCTCGCCCGCCGCCGCGCCCAGGGCCAGGGGCGTGCCCACCCCCATGGAGCCGAAGGGGTAGAGGTCGAGGAAGGACCGCTCGGAGCGGATCTCCAGCACCGTGCCCATGAAGTTCTGCACATCGGCGCCGTCGCCCACATAGATGATGTCGCGGGGCAGGGCCTCGGCCATCTGGCGGGCGATCGCCACGGGATGGATCGGGCCGCTGCCATCACGCCCCAGCTCGGCGATGCGGGCGCGGCGCGGCTCCAGGGCCTGGTTGACCCAGGCGGGGTCCGACGGCGGCGCGCCGCGCTCGACCATCGCCGTGTGCAGGGCCTCCATGGCGCCGCGGGCGTCGGCCAGGATCGGCACATTGACCGCGCGATTGCGGCCCAGCTCCTCGGCGCACAGGTCCACCTGGATGAAGGCGGCGTCGGGGGCGAAACGGGGGGCGAGGCCGAAGCCGAAGCGCTGGTGCATGCGCGAGCCCAGCCACAAGACCACGTCCGCCTCGCGGGCGGCCGGCTGGGCCAGGGCCCAGGAATAGCCTAGCTGCTGGTCCTCCGGCTGCAGGCCGCGCCCCAGAGCGTGGCCGAAGACCGGGATGCGATAGGCGTCGGAGAACCGGCGCAGGGCCTCGCCCGCCCCGGCCATCGCGGCGCCGGAGCCGGCGATGATCAGGGGCCGGCGCGCCTCGGCGAGCAGCTGGGCGGCCCGGGCCACGGCCTCGGGGGCGGCGGCCGGGGCGGCCACCAGGGCCATATCGGGGCGGTCGAGGCGCTCGACGGCCGCGACGGCCTCGCGCTCGAACTGCTGGTGGATGCCCAGCACCGCCACCCCCGGGCGCCCGGACACGGCCTGGCGCAGGGCCTGGATGAGGAATTCGTCGAGCCGGTCGGCGCTGGGGGCCGTGCGCACCCATTTGGCGATCGGCTTGACCAGATCCAGCGGGTCGTTGCTGAACTCCGACTGCGCCTCGACCCAGGAGACCGGGCCGATGGACACCAGCACCACCACGGGCGAGCAGGCCTGCTGGGCGTTGATGATGCCGGTGACGGCGTTGGCGATGCCCTGCTCGTCCTTGACCAGGGCCACGCCGACCCGGCCGGCGATGCGGGCGTAGCCGTCGGCGGCGCAGACGGTGGCCGTCTCGTGCCGCGAGGGGACGATGGCGACCCCGTCGGCATGGAGGGCCTTCAGAAGGTAGGTGTGGGCGGTGCCGGCGAGGCAGAACACCGTCTCCACCCCCAGGCCCTTCAGCCTGCCGCTGATCACTTCGCCGCCGGTCAACGCCTGGTCCATGTCTCGCCTCAACAAATTCGAGCGCCTGTTGTGGACGCGGGGGCGGGGATTCCCCACGCGCTTATGGGCCGGCCTTCACGGGCCGAACGCGCCCCGGTCCGAGACTAGGGCTCGGGGATCACCGTGGCCGCGCGTCCGCGTTTCATCGCGGCCAGCTCGCGGGTGATGCGGGCCTGCTTCTCCTTGGAGATGTCGTAGCGGCGGATCAGGAAGCCGATGGTGAGGCCCGCCGCGCCGATGATGCAGCAGATGAACATCGCCATCTGGTCGACCTTGACCTGGGGCACAGAGCCGGGCGCCGCCCGGGTGGGGAAGGCGATGATGTCGAGGAAGGCGCCAGCCAGGATGTTGGACACGCCGCTGGCCATCTTGGTCGCCAGGAACAGGAAGCCCTGCATCAGCCCCTGCTGGGGCACGCCGGTGTTCAGCTCGTGCTCGTCGGCGACGTCGGCGGTGATGGCCCCGCCGGCGGTGATCAGCAGGCCGAAGAAGAAGCCGCCCAGGGCCTGCAGCGAGACCAGGGAGCCGACCATGGCCGGCGTGCCGTTGGGCGGAAACAGGCCGAGCAGCGGCAGCAGCACCGAGAACAGGTTGCTCAGGGAGAAGCCCGCCACCCCCAGATACATGGCGGGGCGGCGGTCCATGACCTTGATGATCGCCGGCGCCACGAAGGCGGCCCCCAGGGTGCCGTAGACCGAGGCCAGGGCGACGCTGCGGGTCTGTTCGGAGGTGATCAGCCAGAAGAAGGTGGCGAGGTGGATCTTGTAGACGCTGATCGTCGCCATGATCAGGTAGATGGTCGCCGCGGCGGTGAAGGCGACGAAGACGTTGGGCGTCACCTTGAAGGCCCGCACGACGCCCAGGACCACGTCCATCGCCCCGTGCTTGTGGTCGTAGGTCTCCAGCCGCTCCAGCTCGCGGATGCGACGATAGGTGAGGATGATGGCGCCGATCATCAGCGCCGCGCCCACCAGGCCGATCATCAGGCCGTAGCCCGGATAGGCGGCGCGGTTGAACTGGGCCTCGCCCTTGTGGACGGCGCCGGTGAAGAAGAAGGTGAAGCCGATATACAGGGCCAGCCAGCGCCCGGCGGCGGTGCCGATGCTGCGCACCGAGATCAGCAGGGTGCGCTCGGTGGGCTGGCGGCTCAGCTCCACCCCGATGGCGTAGAGGGGGATGGTGAACAGCGTCATGGCGAAGCGGGTCAGCACGCCGAACAGGCACAGCCAGCCGAACAGAGCCACGCCCTCCACCCCTTCGGGCGGGGCCAGCAGGAAGTAGGCGCCGCAGGCGAAGGGCACGACCGCTATGGCCATGAAGGTGTGCCGGCGGCCCAGGGGCGCGCGGCGCACCCGGTCCGACCAGGCGCCGACCAGCGGGTCGACCAGGGCGTCGAAGATCAGGGAGACGGCGATGGCCAGGCCCGTCAGCTTGCCCGACAGCCCCAGGACCTGGGTGTAGTAGAACAGCAGGAAGGTGTCCCAGGCCGCGTTCTTCAGCGACTCGGGGCACGACCCCAAGAGGAATCCGGCGCGGGCGGCCAGGCTGGGCCGGGCGCTGAGCACCTGTTCCATGCCCGGGCCGTCGGTCTTGGCGTCTGTGTCCATGGGGCGATTGAGACCACAGGGGCCGCGGGGGCCCGTCAGCCAATTGTTCCCGTCGTCACCTGACGAACAGTTGACGGCGGCGGTTGCTTGGACGCGTGTCCATCTGGCACGGTGCGCCGCCCGTCCAGACCCATTGCAGGAAAGCCCCCATGGCCAAGCTCACCCTGATCAGCCTGCCCACCTGCCCCTATGTGCAGCGGGCCGTGATCGCCCTGGCCGAGAAGAACGTGCCGTTCGACATCATCTATGTGGACCTGCTCAACAAGCCGGACTGGTTCCTGGCCCTGTCGCCCCTGGGCAAGGTGCCGGTGCTGAAGGTCGAGCGGCCGGGTCAGGAGGATGCGGTGGTGTTCGAGAGCGCGGTGATCCTCGAATACATCGAGGAGACCGCCGGCGGCGTCCCCCTCCACCCCGCCGATCCGCTGGAGCGGGCGCAGCACCGCTCGTGGATGGAATATGGCTCGGCCATGCTCGGCGACCTGTTCGCCTTCGGCTCGGCGGCGGACGAGGCGGCCTATATGGCGGCCCGCGAATCGCTGGCCAAGAAGCTGCAGCGCCTGGAGGGGGTGGTCGGGGACGGTCCGTTCTTCGCCGGCGAGGCCTTCAGCTATGTGGACGCGGTGTTCGGCCCGGTGTTCCGCCAGCTGGACGTCATGGACGGCGCCCGCCCGCACGGCCTGTTCGAGGGCCTGCCGCGACTGACCGGCTGGCGCGAGGCCCTGGCGCAGCGGCCCAGCGTCACCAGCGCCGTGCCGGCGGACTTCACCGAACAGTATCTGGGCCGCCTGAAGGCGCGCAATTCGTGGATGCTCCAGGCGGCGGCCTGAGCGCCCGGGCATGACCGTCTTGAAGCCGTTTTCGTGAGGCGCCGCCGATGACCACAGCTCAGGCCCCGGCCGAGGCCGGATACCCGTCGGCCGTGAAGGCCTGGTGGGTGGTCGGCATCTTCTTCTTCGCCTCGATCGTCTCGGTGATCGACCGGGGGATCCTCAACCTGGTGGTCGATCCCGTCCGCCAGGACCTGATGATCTCCGACGTGCAGATCAGCCTGCTGCAGGGGTTCTCGTTCGGCCTGTTCTATGCGGTGGTCGGCCTGCCCCTGGGGATGTCGGCCGATCGGGTGTCGCGCCGCTGGCTGCTGATCGCGGGCATCTCGATCTGGAGCTTCGCCACCATCCTGGGGGGCCTGGCGCCAAACTTCGGCTGGATGTTCGTCTCGCGTATCCTCGTCGGCCTGGGGGAGGCGACCCTGGCCCCCTGCGCGGTGTCGATCATCAGCGACATGTTCCGCCCCGAGCGGCGGGGCCGGCCGATCAGCGTCTATCTGATGGGCCAGGCCATCGCCGGCGGCATCGCCATCATCCTCACCGGCTACATCCTCGAGGCCGCGGCCAAGGGAGCCTTCAGCCACATCCCCGGGCTCGCCGGCGAGGCGCCCTGGCGCAATGTGTTCGTCCTGTGCGGGGCGGCCGGGTTCATCATCGTCCTGGCCCTGTTCACCTTCAAGGAGCCCCGCCGACGGGGGGTGCTGATGGAGACCAAGGCCGGGGTCGGCTTCGGGACGGCGGCCGCCTATCTGTGGCGCAGCCGCGGGGTGTTCATCCCCTTCTACCTGGGCTTCTCCCTGGTCTCGATGCACAGCTACGGCATGGGCGCCTGGAGCGCGGCCTTCCTCATCCGGGTGTTCGCCCAGACCCCGGGACAGGTCAGCGCCACCTTCGGGGTCGCCTCGGTGGTGGCCGGGGTGCTGGGGGCGCTGGCGGCGGGCTACGCCGTCGACCGCGCCGCCAAGGCCAAGATCCGCAGCGGCAAGTTCCTGGTGCTGCTGGCGGTGTGCGCCATCAAACTGCCCAGCGTGTTCGTGGTCTTCGCCCCCAACCTGGCGACCGCCGTCTTCCTGCTGGCCCTGGCGGTGGCCACCGCGCCCATGATCGGCGTGGCCATGGTGGCGGCGGTGCAGGAGATGGTGCCCAACAACATGCGCGGGGTGTCGGTGTCGTTGTTCGGCTTCACCAACACCATCCTGGGGGCCACCACGGGGCCGCTGTTCATCGCCATGGCGACCCAGCACCTGTTCCACGACGACAAGATGGTGGGCTATTCCATCCTGCTGGTGCTGACCCCGGCCATCGCCCTGGCCGCGCTCTGCTACATGCTGTCGTATCGCTCCCTGCGCCGCCGGCTGGACGCCCCCAGCGAGCTGAAGACGGTGATGGACGCCGAGGCCGGTTGACCCCCTGATATCGGCGAGACCAGCGAAAGACCGGGAACTGCCATGATCGGACTGATGCAGGACCATCCGCTGCTGGTGTCGGCCCTGCTGGACCACGCCGAGCGCGAGCATGGCGCCGCCAAGATGGTCTCGCGCCACAGCGACGGCGAGACCATCCGCCAGACCTATGCCGACATGGCCCTGCGCAGCCGCCGCCTGGGGACGGCGCTGGCGGCGCTGGGCGCCGGACCCGGCGCGGTGGTGGGCACCCTGGCGTGGAACACCGGGCGCCACATGGAGATCTACTACGCCGTCTCGGGGATCGGCGCCGTCTGCCACACCATCAACCCGCGCCTGTTCGACGCCCAGGTGACCTTCATCCTGCAGGACGCGGCCGACCAGATCCTATTCGTCGATCTGGACCTGGCGCCCCTGGCCGAGCGCTGCCTGGCGGGGACCACGGCCCTTCGCGCGGTGGTGGTGCTGTGCCGGGCCGACCAGCTGCCGGCCCTGTCGCTGCCCCCGGGGGTGACCCTGCATGCCTATGAGGCGCTGATCGAGGGGGTCGCCCCGCTGGAGGCCTGGCCGGTGCTGGACGAGCGGTCGGCGGCGGCGCTCTGCTACACCTCGGGCACCACCGGCTCGCCCAAGGGTGTGCTCTACAGCCATCGCTCGATCCTGCTGCACACCTACGCCATCTGCGCCGCCGACGCCTTCGGCTTCAGCGCCCGCGACACGGTGATGCCGGTGGTGCCCATGTTCCACGTGATGGCCTGGGGCTTCCCCTATGCGGCGGCGGCCACCGGGTTCGACTTGGCGCTGCCCGGCAACCGGCTCGACGGGGCGTCCCTGCAACAGCTGATCCTCGAGGCGGGGGTGACCAAGGCGGCGGGGGTCCCGACCGTGTGGCTGGGACTGAAGCGCCAGCTGGAGGAGTCCGGCGAGGGCCTGGGCGCCCTGGCGCTGATCGTCAACGGCGGCGCCGCCCTGCCCCCGGCCATCGTCGAGAGCTTCCGCCGCGACCACGGGGTGAAGGTGCAGCACGCCTGGGGGATGACCGAGGCCAGCCCCGTGGCGGGGATCAACACGCCGCGCCGGTCCCAGGCGGCCTTTCCCGCCCCGGACTATGACCTCACCCAGCGCCGCCAGGGCCGGCCGCCGTTCGGCATCGCCGTCAAGGTCGTGGACTTGGCGGGCGCCGAGCAGCCGCGCGACGGGGTCTCGGTCGGGCTGGTCAAGCTGAAGGGCCCGTGGGTCATTGCCCGCTACTTCAACCACCCGGATGAGGAGATCCTCGACGCCGACGGCTGGTTCGCCACCGGCGACATCGGCGCCATTGACGCCCATGGCGACCTGCTGATCACCGATCGGGCCAAGGACGCGGTGAAGTCCGGCGGCGAATGGATCTCCACCATCGAGCTGGAGACCCTGGCCCTGTCACACCCCGCGGTTCAGGAGGCGGCGGTGGTGGCCAAACCCGACCCCGTCTGGGACGAGCGGCCGCTGCTGATCTGCGTGCTGAAGCCGGGCGCCACGGCCACGGCCGAGGACCTGCGGGCCTTCTATGAGGGCAAGGTCGCCAAATGGTGGATCCCGAGCGAGGTGGTCTTCACCGACGCCCTGCCACATGCGGCCACCGGCAAGGTCAACAAGGTCGAGCTGCGCCGGCTGTTCGCGGGGGTCGGCGCGTGATCCGGCGCTGTTTTGTGACGCGGGCTTTCTGACGCGGCGGCGCTGCCCCCTCCCCCCCTTCGGGGTCCCCCTCCCCCGCTGCGGCCTTTGGCCTTGCAGGGGAGGAGAGTCGGCTGTTCTCCTCCCCTGCGCCAGAGGCGCGGGGGAGGGGGACCAGGAAGTGGTGGAGGGGGCGTCGAGACGCCGGCCGACTGAACCCTAGGCGGGCCGGAGAAGGCGGCACAGGTCCGTTACGTCCTTCGCCGTGGCCAGCCCGGCGATGGCGGTCGCCAGCGCGTCGACCGCCGGCTCGTCCAGGGCCTCGGCCGCCAGTCGCCGGAACTTGGCCTCAAGCACGCCGGCCTCGAAGGGGTTGTCGAAGCCCCCAGGCGGGCGCTCGCAGGTCGCCTCCAGCCGGACCCCGGACGCCAGGGTCACTTCGACCCGGGCAGCGCGGATGGCGGGAACCAGGGCGGTGAGCACCGGGTCTTCCTCCACCCGGATGCGGGCCATCAGGGCGATGAGGCTTGGGTCGGCGGCCACGGCGTCGGCGTATCGGTCCGGGCCGTTGTCAGCGTGCAGCAGGCGCACGGCGACGTTGTAGGGAATGGAGTGCTTGCCGGCGTAACCGTTGACCACGGTGTTGGCGGACAGCCGGGTGGCGGGGCTGAAGGTGTGCACGACGATGGCCTCCACCGCCTGCGGATCCACGGCCTGGACGGCCATGATCTGCGCCATGGCCTCGATCGGGGCGTGGTTCCAGCGGCTGCAGGCGTGGCGCTTGAAGTAGTTCTTGAGGATCAGGAACTCGCCGAGGGCCGGCTCGACCTCGAGGTCGAAGGCGTCCCCCAGGATGCGGCCGAACACCGACTCCAGCGCCCCGGGCTCGCCGCCAAATCCGGCCTCCGCCAGGGTGGCCGCCAGCAGGCCGTTGTGGCTGGTCAGGCCGGTGGCCAGGTTGCGCACCGAGGCCCCGCCATTGGCCGCGGCCTGGGACGAGGCGATGGACAGGCCGGCGGCCAGTTCGATGGCGCGGGCGGCGCCCACCAGGTCCAGCCCGCGCAGCCGGGCCACGCCCACGGCGGCGCCGACGATGCTGTGGGTGCCGAAGGGATGCACCGGCCCGCGCAGGCGGGTGGCGCGGCCGACGCGCACGGCGATCTCGTAGCCGGCGACGAAGGCGGCCAGCAGGTCCGCCCCCGAGGCGTCTTCATCCTCCGCCGCGGCGAGCACCGCCGGCAGGATGTGCACGGCGGGATGGTTGAGGGCGAACTGGCTGCCCTCGTCCAGCTCCAGCGAGACACCGGCCGTGGCGTTGATCATCGCGGCGACCGGGGCGGGGGCGGTGATGCGTGCGCCGATCACCGTGCAAGCCCCGGCGCCGAGCGTCGGCGCCGCGCGGACCAGGCCCTGGATCTCCGCCAGGCGCGACCCCGCCAGGATCGCCCCCAGGGTGTCGCGGACCACGGCGATGGCATGGGCGACCACCGGCGGCGGCAGGCTTTCGAACCTGACCGATCCCGCCAGGGCGGCCAGGGACAGGGCCTGGGGCGACGGCTGCGTCTGGATCAGGGGCGGGTCGGCGCGGGTCACAGGCGGCTCCTGGGCTGAGCCTCCGGTTTAGCGGCGTCCGGGGTCAGGCGTCGAGGCCGTGCGCCGGCGCCCGCTTCAGGCGGCGAAGGGGGGCAGGTCGAACAGCTTGGGGAAACGCGCCATCGCCGTCTCGCGGATGAAGGCCGGCATGTCGTCGAGGGTCGCCGCCTTTCGCCCGTTGAGGTGCCACAGCTGGAACCCCGGCTCGGTCATCTTCAGCCATGGGCGGAAGGGATCCACGGCCGAGAAGCTGAACCAGGAGTTGGCCGAGCGGATCGCCGGGTCGGCCAGCTCACTGGCCAGGGCGCTGCGGGTGACCACATCGGCCTTGGGATGCTGGGGGCCGGGCTTGGCCAGGACGGTGTCGTCGCTCATCGACACCACGCCGCCGGCGAGGCTCCACGGGCGCGGCCCGGCCTTGTTCATCAGCAGGGGCGGCTTGACGGCCAGGGCATAGGTGCCGTCCAGGCGGTAGTCGGTGTCGGCGACGCCGTAGTCCGTCGGCGGCAGGGAGACGGTCTGGCCCGTGACGGGGTTGGTCATGGAGTCGATCATCGTCTCGGAGTCCACCGCTGTGCGGAAGCCGACGATGTGCTGGCGCAGGAGGAAGCCGCCGTCGGGCGCCGCCTTCGCCCGGCAGATGCTCAGGCTGTGGGTGCCGAACAGGGGGACCGGCGCCCGCTCGGAGAGGCAGCCGTAGACCCGGCCGCTGCCGTAGAAATAGACCGTCTGGGCCGGATCGGTGCTGGCCAGGATCTTCATCAGGGCGCGCAAATTGTCGGCCGGCCGCGACAGGTCGATGCCCTCGGCGGCGCGGCCCGGGCCGGCGACCGAGAGGGCGGCCAGGGCCGCCGGGGCTCCGGCCAGACCGGTCATCAGTCCTCGTCTCGTCTGCCTGGCCATGCGCGCGTCCCTCGGTTTCCCGGACGATAGCGTGGCTTGGGGGCGCTCGGGACCCCGACCGAGGTCCGACAACCGCATGGCGGTCGTTGATCGCGGCAGCGACAGCCGGCTGAAGTGATCGGAAAAAGTGCTTAACCTCGTCGCGGCCGTGGCGATAGCGTTGCAAGACGGCCGCGTGGGCCGAGGCGGGGGATCGCCATCTCGGCTCATCAGTCATCCATTTCGCGCACCGCCGGGATGTCGTGGGCGATCGGCGCGTTCAGCGTCGCCATGATGGTGGCCGCCTACAGCAACCTGGCGCTCTACTATTTCGTGGTGATCGCCAAGCTCGATCCCGGCGTGGCGGCAACCGCCGTGTTCGCCGCGCGCATGTGCGACCTGCTCATCGCCCCCGCCGTGGGAACGATCAGCGACACCACCCGCACCCGCTGGGGCCGGCGCCGCCCGTTCCTTCTGGCCGGCGCGATCCTGGCGCCGATCGCCTGCGTGATGATCTTCTCCACCCCGCCCACGCCCACCGGCGCGGTGGCGGTGATCTATGTGTTCGTGGCCCTGCTGACCTTCACCCTGGCCTACACCCTCTACAGCATCCCCCACACGGCCATGGCCAACGACATGACCCAGGTTCCCAGCGAGCGGGTCGGGCTGATGGCCAAGCGGCTGGTGTTCAACACCCTGGGCAGCCTCGCCGGCGCCGCCGGCCTGCCGCTGGTGCTGCAGCGCTTCGGCGACGACAGTCGCGGCTACGGGGCGGTGGCGGGCCTGCTCGCCGGGGCCTGCCTTGTGTCGATGGCCATCTCCTTCTTCGGCACCCGCCACGCGCCCTTCGTCGCCGAGCCGGTCCAGCGCGTGCGCCTGAAAGACCTCGGCGCCGGCATGCTGCGCGACCGGCCGTTCATGGCCTTCTCGGTGGGCAAGTTCATCTCCCTGTGCCTGGCCAGCGCCCAGGCCCCGGCCCTGATCTTCTTCCTGCGCGGGGTGCTGAAGCTGCCGCTGAGCGCGCTCAGCGTCTATTTCCTGCTGTCCAGCGTCGCGGGTCTCGCGTCGGCGCCCCTGTGGCCCATCGTCGTGCGCCGCCTGGGCAAGATGGGCGCCTGCAACCTCACCTTCGCCATCGGCCTGGTGGTCAGCCTCAGCTGGCTGATCGCGCGGCCCGGGGACGGGATGATCCCCATCGCCATCCGCGGCGTGCTGTTCGGCCTGGTGGTGGGGGGCTTCTTCCTGGTGTCCATGTCGATGCAGGCCGACATCATCGAGCACGACTACCTGACTACCCGGCGGCGGCGCGAGGGCCTGTATTCCGCGGTGTTCAGCTTCACCGACAAGTCTGCGGCGGCCCTGGGGGTGCTGATGGTCGGGCTGATCCTCGCCTCCCTCGGGTTCGACAAGTCGCTGGCGCCGACGGTGTCACAGTCGCCGATGGTGACGCTGGGCCTTTATGTGGCGGTGGGGGGGCTGCCCGCCGTCGGCTTCATCGCCGCCTATTTGATCTTCCGCGGCTATCGGCTGGAAGACGTGCATCTGCAGAGCGCGCGCGACGCCAGCGCCGCCGCGCCCATCCCTGAGGGAGACAGGCCATGACGCGGCGGGCCGAGCATCGCATCACCGAGGCGCAGTTCCACGCCCTGGCCGACCGGCTGTCCAACTGGGGCCGGTGGGGGGCGGACGACGAGGCGGGGACGCTGAACTTCCTCACCCCGGAGCGGCGCGCCGCCGGGGCGGCCCTGGTTCGCGACGGCGAGGCCGTCAGCTGCGCCCAGGACATCACCGGCAAGCCCCGCGTCGACGACAGCCGGCCGGCCCTGCACGTGCCGTTCTGGTCTCGGGACAAGACCTATGGGGTGGCGCTGGAGGTGCTGACCCTGTCGCCGCACGGCTGGACGATGACCCACCTGGATGCGCTCAGCCACCTGAACTACCGCGACCGGATGTACAACGACCGGCCGGTGAGCCCCTTCAGCAACGCCGACCAGAGCGTCAATTCGGTGATGTCGGGCAAGGACGGCATCGCGGGGCGCGGGGTGCTGATCGACCTGCCGCCGGTGCTGGGCAAGCCCTGGATGGAGCCGGGCGAGATCGCCGACATGGCCGATATCGAGCGGGCGCTGGCGCGCCAGAAGGTGCGGATCGAGAGCGGCGACATCGTCTTCATCCGCACCGGCCGCATCGGCCGCGACCGGGCGCTGGGGCCGGCGCCGATCCCCGAGGGGCTGGCGGGTATCAGCGTCGAGTGCGCCGAATGGGTGCATGCCGCGCAGATCTCGACCCTGGTGTGCGACGCGGGGATGGACCCGCAGCCGTCTGAGGTCGACGACATCCGCATCCCCTGGCACATCCTCACCCTGGTGATGATGGGGATGATGATCACCGACAACGCCGACCTGGAGGGCCTTGCGGCCGCTTGCGAGGCGCGCCAACGTTGGGAATTCTTCGCCCTGATGGCGCCCCTTCGCCTGCCCAACGCCAACGCCTCGCCGGTCAATCCGATCGCGATCTTCTAGGCCGCCCAGCCATGCCAGAGACCCAGCCTCAGCCGCGCGTCGCCCTCGTCACCGGCGGATCGGGGGGCATTGGCGGGGGGATTTCGCGCAAGCTGGCGGCCGACGGCTGCGCCGTCGCCGTGCACTACCACTCCCACCCGGCCAAGGCGCAAGCCGTGGCGGACGAGATCGTGGCGGCCGGGGGGCGGGCCATCGCCGTGGGCGGCGACGTCGGCGAGGCGGCCGACGCCCGCCGCATCGTCGAGGAGACCGTGGCCGCCTTCGGCCGGTTGGACATCCTGGTCAACAACGCCGGCACCATGATCCGCGGGCCGATGGGCGACTTCACCCAGGCTGAGCTGGTCGGCCAGTTCTCCACCAATGTCATCGGCATGATGCTGATGTGCCAGGAGGCCATGCGGCGCCTGCCCGACGGCTCGGGCCGCATCGTCAACATCTCCAGCAACCTGGCGCTGATGCCGGCGCCCACGGGCGTTCCCTACTCCGCGTCCAAGGCGGCGGTGAACGCCTTCACCGAGGGGCTGGCGCGGGAGCTGGGCGCCCGGGGCATCACCGTCAACGCCGTGGCGCCGGGCGGCACCCGCACCGAGATGATCGCCGACGTGGACCAGGCCCTGCTGGACTGGATCGTCTCCACCACCCCCCTGGGCCGGCTGGCCGAGCCGGACGACATCGCCGACGTGGTCGCCTTCCTGGCCTCGGACCAGGCCCGCTGGATCACCGGTCGCACCCTGGTGGCGGACGGCGGCTGGGTCTAGCAGGGGCCGTCGCCGACAGGCGGGAATCCGCCTCTGACGCGTGCATGGTTCCTTCGGGACCGCTAGAAGGAGAGGGTCCTTCAGGAGACCCCACCATGCTGCTCAACCGCGAACGCGCCACCCGGGTGATGGAGAAGCATGGGCTGGACGGCCTGGTCGCCGCCTTCCCCGAGAACATCTACTACCTTACCGACTACTACGGCTCGGCCCTGCTGATGTCGCGCAGCTACCTGATCTATGCGGTGCTGCCCAAGGACCCCGAGGCGCCGGCGGCCATGGTGATGCCCTCGACCATGGTCTACCACCTGGAGCACACCCCCACCTGGGTGCCCAATGTGGTGGGCTTCGGCACGCGGGTGACGCCGGGGACCATCGCCGCCCCGCGCGATTCCGACAGCACGGTGGAGGAATATGAGGAGGAGGGCGCCCCGCCCGCCAACCTCAAGGCGCCGCACGATCCGATGCCCTACCCCACCCGCGACGGCGCGGTGATGAAGGCCCGCGATCAGCAGCTGATCGCCCGCTACGACCGCTATCGCGGCAAGCTGGAGCCGAGCTCTCTCTACGGCCTGCGCCGGGCGATGATCGACGCCGGCATCGCCAAGGGACGGGTGGGCTTCGATGACCCGCGCGTGCTGGGCTGGCTGGGCGAGATCGGCATGAAGAGCCTGTCGGGGATCGACGCCCTGAACATCTTCAAGGAAATCCGGATGGTGAAGACCGAGCCGGAGATCGCCCTGCTCACCAAGGCCGGGCGGATGAGCGAGCAGGCCATCAATGACGTGATCGACGCCATGCATGTGGGCATGCCGCTGGACGCCATCAGCGCCATCCACGCCCAGTCCATGGCCCGCCAGGGCGGCGGCGCGGCCTGGATCATCGCCAACATCCGCGGCCTGGCCACCGGCGAGGTGGAGGCCAACGAGCTGATCAAGCTCGACAGCGTCGGCACCTACAAGGAATACCGCGGCGACGTCGGCCGCTCGGTCTATTTCGGCGAGCCCACCGACGAGATGCTGACGCGGAACAAGGCGGTGATGCGCGGCCTGGCGGTGGCCTATGAGAACATTCGCCCGGGGGTTCCCGCCGCCGACATCGTCGAGCTGGCGCTCAAGACCGTGCGCAGCGAGGGCTTCCCCGGCTTCGTCTTCGGCGCTCCTCATTCGGTGGGCCTCGAGCACACCGACCACCCGGCGTCGCTGGGCCCGGAGATGCCGGGCGTGCACCCGCTGGTGTTCGAGGAGAACATGGTCTTCACCCTGGACATGCCGTACCACGAGTTCGGCTGGGGCACGATGCACGTGGAAGACATGATCATCGTGCGCAAGGACGGCTGCGAGCCGATCACCTCGATGGACACGGCGTTGCGGATCAAGGCGATCTAGGCGGGCGCGGCTACCAGATCTTCACCCGCTTGTCGGGCGCAAGGTAGAGCTTGTCGGTCGGCTTGACGTCGAAGGCGTTGTACCAGGCGTCGACATTGCGAACGATGCCGTTGACCCGGAACCGGCCCGGGCTGTGGGGGTCGGACAGCAGCCGCCGCCGCTCCTCGCTCTCGGTGATCAGGGTGCGCCAGACTTGCGCCCAGGCCAGGAAGAACCGCTGATCGCCGGTGAAGCCGCCGATCACCGGGGCCTCGCCCCCCTGCTTGTCCTTCACATAGGTGCGATAGGCGGCGTAGGCGACGGACAGGCCGCCGAGGTCGCCGATGTTCTCGCCCAGATTCTGGCGGCCATTGATCCTGGCGCCGGGCGCCGGCTCATACTGGCTGAACTGGTCGACCAGGCCGGCGGTGCGCTTGTCGAATTCGGCGCGGGACGCGGCGCTCCACCAGTCCCGCACCCGGCCGTCCCCGTCTGACCGGCTGCCCTGGTCGTCGAAGCCATGGCCGAACTCGTGACCGATCACCGCCACGGCCGAGCCGAAATTGACCGCCGGGTCCGCGGCCGGGTCGAAATAGGGCGGCTGCAGGATGCCGGCGGGGAAGGTCACCGAGTTGAGCGCCGCCAGATAGCCGGCATTGACGTCCTGAGGATTGAGCGGGAACTCCCAGTCGCGGGTGGCTTCGGACAGCTGCTTCAGGCGGTCGGCGCGGTTCCAGTCCAGGATGCGCTTCTGGTTGCCGACCAGGTCGGTCCGGTCGATGCGGATGGTCGACCGATCATGCCACCGCTCCGGATAGCCGATGTGGCTGACAACCTTGTTCAGCTTGACGATCGCCGCCGCCTTGGTCGGCGCGTCCATCCAGTCCAGCGCCATGATCCGTGTGCGGAACGTGTCGCGGAGATAGCCCACCATGGTGTTGACCTCGGCGCGGTGCTCGGCCGGGAAGTATTTCTCCACGTAAATCCGCCCGATCTCCTCGCCGAACATCTCGTTGACGGCGCCCACGGACTCCAGCTCGAACGGACGACGCTGGGCCACGCCCATCAGCTTGCGCCGATGAAAATCGAAATAGGCGTCGACCCACTCATCGGACAGGAAGTTCGACCAGTCATCCAGGGCGTGAAACACCAAATACGACTGCAGGTCGGCCACCGGGGTTTCGGCGAACAGCTTGGCGAGATCGCGCACTGCGGTGTCGGACTTGACCTTGATCCTCGGCTGCCGGTCGTAGCCCACCTCGCCCAGGAAGGCGCTCCAGTCAAAGCCGGGCGCCCAGGTCTTCAGCTCGGCCAGACCCATCACGCGGTTCTGACGCACCACATCGCGCATATCAGCTTGGGACCACTGGCGGCGGGCCATTTCCGTCTCCAGCGCCACCACCTTGGCGGCCCGCGCGTCCGCATCGCTCAGGCCCGCCCGTCGGAAGCTCCCGGCGATATAGTCGAGCAAGGCCTTGCGGAACCCCTCATAGGGCTCGCCCGCCTGCAGGTAGTAATCGCGCGACGGCAGGGTCAGTCCGCTCTGCACCACCACGGGGATCTGGCGCCGGGGATCGTCGGGATCGGATTCGATGCCGGCGGCGACGACGCCCGACGTCCAGGTGAAGCCCATCGCCCGCGCCAGGTCGCCATGGGTCTTGGCCCCCATCAGCATCGCAAGGCTTGCCTTGAGCGGCGTCAGGCCGAGCGCGTTGCGTCGATCGCGGTCCGAGAAGGACCGGTAGTAGTCGGCGATCAGCTGCTGGGGCGCGCCGGCTGCGGCGTTGCTGGCCTGCGCCTCCTTGATGATCCCCAGCACGCGCTGTTCGGTGGACAGATAAACCTCGGTCAAGGCGTCGGTCGCCGGCAGGCCCGCGGGGATCTTGGCGGTCTTTTGCCAGCCGTCGTTGACGTAGAGATAGAAGTCGTCGCCCGGACGCGTGGTCGGGGACAAGCCGGACAGATCGACGCCCCAGTCGCCGATCTGCGCCTTGGCGGGCGCGGCGGCCGCGAGGTTCGGCGGCAGCGCCAGGGCGGCCATCAGGGTGACAACCGTTAGTCCAATCGCCTGTCTCATGGCTTCGCTCCCGAGGTTGACGTCAGCCGCCGATCACAAAGGCGTCTGGGATTTCGTAAACTTCCACCGTGCCGATCCGGATGATGTTGGTGTCGCCCTGCCGCGTCACGCGCATCGGCGCATTGGCGTCGCTGCTGCTGGGGCGACCATTGTTGAAATAGATGTGGCGCTGGCCGCCATCGGGTGTCTGCAACTCCACCGTCGCCTCGCCGCCCGCCATCCGCATGACGCCCGCCTTGCATCGGCCCTTCGGCGCGTCCGCCGCGGTGACGCACGGCACCTCGGCCGTGGCGTTGTAGGCCGTGCCGGCGACCTTGGCGTCCGTGCTGGGCCGCGGCGTAGCAGCCGTGGAGCCCGTGATGGCGAAAGTGATGGTGTAGTTGGCGACTTCGTTGCGGCGCGCCGCACTGCGCATCAGATAGACCTGCACCGTGTGACGCCCGCTGGCGGTCAGGGACCCCGAAAAGCGATTGCCTTCGCTGGAGCCGATGAACATCGCCGAATCCGCCCCCGGCGCCAGGACGTTGAAATAGGCCGAGGCGTTGCTGGGCTTGAAGTTGACCGTGAGTGTCTGGCCGGCGCGGGCGTCGAGGATGTAGTTGCGGCTCTGATCGCCCTTGATGGTTCCCGTCAGGGTCTGGGAACTGGCGCCCTTGGCGAAGGTGACGATGGTCTGTTGCTGCGCGGAAACAGGGCCTGCCAAGAGGAGGCCGGCGACGACAAGGGCGGCTATATTGATCTTGGCCATCTCAGACTCCGGAGGCTGGAACAGGGGGTTTGTTGCCGGAAGTATGTTGTCATAGATCGCCGGACCGGCAATATCGCGGCGCCATGCCTAACAGACGCCTGCGATCCCGGGTCGGACTGCCCTGCCTGCTGGTCATCCTCGCCGCAAGCGCGCCCGGGCGCGCGGCCCCGCCGCCGATCCAGCAACGGCAGGCGGATTGCGCCCGACCGCAGTATGCGTCCGACATCCTGGTGTGCGGCGATCCGGACCTGGCCGCCCTGGATCGCGAGGTCGGTGCGGCGGCCCTCGCCCTCCCGCCCCTGGCTGCCGGGGCCCGGTGGGAAGACCAGTCCGTCTGGTTTCGCCGCCGGGGCCTGTGCGCCTTCCAGGCCGATCACCGCGGCTGCCTGATCGCGGCCTACCGGGACCGGCGGACCGTGCTGAGGGCCGTGGCCGCGCCGGCCGCCGAACCCCTGCGATGCGCCGGCGATTGGGCGGGGCGACCCGTCGTCGGCAGCGGCGCGTCGCCTGGTCAGGCTGTCACCCTCCGCGAGCATGGCCTCTTGCTGGGCGTCGCCACGCCGGGGGAGGCCCCATGGCGCCCGGCCCTGGCCTGGCGGGCCACCGGGCGGGGCATCGCCTTGAGGGGCCTGGACGGGGCGCGGCTCGTGTGTCGGCCCGCGCCGCCCTGACCGGCCCGCTCGCCCAGGAGAGCGGGGACGGACCCCGCCGCACCTCATGGCCCCTTCCCCTTGGCGCCGTCGCCCCGGGGCACAGAGATGAGCGTGAAGCCCTCGGCATCGCTGACCACGCGGCCGCCAAGCCCAGTCACGATGGCCGCCGCCGCCGGGTCGGTCGCCGCGCCCGGGCAGCCGACCAGTTGGGCGCTGTCATCAAGAAAATTGACCGTGCGGCCGCTCTCGCCAAGCCGCCGACAGGGATCGCCGCGGTTCGGAAATCCGTCCCCCAGCACGGGCAGGTCTGACGGCCAGACGACTGCGGTCGTGGCGGGGGCCTCGACCTCGCTGGTGCGGGCTGGGGCCTCGCAGCCTTGCGGCGCCATCCCGCACGACGCCAGCAGCAGGGCGACCAGTCCCCCTGTCCATCTGCTGATCAGGCCCAACGTCCGCATGGCAAGGTCTCCGGCTCGATTGTCGACCGTCGCCCCGCGGCGGCCTAGGTCCAATCCAGCCAGAGTTTGAACATATCGGGCCAAGCTGCGCCCTAGACCACCCGCTGCGCCCCTGTGAACACCGTGTGGCCGTCCGCCCGCGCCAGGGCGACCAGGGTGAGGTTGCAGGCTTCCGCCTTGCGGATGGCCAGGGCCGTGGGGGCGGAGATGGCCACCAGCAGGGAGACGCCGGCGACGGCGGTCTTCTCGACCATCTCGTAGGAGCAGCGGCTGGTGACCACCACGAAGGCGGCGCCGGGGTCGAGCCCCGCGCGGTGGGCGGCGCCGATCAGCTTGTCCAGGGCGTTGTGGCGGCCGACGTCCTCGCGCACCAGCATCAGGCGGCCGGAGCGGTCGGCCCAGGCGGCGGCGTGGACGGCGCGGGTGGCGGCGCCCAGGACCTGGCGGGTCTCCAGCTCGGCCAGGGCGGCCTGGATGGCGCCGCGCTTCACCGTCAGGCCGTCGGCCACCGGCGCGACCTGGCGGATGGCGTCCTTGAGGCTCTGCACCCCGCATAGGCCGCAGCTTGACCGGCCCTCCAGGTTGCGGCGCCGCGACGTCTTCGCCGTCCGGGCGCCCCGCGCCGTCAGCAGCACGTCGGCGACGAAGCCGTCCGGGTGCTCCCCCACGCGGACCTCGACGATGTCGCGGGCCGCGGCGATGCCCTCGCTGAGGGTGAAGCCGATGGCCAGGTCCTCGACATCGGCGGGGGTGGCCATCAGCACCGCATAGGGGGCGCTGTCGTAGCAGACGCCGATGGCGGCCTCTTCCGGGGTGGTTCGCGCGATTGGCGTCGGGGCGGCGTCGCCGACGCGCCACTGCTGGGCGCTGACCGACAGCGCCGGCTCGAGGGCAGGCCGGTCGCTCACCGCTTCAGGCCGGCGACGGCCTCGCGGGCGACGGGATCCAGGCCCGCGCCGCCGGCGTCGAGATGCTCGAGGATCAGCCGGCGCATGCGCGGGTCCCAGTATCGGCCGATATGGCCGCGCACACCCTCCACCGCCTCGTCGCGCGGTTGTGAGACGAAGTAGCGGCTGATCTGGTTGGCCATGTGCACCAGCCGCTCGCCGCTGCTGGTGGTGATGTGGGGCTCGTCCGCGCCGCCGACGGTCATTCGGCGGGCTCGGGGTGGATGCGGCGGCTGGTGTCGGACAGGGCCTTGTAGCGGGCCTGCCAGTCGGTGGGACCATTGGCCAGCGACACCTGGACCGCCGTCACCTTGTATTCGGGGCAGTTGGTGGCCCAGTCCGAATAGTCGGTGGTGATGACATTGGCCTGGGTGTCCGGGTGGTGGAAGGTCGTGTAGACGACCCCCGGCGCGACCCGGTCGGTGATGCGGGCGCGCAGGCTGACCTCGCCCGCGCGGCTCTTGAGCTTGACCAGGTCGCCCTCGCGGATGCCGCGGTCCTCGGCGTCGTTGGGGTGCACCTCCAGCACGTCCTTCTCGTGCCAGGTCATGTTGGCGGTCCGCCGGGTCTGAGCCCCGACGTTGTACTGGCTGAGAATGCGGCCGGTGGTCAGCAAGAGGGGGAACCGCGGCCCTACCCGCTCGTCGGTGGGGACATAGTCGGTGAGCACGAACTTGCCCTTGCCCCGCACGAACCCGTCCAGGTGCATCACCGGCGTGCCCTCGGGCGCCGTCGCATCGCAGGGCCACTGGATGGAGCCGATGGCGTCCAGCCGCGCGAAGGAGACGCCGGCGAAACTGGGGGTCAGGCGCGCCACCTCGTCCATGATCTGCGAGGGGTGGTCGTAGCGCCAGTCGCAGCCGAGGGCGTTGGCGAGGCGCTGGGTGACTTCCCAGTCGGCATAGCCGTTCTTCGGGGCCATCACCTTGCGCACCCGCTGGATGCGGCGCTCGGCGTTGGTGAAGGTGCCGTCCTTCTCCAGGAAGGTCGAGCCGGGCAGGAAGACGTGGGCGTAGTTGGCGGTCTCGTTGAGGAACAGGTCCTGCACCACCACGCATTCCATGGCCGCCAGGCCCGCGGCCACATGGCGGGTGTTGGGGTCGGACTGCAGGATGTCCTCGCCCTGGATGTAGAGGCCCTTGAACACCCCGTCGACGGCGGCGTCGAGCATGTTGGGAATGCGCAGGCCCGGCTCGTCGTCCAGGGCCACGCCCCAGGCCGCCTCGAACATGGCCCGGGTGTCGTCCTCGGAGATGTGCCGGTAGCCGGACAGTTCGTGCGGGAAGGAGCCCATGTCACAGGCGCCCTGGACATTGTTCTGCCCGCGCAGGGGGTTCACGCCGACGCCGTCTCGGCCGATATTGCCGGTGGCCATGGCCAGGTTGGCGATGGCCATCACCGCGGTGGTGCCCTGGCTGTGCTCGGTGACGCCGAGGCCGTAGTAGATGGCGCCGTTTCCTCCGGTGGCGTAAAGGCGCGCGGCGCCGCGCACCTGGGCCGCCGGCACGCCAGTGACCGCCTCCACCGCCTCGGGGCTGTGCTCGGGCCGGGCGCAGAAGAGGGCCCAGTCGGTGAACTCGTCCCAGTCGCAGCGCTCGCGCACGAAGGCCTCGTCGGCGAGGCCCTCGGTGACGATGACGTGGGCCAGGGCGGTGAGCATGGCGACATTCGTGCCCGGCCGGAGCGGCAGGTGGTAGTCGGCCTGGATGTGCGGTGAGCGCACCAGGTCGATCCGGCGCGGGTCGATGACGATCAGCCGGGCGCCGGCCCGCAGGCGCTGCTTCAGGCGCGAGGCGAACACCGGATGGCCGTCGGTGGGATTGGCGCCGATCACCAGCACCACGTCCGCCTGCTCGACGGAATCGAAGTCCTGGGTGCCGGCCGAGGTCCCGTAGGTGGTCTTCAGGCCATAGCCGGTGGGCGAATGGCACACCCGCGCGCAGGTATCGACATTGTTGTTGCCGAAGCCGGCGCGGATCAGCTTCTGCACCAGGAAGGTCTCCTCGTTGGTGCAGCGCGAGGAGGTGATCCCGCCGACGGACAGGCGGCCGTAACGGTCCTGGATGCGGCGGAACTCCGACGCGGTGTGGGCGATGGCCTCGTCCCACGACACCACCCGCCAGGGCTGGTCGATGCTGGCGCGGATCATCGGCTCGAGGATCCGTTCGCGGTGGGTGGCGTAGCCCCAGGCGAAGCGGCCCTTGATGCAGGAGTGGCCGTGGTTGGCCTTGCCGTCCTTGTAGGGAACCATGCGCACCAGCTCCTCGCCGCGCATCTGCGCCTCGAAGGCGCAGCCGACGCCGCAGTAGGCGCAGGTGGTGACGACGGCGCGTTCCGGCTGGCCGATCTCGATGACGCTGGCCTCAGTCAGGGCGGCGGTGGGGCAGGCCTGCACGCAGGCGCCGCAGGACACGCATTCGGACGCGATGAAGGGCTGTGACTGGCCGGCCGCGATCCGGCTGCCGAAGCCCCGCCCGGCCACGGTCAGGGCGAAGGTTCCCTGGACCTCGTCGCAGGCGCGCACGCAGCGCGAACAGACCACGCACTTGGCGGCGTCATAGGTGAAATAGGGGTTGGACGCGTCGGGGGCGTCGGCGAGGTGGTTGTCGCCCGCATAGCCGTAGCGCACCTCGCGCAGGCCCACCGCCCCGGCCATGTCCTGCAGTTCGCAATCGCCATTGGCCGCGCAGGTCAGGCAGTCGAGGGGGTGGTCGGAGATGTAGAGCTCCATCACCCCCTTGCGAAGGCGCGTCAACCGGTCCGTCTGTGTACGGACGACCATGCCTTCGGAGACGGGCGTCGTGCACGAGGCCGGGGTTCCCGCGCGGCCGTCGATCTCGACCAGGCACAGGCGGCAGGAGCCGAAGGCGTCGAGACTGTCGGTGGCGCACAGGCGCGGGATGGTGGTCCCGGCCAGCTCCGCCGCGCGCATGACCGACGTGCCCTCGGGGACGCTCAGGGCGCGTCCGTCGATGGTCAGGGTGACGAGGGTCTCGCTCTGAGGCGCAGGGGTGCCGTAGTCGATGGTCTTGATCAGGGCCATGAGATCTTCGCCCTTTTGTCCCCGTATTCCCCGCGAACGCGGGGACCCAGGATTTCTTGATCGTAGGGCGCCGGGCTGGGAAAAAAGCCTGGACCCCCGCTTCCGCGGGGGATGCGGGACTGTGTCATCGCTTCACTCCGCCGCGAGGCGCGCGGGCGCCCCGAAGTCATCGGGAAAATGGGTGAGCGCGCTCAACACCGGATAGGGGGTGAAGCCGCCCAGGGCGCACAGCGATCCCAGCTTCATGGTGTGGCAGAGGTCCTCCACCACGGCGAGATGGCCGGACGCGTCGGCGCCGACCGCGCGGGCCGCCAGGACCTTGTCGAGGGTCTCGCGGCCGCGTACCGAGCCGATCCGGCACGGGGTGCACTTGCCGCAGCTCTCGATGGCGCAGAAGTCCATGGCGAAGCGGGCCTGGCGGGCCATGTCGGCGGTGTCGTCGAACACCACCACCCCGCCGTGGCCGATCAGTCCGCCGCGCGCGGTGAAGGCCTCGTAGTCAAAGGGGGTGTCGAACAGGGCGGGGGGAAAATAGGCGCCCAGCGGCCCGCCGACCTGCACGGCCTTGACCGGACGGCCCGACAGGGTTCCGCCGCCGATGTCGTCCACCAGATCGCCGAGGGTCACGCCGAAGGCCGTCTCGAACAGGCCGCCGTTGGCGATGTTGCCGGCGAGCTGGATGGGCATGGTGCCGCGCGACCGGCCCATGCCGAAATCGGCGTAGGCGGCGGCGCCCTGGGCCAGGATAAAGGGCGCGGCGGCCAGGGACAGCAGGTTGTTGATCACCGTGGGCCGGCCGAACAGGCCCTTGTGGGCGGGCAGCGGCGGCTTGGTCCGCACCTGGCCGCGCTTGCCCTCCAGGCTTTCCAGAAGGGCGGTCTCCTCGCCGCACACATAGGCGCCGGCGCCGACCCTGACCTCCATGTCGAAGTCCGGCCCCAGCAGCCCGGCGGCGCGGGCGGTGGCGATGGCCCGGTTCATGGCGGTGATGGCGTGAGGATATTCCGAGCGGACATAGACATAGCCGCGGGTCGCCCCCACCGCGAGGCCGGCGATGGCCATGCCCTCGATCAGGACGAAGGGATCGCCCTCCATGAGCAGGCGGTCGGCGAAGGCGCCGCTGTCGCCCTCGTCGGCGTTGCAGACGATGTATTTGCGATCGGCGGGCGCCTGCGCCACCGTGCGCCACTTGATGCCCGTGGGAAATCCTGCGCCGCCGCGGCCGCGCAGGCCCGAGGCGATGATCGCGTCAATGACGCCGGCCGGACCCAGGGAGCGGGCGCGCTCCAGCCCGGCCAGGCCCCCGTGCCGCCGGTAGTCGTCCAGGGACTGGGGATCGATGACGCCGCAACGGGCGAAGGTCAGGCGGGTCTGGCGGGCGAGGAAGGGCAGGGCCTCGGGCCGCCCCAACCGCAGGGGGTGCGGCCGGCCGTCGAACAGCCCCGCGGCCACCAGCCCGGGCACGTCCTCGGCATAGACGGGGCCGTAGCCGATGCGGCCGCCCGCCGTCTCGATCTCGACCAGGGTCTCCAGCTCAAAGACTCCGCGCGAGCCATTGCGCACGATGTCGACAGGCAGGCCGAGCCGGCGGGCCTCCAGCGCCAGGGCGGCGGCCACGGCGTCGGCGCCGACGGCCACCGCCGCCATGTCGCCCGGGACGAAGACGCGAAGGCTCATCGGCCGACCTCGGCCAGCAGGGCGCCCAGGCGCGCCTCGGTCAGCCGCGCCACGGGGCGTCCGTCGATCATGGCGGCGGGGCCGCTGGCGCACAGGCCCAGGCAGTAGACGGCCTCGAGGGCCACATCGCCGGCTGGCCCGCCGCCGTCCATGCGGGCCTGGGCATAGGCGGCCAGGGCCTCGCCGCCGCGCGCCTGGCAGGCCTCGGCGCGGCACAGTCTCAGCACATGGCGCGCTGGCGGTTCGGTGCGGAAGTCGTGGTAGAAGGTGATCACCCCATGCACGTCGGCGCGCGACAGGTTCAGGGCGGCGGCCACCAGGGGCGTCGCCTCGGGGGGCAGGTGACCGAAGGCGCTCACCAGCGCGTGCAGCACCGGCAGAAGGGCGCCTTCGACCCCGGCGTATTCACTCACTATGCCGGCGGCCTTCTGCGGGTCCCAGGCGTCGTAGACTGTCATGGCCCAAGCAAACGACCGCAGACCGGATAAATCAACGTCTATCTATTCACCGGCGGTCCACCCGAGGGCCCGCAGATCCGCAGGGGTGTTGATGTTGGCGAAGGCGGCGGGGTCCTCGACCGCGAGCCGCGCCGCGCCGATGGCGTCCAGGAAGCGGTGCGCCGAGGGATGGCGGCCACCCTCCAGGGCCTCGCGCAGGGCCGCCTCGGCCCCCAGGGTCCACAGGGCGCAGAGGGGCTGGGGGCCGTCGATGGTCAGGCAATAGGCGGCCGGAGCGTCGCCGATCGCGCCCGCCAGCCGGGCATGGATCTCGGGGGGCAGGCGCGGCGTGTCCACGGGACGCACCGCGAGGGCGCCCAGACCGCCGGCGCGGGCCCAGGCCAGGCCGGCGCTGACTCCCGCCAAGGGCCCCGCCGCATGGCCGGGCTCGTCGGGCAGGACCGGCAGGCCCAGACCCCGCGCCAGATCGGCGGCGACGGACTGCGCCGGCGCGCTGACGGCCACCGCGGCGCAATAGGGCGCCAGGGCCTCGGCGGCGATCTGGAGCAGCGAGCGACCGTCCAGCAGGGCCGCGGCCTTGGGCGCGCCAAAGCGGCTGGAGCGGCCGCCGGCGAGGATGAGGCCGGCGAGGGCGGGGGGGCAGGGGTGGGACATGGCCCACCATCGCGCAGCCGCGCGCGCGCTCCTAGACCCCGCACCGGCCCCGCGTCATCGCCCGGCTTGACCGGACGACCCAGCCGCACGCCCCTTGACGCGCGGCGCTGTTCGCAGCGGTCACGTCCTGAAGCTGGATCGTCCGGTCAAGCCGGACGATGACGGTGGGGAGGGGCCAAGACAAAACCGGCCGCCGCGGGAATCGCGACGGCCGGTCCGGATAGTCCGGAGCCGCCGGGGCGGCCTCCGTTTTGGTTTAGAAGTTGATGTTGATGGTGGCGCGGCGGTTCAGGGGCTCCTTGACCCCGTCGCCGGTGGCGACGGCCGGTTCGGCCTCGCCCTTCCAGTCGACCGCAAGAGCAGTTTGGGCCAGGCCCGAACCCACCAGCGCATCGGCCGTGGCCTTCGCCCGGCGTTCGGACAGACGCACGTTGTAGGCGGCCGAGCCGGATGTGTCGGCGTGGCCGACGACCACGACCCGCGTTGCGGATCCGGTCTTCGCATAGTCGGCCGCCTGGGCGATGACCTGCTGGGCTTCCGGCGTCAGGACATACTGATCGAAGGGGAAGTAGACCACGAATTCCCGCGCCTCATAGGCCACCGGCGGCGGGGGCGGCGGGGGCGGCGGAGGCGGGGGCGGGGGAGGCGGGGGCGCCGGGGGCGGCGCCGGCGGCGGGGGCGCCTCGCCGCCGAAGTTGTAGCGGGCCCGCACCAGCCAGGTCGCGGGCTGGTTGATGTAGGTGTAGTTGGCCAGGGACGACTGGGCGAATTCCTCGTCGAAGCAGTTGGAGCAGCCGGCGGACAGCTGCCAGCGATCGTCGGGGCCCTTGAGGGTCAGGCTGGCGTTGACGATCCAGGTCGCCTCGCCTTGCGAGCCGACGATGAAGGCGCCGCCGTAGGGATTGGCCGGATAGGTCCCGTTGGTCCCGGCGCTGGCGCCGGAATAGATGCTGTAGTTGCTGGTGCCCACTTCCTGGTCCGAGCGCCAGCTGGCGTTCACCGACGGCACAAGGCCGAAGTCCCCGAACTGGAAGGTGTAACTGCCCCCCAGGGCGAGGGTGAAGTCGGGGGTGCGCACCGGCGTGGCGACGCCGCCGGTGGGGGTGACGATACCGGCGCCGCAGGCGGCGGTGTTGGTCCCGCCGGGAATCCGGCCGGCGGTGATGGCCGCGCGGCAGTCGGCCTGCTGGGCCACCACCGACTGGATGCCGTAGGCGTCCAGAGCCGGGGCGCCGCGATTGATCTTGTACTCGTCGTCCTGGTAGCCGAGGTTGAAATACAGGTTCAGCCGGTCGATGGGGATGAAGGTCAGTTCCGCCTCGATCCCCTTGTTCTCATAGCCGCCGAAGTTGCGGGTGACGAAGGTGATCGCGCCGGTGACCGGATTGATCAGGCCGGCGGGGGTCTGCAGGTCTTCCACATCGGTGAAGTAGGCGGTGACGTTGGCCCGCAGCCGGCGGTCGAACAGTTCCGATTTGAAGCCCGCCTCATAGCTCCAGACCTTTTCGGGATCGAAGGGCAGGAACTGGTTGGGCGCCGTGCCGCGGGCGTTCCAGCCGCCCGACTTGAAGCCGCGGGTGGCCGAGGCGAACACCAGCACGTCGCCGCTGATCTTGTAGTTGGCGGCGAAGCGCGGGGTGAAGATCTTGGCTTCCTGGCTGGTGGGGATCCGCCGCCCGGACGGGGCGATCAGGTTCACGTCCGACAGACAGGTGGCCTCGATGGTCCCGTCGTTGCAGGACGCCCGATTGTCGCGGATGGAGAAGCTCTTGGTCTCGTTCGTATAGCGTCCGCCGAGGGTCAGCTTCAGCTGATCGGTGAGGTTGAAGTCCGCCTGCAGATAGACGGCCGAGGCCTCGGCGGTGTTCTTCAGGGTGCGGTCGGCGAGCAGCAGGCTGACTGCCGGAGAAATCGACAGCAGGTCGGCGAAGTCGGTGGTGTTCTTCTCCTTCAGGTAGAAGAGGCCGCCGACATATTCGATGAAGCCGCCGCCGAGCGTGCCGTTGAGCTTGATCTCTTGGCTGAACTGCCGGCTCTCGCCGTCATTGAGGATGGTGAAGCCGCCGCGGGCATAGCCGAACACCGGGGGCCTCGGCGTGGTCAGGCTGGGGCCTCCGCGACCGTCGAAGAAGTCCAGGGCGTATTCCTGGTTCAGCTGCACATAGCCGCTGATGAAGGTCAGGGAGGTGGTGTCGGTGAGGTCGACCTTCAGGTTCGAGGTCACCAGGTCGGTGGTGGTGTAGTTGCCCAGCAGGTAGTTGGCCTTGCGTCCCGTGATGACCAGGGGCGCATAGGGCGAGGTGGCGGCGTCCTTGCCCTCGCGCAGGCCGGTGGTGACGTAGCGGTCGTCGCACTGCTGCAGGTTGAGGGGGTTGCAGGAGAAGTTCAGCAGGTTCTCGCCGTCGGCCTGGATATGGGCGTAGGACCCCACCCAGCGCACCCGCTCGGTGACGTCCCAGGCGGCGCCGATACGGGCGCCCCAGCCGTCGTCGTCGTTGAGCCGGTCGCCGGTGGTGACGTTCTTCACATAGCCGTCGTCCTGCTGCCAGTAGCCGCTCAGCTTCACGCCGAAGGCGTCGCTCACGGGGATGTCGACGGAGCCGCGGGCGACCTTCTTGTTGAAGCGGCCATAGCCCAGTTCGGCGAAGCCGCCGAAATAGCGGCCCGGCTCGCGCAGGATGACGTTGATGGCGCCGCCGGTGGTGTTGCGGCCGAACAGGGTGCCTTGGGGGCCGCGCAGGACCTCGACGCGCTCGACATCGAACAGGTTCAGGTTGTTGGCGTTCTGGCGAGACAGGTAGATGTCGTCGACATAGGTGCCGACCGGCGGGTCGAAGGTGGCGATGGATTCAGAATTGCCCAGGCCGCGCAAATAATAGGCGTTGCCGGAACCCAGGCCGGTGTTGTTCACGGCCACCAGGTTGGGCACGTATTGGGCGACGTCCAGGGCGTTGTTGACTCCCTGGGTGCGCAACTGCTCGGCCGAAAAGGCCGAGATGGCGATGGGAATGTTCTGGACGCTCTCGCTGCGGCGCTGGGCGGTGACCACAACCTCTTCCAGGCGGTCGGTGGCGCCGTCGGTCGGGGCCGGGGCGGGGGCCTGGGCCCAGGCGGGGGCGGCGACGCAAAGCGCGGCGACCGCGCAGGCGGCCTTCAGCGAAGCTCGAGACATCTGGTCTTCCCCTGGCGGATCAGGCTGCGGCGTTGTGTCGCCCTTATGTACTAGAGATAGGACAAGCCCTGCGCAGGCGGCCTGTCAAGGCGCCGCTCCGGGCGGCCGCGCTCGCGCCCCAGGGGAAACGCCTGCGCGCAGGTCGGCGCCCAAGATTTATCTGGCCGCCTGTTGCGGCGCGGACACAGAGCCCCGGCCGCCCCGGGTCGTCCAGGTCAGGCGCCGTAGCCGGGGTTCTCGCGGTCGAGAACGCGCTTGTAGGCGGCCAGGTGCAGGGCCGCGTCGGCGGGGCGGTTGCGGTTCATCTGTCGCTGGGTCAGGTCAGCCACGGCGCCCGAGACGAGGGGCGGGGCGGCGCCCCCGGTGAACGCCATGGCCATGGCCTGCATGCGGCAGGCCACCTCCAGATAGTGCAGGATGTAGAAGGCCTCGGCGGCGGTGTCCGCCCCGACCAGAACGCCGTGGTGGCGCATGATCAGGATCTCGTGGCCGGCCAAGGCCGCGACCATGCGGTCCGCCTCCGCCTCGTCCAGGGCCAGGCCGTTGAAGTCGTCGTAATAGGCCACGCGGCCGTGGTGGCGCAGGCTGTCCTGGCTGATCGGCAGCAGCCGCGCGCCCGCGTTGGCCAGACCCGCGGCATAGGGCATGTGGGCGTGCAGCACGCAGCGCATGGCCGGGAAGGCGCGATGCAGGCGCGCATGGATGTAGAAGGCGGTGGGCTCCCACCGGCCCGCGCCCTCCACCAGGGCGCCGTCCAGGTCGACGACGATGAGGTTGCTGGCCGACACCTCGCTGAACAGCAGGCCGTGGGGTTTGAGCAGGAAGCGGTCGTCGCGCCCGGGCAGGGCGAGGGTGAAGTGGTTCCAGATGCCGTCGTCCAGGCCCTCGCGCGCCGCCAGCCGATAGATGGCGGCGAGATCCTCGCGGGCGCCCCGTTCGGCGGCGTCCATCACCGCGACCCCTCGGGCGCCCATCGGGCCAGCCAGGCGGGCAGGATGGAGCGGTCGCGGGTATGGGCGGGGGGCTCGCCCCTGAGGGCGGCCAGCGCCTGGGCGGCGGCGAGCCGGGGCAGGGCCGTGGTCGACTCGCGGGTATGGGCGATCATGTGCGGGGTGGTGATGATGTTGGGCCGGCCGAGGAGGGGATGGTCGGCGGGCGGCGGCTCCACCGCGAAGACGTCGAGAGCCACCCGCATGTCCGGCCGCTCGGCCATCAGGGTCGACAGGGCGGCCTCGTCGACGATACCGCCGCGGGCGACATTGACCAGGACGGCGTCGGGCTTCAGCAGGGCCAGGCGGCGCGCGTCGATGAGATTGACCGTGCTCGGATTGAGCGACGTCAGCACGACCACCACATCGCTGGCCTGCAGCAGGTCATCCAGCCCGGTCACGGTCACCCCCGGCGGCGCCGGGTCGGGCGGGGTGCGGGTGTGCAGCAGGCGCTCCACGCCCCAGCCCTCCAGGCGCTGCAGGACGCCCTTGGCGGAATTGCCGTAGCCGATCACCCCCACGGTCTTGCCCTTGAGCATCCGCGCCTTGACCGGCGAGGCGCGCGGGACCCCCTGGCCCAGCACCGCCTGGCTGCCGTTGAGGTCGTAGAGGCTGGCCAGGATCAGCAGCATGGTCGCCTCGGCGACGCTGCCGGCGTTCTCCTCGGATTGGCCGTTGGCGACGATGATCCCCATCGCCGCGATGCCGGCCTCGTCGATGGTGTCGATGCCGATCAGGGGCGAGATCACCGCCCGCAGGTCGGACGCGCCCCGCAGCATGTCGGGCGTCACCGGCCCGGCGGTGACGAGCACCCCGACCTGGGCCGCCTGGAGCGGATCGCTCAGATAGTCCGCTGCGGATTCGCAGCGCGCCACGGCCGCCCCCGCCTGCGCGAGCTCCGCGGCGACCTTGTCGAGGGTGACGGCCATGCCGGGACCACCGGCGAGCAGGGCGATAGGCGAGGCGTTCATGCGACGGTCCAGGGTTGGGGCGGGGGCGGTAAACCTATATCCATTGGCGGACCGATGCGCGCAATGACGGCGCGCCGCCCACCGACCCCGCCGAAGGAAAATCCCCCATGCGCTCCAAGCCCTGCCTCGAACAGTCGGACGTCCGCCGTATCGTCGAGGCCTGCCGCGACGAGGCGGCGCGCCATGGCTGGAAGATCACCATCGCGGTGGTCGACGACGGCGGCTACCCCCTGCACCTGGAGCGGATGGACGGGGTCAAGGTGACCACCGTAGACGTGGCCATCGGCAAGGCGCGCACGGCGGCCCTGTCGTGGCTGCCCTCGAGCAAGCTGGAGAACCGCATCGCCGAGCGGCCGTCAATCATGAAGCTCGCCTCGCTGCCGATGCAGGGGGGCATGCCGATCCTGCACGACGGCCAGTGCGTGGGCGGGGTGGGGGTGTTGGGCGCCGACTTCCATGAGGACGAGCAGATGGCCGAGGCCGGCGCCCGGGCGCTGGGCTAGCTATTCCTCGATCAGCTCGATCAGTTCGCCCACCGGACCGCGGGTGACTGCGGCGCGTCGACCGTCGTAGCCGGGGCCGGGATAGGCCCGGGGCGGGGTGATCCAGTCGAGGTCCAGGTCGTCGAGGCTGGCCACGCCGAAACTGGCCAGGGCGTTGCCGGCCGGCAGCTGTCCGGGCGCGCGCGGGCGCTGGTCCTTGAAGTTGCGGCCGCCCGGGGGATAGCCGTCGAACTCGATCATGTTGCCGTGCTGCGCCAGGGCCCCGGTGGTCAGGGGGAAGCGCGCCTCGGCGGGTAGGCCCAGCGCGGTGGTGAGGATATCGACCTGGCGGTCGCGGTAGGGGCGGTGCTCGATGCCGAACTTGTCGCCGTACCAGCCGAGCAGCGCGTCGATGTCGGGTCCGGACAGCACCAGGATGAAGGGTCGGCCGACGAAGGCCTTGGGGTCGGGCAGGCGGGACACCGCGCGGTCACCCATCTCCGACGTCAGGTAGAGAACCTCGGCCGCGGGGCCGACCACCTGGGTGGCGTGGATCGTCGCCAGGGTCTCCAGGGGATGGGGCAGGCCGATGATGGTGAAGGGCGAGGGGACCAGCCGCTCGTCATGCAGCTTGTAGGGGTCGTCGACGATGATCTCCCACGAGTTCCAGCCATAGGTGGTGATCGGGCTGTAGCCCTCCACGGGGTCGGTCTGCACGAACCGCAGATAGACGTCCGGGGCCCCGTCGGAACTCAACAGGGCGTAGGGCCGACCGGCCGCCCCGGGGGCGCCCCAGCTGGCGGCGAGGTCGGCGTCGACCACGCCTTCGTCGCGAACCTTGAAGTCAAGCCACCGGGTATAGAGCGGGACGATGGCGTCGAGGTCGGGCGCCGCCGTGGTGACCATGCGGATGCGCGTGAGGCGTGGGGCCAAGGCGGATACTCTTCTGACGAAGGAACACGGCGCCCGAGCGGGCGTGGGCGGGCGATGGTCGCGGCGGCGGCCTAGAGCGGCTTGCGGCCGCCGAAGACATACCAGCCGCCGACCCCATGGGTCGGAGCGGGGACCTTGCCGTCCATGAAGTCCTGGAACTTCTCCGGACCAAAGGTGGCGAAGTTGGGAATGATCTTCGAGAAGCAGCTCGACGGATCAAAGCCCGCCTCGGCGCAAAGGGCGATGGGGTCCTGGGCGCGATAGATGGTGTAGGCGGGCTCGTTGTTGTTCGCCGTATCCCAGTTCCAGAAGAAGTTCTCGTAGTCGCTGACCAGAGTCTCGGGGGGCAGTTCCATGTGGGCGATGATGCCGCCCGGCGCGAGCAGGCGGTAGCATTCGGCGAGGATGCGGCGGGTCGCCGGCAACCGGATCTCATGGAAGAAGAAGCTGGAGACGATCAGGTCGAAATGGCCGTCGGGATAGTCGGTATGCTCGGCGTTCTGCTGGCTGAAATGCACCGGCTCGCCGGCATGCGCAGCCTGGGCGTAGCCGAAGCGCAGGGGCGGCGCGCCCACGTCGATGCCGTGCAGTTCCACGCCCGGATAGGTCTTGGCGTAGGGCAGGATGTTGCGCCCGGTGGTGGTGCCCATGTCGAGCAGGCGGCGGGGCTTGAAGTCGGGGTATTCCAGGGACAGCCAGTGGGCCACGGACTCGGCCACGGCGCCCTCGAGGCGACGGATCGGGCTGGCGCCGCCGAACACCTTGCCGCCCATGAAGACGATGGCGCCCTGGGCGACGTCGTCGGCGGTGTGCTCGGTGTGGAAGCAGCCCGGGGCCAGGTGCACATCCAGGCGCGACACATAGTCGGGCACGTCGAAGCCGGGCTGGGTGCGCACCGAGCCCCCCGCGGGCCGGGCCTCGGCGATGTGGCGGGCGATGTCGATCATTTCGGGCAGGGCGCGCTCCACCGGATCGAGCACCGACTGGTAGCACATCTCCTGGGCGTGATAGCGGACCGTGCTGTAGAAGCGGTAGGACGCCTCGGTCTTCATGGCGCGCTCGATCTCGCGCCAGTTCTTGGGCGCCTGGCCTTGGCGCTCCAGCGCCGGGCGGACGCGGTTTTCGTAGTCGGATTCCAGATCGGCCTTCATATCGACGATGGCGTGCTTGCGCAGCATGCTGACCAGGCCCTGCCGGGCCCGCTCGTCGTGGGTCGGGCGGACCGCGTCCTCGATGTTGGGCACGGTGTTGGTGATGTTGCCGGCGCCGTCTGCCATGATCCTGGTCTCCAATGTGAGGGACTGGTGGGACAAACGTGCTCGCCACCATGCCCACTGTCAACCCGTGAGAACTATTCGCCTGGCGATAACGCTTTTAATTCAGCACCTTATCCGGTCTTCCCCTGGGCAACCTTGCCAAATGGTGTGGCTATTTTGCCTCGCTGGCAGGGGTTGCGCCGAGAGGCGGGTTTGACCCTTGTCAGTCAGATGAAATCGCGTAGCGTGGCTTATGTCATACGTTAATCGCATTTGGCCGGTGTGGGCCCGACTTGGCGCGTCTTTGTGGTAATGCGCCCGTCCGGGGAACTCGTGGGCTTCGCTGTTACCCGCGACCGCGCCTAGGCCGACTGCCGATACTGCCTGACTGCCGATAAAGACAACCAAGAGGGGCTACTCATGATCAGACTGAACCTTGCGTCTTCCGCCTCGGCCCTCGCGCTGCTGGCCCTTGTCACGCCCGCCGCGGCGCAAACCGATTCCTCGAGGACCTCAGCGACGAGCGATCGCGGCTCCCTGGAAGAGGTGGTGGTCACCGCCCAGCGCCGCGCCCAGAACCTGCAGGAAGTGCCGTTGGCCGTGAGCGCCTTCACCTCGCAAGAACTGGAGCGCCGCCAGATCAACCGCGCCCTCGATGTGGTGACCTTCATCCCGAACATGGAAGGCCACAACAACACCAGCATCGGCACCGCCAACACCTATTCGTTGCGGGCCCTGAACAACACCGAATCCATCTCGACGTTCGACCCGCCCGTAGGCACCTACGTCGACGACATCTATGTGTCTCGCCAGGGCGCCAACAACTTCTCGTTCTTCGATGTCGAGCGCCTGGAAGTGCTGCGCGGCCCGCAAGGCACCCTGTTCGGCCGCAACACCACCGGCGGCGCGGTGGTCATCATCCTCAAGAAGCCGGCGCCGTATTTCGGCGGCTTCGCCGAGGCCGGGGTTGGCGCCTACAACCAGCGCATGGCGCGCGGTTCGGTGGACATTCCGCTGAGCGAGCGGTTCCTCACCAAGTTCACGGGCTTCTACACCAAGAACGACGGCTATGTGACCAACCGGACCACCGGTGAGAAGCTCAACAATGAAGACACCTACGGCATGCGCGCCGCCGGCCGCGCCCTGTTCTCCGACGACCTGAAGTGGGACTTCTCCGCCGACTACACCGACGCCAACGCCACCAACTTCGTCAACTACAAGGCGCCGGGCAGTGACAAGCGGATCGACTTCACCCGTCTCAGCAAGAACCGGCCGCTGGGCTCCATCGCCTCGACCGAACTGCAGGACAACGAGCTCAACGTCGAGGCCAAGTCGACGGCGGTGACCTCGAACGTCGAATGGCATCCGTTCGGCGACATGACGGTCAACTTCATCTCCGGCTATCGCAAGACCTACATGGAGTTCGTCAGCGACAGCTTCGACAGCCTCAACTCGGCGGGCGTCACCTTCGCCAGCGACTATTCGATCCTGACCACGCCCCCGGGCACCTCCACCCCCCTGGCCAACGACTCCACCAACTGGCAGATCAGCCAGGAAATCAAGGCCACCGGGACCCTGGGCGAGCGCCTCACCTATGTGGGCGGCCTCTACTATATCAACGAGCGCAGCAAGACGATCCTGGGCAACTACAACGTGCCCCTGGTCGGCCCCGCGACGGTCACCCAGGACCGCACGATCCGCAACAACACCGAGGCCTATGCGGTCTACCTGCAGGGCGACCTCAAGCTCACCGATCAACTGACCGCCACCGTCGGCGCCCGCTACACTGACGAGCGCAAGACCATCGACTTCTCGCCCAACTTCAACCCCAACCCCCGCGCCAACGCCGCCTTCGCGCCGTTCACCAACCGCGACCTGATCGCCGCCCGCATCCCGGTGAGCCAGCAGGAGCAGATCCTGACGCCGCGGTTCGCCCTGGACTTCAAGGCCACCGACGACGTGATGCTGTTCGCCTCGGCGACCCGCGGCTTCAAGTCGGGGGGCTGGAACGCCCGGGCCAACATCGGCAGCCAGGCCCTCGACTTCGCGCCCGAGAAGATCTGGTCCTATGAAGCCGGCGTCCGGTCTGACTGGCTGGACCACCGGCTGCGGATCAACATCACCGGCTTCTATTTCAACGTCACCGACTACCAGCTGCCCGCCGGCTATGCCGACCCGGCGACCAACACCATCGTCTTCATCACCCGCAACTTCGCCGACCTGCGCAACTACGGGGTGGAGTCGGAAGTCACCTTCCGTCCGACCGAGGCGCTGAACCTGTTCTGGTCGGCCGGCTACCAGAAGGCCAGCTACCAGAACCTCGACCCGGCGGTCACCGCCCAGCAGGCCCGCTGCATCGCCAACGTCGCCGGCAACTGCAACACCGGCATCGTCACCCCCACCGGTGGGATCGCCCCGCCGACCCGGGCGCCGAAGTTCAGCTCTGTCCTGGGCGCCAGCTACAACTGGCAGCTGAGCGACAACCTGGCCCTGACGCCCAGCGTCAACTGGAGCCACATCACCGGCCACTACATCGGCACCGCCGCGACGCCGATCTCCTTCCAGCGCACCCGCGACACCTTCAATGCGGGCATCACGCTGAAGAGCGAGTCGCAGGGCTGGTCGATCACCGCCGACTGCACCAACTGCACCAATGAGACCTATGTGGTCTCCTACCTGATCTACCCCTACCTCAATGAGCCGGTGCGCTGGTCGCTGCGGGTCCGCAAGGACTTCGGCGGCGAGGCGCCCCCGCCGCCGCCGCCGCCCCCGGCGCCGCCTCCTCCGCCGCCCCCGCCCCCGCCGCCCCCTCCGCCCCCGCCTCCGGTGGCCTATGAGGCGCGCGAGTTCGTGGTCTACTTCCCCTTCGACCAGTACGTCCTGACCCCGGAAGCCCAGCAGGTCATCGCGCAAGCGGCCGACTATGCGAAGACCGGCAACGCCACCCGCGTCGTGGTCGTCGGCCACGCCGACACCTCCGGCTCGGCCGCCTACAACGTGAAGCTCTCCGAGCGTCGCGCCAAGGCGACCGCCGATGCGCTGGTGGGGTCTGGCCTGGCCCAGACCGCCCTGGCGGTCGACTGGAAAGGCGAGGCGGAACCCGCTGTCGCCACCGGCGACGGGGTGAAGGAGCCCCTCAACCGCCGCGCCACGATCAACATCAACTTCTAGGGCTCCGGCCGCCCGCCCATCCCGGCGCACGCCGGGATGGGCGGGTTTGGCGGAGCATCAAGGGCAGGAACGTCAAGGTGTCCGAACTTCCCGCAGCCGCAGACGTCAAGCTTCCCCGGGTCACCAAGGGCAAGCGTCCGAGCTTCTTCGAAGACCCGGCCCTCGACCAGATGATGACCTTCATGCTCGAAGTGATCACGGAGCTATCGGTGGTCCGCGAGCGGGTGGATACGATCGAGCGGCTGCTCGACCGCAAGGGCTCGATCTCGCGCGACGACATCGAGGCCTATCAGCCCGACGGCGACGTGGCCGCCGAGCGCATGGCCTGGCGCGAAGCCTATCTGAAGCGGATCCTGCGCATGCACGCGCCCCAGGACTGAGCGTCCGGCGGCCCGTTCGCGCCGCCCCCTGTCCTGTCCAAGGTTAGCCTCCCCTCGATGGCCGCCCCCTCCGCCTACCCCAGCCTGTTCTCGCCCGTGACCCTCGCCGGGCGGACGCTGAAGAACCGCATCGTCCATGCGGCCATGTCGTCCAAGTTCAGCGAGGGCGGCCGGGTGACCCCGCGGCTGGTGGACTACCATGTGAACCGCGGCCGCGGCGGGGCCGCCATGACCATCACCGAGCCCCTCAACACCCTGGCCTGGCAGCGCAACCCGTTCCGCACCGATGTCTATAACGGCGCCAACGCCGAGAGCCTGAAACGCTGGGCCGCGGCCGTCGCCGCCGAGGATTGCCTGCTGCTGGGGCAGCTTCAGGACCCCGGCCGGGGACGGCACGAACTGGGCCGCAGCACCACCGCCGTGGGGGCCTCGGCTCTGCCGGACGACATCAGCTGGACCGTCCCCCATGTGTTGGGCGCCGCCGAGATCGAGGCGATGATCGCCCAGTTCGCGCACTCGGCCCGGCTGCTCAGCGAGGCCGGCTTCGCGGGGGTGGAGATCTCGGCCGGCCACGGGCACCTATTCCATCAGTTCCTGTCAGGCTGGTCCAACCGCCGCGAGGACCGCTTCGGCGGCGACCTGGCCGGGCGCGCCCGCCTGCTGACCGAGGTCATCGACGCCATCCGCGCCGAATGCGGCGCGGGCTTCATCGTCGGCGCCAAGCTGCCCGCCGCCGACGGCTCCCCCGGGGGCGTCGACCTGGCCGAGGCCGGCCGTATCACCGCCCTGCTGCACCGGCTGTCGCCGCCGGACTACATCACCTACTGCTGGGGCTCGCACGCCGACGACCTGTTCTGGCACCTCCCCGACCTGCACGGCCCCCGCGCGCCTTTCGTGGAGACCATCCGCGACCTGGCGCGCAACGCCCCGGGCATTGCCGTGGGCGCCCTGGGGCTGATCACCGATCCCAACGAGGGCGAGCGGATCATCGCCGAGGGGCTGGCCGACCTGGTCATGATGGGCCGCCCGCTGGTCACCGACCCCGCCTGGGGGATCAAGGCGATGCAGGGGCGCGAGGACCAGATCCGCTACTGCGTCAGCTGCAACACCTGCTGGCTGACGGTGAACACCGGCCAGACCCTGCAATGCGACAACAATCCCCAGGTCGGCCTGCCCGACGAGGCCGACTGGCAGCCCGCTCCGGCGACCGTCCGACGGCGGATCGTCGTGGTCGGGGCGGGGGTGGCGGGCATGGAGGCGGCCTGGGTGGCGGCCGCGCGCGGCCACCGGGTGACGGTGTTCGGCGCCTCCGCCGAGGTCGGCGGCAAGACCCGGCTGCACGCCCAGCTTCCCGGAGGCGAGAACCTCAGCAGCATCTACGACTACCAGAGGCTGGCGGCCGACCGTCACGGCGCCGAGCTGCGCCTGGGGGCCCCCGCCGACCTGGACGCCATCCTGGCCGAGCGCCCCGACCTGGTGGTCCTGGCCGCCGGCTCGACCCCCCGCTGGCCCGACTTCCTGCCGTCGGAATACCGCGGCCAGGGCGTCTTCCCCGACCTGCGCGAGGCGGTGCGCGCCCTGGCCGGGGTCACCCGGCGCCAGCCCGGCCGGGCGGTGATCTACGACCACGACGACGGCGCCTTCGTCTACGCCGCGGCCGAATTCCTATTCGACCGGTTCGAGGGCGTCACCGTGATCACAGAGCGCGAACGCATCGCCGGCGACGAGGCCCTGGTCACTCGGCAGGGGGTCTACCAGCGCCTCTACGGCAAGGGGATCGAGGTCGTCACCCTGTGCCGGCCCGACCCCGCGTCCCGGTTCGAGGACGGCGAGGTGGCCTATACGCACCGCTATACCGGCCGCACCACGGTGATCGAAGGGGTGGCCCTGTTCACCTACGCCACCACCCGCGTTCCCGAAGACGCCCTGGCCGCGCCCCTGCGCGCCGCTGGCGTTGAGGTGGAGATCATCGGAGACTGCTACGCGCCGCGGTCGGTCCTGACCGCCACCGGCGAAGGCTATCGAAGCGGCGTATCCGCCTGATTGGAGACACCATGTATCCCGACATCGCCGGCAAGGTCGCCATCGTCACCGGCTCGGGCCGGCCCACCGGCCTGGGCGAGGCCATCGCCAAGCGGCTGGCCGCCGAGGGCGCGCGCCTGGTCATCCACGACCTCGGCCAGACCAAGGGCGCCATCGCTCCGAAGCATGGGGTGGGGGTCCAGAGCGAGATGGATCAGGTGGCCGCCGACATCCGCGCCGACGGCGGCGAGGCGACTACCTTCAGCGCAGACATGCTGGTGGAGGCCGAGGTCCAGGCCCTAGTCGCCCATGCGGTGTCGACCTATGGCCGGCTGGACATTCTGATCAACAACGCCGGCATCGGCTACCTCTTCGCTCCCTTCGTCGAACAGACCCAGGAGCAGTGGGACGCGGTGCTGGGGGTCAATCTGCGCGGCCCCTTCTTCGCCATGAAGCACGCCATTCGCCAGATGCTGACCCAGGACGTCCATGAGGGCTGGGGCCGGGGGCGGATCGTCTCCATCGCCAGCGTGGCGGCCAAGTCGGGCTCGGCCCTGACCTCGTCCTACACCGCCTCCAAGCATGGGCTGGTGGGGCTGACGCGCTCCACCGCCACGGAATTCGGGGGCCAGCAGATCAACATCAACGCCGTCTGTCCCAACCATGTGACCACCGGCCTGGGCGCCTGGCAGAACGAGTTCATGGCCAAGGCCAAGGGCCTGTCCCTGGACGACTACATGGCCGGGATGCGCGACAAGATTCCCCTCGGCCGGGTGGGCTATCCGGAGGACACCGCCCGCGCCTGCGCCTTCTTATGCTCCGGCGAGGCCAGCTACATCACCGGCGAGGCGATGAACGTCTCCGGCGGCCAGGAGTATCACTAACGTGTCCGACGCCGACGGCGAGGCCTGGGACCTGATCGTCGTCGGCGGCGGCTCTGCCGGCCTTCCGGCGGCCCTGTTCGCCGCCGACCGCGGCGCGCGGGTGCTGATCCTCGAGGCGACAGGCGAGCTGGGCGGGACCCTGTGGCTGAGCGCCGGCCAGATGAGCGCCGCCGGCGCGCGGCTCCAGCAGGCCAAGGGCGTCGCCGACACGGCGGAGGCCCACTTCGACGACGTCATGCGCCAGAGCCGGGGCACGGCCAACGCCGCCCTGGTCCGTCTGGCCGTCGACGCCGCCGCGGACACGGTGGATTGGCTTTGCGACCTGGGGCTGCAGGCCCTGCCCGAGCACCCGGTGCAGAGCGCGGCCCACGAGCCCTACAGCCAGCCCCGCTACTACTGGGGCGCCGAGGGCGGGCGCTCGATCCGGACGGTGCTGATGCCGCAGATCGAGCGGCGCATGGCCGAGGGCGCCATCACGGTGCGGCTGTCGCACCGGGTGGTCGAGCTGACCACCGACCAGGGCGCGGTGACCGGCGCCGTGGCCGAGGACGACCAGGGGGTCCGGCACAGCTTCGCCGCGCGCTTCGTGGCCCTGACCAGCGGCGGCTACAGCGCCAATCCGCAGATGTTCGAGCAGCTGTCGGGCGCCCCCCAATACAGCGGCGGCGCCTATCCCGGCTCGCAAGGGGACGGGCATGGGCTGGGCCTGGCGGTGGGGGGCGCCCTGCGCGGGGCCGAGCATTTCATCACCGGCTTCGGCACGGTGCTGGCGTCGGACGCCTATCCCGCCAGGTCGGCGGCGCGGCTGACGACCTTTCCCGACCAGCGGCCGCCCTGGGAGATCTATGTCAACGCCGCGGGGGAGCGGTTCGTCCGCGAGGACATCCCCAGCGTCGACGCCCGCCAGCACGCCCTGGCCGGGCAGCCGGGCCGCCGATACTGGGTTATCTTCGACCAGGCGATCCTCGACGCCGCCCCGCCCATCGCCGAAGGCTGGTCCCGCGAGCGGTTGGCCGCCGCCTTCGAAGAGGATGGCCCCTCGTTCCTCAAAGCGGACAGCCTGGAGGCCCTGGCCCAGCGGGCGGGCGTTGATCCCGACGGCCTGGCGCGCAGCGTGGCCGGATACAACTATGGCGTCCGCACCGGCCACGACCTGCTGGGACGCCGGCATCATCCGCTGCCGATCGACGCCGCGCCCTACTACGCCATTCGCCAGCAGGGCACGACCATCACCAGCGCCGCCGGCCTGACGGTGGACGCGGGCCTGCGCGTGGTGCGCCCCGACGGCGCAGCCATACCCAACCTGTTCGCGGCCGGCGAGATTCTGGGGTCGAGCCAGACCATGGGCTGTACCTCCTGCGCCGGCATGATGCTGACCCCGGCCCTGACCTTCGGCCGCCTGCTGGGCGAGACCCTCATTCCCCTGGAGACACGCCGATGAATCCGCCCCTGTCGCAGACCCTGTCCCCGGCGCACCGCGGTTACGTCACGGGGACGTGGGGTCAGATGCACTATCGCGAGGTGGGAGAGGGCGATCCCCTGCTCCTGATCCACCAGGTGCCGTGGTCGTCGGCGCAATACCACAAGGCCATGGCGCCCCTGGCGGCGGCCGGCCTGCGGGCCATCGCCCTGGACAGTCCCGGCTACGGCATGTCCGATCCGCCGCCCGAGCCGATGACGGTGGAGGCCTATGCCGACAACCTGGCGCGGGTGCTGGACGGCCTGGGCGTGCCGCGCACGGCGATCAGCGGTCATCACGCCGGCGCCCTGATGGCGACGGGGTTCGCCGCCCGCCACCCCGACCGGGTCACCCGGCTGGTGATCGACAATGCCCCGATGTGGACGGCGCAGGAGCGGCTGGATCGGCAGGGCATGGCCGGCAGCGAGATGGCCTTGAAACCGGACGGCAGCCACTTCACTGACCGCTGGAACCGGGTGCGCACCAAGGGCGATCCGGAGTGGAGCGACGAGTCCGTGCAGCTGGCGGTGCTGAGCTTCTACAACAACGGTCCCTATGCGGAATACGCCTACTGGGCCGCCTTCCGCTACGATATCCAGGCCGGCCTGGCCGCGATCCGCTGCCCCACCCTGCTGTTGGCCGGGCGCACCGACCTGACCTTCGCCTCCGCCGCCAAGATCCGCGCCGCGCGGCCGGACTTCGCCTATGCGGAGCTGGACGGCGGGGTGGCCATGCAGCTGGAGCGGCCGGAGCAGTGGGCGGCGCCGATCATCGCCTTCCTCAAGGGCGCGGCGGATGAGTGACGCCCCCGCCGCGCCGCGGGGCGCCTCGGCCTATGGCTGGTATGTGCTGGTGCTGCTCACCTCGGTGCACGTGCTCGGCTATATCGACCGCTGGATCCTCAGCCTGCTGATCGAGCCCATCAAGGCGGACCTGGGGCTCAACGACTTCCAGATCGGCCTGTTGCTGGGCCCCGCCTTCGCCCTGTTGTTCATCACCCTGGGGGTGCCGTTCGGCTGGCTGGCCGACCGGGTGGAGCGGCGGCGGCTGCTGGCGGCGGGGATCGCCCTGTGGTGCCTGTTCACCGCCGGCTCCTGCCTGGCCCACGACTTCCCCACCCTGTTCCTGATGCGGCTGGGGGTCGGGGTGGGCGAGGCGGTGCTGGCGCCCTGCGCCTTCTCGCTGATCGCCGACTATTTCCCGGCCATGCAGAGACCGCGCGCCGTCAGCGTGTTCATGACCGGCACCTTCATCGGCGCGGGCACCGCCTTCCTGGTGGGCGGACCGATCATCCAGCACCTGGAATCCCTGCCCGTCGTCGTGGCGCCCCTGGTGGGCGAGATGAGCCCCTGGCAGGGCGCCTTCCTGGGGGTCGGCCTGCCGGGGTTGCTGCTGGCCGCCGTGGTTCTGCTCACCGTGCGCGAGCCGCCCCGCAGCGACCTGCGCGCTCTGGGCGGGGGCGACGGCCGCGGGGTGACCCAGGCCCTCGGGTTCGTGCTTCGCCGCTGGCGCACCTTCGGGGCCATCTCCGCCGGCGCCATCGGCAACATCATCATCGGCACCAACGCCCAGTGGCTGGCGCCGATCTTCGCGCGCAACTGGGGCTGGGACGTGGGCGACTTGGCCCGCACCACCGGCCTGCTGTTCTTCGTCGCCGGGCCCCTGGGCACCGTGGCGGGCATCTGGCTGATGTCTGGCCTGGCGAAGCGCGGCAAGACCGACGGGGCCGTGCGCGCCCTGATGCTGGGGGTGTCGATCCTGGCGATCTGCTTCGCCCTGCTGCCCCTGGCGCCGGCGGCGACCCTGGCGCTGGTCGCCCTGTTCGGCGCCCTGTTCGGCCAGTCCATCGCCACCGCGGCGGGGCCCACCTCGATGATCGCCATCGCCCCGGGCAATATCCGCGGCCAGATCATGGCCTTCTACTACCTGGCCAACGGCCTGGTCGCCAACTTCCTGGGCGCGCCGGTCGTGGGGGCCCTGGCCGACCACCTCGGCCGCAAGGAGGGTCTGGGCCAGGCCATCGTGATCGTCTCATCGGTGGCGGGACCCCTGGTGGTGATCCTGCTGCTGCTGGGCCTCAAGCCCTACCGCGCCACGGTCAAGGAGATCGAGGCCCTGGCCCCGGCGCCGCCCCCGGGAGGCGCCGTATCCTAGGCATAGCCCGCCGGCGGCGCAGCGTCGGTGGTGTCGTAGTCGGTGGGGATGCACACCTCGACGACCGTATAGTCCAGGGTGAAGCCGGTGACGTTGTGGCGGATGCCGGCGGGGATGTACATGGCGTCCCCGCGACCGATGGTGACCGTGCCGATGGTCTCGACGGTGATCTCCAGCTCGCCGGTGAAGGGCATGAAGAACTGGTCCATGGAATGGTTGTGCCAGCCGGTGCCGCCGGGGGGCTGGGCGGCGATCCCCACCACATGGATGTGCATGCGGCGGCCCGAGGCGGCGGTGGCGCCGAGGTCACGATAGGAGAAGAAGGAGCGCGGGCCGTCGCCGACGATATAGGAGTCGGGGATGTCGCGATTGACCCCGGGGTGTTCCGCCACGCCGGTCGGCGTCTGGCCGGCCTTGTGCATGAAGGCCTCGATATGGGCGTAGCTGCCGGCGCTGGTGAATTCCAACGCCTCGAAATCCGCCGAATAGTCGAACACATCCGGATCGTAGCGGAAGGGCGGTTGGATGACGCTGTCGCCGGTATTGAGGGTGACCCGCGCGCCGGTTTCGTCCTGCAGGGTCAGGGTCCCGGCCATGACCTGGACATAGTGGAACTCCACGTCGTCCCCGTGCCAGCCCTTGCGGTTGCCGGCCGCCGTGGCGCGGATGTGCTGGGCGTTCAGCAGGCCCTTGGAGGCGCCGTGCACGCCTAGGTCGCGAAACTGAAGGTTCGAGCGGGCGCTTTGCCGCCAGACGCCCTCTTGGGCGCGCACGAAGCCGAGCTCCAGGGGCAGCGAGCCCTTCTGGATCCGCGCGGCGGTGGTTTCCTGTCCCATGGTCGTCCTCCCGATGAGCGGTTCTATGGTTTGCCGGCGTCGAGCGCCGCTTCCAGCTCCGGCACGATCGTCTTGTAGTCACCCACCAGGCCGTAGTCGGCGACCTGGAAGATGGGCGCGTCGGGGTCCTTGTTGATGGCGACGATGACCTTTGAGTCCTTCATCCCCGCCAGGTGCTGGATGGCCCCGGAGATGCCGATGGCGATGTAGAGGCTCGGCGCCACCACCTTGCCGGTCTGGCCCACCTGGAAGTCGTTGGGGGCGTAGCCGGCGTCGACCGCCGCTCTTGAGGCGCCGATGGCCGCGCCCAGCCGGTCGGCCAGGGGCTCCAGCACCGCCTTGAACTCCTCCGCCGAGCCGAGCGCCCGGCCGCCCGAGACGATGATCTTGGCCGCGCCCAGCTCCGGCCGCGCCGACTTCACCGTCTCTTCCGACACGAACCGGCTCTTGCCCGCGTCGGAGCCCGCCTCGATGGCCTTGACGCTGGCCGAGCCGCCCTCGGCGGCGGCGGCGAAGGCGGTGGGCCGCACGGTGATCACCAGCTTGGGATCCGAAGACTTCACCGTCTCCAGGGCGTTGCCGGCGTAGATCGGCCGGGTGAAGGTGTGGCCGTCGATCACCGCGACGATGTCGCTGATCGGCGCGATGTCGAGCCGGGCGGCGATGCGCGGGGCCACGTTCTTGCCCGCCGAGGTGGCGGGGGTCAGCAGGGCGTCATAGTCGGCCATCAGCGGCAGGACGGCGGCCTCGACGGCTTCGGCGACCATGGCCCCAAGCGCCGGGCTCTGGGCCAAGAGCACCTGGCGCACGCCGGTGATCTTGGCGGCCGCATCGGCGGCGGCCTGGGCGGCCTCGCCCAGCACCAGGATGTCCACGTCCGGCGAGATCGCAAGCGCCGCGGTGACGGTCTTGTGGGTGGTGTCGCGGACCGACGTGTTGTCGTGGTCGGCGATGACGAGCACGGCCATCAGAGCACTCCTGCTTCGTTCTTCAGACGCATCACCAGATCACCCGCGCTGTCGACCTTGATCCCCGCCGCTCGGCGCGCGGGCTCGGCCACCTTGAGCACGCTGAGGCGCGGGGCGATGTCGACGCCGTAGCTGGCCGCCTCGCGGGTGTCCAAGGGCTTCTTCCTGGCCTTCATGATGTTGGGCAGGGACGCATAGCGCGGCTCGTTCAGGCGCAGGTCCACGGTGATGATCGCCGGCAAGCTAACCTCGATCGTCTGCAGGCCGCCGTCCACCTCGCGGGTCACCACCGCCTTGTCCGCGGAGACCTCGACCTGCGAGGCGAAGGTCGCCTGCGGCCAGTCCAGCAGCGCCGCCAGCATCTGGCCCACCGCATTGTTGTCGCCGTCGATGGCCTGCTTGCCCAGGATCACCAGGCCCGGCTGCTCCTCCTCGACGATCGCCTTCAGGAGCTTGGCCACCGCCAGGGGCTCAAGATCCTGGTCCGTCTGCACCAGCAGCGCCCGGTCCGCCCCCATGGCCAGGGCCGTCCTCAGCGTGTCCTGCGCCTGGGCCACGCCGATCGACACCGCTACGACCTCCGACGCCGTCCCAGCCTCCTTCAGACGCACCGCCGCCTCCGTGGCGATCTCGTCGAACGGGTTCATCGACATCTTCACGTTCGACAGGTCCACCCCCGTCCCGTCCGCCTTCACGCGAACCTTCACATTGTAGTCAAGCACCCGCTTGACGGGGACGAGGATCTTCATTGCGCCATCTGGTCCTTGGCGGGCTGGGCGGGCGCCTGAGGGGCGATGACGCCCGCCTCGCGCAGGGCCCGAAGGGCGGTGTCGTCCAGGCCGAGCATCTCCGAGAGCACCGCTTCGGTGTGCTGGCCGAGGGTGGGCAGGGGGCGATGGCGCACCGGGGTGGCGGAGAAGTTCAGGGGGCTGCGCACCACCGGCAGCCGGGCGCCATCGTCCTGGTCGACCTCGATGCGAAGGCCGCGATGGATGACCTGCGGGTCGGCGAACACCTCGGCCATGTCGTTGATGGGCGCGCAGGGGATGCCGGCGTTCTCAAGCTCTGTCGCCCATTCCAGGGCCGGCCTGCGGGCCAGCTCCCGGTTCAGCTCGACGGTCAGGGCGGCGTGGTTCACCCGGCGCTTGGGGTTGGTGGCGAAGCGGGGGTCGTCGGCCAGCTCCGGCCGCTCCAGCAGCCGGCACAGGTTGGCGAACTGGCGGTTGTTGCCGCACACCATCATCATCTGGTCGTCGGCCGTATTGAACACGCCGGAGGGGAAGGTGTTGGGGGCCCGGTTGCCCGCCCGCTTGGCGACCTCTCCGGTGAGCAGGTAGGCGCTGGCGTATTGCGCGGTCAGGGCCACGGAGGCGTCGAGCATGGCGGTGTCGATATACTGGCCCTCGCCTGTCTTCATCTTGTGGATCATCGCCCCGAGGACGCTGACCGCGGCGCAATAGCCCGAGGTCAGGTCGGTGATCGCCAGGGCGGTCCGCTGTGGCTCGCCGGTGGGCTCGCCGCACAGGCTCATCAGTCCCGCCGACGCCTGCAGGATGGAGTCATAGGCGGGCCGGGGGGCGTAGGGGCCGGTCTGGCCGAAGCCGGTGATCGAGCAGTAGACGATGGCGGGATTGACCTGGCGGACGGCCTCGTAGTCGAGCCCGTAGCGCGCCAGGTTGCCGGCCTTGTAGTTCTCCACCAGCACGTCGCATTGCGCCGCCAGGCGGCGCACCAGCTCGGCGCCCTCGGGGCGGGCGATATCCACCGTCACCGACTGCTTGCCCCGGTTCAGGGCCACGAAGAAGGCGGACATGTCGCCGCTGGCGACGTCCGCCTGCGGATGGAATCCGCGCGAGTCGTCGCCCGTCCCCGGCCGCTCGATCTTGATGACCGTCGCGCCCATGTCGGCCAGCAGCTGGGTGCACCAGGGCCCCGACGCCACGCGCGTCAGGTCCAGCACCCTTATTCCCGATAGGATCTCTGTCACGCAGGCGTCCCGCCCTCGTCCCCGCACGCATTTTACGGTGGCCAGTCATCGGTAGCGGGCGGCGGATAACCACCATCTATCGCGCAGCATCGTCCCTCCAAAATGTCGGGGCTGGCGCCTGGGGCCATGGCTCCCGGCCTGCCTCACAAAATCTCAGGGCGTCCCCGAAGGATAGACGCTGGCTGGCGGCGCGCCTTGTCCGGATGAAGGACGGCAACGATGACCGCCTCGGCGGCCGGCGGCGCCGCTCGCGTCGCTTCACGAACCTGCGGGGACACGTTGGGCGATGGGCGCGATTGCTTTCGAGTATCCGGACGAGATCCGCGGCCTCCTCGAGGGCCTGGACGGGTTCGTGCGCAGCGAGATCCTGCCGCGCCACAAGAAGCACGCCGAATTGCTGGCGGATCCCCGCCGCAAATATGCCGATGACGGCCGTTTCTCCCCCGAGGTCTGGGACATCATCGGCGAAGTGCGCAAGGCCTCGGCCGAGGCGGGCTACTACGCCATGAGCGTGCCGGAGTCCCTCGGCGGCGGCGGCATGGGCCTGCTGGCCTATTTCGCTGCCTGGGAACACATCTCCCATGTCTGCGGCCCCAAGGACTGGCTGTCCTATTACATCATCAGCCACTGGGCGAAGGGGCCCAGCCCGGTGCTGGAGACCATCACCGAAGCGGCCCGGGCGCAGGTGCTGCCGGGCATCATGAACGGCGACAAGACCCTGTGCTTCGCCCTCTCGGAGCCCGGCGCCGGCTCCGACGCCGCCCGCATCAAGACCCGGGCCGAGCGCGACGGGGACGGCTGGCGGCTGACCGGCAACAAGATCTGGATCTCCAACAGCCCCCACGCGGATTACGCCGTGGTCTTCGCGGTGACCAATCCGGAACTGGCCGAGCGGCGCAAGGGCGGGATCAGCGCCTTCCTGGTTCCCACCGACTCCCCCGGCTTCGAGCTGGAAAGCACCATCAAGATGTGGGGGCAGGCCGGCACGGTGGAGGGCCTGCTGCGCTTCGACGGGGTGCGGCTGGAGCCGCACCAGCTGATGGGCGAGCTGGACAAGGGCTTCGCCACGGCCATGCTCGGGGTCGGCCTGGGGCGGATGTATAATTCGGCCCGGGCGGTGGGCTATTCGCGCTGGGCCCTGGACCAGGCGTTCGACTACATCAAGGTGCGCGAGACCTTCGGCAAGACCCTGTCGCAGCAGCAGGGGGTCACCTTCCCCCTGGCCGAATGCGCCATGCAGGTCCACGCCGCCCACCTGATGTCGATCAACGTCGCCCAACTTCTCGACCGCGGCCAGACGGCGTCCAAGGAACTGTCGATGACCAAGTGCTTTGCCGCCGAGGCGGCCAAGCTTACAGTCGACCGGGTGATGCAGGTGTTCGGCGCGATGGGCTTCACCAACGAGATGTACCTGACCGACGCCTATATCGCGATGCGCAAGATCAGCGTGGCGGATGGCAGTTCCGAGATCCTGCGGCGCCTGATCGCCAAGCGCATGCTCGAAGGGGACATGGACCTTTGAGCGACGCCGTCCGCCTCGAGGTGATCGGCGCCGTGCATGTGCTGCGCCTGTCGCAGCCGCAGACGCGCAACGCCCTGAGCGCCGACATGAGGACGGCCCTGGAGGCGTTGGTCCCCCGCTATTTCGATGACGCCGAGGCCCGCTGCCTGGTGATCACCGGCGAGGGCTCGGCCTTCTGCGCCGGGGGGGATATTCCCGGCCTCAGCGTCCCGTCGACCCCGGCCCAGCTGCGCACGCGCCTGGCGCGCAGCTACCGCTGGATCGAGCAACTGCTGGAGGGCGAGAAGCCGGTCATCACCGCGGTCAATGGTCCCGCCGTGGGCGCCGGGTTCGGCCTGGCCATGCTGGGGGACATCATCCTGGCGTCGGACACGGCCTGGTTCATGGGCGGCTTTTCCATCATCGCGGCGGCGGCGGACTTCGGCCTGGGGCGGACCCTGCCGCGGGCGGTGGGCGCGCCGCGGGCCAAGGACATCCTGCTGACCGGGCGCAAGGTGGAGGCGGCCGAGGCCCAGGCGATCGGCATGGTCAGCCGGGTCCTGCCCGCCGACGCCCTGATGCCGGAGGCCCTGGCCCTGGCGGAGCAGCTGGCCGCCGGCCCCACGGTCGGCCTGGGCCTGACCAAGCGGCTGATCGGCCAGGGGTATGAGGGATCCGCCGGCGCCTATCTGCAGCAGGAGGGCATGGCCCAGGCGGTGGCCTTCGGCGCCGCCGATCACGCTGAGGGCGTCCAGGCCTACCTCGACAAGCGCCGGCCGACCTTCCGGGGGCGCTAGACATGGAGTTCCGCTTCACCCCCGAGGACGAGCGGTTCCGCGACGAGGTCCGCACCTGGATCCTCGCCAACGCCCCCCGCGAGGCGCGGCCCCACGACGAGCCGTCGGCGCGGGCCTATGATAGCGCCTGGCAGGCGCGCCAGTACGAGGGCGGCTGGGCCGGCATCGCCTGGCCGGTCGAGTTCGGCGGTCTCGGCCTCAGCCTGATGCAGCAGCTGATCTGGCACGAGGAATACGCCCACGCCGGCGCCCCGGCGCCGGGCAGCATGTTCGTGGGCCTGAACCACGGCGGCCCGACCCTGATGGCGCGCGGCTCAGACGCCCAGAAGCACTTTCACATCCCGCGCATCCTCAAGGGCGAGGCGGTCTGGTGCCAGGGCTTCTCCGAACCGTCCTCCGGCTCGGACCTGGCCAGCCTGCGCACCCGGGGGGTGGTGGACGGGGATGATCTGGTGGTCACCGGCCAGAAGATCTGGACCAGCTACGGCGATGTGGCGGACTACCAGGAGCTGCTGGTGCGAACCGACCCGGACGCGCCGCGCCACGCCGGCCTGGCCTGGGTGATCTGCGACATGCGTACCCCCGGGGTCACCGTGCGGCCGATCCGCACCATGACCGGATCGGCCCATTTCGCCGAGGTCTTCTACGACGAGGCCCGAATACCCCTGTCGAACGTGGTCGGCGGGCTCAAGGACGGCTGGAGCGTGGCCATGTCGACCCTGTCGTTCGAGCGCGGCACGGCGATGATCCCGCACCAGGTGGAGCTGCAGCGCACCGTCGAGGAGCTGATCGCCCTGGCCGGTGAGGTCTCCGCCCCCGACGGCCGCCGCCGCGCCATCCAGGATGACGCCATCGCCGCCCTGCTGGCGGGCCTGCGCGCCGAGGTGGCGGCCATGCGGGCGATGACCTACGCCGCCATCTCCCGGGGCCTGCGCCAGGATGTGCCGGGTCCCGAGGGGGCGATGATCTCCCTTTATTTCGGCGAGCTGTTCCAGCGGGTGCAGGCGGGGGCCATGGAGATCCTCGGCGGCGCCGGCCTGGAGCGCGAGGGCGAGGCGGCGGCCTGGGTTCATCGCTACCTGGACGGATTCAAGCACACCATCGCCGGCGGCACCTCCGAGATCCGGCGCAACATCATCGGCGAGCGCGTGCTCGGCCTGCCGCGGGGGCGCTCATGATCGACTTGCTTCCCGACGACGCGCAGCAGGCGATCTGGGACAGCGCCGAGGCGGTGCTGGCGGCCGAGGCGCCCCTGGCGCGGCTTCACGGGCCGGACCCGCGCGACACCGACCTTTTGCGCCGCACGGCGAGCCTCGGCTGGCTCGGCCTGGGCCTGCCGGAGGCCGACGGCGGCGTGGGCTACGGCCTGGCCGAGGAGGCGCTGATCTTCCGCGCGGCCGGGCGCCATCTGGTCAGCCCCACCCTGCTGGGCAGCGTCCTGGCCGCGCGCATCGCCAGCCGGGCCGGCGACGCCGCCCTGGCCGGCGCCCTGCTCGACGGCCAGCGCCGGGCGGCGATCCTAGTCCCCCTCGCCGGCGCCAGGGTGGCGTCCGACCCCGAGGGGGTGTTCCACCGCCTGGACAGCCAGCCCGGCGACCTCGGCGTGGCCTGGGGCCCGCAGGGCGCCGCCCTGTTCGAGGCGGCGGGGGCGGCCGCGCCGGTGGCCGGCATCGACGACACCCTGGTCCTGGAGCGGGTCGGCCTGGACGGCGCGCGGCCCCTGTACTGGCTGGCCGCCGCCGACGAGGACATCGCCGGGCGCGCCACGGTGCTGGGCGCCGCCAGCCTGACCGGGATCGCCGAGGCCGCCCGGGACATGGCCGTCGCCTACGCCAAGGTGCGCGAACAGTTCGGCCAGCCCATCGGCGCCTTCCAGGCCATCAAGCACGCCTGCGCGGACATGGCGGTGCGCTGCGAGGCCGCCTGGTCGCTGACGGTGTTCGCGGCCCTGGCGCAGGGGCGGCCGGACGCCGCCTTCCAGGCGCACGCCGCCTGGATCATCGCCGACCAGGCCGCCAGCCTGAACGCCGCCCGCAACATCCAGACCCACGGCGGCATGGGTTTCACCGCCGAATGCGACGCCCAACTCCTGGTCAAGCGGGCGCGGGTGCTGTCGGCGCTGGGCGGCGGCGCCCGGAGCCACAAGGCCGCCCTGCTGGCCCAGCCGGCGCCGTCCCGCGCCCGCGCCGCCCTGGAGGCCGCGGCATGAGCCACATCGCCTTCGGCCAGGCGGGAGAGACCGCCCTGGACGCCCGCTTCCGCTGGCTGTTGTCGCTGGACCCGACCGATCCGGTGCTGGAGGTCGATGGGGCCTGGACCCCGCGGGCGTTCCTGCAGGGCGCCGCGACCGCCCTCGACGACGCGCTCTTGCGGGCCGGGATTCCGGCGAACGCGCCCATCGGCCTGATCGCCCGCAACCGCCCGGGCCATGTGGCGATCCTCTTCGCCCTGCTGGCCCGCCGGCGCAGCATCGTCATGCTCCACGCCTACCAGTCGCCCGAGGGCCTGGCCCGGGAGATCGCGAGCCTGCGTCTGGCCCTGGTCATCGGCGACGCCCAGGACTGGGCGGCGCAGGCCGTGCGCGAGGCCGCCCGCGCCGCCGGGTCCGTGGGGCTTGGCGTCGCGCACGAGGGCGCGGCGCCGCTCGGGACGGTGGACGGGCTGGAGACCCTCGGGGCCGGCCCGCACAAGGCCCCGTCCCCTGACGTCGCCATCGAGATGTTGACCAGCGGGACCACCGGCGCGCCGAAGCGAACCCCGATCCGCTACGCGACCCTGGAAGAGGCGGTGAACGACGCCGGGGCCGCCACCGTCCAGGCGGGGACCACCGACACCGCCGCCCCCTATGTGCAGTTCTATCCCCTCGGCAACATCAGCGGCCTCTACGGCCTGATCACCTGCGCCAGCCACGGCCAGCGGGTGGTGCTGCTGGAGAAGTTCACCGTGGCGGCCTGGCTGCGGGCGGTGAAGGCCTATCGGCCTACCAGCTTCCTGTCCCTGCCCCCGGCGGCCCTGCGCATGGTGCTGGACGCGGGCGTGCCGCGCGAGGATCTCGACTTCATCCCAGCCTTGCGGTGCGGGTCCGCGCCCCTGGACCCGGAGCTGCAGACCCGCTTCGAGACCACCTACGGCATTCCGATCCTGATCAATTACGGGGCCACGGAATTCTGCGGGGTCATCGCCAACTGGACGATCGCCGATCATGAGGCCTACGGCCAGGCCAAGCGCGGCAGCGTCGGGCGGGCGCGGCCGGGTATCAGCCTGCGGGTGGCGGACGAGGCGGGCGCGCCCCTGCCCACGGGCGGCGTGGGCAGCCTCGAGGTCCTGGCCCCGCGCATCGCCCCCGACTGGGTGCGAACCACCGACCTGGCGCTGATCGACGCGGACGGCTTCGTCTTCCTCAAGGGCCGGTCCGACAGCGTGATCATTCGCGGCGGCTTCAAGGTCTCGCCCGAGGCGGTGGCCGAGGTCCTGCGACGGCACCCGGCGGTGCTGGAGGCGGCGGTGGTCGGCGCGCCGGACGAGCGCCTGGGCGAGGTCCCGGTGGCGGCGGTGGAGCTGCGCCCCGGCGCGGCGGCGCCCGCCGAGGGCGAACTGGCCGCCTTCGCGCGCCAGCGCCTGTCCGCCCCGATGATCCCGACGGCCATCACGGTGGTCGACGCCCTGCCGCGCACCGGCTCGATGAAGGTGGATCGCGGGGCGGTCAAGGCGATGCTGGTCAAGGGACAGGGCTGAGATGTCGATCAAGCCGGACGCGGACTACCGCGCCTACCTCGAACAGGGGCGCTTCATGCTGCAGCGCAGCCGCCAGACCGGGGCCTTCATCTTCTATCCCCGCGTCGCCGAGCCGGTGACCGGCTGCACGGAGCTGGACTGGGTGGAGGCGGACGGGCGGGGCGTGGTCCATTCCACCACCGTGGTGCGCCAGCGCCCGCCGGCGGCGGACTACAACGTCGCCCTGATCGACCTGGCGGAGGGTCCCCGCCTGATGAGCCGGGTGGAGGGCGTCGACCCCGCCGCCGTGACCATCGGCATGGCGGTCCGGGCACGGATCGCCGCCACCGAGGACGGCCCCTTGCTCGTCTTCGATCCGGCGTGAGCGGCGCCATGGACGCCGACAGGGCCTTCCCCCGCGGCCAGACCGCCATCGTCGCCTCGGCCACCTTCGGCGAGGGCGAGTCGCCCGGCTATTCGTCGCTGGACCTCGCGGTGGGCGCCAGCGTGCGGGCCCTGGCCAAGGCCGGCCTGACCCCGGGGGACGTGGACGCCCTGTTCATCGGCCTGCCGGACGAATTCCTGTCGGGCCTGAGCCTGGCGGAGTATCTCGGCATCCGGCCGAAGATCACTGACAACAACCGCACCGGCGGCTCGGCCTTTCAGACCCACCTGTTCATGGCTGCCCTGGCCCTGGCCACGGGGCAGTGCGACACGGCCCTGATCGCCTATGGCAGCAACCAGCGCAGCGGCGCCGGCAAGCTGGTGCGGTCGAGCAAGCCGCCCACCTATGAGGGGCCCTACCGGCCCCTGGCGCCGGCGTCCTCCTACGCCCTGGCCACCGCCCGCCACATGCATGAGTTCGGCACCACCCGCCGCCAGCTGGCCGAGGTGGCCGTGGCGGCCCGCGGCTGGGCCAAGCTCAATCCCGCGGCCTTCATGCGCGGCGACCTGTCCATCGACGACGTCCTGGGCGCGCGCATGGTGTCCGACCCCCTGACCGTGCGCGACTGCTGCCTGGTCACCGACGGGGCGGCGGCGGTGGTGATGACCCGCGCCGACCGCGCCCGCGACCTGGTCGCCCGTCCCGCCTTCGTCCTGGGGGCGGCGGCGGCGGTGACGCACAGGGACATCTCGTCGATGCCGAACCTGACCACCACGGGGGCCGTGGAGTCTGGCGCCCGCGCCTTCGCCCAGGCGGGGGTGCGCCCGGCCGACATCGACGTGGTCGAGCTCTATGACGCCTTCACCATCAATACGATCCTGTTCCTGGAAGACCTCGGCTTCTGCGCCAAGGGCGAGGGCGGCGCCTTCGTGGAGGGTGGGCGTATCGCGCCGGGCGGCTCGCTGGCGGTGAACACCAACGGCGGCGGCCTGTCCTATTGCCACCCCGGCATGTACGGCCTGTTCCTGATCGCCGAGGCGGCCGAGCAGGTGATGGGCCTGGCGGGGGAGCGCCAGATCGCCGGCGCGACCCTGGGGCTCGCCCACGGCAACGGGGGGGTGCTCTCGAGTCAGGCCACGGTGATCCTGGGCGGGCCGGACACCGTCTGAGGCGGCGCCGACATTTCCTTGGCCGCAAACCGAAGGATGGCCGCTGGCGAGGGGGCCGCGCCGCGTCCCAAAAGCAATGACGACAAAGAGGGCAGGGCAGGCATGACGGCGCGCGCGGTCTACAGGCGACAGGATCTTCTGGCGGCGCTCGAGCCCAGGAGCGTGGCCATCGTCGGGGCCACGCCCACGCCGACGGCGGCGGGGTCGCGGGCCGTCAAGCAACTGCAGCTGCTGGGCTTTGGCGGCCGCATCGACCTGGTGAACGCCAAATACGAGATGATCGGCGACGCCCCCTGCCACCCCTCCGTGTCGGCCCTGCCGCAGGCGCCGGACTCGGTGATCATCACGGCGCCCCGCGCCGCGGTGGAAGGCATCGTCCTGGACGCCGTGAACGGGGGCGCCAAGAGCGCCATCATCTTCGCCGCCGGCTATGCGGAGACGGGCCGCGAGGAGGGCCGCCTGCTGCAGGATCGGCTCAGCGCCATCGCCCGCGAGAGCGGCATCCGCATCATCGGGCCCAACTGCCTGGGAGCGGTGAACTACGCGGCCGGCGCCGCCCTGACCTATACCAACACCCCTGTGCGGGCGGATGCGGACGGCCGGCCCATGGCGCCGCACGCCCATTCCATCGGGGTCGTCAGCCAGTCCGGCGGGCTGGGCTTCGCGGCGGCGCAGGCGCTTCTGCGGGGGGTGTCCTTCAGCCACCTGCTGACCTCCGGCAATTCCTGCGACGTCGATGTCGCCGACCTGCTGGCCTATCTGGCCGAGGACCCCGCCTGCACCGCCATCGCCTGCGTGTTCGAGGCCATTCCCCAGCCCGAGCGCCTGCTGGAAGCCGCCGCCATCGCCCTGGCGGCGGGCAAGCCGATCATCATCAACAAGCTTGGGACCGGGATCGAGGGGGCTGCCGCGGCCATGACCCATTCGGGCATGTTGGCCGGCTCGCAGGACGCCTATCTGGCGGCCGTGCAGCGCGCCGGCATGACGGTGGTGGACAACTTCGAGGACCTGATCGAGACGGCGGGCTATTTCGCCAAGGCCCGGCCCAGCCAGACCCGCGGCGTCGTGGTGCTGGCCTCGTCCGGCGGCGCGTCGGTGATGGCGGCGGACAAGGCCGAGGCCCACGGGGTGGCCCTGCCGCAGCCGGGGGAGGCCGTGCGCGAGGGGCTCCAGGCGCGGCTGCCGGACTTCGGAACCGCCCGCAATCCCTGCGACGTCACCGGCGGCGTGGCCAACGACCTGGAGACCTTCTTCGCCTGCGTCGACATGCTGATGGACGACCCGGCCTATGACCAGCTGGTCACCGCCCATCCCTATTCGGTGCACACGGCCAACCGGGTGCGGTCCTTCGCCGAGTTGGCGGCCAAGCACGGCAAGCTGGTCAACAACGTCTGGATCACCGAATTCCTGGCGGGCCCCGGCCTGGCCGAGGCCGAGGCGGACGCCAATTCCACCGTCTTCCGCTCCATGGACCGCTGCTTCGCCGCCATCGCCGCCTGGCATCGCTGGGAGGACCGCCGCGCCGCTCGCCTGGCCGAGCCGGCGCGGGTTCGCCTTGCGGACGACGAGGCTATCCGCGTCGTCGCGGCCAGGCTCGTGGCGGACAGGACGCCGGTGATCGCCGAGCGCGAGGCCAAGGCGCTGCTGGCCGCCTACGGCGTGCCGGTGGTGCGCGAGACCCTGGCGCAGGACGCCGCCTCCGCCCTGGCCGCCGCCGCGGCCATCGGCTTCCCGGTGTCCATGAAGGTGGAATCGCCACAGATCCCGCACAAGACCGAGGCCGGGGTCATCCGCCTGAATGTCCGCGACGCCCATTCGGCGGCTCAGGCCTATGCCGAGATCACGGCCGCTGCCGCTCGTGTGCCCGGCGCCCATATCAACGGCGTGCTGGTGCAGCCGATGATCCCGCCCGGCGTCGAGGTGATGGTCGGCGCCCGGGTGGATCCGGTGTTCGGCCCCATGCTGATGGTGGGACTGGGGGGCGTCTTCGTGGAGATGCTCAAGGACACGGTGGTCGCCCAGGCGCCGGTCAGCGCGCATCAGGCCAGGGCCATGCTGGGGTCCCTGCGCGGCGCGGCGATGCTGACCGGGTTCCGCGGCTCGCCGCCGGTGGACCAGGAGCGGCTGGCCGACGCCATCGCGCGGCTGTCGGAACTGATCGCCGACCACCCCGCCTCCATCGCCGAATTCGACGTCAATCCGCTGATCTGCTCGGCCGACGCGGTGGTGGCGGTGGACGCCCTGATCGTGCGGCGTGCGCCGGGCTAGGGCGGGCGGCGCCCGCCTTCGACCTAGCGCCTTCAACCTCCGCCGTCATCCTGGAGAGCCGCCCGAGCTCGGCCGAAGGCCGACCCGAGGGCGGACTCATCCAGGATACAGCCGCGCCACGCTCACCGCGCCGCACGGTAAGGTCTTCGCTGCTGGGTCCTGGGGTCTCGCTGCGCGAGCCCAGGATGACGTCAATGCGGCGCGATCAGAACCTGTAGCCCACCGTCGCCCCGAACCAGCGGGGCTTCTGGTAGCCGAAGGTGTCGGACAGGGAGCTGGTCACGGTGGACAGGAAGTAGCGCTCGTCGGTCAGGTTCTGGCCGAACACGCTGACGCTCCAGTGGTCGCCGGGGGCGGTCCAGGTGACCGAGGCGTTGACCACCGTGTAGGACGGCTGGGTCACGCGGTTGAGCAGGTCGTTGTACCATTTGTCGCTGAAGAAGGCGTTGCCGGTGAAGACCAGGTCGCCGCCGGCGACCTCGCGGCTGTAGTTGATCCCGAGGTTGAGCGTGGACCGCGGCGCGCGCAGCAGGTCGCGGCCGGCGACGTTGAAGACGCCGGTGGTGTTGCCCGCGGGCAGGCCGCCCACGAACAGGGGGATCGACAGGGTGGCGTTGGGGAATTCCTGCACCTCGGCCTTCAGCAGCGACACCCCCGCCGTCAGTTCCAAATCGCGGGTGGCCTGCCACTGGACGTTGCCCTCGAAGCCGTCGATGCGGGCTTCCGGCGCGTTCTGCAGCAGGCTGAACAGGGCGCCGTTGGGCTGGGTCAGGGTCACCGTGGTCTGCAGATCGGTGTAGTTGTAGTGGAAGGCCGCCGCCACCACGCGCAGGTTGGCCATCAGGTCGGCCTTCACCCCGACCTCGAAGGCCTTGACCTTCTCGGGCCGCGCCGCCGCCTGGGCGCCGGCCGCCGAGGTGGTGTTGAAGGTCCCGGTCTTGAAACCCTCCGTATACGAAGCATAGACGTTGCCGCGGCTGGAGAATTCGTAACGGGCGACGACCCGGGGCGCGACATTGGTCCAGCTGTCCTGGCCCGTGGTCGCCGTGGGCGAGGTGGCCAGGCGGAACGAGCCCTTCTTCTTGTCGTAGCTGTAGCGTAGGCCGGCGGTGAGGAAGAGCCGGTCGACGACCTCGTAGCTGACCTCGGCGAAGCCGGCCGCGGCCGAGCTCTTCTGGCCGTTGTAGTTGGCCACCCCGTTGGCGATCATCGGGTTCTGGTAGCTCTTGCCCTGGTAGCCGTTGAGGCCCAGCAGCCAGGTCAGGCGACCCGGGTTGCTGGTCAGCACCAGTTCCTGGGTCGAGGACTCCGACGTCAGGGTGGGGTTGATATAGCTGAGCACCAGGGGCGACACGTCGGCGTCGGAATAGATGTGGGCGCGGCTGTCCGAATAGCTGACGAGGCCGCTCAGGGTGGCCCAGCCGAGGTCGGCCTTGCCGTTCATGTCCACCGAGGCCAGGCGGATCTTCAAATAGGGAATGAAGTCGGTGGCGGTCTCGTAGTCCCCCTGGGGGATGAGGATATTGAGCGGCAGGTTGCGCGGGTTGGCCGACCGCCGGGCCTGGTTGTTGCCGTTCAGCGAATGGCCCGAGAAGGTCGCGTTCTCGTTGCCATTGGCATAGAAGCCGTTCAGTCCCAACTCGAACCGATCGTTGGGCGCGTAGAGCAGCTTGCCGCGCACCGCGTAGCGTTCCTGGTCGCCCTGGGTGGTGTTGAGGAAGACGTTGCGGATGTAGCCGTCGTCCTTGAGGTAGAAGCCGGCCAGGCTGGCGGTCAGGACGTCGCCGTGCAGCGGCCCCGACAGATAGGCCGACACCTTGGCGTAGCCGAACTTGCCGGCGCTGACCGACAGCTCGCCCTCGGGGGTGGCGGTGGGCCGTTTGGTGACGATGCTGATGGCGCCGCCGGTGGCGTTGCGGCCGAACAGGGTTCCCTGCGGGCCCTTCAGCACCTCCACGCGCTCGACGTTGGCCAGTTCCTGGATCGTGCCGAACTGCTCGGGCTGGTAGACGCCGTCGACATAGCTGGCGACGTTGGGCTCGTCGCCCGGACCGGCGTTGCGGGTGCTCACCCCGCGGATGGCGGGCTGGCCGCTGTAGCTGGAGCGGATGATCACCAGGCCCGGCGTGACCTGGACCAGGTTCTGAGAATTGGCGACCCCGGCGCTCGCCAGCTGGCTGGCGGTGAGGGCGGTCACCGAGATCGGCACGTTCTGCAGGTTCTCGCTGCGACGCTGGGAGGTGACGATGACCTCCTCGACAGCCACGCGATCATCGGCGGCGGGCCGTTCCGGCGCGGCCCCCTGGGCGTGGGCCGCGCCCGCCAGAACGCCGGCGGCCGAGCCAGCCAGGAGCGCGACGCGCAGCGATCGTGTAGGTCCCATGGTCCAACCCCAATAGCTCTGGTTTCCTGACGGCCTCGCCGGCGGGCGGCGGAGGGTTCGTCGGGCCGAATTGGGCCTGTGATCAGGCTCGGCCCCATGAGGCTATGGGCCGCTTTGCCGCCTCGCCACTTCCCTATGATCCGTTTCAAACAGAGAAAATGTTGCCGGTGGAACCACTTGCGCACCGACAATCGCTCGCGCGATCCCCGCCCAATCCTCGGTAGATGCCGGGCCGGGGTCTTGTAGGCAGGCGGGATGCGTCAAGCCGTCATCGTCTCCACCGCCCGCACCCCCATCGGCAAGGCCTATCGGGGCGCCTTCAACGACACCCAGCCGCAGGCGCTGGGCGCGCACGCGATCAGCCACGCCATCGCCCGCGCCGGGATCGAACCCGGGGAGGTCGAGGACGTGGTGCTCGGCGCCGCCGCCCAGCAGGGCGCGGCCGGCGCCAACATCGCCCGGCAGTCGGTGCTGCGGGCAGGGCTGCCGACGAGCGTCCCGGGGATGAGCGTCGACCGCCAGTGCGGCTCGGGCCTGATGGCCATCGCCATCGCCGCCAAGCAGATCATCGTCGACCGCATGCAGGTGGCCATCGGCGGCGGCCTGGATTCGATCTCCCTGGTGCAGACCGAGCATATGAACCGCTACCGGGCCGTCGACCCGTGGCTGGCCGAGCACGTTCCGACCCACAACATGCCGATGATCGAGACGGCCGAGATCGTCGCCGAGCGCTATGGCGTCAGCCGCCAGGCTCAGGACGAATACGCCCTGCGGTCGCAGCAGCGCACCGCCGCCGCCCAGGCCGCCGGCCGCTACGACGCCGAGCTCGCGCCGATGGCGACGACCATGTTGGTCACCGACAAGGCGAGCGGAGAGACCACATCGCGGCCGGTGACCTTGTCGATGGATGAGGGCAATCGCCCGCAGACCACCCTGGCCGACCTGGCGGCCTTGAAACCGGTCTACCGGAGCGGCCGCGTGATCCAGGAGGGCCGCCACATCACCGCGGGCAACGCCTCGCAGCTGTCGGACGGCGCCTCGGCCTGCGTGCTGATGGAGGCGGGCGAGGCGGCGCGGCGCGGGCTGGCCCCCATGGGCGCCCTGGTCGGCATCGCCGTGGCGGGCTGTGATCCGGACGAGATGGGCATCGGCCCAGTGTTCGCCGTGCCGAAACTGCTGAAGCTGCACGGGCTGTCGGTCGCGGACATCGATCTGTGGGAACTGAACGAGGCCTTCGCCTCGCAGGTTCTCTACTGCCGCGACACCCTGGGCATCCCCGACGATCGCCTCAATGTCGACGGCGGCGCCATCGCGATCGGCCATCCCTACGGCATGTCGGGATCGCGGATGACCGGCCACCTGCTGATCGAGGGCCATCGGCGCGGGGCCAAGCTGGGGGTGGTGACCATGTGCGTGGGCGGCGGCATGGGCGCCGCCGGGCTGTTCGAGATCTACTGACGCAGATCCAGGGCCTGCTCGGCCAGCCGGGCGGCCTCGGCCATGTCGTTGGTCTGGCAGGCCGAGATATACTGCCGGCGCAGGCGGCCGATGAGGTCGGCCACCGCCGGGATGTCGTCGATCAGCTCGACCCCCTGGCCCCCGCTCCACAGGTTGCCCCACGGTTTCACGCCGGCAGGCAGGTGGTCGTGGCCCTTCTTCTGCACGGGCTCCGGCAGGGCGTCGGGATCCAGCCCGACCGCGCGCAGGCTGTCGATGAGCCAGTTGGCCGGCACGCCGGCGACCTTGCCCGTATAGATCAGCCCTGTGGAATCCGCCGCCACCAGCATCTGCTTGTAGGCGTCCGAGGCCCCGGACTCGCGGGTGGCGATGAAGCGGGTGCCCAGATAGGCCAGGTCGGCGCCCAGCACCTCCGCCGCCCGGATCGCGGCGCCGTGGGCGATGGCGCCCGCCAGGACGATGGTCCCGTCGAACATGGCGCGGATGCGCGGGATCAGGGCCAGGGGGCTGATCACCCCCGAGTGGCCGCCCCCGCCCGCGGCGATGCAGGTCAGGCCGTCGACCCCCGCCGCGATGGCCTTCTCGGCGAAGCGGATCGAGGTGACGTCGTGGAACAGCCGGCCCCCCCAGTCGTGCACCCGCCGCGTCAGCTCCGTCGGGTCCCCCTGGGCGTTGATGATGATCTCCACCCCGTGGCGCCGGCAGGCGTCGAGATGCGCCGAAAGGTCCGTGGCCGAGAGACCCAGGGGCAGGTTCACCGCCAGGGGCGCGACACGGCGGCCTTCGGCGACGGCCGCGTCGAGGGCGGCCCGGATCTCGGCGAGCCAGGCCTCGAACTGGTCGAAGGCGCGGGCGTTGTGGCGGGGCAGGGCGCCGATGACGCCGTTGAGGCAGGCCTCGCGGACCAGGGCGGGGGTGGTCACGAGGAACATCGGCGCGGCGATGGCGGGCAGGCTGAGCCCGGCGCGCAGGCGGGGGTCCAGGGCCATCAGATCACCTGGCGGTGGCGAAGGTCGGCGAGGGCGGCCCCGTCCAGCCCCAGCAGCTCGCCGAGCACCGCGTCGGTGTCGTCGCCGACGCCCGGGGGGGCGCGATAGACCTCGATCGGGGTGTCGGACAGGCGGATGGGACTGGCCAGCAGGGTGACCGCGCCGCCGTCCCTCTGCGGGGCGGTGACCACCATCTCCCGCGCCTGGATCTGGGGATCGCCGAAGACGTCCTCCAATTCGCGGATGGGCGCCGCCGGGACCCCCGCTGCGGTGAGGGCGGCGTAGAGGGCCTCGACGGTGTGCTTGCGGGTCTCCGCCTCGCACAGCTCCACCAGCAGCTTGCGGTGGATCAGCCGGTCGCGGTTGGCGGCGAACCTCGGATCGGTGGCCAGGTCGGGCCGGCCAAGGGCGCCGACGAAGGCGGCGTAGAGACGGTCGTTCCCCGGCGCCACCATGATGTGTCCGTCGGCGCAGCGGAAGCCGCCGCCAGGGGCGCCGCCGTAGCCGCGCGTGCCCACCCGGCCGGGGGACGCGCCGGTCACCGCATAGATCTGCGCCAGGTGCGAGGTCAGGGCGAAGCCGCAGTCCAGCAGCGCCAGGTCGATATGCTGGCCGCGGCCGCTGGTCTGGTCACGGTGGCGCAGGGCCGCGAGGACGGCGATCGACGCATAGAGGCCGGTGGTCATGTCGACGATGCTGGGGCCGGCCTTCATGGGGCCGCCGCCGGGGACGTCGTCGGGGTCGCCGGTGATGCTCATGATGCCACTGAGGGCCTGGATCATCGGGTCGTAGCCGCCGCGGTCGCGGTAGGGGCCGGACTGCCCGAAGCCGGTGATCGAGCAGTAGACCAGCCGCGGATTGACCGCCGACAGGCTGTCGTAGTCGAGGCCGTAACGGGCCAGGTCGCCGACCTTGTAGTTCTCGATCAACACGTCCGACCGGGCCGCCAGGGCCCGCACCAGGGCCTGGCCCTCGGCGCAGGCGATGTTGATCGTCACCGACCGCTTGTTGCGGTTGGCGCTGAGATACATGGCCGAGCCGGCGGTGTCGGAGCCGTCGGCGGCCTTCAGGAACGGGGGGCCGAAGCTGCGGCTCTCGTCCCCCCGCCCCGGGCGCTCCACATGCACCACGTCGGCGCCCAGGTCGCCGAGGGTCTGCCCCGCCCAGGGCCCCGCCAGCACCCGGCTGAGGTCGAGGACCCGCACCCCGTCCAGCGCGCCGCCCACTCAGAGGCCCGGGAACAGCAGCTTGGCGTTGTCGACGAAGAAGGCGGCGTCATAGGCCGATCCCTGCCGCGTCATGGTCTTCTTGAACCGGCCGATGGGATCGCGGGTCCCCTCCACATGGGGGAAGTCGGTGGAGAAGACATAGATCTCGGGCATGCCGTGGCGCTCGATCAGGGTGTCGATCTCCTCGTGCCAGAAGGGGGTCACCCGGACATTGCGGCGGACGTATTCGGAGGGCCGCAGGGGATAGGTCATGCCGAGCTTGGCCAGCATGTTGGCGTGGGTCTCCATCCGCTCGACCATCGGCCCCACCCAGCTGGAGCCGCACTCGATGACCCCGAAGCGCAGCCGGGGAAAGCGCTCGAACACCCCGCCCATGACCATCGAGATCAGGAACACCTCCACGGGGATGTGGGCCACCAGGAAGAAGTAGGGGCCGATGGCCTCCTCGGCGCCGGGCCGCATGTCGAAGCTGGCCTTCAGCGCCTCGGCGTCGCCGAAGCCGCGCGGCGGGATGACCGGGTCGTCGGCGTCGCTGGTGACCAGCCCGCCGTTGGCGATGTGGAGCAGGGCGGGAATGTCGGCCTCCTCCAGCCGTCGCCAGAAGGGATCCCAGACGCTGTGGGCCGGGGACACCCCGGCGGGCGGCGAAGCGCAGGGCAGGGTGACGCCCTTGCAGCCGCCGGCGATGACCCGCTCCAGTTCCGCCATGGCCCAGTCGACATCGGCCATGTTGATCTGGCACAGGGCCCGGCCGCGCCCGTCGGTGTCCTTGGTCCATTGCAGCGCGAAGTCGTTGAACCGCCGGCAGGCCTCCCGCGCCACGTCACTGTCGATGCGCAGCTCGCGCAGGGCGGTGTTGGGAAACACCAGCTGGGCCCGGATGCCCAGGGCGTCCATCAGCTCCACCCGTTCGCGGGCGTCATAGGCGCCCAGGGCGCCCAGGCCCTTGACCACCCAGGGCTCGCTGCGGGCCTTCACCCGATCCTGGTGGTAGCGCTCGCCGCCCATCTGGTTGGCCACATGCGCCAGGACGAAGCCGCCGCCGATGTCCCTGACGATGCCCGCCATGATGTCGGGCGTCATGTAGAGATGGGCGTCGCAGTCCAGCAGCTGGCCATGCAGGGCCGGATCGATGGCGACGTGGGGCGCCGATGGGACCTCGACTGAGCCGTCCATGTCGTCTCTCCCTAATGGTCTGATTTTCGACCAAGAATATGAGAAAGCGACCGCGAGGCAAGGGCGGGGACGGCCTCGCGCCCAAGCATTGGGCGGGGGCTAGGGGAAGGATTGTCGGTCGAAGCGCCGCGCCGGGGCCGCCTATCGATAGCGGGAGCGGCGACGATCCGTCTCGGGCGAACCTGCGCTATGGTCGCCGCCACTGCGGGAGGCGCGAGATGGGATACCCCACCGACATCGGCGTGATCGACACCATGCTCGATCTGCCCCGAGGCGACCACGACTGGTCCAAGACCTACGGCGCCCTGCTGCGCGACGCCGACAGCCGTAACCGCGCCTTCGCCCACCCGGCCGGCTACATGTTCAAGGACCCGGTCAAGACGGACGGCGCCGATCCCATCGCCGAAACCCTGAAGGAGATGGACCGCTTCAACGTCGCCAAGGCGCTGATCTCTGCGGGCGACGACCTGGGCCGGGCGGCGCTGCGGCTGCATCCGGACCGCTTCATCGGCGGGGTGATGGTCGATCCCAACGAGGGCATGGACGCCGTGCGCGCCCTGGCCCGGGCGGTGGAATACGACGGGGTGATCGCCGCCTTCTTCTTCCCCTGCGGCGCCAATGTGCCGATCGACGACAAGCGGGTCTATCCGATCTACGGCAAGTGCGTGGAGCTCGACATCCCGATCTTCATCAACGCCGGCGTCCCGGGGCCGCGCATGCCGTTCAAGCCGCAGTATGTGGGCCTGTTCGACGAGGTGTGCTGGTTCTTCCCCGAGCTGAAGGTGGTGATGCGCCACGGCGCCGAGCCGTGGACGGATCTGGCGGTGAAGCTGCTGTTGAAGTGGCCGAACCTGTACTATTCCACCAGCGCGTTCGCGCCCAAATACTTCCCCAAGGACATCATCGACTTCGCCAACAGCCGCGGCGCCGACAAGGTGCTCTACGCCGGCTACCACCCCTCGGGCCTGACCCTGGAGCGCAGTTTCGGCGAGCTGCCCGCCGTGCCCTTCCGCGACCACGTCTGGCCCAAGTTCCTGCGCGAGAACGCCATGAAGCTGCTGAAACTCGACCAGGGGGCCGCCCGGTGAGCGACGACATCCTGCTGGAGCGCGACGGCGCGGTCGCCGTCATCACCCTGAACAAGCCGGCCAAGCGCAACGCCTTCTCGCGCGACATGCGGCTGGAGATGATGGCCCACCTGACGGCCCTGAACGCCGATCCCGCCTGCCGCGCCATCGTGCTGACGGGGGCGGGCGGGCATTTTTCGTCCGGGGCCGACCTGTCCAATGTGGACGCCGACGCCGCCCCCTGGACCCCGGTGCAGACGCGGGAGAACTTCAAGGAGGTGCACCAGCTGGTTCGCCTGATCGTCAGCGGGCCCAAGCCGGTGATCGCGGCGGTCGAGGGGCTGGCCTACGGCGGCGGCTTTGCCCTCGCCCTGGCCTGCGACCACGTGGTCGCGGCGCCCACCGCCCGTTTCGGCGGCGCCTTCTGCAAGCTGGGCCTGATGCCGGACATGGGCCTGCTGTGGTCCCTGAAGGAGCGCGTCGGCGTGGCCCGGGCCAAGCGCATCACCCTGCTGGGCGCCGAGGTCAGCGGCGAGCAGGCCCACGCCATGTGCATGATCGAGGACCTGTGCGAGCCGGGCGGCGCCCTGGCTGGCGCCCGGGCCGTGGCGCTCAGCTATGGCGACGTCGCGCCCCTGTCCGTGGCCTTCACCAAGGCCGCCTACGCCAATGGCGTGCATACCCTGGAGGACGCCTTCCGGGCCGAGATGGACTATGTGCCGATGCTCAACACCTCCAGCGATTTCCGCGCGGCGGTGCAGGCGTTCAAGGACAAGCGCAAGCCGACCTTCACCGGCTCGTGACGGTGACCACCGCCCCGCCGTCCGGCGGCCTCGACAGCCTGTTTCGGCCGCGCTCGATCGCCCTGGTGGGCGCCAGCGAGCGCTCCACATGGTCCAACGCCGCCTGGGGCAACCTGCAGCGCCTGGGGTTCACGGGCAAAGTCCATCTGATCAACCGCAAGGGCGGGGCGCCCTACGGGCAGCCGGCGGCGACCAGCTGCGCCGCGGTGGGCGAGCCCATCGACATCGCCCTGCTGATGACGCCCACCGACGGCCTGGAGGCGGCCCTGGCCGACCTGGCGGCCGCCGGCGTTCGCAACGCCGTGGCCCTGACCTCCGGCTTCGCCGAGATGGGTCCCGACGGCGCCGCCCGCCAGCTGCAGATCGCCGCCTTCGCCCGCGACAACGGCATCCGCCTGTTGGGCCCCAACTGCCTGGGCTTCATCAACTACGTTGACCGCACGCCGGTGTGGACGACGCCCCTGGCGGAGCCTCGCCGGGCGGGGGCCCTGGCGATCGTCTCGCAGAGCGGCGCCACCGCGGCCATGATGCGCAGCTTCTCCCAGCAGCAGGGCATCGACCTGGCCTATGTGGTATCCACGGGCAATGAGATGAACCTGACCGTCGCCGACGTCATCGACCACCTCGTCGACGACCCCGCGACCCGATCGATCGCCCTGTTCCTGGAGAGCGTCCGCGACGCAGCCGCCTTCGCCGCCGCGGCGCGCCGGGCGCTGGACGCCGGCAAGCCCATCGTGGTGCTGAAGATCGGCGCCAGCGAGGCGACCGCCCAGTCGGCCCAGGCCCATACCGGATCGCTGGTGGGGGACGACCGGGTGTTCGACGCGGCCTGCGCCGGCCTGGGCCTTGTCCGGGTCGCCTCTCTCGAGGACCTGGTGTTCACCGCCGATCTGATGGGGCGGATCGGCGAGGTACGGGGCCGGGGCGTCGGCTTCGTGTCCATGTCCGGGGGCGTCTGCGAGATCGCCTCGGACCGGGCGGAGGCCGAGGGGCTGCGCGCCGCGCCCCTGGCGCCCGCCACCGTGGACGCTCTGAAGGCGGCCCTGCCGGACTTCGCCACGCCGCAGAACCCCCTCGACATCACCGGCGCCGCCATGCTCCAGCCGGAGCTGTTCGCCCACGCCCTGACGATCCTGGGGCGCGACCCGGGACTGGGCTTCCTGGTCTGTTTCTTCGATGCGCCGGAACGCCCGGAGTCCGCCGACTACATCGTGCGCACCCTGGGCCACATCGGCCCGGCCCTGGCGGCCCAGCCGCTGCCGGGGATCCTGCTGAGCCACACGCTCACGCCGCTCAGCGAAGCGGGACGCCAGGTGATGGTCGAGGCGGGCATCCCCTATATGAGCGCGGGCCTGCACCACGGCCTGGGCGCCATTGGCCGGGCGGCCGCCTGGTGGGAGCGTCGGCGGCGCCTGCTCGGCCGCCCCGCCCCCGCCCCGCCGACGCCGACCGATGACCGCCCGACCGACGAGCGCCAGGTGCTCGAGCATCTGGCCCGACATGGGGTTCCCATCATTCCCGCACGGATCGCCGCCTCGGCCGATGAGGCCGCCGCCGCCGCCTGGCCCGGTCCGATGGCCATGAAGGTCCTGTCGCCGGACATCGCCCACAAGAGCGACGTGGGCGGCGTGCGGCTCGGCCTCCAGGGCGAGGCGGCCGTGCGTGAGGCCTATGCCGGAATCCTGCAGGCGGTGGCCAGCGCCGCGCCGGCGGCCCGGCTGGAGGGGGTCATCGTCTCGCCCATGCGCGAGCGCGGCGTCGAGCTGTTCGTGGGCGTGCTGCGTGACCCGCAATGGGGGCCGGTGATCGCCGTCGGCCTGGGCGGGGTGTTGGTGGAGGCCCTGCAGGACACCAGCCAGCGGCTGCTGCCGGTGACCCCGGAGGATGTGGTCGAGATGTTGTCAGAACTGCGCGGCTCGCGCCTGCTGGACGGCTTTCGCGGCGCCCCCGCGGCGGACCGCCAGGCGGCCGCTGAGACCATCGCCCGGATCGGCGACGCCGCCCTGGCGCTTGGCGACAGCCTGGCCGCCCTTGAGGTCAATCCCCTGCTGGCGCGGGGGTCGCAGATCGAGGCCCTCGACGGTTTGGCCGTCTGGGCGGGTTAGAGGCGGACTGGGGCGCGCCTCCAGAGGACCGTCATCCTGGGGCGCGCTCTTGCGCGACCCCAGGACCCAGCAGCGAGGACCTTGCCGTGCGGCGCGGACAGCGTGGAGCTGCTGGGTCCCGGATGAGTCCGCTTCGCGGCTCTCCGGGATGACGGCTTTGGGGGGTGGTGAGCGAGCTACCAAAAGGGACCGTCATCCTGGGGCGCGCTCTTGCGCGAGCCCGGGATCCAGCAGCGAGGACCTTGCCGTGCGGCGCGTTGAACGTGGAGCTGCTGGGTCCTGGATGAGTCCGCTTCGCGGCTCTCCAGGATGACGAGGGATGGGGGTGTGAATAGGCCTGGAAACAGGATCTAGGCCGGCGGGCCCCACCAGTCGACGCCGGCTTCGTCTCGCCGCCGCGACGCCAGCCCCCGGGCCGCCAGCCAGGCGAGGGCGGCCAGGGCCTCCCCCGTAGCGAAGGGCAGGCTGGCGCCTCGGGGCGGGCGGCCGGTCACCGCCTCGATGGCGTCGACGGCCCGCAGGGGCTGGCCGAGCGCCCCGCTCAGACGCTCCAGCGCGGCCGTGTGATGCGTCTGCATAGCGTCGATGCGCGCATGCAGGCCACGGAACGGATCCCCGTGCGAGGGCAGCACCAGCACCGAGTCCGGCACGGCGCCTCGGATGCGGGCCAGGGAGTCGAGCCACTCTCCCAGCGGGTCGGCGTGCGGCTCCAGGGGGGTGACGCCCACCGTGGCGGAGAACCCCGGCAGGACCTGGTCGCCGGCGATGAACAGGTCGAGCCCCGGCGCGTGCAGGCAGGCGTGCTCGGGGGAATGGCCCGATCCCACCACCACCCGCCAGTCCTGGCCGCCGATGGTGAGGGTCTCGCCGTCGACCAGCCGGCGATAGTGGGCGGGCAGGGGATGCGAGAGGGCGGCGATTGCGGTCAGGCGCGGGGCCTGCTCGGCCAGCTGCGCGTCGGTCCAGCCGGCGGCGCGATAGAAGGCCGCCGTCTGCGCAGGCAGGCGGCCCGGCCGCTGGGCCTGACCCACGCGGCAGCTGAGGTATTCGCCCCGCGTCATCCACAGGGGCGCGCCCAGGCGCCGCGCGAACCAGCCGGCCTGGCCGCAGTGGTCAGCATGCAGGTGGGTGACGATCAGGCGGGTGACCGGCCGCCCGCCCAGGGCGCCGGCGAGGGCCGCCGTCCAGGCGGTCTGGGTCTGGGCGCCGCGCAGGCCGGTGTCGACCACGGTCCAGCCGTCTCCGTCCGCCAGGGCCCAGACATTGATGAAGCGCAGGGAGCTGGCGAGCGGCATGCGTAGCCAGCGAACGCCGGGGGCGACGGTCGCGGCCGAGCCGTCGCCGATGGCGGGGGGCTCCAGGGGCAGGGTCGTCTCGGCCATGGGGGCCAGTATGCCCTGACGGCGCGCCGTTCCATCCTGACGAGCGGTCTGCCGTCTCCCGACCAAAGGGAAGTTGGGTTTGACACCGCCGGTGCGGGCGGGCGATGTCCACCGGTCGTCGTTCAAGCGCAGCAGGTCCCCCGCCGGATGGCGAAGCCGGTCTCCAATCCCACCACCCGCGTGCTGCAGATCCTGGAGTTCCTGGCGGTCTCGCCGACCGAGGCCTATGGCCTGTCGGAACTGTCGCGGGCGCTGGCCCTCAGCAAGACCACCTGCCTGTCGATCCTCAACACCCTCGTGGACGCCGGCTATGTGCTGCAGCATCCCACCCGCAAGCACTACACCCTGGGGCCCTCCGCGGTGGCGGTGGGGCAGGCGGCCCTGGCGCGGTTTCCCGATGTGGGCGACCTGTCGCCTGTGCTGCGGCGGCTGTTCCGCCAGTTCGGCCTGACGGCGACCGCCGAGGCGGTGGCGGGGGACCAGCTGGTGGTGGTGGCGTCCGCCGGCCTGGGCGATCCCATGCGCGGCATCGCCCGCACGGGGGTGCGCCTGCCCTTCGCGCCGCCCTACGGGGCGCCCCTCGCCGCGGCCCTCGACGCACGGAGCTTCGAGGACTACCTGGCCCGGGCCCATCCGCCCCTGGACGTCGCCCATACCGCCGCCCTGCTGCGGTCGTTCGAGGCCGGCCGGCGCCGGGGGTTTTTCGTCGGGCTCGACCTGCCCGCGGGCCACGACCAGCACGAGCGCCTGGAAGCCGTCTGGAAGGCCCGGGCGCCGGGGGCGGACCTGGAGGCGATCAGCGCGGTGCGCCGCGAGGCCGGCTACTTCCTGGACGAGATCGCCGACGACGCCGACTACGCCGTGTCGGTGCTGTCGGCGCCGGTGGTGACACGGCACGGACGGGTGGAGATCGCCCTGGCCCTGCTGGCCTTCGGCGCCCATTGGAAAGGCGCCCGCATCCAGGCCGCCGGTCGGGGCCTGATGGAGGCGGCCTCGGACCTCGCCGAGCGTCGCTCGGGCGACTGAGGCGCCCGGCCCGGCGCGTCGGGCGGGGGGACCGACCATCCCGTCGTTGGGTCCAGACAATCGGTCGGTCGATGATCGTGCGCATCGGTCCTACGCATGCAGACCGCCGGCGTCAAAAGGGCGGATCCACAGGGAGCGTCAGATGACCGAAACGCCGGCCGAGCCGTCGATCGCATCGGCCCCGGACCAGGGCGCCTTTCGCGCCCACCGCAGCTATGTGCTGGCGCTGCTGCTGGTCATCTATGCCTTCAACATCATCGACCGGAAAATCCTGACCATCCTGCAGGAGCCGATCAAGGCGGAGTTCCACCTGGCCGACTGGCAGCTGGGCCTGCTCACCGGCTTCGCCTTCGCCCTGCTCTACACCGTGCTCGGCATCCCCATCGCCCGGTGGGCGGACGGCGGCGGCAAGCGGGTCAACATCATCGCCGGCGCCCTGGCGATCTGGAGCGTGATGACCGGCCTGTGCGGCATGGCCAACAGCTTCATGCACCTGCTGCTGGCCCGGGTGGGCGTGGGCATCGGCGAGGCGGGGTGCTCGCCCCCGGCGATGTCGATGCTGGCCGACTTCTACCCGCGCAGCGAGCGGGGGCGGGCGATGGGGATCTATGCCCTGGGCCTGCCGATCGGCACCGCGGCGGGCCTGGCCATGGGCGGCTGGCTGGCCCAACAGTATGGCTGGCGCGTGGCGCTGATGGCGGTGGGCTTTCCGGGGGTGGTCCTGGCGGTGCTCATGAAGCTGACGGTGAAGGAGCCGCCGCGCGGCTTCGCCGAGAACCGTAAGGCCGGGCCGGTGGAGCGGGCGCCCCTCGGCCAGGTGCTCAAGGTCATGCTGGGCAAGCCCACCTATGTGATGCTGCTGGTCGCCGGCAGCCTGGGAGCCTTCTGCAGCCTTGGCCTGCAATTCTGGTTCCCCTCCTTCTTCATGCGCGCCTACGGCATGAGCATGACCCAGGTGGGGCTGTGGTGGGGGCTGTCCGCCGGGGCGGCGGGGCTGCTCGGCGCTTTCGGCGGCGGCTGGCTGGCCGACCGGTTCGGCGCCCGCGACCCGCGCTACATCCTGCTGCTGCCCGCCATCGGCCTGCTGATCGGCATGCCGTTCCAGATCATCGCCGTGATGTCCCCCAGTCCGATGGTGGCCCTGGTCTGCCTGCTGGTGCCGACCACCATGAACAGCCTGTGGACGGCGCCCAACATGGTCCTCACCCAGAGCCTTGCGCCCCTGTCCATGCGGGCCATGTCCTCGGCGATCAGCACCTTCACCACGGGGATCATCGGCCTGGGCGTCGGCCCGATGCTGCTGGGCCTCAGCAGCGATCTCTTCGCCAAGGCCGCCGGCAGCGCGGCCCTGGGACTGCGCTATGCCCTGATCGCCGTGGCCGTGGTCTATATCGCCGCGGCGGCCAGCTTCGTGATCGCCTCGCGCACCGTGCACAAGGACCTCGAGAGCTAGCGAGGCGCAGGCGTCATCGCCGGGTTGCACCGTGACGGGTCATGGCGTAGCACTATTGCATCCGAATGCAACGCACCGGTGAGGGCGATCGAAATGAGCGACGACGATCACAAGGCCAAGGCTCCGGCCAGGGCCGCCCCGGCGACCGGCGACGACCCGCGGGCCGTTCTGCAGGTCGAGCGCCGCGACTACACCCAGCTCGCGCCCGAGGGGCGGTCCCGGGTGCAGAGCATGCGCGGCTTCGACGAGATCTATACCGACATCGTCGACTACATCATCCGTTGCACCCATAAGATCTGGGACGAGCGCGACGTGGGGCTGATCTATACGCACTACACGCACAACTGCGTCGTCTATACCGGCCTGGGCGCCATGTACGACCGTGAGACCATCGTCCGCGACACCATCCAGAGGCTGGTGGAGCTGCCCGACCGCCGGGCGCTCGGCACCCAGGTCATCTGGCGGGGCAACGACGTCGACGGCTTCTACACCAGCCACATGAACCACTCGACCGGCCGCCACACTGAATACGGCCTGTGGGGCAAGCCGACCGGGCGCACCTTCTTCACCCGCACCGTCGCCGACTGCATGATCCTGGAGAACAAGATCTACCGCGAGTGGGTGGTGCGCGACAGCATGGCCCCCCTGATCCAGATGGGCATCGATCCCCACGCCTATGCCGAGGAGATGGCCCGCGCCATGTTCGCCCGCGGCCAGCGGGTGGTGGAGCTCAGCGAGAACCGCCGGATGATCGGCCAGTATCCGCCAGCCGAGACGGCGGACCTGTCCCTGGCCCACACGGACGGCGAGGCCGAGGTGCTGCAGTGGCTGCACCACATCTACAACCAGCGCATGTTCGGCAAGATCCAGGAGATCTACGCCTCCAACTGCCAGTGGCACGGACCGCTCATGCGCGAGCTGTACGGCCCGGCGGCGGTGATGCAGCAGACCCTGAAACTGGTCGGCCTTCTGCCGGACGCCCTGCTGATGCCCCAACACATCTGCTCCAATGAGAGCGAGGAGGGCGGGGTCAAATACGCGGTGCGCTGGATCATGGAGGGCCACCACCTGGGCTACGCCTCCGCGTTCGGCCCGCCCACCGGCCGACGGGTCTCGGTGCTCGGCTTCACCCACTTCCACGTCATCGACGGCAAGATCGTCGATGAATGGGTGGTCTATGACGAGCTGTCGATGCTGGTCCAGATCAAGCTCGGCGACATGGCCGCCGCCGCGGACGCCCTCGCCTAGGACAACGTCGGGGTCGCCGCCCCGCGGCGCGCCCGTTCCACCCGCATCAACGATCCAAGGCAGGGCGCGATGGCCGACCGGATACTGACAACCCACGTGGGCTCGCTGCCCCGCTCGGCGGCCGTCACCGACCTCGTCTTCGCCAGGGAGCGGGGGGACGCGGTGGAAGACTCCGTCTTCGACCGGGTGATCGGCGAGGCGGTGGACGCCTGCGTCGCGCGGCAGGTGGCCTGCGGCGTCGACCTCGTCTCGGACGGCGAGATGTCCAAGATCTCCTACGCCACCTACATCAAGGACCGCATCAGCGGTTTCGACGGCGACAGCCCCCGCACCCCGCCCGCCGACCTGGAAGCCTTCCCCGGCTTCCTCGCCCGCCAGGCCTCCAGCGGCGGCACCCCCACCTACCGCCGCCCCTGCTGTATCGGGGCCGTCGCTCCGGTGACGCTGGCGCCGCTGGAGGATGACCTGGCGCACATGGCCGCCGCCCTGGGCCGCCACCGGCCGGTGGGCGGCTTCATGAACGCCGCCTCTCCCGGGGTCATCGCCCTGTTCCAGCCCAACCGCTTCTACGCCACCCAGGACGCCTATCTGGAGGCCCTGGCCGAGGCCATGCGCCCCGAATACGAGGCCATCGTCGCGGCCGGGCTGATCCTGCAGCTGGACAGCCCCGACCTCGGCCTGGGCCGGCACATGATGTACAAGGACCGCAGCGACGCGGAATATCTGGTCCTCATCGAGCAGCACGTCGAGGTGCTGAACCACGCCCTGCGCAACCTGCCCGCCGACCGCGTGCGCATGCATGTGTGCTGGGGCAACTACGAGGGACCGCATCACTGCGACGTCGAGATGGCCACCATCCTGCCGACCCTGATGAAGGCCAAGCCCCAGGGGCTGCTGTTCGAGACCGCCAACCCCCGCCACCAGCATGACTGGCAGGCCTTCGCCGACCTGATCGCCCTGGTCCCCGAGGACCGGGTGCTGATCCCCGGCGTGATCGATTCCACCACCAATTTCGTCGAGCACCCCAAGGTGGTCGCCCAGCGCATCCAGCAGTTTACCGCCCTGGTCGGCCGCGAGCGGGTCATCGCCGGGACCGACTGCGGCTTCTCCACCTTCGCCGGCTTCGGCGCGGTGGACCCCGAGATCGTCTACGCCAAGCTGAAGACCCTCGCCGACGGGGCCGACATCGCCAGCGCGGCCCTGTGGAGGGGCGCGGCGTGAGCCGGCCGGCCCTGAAGGCGCGCCTGGCCGGGCGCGAGACCCTGGTAGGGACTTTCGTCAAGACGCCGTCGCCCATCATCGTCGAGGTGCTCAGCCTCAGCGCCCTGGACTGTCTGTGCCTCGACGCCGAGCACGCGCCGTTCGATCGCTCGGCGATCGACGGCTGCGTGATGGCCGCCCGGTCTGCGGGGATGGACGTGCTGGTGCGGACGCCGTCCGCCGCCCCCGAGCACATCCTCAGCGCGCTGGACTGCGGCGCCGCGGGGGTCGTCGTGCCGCACGTGCGCTCAGCCGAGGAGGCCAGGGCCGCGGTGCGCGCGGCGCACTACGGCCATGGCGGCCGCGGCTTCGCGGGCTCCTCGCGGGCGGCCGGCTACACCACCCGCACCATGGCCCAGATCCTGGAGGCGGCGTCGGCGCGCACGGTGGTCGTGGTCCAGATCGAGGACCCCGAGGCGATCGACGCTATCGACGAGATCGCCGCCGTCGACGGGATCGACTGCCTGTTCGTCGGCCGCGCCGACCTCACCGTCGCCTACGGCTGCTCCGACCAGGATGATCCCCGAGTGGTGGCCGCGGTGGAGGCGGTCTGCGCCGCGGGTCTGCGCCACGGGCGAACGGTGGGCATGTTCCTGGCCCGCGCGGAGGACGCCCCCGGCTGGATCGCCAAGGGCGCCAGCCTGTTCCTGCTGGGCTCCGACCACGGCTTCATCCTGGCCGGCGCCGCGGCTCTGGCGGCCAAGGTCCGGGGCTAGGCGGCCGCCCTCGCCGCGCGCCGGGCTCGCCAGGCGGGCAGCAGAGGGTTGGGGTGGGTTTCGGGCAAGGACAGCCACAGCCCGCCGGCGATCAGGAAGATCACGCTTGCCGTGCCCATGGTCAGGCCCAGGCCCAGGCTGCTGGCCATGGCCCCGGTGATCAGCGGGGCGAAGAAGCTGACGATGCGGCCCCAGTTGAAGATCGAGGCGGCGGTGGACTTGAGGTGCGGCGGATACAGTTCCGTCAGCCACGGCCCCCAGATCACGCTCGACGACAGCATGAAGCCATAGAGGGCGCCGATGCAGCCCAGCAGCACCATGTTGGTGTGGATGTTCAGATAGACCAGGATCGCCAGGCCGGTGCCGATGAAGCCCAGGGCGTTGAAGCGCCGGCCGAACCGGTCGCCGGCCCAGCCCCAGAACAGGCCGCCGGCGATGTTGGCGGCGAACTGCCAGGCGATCAGATCGCCGATGAGGGCCGGGGTGAGGTGGCGCACGTCCTTGAGGTAGGTGGTCAGCCAGCCGCCGAAGGCCTGGTAGCCGAAGAAGTTGAGCCCGGTGAGGCCGGCCAGCATCAGGGTCTGGACCCGCACCCCCGGGGCGAACAGCTCGAGCACGGGGGCGGGGGCGCCCGCGGCCTTGGCCGGCCCCCGGGCGTCGGCCGACTTGGGGATCAGCACCAGGGACAGCACGGCCAGCAGGATCGGCGGCGCCCCGCCCATCCACAGCAACAGGCGCCAGTCGCCGTTCAGCGCGCCGCTGGCCAGGCCCAGGGTGGTGACGGCGCTGGAGAAGACGGCGTTGATCAGGGCGGCGAGGCGGCCGCGCACATTGGAGGCGAACAGGCCGACATAGATGCCGACCACGATGGGGAAGATGCCGCCCATGAACAGGCCCAGCACGAACCGTTCGGCGAGGTAGCCGGCGTAGCTGGTGACGAAGGCGCCGGCGATCAGGCTCAGGCCGTAGCCGATCATCACCACCATCAGCATGGCGCGGCGGCCGAAGCGGTCGGCGAGCTGGCCGATGACCACGGCGCCGATCAGGGCGCCGGCGCCCTGGGCCGAATAGCCCGAGCCGGCCTGGGTCAGGGTCAGGCCGAGGGTCGTGCGCATATAGGGGCGCAGGACGTCCACGGAGTTCCAGGCCCAGCTGTAGAAGAACTCCGCCACCATCAGGAAGGCGAAGGCGATCAGCCCGCGCGCCAGGGGCGGATAGGCCCCCGGGTCCGCGGGCTCGGCGGGGATGTCGGCGGCCAGAACGAGCTCGCCGCCGTCGATGCCGTCACTGGGCATCGTGCCGCCGCCGCGGGGCGCTGGAGGAAGTGTCGGCATCGGCTTTGCCTCCTCGAACGCCCCGCGACGGGGGACGGTGGTCTATGCCCTAGAAGCTCGCGCCGACCCGCACGCCATAGACGCGCGGCGGGCTGAACGATTCCTGGATCCGCGCGGTGGAGCCCAGGGTCGCCGAATAGATCACGGCTTCCTCGGTCAGGTTGTTGCCGAACGCCTCGATGTAGTAGCGGTCGTTCTTGGCCGAGTAGCGCAGGCTGGCGTCCAGGGTCGCATAGGCGTCCTGGCGGTCCAGCACGGTGTTGTAGTCGGTGGCGTAGTATTTGGTGGAATAGAGCACGTCGACCCGGGGGGTCAGGACGCCGGCGTCGCCCAGGTCGAAGTCGTAGTAGCCGCTGAAGGTGATCTTGGCGGCGGGCGACATCGGCACGTCCTTGCCTGACAGGTCCACCGTGACGGTGTTGCCGAAGGGGTTGGGCCGCACATACTGGGTGAACTCCGCGTGCAGGAGGGCGGCGGTCATGTCGAGGTGCAGGTTGTCCACCGGCACGGTCTTGACCTCGAATTCCGCCCCGTAGCTCTCCGCGGCGCCGGCGCTGGAATAGTAGGAGAGGTTGGTGGTCGGGTCGAGAATGGTGATCTGCAGGTTCTTGTAGTCATTGTAGAAGGCGCTGACATTGACCGTCATGCGGCCGTCCATGAAGCGGTTCTTGGACCCGATCTCGTAGGCGGTGACTTCCTGCGGATCGTAGGCCGCCGGTATCAGGGCGTTGGACGAGTTGTTGTTGATGCCGCCCGATTCGAAGCCGCTGGAGATGGTGGCGTACAGCATGTGCTGCGGGGCCATCTTGTATTCCAGGCCCGCGCGGTAGGTCACCTTGTTGTATTTGGCCTGGCCGCCGGCCCGGGCGGCGGTCTGGGTGCTGAAGTCGAACGTCCGCACCGGGGCCGTGAAGTTGGTGATGACGAAGTTCTTCTTCTCGTCGGAATAGCGGATGCCGGCGATGAGCTTCAGGGTGTCGGGGATCAGCGAATAGCTGGCCTGGCCGTAGACGGCATAGGCCTTGGTGTCGATCAGGGTGCGCGAGCGGCTGCCCAGGGCCGTGGCCGACGGCGCCGTGTAGACTTGGCTGTAAAGCTCGTCGACCTTGTCGCGCAGGTAGTAGGCGCCGGCGATCCATTCCAGCGGCGAGGCCGGATCGTTCGAAGCGATCTGCAGTTCCTGGCTGAAGGTCTTGACCCGGGTGTTCGGGGTCTGGATGCCCGATCCGACGAAGCCCGAGGCGACGCCGGCGGCGGGGAAGACCACCGCGGACTGGTCCAGGTCGCCCGAACGGCTCGACTGGAAGCGGTTGTAGCCGGTGATCGACTTCAACACCACGGGACCCAGGTCGTAGCTGAGCTGGGCGTCGAAGTAGCGCTCCTTCAGCTTCTGGAAGGGCTGGTAGTCCCACTGGACGTGATATTCGTCGCCAACCACCGGGACGCCCGCGTCAACGCCGGCGACGAAGGCCGTGCCGTTGCGGACCGAGGGGTTGACGCCGTAAGGCTGGCCGAGGATCGAGCGGACGCCCGTGGTCGGCACGATCAGGGTGCCGACGGTCTTGTAGCCGTAGGCGCCGCCGCCGGCGTCGTCCCGTTCCCAGTAGGCGCCGTGCAGCAGCACCTCGAACTTGTCGTTGGGGGTGAACAGGACGCTGGCCCGCACCGCCGACTGGTTCTCGTCGTTGAACTCGATGTTGTTGGCCGTCGACTTGACGTAGCCGTCATGCTCGCTGTGGTAGCCGGCCACGCGGAACTGCAGCATCTCGTTGACCGGCAGGTTGATGTGCCCGTCGATCTGGCGAAGGTTGTAGTTGCCGACGCCGGCGTTGACCGCGGCGTTGAAGTCCTTCTGCGGCTGCTGGGTGATCACCGAGATGTTGCCGCCGAAGGTGTTGCGCCCGTAGAGCGTGCCCTGCGGACCGCGCTGGATCTCGACGCGCGAGGCGTCGAACAGCGGGAAGCTCTGCTGCTGGGTGCGGCTCTGGTAGATGCCGTCGATGTAGAAGCCGATCACCGGGTCGCTCTGGGCGCTGACCAGTTGGGTGCGCACGCCGCGGATGGCGGGGAAGGAGTCGGCGCCTTGCTGACCCCAGGTCAGGCCCGGGGTGACCAACTGCAGGCGGCTGGCGTCGGTGATCCGGCTGGCGGCCAGGTCGGCGGCGCTGACCGCGGTCACGGCCAGGGGCACGTCCTGGAGCCGCTCGCTGCGGCGCTGGGCCGTGACGATGACTTCCTCGACGGCGCCCGTGGTCGGCGCCGACTGGGCGGCGGCTCCTGAGGCCCACATGGCCACGGCAAGCGCGGAAGCGCTGCAGAACATCATCTTGTTGCGCATGGGAGCCCCTTGTCGTTTGGCCGGGAATTTCCCCGACCCTGTCCCTCGCACAACCGTAACCAGGGGAGGCCGCAAGAGTCCACGAAAATCTGCATTCGGATGCAAGGCCGTGGGAGACGGTCTAGGTCTGGCCTGTCGCTCATACAACCATTTGATAATTATAGATAATTATAGCTCATGCCGGGTATCTGGCACGCTCGCGCAGGCTGATGAACTGCGCCAGCGGGCACAAAAGTCGCGGTCATCCCGAGGGATACGCAGGCGAATCTGTATCCGAATGCGGCTAGCGGGGCGTCAGTCGGGCGGAATTGCCCGGCACGAACTCGCCCACGAACTGGCGGCTTTCGATGGGCGGCGGCCGTTCGATCCGCTCGGTGAGCATGGCCACAGCCGCCTCCGCCATCCGCTCCACCGGTTGGCGGATCGAGGTGACGCGGTAGCTGTACCAACTGGCCGGGGCCGAGCCGTCGAAGCCGACGATGGACAGGTCGTCGGGGATCACCAGGCCGAAGGTCTCGCGCGCCGCGTCGATGGCGCCGATGGCCATCAGGTCGTTGACGCAGATGAGGGCGTCCAGATCGGCTTTCTGGGCCATCAGGCGGCGCAGCCCCTCGCCGCCGCTGACGTAGCTGAAGTCGCCGCGCACCACCGGCACGTCGTCCAGGCCTGCCTTGGCCAGGTGCTCGAGGGCGGCCCGGCGGCGCCCTTCGCCCACATAGGAGTCCGAGGGCCCGGCGACGACGCCGAACCGCCGATGGCCCGCCGCCAGCAGCCGGTCGATCAGCTCGCGTTCCCCCGCCGCCGAATCGCAGCTGACGCTGGCCGCCTGCGCGTTCTCGGACATGCGATTGTAGAGGACGAGCGGCACGCCGTGGTCGTTGAACAGCCGCACCTGGGCGTCTGAGAGGCGGGCGGCCGAGATCACCCCGTCGACGCTGTGCCGCCAGACCTGGTCCAGCACCTCGTCCACCTCGGCCTCGGCGCGCAGGGAGAAGAGCAGCACCCGGGTGTCGCGCTCGGTCAGGCGCCGGGTCAGTTCGTCGAGCACCTCCGGATAGTAGAGATTGGTCAGGCTGGAGATCAGCACGGCCACCAGGTTGGTGCGCCGCGAGATCAGTCCCTGCGCCAGGGCGTTGGGCCGATAGCCGAGCTCGGCGGCGACCTTGGTGATCCGTTCGCGGGTGGCCGGGGCGATGCTGCCGCCCGAGGCGAAGCATCGTGACACGGCCGACTGCGACACCCCGGCCGCCCGGGCCACGTCATAGGAGGTGGGGCGGCGGTTCGGCTGGCTCGGCTTGGGCCCCTGGCTCATGGCATTCCCGTTCATCGGCCTGCGAAGCGGGCGCGCAGTTACAACCTTAGCCGCTCGCGCGGCCTTCGGTGCGAAATATGGGCTGCGGGGCCGCATCTACGCCAGCCCCCGTGACTATTGCATTCGGATGCATTAAGCCTCGGCCCAGCCCCGCCGCAACCGAAGGAAAGAGCCATGGCCCGCGTATTAGCGCCCTCGAAGCTGGACGCCCTGCTGGAGTATGTGAAAGCCCCGAGTCAGGACCAGCATTCCGACAACAACGAAGTCGGCGGGCTGGTAGCGGGCATCCTCAAGGATGTGCGCGCGCGGCGCGACGCCGCCGTGCGCGACTACGCGGCCCGGTTCGACAACTCGCACCTGGACCGTTTCGAGGTCACGGCGGCCGAGCGTCGGCAGGCCGTCGACGAGCTCGATCCCCAGACCCGGGCCGACACCGAGTTCGCCATCGACAACGTGCGCCGCTTCGCCGAGGCCCAGCTGGCCACGATCCGGCCGCTGGAGATCGAGCCCATGCCGGGCCTGCACCTGGGCCATCGGGTGATCCCCATCCAGCGGGTGGGCGCCTATGTGCCCGGGGGCCGTTTCCCCCTGCTGTCGGCGCCGATCATGAGCATCGTGCCCGGCAAGGTGGCGGGCTGCGACGAGGTTGTCGCCTGCCTGCCGCCCAACGCCCACAAGGCGATGGTCGCCGGCTGCCACCTGTCGGGGGCGGACCGCATCTTCCTGATCGGCGGCGCCCAGGCCATCGCCGCCATGGCCTACGGCACTGAGACCGTGCCCCAGGTCGACAAGATCGTCGGGCCGGGCAACGCCTTCGTCAACGAGGCCAAGCGCCAGGTGTTCGGCCCCGTGGGCATCGACCAGCTGGCGGGCCCCTCGGAAATCTTCGTGGTCGCCGACGCCACCGGCAACGCCGAGCTGATCGCCACGGATCTGCTGGGCCAGGCCGAGCACGACGTGCGCACCCGGGTCGGGCTGATCACCACCGACCGGGCCCTGGCGGAGGCCACCCTGCTGGAGGTGGAGAAGCAGCTGAAGACCCTGGCCACGGCCAAGGTCGCGGCCGAGAGCTGGAACCACTATGGCGAGATCGTCCTGTGCGCCGACGAGGCGGCGATGATCGCCTATTCCGACTTCGTGGCCGCCGAACACCTGCAGGTGCACACCGCCGACCCGCACGACTTCGCCCGCAAGCTGCGCAACTACGGGTCACTGTTCATTGGCGAGAACGCCAGCGTGGTCTATTCCGACAAGAACGTCGGCACCAACCACACCCTGCCCACCATGGGCGCCGGCAAATACACCGGCGGCCTGTGGGTCGGGTCCTATGTGAAGATCGCCACCTACCAGTGGCTCGAGGACGCGGCCATCCGCGCCGTAGCCCCCCCGGCGATCCGCCAGAGCGCCAGCGAGGGACTGGAAGGGCACCAGAAGGCCGCGGCCATCCGCCTCGACCGGCTCACCGCCCGCGCCTGATCCGTCAGCGCCTTTCCCGGCCCGTCGCGACGGGCCGGGACGGGCCTAGACGAACAGGGGCATGGCGGGGTTCTCGGTTCCCCGCACCACGAAGGCCACGGCCGGAACCGACGCCGTGTTGCGGAAGGCGTGGGCCAGGCCGACGGGGACGGTGAGGGTGTCGCCGGGTCCCAGCAGGATCGAACCCTCGGCCCAGCTGACCTCGATGACGCCCTCCTGGATGATCAGCACCTCGGCCTCGCGGCGCAGGTGCAGGGGCACATAGGCGCCCGTCTGCAGGGTCAGCAGGCGCAGGTTGCAGCCGTGCGGCCACCAGCCAGTGATCGGCCCGGCGGGGAAGCCGTCGTCCGTGGCGCGGGGCACGATGACGCCGGCCTCCTCGACTCCCTCCGCCGCCAGGGGCGACTCGGGGTTGGCCGGCGCCTGGCGATAGAGGGCCACGCACTGGCGCAGGGTCTCCAGGGGCGGCGTCTTCAGTTCAGCGACCGCGGCGTCGTCGATGACGTCCTCCAGCTCCACGTCCTTGAGCACATAGTCGCCGCCCGAGGTGTCGATCAGCCGCCCGCCCTTGGCCAGCTTCAGCCCATGATCGGCGGCGGCCTCGAACACGGCCGGCGCCCAGGTGACCTTGCCGGGATCGTCCTGGCCGAGGATCGTGAACAGCATGCCTTTGCCCTGGTCGATCTTCTCGAAGCCGCGGAACATGTGGATCGGCACCGAGCAAACATCCCCCGGGCCGACCTCCAGCGAGCCGTCCTCCTTGTTGGGGCCGAACAGCAGGCGCCAGTGGCCGGAGTGGATCATGAACACCTCGGCGGTGTCGTGGCTGTGCTGGGAGTTGACGCAGCCGAACGGCTGGCGGGCGGCGCCGATGTTGAAGCCGTGCGACTGGGTGATGTGGACGTGCTGGTCGGCGCTCTCCGACACCCCGGCGCCGATGATGGTGAAGTTCTCCTTCTCGGTGGAGCCCGGGGTGCGGGTGTCGAGGAAGGCGGTCCGGCAGGGGACGAGGTCGGCGTATCTCACCAGCCGCGCGTTCATCGCGTCCTGCGTCCAAATCGTCACCGGCAGTCTCCGTTCTGCGGCGTGGAACCGCTTTGCATCCGAATGCATAGTCGATAATGGGTTTGCCCGGAAGCCGCAACACATTGGACCGCATCTTCCTTGAACCCCGCGTCCCCGCCCGACCGCGCCCGCACACCCCTGCTGCTCGCGCCGGGCACCCTGTGCGACGCCGCGGTGTTCGCGCCCCTGCTCGCCGCCCTGCCGCCGACCCTGCTGGAGGGGCGAGAGGTGACCCTGGCCCCGATGACCGTGGGGCGCACCGTTGGCGAGGCCGCCGCGGCCCTGTTGGCGCAGGCCCCTGACCGCTTCGCCCTGCTCGGCTTCTCCCTCGGCGGGATCGTGGCCCTGGAGGTCGCGACCCAGGCCCCTGACCGGGTGCGGGGCCTGGCCCTGGTCGACAGCAACGCCGGCGCCGTCGACCCGGCGGACCGGCCGGCCCGGCGCGCGGCGGCCGCCCTCGGCGCCGTCGACCTCGAGCGCTATGTGGGCGAGGCCCTGTGGCCGACCTATGTCGCGCCGGCGCGCCGGGACGACGCCGCCCTGCGCCAGGCGATCCAGGCCATGGCCGGCCGGGTCGGCGCCGCGGCCTTCGCGCGCCAGATCGACACGGCCCTGTCCCGGCCCGACAGCCGCGGCCGGCTGGCCGCCCTGACCGTGCCCGCCCTTGTGCTGGCGGGGACGCAGGACGCCCTATGCCCCCCGGCGGCGCAGCGGGACATGGCGCGGGCTCTGCCGGACGCCGAGCTGGCGCTGATCCCTGACGCCGGGCATTTCGCCCTGCTCGAGCAGCCGGCCGCCGTGGCGGCGGCGGTGGCCGGGTGGCTGGCGCGGGTCGATGCGCGGGCGCTGGTCGCCGCCAGGTAAAACAGGGGCGCCGAGGCGGCCCCGCGCTATACTGAAGGCGGAATCAACATCCCCCGATCGTGAGCCGGCCATGCATCGACGTGATCTTGTTATCGGCAGCGCCCTCGGCGCCGTCACGGCCGCCGGCGGCGGCGTGGCCCGCGCCGGGGGACGGCCCACGGAGACGCCCCGCCCCGCCGACCCAGCAAGGGCCCCGAGGCGGACGGCGCGCTTCTACGGCCAGATCCTGCACATCCCGTTCCAGACCTCGACGGATCTGTCGCCCTTCCTGCCGCCCGGGCTCACCGCGGCGGACCCGCACCGGGCCTTCATCAAGGCCGAACGGCTGAAGATCCGGTCGGTTGAGGCGGACGCGGGCCCATCGGCATACTCGCAATACCAGCAGATCTGCATCTCCACCCTGGCCTCGGCGCCCGGCTTCGGGGTGCGCCATCGCAACATGCTGCTTTGGGAGGACCGGCACTGGCAGATCGGATCGAGCGCGGTGGCCGGAAAGCGCCATGCCGACATCGAGATGACCCAGGTGTTCGAACAGGAGCGGGCCCTGGTCCAAGGGGGTGAGCCGATCCCCTTCTTCATCAATGTGGACACCCTCGGCTTTCCGCTGATGCGCTTCTCGGGGGTGCTCGACGGCCGGGAGCGGGCCGCGACGCCGCCCTACACGGGCTTCTATGTGGGCGGCGAGCCGGGGGCCGACCTGCAGGCCCTGACCCTGGACTCCAGCGAACTGACCCGGCCCATCCATGGCGGCGGCGCCTTGAGTTTCGGCCAGGCGCCCAACGAGCGATCAACCGGCCCGGACGGCCTGTGGCCCGCCGCGCTGCTGAAGGATGTCCGCGTGGACGGCTGCATCTTCCAGGACATCAGCTTCACCCGCGTCTACGGGACGGAGTTCGCCCTCGTCCGGAAGGCGCTTTAGCGCGGGAAGGCGGCGCCCCTTCCCGTCAGACCTGCGGGGCCACCCGCCAGACGCCCTCGGCCCCCTTGGTCCAGCGCACGAACAGGGCGCCGCCCTTGGACGACATCGTGCCCTTGCCCTCGCGGATCTGGGCGGAGTCGCAGACGTAGCCGCTCTCCTTCAGGGTGGCGGCGGCGTCGCCGCCGAGGGTGAGGTCGCCCTGGATCAGGTAGATCTCGTCGCCGCCCTTGGCGGTGACCGGGGCGGTCTTGGCCGACCAGCCCGGCGGGACCACCATCACCCAGGTCGTCCAGCCATCGTCCCGGTCCTCGGCGACGCGCTTGGCCCGCACGCCCGTGTCCTCGCCGGCCTGGGTGCGCAGCGGCACATAGTCGAGGTCGTCGAGCTGCAGGTTGCGGGTGCCGATGGAGCGGGTGGCGGGGGCGAAGGTGGGACGTCCGTCCCAGCCGTCCGGGATGGGATTGAGCTGGACCACCGGCTGGTGGCCGCTGCGCATCAGCATGGTGACCATGCCGTCGTTCTTCTCGACGAAGAAGTTGGTGCAGTGTTTCCAGAACGGCGGGTGGTTGATGTAGCCCAGCGCCTTGACCGTATAATGGTTGTCGAAGTTCATCGTGCCGGTGAGGAAGAAGATCTCCTCATGCAGGGTGTGATATTCGAACTGGCCGCTCTGGCCCCAGGGCTGGGTCCATCCCGCCGGCCACATCAGCAGGCTGATACCGGATTTGGGCGCCTTCATGCCGCCTTCGCCGCCCTTGGGGGTGACGTTGTGCGACCAGGTCGGCCCGCGGTCGGACAGGCGCTTGGGCTGGTCGAGCAGATGGATCGGGGATTGGTCGTAGCGGCGCATGGTTCAGCCCATCGGTCCGACGTCGGAAAATTCCATCTGGCTCGGCTCGTAGAGGCCCTGCCGATCGACCACGACGGTGGCGGTCGCAGGGGCCGTGGCCGCCAGGGCCGGCTCAGTGAGGGCGGGGAGGGTGGCCGCCCCCGCGCCGGCGGCTGCGCTGGCCAGGATGTTGCGGCGCGTGGCGCCCGGGGTCTGTGACATGTCCATGATCCTGATCCGCCTCAAACCTGGGGAGCGACCTGCCAGAGCGCCTCGGCGCCCCGGGTCCAGCGCACGAACAGGGCCCCGTCCTTGGACGACAGGGCGCCGGCGCCGTCCTTGATGGTGGTGGAGTCGCACACATAGCCGCTGGCGCGCAGCAGGCCGACGTTCGCGCCGCCCCAGGCGAGGTCGCCCTCGATGACATAGATCTCGTCGCCGCCCTTGGCCGCCACCGGCGGGCCCTTGGCCTTCCATCCCTTGGGGGCCTGCATGACCCAGGTGGTCCAGCCGTCGTCGCGGTCCTCGGCGATGCGCTTGGCCTTCAGGCCCGTGTCTGCCCCCGCCTTGGTCATCAGGTTGAACCAGGGCACGTCGTCGACCTGCAGGTTGCGCGTGCCGATGGAGCGGGTGGGCGGGGCGAAGCCGGGCCGGCCGTCCCAGTTCTCGGGGATGGGCTCGAACTGCACGATCGGCTGGTTGCCGCCGCGATACAGCATGGTGACCATGCCGTTGTCCTTGGTGGCGAAGAAGTTGGTGGCGTGGTTCCAGAACGGCGGATGGTTCAGATACCCCAGGGCCTTGATCGAATAGTAGCCACCGAAGTCCATCGTCCCGGTGAGGAAGAAAATCTCCTCGTGCAGGGTATGATATTCCAGTTCGTGCGGCGCGCCCCAGGGCTGGGTCCATCCCGCCGGCCACATCATCAGGCTGATGTAGGACTGCGGGGTCTTCATGCTCCCCTCGCCGCCCTGGGGGGTGACCGTGTACGACCAGGTCGGGCCGCGCTGGGCCATCTTCTTGGGCTGGTCCAGCACGTGGATGGGGGCCTGATCGTAGCGGCGCATGAAGCCTCCTTGAGCGATGCTGCAGCGGGCGCTTGCCGCCCGCTGCAGTCAAGGCCGGGTCAGAAGTTGATGTTGATCGTGGCGCGACGGTTGAGGGGTTCCTTCACTCTGTCGCCGGTGGCGACGGCGGGTTCCGCCTCGCCTTTCCAGTCCACCGCCAGCGCGGTCTGCGCCAGGCCAGACCCTACCAGCGCATCAGCAGTCGCCTTGGCGCGACGCTCTGAGAGCTTCACGTTGTAGGCGGCGCTGCCCGAGGTATCGGCGTGCCCCACCACGACCACGCGAGTAGCGCTGCCGGTCTTCGCAAAGTCGGCCGCTTGCGCGATGACCTGCTGGGCTTCCGGCGTCAGGACAGACTGATCGAAGGGGAAGTAGACCACGAACTCGCGCGCCTCATAGGCCACCGGAGGCGGGGGCGGCGGAGGGGGCGGCGGAGGCGGGGGCGGAGGGGGCGGCGCCGGGGGCGGCGGCGGCGGGGGCGGGGGCTCGCCGCCGAAGTTGTAGCGGGCCCGCACCCCGAACTGGCGCTTCAGCGGCATGCCGACGTTGAGCACATTGTCGGCGAAGCCCGGCGACAGGACGTCGACGTTCCGCTCGATGCTGACCGGCGCGTCGTCGTCGGTGGCGTTGAGGACGAAGGCCTCGAGGTTGTAGCGATCGTTGCGCACCCCCGCCCGCAGATTGACCTTGTGGGCGGACTTGGTCTTGGCGACGTTGGAGAAGGTCGCCCACATGCCGCTCTTGTAGTTGTAGTCGATGCGGCCGTAGCCCTCGAGACCGTCGCGGACCTCGCGGGAATATTCCGCCCCGACGCTGCTGTTGTATTTCGAATAGAGGTTCAGCTCGTTGCCGGCCACGTTGCTGTTGCCGGTGATGGCGGTGCAGGGCGCGATGCAGATGTATTTCTTCAGCTCGCTGTCGTTGATGGCGCCAGCGAAATTGACCAGCAGGTTCTCGGTGACCTGCCAGGCGCCTTCCACCTCGACGCCGCGGATGACGGTCTCGCCGACGTTGGTGGAGACCCCGAACACCGAGGTGCCGCCGTTGGGCCGGCCGAAGGCGTCGACCGAGGGGGCCGGCACCGACTGGTTGACGATCTGGTCCTCCCAGACGGCGTAGTAGCCGGCGATGGTCAGTTGCAGGCGGTCGTCGAAGAACCGCCCCTTGCCGCCGACCTCGTAGTTGATCAGCTTCTCCGGCTCGACCACCAGGGTGGCGCCGGCGCCGGCAAGGGCCTGCACCGCCGCCAACTGCAGCGGGGTCGCCGTGGCCAGGGAGGTGTTGAAGGTGCCTGGGTTGATGCCCTCCGAATAGCTCGCATAGAGCATGCTCGACGGGGTCGGCTTGTATTGCAGGATCACGCGGGGGGTGAAGTTCTTGTAGGTGGTGGCGGCCACCTTGACCGTGCCCGTGGTCAGGCGCCGGTCATACTGGGTGACCTTGTCGGTCTGGTAGCGCCCTTCGAGGTTCAGGGTCAGCTGCGACGTGAAGTCGAAGGCGGCGCTGGCGAAGGCCCCGGCCGTGTCGGTTTCCAGCGGCGCGCCGCGGGCGTTGACGCTGAGGCCGAAGGGGGCGATGGCGGCGCTGTAGAACTGCGAGAAGGTGTGGTTGTAGTTGGCCCCGACCAGCCAGCGGAAGCGGGCCTTCTGGTCTGAGGACAGGCGCAGCTCCTGCGACACGTCGCGGGTGAAGTATTGGAAGTGGAAGAACCAGTTGGTGTAGGGCTCGGTGTTGGCCACCGTGCCGAAGTTTGGGTTGGGGATCCCGACCGACGGAATGATGTCGAGATCGTTGATGATATACATCTCGTTCTCGTTGGCCGCGGTCAGCGAGGAGATGGTCAGCCCGGTGCCCGGGATCTCGTAGTCGATGCCGAGGTTGGCGTGCCAGGCGCGGCGCTCGAGGCCGCCGTGGTCGATGGGCGGATCGCGGTTGAGCGGGGTCAGCACGCCCGTGGAATTGCGCAGCAGAACGTTCTGCTCCAACGGCGAGATGAAGGTGTCCTGGCCCAGGCGATTTTCCGGGAACGAGGGCACCGTGCCGCAGATGTAGTTGAAGCGGTTGGTGGGCGCCGCGCCGGCGTTGCAGTTGTAGTCGATGCGCCGGAACTTGCCCGTGGCGGGCGGGCCATCGCTGTCGCGCCAGTAGATGCCGGTGGCCTTGGCGGTGAGGCCTTCGAACGGCGTCGCATAGAGGGTGGCGGTGACGCTCTGGGTGGACTGTGAGCCCAGGTAGCGGTCGGGGCCGCCGGCGTTGCGATACTGGCCGCGCATCGAATAGTCGCGCAGCGACAGCCGGCCGGTCAGCTTGCCGGGGATGATCGTGCCCTCGATCCCGCCGCGCACGTCATGCCACTGGTCGGAGCCGTAGAGGCCGCTGATGGAGCCCTTGAACACGTCGCTGGGCGTCTTGGTCACCAGGTTGACGGCGCCGACGAAGGTGGCCCGGCCGAAATAGGCGCTCTGCGGGCCCTTGATGATCTCGACCCGCTCCAGGTCGCTGACCCCTTCGGCGAAGCCGGAGGCCACGGGCGCCCCGTCGATGAACAGGGAGGTGCGGTTGATGATCCCGCGCACGATGAACGACTGGGTGGAACGGTCCGCGCGGGAGCCGCCCTGGGCGCCGGGCGTGCCGCCGGTGTTGGTGGTCAGGAAGCCGGGCGTGTAGTCGGTCAAATCTTGGATGCTGGTGATCTGGCGACTTTCCAGATTCTGCGAAGTAAAGGCGCTGACGGTGACGGGAACCTCAAGCAGCGACTCGTCGCGCTTGCGGGCGGTGACGACGATTTCTTCCAGGCTGGCCGCGGAATTCGACGCGCCACGGGTGCTCTGAGCGAGCGCCGGCGTGGACGTGACCGCGATGACAAACGCCAGGGCGGCCGGGCTTGCGGAAAGCAACATCCCTTTTCGGATCGACATTATTCATCCCCTCTTTGTTTGAGCTCACAGAGACGCAGCGGCGACGGCGCGCAGGGCCGGCCACCGGATAAAGAGTGTCTACTGCAGACGTGTACCCACGTTCCGCCAAGCCGCCGGGGATTTCAACGACTATTTGTTCGCAAAACCCAAATATTCGGTTCTTGGTAATTTGGCCTATTTCCCACACCGAATTTTTGGGCCCAGATAGGGATGGCTCGCATCGCGCAGCGAGGGCCGCGGCCTTGCGGGCCCGCTCCGAAACGACGCCCCTGATCGTCAACCGCCAAAGGCGACGCACCGATGAAACTCTATGAAGCGCTTTCCGCCGCCCTGGTCGCCGAAGGGGTGGAGGTGGTCTTCGGCCTTATCGCGGGGGGGATCGACGACGTCATCCGCGACATGGCCGACGTCAAGCGCGTCCGCTACGTCAAGGTCCGCCACGAGGAGGTGGCCATCGGCATGGCCGATGGCTACAGCCGCGCCACCGGCAAGATCGGGGTGGTGCTGATCGACGGCGGGCCGGGGCTGGCCAACGCCTGCGCGCCCCTGCTGGCGGCGCGGATGTCAGGCTCGCGGCTGCTGGTGGTGCTGACGGGTTCGGCCAATGACGACCGCCATATCTACGGCCTCGTCGATCGCCACAAGAACATGAGCTATGAGCAGGCGCCGCTCATCGACGCCACCGCCGGCGCCCTGCAGATCGTGCGCGGCCCCGAAACCCTCACCAACGATGTGCAGCAGGCCTTCCGGCATATCAACCTGGGCAAAGGCCCCATCGTCCTGGCCTTCAACGGCGGGCGCCAGGAGATGCCGTCGGGCTGGACATATGCGCCGGCGCCCCGGCCCGAGCCTCTGCTGGCCACCCCCAAGGCCGCGGACATCAAGACGCTGGCGGACAAGATCCGGGCGAGCAAGCGACCGCTGATCATCGCCGGCCGAGGCGCCTGGCGGTCCGGCGCTCGCGACGCCCTGGCGGAGCTGGCGGACAGGGCCGGCGCCCTGACCGCCGTCAGCCTGTTGGGCAAGGGCATGTATGAGGGCGAGCCCTATCACCTGGGCATCTCCGGCGGCTTCGCCATGGACGAAGCCCGCGCGGTCCTCAAGCAGGCGGACCTGGTGATCGCGTTCGGCTGCCAATGGAACGACTACACCGTGGGCCACGGGCATCTGTACGAGGACGCCAAGGTGGTGCAGGTGGACATCAGCCCCGCGGCCTTCGGCGAATACAACCGTGTGGACCAGGCGATCCTGGGAGACGCCCGGCAGACCGCCCAGGCGCTGCTGATGAGCCTGGACAGGATCGAGCGTCCCGACTGGCGCGGACCGGCCATGGCCGCCCGGATCAAGGCCTTCGACCGCTTCAAGGCGCGGGACATGAGCGAGAAGCCGGGGCGCGCGAACGTCCGCAGGGTCGTCGACGCCATCGACCGCCTGGCCCCCAAGGACCGGATGCTGTGCATCGACATCGGCCTGTTCATGGGGCCGCCCGCCAACTACATCAACGTCCCCGCGCCCGACGCCCAGATCTTCCCCTGGCAGTTGGGCCGGATGGGCTGCGGCCTGCCGGTGGCGGCGGGGGCGGCGCTGGGCCGGCCCGACCGGCTGATGATCGCGGTGGTCGGCGACGGGGGGATGATGGCGGCGATGAACACCGTCAACACCCTGAGGACCGAGAACATCCCGCTCCTGCTGGTGGTGATGGACGACGACGGCTACGGCGCGGACCGCCACATTTTCGAGATGCAGGGCGTCAAGACCCAGGTCGCCGACCTGAAGTCGCCGGACCTGGTGTCGATCGCCCAGGCCTTCGGCCTGAAGGCTCACCGGGTAAGCAGCGGCGCCCAGATGGAGGCGGTGATGCGCGGCGCGTTCCGCCGCAACGAGAGCACCCTGGTTCACGTCCTGATGGACTACAGCATCCCGGCGCAGGAGATGGACTTCGCCATCTACCGCTCCGGCCAGCCGCACTGAGGGCCGCCCATGATCCCCCGCCTCTCCCGTCGCGACCTGGCCAAGGGCGCCGGCCTGGTCGGTCTTGGCGCCGCCGCCACCCCCGCCCAGGCGACGCCCGCCGCCCCCCTGCGCCTGACCCCGGCCGCCGCCGGCCAGGCAGCGGCCCTGATGCGGGTCAACGCCGACGGCTCCGCGCGGATGGGCGTCTTTGACGGCGAGGTGATCGCCTTCGGCGCCGATGGCGCGATCCGGCCCTTCCTCGGCTTTCGCGGCGTCAGCCGCTCGCGGCGCCTGGCCTCCGGCGCCGTGATCTATGTGGAAACCGCCGTCTATTACGATCTCGCCAGCGGCGAGCGGCTCGAGACCTTCCGGAATCCGTTCAGCGGGGCCCTGGCCAAGGTTCCCTACGCCGCCGCCCGGATCGAGACGCCGGGCGCCCAGGACCGGGCCGGTCGCGTCCTGGCGGCCGACGGGCGGTTGACCTTCAAGGACGAGGTCCGCGGCGTCGTCCAGTATGAGCATGGCGCCGACGGCGTCACGGTCACCGCCGCCACCCAGACGGCGAGCTACAGCGCCGACAGCGCCGCCCTCATGGCCGGCGGCGGGCAGGGGGCCCTGGTCCACGGGGAATGGCTGCGCAGCGGCCCCTGGCCCGCTTGGCTCAATATCGCCGACGCGCCGGGGCCCTGTGTCCACCACTGCCGCTTCGAGGCCGGCGCCCCCCGCGGCGCCCTGTTCGAGCGCGCCCGCCAGGACCTGACCGCCCACCCCCTGTCCCTGTTCGCCTGAGCCCCGCGCGAGCGGTTCGTGCAGCTAATCTCTAGGCTGCCAATAGGAATTATGTCGCTCCGGCCAAATACGTTGCGTTGACAACTAATTGCGCTTGGGGTCCTCATCGCGCTTTCCGTGAAGCGGGTCGCGCAGATGAAGTCTCTTGGTCGGGTAGTGGCGTTCGGACTGCTGGCGGCGCCCCTGCCGGCGGCCGCCCAGTCGGCGGCCGGCGGCGGCCAGCTGGACGAGGTCGTGGTCACCGCGCAACGGCGGCAGGAGAATCTGCAGGCCACGCCGGTGTCGGTCACCGCCCTGACCGGGGCGACCCTGGAACAGCGCCAGGTCACCAACGTCCTGGACGTCGCGGTCCAGGTGCCCAACCTCAGCATCGACTCCGTCACCGGGGTGGGCAATGCCGCCCGGGTGTTCCTGCGCGGCGTCGGCGAGGACCAGTCGCAGTTCAACGCCGACCCGGCCGTGGGCATCTATGTGGACGGGGTCTATTACGCGCGCACCAACGGCGCCCTGTTCGACTTCCTCGACATCGAGCGGGTCGAGGTGCTGCGCGGGCCCCAAGGGACGCTCTACGGCCGCAACACCCCGGGCGGCGCCATCAGCGTCATCACCCGCGCCCCCTCCAACACCTTCGGCGCCACCGGCGAACTGACCGTCGGCCGGTTCAACCAGGCCGAGGCGCGGGTCGCCATCACCGGCCCCCTCGTCAAGGATGTCCTCGCCGGCTCGGCGAGCTTCCTGGTGAAGAAGCGCGACGGCCTGTCCCGGTCGTCGACCAGCTTCGCAAGGGTGAACAACCGCGACGTCGCCAGCGGCCGCCTGTCCCTGGCCTGGACCCCCACCGAGGCCTTCCGCGCCCGGCTGACCTATGACCGGACCTGGGACGACGGCGACTCCTTCGTGCCCACCAGCAATTTCCTCGGCAAGCCCGCCGACCTGTTCGTCACCCAGTCCGAGATCATCCCCAAGGCGCGATTCCGCTCGCAGGGCGTCTCGCTGAACGCCACCTGGGACCTGGGCGCCGTGACCCTTGGCTCCATCAGCGCCTATCGCGACCTGGACCAGAGCGGCCTGCTGGACAACGACGGCGAGGCGCGACTGATCTCTGGCTTCAGCTTCGTCGCGGGCCAGCGTCAGTACAGCCAGGAGCTGACCGCCAGCGTCGACAGCGGCCCCCTGAAGGGCATCGCCGGCTTTTACTTCTTCGACGAGCACAACGACTATGACGCCGTCACCCTGATCGGCTCGCGCACCCTGCCCACCCTGACGGCCCGCCCGGACGGCTCGGTGCAGGACACCCGCAGCTACGCCGTGTTCGGTCAGGCCAGCTACGAGATCATCCGCGACCTGAGCGTCACCCTGGGCGGGCGCTACACCTGGGACGAGAAGAGCTTCGCCAACAGCCAGCCGAGCGTTCCGGCGGTGTTCCGGGCGGCGCGCGACTGGACCAATTTCTCGCCGAAGGTCGGCGTCGACTACAAGGTCAACGACAACGTCTTCGTCTATGCGACCTATGCCGAGGGCTACAAGGCGGGCGGCTTCAACCGCAGCAACGCCCGCCTCGTGGCCGAGACCCCCTATGACCAGGAGACCGTCCAGAGCCTGGAGGCGGGCATCAAGACCGACTGGCTGGACCGTCGCCTGCGCGTCAACCTGAACGTCTTCTCCAACGACTACACCGACCTGCAGCTGTCGTCCTTCGACCCCAACACCGGCACCACCCGCCGCTTCAACGCCGCCAGCGCCACCACCAAGGGGGTGGAGCTCGAGGTGGCCGCCCGCCCGGTGCAAGGCCTGAATCTCTACGCCACCCTCGGCTCCCTCGACGCCGGCTATGACCGGTTTGTCGACCAGGTGGCGGGACGGCTGGTGGACGTGTCGTTCCGCAAGTTGAAGGGCGCGCCGGAGCTGCAGTACACCGCCGGCTTCGACTACCGCTACGAACTGGCGGGCGGGAGCAGCCTGGGGGTCGCCGCCGAGGTCAACTACAAGTCCGACGTGTTCAACAACGTCGCCAACACCCCGGCCATCGCCACCGACGCGCGAACCCTGGTCAACGCCTCGGTCCGCTACAGCACCCCCGGCGACCGCTGGACCATCACGGCCTCCGGAAAGAACCTCACCGACGAGCAGTACGCCTCCAACGGCATCTTCATCGCCAACCTGCTGTCGGCCCTGTATCCGGCCGATCCCATGACCTGGTCCCTGAGCGCCCGGTTCCGGTACTAGCCGGTGACGGACCCGCGCGCCGTCGCGATTCCCAAGGGGACCCTCGTCCCCTTCGCCATCTGTTTCGGCGCCTACATGTTCAGCCAGCTGGACCTGGCGCTGTTCGCCTATGCGGTCCCGGCCATCCGCAAGGATTTCGGCCTGTCCCTCCAGCATGTCGGCCTGATCATCACCGGGGCCTATGTGGCCGGCGGCCTGATCCAGGTCGTCTTCGGCCATCTCACCGACCGGTGGGGCCGCCGGCGCATCCTGATGCTCGCCAGCGTCGGGGCCGGCCTGTTCGTGGCGGCGCATGCGGCGGCGACCGGCGCCATCAGCCTGGCCCTGGCCCGGGCCGGGGCCATCGGCTCGGGGGGCGCCCTGTATCCGGCGACGGGCGCCATAGTCACCGAGGTGTCTCCCGCCCGCTACCGCGGCGTCTACGCGGGGGTGCTGCAGGTGGCCTACCCCCTGGGCTGGTTCATCGCCTCGCTGCTGGCGGCGCCGATGCTGGTGGCGTTCGGCTGGCGGGCGGTGTTCCTCGTGGCCCTGATCTCCGTGCCCTATGTGCTGGTGATCCGCCGCTGGCTGCCGGAGACCGCCCGCTTCACCCAGTCGGCGGCCCGCCGCGAGGCCAAACCCGGCCTTGGGGACGGCCTCAAGGTGCTGCTCACCCCGCGTTACCGGCGGCGGACCCTGATCCTGTTCGCCGCCCAGTGGCTGTTCGTCATCGCCTATGGCGGCTCGACCTTTCTGCTGCCCACCTATTTCACCGAGCACCGCGGCCTGCCGATCAACATGTCGGCCTATCTGGTCGGGGTGGGCAACGCGGTCAGCATCGTCGGCTACCTAGGCGCGGCCTTCATCGGCGAGTTCCTGCTGACCCGCCGCACCACGGTGGTGATCTTCACCCTGCTCGGCGCCGCCGGCTTCCTAGCGATGCTGTGGATCCCCAAGGGCTTCTACGACACCATGGCGGTCTTCGCGCTGATGAGCATCTTCTTCTACGGCGCCGCCGCGGTGAAGTTCGCCTACATCGCCGAGATGTTCCCTACCGAGATCCGCGCCACCGGCCTGGCCGTGTGCGGCTCGCTGGCGGTCAACCTCGGCATCGCCATCGGGCCCTTGCTGGTGTCCACCGCCGTCAAACTGATCGGCTGGCAAATGGCCCTGTCCCTCGTCGTCGCCATCCCTCTGGTCCTCGCGGGCCTGCTCTACCTCTTGCTCAAGCCCATTCCCTCCGGCCTCGAAGTCGAGGCGGTGCAGGAACGGGTGGTCTCAACGTGAACGGAGTTGACTGATGCCCAAGGGCTGGAAGGCTGACCGCTTTGGCGGTCCCGAAGTGCTGGAGTGGGCCGAGATCGGCCCGCTGGAGCCGGGCCCCGGCCAGTTGCGGGTCAAGGTCCATGCCTCGGGCCTGAACTTCGCCGAGACCCGGATGCTGGCGGGGACCTACCTGGGCGTCGAGCCGCCGATCGTGCTGGGCATGGAGTCCGCCGGCGTGGTCGAGGCGGTGGGCGAGGGCGTCACCGGCTTCGCCCCCGGCGACCGGGTGTTCGGCCGCGCCCGCGGCAGCCATGCCGAGGCCGTCCTGTTCGACCAGGGCCTGGCCATGCGGATGCCGGACAGCCTGTCCTTCACCGACGCGGCGGCCATCCCCGTGGGCTGGCACACCGCCTGGCACGCCCTGCGCACGGTGGCGCAACTCCAGCGCGGGCAAAGAGTCCTGATCGAGGCCATCGCCTCTTCGGTGGGTTCTGCCGCCCTGCAGATCGCCAAGGACATGGATTGCTGGGTGGGCGCCACCGCCAGCCGCGACGACAAGCTGGAGCGGTCGCGCGCCTACGGCGCCGACGCGCTCTACAACTACAAGACCTCGTCGGTGTCCGAAGGGGTGATGCGCGACACCGGCGGGCAGGGGGTCGATGTGGCCTGCATGACCATCGGCGAGGAGACCGCCGATCAGCTGTTCGCCAGCATGGGCAACCAGGGCAAGATCATCATGTACGGCTCCACCGGCGGGCGTCAGGTGTGTTTCAGCCTGAACATCGGCTCGCTCAACATCAGCCTGATGAGCATGAGCATCTCCACCAGCCCGCTGTATTTCACCAACACCATCCCGACCTTCCTGGCCGAGGCCCTGCCCAAGTTCGCCGACGGCCGGTTCACCGCCATGGTCGACACCGTGCTGCCCATGGCCGAGATCGCCCGCGGCCACGCCATGATCGGGGACCGCAAGCACTTCGGCAAAGTCATCCTGCAGAACGACTGGAGCTGACCACCTTGGCCGCCATCCGGACCGCCCTCATCGTCTTCGCCCACCCCGACCCGCGCTCCTATACGGCGGCCCTGAAGGATGTGGCGGTCCGGGCGCTGAAGGCCCAGGGGGTCACGGTGGTGGTCTCGGACCTCTATGCCATGGGCTTCGAGGCGGCGGCCGGGCCGGCCGATGTGGGGACCCGCCTGTCCCCGGACCATTTCAACCTGGCCCTGGAGCAGGCCAACGCCCTGGCCGCCGGCCAGCTGTCGGCCGACATCGTCGCCGAGCAGCGCAAGCTGCAGGACGCCGACCTGGTCATCTTCCACTATCCCATGTGGTGGTTCGGCTTTCCCGCGATCCTCAAGGGCTGGGTCGATCGGGTGCTGTCCTACAAGTTCGCCTACGGCGTCGGCCAGTGGTGGGACAAGGGGCTGCTGGGCGGCAAGAAGGCCATGCTGGCGATCACCACCGGCACGCCCCGCGGCGCCTACGCCACCGACGGCCGCAACGGCGACATCGAGCGCATCCTGTGGTCGACCGAGGCGGGGGTGCTGGCCATGTGCGGCTTCGAGGTGCTGCCGGCCTTCATCGCCTACGGCGCCCCCTACATCGGCGACGAGGGCCGCGCCGCGCAGATGGCCGCCTATGAGGCCCTGATCGCGGGGATCGACGCCGTTCCCGCCAAGGCCTTCCATGGGGTGGCCGACTTCGGCGACGACATGCGCCTGCGCCCTGACGTCGCACCGCGCACCGCAGGACAGCATCGCGGCGAACCATAGCGCGCAACCGCTTGCTTTGACGGCTCAGCTTGTCAAGTTGCCGTCGAGACACGGATCGAGGAACCGCAGATGGCGGATCAATTCAACGTCGAGAAATCGCCGCGGTATCGCTTGGCCGCCCTGTCGCGCCGATGGACCGCCTCGTCAGAGAAGATCTACGAGCAGAAGATGGGGATCAGCCTCAGCGAGTGGCGCATCGTGGCCATCGTCGGGGCCGAGCAGCCGATCAACGCCGCCGCCATCGCCGACCGCGGGCTGCTGGAGAAGTCCCACATCAGCCGCCTGGTGGCGCGGCTGGCCGGACGGGGGCTTATCGTGTCGGAAGTGGACAGCAAGGATGCGCGCAAGGCGTGGCTCAGCCTCACCGAGGCGGGTCAGGCCCTGTTCAAACAGGCCTCCGACATATCCCAGGCGCGCGACCGCCTGTTCCTGTCGCCCCTGACGCCGACCGAGCGGGAAACGCTGGACGGGTTGCTGGACAAGTTGACGCAATGGACGGAGTCCGCCCTCGCCGAGGATTAGGCGCCGCCCCGGAGAGGGGGGAGGGTGCGGTCCCGGCCGTCAGGCGGCCTGGTCGCGGTCCTTGAGGATCAGGTCGTAAGTCTGGGCCAGGGGCACGGGCTTGCTGAACAGATAGCCCTGGACGTTGTCGCAGCGCTCGTTGGTGAGGATCTGCAGCTGTTCCTGGGTCTCGACGCCTTCGGCGGTGGTGGTCATCCCGAGGCTGCTGCACAGGCTGGCGACGGCGCGGATGATGGCCAGGCTGTCCGGGCTGGAAGACAGGTCCTGCACGAAGGAGCGGTCGATCTTGATATTGTCGAACGGGAAGTTGCGGATGTAGCTCAGCGACGAATAGCCGGTGCCGAAATCGTCCAGGGAGATGTGCACGCCAAGCCGCTTGAGCTGGCGCAACTGGCTCAGCACCCCGTCGCTCTCCTGCAGCATGACGCCCTCGGTGATCTCCAGCTCGAGCCGCGAGGGGTCCAGGCCGGCGGATTTCAACGCCCGGTCGACCAGGGACACCAGTTGCTGGGACTTGAACTGGACAGACGACAGGTTGACGGCGACGCGCACATTGCTGGGCCAGCTGGCGGCGTCCTTGCACGCGGTCTCCAGCACGAAGGCGCCCAGGCGATCGATCAGGCCGATCTCCTCGGTGAGGGGGATGAAGTCGAGGGGCGAGATCAGGCCGCGCGTGGGATTGGCCCATCGCACCAGGGCCTCGAAGCCGGCGATGGCGCCGGTGCGGACCTCGATCTGCGCCTGATAGTAGACCTCGAACTCGCCCGCATCTAGGCCGTCGCGCAGGTCCATCTCCAGCTGGCGGCGGTGGGTCGCCACATCGTGCAGGGAAGACTCGAACACCCGGAACTGGCCGCGCCCGTCGGCCTTGGCCCGGTAGAGCGCCAGGTCGGCGTTGCGCAGGGCCTCGTCCGGATCGCGGCTGCGCGAGTCGATCATCTCGATGCCGATGCTGACGCCGATCTGGACCTCGTGGCCGTCGATCCGATAGGGGCGCGACAGGCCGGTGATGATGCGGGCGGCGAGATGGGTGGGCTCGTCGACGGACTGCAGGCGCCGCTGGATGATGGCGAACTCGTCTCCGCCGAGGCGGGCGACGGTGTCGCTCTTGCGGACCAGCCGGCGCAGGCGGCCGGTGACCGCGATCAGCAGGGCGTCGCCGATGGGATGGCCGAGAGTGTCGTTGACCTGTTTGAACCGGTCCAGGTCCAGACAGAGGATCGCGCACAGGTCGCCGCCCTCGCCCTCCTGGACCGCGTCGAGCAGCCGTTCGCGCAGCAGGACGCGGTTGGGCAGGTCGGTGAGGGCGTCGTGGCGAGCCATGTGGGTGATGCGCGCCGAGGCCACACGGCTCTCGGTGATGTCGGCGACGGTGTCGAGGTAGCCCCCGTCGGCCACCGGCTTGCGCACGATGGAGATGGTGCGGCTGTCCGGCCAGGTCTGCTCCAGGGCGCCGCCGATCTTCGCGTCCATCTCGGCGTGTTCGTCGATCAGCAGGCGGCGCCCGACGTCATCCGCCTGCAGGGCCTCGCTGCTCATCAGCAGGGCCGCCATGCCGACGCCCGGCGCGGCGCGCTCGGGGGCGATGCCGTAGATCTCGAGGAAACGCCGGTTACATACGGCGAGGCGTCCGTCCCGGTCGAACAGGCACAGGCCCTGGCCCATGTTGTCCAGGGCCGCCTTGAAGCGGACGTTCTGGATCTCGAGGGCGGCGAGCGCCTCCTCCAGTTCCTCGGACATCAGCCGGCCGGCGCGGTCGGCCCGGGCCCGGTCGAGATCCTTCTCGCCATAGGCCGCCGCGACGAGCGCCAGGAGCGCCGGGACGTCCAGCGCGCCGTCGACAGTCGCCCGGCTGACCTGCCTTTGCAGAAGCCTTCCTGCCCCCATCAGGCCGCCTCGCCCAGCAGGGTCAGGGTCACCGTCTGGTTGTGCAGGCCGCAGACCCCGGAGCGGTTGTTGGGGGCGATCTCGCCGTAGGAATAGAAGCCGGCGATCGGCGTCGCCTCGCCGAGCACGGCGGTCACCGCCTCGAGCTCATCCTCGGTCCTCTGCCCCATGAGCAGGCGTCGGCCGACACAGCTGACGAACAGGCACAGTTCCGGCTCGGCCCCGGCCGCGGTCATGGCGGCGCGGGCATGGTCCGCCGCCGACGCGGCCCCGTCGGTGAGGCGGTCGAAGGCTCCGCGCATGAGCCTGGCGTTCCAGCCCTCCGGCACGTCGCCGGCGAAGGTCATCGAGCGGGCCTCCCGATCGACGGCCAGGATGGTCCGCACGACCTCGTCGCCGGGATGCTCGGCGTCCCAGATCTTCAGGGGATAGAGCAGGCCGGAGGCCGGCAGGTCCGCCGCCTCGGGGCCCAGGTAGCGCTCGTAGAGATCGAGGGCGGGAAGGCCGTTCAGCTCGAACAGGACATTGCCGTCCGACCGGGTGATGCGGCGCTCGGGGCCGAACTCATCCCAGCCGCCGGCGCTGCCATGGACGATGCGGATGGCGTCCCCGTAGAAGCCGAGCGCCGCGACCATCTGGGATACGGGCTGCCCGCCGACCACCACCAGGGTGTCGGAGAACCGGGCCCCATCGCCGGCGAGGCCGCCGCTGAGAACCGCGTCCGGCCCGATCGCCTCCACCAGGCCGGCGACCAGGGCGCTGCCATTGACGCCGAGCCCCTCGGACAGGACGAACACGCCGGCGAGGTCCGGCGCCGCAAGCTCGGCGCCGATCGACGCGCCGGTGAGCATCGACCCGTCGGCGCTGTCGAGCCGGCCAGTGGCCAGGCGGATCCGGGTGCGGTCGAAGCCCACGGCCAGGGCGGTCAGGCCGTCATCGGCCAGGGCGGCCCCGTCGACCCTGGTGCCGGTGCTGCACCCGAGCTGGATCGCCGCGGGAAATTGCGCGGCCAGCTGGGCCAGGGCCGGGGTGGTCCGCAGGACGTCCGCGCCGCCAAACACCAGGATCAGATCAGGCTGGGCTATCGCCCCGCCGCCGGCCGCCGCCCAGACGCCGTGGCTGTCGGGAACAATAGGGTTGGACCACATGCGACATGTCTTTCTACAGGTCAATCGACCGGCAGGCTTAGAGAGGCTCGGTTAAAGAATGGATCGTATCGGGCCTTTCCGTCTACTGACCGATTGCGGCAAAACGACACGTACGCGAGCGCCGCTGATTTTCCCCTGGGGAAGGGGCGGCCTATCCGCCGTCGCCGCGCCTGGCGGCCTCGATCCTGGCCACGTCGATCCTCGTCATGGTCATCATCGCCTCGAACACCCGCTTGGCCACCGTCCTGTCCGGATCGGACATCCCCTCGATGAGATGGCGCGGCGTGATCTGCCAGGAATAGCCCCACCGGTCCTTGCACCAGCCGCAGGCGCTCTCCGCGCCGCCGTTGCCGACGATGGCGTCCCAGTATCGGTCCGTCTCGACCTGGTCCTGGGTCTCGACCACGAACGAGACCGACTCGTTCGGCCTGAAGGCGGGGCCGCCGTTCAGGCCCATGAAGGATCGGCCCAGGACGGTGAACCCCACTGTCAGCTCCACACCTTCCGCGCCATCGGGAAAGTCGCTGGGCGCCGTCATGGCGGGGCCGACATGGCTGTCGGGGAAGACGCTGGCGTAGAACTCGGCCGCCTTTCGCGCTTCGCCATGGTCGAACCATAGGCAGGTGGTCATCGGCTTGGGCATGGGTCCGTCTCCCTTGCTGGTGTGGGTGAAGCCTACGTGTCCCAAGAACGAACGATCTGGCGGCGATGCGACATCGCGACGGACGATTTTCACCGGCGTTGGGGAGCCACGCCGATCGCGATGGCGGCTGATGCGGCGGCCAAGGCGTGCTATAGGGCTTTGATGTCCTCTCCCCCTGACGATACTGGCAAGCCGGCGCCCGCGGGCAAAACCATGGCCGAGCTCCTGGCCGCCAAGAAGGCCGGCGACGGGTCCCGACCCGGCAAGGGCGGCGGTCGGTTCACCGAGCGCGACGCCGCCGCCCGCTCGGCCGCTCAGTCCAAGCCCGCGCCGCGCAAGGGTTAAGCCCGCCCTGCCTGTCTAGCGCTCGTGTGCGCCCCAGGCCCCCCGACAGGCGCGACTTCGGCGGGCGCGTGAACTACAGCTGCCAGGGCCGTCGCCCGTAGTCGGTGCGACAGGCGTAGGGGAGGGGCGGCGGCAGCGCCGCCCGGCGGGGGGTACAGGGATGACTCAGGCTCACACGACGCACGCCCCGGCCAGGGCCGGCAAGCTGCCGTTCGGTGTCTGCGCCGGCTGGGGCGTGGGTTCGGTGGGCGTCTCGGTGTTGCTGAACACCATCGCCATCTTCTTCCCCGCCCTGATGGTCACGGTGCTTGGCCAGTCCCCCGCCCTGGCGGGAGCGCTGATGACCGGCTCCAAGCTCTATGACGCGGGGGCGGACGTCGCCATCGGCGCCATCAGCGACCGCACCCGCAGCCGCCTGGGGCGACGGCGGCCCTATCTGCTGGCGGGGGGGCTCGTCGGAGCCTTCTCCCTGCTGATGATCTTCGTGCTGCCGCACCCCACGGGCTGGTGGCTCGCGCCCTTCTTCGCCCTGGCGCTGGTCATCTATTCGACCGGCTATTCCCTGTTCAACGTTCCCTATATCGCCATGGCCTCGGAGATGGTCGACAGCTACCACGAGCGCACCCGGCTCTTGTCCTTCCGGATGTTCTTCATCTCGGTGGGCCAGATCGTGTCGGTGGCGGCCACGGCGGCCCTGATCAGCGCGGGCGGGGGCGGCGCGGCCGGCTTCGCCCTGATGGGCGCGGTGATGGCCGCGGTCACCCTGGGGGCCATGTCCCTGACCTTCGCCGTCACCCGCCAGGCCCAGGGGCTGGACCCGGCGCCGGCGGCGAAAATCCCGCTCAGGGTCAAGCTGGCGTCCATCGCGCAGAACCGGCCGTTGATGCTGCTGATGACCGCCAAGTTCCTGCAGTATGTCGGCGTCGCCGTGCTGGTCTCCACCCAGCTGCTGTTCCTGCTGAACGTGTTGAAGGTCGGCTATGGCGGCCAGGTCATCCTGGGCCTCGCCACCAACATCGCCGGCGCCGCGACCATGCCCCTGTGGCCCAGGATCGGCCGGCGCCTGGGCAAGCGCAACGCCTTCATGCTGTCGAACGCCCTGCTGGCGGCGGTCTATGTCACCTGGCTCGTGGCCAAGCCGGGCGATCCGATGGGCTATCTGGTGGCGCGCGGGGTGCTGTCGGGTTTCCTGTCGTCGGGCATGATCCTGATGGGCGTCTCGATGCTCACCGACACCATGGCCTATGACCGGCAGGTCAGCGGCCTGCGCCGCGAGGGGATCTTCTCGAGCTTCTACGCCCTGGTGGAAAAGGTCGGCTTCGCCGTCGGTCCCGCCCTGATCGGCATCTATATCGCTGCGGCGGGGTATATCCCGACCACCGGCGGCAGGCTGATCAGCCAGCCCCAGTCGGCCATCGACGCCCTCTACATCGCCCTGGGCGTGGTCTCGCCCGCCCTGCTCCTCGCCGGCGGGTCAGTGATGCTCTTCTACAAGCTGGACGAGACCGTCTTCGCCGCGCCCGCCGCCGACTGAGCCTGGCAACGGGAAGACCGGGCTAGGCGGTCTCGCCCAGGATGAAGGCGGCGGCCCGTTCCCCGATCATCATGGATGCGGCGTTGGTGTTGCCGGACAACACCCGGGGCATCACCGAGGCGTCCGCGATCCATAGCCCCCGGACGCCCCTGACCCGCAGCTGCGGATCGACGACGGATGCGTCGTCAGAGCCCATGCGGCAGGCGCCGGCGGGGTGGTGCTGGATGAAGGTGTTGTCGCGCAGGAAGTCCGCCCAGTCCTGATCAGACTGACAGCCCGGACCGGGCTCGGTCTCCTCCAGGATGGCGCCGGATAGGGCCCGGGTGGCGAACAGCCGTCTGACAAAACGGCCCCCGGCGGTGAGGGTCGCGACGTCTTCGGGGGCGCCGATCAGCTGATGGTCGATGACGGGCCGGGTGTCGGGATCGGCCGACGCGAGCCGGACGCGCCCGCGGCTGACCGGGCGGCACGGGTTGACCGTGAAGCCCATGCGGCCGTCCCGGGGGATCTCGAGCGCGCCCTGCGCATTGCGCCGCGTGCCGAAGGGCACGAACTGCAGCTGGACGTCCGGCGCGGCCAGGTCTGGCCGGCTGCGCAGGAAGCCGCTGACGTGGACCACGCTGGTCGCGACGGGGCCCTTGCCGCGCAGCAGCCAGTTGACGCCATGGACCGCCGCGCGAAGGGGCGCCTGTTCGCTGTTCAACGTGCGCCCCTTGACCCGGGCGTTGATCCGGACCCCCGCGTGCTCCTGCAGGTTCCGGCCCACCTGGCGGTTGTCCGCCGCGATGGGGATCCCCAAGGCGGCGAGCTCGTCTGCGGGCCCGACGCCGGAGCGAAGCAGCAGGGCCGGTGTTCCGATAGCGCCGCAGGCCAGGACCAGCCCCCGCCCGGCCAGCGCCGTCCGCTCCTCGCCGCCGCGCCCATAGGTCACCCCCACGCAGCGGCCCCCCTCGAAGGTCAGGCGGCGCGCATGCGCGCCCGTGATCACCTGCAACGTCCCCCTGCGCGGCAGGCGTCGCAGATAGGCCTCGGCCGCGCTCACGCGGCGCCCGCGATCGATGTTGACCTGGGTTATGCCGAAGCCTTCGCTGACGCCGCTGTTGAGGTCCTCGACCACGTCCTGACCAAGCTCGCGCGCCGCCGCGAGCACCGCGTCGCCGAGCGGATGGCGATAGATCGGCGGACCGGCGCGCACCGGGCCGCCCACGCCCCGCGTATCTCCCGGAGCGCCGAGCCAGGTCTCCATCCGCTTGAAATAGGGAAGGACCTCGTCGAAAGACCAGCCGACCGCCCCAAGCTGGGCCCAATGGTCGAAATCCGAGCGAAGCCCACGGAAATAGACCATCCCGTTGATGGAACTGCTGCCGCCAAGCACCCGCCCTGCCGCCCATTGCCCCGCGCGGTCGCCGCGGGAGGCGTCGGGCGCCACATCGTAGCACCAGTCGAAACGCGGGTTGAAGATCACCTGGCGGATCATGGCGGGCACGGGCAGAAGGGGATGATCGTCGAGGGGGCCAGCCTCGATCAGCAAGACGCGGTTGCCCGGCCGTTCGGCCAGGCGGCCGGCCGCGGCGCATCCGCCTGAGCCGCCGCCGACAACGATGTAGTCCCAGACTCCGGTCGTCATCGATCCTACCGCCCCAGTGGCCGCGCCAAGCCATCCGCCGATACAACATCGCCTTCCGCTACGACGCCATCCAACGCTGAAAGAGCGCCGCAGCCTGATCCGAAACGGCCCGCAGGAGAACGTCATGGCGGATGCGGCCCGCGGCTGGGCATGGCCGCAGGGCGCCCCCGTGATCCTGCTGGGCGTCAGCCAGCGGCAGGCGACCGACCTGATCCACTAGAGAGCAAAGTCCGACTCCTGCATCCGGGCCATCCCGGCGATGAAGATGTGAAAATCGCCGGCGCCGTCGCCGTTGACGTCTCCATAGAGATGCACGCCAGCGGCGACCGCCTCATAGCGCAATTCTCCCGCGCGCCTGGAGAAGGCGTCCGCGCCGATGAAGGCGAAGGTCTGGTCGCCGTCCAGGCTGTTGTGGGCGTCCACCGCGGCGAGGTGGATGATGTCCCCGTCGCCGCGATTGAAGTCGGTGATGGTGTCGTAGGTCGCGCCCTTGCTGTCCGCTTTCCGGTTGAACAGGAAGACGTCGGCGCCGAGGCCCCCGGTCAGGGTGTCGGCCCCCGCGCCGCCGATCAGGACATCGCGGCCCCCGGCGCCGTCGAGCTTGTCGGCCCCCTTGCCGCCATCGATGCGATTGGCCCCGAAGTCGCCCCTCAGCACGTCGCCCTGGGCGGAGCCGATGAGGTTTTCGAGGCTGACCAGGGTGTCCCGGCCCGAGCCGCCGGTCTTCTGGGGGGCAGTGATCGCGAGATCCACGGTCACCGGCGTCTTGGCCGATGCATAGGAGGCCGTGTCGCTGCCACCCCCGCCGTCGAGGACATCGTCGCCGTCGCCGCCGTCCAGGATGTCGTCGCCGGCGCCGCCGGACAGGACGTTGGCGCCCTCATCGCCGGTCAGCCGGTCGGCGGCGGCGGAGCCGATCAGGTTCTCGATCGACAGCAGGGTGTCCAGCCCCGCCGCGCCGGTGTTCTGCGCCCCCCGGATCGTCAGGTCGACGGTCACGCCGCCCAGGGCGGTGGCGTAGCTCGCCGTGTCCCGGCCCGCGCCGCCATCGAGGAGGTCGTCGCCGCCGCGACCGTCGAGGATGTCATCGCCGCCCAGGCCCCGCAGGACATCGGCGATGCTCGATCCGACCAGGACATTATCGCCCGCATCGCCCACCCGCTCGCCGGCGCCGGCGCCGGATCCAGCGTTCACCGTGGCCGCCGTGGCCCCGGCGTCCACCGCATAGGCGCGAATATAGTCGATCTTCATCTGGGCGCTGACGAAGTCTGACGGGACCGCGCCGGCCCACTGCCCGCCCAGCGCCAGGTTGACCAGCACATACATGGGCTTGTTGAGGTCTGGGGGCGTGGGGATGGAGATCACCTCGACCCCGTCGATGTACCAGGCGATCTCCTGGGCGGTCCACAGCATGCCGTAGCTGTGGAAGGCGCTGGCGTCCCACACGTGGTTGCCATAGCTGAGCTTCTGGCGCACCGCGTCCTGCCAGTAGTGGGCGGTGGCGAAGGCGGTATCCATGCCGTTGACCTGCTCGGTGACGTCGAGCTCCAGGCCGTAGGTCTGGTCCTCGGGCAGCAGCCAGAAGGCGGGCCAGACGCCCTGGCCCTCGGGCATGGCGGCCTTGATCTCGAAGTAGCCGTACTGCTGGTAGAAGGTGTCGGCGGTGGTCAGCAGGCCCGAGGTGTATTTGTAGTTCCACAGGGACGCCTGGTCCGCCGCGGCCGCCCTCTGCGCCGTGATGGTCATCACCCCGTCAGCCACCGAGAAGGGGTTGATGCCCAGGGGCGTCGAGCCGGACCCGGCGTAGGTGGGGTCGACGTAGATCTGCTGCTCGTCATTGTTGGTGTGGGCCAGCTTCGATTTCGGGCCCGTGGGCTTGCCGTGATTGAAATGCGCGCTCCAGACGCCCGACCCCGTCGACTCGTCATAGAGGCTGAGGGGCGCGCTGAATTCGTCGCTGAAGGTCAGGGTCAGGGCCGAGGTGTCGATCCGGAACTGGAAGTCGCTCGCCTGGAACGAGTCCACCTTCGCATCCTGGATGCGCACCGCGTCCTTGTCAGCGAACCGCAGGATCACGTCGGACCCGTCCTGGGTCATGGCCGAGCGGACATCCGACCAGGTCTTGAGCGCCAGGCTGTCGATGCGGATCTGGTCGCCTTCGGCGCGGCTGAAGTCGACGATGGCGTCGTAGCCGGAGCCGCCGCTGAAGGCGAACACATCGGCGCCCTCGCCGCCCGCCAGCACGTCGTCTCCGCCCAGGCCGTTGAGCACCTGGGCATTGCCCAGGCCGATGATGAGATTGTCGAGATCATTGCCGACGGCGTCGGCGCGGCCGCCGATGGTGAGGTTCTCCACGAAGGACGGCAGGGCATACTCCTTGAGGAAGGAGACCACCGCGGTGTCGATCCCCTCGCCCGGACGTTCGACCGGCAGGTCGTCCGCCGACTTGACGTAATAGGTGTCGTCCCCGGCCTTGCCGAAGAGGCTGCCGCCCCCGCCCGTCAACCGGTCGGCCAGGCTGGTCCCGACCAGGTCGACGCCGCTCCAGACGAGCTTGTTCACGGGCGCAGCCGAGACGGGCGGCGTCCGCCCGAAGAAATTGCTGTAGGTCACGATCGCCTCTTGCATTTGCCCCCCAGGGGCCGGGAACTGGACGGGTTCGTGCGTCCGACACGGCCCGGGGGCGGCGGCCGCAGCCTCACGCCCGTGCGGGGGCCCCGCGTTTCGGTCCGGCGATGGGGCCTCTGGCGGCCCTCGATGCAAGTATAAGAAGACTATAATACCCAAGCATTCGCGGGTCCATTTACGCGGATCCTGAAGTGGCGATACAGATTATCCGCCTGTTCTTTTCCATGAACAGGGCGAGATATTGTCATGAAGTTGTCCTAGTGCGGGATTGTGCGCCTAATTTCCCTGGCCTGAGGCGGCGGCGCGCTCGCCCGGCGCCCGAAGCCTTGGCGCGGGGGCCCACCCCCGCCGATTTCCCTGACCGATCCGCGGGGTTCGCGGGCGCTCGCCGCTAGGCGGTGAACAGAGCGGCGGGGGATGGGCAGGGCGCTCCCCCCGTGGCACACAGAAGCCGGCAAGGGGGGCATACCGTCATGGCCTTTTTCACCAAGGACACGCCCCAGGCGCTGGCCGCCGGGACCGCCCTCAGCCAGCGCGGACGCGCCGGCCTGGAGGCCCTGGGATCTATCCAGAAATTCTCCTCCGGGGCCTATCGTGAGCGGGCGCGGCAGAGCTTCAACAGCCATCCGCAGGCCGCCCGGCTGGCGGAGGCGCACAAGCTCCCGTCGAGCCGCGACGAGGTGCAGGCGCGGGTCGCCGCCGGCCGGCAGATCGCCGAGAGCGACCCGGTCTACCGGCTGGAGCGCTTCTGTCAGCGCCATGTGGGCGAATCCATCTTCGCCCGCGGCATCGTCGCCATCGAGGAGCGCCGCGACCGCTTCGAGGCGGCCTTGGCCCTGCCCCAGCCGGGAGCCGGCGGCACGCTGGAACTGGACGACGCCGTTCAGCCGCCCAAATACCACGGCATCGACTGGCACCTGCAGCCCGAGGGCTGGGACGGCTATGACCTCTACGGTCCGGTGTTCGCCTACGCCATCGGGCCGCTGGTCTTCCGCCACGGGGGCTATGCCGCCGTGCCCCTGGGCGGCGATATCAACCAGCATCGCGCGATGATGCTGAAACACCTGCCCAAGGCGCAGTATGATCGCATCTACGAGCCGGGCTGCGGCGGCGGCACGACCCTCAACGCCATCAAGGCCGCCTTCCCGCAGGCCGAGGTGGTCGGCTGCGACCTGTCGCCGCTTCTCCTGCGCATGGCCCATCTGGTGGCCGAGCGCCAGGGTTACCGCGTGCAGCTGAAGCAGCGCGACTTGGTGGACACCCAGGAGCCGGACGCCAGCGTCGACGCCATCGTCACCTACGCCCTCCACCATGAACTGCCGCCCAAGGTGAACCGCGCGCTGTTCGAGGAAATGTTCCGGATCCTCAAGCCGGGCGGCGATATCCTGCTGGGCGACCCGCCGCCCTTCCGGGCCGTCGACCTGTTCCACGCCGTCATTCTCGACTGGGACACCCGCAACCGCGGCGAGCCGTTCTTCTCCGCCTCCTGCCTCGCCGACTGGGACGAGGAATTGCGCCAGGTGGGTTTCGAGGCGGTCTCCTCCTTCGGCCTCGACCGCGACGCCTTCCCCTGGGTCACCCGCGCGCGCAAGCCGCAAGCGGCGGAGGCCTGACCGTGACGCAGGCCGCCCTCGCCCCCGTCGACGTGGACTCCCTGGGCCGCATGGTCCTGGCCCTGCTCGCCGAACTCTGGGTCACCCGCGACCGCGCCGCGATCCTGGAGAAGCTGCTGGCGGACCAGGGCGTTCTGCCGCCGGACGCGATCGACGCCTTCACCCCCGCAGGCGCCTTCGCTGAGCAGCTGACGCAGATGCGCGACCAGCTGATGGGCCAGGTGCTCAGCGCCCCGCTCCTGGCGGACTCGCCCAAGGTCGAGGACATCATCGCCTGGGCCGGCCTGCCGCCCTCCGGGCCGTCAGCCTAGACCCGGAGATCGCCCATGGCCAAGGTCGTCGCCAGGATCGAACGGCCGCCCCGCGCCCTGGTCGAGCGTTTCCGCCCCATCCGCCTGGAGGTGCTGGTCCAGCTATTGACCGGGCGCGGGCTGATGGATTCCGCCATCAAGCCCCTGGCCCTGCAGAACTGGCGCATCGTCGGCCCCGCCCTCACCGCCGAGCCGGCAGGGACCGACACCATGGGCGGAATCATGGCGGTCGGGGTCGCCCAGCCCGGCGATGTCGTCGTCATGGCGGCCCAAGGGGACTGCAGCGCGGGGTGCTGGGGCGGCGGCCTGACCCTGTCGGCGGAGCACATCGGCTGCGAGGGGGTGGTGGTCGACGGGGCGGTCCTGGACGCGCGCATGATCCTGCAGCGGTCGACGCCGGTGTTCTGCCGCACCTCCACCGCCCGCCACGTGATCGCCGACGTCCCGGGCTCCATCAACATCGACGTCACCTGCGGGGGCGTGGGGGTGCAGCCGGGCGACCTGATCGTCGGCGAACTGGACGGGGTGATCGCCATCCCCCGCGCCAGCCTGGAGGCGCTGATCGGCCCGGCCGAAGACCGCAACCGGCGGCTGGAAGAGGCGGGGCGCGCCCTGGCGGCGTCCCGGGGCACCCTGTTCGATCTGCGCGGGGGCCGGGCGATGCTGGAGGCCAAGGGCGTCGACTGGATCGAATAGGCTGTCGGGCGGCAGGGGGGCTGCCATGTGTCGGCTGCGCCCCTGGCGGATCGTCGTTCCCCCGTGGCGGCAGGCCGCGGGACCAAGGAGATCGACATGTCGAAGGTGCGCGTCGGAGGCTTTGCGGTCTCCCTGGACGGGTTTGGCGCGGGGCCGCAGCAAAGCCTGGATCATCCCCTCGGCCGGCGCGGGCAGGAGCTGCACCAGTGGATCTTCGGCACCCGCTACTTCCAGACGATGATAGGGCAGGTGGGGGGCTCCGACGGCGTCGATGAGCACTATGCCGAGCGGGCGATGAGCGGTTTCGGCGCCTTCATCCTCGGACGCCACATGTTCGGCCCCGGTCGGGGTCCGTGGGCGGACGACGGTTGGGTCGGCTGGTGGGGGGACAACCCGCCCTACCACGCCCCGACCTTCATCCTGACCCACCATCCGCGCGATCCGATCCCGATGGCAGGCGGCACGACCTTCATCTTCGTGACCGAAGGGATCGAGGCGGCCCTGGAGCAGGCGAGGGCCGCCGCCGGCGACCTCGACGTGAAGATCGGCGGCGGGGTGCAGACGGTTCGGCAGTATCTGCGAGCGGGCCTGATCGACGAGCTTCACCTGGTTGTGTCTCCAGTCGTGCTCGGCGAGGGCGAGGCGCTGTTCGCCGATATCAACCTTCCGGCGCTCGGCTTCGGGGTCACCGAGCATCAGGCCAGTGAGCACGCCACCCACGTGGTTCTGGCGCGGCCGGCCTCGACTTGAGATCGGCCGGACTCCGTCTATCGTCGTGACGGATGCGATTTGCGGAGGGGCCATGACAATCGCCTGGAGGGCCGGCGGGTGGCCGTGGAGACGCCTCGCGCTCGTCGCCGCCGTCGCGACCGTCTGCGCGGCGATCCTGGGCGCCGCCCTGGGGCGCGCCGCCACCCCTGTCGACGCCCTGGCCCCGGAACCGCGTCACGGCTTCGAGGTCTACCGCCAGTACTGCTCGGCCTGCCACGGCGCCCAGGGGCTGGGCGCCCAGGCCGGCTCCATCGTCGGACCGGTCTGGTCTCACGGCTCCTCCGACACGGACCTGACGACCAGCATCCGCGACGGCTATCCGCAGGCGGGGATGCCCGCCTGGGGCCAGGTGCTCAGCGAGACCGACGTCAAGGCGCTCATCGCCTTCATCCGTACACAGAAGACGCCCCAGCAGTCGATCCGCGGCCCGCTGCCGGACCGGGTCATCGGCCCGTCGCCGATGCCGACCGGGCTGGTTAAGACCGCCGAGGCGACCTTCCGGGTCGAGACCGTGGCCCAGGTCTCCGAGCCCTATGGCCTGGACATCTTCCCCGATGGCCGCCTGCTGGTCAGCCAGATCGACGGCCAGTTGCTGATCGTCGACCGCAAGGGCGTGTCCCGTCCCGTGCAAGGGGTTCCCCGCGGGGTGCGGCCAAAAACGGCGCTGCGGCGCGCCGGCCTCGATGTCGCTCTCAGCCCCGACTACGCGACCAGCGGCTGGATCTACATGACCTGGGCCCAGCAGGCGCCCGGCGACGACACCGACCGCGGCAATCGCCTCACCCTCAGCCGGGGCCGCATCAAGGACGGCCTCTGGGTCGATCACCAGGACCTGATGACCTCGGCCACCCTGGTGACGGCCGCCGGACGGATCGCCTTCGACGGCCAGGGGCATGTCTATTACGCGGTCCTGGACGGCAAATTCCTCGAGGGCCCGAACGACCGCCCCCTGGCCCAGGACCTGTCCAAGCCCCAGGGCAAGATCCTTCGCCTGAACGCCGACGGCGGCGTGCCGACGGACAATCCCTTCGTCGGCCAGCCCGGGGCCAATCCCTACGTCTGGAGCTATGGCCACCGCACCCAGGTCGGTCTCGCCTTCGATACGCATGGCGATCTGTGGGAGACCGAGAACGGTGCGCGCGGCGGCGACGAGCTCAATCTGATCCGGCCGGGGCATAACTACGGCTGGCCGATCATCACCTGGGGACACCGCTATGACGATAAGCAGGTGTCGGCGCACCTCGAGGAGCCCGGCATGGACCAGCCGGTCTACAACTGGACGCCGTCCCCGGCCCTGTCCGTGGTCCAGGCCTACCGCGGCAAGGCCCTCCCCGGCTGGACCGACAGCCTGCTGGTGGGGACCTTCAAGAACCGCACCCTGATGCGGGTGAAGATCGAAGACCGCCGCGTGGTCCTCATCGAGACCCTACTGTTCAACGTGGACCGGATCATGGCGATCCGGGTCGGGCCGGACGGCCTGGTCTATGTGGCCGGGGCGAGCGGGAAGATCGTGCGGCTGCGCCCGGCGCGCCGCTGACCGGCGCCCGCGCGGTCAGGTCAGGCGATAGACCCGCCGGGCGACGCCGCTGAACAACGACGCCTGTTCGCTCGCGGAGGCCTGGGCGGCCAGGCGCTTGAAGGTGTTCCAGAGCACCCCGTAGGACGCCGTACCTAGGTCCGGGGGCGCGTTGGATTCGAACATGCAGCGGTCGGCGCCGAAGGCCTCGATGGTCGTCTCGACCAGGGGCTTCCACAGGGCGGCCAACTCCGCCGAATCCGCGCTCGGGGTGCGGCCGAACACGGAGGGAGACACGAACTGCATGCCCAGGCCGCCGATCTTGACGACGATGTTGGGGGTCTTGGCGGCGGCGGCGATGCCGGACTTCCATTGGCCCAGCACCTCTGCCTGCCGGTCCTGATAGGGCCCCACCGCCAGCGGAGAGGCGAGGTGGTTGAGGACAACGGTTAGGTCGGGGGTCGCGCGGGCGGCGGCGACCACGTCCATGATCTGGTGATGGAAGCACCAGACGTCATAGGTCAGACCCTTGCGGCCCAGCACCTTGAGGGCGGCGCGCGCCTCGGGCGCCTCCAGCAGGGTCTTGCGGGCGATGTCCACGGGAAAGCCCATCACCGGATAGGCGTCCCAGGCATTGGAGTCGCGGATGCCCTTCAGGCGCGATCCGGCGACCCGCTGGTGCGCCTCCAATACCGGTTCGATCGCCTCGCCGAGACGCAGGCTGGCGTGGCTGACGATGCCGGCGGCCACCCGTACCGGGCCGAAGGCGCCGCTGGCGCTCATGGCGGCGATGCCGTTGAGGAAATCCACCTCGCCGAGCGACCGCAATTCCGGCGGCCCATCCTGGCGGTACATGGCGTAGTTCTGCACCGCCACCGTGGCGGTCACCTTGTGACCGCTCTGGGCGATCGCCGCGACGATATCGGGCAGCAGGAAGGCCGAGGCCGGCCGGCCGTCCTTGGCCGGCGCATAGGTCATGTGATGGTGGGGGTCGACGATCTCCACTCCCGGCGACAGCGGCGCCTCGTCCTTGGAGGCCGGCCCTGGCGCGGCTGAGGCCGCCGTCCCGCCCGCCGCCGCCATCAAGCCCACCGAGCCGCCCACCACCCTGCGCCTGTCCACCATCGCCGATCCCCGTCCCTCATCGCACCCCACTCTAGCCAGCGGGGGCGACGAGGAACAGGGGCGCGCTCAGGACGGCTTGGCCGCCGCCGCTTCGCGTTCGGCGCGGATCTTGTGGCCCATCTCGTAGAAGTTGAGGGCCTTGTAGGTGTAGCTCCAGTGCTTGCTGCGATCCAGGGAGTCCGGGGCGCGCGTGGCGGTCATCAGGGGGTTCGCCGCGGTGATGTCCTCGGCGTCCGTGCGGAAGGCGAAGTAGGAGAACCATTTCGGCCCGTAGTCCTTGGGCGGGATCAGTTGCACGTCCGACCACAGGCCGCGGTAGCCGTTGAGGGCCACCGGCATGGCCATCAGCTGGGGCATGCGGTGCTCTTCGTAGAAGACGTCCATGTCGGCGTCCTGGCCCGGGACCGCGTCATCGAACATCACTTCCAGGAAGTCCCGGTGACCGGCTTCCATGGAGTTCGCGCCGCTGACGGCCTTATGCCCCTTCTTCAGCAGATGATAGTTGTAGCCCTCGAGGGAGGACTGATCCAAGGCGGGCGAATACTTGAGTTCGCCCGACGCATAGCGGCGCTCCAGGTCGGCCTTGATCACAGCCGGATCCTCGGCGCGGAAGTGATACATGGTCATGTATTTGGGCTTGGGCGGACCCGCCGGATAGAGTTGCTGGTCGGACAGCACATAGAATCGCGTCGACATGAATCCGGGCACCAGCGCCATGTCGATGGCGTTGTCTTCCAGCTCCCAGCGGACATATTCCTCTTCCTGCCCCGGCTTGGCGTCGGAAAACACCATATAAAGATAGTCGTTGGTGATCTCGGGCATGAACTCGGCCATCGTGTGCTCCTGACGGGTCGCCTGGCGACGTGTTTCGCTTTGAGCGGCCAGTATGGCGTTGGCTTCGATGGCCTCCCCGTGTTTTCGCGCTGGTGTTCACATATGTGAAGGGCGGAATGACCGGTGGCCTAAAATGGGTGGCCCGGCTGGTCTGTCACCAGCTTGATTGCGAGCGCCGAGGCTTTCGCCGAGCCTCCAGCGGCTTCCTTGAGGTTGGGGCGTGCGCCCGGCGGTCGCTGGCGGTGTTGTCAGTCGACCGCGAGTTCGTCCCCAGTTGGCGACGGCCCCTGTCAGATCGCCGGCACACTTCCGCCAAGCAGACTTTGGGGTCAGAATTCCTCCCAGTCCGCATGGTTCGACGGCGCGAGGGCCACGGCGGCGGAGCCGGAGCGTCGCGGCGGCGCGTAGGGGGTGGCGGTGGCCCCGACGCGGGCCTGGGCTGCGCGCGCGGGTCGGGCGGCGACGGCCGCGCTGGTCTTGAAGCGGCCGACCATCCGGGCCAGTTCGGCCGCCTCATGCGACAGGTTGTGGCTGGCGGCCGTGGATTGCTCAACCATGGCCGCGTTCTGCTGGGTGGTCTGGTCCATGTGGTTGACGGCGGTGTTGACCTGGCCGAGGGCGTTGGCCTGTTCCTGGGTCGAGGCGTTGATCTCGGCCATCAGACCGGTGATGTCCATCACCCGGCTGACGATGGCGGTCAGGGCCTCGCCGGTCTGGCCGACCAGGCCGACCCCGTCCCGGACCTGACTGGCCGAGGCCGAGATCAGTGACTTGATCTCCTTGGCCGCCTCGGCCGAGCGCTGGGCCAGGGCCCGCACTTCGGAGGCGACCACTGCGAAGCCGCGGCCGGCGTCTCCGGCCCTAGCCGCCTCGACTCCGGCGTTCAGGGCCAACAGATTGGTCTGGAAGGCGATCTCGTCGATCACCCCGATGATCTGACTGATCTGGTCGGCAGACTTTTGGATATCACTCATGGCGGCCACGGCCCGGTTGACGACCTGGCCGCTAATCTCGGCGTCCTGGCGGGCGCCGGTGACCACCGCATTGGCGCGCTGGGCCCCGTCGGCGGTCCGGCGCACCGTGGCGGTGATCTCGTCCAGAGCCGCGGCGGTCTCCTCCAGCATCGCGGCCTGCTGTTCGGTTCGGCCCGACAGGTCGTCAGCAGCCTGACTGATCTCGCCGGAGCCGGCCTGCATCGCGGCGGCATTGAGGCCAATGACGCCCATGGCGTTCTCGAGTTGGCTCATGGCGCTGTTGAAGTCCGATTTCAGCAGGGCGTATTCGCCTGGGAACTCGCGGTCGATGCGGAACGAAAGGTCGCCGCCCGCCAGCGCGGTCAGGCCCCGGCCGGTCTCCGCAACGATGTCCGCCTGCTCTCTGGCGGCCTTTTCCTGAAGGTCCCTGACCCGCTGGCGCTCGGTCTCGACGGTGGTCACGTCGGTGGCGAACTTGACCACCTTGTAGGGCCGGCCATCGGGGTCGAGGATCGGGTTGTAGGCGGCTTCGAGCACCAGCCGCTCACCGCCCCGGCCAAGGCGGACGACTTTGTCGGCGACGAACTCGCCGGCGTTCAGCCGACGCCAGAAATCGACGTATTCCTGAGATGCGGCATAGGCCGGTTCGACAAACATCCGATGATGGCGGCCAACCACCTCTGCCAGCGAATAGTCCGTCGCCTTCAGGAAGTTGTCGTTCGCGTCCAGGATGTTGCCGGACAGGTCGAACTCGATCACGGCCTGGCTGCGCTTGGCGGCGAGCATGATCGCGGCATTGTCCCTGACCGCCACCGCCGATGCCTTGGCCAGCGCGACGGCGTTGTCGCGGAAGACGGACAGGGCGCGCGCCATGGCGCCGATCTCATCCTTCCTGGCATCCCCGACGATGTCGATATCGGTGTCGCCGACAGCCAGTCGCTCCATCGCGGCGGTCATCTGGGTCACGGGCGCGAACACCCGACGGCTCATGAAGTGGACGGCCACGCCCAGAGCGGTCAGCAACACCAGGGCGCCGATGCCCAGGCCCACCACCGACCAGAGGACCACGCCCTGGGCGCTGTCTTCGTCGGACGCCTGCAGCGCGGTCGCCTCGGCCACGGCGGCATCGACCCCTTTGCGATGCAACTGATAGGCGGCCTGGGCGCGGGTGAAGGCGGTGGCGGCGGCGGCCGGATCGCGACGCTCCAGCGCGGGCAGAAGGTCCGTCTCGACCACGGTCCAGAACGTCTGGGCCGCCGGATCGATTTTCTTGCTCACGGTTTCGGCCAGGGCCGCCGGCAGTCCTGCATCGGCCCAATAGGCGATTCGAGCGGAGTATTGACGATGGAGTTCCGCGATCCTCCGCCCGCGCGCCTGGACTTGCTCGGGATAGAGCATGGCCTGCGACGCCTCCAGGTTCGCCTCGATGACATAGGCGGGAGGCGGCAGGATGTCGGCGACCAGATCCTTGTCGCGGACGATCGATTTGTAGGCCGCTCCGCCAATGCGCACCGACGACACGGCGAATGCGCCCCCGACCATGACGGCGACCATCAGAAGCGTGCTTAACACCGCCCCGGTCACAAACGTCTTTTTCAGCATTCGATAGCCTCAATGGGGACAACGCGCCCTGCAGTGATGGCAATTCGTAGCAGTCCCAGGTTTTCAGTGCGTTAAATAGCTAATTATGCGTATAGGTTTGGGGTCTGAAAACCCGGATACTGGTTTCTGTCCGGCAAGGGGTAACGTTTCTCTTCTCTGGCGCTCGGGCGTCCTGCAGGGCGGGCTCCTTGGCCATTTCGACTGGGTCTGACAGCCCCCAGTCCTAGCCCTGCAGATCCAGGAGGCCCTCCGGGCAGGCCGCCAGCCGGCGCGGCTGACCCTCGAATGGCTGGTGCGGCGAGATATCCCGCTGGACCTGATCCGGCAGGCCGACGCGCCGTGCGACGTCGCCTGTGACTCGCGTCGATGCGCGTTTGATCAGGCCAACTTGTCCGGGGCTAACCGATTGATCAGACGGGGGTTCGCTGGCCAATGGAGCAGCATGCGCCGCGAAGACCTGTCTTTGGGACCCAAACGCAGAATAGTCGCGGCCAATCCCAGTCCCGGACCCGTTCAGGCTAACGGCTGACGCCGGTCAGCGGCCGTCTGCGCCGCTGAAAGACCCGACTTGGCCTACCAGGGTATGGGCCGGCCATCCCAGGCGAAAAAGCCGCCGCTGTCATCGGGCGCCAGGTTCGCCATAACGCCCATGAGGGCCTGCGCCGATTGGTCAGGCGTGAACAGCTTGTCGGGGTTCACCGAGGCCTGGAAAGGCGCGCTCAGGGCTGTCTGCACCGTGCCGGGATGAAGCGCCACGCAGACGCCGTATGGCCGGGTGCGCCGGTGTTCGATGGCCAGGTTCCGGATCAGCATGTTGAGGGCGGCTTTGGAGGCGCGATAGCCGTACCAGCCCCCCAGCCGGTTATCGCCGATGCTGCCGACACGGGCCGACAGCGCCGCGAACAGGCTGGGGCGATCGCGCGGGGTCAGGGGCAGCAGATGCTTGGCGACCATCACCGGACCGATGGCGTTGACGGCGAACAGAGCGGCCAGATTGTCGGCGTCCAGCGCTCGCATGGACTTTTCGGGTGAAGCGCTCCCCAGCGAGAGGCGGCCGGTGGCGACGACGATGCGGGTCGGGATTCCGGCCGCCGCGACAGCCTCTGCGGCAGCGGCAATCGAGGCCTCATCCAGGAGATCGACCGGAGCCCAGCCGCGCTGCTGATCGTCGGTCCAATCGGCGGGCCGTAGGCGGGAGAGTGCGATGACACGGCGATAGGCTCGCGATTCGACCAGCGCCTCGGCCAGCGCCCGGCCGATTCCGCCACTTGCGCCGACGACCACGGCGACCGAATCCCCGCCCTCAGCCAACGGCCCAGGCTCCCGCGCTCAGGCCGGCTAGAGCGCCCAGCGTCAGGAGGGTGCGCAGACGGCCGAACCAGCGCGGCGCCGACACGGCGCGCAGGTCCCAAGCCCACTGGGCCAGCAAAGCCGTTGCAAGGGCCATCAATTCCAAACGGGGCGCATGAGCCAACAGCACCAATGTCGCCAGGGCGATCAGGGTCGGAATCATCGACAGGCTGATGGTCACCGGGTCAGGCTTGGTCGACCCAACCGCCAGGCCCCACCGCGCGCCGCCCAGAAACGACAGGATGAGCGCGCCGTACAGGGCCTGGACCACCGCCGCCTGAGCCGCCAAGTCCGGGCGGACAAGGATCACCATGACCGGAGCCAGGAAAGGGATCAGTCCGAGCAGTCCGTAGATGAGCACGATCCGCGGCGCGCGATCAGCCGCCATGGGTCGGGCCCCGGCGGGCTCGGCGGACTTCCAGACGGCGCATGGCGGCTTGCAGGACCGGACGGACGCGCAAGAAGCCGGTGTAGAGACGCTCCAGAAGCCACAGCAACGGCCGGCGCCGGGCCAGCTTGCCCAAGGGGCTGAGCAGGGGAATGGCGCGCCACATCGCGGCGAAGGCCGCCGCGCCGGACACCATGGGCTGGCCGGGCTCCTGCGCGTGAAGGCGGGCGAGCATGGCGCAACGATCTTCGGCGTGGAACGTCACGCCCGGGGTTTCGGCGGCCAAATCGATGAAGCGCACCGCCTGATCGCGGTCGAGACCGCGCATCAGCGCGATTTCCCGGCGGCAAAGGGGGCAATCGCCGTCGAACCAGACCGTCACGCGGATCGGCCGGTTTTGTAGGGACGGCATGGCCGGGCGCGTCATTCCCCGCGCATGGTGATGGACCCGCTGTCGACCAGTTCGGACAACAGCGCCAGGCTGGAATGGCCTGAGCATTCGAATGGATTCAGTTCGGCGCGCTTGAAGTATTTGAGCAGGAGCGACGGGTTCAGCTTGTCGATGCTGACCTGGCCCATGTTCCAGTTGCCGAAGCGGCGCTGGCTGATCTCGGAATAGACGAGCAGGCGCACCTCCCGGTGCCGCGGATCGCCGACGATGGTGTTGTACAGGTCGCACACCTCGTCGCGACCGCCCTCCAGAGCCTGAAGGAACAGGTTGTCCGCGACGCACAGCAGCCCACTCACGCCGCGGCCCGGATTGTTGCGGCGCGACTGCTCCAGGATGCGGTCCAGGACGCCACCGTCCAGCGACTGGCTGGGGCGGCTGGCATAGAGACAATGAACGAGCATCAGCCCCTCACTTTGTGATGTTGAGAAGGGAGAGGAACTCGGCGCGCAGGGTATGATCCTTGAGGAATGACCCCCGCATGACGCTGTTGAGCATTTTGGTCTCGCTGTCCTTCACGCCGCGCCAGTGCATGCAGAAGTGATCGGCTTCCATGACGACCGCCAATCCGTCCGGGCGGACCTTGTCCATCAGCACATTGGCGATCTGGGTGATCGCCTCCTCCTGGATCTGAGGGCGAGACATGATCCATTCGGCCAGGCGCGAATATTTGGACAGGCCGATCAGGCTGGAATGTTCGTTGGGCATCAGCCCGATCCACAGCCGTCCCATGATCGGGCAGAAGTGATGGCTGCAGGCGCTGCGCACCGTGATCGGGCCCACGATCATCAACTCGTTGAGAAACTCGGCGTTGGGAAATTCGGTGACCGGAGGGGCCTCGGCGTAGCGGCCCCGGAAGACTTCGGTGAGGTACATCTTCGCCACCCGGCGCGCCGTATCGCGGGTGTTGTGATCGCTGTCGGTGTCGATCACCAGGCTGGACAGCACTTCGCGAAATTTGCCGGCGACCTCATCGAGCAGCGCGTCCATTTCGCCCGGTTCGATGAAGGCCGAGATGTTGTCGTTGGCATGGAATCGCTTGCGCGCCTCGACGAGGCGGCGACGCACGCGGGCGGAGACAGGCTCGTCAGTCGGCGGCGTTGCGCTCGTCAATGGCTCGCTCTTTTCCGATCCGGCGGTCTGGCAGCTCTGCTCTTCAGGCGCCCGCCGCGCCGCCCGAAACCCATGGCGTCACACGCTAGGGCAAATACGCTGCCGCGTATCGACCGGATCACCGGTTTGGATGACCGCGAACGCTTTGTCCTGGTCTGCGGCCGCGGTCAGACCGTCATCACCATCCCTATGCACCCTCGCAGTTCGGCGCCTCGGTCCGGGCCGAGGCAATCTTGTTCAGGCCATCGCTAGCCTGAACGAGTCCGGGAATGGGATTGGCCGCTCAAAGGGCCGTGACTTCGCCGGCTTGGCGACCCGGTCGCTGAGCGGATCTGGGTTGCCCGGGTGTCTGGCGGTGAGAGTGCGAACAACCCGAGTTAAATCAATGACCTAGCGTGGCACAGTGTGCAGAAGCGGCATGGTTCATTGAACTGAGAACACAAGGTGCGTTGGGACACCGTGTGAACTCAATCTTTCAAATGGCAGTTGGCGCGCCATCCTTTCGGCGACGGTTCAGGTTGTTGATGATGGAGACCGCCCGCAGCGATTCGTCGGGGCGAAGGTGCCGATAGAACTTACGCGTCACGTCCGTGGATGAGTGCCCCGCGTAGTCGGCGACCTGATCCAGGGACATCTCACCCGACTCGCAGAGCCGCGTGATGCACGTGTGGCGTAGCGAGTGAAGCACGACATCGCTGATGTCCACGCCACCGAGCTTCAAGTCGGACCGAACGGTTTTGAACATGTACCACGCCGTCGCCGCCTTCAGAGGGAAGAGCCGCCCATCTGGGGATGCGTTCATCTTCAGGTAGGGCAGGGCTTCGATGACCTCGTCGGACAGTGCCAGGGTGCGCGGCTTGTCGTTCTTCGTCATGTAGCGGGCGAATGTGACGAACGTCGGCTCGGCTTCAACCTTCTCCCCTTGGATCATGATCGTGGCGTGGGTGGTCTTCACACTCCGCTCTGTGATCCCGAGGGCTTCGCCCAACCGACAGCCGGTGTTCAGGAGGAAGGTCATCAGGTGCCTGAATCGCTTCCAATCGCGCATCGGCTCCGCCTTGATGCGGCGGTCGATGGCGGCGAACAGGGCTGCTTCCTCGATGTCGTTGAGGATGCGGTCGCGGATCGAATTGGACACGACCTCAGGCATGGCGGGCTTGCCAGTTAGGAGCGGCTTGTCATCCGCGCCGACCCATTTCGTCGCCATCGTCAGAGCCTTGGAGATGCAGTGCAGCTTCCCCTTCACGGTCCCGGCGGCGTAGCCCTTGGCGAACAGTTCGTCTTTCAGACGCTCCAGGCGCGGATAGGTCATGGCGGTGATGGGTTCATCGCCGATCATCTCGCTCAGGATTTTGACGTTCGAGGACACCGTCCGTTGGCTCTTGATGCCCTCGCGCTCTGACCAGACCGTGCGGCGGCAACGGTCGAGAAGCTGACCCATTGTCATCGTGTCACCGCTCTCGGGCGAGAGGATCGGATTGCGGGCGGGCGTTTGAACCGGCGGGCGGGGAGCGGATGCCACAGCCTGACCGGCTGCAACCTCGGTCATGCGGGCGCGGGCGTCCTTCTTGTCTCTGGTGCCTGTGCTCAGGCGGCGCCGCTTGGAGCCTTCATAGAACTGCACCAGCCACATTCCATCGTTGCGTTGGATCAGCTTGGTGCTCATTTGGTGCCCTCCAGGGCTTCGGCGACGCGCTCGAACACGGCTTCGCCAGCGTCAGACATGCGGACGTACTTCAGCCGCCGGTCATCTTCGTCATAGTCCTCATAGACCCAGCCAAGCGCGTCGGGGTCTCGCTTCGTCGGCGCCTGAAACTGGGGATACGACTTGACGATGGCTTGCCCGATGATGGGAGAGCCGTCCTTCGTGGCGCCCCCTTGCTCGCGGAGGTCCGTGATCGTGACCATCCGCCCTTCGGAGTGAGCTTCTGCGATCATCGCCAGGGCGAGTAGCTGCCGTGTGGTGAAGCGCGTCGGCAGTTCCGAGTTGATGACGCGGAGAGCCTTTGTGAACTGCGCGAGGGTGGCGCGGTGCCGACCGAGCACGCGCAGAGCGGCTTCCATTTCATCTGTCTGTCTGTTTCTGGACATAGCGTCCCGCTCCTGCTCCTGCGGGGGATGTCCCGCACGGATGGCAGTTACCCTATGTCAGAATGTGAGTCAACGACTCAGGTGCAACCAATCACCTGTTGCTTGACGGATTTCGGAAAGTGTGGCAGACTTCAAGGATGGACTGCTTCCTTCGCCCTTCCCCGCAACAACTGACGGCATTCGTAGTGCTGTCGGCGAAGAACTAACAGATCGCGCCTCCGGCTTCATACGCCGGAGTGCGCCTCTACCCCAACTTCCCAGTTATGCCCTCACTCCGCTCGCCATTTGGCTTGCGGATACATTTCGTTGTGCCTTTACGAGGGCTTCAAGACCAGCACCGATATCTGATTCACAGCCCTAATACTGAGGGCATCAACGCTCAGTAATGGTGGAAAAAAGTCATGGCTTTTGACAGCGAGAACGTGTGCCTGGAAGGTATCCAGCCGAAGCCGGTGGCAACGCCGATCTTTATCAACGGCGACTGCTTGAGCACGATGGCGGCTATGCCTGCCAAGTCGGTCAATCTCGCCATCACGTCGCCGCCTTACATGAACGCGGGTATGGCGTACGGGGACAAGTTCACCCTCAAGGACTACGAAGCTCTGACGAAGGCTTACCTGCGCGCGCTCTACCGCGTCCTGACGCCGGGCGGCGCCGCCTGGATCAACGTCGGAAACTACAAGCCGCGCCATAAGCAAGAAATCCTTCCTCTGACCTACCTCGTTGCGCCCATCGCCATGAAGTGCGGCTTCTACATCCTCCAGGAAATTGTGTGGGCGAAGGCGGGCAACCCGAACAACGTCTTCACTCGCTTTGGCGCGAGGTCGGAGCGTTGGCTGTGGTTGGTGAAGTCCGTGGACAACTACACCTTCGATCTGGACGCCATTCGCGGGACGTTTCCCACCAAGGGCAACGATCCTCGCAACAACCCCAAGGGCAAGAACCCCACCGATGTGTGGGAATTCGCTCAGGTCACGACGGCGAAGGAGAAGACCGGTCACCCCTGCCAGTTTCCGGAGCGGATGGTCGAGATGATCGTGAAAGCGTGCTCCCGCCCTGGAGACACGGTGATCGATCCGTTCGGCGGATCGGGGACGACGGCGGTCTGCGCCTATCGCCACGGTCGCAAGGCGATCTCTATCGAGCGTGATCCGAGCTACCACGCCATCGGGCAGGATCGGGTTGCCGCCGAGATGAAAACCGCTGCCGCTCCTCCGCCCGTGGTCTCGGCGACTTGGGAGGCGCCGACTGTTCGCCTGGGGCAGGGGGACGCGATTGAGGTTATGAAGTGCATTCCCGATGGATCGGTGGACGCCATCATCACCGACCCGCCCTATGGCACCACGGCGTGCCAGTGGGACCGGATCGTTCCCTTCGATCTGCTTTGGGAGCAGTACCGGCGAATCCTCAAGCCCCTCGGCGCCGTCGTGATGTTCGGGGCGCAGCCGTTCACGAGCGAGCTTGTCCAGAGCAATCGCGATTGGTTTAAATACCAGTGGGTCTGGCAGAAAAACCGGGCGACGTGCTTCGTCCATAGCCAAAACATGCCGCTTCGCCAGCACGAGGACATCTGTGTCTTCAGCCCTGGAACCGTGATCGGAAACAAGGGTCTGAGCCAGCGTCAGATGACTTACAACCCGCAGGGATTGGTCGAACTGGACACCCCTATCAAGTCTCGGAATTCCGGCACGGGACGCACCAATCGCAAGGAAGGCATGACCGTCACGAATTGGGAGCGGGTGCAAACGCACACCAACTATCCCAAGACGGTCCTTCAATTCCGTTCCGAAAGGTCCGTGTTTCATCCGACGCAGAAGCCTTTGGACCTGATGCGGTATCTCGTCCGGACCTACTCGAACGAAGGCGACATCATCCTCGACCCGTTCATGGGGTCGGGAACCACGGGTGCTGCGGCGGTCCTGGAGGGGCGGAGGTTCATCGGGACGGAAACTGACCCGAAGTTCTTCAGGCATGCCGCCGACCGCATCGCCGCTCTGTGGGCGCTCTAAGCGGCTTGGGTGTCCCGCTGAAGCGCGATGTCCACGCCATACAGCGCGGTCGTCTCCCTCGGCGCCTCCTGCTCCTTGTCCACGGTGCGGATAATCCTCGTCATGAGATCGCGCCCGGCGGGCGTCAGGAAGACCAGCTTGATGCGACGGTTATGGAGGTGGGGCACGACCTCGACGAGACCGAGACCAGCCTTCCCCTCGGCGCCCTCTCCAAGCTGCCCGATGATTCGGGATAGGTTCGACTTGGTGATCCGCGACCGCTCAGCCAGATCGCCCATCGAGCTTCCAGGGTGGACGACGAGGTCGGCGAGCACGCTGAGTTGATTGATCGAGAAGTAGGGGTCCAGCCCTCTGAGGGCGGAGCAGGCTGCTACAAAGGGGAGGATGCCCGCCGGTGGGGTGTAGCTCGTGGTCCGCGTCATTCCACGATCCTGAACCATCTGAGGGGCGGTGGTCAAGGTTGCCGAAACTGAACCGTGTCGTGAACCGGCTTGCAAGGTGAGGCGGAAGCCGATCCAATTCAGCCATTGGAGCGGTCGAGAACGATGTTCAAACGAAAAACGGTGCTGGTTGTGGGGGCGGGAGCGAGCCATGAGTATGGTCTGCCGGTGGGCAACGATCTCAAGATTCGGATAGCCCAAACCGTAGGTTCGTTGAACGACCCCATCCCATCTGGACGCAACCCATCGAACTTCTTCTGGGCAGTGCAGGACGCAAACGTCGATGTCCAGCAGTACACCCTAGCCGCCCGACACATGAAGGGGGGAGTTATGCACGCCTCTTCAATCGACCGATATCTCAGGGTCCATGACAAGGATCAATACGTCCAAAAGCTAGGAAAGCTTGCCATCGTTGACCGCATACTCGCAGCGGAACGAGGAAGCAGCTTGATGCTTGATACGGAAGGGCAATTGAACCTGCCTGATATATCAGCCAAGGTCCGTATCCAATACGGGGGAGCGAAGCCCGATTGGCTGGGAGAACTATTCATTTCTCTTCAAGAGGACGTTACGCGCGACACCATTGCAGAAATGTTCAACAATCTGACAATCGTTTCCTTCAATTATGATCGATGCATAGAGCATTATATATTCCACGCATTGCGATCATTCGCGAACATAGGCGAGGGGCAGGCAGCAGAAGCTATGACGAACCTGACAGTAATACATCCATACGGCTCGGTTGGCAGAATGCCTTGGGACCTACTGGCTGATCAGAGCAAGCCTGCAAGCATGTTCGGCGGCGAGCCTTCTGCACGAGAACTGCTACTTCTTGCGGATGAGATCAAAACATTCAGTGAGCCACCGCCGGAAGTGGCACTCATGCATGAGCGTATCGAGGAGGCAAAGCAGATCATATTCCTGGGCTTCTCATTCCTAGATCAAAACATGGAATTGCTTACCCCTTTCGGCAGAACGTCGATCGACAGCGCGACGGGCACGGCATTTGGAGAGTCGGAAGTTTTCAGAAGTCGAGCGCGTGGGGCGTTGGTCAGGCTTGTGAATGGACGTGGCAACGAAATTACACAGGGACTCATACGGAGTGGGCTTTCCGAAATTACATGCGGACAGTTCATGCGTGACTTCGCCTTGGAACTGCGGGACTAAACTGTCAAACGAGGGAAGAACCGGCGCATGAGCATGTCGGCATCGGACGGATCGATCCAATATCGTCTTAGGATCGTCGGTTTCCACCATCTGGAGAATGCCGCGACCTCGGAGACGCCGGTCACCAAGATCAAGCCACCATGACAAGGCATCTGATGGTCAGCCCCCCATTGCCGCAGGGCAGGGGCAAGAGCCGGATCGACCTGGAAGACCATCACAGACCCTTTCTGAGATCGCCTCATCCGAATATAGGCATTGACGCATTTGGCGCACCTTGTCCGCCTGCGAGCGTTGGATGCATCGAGATCGATGCCGCACTTGGTGCAGATCGGGGGGAAGCGGGGTCTACCCATCAGTTTGGACGATGATGTGGTCTGCCCAGCGGAGGGCGAACAGGACAGGGTCGGGCGGGTTGGTGACAATCGCGAACGCCATAGGGGCGCGGCCGACGTTCACGCCGTGCTCAGCGCACCAGTCGTAGAACTCAGGAGGAAAATGGGACACCACGAACTGCATCACAGTTCCTCCCACGTCAGGCTAACAAGCCGCTTGAAAAGCTCCATGCGTTCAGTGGCGGTGGACGGGTCGTGGGGATCAAGCTGGCGCAGGGACGCAAGCATAACGTCGCGCTCTTCGGGGGTGGTCGGGGATGTGTCGCTCATAGTGCTATTTATCAAGGCAGAGCAAAAATGGGCTGCGGTGGCTCCGTTCGGCGCACCTAGGCATCGGCGGCAGTGACGATCTGTATAACCTTGAAGCGGTTCTGAAGGATCATCCAACGCGCAGTGAAGCTTCCTAGCTTCGAGTTCAACTCATCCTCAAGGTCGCGCTTCCTGGAATCGTGGTCAGGCATCAGGCTTAGTTCGTGTTGCTTATGCTTAAGCCCCATGCCTAAATAGTAAAAATCGAGCAGCGCATCACTGAACTCCTCATTGAATAGAAATGCCGCGCTACCTGCACTTTCAGTTATGCCGTCTTGGACCCCATCTGAGAGCGGCTCAAAGCTAAGGCATGCGGCGTAATATGATTTCGCAGAATTGTATATGTGCATGCGACGCTCGTAGAGTTCAGCCCTGAAAGTCTGTTCTTGGAGCGCAACCTGCCGTTTCAAGATTTCTGTCTGATTTCCTGATATCTCCGCCTGTTTCGAAGCAATTTTCGCCTGCCTCAACCCGATAATGGTGGCGGCGATCACAGCGGCGAAGCCTGTCGCCAGCGTGGCGAACGCCTCCCAGCTAAGTTGGTCCCAATAGACTGCCATAATCGTCCTCCGTCCGACCCTTGTGTCTCGTCGATGTCCGCTATCTGACTCAGCTAGCGAACGCCGCCACTCGGTTCAGCCCTCGTCTACGTCCGGGGACTCGTTTTGATGGGGCTCAAGGTCGCGCAGCAGCTTGCCATTGTGGCGCCAGTAGTCGAAGCCGCTGACATTGGACCAGTTGTAGCCCATAGCCCGGATCAGGATCAGCGCGGCAGGTGAGACAGAATGCTCCGGACCCTCAGGCACTCCCTGTTCATCGTTCAGCCTGACCTTCCTGTCGGAGACGACGGTGGCGGTCTTCGACGCGTCCTTTGAGAAATCCAGCACGTCACCCGGAACGATGCCGACCGATGCCAGTGTGCGCTTCTTTGCCTTGGTCGCCTTGACCTCCTCGATGGCTTGCCTCTCCTGACGCGTGATCAACTGCTCAGCGTCCCCAGGCGTGGCGTCCGCTGTCGCGACCAGTTCGATAATCGCCTTCGCGAGGTTGGGCTCGATGGTGAAGAACTCTCGACCGGTGCGCGTGCGCTTCTCACCAAAAACGAAGTGAAGCGTCCGCTCCAGCTTACGGCAATCGGGCACGCGGGCTGCGTAAAAGCACTCGAAAGGAAGGGGCGTAGAGGTGTTGTCAAGCGACCTCATACGCTCATGGATCGTGTTGCCCTTTGTGAGTCCGATCTTGACGTAGCCCGGCATGGACTCATTCGTGAGGATGTAGACGATGCCTTCGCCGGTAGGTGTGTCGAGCAAGCCGGTTCTCCAATGCGCGCGCGTCAGCGTGTAGCTGCGCCCTTCGATCTAAACGACGCCATCCGTTCCGTCAGCAAGCTTCGAAAGAAGCGATTCTAAAATGCGGTGTCTCGGGAGAGAAAGCGGGCTTACGTTGACGACATATCACTACCTCGCTGCCTGCCGACAAGGGCGGAAGAAGCGATACGTTTTCAATAGGATGCGTGGTCTGCCGTCAAGAATCCTGCGGCTCGATCATGAATCCCCGTTGACAAGGCTCAGGGGATTTGCCCTCATCACCCCACCGGAACCGGACACCCCTTTTTTTTTAAGGCGAGGTGTGTCCGATGAAACCGAACTTCAAACTCCCCAGCTACCAAGACCTAGGTGCCATAGCCGCGTTCATCGCTGCCGTGGCTGCCCTCATTCAGGCGTTTCGATGAGGCGACCTAACAGCTATCGGCACTGCCCCCATGCTGATGCCAATGCCGTCGCGACGATCATGCCGCCAATCAGGTGCCGCTCTTCTGGATGATCATACAGGAACTTCACCACGACTGCCTTGACCTGTCCCGCCGTGGAGCCCTCAGGGATGCAATAAGCCACATCGCGACTGGTAGCTGCCACGGCGGCAAGCTGCCCGTCCGTAACGCCTTGGATGTACGCCGTACAAGCGATTTCACTCTGCCGACACAAGTCGAGTAACGAATTGCCGTCTCTGTAGTTGATCCGACCAACTCGGGAACCGATGTCAGCGGGGGTCAGAAAATTGTGCGGTGGCAATGGCTCATCCGCCGCTTGCGCCCCTGTGGTGCCTATCGCCAGTGAGATCAGTGCCGCTGTCACTACCTTCAAAGCCATCACCTCAACGCGGGCTGCGCGCCTGTTCACCGTGGAACTCATTGATAGTCTTACAGGTATTGAGAAACACCCCTTCGGTGTATGAGCGGCACTCCTGTGCGCATTCGAACCAAGGCGGCTTCTCAACGGCGCGATAGTCGAATGCATCCGTGACGCCGTGGGTATCGATCAAATGACGGATGGACATGCTCACGCCAGCGCGCTGGCACTGAGCGAGGGAATCGAACCCAGGCACGACGGGACCGTAATCCGTGCCTTCATAGGGATACCAGGACAGCATCCAGGCTTGTTCGGGCGGCTCGGGTTTGGAGCAACCGGCGATGCAGAGGACGCCCCCAGCCAGCAGCCACCCAGCCGCCTTCATAAGGATCAGTCTCGTCCTCATTCCGTCCCCCTGTGTGCGGCGACGGTAGCCTCACCGGAGGCTGATGCCTAGCCGCCTCATCGCTGCATCTTCCGAACCAGGGGCGTGCCCTTTGCATACAGCCGCCCAAGCCGTTCGAAGTAGTCCTTCCGGCTGGCGTCGCCATCGTTGTAAAGGACCAAAGGCTGATCGGCTGCGAACCAAACGTCCTTGAAGGTATTAGGGTCCTTGTTGAACCTGATGTGATGGTCGGAATAGTCGTCATAGTTGACGTGGTCTGAGTGTGAATGCTTTACGACACCTAGTGGTTTGTAGTCGCGGTTCAACATTATGTAGACATGCTTGTAAGTGGGATGCTCTATCTTCTGCAACACGTAGGGAAGAGCGTAGCGAGCAAAGCTGCCGGTGTCGGATATGGATGCGGGCATAGGGTCTCCTGAGCTTCGGGTTCATACTCCCAGACCCCCTTGTCGTTGTCAAAAAGATAGCTGTGAATAATTTTGACAGCCGATCCGCCGCTCAAGCATAAATAGACCGAAGCATCTGGCGGTGCTACGAGAACACCAGAAGTCAGGCACCAGCCTGCCTACCTTTCTGTGTAGTGCCCCGTTAGCAACCGCCAGTGCTGACGGGGCATTTTATTCTCACCCGCCCCATAGAAAGGCAATATGAGCTTCACTGATGAAGAAGTACGAGCGGTCGAGATCGTAACGGCTAATCCGCAACTACTCGCCGCCCTCCAGTTTGGGACTCAGGAATTCACCCGAGTCCGTCAGGCGTGCGCAAGCGACCCCGAGCTTCTTAAAGAGTTCCTCTTGGGCATGACGCTCCCCGTGACCGAGGAACTGCCCAAGCCGCGCCGCGATCCTGTCGCGTGCCCCGACGTGATGAGCTTGACCGCTCTTCAAGGCAGCTTCTACGCCAATGAAAAGGTGACCAATCCCTACAAGGTTACCCTGGAGACCTGGATCATTGGCGGCGACGATCTCGACACCAAGGAGCCCCAATGGCGTGAGACGGTCCAGTTGTATGACCATAAGGAGTTCCGGCGGCTGATCACCTACTGGGAGAAGTGCGAGAGGAAAGGGAAGCCCGTTTTGTCCACACGTTTCCTGGACACGCTGAAGGTTATGCAGGCGGACCTTTCGTTTACCCACGTTGGGTTGATATCCAGCCGCGCCAAGGGCATGACCTACTTCGAAGATCAATTAGTCTTCGCGGATATTATGAACGGTGAGCCCAGCCGTTTCATGCTTTTGACGGGCACGAACTACCTGATCGCAAAAGAGTTCAGCGACTCATATGCCACGGGAAAGCCTCTGAGCAAGGCAACCGCCCAACTTAGGATCGATCTGTGCGGCATGGAGAGGAAAAAATGGGCGACCGACAAAGCCGATGTCGGCTCACTGACAGAGTGAAAACCATAGATGGTATTTCGCTAACCCAAATGCGTAAAAACCATAGATGGTTTTCATCTGCCCATAAACGCGTGAAAACCATAGATGGTATCCCGCCTGAAAGCCATAGACTAGTAGAGTCTACTAAGAATAGTAGTCTATGGTTTTCACCAGTGGCTAGTACCGGCTTCGCCGGGCTATGCGCCTTCCGCCTCATGGCTCAGGCGCCAGACTAGATGGGTTGCACCCGAAAAGGGGACTACGCGCTCAGCTACGCCTCGCTCGACTACGCCTCCCTCTGGTCGGGTCTAGGTCTATTTCTCGTGAAGGAAGTGATTCCTCAATCGGTAGTCATTTCGGTCAATTTATAGATAAGGTTTGGGTCAGGTCAAAAAGAAGTCGTGTGGGAGGTGCCCAATGCCGTCAAAGGAAGGTTGGGAAATTTGGACCCGCGCCGCGCCGGATGGGAGCCCGCTGGATCCGCCCAGCAGCATGCGCCCGCTACCCACCTAGCCGAGATAGATCATGCCCCCTGGTGAGGCGAGGTCATAAGGGGCTTTCACAGCCATGGACTTCGAAGCGTGCCCAACGCTATGCTGACCCCTTTGCGTGTGGAGGGTTGTTGGATGCGTGTCAGGACGCTGGCGGCAGTGGTCGCCTGGGGTTTGGTGGGAGGGATGGTCAGTCAGGCTGTGGCGGCGCCAGCCAAGGCGAAGCCTAACGCTGCCGTCCAAGCCGTGAAGGCAACAGCGGCACCCGCGACACCTCCCAAGCCGCTCCGATCTTTCGAGTTCAGGGGGCATCACTTAGGCGACGCTCCGTTCTGCGCTGGCATCGATGGTGCGGTGGCGATTAGATGTGAGGATGATGAGTTAGGGAAAGGGAATTATGGCGCCCGTTCGATTGGTGGCGTGCCAATTCAGGTGAATGCCTATAATTTTCACAACGGGAAGCTATACGCCATCAATTTTTCTGTGCATGTCAACAGTTACACGACATTTTACAACATGCTGGTCGGCAAGTACGGTCCGCCAGACAGCGATACAATGGGGAATCTGAGGACAAGGGCTGGCGTGGATTATGACAACATCACTTCGGTTTGGCACTTCGCCGAGGGCGATCTTATCTTAGAAATGCGCTATGCGGACATCAACACGTCCTGGCTTAGGTTCGACAATCACAAAGTTGACGCGGAAATTGCGGCGGAGAAGGCAGCGAAGGATCAAGCGGCGGGTAAGTCCGCGCTTTAAATAGCGAAGCAATTGCGGTGCCATTCCGATACGTTAGGTAATAGGTGCAAGCGCGTTTCCACGCGGTTGGGCGCCAGCGATGGACACTCGCGTCCAGACATCACCATCTGGGCAGGTATGGAAACCTAGCGCATCGACGTTGCGACGGTCGATATCTACAGACCATCTGTACGCCTCCAGGATGGACCAGGGCGGGCGTTCGCGCATTTCCGCTAGGATTGTAGCCAAAACCAACACGACGGCTCCAGTGGCTCCCCTGGAGCTATTTAGGTTCATGCCCTCAAACCGATGTTGCGCGCCCTCGCAGGGCGCCGTGTGGAGCCGTCTGGAGCCGCTCCGAAGGGAAGCGCGGGCGGAATGGGCAGGGACGGTCAAGGGAGCCGTCTAGAGCCATCTGGAGGGCATCCAAAAGGCATCCGTCTGGAGACCGTACAGGAGGAAGCCCCCCGCCGTGAGGCGAGGGGCTGAAAGGTTCAGGAACGGCAACCGTTATGCGGCGAAGGATTCGAAATCCTCCATGGCGTGGTAATGGTCGGACTCACCGCGAAGCTCCCGCGCCACGGCATCGATCAGGGTTTGACCGTCAACCGGCTCCATGGTCTCGCGCCCATCCCATGACGGGCGTTTGGCGTCCGGCAGATAGCCCATGTCGAAAGCCAGTTCCGCCGCGTGCGCGAGGCTCAAGCCATCCTCCCGCACGAGACGGCGCCGGAACGGTCTGTCACGATGCCAAAGCTCAGCGTCAAGGGCGCGAAGCTCGCCCCCATCGTCGCGGAGACCGTAGCGGGCGAGGAAGCCCAAGAGTCCACCTTCCTTAGGCTTGCGAAGGGCAGGGACGGGCACGGGCACGGGCTGGACGACCGCAACCGGCGCCGAGACGGGCAAGGGTTCCGGCTTAGGTTCAGCCGCGAGCTTGTGGAGCAATTCAACCGCCTTTGAGGCAGCGGAGGCAGCGGTAAAGATCGCGCGTTTGTCCGCTTTCAAGACCTTGAGCCAGTGCGCCAGATACGCCGCATGATCCTCGCGAGGCTCAGCCGCCAGACCAAGAGCGGAGCAAACGAACGCCGCGCCCATCTCCGCAACTAGCTCTTCGAAGGCGTAGGCAGAGTCACCAAACCGCTTGCCGAAGGTGCGATCAAGCCGCGCCTTGCCGCCCGTCCAATGCACCAGTTCATGCGCTGCCGTCGCGTAGAACGACTCCGCGTCATTGAAGAGGCAGAGCGGAGGCATCTGGACGAAGTCATGACTCGGGCTAAAGAACGCCTTGTGCCCTCCGTACCGGATATCGGCGCCGACCGAATTCAGGAAGGCTTCAGCCGCTTCAATCCGTTGCGGTCCGGTCTCTTCGGTCCGGTCAAAGGTCTCAAACAGTTCCGGCTTCAGCCCTTCAATCTGTTCGATATTGAACACCGTATAGGATTTCAAAAACGGGATGTCTTTTTCTTCGGTCTCGCCCTTGGTGTTTTCAACGTCTTTTGTGAAGGTGGAGGCATAGACGACGCGAGTCCCTTTGGAACCCTTGCGGACGCATGCGCCTAGAGCTTGGGCTTGCTTGAACGTCATGAAACGACGTTGACCGAATCCCTGCTCTTGCATGGCTCCCCACAAGAGGAGGAGATTGATTCCAGAGTAAGCCTTTCCGCATGACCGGATCGGCAGCGGAGGCAGACCGCCCGCGTTCCCGTTCGCCTTCCAGGGCGCCGACCAAGGGCGCACGCCTTGCTCCAATTGTTGAACGATCTTGCCCGTGATCTCTGCATAAATATCGGTCTTCATGGTCTCGTGCTTTCTATGAAGGTTCAGGAACGGCAACTGACGCACCATTGCCGCAACCGTTCAGGAATGACAACTAAGAACGACTCGCAACTACTAAAAAAGCGGGCTTCACCTATTCTGAGGGTCGAGCCGGAATATTTTGGACGGTCCGGGCAGTTTGTGTCTGATCGTCTGGAGATCGTCACCCGACCGTCAGACCGTGATTGCCGACCGTCTGGAGACCGTGGCACCGTGGTCATCCGGCATGGTTTGGCACGGTATCGCGGCATGCATCCGCTAACATATTGGAATCGTTGTGGTCAGTGGCGGTTAGACTGCCATCAGACGGTCTGGAGACGGTCCAACACCATGGTCGCGCGCCCTGCGCGCGAGGCGCCCGCGACCCGCCCCCCCACGGGGGGTGCCGCGCGCGTGCCGCTTAATCCGACTGGTCTCTCACATTTTTCAACAAAATCCCTTCCGAACCCGTTTTCGCTTCGGATCGGATCAGATTGCCAATAGAATACCGTGACATAAGGGGACTGAACATGCCGCCTAAGTTCGATCCAGACACCGCCCTCAAAGCCGACCTCCAGGACGCTTATCACCGTCTCCAAACGCGTTACGACAGGCTGAAGAAGAAGGCTGCGAAGCAGGAAGCTGAGTTTGAGGCTGCCGCCGAGGCGGCTGCTGCCGCTGCGAGAAGGAAAGCCAAGAAGGTTGACCCAGCGGTGAACGCGTCAATCGACGAAATGACCATCGAAGTTCGTCGCCAAGTTCAACGAAATGACCGCCTTAAGTCTCATCTCGTGGAGCGCGACGAGACAATCGCTGACTACGTGGCACAGTTGGAGGGGCTGCTGGCAACGAGCGCACCCCGAACCCTGGTCAAGGCGATCCTAAAGCCAGGGCTTCGGCACTACGACCCCGACGTGGCACTTCATGTGCAGCTAATCATCGATAACTCGACCCGCGAGTGGGTAGGCATCGAGACCTGCGGCTACGGTCAGTACAAGTCCACGACGACCATCTTTCCCTTCGCGCTCAAGGGAGAGCGGTTAGACTTCGGCGAAGGGTTTGAGGGCGAGCGGGACGGTCGCTTACTGATCAAGGGAAAGCCCATTGAGAAGGGGACCATGATTCCGTTCTTTCCCACGGGCGAGGTCAAGTCCACTGGAGACGATCTGTTCATCGTGGAGAGCGTCCTGCCGGTCATGCACGGCGCAACTGGCTAGGACCGCTGGTATGGGCTTCGAAGATAAATATCTTCATGAACATTCCCATCCTCACCCCTATCCTCGAACAATCATTTTCCAACAAAAAGAAGCACACGGTCAAAGTTGACGATGAGGTCACGCTTGATGTGACGGCCGCCAAGGCTGGCAGTCCGGTTCGCTCGGCGACCTTAAGCTCGGCGACCTCGTCCTTGGCGTTCACCTTCAGGGTCGATCCAATCCTTGAGGTGATCCTGGAGCCGAACGCTGACCTGAGCGAACCGCTGCTCCGCTAAGCGTGGACTCTCACGGCGAAGGTTGGCAGGTTGCCGACATGAAAGCCGTCGCCCTTGCCCTTGTTCTCTCTATGATCGCTGTGCAGCCCTGCTGGGCGGCGCCTGAGGTCGATCCCAATGATACCGCTGCAATGGCGGCAGAGACCGCCACAGAGGCAGCCTCGGTTGCCGCTACTGCGGAGGCTGACGCTGCGGTCATGTCAGCCTTGAAGGCGGCGGGGGATGCCTCCTGGGCGGCTGAGGAAGCCACTGGACCTCGACCCCCGAATGGCGGGAACACCTTCGTTGACGCCTACGTGGACATGTTCCGATGCGTCTACGATCAGGCGCGTGGACTCTATCGCAACAACACGGTTGCCGATGCCGCTAAGGCGACGATCTTCAAATGCACGCCACATATCGAGACGTTCCTGCGGATTAGCGTGCGCGAGTCGGGCATGCGGATAACGGAGACCGACCGGAAGGAGCTAGACCAGAAACTCTATGAGAGCGCGTTCACACGCGTCGTTGAACTCAAGGCGCAGGACTGACGCAATGAACTATCTGCATTTCCTCATAGCGGCGAGGTTAGCGCGCTTCGATCTGTCCGCCGCTGATAATCAGCTAGAGAACACCGGGCGTGATACGCCCAGGCGGGTTTTGCTAGTTAAGCAGCTATTGCTATCCCTTGCTAATGTGAACGACCTAGAGCTTATCCTCCGCCCTCTTTATCAGCAGGAGCCTCAACTAAGTGCTTCGTACAAGCCTCATGCCAAGGGAATTGAATTTGCCAAATACCTGCGCAATATATTTGTTGGGCATATCGACCCAAAGCTTACTGCCAAGGCTGCCGAATGGAAGCCAGAGATTTTTGCGCTTCTAGGTAATAAGCTCAAGGTGTCCGCGTCGGAGGAGGTTATGTTAATGGCTGTCGGGTCTATGTTGAGCAATGCCGTCCTGGAGACCGCCATCAATACGTTTGTCTCGGGCAGCGATAGCCACAAACTATTCGACACCGAAACTGACCTTGGCTACCCGCCTGACAGCATACGCTTCCCCAATTGGCTTGGTTCTACGGTGCATGGCGCAATAGCCTTCCTTGAAGAGGTGGAGAGCGCCGTCTCGAATTACTATGAATTGCCAGATTACGATGAGAATATGTTCGAATTGGCTTTTAAGGCGGGCATGACCAACTTTAAGTTCATCTCCAGGAAGGGCTAGGGCTTACAAATGCGTATTGTCCGCTTTTTAACGGTAATTTCTGCCATGTGGCTCCAGGGTTGCACTGCTGGTGGTAATGACCCTCGCATCTGTCAGGAGCCACATTCCGTGGATACCCCGCGTTCGGGGGGAGACCTGTCGATCACTTACCGCACTGACGTTACCGATAGTTGCTTGCACAAGTGGGGCTATCGGCTGGCGCGGTCGTCCGATCCTGTCCATGAGGTTGCTGAGGCGGTGATTGGTGCATGCTGGGATACGATCTTCCCTCTGGCATACGCCAAGGATTACCAACGCCGCCTGGACAAGGTGTCGGAGCCCGGCTTCCTGAGCGTCAAGAAGGGTAACCTAACGAACGCCTTTGACGCCACTTATGAGGAACTTCGTGCAAAAGCTCAGTTCCGTGTCGTCCAGGCGCGAGCGGGCGGCTGCAAAGTTCCCTGAGAAGACGCCATCGAACACTGAACAAACGAAGAACATCGTTCGGCGTTTGACAGCCCCGTCGAATCGCCCCTCGAATAGGTCCTACAGACAGACCCCCACGTGTCCTTAATGGTGGAGTCCGTCGTGAACATACCTGACATCACAGCCCTGGTATCTGCTCTTGCAGCGGTAATTGCCGCCATCGCCGCACTGGTTAAGAAATAAGAGATTCGCGCGACGCAAGAAGCCCCGCCCGAACTGGGAGGCAAAGGCGAGGCTTCAGGAGTTGCGACACTATGAAATGTCCATGTCGGACATTCCTATTTAGTGCCGTTAGACCCTGAACCAGCGATTGCCCGCTGGTTTCACCCCTAGGGTGTGTTCCATAAACTGCTCTAGCTCCTCGTCCAGGGCGCGCTCCCGAGCTTCGTCGGCAGCCCTGTCGGTGTCTCTCGCCATGGCGTCAGCCCAATAGGCTACGGCGTTTGAGAGGGCGTCGATGCGGTCATCGTGGGCGAGGGAGCCGCGATCCTTGGTGATCCTCGTCAACTGATGGAACAGCCCTTTGCGGGGGGCAGGGCGGTTGTCGTGATCGCTCTTGAAGACCCTCGTATCGACCACCAGCCGGTGTTGGTTCATGACCGGCTCAAGGGTCTCGATGATCCGAGCTTCCTTCTGCCCACGCACGTTCACCTCCTCGATGGCGACCGGATAGTTCCGAGCGAACCATGGGGCTATGACCTTGGCATACATGCCGGAGCCGAAGTTCTCTTCGATCAGGACGCAGTTCACCCCCTGCGCCATGGCGATCTGGACCAGCCCCATGAGGGTTTCGTCATCGTGCCCACCGGCGAACCCGCCTGAGGCGGTGAGGTAGAGCATCCCGTTGCAGGCTTTCACCACGGCGTAGGCGGTCTCGTCATCGCCCCGGCCGGAGGGGTCGATAGCCATGACCCCGCCTTCGAATGGCGCGAAGTCCGGAGAGACCCACATAGGACGGAAAGGGCGGTCGCCCTTGAGGGCGTCGCAGTCGAGCGTCTTGTGCTGCTTGTCTGGATCGTTGCACCAGGAGAGCTTGGTCGGCGCCAGCCTCGGATCGACATCCATGATGACGAGGTCGGCGATCTTGAGAGGGTAGCGGTTGGCATCCGAGAGCGACGTGTCCAGCATGTATTGCAGGGCGAAGTTGGACCGACCCATGCGGGCTTCGCGCCCTAGCAGTTCATCCTCATCGAACCGCCTTGGATCGACGGGGGAGCCTGCCCTTGTGCGCTTGGCGACGAGGTCGGTGATGAAGGGTGCGAGCCGTCCTTCGTACTTCTCGACATCGGCGGGGACGCGAGCGGTCCAGATGCGGCAGTCGAAGCCCTTCTTAGCGAGCTTGATGTACAAGCTCTCCTCGCACTGTGGCGTCCCTAGGAACGTCACCTCGCCCCCCGGCTTGATGATGGAGTCGAACTCGGTGACAAGCTGCTCAAGTTTGTCGCGCATCATCTGGGTGCCGGAATTGTTCGGAACCTCGATGTCGTCGGCGAGTATGATGTCGGCGCGGCTGCCTGATAGCTGGGACGTGATCCCCAGCGATTTGACCGAAGGGTCCTTGGAGGCGATGGCGGGTCCGAAGTCGAAGCTGACGTTGGAGTCGTGCTGCTTTTTCCTCGCCTTCAGATGCTGAAGAACGGGGATTTCGGAGATCAGCCGTTTGATGAACTTGGAGATATCGTCGGCGGTCTCGCGTCCAGCCGAGACGATCAGCACCTTTACGTCAGGGTCGAGCAGAGCGCGCCAGCAGACGTATGAGCAGAAGACGTAGGTCTTACCGCAGCCGCGATAAGCCATGATGATCTTTCGATCACTGCCAAATTGTAGGTATTCGGCTAGGGCGTATTGAACCGGAGTTGGTGGAGGCAGGCGAAGGTGCTGCCAGCAGACCGCAAGAAAGTTGCGGAAATCGGATCGTATGAGTTCTAGCTTCTCTTCAGGGGTAATGACGCCTTTGGAAGGGGCGGATAATCCACCCGTTCAGGTGGGTTAGTGTGAGTAGGGTTCGTCCGTTCCGTCTACGTTGGTGAACGGCAGGGCATCCATGATGGACTGTAGGGCAGGGTTGGACTCCATCTCCGCCGAGATCGAGTTGTTCGCCAAGAACTTCACAATCTGACCCAGCAGGGAAGCGGGTAGCGGTTCGCCGAACAGGTCGCCACCGTCTTTGTATCGCATAAGCTCGGATGCCAGCAGTTGGCATGTTAGCCCGTGCAGGGCTTCAAGTTTGGAAATAGTAGCTTTCATTATTACCTCACCACAAAGTTATAGAAGGCGGCAATGATCGCCGAGACCGCTGCCGCCGCCCCGATTGCCCATGTCCTGGCTGATTCCAGATTGGTCACGCGCAGGTCGATTGATTTTAGCTGTTCGCTCTGCTTCTCCAGGTGTTGGAGCGCGGAGGTGAGGAGACCTTTGATCTCACCCAGCATGTAGTGCAGGTTGTCAGTGCCGTGATCGTCTTCCATCAGGGCACCACAGAGGTTGACTGGATGGTGTTCGTCCCCGAGGCATCCAAAAGCTTGGAGCCGTTGCCCGAGTAAGCGAGGTGTCCGATCCAGTTGCGTTGATCCGACCCAAAGAAGGCGACTTCGTATTCAGCCGCGCCGTAGGATTCCACCAGAGAGAACTTGTTAGAGCAGCTTCCCTGGTCCGAGAACCATAGCCCGACGCTGTTGCCACCGACTTCGCCCTGGTGGGTCAAATGCACTGATTGAAAGTGGTTGTAGGCAGAATTGTAAGACAAGCCTAGGGCGACCGAATTGGCGAAATAGGAGTGAATGCGCCCAAAGGTCATGGAGCGGCAGCCTTGGACCTTCATATTCCGGTTTGCTGATCGGTAAATCCGCACTTCATCGACGGTGCCGTGGGTACACCATTGCCATTGTGGTCCAAATCCAGCCGCCGTGACGGAGTGAATGCGTCCATAGACGCCTCCCGTCTCGGCATAGGGCATGAAATCTGAGACGTTATAGGACCCGCATTGCTTAAGCCGGTGGGTGCCGGTGTACTCATTCTCGAACCCGAAGGTTGGGTAGCAGCCTGCGCCCGATCCCATCGACCAACCCTGATAGTTGATGTCGTGGAACTTCATGCCCGTTGTCCAGGCGGTGTGGATGCCCTTGGCTGCCGAGTGGGTCGCGGAATAGCCGTTCAGCATAACGCTGTTCAAGCCGCCTCCCTGGCGAAGGCTGACCTTGGTGACCTGGTACGTGGAACCCGTGCCAACGGCGAAGGGAACGTCGCGGTCAAGCGCGATGTAGAGCCCTGGATTGACGTAGACGATGCGCGCGAAGACGGTCAGGAGACCGCCGAGGGGCGTCGTCAGGGCGATGTAAACGGTGTCCCCATAGGAGAGCCCGCTGGTCCCTGACAGGTAGACGATCTGGCTCCGCGCAGCGATGTTGGCGGAGAGCGTGTAGCTGGCGACGCCGCCCGCGCCATACCAGTAGAATGGTTGCGATGATGCCGAGCCGTTGAGGGTGATGACGCTCGTGTTGGGACTGACGCCTTTGATCGAGATGTTGTCGTAGGCGATGCTGATCCCGCTGTTCATCACGTAGTTTCGCGAGCCGAGCAGGATTTCTCCCCCGCCCGCCGCGTTCAGGTCCGCGATGGCGTTGGCGAAGCCCGACGCGGTGTCGATGCTCTCATCTGACGAGACGTAAGGGTCGATATGTAGACGCCCCTTCCTGACGATACCGCCGTTAGCCCGCATCGCCGTCATGTAGTCACCGGCGGTCACGTTCTGGAGGTTCTTCGTGGCAAGGGTTGAGATCGCGTCATAGACGGCGTTCTCGGTTGGAGCGGTCGCTGTCACCCCGTCGCGGATTCCGTCATAGACGCCCGCACCGCTGCCCCCGACACCCGACGCCGCAGCCTTGGCAGCGAATACCGAGTTGGAAAGGTTGGTCAGGTCGGTGTTGACCTTTACCCCCAGAGCGTCGTGAACGGCGTTCTGAGACGGCGCCCGCGTGGTCACGCCATCGGTGATGGAGTCGTCTACCACGGCTGTCCTAGCTCCGGCGGCTGAGACCGCGCTATCGGCGATGGAGTCGAGCTTCACCTTGTCCGCAGCCGACATGAAGCCAGCGGCTCCGGTGGCGGCGGGGTTGTGGGTGTGGCTGGCGTTGGACTTCAGAGCTAGTGCGTCAAACACTGCATCCGAGGACGGCGACCGTGAGGTCAAGCCATCGGTCAAGTTCTGAGTGATGACGGCGTCCCGCGCGGCGTCGTCTAGACCCGCGATGACGGAGGGGTCGATGTCTGAGAGGGAATAGGCGTCGTACGCCTCCTGGACGATATACAGCGTCTGGAGGTTAGCCGTGTTGAGGTCGTTTGCGGTTTGCGTTGATCCGTTGTTGAACGATACAAGCGGCTCACTTTTAGGGGTGTCCCGATAGACCTTAACGACGGCATCGGTGTCAGGAGCGGTGGCAGTCTGAATCGTATTAGGGTTCAGGAATATGAAGTTTGCATCCAAGCCATCGACCGAAACTAAGACGTGCTCCTGTTCGAGATAATCGAAGGGGACGCTGAAGTTTCTATTCACTCCGTCGCCGGAAAAGTTCTGGAAAGAGTAAGCCATTAATTCCTTTTGCAGTGAGGTTCAGGCACACAAGCCCTTCCCTCAGGTGGGTTATTTATCCGAAACTACCGTTTCGGCTCATCAAGCGGGGAGATCATCGCATTGAACATGAGGGTGAATGGGACGACGTTTGAGAACGGCAGTATGCGCGCCATGGCTCGTGCGTCAGACTGATTGCCCTCGCCCGTGGCGAAGTCAGCCGCAGACCCAACCGCCTTGGTGGCGTCATCGAACCAGCCGGTTGTGGGATTTCCGAACCATAGGTCGGTCGGTTGACCCGTGGTGCGCGCGTCAAACAGACCCTCTCCAGCGAAGGGGGCATACAGGCTGTCGAAGGCTGCTGGCATCAGAGACGAGAAGCCTGTGCCCTGGAATGTGCCTGTAGCCAATCTGGCGGGAGACAGACGCTCCTCCAGAAACTGCTCGCGGTCCGACCGCCCGATAGACATGACGTGCTGGCGAGCCGTGTAGGTAAGGAAGGCGCCAAACAGTTGAGCCGAGTAGGACGCGAAGGAGTCCCACGCGCCGACCTGAGCCGGGAAATTGCCCAAGAACTGTTTCTCGTACGCGCCGATCATGAAGGTCCGGAATTGAAGGAGTATCCGCGCCCCTTGGCTGCTCATGAACCGGTGAAGCTGACCGATGTCATTCTCCTGTACCATCTTCCGGTTCCACCTGAACATCGCCATCGTGAATTGGTGCCTGACCTTCGGGTCCCAAAGGTGCATGTTCGGCTGCCGCATCGTGCGAGAGCCGCCCAGGGGGGAGGGGGCTTCCGTCGAGTGGAGGCGGATTTGATCGAGGATGGCGGACATCTCATCGTCGGCGATGCCGAGACTGCGCGCCCTCAAGGCTCCAATGGCGTTCTTGCCGAAAGCCGCCTGACTGAACTTCGCCCAGATCGCGCCCATGGCGAGCCTCTGAGAGAAGGCTGTGATCGGCGCCATACCGCCAGCCAGGGCGACGAACCGCTTCGAGTGTTCCGCCGCCAGTTGGGCGGTCTGGAAGCCTTTGCTGCCCGCGCCGACCTGGAAAAGGGAGCCGTTCTCTTCCACACTCGTGATCTTCGGGGACCAGCGATATATGTCGTTGCCGAACCCCAGCGCGCCTTCAAGCTCGGCTAGGACTTCATCGTTGAGCTTGCCGGTTTTGATATCCTTCAGCCAGCCCCGCGCGGCGGACATGGAGCCAAGGAACGCCTTCAACCCAACCTGAGCGGGGATGTTCATGATCTCTGGTATCTGAGCGAAGCCTGACGCGCCCATGACGCGCGCGAAGTTGTAGTCCCGCATTAGCTGAAGGGCGGGGGCGTAACGCCAGGAGTCGGTCGGATCGGGTCTCCCGAGAATTCGGTCAAACACCCACCGAAGGTTCTCGGCGTCTTTGGATATCTGTTCGTCCTTGACGTTCAGGTGGCGCCCAACGCGAAGCGCGTTCTGGATCAGCGTGTCAACCTGACCGTCAGTCTGGATGCCTTCGATGAGATAGGGCTTGTCGGACTGCCCCGTCTTGAACAGAGGGTTCTCGATCTTGAGGCGACCCAACGCCAACCGACCAGACATCTGGCGGTTATAGGCTTCCATCAGATGGTGAACATCCGTGTGGAAGAGGTCCGATATCTTCAGCCCCGTTTCAGGATCGACGTAATGTTCGTCGAGGAGCACGCGTCGCTTGCCTCGGGCTGGCGCACCCTTCTTGGTGACCTCGTCCTTCACGTCGAGCCATTTGGTCATCGACATCAGTTCGTCATCGGTGACGTGGACGCCTGCATCGCGGAGGGCGTCGCCCATCAGATCTCGAAGCTGGCTGGAGTCCTCTCCCGACAAAGCTCTGAATGCCGACATCTCCTCGCCAGCACGTAGGCTGTGGAGCTTCCTGACGTAGCCCTTCGCGAACTTGTCAGCTAACTCCTTGGGGAGCGGGTTGCCGAACTTGTAGGCTTGGGCGCGCATAGACCCCGAGACCAGCTTCACCATCGGCTCGACCGAGCCATTGAAGCGATCAATCAGGTCGGCGACCTTCCGGAGTGAAGTGATGCGGGGAAGGTAGAAGGGGTTGGCATCGAGATCGTCGAACCCTCGGATCGATGGCAGTTCCTGACCGTCTCGTTTGCCAGGGTTGTGAAGCTCCTCCCTGTAGTCGTTCATCCATTTGCGGACCTTGTTGCGGGCATCCCGTACGGAGGCTTCAAGCGCGTCGTCGGCAACGTCTGAGGTGACGGCGCGATGGACGGCACTGGTGAATTCATCCCAGCGTTGTGTATTGAAGTTGCGCTCGAACATGTTCCAACCCCGCGCCTTGGCGTAGGCTGAGAAGTTAGGGAAGATCGCCTGGGACGTTCTGGTGGCGTATTCACGTTCGATGAGCGTCTGCTCTTCGGAGGCGCCGAACACGACCTTGCCCACCTTGGTGTTGCCCACGGCATCCTCTACGAGGAAGTTCCCGACCGCGCGAACGAAGGGATTGGGAGACGACTTGAGTTGCGCGGCGGTGCTCTTGCGTGCCCCTGCCATGCTGGTGGAAACGTTGATCGAACCTGCGATGTCCGCGATCTCCTCGGTGTCTTCTGTCAGACCGGCTGAGCGCAGGTTCCTTGCGGCGCCTACGGACGAGCCAGTCCCCACCGTGACATCGGCAGCCGGATCGCCCACGAGCTTACGACCGGCGCGTTCCATAGTGGCGGCTTCAGCCGCGTTGCCGTTCTTGGCGAGAGAGCCGAACACGCCGCCCAAGGCGAGACCGAAGCCCGCCATCTTCCAGACGTCTGAGTCGTTGCCGAGCGGGTTCAATCCCGCTGATGCGGCTCCGTATGCTGCGCCGGTTGCGGCTCCCGTCAGTGCCCCGGCGGCGGCTCGCGTAGCCAGCCCACCCTTAGCCAATGCCCCCACGCCGCCCGTGGCAATCGCCATGGGGATCGTGACTGGATCGAACAGGGACGTGACCAAACGCACGCCGACGCCGCCCAAGCCTGCCTCTGCAAGCTTCTCTTCGCGGTCCAGGGACTCCACTAGCTGGTCGCGCTTCCACAGCCCGTGCGCTTCGGAGTGAACGTCATTGAAGTAGTTGAAGCGGTCATGCGGTAGCCCCTCAGTGAGGGTCTTAGCGAATTCGTCCGTCATGACGAAGTCAGGGTCGGGGGCGGCTGGGCTATCGGCGTTCTTGAAAATCCACGCGCTCGCCCAGTCCTGCTCGGCGGACAGGAGCACTTGCTCGAACAGGGTCGGCTTCGGACCTCTGACCGCCTTGTCGAGCGATAGCTGATCGTCGGTGATCGGCGTAGGAGCCGACAGATCGCCCACCTGGATACCAGGGTTGGGCGAATTCGGGTTTGGCATGCCCGCTTCGAGATCGGAGCCGAGGATTGCCTGGATGTAGTCCCGCGTCTCCTGCGGGTAAGCACCCCAGTTGCGCCCGCGTTTGCGTGCGCTGCCTGGACCGGAGTTGTAGGCTGCAAGAGCGAGCCGTTGGTCACCGCCAAAGTCCTTCAGTTGCTGACCGAGGTATCGGATACCGCCGTCAATGTTCTGGCGCCAATCCTTGATATCGACACCAAGGTCTTTAGCGGTGGCAGGCATAAGTTGCATGAAGCCGTAGGCGCCTGCTCCTGATACTGCGTTGGCGTTGAAGCCGCTTTCACGCCGCATGACCTTCCAGGTAAGGTCGAATGGGACGCCGTATTTTTGCGAGCGTTCTTGAGCAAGGGCGCGCACTTCTTCAATTGATGGGTTGGGCATGCGAGCTTCCTTTTAGAACTTGGGGTCTTTGTACGGCACGCCTGGAGTGCGTGGATTGCCAATGGAATCCTTGCCCATAGGCACGTTCTTGGCGCGATTACGCTTGATGAGTTGCTGCCGTGCCTCAGCAGCCTTCTGTTCGCGCAAGGTCCCTAGACCGCCGAGCGTGATGACAGGCACCACGCCAGAGCCAAGCCGAGCCAGCGGCATCGGTGCGCCGTTGATGACCATGCCGACATGCCAGCCACCGGTTGCCCCGTTGAAGTCCATCAATTGCAGATCGGTGCCTTTGTATTTGGTGGCGTGATGGAGATTGTACTCGTCGGCGTAGGTCTGAAGCTGGACCGCCACCAATTCCTTGAAGTCAGGCGGGATGCGCTGGTCAGCCGTGTAGACGTGACGATTGTTGATGATGGTGTGGGACTCGTTGAACTCTCGTTCAGCTTCCTTCACCGCGTCTACATCGTTGATACCATCCATCCTGACCCAGAAATCGATAAGGCGGTTCATCTCACGACGTGCGTATTCTGGATTCTGAACCCTCTGTCCCTCATAGCCTTTGATGATCTTGTTGACGCGATCACGACGCCCCTTGGACGCCTCGGGCGTGTCTGGATTGGACAGAGCTTTGTTGGCGGCAATTAGAGCTTGGTGATCCGTCCAGCCGTATTTTCTCGCGACAGACAGGTAGCGGTAATATTGAGCCGACTGGCTGTTCGAGCCGCCGAGCATGTCGTTCACGTAGGCAGGGGAGTCGGCGTAAAGCTGGTCATAGAGACCGATGGCTGCATCAAGCCCCGCAGGGGTGCGGTCCGCCGTGATCGTTTCCGGATTCTGAACCAATACGGCGCGTTGAAGGATGTCTCCCCACGTGGGATGGGGGATGCCCTGGTTCACGAAATACTGCTTCGAAAGGCGATACGCCTTGATGGGGTCGCCCGCTGATATCTGCTGGATCGTATTGTAGAGTTGCAGTCCGACTGCCTTGCGCTGTTCCTCGACAGATAGCGTCTTCGCCTCGCCGCTGCTGGTCGTGTAGCTGTAGGGCTGGAAGCCGACGAACTTGCCCTCGGTCATCTCGTTGACGACGGTCTGAATGTAGGAGGGGACGATGTTGTTGTCGCTCTCGCGTGCCGCCTGATTGGCAAGCTGCTCGCGGGCTTGGCGTTGGACTGCTCGCACCCTGATCTTGGCGGCTTCCGCCTCGTCATGGGTGTAGCCCCCCTTATCGCGGAGAGCGTCGATCTGGACGTCTGTGGCAGTTCCGTCTTGGATCGAGTCCATCATCGATACGCGGTCCATAGTGTGCTCGCGCACCCCGCCTTCCCGCCGCTTCCTATCCGCCAGGGAGAGGAGTTCGAGAGCCTTACCGGCGTGGACGCCTATGGTCGCCAGAGAGGCGCCGCCCTTCCCAGTCGGGTCGTGGGTCAGGATGCCTTTGATCTGATCGTATTCATCCTGGGTAAGGGTCTCCTTGCCAGGGTCGGAGATGACCGCGCCAAGGGTGTTGATGATGATGGCGTTGAAGTCCTTGCCTTCGACGCTGAGGGTGACGCGGCTGGACTCCTTGAGCGCGTTGATGCCTTCGATCTTCTCATCGAGCGTCAGGTCAGGGTTCTTGAAGATTTGGAGAATGCCCGCGCCGACATTCTCATGAGACAATTCTGTAAGGCGTTCCGCCTCGTTGCGGGCGTGGTCCGCCCTGATGCGACTGTCGGCTTCGTCGCGAACTGCCACATAGCCAGACTGAGCGCGCTTGTCGGTTAGGAGGGCGGCATCCTGCTCCCAGCCCTGCTTCAGGAAGGCGTTCAGATCGCCGCCCTCGGGGAACTTGGTCTGATAATCCTGCGCCAGTTGGGTGCTGCGCTCTTGAGCCAGCTTGACCCCATAGAGCTTCATGAAGGCGGCTTGTTTCCACGGGTTGTCCCATTCGGACATCTCGCCGGAATCCACCAGCTTCTTGGCGTCCTCGGGGGTCATGCCGCCGATCTTGCGTTCAGCCCAGTCCTTGCCATCCTGCTCCTGCTTGCGGCGATGGACGCCCAGCATTTGGTCGATTTCAGGGTTCACCTGAGATAGTGCGCGGGCAAGCTGTAGCGCGCTGTTAGTGTCTGCTGGCGCGGCTCCACCGCCCACGACATCGACGGGCGATGCGGCAGGCTGTAGGCGCGGTGCGCTGATATCTGTTTGGGTCTCAACCCGACGCGATGCGGGTGCGCCGGGCGTGGTGTAGGAGCGTTCTTGGACTCCTCGGAGTCCAGGCGTTAGTGCCATGCTTGATTATCCTTTTGGCGGGAGGCTGTTCTTGTAGCTCTGAACGCCGCCGACGACGGAAGAGCCAATCTTCAAAGCTGTGCCTAGGAATGATGGGTTCACGCCAGGACGAACAGAATTGATGCGAGTTTCGGCATCAGAGGCGATGCCCTTCTTTTGGAGTTGGCGTTGAGCCTGCGTCCATGAGTTGTTCTGGCTGATCCGGTCGGTAGCTCTCAAGCCTTGACCGTAGGTGTCAGATAGCAGCGCATCGACGCTGATGCCCGAGACCCCAGCTTCGCCCGAAGCCACGCGAGCGGTGGCTAAGGCGGCACGCGTCTCCCGAGCCTTGTCGAAGATGTCTTGGGCGGATGCCTGCGCCTCTTGCCCTGCTAGGGTGTCGATCTGCCCCATCTGCGCGTAAGCATTGGTGCGGGCGCGGGTGGCATTGTCATTGTAATAAGCGGTCTGCGCCTTGGCAGCCTGTTGCTCACCCATAAACTCAGAGGCATGTTGGGCAACCTGTAGGGTAGTCGCAGCTATTGTCAGTGGTTCACACATGTCGTGACCTCACAAATTGAAAGAAGGAATGCTCGTTGATGTTCATAGGTCTAGTTATCTGAAAACCCATCCACCGCAGCCATCGCAGATGGAGAAGGTTGCGGCAGTGAACGACGTTGGTCATCACGGGGTAGCGGTCATGAAAGGCAAGAACCCACGGGCGTGCTTCGCGCAGGAACTGGACTTTGTCCCTGATGATATCTGGTGAGGCTAGAAGCCAGACGAAGCCGACTCCTTCGACATCGCTCGGATAGGTTCCAAACATGGCGACAGGTGTTTGTTCGCTGATGACGGTGAAGCAGCCATCGGGCGACCCCAGCCCAGCCATCAGGGCTGAGTGGGCGTCGTGCTCCCCATGTGCGGCTATCTCCTCCAGGTCGGCGGAGCGGAGGTTCACAGAAAGGTGGTCAACGTCGTCTGAGAGCGACGGGCGGACGGTCAGCATTACAGGTGCCGCGCCCGCGTCGTGAAGGAGCCTTCCCACGATGCCGATAGGATGTTGCTGGGGAGTGGCTTGTCGTTGACGATCTCGATGGTGGCGAGATCGTTAGAGGTCAGGATCGGGACGGGGAACACCCCATCCTCCAGGCTAACCTCATCAAGGACGTTGGCGCCGCTGGAGACCACGCGCCCAGAGAAGACGTAGGAGCCTGGAGGGCGTCCTTCGGCGGTGACATCCACCCTGAAGTAGCCCGTCTTGGCGAAGTTGACGAAGAGCCGTTTGAGGGCGAGGCGACCATCGGTTATCGCGACCTCGCCCGATTGGCGGCTCTGCCTCATGTAGAGGGTCGAGAGGCGGTAGCGCATGGTGTAGGCGCGACCCCAATAGAAGTCGTCAGTATCGCCCTCCAGCGTGACGGTGGAGCCGGAGACCGTGAAGGGGATTGCTTGCCCAGGCGCATAGGTCGGATCGTTCGGACCTGCGTAGACCTCGTAGAACTCGCCCTCTAGTGGCTCATAGGGCAGCACCATGGTCGTCTTTTCGGTCCCGCCGTCGTAGCTGACGCCGGGCTGAGAGCTATGGAGGCGACGATCCAGGAGGATCGTGTAGCCCATGCCCTCATCCTCCCTGGACGGCTCGATGAAGCAGGTCTCCAGGCTGACGCTGTTAGACCGTGAGATGACCGCGATCAGGCGGTTCGAGATGAACTCGACGTTGAGGATGGTGTCGGATTCAGGGAGCACCCATTTGGAGACGGATGACTGCGCCTTGTCCGACCCTATCCAGAAGTATTTGTAGAGGTAGAGTTCGTTTGGTCGGTTAGCCGACAGAAGGACGATCACATCCTCGGTGGAAGACGCGGTCATCTTCTTGATGTTCGAAGGGACGTAGGACGGTGCGTGCGCCGTCACGTCGGTCGCCTGGGTCACGCCGGAAGTGACATCGACCGCATACTCGCGAAGGGTCGCCCATCCGCCGCGCTTTGTCGGGAAGTAGACATTGTTGCCGCTGACAACAGGCTTGGCTCGCCCCTCGCTCTCGTATTCGGTCAGGACGTTGATCGACGTGCTCTTCGGCGTCAGGAGCGGCGAGCCAGTGAGGATGAACTGCGTCTGGTCGCTGAAGAGCAGGAGGTCTTCGTTCCAGGCGAGCGCGTGGCGAAGGATGCTGACCTTGGTGTGGGAGCATGCCACGTCGATGGGATCGTCATCTAGAAGCTGGGTGACAGTGCCCCGATGGAACCGAGCGAAGTCGCCTGCCGCTGAGAGAATGACGTTCTCGTCCGCGAGGTAGCCGAGCCGATTCCTGTGGAAGAACAGGTCATTGATCTTGCGACCGACGCACGAGGCGAAGGGGTTGGAGTCCAGGTCGCCGCATGTCCGTGGCGCGAGATACGAGGGCAGGAAGGTGAAGGTGCCGTCCGCCTCTCGACGAAGCGTGTGAGGCATCGTGGTGGCGTCCAGCGCGGTTAGCTCGCCCCTCTTAAGGGTCTCGATCCATGCCCCGTGCTGGGCTGCGGCGTCGGTGTCGTCGTATCGGACGTAATAGTTGTCGAAGGTGGAAGATGGGTCGCCGACGATCTCGATCTCGAACCCGTTCGGCGCCTTCTGCGGCAGGTCACTGAACCGCTGAGCCTTCCCCTGGAACACCTCCAGGTAGGTATCCCCAACCGTGTCCGTGACGGCGACGGTCAACGCGCCTGACGAGATGATGTGCAGCGTGGAGCCGTACTGCCCGTAGCTGATCCCTGGGATCGCCAACGCCGCCAAAGACGCCGCCAGTTGGGCTAGGATGTAGGTGGTTGCGAGGTAGACCCCTTGGGTCGATGGTGAGGAGCCATCAGGAGTCGTATGCGTGACGGTGGCGCCATTCACCGTGATGGTGAAGGTCATCGAATAAGCTGCCTGCTTCAGCCAGACCATGGCTTCAATCGGGCGCAGACCAGAGGCGGATGCAGGGTCCGTAGCGACCGTCACCCCCTTGTTCGCGATGAACGTATAGTCGGCAGAGGTAGCGGCTGCGAAGCTGGCTGAAGGCGTTGCGCTCGCGAGGTAGCCCTTACCGCCTGGGAAGGCGACGGTCTTCTCCTGCCCCGCAAGATCGTAAATCTTGAGGTCACCGTCACTGATGACGACGACATACTTCTCGTCGGCATCCCTGTTGATGGTGTGAATGAACGCGTCGTCGGCATAGGCTGAATCCGCGATCCTCCATACGTGGTGGAATGGCGGGCGTTTCGTGAGTTGGTCTACGACGCTGGAGTAGGCGTTCTCTTGGATTTCAGCCTGCGATGTGAGGCGAAGTTGTGGGGGTTGTTGGCTCACGCCATTGATCAGATTGGGGATTGTCGAAGATATGAGAGTCATTACCGCTCCAGTGAGCGGAACACGTCATAGCTTCCGGTCAGTATGTTGTGGTCTGCTGTATCGCCTTCAGCCTCTTGAAGAGAGCGCATGGCTTCCATCTCGTCTTGCATGGTGAAGCTGACGAGTTCTTGGGAGCCGAAAGCTTGGGCTAGGGCGCGCGCGGCTTTGGACGTGATGTAGTAGCGAGCGGCTTCAGGGAGTTCGTTGAAGTCGAGGAAGATAACCAGTTCCGCTGTGATCGACCGGTCGAAGGCGTAGCTGTGAGCAATGCGGTCATATAGTCGGTCGCCGCGTTGGACCACGTCGAGGTCGATATCGCTGCTAGATGTATCTGCGCGAAGGGTGTTGGCGGGAAGGTAGATAAACTTCTGCGGGAGGGACAATGCGAGCGTGTAGTTCACCTCGGTGTTCCAGTGCCAGCCGCGCTGTTGCAGGGCGCGAGAGGCGTTTCTGATTAGCTGGCGCGCCATGGCGACTAGGGACAGACCGCTATCGTTTAGGGAGTTGACCGGCTGCTCTCCAATGGCGGCGAGCATCGCGTTGATCGCCTCCAATTCAGACGACGGTGTGAGGGTGGTGACTGCCACGGCGTGATCCTTCTTATGAGAAAAAGAAGCCCCCCTGTTTCCAGGAGGGCTTCGACTTAAAGTTCAGAAAGCTGAACTATTACGACGGAGTCGCGGTGCGGATTTGCACAGCAGCTTCCGGACGCAGGACGCCGTGACCGGTGGCGTACTTGGCAACCATCAGGGTGCCCAGACGACGCGGGTCGTAGTCGGTGCGGAAGGACAGGTCCTTGAGCTTGACAGTGCCAACAGCGGACTTCTGCCACACGAGAGCCGTGGTATTGCGGGCATCAACGGCATGACGCGCGTCGGTACCGGCGGCAACGCCAGTCGTGATTTCGGTTGTGGGCAGGTTGTTGCTCATGACGACTTCCAGATCGGCGACTTTCATCACGCGACCGGTCGAGGTCGAACCGTTGCCACCATTGCCCCAGTCTACGTTCTGGACCTTCGAAGAGTTGGAGAGCAGGGTGTAGCCAGCGGGGGACACAGCGACGTAGCGGTCGCCCTGAGGAACGTTCTTCTCGTCCAGCTTTTGGCGGGCGGAGAAGATTGCGGCGATCAGGGTGTCGGCATCCGTTCCGGAGTTAGCGGAAGTGATGATCGACCCAACCATGTTCGCTTCGGAATCAACCGAAGGCGTGGTGGTTTGAGCGGCTTGAACGATGGTTTGGAAGACGTGCTTGTCCCACGAGGTTTGAAGGGCGGAACCCATTTCACGCGCGTAGTGCGAGCGCACATCGAAGTGAGACATAGCTTCGTCGAGGTCGTCCAAGAACTCGTGAGCGACCAGCATCCCGTTGATGGAGATGATCTTCTCGTTGGACTTGATCAGGTTGCCGAGCAGTTCGGAGCCAGGAGTGAAGTAGGAAGCCGAGGTGCGCCCAAGGATTGGGAACTGAGCCGACTTACCGCTGGCGATGGTGCGGACGATGTGCCGGTTGAAGGTGGCGTTTCCCGCGTTGAAGGCAGTCATCACTTCACCAGCGAAGACCTTGAGGAACAGCGCGGATTTATCCGAGCCGTTGTTAATCGCGCCGAAGCGCGACGGAGTAGATGCAGTCATATTTATTGTTTCCTGTAGGATTGAGGTTGAAGGTGTTGCGTAAGCAACAAGTCGCTTCTTCCGACTCCCACACAGAACAGGTCAGGATTGTCGCCCTCGGGCGGTCAAGTTGTTGGATGTGTGTAGTTCGTTAAAGCTAGTGGACATGCGGATAGCCGCCCTGCATTGCGTGGCTTTCTAAGTTTCCGGATGTTGGGGCGCCCGCCGATCTGGCAGGCTAGCAAGGGCTGAATTCAGCCCAAGGTTGGTTAGAGATAGAGACCTGCCCAGGTGAGCAGGTTGCCTCTCTCAGTGGCGTCCAGCGTTCCAGTGCCGACAAGGATTCCCTTGATCTTCACGGTGCTGAAGGCGGATGGGGTGCCGGTCAGGTCGGTGCCGAGACGCACGCGGGTGGTGCCGGTTGAGATGGTCGAGGACGCCGGTGCGTTGTTGATCCGGGCGTTATCGACATAGCCGTCAATGGTGGTCCCGCTCGTGAAGGTCGCGAAGACCGTGTGTGGACCGTCGAACGCGACGTTGGATTGGAACAGCCCACTGCCGGTGCCGGTGTAGGATTGCACGCGGTTCAGGGTCGAACGGAACTTCCGGATCAGCCTTGCACCATCGGCGGCTGTCGAGCCGTAGCCGAAGATCGACCTGGACGATGTGTCCCCAGAACCAGCGTCCTGGCTGACGATGAGCAGCATCCAGCCGTCCGCCGTGCCGGTCGCCCAAGCGGCGGGGACAGTGGTCTTGTCGAGCCATTGCGAGCCGTTGAGGGTGATGGCAGGCGAGTTGTTGTAGGAGCCGGTTGCCGTCCAGCCGGTGGCTGACCAACCCACGCCCGTGCCGCCGTTGAGGACGGTCGATCCGACCTTGTCGGTGATGGACGATTGGGATGATCCGGACGTGATGTCGTTGGCGTCCCACCATGCCTTGAGCTTGGAGCCGAGGTCGGTGGGTGCGAACGCCTTGGTGGTGACCGTGTAGGTGTCTGAGACTCCGCCGATGGTCAGAACCACATCCTGAGGCGTGGCGTAGCTGGACGAAGAGGTCTGCCTGACCGCGACGGTGTCGCTGTTCGAGACCGTGGTTGAGGTCGAGGCATAAGCCCCGCCATTGATGGAGTACTCGCCTCCGGTGATGGTCGTAGTGGCTGGCGCGTTGATCCCGCTGATCGTGACCGTGTTGGACACATACAGGGTGGCAGCCGTGGCGCCGTTAACGTCAGTGAACGAGAAGGAGTTCGGAACGGTATCCATCGCAAGGGTCGTGACGACGAAGCTCGCCGTGATCCCGCCGATGTCCAAGGTGACGGTGGCGTTCGTGAGGAACCCGCTCGCTGAGGTCACCCTGACCTTGACGGTGTTGCCAAGCGAGACCGTGGTCGGCGCCGTAGCGTAAGCCCCACCATTGATCGAGTACTCGCCGCCTGAAACCGTGAGGGCTGACGGGGCATCGATACCAGTGACGGTGATCGTGTTGGACACATATGCCGTCGAGAGGGCTGCACCCGTGACAGCGGTGAAGCTGAAGGCATCAGGCGTAATGTCAGGCGGGGCGACGTAGGTCTCGGAGGACCCTCGGTTGCGCCCTATGATCGATAGGCGCCCTGGCTTGCCGATATTACGTAGGTATCTGAAGCCGCCGATCATCGCGCCTTGAAGGGCGAGCAACGAACAACCGCCGTGCCCGAGGCGGACAGAACCTTGACCGCGACGCCTTCGGTCACAGGGAGGATTTCTGGCACGTTGGCGATCAGGCGAAGAGCCGTCCCGTTATCGATGGCGGTCGCTCCGGAGGTGTTCACAAAGCAGTCCGTGTCGGACGAGATGCGGACGTATTTGCAGCCGGTCGGTGGGGTGAATACGGTCGCGGAGGTCGTGACCGATGTTTTGGTGCCGCTGGCGTGATCGAAGATCACGTCTTCGGAAGCGGCAGGGGAGACCCGAAGGGGGTTGGCTGCGTCCAGGAGATCGCCGTCATCGTCGGCGAGTTGAACCTTGTTGCTGAATTGGAAAGACATAGACTCCTTGGTCGGGGATGGGGAAGAGTTCAGAAAGCTGAACTGTTCTGTTATGTTCGTGCGGTCTCGACGTGGTTGATCCGCGTCGTGTAGTTCGAGAGCGTGCCTGAGACCTTGTGATAGTCGCCTCCCACAAGAGCGACCGGAACAGTCACATCAAGGAAGTTACGGGTTGCGCTGCCTTGGACGCCGATAGCATATGCCGTCGCTGGACTTGACTCGTCCTTGACGCTACACGCCACCATGTGGATATAGCTAGCACTATCGCTGAAGCTTAGTGTCTTCAGGACGATGGCGTCCTTAGCCCAATATTTCCGGCGGGGCTGGTCCGGACCTTGTGTCCAGCAGCAGGCGACGAAGCGCAGCCTTTTGCCAGAAATCCGGATGCTTTCACCGAAGGCGTCCTGCGTATCGCAGGCGACAAACTCGCAGTCAGCCGCCTCGATATACATATCCTCGCCGCCGAAGTAGTTCGTCCAAGGCTGATTGTTTGGAGCGTTGGTTGTGGCGATGGCGTTGGCGGCGCCGGTGGTGGTCCAGTAGGTGGGCGAGGATGCCGGAGGCTGATTGGTGTTGGCGACCAAGCAGACGTAGTCCGTGCCTCCGGTGTAGATGCCTTGGGTGTCACGGGTCCCGCCGACATTGACGCGGGCGCCGATGGCGTAGGTGCGGGTCGAATTCCAGAGCCGAGCGTGGAACGGGGGAAGGTAGCGACCGCCCCTGAGTTTGGTGACGGCGACGCCACCGCCTCCAGTCACGTCCTTGAAGGTGACGCCTGAAGCGGTGTCGTTGGCGACCGAGATGTCATTGCCAGCGGCGCCAGGAAGGCGCGCGGACAAGGTGATCTCGTCTCCCGAGGAGGTTGCCGAGCAATAGAACAGCGTGGAGTAGAGGTTGATCCGATCCGCTACGTTGACCGCCGTAGCGGTGGCATCGGCTCCAAGCTGGACCTGTCCCGAGCCAGAGGGCGTGCCCGAAACGAACTTGAGTGTCTTGCCTCGGATCAAGACTTGCTGGTTGGCGGTCGGTTGACCGTTCAGCTTCATCACACAGGTGGCGGTGACCAGACCTGAGCTAGGGTGAGTACCCCCCACCATGGTGTAAGGCGCGCTGGTGTCGTCAGCCCCGCCCGAGGTCCAAGCCGCTGTAACGCTCGCGATATCTGTGACCCCGCCGACATAGGCGTCTTCTCTGAGATACCGTTCGGTAGTCGAGAGGGTGGTCACCTGATCGGATGAGGCTGTCGAGCCGTAGGCATAGAGCGGTATGGTGTCGTCCCAGGGAAGGGTGAGTTCACCGAGCACGTCCAATCGGAACGCTTCAGCGACCGCGTTGGTGATGAGGAATGACTTCGAGATATTCCGTCCGGAATACCAGGACTTGATGTTGACGAAGCGGTTATCCCTGCTCTTCTCGCGGAGGACCACGAGACCACGGCAGCCGGAGTTACCGATGTGGATGTCGCTATAGTTGGCGTCGTATTGATTGACGACGAAGCCATTCATCGAGCAAGAGATGATGGCAATCTTGGAATACTTGCATTCGCCGCGACCACGTACGACCACGCCATTGCCGGTCATATTGGCGACACGGCAGTTCTCAAGCGTCAGATACGCATCGACTGCTGTGATGTCGGAGTCGTCCGAGATCGCGCCAGCGGTGACTGACTCGTTGAGGTAAATCCCGCCGACACGTCGTGAGGTGTCCAGGGAATAATCGACGTTGTAGCCAGGGAAGTTGGTTCGAACACCATCGATCAGGACGTTCCGAATCCAAATCTTGGAGCCGGTGTATCGATAGGTGGAATGCTCTGTGAGGCTGGCGGGTATCTCTGAGGTGATCGCCGCTGGCGAAGCTTCAAGCTGAAGGTATAGGTCTCCGTCGAAACGCCACGAAGCAGGCGCATAACGTGGATCGACATTCAGATTGGTATTGATGAGGGAGGTGTATTTTCCGCCCTTGTAGATGCATCGGTCACCCAGGTTGAAGGTGATCGTCGCTTTCCAATCGGTGTACCAAGGGATGTCGCGCTTATCGAGTTCGAAGACGTAGCCTTCGAGGTCGGGCGTCCAGTAGGTGGTGTTAGTTGGTAGGTTTCCGGAGGACGATGACGCGCCGATGTAGACGTAGTTCTTGCCGCCGTAGCTGACCTTGGAACCCATCGCATAGGTGGTTCCGCCTGCATAAGCGGCGTAGGTGCCCAGGGGGGAACTGAAGGTGGTGGTCGGCTGGAATGTAGCTCCAGCGAAGTCATAGGTGGTGTCGTGTTGGAGAAAGAGCGGTTGCCCGACCTTCCATTTGCCCCCATCGGTGCGGGGGGACATCTGGCAGAACTTTCCCTGGCAAAGGTCGAGGAAGGCTTGGATGGCAGCAGCGTCATCCGCTGTGTGGATCACGCCGTAGCTGATGAGGGAGCCTGAGGGATCGAGGACCGGAGCAGTGGACGAACCGGTGTCGGGCGTGGGAGAGATGGTGCAGTAGTCGTAAATCGAGGGGGTGCCATTACTGCGGTTAAGCAGATGGAAGTCGGAGTTGCCGACAGCAGCAGATGATCTGGGCATGGGTCAAAGCTCCCATGCCGTCACGGCTTTATTGCCGGAGCCGCCGTGTATTACTGAGCACGCATCGGTCGGGCAGCCCCAGACCGGAGTCTCGTATGTGCCGCCAGACAGAACCTTGATGTTGCCTGAGCCAGCCGCAGCGGTGGCGGTGGCGCCGAAGTTGATCCAGCAGTCCGTGTCGGAGTCGTTGTAGATCGCCAGACCGAGGCGCGTAGCGTTGGCGGCAGCAAGCACCTGAGCCGTGGTGGTGACGGAGATACTGCGATCCGTGCGAGCCTTTGCCCCACCACGTGCGAGGACCACACCAGCCGGGAGGGGCTGAACGTTCAGAATTGGAACGACGACAGCCGAACCGCTCGTCCACGCTGTGACCAGGAGACGGGCGTAGCGTCCGCCTAGGTTTGTGACGACCTGACCGTTCGCGGTGATCGAGGAGAGACCTGGAGCCGTCCCGAAGGTATCGACCTTGAAGACAAGCGCATCGATCCAGCCGGAACTGGGCTTGTTCGAGAATTGAACCTTGATCGTGCCCGACCATGTCCCCGTGATCGATAGGGACATATTCGCGTAGGCAGTCGCGTCGATGACGACGGACTGAGCATCGGCGTTGAAGGTGATCTCGCCACCAACGACGGCGGCGCCTGATGCTGTGGCGTTAGACCCGATGCCCACGCCTGACGGATAGGTGTCAAGTGTGGTGACATGTAGTGGGTTTGTGACGGAGTTATATTCGCCGTCTGAATCGATAATCTGGACTCGATTGTTATAGAGGTCTGCCATTCATCGGTCATCACTTATGTTTAGAATATGTTTGAGTTCTCCAGCATCCGCTCGACCTGATCGCGATAAGCTTTGCTAGTTTGATAGCGAGGGTCTGACATCGCCCTCATCATTTCGGCGGTGTCGTTGAAGACCTCTGGGGTTGATCCAGACACGCTGCCTTGGAGGTGCTTCGGCGCCTTGCCGTTTGCCGCTTCGAACTTGGACTGGATACCAGCCAAGGCGAGTTTGATGGTGGGGGCGTCGGCTGTATCGGTGAGGCGATTGAAGCTATCGACTTCAGCCTTGGGCAGGTTGTTCGCCGCCCATTGGGAGATTTGATCGAACCGATCCTTCCCGCCGATCTCAGCGAATATCTCGGCTTGGAACTGCGCGGCTAAAGCCTGTTGCCCAGCCATGTAGCGGTCAGCCATGGCGCGAGGGATGCCTTTGGCTTGAAGCTTGGCGTAGGCGTCATCGGAGAGCGTGCCCTTCTCGATGTACTCGGCTTCGAATTCGCCAAAGTCGAGACCCGCGTCGGCGAGGATTTCCTTGGCTTGGTCGGTTGCCTCGGTGGAGACCTCGTCAGGCTTGGCGGTTTCAGGCGATGCCTCTTCGGTCGCTTCAGGCTTCTTGCTGTGCAGATGGCGTTCTAGGTCGGCATACGCCTTCGCCATATCCTCGGGAGATTTGAACTTCTCGGGGAGCCAAGCAGGGCGGTCGTCTTTGGGTTCTTGCGGTTGCTCGGTTGCGGTTTCTGCACCGTCAACAAGAGCGATCATCGCTTCGTCATGCCCCTCGGGGGCTTCGTTTTCTATATGGATAGACCCAGTGTTGTATTCTGCCATATGTCCTTATTATTGGGGCGGAGTGCCCGGCTTCATTTGATCGCGGGCGATGTCCATGCCCTTGCCCGCCACTTGCGGACCCATTTGTTGCATCATCGCCGCCATCTGCTGCTGTTGCTGCTGAGCGGCGACTTCCTCATCGCTGCGGATCAAGCCCTTAGGGTCGATGCCGAGTGAGGTCGCCACGCGGGCGATGTAGTCTGAGACGTTGAGGTAGGTGTTCAGCGTCTCTGCGCCCAAGGGCGCGATAACCCCAAACATGGAGGTTAGACGGTTGAGGTCATGACCACGCCCAAGGGCTTCAAGCCCCGTGGTGATGGCTGGACGCACCGTGCCCTTGGGGAGCACCGGCAGCTTTCCTTGCCGCTCCAGTTGGTACATGAGGCGGTGGACGAGAGGCAGTTGGAACTCCTGTGACAGGAGTGAATAGACGCCGCCCAGTGCGTCCTCCAACTCGCTCGCCATGTAGCGAACCTCTTCCGCCGTGACCCGTTCGCCGGAGCGTTGGATCGCGGTCTGCAAGAGGAAGGCGAACGAGAGCCGTTGCTCGATTTCCTTGGCGGAAGCCTGCGCCACGGACAGATCGGCATGCTTGCCGACCTGGACGCAGGATACGTCGTTGGCGTCACCCGCTCGGATCGCTCCGTTGGGAGCCTCGGCAAGGGTCTTCTGGTTGGTCATGCCGTTGGTCTTCACCAGAAACAGCACCTTGGCTGAAGCCGCCGACCCTTCCAGGATGGCTTGGCTCAGACCCTCGATAGAGCGAAGGTCGCCGATGTAATCCTCGATGTAGGAGCGTCCGTAATCCTCGCCGTCCACTGCGGTGAAACGCAGGGCGATGTAGGGGGACTTGTCGATGGGATAGGTGCCCTGGGAGTCAGGGACGATCTTCCCTGCCACCTCTTGATAGGTCTGCCATTTCCCCTCAGCGCGATAGGTGCGGGTGAAGAGGCTGACCGTCTTCTCGCTGACGCCGTTGTGAGCTTCATCCCCATCGGCATCCTCAATCGCTTCCCTGATCTGGTCAGGGAGGGCATCGATGGCGATGTCTTCCTTCGTGATGATTTCCAGCACGTTGCCGGATGGGTCACGCCGACACACATACCGGTCGAGGCGGAACACCCGCATGCCGCCCTCGTCGGGGAGGTATGCCAGGACGTTGCCTGCCACGATCAATTGCTTGAAGACCTCGGAGGCTTTGGCGCGGATGGTGGACGTGTCCACCTCGTGCATGACGGTGCGCTCGATACCGGCTAGAGCCTCTTCGATTTTCGACTTGAGGTTTGGATCGCCTGTTAGCTCTTCCGACGTTTGGTCGGTGATCGGCAGGCGGAAGAATGGTGCAGATGGCGGAAGCAGACTCAAGGAGAGCTTTGCCGCCAAGTGGTTCACGCCGCGAGACCCGATGGACTGGTAGGGCGTTGGCATGACGGTGCTGGAATTGGAGCCGTCGAGAGGAACAAGCCACGGGATGGTTAGCTTCGCCGCGTCTCTAGCGCGGTCTAGATAAACGCGCCGATTTTGTTCAAGTGCCGTATACCGCCCCTGTGCTGTGACAGGCGTGCTATTCATTCATTCCTTTTATTGCGGGATGTTGATCCCAGATGCTTGGGTCGGTGGTTTCATTTCGATCTTCAAACCGGCACGTCCGCGACGCTTGCCGCGCAGCAGGTTCGATGCGTTATCAGCCGTGTCAGCGGTGACCAGTCTGTCAGCGACCGGTTGCGGCGGGGGCGTAGGGATGGGCGCGGGTTGTGGCGACGCGATCTTAGGGCGTGGTGGGCACATCTTCTGCCTCCTGGAGTTCTAGTTTAACGAGTAGGTGCCGAACAACGGCACGCTTACCCGCCTCATACATGATCTGAGCGAAGGACTGCTCGGGTTCAGGCGAGTGTTCTGGGAATAGTTTGTCGAGATATTCGACTATCGTCCGGTCAAGTGCTGGTGTTTCCATTGGGAATTCCTATTTAGTGCCTCATGTTTCAGGTATGGCAACTATGCGAAGAAGTAGAGACTGTCGCGGACCTCATCGAGTACGAGGCTGCGGCGGGCTGGGGGAGGGGGAAGGTCAATGCCGTAGGTTGCCTTGATCTCGTCGCGCAGATTGTCGAGAACATCGTAGCTCTCATAGAGACGGATGAATTCGTCCCGCAGGATGAATGAGAGACGCGCCGTGTTGGCGGCATGGGTTGCGAAGCTGTCGTGGATCATGGCGAAGCTCGCCATTCCCTCGTGTGCCGACTGCGCCACGGTGTGAGCCATGTGGCAGCTATCCATGGAGTGAACGAAGTTTGGCGAACAGGCTGCCGTCATCCTGCCACGATGGATGCGGGTAGTTTCAGTCTTCAGTTTCAGGCGGGTGCGGCGTCCTGGCGTGGACAGGTTGATCAGCAGCACGTCTTCCTTGAAGTAGTTGTTCCTCACCAGCATTCCGCACGGGTTGGTCCACTGGATCGGGAGGTTCAGTTTGGCGACCTCATCGCTGGCTAGCTGGAGCCATGCCATGACCTCGCGGGCGCCGATCACGACCTCGCCGACCTCACTCCAGATGATGCGCCCGAGATAGATCGCTCCCTGCCAGCCGTCGTGCCCGAAGGCGATGGGGGCGCCGTTGTCGGAATCCTTGAGCGGTCTGACGGTGTCCTCGAACACCTGTTGGATGAAGCCGTAGGGGGTCGCTCCATAGCCCAGCGTCATGACGGGGCGTTTGACCGACTTCCTATCGATGTAAGGCAACCACGCCTCGGCAACCGCGCTGCCTGCGTCGGCATGCTCTTTGACCTTAGCCGCGACGACCTTGGCGACCTCGGCGTAGATGTCCGCCGGTTCCTCGCTGGGGGTCAGGTTGGTTGCGCCGCCCCCGACCTCGTCTCTGAGGATGGCGGATAGGTGCTGGAGACCGTTGCAGGAGCCGTCCAAGCCGATGGGGAGACGAGAGACAAAGCCGTATCCCTCGCGTTGGAAGCCTGCCCACTCAAAACAGAAGGCGAGGAATGCGAACGGAGCGTCGGCTTCGGTCCACCATAGATTTGAGTAGGGGTCATCGGCGGTCGCGAGGATGCGTGCGTCGTTGTCTGCAACCCACTTCAGCCGGTCATCAAAAGAGACCTTATCGACGCCGAAGGAGTTGGCGCCATGGACGGCAAGCCATCCGGCGTCTTCCTCATCAGCGATGGGCAGACCGTTCGCGAACTGGAGCAGACCGCGACAATGGTCGGTGCCCTGAGGCTGAAGGAACAAGGGGACGTAGTAGAGCCGCCCTCTGAAATCGAGTTGGCAGGGGAAGTAGATTTCCGGCTCGTCCTTGAACCGCTCGGCGACCATGAGGATGCGGCTGAACTGGAGCCGCTTCATCACGAGACGATGGTTCGCCTCGTGAACTTGAGCCGCCTTGGACTTCCATGCCTGAAGGGCGTCGGTTTGATCCTGCGTGTAGAGCCGCTTGTCTGTGCCGAAGGGAGGGACGATGGCGGGGACGGGCGGGAGGCTGTGATCCTCGGCAGGGGGCACGTCCGCCAGATCAAGGTTCTGGTAGAAGACGTGCTTCATCACTTCATAAACCTGAACATTCACCGCCCAAGCCGTTTCCTGGACGGCGTTGATGGCGGCGAAGATCGTCGGCTGACGTTGGGGGCTGAGGTCGGCGAGAACGTCCTTGTCATAGGTCTTGACCATCCGAAGCGGTCTGACCCGATCCGTCCAGTAGCCGCCGCCAAAGGCGCCCTCCCAAGGGCGGGGCGGGATAACTGTCGGGAGGTAGAGCGGGAGGAGCGTGGATAGTCGTGAGTGCTCCTCGTTGACCCACTGCAAGGCGTCCGCCGTCATCTCCAGGTAGAGGGGCTTCGTCTTCCGACCGTGGTTGTGTTGGACGTATTTGAACAGACCGGTGGCGCGTACCGTGATGTCGATCAGGTGGTGACCGAGGGCGACCTTGTCCGTGACGGACCAGTCCGTCCATTGGAAGTTGGACGTTCGACCAGCCACCAGCTTCATGCCGGTTCGGGTTCTGGCGGGTTCGGCGGCGTGCTCGCGGTAGTGACGCAGCCAGTTCATCCAGTTGCCGGTGTGCTCCTTCGCGTAACGTCGGAACATGACCTCGTCCTCGATGGTCTCACCGAGGCGTCGGGCGATGGTCTTGCTAGAGACCCCAAGGGCAAGTTGATCGAGGATCAGGCGCAGGGTCATGTGCGCTACGGCGTGGTGCTCCAGACCCTTGAGGTATGGAGCAACGGCGCCCTTGATGGTGGCGCGACCACGCTCGGCTGAAGAGACCCACTCTGTGATCATCGCCGCGATGTCGTGGACGTAGTGATCGATCACTCGCCTTGAGGCTGGGGTGGTGGAGTCCTGGGTGTGTTCCCTGGCTCGCTCCAGCTTCCGGTGGAAGCGGTCTATGCCGGAGGAGCGCATCTCCTCTTCAAGCTCTGCCTGCCGTGCCCAATCCTCATCCGTGATGCCGTCAATCATGTCGCTCTCCCAAAGCTGTATTTAGCTGCGGGAGCCGGGTTGGCGGGCGTGACGGAGGAAGGTCTGAAGTGTGCCAGCGACTGTGCCAACAGTGTGCCGAGTGGCACATTGTGTATTAAGCCATCAAAGCATGCCGTCCCATCTGGCACAAAACGCTTGGCACGGTCAAAACCGACGCTAAGTCATTGATTTTTATGGGGTAGCTGGCGGTGAGAGAGGGATTCGAACCCTCGGTAGGCTTTCACCTACACACGCTTTCCAAGCGTGCGCCTTAAACCACTCGGCCACCTCACCATCGCGCCGGGGCGGGCCCCGGCGGCGAAGGGGCGCAATATACTGATGGGCGGGGCGCGAACAAGGGCCATGGAGGTGCAATCGTCGGCCGTCGCGCCTATCTTGAGGCGGACCCGTCGACAACCGCCCGCCAGGGAGACCCCGCCTTGCTGTTCGCTTCCAAGCCCCTCGCCATCCCCACCGCCGACCAGGCCCTGAAGGGCCGTGCGGACCCTATCCCCACGGCCGAGCGCCACTTCGTCAACGGCAACCCCCTCAAGGGCCCCTACCCCCAGGGCGCGCGGACGATCCAACTGGCCATGGGCTGCTTCTGGGGGGTCGAGCGGCTGTTCTGGACCGTGCCCGGCGTGTGGGTGACCGCCGTCGGCTATTCGGGGGGCTCCACCCCCAACCCCACCTATGAGGAGGTCTGCTCGGGCCGCACCGGCCACACCGAGTCGGTCCTGGTGGTCTACGATCCCCAGGTCGCCAGCCTCGACGCCCTGCTGAAGATCTTCTGGGAGGAACACGACCCCACCCAGGGCATGCGCCAGGGCAATGATGTCGGCACCCAGTACCGCTCGGCGATCTTCACCTATACGCCGGATCAGGCCGACGCCGTGGCCGCTTCCCAGGCCGCCTACGGCAAGGCCCTGGCTGCCCGCGGCTTCGGGCCGGTGACCACCCAGATCGGCGATGCGCCGCCCTTCTATTTCGCCGAGGCCTATCACCAGCAGTATCTGGCCAAGAACCCCGGGGGCTATTGCGGCCTGCAGGGCACCGGCGTGAGCTGCCCGATCGGCCTGGGCGTCGGCGCCTAGGCCCATAGGGATAGGGCCTCAGGGCCCGCCGGCCTCCGGCCTGTCGGCGGCCGGCGCCTCGGCCTGAGCCGGCCCCATCTCGTCGATCACCTGGCGGATGGCGCGTACGCCCCCGGCGGTGTCGGAGGCGGCCTGGCGGATGATCAGCAGGGTCACCGCGCCCAGGGTGACCACGGCGAAGGGGATCGGTCCCGCCAGCCAGGTCACCCCGGCCAGGGCGAAATAGTAGCCGCGCACGCCGGTGTTGAAGGCGTGCAGGGCCGGGTTGATGATCCGCGCCGCCCCGTCGGCGTATCGGGCGCGAAGGTCGCCGCGGATGTCCGGCGGCGGCGCCGCCCCGATCACCGCCAGGCAGTAGTTCATCTGCCGCAGGGCCCAGATGAAATCGAGGAAGCCCCGCGCCAGCACCACCAGCACCAGGCCGATCTTCAGCTGGAATAGCCAGTGGGGAATGGGCGCCACCCCGGTCAGCTGCTCCATGCTGCGATAGGCGCTGTCGCCGCCGAACAGCACCCCGGCGGCGGCGGCGATGACGATCAGGTTGGACGAGGCGAAGAACGAGGCCGAGTTGATGGCGTGGCCGAGCAGCTGGCTGTCGATGAAGCGGTTCTCGCGGGCCGCCATATTGGCCATCCACCGCGCCCGCAGCACCGTCATGTCCGAGCTGATCACCCCGCGCCGGCGGCCCAGCTGCTTCAGCCCGCCCGCATAGCCGAGCCAGCAGGCGATGAAGAAGCCGGCGGCGGCGATGTCGAAAACACTCATAGGATAATCCGGTGTCGCATTTGCGCGCAGGATGGGGGCGCGGCCCCTTGAAGGCCAGCCCGGATGGGGGTGAAAATCGCGCGGCCTTCGGGCAGGGCCGGTCCGGAGCGTTCCTCATGCTTCATTCGGTTCTCAAGCGTTTCGTGGTCGTCGGACGACTGTCGGTGACCTATCCGGACGGGATCGTCCGCCAGTACGGCGACGGCTCCGGGCCCGAGGCGGCCGTGGCGCTGAAGCGCGGCTGGGCGTGGCGGCTGGCCACCGACCCGCAGATGCAGCTGGGCGAGGCCTATATGGCCGGGGGGCTGGTGATCGAGCGGGGCGATATCGCGACCCTGATGGAGGTCACCGGGCGCAACCTTGAGTTTCGGCCCCGCCGGCGGGGGTTGGCCCTGAAGCTGTTCATGGCCGGCCAGCGACTGATCCAGCAGTGGAACGACCGGGCGGCCTCGCGGCGCAATGTCGCCCACCACTACGACCTGTCCTACGACCTCTACCGCCGCTTCCTCGACGCGGACATGCAGTATTCCTGCGCCTACTTCGCCCGCCCCGACATGACCCTCGACGAGGCCCAGGCGGCCAAGCGGGCGCACCTGGCGGCGAAGCTGCGGCTGCGGTCGGGGGCGCGGGTGCTCGACATCGGCTGCGGCTGGGGCGGCCTGGGGCTGGAGCTGGCCGGCCGCCACGGCGCGCGGGTCACCGGCGTGACCCTGTCGTCCGAGCAGCTGGCGGTGGCGCAGCGGCGGGCCGACCAGTCGGGGCTGGCGGACCGGGCCCAGTTTCGCCTGATGGACTATCGCGACGTGGACGGGCCCTTCGACCGCATCGTCTCGGTGGGCATGTTCGAGCATGTGGGCGCGCCCAACTTCCGCGCCTATTTCGAGAAGATCGGCGCGCTGCTGACCGAGGACGGCTGCGCCGTGGTGCACACCATCGGCCGCATGACGCCCCCGGGGGTCACCCAGTCATGGATCCGCAAATACATCTTCCCGGGGGGCTATATCCCGGCCCTGTCGGAGGTGGTGGCGGCGGTGGAGGCCGCCGGCCTGTGGATCACCGACATCGAGATCCTGCGCACCCACTACGCCGAGACCCTGCGCCATTGGCGCGAGCGGTTCTGGGCCCAGCGGGACGAGATCGCCGGCCTCTATGACGAGCGCTTCTGCCGGATGTGGGAATTCTACCTGGCCCTCAGCGAGCTGGCCTTCCGACACAACGGCCATGGGGTGTTCCAGCTGCAGCTGGCCCGCCGGCAGGACGCCCTGCCGCTGACCCGCGACTACATGGTCGACGACGAGCGCGCCGGGCCGCGCCAGCGCCAGCCGGCCCCGGCCCACGCGGCCGCCTAGGGGCCTAGTCGTCCTCGATCAGGCTCTTTCGGCCGGTGTCGCGCATGACCACCGCCACCAACAGCGACACCCCGATCATGGCGGTGACATAGAGGTAGAAGCCGCTTTCGTGGCCGGCGTTCTTGAACCACAGGGCGACGTATTCGGCGGTGCCGCCGAACAGGGAGTTGGCGATGGCGTAGGGCAGGGCCACGCCCAGGGCGCGCACCCCGGCCGGGAACAGCTCGGCCTTCACCAGCCCCGACAGGGCCGTGTAGAAGCTGACGATCAGCAGGGCGGCCAGCACCAGGGCGAAGGCGGCGATGGGGTCCTGGGTGCGCCCCAGGGTGGTCATGATCGGCCAGGTGCCGGCCATCCCCAGCACCCCGAAGGCGATCAGCAGCGGCTTGCGGCCGATCCTGTCGGACAGGGCGCCGTAGGCGGGCTGCAGCAGCATGAACACCAGAAGCGCCGCCGCGGTGATCTGGCTGGCCGCCTCCTTGGAGAAGCCGGACGTGTTGGTCAGGAACTTCTGCATGTAGGTGGTGTAGGCGTAGAAGGCGAGGGAGCCGCCGGCGGTCAGCCCCATCACCATCAGGGTCTCGCGCGGATGGCGCAGGAACAGGAAGGCGGTGCGGGTGCGCTCGCCTGAGGCCTGGGACGCCTTGAAGGCGTCGGTTTCGTCCAGCGACCGCCGCAGCCAGAACACCACCACCGCCAGCACCGCCCCGATGGCGAAGGGGATGCGCCAGCCGAAGGCGTCCAGCTGGGCGTCGGTGAGGGTCGCCTGCAGCACCAGCAGCACCGCCAGGGCCGACAGCTGGCCGCTGATCAGGGTGACGTACTGGAAGCTGGCCCAGAAGCCCCGGTTCCGGGCGGCGGCCATCTCCGACAGATAGGTGGCGCTGGCGCCATATTCGCCGCCGAGCGACAGCCCCTGGAGCATGCGCACCACCACCAGGATCACCGGGGCCGCCACGCCGATCGCGGCGTAGCCCGGGGTGATGGCGATCACCAGGGAGCCGGCGCACATGAGGGCGATGGACAGGGTCAGGGCCTTCTTGCGGCCGTGGCGGTCGGCGTACAGCCCCATGATCCAGGCCCCCACCGGCCGCATCAGGAAGCCCACCGCGAACACCGCCGCGGCGTTCAGCAGCTGGGCGGTCTGGTCGCCCTTGGGGAAGAAGGCCTTGGCGAAATACAGGGAGAAGGCGGAATAGACATACCAGTCGTACCACTCCACCAGATTGCCGGCCGAGCCGCCGAAGATGGCCTTGGCCCGGGACAGTCCCGTGCGGCCCCCGCGGGCGGCGGCGGTCTGCGATGCGCTCATGGTGGATATCCCCGCCGGCAAAAGCTCCCGCCCCCTGCTAACAGGGCCCGCGCTAGGGAACCATAGCCGTTGCGGATAGCTTGCCCCCCATGCGCCTGACCATGAAACCCAACCTCGCGCCCTGGCTGGAGCGCGCCCGCCGCGAGATCGGCGCCCTCGCCGGGATGCTGGCCCTGGCCCTGGCGGCCAACGCCTTCCTGCATATCGCCGACGAGGTGAGCGACGGCGACACGGGCGATTTCGACAAGGCCATCCTCTTCGCCCTGCGCCAGCCGGGGGACCCCACCCAGCCGATCGGTCCGCACCTGCTGCAGATCATGGCCGCCGACCTGACCGCCCTGGGGTCGGTGACGGATCTTGGCCTCATCGTCCTGTTCGTGGCCGGCCTGTTCCTCAGCCTGCGTCGCTGGCGCGAGGCCCTGATCCTGGTGCTGGCGTCCGGCGGCGGCCTGGCGCTGAGCCAGGGCCTCAAGCTGGTCTATGGCCGCGAGCGCCCGCCCCTGGCCCTGCACGCGGTGGAGGTTGTCAACGCCAGCTTCCCGTCCGGCCACGCCATGCTGTCGGCCGCCATCTACCTGACCCTAGGCGCCCTGGTGGCCCGCTTCGCCGAGAAGCGGCGGATCAAGGTCTTCGTCATGTCCGGGGCGGTGATCCTGACCCTGCTGGTGGGGATCAGCCGCGTCTATCTGGGGGTGCACTGGCCCACCGACGTCCTCGCCGGCTGGTGCGTCGGCGCCGCCTGGGCGACGCTCTGGTGGCTGGTGGCCTATGTGTGGGAGCGCCAGACGGGCCAGCGGCTGACCACGGACGACCGCCTGGAGACGGCCGGGGCGGAGCGCGCGCCCTCACCCCAGGTGGAAATCAGTCCGCGTCCATCTTCAGCGCGGCGATGAACGCTTCCTGCGGGATCTCCACCTTGCCGAACTGGCGCATCTTCTTCTTCCCGGCCTTCTGCTTGTCGAGCAGCTTGCGCTTGCGGCTGGCGTCGCCGCCGTAGCATTTCGCGGTCACGTCCTTGCGCAGGGCGCGCACCGTCTCGCGGGCGATGATGCGCCCGCCCAGGGCCGCCTGGATCGGGATGACGAACATGTGCGGCGGGATCAGGTCCTTCATCTTCTCGACCATGGAGCGGCCGCGGCCCTCGGCGCGGTCGCGGTGGACCAGCATCGACAGGGCGTCCACGGGCTCGGCATTGACCAGGATCGACATCTTCACCAGGTCGCCGGCGCGATAGCCCTCGATCTGGTAGTCGAACGAGGCATAGCCCTTGGAGATGGATTTCAGCCGGTCGTAGAAGTCGAACACCACCTCGTTCAGGGGCAGGTCGTAGATGATCATGGCGCGGTTGCCCACGTAGGACAGCTCGCGCTGCACCCCGCGGCGGTCCTGGCAAAGCTTGATCACCGCCCCGAGGTAGTCGTCCGGGGTCAGGATGGTGGCCTTGATCCACGGCTCCTCGATGCTCTCGATCTGCATGGGATCGGGCATGTCGGCGGGGTTGTGCAGCTCCATGACCGAGCCGTCGCGCAGGTTCAGGTGGTAGACCACCGACGGCGCCGTCGCGATCAGGTCGAGGTCGAACTCGCGGCTCAGGCGCTCCTGCACGATCTCCAGGTGCAGCAGGCCCAGGAACCCGCAGCGGAAGCCGAAGCCCAGGGCCGCCGAGGTTTCCATCTCGTAGGAGAAGGAGGCGTCGTTCAGGCGCAGGCGGCCCACCGCGGCGCGCAGGTCCTCGAAGTCGGCGGCGTCCACGGGAAAGATGCCGCAGAACACCACCGGCTGCACGTCCTTGAACCCCGGCAGGGGGGATTCCGTGGGCCGGCGCTCGTCGGTGAGGGTGGCGCCCACGGCGGCGTCGGCCACCTCCTTGATGGCGCCGGTGAAGAAGCCGATCTCCCCCGGGCCCAGGCTGTCGACGTCGGTGGGCTTGGGCTGGAAGACGCCGAGCTTCTCCACCCGGTAGGTGGCCCCGGTCTGCATCATCTTGATGGTCTGGCCGAGCTTCACCCGCCCCTCGAACACCCGCAGCAGCACCACCACGCCCAGATACTGGTCGTACCAGGCGTCCACCAGCAGGGCCTTCAGGGGCGCCGCCTCGTCGCCCTTGGGGGCGGGCAGGCGGGTGACGATGGCCTCCAGCACCGCATGGATGCCCTCGCCGGTCTTGGCCGAGCACAGGACGGCGTCCGAGGCGTCGATGCCGATGACGTCCTCGATCTGCTGGCGGATGCGCTCGGGCTCGGCGGCCGGCAGGTCGATCTTGTTGAGAACCGGCACGATCTCATGGTTGTTGTCGATGGCCTGGTAGACATTGGCCAGGGTCTGGGCCTCCACCCCCTGGGACGAATCCACCACCAGGATCGAGCCCTCGCAGGCCGCCAGGGAGCGGCTGACCTCATAGGCGAAGTCCACATGCCCCGGCGTGTCCATCAGGTTGAGGATATAGGTCTCGCCGTCGTCGGCCTTGTAGTCGAGGCGCACGGTCTGGGCCTTGATCGTGATCCCGCGCTCGCGCTCGATCTCCATGGAGTCCAGCACCTGCTCCTTCATCTCCCGCGCGGTCAGGCCGCCCGTCTCCTGGATCAGCCGATCGGAGAGGGTCGATTTGCCGTGGTCGATGTGGGCCACGATGGAGAAGTTGCGGATGCGGTTCAGCGGGGTGGTCATGGGGGCGTCGTCTAGCACATTCGGCGGCCGGTGCGACTGTCCGGCGCGTGGCCGCGTGCGGATCGGGCGCGAAACGGCGGCGGCCGGTCATGCTTAACCATACGTTAAAGCGGCTTGGGCCATCTGGGGCGGGGGAGCGGGGACACTCTCACAGGAGATCGCCCATGGACCGTCGGGTTCTCATCACTTCGGGGCTCAGCCTCGTCGCCACCGCCTGCGCCACCACCGGCCCGGGGACGGGCGGGCCGCCGCCCCAGGCGGTTCGGGACGGCTATCCGCCGGCCGAGACCTATTCGCGCGACGAACTGGCCGCCCAGGTGTCGGACTTCTTCGGGGTCACCGCCGAGGCCGCCGGCGGCATCATCCAGCGCGTCTTCGCCGACAACGGCCAGCCCACCGGCTACATCGCCGGCCAGGAGGGCTCCGGCGCCCTCACCGTCGGGGCCCGCTACGGCAACGGCCTGCTCTATATGAAGAACCGGCCCACCACCGAGGTGTTCTGGCAGGGCCCCACGGTGGGTTGGGACGTGGGCGGCAACGCCTCGCGGGTGTTCACCCTCGTCTACGGTCTCAACACCCCCGACCAGGTGTTCCAGCGCTTCCCCGGGGTCGAGGGCACCGCCTATCTGATCGGCGGCATGGGCGTGAACTACCAGCGCGGCGGCGGTGTCACCCTGGCGCCCATCCGCGCCGGCGTCGGCCTGCGGCTCGGCGCCAACATCGGCTACCTGTCTTACAGCCGAAAGCGCAACTACTTCCCGTTCTAGAACTAGGTCTGCAGCTTCGCTGGGGAAATCTCGCGTCCCCGGCGTACGCCGAGAATGCGAGATTTATCCGTGCTCTCTGCGGCGAGGGCCCAGGGGCTTGCGCGGCGATCCTCAATGCTTGTCGGTCTTGGACGCCAGCCAGTCCATGAGGGCGAGCAGCACGCCCGAGACCACGAAGGTGATGTGGATGACCACCATCCACATCAGCTTGGTCTCGTCCACGCCCTCCTCGCCGATGCGCATGAACGAGCGCAGGAGGGCGATGGCCGAGATGGCGGTGATCGAGGCGATCAGCTTCATCTTCAGGCCCGAGAAGTCCACCGTGCCCATCCAGCTGGGGCGGTCCTCATGGTTGCCGGTGTCGATCTTGGAGACGAAGTTCTCGTAGCCCGAGAAAACCACGATCAGGATGAGGTTGCCGGCCAGGGACAGGTCGATGAGGGCCAGGGCCATCATGATGGCGTCCTCGGCGGTCATGGTGGCGATCCCGGCCAGCTCGTGGATGAGCTCGGCGACGAACACCCACAGCAGCGCGGCCAGCGCCACCACGAGGCCCACGTAGAAGGGCGCCATCAGCCAGCGGGAATTGAACAGGCCGTATTCCAGCCAGCGCTCGCCGGCGTGCTTGGGGTGGCGGGCCGGGGCGGGGGTCGGGTCGGTCATCGAGGCTCCTACGGTTAAGCCTCACTTAGGGTCGATGCGCGGCCGCGCAATGGCCGCCGGCGCCTAGCCCCTCAGCCTGGCGTTGCAGGCCTTCTCGACGGCGGCAACGACCTTGGCGGCCAGGGCCTCGATCTCGGCGTCGGTCAGGGTCTTCTCCCGGGGCTGCACGCGCACCTCCAGGGCCACCGACTTGGAGCCCTCCGGCACGCCGGGGCCCTGGTAGACGTCGAACACCCGCACCTGATCGATCAGCGCCTTGTCCGCGCCGGCGGCGGCCCGCACCAGGTCGCCCGCCGGGGTCGCGGCCTCGACCACGAAGGCGAAGTCCCGGGACAGGGGCATCAGGCTGGACGGGGTGAAGGCCGGCCGGGTCTTGACGCCCTTTCGCTTGGGCTCGGGCAGGGCGTCGAGCATCAGCTCGAAGCCGAGCATCGAACCGTCGACGTCGAGGGCCTTGAGCACCCGCGGATGAAGCTCGCCGAACTCCGCCAGGATCTTCTTGGGCCCCAGGCCGATGGCGGCCGAGCGGCCGGGGTGCCACCAGTCCGACGCCTGGCCCTGGAAGACCTGCAGGGAGGCGACGGGGGCGCCCAACTCGGCGAGCAGGGCCATCAGGTCGCCCTTCAGGGCGAACAGGGGCTCGCCGCCCTTGCCCTGCCAGTCGCGGGGCGGGTGCGGCGCGACCAGGCCGGTGATCGCCGTCATCTGGCCCTCGGGCCGGTCATTGACGAAGTAGGGGCCGATCTCGAACAGGGCGACGTCGGCGAAGCCCTGGCGGGCATTGCGGCCGGCGGCCTCGATCAGGTTGGGCAGGGCCGAGGGCCTCATGCAGTCCAGGTCCGCCGCGATGGGATTGGTCAGCACCAGGTCTGCCTGACCGCCGCCGAACAGGGCGGCCTTCGCCTGCGAGGTGAACGACCAGGTGACCAGCTCGTCATAGCCCAGGGCCGCCAGGGCGCGGCGCCCGACGCGCATCCGCGCTTGGCGGGGGGTGAGCACGCCGCCGACGGGATAGGGGGCGTCCGGCAGGGGGGTGGAGGGCAGGGCGTCGTAGCCGGCGATGCGGGCCACCTCCTCGACCAGGTCGGCCTTGCCGTCGATGTCGCGGCGCCAGGACGGCGGCGTGACCTGCAGCACCGGGCCCTCACCGTCTATGGCGAAGCCGAGCTTGGCGAGGATGGCCAGGCTCTCGGCCGGATTGATCTGCAGGCCCGACAGGCGCTGGACGTAGTCGGGGTCGAAGGCGATCGGCCCGGGGGGCTCAGGCGGGGCGCCGGCGACGACGATATCCGACGGCTCGCCGCCGCACAGCTGCAGGATCAGCCGGGTCGCCAGCTCCAGGCCGGGGATCACCGACTGCGGGTCCACCCCGCGGGCGAACCGGTATTGGGCGTCCGACGTGATGCCGGTGGTCCGGCCGGTCTGGGCGGTGCGCAGGGGGTCGAACCAGGCGCTCTCGATGAACACCTCTGTGGTCGCCTCCGAGCAGCCGGTGCTCTCCCCGCCCATGACGCCGCCGAGGCCGACGGGCCGCTCGCCGCCGGCGTCGGCGATGACGCACATCTCCGGGGTGATGGTGTAGGTCTTGCCGTCCAGGGCGATCAGGTGCTCGTGGTCGTGCCCGTCGCCGCTGTGGCTCTTGTTCAGCTGTCCCAGCCGGGCGTGGATCGAGGACCCCACCAGCAGGGCGGCGTCATAGACGTGCAGCGGCCGCGCGCGGTCCAGCGAGACGAGATTGGTCACGTCCACCAGGGCGCTGATCGGGCGCAGGCCGACGGCCTTCAGCCGATCCTGCAGCCATTTCGGCGAGGGACCGTTCCGGACCCCCCGGATCAGCCGGCCGGCGAACACCGGACAGGCGTCGCCGTCGACGTGGACGGCGATCGGGCAAGGGAAGGCGCCAGGGACGGGCGCGACGGCCCCGTCCTTGAGGGTCCCCAGGCCGGCGGCGGCGAGGTCGCGGGCGATGCCGGCCACGCCCAGCCAGTCGGGACGGTTGGGGGTCACCTCGAAGTCGATCGCCGCCTCCAGGCCCAGGGCCTGGGCCACCGATGCGCCCACGGGCAGGGCGTCGTCGAGCTCCAGGATGCCGTCGGACTCCTCGGCGGTCTGCAGCTCGGCGGCCGAGCACAGCATGCCGTTGGACACCACGCCGCGCACGGCGCGGGGCTCCAGCGTGATGCCGCTGCCGGGGATGGTGGTCCCGATGGGGGCGAAGACGGTGGTCAGGCCCGGGCGGGCGTTGGGCGCGCCGCAGACGATCTCCAGCCGGCCGTCCTTGGTGTCGACCTGGCAGACCTGCAGCTTGTCGGCATTGGGGTGGCGGGCGGCCTCGACGATCTTGGCCACGCTGAAGGCGGCCAGCTTCGAGGCCGGGTCCTCCACATGCTCGACCTCGAGGCCGGCCATGGTCATGGCGTCGGTGACCTGACCGACGGTGGCGTCGGTGTCTAGGTGATCGCGCAGCCAGGAGAGGGTGAACTTCATGATGCCGTTTCCGCAACCAACGCCGTCATCCTTCGGGCGGCCCATCGGGCCGAACCGGAGGACCCAGCCGCGCGTATCCTCAATGACGCCGATGCGCGCTGCAGCCCACCGATCACAGCGCTGAGGTCATCGCTGCTGGGTCCTCCGGTCGATGCTGCGCATCGCCGAAGGATGACGGCCGAAGGAAAGGCTCGCCCGGTCATGACAGCCCACTCGCGGGATTGGGCGCCGCGAACGCCGAGAAGCCGTAGTGCTCGGCCCAGCGGACGTCGCCGGCGAACATGTCGCGCAGGTCCGGGACGCCGTATTTCAGCATCGCCAGGCGGTCGATGCCGCAGCCGAAGGCGAAGCCCTGCCACTCGTCGGGGTCCAGGCCGCAGTGGCGCAGCACATTGGGATGGACCATGCCGCAGCCGAGGATCTCCAGCCAGTCGGACCCCTGGCCGATCTTCAGCTCGCCGCCGGAGCGGTCGCAGCCGACGTCCATCTCCGCCGACGGCTCGGTGAACGGGAAGTGGTGGGGGCGAAAGCGGGTGGTCACCGCGTCGGTCTCGAAATAGCGGGCCAGGGCCGTCTCCAGGGTCCACTTCAGGTGGCCCATGTGGATGCCCCGGTCGATCACCAGGCCTTCCAGCTGGTGGAACATCGGCGTGTGGGTCTGGTCGCTATCCTTGCGATAGGTGCGGCCGGGCACGACGATGCGGATCGGCGGCGCCTGGCCCGCGGCGATCCACGGGGCCGGCGGCTTCTCGTGGGTCTGGCTCATCACCCGCACCTGCACCGGGCTGGTGTGGGTGCGCAGCAGTTTGCGCTCCCCGTCATCGCCCGCGCCGAAGAAGAAGGTGTCGTGCGTCTCCCGCGCCGGATGCTTGGGGGGAAAGTTCAGGGCGGTGAAATTGTTGAAGTCGGTCTCGATGTCCGGCCCCTCGGCGACGCGGAAGCCGAGCTCGGCGAAGATGGCGATCAGCTCGTCCATCACCTGCATGGTCGGGTGCACCGACCCCTTGCGGCGCGGCGGCGGCGGCAGGGTCAGATCGACCCGTTCCGCGGCCAGCTGGACTTCCAGGGCCACCGCCTCTAGGGCCGCCTTGCGCTCGGCGATGACGGCGGACACGCGGTCGCGCAGCCCGTTGATCTGCGGGCCGCGCTCCTTGCGGTCTTCCGGACTCATCGAACCCAGGGTCTTCAGCAGGGCCGAGACCGAGCCGGTCTTGCCCAGGGCGGCGACGCGCAGCGCCTCCAGCGCCGCGAGGTCGCCGGCCCCGGCGATGGCCGCGGTCAGGTCGGATTCGAGCGTGGTCAGATCGGTCATCTCATCATCCTGCAGAACGGATCTGCGTCCTTCGAGACGCCTGCCGCGGCAGGCTCCTCAGGATGACGAGGGAGGGTGGGCTGCAATCACCTTCGTCATGGTGAGGAGCGGCCCCCATGGGGGGCCGCGTCTCGAACCACGCACAGGCGCTGGCCCCTAAGCCAGCGCGGCGCGGACCTTCTCGGCGATGGCCGCAAAGGCGGCCGGGTCCTGGCCGGCGATGTCGGCGAGGACCTTACGGTCGATGTCGATGCCGGCGAGGTCCAGCCCATGGATGAACTGCGAATAGGTGTAGCCCTGTTCGCGGGCCGCGGCGTTGATCCGCTGGATCCACAGGGACCGGAACATGCGCTTGCGGACCTTGCGGTCGCGGTAGGCGTATTGCCCGGCCTTGTCCACGGCGGCCTTGGCCGTGCGGATGGTGTTCTTGCGGCGCCCGTAGAAGCCCTTGGCTTGCTCGAGAACCTTCTTATGCCTTGCGTGGGCGACAACGCCCCGTTTGACACGCGCCATGTCAGTAAACCTTCAAGATGATGGGGTCAGAGGCCGTAGGGAAGAAAGTTCTTCTTCACCTTGTTGGCGTCCTGGGGCTGCAGCACCTTGGTGCCGCGTTGCTGGCGGATGTATTTGCCGTTGTGGCTGATCAGCCGGTGGCGTTTGCCCGCCACGCCGGCCTTGATCAGGCCGGACGCAGTCATCTTGAAGCGCTTCTTGGCGCCCGATTTGGTCTTCAACTTCGGCATTTCGCTGCGGCCGCAATGGGCCGTCCTCTAGATGAACGCATGACGAGCCGCCATGGCATGCCAATGGCCAGGCGGTTCCGTAAAGAGCGGGTGCAATAGGTCAAAGCCGCCGGCAATGCAAGGCTGGGAGGCTGTGGTGCGGTCTCCCATCCCCCGTCATCGTCCGGTCAAGCCGGACGATGACGAGTCGGGCGGTGCGAGCCCTGGTGACCGACAGTCCTAGACCCGCTGGCGCAGGGCCCGCGCCGCCCGCTCGGCCTGGATCGCCAGGATGAAGGCGGGAAGCACCAGCAGGCCGCCGGCGATCATCGGCGCATTGGGGCTGACGATGGAGAACAGCGCCCCGCCCATCACCGGCCCCGCCGCCCGCGCCAGGGCCCCCAGCCCCTGGTTCAGCCCGAACACCGCCCCCTGGGTGTCGGCCGAGGTGGTGCGCGAGATCAGGGCGATGATGTTGGGCAGGATCAGGGCCTGGCCGAAGGCGGTGCCGGCCAGGAGCACGAAGGTCTGGTGCGAGGTCTGGCACAGGGGCTGCAGGGCCAGGGTGGTCCCCAGCACCGCCAGTCCCCCCGCCAGCACCGCCGCCTCGCCGTAGCGGCGGGTCAGGCGGCCGGTCAGCAGCCCCTGGCCCAGGGCGGCGGTGACGGCCACGGCGGCGAAGCACAGGCTCAGCTTGAACGGGCCCCAACCGTAGCGGTGCTGGGTCCACAGGCCGAAGGTCGATTCGGCGGCGGCGAAGGCGGTGGTGAACAGGAAGGTGACCGCCAGGGTGCGCAGGATCACCGGATTGCCCCGCACCGCCGCCAGGGTGGCCCGGGTGGTGGGCTGCGGGCCGGCCGTCGCCTGGCGCCGGCTCTCCTTGACGAACACCAGCACCCCCAGCGCCGCGGCGAAGGATAGCCCTCCCGCCAGCAGCAGGGGCAGGCGGAAGCCGGCGCTGCCGGACAGGGGATGGGCCAAAAGCCCGCCCAGCACCGGCCCGGCCACGAACCCCAGGCCGAAGGCTGCGCCCAGCAGGCCCATGCGGCCGGCCCGCTTCTCGGGGGGCGTCACGTCGGCGATATAGCCCTGGATGGTCGACAGGTTGCCGGTGGTCAGACCGCCCAGGAAGCGGATCAGCAGGGCCATCCAGATGTTGGGGGCGTAGGCCAGGGCGACGAACCCCAGGCCGCTGCAGAAGATGGTGCCGATCAGGATCGGCCGCCGGCCAATGCGATCCGACAGCCGCCCCCAGAACGGCTCGGCGAAGAAGTTGCCGATGGAGAAGGCGGTGAACACCCAGGTGACCTGCCAGGCCGGGGCGTGGAAGGACTGGGCGTAGAAGGGCAGCAGCGGCATCAGGATGCCGAAGCCCACCAGGTTGACGAACACCACGAGCAGAAGCACCGCGATCGCCGGGCGGCCGCTGGTGGAATCGAGAGCCTCGCGGACGACCGTCGTCATTCTGCTTCATAGCCGCGCTTGCGGCGCCGCTGCAAAGCGAAACGCCCGGCCGCGCCAGGGCGTGCCCGTTGTGACGGGGTGGCAGGCCGGCGGCACGGGGGCTCTTGATCCTCTGCTCAAGCGCCGGCCGTTCCTGGGCGTCCAGCGCCTGTCTCATTCCAGGCGCCCCCCTTAATGGCATGCGCCAGGGTAGTGACGCGTTTACCGCAACGGGATCGAATGGGCGGCGCAGGCATAGATTGCTCAATATTGCGGAATGTACCTATCCGTGCAGTAAATTATAATGAGTAGTGATCAATCTTGAAGCATTGCCATCAAAAATATAACGATTAAATCGCCCGCCAGAATGAATGATCAAAAGCGGACGCTGATCTGTGCGCATAGGTATATTCCGTATGTGCATCTAGATTAACCATTGCGGCCCGTGGCCGCTGGAAAGATGCGTAAAATGCTTAATTACTTCGGCCAGCCGATGGCGACATCGGCCGCCCCGGAAGCCAAGGCGGCGGGGGCCGGACCAGAGGTCGACGGTAGCGCCCTGGCGGACAAATTCGTCGCCACCGGATCGGGTCAGGCCCTCAGCGGCTACGAAGGTGACGACAGCTACTACGTCAAATCCGTCGCCGACACGGTGTTGGAGAGCGTCGACGCGGGAATCGACACCGTCTATTCCGTCGGCCTGGAGAGCTGGAGCCTCGGCGCCAACCTCGAGAACCTCGTCCTGAGCGGCAAGGCCACTGGCTACGGCAACGCCATGGCCAATATCCTGGAGGGGCTCGGCAACGACCAGACCCTCTGGGGCGGGGGCGGCGACGACATCCTGATCGGCGGCACGGGCGTTGACGGCTTCGCCTTCCGACCGGGCTCCGGCTATGACGTGATCGCCGACTTCAGCGTCGGCGATGGGGACACGATCCGCCTCCGCGACTACCAGATCGGCAACTTCAACGACGCCCTGGCGGCCATGACCCAGGTCGGCGCCGATGTCGTGCTCAAGCTGTCTGACACCGACGCGGTGCGCATCTCCAACGTCCGGGTGACCGACTTCACCGCCGGGGACTTCCAGTTCCAGATAGACACCAGCCAGCTGACCGGGACCTTTTCCGACGAATTCGATTCCCTCGACCTGGTGAACCGGGCGACGGGCCAGGGCCGCTGGTCGACCACCTTCGACTTCGGCCAGAAGGACGGGCCCAAATCCCTGGCCAGCCACACCCAGCAGAACAATTCAGAGGACCAGATCTACGTCGATCCCACCTATGCCGGTAAGGCGCCCAAGGGCGCTCCCGGCCTGGGGCTGAACCCCTTCACCGTGGACGGCGGAGGATTGACAATCACGGCGCAGACCGTGGGACCGGACCTCAGCGCCAAGCTGTTCGGCTATGGCTATACCTCCGGTCTGCTCACCACCGAGACGTCGTTTTCCCAGCTCTACGGCTATTTCGAGATGCGGGCCCGGCTGCCCCTGGCCAACGGCGTGTGGCCGGCTTTCTGGCTGTTGCCGCAGGACGGCACAAATCCCCTCGAGATCGACATCATGGAGCAGATCGGCGGCCGGATCGTGTTCGGCACCAGCCACTTCGCCGTCGACGGGGTGAAGACCCGGGAGGTCTACAACACCTTCGTCCCCGAGATCAGCGCGTTCCATACCTATGGCCTGCTTTGGACGGCCAAGGAGATCGCCTGGTATGTCGACGGGGTGGTCGAGCACAGCATGGTCACCCCGGCGAGCATGAACCGACCGATGTTCATGCTGGCCAATGTGGCGGTGGGGGGCAACTGGGCCGGCCCCCCGGACTTCGAGTCCGCGTCGATGACCATCGACTACATCCGCGCCTATAGCGTGGACCCCAACGCCCAGTCCGGCTCGATCAATGGGGATCATGCCGATCCCCCGCCTCCGCCGACGCCGATCATCGAGATCCGCGGCGGGCTTGGCGCCGACGATCTGCGCGGCGAGGCGAAATCGGAGCACCTGCTCGGGCTGGGCGGCGATGACCTGATCCGGAGCGGCGAGGGCGCCGACATCATCGACGGCGGCGAGGGGGCCGACACCGCCAGCTTCGCGGACTCCAACGCGGCGGTGGTGGTGCGGCTGGCCGAGACCTCGGCCCAGGTGGTCAACACCTCCCGGACCGACACCCTGGTTTCCATCGAGAACCTGGTCGGCTCCAACTTCGACGACACCCTGGTCGGTGACAGTCTGGCCAACGGGCTGTCCGGCGGCGCCGGGAATGACAACCTGGATGGGGGGGCGGGGAATGACATCCTGCTGGGAGAGGCCGGAGACGACCTGCTGCTCGGCGGGGCCGGGGACGATGTTCTCGATGGCGGCGTTGGCCGAGACGCTGCCTCATACGGCGATGCGTCCGCCGCCGTGACGGTGTCCCTCGCCGTCACCGGAGCCCAGGCCACCGGTGGCGGCGGGACCGATACGCTGACCGATCTTGAGGGCCTTTACGGCTCGGCCTTCGGCGACACCCTGTCAGGCAATGACGACAAGAACCTGCTGGACGGCGGGGCGGGCGACGACCTCCTCTCGGGCGGCAAGGGCAAGGATATCCTGGTCGGCGGCGCGGGCGTCGACCAGCTGTCCGGCGGGGCGGGGGGCGGACAGCTTCGTGTTCCGGTCCGTCATCGACAGCGCCCCGGACCACCCCGATCAGATCCTGGATTTCCTCGCCCTGGACAAGGACGTCATCGACCTGTCGGGGATCGACGCCGAGTCGTCCAGCGCTGGAAACCAGGCGTTCCACTACATCGGACTGGCTGGTTTCAGCGGCGCGCCCGGAGACCTGCAGATCCAGGCGGGAGTCGGCGGGCTCTATGTGCGCGGCGACGTCGACGGCGACCAGGTGGCGGACATCTCGATCTTCGTCGCCGGGGCGGTGACCCTGGCCAGCGCCGATTTCATCTTGTGACCTGAGACCGGGCCGTCCGGCCCCGGCGTCCTCAATCTTCGCCAAAGGAACCCGATCATCCCGGTCGTAGCACACCGGGGTGATCGGGAAATCATGCGTGGGCCTGCCCAAGGGGCCGCGCGGTCGCACCAGGTCCAGATTCCGGTCGATTGCAGAATTATCAAATATAGGTGATTCGTCGTAGTAAATCTTAATCAATACTGACTAGCGTGTAATGATTGTTATCAAAACAATAAAAATTAAAAACAACCGTCCGAGGGCATCACTCTTCAGGACGGCGATCCCTGCGCATCTGAACAAGCAAATGTGTATTGGATTAACTAACCGCGGCCTTCGGCCGCTGGAAAGACGCAAGTCATGCTTAATTTTTATGGCCAGTCGATGGCGACATCGGCTTCGCCCCAAGCCAAGCCGGCCGGGGGCGGATCTTCGATTGAAGGGGGCGCCTTCGCGGACAAGTTCGTCGCCACCGGATCGGGTCAGGCCCTCAGCGGCCACGAAGGCGACGACAGCTACTACGTCAAATCCGAAGCCGACACCGTGTTCGAGACCTACGACGCAGGGATCGACACCGTCTATTCCGTCGGCCTGGAGACCTGGAGCCTCGGCGCCAATCTCGAGAACCTCGTCCTCAGCGGCAAGGCCACGGGCTTCGGCAACGGCCTGAACAATATCATCGAGGGCATGGGCAACGACCAGACCCTGTGGGGCGGGGGCGGCGACGACGTCCTCATCGGCGGCGCGGGCGGGGACGCCTTCGCCTTCCGGCCGGGCTCCGGCTATGACGTCATCGCCGACTTCAGTTTCGCCGACGGCGACAAGATCCGCATCCGCGACTACGACGTCAGCAACGATCGCGAGGCCCAGGCGGCCATGACTCAGGTGGGCGACGACGTCATCCTGAAGCTGTCCGACACAGACGCGGTGCGCATCGCCAACGTCAAGGTCACCGACTTCTCGGCCGGCGACTTCCAGTTCCAGATCGACACAAGCAAGGCGACCCTGACCTTCTCGGACGAGTTCGACAGCCTAGACCTGGTCAACCGGGCCACCGGCGAGGGGCGTTGGTCGACGACCTTCGACTTCGGCCAGAAGGACGGCCCCAAGTCCCTGGCCAGCCACACCCTGCTCAACAATGGCGAAGACCAGATCTATGTGGATCCGACCTATGCCGGCGAAGCGCCCAAGGGAGCGGCGGGCCTGGGTCTGAATCCCTTCACCCTGAACGACGGCGTGCTGACCATCACCGCCCAGAAAGTGGCGCCCGCCGTCAGCGAGACCCTGTTCGACCGCACCTACACCTCCGGCCTTTTGACCACCGAGACGTCCTTCTCCCAGCTCTACGGCTATTTCGAGATGCGCGCTCAGTTGCCCATCGCCCACGGAGTCTGGCCGGCTTTCTGGCTGCTGCCGCAGGACGGCACCAATCCGCTGGAGATCGACATCATGGAGCAGATCGGCGGGCGGGTGGTGTTCGGCACCAGCCACTTCGCGGTGGAAGGGACCAAGACCCGCGAGGTCTACAACACCTTCGTCCCGGACATCACCGAGTTCCACACCTACGGCCTGTTGTGGAGCGCCAAGGAGATCACCTGGTACGTGGACGGCGTGGTCGAGCACTCCATGGCCACCCCCGCCGACATGAACCGGCCCATGTTCATGCTGGCCAATGTGGCGGTCGGCGGCAAATGGGCCGGGGACCCCGACTTCGACTCCTCGGCCATGAGCATCGACTATATCCGCGCCTATAGCGTGGACCCGGACGCCCGGTCCGGCTCGGTCAATCCCGATCACCTCGAGCCCCCGCCGCCCTCGGCGCCGGCCATCGAGATCGTCGGCAGCGAGGGCGCCGACAGCCTCCGTGGCGACGCCCGATCTGAGCAATTGCGCGGCCTGGGCGGCGACGACCTGATCCGCAGCGGCGAGGGGGGCGACATCATCGATGGCGGCGACGGGTCCGACACCGCCAGCTTCGCGGACTCCGCCGACGGCGTGGTGGTGCGGCTGGCCGATCTGTCAGCCCAGGCGGTGAACGCCGGCCGGACCGTCACCCTCATCTCGATCGAGAACCTCGTTGGCTCCAACGCCGCCGATCTGCTGGTAGGGGACGCCGCCGCCAACAGCCTGTCCGGAGCGGCGGGGGACGACACCCTCGACGGCGGCGCGGGCGCCGACACCCTGCTGGGGGGCGCAGGCGCGGACGTGATGCTTGGGGGCGCCGGCGACGACGCCATGGACGGCGGCGCGGGTCGCGACACCGCGTCCTACGGCAACGCCGTCGACGCCGTGACCGTCTCCCTGGCGGTCATCGGTCCCCAGGCCACGGGGGGCGGCGGGACCGATACCCTCGTCGACGTGGAGAACCTCTATGGCTCGGCCTTCGACGACACCCTGACCGGCAGCGATGACAAGAACCTGCTGGACGGCGGCATCGGCGACGACGTCCTCTCGGGCGGCAAGGGCAAGGATGTCCTGGTGGGCGGCGAGGGCGCCGACCTGCTCTCGGGCGGGTCCGGGGCCGACACCTTCATCATCCGCAGCGCCGCCGAAAGCAACGTCAACCACGCCGACCGGATCGTCGACTTCCTGGCGTCCGACAAGGACATCATCGACCTGTCGGGGATCGACGCGGAGTCCTCCAAGGCGGGCAACCAGGACTTCCACTATATCGGATCGGCGGCGTTCAGCGGCTCGATCGGCGAGCTGAGGGTCCAGGCGGAGGACGGCGGCCTCTATGTGCGCGGCGACGTCGACGGCGACGGCGCGGCCGACTTCTCCATCTTCGTGGCGGGGACTGCCAGCCTGACCGCGGCGGACTTCATCCTGTGACCGCGGAAGACTGAGGCCGGGGCGGCTGTTCCCGAGGGAACAGCCGGGTCCCCTCTACCGGGGCGCCAGGATCATGATCATCTGGCGGCCTTCCATGCGAGGCTCATACTCGACCTTGGCCACGGTTTCGAACTCGGTCTTGACCTGCATCAGCAGCTTCATGCCGAGTTCGGGGTGGGCCATCTCGCGGCCGCGGAAGCGCAGGGTCACCTTGACCTTGTCGCCTTCCTCGAAGAAGCGGGTCATCGCCTTGGCCTTCACATCGTAGTCGTGCGTGTCGATGTTGGGCCGCAGCTTGATCTCCTTGATCTCGACGACCTTCTGGCGCTTGCGCGCCTCGTTCTTCTTCTTCTGCTCCTGGAACTTGTATTTGCCGTAGTCGAGGATCTTGCAAACCGGCGGATCGGAGTTGGGAGACACCTCCACGAGGTCCAGACCGGCCTCTTCCGCAGCCTCCAGCGCCGCCGACGTCGGCATGATGCCCTGCTTCTCCCCTTCCTGGTCGATCAGCAGGACCTTCGGGACGCGGATTTCATCATTGATGCGCGGGCCCTCGCGGGGGGGCGGCGCTTGCATGGGACGGCGAATAGGCTTGGACTCCGGGCGCAGTTCGAGACGGATGATATATGACCAAGGCGGGGCTCCCAATCAAGCGGGGGCGGCGCCTAAGCTGCGCTTTTGCTCAGACCTGTGTCTTCGGAACCCGGGGCTGCGTCTCCAGGACCCTGGCGTAGAGGGCCAGGGTGGCGGCGGACATGGCCTGGACCGAATACAGCGCCGCCACCCGCGCCTGCGCCGCCGCCCCCATACGGGCCAGGCCCTCGGGCCCCATGGCGATCGCCTCGGCAAGGGCGCCGGCCCAGGCGTCGGCGTCCCCCGGGGCGGCCAGCCAGCCGGTCACGCCGGGGACCACGGTCTCGCGGGCGGCGCCGTGGTCGGCGGCGATCACCGGGCGGCCCATGGCCTGGGGCTCCACCGCGGTGCGGCCGAAGGCCTCCGGATCCAGGGATGGCGCGACGGCGAGGTCGGCCAGCCGGTAGGCGGCGGGCATGTCGTCGCAATGGCCGACCAGCCGCACCGCCCCCTCCAGGCCCGCCGCGGCGATGGCGGCGATCAACTCCTCGCGATAGGCGCTGCGGCCCTGGTCGTCCCCGGCCATCAGGATCAGCGGCTGCGGCCCGCCGCGGGCCTTCAGGGCGGCCGCCGCCTGGATCAGCAGCCCCTGGCCCTTCCACCGCGTCAGCCGGCCGGCCAGCAGCACCTTGATCCGCCCGTCGCCCGGGTCGACGCCCCAGGCCCGGCGCAGCTGGGCCAGCCGGGCCTCGCCCACCGCCGCGGGATCGAACCGCGCCAGGTCGATGCCGCGCGGTATCGCTGTCACCCGGTCGGGATCGACCCCATGCTCGGCGATCACATGGGCGCGGGTGTAGTCGGAGTTGGCGATGATCGCCTCGCCGCGGGTCATGGCGGCGTTGTACCAGCGCTTCAGGGACGAGCGGGCGTTGTAGACCCCGTGGTAGGTGGCCACCAGCGGGACCCCCGCCAGGCGCGCCGCCATCAGGGCGCTGAAGGCGGGCGCCCGGGAGCGCACATGGATCAGGCTGACCCCCTGCGCCCGGGCGAGCCGGGCCAGGCGCCAGCCATTGGCGGCGATGGTAAGGGGGTTCTTGGCATGAACCGGCATCGCCGCCATCTCGGCGCCCGCCTCGGCCAGCCTCGGGGCCATGCGCCCGCCGCGGGTGGCCACCAGGGCCCGGCCGCCGGCGGCGACCACGGCGGCGGCGATGTCCAGGGTGGTCTGCTCCGCCCCGCCGGTGCCGAGCTCGGGGATCACCTGCAGCAGAGTGAAGCCGGGCGGCAGGGCGTCTTGCCCGGGCAGGGGAGGAGGGGATTCGGCCATGATGCTCCCGTCCTGCATATCGGAGGCCCGGGACGGGCGCCACGGCCAAGGCGGCGGGTCAGTCGCCCGCCGCCTCCGCGCTCAGGATCGCCGCCAGCCCCTCGCGGTAGGTGGGAAAAAGAGGCCGCCAGCCCAGTTCGGCCTTGGCCAGGGCGTTGGCGACGCGCTTGCTTTCCGCATAGAAGCGCCGCGCCTGGGGTCGTACGGTGTCCGGGTCATAGGCCTGCGTCGGCGGGGGCGGCAGGCCCAGCAGGGCGGCGGCATGGGCGGTGACCGCATGGGCCGGGGCGGGTTCGTCGTCGCATAGGTTGTAGGCCGCCCCGGGCCTCGGCCGCGCCATCGAGGCTTCCAGGCCTCGCGCCAGGTCGTCGACGTGGACGCGGGAGAACACCTGGCCCGCGCGGACCACGCTGGCGCTGTGGCCGGTCCGCAGACGGTCGAAGGCGGATCGGCCGGGCCCATAGATGCCGGGCAGGCGGAAGGCGGCCACGGCCAGACCGGCCTCACGCCCGAACGCCTGCCAGTCGTGTTCGGCGGCGGCGCGCCGGGCCCCCTCGATGGACTGGGCCTTCAGCGGGCAGTCCTCGAACACCCAGCGGCCGCTCCAGTCGCCGTAGGCGCCGGTGGACGACAGATAGCCCACCCATCGGCCCCGCCCGGGCGAGAGCCCGCCCCGCAGGGCGGCCAGGCCGGGGCAGCCGTGATCGTCGGGCGCCGCCGTCACCAGCACCGCGTCGGCCAGGGCCGCGTGGCGCGCCGCCTCGTCCACCGCCACGGGCTCGACGCCCAGGGCCGCGAAGGCCGGTCCCGGCGTCCCCCGGCAGGTGGCCGCGACGCTCCACCCCTTGGGCCCGAGCCGGCCGGCCAGGGCCTGACCCACATAGCCGAGGCCGAAGATCAGCAGGCGCAACGGACCGCAGCCGTCAGCCGGCCAGCAGGGGCGCCAGCGCCTCGCGCGCCGCCGCCGCGAATTCCGGCCGCTTGAGGGCGTAGGCGACATTGGCCCGAAGCAGGCCGATCTTGTCGCCGCAGTCGTAGGTCGTCCCCTCGTATTCCAGGGCGTGGAAGGCCTGGGTCTGCATCAGGCGGGCCATGGCGTCGGTCAGCTGGATCTCCCCGCCGGCGCCGGTCTCGTGCGCCGCCAGGGCCTCGAAGATCTCCGGCTGGAGGATGTAGCGGCCGCTGATGAACAGGTTGGAGGGCTCCGTCCCCGGAGCCGGTTTCTCCACCATGTGGGTCATGCGGTTCAGCCGGCCGTCCTGGGAGTCGAGGGCGACGATCCCGTATTTATGGGCGTCCCCCTCAGGGCACGGCTCCACCGCGATGATGTTGCCGCCCACCTGGGCGTGGGCGGCGATGGCCTGGGCCAGGGGCGGGGTGGGGCCGTCCATGAGCATGTCGGGCAGCATCACCGCGAAAGGCTCGTCGCCGATCAGGTCGCGGGCGCACCAGACCGCGTGGCCCAGGCCCAGGGGCGCCATCTGGCGCACGAACGACATCTGGCCCGGGTCGAGCAGTTCCGACACCACCTCTTCCAGGACCTGCGTCTTGCCCTTAAGGCGAAGCTGGTCCTCGAGTTCGTAGTGGTGGTCGAAATAGTCCTCGATGGCGCCCTGGCCGCGCCCGACGATGAAGATGAAATGCTCGATCCCCGCCGCCCGCGCCTCGGCCACCACGTAGGACAGGATCGGCCGGTCGAACACATTGAGCAGGTTCTTGGGCGTGATCTTGCCGGCGGGCAGGACCCGCGTGCCCATGCCGGCGACGGGAAGGACGGCTTTGCGGATGGTCTTCATGGGTGGGCGGTGCTCCTTGCAGACAGGCTTACGGGGACTCCCCGCCGCCATTCAACGCCTTCTTTGCAACGAGGGCGCCACACGCGGTCCCGGCCTTATCCTTTGTTGGCCTTGGAACATCCTCACGGCCGCGTGAGTTGCCCGTGACCCTCCCCGGGAAGAGACAAAGGAAACACCATGCAATCCACGCGCACCTCGCTTCTCATCGCCGCCGGCGTCCTCGCCATCGGCCTGTCCGCCTGCCAGAAGAAGGCGGAAGACACCGCCGCCGCCACCGACTCCAGCGCCGCCATGGCCCCCGCTGACACGGGCGCCGCCGCCGACACCGCGGCCACCTCCGGAGCCATGGCGCCGGACGCCACCACCGCCGCCGAAGCGCCGGCCGGCTCGGCCACGGGCTCGGCCATGGAGGGCTCGACCACCTCGGGCAGCGACATGGCCACCGGCGCCGGCGGCACGGACGGCGGCGCCGCCACGGCCACCCCCTCCGGCGCCAGCGGCGGAACCATGGGCTCCACCCCGCCCGCCAAATAGGTCGATCGCCAACGCGAAGTCCGACGGCCCCGCTTCGGCGGGGCCGTTTTCGCGTGGCGTTTTGCCCACGGCGGCGGGCGCGATATGGATGGCGCCGACACGCGGCCATAGAGTCGCCGCGCAGGAGGCTCCATGAGAAAGCGCGCCTATTTCGGCACCGACGGAATCCGCGGGCGGGCCAACAAGCCGCCCATGACCGCCGAGATCGCCCTGCGCGTCGGCCTCGCCGCCGGCAAGCTGTTCCGTCGCGACCCCGGCCGCCGCCACCTGGTGGTGATCGGCAAGGACACCCGTCTGTCCGGCTACATGATCGAGCCGGCCCTGGTGGCCGGCTTCACCAGCGTGGGCATGGACGTGCGCCTGTTCGGGCCGCTGCCCACCCCCGCCGTGGCGATGATGACCCGCTCCATGCGCGCGGACCTGGGGGTAATGATCTCCGCCTCGCACAACTCCTTCGTCGACAACGGCATCAAGCTGTTCGGCCCCGACGGCTACAAGCTGTCGGACAAACGCGAGCTTGAGATCGAGGCGCTGATGGACGAGGGCCTTCAGGACGGCCTCGCCGAGCCCCTCGACCTCGGCCGGGTGGTCCGCATCGACGACGCCCAGGCCCGCTATGTGGAGATCGTCAAGGCGACCTTCCCCCGCCAGCTGTCCCTGTCGAACCTGCGTATCGTCGTCGACTGCGCCAACGGCGCCGCCTACAAGGTCGCGCCCACCGCCCTCTATGAGCTGGGCGCCGAGGTCATCCCGGTGGGCGTCGCGCCGGACGGCCTCAACATCAACGCCGAGTGCGGCTCCACCCATCCCCAGGCCATGGCCCGGCTGGTGCGCGAATATCGCGCCGACATCGGCATCGCCCTGGATGGCGACGCCGACCGGGTGGTGATCTGCGACGAGGGCGGCCAGGTGGTCGACGGCGACCAGATCATGGCCATCGTCGCCAAGGCCTTCGCCGAGGCCGGCCGCCTTACCGCCGGGGGCGTGGTGGCCACGGTGATGTCCAACCTCGGCCTAGAGCGCTTCCTCACCGGTCTGGGACTGACTATGGAGCGCACCGCCGTGGGCGACCGCTACGTGGTCGAGCGGATGCGGTCGGGGGGCTTCAACCTCGGCGGCGAGCAGTCGGGCCATATCGTCATGTCCGACTTCTCCACCACCGGCGACGGCCTCATCGCGGCGCTTCAGGTCCTGGCGGTGATGGTCAAGACCGGCCAGCCGATGAGCGCCCTGGCCCGCCAGTTCGAGCCCGCCCCGCAGATCCTCAAGAACGTCCGCTTCGCCGGCGGCAAGCCGCTCGAGGCCGCCACGGTCAAGTCCGCCATCGCCTCGGGCGAGGCCCGCCTCAACGGCAGCGGCCGCCTGGTCGTCCGCGCCTCGGGCACCGAACCCCTGATCCGGATCATGGCCGAGGGCGACGACGAACAGCTGGTCGCCGACGTGGTCGAGGCCATCGCCGGCGCCGTCCGCCAGGCGGCGGCATAGGGAGCCACCTCTCCTCCCCCATCCCGAAGAGGATGGGGGAGGTGGCCCGGAGGGCCGGAGGGGGCGAGCCGCTGGCGCCGCGCTCTGTCTCTCGCCCCCTCCACCGCTTCGCGGTCCCCCTCCCCCGCGAATAGCGGGGGAGGATAAGCGGCGTGCTTATCCTCCCCCATCCCGAAGAGGATGGGGGAGGTGGCGCGGAGCGCCGGAGGGGGCGAACCGCTGGCGCCGCGCTTTGTCCCGCGCCCCCTCCACCGCTACCAATGCATTTTCTTCCATCTCAGGAGCTGTTAATCAAGCAACACAATCATTGTCTGGTTTTAACAGTGCTTCTGAAGGAACTAAACAATTCCATGAGCAGGTTCAAGTATTGACTAAAAATCTGTCTTCATTGAATACCATTTATGAATTGGAATTGCAAGAAAGTAATAATCACTTGAAGGCACTCAATCAGTTCTATGGCAAACTAGCTCAAGCTTCTGCAGCGATGTCTAGCAGTGCGGATGATGCGATGAAAGCAAAAGAGCAGATCGCTGTTTTGGCTAATAACCTGGGTAAGTTGAATCAGGTATATGGCAATATGTTGACTGCAATGCAAGGACGTGCTTAAGATGTCTTGCAACCAAAACCTATTTTAAACAGTATAGAAAACTTTAGATAAATGTCATTACCCAAGGAACCGAGGCAGAAGATGATCAACATGATGTACCTCGTGCTGACAGCATTGTTGGCACTCAATGTATCATCTGAGATCCTGAATGCCTTTAAAACGGTAGACAGGAGCCTTATGACTGCTAATGGAATTGTAGATAAGAAAAATGCAGAGATATTCAGATCATTCCAAGCAAAAATTGAAGATCCTAAGACAAGAGAAAAGGCACAGATATGGTTACCAAAAGCACAACAGGCTCAGAAAATAGCTGATGATCTGTATGCTTACATGGAAGCACTCAAAAAAGAATTGAAAGAAGAGTCAGGGCTTACCATTGGAGAAGATGGAAAAGAGTCTTACAAAGAAGATAATCTTGATGCTGCCACTCGCATGTTTATCTCTGAACCACCTAATGGAAAAGGAAGAGGTAAAGAGTTGTTGAATCGATTAAAAGCATTTAAAGAACAATTACTTGCGATTGATCCGGATATGAAAAAAGAGATAGAGGCTTCATTGCCCCTAGATCTTACGCCACTACCGTCAACAAGTGAAGCCGGAAAAGATGATTGGGCATATGGATATTTTCATATGACACCGGCAGTAGCGGCTATTACGATACTGAGTAAGTTCGAGAATGATATTAAAAACAGTGAAGCATTAGCTGTTGATTTTTGTCATCGTCAGATCGGTCAAGTAGAATTGATTTATGACGAATTCCAGGCTTTTGCCGGAACTAACTCTCAGTATTTGATGCCGGGTGAAGAATTGGTGATCACAGCCGGTATTGGAGCTTTTAGTAAGGCTGCGAAACCTAGTATTACAGTTGATGGTGTAGCTGTTCCTCTAAATGCCGAAGGTGCCGCAGAATACAAGGCCCGCGTGAACAATCCCGGAGCAGGTGTTAAAAAAGTTAGGATATCATATCTGAAACCCGATGGAACTTCTTCAGTCGTTGAGAAAGAAGTACGCTATACAGTTGGTGTTCCATCTGGATTAGTGGTATCTACCGATAGAACGCGTGTTTTCTATCAAGGTCTTGAGAACCCATTGAGTGTAACCGGTGGTGGTGGAGACGAAAAAGTGAAGGTTAGCATTGAAGGTGCAGGTACGAGTCTCACCAAATCAGGGCCGGGTCAATATATTGTTACTTGTAATCAACTGGGAACAGTGAATGTTGTAGCAAGTGATGGCAAAACAACACAGCGTATCGCGATTCCGGTGAAACGTGTTCCGGATCCCATCGCAATTGTGGGTGGTAGTGCGGGTGGAACCATGAATGCGAACGTATTCCGTGTTCAAAGAGGTGTTATCGCGGATCTGCGTGATTTCGTTTTTGAAGGCGTAAAATTTGAAGTTCAAAGTTTTATGTTGATCTGTACCGGTAAAGGATTTGATGAACCTGAATTTGCAGAAGTTACCGGTCCGTCATTCAGTGGTGAAGCAGTTAATTTGATCAAACGTTGTCAGCCTGGAACTACAGTTACCATTGGTGAGATCAGATTGAAGCAACCTGGGTGGTGGTATCAGAAAAATTGATCAGAATATTACATTCATATTGCAATAAAGCATTGGTTATGAAAAAGACATTCTTATTGTGTGTTACGGTTTCTTTGCTGGCGGGCACTACAGCTACAGCCCAGTTCAATCTTCAGCGCAACAATAATCGCCCCAGAAATGCGGCAGATTCTGCAGCTGCTGCCAGAGCCAATGCCGCTGCTGCTAATAACAACAACCGCCGCGACACTGTAAAGCCCGCAACCAATACCACTAAGCCTGCAGTAGACCCTGCTAGCATCAAACCCAGCAAAACGGTTGATACAACCATTGTTGGTGGTTTTGGAGAAGTAGTGCCTCGCAGTCTTCGCAATGAAACCGCAGCTGATCGCAGTCAAACCAGAGAAAAACGTCCGCTGGAATATGAGCACCTTCGTGAAGACGATTGGTTGTTCAGTGAATTTATTTGGAGAGAGATTGATGCCCGTGAAAAAGTGAATCAACCTTTTATGTATCCGGGTAAGGATGATATGGGTGATCAGCGTTTCTTCTCTATTTTGTTAAGTGCTATTAAGAATGATAGTGTTGTACCATTTTCCGCTGAAGGTGGGGATGACCGTTTTACCAAACCTATGAGTTATGATGATATCATGAAAATGCTCAAAGGTCGTTTGGATACACAATTGGTTCAGAATGCAGATAATCCGAATGTAGTAGATACAGCTGTTATTTATGATACTAAGTTTGCGCCAAGTCCTGATTCTATTTATACTTTCCGCTTGAAAGAACAGTGGATCTTCGACAAGGAAGCGAGCCGCATGTTTGTTCGCATCATTGGTATTGCTCCTGTGGCTAAACTGGTGATCAATGGGAAGTCTACCCCGAGAACACTCTTCTGGATTTACTATCCGGATCTGCGTAAAACCCTTACCAAGTACAATGTCTATAATACAAAAAATTATGCCGGTCGAATGACTTGGGAGGAGCTCTTTGAAAGCCGTTTCTTTGGTAGTTATATAGTGAAAACCAGCAGTAACAACCCAAGTGATCGCTTCTTGAGTGCCTTGATTCGGGACCCACTTTTCAGGTTATTGGAAGGGGAGAATATCAAAGACCGTTTGTTCAATTACGAGCAAGACCTCTGGCAGTATTAAGAACTTAAAATCAATGTGTTATAATGAAAAAGGAGCCCTTGGGCTCCTTTTTCGATTAAAAATACCTTATAATACGATTTTTCAAATTTGAATATTGGTTAATTGAAGGGATTCCTTAACTTTACCACGGTTTTTCATAGGATATTGGATTTTAAAAACGGGGTTGGATTTCTATCCTGACCCCTTTTTTATTTTAATCCCGCCCCTCGTTTTCCTTAAAATAGGCCAATAAAATTTCTGCTCTATTATTGCCTATCAACGTAATAATGTCTGTTTTATTCGCGTTCTTAATGTTTTTTACTGATTTGAATTCTTTTAATAAAAGAGTAATCGTTTGTTTTCCAATTCCTTCGATCTGTTCCAACTCATTTTTGAAAGTACCCTTCGATCTTTGATTACGGTGAAACGTGATTCCAAATCGGTGAACCTCATCTCGAATTCTTCGAACTAATTTTAATGCATCACTATCCCATGGTAATTTAATAGAGGCTGTATCTCCCGGGAAAAATATCTCTTCTTCATTTTTTGCCAAACCTACTACTGTTAAACTGCCATGTAAATTCAATTCATGAATACTTTCCATTGCGGCACTTAACTGTCCTTTGCCTCCATCAATGATGACAAGTTGTGGTAGAGGCGATTCCTCTTTTAGCAATCGTTTATATCGTCTGTGAACCACTTCTTTCATTGTAGCAAAATCATTAATGCCTTTTACGGTTTTTACATTGTAGTGTCTGTAATCTTTTTTACTCGGCATTCCGTCTTTAAAACAGACCATTGCTGAAACAGGATAACTGCCTTGGAAGTTGGAGTTATCAAAGCACTCAATATGAACAGGTGTTTCCTTTAAATGTAAATACTCCTGTAATTCATACAGCACTTTTTTCTTTTCCATGTCTGTACGTCCTTCCAGATGTAATATCTTTTTTCTTCTAAGCTCTTCTTTAAAATAATTGACATTCTTCTGAGCCAGTTCCAGTAATTTCTTTTTATCTCCACCTTTCGGAATTGTAAAAACAACGGTGCTATCAGGATAATCTATTTCAAATGGAACGATCACTTCTTTTGATAAGCTATTGAAGTCTGTTCTCATTCGATTAATAGCAAAACTCAATACCTCTTCTTCTGACTCTTCCAATTTGGTTTCCAGAGGTACAGTATGTGTTTGAACGATGGTTCCATTTTGAACCATCAGGTAGTTTACATAAGCCGTATCGCCATCTTTTAAAATGGCAAACACATCCAGGCTGCTAAGATGTTTACTAACAATAACAGATTTTGATTGATAATTTTCAAGGTGCTCAATTTTTTTCCTAACCTGTTCTGCTTTTTCAAATTCAAGATCTAAGGCATGCTCCTGCATTTGTTTTTTAAAATGCAAGATCACAGAACCAAGATTACCCTTCAAAATATTACGTACTTGTTGCAAACCCTCATCATAAGATGCAGCATCTTGTAAACCTTCACAAGGTCCTTTACAGTTACCGAGATGGTATTCCAGACATACTTTGTATTTACCTCTTCGGATCTGCGCATCACTCAGGTTTAGCTTACAAGTTCGCAGAGGAATATATTGTCGGATAAAACTAATGAGCTCCCTTACTTTACCG
>CBDIHH010000005.1:0-678118 GCA_965279095.1 Caulobacteraceae bacterium
TAGCGCACGCCGCGCAGCCGCCGCCCACGCCCGCCGAGGTGAGCGTTTTCCAGGAGGGCGAGGGCTACGTGTTCCGGACCGCGGAAGACTTGGCCCTCTACACCTTCGATAAGGATGAGCCGGGCCGATCCAACTGCAGCGGCCCCTGCGCCGCCGCCTGGCCGCCAGTGATGGCGCCGGCGGGGGCCAAGGCCTTCGCCCAATGGACCACGGTCCCTCGCGAAGGCGGCCTGCAATGGGCTTACCGGGGCCGGCCGGTCTACGTCTTCGCCAAGGACACGGCGGCCTCGACGGCCGGGGACGGCCTCGGCGGCGTCTGGCGCCTGGTGAAGCCTTGACCGATTCCGGCCGCGATCACGCCGAAGTCCCGGGAGGCGGGAGGGGCGAGCACTCGACCTTGTCGGCTGTCGACCGCACCTTCAGCCTGCACACCGCGTCGCGGGGCAAGCGCATACCCCCGCCGTCCGCCGCCGGCGTCGTCGGCCGCAAGCCGCGTCGCCAGCCGCCCGACGGGCAGGCCGCCGAGACCATCGACCGGATCGTGACCGCCGCGCAGGGGTTGTTGATGACGCCGGGCGCCAAGCGCGTCTGCGTCAAGGATGTCTGCCGCGCGGCCAGGATCTCGCGCGGGACCCTCTACCGGTATTTCGGATCGATGGACGATATCCTGGAGGCCCTTGCTCTGCGCATCCGGGACCGCACCGACCGCGACCTGCGCTGCGCCCTCGAAGGCCTCGATCCGCCCGCTCAGTTCGAGGCCATCATCACCTTCATGACCACCAACCAGGAGGCGGTCTGCGCCGCGCGCCTGATGCAGGTCGAGCCGCTGTTCGTGCTGGACTACCTGCGCGGCAATTTCGCCCATTTCATCGACCGCGTGTTGACCGAGATGGGCGGCGCGTTCGACGCGTTGCAGGCGGGGATGGGGCGCGAGATCGACCGCGAGGCGATCACCGAGCTGTTGGTGCGCTATGTCCTGAGCGAGCTGATGGTGCCGACCCCGGCGGGCGGCCTGCCCCTGTCCACGCGCCTGCGGCCGCTGGTGGCCGCCCTGCTGGACCTTCCAGCGCTGGCGACCGTCACGCCCATTCGAGAGGCCTGATCGGGTCCGGCCGGTGCAAAAAATGCAAAAGAACACCGGTTTCGTCCATCGCCGGGAACGGCCTTCGCCCACCTAATGCGCCGGCCCAACGGGCGATCTCCGGTCCAATCCGGAACAGGCGCGAGGAGACAATCCCATGTCCGAGAACCTTCTGCTGATCTCCGCCGACGCTCATGTGGGCGGCTTTCCGGAAGATTATCGCGGCTATTTCGAACCCCGGTACAGGGCGCGGGTGGACGAGCTGGTCGTCGAGGACAAGGAGTTCGTCAGCCGAGGCATCTCCCAGGATCGCTACTCCGCCGAACAGCTGGACCGTATGGACGAGCGCGCCGCGATCCGCGGCGGCGGCCTTGACGGCGCCTTCGACCTGAAGCGTCGCCTGCGGGAGCTCGACGCCGAGGGCGTCGCCGGCGAGCTGCTCAATCCCGGTCACCAGCTGTCGACCCTGCCGTTCTTCAGTCCCATCAACAAGCCGCAGCCGGCTGATCTTCGCGCCGCCGGGGCGCGCGCCTATCACCGCTGGCTGGCCGATCAGATGGCCGATTCCGGCGGGCGGCTGTTCGGCACCGCCGATGGCGGTCCCTGCGTCGACATGCCGGCGGCGATCCGCGAATTGACTTGGGTGGCCGAGCACGGCTTCGTCTCGGTGCAGCCGCCCGGATCGATCGCCGATCCCGCCCTGCCGCCGCTGACCGACCGTTGCTACGAACCCTTCTGGGCTGCCTGCGCCGACCTCGGCCTGGTGATCAACGCCCACATTGGCCACGGCTTCCCGCAGGTCGACCGCGGCGCGATGATGATGCAGCCCAACCCGGGCCTGGCCGTCTCCCTGCAGAGCATCCCGGGCAACGAGGAGGACCGCGTCGCGGTGCGCCGCCAGGCCAACCCCGACGGGGCGCGCCAGGCCACCTATCCGGTCCGCCGCTTCATCTGGCAGATGATGATGACCGGCGTGCTTGACCGCCACCCGTCCTTGAAGATCGTGCTGGCCGAGGTCCGCGCCGACTGGGTCCCCCAGACCCTGGCCTTCCTCGACGCCCAATTCGAACGGGGCGACGCGCCGATGAAGATGAAGCCGTCGGAATACTGGGTGCGCAACTTCTTCGTCGCTCCCTCATCGCCGCGCGACTACGAGGTGGCGATGAGGCACGAAATCGGCCTGGGCCAGTTCCTGTTGGCCACCGACTATCCGCATCCGGAAGGCACCTGGCCCAACACCCAGAACTGGCTGCGGGCCGCCTTCGCCGGCACACCCGAGGCCGAGGCCCGCCTGATCCTCGGGGAGAACGCCCTGGCCTGCTACAGGCTGGACGAGGCCGCCCTGCGCAAGGCGGCGGCCGCCATCGGCCCCAGGGTGCAGGACGTGCTGGGCGCCCCGCCGGTGTCCGACGGTCTGATCGTCGATTTTGATCGCCGGTCCGGCTATCTCACGCCGAAGGAAGACGTCGACCTGGCCTTTCTCGCCGAAACCTTCGGCCAGGACGTTCGGGAGCTGCAGACCGTCTGACCCGGGCGCCTGCGTCCCTACAAGGACTCGTAGAGCGCCTGGATCAGTCGTCCGGAGCGCGAGTCCTTCTGGTGGCCCTGGCCGAGGTGCGCGTTCTGGGCATAGGCGAAGCTGACGCCGGCGTCGCGGTCTGCGAAGGCGAGGGACCCGCCCGACCCGCCAGAGCCGAAGGCCCCGGGGTTCGGCCCCATCCAGGCGAAGACGTTGGACAGGGCGAAGCCGCGGGCGAAGCGCACCTCGAACACCTCCGCGCCCACCCCCGCGGCCTCCATCTGCGCCACGGTCATGCCGAACCACGGGCCGCTGACGTAGGAGGCCGTCGCCTCGTCCATGGTCTTGTTGGTCAGCAGGTGCACGCCGTCCTGCGTTCCCCCCACGGCGAGGACGCCATAGATCCGCGCCAGGGCGCGGGCGTTGGTGTGGCCGTTGCCGGCGGGGATCTCGGCGCGGCGGAACTCCAGATTATTGCGCGAGAAGGCGTTTTGAGGAGCGCCGGGGATGACCACCTCGGCGACACGGCTGTCTAGAGCGGCTGGCGTTCCGATCCAGGCGTCGGCGTTCAGCGGGTCGCAGACATGCTGGCGAAGGTAGGCGCCCACCGACTGGCCGCTGATCCTGCGGATCAGTTCGCCGACCAGATGGCCGTAGGTGATCGAGTGATAGGCGTGGGCGGTGCCGGGCGGCCACCGGGGCGCGGCGGCGGCCAGGGCCGTGACCATGGCGTCCCAGTCGGTCGGCGAAACGCCCGGGGGGATGTCGGGCAGGCCGGCCCTGTGGTCGAACAGGTATTTGACCTTGGTCTCCGCCTTGCCGTTCGCGCCGTATTCGGGCCAGTAGCGCGTCACTGGCGCCTCGGGGTCGAGCCTGCCCTGCTCGATCAGCATGTTTCCGCACAGGCCCGTCAGCCCCTTGGTGGTTGAGGCGACGATGACGATGGTGTCGCGGTCCCAGGGCCGGGTCCTCGCGGCGTCCGCCCAGCCGCCCCACAGGTCAACCACCGGCTTGCCGTCCACAGTGACGGCCACCGACGCGCCCAGCTCGTCGAACTGGGCCCAGTTGTCGGCGAAGACGCCCCGCACCCGCTCAAAGCGCGGATCGACGGAGCCGTGGATAGGCGGGGAGGGGGTCATCATGCGTGGGCGGCTTCCTGGAGCAGGGCCCGCAGCCTGGCCCGCGGGTCGACCTCGACCCGCGGTGTCACGTCGAACAGCATCGTGGCGCGATGGTGGGGCGTGTACGGCCGCCAGTCGGGGATCTCGGGGTTGTTGGGATCGCCGGTCTCGGCGAAGCGCACCCAGGTGTCGCTCATGATCTTGGCCATGCGCGCGTTCTCGGGGCGGCTACCGGACATGCTCGACCTGTCGTAATTGGCCATGGCGAAGGGGATGTCGCCGCCGTGCGGGGCCCCGATCTTCCCGCCCAGGGCGGTGGACGTGTAGTCGAAGCGGTAGACATAGGCGGGGGCGCCGCCCGCGGCCGCCTTGCGCTCGGCCCAGGTGGCCGCCCCGGCCCACATCACCCGGTCGGTGATGAAGGCGCAGGCCAGGTCCGTGGGCGTGGCGTCGGGCCGCTCGCGCCGGTATTCGTCGATGATGGGATCGGCCAGCTTGCCGAACATGCCCTCGGCCATCTTCCTCATCCCGTCCTCGGGCATGCGTCCGAACCAGGGCTGGCCGTACATGATCATGGTCATGTCGTCGCGGGTGGAGCCGACCAGCACCGGCACGTCCTTGCCGAGCGGCGAGGCCACCGGTTCCATCGGCTGGCGCGGGATGACCTTTCCGTCGAGCACCGGCTGCAGGGGCATGAAGGCCGCGCCGTCGGAGGCCGACGACAGGCCGCTGCCGATGGCGACGCCGATCAGTTCGGCCTCGCGCACCAGCCGGTCTGCGGGAACGTCGCGAAGCCTCTGAAAATCCTTCGGCGCGATGTCCAGGCGCGCCATCAGCCGCTCGGCCGCCGCCGCCGCGCTGTCGGGCGTGTTCACCGTCAGCAGCGGGCCGCTCATCAGGTTGGCGCGGTGGAACAGGCCCTTGGCGTCCGGCATGGCCATCAGCACGCTGGACTTCGACGCCCCGCCGGAGGAGCCGAAGATCATCACCCGGTCGGGGTCGCCGCCGAAGGCCTCGATGTTGTCGCGCACCCATGTCAGGGCCAGCACGATGTCGAGCATGCCGGCGTTGCCCGAGGCGGCGTAGTCGGCCCCGCCGACCTGGGCCAGGTTAAGGAAGCCCAGGGCGCCGAGGCGGTGGTTGATGGTCACCACAACCGCGTCGCCGCGGCCGGCCAGGCCCTCGCCGTCATACAGGGGCCAGGCCCCGCTCCCGGAGCTGAAGGCGCCCCCGTGCAGCCACACCATCACCGGTCGCTTGCGGCTGCGGCCGAGGCCCGAGGTCCACACGTTGAGGACCAGGCAGTCCTCACCCTGCGCCGGCTCGTCGCCGGACATCCCGTGCAGGAAGGCCATGAAGTCCTTCATGCGCTGGGCGGTATCGGCGTCGGGCTGGGGGCCGGTCCCGGCGCCGCCCGCCTCGGCGTGGCTGGCCTGGGGGGCGTTGGGGCCGAAGGCGACGGTGTCCCGGATCCCCGCCCAGGGCGTGACCGGGGAGGGGGGCATGAAGCGGTTCCGGCCGGAGGTGTCCGCGCCGTAGGGGATGCCCCGGTAGATGAAGACATTCCCGGCGTGGGCGCCGCGCACCTTACCGCCGGTGGTTTCGACAACGCTGTCCATGATCGCTCTTCCCTGGCTGGCTTGGGCGCGGACGAGCCTGGGGATCGCGAGCGCGCCGGCGGCCGCCATGCCGACCGCCAGGGCCCGGCGTCGGTGCATGCCCGGAATGGTCATCGGCGGTCTCCCTTGGCCCGGATCTGGACGCCCGGTGCGACGCAGATGAGCCCATCGCCCGGGCAAAATCGACCACCGACGCCGCGGCGGACTTGACCGGGGGTCAAGCGTGGGGGCCTGCCCTTGGCCCCCGCTCCCGGCCAGGGTGCAGGTCAGGGCGCAGCATTTGACTGCCCGACCGCGGCCCCGGCCGCGTCACAAGACCAGACCCAAAGGGAGAGACCATGTTTCGACTTGGCATAGCCGGCGCCCTGGCCGTCGCCGTCCTCGCGGGAAGCCTCGCCGTCCCCGCCGCAGCCGCGACCTATCCGACCACAAAGCCCTCGGGCGAGCCAATGCTGACCATCTACCACGCCGAGGGGCGCCGCTCGGAGCGGATCGTCTGGTTCTGCGAGGAGGTCGGCCTGCCCTACACGCTGAAGTTCAAGTCCGGCGACCTGGCCGCCTCGGGCGCGATGGCCCGCGAGGTCAATCCGATGATGGCCATGTTCCCGACGGTGATCTACGGCGATACGGTGATGGTGGAGTCCTCGGCCATCCTGCAGCTGCTGCAGGAGCGCTACGGGGCCGGCAAGCTGGCGCCCGCCAAGGACGATCCCGACTACGTCAAATATCTCCAGTGGCTACACTTCGCCGAAGGCTCTGCGGCGCCGCGGTTCATCACCGAGTTCCTGCTGACCAAGGCGGTCGAGGGCCGCGAGCCCCCGCCGATCGTCAAGGCGCAGATGGGGCGCACCGATCAGGTGCTGCGCTATCTCGAGGACTATCTGTCGCACCATCCCTACTTCGGCGGCGACCAGTTCTCCATCGCCGACATCATGATGCACTTCGAGATCAACTTTGAGTCGATGGTCGCCCGGCACGACATGACGCCCTATCCCCACGTCATGGACTGGTTCAAGCGCGTGGAGGCCCGACCGGCGTTCAAGAAGATGCGCGCCGTCGCCCTGCCGAACGGCTTCATCGGGGTGCCGCAGTAGGCGAGAGGGCGCCCCCACGGGCGCCTGAGCTCCACGGCGCTTGACCCGGAGTCAAGCGCCCAAGAGGGCAGGGGTGGCTGCACAGTATTGCCAGTTCTGTATAGTCAAACCAGACGAGTCTGGCCGGTCGGGGCGAACCGCCTACAGCCGGTGCAGACTTCGACGATAATAATTGATGCGTCTCAAGCGCACGTCACAGGGAAGAAACCAAAGGGCTGAACCCATCGAGCTTTTGCCGCGCCCAACCGCGTAAGCGAATAACGGGGCCGCGCCCCACGGTCGTCGGCGCAGCACGCTTGCAAAGGCGATGCTCCCCCGACCGGAAGTCCGCGACTGCGAACAATCGTCGGCCAGACGCCTTATTGGGGGGGCGCTCCGGTCTCCACAACCAAGAAGAAGACATAGGGAGATTAGAATGCGTAAGTCTTATTTCTGCGGCGGTTCGATCATCGCGCTCGCAGCCATGGCGGTTCTCGCGCCTGCGCCGGCCTCGGCCGCGACCGCCGCCGCCGCCGCCTCGTCCGGACTGGATGAAGTGGTCGTCGTCGCCCGGCGCGCCGAAGAGCGCCTGCAGGACGTGCCGATCTCGGTCACGGCCATCACCTCGGACAGCCTGAAACAGGCCAACGTCTCGAGCAGCTCCGACCTGATCAAGCTGGTGCCGAGCCTGAACGTCCAGCAGGGCGCGACCGGACCGGGCACCAACTACTCCCTGCGCGGCATTCGCACCGGGGTGGTGACCTACTTCGCCGAAGTCCCCAATGCGGCCGGCCAGAACGCGAGCGTCGACGACCAGATCTGGGACCTGAGTTCGGTTCAGGCCCTGGCGGGTCCGCAGGGCACCCTGTTCGGCCGTAACTCCACCGGCGGCGCCATCCTGTTCATCCCGCAAAAGCCCACCGACCAATTCGAAGGCTCGGTCGACGGCAAGCTCGGCAACTACAACCTGCGTGAGTTCACCGGGGTGGTGAACATTCCGCTGAGCGACATGTTCAAGATCCGCGCCGGCACGCGCATCATCCGCCGCGACGCGGTGGTCGAGAACTTCGCCAACGGTCCGGACCAGCAAAGCCAGGAGCGGGAAGCCTATCGCATCTCGGCCCTGTTCACCCCCAACGACCGGATCACCAACTACACGGTGGCCGACTATGAGCACCGCGACGAGGCGCCCTATGCGCTGATCGGCTCGGCCTGGATCCGCAACGCGGGCTGTAACGTCGGCGCCTGCCTGCCCGGCTACACCCTGGGCCTCGCCACGGCGATCGGCGACGCGCAGGAGGCCCGGGGGATCCGCTCCACCGGCATCATCTCGCCGGCCTATACCTGGCTGAAGAGCTACGGCATCTCCAACAACTTCTCGTTCGAATTGATGAAGGGGATGACGGTCAAATACATCGCGGCCTATCGCCATTCCAAATCCGAGGAAGGGTCCGAGAAGTCCAACACGTCCCTGCCCATCGAATACGGGATCAACCACAACTTCGGCACCAAGACCTGGACCCACGAATTGCAGCTGCAAGGCAAGCTGTTCGAGCGCCTGGACTATACGGTGGGTTATTTCAATCTCGACACCACCAGCCGCAACGGCACCACCTACGCCCTGCTGCTGCCGCCCGGCGCCACCGCCACCTACCTGACCAGCACCTCGCGTCGGAACATCAACGACAACCAGAGCAAGGCGGTCTACGCCCAGGCCACCCTGGCCGTCACCCAGGCCTGGAACGTCACGGCCGGCGTCCGCCGCACCGAGGACGACGCCGGGCTGGTGGCCAACAGCCGCGCGCCGCAGTTCACCTTCTCCGGACCCAATGTCTGCACCGTGCCCGCGACTCTCAGCGGCGTCGACATCGCGGCCTGCACCCGCACGCTGAAGGGCAAGTTCGAGGCGACGACCTACAACCTTTCGACGGACTACCGGATCAACCAGGACGTCCTGGTCTACGCCACCACGCGGCGTGGCTATAACACCGGGGGCTTCAACGGCAGCGTTCCCGCCACCAACACGCCGGGGGCGCCGCAGGTCACCTACGATCCGGAGTTCATCACCGACTACGAGGCCGGCATCAAGGCGGACTGGACCATCGGCGGCGCGCCCCTGCGCACCAACCTGTCCTTCTTCCTGGCCAAATACACGGACATCCAGCGCTCGCAGCGGGGCTTCCTGCCCAGCGGCCAGCTGTTCACCGGCACCGCCAACGGGCCCAAGGCGACGATCAAGGGCGCCCAGCTGGAATCGGCCTTCAAGCCGATCCCCGAACTGACCCTGGTGTTCAACTATGGCTGGCTCGACACCCGCTACGACGTCGGCTCCAACGCCTTCCCCAAGGGCAACAAGTTCGCCCAGGCGCCGGAAACCACCGTCAACTTCGGGGCCAACTACCGCCACCCGGTCTCGGCGGGCGGGGACATGATCGCCTCGCTCAACTATGCCTATCAGAGCGAAGTGAACTTCCAGGACGACCAGTCGACCGCCGGCAAGGGCGTCTTCCAGAAGGGCTACGGCATCCTCGACCTGCGTCTGGGCTGGGAGAACATCGGCGATCGCAAGCTCGACGTGGTCGCCTTCGTCAAGAACGCCACGGATGAGGAATACGCCATCGAGCGTCAGGACCAGTCGGCCCTCTTCGGCTTCACCGGCTCGGTCTACAATGATCCTCGGATGTATGGCGTCCAGGTGACCTACCGCTTCGGCGGCTGAGCCGCCATGGGCCGCCGGCGGCTTGCGCCGCTGGCGGCCCAGCAGCTGCCAGGCGCGGCGCCGATCTGCGGCGCCGCCAACCCTTATTCTGACACGAGGCGACCATGACCGGCGGCCCGAAGACCCAACCCTTCTGGGCGTCGGCCTTGTCGCTGATCATCGCCCTTTGCGCCGCGGCCGTCCTGATGACCCCACCGACCCCCGCCGCCGCTTCGGAACCCTGGGTCGTCCAGACGCGGGACGGGCGCCTCGAGGGCCATCCCTCCAAGGGCGCCTACGCCTTCCTCGGAATGCCGTACGGGGCCGACACGGGCGGAGCCAACCGCTTCAGGCCGCCCAAGCCGCCGGCCCCCTGGTCTGGGGTTCGCAAGGCTGCCGCCTTTGGCCCCCAGTGCGCCCACCGCGAGCCGCCGATGCGCGGCGACATCACCACGCTGCTCTACTATTCCACGCTGCCCTCCAGCGAGGATTGCCTGTCCCTGAACGTCTGGACGCCCACGGCGCGCCCCGCGGCCGGACGCCCCGTGATGGTCTATCTGCACGGGGGCGGCTTCTTCATGGGCAGCAGTTCCGACCGCTACTATGACGGGGCCAACCTCGCCCACCGCAACGACGTGGTGGTGGTGACGGTCAACCATCGGCTGTCGGTGTTCGGCTACCTGGAATTGGGGCCGGAGGCGGGCCCCGATTTCGCCCAGTCCGGCGCGGTCGGCATGCTCGACCTCGTCCAGGCCCTGCAGTGGGTGCGCGACAATATCGCCGCCTTCGGCGGCGATCCCGGCAATGTCACCATCTTCGGCCAGTCCGGCGGCGGCATGAAGGTCAGCCTGCTGATGGCCATGCCGTCGGCGCGGGGCCTGTTCCACAAGGCCATCGTACAGAGCGGCCCGGCCCTGCGCACGACCACGCCCGAGCAGGCGGCGGCCAATACCGCCGTGATCCTCGGCAAGCTGAACCTGACCGGCAAGGATGTCGCCGCCCTGCAGGCCTTGCCGGCCGAGGCCCTGCTGGATGCCGCCGCCGGCATGCCCAACCTGATGCTGTCGCCGGTGATGGGCAACGCGGCGATCCCCGCCCATCCGTTCGATCCCGCGGCGCCGGCGCAGTCGGCCGATGTGCCGCTGATGATCGGCTCCATGCATGACGAGGCCACCAGCAGCCTGCTGTCCGATCCCGCCTGGCGCACTCTTGACGAGGCGGGCCTTCTGAAGCGGGCGGCAGGCCTCGTGGGCGAGGCGGACGCCGCCAAGGTGGTGGCCATGTATCGCGCGGCGGCGCCTGGGGACGCGCCGATGTTCCTGTGGTCCAGCATCGCCACCGACGCGGGCTTCACGGGAACCACCTACGTCCAGGCGGACCGCAAGAGTGAGCAGCCCGCGCCGGTCTATGTCTATCGGGTGGACTGGCGATCGCCGGTGCTGGACGGGGTGATCCGCTCCATGCACGCGGTGGACCTGCCTTTTGTGTGGGACAACCTGGATGTGTCCGAGAGCCTCGTCGGCAAGGGGCCGCGCCAGGAGGCCATGGCCCGGGCCATGAGCCGCGCCTTCGCCGCCTTCGCCCGCAGCGGAGACCCCAACACCGCCCGGGTCGGCCCGACCTGGCCGCGATACACCGAAGCCGCGCGCGCCGTGATGATCTTCGACGACCAGCAGAAGGTCGTGACCGAGCCCGACCGCGACAAGCGCGCCTACTGGGCCGCCTTCCGCGCCCGCAAGGCCAAGGGGTAGGCGGGCCGCATGACCGGGGCCGGCCAGATACGCGCGGATCGCCGCGAGCCGCCGTCGGCCGAGGCCCTGTTCCACGAGGCGGTGCGGCTGGGGGCGGAGGGCCGGTTCGAGGAGGCCCTGGCCTGCTATGAACGCGCCCTTGTGCTGCTGCCGAGACACCCCGGCCTGCTCTACAATCGCGGCGTGGTCCTGGGCGATCTGCACAGACATGCCGAGGCTCTGGACAGCTTTGACCGCGCCTTGGCCGTCCAGCCGGCCTTCGCTGAGGCCTGGAACAACCGCGGCTTCACCCTGCAGCAGTTGAAGCGTCCCGCAGACGCCCTGGCCAGCTTCGACAGGGCCCTCGCGGTCACGCCTGATTTTCCCCAGGCCCTGAACGGTCGCGGGTTCGTGCTGCAGCAGCTCGGCCGGGTTGAGGAAGCGGTGGCCAGCCTGCGCCAGGCCTTGGCGCTGTGGCCCGACTACGCCGAGGCGCGGCTCAATCTGGCCGGCGCCCTTTGCGAAGCCGGTCAGATCGAAGAGAGCTTCGAGCTTTTCCGGGCCCACGCCGCGGACACCTGGCTGGACAGCCCGGGCGCGGTCGACGCGCCGGAGCACAGGGTCCGACATGATCGCGAGCAGCGCGCCTATCTGGCGGCGTCGGGGGACGGTGGGGCGGCGGGGTTCCACATTCGCGGCGGGGAGCGCTTGGACGGTCGCGCTGTCAATCCTGGGCTCGCAGCGGATGAGGCGTCTCGGTCGTGGACGACCCGCAGCCCGCAGATCGTCGTCGTCGACAATCTGCTGACGGACGAGGCGCTGGCGGCCATGCGCCGCTTCTGCCTGGAGTCCACCGTATGGCGCGGCGTCTATGAGGCCGGCTATCTCGGCGCCATGCCCGAGCATGGGTTCGCCAACCCCCTGCTGGCGCAGATCGCGCGGGAATTGCGTGAGACCCTGCCGGCGATCCTGGCGCCCCACGCCCTGCGCTACCTGTGGGCGTTCAAATACGACAGCCGGCTGACGGGGATTGGTGTCCACGCGGACCGGGCGGCGGTGAACGTCAACTTCTGGATCACCCCCGACGCCGCCAATCTCGACCCCGCCAGCGGGGGCCTGGTGGTGTGGGATGTCGCGGCGCCCCTGGACTGGGACTACGACGCCTATAACGCCGATCCCCAGGCCATCCGCGCGTTCCTGGCCCGCAGCGGCGCCCGCAGCGTCACCATTCCCTACCGCGCCAACCGGGCGGTGATCTTCGATTCCGACCTGTTCCACGAGACCGACCAGATCCGTTTCGACGAGGGCTACGAGAACCGGCGCGTCAACGTGACGATGCTCTACGGCCGGCGCTCGGCGGACAACCGGTGAAGGCGGCGGGAAAGTGCAAGGGATCGTGCGTCCCGTCCATTTTTGCCCTGCGGGCGGGGCCTAGACTGCCTCAAGTCATGGCGGAGACCCTGTGATGCGCTCACCATCGATCCACTGGATTCTGCCCAGCGCCTTGGCCGTCGCCGCCCTGTTGGCCGGCGGCAGCGTTCAGGCGCAGGGGGCCGCCAAGGCGACGCCGGGGGTCATCGGCCTGGTGATGGGGGAGTGGAAGTTCGCCCTGCACGAGACGCCCAACGGCAAGGCGGAGTGCCCGCAGGGGTTCCAGTTCGACCTGACCGCCAATTATAACGCCGAATACCCGACGCCCGAGGCGCGCAAGGCGCGCGAGGAGCGCTACGGCTACTATACGAACCGCGGCCCGAACGGCGAGAACGTCTTCTACCACCCCACGGTGCACAAGGGGCTGCTGCCGTTCCGGGACGCCCAGGGACCCACCGCCATCGGCCTGAACCTGGATGGCGAGACGGCCGGGCAGGGGCGCGGCGACAGCCTGCCGCACGGCAACTTCATCTCGCCCGACGGGGCGCCGGGCGTCGACAACCAGCTCTACCGCGTGATCGGCTGCACCCCCGGGTGGCGCAAGGGCGGCGGCATCGTCGGCCCCGCATCCCTCTACCTGCGGTCGGAAAACTATGTCCGGACGCTGATGGAAGTCACCGGGGTGGACAGCGAGGTCAATGACGACGACGTCACCATCACCCTTTATCGCGGCCTCGATCAGGTGGCGATCGACAGCCGGGACCAGCTGGTGCCCTGGCTCAGCCAGCGCATCGACTACCGCTACGGCCGCCGGTTCATCCATCGCTTCAAAGGGCGCATCCGCGACGGGGTGCTCAGCAACGATCCCGCCGACGTCCGTCTGCCCTACCTGGAGCGCACCAATATCCTGGGCGACCGCAACATCCGCCAGATGCGGTTCGAGCTGAAGCTCAACCCCACGGGCGCCGCCGGACTGCTCGGCGGCTATGCCGATATCGAGAGCTGGTACCTGATGTATTCCAAGACCTGGGGGGCGCATAAGGTGGCCGATATCGAGGGCTGGGACGGCCCGGCGACCTATGAGGCCCTCTACCGCTTCGCCGACTACAAGGACCCCAAGACGGGGGACAAGACCGGCATCTCGGCGGCCTATGAGGTCGGCTTCACCCGGGTCTTCATCGTCCACACATCGCAGGGCGAGGCGCAACTGGCCGCCGCCGGCCTGCCCGCCGCGCCCGTGCCGTCGGCGGGCGGCCTCGAGCGGGTCGCCAGCCGATGAGCGTCGCCATGGCCATGCTATCCATTCTCCGCAGGGGCCTGTCCGCCCGCTGGCTGGCGGCGTGCCTCTGCCTTCTGGCCCTGGGTCCCTTCGGTCTCGCCCGGGCCCTGGAGGCGCCGAGCGGCCTGAGGATCGAGATGACCGACGAGAACGGCGCGGTTCTCGCCGATCCCCGCGGCCGCTCGCTCTACACCTCGGGCGGGGATCGCAAACCAGGCGAGTCCGCCTGCCAGGACGGCCTCTACACCCACGCCCGCGGCGCCGGTTCGATGAGCTACGAGCTGCCGGAACCGCACAAGCGTCCGGCCTGCTCGGCCACCTGGCCGCCCTATCTCGCCGAGGCCGACGCCCTGCCCGTGGGCGACTTCACGCTCGTTCGGCGCGACACCGGCGCCCGGCAGTGGGCCTACAAGGGAAAGCCCCTCTATACCTACATCCACGACCGCCAGCCCGGCGAGCTCAACGGCATGGACGGCGCGGGCCGCGTGCTCGGCGGTCGCTACCCCGCCTGGGCGCCCCTGGACGCGCCCCGCGGCGTCGTGGCGGCCACCACCGAGGCCGGGCGGGTGCTGATGACCGAAGGGGGAAAGGTCCTGTATTTCCGTAAGTCCGGGGGCCTGACCAAGGCGTCGACCTGTTCCGCCGGATGCCCGGACCTGTGGAGTCCCCTGGCCGCCCCCGCCATCGGCCGACCGCCGAAGGACTGGAGCATCGTCCAGTTGGGCGACGGCGAGCGACAGTGGGCCTATCAGGGCCGGCCGCTGTTCACCTTCTCGGGCGACAGCCGCTTCGCGGAGATGAACGGCCGCGACGAGCCCGGCTGGGCGCCCCTGGCGATCCAGCCGCGCCTGGCGCCGCCGCCGGAACTGTCGATTCAGGTCACCGCGGACGGTGAGGTCTACGCCGACAGCCACGGGATGACGGTCTATAGCTGGGGTTGCAACGACGAGGGGCCGGACCGCGCCCTGTGCGACATCCCCGGCGCCACCCAGACCTATCGCCTCAGCATCTGCGGCGCGGCGGCGACCTGCGTGAAGACGTGGAAGCCGGTGCTGGCCTCGAAGGGCGCGAAACCCGTGGGCAGGACCTGGTCGATCGTCCTCGTCGACCCCAGCGGGGCGGAACAGTACGCGGCGCCGGGCCAGAAGGACGCCCTGCGCGTCTGGGCCTACCGCGGACGACCAATCTACACCTTCGCGCGCGACGCCGCGCCCGGCGACATCAATGGCTACGCGGTGACCTCCGGCTTCATCTGGGGCTACGGCGTGGTGCGGGCCGACGGCGCCCTGCGCCGCGGCTTCTAGACGGCTCTCAACCGCTTTGCGCCCGCGCGCGCCCATGCCCGCTTCCCTGTGTAAGGACCCGCCATGACCCCATCTCCGTTCAGCCGCCGCCAGACCCTGGGCCTGGGCGCCGCCGCCGGGCTCTCGCTGGCCACGCCCTCGTGGTCCGCGACGCCCGTGGCCAGTCCGGTGGTGGAGACCGCCGCCGGCAAGGTCCGGGGCCAGACAGTGGGCGAAGTGCACATCTTCAAGGGCATCCCCTATGGCGCGCCCACCGGCGGCGGCGCCCGTTTCAAGGCGCCCAAGGCGGCGGCCGCCTGGACCGGGGTTCGCGACTGCACCGCCTGGGGGCCCACAGCGCCGCAGGCCGGGATGGCCGAGGCCGGCGGCAGCCATGCGGGGGAGCCGCCGATGCCGGCCGATCAGGCCAAGCGCATGGCCGACTTCATGACCTTCCTGCACGGCATGTCGGGAGACGAGGCGCCGCAAGGCGAGGACTGCCTGGTCCTCAACGTCTGGAGCCGCAGCCTCAGTCGGTCGCACAAGCGGCCCGTGATGTTCTGGATCCATGGCGGGGGCTACACGTCAGGCGCGGGGTCCTGGAACCTCTACGACGGGGCAGGGCTGGCGGGACGGCCGAGCGGGACCGACGCCATCGTCGTGACCATCAACCACCGGCTGGGCGCCCTGGGGCACCTTCACCTGGCTCAGTTCGGCGGCGGCGACTACGCCGCCTCGGGCAATGCGGCCATGCAGGACCAGGTCCTGGCGCTGCAGTGGGTGCGCGACAACATCGAGGCCTTCGGAGGCGATCCGGAACGGGTGATGATCTTCGGCTCGTCCGGCGGGGGCGCCAAATGCACCACCCTGCTGGGCATGCCGTCAGCCAAGGGCCTGTTCCACCGGGCCAACATCATGAGCGGTCCCCATTATCACCGCGCCACCGCCGATGAGGCCGCCGCCACCGCGGTGCGGCTGATGGCCCGCCTGGGCATCGATCCCAAGGACTTCCGCAAGCTGCACGACGTGCCGTTCCAGCAGCTGGTCTCGGAGGCGGAAAAGCTCAACAGGCCGCTGAACGGCGCCGCGGTCCCGCCCGTGGTCGGGCTGCAGCCGGTGGTCGACGGCGTGGTCCTGCCGGCCCAGCCGATGGAGCCGGTGGCCTCGCCGATCGGGGCGCGTATCCCGGTGCTGATCGGCTCGGGGCGCGATGACATCAACCTGCTGATGTACGCCACGCCCGCCTTCGCCGGCATGACCGAGGCGGCCCTTCAGACGGGCGTCGCGGCCAGCCATGGCGACAAGGCCCCCCAGATCATCGCCGCCTACAAGGCCGAACGGCCCGACGCCACCCCCTCGCAGATTTTCCTCGCCTTCCAGACCGACTATCGCATGGGTTTTGGGGTGGCGGACTGGGCCGAGCGGCGGGCGGCCGCCCCCGATGCGGGACCCGTCTATGTCTATCGCTTCGACTTCGCCACTCCGGCCCTCGGCGGCGTCCTGGGGGCCACCCATGGCAATGACATCCCCTTCGCCATGGACAACTACAGGTCCTCGAGCATGGCCGGCGATCGCCCGGGCAACGCCGCCATGGCCAAGACCATGAGCGACACCTGGGTGCGTTTCGCCGAGACCTGCGATCCGAACAACCCGTCGATCACCCCCTGGAAGCCCTATCGTCCGCCCGAACGGGCGACCATGCTATTGGATGTGCCGGCGACGCTGGTCGACGATCCGAGGGCGGGGATTCGCGACCTCGTGCTGAAGCGGGGATAGGCAAGGCGCCCATGAGCAACGACCTTGCCGCTGTGCTGGACCTGGAGCGGAGACGCTGCGAGGCCATCGCCGCCGGCGACATGGCCGCGCTGGCGCAGACCCTGGCCGACGACTACCTGCACGTCTATGGCCGGGGCGGGACGGCCGACAAGGCGGCCTATATCGAGGAGGTCACCCAGGGCCCCCGCGCGCCCGTGAGGGGTGAGCTGACGGTGCGTCTGTATGGCGACGTGGCGGTGGTCACGGGGGCGCTGGTCAACCACGTCAACTACCCCGACCGGGGCCCGGAAATCATCGACGCCTTCGTCACCCAGGTGGCGCACCGTGCCGAGGGCGTCTGGCGGTTCGTCTCCTTCCAGATCACGCCGAAGGGGCGGATCAAGGGCTGAGCGGGGCATCTCCCGCGATGTCGGGATTGTCCAATGATCGCGCAGGCCTGTGCAGTTACCGACGGGCGGACCGGCCCTAGGCTGATGTCCGAAGGGAGCCGAGCGCGCTTCCAAAAGGGGGAACCATGGATCGACTGCTGCTGATTTCCGCGGACAACCACGTGGGCGCGGGCCCCGCCGCCTACCTTCCCTATGTGGATCCCCAATACCGCAACGACCTGATGGCCCTGCGCAACGAGGAGCACGACTATCTGTCCGTCTTCGTGCCCTTCTCGACCTTTTCCGACGAGGCCCTCGACACGATCGACACCCGCAACGCCATTCGCCATGGCGGGACCCTGGGCGCCCTCAGCACCAAGGCGCGGCTGAAGGAGCTCGACGCCGAGGGCGTGGCGGGAGAGATCGTCCATACTGGGCACCAGAACGCCATGACCCCGTGGTTCTCGCAGATCAACGGCGTCTATCCGGCGGAGAAGCGGTGGATCGGCGCCAGGGCCTACAACCGCTGGCTGGCCGACGACATGGCTGAAGGCGAGGGGCGGGTGTTCGGAGTCGCCGAGCCGGGCCCGTGCCTGGACATGGACGCCACGGTCAAGGAATTGGAGTGGTGCGCGGATCACGGCTTCGTTTCGATCAGCACCCCAGGCGGCATCCGCAACGAGCCGATCGCGCCGCTGCACGACCCCGTCTACGACCGCTTCTGGGGCGTCTGCGCCGAACGCAATATGGTGCTGTCGATCCACGCGGGCTGGGGCGCCCCGCAGGGCAGCTTCTTCGCCTTCCGCGACCTGCTGTTCCGCAATCCGGAGATCACCGAGCGGGTGAAGCGCGAGGGAAAGGCCAAGGTCATCGGCGAGATCTTCCGCAACGACAAGGCTTCCCCCCTGGCGCTGAATATCGTTCCGCGGCGGGTGTTCTGGCAGTTGATGCTGGGCGGGGTGTTCGACCGCCACCCCGACCTGAAGCTCTGCCTCACCGAGATCCGGTCCGACTGGATCCCCGCCACGCTCAAGGAGCTGGACCGGGAATATGAGGCGGGCGAGATCCGGGTGAAGATGAAGCCCAGCGAATACTTCTTCAAGCATGTCTGGGTGACCCCGTCCTCGCCCCGCAAGCACGAGATCGCCGACCGCGCGGCGGTGGGCGCCGATCACTTCATGTTCGGGGTCGATTACCCGCATTCGGAATCCACCTGGCCCAATACGGTGGACTGGATCCGCGACGCCTTCGACGGCGTGCCCGAGGCGGACGCCCGCAAGATCCTGGGGGAGAACGCCATCGCCTGCTACGGCCTGCCCGGCGATCGACTGCGCGCGGTGGCCGAGCGGATCGGCATCCCGGGCGAGTCGGTGTTCAACCGCGCCGCAGATGTGGCGCCGGCGGTGCTCGAGCACTTCAGCCTTCGGGCGGGCTACGACCAGGCGCCGGAGGCCCCGGACCCCCAGGCGATCCGCGCCGCGGTGGCCGAGGACGCGGCGGCCATGGCTGGCTAGTCTCGGCCGCCGCCAGGCTTCGGCCTAGATGTGGATGGCGTGCCCCAGGGTGCGCAGGGCGGCCTCGTGGAAGCCCTCGCTCAGGGTCGGGTGAACGTGGATGGTCCCGGCGATGTCCTCCAAGGCGGCGCCCATGGACAGGGCCAGGGCGAAGGCCGCGGACAGCTCCGAGACGTGGGCGCCGACAGCCTGAACCCCGACGATGCGGTGGTCGGACTTGCGGGCCACCACCCGCACGAAGCCGCCGTCGTCGCCCGCGTCCATGCTCAGCGCCCGTCCATTGGCCTGGAAGGGGAACAGGCCGGTGATGGTCTCGGCCTCGCCCTCGCCGGGCGCCAGGCCGATGCTGACGATCTCCGGCTCGGTGAAGCAGACCGCGGCGATGGCGGCCGGGTCGAACCGGCGGGCCTTGCCGGCGATGATCTCGGCGACCATCTCGCCCTGGGCCGAGGCCTTGTGGGCCAGCATCGGCTCGCCGACCAGATCACCGATGGCGTAGACGCCCTTCATGCCGGTGCGGCACTGATCATCGACCTTGACGAAGGCGCCCGCCATCTCGAGCCCCATCTGCTCTAGGCCCCAGCCGGCGGTGTTGGGTCGGCGCCCCACGGTGACCAGCACCTTGTCGGCGGGCAGGGCCAGGGTGTCGCCCCCGACCGTCTCGACGCGTAGGGCGCCGTTCTCGAACGCCACGGCCCTGGCGCCGAGGTGAAGGTCCACGCCGGCGCGCTCCAGCCAGGCGCGCACCGGCTGGACCAGGGCCGCGTCATATTGCGGCAGGATGCGGTCGGCGGCCTCCACCAGGGTCACGTGCGACCCCAGCTTGCGGAAGGCCGAGCCGAGCTCGAGCCCGATGTAGCCGGCGCCGACCACCACCAGGCGCTCGGGAACCTTGTCCAGGCACAGGGCCTCGGTGGACGACAGGATGTCTGCGCCAAAGGGCAGGCCCGGAAGCCCCACCGGCAGGGAGCCTGCTGCGAGGATGACGGTGTCGGCGCGGATCTGCACCTCGCCGTCGTCGGTCTGGACCGTGCAGGTCTTGGCGTCGCTGAATACGGCCCAGCCATGGACGACGGCGACCTTGGCCCGCTTCAGCAGGCTCTCAACACCCCGGTTGAGCTTGTCGACCACGCCCGACTTCCAGGCGGCGGTGGCGGCCATGTCGAGGATCGGCGGCGCGGCGAGGCTGATCCCGAAGCGGGGGTGCTGGCTGGCCTCGGCCATGGCGGCGAAGTGCGAGGCCGCGTGGATCAGGGCCTTGGACGGGATGCAGCCGCGAATCAGGCAGGTGCCGCCGGCGCGGTCGGCCTCGACCAGGACACAGTCCAGCCCGAGCTGGCCGGCCCGAATGGCGGCCACATAGCCGCCGGGGCCGCCCCCGACGACGAGGACCTTGGGGGTCAGGGTGCGCTTGTTCATCAGCTCATGAAGATTGTTGCAGGATGCTCGAGGGCGTCCTTGAGCTGCTGGACGAACAGCGCCGCGTCATAGCCGTCGACCACGCGGTGATCGAAGGACATGGACAGGTTCATGGTCTTGCGCACGGCGATGGCGCCCGCGCGCACCACCGGCCGCTCGACGATGCGGTTGGGGGCGACGATGGCCACCTCCGGCCAGTTGACGATGGGGCTGGACGAGACGCCGCCCAGGGGGCCTAGGCTCGACAGGGTGATGGTGGAGCCGGACAGCTCTTCCTTGGTCGCGCTGCCATCCCGGGCGGCGGCCGACAGCCGGGCGACCTCCAGGGCGATCTCCCACACGTCGCGGGCCTCGGCGTGGCGCACCACCGGCACAATCAGGCCGTTGGGGGTCTGGGTGGCGATGCCCAGGTGCACGGCGGCGTGACGGTGGATGATCCCCGCCTCGTCGTCATAGATGGCGTTCAGCTGGGGCGACTGCGGCAGGACCTTGACCAGGGCGCGGGCGAAGAACGGCAGCAGGGTCAGCTTGGGCTGGTCGACGCGTTTGGCGGCGTTGAGGTGCTGGCGCAACGCCTCCAGCTCGGTGACATCCATCTCCTCGGTGTAGGAGGCATGCGGGATGCGCCGCATGGACTCCTGCATCTTCTCCGCGATCTTGCGGCGAAGGCCTATGACCTTGACCACCTCGATGGTGGTTCGCTTGGCCAGGCCGCCGCCGCTGGCGGCGGAGGGCGGGGCGCCGCCGGCGATGTAGGCGTCGACGTCCTCGCGCACGATGCGCCCGCCCTGGCCGGTGGCGCGCACGAAGGCCAGGTCGACGCCGCTGTCCCTGGCATAGGCGCGCACGGCGGGAGAGGCGAGGGGACGGCCGGCGGCGTCCGCAGCCGGGCGCTGGGTCGGCGCGCCTGCCGGCGGCGGAGCCGCAGGGGCGGGGACGGGCGGCGGCGTCGCCGGCGGGGGCTCGGGCGTGGCGGCTTCGACGGGCGTCGGGGCTGGGGTCTCGGCAGGCGCCCCGGCGTCGCCCTCGACCTCGAACACGAACAGGGTCGAGCCGATCGCGGCCTTGCTCCCCAGCTCGCCGTGGCGGGCCAGCACCCGGCCGGAGACCGGCGAGGTCAGCTCCACCGTCGCCTTGTCGGTCATGATGTCGGCGATGATCTGGTCCTCACGGACCTCGTCGCCCGGGGCGACGTGCCAGGCGACGATCTCGGCCTCGGCGGTGCCTTCGCCCACGTCGGGCAGCTTGAAGAGGAACTGGCCCATCTAGGCCTCCACGACTTGGCGCAGGGCTTCGCCCACCCGCTCGGGGCCCGGGAAATATTCCCATTCGAAGGCGTGCGGATACGGGGTGTCCCAGCCGGTGACCCGGGCGATGGGCGCCTCCAGGCTGTAGAAACAGTGTTCCTGCACCAGGGCTGACAGTTCGGCGCCGAAGCCGCTGGTGCGCGGCGCCTCGTGGACGATGACGCAGCGGCCGGTCTTGGTCACCGAGGCGACCACCGTCTCGATGTCGAGGGGCACCAGGGTGCGCAGGTCCACCACCTCGGCGTCGACGCCCGTCATCTCCGCCGCGGCGATCGCCACATGCACCATGGTTCCGTAGGCCAGCACGGTGACCGCCGATCCGGCGCGGGCGATGGCGGCCTTGCCCAGGGGGATGCGGTAATAGCCCTCGGCCACGTCGCTGCCCGGGGCCTTGGACCAGGATTGCACCGGTCGGTCTCGGCGGCCGTCGAAGGGACCGTTGTAGAGCCGCTTGGGCTCCAGGAAGATCACCGGGTCGTTGTCCTCTATGGCGCTGATCAGCAGGCCCTTGGCGTCATGGGGATTGGACGGAATCACCGTCTTCAGCCCCGGCACATGGGTCATGATCGCCTCGGGGCTCTGGCTGTGGGTCTGGCCGCCGTAGATGCCGCCGCCGTAGGGGCTGCGCACCGTCAGGGGCACCCAGAAGTCGCCGTCCGAGCGATAGCGGATGCGCGAGGCCTCCGACACCAGCTGGTCGTAGCCGGGGTAGATGTAGTCGGCGAACTGGATCTCGACAACGGGGCGCAGCCCGTAGGCGGCCATGCCGATGGCCGTGGCGATGATGCCGCCCTCGGTGATCGGGGCGTCGAAGCAGCGCTGGGCGCCGTGGCGGCTCGCCAGCCCCTCGGTCACCCGGAAGACCCCGCCGAAGTAGCCGACGTCCTGGCCGAACACCAGCACGTCCGGATCACGCTTCATCATCACATCCATGGCCGAGTTGAGGGCCTGGATCATGGTCATGTCGGCCATCAGGAACCGAGCTCCCGACGTTGGTCGCGCTGGCGCCAATCGGGCGTCTCGAAGACCTGCTCGAACATCTCACGGGTGCTGATCCGGCCGGACCCGAGGGTGCCGACCGCCTCGGCTTCCTTGGCGACGAGGCGGACCTGCTCGGTCATCTGCGCCTGCAGGGCCTCGTGCTGGCCCTCGGACCACTGCCCCAGGCCGATAAGGTGGCGCTTGAGCCGGTCGATGGGGTCGCCGAGGGGCCACAGGCGGGCCTCGTCGGCGGCGCGGTATCGCGACGGGTCGTCGGAGGTCGAATGGGGGCCGGCGCGGTAGGTGTACATCTCGATGAGGGTGGCGCCGAGGTTGGCCCGGGCGCGCTGCTCGGCCCAGCGGGTGGCGGCGTATACGGCCAGGAAGTCATTGGCGTCGACCCGCAGCGACGGCAGGCCGTAGCCGATCCCCTTGGCCGCGAAGGTGGTCTGCTCGCCCCCCGCGATGCCCTGGAAGGACGAGATGGCCCACTGGTTGTTGACGACGTTCAGGATCACCGGAGCCCGGTAGACGGCGGCGAAGGTGAGGGCCTGCTGGAATTCCTGCTCGGCGGACGAGCCCTCGCCGATCCAGCCGGCGGCGATCTTGGTGTCGCCCCTGTAGGCCGAGGCCATGCCCCAGCCGACCGCCTGGGCGAACTGGGTGGCGATGTTGCCCGACAGGGTGAAGAAGCCGTGGGCCTTGCTGGAATAGAGCACCGGCAGCTGGCGGCCCTTCAGGGGGTCAGCGGTGTTGGCGTAGACCTGGTGGGCCATCTCGATGAGGGGATAGCCGCGGCCGATGAGCAGGGCCTGCTGGCGATAGGTGGTGAAGCACATGTCGTCGGGGCGCAGGGCTTCCTGCGCGCCGGCGGCGACCGCCTCCTCGCCGGTGCTCTTGATGTAGAACGACGTCTTGCCCTGGCGATGGTTCAGGAACATGCGCTCGTCGAAAGCCCGCGTCAGGACCATGTTGGCGAGGCCGCGCTGCAGCGTCTCCAACCCGATGTCCGGCGCCCAGGGGCCCACGGCGCGGCCCTCATCGTCGAGCACGCGGATCAGGTCGTAGGCGAGGTCCCGAATCTGCGCGGGATCAACGTCGATCGGCGGGCGGCGGGTCGAGCCTGCGGCGGGCAGGGTCCAGTCGCTGTAGTCAGCCTGATCGCCCGGGCGCCATTTGGGTTGGGGAATGTGCAGGCTGAGAGGCGGGCCGTTGGCCGGCCAACCGCCCGACCGCTCCTGCTCAGGAAGCGCCGTCCTGACATGCTCCATGCCGCATCCTCCGTCGCTTCTTGACGGTCAATGGTGCGCGCGCCGGCGGGGAATGTCTTTGCCCAGTTGCCGGTCCCGACCGGCAACTGGGCATGAAATCAGCGGGTGGAGGCGGTGGGCCGAATGAAACAAGTCGCTGTCAGACGATTCAGCGGCTTGTCGTTGGCGTGGGCCGCTAGGGGGCGAAGCCGGTGCGGGTCGCCCATTGAACGCCGATGAAGCCGCCCTTGACGATGGGCAGCAGCACCAGGGTGGCCAGGGCGACGAAGCTCAGGCTCAGGGCCAGGACCACACCGATCGGCCAGGTCCAGATGAAGCTGAGGCACAGCATCGGCGCGACCAGCAGGTGGCCGACGATCAGCATGGTGAAATAGGCGGGGCCGTCGTCGGCCTTGTAGGCGCTGATGTCATGCCCGCAGGCGGCGCAGCGGGGAGCCACCTTCAGATAGCCCGAAAACAGGGATCCCTGGCCGCATTGCGGGCAACGCCGCGACAGGCCGCGCTTCAGGCCGGTGGATGTGGAACGCTCGACGCCGCTGGTCATGGGCCCCTCCTGGGCTGGCCGATATGTGCGCTCTCGGCGGCGAATTGCAACCTCTGGGCGCCCGGACCGATCGTCACGCGCGGCGAAGAGGGTTGATCGCGCGCGCGCCCAGCGTCCAAGACTGGACCGATGAGCGCGGACAGGATTCTGGTGATCAAGTTCGGGGCCCTGGGCGACTTCGTCCAGGCCTTCGCGGCGTTCGCCCAAATCCGCGCCGCCCATCCGGCCGCGGCGATCACCCTGCTGACCACCCCGCCGTTCGCCGACTTCGCCCGCCTTAGCGGCCTGTTCGATGTGGTGGAGACCGATGGGCGGCCCCGAGGCCTGCGGGCGCACCTGGCCCTGTTCCGGCGCCTGCGCCGCGCCGGGTATGTCCGCGTCTACGACCTGCAGACCTCGTCGCGCTCCAAGCTGTATTTCTATGGCTTCGCGCCGCGCCCGCCGCAGTGGTCGGGCATCTCCCCCGGCGCCTCGCACCGGCAGACGCGGCCGGACCGCGACGCCATGCACAACCTCGACCGCATGGCCGACCAGCTTCACGTAGCGGGCGTCGGCCCTGCCTATCCGCCCGGCCAGGCGCCGGCGCCGGACCTGGCTTGGGCGGTCGCCGCAGCGGGGCCGGGGGCGCCGGCGCGCTATGGCCTGGCGGGGCCCTACGCCCTGCTGATTCCCGGCGCCTCACCCGTGAAGCCCGAGAAGTTCTGGCCGGTCGAGCGCTACGCCGCCCTGGCGCGGGCCTTGGCGGGGACGGGTTTGCAGGTGGCGGTGGTCGGCGGGCCGGGGGAGGGGGAACTGGCCGCGGCCATACCCGGGGCCCTGGACCTCACCGGCCGCACCAGCCTGGAGGCCTTGGCGGCCCTGGCGGCCGAAGCGGCTGTCGTGGTCGGCAACGACACCGGACCCACGCACCTGGCGGCCTACGCCGGCGCCCCGGGCCTGATGCTGATGTCGAAGGTGTCCGATCCGGCCCATTGTGGGCCCAGAGGGCGGATGCGGTCCCTGCAGGCGCCCGTCCTGGCCGACCTGACCGTCGAGGCGGTTCTGGACGCCCTGGGGCCTTTGGGCGGAACGTGAAGACGGCCGCCGCGTCGCCGCGACGGCCGCTTCAGACGGCTGACCCGCTGCTTAGAACACGGCCTTGAGGCCGATCACGCCGCGGGAGTCGTAGAGCGAGCCGAAGCCATGCTCGTCGGTGTCGTGATAGCGCACGTCGACGGCCAGGTGCGGGGCGAAGGTCCAGGTCGCGCCCACGTTCCAGGTGCTGTAGTCGCCATTGTAGGAGACGTCCTGGTGGCCCAGCGCGGCGGAGGCGCTGATCTTGTCATTGAAGGCGTAGGCGCCGTTGACCTCGTAGTAGGTCGCCTTGTCGGTCTTGCCGAAGAACTCCGGCGAGTAATAGACCACCGCGCCCACCGTCAGCGGGCCGACGGCCCGAGAGGCGCCGGCCTTGAACTCGAAATAGGCTTCGTGGCTGTTCTTGGGCTCGTTGACATAGCCGTAGTAGACGCCGCCGAAATCGAAGGTGATGCCCATGGCCTCGGGCCGCACCCCGCCGTAGATGTCCACCTCGGTGTGCTTCTTGCCGAAATCGACGTTCGACGCCCAGATCCCCGCATAGCCCTCCTGGATGGTGATGTCCGCCCCGCCCTGGACAGCCGCCTCCTCGTTGGTCTGGCTGACGCCGCGGAAGACGTAGTCGCTGACCACGCCGATATTGTAGGCGATCTTGGCTCCGCCTTCGTCCTGGGCGAAGGCGGTGCCGCCGAAAGCGGCCGAGGCCAGGGCGGCGCAGAGCGCCAGTCGTGTCGATTTCATTCTTATCCCCTTATGTGTCTGATCGCCGGAGCGGATTGGAGCGCCCCGCCGCCTTGACTCGAGGCGACGCCCCGGACCGGGTCAACCATCCGGGCGTCGGGTCCGGGGATCAAGGCCGTGGCCGGATAGCGGACATGCCGGGCGCTTCCTGTCTAATGCCTGGGCGTCGATGTTCAAAAGCGCCGTGGAATTGAGCGTTCGGGCCCCATTGCCCCCGAGCGGACGGGTGTTTAGGGCTGGTTCATGACCGATCAAGCCCCCGCCGACCATGCGCCGACCCAACTGGGCCGTCAGGTTCCCGCCTTCGCCAGCCCGGACGAAGCGGTGCTCGAGCGGGTCGCCAACCCGCACCCGGGGCTGCTGTATCTGGCCCGTTTCACGGCGCCCGAATTCACGTCCCTGTGCCCGGTGACGGGCCAGCCCGACTTCGCCCAGCTGGTGATCGACTATGCCCCGGCCGACTGGCTGATCGAATCCAAGTCGCTGAAGCTGTATCTGGCCGCCTTCCGCAACCACGGCGCCTTCCACGAGGACTGCACCCTGGCCATCGCCCTGCGGATCGTGGATGTCGCCCAGCCGCGCTGGCTGCGCATCGGCGGCTACTGGTATCCGCGTGGGGGCATCCCCATCGACGTCTTCTACCAAACCGGCGCCGCGCCCGACGGATTGTGGCTGCCCGACCAGGGCGTGGCGCCGTATCGCGGGCGAGGTTAGGTCGCCGCCGCACCCTTAGCGGTGCGCGGACTCTGCCGGGCTGGGGGTGAGGGTCTCTCCCGAGGCGGGGTCTGTCTGGGTCTTGGGGTTGCGCGCCGAACCCTCAGAGCCGCGCGGCTCGGTGGCCGATCGCGGGGGGCCGTCGTCGCGCGGCGCCTTCATGTTCTCGTTGTCGGTTTCGCGGTTCTTGGCGCGCTCGGGCGCGTCGGGGCGGGGATCGGGGTCGGTGGAGGGCGACATGGCGGTCCTTGGGTTGGCGGATCAGGGGCGGAACGCGCCGCGGGCCCCCTTCGATCCGGCGCGTTTGCGCCTTGCCGCGCCCGCCGCCCCCTGTTAGATCGCTCGCCTCCGGAGAAGGCCATGCGTCCCGAGGGCTGAGCGCTTTCGGCGCGCCTGCTCGACTGGAGGAGTGTAGCTCAGCTGGTAGAGCATCGGTCTCCAAAACCGAGGGTCGTGGGTTCGAGTCCCTCCACTCCTGCCACCCTTCCCCGCCGCTGATGGGGGGAGGGGCGATTGCCCGAAAGACCCTGCCATGACCGACGATCCCCGCGATCTGGCCGGCAAGGTCCCCGCCGTCACCCTCGGCTTCTGGCTGATCAAGATCCTGGCCACGACTCTGGGCGAGACCGCCGGGGACACCGTCAGCATGACCATGAACCTCGGCTATCTGGTGGGGACGGCGATCTTCCTCGCCGCCCTGCTGATCCTGGTCGGCGCCCAGATCGCCGCGCGGCGATTCCATCCTTTCCTCTACTGGGCGACGATCATCGCCTCGACCACGGCGGGAACGACCCTGGCCGACTACGCCACCCGATCGTTGGGGATCGGCTACGCGGGCGGCTCGGCGCTCCTCCTGGGCGGCGTGCTGGCGTCCCTGGCCGCTTGGCGCCTGACCCTGGGATCGATCGCCGCAGACACGGTGAGCACGCCGCGGGCGGAGGCCTTCTACTGGCTGACGATCACCGTCTCCCAGACCCTCGGCACCGCCCTGGGGGACTGGACCGCCGACACCGGCGGCCTGGGCTATGTGGGGGCGGCGGCGCTGTTCTCGGCCCTGCTGGCGGTGGTCGCCGGGCTGTATTGGCGGACCCGGGCGAACCGGGTCCTGCTGTTCTGGGCGGCCTTCATCCTCACCCGCCCCCTCGGGGCGACGGTGGGTGACTTCCTCGACAAGCCGCATGACCATGGCGGTCTGGCCCTCAGCCGGCCCCTGGCGTCCCTGGCCCTGGCGGCGGCGATCCTGGCGTGCATCATCCTTTTGCCGCAGCGCGCCGGTCGCCATGCCGGCCAGCCCAGCCCGGCTTGAGCGGGCGCGATCGCCTCGCCTCAGGCTTGCGGAAAGCAGGCCATTTGTGTCAGAAGGCGTGCCAAGCCGCCGTGATGGCCGGCCCATCCCCGGAAAATCATTCAAGTCCTTGATTTCCCTCGGGGTGGCCGACTCCAGGCCTTCGGTTCCATGTCTGCGGGCGCCTCTCGGGGTCCCGTTCCAAGAGAGTGTCTGTCGCCGCCATGGCAAGAGCCAACCGCCCGCCGCAGAAGAGCCGCACCAAGCGGACCGGTGCGCCCGTCACGGCGCCGGTCGCCGCAGGCCCGGTGGCCGCCTCCTCGGTGGCGGCGCCCAAGCGGCCGTTCAACCCGGTCCTGTTCGCCAAGGAAGTGCGCGCCGAGGCCCGCAAGATCACCTGGACCTCCCGCAAGGAGACCTGGATCACCTCGGTGATGGTGTTCATCATGGTCATCCTGACGGCGGCGTTCTTCTTCGCCGCCGACCTGGTCCTGAGCTGGGCCATCAACCAAATTCTGAAACTCGCGAGCTGAGGAGCAGCCTTTTGACCCCCGCCGCCGAGACCGACGCGCCCGCCCGCGTCTCCAACCCCCACCACAAGTGGTATATCGTCCACGCCTACTCGAACTTCGAGCAGAAGGTGGCCGATGCGATCCGCGACCAGGCCCAGAACCAGGGCCTGCAGGACAGCTTCTCCGAGATCCTGGTGCCCACTGAGGACGTCGTCGAGATCCGTCGCGGCCGCAAGGTCAACGCCGAGCGCAAGTTCTTCCCCGGCTATGTGCTGGTGAAGATGGAGCTGTCGGACGAGGCCTATCACCTGGTCAAGAACACCCCCAAGGTGACCGGCTTCCTGGGCTCGGGCTCCAAGCCCATGCCGGTGACCGAGAAGGAAGTGGCCCGCATCGTCGGCGCCATGGAGGAGGGGGTCGAGCGTCCCAAGCCCACCATCCGCTTCGAGATCGGCGAGACGGTCCGCGTCACCGACGGCCCCTTCCAGAGCTTCAACGGCTCGGTGGAGCAGGTCGACGAGGAGCGCGCCCGCCTGCGCGTCACCGTCTCCATCTTCGGCCGCGCCACCCCCGTCGAGCTGGAATACAACCAGGTCGAAAAGGTCTCCTAGGCGGTCGGTCGTCTTGAGTGGAACACGAAGACCACCAAGAACACACAGACCACCAAGGTCCGCCTGGGCCTCCGCATGACCTGGAAGTCATTGGCCGGCAGGTCGTCGATGCGGGGATCAAGGTTCACAGGTCCTGGGACCCGGCCTGCTCGAGTCAGCGTACGAGCAATGTCTTGCCCATGAGCTGACGGTCCGGGGCTTGCCCGTGCGCCGGCAGGTCGCCTTGCCGGTTGAGTATGACGGCATGCGGATCGACGCCGGATATCGCATCGATCTGCTGGTCTCAGATCTTGTCATTGTGGAACTGAAGGCGGTGGAGGCCATCTCGCGCCTCTACGAGGCGCAGCTTCTCACGTATCTGAGGCTATCCGGGCTTCGGCTTGGCTATCTGATGAACTTCAATGCGCTTCAACTCCGCCATGGCCTGAGAAGGTTCGTTCGTTAACTTCGTGGTCTTCGTGCTCTTTGTGGTCTTCGTGTCCTAATCGACAGGCCCGCAATTGCGACGTCCGAGGTTAGCTGATACATGCCCGCGCTTCGCGCCGGTCCTGCCGGACGAACTGAAATCCGTGGGAGGGGGCGGCCACCGTAACCCCGCACCACGGCTCAACAGACCGGAAGCCCGGTCACAGAGGAGAAGATGGCTAAGAAGATTCTGGGTTACATCAAGCTGCAGGTGAAGGCTGGCTCCGCCACGCCGTCCCCGCCCATCGGGCCGGCCCTCGGCCAGCGCGGCGTCAACATCATGGGCTTCTGCAAGGAGTTCAACGCCCGCACCGAGAACGTCGCCAAGGGCACGCCCCTGCCGACCGTGATCACCGTCTATCAGGACAAGTCGTTCACCTTCGTCACGAAGACGCCCCCGGCGACCTTCTTCCTGAAGGAGGCCCTGGGCCTGAAGTCCGGCGCCAAGCTGACCGGCCGCGAGACCGTGGGCGAGGTTACGCGCACCCAACTGCGCGAGATCGCCGAGAAGAAGATGAAGGATCTGAACGCCAACGATCTGGAGGCCGCGGCCCGCATCATCGAGGGCTCGGCCAAGGCCATGGGCCTCAAAGTGGTGGAGGCGTAACCATGGCCAAGCAACCCAAGCGCATGCAGGCCTTCGCCGGCGACCGGCAGAAGGCCCTGACGGTCGAAGAGGCGGTGAAGCTGGTCAAGGCCAACGCCACCGCCAAGTTCGACGAGACCGTGGAGATGTCGGTCAACCTCGGGGTCGACCCGCGCCACGCCGACCAGCAGGTCCGCGGCGTCGTCAACCTGCCCTCGGGCACCGGGCGCGACGTCCGCGTCGCCGTCATCGCCAAGGACGCCAAGGCCGCCGAAGCCACCGCCGCGGGGGCCGACATCGTCGGCGCCGAGGATCTGGTGGAACGGATCCAGGGCGGCTTCATGGAGTTCGACCGCGTCATCGCGACCCCGGACATGATGGCCCTGGTCGGCCGCCTCGGTAAGGTGCTGGGCCCGCGCGGCCTGATGCCCAACCCCCGCGTCGGCACCGTGACGATGAACGTGGCCCAGGCGGTCAAGGACGCCAAGGGCGGCGCCATCGAGTTCCGCGTCGAGAAGGCGGGCATCGTCCACGCCGGCATCGGCAAGGTGTCGTTCACCGACGACGCCCTGCTGGCCAATGTGAAGGCGCTGTTCGACGCGCTCAACAAGGCCAAGCCGACCGGCGCCAAGGGCATCTACGTCCGCAAGGTCAACCTGTCCTCGACCATGGGCCCCGGCGTGAAGGTCGATCTGACCTCCTTCGGCGCGGCGTCCTAAGCCGACAAGTCTTCCACGCTTCCGACGGCCGGGCGTTCCGCAAGGGACCCCGGCCGTTTTGCGTTGTGGCCGCCTCGTCGCGCGCTAGGGTCACGCGCTGGGGCGTTGGGGGACGATCATGGCCGAGTCGGCAATGCAGGACGGGGCGGCGCCCGCCGGCCCGGTGCGCCCGCGCCACGTGGCGGCGGTGGTGGCGGGCAATGCGCTCGAGTTCTACGACTTCCTGACCTACGGCTTCTTCGCCGCCCATATCGGCCGCACCCTGTTTCCTGCCGGCGGCGCCTCGCATGGTTTGCTGGCGGCCCTGGCCACCTTCGGGGCGGGGTTCCTAATGCGGCCGGTGGGCGCGGCGGTGATCGGGCGGATCGGCGACCGTCACGGCCGCCGGCCGGCCATGCTGATCTCCTTCACCCTGATGGGCGCGGCCATGGTGGGGCTGGCCGTCACGCCGACCTATGCGGCGATCGGGATGGGGGCGCCGATCCTGGCGGTGCTGCTGCGGCTGCTGCAGGGGTTCGCCCTGGGCGGCGAGGTCGGCCCCTCCACAGCCTTCCTGGTCGAGGCGGCGCCCCCCGGGCGACGGCCCCTGTTCGTCTCGTTCCAGTATGTCGGCCAACACCTGGCGGTGACCGCGGCGGGGGCGGTCGGGCTGTTGCTGACCCGGCTCTTGTCGCCGCAGGCGCTGGAGGCCTACGGCTGGCGGATCGCCTTTGTAGCCGGGGTGGCGATCATCCCCCTGGGGCTCCTCGTCCGCCGCAGCCTGCCCGAGACCCTTCACGCGGCCGGGGGCGGGGCGGGGGAGGCGGCGGCCGTCCCCGGCGCCATCTGGAAGCTCGCCCTGATCGGCGGCGCCATCATGACCGGGGGCACCACGGTGACCTATGTGCTCAACTACATGAACACCTACGCCACCCACACCCTGGGCATGTCCCCCATGGCCGGCTTCGCCGCGACCGTGACCCAGGGGGTCACCGGCGTAGCCTTCGCCATGATCGGCGCCCTGCTGGCCCAGCGGTTCGGACGCAAGCCGGTGATGCTGGTCCCCTGGACTGTGCTCCTCCTGGCGGCCCTGCCGCTGTTCACCGCCCTGGTCGAGACCCGCTCCGTCGTGGTGCTGCTGGCGACCACGGGCCTGCTGACCGCCTGCCTGGCCATGGCCTCGACGGCGGGGCTCACCTGGCTTACCGAAAGCCTGCCGCTGGCGGTGCGCGCCCGGGCGACGGCGGTGGTCTACGCCATCGCCATCTCGGTGTTCGGGGGCACCACCCAGTTCGCGGTGGCCTGGCTGAGCCAGCTGACCGGCAGCACCATGGTGCCCGCCTGGTATATGACGGGCGGAGTCCTGGTGGGGCTCGTGGCGATGACCCTGGTCCGAGGCCCGACGGCGCGCCGTCCCTGATAGTATCGACGGTGTCTCCTTCGCGCCCTTGAGTTCCGGGCGCATCCCGTCTATAGGCCCGCCTTCAAGTTTCGCCGCCGGCTCGCCGGGGGCGGGGACTGGGGGACGTCCGCGTCCTCCATCCTGTCCAAGAACTGCGGGGTCTGGGGGTCACCCACGACCATAAGTCGGCAAGAGCCCTTGCCGGCCGTAGGGAGACGGGAGAGCAGAGCCCCGACGCATCATCCCCCCTGGGGCTGGGCGCGGCCGGCGACGCATCTCGGGACAGGCTGATACGGCAAAGCCGGGCAGGGGAGACCTTGCCGGGAAGAGCCGCTTTCGGCTGCCGGATGGTCCGGCCGCCTACCATAGGAGACCGCAATGGACCGCGCTCAAAAAGCGGAAACGATCGAGACGCTGAAAGGCGTCTTCACCGATTCCGGCGCTGTCGTCGTGACCCACTACATGGGTCTCACGGTTGCGGAAATGACTGACCTGCGTGGTCGCCTCCGCAAGGAAGGCGCCTCGCTGCAGGTGGTGAAGAACACCCTGGCCATCAAGGCTTTGGCTGACGTCGCCGGGGAGGCGGGCAACGCCCTCTTCGCCGGCCCCGTGGCCATCGCCTACGGCCAGGACCCCGTCTCCGCCGCCAAGGTCGTGACCCAGTACGCCAAGGACAACGACAAGTTCTCCGTCGTCGGCGGCTTGCTGGACCAGACCACGGTTCTGGACAAGGCAGCCGTCAACAACCTGGCGACCCTGCCGTCCCTGGACCAGATCCGCGGCAAGCTCATCGGCCTGATCCAAGCGCCCGCGACCAAGATCGCCGGTGTCCTCCAGGCGCCCGCCGCGCAGCTCGCGCGCGTCCTGTCGGCCTACGCCGCCAAAGACGCCGCCTGATCAGTCATCTCCCCAACACACCCCACCTCAAGGAACCCAACCATGTCCAAGCTCGAAAAAATCGTCGACGACCTGTCCGCCCTGTCGGTCATGGAAGCCGCTGAACTGTCCAAGATGCTCGAAGAAAAGTGGGGCGTCTCGGCCGCCGCGCCCGCCGCCGCCGCCGCCGCTCCCGGCGCCGCCGCCCCGGCCGAAGCTGTCGAAGAGCAGACCGAGTTCACCGTTGTCCTCACCGGCGGCGGCGACAAGAAGATCAACGTCATCAAGGAAGTCCGTTCCATCCGCTCCGATCTGGGCCTGAAGGAAGCCAAGGACCTCGTCGAAGGCGCCCCGCAGAACGTGAAGGAGAATGTCTCCAAGCAGGAAGCGGAAGAGATCAAGAAGAAGCTGGAAGAAGCCGGCGCTTCGGTCACCATCAAATAGGACGGCGCCTTCGGGTATCGTCTCAGCGGCCCCGGGGGGAAACCTCCGGGGCCGTTTTGCTTTGGTGGGGAGGCCCCCTGACGCGACCCGGGATGGGCATGGACGTGCGCTTTTCCTGCAAAAGCCCCTTCCCATGCCGGGCGGCTTCGCCTATATCCCGCCGTTCACGAATAGATTCGCGGAACGCTCCGGCGTGTTCGCCTAGCCCCGAGGCGCGGTCAGCCGCCCTCCGACCAGCGCGAAGGGGCGCCCCTGACGCCGCGACCCCCGGTCGCCTGTCAGGGGAAATTCCAGCGTCCGGCGCCCCTATCGGGGGCGGCGAGGGTGGACGCAGGATGAAAATGACCACGCGCGGACTCCGTTCCGCGACCAGGGAAACATAGATGGCTCAATCGTTCACCGGCAAGAAGCGGATCCGGAAGTCTTTCGGCCGCATCCCCGAAGCTGTGCAGATGCCGAACCTCATCGAGGTTCAGCGGTCCTCCTACGAGCAGTTCCTCCAGCGCGAGACGCGCGCCGCCGACCGCGGCGAAGAGGGCATCGAGGCGGTCTTCAAGTCGGTGTTCCCGATCAAGGACTTCAACGAGCGCGCCGTGCTCGAATACGTCTCGTACGAGTTCGAGGAGCCCAAATACGACGTCGAGGAGTGCATCCAGCGCGACATGACCTTCGCGGCGCCCCTGAAGGTCAAGCTGCGCCTGATCGTGTTCGAGAGCGACGAGGAAACCGGCGCCCGTTCGGTCAAGGACATCAAGGAGCAGGACGTCTACATGGGCGATATCCCGCTCATGACCGACAAGGGCACCTTCATCGTCAACGGCACGGAGCGCGTCATCGTCTCGCAGATGCACCGGTCGCCCGGCGTGTTCTTCGACCACGACAAGGGCAAGACCCACGCCTCGGGCAAGCTGCTGTTCGCCGCCCGCATCATCCCCTATCGCGGCTCGTGGCTCGACTTCGAGTTCGACGCCAAGGACATCGTCTACGTTCGCATCGACCGCCGCCGCAAACTGCCGGCCACCACCTTCATGTACGCCCTCGGCATGGACGCCGAGGAGATCCTGACGACCTTCTACGACATCATTCCCTTCGAGAAGCGTCCCGGCGGCTGGGCCACCCCCTACAAGCCTGAGCGCTGGCGCGGCGTGAAGCCGGAGTTCCCCCTGGTCGACGCCGACACCGGCGAGGAAATCGCCCCCGCCGGCCAGAAGATCTCCGCTCGCGCGGCCAAGAAGTTCGCCGACGGCGGGGTCAAGACCCTGCTGCTGGCGCCGGACGCCCTGGCCGGCCGCTACCTGGCCCGCGACGAGGTCAACGCCGCCACCGGCGAGATCTACGCCGAGGCCGGCGAGGAGCTGGACGCGGCCAAGATCGAGGAGCTGGAAGCCCTCGGCTTCACCACCATCGACGTCCTTGACATCGACCACGTCACTGTCGGCGCCTACATCCGCAACACCCTGCGGGTGGACAAGAACGCCATCCGCGAGGACGCCCTGTTCGACATCTACCGGGTCATGCGCCCGGGCGAGCCGCCGACCACGGACGCGGCTGACACCATGTTCAACGGCTTGTTCTTCGACTCCGAACGCTATGACCTGTCCTCGGTCGGCCGCGTGAAGATGAACATGCGCCTGGAGCTCGACTGCCCCGACGACGTGCGCGTGCTGCGCAAGGCCGATGTGATCGAGGTGCTGCGCACCCTGGTGGGTCTGCGCGACGGCCGCGGCGAGATCGACGACATCGACAACCTCGGCAACCGCCGGGTGCGCTCGGTGGGCGAACTGCTGGAGAACCAGTACCGCGTCGGCCTGCTGCGCATGGAGCGCGCGATCAAGGAGCGGATGTCGTCGGTCGATATCGACACGGTGATGCCGCACGACCTGATCAACGCCAAGCCCGCCGCCGCGGCGGTTCGTGAGTTCTTCGGCTCCAGCCAGCTGTCGCAGTTCATGGACCAGACCAACCCGCTGTCGGAGATCACCCACAAGCGCCGCCTCTCGGCGCTGGGCCCGGGCGGCCTGACCCGCGAGCGCGCCGGCTTCGAGGTGCGCGACGTGCACCCCACCCACTACGGCCGCATCTGCCCGATTGAGACCCCGGAAGGCCCGAACATCGGCCTGATCAACTCCCTGGCCGCCCACGCCCGGGTGAACAAATACGGCTTCATCGAGAGCCCGTACCGCCGCGTGGCAAACAACAAGATCACCGAGGAGGTGGTCTATATGTCGGCGATGGAGGAGGCCAAGCACACCATCGCCCAGGCCAACCTCAAGCTGATGGACTCCGGCGAGCTGGTGGACGAGCTGGTCACGGTGCGCATCAACGGCGAAGTGACGCTGTCGAGCCGCGACCAGGTCGACTTCATGGACGTCTCCGCCAAGCAGGTGGTGTCGGTGGCCGCGGCCCTGATCCCCTTCCTGGAAAACGATGACGCCAACCGCGCCCTGATGGGCTCGAACATGCAGCGCCAGGCCGTGCCCCTGATCCAGTCCGACGCCCCCCTCGTGGGCACCGGGATGGAAGACGTGGTCGCCCGCGACTCCGGCGCCACCGTGGTGGCCCGCCGCTCCGGCGTCGTCGAGCAGATCGACGGCACCCGGATCGTCATCCGCGCCACCGAGGAGACCGACCCCACCAAGCCGGGCGTCGACATCTTCCGCCTGTCGAAGTTCCAGCGCTCCAACCAGAACACCTGCATCAACCAGCGTCCGCTGGTGCGGGTGGGCGACCGGATCAAGGCCGGCGACATCATCGCCGACGGCCCCTCCACCGACCTCGGCGAGCTGGCCCTGGGGCGCAACGCCCTCGTCGCCTTCATGCCCTGGAACGGCTACAACTTCGAAGACTCGATCCTCATCTCCGAGCGCATCGTGCGCGACGACGTCTTCACCTCGATCCACATCGAGGAGTTCGAGGTCATGGCCCGCGACACCAAGCTCGGCCCCGAGGAAATCACCCGCGACATCCCCAACGTCGGCGAGGAAGCCCTGCGCAACCTCGACGAGGCGGGCATCGTGGCCATCGGCGCCGAGGTCCTGCCGGGCGATATCCTGGTGGGCAAGGTCACGCCCAAGGGCGAGAGCCCGATGACCCCCGAAGAGAAGCTGCTGCGCGCCATCTTCGGCGAGAAGGCTTCCGACGTCCGCGACACCTCCCTGCGCCTGCCCCCGGGCGTCGCCGGGACCATCGTCGAGGTCCGCGTGTTCAACCGGCACGGGGTCGACAAGGACGAACGCGCCCTGGCCATCGAACGCGCCGAGATCGACCGCCTGGGCAAGGACCGCGACGATGAGTTCGCGATCCTGAACCGCAACATCACCGGCCGCCTGCGCGAAGTTCTGATCGGCAAGACCGCCGTCTCCGGGCCCAAGGGCCTCGGACGCGGAGAGATCACCACGGACAAGCTGGACGAGATCTCCCCCGGCCTGTGGTGGCAGATCGCCGTCGACGACGAGAAGGTCATGGGCGAGCTGGAGGCCATGCGCCGCCAGTTCGACGAGGCGCGCAAGCGGCTCGACCGTCGCTTCGAGGACAAGGTCGACAAGCTCCAGCGCGGGGACGAACTGCCCCCCGGCGTGATGAAGATGGTCAAGGTGTTCGTGGCGGTGAAGCGCAAGCTTCAGCCCGGGGACAAGATGGCCGGTCGTCACGGCAACAAGGGCGTCATCTCCAAGATCCTGCCGATCGAGGACATGCCCCACCTCGCCGACGGCACCTCCGTCGACGTGGTCCTGAACCCGCTGGGCGTGCCCTCGCGCATGAACATCGGCCAGATCCTGGAAACCCACCTGGGCTGGGCGTGCGCGGGCCTGGGCAAGCAGATCACCCAGCTACTGGAAGACTGGCAGCATGGCGGCCAGCGCCAGGCCCTGCTCGATCGCCTGCGGGACATCTACGGCCCCGACCAGGAGCTGCCCGACACCGATGACGAGCTGATCGAACTGGCCCGCAACCTCGGCAAGGGGGTGCCCATGGCGACGCCCGTGTTCGACGGCGCGCGGATCGAGGACATCGAGGAGCATCTGGAGATGGCGGGGCTCAACCCCTCCGGCCAGTCGATCCTGTTCGACGGCACCACCGGCGAGCAGTTCAAGCGCCCGGTGACCGTCGGCTATATCTACATGCTGAAGCTGCACCACCTGGTGGACGACAAGATCCACGCCCGCTCGATCGGCCCCTACAGCCTGGTCACCCAGCAGCCGCTGGGCGGCAAGGCGCAGTTCGGCGGTCAGCGCTTCGGGGAGATGGAGGTGTGGGCCCTGGAGGCCTACGGCGCCGCCTACACCCTGCAGGAGATGCTGACGGTGAAGTCCGACGACGTGGCCGGACGGACCAAGGTCTACGAATCGATCGTCCGCGGGGACGACACCTTCGAGGCCGGCATCCCCGAAAGCTTCAACGTGCTGGTCAAGGAAATGCGCTCGCTGGGCCTCAATGTGGAGCTGGAGCAGAGCTCCTGATCCGCGGCCCGACGAACAGCATCCGTATCGCGAGGGGAGGGGCCGTCAGCCCTTCCCCGTCGCTTCCGACATACTGACGAACTGGAAAATCCATGAACCAGGAAGTCCTGAATATCTTCAATCCGGTCCAGGTCGCCCCGACCTTCGACCAGATCCGTATCGCCCTCGCCAGCCCGGAGAAGATCCGCAGCTGGTCCTTCGGCGAGATCAAGAAGCCCGAGACGATCAACTACCGGACCTTCAAGCCGGAGCGCGACGGCCTGTTCTGCGCCCGCATCTTCGGCCCAACGAAGGACTACGAGTGCCTGTGCGGCAAGTACAAGCGCATGAAATACAAGGGCATCATCTGCGAGAAGTGCGGCGTCGAGGTCACCCTGGCGCGCGTGCGGCGTGACCGCATGGGCCACATCGAGCTGGCCTCGCCGGTGGCCCACATCTGGTTCCTGAAGTCCCTGCCCAGCCGCATCGCCATGATGCTGGACATGCCGCTGAAGGACATCGAGCGGGTCCTGTATTTCGAATACTACATCGTCACCGAGCCGGGCCTCACGCCCCTCAAGCAGTATCAACTGCTGACTGAGGACGAGTACGCCCGTCACCAGGAAGAGTTCGGCGACGACAGCTTCACCGCCGAGATCGGCGCCGAGGCGGTCCGCGGCATGCTGATGGCCATCGACTTGCCCAAGGAAGCCGATCGCCTGCGCGAGGAGCTCGGCGGCACCCCGTCCGAGATCAAGCAGAAGAAGGCCTCCAAGCGCCTCAAGATCATCGAGGCGTTCATGGAGTCCGGCAACAAGCCGGAGTGGATGATCCTGACGGTCGTCCCCGTGATCCCGCCCGAGCTGCGCCCCCTGGTGCCGCTGGACGGCGGCCGCTTCGCCACCTCCGACCTCAACGACCTGTATCGCCGGGTCATCAACCGCAACAACCGCCTCAAGCGCCTGATCGAGCTGCGCGCCCCGGACATCATCATCCGCAACGAGAAGCGGATGCTGCAGGAAGCGGTCGACGCCCTGTTCGACAACGGCCGTCGCGGCCGGGTCATCACCGGCGCCAACAAGCGCCCGCTGAAGTCCCTCGCCGACATGCTGAAGGGCAAGCAGGGCCGGTTCCGCCAGAACCTGCTCGGCAAGCGCGTCGACTATTCGGGTCGCTCCGTCATCGTCGTCGGTCCCGAGCTGAAGCTGCACGAGTGCGGCCTGCCCAAGAAGATGGCCCTGGAGCTGTTCAAGCCGTTCATCTACGCGCGGCTCGACGCCAAGGGTCTGTCCGGCACGGTCAAACAGTCCAAGCGGATGGTCGAGCGCGAGCAGCCCCAGGTGTGGGACGTTCTCGAGGAGGTCATCCGCGAGCACCCGGTGCTGCTGAACCGCGCCCCGACCCTTCACCGCCTGGGCATCCAGGCGTTCGAGCCCAAGCTGATCGAGGGCAAGGCCATCCAGCTTCACCCGCTGGTCTGCGCCGCGTTCAACGCCGACTTCGACGGCGACCAGATGGCCGTGCACGTTCCCCTGAGCCTCGAGGCCCAGCTGGAAGCGCGCGTGCTGATGATGTCGACCAACAACATCCTGTCGCCCGCCAACGGCAAGCCGATCATCGTGCCCTCGCAGGACATCGTGCTCGGCCTCTACTATCTGTCGCTGGCCAAGGACAAAGAGCCGGGCGAGGGCAAGCTGTTCGCCGACCTAGGCGAGATCGAGGCCGCGCTCGACGCCGGCGTCGTGACCCTGCACACCAAGATCAAGGCGCGCTTCACCGAGATGAACGCCGACGGCAAGGTGCTGCGCTCGGTGATCGACACCACGCCGGGCCGGATGAAGATCGCGGCCCTGCTGCCGCACCACACCGCCATCGGCCACCGCCTGATCGAGAAGCCGCTGACCAAGAAGGAAATCGGCAATCTGATCGACATCGTCTACCGCCACTGCGGTCAGAAGGCGACGGTCATCTTCGCCGACCAGATCATGGCCCTGGGCTTCAAGGAGGCGGCCAAGGCCGGCATCTCCTTCGGCAAGGACGACGTGGTCATTCCCCAACGCAAGAAGGTGCTGGTCGAGGAGACCCGCACCCTGGCGGAGGAGTATGAGCAACAGTACGCCGACGGCCTGATCACCCGCGGCGAGAAATACAACAAGGTCGTCGACGCCTGGGCCAAGTCCACCGACCGGGTCGCCGACGAGATGATGGCCGAGATCTCGGCCAAGAAATTCCACGATGACGGCCGCGAGGCCGAGATCAACTCGATCTTCATGATGGCCCACTCCGGCGCCCGCGGTTCGCAGGCCCAGATGAAGCAGCTCGGCGGGATGCGCGGCCTGATGGCCAAGCCGTCCGGCGAGATCATCGAGACCCCGATCATCTCGAACTTCAAGGAAGGCCTGACCGTCCTGGAGTATTTCAACTCCACCCACGGCGCCCGTAAGGGCCTCGCGGACACGGCGTTGAAGACCGCCAACTCCGGCTACCTGACCCGTCGTCTGGTGGACGTGGCCCAGGACTGCATCATCACCGAGGAAGACTGCGGCACCACCCGGGGCATCACCCTGCGGGCCGTGGTCGAGGGCGGCGACACCCTGGTGTCGCTGGGGCAGCGCATCCTGGGCCGTTCCGCGGCCGAGGACATCCGCGATCCGGGCACCGGCGAGGTCATCATCCCCGCCGACACCTATCTCGACGAGACCCTGGTGGACGTCGTCGACGCCGCCGCGGTGCAGTCGGTCAAGGTGCGCTCGGTCCTGGTGTGCGAGGCCGGCACCGGCGTCTGCGCGACCTGCTACGGCCGCGACCTGGCCCGCGGGACCCAGGTGAACATCGGCGAGGCTGTCGGCGTCATCGCCGCCCAGTCCATCGGCGAGCCCGGCACCCAGCTGACCATGCGGACCTTCCACATCGGCGGCACCGCCCAGGTGGCCGAGCAGTCGTTCTTCGAAAGCTCGACCGACGGTGAAGTCGCCTTCGTCGGCGGCGCCACCGTGCAGGCCTCGGACGGCGGCTTCATCGTCATGAGCCGCAACATGCTGGTGGTGGTTCAGGTCGACGGCAAGGACCGGGAATCCTACAAGCCGCCCTATGGCGCGCGCCTGCGCGTCAAGGCCGGCGAGAAGGTCAAGCGCGGCCAGCGCCTGGCCGAATGGGACCCCTACACCACCCCGATCATCACCGAGGTGGGCGGCAAGGTGCGTCTCGAGGACCTGGTGGACGGCCTGTCCGTCCGCGAGGAGGCCGACGAGGCCACGGGGATCTCCAACCGGGTGGTCGCCGACTGGCGCGCCAGCCCGCGCGGCTCGGATCTGCGTCCGGCCATGGCGGTTATCGATGACGCCGGCGCCTACAAGAAGATCGCCAACGGCGGCGACGCCAAATACCTGCTGCCGGTGGGGGCCATTCTGTCGGTCTCCGACGGCGATGAAGCCAAGCCCGGCGACGTGCTCGCCCGTCTGCCGACGGAGAGCGCCAAGACCCGGGACATCACCGGCGGTCTGCCGCGGGTCGCCGAGCTCTTCGAAGCCCGTCGTCCCAAGGACTGCGCGGTCATCGCCGAGATGGACGGCCGCGTCGAATTCGGCCGCGACTACAAGAACAAGCGCCGGATCAAGATCACGCCGGAATCGGTGGACGGCGAAGTGGGCGAACCGGTCGAGTTCCTCATCCCCAAGGGCAAGCACATCTCCGTCCACGACGGCGATACGATCCGCAAGGGCGAGTACATCATCGACGGCAACCCGGATCCGCACGATATCCTGCGGATCCTGGGCATCGAGGCCCTGGCCGAGTTCCTGGTCAATGAGATCCAGGAGGTCTACCGGCTCCAGGGCGTGCCGATCAACGACAAGCACATCGAGACGATCGTCCGTCAGATGCTGCAGAAGGTCGAGATCCTCGAGCCCGGCGACACCGGCCTGATCAAGGGCGATCACCTGGACAAGCCTGAGTTCGACGTCGAGAACGACAAGGCCCTCGCCCGCGGCGGCCGCCCGGCCATCACCCAGCCGGTGCTGCTCGGCATCACCAAGGCGTCGCTGCAGACCCGCAGCTTCATCTCGGCGGCGTCGTTCCAGGAGACCACCCGCGTCCTCACCGACGCCTCGGTCCATGGCAAGATCGACACCCTGGAAGGCCTCAAGGAGAACGTCATCGTCGGCCGGCTCATCCCGGCGGGCACGGGCTCCTACCTGCGCGGCCTGCAGCGGATCGCCGCCAAGCGCGACGAACAGCTGACCCAGCAGCGCGAAGAGGCGATGGAGCCGCTTCCCGTGGAGATCGCCGAGGCGGCGGAAGAAGAAGCGTAGGGGCGCCAGACCCTGCGACAGACGGCCCGGGGGCGACCCCGGGCCGTTTTTTCTTGGGGCGGCGCTGGGATCGCGCGCTACAATCGTTCCCGCCGGAGCCGAACCTCGCCCACCGCGTTGGTAACCCTATGATCCTGCCCACCCTAGGCGAGCGACTGCGCGCTCAGCGGCCCATGGCGCCCGCATCGTCACGACCGCTGACCTATGGCGAATGGGCCAGCCTCTCCACCGGCCTGGCCGAGGCGCTGAGCTGGGCGGACGCCAAGCCCGTGATCGTCGCCCGCCCGTCTCTGGGGGCCCGCATCGCCCGCCTGTGGCGGGGGTCGATCCCGATCATGGTCTGGGGAGACCGCATCTACTGGCCCGGCGCCCTGGAGGATTTCTCGGCGCCCGGACGTGAGCGGCTGATGGCCCAACTTCAGCACGAGCTGCAGCATGTGCTGGAGTTCGCTTGCGGCGAACTGTCGGCGGCGGGCTATGCCCTGCGACCGCGCAACTGGCGCTATGGCTACCAGCTGAGCCCGGCGTCCGAATGGCGACGGTTCGGCGCTGAGCAGCGCGCGTCCATCGTCGAGCATCTGTGGCTGATCGAGCGCGGCCTGGGGCTCGAGGCCACGCCCGAGCACCACCGCCGGGTGATCCCCTGGGCCGGTCCCTTCGGCCGCTAAGGCCGACGCGCGGGGAGGGCGACTGGACGAGGCCTTGACCCCAGCCCCCGCCGCGAGTATCAACCGCGCTCATTTCGAGGCCCGGACGGGGTGAGTCTTCCAAGGCTCGACCTGCCCTGCGCCCGATGGGCCTGACGCTCCTGCAAGGTTCGTCATCGCCGCCGGAAGGCCATCTGGCGTTCCGGCGTCGTTTCGTGTCTATCGGTCGCCCGCGAAGCGTCAGTTCAACCCCGATCGAGGTCGCCCGGCCGAAAGGCGCAGGCCTCCATAGCGAAGAGCCATAATGCCCACAGTCAACCAGCTCATCCGCAAGCCCCGCGCCCCGAAAGTGGCGCGCAACAAGGTCCCGGCCTTGAAGGGTTGCCCCCAGCGTCGCGGCGTCTGCACGCGCGTCTATACGACCACCCCCAAGAAGCCCAACTCCGCCCTGCGTAAGGTCGCCAAGGTCCGCCTGACCACGGGCATCGAGGCGGTGTGCTACATCCCCGGCGAGGGGCACAATCTTCAGGAACACTCGGTGGTCCTGATCCGCGGCGGCCGGGTGAAGGATTTGCCCGGCGTGCGCTACCACATCCTGCGCGGCGTTCTCGACACCCAAGGCGTCAAGAACCGCAAGCAGCGCCGTTCCAAATACGGCGCCAAGCGTCCTAAATAAGCCCAGCGCAGAAACAAGGAATAAGACATGTCCCGTCGTCGCCGCGCTGAGAAACGCGATGTCCTGCCGGACCCCAAGTTTGGGGACCTCATCGTCACGAAGTTCATGAACTACGTGATGTATGAAGGTAAGAAGGCCGTGGCCGAAAACATCATCTATGGCGCCTTCGATATCCTTGAAGCCAAGCGCAAGGATCAAGGCCCTATCGAGACCTTCCACGCCGCCCTCGACAATGTCGCGCCGGCCGTTGAAGTGCGCTCGCGCCGGGTCGGCGGCGCCACCTACCAGGTGCCCGTGGAAGTGCGTCCCGATCGTCGTCGCGCCCTCGCCATCCGTTGGCTGGTGACCGCCGCCCGCAAGCGCGGCGAGAACACCATGACCGAGAAGCTGGCCGGGGAACTGCTCGACGCCTCCAACAACCGCGGTTCCGCGGTCAAGAAGCGGGAAGACACCCACAAAATGGCGGAAGCCAACCGGGCCTTCTCCCACTACCGCTGGTAAGCCTTTTTCATCGACGGCTATCCGGCGCGGGCGGTTTGAGTTAAACCGCCCGCGCCGCCCGTTTACACACCGATTTCGCCTGCAGAGAACGTCCCATGGCCCGCGCCACACCGATCTCGGACTACCGCAACTTCGGCATCATGGCCCACATCGATGCCGGGAAGACGACGACGTCCGAGCGCATCCTGTACTACACCGGCAAGAGCCATAAGATCGGCGAAGTGCACGACGGCGCCGCCACCATGGACTGGATGGAGCAGGAGCAGGAGCGGGGGATCACCATCACCTCCGCCGCCACCACCGCCATGTGGAACGGTAAGCGCCTCAACATCATCGACACCCCAGGGCACGTGGACTTCACCATCGAGGTCGAACGCTCGCTGCGCGTGCTCGACGGCGCGGTGGCCGTGCTCGACGGCAACCAGGGCGTCGAGCCCCAGACCGAGACCGTCTGGCGCCAGGCCGACCGCTACAACGTCCCGCGCATCGTGTTCGTCAACAAGATGGACAAGATCGGCGCGAACTTCGACATGTGCGTCGAAACCATCCGCGACCGCCTGGGCGTCAAGGCCGTGCCGATCCAGATCCCGATCGGGTCGGAAACGTCCCTCGCCGGCATCGTCGACCTGGTCCGCATGAAGGCCGTGGTCTGGGAATCGGAAGGCCTCGGGGCCAACTTCCACGACGAGGAAATCCCCGCCGATCTGGTGGATCGCGCCAATGAGCTGCGCCACTACCTGGTCGAGAACGCCGTGGAGCTCGACGACGAGGCCATGGAAGCCTACCTCGGCGGCGAGGAGCCCTCTGAGGAGGTGCTCAAGAAGTGCCTGCGCAAGGCCGTGCTGACCGGCGCCTTCTATCCGATCCTGTGCGGCTCGGCCTTCAAGAACAAGGGCGTGCAGCCCCTGCTCGACGCGGTGGTCGACTATCTGCCGTCGCCGATCGACATTCCGCCCACCCCGGGCATCGACTTCAAGACGGAAGCGCCGGTGGTGCGCCAGGCTTCGGACGACGAGCCCCTCTCGGTGCTGGCGTTCAAGATCATGGACGACCCCTTCGTCGGCTCGCTGACCTTCTGCCGCATCTATTCGGGCAAGATGGAAACCGGCTCGTCCCTGCTGAACTCCTCGCGCGACAAGCGCGAGCGGGTCGGCCGCATGCTGCTGATGCACTCCAATAACCGCGAGGACATCAAGGAAGCCTATGCCGGCGACATCGTCGCCCTGGCCGGGCTGAAGGACACGCGCACCGGGGACACCCTGTGCGATCCCCTGAAGTCGCCGGTGATCCTCGAGAAGATGGACTTCCCCGATCCCGTGATCGAGCAGGCCATCGAGCCCAAGACCAAGGCCGACCAGGAAAAGCTGGGCGTCGCCCTGGCCAAGATGGTCGCCGAGGACCCCTCCTTCACCGTCTATACCGACCAGGAGTCGGGCCAGACGATCATGAAGGGCATGGGCGAGCTGCACCTCGACATCAAGGTCGACATCCTGCGCCGGACCTACAAGGTCGACGCCACCATCGGCGCGCCGCAGGTGGCCTACCGCGAATCCATCGGCCGCAAGGTCGAGATCGACTACACCCACAAGAAGCAGACCGGCGGCACGGGCCAGTTCGCCCGCGTCAAGATCGTGTTCGAACCGGGCGAGACCGGCTCGGGCTTCGTGTTCGAGAACACCGTCGTCGGCGGCTCGGTGCCCAAGGAATTCGTCCCCGGCGTGTCCAAGGGGCTGGAGTCGGCCAAGGAAAACGGCCTGCTGGCCGGCTTCCCGGTGATCGACTTCAAGGCCACCCTGATCGACGGCGCCTATCACGACGTCGACTCCTCGGTCCTGGCCTTCGAGATCGCCAGCCGCGCGGCCTTCCGCGAGCTGCGCGAGCGCGGCGCGCCCAAGCTGCTCGAGCCGATCATGAAGGTTGAAGTGGTGACCCCGGATGAATATCTGGGGGATGTCATCGGCGACCTCAACAGCCGCCGCGGACAGATCCAAGGCACCGACCAGCGCGGTAACGCCCAGGTGATCACCGCGTTCGTGCCTCTGGCCAACATGTTCGGCTATGTGAGCAACCTGCGCGGCATGAGCCAGGGCCGAGCCCAGTTCACGATGCAATACGACCACTATGAGCCGGTGCCGCAGGCGGTCGCCGAAGAAGTCATCAAGAAATACGCCTAACCCCAACCCTTAAGGCCGCAGGGCCGGAGCTGACACATGGCCAAGGAAAAGTTCAACCGCAACAAGCCGCACTGCAACATCGGCACGATTGGTCACGTGGACCATGGCAAGACGACGTTGACGGCGGCGATCACGATCATTCTGGCGAAGTCCGGTGGGGCGACGGCGAAGGCCTATGCCGACATCGACGCGGCGCCGGAGGAGAAGGCGCGGGGGATCACGATCAATACGGCGCACGTGGAGTATGAGACGGCGAACCGTCACTACGCGCACGTCGACTGCCCTGGGCACGCCGACTATGTGAAGAACATGATCACGGGCGCGGCGCAGATGGACGGGGCGATCCTGGTCTGTTCGGCGGCGGACGGCCCGATGCCTCAGACCCGCGAGCACATTCTGCTGGCGCGTCAGGTAGGCGTTCCGGCGCTGGTGGTGTTCCTCAACAAGGTCGACCAGGTGGACGACGAGGAGCTGCTGGAGCTGGTGGAGATGGAGGTTCGCGAACTTCTGTCGTCCTACGACTTCCCGGGCGACGACATCCCCATCGTCAAGGGCTCGGCCCTGGCGGCGGTGGAAGGCCGCAACCCCGAGATCGGCGAGAACAAGGTGCTGGAGCTGATGGCGGAAGTAGACCGCTACATTCCGCAACCGGAGCGCCCCGTCGACCTGCCGTTCCTGATGCCGGTGGAAGACGTGTTCTCGATCTCCGGCCGCGGCACGGTGGTGACGGGCCGGATCGAACGCGGGATCGTCAAGGTGGGCGAGGAGGTCGAGATTGTCGGCCTGCGCGCGAACCAGAAGACGATCTGCACGGGTGTGGAGATGTTCCGCAAGTTGCTGGACCAGGGCCAGGCGGGCGACAACGTCGGCATCCTGCTGCGCGGCACCAAGCGCGAGGACGTGGAGCGCGGCCAGGTGCTGTGCAAGCCGGGCTCGATCACGCCGCACACCAAGTTCGTGGCCGAGGCCTATATCCTGACCAAGGAAGAGGGCGGGCGTCACACCCCGTTCTTCACCAACTACCGTCCGCAGTTCTACTTCCGCACCACCGACGTGACCGGGATCATCAAGCTGCGCGAAGGCGTGGAGATGATCATGCCGGGCGATAACGCCGAGCTGGACGTGGAGCTGATCACGCCCATCGCCATGGAAGAGAAGCTGCGCTTCGCCATCCGCGAAGGCGGCCGCACCGTCGGCGCCGGCGTGGTGAGCAAGATCGTCGAGTAGCCGCTGCTACATCGCTGAGCTGAAGCGGCCGTCGGGGGAAACCCCGGCGGCCGTTTTGCTGTGCCCCTCGTCATCCTTGCGCGATGCGCAGCATCGACGCGAGGACCCAGCAGAGAAGACGTTGCGTCTTTGTTGGACCCGTTGAATCGACACCAAGACCACCAAGACCACCAAGACCACGAAGGGGGCGTCGGGGCCTCGGCCACCTCGGCGAAACGGCTGACGCTGCGCAGCGCGCGAAGCGCGCCTTGGTGGTCTTGGTGGTCTTGGTGTCGAAATCCCGGGTCCGACCTCAGGCAGGGAGAGGCGCCGGCTAAAGCGCCGCCTGAAGGGCCGGGGCAAGAGACGCGGGGGCGACGGCCTGGGCGATCCGGGAGATCAGCTCCGCCGGGTCGATCGGCTTGGCCACGTGGCCGTCCATGCCGGCGTCGTGGCAGGCGCGGCGCTGGGCGTCCATGACGTTGGCCGTGAGCGCGATCACCGGCACGGCGGCGTTGATGCCTGATGAGGCGCGCAGACGGCGGGTGGCCTCAAGCCCGTCCATCTGCGGCATCTGCATGTCCATGAGGACGACGTCGAAGGCGGCGTGGTTCAGGGCGTCGAGAGCTTCGATACCGTCGCCCACCAGGGTGATTTCGGCGCCGAGGGGCTCCAGGAACAGGCTGACGATGCGCTGGTTGGCGAGGTTGTCCTCAGCCACGAGGATCTTCAGCGGTCGGCCGGGCAGGAGGGGCGCCGCGGCGACCGCGGCGGCCGGGAGGAGGACGACCTCCTTGACGGGCAGGGTCAGGGCGAAGGCTGAGCCAACGCCGGGGGCGGAATGCACGGTGATCTCGCCGCCCATCATCTGCGCCAGCTTCTGGCTGATGGCGAGGCCCAGGCCCGTGCCGCCGAAGCGCCGCGATATGGAGTTGTCGGCCTGTTCGAAGGCCGCGAACAGTTTGGCCCTTCCGTCGGCGGGGATGCCGCAGCCGGTGTCGGCCACCTCGAAATTGAGCATGTCCTGCCCCTTGGGGCCGCGCGTCATGGCCACCGTCACCGTGATCGAACCCGCGGCCGTGAACTTCACCGCGTTGGACAGCAGGTTGAACAGGATCTGCGCCGTGCGACCGCCGTCGATCTCGACGGCGGCGGGAAGGTCTCCGGGAATACGCACGTCGAAGGCCAGGCCCTTGGCCTCGGCCGGGATCCGCCAGGTCTCAGCGCAACGGCGCACGAGCCCGCGCAGGCCGGTGGCTTCGGCGGAGATGGAGAGCTTGCCGGCCTCGATCTTGGCCAGGTCGAGGATGTCGTTGAGCACATCCATCAGCACCTGACCGGCGTCGACGATCATCGCCACATGGGCCTGCTGCGCCGGGCCCAGATCCCCGCGCTCCAGCATCCGGGCCGCGCCCAGGACGGCGTTCATGGGGGTGCGGATCTCATGGCTCATCACCGCCAGGAAGTCGGTCTTGGCCTGATTGGCCCCTTCGGCCTCGAACCGCAGCCGGTCGGCTTCCCGGCGGCCTTCCAGGACCGTGTTCAGGGCGCGCTGCTGGCCCATCCACAGCACCGTCATATAGATCAGCAGCAGGCTGGCGCAGGCGGTGATCACGAGACCATCCTGCGGCCGGGTCTCGCCGAGCACCAGCAGGGGGACCACCAGGAGGTAGCCGATCAGCGGGGCCGCTGACGACCAGAACAGCATCCGCGCCGCCATGCACGAGGTGATCAGCTGCACCAGCATGCCGCACAGCAGCAGGGTGGCGGCGATCTGGCCAAGGTCGCCGCATCGGGTCCACATGTGCCAGACCGGCAGGCCGGCGATGGCGTAGTTTATGAAGCTGGCGAGGTAATAGCCGCTCAGCAGCGACCGTGAGCCATGGGCCGGGGACAGGCGCGACCAGCTGAACAGGTAGGCCTGGACGAGCAGATAGGCGCCCAGCCACAGGGGCGCGGCCTCCCAGCGGCCAACCGTCGCCAGCAGCAGCGCCACCAATGACATGCATATGATCCTCACCACCAGGGTCCGCGAGCGGATGGCGGTGGCGAGGGAGAAGCCCAGATCGTTGATCACGGGCGGGGGCGTCGTGTCGGCCATGGCCGTCATGACTAGGTGAAAATGATTACGAATGCCTTCTGGCCGTTCACCGTTCCACGGTCGTCCGCTGCATGGGGGCAAGCTTGGCCAGCAGTCGGTTCTGGGCGCGGAAGGGCACGCCCTCCTGATCCATGGCCTCCTGCAGGTGCTCCACGAGGATGTTGAAGTCGGTATTGCGCAGGCCCATGTCCTTGTGCGCGGTCTTCATGTCGCGGCCGGTATAGGCGCAGCCGCCGCCCAGCACATAGCAGAGCTGTTCGGACAGGGTCCGCTGCAGCCGCTCTAGGTCGGTGGGCTTGAAGATGTCGGCGGTGCGCGGGTCGGCGACGCTGGCGGCGATGGTCGCGGCGACGATTCGATCAATGCCGGCCTTGCCGTGGAAGGCGTCGAAGGTCGCCTGGTCAGTCATGGGCCGGGCGCCCGCGTTCATGTCCGACACCACATAGGGATCGACGGGCTTCTCCTCCGCCCACACGGGCGCGGCGGCGAGCAGGAGGGCGGCGGTCAGGCAGGGCAGGCGCATGGGGCGGACATCCATGGGAAGGGGCTCAGAAGCCGGCCTGCAGGGACAGGTAGAGCCCCCGCTGCCGCTTGAAGGTGGCGATGGAGCCGAGGTCGACATAACCCAGGGTCGCCGAGACCGTCTTGTTGAGGGCATAGGCGGTGAACAGGTCGAACCAGTCGCTCTCCTTGGCGAAGGCGAGGTTGTCGGGTTTGGAGCGGTATTCGGCGCCCACCACCCAGTTCCGGCGCAGCAGGTAGCCCACCGAGCCCTCGACCTGGGCGGAATAGTCGGTCTTGCCGGCCCCGCCGAAGCCGAGCAGGCCGGTCTGGTTGGCCTTGGTGGCGCGCACAGCGCCGCTCACCACCAGGGACTGGTCGAGCAGGACCTTGGTTGCGGCCAGGTAGTAGTCGACGCCCTGGTCGTTCTGGCCGCCGACGGCCCGAACGACGGCCCCGCGGTCGTTGCGCTTGTACTGGACGCCGGCGGCGATCTGCGGAAGCCAGCGGTCCTGGTCGTAGACGGCGTCGCCCGCGAGCTTCAGCTTGGCGCCCCAGATGTCCTGGTGAAAGGTGAAGCCCTGGCCGATGCCAAGCTTGGCGCCGGTATCGCCGGTGTCGAAGGCTTGCCGCGCGTAGGACACCTCCAGGCGGTCGAACAGGCCCGCCGCGACGCCGTAGCTGCGAAGCTCATAGTCGGGGAGGCGCACGTAGGTGGCGTGGACATTGGCGCCGATGCCGTCCCGCGCGCCGTAGCCCGTGGTCACCGCCCAGGCCGCCAGCCCGCCGCCGCCCCCGCCCTCGATGGTCGACACGCCGCCGGTGAGCAGCAGCTTGCCGCCGTTGACGAGTTCTCCCGCGCAAGCCGGGCTCGCGGACAGAGACAGCGCGGCCAGACAAGCCCCAAGCAGTTTGGTCCCGTAACCCATGCGCACCCCAAGCTTACGCCCCGGCCGCACCACTGAAAGTCAGCCTCAGGCGCAATTTCCACGCCAACCGTTAAAGGAACGCTTCGGCCAGCGAAGTCCGGCGCTGCGCTCGACTGAGGCCCGGCCCAGCCTCATCGGGGCGATAATGTCGCCGTGGCCCGTTTACCGTGATTTCATCTTAGACAGCCTAGGGTCCGGCTATGCGGCGCGTGTTTCTGACATTGTTGGCCCTGGCCAGTCTGGCCGGCCCTGCCTGGGCCGGTGACCTCATCGTGGCGGTCAGCACCCCGTCGGGGCAGCCCGTGCGGGACGCGGTGGTGACCCTGACCTATCCGGGATCGCCACGCCCGGCGGCGGCGCGTTTCGCCTGGCCGATGACCATGTCGCAGCACCACATCCAGTTCGATCCCTTCGTGCTGATCGTGCCGGTGGGCGGCGACGTGGTGTTCCCGAACCTCGATAAGGTTCGCCACCATGTCTATTCCTTCTCGGCGGCCAAGCGCTTTGAACTGAAACTCTATGGCCAGGAGCAGGCGCGCACGGTCAATTTCGACAAGGCCGGCGCGGTGGCGCTGGGCTGCAACATCCACGACCAGATGGTCGGCTTCATCCGGGTGGTCGACACCCCCTACGCCGCCAAGAGCGGCGCCAACGGCGAGGCCACGCTGCGCGGGGCGCCCGCCGGCCAGGCCATCCTGACCATCTGGCATCCCTATCTGAAGGCGCCGCGCAACGAGCTGCAGAAGCCGGTGGCCGTGGGGGCTGGCGCCGCTCGGCAGGCCCTGGTGGTCGACGTGCGGGCCGGCCCCGGCGGACACTGAGGCGCCATGTTCACGCGCCTGCGCACGCGCCTCACCGTTCTCTACGCCGGCCTGTTCGGGATCGCCCTGCTGCTGACCGCGGCGGCGGTCTACAACACCATACGCAGCAACGCCGAGGCGGCGATCCGCGGGGAACTGGCGGCGAGCGGGACGGTGTTCGACCGTATCTGGACCCTGCGATCGCAACAGCTGGGCGACAGCGCCGACCTGCTCGCCCGTGACTTCGGCTTCCGCGAAGCGGTGGCCACGGGCGACCAGGCGACGGTGGACTCCGCCCTCGACAACCTGCGCCGCCGGGTCGGCATCGACCTGGCCTTCATCGTCAGCGTGGACGGCGAGATCACCGGGGCGGACAAGAGGAAGCTTGAGGACGGCGGCGCCGGCCTGTGGACCACCCTCTCGCAGGAGGATGTCGCCAAGGGCGTGCTGATGATCGACGGGCGCCCCTACCAGGCGATCTCGGCGCCGGTTCTGGCCCCCGTGCTCACCGGATGGGTGGTGTTCGCCACCCGACTCGACGCGCCTCAGATGCGTTCGCTCGAGGCCCTGTCCGCCATCCCCCTGAACGCCACCGTGGTCACGCGCCGTCCCCGTCAGGGGTGGATGGCGGCGGACCCGGCCGCGGTGCGCCCCCGCGACCTCAAGGCCCTGGCCGGGTTCATCGACGAGTCGCTGAAGACCCGTGTGACGGCGCCCGGATCCCTCGACGGCGCCGAGGGCCGGTCCGCGGCCCTGGTCAAGCGCCTGCCGTCGATCGTCCAGGGCGACGAGGCGGTGCTTCTGCTGCGCTATCCGCTGACCCGCGCCCTGCGGCCCTATCAGCCGATGCTGATCTCCATCGCCGTGATCGCCGTCCTGGGCATGGCGCTGCTGATCCTCGGCAGCTGGGCCCTGGCCCGCAGCCTGACCCGTCCGATCTCGGCCCTCGACGACGCGGCCCGCCAGCTGCAGCGGGGCGAGGCGGTCCATCTGGAGATCACCACCAAGGACGAGATCGGCCGGCTGGCCGAGAGTTTCAACACCATGGCCAGCGAGATCGGGGAGCGCGAACGCCGCATCACCCACCTGGCCACTCACGACGCCGAGACCGGCCTGCCCAACAGGCTGGCGCTGGAACGCGATATCGAGCGGTTCGAGTCGCCCCGGCCCGGGCGGCTGCTGATCGTGGCGGCCCTGGGCATTGACCGATTCCAATATGTCCGCGGGGCCATCGGCTACAGCCTGGCCGGAGCCCTGGTGGGAGAGATCGGGGCGCGCATGTCGGAGCTGGCCATGGGCCGCTCGGTGGCGCGCCTGTCCACCGACGCCCTTGGTCTGGTCTATGAGGCGAACGACGTCGGCGAGGCGCGGGCCCTCGCCGACGCCCTGGCGGAGGCCCTCGAAGCGCCGGTCACCCTGGAGGGCGAGCGGGTGGATGTCAGCCTGACCATCGGCCTGGCCGCCTGTGGGCTGGCCGAGACCGTGGTCGCCTCGGCGACAGAGCGCGCCACGATCGCCCTGGACCAGGCGCGGGCGGGCCGGCGCAAGACCGGATTCTTCGACGAGGCCGCTTACGGCGACCCCTCCGCCAACCTATCCCTCATCAGCGAATTGCGCGCCACCATCGCCGACGGCCGGCTGCTGATCCACCACCAGCCCAAGCTCGACTTGCGCCTGGGCCGGGTGACCGGGGTGGAGGCCCTGTGCCGCTGGCCTCACCCCGTGCGCGGCATGGTCCCGCCGGACCTGTTCGTGGGCATGGCCGAGGACACCGGCCACATCCGCGCCCTGACGGAATATGTCCTCGATCAGGCCATCGCCGACCAGGCGGTGATGCGCGCGGCCGGCCATGACCTCGTGGTCTCGGTGAACATCTCCGGCCGGCTCATGGATGACGCCGAGTTCACCACCCATGCCCTTGAGCGCATCAAGGCGGCCGACGCCCGGCTGTGCTTCGAGATCACGGAGACGGCCGTGATCGATAACCCCGAGCTGGCCCTGTCGATCATCGAGCGCCTGGTGGACGCCGGGGTCGGCATCTCCATCGACGACTACGGCTCAGGCCTCTCCTCCCTGACCTATCTGAAGCAGATCCGCGCCACCGAGCTGAAGATCGACAAGACCTTCGTCACGGCCCTGTCCGTGGGCAAGCGCGACGCCCTGCTGGTCAAGTCCACCATCGACCTGGCGCACGGCCTGGGCATGAAGGTCGTGGCCGAGGGGGTCGAGACCGGCGAGGCCCTGGCGGTGCTGACCGGCATGGGCTGCGACCTCGCCCAGGGCTACTTGGTCAGCCGCCCGATGCCCCTGACCGACCTGATGGCCTTCCTCGACCGGGAAGACGCCCGCGCCGAGGGCGCCGCCTAGCGCGCCGCCCTTTTACACCGCGGCGGTGGCGTCTATGAGGGGCCATGAGAATCGCCCCGCTCTTCGCCATCGTCGCCTGCCTCCTGTCCGCGGCTCCGGCCGTCGCCGCCGACTGGCGCACCCTGGACCCGGAAAACGCCCTGGTCATCGACAGCACCAAGGGCCGGATCATCGTCGAGATGATCCCCGAGGCCGCGCCCGCGCACGTGGCCCGCGTCAAGGAACTGACCCGCGCCGGCTTCTATGACGGCCTGGTCTTCCATCGGGTGATCGACGACTTCATGGCCCAGACCGGCGATCCCCTGGCCACGGGGCAGGGGGGCTCGGACAAGCCGGACCTGCAGCCCGAATTCACCTTCAAGCGTGGCCCGGACTCCGCCGTCCAGATCGTCGCCCGTCCCGCCCAACCGGGCGGTGTCGACGTCGGCTTCATAAAGTCGATGCCGGTGATGACCCAGCGCGACGACCTGATGGCGATGATGGCCGACGGCAAGGTGCAGGCCTGGGGCCTGTTCTGCCCCGGGGTGGCGGGGATGGCGCGGGCCGCCGACCTGGCCTCGGCCAACAGCCAGTTCTTCCTGATGCGCCAGATCCACGCCTCGCTGGAAAAGGAATACACCGCCTGGGGCCGCACGGTGGTGGGGCTGGACGTGGTGCGGCGCCTGGCCGTGGGCGAGCCGCCGGCCACGCCGGACAAGATGGTCAAGGTCCGCGTCCTCGCCGACATCCCCGCCGCCGAGCGGCCGACCGTGCAGCTGCTGGATCCCGCCGGGGCCGCCTTCAAGGCCCTCATGAAGAAGGAGGATGTCGCCAACTCCTACGAGCACGCCGCCTGCGGGGTGGAGCTTCCGGCCAAGGTGTCCGGCGGCGGCGCGCCCTAGGGATCATCGCAGGCGACAAGCGGCGTCGAGGCGGCTAGAACGCCCTCCGAACCCGAATTGGAGAGCCACGCCATGGCCGACGACGCCGAAAACACCCTGATCCTGACCCTCGACACCGGCCCGGTGACCATCCGCCTGCGCCCCGACCTCGCCCCCGGCCACGTGGGCCGGATCAAGGAACTGGCCCGCGAGGGCTTCTATGACGGCGTGATCTTCCACCGCGTCATCGACGGCTTCATGGCCCAGGGCGGCGATCCGACCGGCACCGGCATGGGCGGCTCCGAGAAGCCCAACCTCACCGCCGAATTCTCCCCCGCCCCGCACAGCCGCGGCGTCTGCTCGATGGCGCGCTCGCAAAACCCCAACTCGGCCAACAGCCAGTTCTTCATCTGCCTGGCCGACGCCGGCTTCCTGGACCGCCAATACACGGTCTGGGGCGAGGTCACCGACGGCATGGACGCGGTGGACGCCCTGCCCAAGGGCGAGCCCCCGGCCGCCCCTGGCAAGATCCTCACCGCCCGCGTCGCCGCCGACGCCTAATCGGCCCAGGCGAGCTCCACCACCACCGGATAGTGGTCCGAGCCCAGTCTCGGACCACGCTCCACCCTGACCGTTCGCCAGTCCGATCCAGCATAGACCTGGTCGATGGCCAGGACCGGAAACAGGGTCGGGATCCGGTAGCGCGACACCGCCGCCGCCGGCCAGGTGGCGGCGCCGTGGGTGCGCCTCTGCATCGACAAGGACCGGTCCAGCCGCTTGAGGCCGAAGGCCCAGGGCGCGGCGTTGAAGTCGCCCGCGAGGATCATGCCCGCCTGGTCGCGCCCCTGGGCGAACCGGGCCAGCCGGCGCATCTGCCATTGCTGGAATCCTGGCGGGTAGGGCCAGAAGGCGTGGATCGCCGCCAGGGTCAACGGCCGCCCGTTCCAGTCGGCGACGGCCCAGGCCAGGGGCGGACCCTGGCCGGAGCCGCGCTGGGTCAGGGGCAGGCGACTGTAGATCATCACCGAACATCGGCGCGGGACCCGGCAGCTGGACCGGTAGGGATAGGCCTGTTCGAGGCGCTCGCCGATGGCCGCGGCGGCGCCGACCGTCTCCTCGGTCATGACCACGTCGGCGTCCTGGGCCAGGATCCAGGCCGCTGTGCCCGCCGGATCGACGTTCTGTTCCCACAGGTTGAACTGGACCAGCTTCAGGGTGGGACCGTGCGCCGCCGGCGCCGGCGCGGCGCCGGCCGTGATCTCCGACAGGACCATGATGGCGGCGATCACCGCGGCGACCAGCCCGGCCGCCACGCCCGCCCGCCGCCAGCCGCCACGGCAGGCCAGGGCGCAGAGGGCGGCCGAGGCGAGGCCGGCGGCGCCCCAGACGGGCGTGAAGTGATTGGCCACGTCCAGCAGGCCGGACCAGCGGCCCCCCTGGCCGGCCACCGCCACGGCGCCCGCCCCGAAGGCCGCCAGCAGGCCGGCCAGCGCCAGCGCCCGGCTTCCCAGTCTCAGCACCTGCCGCATACCCGCCTCATCCCCGCCCGCCTGTCTTATTGCACCATCAAGACGGTTAAAGCGGGGCCATTGGGCCCTGCCATAGCGCGTCTTGTCCCCTTGGGCGCTTGACGATGGGGCCGTCGGCGCCCACACCCGCGCCCATGCGCCTGTCCGACTTCGATTTCGAGCTGCCCGACGACCGCATCGCCCTGCGTCCGGCCCAGCCCCGCGACGCGGCCCGCCTGCTGGTGGTGGGGCAGGGGCGGGACCTGGAGGATCGCCAGGTCCGCGACCTGCCGTCGTTCCTGCGCCGCGGCGACGTGCTGGTGGTCAATGACACCCGGGTGATCCCGGCCCGGCTGGCGGGGGTGCGTCCGCGTGGGGAGTCCGTCGTCGCTGTAGAGGCCACCCTGCACCGCCGCCTGACGCCCAGCCGCTGGACGGCCTTCATGCGCCCCGGCAAGCGCCTCAGGGTGGGGGACCGCGTCCGCTTCGGCGCGACGACCGATCGCGCCTGCCTGCTGGGCGCCCTCGACGCCACCGTGTCCGACAAGCAGGAGGGGGGCGAGGTGACCCTGGCCTTCGACCTGTCGGGTCCCGACCTCGACGCGGCCATCGCCGAGCACGGCGCCATGCCCCTGCCGCCCTATATCGCCGCCAAGCGGGCGCAGGACGATCAGGACCGCAGCGACTACCAGACCCTGTTCGCCCGCTTCGACGGCTCGGTGGCGGCGCCGACGGCCGGGCTGCATTTCACGCCTGAGCTGATGGCGCGGCTGGCGGAGGCCGGAGTCGCCGTGCAGACCGTCACCCTGCACGTGGGCGCGGGCACCTTCCTGCCGGTGAAGACCGACGAGGTCGCCGAGCACCGCATGCATCCGGAGTACGGCGAGGTGAGCGCCGCGGTGGCTGACGCCCTCAACGCCGCCCGTGCCGCCGGCGGCCGCATCGTGCCGGTGGGCACGACCTCCCTGCGGCTGCTGGAAAGCGCCACGGGGGAGGACGGAGTCGTGCGGCCCTTCGCCGCCGAGACGTCCATCTTCATCACCCCAGGCTATCGCTTCCGCGCCGCCGACCTGCTGGTGACCAACTTTCACCTGCCCCGTTCGACCCTGTTCATGCTGGTCAGCGCGTTCGCTGGGCTGGAGCGGATGCAGGCGGCCTATGCCCACGCGCTGGGTTCCGGCTACCGCTTCTATTCCTACGGCGACGCCAGTCTGCTGGAGCGCGCGGCCTGATGGCGTCCTTCCCCTTCCTGGTGTCCGCCACCGACGGCGCGGCCCGCACCGGCGTGCTGGAGACCCCCCGCGGCGCCATCCGCACCCCCGCCTTCATGCCGGTGGGCACCGCCGGAACCGTCAAGGCGCTGACCGTCGATCAGGTGCGCTCGGCCGGGGCCGACATCATCCTGGGCAATACCTATCACCTGATGCTGCGACCCACGGCGGAGCGGGTGGCGCGGCTGGGGGGACTGCACCGCTTCATGCGCTGGGACGGTCCGATCCTGACCGATTCCGGTGGCTTCCAGGTGATGTCCCTGTCGAAGATCTCCAAGGTCAAGGAAGAGGCCGTCACCTTCCAGAGCCATCTGGACGGCTCACGCCATGTGTTGTCGCCCGAGCGCTCCATCGAGATCCAGGCCGACCTGCTCGGCTCGGACATCGTCATGCAGCTGGACGAATGCGTCGCCTGGCCGGCGGAGGAGCCCCGCGCCCGCGAGGGCATGGAATTGTCGGCGCGGTGGGGGGCGCGCTCCAAGGCGGCCTTCGGGTCCCGCGAGGGGCAGGCCCTGTTCGGTATTCAGCAGGGCTCGACCTTTGAGGCCCTACGCCGCGAATCATCGAACCGGCTGATCGAGACGGGCTTCGACGGCTACGCCATCGGCGGCCTGGCGGTGGGCGAGGGGCATGAGGCCATGTGTGCGGTGCTCGACTACGCCGCCGGCTTCCTGCCCGCCGACCGGCCGCGCTACCTGATGGGGGTGGGCAAGCCGGCTGATTTGGTGGAGGCGGTGTCGCGGGGCGTGGACATGTTCGACTGCGTCCTGCCCACCCGCTCGGGCCGCCATGGACAGGCCTTCACCTGGGACGGGCCGATCAATCTGAAGAACGCCCGCTTCGCCGAGGATGACACGCCGCTGGACGCCGGCAGTGACTGCGCCGCCAGCCGCGACTACTCCAGGGCCTACCTGCATCACCTGGTGCGCGCCGAGGAGATTCTCGCCCAGGTATTGCTGTCGTGGCACAACATCGCCTTCTACCAGGCCCTGATGGCAGGGCTCAGGTCAGCGATCCAGGAGGGACGACTGGAGTCCTTCCGCCGTGAGTTCCACAGCCGCTACGCGCCAGGCTGATCAGCCTCCGGCGCTGGACGGGGTCGGCGGCGGGGCGGGGAACTGGGCGGGCGCCGCGGCGGCGGTCACCGGGCAGTCCCGAGAGTGGGCGATTCCCTTCAGAAAGGCGCGGCGCATCAGCCCCGCATTGACCGCCTTGCGCACCTGCGCCGAATGGCTCTGGGCGCCGGTCATGGTGCGCACCCAGCTGCGCAGGGGAATCCAGTTGGTGGTCAGATCCTGCATCGCGCTCACCGCGGATCGGCCGATGAGGACCGCGCCCTGGGTCGTTCTGCCGGCCGGGGAGGGGTCCTGCACGTCCGAGTCGGGCCCGAGCGCTTCGTCCAGCTGGCTGATCTCGAAGTGGATCCCCATGCAGGTGGGCGGATCGGGCTGGGCGTAGGGGGCTTCCTCAGCCCGCCTCAACGACGCGGGGATCTTTTCCCGGATCAGGTTGAAGTCCTCCAGCGGCTGGACCACAGCGCCGCGCATCGTCTGACGCCCCCCCACGCGGGTCGAGGGCGACCCGCTCGAGACGCAGCCCCCCAACACCAGGACCAAAGACACTCCGCACAAGATCGGCCGCATGAGCCCTCAGTTCCCAACGTTACAAAACCAACATACCTTGGCCTTTCCCGCTTGTCCGGTCCAGGGCCTCCGCCTATGGTCCCGCCGCTCCGTCGAGCCGCCATCGGGTGGCCCAGGCCTGCCTGGGCGATCCGCCAGCGCCGCCGCAGTCGGGCCGGTAGCTCAGTGGTAGAGCATTCGACTTTTAATCGAATGGTCGTGGGTTCGACCCCCACCCGGCCTACCACGTAAGGTGTTGATTTCGCCCCTCAAATCCGGGCGCAAATCTTATCAAGGGGGGTGTCGTCAGACTAATTGGTCAGACGGCCATCAGACTCCTGTAGCTCAAGCGTTCTTTTGAGCACCCGCTCCAGGACGGCTTTCCGGCGAGGATTAACGCCCCAGTGGAGAACTTCCGCCTCGCATCGAGCACGCTTGGCGTCCTCAATGTCGGGAAACAAGCCGAGGTGCAGCAGCTTGCCGTCTACACGAATTGACGCCTGCCACTTTCCACGTCCACCGTGCCAGCCCACGCCGATGAAGCCCGCGAAGCTATCGCGCTGCGCTTCGGCGATGTTCCTCGCGTTCTGTCGTGGCGTCACGACCCGAATGTTTGCCCGGGTGTTGTTCAGGCGGTCCCCATCAATGTGATCGACGATCCGCCCCTCGGGGACATGCAAAACCGCGCGATGCATTGCGAGGCTGTCCACAGTCCGCACGGCGTAGCCGCCGTCGCTTAGCGTCCACTCGTAGGCGAGGATTGGGGTGTCCTCGTCGTCGATCAAGGCAAAGGTGTCGGGGGCGTTTAACAACGGAACCTGTATCATGGTCTGACGATACAGTGATTTGTGTCAGACCTATTGATCTTTCTTCCCGATCAGGCCCCGCCGGCGCTGCGCTTTCGCCGCCAGCAGGTTATCTCGGGGGAGGTAGCGAGCCAGAATCGCGGCGGCGGTTGCGGGTGAATGGCCGGTCACGCTGGCGATCTCGGGGATATCCGACCCTCGGCGAGCCATCTGCACCACGGCGCTATGTCGCAGAGCCCGCAGCACATGGCGGCCCTCGCCGCGAATGTCGGCGAACACATGCCCTAGCCGCTGCTCTGCCCACGGCTTGCCGGTCGCCGCATCGGTGAACAGGTAGGGGCTCGCCGGGTCTTGCGCCTCGCCCAGCAGCGAGCGGAGCGCCAGGCTGACCGGGATGGTGACCCACGCCCCGGTCTTGGATTGCCAGAAGCGGAACGCCCCGCCCTTGTATTCGGCCCCGTGGCGGAAGAGGCGCGCGTCGGTGATGCGCTGACCTGTCTCCCAGAGCGTCAGGATCATGGCGGCGATGGACGGTTGGCCGGCGGCCACGGCCAAGGCCCGGTAGCGATCGACGTCGGCCTGTTCCCAGATGATGACCTTGGACTTCGGGGCGCCCATCTTGATCGTCGCCAGCGGGTTGGAGGTGCGCCATTCGAGCTGGATTGCCCTGTCCATCAGCATCGAGAGCACGATCTTCAGGTGCCGGCGGGTCGTCGGCCGGTCGTCATAAAAGGCCAGGAACTGCTCGATCGCCTCCAGCTTGATCGTGGCTACCGGCTTGTGCCCGATGCTGGCCGACCAGGCTTCGATCAGCCCAGCGTGATAGGTGTAGCCGGCCTGGGTCCGCGGCTTGGTGTCCTTGAACCGCTGAGTCGACTGCCAGGACCGTATGAGCGCCGGCATCGACTTGGGACCCGGTCCTAGTTCGCGGCCCATCCTGGCAGCCCTGAGGCTGTCCAGCAGCCGGCGTGCGTCGTGCTGGATCCTCCCGACCTCCTCGGCGTCGGTGAGGTCGCCTCTACGCTCCCCTGTGGTTGGCAGCGGGATCGCCGGCGACCACCCTGAGGGCCGGAGCCTTGGCGGGACCTCGAACAGCACCCGGGCCGTTCCGTCCTTGCGAGGGCGCACGGTCACGTATCTTCCCAGCTCGAGCTGCACGGAAGGCATCGGGGTCAAAGGTCCAGTCGTCGCCCGCCGGGGCATCGGAAACTCCATCCGCGCTGAGGCCGAGCGCCTTTAGAACCGCGTCTCGGTCGAAAACTGTGGACCGGCCGCCCTGCACTGTGGACGGTTTCAGCCAAGCCGGGTCCGCGGCTCGCTTCCGGTTGAGGGTGTTGATCGAGAAGCGGCCGAGCGCGCACACCTCGGCGCTGGTCATGCGGAGGGGGAGGTCAGCCATTGTGCCCACCCTTCCGACGCCGCTCGACCTCTTCGTCCACGGCGATGTTGTGCAGCAGAACGACGCGGAACTGCTCGTCGGCGATCTGGAGGCGGTCAATCTCGGCGCCCAGCGCCTTGTCGGACTTGCGCGCCTCGTTGCGCAGGGTCTCGCCGGACATCGCGCGCAGCCGCTCTGCCATCGGCTTACCCATGCGCGGCTTCCTGGCGGGTGAGGATGGGGGTCATGCGGCCTCCCGTTGGGCTTGGAGGTGGGCCATCAGCTCGCGGCCCAGCCATTCGGTGTAGGCGGGCGGGATGGCTTGCGAGAGCCCGGCGATGGTCGCCCAATCCATCTCCATCGCAGCCCGGCCTTGGTCACTGGTGAAGTCGGGAACGCCTTTATCGAACTTGCGCCGGCTGTCCCGCGCACCTTCGCCATAGACGCCGATGGTCCTGGCCCGGCGCCGATTGCGAACGTGGCCGCCGTAGACGCCGATGGTGTCGCGCGATCCGTGCTGGCATTGTGGGACAAACAGCAGCGGCCATGACGCCTCGAACAGCCGGTGGCGGCGCAACTCCGCATCCTCCACGCCTAGGCCGAACATGGTCCCGCATAGTAGGATCGGGGCCTCCAATGGGGCTCCGACCACGTTCTCCATGATCCAGGGCCGCCCGCTGGCCTTCAGCATGGCGCGGGTGGGCTCGATTAGGTCGGCGTGGACCTTGGCGTTGTGCATGGTCTTCATCGCCGTGTGCGCCTGGCAGGGCGGGCTTGCGTGGATCGCGTCGAAGCTCGCCACCCACGCAGGGTCCAGCGCCAGCACATCGGCCTGGCGGAAGGCGAACGGATACCGCGGCTGGGGATTGATATCGACGCCGGTCACGTCGAACCCGGCCCGCGCGTAGCCGGCGCCGGCCCCGCCCTCGCAGCAGAACAGATCCAAGACCCGGAGGCTCATGCTCCCCCCTTAGTAGTGGGGTTGGGTTTTTGTTCGGTCGTTTCGCGTTCGTGCAGATGCCTCCACGTGCGGCCTGCCAATAGATCCGCGATGGTGACCTTGCCGACGCCGAAGCGGGCAGCCAGAGCCTTGAGGCTATGCGGGTGAACAGCGCCGTTCGCGGAGCGTCCCGAAGGGCGGGGAAGCGCCAGGATTGAGCGCGCCTGATCTTCAGTCAGCATGGCGCGCCCGTTGGCCTGTCCTGTCAACCGTGCGGGGCCGCGATGAACGTAGGCCGCTTGTGGTTGCCGAACGCGGGGCTCGCGCGGGGGCCTGGGCTCTTTCGTCGGGCGGGCCAGCCGTGCAGCGGTGCGGGCTGCCTTGGCCCCGCTGCCGGCCCTCGGCTGCACGATGGTCGCCATGTTCTCGGCGTGGGTGCAGTAACGCAGATTGTCCGGCGCGTTGTTGTCTCGGCAGCGGTCGATATGATCTAGGTCGTAGCCTTCAGGGCGAGGGCCAATAAAGGCCAGGGCGACGAGGGCATGATAGGACACAATCCGGCGCGGCTCGCGTTGCCAAACCGCCCAAAGATAGCCGTATCGATCGGGCTTCGCTGTCAGTATGCGCCCTCTTTTGCCCATGACGCGGCCACGACTTGACGCCATGAAGCCGGGGTATCCGGGCACTTCACGCCAGATCTCAACGGGCTCATCCATCAGGTTTTCTCCTGACCGATTATACCATCAACCCCTTGTGTCGTAAGGGATTTGTCGACCGAACCCCTATCTAAGGGAGAAGCCTGGAGCCTCGATAAGATGGCGTCTGCGATTGCTTCACTGAGCGCCACCTCGGCCAGGGGGGTGTCGGCGAAGGGCCACGGCCCTTCAATCCGCTGCCCGTCACGGAATAGGCGCCAGCCGTCTGGAGCCTTGTGCAGGGAGTAAAGGCGAACGATCCGCGCCACATCCTCCCTCACCCCAGCGTCTAGGGCAGGGGAAGGGGGTCCGATATCCACCCAATCGCCGTCGCCCATGTCTTCCATGCGGGCAGGGGAAGGGTGGGCGACTTTGGGCAGGCCGCACCTTCCCACCTTCCAGCCCTCAAAGTCGCAGTCACCGCAGACATAACAGGCGGGGTAGAACTGGCAGTTAGAGGCGGCCCGCCCCTCCCCATCCCCAGGGGTTACGGGGGCGGGTGTGCGGGTGTTCCGGGCTTCAAGCAGGCCCAACAGGATCGGGCGGGCTTCATCGGCGCGTTGCTTCGGCGTCGAGTGGGGTAGGGGGCCGCCGCCCGTGATGGCGGCCACAAGTTCCCATGCCAAGTCGAACAGCTTGGCTTCGCGCTCCGACATCGCAGTTTCGCTCAACTCACCCATGTTGGGGCTCCTTGGTGATAAGGGCGATCACATCGCGAAGGCAGGCGCTATAGCCCGCCGCCCAGATGGCTGCCTCGTCAGTCGTGGCCTCTGGCGGGGCATCATCGGCGTCGATCAGATTGAGGCCGGATATAGTATCCACCACCCCCGCCACCCTGGCCCTTTCGGAAGCGAGGGAGGCCTCGGCGGCCTCGGCGCGGGCGCGTAGGGCGGCGCACCGTTCGGCCATGACCATGATGGACGTGTCGCGGGTCGCCTTCTCCGCCTCCAGGCTCTCGATGATGTCGAGGGCGTCGTCCATCGCCCAGCACAGGTCGGTGTGGCCGTCTCGGAAGGCGCGGTAGGAGCCATCTCTCAGGCTGGCCTTCACTACCTCAGCCGTCTTGTCTGTCGGGGGATTGGGTTCGCTGCCGCCCTTCGATGTGGCTTGAAGCGTGATGGCTTCGCGGTGTTCGGGGGCTAAGAGGCTTTGTCGCAGAGCGTCGAGGGCTTCCCAGAAGCGGTCCCCCGCGTCGGCAGGCACATATTCGCAGAGGTCGTTGTATGCGGCCCTTGCGTCAGCCAGCCCGTCCACGCCCCACTCGCTGGACTGTTCCGGTTCGATACCGGGTGCGGAAGCCGTAGGCTGGAGCCTCCCCAACCCCTCCCCAACGGGGGGAGAGGGGGCGGCGGGAACCGGTTGCCAATGCGTGAACCAGCGCGGGTTCGCATGGAAGCGGTCCTTGATCGTGCCGTCGTTGACCCAGCCCTCCATCTGACATGCGTCATGCGTGTAGATGTTGCCGCTACCCTCACCGTCCTGCCAGCACACGACCTCGCATCCATCGTGATGAATGCTGCACGCCAAGATCCGCGTCCCATCCCTCGGCGCGCTCTCGATTGTCTTCCACCCCCCTACCGATGCCGGGGGGAGGGCGAGGAGGCGGGGAAGGGCGTTGACGGCGGCGGCTATCAATTCGTAGTCGTCAGAGCCGCTGTAGCAGGAGCCCGCGACCACGATAATCTTGCCGTGCTGCGTCCCCCTCGGGCTATCTGCGATCCATGAGCCGCCATGCTTGCCCTCGCGCGAACGATAGAACCACGGCCCCGGCGTAGCCTTCGCCAGCAGCGCCAGCAGTTCCGCCCGCTCTTCATCCGCCGGTCCATCGCCAGCAAACAGGACAGGGTTCTCGATGCTCATCATCTAGCTCCTTGCAGTTCGGGAGGGCTGGCCGTTAGAGGCCCTGGCTTGGCGGCGCACGGCCTGGGCGGCGAGCGCCGCGTTGACGAGAAGATCCTCAGCGGCGTCCCGATCACCGGTGGCCCGGTGCAGCGCCTTGCCGAGAGCGGTCACTTCCTCACCCGACATGCCGAGCTCCGCCCAGTAGGCGAGCTCCTTCCCGTCGTGCTGGCGGGCATGCTCCGCCACGGCCAAGGGGAGCACCCGGAAGTCGCTGCTCTTGCGCTGCAAGCCCGGGTTGGTGACGCCGGCGGCGGCCAGGCTGAATCGCTGGTGAGCGACCTGGACGGCGTAGTCGTGACGCCCTGTCCTGATCAGCGTTGCGATGCAGGGTAGGGTGGCGACGAATCCCTTGTGGTCGGCCAGCACCTGGCGCGGCTGGCGCTGCCCGGGCGTCTTTGGCTCGGCTCGGCGGTGAGATATCCGGGGCCTAGGCCGCTCGTAGCCGCGGGCGATCTCCAAGGCGGCGGCAATCTTGCGCCAAGCCCTATCCGACGCGCGAGCCTTCTCGGCGGCCTTTGCACGATCGCGGTCGTCGGCATCCCGGATGGCGCGCAGGCGGCGCTCTTCAGCGATCAGGGGCGCAAGCGTGGCGGGGGCAACCTCGCTCATCGCCCCGCCCTCCGATCGAGCTCGAGGTTGGCCGCGTGCTTGACGTCGGCGTCCATGTCAGGGGTCTTAAGCAGCCAATCGAGATAGGACCGCTCGACGTCAGCCCAGTCGCGGCCGCGCCATTTCCCGATGGGGCAGCGCGGCAGGAACTTCGGCTCGCGTTGCCACTGCACGAGGTCGTTGACCTTCGTGCCGCGTAGCATGTTGGCGAGGATGTTCCCGGTGACATAGGCGTCCGGGCCTGCACGGTGAGGCGGCATGGCCCACGCCTCGGGGAGGTCCAGCCCCATGCGATATCGTGTAGCCTGGTTCGAGTGGCTCTCGGCGTCGGGGTAGAGCCGGGCCGCCGCCTTGACCGTGCAGATCCAGCGGATCGGGCCGGTGACCGTCTCGGTCAACCACAACTGTTCGAAGGCAGCGTTCGCGGCGACCAGGGCGAAGGGCTCCCCGCCGTCGACCATCAACGCAGATCGCAGATGATCCGCGGTGCACAACGGCGCCGTCGCCAGCTCAGCATCTTGGATGTGATGCACGGACCGGTTCTCAGGAGTGATCTGCCGGTCAGTGCGGAACAGATAGGACTTCGGCGCTGTGACGCTGGCCACCTGTTCGTCGGTGTCCCAGTAGACGTCGGAGATGCCGAGTTCGATGATTTCCTCGGGCGGCGCCAGCCCGGTCGTCTCAAGATCAACAGCGCGCAGAATGACCCTGGTCATCAGCCTTTGCCTTCGATCTCAGCGACCCGCTGGTTCATGCTGTCGACGAGGGCCTTCAGCTTTGCCGGGGAGTGGGCCTTGAGCTTGAGCGCGTAGCCCTTGGCCTGTGCATCGGTCCAAGCAGCCGTGATCTCGTCGACCGACTCCAGCTTGTGGACCTGGGTGTTGAAGTCGATTGCCCAGGACGCAGGGTCGAAGTCCGGGCCCGCTAGGGTCTGCCCTTCTGCGCTGGCGGGCGTCGGCCGGTCACCCGGGAACCCGTCGTCGACCTCATCCGCCGCAGGTTTTTGGGACATGGACTTATCGGCCTCCGGCGCCGGGGCCTCATCCGCGCCGTCGAAGGCAGGCACGAAGTCCCCGTCCAGGATCTCGTCCATGGGAACGGCGGGCGCTTCCTCGGTCGGTTGGTGCGCGATGGCGGGCGGGTTGAAGCCGGGGCGCAGTTGCCGGGTCGGCTCGTTGGCGGCCGGCAGCGCGCCATGGTCGTAGGTCGCGTCGTCGTGGATGGCGACCCGGTCCATGTTCGGCGTCTTCGGCAGATACTTCCACATGCGCCGCACGGGCGCCTTGCGGGCCATCTCTCCCGGCCAGTCGACGTTGGGACCTTTGGTCGCCCGGGAGACGGCGCGGACCTTGGCGAGCTCGGCCGCGCCCATGACTTCGCGGAAGACGCCGCCGTTCGTGGTGCGGGCGATGGCGTAGGCGCCGATGATCTTGGTCGACGTCGACTCCAGCGGGCGCTTGTGCCGGATGAAGGGATTGTCGCCCATGTCATAGTCGAACTCGTCGCCCTCATAGACGACGTGCGCGGCGATTGATTGAAAGTTGCCGGACCGGTAGGCCACGTCGAGCAGGCCCTGATACATCGGCAAGTATTGCGCGCTGCCCTTGAACCGGATGATGGCGGCCTTCCGCCCGTCGGGGACCAGCCCGTCGGCGGCACAGTTGAGCGCCGCCTGAATGAAGCTGGCCGGATCGCAGTTGATCAGCTCAGGGTCGCGCATCAACGAGCGCCGGCAGGTCTCGAGGAACAGGCGCGGGTCGATGCCCGAGTCCGCGAGCAGGGTCCCGATTTGGTCCTGGCGCTTTTCGATAGCGCCCATGAACTGATCGAGGCGGTGCTTCTGGCGCTGGGCCGGGGTCATGTCGGCGGGCGCGGCCCGTTCAGCTACGGCGGTGCTCATGCGAAGACTTCTTCCTCATCGGGGGCGGGCTGATCAAAGGCGATGTAGTGGGGGACGAAGACCCGGTCGGGGTTGCCCTCCGTGGTCACGTGCAGGCGCTCGACGCGCGTCCAGGGCTCATGCGCCCCGTGTTCGGACATGCACCGACGGTAGGTCTGAAGGGCGCTGTGGAGCTTCCTGTGGCCGAAGCGGTGCAGCTCGTCGCCGAAGTCCTCCCACCAGGGGAAGATGACCGGCGCGCGGCCGTTCACGTCGTCCGGCTTCTGGAAGAAGATCCAGAAATATCCCCAGTGGGGCGCCTCTGTCGGGAAGCGCTTCAGCCAGGCGTGTTCCTCAGGCGTCGCGCCGTGGACATTGCCGGCGACGATGAATTCGTAGGCCTTGCGCCGGGCGACGTGGTGATCGGCCATTTGGATGTCGAGGCCGCGGTCGTTGGCGATCTTGCCGGCCTCGAATGAGAGCGGGCGCCCTGACCAGTTGCCTAGCGACTTCAGGTCGCCGGTCGCCGTGGGGAGCATCCCGTCCAGCCGGCCGCGCCGGCGGATACCGTCATCCGTGGTCCAGAGGATCGACACCTCGGCCAAGGGGACGTGCTCCGGACCGAAGGCGAACAGCGGGCCGATTTCCCCGTGCTCGTGGATCAGCCGGGCCATCATCCTGATCTGCCAGTCCTCGGTCGATGAGATGGCGTCCAGGGCGCCGCGCTGCTCATCGAAGGCGGCAAGGATCGCATCCCAAACGGGGATGCCTGCCGCCGCCGCTCCATCGACCAGAATGGGCTTGGTGGCGCGGGACGGGTAAGTCACGCCGGCCTCGTCCAGGGCAGCCTTGATCTCATCAATCGTGACGCACAGGTCGGGGAAGTCGGCCTTGTCCGGCGCCACGGCGAACCGGCTGGCGTAGGCATCGACGCCCTCGAGGACTGCGGCGTGCAGCGCCTTGCCGAAGTTCAGCGCCTCCTTGGGCTTCTCGACCCGTCGCGTGTTCAGGTGTGACGACCACCACCAGCCTTCGCGCTGCTGGAACAGCTTCACGATGTCGGACGAGCCGAGGCGGCGCTGGGCGAAGTAGGCCTCCTCGGGCAGATGGAGGTAGAGGCCGTCTGGCAGGAGGTCACTCAAAACGGAATCTCCCCAAGGGATGCATCTGGCTCCGCCAAGTCCTGCAGGGCACCATTGAGGGTGCGCAGCTGGTCGCGGTCTGGAATGCGAGGCTGGTCGTAGCTTTCGCGGTGCGCGTGGGCGGCCGCGAAGCCGTCGAACCAGAGCAGGGCGTCGGCGACGATCGACTGGAAGGCCTTGGCATTGTCTTCGATCTTGGCGGTGCGTCTCAGCCGGGCGCGCAGGTCGTGCGCAGCGTCCATGTTCCGGTCCTCGACGGCTTCGGCCTTCATGATCTCGCGATGGCTCTGGGCGAGGCCTTCCTCGCGACCGCGGCTCCAGCCCAGCGAGTAGCCGATCATGGACATGTCCTCGCAGGGCGCCATGACCACGAACCGGCATCCTGGGTTGGCGCGCTTCAGCCTGTCGGCTTCGGCGATCGCCCCGAGGAAGTTCGGGTGCGTGTAGGTCGGGAACCCGCGCTCGGGGCACCAGACGAGGAAGCCGATGGGCTCGGTCATGGCTGCCCTCCGCATTCAGGGCGGCCGAGCCGGCGGCCGCGGCGGCTGGCCCACCAAGCGCCGACGAGCAGACCCAGCCCACCGCCGAGGAAGCAGGACCCGACCGCCGTCCAGACGCCGCCGATGAAGTAGGCGGATAGGGCGGCGATCAGCAGCGTGCAGAGGCCGATCAAGAAGAAGGCGGCGAACCATGCGGCCATGTCGGCGAGGAGCGACCCGACCCCGCTCCCGGCGACGACTTGAGGATCTGGGATGGTGGTCACGCGGCGTCTCCGTTCGGTCGGTTGCGGGCGCCGCGCGCCTGGGTGAGGTCGTGGATGCGGGCGCTGCCGACCTGCGCGAGCCGCGCGTTCAGCTTGTCGCGGAGCGTCGCGGCCTGGTCGGCCGTCAGGTAGACGACGCAATCCGGACCCAGGGCGATGGTGATCCCGCCGGGGCGCTCGGACTCGGCCATGGCGATCTGGTCGGCGTCGGTCAGGTGGACGTAGGCGCGGACGTCAGACATCGGCGTCCGCCTCTTCCATGGCCGCCTCGGCGCACAGGTCGCAGAGCAGCTGGCCCGTGATTTCGAAGGCCTCGACGTTCGGCGTCTCGTCCTCGAAGGGCTCGTCGCAGTGCGCGCAGCAGCCAGTGCGGTCGGCCTGCATCGCGTCGTGCAGGCGCCAGTGGACCTGGGTCCAGTTGATCGGGCGGGGATCGTGGTCGGCCGCGTCGGAAGGGGAGCGGGGGTCGTGGCTCATGACCGGCCCTCGGCCTGGGCGATGGCGGCGCGGGCGATTTCCACCAACGCGTCCTCGGGGCGGGCGTCGGGGTGCAGGTGATCCCAGAACGTCGCGATCTCGGTGAGGGCGGCCAGCATGTCCGGCCCAGCTGCGATCAGGCGGGCCTTCGCCTCGTCCGCTTCATGAAAGGACAGCTGACCCGAATAGGGCTCGCCGTCGCGGTCGCCAGTCTGGACAAGCCAGCGACCGACCATCGACCAGCTGCAGGTCCAGGGCTTCTGCTCAGCGGTCATGGGGAACCCCGCAGTTGATGAAGTGGATGACCAGGTAGGCGACGACGCAGAGCGCCGGGATCAGGAGGGCGTGGCTCATGCCGCCTCCTCGCGCTCGGCCAGGGCCTCGGCGTCGGCCTCCTGCTCGGCGAGCATCTGGATCACCGGCTCGACCTGGGTGCGAAGGTCGATCAGCGCGTGGTGGAGGCAGGCCGCCAGCCGCGCGTCGGGCGTGTTCAACGGGCGCCCGAAGCGATCAATGGACGCCTCGCGGCATTGCTCGATCCAGCTGTCCAGGTCGGATGCGGGGGACATCAGCCGGATCTCGTCGGCGATGGCGGCGGCGGGGCGGCTCACGCGGCCACCTGTTCGGCGGGGGCGGCCTGGGCGGCCAACTTGGCGCGGGCCTGGCGGATGTAGGCGCGGTGCTGCTGCACCCCCGCCATCACCAGATCCAGGTGCTCGCCGTAGAACTGGCCGGCGCCCGGGTTGGACTTGGCCAGCTTGCGCAGCCAGCGGCGGTTCGCGGTCGCCCGCTTGATCAGGGCCATGCCCGTCCGCTGATGCCAGCGGATGAAGGCCTCGGTCTTTTCAGTGGCGGATGTGGTGGCGGGGGACATGACTGCTCCTCGGGTGTGAGGAGACTGTGACAAAACCTCATAGAAAGGTCAATGAGGAAATCGCACACTTGTTCTGTGAGGCGCTATGAGGTCGGTCGCGCCGCTAGGTCAGGGTGGGCTCCAGGTCGAAGCGTCGATTCTGCGGGGGACAGGCAGGCCCGCAGCTTCGCCCGCCAAGACCGCCGTCGCCCAGATCATGCTTAGGCGACCAAAGAACTCCCCGCACGCCTTGCAAAACATCATGGACATGTCCGTCGCCGGCTGATCGTCGGTCGTCAGCACCCAGCCGCCGCAGGCCTTGCAGTAGAAATTGAACTTCAACTCGCCGTCGTGAACTCCGCCGTAAATTACGCCGAACGGAGGGCATCCTGGCGCGAATGCGGAGATGTCGACCGCATCGGCCACACCTAGAGCCTCACGATGGCATGACGCACCCAGCCGGCAATGCGGATCTCAATGTCGTCGTTGTCGCCGTGGATGGGCATCGGCTCGTTGAATTCCGCGATTGTCGAGTCGCCGCGCAGCTCAACGCCGCCGCCGCTAATGTGCACGCGCTTCAGACTGCGCTCGATCTCGGATCCCTGAAAACGGGTCCTCTCGACGACCACGATGTCGCGGTCCCGAGGCGAATATTCCAGGTGAATGGCATCGATGACGTGAACCAGCATGCCAGGCTGGATCACTCGGTTCATTGATTCCCCGACGACCTCCTCAAGCCACTGGCTTTTAGGTGCAATCCTCGGATCGGCTGCTATCGGCCCCTCGCCATAGTCCTGAGTTGCGTAGATGTCGGCTTGCAGCCACGCGCCGGCCTGAACCCTGAAGCGGATGGGGAGCAGCTGAAGCGTGGGGGCCGAGGACAGACGCTCCATTGATGTCTTAGCGGGCAGGCTGCCGCTGCGCGCCGTGCCGGCCAGATAGGCATTGATCTGCTCGGCTTCCTCAACGCTGATCTTCCGCCCCGGTCCGCCGCCACACATCCGGTTCACGCTTGCGGCGTCCAGCTTCATGAAGCGAGCGAGCGCGGATTGGGACCGCCCCGGCTTCTGCAATTCGGCCTTCAGAGTAGCTGCATCCATGATCCGGCGATGTGACGCACAGAGCGTGGCGGGCGCTACGGACAAAACCTCATAGGTCTCATTGACGAAACTATGAGAAAGCATCATAGATGACCTATGACGCCAGCTTCGGAAATCATCGCGCGCTGCGGGGGCCCCAAGGCCGTCGCTGATTGGCTCGGCCTCGAGCGCACTGCAGTCCAGCGTTGGACATACCCGGCCCCCAAGGGGACGGGCGAGCAAGTTCCGATGAAGCACTGGTCGGCGATCATCAACGCCGCAGCCGCCGCTGGCATCGACGTTAAGCTGACTGAGCTCATGCCCGACGATGTCGCGCGCATGGCCCAGGCCGAGGCCGCCCAGGACGCCGCAGCGTGACCGCCCCCGCAACCTTCACCTGGCTGAGGGCGGACGGGTCGCGCGGTTTGACCCATCCGGCGCCGCCGGCGGTCGTCGCCAACGTCATGGCGACCATGGGCAAATGGCCCGACGCTTCCGAATACGTCGGCGTCGAGTTCGGCATGTCGGATGGCTCGCGTGTCGCGGTGAAGCCGAAGAGGCGCCGCTGACTGATGGGCGCCGCGGATTTCCATTTCAGATCACAGGGGCCCCGCCGGGTCCGCCCGGCCCTGTTGATGGCAGGGGAGGGCGCCTTCGCCGGTCTCTCTCCCCTGATCCAGCCATTCGCCCAGGAGCGCGCCTGCCAGGGTGCTCTCGTGGTTGGCCTTGCGGGTCAATCCCCGCGCGGCCGCGGGCTCTCGTCGAGCCCAGGTTCTGCAGGCGCCTGCCAGGGCGCCGCGCAGGATCGCTTCCTCTATCCGGCTATCCCAGCCCAACTCCCCGCCCATCCCCTCCATCTGCCGGCCCTCCGCGGCCTCTGCGTGTCGCCATGAACATGCAGGTGACCGCGATGGATATCTCCTCCCTGAGAGGGACCAATTTACCCCTCGATTCCCGTCGCCGGGATGCGCTGGCGACCTTTGCTCGCCTGGCTGCTGAAGACGCCGGGCAGCCGCCCCAGGCCTGGGTCCGCAAGACCTGGGGCTTCGAGGTCTACGAGGCCAAGGCCCTGCTGAAGGGCGATGCCTCCGAGGCGATGTGGGAGCGGATCCTCAAGCACAAGAACGGCGGCTGGTCCGTCGCAATCCCGATCCTTGGGGCAGTCGTCGGCATGGGCCTGGACGACTTCCTCGCAGCCCAACGGAGACGCCATGTCGAACTGGCTCGCCGGAGCGGCGCGGTCGTTCGCGATCTGCGCGCTCTACCCCCTCTGGGCGCTGACCGCCCTGCTCAGCATCCCTCTGACCCTCCTGCTCGGCGCCGATCTGGCGGCGGCTGACCGGCTGCGCAGGGCCATCGACGCCCTGAGTAGCCGCTGACCTACCAGGGCAAGCCTCGGGCCCTCCAAGACCGCGGCGATGACGGAGGCCGGCATGGCCCGCACGAAGAAGACCGCAGAGGTTGGCCACAATGGCCCGACCCAAGAGGAACAGGCCGAGCGCGAGGCTTTGTTCCTCTCCCACCTGGACGCTTGTCGAAAGGCCGACGCCGCCCTGGCGACCGCGATGGAGCCCGTCAAGGTGGTGCGCAAGCAGCGCAACGTCGTCCGCAACCTCGCGTCCAAGGAAGGCTTCCCGCTCAAGATCATCGACGAGATCATCGAGAAAGAGGCCTTCACCCAGAAGGACCTTGAGGGTGAGGCGGAACTCTCGCGCTGGATGCACCAGATGGCAGGCCTGCCCACGGGAGGTCAGGCCGAGCTGTTCGCCACGACGCCGGCGGAGATCAAGGACGGCCTGGACTGGGAGGCCGACGGCTATCGCGCTGGCATGCGTGGCGTCGAGCCGAAGCCCCCAGAAGGCTGCCCGCCCCGTTTCCACCAGGAGTGGATGAAGGGCTACCACGCTGGCCAGGAGCGCAACGCCTGGGCCCTGTCCGAGAAGGGCAAGATCGTCGACCGGCGCACCGACATCAACACGTCCCAGGCGGTGCAGCTGGATCCTGAGCCTGAGGACGAGTTCGACGCCGACGCCGAGGCGCGCAAGCTGAAGGGCGCCGGCTTCCTGGACACCACGGTCGACGAACAAGCCGAGGCTGCCTGATGGCGCGGCTCGCCTTCTCCATTGCCGGCGAGCCCCGCGGCAAGGGCCGCCCCAGAACCCGTGTCGTGAAGGCGCGGTCTGGGGCGGCTTTCGCCAACGTCTACACCGACACCGAGACCCGGAAATATGAAGCCGCGATCAAGACGGCCGCCGTTCAGGCCATGGCCGGCGCCGCGCCGCTCGACGGCCCGCTGACGATCGCCCTGCGCTTCCGCTTCTCTGTCCCCAGCAGCTTCAGCAAGGCCAAGCGCGCTCGCATCCTGGCGCTGCAGGAGGCCTACTTCGGCGCCTTCGACGCGGACAACCTCGCCAAGTCCCTCCTGGATGGTCTGAACGGCGTCTGCTTCCACGACGACAAGCAGGCCCTCGATCTTCTCGTCAGCAAGCGGCCCCACGCGCGGCCCGGCGTCGACATCGTCATCACCCCCTTTGAGACCGAGAGGAGCACCGCCTGATGGCCGTGAAACACACCCGCCAAGCCGCTGTCTTCGCGCTGGCAGACCGGGCGGTGCCGCGCCGGGAGATCGCACAGCGGCTGGCGATTTCCCTCGGCTCCGTCGACCACTACCTCGACATCTACCGGGCCGAGCGCACCTCGCCAAACTCGTCCGACGCGACGGTCCCGAAGTTCGCCCACCATGCGGAGTGCGTGAGCGCCGTCATGGCGCACGGCGGCTTTCCCCGGCTCGCCGAGCAGCCGAATGGCAGGGTCTGCTTGCCGCTGATCTACCCGGGGCGCGCGGCATGACGTTCGCCATCGGCGCGAGCCCGCCCAATAGCACCTGGACCGACGAGCGCATCGACAAGCTGAAGACGCTGCACGCGAACGGGATGTCGGCGTCGCAGATCGCCAAGGCGCTGGGCGGGGTGACGCGCAACGCCGTGATAGGCAAGGTAACGCGCCTGAAGCTGGGCGGCCGCGAACTTCCGTCCAACCCGCGGGCCGCTAGTCCAGCGCGCGAGCCCCGCCGTCCGCCAGCGTCAAAACCCCGGCCGCTGCCTCAGATCGACGTGGCGCCCCCGCCGGCTGCCGTCCGTGTGGCCAGCGACGGATCGCGCACCTATGCGATGCCGCCGCCGGGCGCCGAGGCGACCGATATCGCGCCTGGCCTTGTCGCGGGTCTCGGCCTGAGCATTTCCGACCCACGCTTCCGTGGCTGCCGCTGGCCTGTACGCGGGGAGGGCGCAGACATGCGTTTCTGCTGCCTGCCCAGCGGCGGGGAGACCTTCTGCCCTGAGCACGCGGTCCGCGCCTACCAGCCGAAGGCGACGCAGGCCCGGCACAGCGCCAAGGAGCTCCTGCGCAGCGTGAGGCGGTTCGCATGACCCGCTCCACGTTCATCCGCGAGGTCAAGCCCACGGGCCGCACCCTGGTCCACGACCGCCGGCGCGCGCCCCTGCTCGAGGCCATGTGCCGGACGGCCATCCGCAGCCTGTTCGCCCTGGCCCCGGACCTCGACTGGCCGGCCCTGTCGCGCGCCCTCGTCCAAGAGGTCGTTCGCCACGACGCCGCCCTCCGTGGGCCCCACGAGGCCGCCACGTGGGCGTCGGCGCAGGCCCGGCGCATTGACCCGCCCGAAACGCTTCCCAGCGCCCGTGCCGCCGCCAAGGCGCTGTTCGCCGCCGCGGGTGATGCATGACGGCGCGCGCCTCCTTGTCGCCCCTCGAAGCCCAGCGCCGCGTGCAGGCTGCGACCGGTGTCGAGTGGGCGCGCGTCGATACCTTCCTGCGGGACCACGCCCGCGACCACGGCGTCGAGGCAACCCTCCGCCGGCTCAACACCGCCGCCCAGCACCTCGTCGCCGAGATGCGTGAGGAAGGTCTCTCCGTCGAAGGGCCGATCGGATGAACCGCCGCGACCTCATAGCCAACGAGATGCACCAGGCCGCGACCTACCGCCGGGAGGCGAAGTCGCGCCGGTCGAAGAACCCCGAGCTCGCCGCGCAATTTCTTCGCTGGGCGGAGGCCTCGGTCGCCCGCGCGGAGCAGATGCGCTCTGGCCCCCTGTTCGGCGCCGGGAGCGAGGCATGATCGACGCTCTTGATCGCCCCTCGATAGACGTTGAAGCCGAGCAAGGCCTGATCGGCTGCGTGCTCTTCGACAACGCTGCCTTCCGCACCCTGGACGGGATCGAGCCCCGGCATTTCTCGGAAGCCTTCCACGTCCGCCTATGGGACGCGATGGCTGCCCGGATCAACGACGGCAAGGAAGCCGAGCCGATCCAGATGGCGCAGCACTTCGCCAAGGATGAGGCCTTCCTGGCCCTGGGCGGGATGTCCTACTTCGGCGATCTGGTCGACAAGGCGCCGGCAAATGCCGCGGCGCCCGGCATCGCAGCCGGCATCATGGCCGCAAGCCTCCGTCGGGATCTCGTGGCCCTGGGCGCCCAGATCGCTGCCGCCGGCCGGCAGTCCCCGGATCCCTATGACGTTGTCACTGAGGCGGAGCGCGCTCTGGCTGAGATCGCCCAGGGCGCCTCCCCAGGTGACGCGAACCTCGTCGACGCGCGGTCTTCGGCCGAGGCCACCCTGGCGGAGATGGAGGAGGAAGCGGAGCGCGGCCTATCCAAGGGCAAGATGACCGGCCTGCGCTGCTTCGACCGCCGACTGGGGGGCCTGAAGCCTGGCCACCTGATCGTCGTCGGCGGCCGTCCCTCCATGGGCAAGACCAGCCTCGCCCGGGTGGCCGCCTACGGCGCCGCCGGCCGCAATCCGCACGACCTGTTCGCCTACTTCGCCCTGGAGATGGACCGCCGCGAGCTGAACGAGCGGACGATGGCCGACCTGTCCTTCCACCGCGGGGACGGTGTCGCCTATCAGGACATGAGCCGGGGCAAGATGGACCCGATGACCCTGCGTAACCTGCGGGAAATGCTCTGGCAGACGCCGCGCAACTGCCTGATCGATGACACGTCCGGGGTGACGCTCGACTACATCAAGCGCCGGGTTTGGGCCCTGAAGCGCAAGGGCAACCTGGCCGCCATCTTCATCGACTACCTGCAGATCATGACCCTGCCGGAGCGGAATGGCCGCAACGACGCCGCCCTCTACGGCGCGATCACCACAGGCCTGAAGAACCTCGCCCGGGCCGCCGGCATCTGCGTGGTTCTCCTGTCCCAACTGTCCCGCCAGGTCGAGCAGCGCGACGACAAGAAGCCCATGCTGAGCGACCTGCGCGACTCCGGTTCGATCGAGCAGGACGCCAACGCCGTCCTGTTCCCCTTCCGCGAGGTCTACTACCTGCAGCGGGCCGAGCCCAAGAAGACCGGGCCCGAGCATGCCGCCTGGGAGGAGACCGTCGAGCTCCTCCGCCGGCGGATGGAAGTGCTGTGCGCAAAGAACCGCGGCGGCGCCATCGGCTCCGACCAGCAGGACTATTTCGCCGAATTCGATGTCGTCAGAGACCTAGTGGAGGGCCGCTCGTGAAGCGCGAAAACTTCTATCGCCGCGACCCCAGCAAGGCGCTGTCCGGCATGATCGGCCTCAGCCTCGAGGAGCGGGGCGTCTACAACACCGTCCTCGACCTGCTCTACAGCACCTGGCGGCCGCTCGAGGACGACCGGGCTTTCATCGCCAACTGGTGCGGCTGTGCTGTCCAGAAGCTGAACCCCATCATCCGCCGGCTCCTCGACAAGGGGCGCCTGATCACCTTCGATGAAGGCGGGCGGGTCTATCTGTCGGACGAGGCCTTCGAAGCCGAGCGCGCGACCGTGAAAGGGGCGCTTCCGACCCGCTCCGGCCGGGGTCAGATCGGGGAGAAGTCAGGAGAAGTCGGGGAGAAGTCGGCGGGTGTCGAGGAGAACCCCCCTAGCTGTCAGGACGAAGTGCAACAAAATCAACCTGTTAAGGCCCTAGAGAAGACAAGAGAAGAGAAGAGTATACCCCCTAAGCCCCCTGAGGGGGCCGAGGTCTTAGTGCTCGTTTCAGCCGAGCCTCTACCCGATCTTATCCGCCAAGCCTTCGACCTCTGGAATGAAACGGCCAAGCGATGCGGCTTGTCCAAGGCCGAGGACCTGACGGAGAAGCGCCGAAAGGCGATCGGCAAGCGCCTGGAGGGCGGCGGCCTGGACCGTTGGCGACGGGCCCTGGACGCCGTCGAGCACAGCAAGTTCTGCCGCGGCCTGGTCCCTGACCGCCCCTGGCGCGCCGGCTTGGATTTCGTGGCATCCCCTTCCGGGTTCCAGAAGCTGGTCGAGGGCAACTACGCCCGGGACGCCCGGCCGCCCACGACACTGGTGCCTGCCGGGCCAACGGATCCGCTGGACCGCTGGCGCCGCCCCATGCGCAGCCTCAAGGCCAGCGGCTACTGGAACACGACCGACGACGGCCCGCGGCCTGGCAAGCCCGGCTGCGAAGTCCCGGCGGCCGTCCTGGTCGAGTTCGGATTCCCAGCCCAGGAGGCCGCGATCCTCCCTTTTGACCAACCCACCCGGAGAACAGCATGACGACTTCAGAAGGCACCTTCTGCCCCACGGTAGCGCGTGGTCCCTACGCCATCCGCAGCTGGACAATCGGCCGGCTCCGGGTCACGAGCCTGACCGGCTGGCCCTTCCTCGAGTTCAAGATCGAGGGCGAGAGCAACCTCGTCCGCCACGCTCGCCGAGAGCTGGCGCTGCTGCGTGGTGACGAACCTTGCGAGTTGCAGGACGCTATCGAGCGGAACGTCCTGGCGATGATGCGCGAATTCTCCAAGGCGGGGCACAGCGGAAGCAGCGCCCCCTATACCGTCGGCCTGCTGCAGAAGCTGCTGATGTTTGAGCCGATCACCCCCCTTACGGGCGCCGACGACGAGTGGATTGAGGTTTCAGAATTCGGCGACGGTACGCCGCGCTGGCAAAACACCCGCTGCGGCCGTGTCTTCAAGGACGCGACCGGTGCCTACGACATCGACGGCAAGGTCTTCCGCGAACCGGACGGCTGCTGCTTTACCAGCCGTGACAGCCGGGTCCCGGTCAACTTCCCCTATTGGCCCAAGACGGAATACGTCGACGTGCCGGCGCCGGAGAATGAAACCTCATGACCCACTACGCCCTTGCCCTGGGGGCTGTCCTGGCCCTGGCCGCGTCGCCCGCCCTGGCCGACCCATGCAAAGCCATCGCCGACGACGCCCGGCGCCTGCCGGACTACCTCGCCCGCGGGGCCCTGTTCTCGGGCCCGGTCGTCTACGTCGCCGACGGCGACGGGCTCTGCGTCGAAACGGGCGAGCGCGGCGCCACGTCCGGCTGGGTCGAGGTCCGGATCGAGGACTTCTACGCGCCCGAGCTGAAGACGCCCGCCGGCCTGGCTGCCAAGCAGGCCCTGGACCGGATCACCCGCGGCCGGGAGGTCACCTGCGTCAGCGCTGGCCGGAAGACCTGGGATCGGGTCGTCGCAGTCTGCCGGCTCGGCGGCGTGTCCCTGGCTGACCGCATGCGGCGCGCCGGGATCCGCGAAGGCGGCAACGCATGGAGGCCGAATCGATGACCAGGACCACAGCCCTGCGGCCGGCCAAGGTCGCCGCCCCCATCACCGCCGGCGCCCCGGCGCTCTACGTCGACGAGCGTGGCCGGCGCCACCGCGTGCTGGTCACGACCGAGACTTACCGCGACACCGACGGCACCCTCATCCGCCAGTGTTCGTTTCTGGACGAGCTGGGCAAGCCCTATGAGGTTGCGGCCGGCGACCTGGAGCCATGCGACGATCGACACCAGCCGCTTGCCGCCCAGCCGGCGGACCTCGCCACCCCGCGCGGCCGCGGTGTCGAAACGGCAGACTACGGCGCCGGCAGGGTCTATGCGCCGGAGCCCTTCCGCCGCCGCGCGGTCGTGCACCCGCCAGAAGTCCAGCAGGCCCTGGCCCGCTACGACCGCAGCGACGCCACGCCGCCCCTCGATGTGCAGGTCAACCGGGCTCTGATGACGCCAGACCAGGTGCGCCGCTACGAGAGCGCCATCGCCAAGATCGAGGCGGCCAAGTCCGGCCCGCACCGTAACCAGCGCCGTCTGGAGGCGCGCGCCGTCCTTGTCGACCTGCAGCGGGAGCTGAGCGACCACCTGGTCGAGCTCGAGGTCGCCAAGGGCAACGTCGAGACCATCAAGACCGCCAACCGCCGCGGCGAAGAGGTCAACGTCACCGACCGGAGCATCCGCGTGAACGATCGGGACGGCCTGCGGTCGCTCTACGAGCGCGAGAAGCTGACCACCCGCCAATACGACGAGGGCATGCGCTTCCGTGAAGGGCACCAAGCACGATCGGCTGACCTCGGGTCGCAGATGGGGAACGAGGGGCCGGGCGCCGGCCATCGCCACGAGCAGTTCGTTGCCACCCGCGCGGAGCGCGCCTTCATGCTGGAGCGCAACGCTCGCATCCGCCGCGCCGTCGCCCTCCAGAGCATCAGCCATCCCTCGGCGCTGCAGATGCTGGATTGGGTCGCCGGCGAGGGGCAGTCCATCTCCGCGTTCGGGAAGGGGCGGACCTACGAGCGGAACGTCAAGGCACTGGTGTTTGCGCTGGACTTGGCCATTGCCATGCCGATGAAAAGGCCGGAGACGGCTAAAGGGTCGGAAGGCGGCGGATGAGCAGAGTGAGCGGCATTGTGCTGATGATTTCGGCCGGCGAAGAGGTGGAGGAAGGCGTTCGGCCAGCCGCGGTTCGCTCCCTCGACGATTGGTGCGCTGGCAACGGCTGTCTCCCTCTCGTCGATGTGACCGACATGACCCCAAGGGGTAAGCACCCTCAGGTGCTGATCTACGGCGGCGGCTACAACAACCTCGACGAGGAAGCCTTTGCTGCGGCGTTCATGGCGCAGGCATGGGAGTGCCCCGAAAACGCGGTGCTGATCATAAACCCTGAAGAAGGCCCGGCCGAGGTCTATCGGCCCCATGGGTGGCGGTCTTGCGGGGGCTGAAGTAGCGTTCTCCGACGCTAGGAGAACCACATGATCGACGACAGCGACTATCGCGAGGGCTTCATGCAGGGGTTTCGCGCTGTCCGCGGTAGTGCGGCCGCGACACCTGCGCTTCCCGCGCGGCCGGCGACAAAAGCTGGGCGGACCCCCTTCCAGATGGGCATTATCAAGGGCGTGGAGCGGGGGCTTGGCCGCGACCTCGAGATCTGATTAAGCCGCCCGTCTCCACTCCGGCAGCCCGAACGCCAGGGCGGAGCAGGCGAGGGCGATGTGCGCCGGGATCCGCGCCTCACCCCGCCGATAGCCCTTCACCGTGTTGCGGCAGACGCCGAGTCGCCGCGCCGCCTCGCGCTCCGAAAGCGGCCGGCCGCCGCGCCCCATGAGCGTCAGCCATGCAGAGAAGTCGATCGGCGACATTTTTTTCGCGGCTCACTTCTGATCCAGGCCATGGAACGGCTCAATATGTAGCATAAACCCCGGCCAAACGGCATAGATGTGGCCCGCGCCCCCATTGACGGCGGAACCCTAAGCGGTGATTTTCGCCATGTTCCGGGGGTGCGAGCCGGGTCGCCGGCCCTAATCGTCGCCGACCCGTTGCAAGAAGCTCCGCGTCGACTCGACTTCCTCGCCGTTCTTCAGCGTGATGACGGTTCGGATCTTGGTGACGAGCTTGTGCGCGTCTACCCCGTTGTCCTTGACCCGGATTTCGCCGGTCTTGCCGCCGATGATGATGTGCGCCTTCTCCCCGCTTCCATCGCGGTCTCCGACTAGGAGATGCTCATCACCGTCGTCGCCGCGATGGCGGCTTTCAACGAACATGCCGTCCATCTCAAGACGGCGCTTGATGGTTCGCTCTGCCTCATGTTGCTCGAGCAGTTCCAGGTAAGGCTCGAAGCGACCCCAAGGGGGCGATGCCGGATAGGGGTCTCCCTCCTTGTGCCAAGTGGCGGTGCGCGACCGGGCGGCCTGAAGTTTCTGGTATCGGAGGGCCGGCAAAGTGTCCCCGGTGAAGACCTCATCTAGATAGGCGATGAAGTCGCGATGCAGTGCGTCGACCCGATCTCGGGTCCAAAGGTTCTCCAAGAGCGCGGGCTGAGCGGCCCAAAGCCGCTTCATGATTTCTCTCCCTCGGTCAGCGGCCATCGTCCCTCCGGATTGCGATTCCCAGGAGCATATCATGCCGGCAGACGCCGCGCCGGAAGGGGAGGTTTCGCTAGCGCCTAATAAAGGCGGGCGGCCTCCGAAACTCACCGCCGATAAGGCCACGCTCGATATCCTCGAGGGTATGGGCCAGATCCAGTGCACGACCAAGGAAGCGGCCTGCGTCCTAAAGGTCGCCGAGAGCACCTTCCTCCGCTTTCTGTCCGACAACGCGGACGCTCGCGACGCCTTCGACATGGGCAAGGGGCAGGGGCTGCAGTCGCTGAGGCGCACGCAGTTCAAGCTCGCAGAGACAAACGCCGCGATGGCGATCTTCCTCGGCAAGAACTACCTCGGCCAGACCGACAAGCAGGAGTTCGAGCACAGTGGCGGCATCGACGTCTCCCACGCTCGGCAACGTCTCCGGGATAAGGTCGCTGGCGTCGTTGCCGCTGGAACAGCAGCGAGAGCTTCTTCAGCGGATTGACCGCATGGACGACGAGGAGGCGATCCTCCTCGAATATGACTGGGAATTCTGGGCCCGCGAGAACCAGCTGCCGCCGAAGGGCGCCTGGTCCTACTGGATGATCCTGGCCGGCCGCGGCTTCGGCAAGACCCGGACCGGGGCCGAGTGGGTGCGCAGCCAGGTAGGCCTAGGTCGAGAGCGCCTTGCCCTGGTAGGTCCGACCGCCGCCGACGTCCGCGACGTCATGGTCGAAGGCGAGAGCGGCATTCTCGCGATCAGTCCGCCCTGGGAGCGGCCGATCTTCCAGCCATCGAAGCGCCGCCTGGTGTGGCCCAACGGGGCGATGGCGTTCCTCTACTCGGCCGAGGAGCCTGAGCGGCTTCGTGGCCCGCAGCACGACGGCGCCTGGGCCGATGAACTCGCCGCATGGAAATACCTTCAGGACACCTGGGACCAGCTGCAGTTCGGCCTGCGGCTCGGTGACAACCCGCAAGCGGTCATCACGACCACCCCGAAGCCTTTGCCGCTGGTGCGCCAGCTGGTCGCCGACCCGGACTGCAAACTCAGCCGCGGCTCCACCTACGACAACAAGGCCAACCTGGCCCCCACCTTCGTCTCCAAGATCATCAAGCGCTACGAGGGCACCAAGCTCGGCCAGCAGGAACTGCACGCCGAGGTCTTGGACGATGTCCCCGGCGCCCTGTGGCCGTACGAGACCATCCTTAAGGCTCGGCTCGCCAAGCACCCCGATCTTCAGCGCGTTGTGGTCGCGATCGACCCCTCTGGCTCGAACGGCGAGGATGAGGGCGACCAACAGGGCATCGTCATCGCCGGCCTGGGGGTCGATGGCCGGGCCTATGTCCTCGGTGACTGGACCTGCAAGCTCTCGCCCGCGGGGTGGGGGCAACGCGGCATAGCCGCCTTTGACCGCTATCAGGCCGACCGCATCGTCGCCGAAAAGAACTACGGCGGCGACATGGTCCGCTTCGTGATCCAGACCGCACGCAAGACCGCGCCGGTCGAGTTGGTGAACGCCAGCCGGGGCAAGGTCGTCCGGGCCGAACCCGTTGCCGCCCTCTACGAGCAAGGCCGCGTCTCGCATGTCATCGCCGACAGCGACGACCAAGGGCGCGTCATCGACAACCCATTGGCTGAGCTGGAGGAGGAGATGCGCTTGACCGGCTCCACTGGCTACATGGGCGTTGGCTCACCGAACCGGATGGACGCCCTGGTCTGGGCGCTCACCGATCTGATGCTGGGTGAGGACACCTACGACAGCAGCCTCGGCTGGGTCTGAGCGTGTATATCTTCGATAGCCTGCAGAACCTCGTCAGCGGCATGGGGCGCAAAGGGAAGTCGGTCCAGACCACCTTTGCGGCCCCCCTTCTGCTGACGCACCTGGACCTCTTGAACGCCTACCGTGGCGACTGGATCGCGCGGAAGGTCGTCAACATCCCGGCGTTCGACATGGTGCGCGCCTGGCGCGACCTGCAGGCCGACGCGAAATCGATCGAGGCCATCGAGACCGAGGAGCGCCGCCTACAGATCCGCGCCAAGGTGCTGAAGGCCCTGAAGTGGGCTCGCCTCTTCGGCGGGTCAGCTATCATCCTCGGCGTCAATCAGGGCCAGGCCCGCGAGCCCCTCGACGTCGCGCGGCTGGGCAAGGGCGCCTTGCAGTTCGCGCACGTCGTCAGTCGCTACGAGATCACGGCCGGCGAGCCTGAGCGAAACATCCTCGCCGAGGGCTACGGACTTCCGACCTACTACCGGATGACCAGCACGTCCGGCGGCCAGGCGGACATCCACCCGTCCCGCGTGCTGCGCTTCGGCGGCGAGGAGCTGCCAGAGATCGGGCGGACCGATAGCTGGGGCGACTCTGTCCTGCTCTCGGTCGATGAGGCCGTGAAGAATGCCGGCCTGACCACCAGCGGCATCGCAGCCCTAGTGCAAGAGGCCAAGGTCGACGTCTACAAGATCAAGAACCTGACGCAGAACGTGGGCAACGCCGACTACGTCAAGCGGCTGCAGACGCGGGTCTCCTTGGCCAACGAGGCCAAGTCGATCGAGAACGCCCTCCTCATGGACGCCGAGGAGGAGTGGCAGCAGAAGACCATCAACTTCGCCCAGCTGCCCGATGTGCTCCGGATGTATCTGCAGGTCGCCGCCGGCGCCGCGGACATTCCCGCCACCCGGTTCCTGGGCCAATCCCCCGACGGCATGAACGCCACGGGCGAGGGCGACCTGCGCAACTATTACGACCGCCTCAGCGCCGGCCAGGACATGGACCTGCGACCGCAGCTGGAGCAGCTGGACGAGATCATGGTGCGGTCGGCCATCGGGTCGCGCCCGGCCGACTACTATTTCGAGTTCGCGCCCCTCTGGCAGCTGAGCGAGAAAGAACGCGCGGACATCTTCAACATCAAGGCGACCGCGGCCCGGACCCTGGCTGGCACAGGCGGCGCCTCCCCCTCCCTGATGCCCATCGAGGCCCTGTCGGACGCCCTGGTGAACACCTTCGTCGAGGACGGGTCGCTGCCGGGCCTGGAGGCGGCGATCGAGGAGTTCGGTCGCCTGGCCGATCAGGAGGAGGACACGGCCGCGCTGGCCGCCGCCCTGCCGCCGCCGGCCAAGCCCGACCTGAAGCTGGTCGCCAACGACGCCGCGCCGCGAACGCTCTACGTCAGCCGGCGCCTGGTGAACACCGCCGAGGTGATCGCCTGGGCCAAGGGCCAGGGGTTCAAGTCCACCCTGCCGGCCGAAGACCTGCACGTCACCGTCACCTTCAGCCGCGCCGCCGTGGACTGGATGAAGATGGGCGACAACTGGAGCGGGGACGCCAAGGGCAGCATCACCATCCCGCCCGGCGGACCTCGCCTCGTCGAGCCGCTGGGGGACAAGGGCGCCGTCGTCCTGCTCTTCGCCTCGTCCGACCTGCAATGGCGGCACGCGGCGATGATCGAGGCCGGGGCCTCCTGGGACTATCCGGAGTATCAGCCCCACCTGACGCTCACCTATGACGCGGGCGACATGGACCTGTCGAAGGTCGAGCCCTACCGCGGCGAGCTCGTGTTTGGGCCCGAGCGGTTCGAAGAACTTGACGAGGACTGGGCGGCGAAGGTCGTCGAAGACGGAGGCCTGCCCGGGGGCGCCGACCCTTTCTGAGCGACGCCAAGCGCAAGCGCGGCGGGCCAGGAGGCGCCTCCCGTAGCCACTACAACCCGACGCAGGCGCGAGGAGGCGACGGACGCTGGGTCGGCACCGGCGCGAAACTCCAGGCCGCGCTGACGATGGCCGGCCAGAACGTCGTGCACCACGTTGCCTTCGCACCCGTCAGCAAGCCTGCCGCGCTCTCTAAGCTGGTCGGCATCGACGTTCGCGGCTTCAAGCACACCGCCAGCAACCAGGCGATGCAGCATGTCCTCAAGAAGCACGGGAATGCGAAGGTTGAGCTGGCGCGCGGGCAGAAGGCTGTCACTGCAGCGGACTTCCAGCGCCTGCCAGAGATCGTGAAGGTCGCGACCGTGCGACTGAGCGCCTCTCCCGGCCCCGTGCGGGTGGAGATGACCGCCGTGCTTGGGCAGGATCGATACGAGTACGTCGGCGAAGTCCGCAGGAAGCAGCGGCGCATCGACATGATCTCGATGTGGAAAAAATGAAGCCCGCGATGCTCACTGCCGAGGCCAGAGCTCACACGTCCGAAACGCCTCGCGGTTGACGCCTATATACGCCGGCCCGGCCTAAATTTCAATGATCGAGGTCGCCCCATGCAGTTCAACGACGCCGTCGTGCTCGACGGGGTGCGCCGCACGCGCGACGGCTATCTGGTGGCGGACGCCAAGATCGCCCGCACTGGGATCCAGACCTACCACGCCGGCGAGATCGGCCTGACGGATCGCAACCCGGCCGACGTGGTCCGGGTCTACCGCCCCGACGCCGAGGTGTTCGCCCAGGACGCCATGGCCAGCCTGGCGCACCGGCCGATGACCGTCGACCACCCGGCCGAGCTTGTCACAGCCGACAACTGGAAGAAGCACGCCGTGGGCCTCACCGGCGGCGACATCGCCCGGGACGGCGACTTCATCCGCGTGCCTTTGACGCTGATGGACAGCGCCGCCATAGCCGACTTCGAGGCCGGCCGGCGCGAGCTGTCGGTCGGCTACACCTGCGACCTGGTCATGGAGGCGGGCACCACCCCCTCCGGTGAAGCCTACGACGCGGTCCAGCGCTCGATCCGCGGCAACCACGTCGCCCTGTGCCGAACGGCGCGCGGCGGCCCCGAACTCCGTCTCGGAGACATTCAACCCAACCCGCAAGGAGGCCCGACCGTGGCGCTCAAGACCATCATCGTCGACGGGCTCCCCGTCGAGACCACTGACGCCGGCGAAGCTGCCGTCAACCTGCTGCGCAGCCGCCTGGCCGACTCCGTCCGGGCGATGGACACCGCCGCCGCCGCCCACACCACGGCCATCGCCGCCAAGGACGCCGACCTGGGCAAGAAGGACGCCGAGATCGCCGACCTGAAGACCAAGGTCATCGACGGCGCCGCCCTGGATGCCCTGGTCGCCGAGCGGTCGGCTGTCCTGGCCCGCGCCAAGGTCATCGCCCCCACCCTGGACGCCACCGGCAAGTCCAACGCCGAGATCCGGCGCGCTGCCGTGGCCGCCAAGCTCGGCGACGCCGCGGTCAAGGATAAGTCGGACGACTACGTCGGCGCGCTATTCGACCACACGACCTCCGACGCCAAGACGCCCGACCCGCTGCACCAGGTGCTCGGCGATGGCGTGCAGGTCACCGACGCCGCCAAGGCCCGCGACGACGCCCTGGCGGCGCGCAACGCCCGCTATTCGACCGGCTACCAGGCCGCCGCCGAGTAAGCGGCCCGCCACCAGATCGCCGCCCCGCGGCTCATCCCACCTAGCGAAGGAGAGGCCCCATGGCCGTCGTCCAGAATACCTATTCCGACACGATCGCTGTCGGCTTCCCGGGCATGGTCGCCAACGGCGAGAAGTCCAACCGCATCTCGCGCACCGTCGAGGACGTGGCCGGCATCGCCTTCGGCAAGGCGGCGTTCCGAGGCGTCGGCGACGATGGCGTCACCGCCACCCCCGGCGCCGGCACCTTCATGGGCATCACCATCGCCCATCACGGTGTCCAGCCGCTCCCCGGCGGCGTGGCGGCCGACGTCTATCCGCAATATTCCAGCGCCGGCCTCCTGAACGAGGGCGAGATCTGGGTGACCGCGGGGTCGAACACGACCGACGGCGCCGCGGTCTACGTGACCTCCGGCGGCGTGTTCACCGCCACCTCCTCGAGCAACACCCTGATCCCGGCCGTCTTCGACGACACCGTGTCCAGCGGTGCCCTGGTCCGGCTGCGCGTCCGCCGCGCCTAGGCCCAACCCCCAACCATCGCTCCCGCCTCTCAGGCGGCCATCTTTTGAGAAGGAAGCCCGAGATGCGGGAAATCAACTTCAACGACGCCCAGCAGGCTCTGGGCTTCATCACGCCGCAGCTGCTGCGCATCGAGACCCAGGTCTACCAGACCAAGTATCCGTCGTTCGACTACTCCCGCCTGATGTACGTGAACACCGACGGCGACATGTGGGACGTCGGCTCGGTGTTCTACTCCGGCGACATCGCCGGCCAGGCCAAGTTCCTGAGCGGCGCGGGCTTCGACATGCCCTTCGCCGACATCGCCCAGACGCAGTTCCTGAACGCCAACCACTTCGCCGGCATCGGCTACGAGTGGAACCTGCAGGAGCTGAGCCGGGCGGCGAAGCTGGGTCGCAACCTGCCGTCCGACAAGGCCATGGCGGCGAGCAAGGTCGCGGAGGCGTTCGTCTACGGCATCGCCATCCGGGGCAATTCGACCAAGAACATGACCGGCTTGGTCAACGATCCGAACGTCCCGGTCGCCAACGTCGCCGCCGACGGCACGGGCGCCACCACGACCTGGGCCACCAAGACCCCCGATCTGATCCTGCGCGACGTGAACGAGGCGCTCAACGCCCCCTTCAACGCCACCAAGGAGACCCAGACCGCCAACGTGCTGATGGTGGCCACGACCCGGCTGCAATACGCCAACGGCCTGCGCATCGGGGACGGCGCGGACACCCTGCTGAAGTTCATCAGGGAGAACAACGCCTACACGCTGGCGACCGGCCAGCCCCTGACCATCATCGGCAGCCGCGAGCTCGAGACGGCGGGCGCCTCGAACACCGCCCGGATGATCGCCTACGACAACAGCCGCGAGGTGGTGCAATTCCACCTGCCAGGGCCCCACCAGTTCCTGCCGGCATTCCAGAAGTCGGCCATGACCTGGGAGGTCGGCGGGATCATGAACGTCGGCGGCGTCGAGGTTCGCCTGCCCAAGGGCATCGCCTACCGCGACGGCATCTAAGGCCGCGCCCCGCAACACGGGGCCGGCCGCCGCCGGCTCCAGGATCATGGAGGGCCAGATGGCCAGGACCAACGTTAAGAACATCTCGAACGGCCCGCGGGGCTTTCGGACGACCTCGGGCTTCGTCTCGCTGGAAGCCGGCCAGGTGCTGGAGGACGCCGAGTTCGAAGAGGCCGAGCTCAACAGCGCCAAGGGCACGGGCTTCTTCGAGTTCAGCAAGGCCAAGGGGGAGAAGGTCGAGGTCGATCCCAACGACCTGACCAAGAAGACGGTCGCGGAACTGCAGGAGCTCGCGAAGGCCGAGACCATCGACCTGGGCGAAGCGACCAAGAAGGACGACATCGTGTCGGCCATCGAGACGGCCCGCGCCGCCAAGGCCCAGGCCTAAGCCAGCATGGCCGGATACGGGACCGATCAAGGGCTTGCCGACTGGCTGACCGCCAACGGCCAGGCCCTGCCCGTCGGCGCCCCGTCTCCGGCCGTCCTGCGCCAGCGCGGCAGCGCCTACATCGACGCCGTCTACGGCGCGCGCTTCCAGGGTGTCCCCACGGACGGCCTCGACCAGGACCGCGCCTGGCCCCGCACTGGCGCGACTGCCTACGGCGCTGAGATCGTCGGCAATGCGGTCCCTCAACGGGTGATCCAGGCCAGCTATGCGGCCGCCCTCCAGGAAGCCGCGGAGCCCGGATCCCTGTCCGTCATCGTCACCGCCGCCGCCATGGTGAAGCGGGAGAAGGTCGGCTCGATCGAGGTCGAATACCGGGACAGCGGCGACAGCACCGTCGCCGCCTCCACGCCCACTCTCCTTGCCGTCGAGGGCCTGCTCGCCCCGCTGCTCTACCAGCCGGAAGCGGCCATCTTCGTCGTCTGAGAGGCACCCATGAAGATCATCTATTCCCGCGCCCCCGTGCACATCTCGCGCGGCGAGCTCTACCAGAACCCCCGCCATTTCAGCGGCCCAGTCCAGGGCGCCTCGGCGGTTGTCATTCACGGCAGCTTCCCCGGCATCGAGGGCGCCTACATAGCTGCCCAGGTGCCTGTCCAAGTCATCGGCGGCGCCCCGGCCGAGCCGGTGCAGTTCGCCATGGGCGCGGCCGAGCGGGAGCATGGCGGCGACGTGGCAATCCCAGCCGACTGGCGCGACCTGCCTTGGACGCAGCCCGAGGGTGAGGGGCACAGCCTGCGCGGCCTGGCGTCGTCCGTCAGCGATGCGCCGGTCCTCACCAAGGCCCAGGCCATCGAGGCCATCGAGGCGGAGCTCGCCCGCCGGGCCGGATGACATTCGACTACGGGCGCTTCAAGGCCACGGCGGACCGTCTGCTGGCGAGGTTCGGCCAGCCGGGCATCCTGCGCCGGCCGACGGCCAGCGGAACCGCCTACAACCCCACGGCCGGCAGCCCTCAGGACTACGCCTGCACCCTGGTCGTCGACGCCTACTCGAACCGCGATGTCGACGGCACCCGGGTCCGCGCGACCGATAAGAAGGTGCTCCTGGCCACGGGCGCCCTTGCCATCGAGCCGGCCACGGCCGACAAACTGGTCATAGGCGGCGTCGAGCATACCATCGAGCGCGTCGAACCCCTCGCCCCGGGAGGCGTGACGGTCATGTGGACGCTTCAGGTGCGGCATTGAGCGAGCACAAGCACGCCTCGGCTATGGCGACCGCCGCCATGATGGAGATGATCTCTCACGCCCAAGCCATCCAGGCCGCTGTGATCCGCGGCGCCCCGGCCGAGGAAGTGGACGCGATCCGCACCCGCGGCATGGACTGGGCCGCCGCCTACTTCGACCACATGACGGCCGCGGCGACGCACGTCAGGCAGATCGTCGAACCGTAGACCCATGGCCAGCAAGGCAGCGCAGGAACGGCTCTTCGCTGAGCTGCAGGACCGCTATGGCCTAAAGATCGCCGAGGCCTTCCTAGCGGCCATCGAGGACGTGCGGACGAACGTCGAACTGCAGCGGGTGATCGCCGCGGTTCAGGCAGGCAACCTTGCCGCCGCCATCGACGCCATGCACCTGGACGCGGCGGCCTTCGGCGCGCTGCAGGACGCTCTGCAGGAGGCCTACACGGCCGGCGGCCAGACCGGCGCGGCGGCGCTTCCTGCGCGCGGCGCGGACGGGACGGCCCTGGTCGTGCGCTTCGACGGCCGCAACGTCGTTGCTGAGACCTGGCTACGCGAGCGGTCGTCCAGCCTGGTCACACGCATCGTGCAGGAGCAGCGCGAGGTCATCCGGTCCCGGCTCGCCGAGGGCATGGCCCAGGGCGCCAACCCGCGCACCGTGGCCCTCGACATCGTCGGTCGGGTGAACCGGGTGACAGGCAAGCGCGAGGGGGGCGTTCTCGGCCTGAGCGCGCCGCAGGAGCAGTTCGTCCGCAACGCCCGCCAGGAGCTCGCCAGCGGCGACCCTGAGGCGCTCCGCAACTACCTCGGCCGCAAGCAGCGGGACCGGCGCTTCGACCGGTCCGTCGCCAAGGCCATCCGCGAGGAGCGGCCGCTGCCGCCGGAGATCCTGGCCAAGGCGGCGACCGCCTACGAGCGGCGGCTGCTGAAACTACGCGGCGACATGATCGGCCGGACCGAGGCGCTCGCCTCCCTGAATGCGGCTCAACACGAGGCGCTGCGCCAGGCCGTCGATTCCGGCGCCGTCGATGCGGCCACGATCCGCCGCAGTTGGCGCTCCGCCGGCGACCTGCGGGTCCGCCACACGCACATGGGCCTGAACGGCGACACGGTCGGCCTCGACGAGTTCTTCACCAGCCCCAGCGGCGCGCGCCTGCGCTACCCCGGCGACACCAGCTTGGGCGCCCCGGCCTCCGAGGTCATCGGGTGCCGATGCATCGTCTCCACCCGCATCGACTTCCTCGCCAACATCAGGTGATCCATGCCCCAGGGTAGCTTCTCCGCCCAGGTCGACGCCTGGGTCGGGAAGACCAAGGCGCGCATGGAGGCGGTCCACAAGGAGAGCGTCCAGCGGACGATCGAGGTCATGCAGACGCCGGTCGGCGCCGGCGGCAACATGCCGGTCGACACCGGCTTCCTGCGCGCCTCGCTCATGGCCCGCGTGGGCATACCCGCACTGCCCACGCGCGAGAACCCGGGGGCCAAGGTCTCCTATGACCCCGGCCAGGTCACCCTCGTGATCGCCGGCGCGAAGCTCAGCGATCCGATCAACGCGGTCTACACGGCCAACTATGCCCGCCACGTCGAATATGGCGCCCGCGGTCGGGCCGGCCGGCGGTTCGTCGCTCTGGCCGCCCAGCAGTGGCCGCGGATCGTCTCCGAGGTCGTCACCGAAGCGAAAGCGAGGGCAGGGGGATGAACGCAGCCGCCATCGCCGACGCGCTGCTGGCCCGCTGCGCAACCCTCGCTGTCGGCTCACCGCCGCTGCCGGTCAGCTACCCCGACGTGCCCTTCAGCCCGCCGGCCGACGGCAAATACCTCGAGGTCTCCGACTTCACGAACCGGCCGGCCTGGGAGGGCGTCACCACGGGCCGCGTCGACCAGGGCCTGCTGCAGATCACCGTCGTCTGGCCCAAGGACGAGGGCGTGATCAAGCCCAAGGCCATCGCCGACGCCGTCGCCGCGCACTTCCCCAAGGGCTTGCGCCTGACCAGCGGCGCCGCGCGCGTGAAGGTCTCGGCCGGGCCCTGGGCGGCTTCCCCGCTGCTGGGCGGCGGCGAGACCCGCATACCGATCACCATCCCCTGGACGGCGTAGCCGCCCGGGCAGCCCTAAGCCGAGGTGGGCGCCGGCTTCATCAATCCCTTGAAGGAGCCACTCGATGGCCATCGCTTCCACTACCGGGGCACAGATTTTCATCGGCCCGACGACGCCAGCGGCAAACGCTGCCGCCTATGCCGCCCTGACCTGGGTCGAGGTCAAGCAGGTCGAAAGCATCGGCGAGTTCGGGGACCAGGCCTCGACCATCACCTTCACCAGCCTGGGCGACGCCCGGGTGCGCAAGCGCAAGGGCGTGCGCGACGCCGGCGACCTTAATGTGGTCGTCGCCAACGATCCGCTCGACGCGGGGCAGCTGGCCATGATCGCCGCCCAAGCCACGGAGTTCACCTATGCGTTCAAGATCCTCCTCGCCGACGGCGCGGACGCGAACGACACGGACTCGGTGTTCTATTTCCACGGCCTGGTCTCGTCGGCCCGCCTGAACGTCGGCGCCGCCAACGAGATCGTCAAGCGGGCGTTCTCGCTCCTCATCGACACCGCGATCATCGAGGTCGCCTCGGTCGCCGTCGCCTAAGAACGGCCCGAAAACAATCCTCCCCCAACCTTCACGCGCCGGTCGCGCCGGCGTGCTTTTTCCAGAAAGCAACGACGATGAACCTCGCCAGCCTCAACCTCGCGTCGGAAGCCAACCGCGGCGCCGTTATGACCGTCCTGCACCCTGAGGACCGAACCCCGCTGCGCCAGGCGGACGGCTCGCCCATCACCATCACCCTGCTGGGCAAGGACTCCGACGAGTTCATCAAGGCCGAGCGCCGGGCGCGCAAGGCGCAGCGCGACGCAATGATGAAGCGCATGCCGTTCTCGCCGGCCGACGAGGACCGGCAGGGAGATGTTGCCCTCGCGGCCGCCACGATCGGCTGGAGCGGGATCCCCGCGGGTTGGCTTGAGCCGGGCGGGTCGGACGAGAGCGCCGCCCCCTTCAGCGCCGACGCCGCCACCAAGCTCTATGGCAACCCCGGTGTCCGCTGGCTGCGCGAGCAGGTCGACGAGTTCGTCGGTGAGCGTGCCCATTTTTTGAAGAAATAGCGGGCGAGCTGATCGCCTACGCTGAGGCCGCCTATCGCAAGGGCGCCAACCCCGAAGACCTCCCCCTCCTGCCTCCGGAATTGGACGACCTGTGGGAAGCCTTCCGCAGGCTGTCCAGCCGCTGGCAGGCGGGAATGGCGCTCAATCCCCTGACCTACACCGAGATCGAAGCCTTCGTCCGGCTGACCCACACGGCGCTGTCCGCCTGGGAGGTCGACGTGATCTGCAGGCTCGACACCGCCGCCCGCGCCGCGATGGACCAGAAGGCGGTCCGGCCACCCAAGGCCACTGACCCGCCCGAGGCGATTGCTGCCTCCAACACCGCCGGCGTCGGCGCGCTGCTGCGCGGTCTCGCCACGAAAAAAGCGGCCCAGATCGCGGCCCGCAGCCGAGCATCCTGAGGAGGCGACCATGGACGATCTCGCCTCCCTGGGCATGCACTTTGAGACCGTCGGCGGCGAGAAGGCGGCGAAGACCCTCGACGAGGTGGCCGCCAACTCCAAAAAGGCGGAGCGCGCGACCGACTCCCTCAGCATGGCGTCCCGCAAGGGCAACAGCGCGCTCCTCGCCATGGTCGCCAGCATCGAGAAGGCGATCCGCGAGCAGACAGCCTTCATCCAGGGCCTGGCCGAGGGCGCCGTCGCGGCGGTCAACGAGGCCAATGCGATCCGCGGGCTGGGCGCCGAGGTCAGCAAGGCCACGGGTTCGACCCGCGCCTATTCGTCGGGCGTCAAGGAGATGACGGTCCACACGTCCCGGCTGCCGGCCATTCATGCGGCGGGCACGGCGTCGACCAAGGCGATGACCCAGGCGACCCTCAACCTGACCCGGCAGTTCGCCGACGTGGGAACGACCCTGGCAATGGGAATGAACCCGCTGATGATCCTGATCCAACAGGGCCCGCAGATCGCCGATGCCTTCCAGATGGCCTCCACGTCCGGCCTGGGCTTTCAGGCGGTGCTCAAGGGGCTGTGGGCGCAGCTGGCGCCGCTGCTCGCGATCCTGGCCCCCCTGGTTGTCGCCGCCGCCGCCGTCGCCGCCGGGTTCGCGCTCATGACGCGCGAGATCAACAAGTCCTCGGGCGACCTGACCAAGAGCATGGGCCTGACCGAGAAGCAGCTCGACCGGATCAAGGACAAGGGCATCAGCACGAGCGTCACGATCGGCGACACGATCGCCGCGACGTTCGAGGTCGCCGGCGAGCGGCTGGCCAAGGCCTTCGACGGTCCACTGGACTGGCTGAAGAGCGCGACGACCAGCACCCTCGACGCCATCGAGTCGTTCATGGCCAACGTGGTGCGCGGCGTCGTCGCCCTGTGGGTCGGCGGATCCCGCGCCATCGTGGCCGCGTGGAAGCTACTGCCCTCGGCGATCGGCGACATCGGCATCTCGGCCGCGAACGCCATGATCTCGGCCGTCGAGAAGATGATCAACGGCGCCATCGACCGGATCAACGGACTGATCGCCAAGGCGGACGGCATCGCCAAGAGGGCGGGCCTCGGCGGGCTCGGCCAGATCGGCCGGGTCTCGATGGGCCAGATCGGCAACCCCTACGCGGGGGCCGCATCCGCCGCGGCGTCCGGAATCGGCGGCGCGTTCGCCGGCGGCGCGCGAGCGGGCGCTGGCTACACTGACGACTTCTTCGGGGACGTTGGAACGGCGGCTCGTCAGCGTCGACGCAAGGCCCTGACCGACATCGCTGGCAAGGCGGGCGCGGGCGCCAAGGGCTCCACTGCAGCGGCTCCGCGCGACACGTCCGACGAGCGCACCGCCCAGATCGCCGCCATGATCGCCCAGGCCAAGGCCGACGAGTTGCAGGCCCAGCTGGCGCTCACCAAGGACATTCGCCAGCGGGCGGAGATCGAGAAGCAGATCGCCGCGGCGCAACTCGCTGGCAAGCAGGCCCAGGTCGATCGCCAGATCGCCTCCATCCAGGACGACAAGGGGCTCAGCGCGGCGAAGAAGGTCGAACTCGTCGCGCAGTTGGAGGCCGTGAAGGCCGCCCAGGCGCGCACCGGCTCCCTGCAGCAGCTGCTGCGCGACCAAGAGACTGCCACTGCCCTGGTCCACCAGGAGGCCGCGAGCCGCCAGGCCGGGATGCAGGACCAGATCGACGTGCTGTCCGCCCAGGAAGCCCTGGCCCGCACCGGGTTCGAGCGCCGCCGCATCGACGAGCAGATCCTCGAACTTCAGCAGCAGATCGCCCGCAGCAAGGCCCAGGAGGCCGTCGACGCCGCGCGGGCCGCGAACGACCAGGCTGCCCTGGCCGAGGCGCTCGCCCGACAGGCAGCCCTCGTTAAGGTTCAGGCTGCGCAGACCGAGGCCGAGAAGCGCGAGCGCTTCATGGCGGCCTACGATGAGGTGACGTCCGCGCTCGGACGGGTCGCCGCCGCCTGGAACTCGCAGGACTGGGGCGACCTGGTGTCGAGCATCTGGAAGGCGGCCGAGACGCTCAAGGCGGCGTTCGCCAAGGGGGCCACCACGGCCGACAAGGTCGCCGGCGCTGCCGCCATCGGCAACATGGTTGGCGACGCCATCGGCGGCCGGGGCGGCAACGCCCTGTCTGCCGCCTCCAACGCCGGCGCCCAGGCATTCGCCGCGACCGGCAATCCCTACGTCGCCGCCGCCGCGGCCGTCGTCTCCGGGGTGAAGAGCTGGATCGATGGGGGCAAGGCCAAGAAGGCCGCCGCCGCCGCTGCTGCCGCCAAGAAGGCCGAGGAGGAGCTCACCGCGGCCCGCAACGCCGCCGCCGAGGCCGCCCAGAAGCTGATGGACGCCGAGAACGAGCGCGTCGACCTGACCATTCAGCTGCTCAACGCGTCCGGGCAGGGCGCCGCCGCTACGTCGATGACCAGGGAGCGCGAGCGGGCCGCTCTGCTCACCGACGCGAACCGGGCGATCTACGACCAGGTGAAGGCCTGGACCGACTACAACGACGCCCTCGGCAAGGCCGACGAGGCCATCTCGGCCGCGCAGTCCAATGTGGAATCGGCCCGATCCGCTCTGACTGAGGCCTACGACCGCGAGGCGTCGGCGATCCAAGCGACGCGGGACCGCTTCACCGGCTTCATCGACACCCTGAACCAGTTCGGGGCGGCGCTTTCCACGGGCGACCTGGCGATGAACGGCCTGGACCGGCAGACCGCGCTCACCCGCGCGAAGTTCGGCTCCACGACGGATCTCGCCCTCTCCGGCAATGAGGGCGCGCAGTCGTCCTTCGTCGACGTCTCGACGCAGTTCCTGGCGGCATCGAAGGCCTCGGCCCGCAATCAGGTCGAATACAATCGCGACCTCGCAGCCGTGCGCCGCGCGAACGAGGCGCTCAAGGCCTACGCCTCGCGCGAGGTGAGCGTCGCCGACCAGCAGCTGGCGGCCCTAAATGCCCAGGTAGCCGGGCTCGGCATCGTCAACACCAGCGTTCTGTCCGTGGCTCAGGCGGTAAACAACCTCGCCGCCGCCCAGGGCGCTCTCTCGACTGCCCAGGCGGCCAAGGACGCCCTCACGGCTCCCGCAGCCTCGACGGCCGCCGCCGGCGCCGACTGGTCGGCCGGCGGGGCCCTGTGGAGCCAGTGGGCGGCCGCCGGCCAAGCCGCGGGGGCCGGCAGCCACGCCGTGGCCGACTGGGGCCGCAGCGAGACCCTGTTCCTGCAGGAATATAAGAATGCCGCCGGCGTCGGCTCCCTGTCGGTGCTGGACGCCTACTGGGGCCTGAGCCCTGGGACCGCAGCTTCATTCGCCGACAAGTACGGGCTGAAGAAGTTCGCCAAGGGCGGCGTCCTGGGCGGCCCGTCCCTGGTCCTGGGCGGCGAGGCCGGCGACGAGGCGCTTATGCCTTTGCACCGCGGCCCGGACGGCAACCTGGGCGTCCGCGCGCAGGGCGGCGACGGCGAGACCGCTGCCGAGGTCCAGCAGCTGCGAGGCCAGGTCGACCAGATGACGAAGGTGCTCGTGGCAATCATGAAGTCGAACTCCTCGATCGACCGCCGCGAGGCCCGCCAGGAGGTCAACGGGGTCTTCGTGCGCGGCGAGGATCCGACCCGGCCGGTGTCCGTGGAGCCGGCCTGATGTTCCTGATCCGCCCGGAGGCTATCGACGGCGCCGTGCTCCTCGGCAGCACGGCGGAGGACGCCACCCCGCATTGGTCCGGGGTGACGACCTATGGCGTCGATGCCCCGGCGATCGGCGCCACCACCAACCGCATCTACGAGAGTGTTCAGGCCGGCAATCTGAATCACAACCCGGAGACCGACGACGGGACCTGGTGGATCGACGTCGGGCCGTCCAACCCCTGGGCCATGTTCGACCCTGTCGTGCAGACGCAGACCACGGCGCCGGACATGATCGAGGTGCAACTGCAGCTGCCGGCGGGGCGGCGGGCGACGGCCGTGGCGGTGCTCAACATCGACGCCGCCAGCCTATCCATCGTCCAGGAGGATGCGACCGACGGGGTCGTCTACGACGAGACCTTCTCGTTGGTCTCGAACGAGGGCATCTCCGACCCCTGGTCCTACACATATGAGCCGATCGTCCGGCGGCGGGACTTCATCGTCAACGACCTGACGCCCTACGCCGGGGCCGACCTGACGATCACCCTCCACGACGAGGGCGGGGTGGCGAAGTGCGGCGTCTGCATCGTCGGCCTGCCGCTGGAGATCGGCGAGACCTACGCCGGCGCCCGGGTGGGGATCACCGACTACTCGATCAAGTCGGCCAACGAGCTCGGCCAGTTCTCGATCGTTGAGCGGGCCTTCAGCCGCAACGGCGATTTCACGGTCCTCGTCGACAACGCCAAGGCCGACCAGATCTACAACGTCCTCTCCGGCTACCGCGCGACCCCGATCCTCTACGTGGGCTCGATGCTCTACGCCTCGACCTACCAGTACGGCTTCTTCCGCGAGTTCGCCCTGGAGCTCGAGGGCTTCAGCCCCGGATTTTCCCTGTTCACCCTGCAGTCCGAGGGCCTCACGTGATCCCAGCCGTGCCGACCCCCGCGCCCACCCGGGGCATGAGCCAGGACGCCTACAACGCCGCCTGGGAGGCCTTCCTGGCAGCGTTCCCGGCGATCGTCGCGGCGATGAATGCGACAGCCTCGGACCTGAACAACCTCGTCAATGCCGCCTTCACGACGACCAGCACGACCTCCCTTGCGATCGGCACCGGGAACAAGAGCCTCACGGTCGAACAAAACCTCGGCTATTCGCCCGGCCAGAGCGCGGTCGTCGCCAGCACCGTCAACCCGGCGAACCGGATGGCGGGCGTGGTCACCGCCTACAACAGCACGACCGGCGCCTTGGACATCGCTGTCGCCTCCGTGAGTGGGTCGGGCACTTTCGCCTCATGGTCTGTCGGCTTGATCCCCGAGTCGGTCGTCTCGTCCTTCATGGCCTCGCTGCTGGACGACCCGGACGCCGCGACCGCGCGCGCTACGCTGGGCGCCGAGCCCCAAGGCGAGGTCTATGCCTTCAACACCCAGACCGGCAGCGCCTACACCCTCGCGCTGAGCGACAAGGGCAAGTTCATCTGGATGCAGCCCAGCACCACCCAGGTCCTGACCATCCCGCCGAACTCGTCCGTGGCGTTTCCCATCGGCACCCGCATCGACCTGGGACAGGCGGCCGGCGCGGCGGGCGGATGTAGCATCTCGCCAGGCGCTGGCGTGACGCTCGCGTCCTACAACAGCAACCGAAAACTCCAGGGTGTCGGCGCCGGGGCGTGTCTGGTGAAGACCTCGACCAACCAGTGGTGGCTGTTTGGGCAGATCATCGCATGATGATACGGCCCGGCATTGTCAGCGGCGTGGTCGTGGTCGCCAATCGCCAGGCCCTGTCCCCGGTGACGATCACCGACCCGTCAGGGCTCTCGGTGAACAGCCCTTCGCTCGTGCAGGTTGCGGACGGATCGTATTACCAGCACGGTTTCCAGGACAGTTCAGACCGCGAGATCATTCGGCTGGATTTCGGCGCGTCCAAGTTCATTCAAGATGTGCAGTTGGTGACTGTGTTTGGCAGCAACTTCGACGGTTCTGTCACGGCCAGCCGCAACTTTCGCCTTTTTGGCTCTAATGGCGGCAGTCTTACGGGGCTGACTTCGGTCATCAATCCAACCGGTGCGTCGGCATCTAGCGCGATTGCGGACGTCAATGCCTCCTATCGCTATCTGCACCTCTACTCGCAGATGAACGATGCCAACGACGGCTATAGCTATGTCGACTGCATCCGGGTCACGGGCGAGCCCTAGGCCCCCTCACTGCATAGCGATCGATCTATCCGCTGCCTCCGGGCGGCTTTTTCATGCCCTGAGGAGCGCCCATGGCGACCGTCCACGTCACCCTGTCCAGGGTTCCGCCCAACGCGATGTATGGGCCGGTCATGCCCGTGCCCTACGGCGTGCCGGTCGGTGCAGACACGCTGACCAGTTCCGCCTCGTCCTCGCTGGCGAGCCTGACGGGAGAGGTCGGCCAGTTCTGGTCGGTCGTGGTGACCGGGGGCGCCGTCTACGTGAACTTCGGCCCGGGCTCTCCGGCGGCCGGCCAGGATGCTGGCTGGCTGCTCCTGGATGCCGCCTCGCGCGACTTCGCGGTCAGCGCGACCGGCGAGAAGTGCGCCATCAAGGACGGGCCGTAGCCAATGCCCTTCGGCGCATTCGGCTTCGGGCTGGGGTTCAGCCCCAGCCGTCCGCGCCGGCCTGCCGCTGTGGTGGCCTGGACGCCCGCCGACGATATCGGCGGCGCGACCGCGCCCTATTGGTGGCAGCAGGCTGGGGCAGGGGACCTCACCGACCCGGACGACACCAATCCGGCCCTGACCCGCGTCAACGCGGCCGTGGACCGCGTCGGACCGCTGTCGACGCCGCCGGCCGCGGGCTTCCAGTGCACGCAGAGCGTGGAGGCCAACAAGCCGCTGCGCGAGACCGTGAGCGGCCTGCCGGCCTATGCCTTCGTCACCGCCAACTCGCAGCGCCTGAACAGCACCGGCGTGCCGACGGGAACTCCGGTCGGCGCCGCGCCGCGGATCATGATCGCTCTGCTCAACCAGACGATCTCCGCGGCCAACAACACCCCGAACAACACCCGGGTCTTTCTGGGCTACGGCGGCGGCAACACCGGCCAGTTCCGCATCGGCCGCTTCAGCAACGGCGGCCGAAACCGCGTCGTGATCTCCGACGGCACGAACAGCGTGATCGACAACGCCGCCGACGACACCCGCAACTTCGACGGGGTCACCATCGTGGTGGCGACCTACGACGGGACGAACATCGGCCAGCAGGTCAACGGGCGGGCGGGGCTGAGCGGCGCCTTGGCGCTGAACACGACCAACGAGCGGATCCGCATCGGCTGCAACCCCGCGACGACCGCGGCGCAGTTCGCCGAAGGGCACTTCTTCGAAGCGGCGATCATTCCCTGGATCGCCGACCCCGTCGTGCGGGCGGCCAAGATCGCTCAGTGGGAGGGCTATCTCGCCTGGCGCGCGGGCGTGCAATCGAAGCTGCCGACGAGCCACCCCTACTACGCGGCCAGGCCCACGCGGATCCTGCCGCCGGTCAATCTGTCGGCACCGGCGACTACCGGCACGGCCCTGATGGGCGGCACGCTGACCTGCAGTTCCGGGATCTGGACCGAGGCGCCGACCTTCTCCTACCAGTGGAGCCGGGACGGCCGCGCCATCGCCGGCGCGGCGGCTTCGACCTACACCCTTCAGGAGATCGACCAGGGCACGGCGATCACCTGCACGGTCATCGCCACGGGCGCCCGCGGGGCCGCCTCGGCCACGGCCAGCGCCGGCACGATCACCCCGACCTACTGGACGCCGCTCGAGCCGGCCGCGACCGGCGAGGTGCGCGCTTGGTTCGATCCGCGCTACTCGGGCGGCGCGGGCTTCGCTTATGACCGCGTCGGCGGCGTCACGCCGGTGCAGACCGATCCGACCCTGCAGCCGGCGTTCAGCGCGACAGGGATGCTCGGCAGCTATCCGGCCTACCTCCCGGATGGTGTCGACGACTTCCTCGAGGCAGCGCCGGTGCCGACGGCCGGGGCTCATGGGTGGCCCGTTGGAACTGCCGCAGGCTGGATGTGCGTGCTGGTGGATCAGCAGGTGCCCATCTCGACACCCGGGACGCAAACGGTCTTCGGCTACGGCAGCAGCGCTGCTTATCGGAAGTTCGGACGCGCCGTCGGGAGCGGGGGAGGGGCGACCAATCGCGCCTTCATTTCAGACGGCGGTGTTGTCGAGGTCGATTTCAGCGGGTTTGACGGTCCAACAGTACTGTTCGGCATTTTCGAGCCGACTCAGAAGCGGCTCCGGCTCAATGGTGTCGACGGAGACGTCCATCCCTCCACGCTGGCGAGCACGCCCACCACTCGCGCTCGCATCGGCAAGCCGCCCGACACAGCGTCTCAGTTCTTCGCCTCGCCGATCGCCCATTGTTTCGTGGGAGCGGGCACACCCTCGCTCGACCTAATCCAGCGGCTCGAAGCCTGGCTGCTCTGGCAGATCGGGCAACAGTCCCTGCTGCCCATTGGCCACCCGTGGCGGACCAATCGCCCGACCCCCGTCGTGCTCGGGGATTCGGTCATGCACGACACTGACGGCGCCTTCCTCATCGACACCGATGGCGCGCGCCTTCTCGAAAACCTCACCGCGTAAGGACCTCAGATGGTTGATCGCTACCTGTCCGACGCGCTCAAGGCGCGCGGCCTTCGCAGCCTGCACGACTTCAACAACGTTGGCGGCACCTTCGGCGCCCTTGGCTATGACGCCGCGGATCGGATCAACTACGCCCTGGCAGAGAGCGGCGGCGACTTCGGGGTGTTCGTGCCGCGGAACACCCACGCGACGGGCGCCGGCCACTGGAACATCCAGCAGCCCATCCTGATGCCTGCGACTCGGGGCTGGCTCGAGGGCCGCGGCGAGGCGAGCGCGATCAAGGCGACCTCGTCGCTGACTGGCCCGATGGTCAAGAATTCCGGCAGCGTGATGATGTTCACGAACATCCGGAACCTCCTCCTGGATGGCGGCCTGCGCGACGGGCTGACCAACGCCGCCATCGACGGGATGCAGTTCCTGCTGGGCACGGCGAACTACAGCACGTCGGACGCCGCAACGGTCGTCGACGCCCGCAACACCTTCGATGGCATCCAGATCCTGAACTGCCCGGGCAGCTCCTTCGTGCTCGCCGGTCGCGGTGAGACCAGCCTGTCGAATTTCAAGTTCCAGAATTGCGGCAAATACAATCTGCTCTGCTCGGCCTTCGACACGCACATCCGCGGCGGCTTCGCCGGCGAGAGCGGGCTGAGCAACGTCGTGCTCGACACGTCGGGCGCGAACAGCATTTCCGGCACGAGTGGGACCGCCGCGTCGTCGATCCTGATGTCGGGCGTGAAAGCTTGGTGGGGCGGGCTGCAGGCGACAAACCCGTCCAGCGGCGCAGTCGTGAAAATCACGACGGCCGTGCTGACGAGCCTCTTCGGCTATGTTTCGTCGGGCGGTAGCAAGACGAGCGATACCGAGCGGCGCAAGATGGAGTTCGTCTACATCTTCGGGGGCGTCTACACGGACCCGACAGGCACTCGCTGGCCGTCGAGCGGCGCCTATTCCGCCCAGTCCACCGGGCCGACGGGGGTCCCGTGGGGCAATCTGCTCGACGCGAGCAACTTCCTCATCAAGGCCGACAAGACGGACCTGTCGCATTGTGAAAGCCAGGACGGCTGGGGTGTGGACCTGGAGATCCGGGGCAAGGCCAACCTGATCACCGCGTTCCACCTCAACCAAGGCTCCGCCGCGCCCCGGCAATGGTACAACAACCAGCCCTGGGTCCACTTCCACGGGGGCGACGTGAACGGCGGCGCTCAGCGCGCCGAGGACAACCACGTCGAGCTGATCCTCAACGATCAGAGCGGGGCGGGCTTCACGAACACGGCCGAGGCAGTCAGCTTCTACACCAGCGGCGGCACGAGCGGCTTCTCCGGCTCCGGCACTGGCCTGCCACTCGGCAACACCCTGATCATCCACAAGGCCGCCTTCGCCGCGCGCTCGACCCGCCTTCCCACCCGCATGGGCTACATGCCCTACACCGGCTTCCCCCTGCTGACAGCTCCCACGCCTGCCATCAAGAGTGGCGGGAATACCGGCAACGGCCTGATCACGATGGACGCGACGGAGCCGGTCGACACCCGCGCGACGGTCTCAACCTATACGGTGCGGTGCACGACCGCTGCGACCAATGGCGGGACTTTCGAGGTCAAGAAGGGCTCGTCTGTCTCGAACGCCCTGGCTCAGACGGCGATCGGAACAGTTGCGGTCGGCGCGACTTGGGCCAATCAGATCAAGTTCACCATCGCGGATGGCTCGACCGATTTCGTCGTCGGGGACGGCTGGGACATCGTGGTCGCCCAAGGGGGCACGTCGATCCCTGTGATCCGAGGCTCGAAAGGATCGGGCGTCGACATCAACCAGGTCATCATCGACCGGGTGGCCTACTAGGCGGGATCTACCGCGACGCGTGCAGCCGAACTACGATCGGCTCTGCCGCCCGTGGACGGGCCTCCGCGTAAACGCTGCCTTGAGCGCGCTCCCATAGATCAAGGGCTCCAGCGTCTGAAATCGTGCTCTCGCCGGCATTGACCAGCCGCACGTCTCGAAACCCTGCCTCGCGGAGCAGGCGGGTCAACGACGCCCCGTCATACATCCAGCGATGCTCACGGAAGCCGCGGATGAACCGGCGTGCCCTAGCGGCGAAGCCTTGGGGCCCTTGGTATGCCAGCAACGTCCGCTCTATGAGCCGATCAGCGTCGCCGTCAGCGGCATAGGCGCGGACCATCGCAGCAAGGTCAGGCACTGAAACCCTAAGTACTCCGTCGGATTTCAGGACCCGCCGCGCTTCGCGCAGGAAGGCCACAGCCGCGGGCCGGTCGAGGTGCTCGAGCATATGCGAGGTGTAGACGACATCCACCACGCAATCGGAAAACGGCAGGGTGCTGCCAACGAACCGCACATCGTGCTGGCGAAGAACGTCGAGGTATGCCCGCCACTTCCCCCCAAGAAAGTGGCGCGCGAACTCGTACAGCGGCGGGCGCGAAAACAGCACCAGGGTCGCGTTGTCGAAGTTCAGCCACCCGGGGGTGGGGCGACGGCCGCAACCGACATTGATGCGTAAAGTCACGGGTGCTCCTCCAGCCAGAAAACCATGGCGCATTCGTCGCGCCGGTCAAGCGAGGCGGGAGCCAGCGCACCCGATTCAACCTCCGATCAGCCCCCCGAGGCGACATGACCCAGCTCACCATCGACGGCCGCACGCTGTCATCGACCTTCTGCGAGACGTTCGGCAAGCCGCTGGACTTCGCCCGGTGGAAGACGACCTACGCCTGGAACAACCAGGTCAAGGATCCGACGCCCGGAGCGAAAAAGACCTCGACCCTTGATGCCCACATCGACGCGGCGGCGTCCGGCTACATGCGGCGCACACTGGCTGACGACGACTTCCCCGAGCGCCAGATCTATTCGGACGCTGGCCTCGGCATCGACCCGTTCACGGTCACGTCGACCGGCCTGACGATTACGGCCCGGCCAATCACTCCGGAAGAACGCGCCCGCCACGTGCAGGGCTATTGGGGCCGGGAATTCGCATCCGGCCTGCTGACGACCGAGCGCAGCTTCGCCCAGCGCTATGGCTATTTCGAGCTCGAGGCGCGGTTCCCCACCACCCCGGGGACCTGGGGCGGCTTCTGGCTGCTCGAGCCGCATGATCCGAAAGCCTTCAACCACAATGAGATCGACGCGGTCGAGACCATCGGCGGCGAACCGACCATGGCCCATTTCACCGGGCACTGGTGGCCGGCCAAGCCGACTAAGGCGGTCAAGGGCGTGGCGATCAAGCCGGTGAAGATGGGCGTCTATCACCGTTGGGGCGTGCTCTGGACGCCGGAGAGCATCGTCAGCGTGCTGGACGGCGTCGTCCAGGAGCGCACCCGCATGCCGAACGTCGGCTGGCACGCGCCCATGTATATGCTGATCGATCTGGCTGTCGGCGGCCGGTGGCCAGAGAGCGTCACCGGCCCGCCGAAGGCGGCCGACTATCCGGCGGCGCTCAACGTCCGCCGTGTGCGCGCCTTCGCGCTGGTCTGACCCACCACCTTTTGGCGCCGACAGAGCGCGCCGCTTGCATCCTCTGGAGCAGTCCCATGAACCCAACCCCCTGGGCGACCGCCTTCGCGTGTCCGCCATGACGATCGAAGAGCTAGGCCTCAAGGCCGGCCCCTACGCGGGCATGCTGCTCGCCGCCCTTGGCGGCGGAGGCATCTGGAAGTGGCTCACCGCGCGCGAAACGGTGAAGCCGGCGGCGACAGAGCAGGCCGGCATGATGATGGAAAACGCCTTCGCGCACCTTCGTCAGGAGATCGATCGCCAGGACGCGGCGCTCAAGTCCCTTCGCGAGGATGGCCACCGCCTGCGCAACGCGCTGATGAAGCTGGAGGGCGCCTACGCTCGGCTCGTCCGGTTCACCCAGGACTGCCTGGCCACCCTGGCGGAGGCGGGCATCGATCACCCTGATCCGCCCCGCGGGATGACACACGAGGACATCAACGAGCTCATGCGCGGGCCGGTGGCTCCGTATCGGCCGGGCCCGGCGCGGCCTGTGACGGACAAGGACGAGGGCCGATGAACCTCAACCCGTTCCCCGCCATGCTCAAGGCGGCGCCCGTCAGGCTGTGGGCGTTGATCCTGGCGGGGCCGCCCCTGACGGTGTTCGCCGCCGGCCTGGTCGGCGTCGTGTGGAAGGGCCCCTGGCCCGCGGCGCTGGCCGGCCAGCAGCTGAGCATCCTCGGCCATGCGCTGCTGATCGCGATGGCCCTGATCGGCGTGATCGTCATCGCCCTGGCCGCCGTGAAGGTGAAGGCCACCGGCCTCGCCGGCACCGGCTTCGAGGTCGAGGGCAACGACGAGGAGCATCAGACCGTCAGCGCCACCGTCTCCGCCACCGTCTCCAAGGAGCCTGCCCCATGACCTTCGTTCTCGGCGAACGCAGCCTCGAGCGCGCGCGCCACGTGGACCCCGCGCTCATCGCCGTGGTCCAGCAGGCCCTGATCCTCTCGCCGGTCGACGCCGGATTCACCGAGGACCAGAGCCGCACAGTCGAGCAGCAGCGTCGCAAGTTCGACACCGGCGTCTCGAAGGTTCGGCCAGGGCCGTCGGCGACGCACATGATCCAGTCGGACGGCTACTCCAAGGCGGTGGACCTGGTCCCCTGGATCGACGGCGCCTTCCAATGGGGCGATGGCCAGTGGCGGGTCCGGACCAAGGCTGGCGTGGTGCTGCGGCCCTTCTTTGACCTAGCCGCGGCCATGCGCGCGGCGGCCATCAAGCGCGGCGTCCGCCTGCGCTGGGGCGCCATCTGGGACCGGACGCTCAACGACCTGCCGGACACGGCTGCCGGCCTGGCCCGGGCCATGGAGGACTACAAGATCCGCCACGTCGGCGCGGATTTCCTCGACGGCCCGCACTTCGAGCTCCGGCCGTGATCCTCGCGCCGCGCCTCTGGCTGCTGGGCGGGGTCCTGGTTGCCTTCGCCCTGCTGGCCGGACTGGTCGCCTACTATCGGCACGACGCGCATCAGGCGCATGCCGAGGCGACCGCAGCGCGGGGGAGGGAGGTCGTGGCCCAGGGCGAGGCCAAGGCGGCCGACAAGGCGCTGGGCATCGTCCAGGCCGGCCAAGCCCGCGACATCACCATCATCAACCGCGAAGGCGAACACCGTGCAACGATCCTCTCCGCGCCGGGCGCCGGCGCTGCTGCCGATCCTGGCCTGCTTGACGCTCTCCATCGGGGGATGTGCGGGTATCCAGTCACGACCGACCCTCGTTGCGCTGGACTGCGCCCGGCTGATCCCGCCATCGTATCGGGCGCCGGTGAAGGGGGTGAACCTGCCGGGGCCGACGGTCGGTGAGATCGCCGCGGCGCTGGACGGCCAGACCGCGCGCCTGACCCTGGCGAACGGGCGCACGTCGGATCTGATCGCCCTGGCCGACGCCTGCCAGGCGCAGCAGGCGCAGACGGCGAAAGCCCTGGCCCCCCGTCCGTGGTGGAGGTTCACCCCGTAGGACTGGAACCCTAATTCTTAACGCGGCATTGACACCCTGTGGATAGGCTACCATTTTGGCAGGCTATCTGGGAAAGTGACCAAAAAATGCCTAGCAACGTTCTGCGAGTCCTGATCATCAAGGAAGATGACCTGCTCGTCGCGCAGTGCCTGGAGCATGATATCGCGGTCCAGGCGAGCAACATCGACGACCTGCAGCGCCGGTTCGAGGACGCCATCGTCCTTGAAAACGGCATGGGCAGCTTGGATGGGATCCCGCCCGCGCCGGAAGATTTCCACGAGAAATGGGACCTGGCCGAGGCTATGAAGAGCAATATCGACAACGCCGAAATGCGCCTGGCCGCGTAACCCAGTCGCCGAGATGGCATTCCCTTTCGGATCGCCGACGCTCGGCGCATACATTGCTTGGGCGAGGTCCGAAGGCTGTGAATGCAAGACCGGGTACGGAGGCATCCATGGGTCCGTGTTTTGGGTACTCACCGCGAAATCCGGGAAGCATGTCACCATCGTCGGCCTGCAGCAGGACGAGCGGCTGACGTCGTCCTACATCAATAATCTTGACCGACGCCTTGGCCTGACCTCGCCCTTTCCACGGATTTCTCTCGACTCTTGAGCCCCGTCGCCTCGTCGGCGGCGGGGCTTTCGCGCGTCTTAGGCCATGTTATGGTCTCCCGGCGAAGCCCCCACAGCCTAGCCTCCGTGACGGCGGAGCGAGCGCGCGGTCCCGTCCTATCTGCCGGCGCTCAACCTTCCAGATGCAGGCTGCAGGCTTTCGAGCCGCACGCTGTGCACCGGAACCGCCCCCGCTCCCATGCCTCCTCCAAATCCACGGATCCCTTGCAGGCGACGATCAGGGCCAGCAGGTCCAGCGGCGTGGATGCCTTGCACTGGCTGCATGCCACGGTGATCGACTTCCCCGCGGCCTTGAGCAGGTTCGGAGTGATCCCGACCTCATAGCCGCCGGCGTTGCCCCCGGTCGTCGGCTCGGTCGTGCCGGCTTGGCGATAGACCGCGCGGTTCAGGGACCGCAGCGCGGCCCGGGCGGCTTGGGGGTCGGAGAGGTCGATCATGGGCTTGGGACCGTCAGACTCGCCCGGCGCCTATAGGGAGGGGAGGGCGCGCACGGATCGGGAACAGTCAGACGGCCCTAAGCAAAGTCAACGGCCTGCGATCGACTTTTAATCGAATGGTCGTGGGTTCGACCCCCACCCGGCCTACCACACCTCTGATTCCCGGCAGGCATATGGCGTCGGGAAGGCCTTATTTCGGCCTGGGGCCGCCGCCGGCGGCGGGCGATCCGGGCCGGTCGAGAAAGTCGGCCACGACCTTTCCCCAGACCGCTCCATTTTCCAGGGAGGGGAAGTGACCGACGTCGGACGTCACCAGGAAGGTGAGCTTGGCGGGGTCGAACCAGCTGGCCAGGGTGCGCTCGTGGGACAGGGGCAGGGCGTGGTCGCGCGACGAGGCGATCAGTAGGGTCGGCGCCTGAAGGGAGGCGATCAGGGCGCGGTTGCGATCGGCCAGGCGCGGGGTGGTCTTGAGCAGACGCAGGCGCTCCGCCTTGCCCGCTCGATTCGACATGTCGGCGTATTCGGCGACCATCCGCTCGGTCAGCTGTGTCCTGTCGACGAACAGGTTGCCCAGGAAGAGGCGCCAATACAGCCGCGGCCGGTAGCCGTTCAGGAAGGTGTCGCTGAACCATTCCACCGCGGCGATGGCGAACGGCTGCTTGGCGTTCTTCGACGGGAAGGCCGGGGTGTTGGCCAGGATAAGGTGGGTGACACGCTCGGGATGCTGGGCGGCGAGGATGAAGGCCGCCTGGCCTCCCCTGGATGTGCCGCCCACGGCGAAGGTCTCGACGCCAAGCTGCCGGGTCAGGCCATAGGCCAGGTCCGCGAGACGCTGATGTCCGTAACCTTTCGGATCGGGTCCGCTGAGACCTTCCGGCGGGCCATCGAAGCGGATCACCCGGCGACGCTTCACCAACACGGACGCCCAGCCGTCCCACATGTCGAGCGTGCCGTAGGCGCCGTGGATCAGCACCACGGCCGGGCCGGACCCTTCATCCTTGACCCTCAACTTCACCCCGTCGACGACCATCATCCGGGATCCGCCGCCGTAGCGGGCCATCAGGGTCTCGTCCGAGACGTCCCAAAGGTTCATGGCGAAGCTGGCGTAGGCCGCCGCGAGGGCGAGGATGACGAGGACGGCTGCTCCGGCGCCCCAGGTTCGCTTGGAAGACATCGGCGGCCCGCCCCTCGTTTCGACGACAGTCTTTCAGCGGGTAGCGTCCGAGGCAAACGGTCAGCGTCGGTCTCGCCGCACCGCGGCGAGGGCTCAATCCCGAGGTCCTCTTACGCCGCGACTATGGCATGCTCCGGCCCCGGCGTCCCCGCGCGCCGCCGCTAAGATGAGGCGCTCCATGACCCTGAGCATTCGGCCGCTGACGCCGGTCTTCGGCGCGGAAGTCCGCGGCCTCGATCTGCGTCTGCCCCAGCCGATGGCCCGGCTGGACGCCCTCTATGACGCCTTCCTCGCCCATGGGTTGCTGGTCCTGCCCGGTCAGGCGCTGACCATTCCCCAGCAGCTGGCCTTCGCCCAGACCTTCGGCGACCTCTGGCTGCTCCCGCAAAAGCCTGTGGCCGGCCAGAAGACGGCGCGGCGCATCGACTCCCTCGCTATCGATGACGTCTCCAACCTCGACAGCCAGGGCGCCGTCGCCGGCGCCGCCTCGGAGAAGGTGCTGTTCCAGCTGGGCAACCAGCTGTGGCACAGCGACCTGTCCTTCCGCCCGGTCCCGGCCCACGCCTCCATGCTGCACGCCCTGGAGATCGCCCAGGAGGGCGGAGAGACCCAGTTCGCCGACCTGCATGCCCCCTATGAGGCGCTGCCCGACGCGCGCAAGGCCGCCCTGGAGGGGCTGATCGCCGAGCACAGCCTCAGCCATTCGCGGGTGCGCGGGGGCTATGCGGGCCTGGATGCCGACCAGCTCAGGCGCGACATCCCGCCCTCGCCGCAGCCGGTGGTCCGCATTCATCCGGAGACCGGGCGCCGGGCCCTGTATGTGGGCGCTCACGCCAGCCACGTGATCGGCATGGACTCGGGCGAAGGGGCGGCCCTGATCGACGATCTTCTCGCCTTGGCCACAGAGGCGCGCTTCATCTACACCCACCGGTGGGCGGTCCACGACCTGGTGATCTGGGACAACCGCCGCACCCTGCATCGCGGCCGGCCCTACGATGCGGACGGCGAGCGGCGGGTGATGCACCGCGCCACCGTCGAGGGCGACGGGCCTCTGGTGGCGGACGGGGCCATCGCTCCTGTACAAGTGGCCCGTCGCACCGTGCGCGCCCTGGCCATCTAGGCTTCGCAAACCTCGCTCAATCACCTTCGGGTCTGGACCGGCGCCGAAAGGCGGCGGGGCGATCGGTTGCGCCGTGGTCATTCAATCTAAACCGGCCCGCTCTAACCCTCATCCCAAGAACCAGGATGGCCTGTTAGATTTCCTATATTGCATACAAAATCGCTAGATATTATAGGACCATCGTGTTGGGGGATTTCATGAACCGATCGCGACGCCGCGCCGCACGCCTGCGTACGACACGCGTGGCCTGAACAGATGACGGCTATGTCCCCCGACCTCGTCCCGTCCGGGCCCGAACGGCCCCTGGCCAGCGGCGCGCGCAAGCCGATGTTCCGGCGGCGCTCCGCCCTGCCGGGCTTCGGCATGACCATGGGCATCACCCTGACGATCCTGTCGTTGATCGTGCTCATTCCCCTGTCCGCCATCGCCGTGCGGGCCGCCGGCCTCAGCCCTGAGGAGTTCGTCGCCGCGGCCTTCTCCAAGCGGGCGATGCACGCCTACGCCCTGTCGTTCGGGGCCTCGCTGGCCGCCGCCTGCATCAACGGCGTCTTCGGCGTGCTCACCGCCTGGGCCCTGGTGCGCTACCGCTTCTTCGGTCACGCCTTCGTCAACGCCCTGGTCGACCTGCCCTTCGCCCTGCCCACCGCGGTAGCGGGTATCGCCCTGGCCACCTTGTATTCGCAGAACGGCTGGGTCGGGTCTCTCCTGCAGCCTTTGGGGATCAAGGCCGCCTACAACCCGCTGGGCGTGACCATCGCCCTGACCTTCATCGGCCTGCCGTTCGTGGTGCGCACCATCGAGCCGATCATGCAGGACCTGTCCGCCGATGTGGAGGAAGCCTCCGCCACCCTCGGCGCCAACCGGTTCCAGACCATCGTCCGGGTGATCCTGCCGGCCCTGGCTCCGGCCTGGGTGACCGGGTTCGCCATGGCCTTCGCCCGGGGTGTCGGCGAATACGGCTCGGTCGTCTTCATCGCCGGCAACATGCCCTACAAGTCCGAGATCGCGCCCCTGCTGATCATCATTCAGCTGGAGCAGTACGACTACAAGGCCGCCGCCGCCATCGCCCTGGTGATGCTGATCGCCTCGTTCGTGATGCTGTTCGTCATCAATGCCGCCCAGGCCTGGGCGCGGAGGTTCGAGGGATGAGCCTGTCCGTGGACCAAGCCCGCCGCCGCGCCCGCCATCCCACCGAGGACTCTCCGTGGGCCAAGGCCATCATCATCACCGTGGTGCTGACCTTCCTGGTCCTGGTGCTGGTGCTGCCCCTGGTGACCGTGTTCTTCGAGGCCCTGCGCAAGGGGCTGGCCCCCGCGCTGGAGGCGATCGTCGAGCCGGACGCCGTGGCGGCCATCAAGCTCACCCTGCTGGCGGCCGCCATCGCCGTGCCCTTCAACGCCTTCTTCGGCGTCTGCGCCGCCTGGGCGGTGGCCAAGCACGAATTTCCCGGCAAGGCCTTCCTGATCACCCTGATCGACCTGCCGTTCTCGGTGTCCCCCGTCGTGGCGGGCCTGATCTATGTGCTGATCTTCGGGGCCCAGGGCTGGTTCGGCCCCTGGCTGATGGAGCATGACGTCAAGATCATCTTCGCCGTGCCCGGCATCGTGCTCGCCACGATCTTCGTCACCTTCCCCTTCATCGCCCGCGAACTGATCCCGCTGATGCAGGAGCAGGGGGTGGCCGAGGAAGAGGCGGCGGTGTCGATGGGCGCGACCGGGCTGAAGACCTTCTGGCGGGTCACCGCGCCCAACATCCGCTGGGGCCTGCTCTACGGCGTGCTGCTCTGCAACGCCCGCGCCATGGGCGAGTTCGGCGCCGTCTCGGTGGTGTCGGGCCACATCCGCGGCCTGACCGACACCATGCCGCTGCATGTCGAGATCCTCTACAACGAATACGACTTCGTCGGCGCCTTCGCCGTGGCCGGCCTGCTGTGCCTGCTCGCCCTGGTGACCATGGTCCTCAAGACCCTGCTGGAGCTGCTTCAGCCCGGCTCCAAAAGCCATCACGTCTGAAACGCCCCATGACCGATTCGCACCCCACCGACCTGCAGATCTCCACCCGCGGCATCAAGAAGCGGTATGGCCGCTATCCCGCCCTGATCGGCATCGACCTGGACATCCAGCCGGGCGAGCTGCTGGCCCTGCTCGGCCCCTCGGGCTCCGGCAAGACCACCCTGCTGCGGGTGATCGCCGGGCTCGAATTCCCGGAAGAGGGTCAGGTCCTGTTCGATGGCCAGGACGTCACCTACGCCGGGGCCGCCGACCGCGGGGTCGGCTTCGTCTTCCAGCAGTACGCCCTGTTCCGGCACATGACGATCGCCCGCAACATCGCCTTCGGGCTGGATGTCCGAAAGAGCGACCGGCGCCCGTCCAAGGCCGACCGAAACGCCCGGGTCGAGGAGCTGCTGAACCTGGTGGAGCTCGGCGGCCTCGGCGGGCGTTTCCCCGCCCAGCTGTCGGGCGGCCAGCGCCAGCGGGTGGCGCTCGCCCGCGCCCTCGCCGTGGGGCCCCGGGTCCTGCTGCTCGACGAGCCCTTCGGCGCCCTGGACGCCACCGTGCGCAAGTCCCTGCGCCGCGAGCTGCGCCGGATCCACGACCGCACCGGGATCACCACCATCTTCGTCACCCACGACCAGGAGGAAGCCCTCGAGCTGGCCGACCGGGTGGCGATCCTGAACATGGGGGCCATCGAGCAGGTGGGCACCCCCGACGAGGTGCACGACAACCCCGTCTCCGCCTTTGTCGCCGGCTTTGTCGGCGAGGCCAATCGCTTCGAGGGCGCGGTGTCGGGCGGGACCTTCACCGCCGGGCCTGTGCGCATCGCCGCCGCCGGCGTCGCCGACGGTCGCGCCCAGGCGTTCGTCCGGCCCCATCACCTGGGGCGGGTGGGCGAGGGCGACGCGGGCTTCGCGGTGACCGTGGACCGGGTCGTGCTGCAGGGCCCGATCGCCCGTCTCGAGGGCGAGGCCGAGGGCGGCGCCCGTATCGACGCCGCCTTCGCCCGCCAGGACGTCCAGGGCGTCAGCCACGGCTCCATCGTCCGCCTCGCGGTCAAGAGCGCGCACGTCTTCCCAGTCAGCTAGGGGAGGTTTGCTTCAGCCGGAACTAGGTACTGTAATTTTCCGATCTCCCCGGCGAAGGCCGGGGCCCAGATCATATGGCTCGACGTCTGCGCTTTAGGATCTGGATCCCGGCCTTCGCCGGGACGATCGGGGTGGGGGTGAGCGATTCTGCCTACAGCAAACCTGATCTAAGACTGACGGCGCCCGCTACTGCTGCTGCTGCATGGCCTGCTGGCGTTGCAGGGCGTCCTCGCTGGGCGGCCGACGGCGGCCGCCGGGATCGAAGGCGGGGCGGGCGAGGGACATGAACTCCGGTTCGGCGTGGGTGTTCTTGGCCCGACGGATCGACACCCCGACCACCAGCTTGGAATCCGCCTCGCCCTTGTAGACCCCCCGCGAGGGCGGCACGTCGGCATAGTCGCGGCCGATGGCGACCGCCACGTGCCGCTCCCCCGCCAGCACGTTGTTGGTGGGATCGAAGCCAACCCAGCGCAGGGACGGCAGGAACACCTCGATCCAGGCATGGGTGGCGTCGGGATCAGACCGATCACCCTCGTTGCGGTCGGTGAACAGATAGCCCGACACATAGCGCGCCGGCACGCCCCAGGACCGGCAGATGGCCAGCATGATGTGGGCGAAGTCCTGGCAGACCCCGCGCCCGTGCTCGAGGGCCAGGTCGATGGGGCTGTCGGCCTCCGTCACTCCCGGCTCATAGTCGAAGGCCTGGTAGATGGCGCGGTTGAGGGCGCGGAGGGCGCTCAGCGGATCCTGGACCCGCAGGGCGTCGAGGTCGCGCTCCTGGATGAAGGCCTTCAGTCTTTCGGTCTGCTCGGCGTAGCCGTGGGGCCGCAGGAAGTCGAAACACTCGCCGCGCACGAAGTCGCTGCGCAGGCGGTCCCATTCCCCGCGGTCCAGGGCCTGGGGCAGGTCGGCCAGGGGTGAGGTCTCCACCGCGGACCGCGCCTCGATGCGCAGCGCCGAATGGGGCGGGGGGACGTCGAAATGGTAGACCGCGTTGCCGAAGGGGTCGGCGTAGGAGAACAGCCTCGACACCGGATTCAGGTCGAGCTGGAAGCTGACCAGGCGCTGCCCGCCGCCCTTGCGCGGCTGCATCCACAGTTCCATCAGGCTTTCGCGGACCGGCGAGGCGTAGTGGTATTCGGTGACGTGGCGGATCTCGAGCAGCATCAGGCGGGCAGCCTCGTCTCAAGGGGGTAGGCGACAAACGTCTCGTAGAGGGCCTCGTGCACCAGGGCGCACTCTTCCACCACCCGCGCGAGAAAGGCGCTGGCGCCGCCGTCGGAGACTTCGCGGAAGTCCGCGAACTCAAGGCGCGCATTGAGACGGCCCGCCAGGCGGTCGGGGCTCTGTCCCTCGATCTGGGCGTAGCGGCTGACGGCGCGCAAATGCTCCTCGATGCGCGCGGCGGCGTGGCGTAGGGAGCGGGGGAACTCCTCGTCGAGCAGCAGGAACTCCAGCACATAACGGGGCTGCACGTCGGCGGTGTAGACCCGGAGGTAGGGCTCCAGGGCGCAGCCCATGCGCAGCACGCTGACCAGGGCGAAGTGGTCGGGGGGAGGCCGCCCGCCGGCGGCGTCTCCGAAACAGACGTCGAGCAGGCGGGCGATCAGCTGGGCCCGCTCGAGGTAGACCCCGAGCAGGAGGAACCGCCAACCCTCGCCATGGCTCATGGTGGCGTCCGCGGCGCCCTTGAACAGGTGCAGGTCGGAGATGATCTCGTGCAGATAGGCCGACGACTGCTGGGCGAAGGCGCGGTCGGCCTGGCCGGACGTGACCCGCAGGTAGAGCAGGTTCAGCCGCTCCCAGGTCTCGGCGGTGAGCTGGTCGCGCACCTGGCGGGCGTTCTCCCGCGCGAGGGCCAGGGAGGTGACCACCGACCCGTGGTCCTTGCGGTCGAAGACCAGGCTGCGCGCCGCGTCCATGGGACTGCGGCCGTCCAGCCCCGCCTCCGGCTCGCCCACCGCCGCCAGGGCGATGTGGGCGGCCTGGGCCGCGGTGGCGGTCTGGTCGACCGAGGCGGTCAGCATGACCTCGGACAGGCGGCTGAGGTGTTCGGCGCGCTCGATATAGCGCCCGATCCAATAGAGGCTGTCGGCGACGCGGGCGAGCATCAGGCGGTCTCCCCGGCGCCGGGCTCGTGGCCGAGCACCCAGGTGTCCTTGGAGCCGCCGCCCTGGCTTGAGTTGACCACCAGGGAGCCCTTCTGCAGGGCCACGCGGGTGAGGGCGCCCGGGGTCACCGCCACCTTCTCGCCGGACAGGATGAAGGGGCGCAGGTCCACGTGGCGCGGCTCGATACGGCCGTCCACCAGGCAGGGCGCCGTGGAGAGCTTCAGGGTGGGCTGGCCGACGTAGTTGGCCGGGTCGGCCTTCAGGCGCGCGGCGAACTCCTCGCGCTCGGCGGCCGAGGCGTGCGGGCCGATGAGCATGCCGTAGCCGCCCGACGCGCCCACCGCCTTTACCACCAGCTTGTCGAGGTTCTGCAGCACATGGTCGAGGGCCGCGGGCTCGCGGCACAGATAGGTCTCGACATTGGGCAGGATGGGGTCCTCGTTCAGGTAGTATTTGATGATGTCCGGGACGTAGGCATAGACGGCCTTGTCGTCGGCGACCCCGGTGCCGGGCGCGTTGGCGAAGACGACATTGCCGGCCCGGTAGGCGTTGAACAGGCCCGCGGCGCCCAGGGACGAGTCGCGCCGGAAGGTGAGGGGGTCGATGAAGTCGTCGTCCACCCGCCGGTAAATGACGTCGACGCGGCGCAGGCCGGCGGTTGTGCGCATGTGCACCCGGTTGTCGTGCACCGCCAGGTCGCGCCCCTCCACCAGGGGCACCCCCATCAGCCGCGCCAGATAGGCGTGCTCGAAATAGGCGGCGTTGTAGACCCCGGGGGTCAGCACCACGACCTGGGGGTCGGACTGCCAGTTGGAGGCCAGGCTCTTGAGGGTCGACAGCAGCAGGTCCGGATAGCGCTCGATGGGCCGCACCCCGGCGGTGCGGAAGGCGTCGGGGAACAGCCGTTTGGACGCGTCGCGGTTGGCCAGCATGTAGGACACGCCGGACGGGACCCGCAGATTGTCCTCCAGCACCATGAAGGCGCCGGTCTCGTCGCGCACCAGGTCGGTGCCGCAGACATTGGCGTAGGCGCCGTGCGGCACGTAGAGCCCGACCATCTCGCGCCGGTAGGACGGCGCCCCCAGCACCAGGTCGCGGGGCACCACCCCGTCCATCAGGATCTTCTGCTCGCCGTAGATGTCGGCCAGGAACAGGTTGAGGGCCTGCAACCGCTGGACCAGGCCGGTCTCGATCTGGGTCCATTCCTCGGCGGCGATGATGCGAGGGAAGAGGTCGGTGGGAATGATCCGCTCGGTCGCGCTGTCGGCCCCATAGACGGTGAAGGTGATGCCCTGCAGCAGGAACGATCGTTCCAGGGTCTTCTGTTGCTCGGCCAGATCCTCCGAACTGGAGTCCGCCACCTGTCGCGACAGGGAGGCGTAGTGGCGCCGCACGCTGCCGTCGGGCGCGAACATTTCGTCATAGGTCGCGGAGGATCCGTAACCGATGGCCGACATTTCCCTGTCGAGGGCCTTGGCCATCATCGATGCCACTGTGGGGACGCCTTCCTTCAGCTTCTCACCATCATCAACCTACCGTTTCAATCCCTTCGGCCAGATCGCCTCGCCGAAGTCGCCGGAAAAAGCCGGGGCGGCGCCCGATTCTTAGGCGCCGCTGCCTGCCACACATTTGCCGCGCGACCTTGGTCCAGCGTCAAGAGACGAGTGCGGTTTCAACCCGTTTGCGGGAGCGGCCGTGACTGCACCCGTGGATCAGGTTACATCGAAGACGGGGCCGTACGGCAAGGGTAACGCTTGAGACCATTTCGCACCGCAGCCGCGGCTTCCGCCCTGGTCTGCGCCTGTCTCTCAGCCCAGATCGCCGCCGCCGACGAGCCGAAGGCCGTTGTTCAGGGCGTTACGGACTCGCGCCTGCGCGACGCCATCCAGCGCGCCATCGGCGGCACCGAGAATCCGCCCGGCAGCCGCTTCGAGGCCCGCCGCCGCGCCCGCGCCGCCGCCGAGGACGCCATCTCGGTGCTCCGGTCCGAAGGCTACTACCAGTATTCGGTGGAACCGGACGTGGGCGAGGGCGACACCCCCCAGGCTGTGGTCAAGATCGTTACCGGCGACCGCTTCACCTTCGCCGAGCCCTCGGTGACCTGGGTGAAGGATCTGTCGGTCAACGCCCGGGTCGCCGGGGAGTCGTCCGTGGGCCTGACCATCGGGGCCCCCGGACGGGCGGCTGACGTCCTGGCGGCCGAGGGGCGCATCCTGGCGGCGGTGCAGAAGCGCGGCTACGCCGACGCGGTGGCCGATCCGCGCGAGGTCATCGTCGACCACGCCACCCTCAAGGTCGCGCCCACGTACCGGATCGATCCCAAGGACCTGGTCCTGATGGACGGCATCGGCCTGCGCACCCGCGGCCGCACCAGCGAGCGGTTGATTCGCGGCCTGGCGCCGTGGAAGGCCGGGGCGGTCTATGATCCGGAGGATGTCGGCGAACTGGAGCGGCGGCTGCTGGACACCGGCGTGTTTGATTCCGTCACCGTGGCCCTGGCCGCGGACAACAACGCCGACGGGCTGCGGCCGGTGCTGGTGAGCCTGGCCGACCGGCCCCGAGCCACCATCGAGGCGGGCGCCAGCTATTCGACCTCGGAAGGCGCCGGCGTCGACGGCCGCTACACCCAGTATAACCGCCTCGGCCTGGCCGACACCTGGCGCATCCAGGGCCAGCTGGCCCAGATCCAGCAGCGGCTCGAGACGGAGCTGTCCATCCCCCATTGGCGGCGCCCCGCGCAAACCCTGCGCCTGGGGGCCTCGATCTACCGCGACGACACCGACGCCTATGAGGAGACCGGCGCCCTGGTCAGGGCCGACATCGAACAGCGCGTCGGGCGGGTCGACTATCGGCCGGGCTATCGCACCTATGGAGTCACCTTCGGCGTCAGCCGGGACGAGGAACGGCTGGAGGTCGACAGCGCCGTCGTCAGCCGGCGCCGCAATCTGCTGACCCTGGCCGGCCTTGTGGCCATGTCGGTGGATCGCTCCAACGACCCGCTCAATCCGGTGCGCGGCTGGCGCTTCGAGGCGCGGGCGGAGCCCACCGCCCAGACCGGCGACGCCAATCTCGTCTATCTTCGCGGCTCCGCCCAGGCGAGCGCCTACGTCTCCTTCGATAGTGACGCCCACACCGTGGTGGCCGGGCGCCTCAAGCTCGGCGCCATCCTCGGCGGCCGCATCCCCGAGGTGCCGGGCTCCCGTCGGTTCTTCGCGGGCGGCGGCGGATCGGTTCGCGGTTTCTCCTACCAGGCGGTCGGTCCGCGGTTCTCCGACAACACGCCGCAAGGCGGGCTGTCGCTGATCGAGACCTCCTTGGAGGTGCGCCAGAAGGTGCGCGACCTGTGGTCGGCGGTGGCCTTCATCGATGCCGGCATCCTGGGTGAACGGGCCGCCTTTGATTTCACCGATCCTTCGGTGGGTGTCGGGGTCGGCGCGCGATATGACCTCGGTTTCGCGCCGATTCGCATCGACGTGGCCGTTCCGGTGAACAAGCGCGCCGGCGACCCCGCCTTCCAGGTCTATCTCAGCATTGGGCAGAGCTTTTGACCGACGCTGATCCCCCCATCGAGGGCCTGCATGAGCCTGAGGGACCGCCGACCCCCGCCGGTCGGCCGCCCCGCCGTTGGCGTCCCCGGCGGCCCCGCACGCCGGTGGGGTGGATCATCGCGGCCGTCGCCTCCCTGATCTTCCTGGGCGGGCTGCTGTTGGTGGGGGGCCGCTACGGCGTCCTGCTGCCCCAGGCGCGGCTGATGCTGGAGGCGCGCACCGATGGGCTGAAGATCGGCCGCTTCGGCCGGCTGAAGGTCGAGGGCATCGAGGGCGACATCTGGACCAACTTCACGGTCCGCCGGCTGACCATCTCCGACGAGGGCGGCGTCTGGCTGGACGCCCGGACGGTGCGGGTGAAGTGGCGCTACGCCCAGCTCCTGCGCCGCCGCCTGGACATCGACTCCCTGACTGCCCGCCAGGTGCAGGTCCTTCGGCGGCCGACCTTCGAACCCAAGGGGGTCGACCGCGGCATGCCGCTGACGGTCCAGATCGACCGGGCTCAGACCCGCGTGGAGATGCTCCCTGCCTTCAGCGGCCAGCGCGGGGTCTATGACTTCGGCCTGCAGAACCTGACGGTGATCCGGGGCGGGGGCACGCGCCTGAACCTCTACGCCTACAGCGTGCTGCATCCCGGCGACTTCCTGAAGGCGCGCATCGATCTTGGCCGCAAGAAGGAGCTGATGGTGGTCGCCGACGCCCTGGAGGCTCAGGGCGGGGCCATCGCCGGCGCCGTGGGCCTGCGACCGGACCGGCCCTTCTCCCTGGCCGCGCGGCTGACCGGGACCATGGCCGACGGGCGGCTGACACTCTTGGCGCGGTCCGGCGACGACACCCCCGCCCGGGCCCAGGGCGCCTGGGGCGCGCAGGGGGGCGCCTTGACGGCCCGGGTCGACCTGTCCGCCTCGCGTCTCACCGGCTTCTGGGCGCGGCGGCTGGGGACGGTCGCCGAGATCAGCGTCGTGGGGCGGCGACGGCCCGATCGCCTCTATGACCTGGAACTGCGCGGCTCGGCGCCCAACCTGACCCTGGTCGCCAAGGGCCCCCTGGACGCGTCCAAGCGGCGGCTCCTGGGCCTGCAGACCAAGGCGGTGCTCGGCGACCTCAATCCGTTCTTCTCGATCCCGGAGATGGGCAGCGCCGAGGTCACCGGCCTGGTCACCGGGACCCTCAATGACCTGACCCTGTCCAAGGGCTTCCTGGTGATCAACGACCTCAAGGACGCCACCTGGCGGCTGCCGCGGGCGGCCGGGCCGGGCGCGGCGACCTTCCGTGACCGGCAGTTGGACTTCCAGGGGACTTTGACAGGGCAGGGCGGCTTCGGGCCGCTGGACTGGCACACCATGATCCTCGGGCCCGCGCCGAGGGCCACCGTCACCGGCACCATGTTCAAGGACGGCCGGCTGCTGATCCGGTCCATCGACGCGGTGGGCAAGAACATGCGCGCCAAGGGCGCCGGGACGCGCAGCATCTTCGGCCAGCTCGACTTCAAGGGAAAGCTCGAGTTGCTCAGCCTGAAGAACGACACCCCGGGGTCCAGCGGCTCGGCCGAGATGACCTGGGTGGCGACCCAGAAGGATGAACGGGCGCCATGGGAGGTCGTGCTCGACGGCTCGGCCAAGGCCTTCGCCATGGGCCAGAAGGACCTCGACAGGCTGATCGGATCGACGCCGCGCTTCCGTCTGACCGGCCGCTATCTGCAGCAGGTCTTCACCATCACCAAGGTGACCGCCTCTGGCGGCGCCGCCCAGATCGAGGGCGCGGGCGTTCGGGCGCCGGACGGCCAGCTGAACATCAAGGGGACCTGGAGCGCCAAGGGGCCTTTCGCCGTCGGCCCCGTCGAGCTGGTGGGCGACATGCGCGGCACGGGGACGGTCACCGGGACGATCGAGGAGCCCAAGGCTGACCTGCTGGCCGATTTCGACGAGCTTGCCCTTCCCGGGGTGGCTGTGCGGCAGGGCCAGATGGCCCTCAGCTTCCTCAAGGGCGCCAACAAGATCACGGCCGGGGGCGTGGGCATCACCGGATCCACCCCCTACGGTCCCGCCCGCTTCAAGTCCGGCTTCCGGTTCAGGCCGGACGGGGTCGACTACACGGGGATCGACGCCGACCTCGCCGGGGTCCAGGCCACCGGCGCCCTGTCCCTGCGCGAGATATCCCCCTCCAGCGCGGACCTGGCCCTGGTGATCGGGCCGGGGGCGTTCCTCACCGAGGGCAAGGCGGCGGGGACGGTCAAAATCGTCGAGGCCCCGGGCGGGCCCGTGGCCAGCATCCGCCTGCAGACCGCCGGCGCCAGTGTGCGCGGCATAGCCGTGACCCTGGACGACGCCCGCTTCTCGGCGGACGGCCCCCTCGCGCGCCTGCCCTATACGGTGGAGGCGCGGGGCGCTTGGAACCGCACCCCGCTGGTGCTGGATGGCGGCGGGCAGATCGCCGAGCGCGAGGGCCTCTGGGCGGTCAACTTCAGCGGCGAGGGCCAGGCCAGGGCGGCCAAGTTCAAGACCCTCCAGCCGATCCTGCTGAGCTTCGGCGGACCGGAGGCCAGCGCCCAGATGCGCCTGGCGCTGGGCGGCGGCGTCGCCAATGTCGACGCCCGCGCGGTGGGCGACGCCATTGACCTCAAGGCGGCCCTGCAGGGGGTCGACATCGGCTTCCTGTCCGAGGATTTCGCCGGCCGCTTCGATGCGGACCTGACGCTCCAGGGCAAGGGCAGCCAGCTGAGCGGCGCCATGAACGCCCGCCTCGAGGACGCCCGCAGCCGCGACGCCGGGATCAAGCTGGGCCTGGATGGACAGGTCAAGGCGGTGCTGACGGACAACCGCCTCAAGGTGGACGGCGTCATCACCAGCAACCAGGGCCTGAAGTCGTCCGCCAACATGACGTTCAGCACCGAGGCCTCCGCCAGCCCCTTCCGCATCGCCATCGCCCGCAACCAGCCCCTCCAGGGCCGGTTCGAGGCGGCCGGGGAGATCCAGCCCCTCTGGGACCTGTTCCTGGGCGGCGAGCGCACCCTCGGCGGCCTCGTGGCCACGGACGTCACCATCGGCGGCACCTTCAACGATCCCAGGGTCAGCGGCCGTGCGACCATGACCGGCGGCAAGTTCGAGGACTACGCCACGGGATTGAGCCTGAAGAACCTCACCGTCGAGGCCGACCTTCGGTCGGACCAGGTCCTGGTGCGCACCTTCAGCGCCATCGACGGCAAGAGCGGATCGGTGTCCGGCAGCGGCAAGGCCAGCCTGAACCGCGGCGGGGCCAGCGACGTCACCCTGAACCTCAAGCGCTTCCGCCTGATCGACAATGACACCGCCACCGCCGACGCCAGCGGGGACGTCACCGTCACCCGCGGCAGCGACGGCCGCATCAAGATCGAGGGCGCCCTGGCCATCGACCAGGCCGAGATCAATGCCGCGGCGCAGCTGCAGACCGATGTCCCGGGCATCGACGTGGTCGAGATCAATCGTCCGGTCGCCGTGCAACGGCAGTTGCCGCCCCCCGCGGCCAAGGGCGTGGGGGCCTCCCTGGACGTGCGGCTCAGCGCCCCGCGCAAGGTGTTCGTGCGCGGCCGCGGCCTCGACATGGAGTTCTCCCTGGCCGCGCGGGTGACCGGAACCACGTCCTTGCCGCAGCTCGACGGCGCCACGCGGATCGTGCGCGGCGAATACGAGTTCGCCGGCAAGCGCTTCACCTTCGACGAGCGGGGCCTGGTGCAGTTGTCCACCAACCCGGCCCTGGTGCGCCTGGACCTGAGGGCGGTGCGCGACGACCCCTCGCTGACGGCCGTGGTGCAGATTCGCGGCACCGCCGCCAAGCCTGAGATCAGCCTCACCTCGACCCCGGTTCTGCCCAATGACGAGGTGCTGGCGCAGGTGCTGTTCGGCCGCTCGGCCTCGCAGCTGTCCCCCCTGGAAGCCGCCCAGCTCGCCTCGGCCCTGACCGCCCTGGCCACCGGCGGGGGCTTCGACGTCATCGGCGGCCTGCGCAACCTGGCCGGGCTGGACCGCCTGACCCTGGCGGGGGGCGGCCAGACGGCGGTCAGCGTCGCCGGCGGCAAGTATCTCACCGACAACGTCTATCTGGAGATCGCCGGGGGCGGGCGCGAGGGGCCGAGCGCGGAGGTCGACTACCGGGTCAATCGCCGCCTGTCGATCATCTCGCGCCTGACCTCGCAGGCGGGCGCCAAGCTGGCGGTGCGCTGGCGGCGGGACCTCGGGGAGCGCCGGGCCGACAGCCCCGCGCGACGCCGGTGACGGGGGCGGCCTGGGCGGTTGCCGGGCCGGGCGATTGGGCCTAACCCGTCGGCGAAACGGCGTTCGCGCGATTTGGGACTAGGATTGATGGCCACAGGTTTCCAGCCTTTCATCGTCGGCATCGGCGGCACCGCCCGCCCGGGTTCATCGACGGAACGCGCCGTCCAGGCGTCTCTCGCCGCGGCGGAGCAGCTGGGCGCGCGCACCCAACTGTTCGGCGGCGCCTTTCTGGCCCGCCTGCCCCTCTACACGCCCGAGGACCCCACCCGCACCGACGAGGAGAAGGAGCTGGTGGAGGCGGTGCGCGCCGCCGACGGCCTGATCATCGGCAGCCCCGGCTATCACGGCGGCATCTCGGGGGTGGTCAAGAACGCCATCGATCTCCTCGAGGAGACCGCGCGCGACGATCGCGTCTACCTCGATGGCCGCGCCGTGGGGTTGATCGTCAGCGCCTATGGCTGGCAGGCCACCGGCACGACCCTGACCTCGATGCGGTCCATTGTCCACGCCCTGCGCGGCTGGCCCACGCCCCTGGGCGTGACCCTGAACGCCACCGGCGGCCTGTTCGACGAGCAGGGCCAGCCCAAGGAGGCATCCGTGGCTGGCTCCCTGGCGGCCCTCGCCGCCCAGGTGGTGCAGTTCGCGATCTGGAAGCGGATCTAGCGGCGCACGAGGCGCCGGGTCAGCCGCCCACAAGCACCGAGGTCATCGACAGCGATCCGGTGACCTCGTCGGTGAGGATTTCCACCGTCTCCCCCGGTCGGCGGGCGCCCAGCACATAGAGCAGGGGCAGGAAGTGCTCGGCCTCGGGGACGGCGAGGGCGGCGCCGGGCAGGGTCTTCCAGTCGATCACGGCCTCATCGTCGCCGGCCAGGACCCGGTCCTTGACCGCGTCATTGAACTGGACGGCCCAGGCTGCCCCCTCGGTCGCGCGGGGATCGTACAGGCGCAGGTTGTGGACGATGTTGCCGCTCCCCAGCAGGAGCACCCCTTCGTCGCGCAGGGCGCCGAGGGCCTGGCCTAGGGCGTAGTGCTCGGCGGGGGTGCGCCGCACGTCCATGCTCAGCTGCAGCACCGGGACGTCGGCGTCCGGATAGAGGAACTTCAGAACGCTCCAGGTCCCGTGGTCGAGCCCCCAGCCGTCCACGTCGGCGCGGGCATGGGGCGCGAGCAGGGCCTCGATCCGACGGGCGAGGGCCGGATCTCCCGGCGCCGGATACTGCATGGCGTGGAGCTCGGCGGGGAAGTTGTAGAAGTCGTGGATGGTGCGCGGGCGCTCTGCGGCGGTGATCAGCGTGCCCTTGGTCTCCCAGTGAGCGGAGACGGCGAGCACAGCGGCCGGCCGGACGAGCCTGCGGCCCAGGGCCGTCCAGGCCCGGGTGAGGCTGTTGTCGGCCAGGGCGTTCATGGGTGACCCGTGGCCGAGGAACAGGGCGGGCATGGGGGCGTGGAGCGTGCTCATGACCGTCTAGATAGGGTCGGTCGCCCCAATTGCCACCCCTACTGTTGCGGTAATCAGCCCGCGTCCAGGGCCACGTCGAGGACCGGGGCGGAGTGGGTCAGGGCGCCGGAGGAGATCACGTCCACCCCGGTGGCGGCGATCGCCCCGACGCTGGCCAGGGTCACGCCGCCGGAGGCCTCGAGGATCGCGCGGCCTTTGGCCCGGGAGACCGCCTCGCGCAGCGCATCGAGGCTGAAGTTGTCGAGCAGGATGGCGTCCGGGCCGAAGGGCAGGGCCTCGTCGAGCTGATCCAGGGTGTCGACCTCGACCTCGACGGCCATCAGGTGGCCCACCGAGGTGCGCGCCCGCTGCAGGGCCGGTCCGACCCCGCCGCAGGCGGCGATGTGGTTGTCCTTGATCAGCACCGCGTCATCCAGGCCGTAGCGGTGGTTGAACCCGCCGCCGCAGCGCACGGCGTATTTCTCCAGGGCCCGCAGGCCCGGCGTGGTCTTCCGGGTGCAGGCGATGCGGGCGCCCGTCCCCTCCACCGCGCGCACATAGGCGGCGGTCAGGGTCGCCACCCCGCAGAGGCGCCCGAGCAGGTTCAGGGCGGTGCGCTCGGCGGTGAGGATGGCGCGGGCGTCGCCCTCGATGGTCATCAGCCGCGTGCCGGCGGGGACGTCCTGACCGTCGCGGCCATGGCTCTCGATATGCGCCTGCGGGTCCATCAGGGCGAAGGCCAGGCGGGCGCAGTCCAGTCCGGCGATGCGGCCCGCCTGGCGGGCGACCAGATAGGCGGTCATCCGCGTGCCCTCGACGATGCAGGCGGCGGCGGTGACATCGCCGGCTCTGCCGAGGTCCTCGGCGAGGGTGGCGCGGACGATGGGCTCGATCAGCAGTTGCGGCAGGGGCGCGGTCATTCGGCCGCGAACCGCACGCGGGGCCGGCCGGCGGCGTCGACCTCGGCCAGGGTCGTCAGGGTCCGACGCGCCGGCGAGGCCATGCAGGGGAAGTCGGCCCGGTAATGGCCGCCCCGGCTCTCGTGGCGGGCGAGGGCCGCGCTGGCCACCAGCCGCGCCGCGACCAGGGGCAGGGCCTCGCCGTGAGCGGCCTTGAGGTCGTCGATCAGGGCCAGCAGGCGACCCAGGCCGGCGCGGTCGCGCAGGACCCCGGCGTCGAGGCTCATGGCGCGGCGCAGGGTCTGCAGCGCCTCATGCGGCAGGTCGGGGACCGGTTCGGCGGGCAGGGCTGGCGTGCCGGGGTCGGTCTCGGCCATGGCGGCGCGCGCCGCCCGGGCGCCGAATACCGCCGCTTCCAGCAGGGAGTTGGAGGCCAGGCGATTGGCGCCGTGCACGCCGGTGGACGCGCACTCTCCGGCCGCGAACAATCCGAGGAGGGAGGTGCGGCCGTCGGCGTCCGTCCACACGCCGCCCATGTGGTAGTGGGCCGCGGGCGCGACGGGGATCGGCTGGACGCGCGGGTCGATGCCGGCGCCCATGCAGGCCGAGAAGACGTACGGGAACTCGTCGGGGAAGTGCGCTCCCACGGCCTGGCGGCAGTCGAGGAAGGCGCCGCGGCCTTCGGCCAGCTGCCGGTGGATGGCCCGGGCGACGATGTCGCGGGGGGCCAGCTCGGCCTGGGCGTGGTAGCGCGCCATGAACGGCTCGCCCGCGGCGTCGATCAGCCGGGCGCCTTCGCCCCGCAGGGCCTCGGTCGCCAGGGGCGCGGGGTCGGCGCCGATGTCGATGGCGGTGGGGTGGAACTGGACGAATTCCGGATCGGCGATGCGGGCGCCCGCGAGGGCGGCCAGGGCCAGCCCTTCGCCCCGCACGGCGGTGGGGTTGGTGGTCACCGCATAGAGACCGCCGAGGCCGCCCGTGGCCAGGATCACCGCCGGGGCCAGGATGCGCGTCAGCCGCCCGGCCTGCTCGGCCAGCACGCCTCTGACGCGTCCGTCCGCATCCTGCAGCAGGGCGCGCACCCGCACCCCGGTGCGGATCTCGACATAGGGGCTGGCCATGGCCGATGCGGCCACCGCCTCCATGATGGCCCGGCCGGCGCCGTCGCCCTTGACCCGGGCGACGCGGGCGCGGGAGTGGGCGGCCTCGAGGCTCTGGGCGAAGCCGCCGTCGGCGTCGCGGTCGAACGGCGCGCCGAGGGCCGCCAGTTGCCGCACCGCGGCGGGGCCCTCGGCGGTGAGCAGCCGGGCCATGGCGCGGTCGACGAGGCCCGCGCCGGCGGCGACGGTGTCCTCGGCGTGCAGGGCGGGATCGTCGTCGGCGGCGAAGGCCACGGCCACGCCGCCTTGGGCCCAGGCCGAGGAGCAGCCCTTGAGCAGGGCGTCGCTGGTCAGAACCAGGGCCTTGCGCGGGGCGCAGGCCAGGGCCGCCGAGAGGCCGGCCAGGCCGGCGCCCACGATCAGAACGCCATCGAAGCGCGTGTCAGTCATGGCTCTAGATCAGCTCCACATCGACGTGGTGACGCGCCTTGACCATGTCGTAGCGCGCCGGGACCAGGGGGCGGGGCATGTCGATCATGCGCTGGACGGCGAGACGGGCGCGCTCGCCGATCACCGGATCGACCGTCACCTCGTAGCGGTCGTGCAGCAGGGCCTGGTAGACGCCCTCCAGGGTGATGCGCTTCATGTGCGGGCACAGGTTGCAGGGCCTGATGAACTCCACGTCCGGCACGTCGCAGGCCACGTTGTCGGCCATCGAGCATTCGGTGATCATCACCACCTGCCGCGGGCGCCGCTTCATCACATAGTCGGTCATGCCGGCGGTGGAGCCGGCGTAGTCGGCCGCTTCCAGCACATCGGTGGGGCATTCGGGGTGGGCGAGGATCTCGGCCCCCGGATAGCTCTCGCGCAGCTCGGCGATGTCGGCGGCGGTGAAGCGCTCGTGCACCTCGCAGCGTCCCTGCCACGAGATGATCTTGACGTCGGTCTGGCGGGCCACGTTGCGGGCGAGGAACTCGTCCGGCAGCAGGATGACCCGGTCGACGCCCCACTGGCGCGCGGCGTGCTCCACCACCTGCACGGCATTGGCCGAGGTGCAGCAGATGTCGGTCTCGGCCTTCACCTCGGCGGTGGTGTTCACATAGGTGATCACCGGCAGGCCCGGATAGCGCTGCTTGATCAGGCGCACGTCCGCGGCCGTGATCGAGGCGGCGAGGGAGCAGCCGGCCAGGGGGTCGGGGATCAGCACCCGCTTGTCGGGGGCCAGGATCTTCGAGGTCTCGGCCATGAAGTGCACGCCGGCCTGGACGATGATCGCGGCGTCGCACTTCGCCGCCTCGATGGCCAGGCCGAGGCTGTCGCCGACATAGTCGCCCACCCCGTGGAAGATCTCCGGCGTCATGTAGTTGTGGGCCAGGATGACGGCGTTCTTCTGCGCCTTCAGCTCATTGATGGCTTTGATCAGGGGGGCGTGCTGGCGCCATTCGATCGGGGTGACGCGGCTCTTGACCTTGTCCCAGATCGGCGCGGTCGCCACCTCCACCGCGGGGGTGAAGTCCAGGGCGGCGAAACCGTCGTGCATCAGGCGCTCCTTTATACTCACTTTGAGCATTAGTGGGGCTCAGAAAAAGCCGAGGGGAGGAGGCCCTCGGCTGTCCTTATGCTAACTCTGAGCATAAGTTGACTACGTCCATATAGCCCGCTCTCGCGTCGCGCGAAAGGGCTTCGCGACATTTTTGTGAGAACGGCGTTGCCTAGGGGCGACGGGCGGCTATCTAGCCAGCAGCAGGCAGGGATGCATATGACGGTGACCAACGCCAGGGCAGGTCGGCCCCAAAGCCGCGCCGGCCGATCCGCCGTCGGCGCGCGCTAAGGACCGGCCGTCTGTCCTCCGCCCGCCTGAATGACCTTTACGCCCGCTGGCGGGACCCCGTGATCGGGGCGCTCCCGCTCGCCCAGACGATCCTTGCCGCCGCGCTCGCCGTCATCGTGCTGGTCGCGCCCCGGAGCCCCCATCCGGGGCCGGACGCGCCCGCGCCGCGGTCCAGCGTGGCCATCCGCCAAGTCACCATCGGGCGGCCCTTCCTGGCGGAGAGCGGCCTGCGCGACCTGCAGGCGCAGATGGGGCCCGGCGGCCGCGCGGCCCTGGCCCGGTGGCAGGCTAAGGGGCGGGGAGATCCCGACCGGCCGGCGGGCTGGCGGCGGTTCGATCTTGAGGATGTGCCCACCCTGGGCTTCGGCGCCCTGCAGGGGGACGACGCCCGGCGGATCAACGCCGCCATTCCGGATTCTTCGGCGCCGTTGGAGATCGGACGCGCCTTCCACCTCCCCAGCTTCTCCACGGCGTCCGGCAAGCGGGCGCTCGAATGCCTGAGCCAGGCCGTCTATTTCGAGACCGGCCGCGACGACGAGCGGGCCCAGTCCGCCGTCGCCCAGGTGGTGCTGAACCGCGTGCGCCACCCGGCCTATCCGGCTTCGGTCTGCGGCGTCGTCTACCAGGGCGCCCTGCGGGTCACCGGCTGCCAGTTCTCCTTCACCTGCGACGGCTCGCTCAAACGCGGAACCATGGGCGCCGCCTGGCTGCGGGCCCAGGCGGTGGCGCGGCGGGCCCTGGAGGGGTTCGTCATGCGCGAGGTCGGCGTGGCGACCAACTACCATGCCGACTATGTGGCGCCCTACTGGGCGCGCACCCTGGTCAAGATCTCGCGGGTGGGGCCGCACATCTTCTACCGCTGGACCGGGCCGCTCGGACAGCGCGCCGCCCTGACCAAGCGCTACGCCGGCAACGAGACGACCATCGCCCGCGACGTGCTCGCCTCCTGGGATGAGCGCACCCAGGGGGTGGACGCCGCGGTGGCGCTCAAGGACGCCGTGGGCGAGGGGACCGGCGTGTCAGAGGCGGCCGTGCGCACCCTTCAGGCCGCAGGCCTCATGGCCACCGTCGACGGCGGCCGGGTCCACGCCCTGCTGAATCCGGTGGCCCGCAAGCCCACGCCTGAGGAGGTGAAGGCGATTAATGACAAGCTGGCCGCGTTCGAGAAGGGGCTGGACGCGCCGGCGGCGGAGACCCCCGTCTCTTCGTCATCGTCCGGCTTGACCGGACGACCCAGCATCACACCCGGTGGCGACGTCGAGGGCGCGGCGCGGCAAGGGTCTGCCGCTGGGTCGTCCGGTCAAGCCGGACGATGACGAAGCGAGTGGGGGTCACCAGACCCCGATCTTCTGCGCCTCGGCATGGCTGATGTCATGGTGGGCGCGGTGGTGGTCTTCCTCGGCCAGCAGGCGGGCGGACTCCAGGGCGGCCATGCAACCCATCCCCGCCGCCGTGACGGCCTGGCGATAGACGTCGTCGGTGACATCGCCGGCGGCGAACACGCCGGTGACCGCCGTCGCGGTAGTGCCCGGGGTGACCTTCAGATAGCCGGCGGCGTCCATCTCAAGCTGGCCTTTGAAGAGCTCGGAGGCGGGGGCATGGCCGATGGCGACGAAAACGCCATCGGTGGACCGATCGGTCAAGGCGCCCGTCTTGACGTTCTTCAGCCGCACGCCGGTGACGCCCATGGGATCGGTGGCGCCCAGGACCTCCTCGATGCCGGTGTCCCACAGCACCTCGATCTTGGGGTTGGCGAACAGCCGCTCCTGCAGGATGCGCTCGGCGCGGAACTCGTCGCGGCGGTGAACGACCGTGACCTTGGCGGCGAAGCTGGTCAGGAACAGGGCCTCTTCCACGGCGGTGTTGCCGCCGCCCACCACCACCACGTCCTTGCCCCGGTAGAAGAAGCCGTCGCAGGTGGCGCAGGCGGAGACGCCAAAGCCCTGGAAGCGCTGTTCTGAGGGCAGGCCCAGCCACTTGGCCTGGGCGCCGGTGGCGATGATCAGGGTTTCGGCCAGATATTCAGCCCCCGAGTCCGTCTTCAGCCGGAACGGCCGCTGGGACAGGTCGGCCGAGACGACGATGTCGTGCACGATGTTGGTCCCGACATGCTCGGCCTGGGCCCTCATCTGCTCCATCAGCCACGGACCCTGGATCACGTCCGCGAACCCTGGGTAGTTTTCTACATCGGTGGTGATGGTCAGCTGACCGCCGGGCTGGATGCCGTCGATGAGCACCGGCTCGAGCAGGGCCCGGGCGGCATAGATGGCCGCCGTGTAGCCGGCGGGGCCGGAGCCGATGATGACGCAGCGGGATGAGATGGGGTCGGACATGCCGTTTCCAGAACGTGAGGACTTGCGGCCTGATAGATAGCGATAGAATCCCTCCAGCGCGACCGTGAGCCTTTGCCGAAATCATGAGCGGCCCCTCAAGGATCCTCTTCTACGCTGACAGCGGCGCCGAGATTGGCGGCGGCCATGTGATGCGCTGCCTGACCCTGGCGGAGGCGCTCATCGACCAGGGGGCCGTCTGCGCCTTCGCCGCCACCCCCGAGGCTGCGGCCATCCTGGCCACCTTCGGCTCCGGCCGGGTCCAGGTCCTGCCGGCGTCTGGCGCCGTCGCCGAGGCGGGGCGGCTGGCGAGCGACTGGCGCGCGGACTGGATCGTGGTCGACCACTACCGGCTGGACCTCGTCGACGAGCAGGCCTTGCGCGCGCCGGGGCGGCGCATCGCCGTCATCGACGACCTCGCCCAGCGGCCGCGCGACTGCGATCTGGTGCTGGACCCCAGCTACGGCCGCACGCCCCAGGCCTACGTCGGCCTGATCCCCCCTGGCGCCGCGGTGCTGACGGGCCCGCAATACGCCCTGGTGCGCCCTCAGTTCGCCCAGGCCCGCCCCGCCGCCCTGACCCGGCGCGGGGAGGGGCGGGTGGGGCGGACCTTGATCTCCCTAGGCCTCACCGACGTCGGCGGCGTCACCGGCGCAGTTGTGGATCGGCTGCGGCCGCACCTCGGGGATGTCGTGCTGGATATGGTCGTCGGCCGCGAGGCCGCCAGCCTGCCGCGCCTGCGGACCCTGGCGGCGGCAGACCCGCGCCTCGTCTTGCACCTGGAGACCCTGGCCATGGCGGAGCTGATCGCCGCCGCCGACATCGGGATTGGCGCCGGCGGCTCCAGCACCTGGGAGCGCTGCTGCCTGGGCCTGCCGACGCTCACCCTGGTCCTGGCCGACAACCAGCGGCCCCTGGCGATGGCCTTCGACCGCGACGGGATCAGCCCGGCGGTGGAGTTGGATGGGCTTGGAGCAGCGTGGGAGGGGCTCATGAGCGACAGCGCTCGGCGAGCGCAGCTGTCGGCGGCCAGCGCCGACCTGTGCGATGGCCTTGGCGCGGGGCGGGTGGCCGAGGCGTTGCTGAAGTTGCGCTAGCGGTTCGCCCCCTCCGTCGGCTTCGCCGCCACCTCCCCCGCACTCTTCGGTGCAGGGGAGGATCATCCTCCACCGCTTTAGCGGGGGAGGGGGACCCCGAAGGGGTGGAGGGGGCGAGCCGCTAGCGCAGCGTCTCGAAGCCCGCCTTGCGCAGGCGCTCGACCATCGCCGGCCGGATGGCCTCCCAATCTTCCCGCAGCAGCCCCAGGCCGAGCACGTCCTGCGGCTCCTCGTCCTTGACGACATGGGCGCGCAAGCGGGCCTCCTGGACGAAGCCGAACTTGCCGTGCAGGCGCCAGACCGCCTCGTTGGAGGCCAGCACCTCGCACCACAGCTTGCGCAGTCCAAGGCCGGCGAAGACGTGGTCGATCATCCAGAACTCGACGAAACTGCCGACGCCCTTTCCCCGCACGGAGGGATCGGCGAGGTAGTAGGCCCAGGCGCAGCGGCCCTGGGCGCGGTCGATGTCGTACAGGTTCGCCAGTCCCACCGGCGCCCCGTCGACCTCGATGATCCAATAGGCCCGGCGCGGGTCTCCCGCGATCCCGGCGAACCAGCGGTGATGCTCGGCCTGGGTGATGAGGTGGTCGCTGTACATGAAGGCGGCGACCTCGGGGGCGTTGCGCCAAGCCAGCAGCCGGGGGGAGTCGTCGGCCGTCAGGTCGCGCAGGCGGATGTCGGGCGCCATGTCAGACCCTCCTGTCGCCGCCGAGGGCCTGCAGGTCAGGCCGCCCCCGGACCAGGCGCCGCACGTCGTCGGACGTGAAGGCCGGATTGGCGGGATACAGAGCATCGTAGACCGCCTGCACGAAGGCCAGATCGTCCGGCCGGTCCACGGTCCAGCGCACGTCGCCCTCGTCGTCGGCCTGGCTGAGGAACCGCAGGTCGAACAGCTCAGGATGGCGATAGATGTAGGGGGTGACGTGCTCGCGCTCATAGCCGGGCTCTGTCTCCGCGCCGGCGCGGCGCAAGGCCTCGATGCGCATCACCTCCACGTCCAGGCCCTTGGGATAGGTGCGGTGGGCGGGGGTGTTGGCGGCATAGTCGCCGCCCCCCTCCAGGTGCAGGGCGATGACGGCGTCGATCACCGCGGGGTCGGCCAGGGGGCAGTCCCCGGTGACCCGGACCAGATGGTCGCCGGGTCCAAGCCCCGCGCTGGCCCCCAGATATCGGCCAAGCACATCCTCGAGGGAGCCGCGGTAGGCGTCGATACCCGCCGCCCGGGCGGTCTCGATCAGGGGCGCATCCTCGGCGTGGGTGCTGGTGGCCAGGACGATGCGATCGAGACGCCGGGCGCGCCGCAGGCGCTCGATCTGCCGCGCGATCATCGGCGCCCCGGCGACCGGCTTCATCACCTTGCCCGGGAGGCGGGTGGACGACATACGGGCCTGCAGCACGGCGAGGATCATCGCGTGAGGCTAGGGCGAGTCGGGGGTTTGGGGATCGCCGCGGTCGGCGGCGCGCGCATCCATCCGCGCCAGGATCTCCGCCGCCGCCCGGTCGGTCTCTCGCAGGGGCGGGTAGGTGAAGCCGTGGAAAGCCCCGCCGAAGGGACGCGCGGCGCCCTGCCGCTCGAGGTCCTCGTGCAGGGCGCGGAACTTCACGCTGCCCCCCTCCATCCGCACGATGAACACCGGCTTGCCGGTGGACGCCGCCTCGGCGGCCATGTTGGCGCTGTCCTCGGTGACCAGGATGTAGTCCGCCGCGCACAGGAAGGCGAAGTAGGGGTTGGGACCCTCGCCGTTCCAGATCACCCCCGGGGTATGGCTGAGGCGGGCGGTCAGCAGGGCCTTGGCCGGCTCCGGCGTGCGCCGCGAGAAGCTCAGCATCAGGCTGCCGCCCTCCTGCTCGAGGGGCAGCTGGATTTCGTGGGCGATGGCGGCGGCGCGCTCCACCGACAGGTTGAAGGCCTTGGACTTGCCGCCGATCAGCACCGCCACCCGCGGACGGGGCAGGGGGTCGAGCAGGTCGGCGAAGGGGGCGTATTCGGCCTGAAGCCGCTCGGGGGTCACCCGGTGGGGCGAACCGGTGATGGAGAGGACGTTGGGGCCCTCGACCCGGTCGTGCTTGGGCGGCACGACCACGTCGAACATGCTGGGCGGCAGGCGAGGGTCCTGGATCTGCACCACGAAGGCGCGGCCGGCAGACCAGCGCCGCAGGCGGATCGACAGGGGTAGGGTGGCGCGGCCCGCGGCGATCCACAGGTCGGGCCATGGGGGCGCGATGCCGCTCTCGGGTTCCAGGCCTCTCAGGGGAAAGAGGTTGAGCAGGGCGGGCAGCCGGCCGATGCGGCCCTTCCACGCGACATGCTTGATCTCGATGCGCGACGGCCGCTGCCGCGACACCGCCTCCGCCAGGCCGAGGGCCTGGTTGGCGATGCCGGCGCGGCCGTCCGACACGGCCCAGATGATCAGGGGGCGGGCCGTCGGCGCGGGCTCATCGCGGACGAGGGACGAAATCGCCGCCGCCCGCTAGAGCCACTCGACCTTGAGGATCTCGTAGGATTTCACGCCGCCCGGGGTGTTGATCTCCACCACGTCGCCGACCTCCTTGCCGATCATGCCGCGTGAGAGCGGCGAGGTGACGGCGATGCGCCCCTGCTTCACGTCGGCTTCGTGCTCGCCGACGATCTGGTAGCGCGCCGACTCCTCGGTGTCCTCGTCGACCACGCTGACGGTGGCCCCGAACTTCACCTGGGACCCCGACAGTTTGGAGACGTCGATCACCTGGGCGCGGGCCATCTTGTCCTCGATCTCGGCGATACGGCCTTCGATCCAGCCCTGGCGCTCCTTGGCGGCGTGATATTCGGCGTTTTCCGAGAGGTCGCCATGACTGCGCGCCTCGGAGATGGCCGCGATCACGCTCGGCCGCTCGATGGTTTTCAAACGCTTCAATTCATCGTCGAGGGACGTATAGCCCTCGCCGGTCATAGGCACCTTTTCCATGTCGGATTTTTAGCTCAATGGCCCTTGGGAGGAATGGTCCGGCCGCGGGCTCAGTTCGTCCGGGGGTGAAATCATAGGTGCGCTGCAACAACTGCGCAAGCCAACAGTTGCTCACCCTCCGCCGCCCGCGGTGGCAACACCGGCGCTTGATGCGCGTTAGGCAGGATATCATCAAGCTTAGGAGTGAGCCATGACCCAGCCTTTCCAGTCCCGCGCCGAGTACGAAGCGGCCCTGTCCGAGGCGGGTTCCCAGGTCGATCATTGCGCCCAGACCGGCACGCCGGCCGACCCGGACCTGATCGGCCTGCTGGAGCAGATCGCCGCCTACCGCGAAGAGACCCCGGAGGTGGCCCCCACCGCGATGCAGGCGCTGGAGGAGCATCTGCAGGCGTTCGCCAATCGCAAGCGCGACGACGTCTTCCTGCGCCGGGACGATCCCGACGGCATCGGCCCCAGCCTGGGCATGGATGTCGGCCACAGCTAGGCGGCCGACGCCCCCGGCCTAGATGCGGGCGTAGCTCTGCAGCGGCCGGACCTCCAGCGAGTCCTTGGCCACCGCCCCGATGGCCTGGGCGGCCGCGAGGGCCCCGGCGGCGGTGGTGTAATAGGGGATCTTCATCATCAGGGCCGAGCGGCGGATGGTGAAGCTGTCCTCCATCGATTGCCGGCCCTCGGTGGTGTTGAACACCAGCTGGATGTCGCCGTTCTTCATGGCGTCGACGATGTTGGGCCGGCCCTCGAGCACCTTCTTGATCCGCCGCACGCTGAGGCCCTGGGTGGCCAGGAAGTCACAGGTGCCGCCGGTGGCGACGATGTCGAAGCCCGCCTGCTGCAGCAGGCGAATGGGCTCGACGATGAAGGGCTTGTCGCCGTCCTTAACCGAGACGAACACCGCGCCCCCCGTGGGCAGCTTGGCGCCGCCGCCCAGTTGGCTCTTGGCGAAGGCCCGGGCGAAGGCGGGGCCCATGTCGGCCTCGCCGTCGCGCTTCCAGTCCAGCCCCATGACCTCGCCGGTGGAACGCATCTCGGGGCCCAGGATGGTGTCGACGCCGGGGAAGCGGGCGAAGGGGAAGACCGCTTCCTTCACGGCGATATGGTTGGAGGTGTCGGACGACAGGGCGAAGGTCTTCAGCTTCACCCCCGCCATGACCTTGGCGGCGATGGCGGCGACCGGCAGGCCGATGGTCTTGGCCACGAAGGGCACGGTGCGGCTGGCGCGGGGGTTGACCTCCAGCACATAGATGCGCGGCGCGGCGGAGTGCGGCTCCTCGATGGCGAACTGGACGTTCATCAGCCCCTTCACCTTCAGGGCATGGGCCAGCTCCACCGTCTGGCGCTTGAGCTCGGCGATGGTGTCGGCGCTGAGCGAGTAGGGCGGGAGGGAGCAGGCGCTGTCGCCCGAGTGGACCCCGGCCTCCTCGATATGCTCCATGATGCCGCAGACGAAGACGTCCTCGCCGTCACAGATGGCGTCGGCGTCCACCTCGGTGGCGCGGGACAGATACTGGTCGATCAGCACCGGGCTGTCGCCGGACACCTGCACCGCCTGGGTGACGTAGCGCTGCAGCTGCTCGTCGTCGCGCACGATCTCCATGGCCCGACCGCCCAGCACATAGGAGGGGCGGATGACGATGGGGTAGCCCACCTCGTGGGCGCCGGCGAAGGCCTCCTCGGCCGAGCGGGCGATGGCGTTGATCGGCTGCACGAGCTTGATCTTGTGCAGCAGCTTCTGGAACCGCTCGCGGTCCTCGGCCAGGTCGATGGCGTCGGGCGAGGTGCCGAGGATCGGCACGCCGGCGTCCTCCAGGGCCTGGGCCAGCTTCAGCGGCGTCTGGCCGCCGAACTGGACGATGACGCCCAGCAGGGTCCCCCGCGACATCTCCACGTCGATCAGCTCGAGGACGTCCTCGGCGGTGAGGGGCTCGAAATACAGCCGGTCGGAGGTGTCGTAGTCAGTGGAGACGGTCTCTGGGTTGCAGTTGACCATGATCGACTCCACCCCGATGTCCTGCAGGGCGAAGGCGGCGTGGCAGCAGCAGTAGTCGAACTCGATGCCCTGGCCGATGCGGTTGGGACCGCCCCCCAGGATGATGGCCTTGCGCCGGTCGCTGGGAGCGGATTCGCACTCGGGCTCCTGGCCGAGGGCCCCGGTCTCATAGGTGGAATACATGTAGGGGGTCTTGGCGAAGAACTCCGCCGCGCAGGTGTCGATGCGCTTGAACACCGGCCGCACGCCCAGCTTGCGGCGGTCCTTGCGCACCTTGTCCTCGGTGGCCCCGGTGAGCTTGGCCAGGCGGGCGTCGGAGAAGCCCAGGGCTTTCAGCTTGCGCAGGCCGTGGGCGTCGCCGGGCAGGCCGTGGTCGATGAGATAGGCCTCTGTTCCCACCAGATGCTCGATCTGGCGCAGGAACCAGGGCTCGTAGGAACAGGCCTCGTGCACCTGCTCCACCGACAGGCCGAAGCGGAAGGCCTGGGCGATCACACGCAGGCGGTCGGGGGTAGGCTGGCCGAGGGCGCGGATAACCGCCGCCTTGACCGCCTGGTCGTCGCCCTCGTGATCGGCCCCCGGAATGGCGATGTCGTCCAGGCCCAACAGGCCGGTCTCCAGCCCGCGCAGGGCCTTCTGCAGGCTCTCTGAGAAGGTGCGGCCGATGGCCATGACCTCGCCCACCGACTTCATCGAGGTGGTCAGATGCGGCTCGGCGCCCGGATACTTCTCGAAGGCGAAGCGGGGGATCTTGGTGACCACATAGTCGATGGTCGGCTCGAACGAGGCGGGGGTGGCCCCGGTGATGTCGTTCATCAGCTCGTCCAGGGTGTAGCCGACGGCGAGGCGGGCGGCGACCTTGGCGATGGGGAAGCCGGTGGCCTTGGAGGCCAGGGCCGAGGACCGCGACACCCGCGGGTTCATCTCGATCACCACCATGCGCCCGTCGCGCGGGTTGACGGCGAACTGCACGTTGGAGCCGCCGGTCTCCACCCCGATCTCGCGCAGCACGGCGATCGAGGCCGTGCGCATCCACTGGTATTCCTTGTCCGTCAGGGTCAGGGCCGGGGCGACGGTGATGGAGTCGCCGGTATGCACCCCCATCGGGTCGATGTTCTCGATGGAGCAGACGATGATGCAGTTGTCCGCCTTGTCGCGGACCACCTCCATCTCGTACTCCTTCCAGCCCAGCACGCTTTCCTCGATCAGGACCTCGGTGGTGGGCGAGGCGTCGAGGCCGCCGAGCACGATCGCCCGGAACTCCTCCATGTTGTAGGCGATGCCGCCGCCGGTGCCGGCCAGGGTGAAGCTGGGGCGGACAATGGCCGGCAGGCCGACGAAGTCCACCGACTCCAGGGCCTCCTCCAGGCTGTGCACCGCCCGGGAGCGGGGCGATTCCAGGCCCAGCTTGTCCATGGCGTTGCGGAATTTCTGGCGGTCCTCGGCCTTGTCGATGACGTCGGCCTTGGCCCCGATCATCTCCACCCCGTATTTCGTCAGCACGCCTGAGGCCTCCAGGGCCAGGGCGGTGTTGAGGGCCGTCTGGCCCCCCATGGTGGGCAGAAGCGCGTCGGGGCGCTCCTTGGCGATGATCTTCTCGACGATCTCCGGCGTGATCGGCTCGACATAGGTGGCGTCGGCCACGTCCGGGTCGGTCATGATCGTCGCAGGGTTCGAATTGACCAGGATGATCCGGTAGCCCTCGGCGCGCAGAGCCTTGCACGCCTGGACGCCGGAGTAGTCGAACTCGCAGGCCTGGCCGATGACGATGGGGCCGGCGCCGATGATCAGGATCGATTGGATGTCGGTACGCTTGGGCATGATCGTCTCGCGCGCGGGGGCACGGTCGCGGAGGTCCGCGCCCGTGACAGGTCGTGATGCAGGTTAAGCGGATCGTTTAGAGGGGTGAGGGGCGGGGGGCAAGGCGGAATGGCCGAGCCCGGACCACGCCTACACCCGCATTCCCCGCGGAAGCGGGGATCCAGGCTTTGCCGAAAGCGTGGGCGGAGCCGCATAAAACCTTGGTCCCCGCTTCCGCGGGGAATGCGGAGACGTGATATTCAAGCGGATACCGCGTCCCAGCCCTGGTAGTCGCAGCCGAACGCGCTGGCCCAGCCGTGCATCAGGTCGTCGAAGTCGGGGAAGCGCAGCTCGTCGATGATGTCGGTGGTGACTAGCGCAACGCCGTCGCCGTCTTCGGTCGGCGAGACGGTGAAGCCCTGATCTTCGGCTTCGCGGGCCAGGCCGTCGAGGTCGCCGCCGGTGAAGGTGAAACGGGTGGCGCGGACGGGGAAGGTCGCCACGGTTCTACAGCGCCTGCGGCTCGCGCCCGTCCATGAAGTCGGCGAAGCGGTCAAACAGATAGAGGCTGTCGGTGGGGCCGGGGGAGGCTTCGGGGTGGTGCTGCACCGAGAACACCGGCCGGTCCTTCAGGCGAAGACCCGCGTTTGAACCGTCAAAGAGAGAGACGTGGGTCTCCTGCACCGGCGCCGGCAGACCCTCGCGGCCGACGGTGAAGCCGTGGTTCATCGACACGATCTCGACCTTGCCGGTGGTCAGGTCCTTCACCGGGTGGTTGGCCCCGTGGTGGCCCTGGTCCATCTTGATGGTGGTGGCGCCCAGCGCCAGGGCCATCATCTGGTGGCCGAGGCAGATGCCGAAAACCGGCGTGCCGCTGTCGATCAGTTTGCGGATCTGCGGCACCGCATACTGGCCGGTGGCCGCGGGATCGCCGGGGCCGTTGGACAGCATCACCCCGTCCGGATTGCGCGCCAGGATCTCCTCGGCGGTGGTGGTGGCGGGGACCACGGTGACCCGGGCGCCGATACTGGTCAGGGCGCGCAGGATGTTGCGCTTCACGCCGTAGTCGACGACCACCACCTCATAGGGGGTGTCGCGACCCTGCGGCAGGCGCGGGCCGGCGTAACCTTCGGGCCAGGACCACAGGCCCTCGTCGAAGACGAAGGGCTGCAGGCAGCTGGCGTCCTTGGCCAGGTCCAGCCCGACGATGCCGGTCCATTCTGACGCCTGACGGCGCAGGGCGCCCAGGTCGAAGACCCCATCGGGGGCATGGGCGATGACCCCGTGCGGCATGCCCTGTTCGCGCACCTTGCGGGTGAGGGCCCGGGTGTCGACCCCGGCCAGGCCGATCAGGCCGCGCCGCTTCATCCAGCCGTCGAGATCGCCGCCCGAGCGCCAGTTGGCCGGCTCGGTGGGCGCGTCGCGGAAGATGGCGCCCCGGGCGGCGGTGACCGAGCCCTGGCCGAATTCCTCGGTATCCTCGAGGTTCACGCCCACATTGCCCACATGGGGGAAGGTGAAGGTGACGATCTGGGCCATGTAGGAGGGGTCGGTGAGAACCTCCTGGTAGCCGCTCATGGCGGTGTTGAAGCAGACCTCGCCGACGGCCGATCCCACCGCGCCGACGCCGATTCCCTGCAGGATCGTGCCGTCCGCCAGGACGAGGACTCCGGTGCAGCCGGGCATGAGCGATTCAGTCATGGGGCAGGGCTCCTGGAGGCGAGGGCGGGTCATTGTCGCAAAAAAGCGGGCCGGGGTCGCCCCCGCCCGCCTTCAAGGCGTCTGGATGTACGGAGAGGGCGCCATGGCGTCAACCCCGCGGCGCGCGCCGTGCTATGATGACTGACCGACCACGGAGGCGTGCGATGACGCGCAGATCCAGACCCGTCCTCATCGCCCTTGGCGCCGCCTGGCTCGCGATGATCCACGGACCGGCCCAGGCCCAGTCCGCTACCACGGTGCTGGGCGGGGGCATGGCCCAGGCCTGTTCGGAGGCCGCCCAGGCCCAGGTCAGGGCGGCGGACGCCCGGCGGGCGCGGGGGCGCCCCGTGGTGATATCCTCCGCCGAGGGCCTGATCGCCTGCGACCGCGCCCTGGCCACCGAGGCCCTGCAGATGCGCGACCTGGCGGCGACCTACGTCAACCGGGGGGTGCTGCTGATGGGCCGGGCCAGCTATCCGGCCGCCCTGGCCGACTATGACTACGCCGTGCGCCTCCGGCCCCGGATGGGAGAGGCCCACGCCAACCGCGGCGCCGCCCTCATCGCCCTCGGCCGCTACCAGGAGGGCGTTACCGAGATTACCCTAGGCCTCGAGCTTGGGACCGAGCAGCCGGAGAAGTCCTACTACAACCGCGGCGTCGCGCGGGAACGGCTGGACGACCTGAAGGGGGCCTATCTCGACTACCTCAAGGCATCGGAGCTGAAGCCCGACTGGGAGGACCCGCGCCTGCAGATGGCTCGCTTCACCCTCACGCCGAAGTAGGCGTCGCGGACTTTTGTGACCGGCGACTCGATTGATTCGCTACACTCGGCCGGTGCGCTTCGACGAACGCTTCCTCGACGAGATCAAGTCCCGCCTCCGCCTCTCCGACGTGATCGGGCGGACGGTGAAGCTGCGTCGGCAGGGCCGCGAATACGCCGGCCTGTCGCCCTTCACCAAGGAGAAGAGCCCATCCTTCTTCGTCAATGACGACAAGGGCTTTTATCATTGTTTTTCAAGCGGTAAGCACGGCGACCTGATCTCGTTCCTGCAGGAGACCGAGCGGCTCTCCTTCCCCGAAGCGGTCGAGCGCCTGGCCAATGAGGCCGGGGTGGCCCTGCCGGCGGAGGATCCCCGCTCGGTCGAGGAGGATCGCAAGAAGCTGGGGCTCGGCGAATGGCTGGAGGCCGCCGCCGCCTGGTTCTCCGGAGAACTGACCCGGCCGGGGGGGCTGCCGGCGCGGGCCTATCTTGAGCGGCGGGGCCTGCCGCAGGATCAGTGGGCGCGCTTCCGCCTGGGCTACGCCCCCGCCGGACGCACGGCCCTCAAGGACTTCCTGGTGACCAAGGGCGCCCATCCCGCCGCCCTGGTGGAGGCCGGCCTGCTGATCGCCCCCGAGGACGGCGGGGCGCCCTATGACCGTTTCCGCGACCGCATCATCTTCCCGATCACCGACGCCCGCGGCCGCGTGGTGTCCTTCGGGGGCCGGGCCATGGATCCCGCCGCCCGCGCCAAATATCTCAACGGCCCCGAGACCAGCCTGTTTTCCAAAAGTCGCCTGGTCTACGGCCTGCCGGAGGCCCGCCGGCTGCTGGCGGCCGGGGAGGCGGGCGAGCCCCTGGTGGTGGTTGAGGGCTATATGGACGCCATCGCCTGCCATCGCGCCGACATCGCCGCCGTGGCCCCCATGGGCACCGCCCTGACCGAGGAGCAGATGGAGCTGCTGTGGCGGCTGCACCCCGAGCCGACCCTCTGTTTCGACGGCGACGGGGCAGGCGTCCGCGCCGCCGCCCGGTCCATCGATCGGGCCCTGCCGCTGCTGAAGCCGGGCAAGACCTTCCGATTCGCTCTGGTGATCGGAGGCAAGGACCCGGACGAGGTGCTGCGAGAGCAGGGGGAGGCGGCCCTGCGCGCCCAGCTTTCGCAGACCACGCCCTTCGTCGAGATGCTGTTCGCCCGCGAGCGCGACCTGGAGCCCCTGGACACCCCCGAGCGCCGCTCAGGCCTGAAGCAGCGGCTGCGCGCATTGGCCGCGCTCATCCAGGACAAGGACCTGGCGCAGTCCTATCGCGAGGATCTGCTGCAGCGCTACGACGCCCTGTGGGCGCGGCCGGCGCAGGCCCAGCCCTTCGTGCGCCAGCCTTGGGTGAAGGGCCGTTACAACGAGCCGCCCATCCCCCGGGCGCCCAGCGAACAGGGCCTGGCGGCGGCTCGCGAGTTGTCGCGATCGATCGATATTTTCGCCGCCGCGGTGGCCAAGGCGGCCCTCGAAAACCCCGGCTGGCTGGACGATCATCTGGAGGCGATGGAGCAGGACGGGTTCGGCGATCCGGCGCTCGAGGCTTTGGCGAGCGAAATCATATCGATGCGGCTGGAATGCGACCTCCTTGACAGGGCCAGCCTCGCACGCCATCTGGCAGGCAAGGGATTCGGCGCGTTGCTGAGCGAGATCGATAAGGCCGCCGTAAAATCGAGCGCGCCTTTCCTCACAGCGGATGTTCCGCTCGCCGCCGCCAGGTCCCAATGGTCGCACGCTTTCGAGGTCCTGATTCGAATGGCGGCGTTGGAACGCGCGATGGCGTCCGCGAAGGCGGATCCCGACGAGGCTACCAGCGCGGCCGCCTTCATGCGTTTGAAGGGCGAGAGGGACGCTTTGAGGCGAGCGATCAAGACCGGAACGATTTGGACGGACGGCGGGTCTAACTAGGGCCGCGCGGCCGCTTTTGCATATTCGGTTAAGCCTCCTTCACCATGATGCGGCGGGGCTGAGCCGGACGGAGAGTTGAATGAGCACGACGACCACGACCGAGCAGCCCGAAGGCCCCACCGACGGACCCTTGCTCGATCTCACCGACGCAGGCGTCAAGAAGTTCATCAAACAGGCCAAGGTCCGCGGCTATGTGACGATGGACGAGCTGAACAAGGTGTTGCCTTCCGAGGAGGTCACCTCGGAGCAGATCGAAGACACCCTGGCCATGCTCAGCGAGATGGGCGTGAACGTCGTCGAGAACGACGAGCAGGAAACCGAGGCCGCCGAGGGCGGCGAGGTGGTGGTGCGCGAAGAGACCGCGGTCTCCGAAAGCCCCAAGGCCGAGACCTTCGACCGCACCGACGACCCCGTGCGCATGTATCTGCGCGAGATGGGCTCGGTGGAGCTGCTGTCGCGCGAGGGCGAGATCGCCATCGCCAAGCGGATCGAAGCCGGCCGCGACACCATGATCCGCGGCCTGTGCGAGAGCGCCCTGACCTTCGAGGCCATCATGGTCTGGCGCGAGGAGCTGGGCGGCGGTCGCATCCTGCTGCGCGAAGTGATCGACCTGGAACAGACCTACGTCGCCGCCAATGGCGCCACCGCCGAGGGCCTGCCGGTGGTTCCCACCGGTGAAGCGCCGGCCGGAGACGCCGAGCCGGCCGCCGGCGCGGCGGCCGCCGAGGGCGCCGAGGATGGCGAGAACGAGGATGACTTCGACGACGGCGCCGGCCCCACGGTGTCGGCCATGGAGAGCGAGCTGCGCGAGGGGGTCATGGCCACCCTCGACACCATCGCCGGCGAATTCGAGGGATTCCGCAAGCTTCAGGAGAAACTGGTGGAGCGGCGCCTGTCGGGCGAGGACCTCAGCGACGCCGACCGCAAGGCCTATGTGGAGCGCTCGGGGGCCATCATCGGCCAGCTGAAGACCCTAAAGCTCAACAACAACCGCATCGAGGCGCTGGTCGACCAGCTCTACGCCATCAACAAGCGGCTGATGGGCCTGGAAGGCCGGCTGCTGCGCCTGGCCGACAGCTACGGCATCTCCCGCGGCGAGTTCCTCAAGGCCTATTTCGGCGCCGAGCTGCACCCGGCCTGGACCGACAACGTCAAGCCCCTGGGGGTCCGCTGGAGCAAGTTCGTCGACAACGACGCCATGCAGATCGCCGACATCCGCCAGGAGGTGGCCATGCTGGCCACCGAGACCGGCGTGCCGATCGATGACTACCGTCGCATCGTCCAGACGGTGCAGAAGGGCGAACGCGAGGCGCGCCAGGCCAAGAAGGAAATGGTCGAGGCCAACCTGCGCCTGGTCATCTCCATCGCCAAGAAATACACCAACCGCGGCCTGCAATTCCTTGATCTCATTCAGGAAGGCAACATCGGCCTGATGAAGGCGGTGGATAAGTTCGAATACCGCCGCGGCTACAAGTTCTCAACCTACGCCACCTGGTGGATCCGTCAGGCTATCACCCGCTCCATCGCCGATCAGGCCCGCACCATCCGCATCCCCGTGCACATGATCGAGACGATCAACAAGATCGTCCGCACGAGCCGCCAGATGCTGCACGAGATCGGCCGCGAGCCGACCCCTGAGGAGCTGGCCGAGAAGCTGGCCATGCCCCTGGAGAAGGTGCGCAAGGTCCTGAAGATCGCCAAGGAGCCGATTTCGCTCGAGACGCCCATCGGCGACGAGGAAGACAGCCACCTGGGCGACTTCATCGAGGACAAGAACGCCATCCTGCCCATCGATGCGGCGATCCAGAGCAACCTGCGCGAGACCACCACCCGGGTGCTCGCCTCGCTGACCCCCCGAGAGGAGCGCGTGCTGCGCATGCGGTTCGGCATCGGCATGAACACCGATCACACCCTCGAAGAGGTCGGCCAGCAGTTCTCGGTCACCCGCGAGCGGATCCGCCAGATCGAGGCCAAGGCCCTGCGCAAGCTCAAGCACCCGAGTCGCTCGCGCAAACTGCGGTCCTTCCTCGACAGCTGATGCGAACGACCGCCCCCGCGCCGGCGTGGCGGCGGGGCGGCCCGGATTGACGAGGCGGTAACCGCTCGGCGCCTAGAGACTGTCCACTGGACAGGAGACTGCGCGTCGGGCGTCGCTGACGTGCAGCCAAGACGCGGTCCGCGCGTTCCATCTAGCCAGTTGGCCAAGCTTGGCCGTGTCGGGGTGCGCCATGACCAATTCCGCCCGCCACATTGTCCTGCTGGGCAACTTCCCGCCGCGCCGCTGCGGGATCGCCACCTTCACCCACGATGTCTACCGGGCCCTGGAAGCGGCCTGCCCGGACGCCGTGATCGAGGCGGTCGCCATGACCGACCCGGGCGTGTCGCACGACTACCCCCCGGAGGTCGCCTTCGACATCCGCCAGAACGAGCGCGGGGACTACGCCACCGCGGCGCGGCGGATCAACGCCCTGGCGCCCGACGTGGTCTGCGTGCAGCACGAATACGGCATCTTCGGCGGGGACGCCGGGGACTACCTGCTGGACCTGCTGGACGCCGTGAACTGCCCCGTGGTCACCACCCTGCACACGGTGCTGATCGCGCCGGACCTGCACCAGCGGCGGGTGCTGCTGCGCCTGGCCCAGCGGTCGGCCAAGCTGATCGTCATGGCCGAGAAGGGCCGCGAGATCCTGCGCAAGGTCTATGGGATCGGCGACGGCAAGATCGCCGTCATTCCCCACGGGGCGCCGGACCGGCCCCTGCTGGACACCGCCCTCGCCAAGCCCCGCTTCGGCCTCGAGGGGAGGGAGGTCGCCCTGACCTTCGGCCTGCTGTCGCCCAACAAGGGGGTGGAGACCATGATCCGCGCCCTGCCGCGGATCGCCGCCGCGCGGCCGAAGATCCTGTATCTGGTGCTGGGGGCCACCCACCCCCACCTGGTGGCCCGCGAAGGCGAGGCCTATCGCGACACGCTGGTCGCCCTGGCCGAGCAACTCGGCGTCGGCGACCATGTCCGCTTCGTGGAGACCTACGTCGGCGACGACGACCTGCTCGACTATCTCGCCGCCGCCGACCTCTATGTGACGCCCTATCTGAACGAGGCGCAGATCACCTCGGGCACCCTGACCTTCGCGGTGGCCCTGGGCCGACCGGTGATCTCCACCCCCTATTGGCACGCCCAGGAGCTGCTCGCCGACGAGCGCGGCGTCCTGGTGCCCTTCGGCGACGCGGACGCCCTGGCCGACGCCGCCATAGCCCTGCTGTCCGACGACGATCGCCGGGGCCGAATCAGCGCCAACGCCTATGCGGCGGGCCGCACCATGCTGTGGTCGTCCTTGGCCAGCCGCTACCTGGCCCTGTTCGACGCGGCGGCCACCAGCCCGCTGGTCAATCTCAAGGCCCCGCCGCGCCACGAGCTGCCCGAGCCCCTGCTCAGCGGCGTGCTGCGCCTGACCGACGACTGCGGAATCATCCAGCACACCATCCTCGGGGTGCCCGACCGCCAGCATGGCTATTGTCTGGACGACAACGCCCGCGCCCTGATGCTGCTGCATCGCCTCTCCGAGGGGCGCTTCGCCCCCGGCCATGTGGACGGCCTGGCCACCACCTACGCCGCCTTCGTCCAGCACGCCTGGAACGATGATCGCGGCGCCTTCCGCAACTTCATGGGCTACGACCGCGCCTGGCGCGAGGAGGTCGGTTCGGACGACAGCTTCGGCCGAGGCTTCTGGGCGGCCTGCGCCACCGCCGCCGGCGCCGCCCGCAATGACCTCAAGGTCTGGGGCTCGGGCCTCGCCGACCGGGTTCTGCCCTTCGCCGAGCGTCAGGTCTCCCTGCGCACCCGCGCCTTCATCATGCTGGGCCTGGTGGAGCTGCTGACCGCCCACCCCGGGCACAGCCGCGCCCGCGCCTGTCTGGCCGACTTCGCCGATGTCCTGGAGCTGTCCCTTTCGCGCCATGGGGACAGCGCCTGGGAGTGGTTCGAGAACACCCTGTCCTACGACAACGCCCGCCTGCCCGAGGCCCTGATCCGCGCCGGCCAAGTGCTGAACCGCGAGGCGACCCTTCAGGCCGGCCTGTCGGCCCTGGATTGGCTGTGCCGGATGCAGACGGCCCCTGCGGGTCATTTCCGCCCGGTGGGATCGCGCAGCTTCGGCGCGCACCGATCGCTGCCGGAAGTTTTCGACCAGCAGCCGCTGGAGGCCTGGTCGACCATCGACGCCTGCGCCTCGGCGTTCAACGTCACCGGCGATCGGCGCTGGCTGGTCGAGGTGCGCAAGGCCTATGACTGGTATTTCGGGGTCAACGACCTGGGCCTGCGCCTGGCGCAACCCGAGGCGGGCCTTTGCTACGACGGCCTGACCCCTCACAGTGTCAACCTAAACCAGGGGGCCGAATCGGTGCTGGCGTTCCAGCTGGCCACCTGCGCGGTCCATAAGCTGTCGGGCGCCCTGGTGGCCGAGCCAACCGAGGACGCGCCCCAGGCGGTCCTGACCATCTGACTGCAATCCCCCGGGGGGCTGGGTTTCAAGAATGACCAAGTTGAGTCACTGCCGCGTGCGGCTGCAAGCCGACCCGTCGCGGGTCGTCATCCGCCCGTTCCACATCGGGGTTGATCCGGCGGCGCCCGATTCGCGGGCCCAGCGGCTCGTGGACGCCGTCAGTCAGATGGACATGCGCACCGTCCAGGCCGAGCTGGCCCTAGTGACCTTGGACTTCGAGGCGCGCCACTGGCAGACGCGCCAGGTGTTCATGCGCCGCTTCGAACAGATCCGTCAGGAGGTCGGCATCGACGTGGAGCTGCGCCCCGAGCAACAGGAACTGGTCGGCGCCTATTTCTGCCACGAGTATTCCTACGCCGCCGCCGCCCTGATGAACCCGTCCGCCGTGCTGCACCCGGACCAGGAGGGGGTTCCCGAAGGCGGCGTGCGCTTCGTCATGTCCCTGCGCGCGGTGGGCGAGGGGCACATCTCCTCCATCGCCTTCCGCGAGGGTATCCTCGCCCCCAACGGCCGCCTGGACCTGCTGCCCGAGCCCACCTCGGCGGAAGCCGCCGACGTGGTCGAGGCCAGCCCCGAGCCCGACAGCTCCGGCGCCGTCACTGTGCGCTGCAACGGCAACAGCGCCATCTCCGGCACCGTGCTGTTCCCGATCACCCCGCAACAGCGCAACGGCCTGGAGGACCTGCGCCTGCTGCGGTTTCAGGACGAGGGCGAGGAGCCGATCTACTACGGCTCCTACACCGCCTATTCAGGCTCGATGATCGCCTCGGAACTGCTGATCACCCGCGATTTCAAGAAGTTCCGCCTGCAGCCGATGACCGGGGCCGCGTCGCGCAATAAGGGCATGGGCCTGTTCCCGCGCCGGGTCGGGGGCGACTACGCCATGATCGGCCGCCAGGACGGCGAGAGCATCTTCTACCTGCGCTCCGACCGCCTGACCCATTGGGAGGAGGGCGAGAAGATCGCCGCCCCCCGTTACCCCTGGGACCTCGTGCAGATGGGCAACTGCGGCGCCCCCCTGGAAATCGACGAGGGCTGGCTGCTGCTGACCCACGGGGTGGGGGCCATGCGCCAGTATTCCATCGGCGCCATGCTCCTGGACAAGAACGACCCGCGCAAGGTGCTCGGCCGCACCGTGCAGCCCATGCTGTCGCCCGCCGACGAGAACCGCGAGGGTTATGTGCCCAACGTCGTCTACAGCTGCGGCGGCATGACGCTGGGGCGCCGGCTGTTCCTGCCCTACGGGGTCGCCGACAGCTCGGTGGCGTTCTGCTGGGTGGAGCTGGACGATCTCGTCGCCGAGATGCGTTGACCTCGCATCAAGGGGTTTTGTTGCACTGCAATTGCGCCCCTGCCGCCTAGCCCCTATATGGACCCCATGCTCCTGACGATGATGAAGTCCAAGCTGCACCGCGCGACGGTGACCCAGGCGGACCTCGAATACGAGGGTTCCATCGCCATCGACCGTGACTTGCTGGACGCGTCGCAGATCCTGCCGCACGAGCAGGTGGACGTGCTCAACATCACTACCGGCGCCCGGTTCACCACCTATGCCATCGAGGCGCCCCGCGGCTCGCGGACCATCGGCGTCAATGGCGCGGCCGCCCGCCTGGTGCAGGCCGGCGACAAGGTGATCGTGGTCACCTATGGCCAGATCGACGCCGCGGAGGCGCGCAACTACAACCCCACTGTCGTGCTGCTGGACGACGACAACAGGCCCAAGAAGGCCGCGTGACCCGCTGGGCCGCCCTGTGCGGCGCGGCCGCCGTCGCCATGGCGGGGCTGGTCTCGTGCGATCGCGCCCGGCCCATCGTTCCCCCCGCCAACTTTCCCACCGCCGCGCTCAATGCCTCCATTGACCGTGACCTGGGCGGTCTCGACACCTGCGTGGTCCTGGCCGATACCCGGTCCGGCGCCATCGTCTACCAGTATGGGGCCCAGAAGGCCTGCATGCGGCCGCTGCCCCCCTGCGCCACCTTCGACATCGCCAACACCCTCATCGGCCTCGACGCCGGCCTCGTTACGCCGCAGACTGTGTTCAAGTGGGATGGCAAACCCCAGCCGGCGACGGCTTGGGAGAAGGACGCCAGCCTGGCGACCGCCTTCGGGGAATCCATCGGCTGGTGGCAGCAGGCCCTGGCCGCCCGGATCGGCCCCGACCGCTACAAGACCGCGCTGAAGGCCTACGACTACGGGTCCGCCGCGCCCGACGGCCCGCTGGAGGCGTTCTGGATGGGCCCGGCCAAGGGGGGCGGCCTGCAGATCTCGACCCGCGAGCAGGTGGCCTTCCTGCGCCGGCTCTACGGCGACAAGCTGCCCGTCAAGCCCGAGGCGGCGGCCGCCGTCCAGCAACTGCTGGTCGACGAGACCCGCGGCCAGACGGCGGTGAGCGGCCGCAGCGCCAGCTGCGACAGCGCCGCCGACGGCTCCCGCGGCGTGGGTTGGTGGGTCGGGCGGATCAAGGCCCCAGACCGCGACCTGCTGGTCGCCGCCTCGCTGGAGAGCGAGAACGCCGTCCCGGGCTTCGAGATCCAGAACCGCATGAAGGGCGTGCTGACGACGGTAGGCCTGCTGCCGCCGTCCTAAGCCCCCCGCGTCAGGCTGCGGGCTTCTTGGTGCTGATCACCTGCAGGCGCATCGTGCCCTTCACCCCGTAGTCCGCGTTGTCGACCCCGGTCCCGGAGAACTTGATCAGGGGCATGGCGATCATGGCGTCGAAGGCGCCGTGCTGGTTGACCCAGCCCGTGCCCACGTGCAGGCGCGAGACCACCTCGGCCCCCCGGTCGAGGTCCGCCGTCCACACCGAGCCGGTCAGGCCGTAGGGGCCGCCGTTGACCAGGTCGATCACCGCGTCCAGGTCGTCGTAGGCGATCACCGGCACCACCGGTCCGAACTGCTCCTCGTCCACCAGCCGCACGCCGTCCTTCAGGCCCGCCACCACCGTGGGGGGATAGAAGTAGCCGTCGCCGGGCAGGGGCGCGCCCCCAGTGAGGATCTTGCCGCCGGCGGCGCGGGCGTCGTCGACGATCGCGCAGACCTTGTCGAACTGAGCCTTGTTCTGGATTGGCCCCATCTGCACGCCGGGCTCGAAGCCCTGGCCGATCCTGACCTGCTCGGCGGCGGCCACCAGGGCCGCGCAAAATTCGTCGTAGCGGTCGGTGGGCACATAGACGCGCTTGATGCCCGCGCAGAACTGGCCGCAGTTGGCCAGGCCGACGTTGACGGTCCAGGTCACCAGGTCGGGAATTGAGCCGTCCGGCAGGAGGATGGCCGCGTCATTGCCGCCCAGCTCCAGCGTCAGCGGGCGCAGATAGCCGGCGGACTCCCGGGCGATGGCCAGGCCGGTGGCCGTGGAGCCGGTGAAGGAGATCTTGTCGAAGCCTTTGTGGGCGACCATGGCGGCGCCGGTGGCGCGGCCCCCGCCCAGGACGTTGAACACCCCGGGGGGCAGGATGTCGCGGCTGATCCGGCCAATCTCCAGCGTGCCCAGCGGGGTCAGTTCGGAGGGCTTCAGCACCACCGTGTTGCCGCTGATCAGGGCGTTCACCACCTTGGTCATGCCCAGGATGATGGGGGCGTTCCAGGGGGCGATGGCGCCCACCACGCCCAGGGGGACCCAGTGTTCCACCACGCGGCGGCCGGCGTCGTCGACCAGCACCTTGTCGGGCGCCCGCACCGCGCCCAGCATCCGCAGGCGCGTGGCCGTCATGCCGATGCCGGCGCGCGAGCCGGGGAAATGGCCACCCACCTCCATGGTGTTGATCGCGCCGAGCCAGTCGGCCTCGGCCTCCAAGGCCGTGGCCAGGCGATCGAGATAGGCGGCCCGCTCGTCCCAGCTGAGGGCGGCCCAGGCGGGCTGGGCCCTGCGGGCGGCCTGGACGGCGCGGTCGATGTCCTCGGCGGAGGCGACGGGGCTGCGCTGGAAGGGCGCCCCGGTGGATGGGTCGATGACGTCGTCGAAGGCCGATCCGGCCACGGCCTGGCCATCGATGGTGTGGGTGAAGGTGGCCTGCTTCAGCTCGTCCACGGTCTTGGTCATCGCGCCCTCGGTGTCGGCTTGCGGGGTGAGGCCTCGACGGCCTGCGGACCTGTGTTGTCGCCCAGCGCCGCGCCAAGGCCAATGCCGATATCGCCGGCGCCCGACAGGCGTTCTTGGGCGTCGCCCGCTCCCGGCGTGGGGGAGCGGGCGCCCCGCGCTCTAGCGGGTCAGTTCATAGAGGCCGGTGATGTCGATGCGGACCGACAGCTGGCCGGGCTGCACGGGGGTCGAGGAGTCTGCCTTCTCCATGCGCATGGCGTACATCGGCGCCGGGGGCGGGGGCGAATAGCCGCCCCCTTCGGAGAGGGTCACCAACCGGCCGAGGCGTAGGCCAGTGGCCTCGGCATAGAGGCCGGCCTTGGCCTGCAGGGCCCGCACCGCGCGGCGGCGCGCATCGTTGTCGGCGGCCTCGGGATCCTTCAGGCCGAAGGTGACGCCGGACACCGTGTTGGCCCCGGCGGTCACCGTGGCGTCGATGGCCGCGCCGACCTTGGTCAGGTCGTTGACGGTGACGGTGAGCTGGTTGGACGCCTGGTAGCCGCTCAGCTTGGGCGGTTGGTTCTCCACATAGACATACTGCGGGTTGAGGGTGAGGCCGGAGGTCTGCAGGTCGCGCTCGGCGATGCCGCCGCGGCGCAGGGCGGCGATCACCTCGGCCATGCGGACGCGGTTCTGCGCCATCGCCGCCTGGGCCGTGGGCGCCTCGCTGGTGACGCCCAGGGTGATGACGGCCATGTCGGGGGCGACCTTGACCTCGCCGTAGGCCGACAGGTTGAGGGTGGACGGGCGCGAGGCCGGGTCCGCGGCGGGAACCGGCGCGGCGGTCTGAGCCAGGGCGGGGGCGGCGGCGCCCGCCAGGGCGAGGGCGCCCAGGGCGCCAAGCAGAACGGGGCGAAGGGTCATGGGTGGTCTCTTCCTCGGCGGGCCAAGCCAACCTTAGCCACGCCCGCCATGCCATAACCAGTGTCGCCTGAACGCCGCCGCACATTCGATCGACAGCCGCCGTTCATCCGCCCTGCTTCCGGCGCGGCCCCGCCCATGCTACCCCGCGCCGTCCCCTGGGGGCGCGTAGCTCAATGGTTAGAGCCGGCCGCTCATAACGGTCTGGTTGCAGGTTCGAGTCCTGCCGCGCCTACCAGGGGAGCGTCAGGGCGGCCAGGATCGCCGACAGCCTCAAGCACGCCGGGTCGATCAGCCTCTGATCAAGCCACCAAGCGCGCGGCGGACAGACCGGCGATGCGGCCGAGGGTCGTCGCGGTGAGCAGTCCGTTTCCGGCGAGGTATCCGGAGGCCGACGGCCCGGACACTCCCCGCGCCGCGCCGCCACCGGCGAAGAGGTTGGGCAGTCGGCCGCCGTCCGGCCTGAGCACCCTGGCCTCCTCATCAACGACCAGGCCGCCCTGGGTGTGGAACAGGGCGCCGGTGACCTTGACCGCGTGATAGGGGGCGACGAGGGGCGGGGAGGCGGTGAAATCGCGGCCCAGGGTATCGCGACGGCGGCCCGCCGCCGCCTCGGCGCAGGTCTGCAGGGTCTCGGTCAACGCAACCAGGGGCAGGCCGGTGACTTGGGCCAGGGCGTTCACGTCGTTAGCTGAGCGGATGGCGCCGACCGACATGGCGTCGCGATATTCCTCGAACTCCTGCATCCAGGCGTGAACGCGTGCGTCGTAGATGTCCCAGGCCACCGCTCCTGGCTGTGCCAGGACATCGACCGCCTGCTCCGAATAGCCGCGGGATTCATCCGCGAACCGCCGGCCCTCGAGGTTCACCTGGATGGCGCCCTGGCCCATGACGATCCAGTGAATCAGCAGGCCATGGCCATGGGCGAGGCTCGCGTGGCCCTGGTAGCCGCTGAGGTCGGCGGCCGCGGCGCCCAAGGCCTGCCCCCACGTCAGGGCATCGCCATTGGCGCCCGGGTGGGAATGGGCGACGCCCTGGGCGATCTCGGGAATGAAGCGACGCACCAGCTCCGCGTTCGCTGCGAAGCCGCAGCAGGCCAGGACAGCAGCCCCGCAGCCGATGACCTCCATGGATCCGTCAGGCCGCCGCAACCCGACGCCCCGGATGCGGCCGTCTTCCTCCGCGAAGAGGGTCTCGACCTGGGCCTGGGTAAGGATTGCGACGCCCCGGTCCACGGCGGTCTGATGGAGACCGGCCATGAATTCCGAGCCGCTGCGGTTGGGCGAGCCGTGAAGGCGCAGCCTGGAGTGGCCCGGCAACTGCGCCGAGGTCACCAAGGTCAGAGGAAGGCCGAGGTCTTCGGTCAGCCAGTCGACCGTGGCGGTCGCCTGCTCGGCGATGTGCCGGGCCATCCGCAAATCCGTCCGGCCGCCCGTCTTGTTGACGATGTCGGCCGCAAACCGGTCTGGAGTATCGTCGACGATGCCCGCAGCCCTCTGAGCCTTGGTTCCGGCGGCCGGGATCAGTCCACTGGACATGGACGTCGTTCCTGTCGGCGTGTGGTCGCGTTCCAGAACCAGCACGTCCGCGCCGGCCTGTGACGCCGCGAGGGCCGCGCACAGGCCGCAGGCTCCCCCGCCCACCACCACCACGGAAACGGCGTCCGAATAGGCCTGTCCCTCAGCAGGCTCGACGCGCGGCATCAGACGACACGCTTCAGGACGTTGATCGAAGACAGCGGAACCATGGCGGTCGACCCCTGCAAAGTCGCTCGGTGGAGCAGTAACCTATGGGGTCTGAATTGGCGCGGGCGGCTTTCCGCGACAACCACCCCCGGGCTGTTCTCGCCGCTGGATGGTGAACCGATGCCGGGGATTGTGGGCTTTTGCACCCGCTCAGGGGACGCTGATGGTTCGGCTGGCGGCTGCCGTAGCAGGAAGCAGCGGCGGCGCGGGCGCCGGCCCACTTTGACCGCCGCCAGCCAGACCCGATAGGATGGGGTGTTCTCTCTTGGGGTCGCCATTGGCCATTCGGGTCCCGGTCCAATCCATCACGCGGTGCCTGACCGTCTTGAGGATCATCAATGCCCAGGGATCGCTGACGACCATGCAGGTCGCCCGCCTTGCGGACCTGCCCTATACGACCGCCAAGAGGATCATGGCGACCCTCATGCATGAGGGCTTTGTCGAGGTCGAGACTGGCCGCAAGCGGTATCGCGTCACCGCTCAGGTGCAGGCCCTCGCCCACGGTTTCCAGGAACACAGCCAGCTGATCGCCGTGGCGAGGCCCAAGCTGGTGCAGCTCACGACAAGGCATCGCTGGCCGGTCCTTGTCGCCACGCGGGCAGGTCTGCAGATGATGGTCCGCGACTGCACCCATCCCCTGACACCGATGTCCCTCACCAACTACTATCCGGGCTTCATGTTTCCGATGCTGGATTCGGCCGCGGGTCGAGCCTATCTGGCCTTCGCGCCGGAGGAGGAGCGCAGGTTGTGCCTGGAAAACATCTTCGCGTCGGCCGGATGGTCCGAGCCGATCGAGTCGCGCATCGAGGGGATGGAGCACGACTGGCGTCAAATCCGCGCGAAGGGCTACGCCGCGGTGGCGCGGAACACCTTCACGGAACCTCCGGGGCGTACTTCGGCCATTGCGGCGCCGTTGTTTTCCCACGACGCCTTGGTGGGAACGATCGCCATGCCGTTCTTCGCCTCGACAATGAGCGTGGACGAAGGCGCGAAGCGCTTCGGCGAGGACCTCATGCGGGCCGCCCGGGAGATCGGTGTCTCCATGAGCGCGCCGGCTAGACCGTCATCGACTTAGCGGGAATCGCGCGCTGGCCCAGCTTGTGCGATGGGCAAAGCCGCGCCTCAGGGCAGGGCGAAGGCCACCAGGGCGTCGGACTGCTGCGTGCGCAGGGTGGCGTTGCCCCCGGCGGCCACCACGACATATTGGCGGCCGCCGATCCGGTAGGTCATCGGCGTCGCCATGCCAGGGGCGGGCAGGGGGGCCTTCCACAGCGCCTTGCCGGTCCGCACGTCGAACGCGCGGATGGCCGAGTCCATGCCCCCCGAGAAGAACACCAGGCCGCCGCCTGTCACGATCGGCCCGCCGAGATTGGGCGAGCCCCAATTGAGAAACCCGGGCGCGGTGACGCCATGGGCGCGGGCCTGGCCGACCGCGCGGGTCCAGCGGACCTTGCCGGTGGCCATGTCGATACTGCTGAGCTGGCCGAAGGGGGGCGGGGTGCAGGGCAAGCCCAGGGGAGAGACGAAGATGTCGCCCTCGACCATATAGGGCCCGTCCTGGGTCCGGGCGATGAGGCCCTGGGGCTGGGGCGCGCCGGGCCCCTTGCGGATGAAGCGGAGGCGGGTGGCGAGGTTGTTGCTCTTGACGATCAGGCTGTTGGTGGACGGGTCGAAGGCGGCCCCGCCCCAGTTGCCGCCGCCCATGGTGGCGGGGACCTGAATCGACCAGTCGGTTCCAGGCGCGGTGAACAGGCCCTGGTAGCGCGCTTCGTCGAACCGGCGCTGGCACCACAGCTTGTCCAGCAGAGCCACCCCGAACAGGTCGCCCCGGCGGATGGCGGTGCGGGCGAAGGGGGCGATCTGGGGGATCGGCTGGGTGGGCGCCGCGGCATCGTCGGGCAGGGGCGAGGCGGGAGCGGCCTGCTCGACCACCGGAAAGACCGGCCGGCCGGTGAGCCGGTCGAGGACGAAGAGGTGACCGGTCTTGGTCTGCTGGATGGCCACGTCGCGCGCCCGCCCGTCCTTGACGATGGTGACCAGGAGCGGATGGCCCGGCAGGTCGTAGTCCCACAGATCGTGGCGAAGGGTCTGGAAGCTCCAGGCCACCGCCCCCGTCTCGGCCCGCAGGGCGACAAGGGCGTTCGTCAGCGGCATGTCGAAGCGCCGGGCGCCGCCGTAGTAGTCGGTGGAGGGGCTGGTGGTCGGCACGAAGACCAGACCGTTCTTCACATCGACCGAGAGGGTTGACCACACATTGGCGGCGCCGGTGCGCCGCCGGTAGGCCTCGGGGATGGCGTTGAACTCCCATTTCAGGGCCCCGCTGCGCGCGTCAAAGGCGCGGACGATGCCGTCCCCGGCGTCCTGAATCCCGTCGGTCGAGCCGATGCCAACGATCACCGTGTCGCCCACCACCACGGGCGGCGAGGTCATGCCCACCGAGCCCTCTCCGTGGTTGTCGAAATCGCGGTGGCTGACATAGCCGGGATGGGCCGCGGGGCCGAAGCCGCGGCAGGCGCGGCCGGTGTCCGCGTCGATGGCGTAAAGGCGGCCGTTGCGGTCGCCCCGGAAGATCCGCTTGAGACAGGGGCCCGCCTCTTGGCGCGAGGCGGAGCGCCAATAGGCCACGCCGCGGCACACCCCGAGGCGGTCGCCGTCGCGGCTGACCGGGGCGCCGTCCGGCTGGATAGCGAAGGGATCGAACACCCAGCGTTGCCGGCCGGTGGCGGGATCAAGGGCGAAGACCCGGTTCATCGGCGTGCAGTAGTAGAGCAGCCCGTTGACGACGATGGGGGTGGCTTCGAACGAGGTGCCGGTGCGGGCGGACTGGCCCGCCTTCACGTCCCCCGAATTGTGGCGCCAGGCGACGCGCAAACCTTGGACGTTCGTGGCGGTGATCCCCGCCAGCGGAGAGAACTGCGATCCCCCCGGATCGTGAGCGAAGGCCGTCCATTCCCCCGAGGTCATGGCCGGGTCCACCGGCGCGGCTTGGACGGGCGTGTCTGGCGCCAGCCAGGGCGCCGGCCCGCAGCCCGCCACCAGCAGCGTGACGAGGCCGGCGATGAGGGCGAGGTGGGGCGCGCGCAGGACCATGGCGGGCAGTCTGGGGGGCCTTGGCGGAACTGCAGCGGTTGCGCGGCGACTGTCCGCCTGGCGACCGGGGCAAGACTGTCATGGTCAAGCTGCGCCGCTTTCCCGCCGTATCAGCACCATGTCTTCGCCGGTTTAGGCGACGTACCTACCGCCTGGCGGCTCTGCGCCGCGAGGTAGGGAGGTAGACGATTATGGCAATGACCCTGGCGATCCAGACAGACCGCTCAAGATCCTGGCCGCTTCTCGGGGCGGCGTTGCTGAGCGTTGTGGCGCTGGGCGGCTGCGCCAGCCACGCGTTCGTGCGAGACAACCTCGCCGTCGTCGATGGGCGCGTCACCACGGTGGAAGGCACCGCCCGGTCCGCCATGGAGCGGGCCAATGCGGCGCACAAGCTGGCCGAGGGCAAGTTCCAGTTCGAGACCATCCTCTCGGACGATTCCATCAAGTTCGCCCGCAACGACTCGGTGCTATCGCCGGAGGCCGAGGCCCGCCTCAACGAACTGGCGACGCGGCTGAAGGGCGAGAACCGCAACGTCTACATCGAGATTCAGGGCCATACGGAAAGTCGTGAGCGCAACACCGCCCTGGGCCAAGCGCGGGCGGAATCGGTCCGGCGCTACCTGGCCCGACAGGGGATCGCCCTGAACCGGATGGCCACCATCTCCTACGGCGCCGACGTGCCGCTCTCTCAGGACCCAACCCCAGACGCCCGCGCGCAGAACCGCCGCGTCGTGATCCTCGTGCTCGGCTGACGGCCGCAGAGGAGCCGTCGCCCTGTCATCACCGTAGGAAGGATTAGGCCATGACCATGATCATGAAAACGGGGCCGATGATCGGCGCGCTCGCCCTGGGCGTCGTGGCGCTCGGCGGCTGCGCCAGCCACAAGTTCGTTCGCGAGAATCTGGCGGTCGTGGACACCCGCGTCACCCAGGTCGGAGGGACGGCCCAGGAAGCGCTCGACCGCGCCAACGCCGCGCACAAGCTCGCCGAGGGCAAGTTCCTGTTCGAGATGGTGCTGTCGGACGACTCCGTGAAGTTCCCGATCGACCGGGACGAGCTGTCGCCTGAGGCGCAGACGCGGCTGTCCGAGCTGGTGACCCGGCTGAAGGGCGAGAACCGCAATGTCTATCTGGAGATCCAGGGGCACACCGACTCCACCGGCCCGTCAGGCTATAACGACACCCTCGGCGAGCATCGGGCCGAGGCGGTGCGCAAATACCTGTCCCAGCACGGGATCGCCCTGAACCGCATGGCGACGATCTCCTACGGCGAGGAAGCCCCGGTCGCCGCCAACGAGACCCGTGAGGGCAGGGCGCAGAACCGCCGCGTCGCCATCGTGGTCTTGTCCTGATGCCAGGGGGGCCCAGCCCCCCTTCGACGGACGTCGCGGGCAGCCGTCTGCCCACCATGCCCAGTAGACAGCGTGGGAGACAGCGGACGGCTGCCGTCGCGGTCAGCCTGGCGGCGCATCTTGGCTTGCTTCTGATGGTGATGGGGGCGCCGCCGCCCCCGGCCTCTGCGCCGGCGCCGCCCGCCCTGCGCGTAGCGATCGTCAAATCGCCCCCGCCGCCCGCAGTGGTGATGACCGACAGCGCAGGCGGGGGAGCGGCAGGGGACCCGCCGGCGCCGGCGCCCGCCGCGGAAGCGGAACCGGCCGCCGAACCCAAGGCCGTTCCTGAGCCCGCTTCCGCGCCCAAGCCCCAGAGGCCAATTCGCCCGGTCTCGGCGCCGACCCGCAGTCCGCTGGCCCTCCAAGCCCCGTCGCCCCCCGTCGCCAGCGCGCCAGCCTCGCCGGCCCGCCCTGGGCCGAGGCGCATCGCCCTGTCACAGGCGACCAGCTCGGGTTCGGGCCTTGGTCCGGGCGGGGACAGCGGCGCGGGCCAGGGGGAAGGATCGGGCGACGGGGTCGGGACCGGGGGAGCCCCGTGCGACATGCGGCGCCGGCTTGAGGCGCGCCTGGGCGGCGACGCCCGCCTGCGCGCCGCCCTGCCGCGCGGGGACGGGGCCCTGGTGGTGTGGGACGGGGACTGGGTGTTGAGCGACGGGCAGGAGGGCCGGGGCTTCGCCCGGCTACGCCAGGCCATGGTCGTGGAGGTGGCGTTCGCGCCGGAGGCCTGCCGCCGTCAGCCTGTGCGCGGGTGGGTGGCCATCGCCCTGGGCGACACCCACGTGGCTCTGGGCGCCGGTTTGTGGCGGTGGAGCGACCTGCTATTCGTTCCCGGCGCGCGCCCTTCCTCGCGCTAGACGAGAGGCGGCGCGAACTGGATGCGACCCTTTCCAGCGGCCTAGCTCCTGCGTTCGTCTCCCGCCGTGGCGGCGATGGGCAGTTCGGTGCGCGAGATCACGGGCCGGAAGGCGAAGCTCGACTGGATCTTGGCGACGCCAGGGAGTCTAGTGAGCTTGTCGCGCAGGAAGGTCTCGTAGTCCGCAAGGCTGCCGGCCACCACGCGCAGCTGGTAGTCGGTGTCGCCGGTCATCAGGTAGCACTCCATCACCTCAGGCCACAGGGCCACCGTGCGCTCGAACCGGTCCAGGGCTTCCGCCTCCTGCCGCTCCAGGGCGACGCGGATGAAGACGGTGATGTCGAGGCCGACGGCGGTGGCGTCCACAAGGGCGACGTAGCCCTTCAGGACCCCCAGGGACTCCAGATGGCGCACCCGGCGCAGGCACGGACTGGGCGACAGGCCGACGGTCTGGGCCAGCTCGTGATTGGTGAGCCGGCCGTCCCGTTGCAGGACCTCCAGAATCTTGCGGTCGATATCGTCGAGGCGCTCTTTGAGACCAGCCGACATGGGGTCGATTACCTCAGTTGTTTGGCAGGATATGCCAAGGATGACCAATTGAGCGGCATAATACGCAATTTCGTGGGTCGGGCCCTATGCTAAAATGTGCGGGCCAGATCGAGGACGTCCATGCCCCAGGCCCTTCGCAAACAGCCCGCTTCGGCCGGCGCGAACTACCCCGTCGAGAGCCTCAACCGCCTGGACGAGCGCCTTCGCTGGCTGGCGACCTGGACCATCCACAACGCCAACAATATCCGCGAGAGCCGCGACGGGCTGAAGGTGGGCGGGCATCAGGCCTCCTGCGCCTCGATGACGACGATCCTGACCACCCTGTATTTCCACGCCCTGCGGCCACAGGACCGGGTGGCGGTGAAGCCCCACGCCAGCCCCGTCTTCCACGCCATCCAGTATCTGTTCGGGCGCCAGAGCCTCGACCAGCTTCAGCGGTTCCGGTCCTTCGGCGGGGCGCAGTCCTATCCGTCGCGGACCAAGGACCAGGACGACGTCGACTTCTCCACCGGCTCGGTGGGGCTGGGGGTGGCGGTCACCGCCTTCGCCTCCCTGACCCAGGACTATCTGAAGGCCCATGGCTGGCTCGATCCGTCGCGGGAGGGCCGCATGGTCGCCACCCTGGGCGACGCCGAGCTGGACGAGGGCAACATTTACGAGTGCCTGATCGAGGCGCACAAGCACGGCATCCGCAACACCTGGTGGATCGTCGACTACAATCGCCAGAGTCTCGACGCGACCACCACCGACCGGATGTTCGACCGCTTCGACGACATCTTCCGCACCTTCGGCTGGCGGGTGCTCACCCTCAAATACGGCAAGGCGCAGCGCGAGGCCTTCGCCCGGCCCGGCGGCCAGCACATCCGCGACTGGATCGACGCCTGCCCCAACGACCAGTACGCCGCCCTGACCTATCAGGGCGCCTGGCGCGCCCGGCTGACGGCGGACATCGGCGAGCTGCCGGGAGTCGCGGCGCTGCTGGCGACCTACGATGACGAGGGCCTGAACGCCCTGATGACCGGGCTCGGCGGCCATTGCGTGGAGACCCTGCTCGACGCCTATGCCGAGGCGGCGGACGATACGCCGACCCTGTTCATCGCCTACACCATCAAGGGCTTCGGCCTGCCCCTGCAGGGCCATAAGGACAACCACGCCGGCCTGATGAACACCACCCAGGTCACCGCCCTTCGCGACAGCATGGGCATCGCCGAGGGGGACGAATGGGCGCCCTACGCCGGCCTCGACGCGGAGGGCGCCCGGGCCCTGGAGGCCTTCGTCGCCGCCGCCCCCTTCGCCGAGAAGGGCGAGCGGCGCCACGCCGCCGCGGCCATCCCCGTGCCCGATCGAACGGACTTCCCCGTCTCCGAGGGCGCCGAGCAGTCCACCCAGTCGGCGTTCGGCCGCATCCTGCTGGAGTTGGCCAAGAGCCGGCATCCCCTGGCCGACCGGATCGTCACCACCTCTCCCGACGTCACCGTCTCGACCAATCTCGGCGGCTTCGTGAACCAGCGCGGCCTGTTCCGCCGCAGCGAGGTGGACGACGTCTTCCACAAGGCCAAGATTCCCTCGGCGCAGAAATGGTCGGGCGGGGCGGCGGGCCAGCACATCGAGCTGGGCATCGCCGAGAACAACCTGTTCCTGAACCTCGCCGCCCTGGGCCTGTCCGACAGCCTGTGGGGCGAGCGGCTGATGCCCATCGGCACGGTCTACGACCCGTTCATCGCTCGCGGCCTCGATGCGCTCAACTACGCCTGCTATCAGGACAGCCGCTTCATGCTGGTGGCGACCCCATCAGGTCTCACACTGGGGCCGGAAGGCGGGGCGCACCAGTCGATCCACTCGCCGCTGATCGGTATTGGCCAGCCCAAGCTGACCTATTTCGAACCCGCCTTCGTGGACGAGCTCGGCGAGGCCCTGCGCTGGTCCTTCGCGCACATGCAGGCGCCGGACGGCGGCTCGGTCTATCTGCGCCTGACCACCCGGGTTATCCCCCAGATCGAGCGCACCGACGACGCCTGGCGCGACGACGCCCTGAAGGGCGCCTACTGGCTGCGCCGTCCCCAGCCGGGGTCGGACGCCGCTATCGCCTTCTGCGGGGCCATCGCGCCCGAGGTCCTCGCGGCCGCCGACGCCCTGGCCGAGGACATCCCCGGGCTGGGCGTCCTCAATGTGGTCTCGCCGGGCCTTCTGCACCGGGGCTGGATGGCGGGTCGGCGAGGCCGGTGGACCGGGCAGGGGGGCGGGCCGAGCCACGCCGAGCAGCTGCTGGGCGACCTGGCCCCCGGCGCCGGCCTTGTCACGGTGATCGACGGCTCCCCCGGCGCCCTGTCGTGGCTGGGCGGGGTCAAGGGCCACCGCACCAGCCCTCTTGGCATCGACGGCTTCGGCCAGGTCGGCGACCTGCCCGACCTCTACCGACATTACCGGCTCGACGCGGACGCCATCATCGAGGCCTGCGCCGACCTGTTCCTGGACTGACCCGGACCGACGTCCACCGCCGTCGGGGCCCCCGCTAGACGATGATCGCCGCGGGGCTGACGGGGTGGATCGGCTCGCACCCGTCCTTGGTGATCAGCGACAGGTCTTCCAGGTGGGACGAGCCGCCGTAGCCGGTGGCCAGCACCGGGCAGTCGACGCTGATGATCATGTTCTCGCGCAGGCGCAGGTCGGCCTTGCCCGGCAGGCCGCTCGACCAGTCGATGGGCTCGTCGGTGTGCGCCAGCCCGACGCTGTGGGGGGTGAAGGCGATGGGGAAGTCGTAACCGGACTTGCGCACGGCCTCCTGACCGAGCGCCGTGACCTCCGAATAGAGCATCCCCGGCCTCAGGGCTTCGCGCACGCTTTCCCAGCCCGCCGACATGGCCTCGATGGCCCGGCGTAGCGGCGCCCTGGGCTCGCCCATCAGCAGGGTGCGGCCATAGTCGCCGTGGTAGCCCTGGTATTTGCTGACCGCGTCGATCATCACCGACTGGCCGTTGGCGAGGCGGTAGTCCGCCATCTCGTTGGACGACCGGTCCACCGTCAGGATCACCCCCTGGCTGCCCCGGGCCGCCGCCTCGGTGAAGAAGGTGCGGCGGAAGTCGCGGTGGCTGAGTCCGTCGCGGGCCGTGGCGAAGGTGGCGTGCACCGCCGCCAGGTTCACCGCCGAGGCGTGTCGCATCAGGGCGATCTCCAGCGGCGACTTGACCAGCCGGATATGGCGGATCACGTCGTCGGCCGGCTCCCACCGCACCGACAGGCCCTCGGAGTCCATCCAGCCGAGGACGGGCTCATAGTCGTAGCCGACATGGCCGCTGGCCAGCCCCTGGTCGCGCAGGGCGGCGGCCAGGGTCTTGATCTGTCCGTCCGCCGCCGGGCGCTGGGCCGCGCCGGCGTCCAGCCGGGTCTTGCGGGTGCTTTCCACCGTATCGAGCGGCGTCTCGCCGAGATCGGCGAAGTCGCGGCCGCCGCCGAACAGATAGACGGGCCGGTCGGCGTGGAAGTTACCGTCGACCATCGTGTAGTAGTAATAGAACTGCGCGATCACCAGGGCGGGGGGGCGGTCGGGATTGCGGCTGAGGACCACGAACATGGTCGGGGGCGCACCCGGCCGCGTGCGGCCCGCGAACGGCAGGTGACCGGTGACGTGGAACACGTTCACCGGATCGGCCAAGACCAGGCCGTCCATGCCGCGCGCCTCCATCACCTCCCGGGCCCAGTCCAGGTTGATCGGCCCGTTCCGTTTCAGCTGCTCGATGAGCGGCGTCTCGTCGGGGACGGCGATGGCGGGGATGTCGGCAAGGTCCTGGAGGAGCATGGCAAACCTGGGGTGTCAGCGTCGGCTAAGGGCCTCGACCTAACACGCCGCCGATGGACTGTCAGGCCGGCCTTGCCGCCGTCATCGGGCGACGCCCAGCCGCCCGGCCGCTTCGATCAGCAGCGGCTGTTGCCCCTTGTGAACGCGGCTCAGGGCGTCCGGCCAGGGGTGATAGGCGATCCGGTCCAGTTCGGGGAAGACTTGCCGGCGGCCTGACCGCGGCGGCCATTCCATCTCGAACGGGTTGCTCTGGAAGGCCGCCAGGTCCAGGTCGGCCTCGACCATCCAGCACAGCAGGCGCTTGTCGCGGGTGGCCAGGATGGGGGTCAGCGCGACGAACGCTCCCTCCAGGGCCAGGCCGGTCTCCTCGACAAACTCCCGCCGCGCCGCGTCGAGGGCGTCCTCGCCGGGGTCGACGAGGCCCTTGGGAATCGACCAGGCGGCCTCATCCCTGGCCTGCCAGAAGGGGCCGCCGGGATGCCCGAGCAGGAACTCGGGCTCCCCGCGCCTGAGACGATGGACGAGAACGCCCGCGCTGGTCTGCATGGACATCCGCCGACTGTAGCGACAAAGCGCTAGCGCCGCATGCCCGCCGGCGGCGGTCATGCGGCGCCGGCCCTTAGGGCGTGGGCGGCTTCCAGCGCTGGACGCCGATGTCCTCGGGCTTGACCGCGAAGGTGGGCGCGGCGGGCGGTTGCGGCGGCGTCCAGCCCGCCGGGACAGGGGCGGGGGTCTGCTCCTTCACATAGGCCTCAAGGCTGGACTCGTTGGGCATGTCGTCCGCGTCCGGCGCCGACAGCATGGCCGGATCCAGCGCCCGCGCCGCCTCGACCATGTCCTGAGGCAGGTCCTTCAGGCCGCCGGGCAGGGTGGCGAAGCTGGTGAAGTAGCTGATGTGTCCCGGCGCCGTCCCCATCAGCATCCACGGCAACCAAGGGGTGATGCGCGACCAGGCCCCGACCACTGGCACATTGGTCAGATTGGGGTTCTCCACGTCCTTGCGGTTCACCGTGTAGGTGAACATCTCCGACACCCGATTGAATCGCCCGCCCGACTCCCGCGGCCATTTATCGGGGGTCAGGGCGTTGGGATAGAACAGGTTCACATCGATATACTGGATCAGCGTGCCGTTGGGCCCGACGGTCCAGTTGTCCCGGCGCGGCTGGCCTTTCTGGTCGACGGCGCGGACCGTCGAGTTGTAGGGATTGTTGGCGATGGGAACCACCCGAACCTCTTCGCCCGTATAGGGGTTCATCCAGGTTTTCAGGATCTTGCCGGTCTCCAGGTCGCGGTAGAAGACCGTCTCGCGCAGCAGCCGCCGCCAGCTGCCGTCGGGCAGCCGGCGGGTGCGAACCAGGCTGAAGCCCTCGACCTCGAACAGGGGACGGACCGCTTCGTTGTCCCGCACCCCGAAGGCCTTGCCCTTGAGCCAGCCCAGGTTCTGCTTGGTCGGATCCACGTCCGACTGCATGCGCGCCGTGGTGTCGCGGCACCATTCGGGATCGTCGAAGTCGACCTTGGTCTTGAACGAGATCTTCGGGGCCGCGGCCAGGGCGGGCGCCGCGGCGGCGCCGGCGGCCAGGGCGGCGAGGCCGAGCCCCTGGCGCCGCGAAAGATGATTGTCTGCCATCGTCATAGCTCCTTCTGGGAAACTGAACCTCCGGGGTCGGCTGAGCCGAGCCCCGGGGGGGATTGGGTCGATCCGTCGTTGAACCCGCGGTCAGGCCGATCGTCAGACGGGCGCAGGGCTGGGCGCTTACTGGCTGTCAATGGCCGACACGATCACCGGCGAGGTGGGATGCATAGGTCTCGGCGAGGAGGGTCTTGGGGGCTTCAGGGACAGTCCGGTCAGGAGATCCGGCAGCGCCAAGATTTGACCTATCGTCCCCCGATGCCACTCATGGTGCCGACGGGCGCGGGCTTCCGCGAGGTCGAAAGTCCGGGCGCATCCGCCTTGCGGACAGTTGCCCAGCGCCGGTGGTCGCCAGACCGCTAGCTCCGGTCGGCCGCCGCGCTCAGGGCATGGTGACGGATCGACTTGACCAGCCGCTTGAACAGCGGCGTCTGCAGGCTGTTCTCCCGGTAGATGAGACCGAAGTGCGCCGAGCCGAACGGGGCGTCGGTGCGCACGATCTGCAGACGGTCCCGGGTCTTGCCCGACCGGTCGACGGCGTCGGGAAGGATGGTGAGCAGGTCGGTGGTCGCGGCCAGCTCCACGAGCAGGGCCACCGACGAGCATCGCACCGCCAGGTTGGGGGTCGGCAGGCCGCGGGACTGGAAATACTGCCGGAACGCTTCTTCCCCGGCCCCGCCCTCGATCATCGCCCAGTTGTGCCGCGCCAATTCCGCGGGCGAGACGTGCGCCGCCTCGGCGACCGGATGGCCGAGGCGCGCGAACACCCGGGTCTCGAAGGGGTGCAGATGGTCATAGACCAGCTCGTCGCACCGGCCCTCTTCGGTATAGAGCGAGAAGCCGATGTCGATCTCGCCATCAAGCAGCATCTCCACCAGGGACAGGTAGTTGGCGGTGATCACCCGCAGCTGCACCTTGGGCCAGCGGGTGATGATCTCGGCCAGGGCCGAGGGGGCGATGTAGTAGGCCAGGGAGTGGTTCATCCCCAGGGTCGCGGCGCCGGCGTTGAGGTCGTGCAGGTCGCGGATGTCGGCGTTGGCGCGGTCCTGTTCCTTGAGCATGATCTTGGCCCGGGGCAGGAGTTTGAGGCCCACCGCGGTCAGGGTCACCCCCCGGGCGCTGCGCTCGAACAGCGGCATGCCGATGGAGCCTTCCAGGGTGCTGATGCTGCGGCTGAGGCCGGACTGGCTGATGTTCAGCAGCTCGGCCGCCCGCAACAGATTGCCCACGTGGGCGGCGGTGACGAAGTGTTTCAGCTGCTGGAAGTTCAAGGCCTCGCCTCTCCATGCCCCGCCCCGCGCCGGCACCCGTCAGGTTGCGTTGGGCGCATAGCCCTCCGGCATACTCGCAGTATCGACGCCACCGGTCGCGTGATCAGATGCCGCGCAACCTCGGGAGGGCAGGAGCGCCTGACAGCGCGCCCTCGTCGCCCGGCAACCGGACGATCCGGTTCCATCGCTTCATTGGATACATGAAATGGCCGCTCCTCACATCATCCCGCCCGGCATCAAGATCACCCCCGACGCCCCGACCTACGTCCCCGAGGGCTTCGCCGCCCGCGAGGAGGGGTGGAGCGCGCCCTTCCTGTCCTCGCCCTTCAACGAGCCGCCGCACCCGATGGAATCGGCCAAGCTGGTGATCGTGGAGTTCACCCCCGACCCCGAGGCGGCGCGCGCCGCCGTGCCCGATCCGCTGATCTGGGAGGAGGGGACCACCGGCCTGGCCATCATCGGCGACAACAGCCAGATGCCCACCTCCCAGGTGTTCCAGGAGGGCATGGTCCTGCTCACCGTGCGCTTCGGCGACCGGACCGGCACCTATGTGCCCTATATCTGGACCTCGACGGACGAGGCCATGATCGCCGCCCGCGAGGTGTCCGGCCGGCCCAAGACCATCTGCGACCACAACACGCTGCAGATCATGGGCAGCCAGGCCAGCGCCGTCATCACCCGCCGCGGCGAGACCCTGATGCGGGTGTCCATGGCCCTGGAGAAGCCGGCGTCGCCCCGGGACATCCCCTTCGGCGGCGACTGGTATTCCGTGCGCAAGATCGTCATGGCCGAGGAGGGCAAGCCGGCCCTGAAGCAGGTGCTGCGCAACGAGCTGGGCGGCAGCTTCAAGTCCACGTCCGTCTGGAAGGGTCGCGGCTTCGTCGAATTCCCCGGCTCGGGCTTCTCCGCCGTCCACCGCCTGAAGCCGGTGTCCACCGGCCGCGCCTGGATGGCGAATTTGTCCTGGGACCTCAACTGGGCCAAGATCATCTGGGAGAACTGGGTGCCCAGCATCCAGCCCGCGCAGGAGCGTTGAGCATGCGAGCGCACGTCCCCTTCCTCGATGTCTACGCCATGGACTGGACCCCCGGCTACCGGCCGGGCCTGTTCAGCAAGCTGCTGAGCGCCGATCCGGAATCGGGCGCGCGCACGGCCCTGCAGTGCATCGACCTGTCGCGGGGCTATGACGTGCCCAGCCAGGCCCATTTCCACAACATGGACGAAGAGATCTTCGTCGTGAAAGGCTGCTTCTCCTTCGACAGCGAGACCTATCTGAAGCCGGGCGGCTACTGCTATCACCCCGCCCGCACCGTCCACGGCTTCAAGAGCGACCTGAAGGAGGAGTCCTGGTTCCTCTCGCGGGTGAACACCGAGCTCGACTTCAACTATGAGGCCGCGCCCCGGCAACTGTCGCCCTACAGCCTCGACGGCGCCGAGCCCGAGCGGCCGGTGTCGGTGGTCTCCGAACCGAGCGCCCGGCCCTGGGGAGAGGTGCGGGACGCGGAAGGCAGGCTTGTCCTGCGCCGCCTGGTGCTGAGCCAGCACCCGCGCACGGGCGAGGGCTCGATGCTAGTGGAACTGCCCCCCGGCTGGACCAGCCCGCACGGGGACCACACCCACGCCGTCTATGTGGAGTCCTTCGTCACCGAGGGAGAACTACTCACCGACGACGGGCGGGTTTGGACCGCGGGCTGCTACGCCTTCAAGCCCCCGGGCACGGTTCACAGCCATGCCTCCAGCCCCAAGGGCGCCACCCTCTACGTCAACATCGGCGGCCATCTGGACTACACGCCGGTGAGGACCGCCGCCCTGGCGACCGCGACTTGACCGACGCCGCGGCGCCCCTGGCGCTGGTCACCGGCGCCGCCAGGGGCATCGGCGCGGCCACGGCCCGGGCCTTCGTGGCGCGGGGCTGGCGGGTGATCGCCACCGACATCGCCGACGCTCCCAGTCCCGGGGCCGATTTCCACCTGATGGACGTGCGCGACACCGCCGCCGTCCAGGCCCTCGTGGCCGAGGCGGAGGGCCGCTTCGGGCGGCCGTTCGACGCGGTGGTCAACAATGCCGGCTTCGCCACCCTCGGTCCCATCGACAGCCTGTCGGACGAGGCCTGGAACGAGGTCATCAATCTCAACCTGACCAGCATGATGCGCGTGTCCCGCGCCGTCCTGCCCGGCATGCGCCAGGCCCGGCGCGGGGCGGTAGTCTGCCTGTCGTCCATCGCCGGCCACATCCGCGGCTGGCCCGGCCGCATCGCCTATTCCTCCGCCAAGGCGGGGGTGGCCGGCTTCGTGCGGACCCTGGCCATGGAGGTCGCCGCCGACGGGGTCACCGTCAACGGGGTCGCCCCCTCAGGCATGGCCCCGCACGCCCAGGCCGCCCAGGTTCCCCTTGGCCGCGCGGGCACGCCGGAGGAGGTGGCCGAGGTGATCCTGTTCCTGGCCTCGCCGGCCGCCCGCTTCATGACCGGCCAGACCCTCGCCGTCGACGGCGGCCTGTCGGTCAGCCTGTGAGCGGCGACGCCATCCTGGACGGCCAGGTCGCCCTGGTCACCGGGGCCGGCGCGGGAATCGGACGGGCCATCGCCGAGGCCCTGGCCGCGGCCGGGGCGCATGTGGTGATCGCCGACGTGGATCCGACCGCGGCCGAATCCCTGGCCGCGGCCCTGCAGGACCGCGGGCAGGGGGCGTCTACCGCCGTCCTGGACGTGGCCGACACGGGGGCGACCCGGGATCTTGTCGCCGCGATCGATCGCGACCTCGGGCGGCTCGACATCCTGGTCAACAATGCGGCCGTCGGCGGCGGCGAGGCCCTGGCCGACGTGACCGAGGCGCGGTTCGACCGCCTGTTCGCGGTGAATGTGCGCGGCGCCTTCTTCGCCGCCCAGGCCGCCGCGGCGCTGATGAAGCGGGGCGGGCGCGGGCGCATCATCAACATCTCGTCCCTGATCGCCGGCAAGGGCGCCGCGGGCAATCCGCACTACGCCGGGGCCAAGGCGGCGTTGATGGGCTTCACCCGCGCCTGGGCGATGGAGCTCGCCCCGTTCGCCATCACCGTGAACACCGTGCTGCCCGCCCTGACCGTCACCCCGATGGCCCAGGCCGCCATGACGGCCGAGGCGCTGGACGCCCGCGCCGCCCTCAATCCCATGGGCCGCCTGGGCTCCCCGGCGGATGTTGCCGCCGCCGTCCTCTACCTGTGCTCGGCCGGGGCGGACTTCGTCTCGGGCCAGAGCCTCAGCCCCAATGGCGCTGAATTCGTCGGGGCCCTGTGAGGCGGCGATGCGCAGACCGCATAGGCGTCGCGCAAATGGGAAGTAGACGCAGGCACGGTGAGGCTAATGCTGGCCCCACGCACCCGGATCAGGCTGAGACATGTTGAGCCAGCAGGACAACAAGACCGTGACGGCCGTGGAGCCCGGGGCTCCCCTGCACGATCTCCTGCGCCGCTACTGGACGCCGGTCATGCGCGCGGCGCGGGTCGAGGCGGGCGGCGCGCCGGTCAAGGCGCGTCTGCTGGGGCAGGACTATGTGGTCTACCGCACCCCGGCGGGCCAATTGGCCATGGTCGACGAGCGCTGCGCCCATCGCTGCGCCTCCCTGAGCCTGGCGCGCAATGAGCCCGACGGCCTGCGCTGCATCTTCCACGGCTGGAAGTTCGCCCCCACCGGGGAACTCCTGGAGGCGCCCACCGAGGCGCCGGTCAACCAGGCGGTGCTCAAGGGCCGGGTTCGCCTGAACATCTATCCTGTCCGCGAGGCGGGGGGCCTGGTGTGGGCCTATCTCGACCCCGAGGCCGAGCCGCCGCCGTTCCCGGCTTTCGAGTTCACCGCCCTGCCTGAGTCGCAGGTCGATGTCCGCATCGCGATTCTGCCTGTGAACTGGCTTCAGGTGATGGAATCGGTGCTCGATTCCGCGCACCTGGGCTTTCTTCACCGCAGCTCCATGGAGCTGGCCGTCACCGCCAACACCCGCAACACCGCCGGGGCGGGGGCCGACACCGCCCCGGTGCTGGAATTCGAGCGCACCGCCTACGGCTTCCGCGAGGCGGCCATCCGCGGCAAGCCGGGCGGCCTGACCGATGTGCGCATCCGCGCCGTCGTCGCGCCCTACTATGTCTTCCTGCCCGGCCGGCCGGATTCCGAGCGGCAGCTGGTGGTCACCGTGCCGATCGACGACGTGAACTGCTTCCAGCTCATCGTCACCTACAACCCGTACCGGCCCTTCCGGCCGGGCGAGATCGACGCCCTGTGGTTCCACACCCACCCCGATCGCGACGATTTCTCCGATCCCGCCCCCGGGCCCCTGGGCTGGCCCCAGGACCGGGCGGCCATGCGCGACGGCCATTTCAGCGGCATCGTTGACCGGCATGTCTTCTACGAGGACTTCGCCGTCCTGCAGTCGATGGGGCGAATCGCCGACCGCAGCCATGAGCACCTGTCCAACACCGACGCCACCATCGTGATGATGCGTCGCGAACTGCTGAAGGCCGTGCGCGCCCTGGCGGCGGGCGGCCCGGTGTGGGGGCTGGACCCGACCGTCGACCATGCCGCCATCCGCACCGCGGTCTACGAACTGCCGCCGGGGGCCGAGTGGCGAACGCTGAATCCAAGAACCGAACGCTCCGCGCAAGGCGTGGACGCCTAATCACAATGGGGGATTTGAAATGAAACAGACTCAACTGATGGCGACGTCGGCCCTGACGGCGGCGATCTTCACCGCCCTGGCCGGCATGGCCCAGGCCCAGACTGCCCCGGCAGCCCAGCCCGTGCAGGGCGCCGGCGTCGAAGAGGTCATCGTCACCGCCCAGCGGCGCGCAGAGAACCTGCAGGACGTGCCCCTGGCGGTCTCGGCCTTCAGCGCCGACACCCTGGCCAAGATGCACATCACCCAGACCCGGGACATCCTGACGGGGGTGCCCAACCTGACGGGCGGCAACTCCTCGGGCCTCGGCACGGCGACCAACTACCAGCTGCGCGGCCTGTCCAACACCGAAAGCCTGGCCACCTTCGAAGGACCGGTTGGCACCTATATCGACGACATCTACGTCAGCCGTTTCGGCGCCACCAACTTCGCCCTCTTCGATGTGGAGCGCATCGAGGTGCTGCGTGGCCCGCAGGGCACCCTGTTCGGCCGCAACACCACCGGCGGCGCCGTCAGCATCCACCTGAAGAAGCCGACGCCGGATTTCGGCGGCTCCCTGGTGGCCGAGGTGGGCAACTACCAGCACTACCTGGTGTCGGGGTCGGTCAACATCCCCGTGGGCGACAAGGTCCGCACCAAGTTCGCGGGCTTCTACACGGACGAGGACGGCTATGTGACCAACCGGACCACGGGGGGCACCAACAACGCCAACCAGTCCGACGGCTTTCGCGCCGCGGCGTCCGTCGACTTCACGCCCAAGGTCACCTGGGACGTCTCGGCCGACTACATGCATGAGAGCCAGGCCTATATCTCGTTCAGCCTCATCGACGGCAAGGCGGTCTCCCTCAGCGGCCTGCAGCGCCTGGGCTCGCGGGTGTTCGGCGACAAGGGCAATATCGACGGCAACACCAACGAGGTGGAAAGCAAGTCGCTCACCTCCGACCTGGCGTTCGACACCCCGGTGGGCAAGCTGGACTTCATCACCGGCTATCGCGATCTGGACCAGCAGTTCAACCTGGACTTCTTCAACAGCCCCAACGTCGCCGGCGGCTTCCTCTTCACCCAGCACTCCACCCACAAGCAGTTCACCCAGGAGGTGAAGCTCAGCGGCGAGGCCATGGGCGATCGTCTGCGCTACACGACGGGGCTCTATTACTTCAAGGAACGCAACGTCACCGACTTCTCCGACGTCTTTAACGGCGCCGTCCTGTCCGACCGGACCCTGCGCAACCAGGTGACCTCCTACGCCGCCTACGCCCAGGCGGACTTCGACCTGACCGAGACCCTGACCTTCACGGCGGGGCTTCGCTACACCGACGAGAAGAAGACGCTGCTTCTCGACGCCAATCCCAATCCCCTGACGGCGGGCAAGTTCTTCACCGCCGACCTCGTGCGGCTGGGCATCCCCACCGAGCTGAAGACCAACCTGGCCACGCCCCGGTTCGTGCTGACCTGGGAGCCGTCCGACGATTTCATGGTCTATGCCTCGGCCACCAACGGCTTCAAGTCGGGGGGCTGGAACGGCCGCTCCACCGCCGCCGCCTCGGTGCTGGCCTTCAACCCCGAGAAGATCTGGTCCTATGAGCTGGGGACGCGGCTGAAGACCCTGGAGAACAAGCTGCAGTTCAACGCCACGGCCTTCTACGCCGAGACGAAGGATCTGCAGATCCCCACCGGCTCGCGCACGGCGGCGGGCGCCATCGCCTTCCTCACCGGCAACTTCAGCGACCTGCACACCTACGGGGCAGAGTTCGAGACCATCTATGTGCCGGTCCCGCGCCTGAACATCCGCGCATCGCTCGGCCTGCTCGAGGCCAAGTACGAGAACCTCAAGCCGGCCGTCCTCACCCAGCAGGCCCTCTGCCAGTCGCAGCTGGCGGCGCGGATCACGGCCTCCAGCTGCGCCCAGGGGATCATCGCTCCCAACGGCGCCATCGCCCGGCCCGCCCGCGCGCCGCATGTGACCGCCAGCCTCGGCTTCGACTACAGCTGGCAGGTGGGCGAGGCCTTCACCCTGCAGCCTAGCGCCAACCTGCACTACGTCAGCAAGAACACCGTCAGCCCGTCGGGCGTGCCCCAGGGCGAGAACCCGCCGTTCCTGGAGGTCTCGGCCGGCCTAACCCTGCAGCCGCTGGACAAGCCGTTCTCCTTCGACATCAGCTGCCAGAACTGCACCGATGAGCACCATGTGCTGTCGGCGGTGTCGTCCATCCGCTTCCTCAGCCCGCCGCGGCGGCTGTTCGCCCGGGTCCGGTACAACTTTTGACCGCCCTGTCAGCCCACGCGCCAACGGCCGTCGGCGGCGAGCGGCCCCAGCCCTATGGCTGGGTCGTCGTCGCCGCGGTCTTCGCCCTGCTGTGCCTCAGCAACGGCATGGCGCTGGCCGGCCTGTCGGTGTTCGACGAGAAGCTGATGGCGGCGATGCACGTCCGTCTGGGGGCGCTAAAGCTGCGTGATCTGGTCCAGCTGGCCTCGGCCGGCCTGGCGGCGCCCCTGATCGGCATGATCGTCGACCGCATCGGCTCGCGGACCGTGGTCGCCATAGGCCTGGTGATGTTCTCAGCCTGCCTGCTGGCTTACGGCCGGGTGACCAGCATCGGCCAGATCTACCTGCTGCACATCGCCCTGGGCGTGGTCTTCGCCGCCACCAATGTCGTGGTGGTGGTGGTGCTGATCGCCCGCTGGTTTCCCCTGCGGCGCGGCGCGGCCCTGGGGCTGGCGCTGGCCGGAACCAGCGTCGGCGGGGTGATCTTCCCGCAGATCGTCGCCGGCCTGCTGGGCCACATGGACTGGCGCGCCGCCTTCGCGGCCCTGGCGGTGATCCCCCTGGCCGCCGCCCCGATCTTCTTCCTGCTGCTGCGCGCGCCCAAGGGGGCCCCAGCCGGCGCCGCCGAGGCGGCCCAGGCAGGACCCGCTGCGGGCGGGTCGACCCGGGCGGAGCTGTTCATCCTGCTCTTCGTGGCGGTGGCGATCTTCTATTCCGGCAATGTGTTCACCCGCCACGCCTTCCTCTTCCTGCGGCACGAGGGCATGACCGTGGGTGTCGCGGCTACCGGCATCAGCATCGTCTTCCTGTTCGGCCTGATCGGAAAACTGGCCGCGGGGTTCGCCACCGAGGCCCTCGGGGCCAAGAAGGTGTTCCTGCTGTTCGAGAGCTTCAGCCTGGCGGCGGCCCTGATCCTCCTGTCGATGGGCGGCGCCGGCGCCTGGGTCGGTCTGGCCTGCGCCGGGCTTGGCTGGGGCGGCGGCTTCGTCCTGCTGCAACTCGGGGTCTCGCGCCTGGCCCACGTACGGCTGGCCAGCGTGATGGGCGGCTTCGTCATCGTGGAGTCCCTGTCGCAGGGGATGGGCAGCTGGATCACCGGGGTCCTCTACGACGCCACCGGCAGCTACCAGGTCCCCTTCCTCGTGGTCGCCGGGCTGATGCTGGCGGCGATCATCGCCACGGCGACGCGCCTGCGGCTGGCCGCGTCGCCGCCGGCCGCCTAGTCTGGCGCAAGTGCCGGAGGAGATCTCATGAGACCTGACATCGAACGGCTGGACGTTTCGGCCATGCCCTGGACGCCCCTGGGGCCGCCCGGCCTCTACACCAAGCGGCTGAGCACGGATCCGGAGACCGGCGCCCGCACCGCCCTGCAGCGGATGACGCCGGGGGAGGGCTTCCAGGCGCCCAGCGTGGCCCATTTCCACCGCACCTACGAGGAGATCCTCGGGGTCCACGGCCTGTTCACCTTCGACAGCAAGCGCTGGATCAAGCCCTGGTCCTACTGCTTCCACCCGCCGGGCACGGTGCACGGTTTCGCCAGCCGGGTGCCGCAGGAATCCTGGTTCCTGTCGCGGGTCGGTCGCGACCTCGACGTCACCCAGGTGCCGGAGCCGACCGGCGACGATCCCTACTATGTCGACGCCGTCCCCACCCGCGATGTGGCCCTGGTGCTGAACCCGGACACCGACCGCCCGTGGGCCGACGCGGCCTGGAACACCGGCGCCTTGCCTGTGCGCGAGGCGATCCTCAGCGCCGAGCCGCAGGGGGGCGAGGGCTCGGCCCTGGTCCAGGTCCCCGCCGGCTGGGGCATGGCCGGGGGTGACTGGACCATGGCCGCCTATCTGGAGATGTTCGTCCTGTCGGGCGCCCTGCAGATGGGCTCGGTCACCCTGGGCGAGCATGACTACGCCTTCACCCCGCCCGGAACGGTGCGCGGCCGCCTCGCCAGCGCCGGCGGCGCCCTGGTCTATGTCAACTTCGGCGGCCCCATCACCCTGGAGCCCCGTTGATGCGGGTCGCCGTCGTCACCCGCGCCGACCAGCCCACCGGGGCGATGGCCGCCCGGGCCCTGATCGATACCGTCGACCGCCTCTATCTGGCCGCGCCGCACCCGTCGGCGGCCGACGGTCTGGCGTCGGACAAGGTCGTATTCGTCGCCCACGAGATCGCCAGCGGAGCCTCCTGGGACGCCCTGGCGGCGGTGATCGGCGGACCGGTGGATGTCCTGGTCAATGGCGCGCCTGACGTCGCCGGGGCCATCGCCCTGGACAGCGACTTCGCCGCCTTTTCGGCCCGCGCCCGCGAGGCCCTCAAGGGGCCCTGGCTCGGCCTGCGGACCCTGCTGCCGTTGATGTCCGCCGACGGGGCGGTGGTCAACATCTGCGCGGGGGCCGGGGAGGGCGCCTGGGTGGCCGAGGCGGAGGGCCTTCGCCTGCTGGGCCAGGCGGTGGTGATCGACGCCCACAAGACGGGGCGGGCCCTGCGGGTCAACCGGCTGCTGGTCGACCTCGCCGCGCTGGACGAGTCGGCGGTGGCCGCCGCGGTGCGGGCTCTGACCGACGCCCGCACAGCCTTCATGACCGGCGCCGACATCGACCTGACCGACGCCGTCGGAGCGGCCGCATGACCGGCGAGCTGCACGGCAAGACCATCATCGTCACCGGCTCGACCTCGGGCATCGGCCGCGAGACGGCGATCCAACTGGCCCGCGCCGGCGCCTTTGTCGGCGTCGCCGGACGCAATGTCGCCGGCGGCCAGGGCACCCTTGAGGCCATCGCCGCGGCGGGGGGCCAGGCGATGTTCGTGCCCATCGATGTCACCGACGAGGCCGCCTGGATCCGCGCCGTTGGCCAGGTCATGGACCGCGGCCCGGGGCTGCACGGGATGATCGCCAACGCCGGGGAGGCGGTGCTGAGGCCCATCGACCAGTTGACCGAGGCGGACTTCGAATTCCTGCTGAAGGTCAATTACGACGGTTGCTTCCTTGGCCTGAAGCACGCCCTGCCCGCGATCGCGGCCAGCGGCGGCGGCGCCATCGTCAATATCGCTTCGGTGGCCGGGATGCGCGCGGGGCCGGGGTCCAGCGCCTATGGGACCACCAAGGCGGCCATGCTGGGCCTCACCCGCGATGCCGCCCGCTGGGCGTCGCGCGCCGGCTCCGGCGTGCGGGTCAACGCCGTCTGCCCGGGGCTGATCTGGAGCGAGGGCGTGGCCGAGTCCCAGGGCGAGGAGGGGGCGAAGCGCTTTCGCGCCATGATCGAGCCCAAGACGCCCCTGGGCCGGGTGGGGGAGGTGGGCGATATCGCCGCCTTCCTGGTCTATCTGATGTCCGACGCCGCCGTCGCCGCCAACGGGCGCACCTTCGTGCTGTCGGGCGGCCTCGACCTGCTGTTTCCTTGAGCGCCCCGCGTCGATCAGGCCGTGTAGGGGTTGAAGGCCCAGGCGCCGTCGTGCCACTCCAGCACCAGGCAGCCGCCGACGCTGTGCTCGTGGAAGCCGTGCACCCCGTAGGCGGGGTTCCACAGGAAGTGTCCGGGCTTGAGCAGGCGCCGGTCGTCCGGGCCGATGTCCCCCTCCAGGCAGAAGATCTCCTCCTGCACCGGATGCCAGTTCGGGCCGCCGCCCTCGAAGCCGGCGGGCACGCGCAACAGGCGGGTGTCGGCCCCGGTGACCTCGTCCAGCCACAGCACCCGGCGCTCGAACCCCTCCAGCTTGCGGCCCTGGATCACGGGGGTGATCGGCTCGATGTCGAAGGCGTCCGCCAGGATGCGCATCCCGTCCCCATTCGCCGCCTCGGCGGCCTCATAGACCTGAGGCCCGTCCAGGATGAGGATCAGCTCGGTGGGCGCGTCGGCGGTCAGGGTGTCCATCACCGACCCCGCCGGATGCACCGCGAAGCCCCGGGGCCCCATGGCGGTTGCGCCCAGGCGAAGGGCGCCGCTCAGCAGGAACATCTGTTGCAAGCTCGCCGTGCGCAGGGGGCCGCCGCTGGTCCAGCCGGCCGGCAGGGACACGATCGCGCTGCGGACATCGCCGCCGGGCAGGTCGCGAAGCCGCCGCAGGCTCGCGCCCTCCGGCAGGCCCGTCAGGCGCAGGGGCTCGCTCGCTACTGCGGCCGAATCCAGATGGACGGATATGTCGTAGGCGAGATCTTTGGCCATGGGGGCTCCGGCGAGGCTCGCCAGAGCCTAGCGCCCCAGGGCCGCGGGTCCACTTCTCAGTCGGTTGGGCTGTTGCGCATCGCGCAAGGCGCCGGCCAGGGTTCAGGGGTCATGGAATGACGGCAGACACAGTGTCCCCGGCCCAGGGGGCGCCGCCGGCCCACCGATGGGCCATGGTCATCATGCTGATGGTGTTGATCGCCACCGCCCACGGGGTGATCGGCTCGATCCCCGTGTTCGACGCCTCGCTGCTGTCGGAGTTGCAGGTGTCTCGCGGGGCGCTGAAGTTCCGCGACATGGTGCAGATCCTGTCCGCCGGTCTGTCGGCGGTGCTCATCGGCGCCCTCGCCGACCGCATCGGGGTCAAGCCGATCATCGTCGGGGGCACGATCCTGTTGGCCCTGACCATGGCCGCCTATTCCCGGGTCAGCGCCATCGGCCAGGTCTATGTCCTGCATGCGCTGCTGGGCTTCTGCTACGCCTCGGTGCACGTGGTGATCATCGGCCTGCTGATGTCGGGATGGTTCCCCAAGGGCGGCCAGCGGGCGCCCATGGGGGTCGCCCTGGCCGGCACCAGCCTCGGCGGGGCGGTGTTCCCGCAGATCGCCGCCGCCCTGATCGGCACGGAGGGCTGGCGGCCGAGCCTGCTGCTCATCGGGCTGCCCCCCCTCGTGGTCATGGTCGTGGCCATGCTGGTCATCCGCGAGCGGCGGCTGAAGACGGAGTCGCTGGCCAAGGACTCCGCCCCGGACGGCGTCAGCTGGGGCCAGGCGCTGGCGCGCATGAGGTCCAGGGAATTCGCCCTCCTGATCCTGGCGGCCTTCAGTGTCTATTACGCGGCCAGTTCATTCATGACCCACAGCGTGCTGTTCATCACCGACCAGGGCCTGGGGCGCCAGGTGGCGGCGCTGGGCCTCACCGTCATCTTCGCCGGCGGCCTCACCGGCAAGATCGTCTCTGGCTTCCTCGCCGGGCGGTGGGGGCCTACCCAGGTCTGGCTGGGATGCCAGCTGGTGTTCCTGGCCGGCGGCCTGGTGATGACGGTGATCGGCGCCCCTGCGGTGTGGATCGCCCTGGGCGCCATCGGCCTGGGCTGGGGCGGCTGCTACACCCTCACCCAGGTTATGATCGCCGAGCGGTTCGCCGGCCCGTCCCTGGGCCGGCTGATCGGCCTGATCGCCCTGGTCGAGGGGGTCGGCGCGGGCCTCGGCAGCTGGATGACCGGCATCCTGTTCGATCGCACCGGCTCCTATGTGATGCCCTTCACGCTCAACTGCGCGCTCATCGTGGTCGCGGTCCTGGCCACGGTGCTGGGCCTGATGGGCGCCCACGCTGCCAAGGAGAGGGCGGCGCGCGCCTGAGGCCCTATGCGCGTTGCAACGACCGCTCCCTCTCCTGCGCAATTGTGGAGCGGCGGGGCGGCGCCTAGCATCCCCCGCATGGCGACAGGAAGGGCGGACATGGATCGGCCGACGAGCGACAGCTGGTATGGGCGCGCCATCCCGACCACGGCGGCGGCGCCCCAGGCCGCGCTGCCGGTGATCGACATCGCGCCCCTGTTGGACGGTGACCTGCCGGCGCGCCGGGCGGTGGCGGCCGAGATCCGCGAGGCGTGCCTGGGCACGGGGTTCTTCTACATCACCGGCCACGGGGTCCCCGAGGCGGTGATCGCCGAGACCTTCGCCGTGGCGCGGACCTTCTTCGCCCTGCCGGAGGGACAGAAGGCGCGCATCCTCAAGTCCCTGACGCCGGGCTACGGCGGCTATTCCCCCATGCTGGACCTCGACTATGGCGACCCCGCCCGGGCCAGCCTGGTGGAGTCGTTCAACATGAACCTGGATTTGCCGCTCGATCATCCCCGCGTCACCGGCGGCGAGGCCCTCTACTGCCCCAACAGCTGGCCCGATGAGCCGGCGGACTTTCGGGGCGTGGTCGGCGGCTGGCACGACCGCATGCGGGCCCTGGGCGACCGCCTGTTCGAGGCCTTCGCCCTGGCCCTGGAGGTCGAGGCCGACTACTTCCTGCGCCGGACGCGTACGCCCATCGCCCTGATGCGCATCAACCATTACCCGGCCCATCAGCCGGGCGTCGACCAGGGCGGCCGCATCGGCGCCGCCCCCCATACCGACTACGAGTGTGTCACCATCCTGGCCCAGGAGGGCGCCCTGCAGGCGCTGGAGGTGGTCGGCCCTGACGACCAGTGGCTGCCCGTGCCGCCGATCCCCGGCGCCTTCGTGGTCAATGTCGGCGACCAAATGGAGCGCTGGACCAATGGCCGGTTCCGCTCGACCATGCACCGGGTGATCAACGACAACCCGGCCGACCGCTGCTCCATCGCCTTCTTCCACGGGGCCGACGCCGACGCCCTGATCGAGGTGCTGCCCAGCTGCCTCGAGCCGGGAGAGATCCCCCGCCACGCCCCGATCACCGCCGGCGACTATGTCGCGGGCCGGGTGGCCGACGTCTATGGCTACGGCCTGGACGAGACCAAGCCCGGATGACCGGCGTGCGCCTCGACGGCCAGGTGGCCATCGTCACCGGGGCGGCGCGGGGCCTTGGCCGCGATTACGCCCGCGGCCTCGCGCAGGCCGGGGCGACGGTGGCGCTGTTCGACGTGATCGACGGGGCGCCGGTCGCCGCCGAGATCGGCGCGGCGCAGTCCCTGTTCCTCACCGTCGATGTGTCCAGCGAAGCCGCGGTCGTCGCCGCCGTGGCCGAGGTCATGGCCCGGTTCGGCCGCATCGACATCCTGGTCAACAACGCCGCCATCGCCTCGGTCCTCCAGCCCGCGCCGGTCACCGACCTCGACGTCGACCTGTGGGACCAGGTGATGGCGGTCAATGTGCGGGGGCCGTTCCTGATGGCCAAGCACGTGGCTCCCCACATGATGGCGGCGCGCCGGGGCAAGATCATCAACATCTCGTCCGGCGTCGCCTACAAGGGCGCCCGCCATCTGCTCCACTATGTGACCTCCAAGGCCGCCGTGGTCGGGCTCACCCGCGGGCTGGCCCGGGATCTTGGTCCCTACGACATCTGCGTGAACACCATCGCGCCGGGCCTGATCGTCAACGACTCCCTGGCGGCCAGCCAGCCGGGCCTCGACGCCACCCGCGTCGCCGCCGCCGCCGCCCGGTCCCTGGCGCGCGAGGGCCATCCGGCCGACCTCGTCGGCGCGTTGCTCTACCTATGCTCGCCCGCCAGCGACTTCCTCAGCGGCCAGACCCTGCTCATGGACGGCGGGGCCCACATGCTTTGACCATGGGCGCCCTCCCCGGCGAGGGGAGGGCGCCTTTGGCGCGCCCTAGAAGTTGATGTTGATCGTCGCCCGCCGGTTCAGCGGCTCCTTGACCCCGTCGCCGGTGGCGACGGCCGGTTCGGCCTCGCCCTTCCAGTCGACCGCCAGGGCGGTCTGGGCCAGGCCCGAGCCCACCAGCGCATCGGCCGTGGCCTTCGCCCGGCGTTCCGACAGCCTGACGTTGTAGGCGGCTGAGCCGGAGGTGTCGGCGTGGCCGACCACCACGACCCGCGTCGCGGATCCCGTCTTCGCATAATCAGCCGCTTGCGCGATGACCTGCTGGGCTTCCGGGGTCAGGACGTACTGGTCGAAGGGGAAGTAGACCACGAACTCGCGCGCCTCATACGCCACCGGAGCCGGGGGCGGAGGGGGCGGAGGAGGCGGGGGCGGAGGGGGTGGGGGAGGTGGCGCCGGCGGCGCAACTGCTTGATCGGCCCAGTCGAAATCCTTGTGCACCCGCACGCCCAGGCGCCGCTTCTGGGCCACGCCCACGTTCAGCACCCGATCGGCGAACCCTGGCGACTGGATATCGATCTGGTTCTCGATGCTGGTCTGCCCCTTGTCGTCGAAGAGGTTTTCCACGAAGAACTCGGCCCGGAAACTGGGCGACCGAAGGCCAACGCGGACATTCACCCGATTGACGGCGCTGGTCTTAGCGATATTACCGACGCTGTCCCACATGCCGCTTTTGTAAAGGTAATCGACACGGCCAAAGGCCTCGAAGGTGTCGCCGAATGGCCTCGTGTATTCCGCGCCGAATGATGCGTTGTATTTCGAATAGTTCGGCAGCTCATTGCCGCGAAAGTCCGTCTTGCCGGTCAGGGTGGTGCATATGGCGCACTCGTAGGTGCTCGTGATCTCGGTGTCATTGACCGAAAATCCGCCGTTGATGACGAGGTTGGAACCAATGTCGACGATGGCGTCCAGTTCAACGCCGTTGAGAGTCGTCTCGCCGCCATTGCTGAAGCCGCTGACCACCGAAACCCCGCCGCCGACCGCTGGCGGATAGAAGGTTTGCGCCAGGATCTGATTCGACCAAATGTCATGATAGACGGCTGCCGTCAGTTGCAACCTGCGGTCGAACATGTCGGCCTTGTACCCAAGCTCGTAATTCACTAGTTTTTCGGGATCTGAGGATATGCCCAGGCCTTGGCTGGAGAGGAAGGCCACCTGATTGGCGGGCAACGTCAAAAGGTTCGTATTGAATCGTCCAGGATTGATGCCTTCGGAATATGTTGCGTAAATCTGCATCCCGGGCCGTGGTTTGTATTGCAAGATCACGCGCGGAATGAAATTCTTGTCGTTCGAAGAAATGAGCTTGCGGTCACCCTGGGCGACCGTCCGCGTATAGCCGATGACCTTGTCGCTCTGGTACCGGCCTTCCAGGTTGAGGGTCCACTGCGACGTGAAATCGTAGGAAACACTTCCGAATATCCCGGTGGTGATTGTATCCGTGGGCGCGCCGGGGATGAACAGGGTGAAGCCGAAGGGCGTGGACGCGCCATTGTACTGGCCCGTCCGGCTATAGCTGTAGTTGGCGCCCAGGGCCCATTTCAGGCGAGACTCGTTGTTGCTGGTGAGCCGGACTTCCTGGCTGAAGTCTTTGTAATAGCCCTCGGTGTCGAACAGCCAGTGCTGGGCCGTCGGAACAAACTCATTGGACAGATCGAAAATGGTGACGGACTTGTCCTCTGACCCGCCCGTCAACGAGGTGAGCGTGACCCCCGTATGCGGGATGTCATAGCTGGCGACCAGGTTAACGTGGTACGACTTGCGCGCCGTGCCGCCTCCATTCAGTTCGACGTCGGTATTGGGCCGCAGAGGATTGGTCAGGGCGACGTTGCGGAATGTGGCGTCGAAGGTGGTGTTCTGCCCGAGGCGCTGGTTGGGGAAGTCCGGCAGGTCGCCACACAGGAAGTTGAGCCTTCCAGCCGGCGCGCCGCCGGCGTTGCAATTGTAATCTACACGCTTGAATTTCGCGAGCGCCGCCACGCCATCATGTTGCTGGAAGTAGATTCCGAACAGCTTGGCCCGGAAATTGGCAGTGGGGGTGAAATTCAGGGTGCCTGCGATCGACTTGGTCGATTGGGAGCCGAACGGGTGGTCGGCATCCTGCGGATTCGAATATTGACCCCCGGTCGAATAGTAACGGGCCGTGGCCCGGAACGTCAGCTTGTCGGCGACGATCGGCCCCTCGATCCCCACCTGGGCATCGACCCAGTCATAGGATCCCGCCAGGGCATCGGCGTGAACCTGGAAGGTGTTGCTCGGGGTCTTTGTGGTGAGGTTGATGGCGCCGGCAAAGGTCGATCGCCCGAAGTAGGCGCTTTGCGGGCCCTTGATGACCTCGACCTGGGCGACGTCCGAGATATTCTCGATATAGCCGCCGCTGAGGGGGACGCCGTCTATGAAGACCGTGGACGTGCGCCCGCCCCCGACCCCGGTCATGCCGCGGATGACGATATTCTGGTAGGCGCGCGAGTGGGTCGAACCGCCAAACGAAGAGATTGTAAGGGCCGGGGTAAAAGCCGCCAGATCGTCCAGGGACGTGATGTTCTTCGTGGCGATCTCTTTGCTTGTGAAGGCCGTGATCGCGATCGGCACTTCCAGAAGCGTCTCGTCGCGTTTGCGCGCCGTGACCACGATCTCTTCCAGGCTGCTGGCGCCGCGTTCGGAGCCGCCCTGCTGGGCGTGGGCGGGCGCGCTGGCGAAGCCGAGGGCAAGCACCGAGGCCCCGGCGACAAATCCGATCTTGGCTGGCTTCTTATGAGTCATTCAAATTCCCCCGCTTATGGTTCGCGTTCAGCTGCAATTGCGCATCTTGGGCGGCAGCCTAGCTAGCAAGGCTGCGCGCCGCGGCGATGGCAATGCGGGGGAGTGCGACGCTACACATCTGTGTAGCGCCACGCCGGAGGGCCGTGCGGCGAGAAGACCATTCTGAGACTGGGGCAGCCTCGCGCCTACCCACAACACATCCATGTAGCAGGGGAGGGCGCCCCTTGTGGCGCACCGACCCCTCGGCCAGTCTCACGCGCTCCGATGCCCCCGGACAGGAAGAAGAGCCCGCCCCATGGATCGGTCAGTCGTCCAACCCAACGCCAGCCGGCCTGTCGCGGCGGAGGATAAGGACGTCACTGTATTGGCGGGGATGTGCTGGGGCTTTGGCGCCCTGGGCGCCAACGCGCTCATCCCGGTCTTCACCGGGGTCGCCCTCTACTACCTGATCTATATCGTCAAGATCGACATGGGTCTGGCGACCACCGCCATCTTCCTGGCGCGGATGTCGGACCTGGTGTTCGCCCCGGCGGTCGGCGTCATCAGCGACCGCACCGAGACCCGCTGGGGCGGCCGCAGGCCCTATCTGCTGGTCGCTTCCGCCCTCGCGCCCGCCTCTTGCCTGCTGGTGTTCAACAACCCGTTCAAGGGCGACATCGCCGTGGCCTGGGCGATCATCTCCATGCTGCTGTACACATTCAGCTACACGATGTTCAATATTCCCCACATGGCCATGGCCAATGACATGACCAGCAATCCGCGCGCGCGGGTGCGGCTGATGTCCTACAAGATGGTCTTCGCCACCCTGGGTTCGCTGGTGGGCGGGTCGCTCATTCCCTACGCCCTGCAGTGGTTCGGCGAGGGTGTCTCGGCCTATCGGAACGTCTCGATCCTGCTGGCGGTGATCTGCTTCTCCACCATGTTCACGGCCTTCGCCGGCACGCCCAGCCCCCCCGTCGTGGCCCGTCTGCGCCAGAAGACCACCCTGGCGCAACTGGCGTCCGCGGCCCTGGGCAACGTGCCCTTTCTCAGCTTCACCAGCGGCAAGTTTCTCGCCCTTTTCCTCGCCGGCGGTCAGTCGCCGGCCCTGATCTTCTTTGTCCGCACGGTGATGAAGCTGCCGCTCAGCGCCCTCAGCATCTATGTGCTGTCGATGAGCGCCGCGGCCCTGGCCTCGGCGCCCCTGTGGTTCCGTATCGTGCGGCGCTACGGCAATCTGCACACCTGCAACCTCACCTTCTTCATTGGCATGGTCGCCAGCCTGAGCTGGATGCTGGCGGGACCGGGCGAGCATTTCGCCTGGCTGATGGTCCGCGGGGCGCTGACCGGCCTCGTCGTCGGCGGCTTCCAGCTGACGCGCAACACCATGGCGGCGGATATCATGGAGCTGGATGCGATCCGCCACGGCCAGCGCCGCGAAGGCCTGTTCTCGGCGGTGTTTAGTTTCACGGAGAAGACGGCAGCCGCCCTGGGGGTGCTGGTCATCGGCCTGTTGCTGTCGGCGCTCGGCTTCAACTCCAAACTGGCCCCCACGGGGACCCAGTCGGACAACGTCAATATCGGCCTGTATCTGGCGATGTCGATCCTACCGGCGCTCGGCTATCTGGCGGCCTATCTGATTTTCCGCTTCTACCGGCTGGGCCCGGCCGAGCTGCAGGCCGCCCGCGAGACGGCGGCGGCGGCCCGGCCGGCCTGACCCGGGATCGTCGCCCCCGCTACAGATACGTAGAGCAGAGCCGCGCCGCGTCGCGCGGAGGATTGCCCGCCGCCTTCCGACCCGGCACCACGGAGGTGCTTTGGCCGTAGCGGCGCGCGCCCCCCCCCCCCCATAGGGCGGATCGAGCACAACAAGGACAGACCATGAAATTCGGAACGATCCTGACGCCCCACTGGCAGGGGGATACGACCCAGGCCGAGACCTATGCGGACATGGTCGACCGCATCATCTTCGCGGAAAAGTGCGGCTACTGGTCTTGCTGGACCACCGAACATCATTTCGCCAATGACGCGGAGTATCGCCCGTTCGGCTGGGACAAGGCCGACTTCCGCGCCTATGACCTCGCCGTCGATCCCCTGACCCTGCTGACCTATGCCGCGGCCAAGACCTCGCGCATCCGCCTGGGGACCGGGGTGCTGGTGCTGCTCTATGACAATCCCCTGCGCATCGCCGAGCGGGCGGCCATGCTCGACGTGCTGAGCGGCGGCCGGCTGGAGCTGGGCGTCGGCCGCGGCAGCGGCTTTCGCGAACCGGCGGCCTTCGCGGTGCCCGACAAGCTCGAGGACAGCCAGGACAAGTATTTCGAGGCGCTCGAAATCATCCTCAAGTCGTGGTCGGGCGAGAAGTTCACCCACGCCGGCAAATACTACAGCTTCCCCGAGCTGGAGGTGGTGCCCACCCCGATTCAGCAGCCCTTCCCCAAGATCTTCCTGTCCAGCGGCAGCACCCGCAGCGTCGAATTCGCCGCCGAGCATGGGCTGTCCTATGCGGCGGTCACCGGCTCTTGGGGGTGGCAGGGGGTGGAGAAGCACAACGCCACCCACGCCGCCTTCGTCGCGGCGGCGCAAAGGGCGGGCCGGTCCGAGGACGACTTCCTCTACCCCAACACCCAGTTCCTGTTCTGCGCGGAGACGGATGCGGAGGCCGAGGAGGTGGCCGAGGAGCATCTGATCAAGTTCACCGCCCATGTGGAGGCCCACTACCAGCGCGAGCTGCATGGCGGGGTCGCCCTGCGCGCTTTTGTTGGCGACGAGGATTCCACACCGCGCAAGCGCACGGTGAACGACATCCGCGAACTGGCGCGCAATCAGTTCGAGACCAACCTGATCGGCAGCCCGGCCACCATCGCCGAGAAGCTCACGGCGGTCCTGGAGCGGGTGCCGTCCATCAACTACGTCCTGGCCATCACCGACGCCGGCTCGCCGCCCCGCGCCTTCACCCATCGCTCGATGGAGCTGTTCGCCGACAAGGTGATGCCGAAATTCGCCGGACGGACCCGCGCCGACAACATGGCCGGACAGGCGGCCTGACGGGTCCCGGGAGGGACCTGGGCGGGGCTAGGCTAGCCCCGCCGACTGGCTCACGGCCATGAGTTCCTGCGCCAGCTGGGCCGCCGCCGGGGTGGGGTTGCCGTTCACGCGCCGGGCCAGATGCACCATCTCCCTCAGCATCATGCCCTCGAAGGGGAGGGCGATGACCTCGCCACTGGCCACGTGGCCCGTCATGGGCTCCTCGTTCACAAGCCCCACCAGCCGACCCTGGCGGATCAGAGAGATCGTGAGGCTGTCGGAGTCGGTCACCATGATGCGGGACGGCGTGGTCATCCCGGCGCGCCGGAAGGCCTCGCCTACGGCGACTGAGGAGCGAACGCTGCGGATCCCCCAAAGCAGCTTCGCCAAGTGCTGCGGCCCGAGCTCAGGGGTGGCGAGGATGGGATGGGACGCACTGATATACACACGGCTGGTCTTGGGGAAGAGCGCCTCGGTGCGTACCTCCGCGCTGTTGGCGAAATCCCCGGCGAGGGTGCTGACGACCATGTCGAATTCGCCCGCGAGCAGCTTCGGGATGAGCGCCGGACCCCAGCCTTCATCGACCTTCAGCACGACCGCGGGTCGGGCCATCATGAAGTCGGCCAGTGTCTGGCCCAGGACGCCGCCGGTGAGGTTCTTGTCGATGCCGACATTGATGGTGGGCGGGCCGCCCGACAGGGCCTCGATCTCGTTGGCGGTCCGGGCCACGTCGGACAGGATGAGGCGGCAGTTGCGGTCCAGCACCCGGCCGGCCTCGGTCAGCTTGGGTCCCGACTGCGTACGCTCGAACAGCTTGGCGCGCAGTCTGAGCTCGAGCTTGGCGATGCTATGGGTGAGGGCCGACTGGGAGATGTTGAGGGCGGCGGCCGCGCGACCGAAGCCCCGATGCTCGATCACGGCCTGAAAATGCCGAAGCTGCCGCAGTTCCATCGTCGGCCATCCACCATCCGCCGCGCCGCGCCTGGCTGGCGGCCGGCGACGATATTCAGGGGCAATACGAGATAGCTGTCATTAGAAATTTAGATGACTCGGGCGCAGTTCGGTTTTGTAACCGGTGGCGGATCGGCGTTCTCTCGGGCCATGGCGGCGTCAGCTACGACGCAAGCGGCAGGAGGCGGCATGATCGACCGGGAGGCTTGCGATCAGGGGCTGGTCAAGTCCGCCGCCCGCACCATCCGGGTGCTCGACGCCTTCGCGGAAGCAAAATGCGCGCGCCGGGCGTCCGACCTGTCGGCCGCCCTCAACATCCCCCTGTCCAGCTGCATCGCCATCCTCGACACCCTGGTGGCCGAGGGGGTGCTGGTGTTCGAGATGGGCGAGCGCAAGTATTTTCCTACCGACAAGGTGCGCCGCCTGGGGGACTGGCTGTCCCAGGTCGATGTCCTGCAACTCGCCGTGGTGTCGGCGGCGCGCCGGATCCATTCCACCCTGGGCTACGCGGCCACTGTCAGCCAGGTGGCTGGCCCCTGCGCCGAGTTCATCTTCGCGGCGGGTCAGAAGCGGTGGACGGCCGGTTCGCGGCCCTTGCTCGGCGGACCTGAGGGCCTGGTCGTGCTCAGCCGGCGCAGCCGGTCCGAGATGGAGCTGGCGGTGGAGGTCCATAACCACAGCTTCGGCAAACGACGCAGCCTGAGCCTGCGCGACCTGGAGAAGCAGGTCTGCGCCGCCCGTGTCGACGGCTACGCCGCCGGATACTCGGCGAGCGGGGCAGGGGAGTTCTCCGTGGCCTTCTGCCTGGGCGACGAGGGGAACGGACGCGAGACCATCCTCTGCGCCCGGGTGGACGAGCGCCAGTTCCGGGCGCGGTCGGCCCGCATCGTCGCCTGGATCCGCCAGTGCATCAGCCTGTCGATGGACGCCTACGCCTACGCCAGCACGCCCTTCGCCAGCGTCGCCTAGGGCCGGGGGTAGCATTCGGGCCCGGCGCCGGATTGCGCCGAGCCCGAGAGGGTCCGCTAGCCGCGCATCCGCAGTAGGGCGTGGGCGGCCTCGAGCGGGCGTGGGTCCACCCAGTCAGACAGAGAGAAATCGCGCTCGCTGAAGCCGTAGGTCCAGGTGAAGATCTTCTGCTGCTCGAACAGAGCCAGGCGTTCGTCGTCCAGGGTCGGATGCAAGGCCTTCAGGGACGCGTCCGTATAGGCCTCGGCCACCGCCTCGGGGGTGCCGCGGGTCTCCGACTGCAGCACCTGGCGCACGCCCTCGACATTGTCTCGGGCCCAGTCGGCGGCGCGCAGGGTCTGGTAGAGGAAGCGGGCCAGCACGTCGAAATGATCGTCGATCAGGCTCTGGTGCACGGTGATCGGACGGGGGGTGCCGTTGTTCACGCGGAACCGGCGATCGGGCAGCTTGTCGAGATTGATCCCCACCACGAGGCCGAGATGGCGGGCGGCGTCCACCGCCGAGGATCCCTTGACGTAGACGGCGTCGACATCGCCATCGACCAGGGACCGCAGCGACCATAGGCCGGCCAGCTGGCCGGACGGTGCGCCGTCCACGGGGGTGGCGGACGCGGCGGAGCGGCTGGCGCCGACCTCCACCAGGGTGACGTCGTCGAGGGTCAGGCCGGCGGAGGCGAGGGCGCCCTTGTAGCCGTGCAGGGACATGCCGCGCGATATGCTGCTGCCGCGCCGGTGGGCCTCGATGGGGTGGTCGGTCCAGGTGGGCAGGGCGAGGCGCAGGCCCTTGAGGTCCGCGGGGCTGGTCACGCCGCTGTCGGCGCGCACCAGGATGGCCTGGTGTTCGTCGATCCAGGTCAGGCCCACGAGGCGGGTCGGGGCGCCCTGGGCGCGGGCGCCGATGGCCAGCAGGTTGCCGCCCTCGCGGATCAGGGAGGGCAGGTCGTGGTCGTAGTGATGGCGCCGCAGGGCCGACCCGGCGGACTCCTGCAGGGTGTCCACCGGCAGCCCGTCGGCGGCGAATTCCTCGGCCAGCCAGCCCAGCTTATAGGCGAGGCCGGTGGCCGTCGGCACGGGGCAGCGGGTGAACCAGATGCGGTCGAGATCGGCGGGCGGGGTGCGCCCTTTGGCGGCGCGGTCGAGGGTCAGGGTGTTCACGGGTGTCTCCTCTGGCGAAGCCGCCACCAAGCGCGTTGCGCCGGGCGTCCGCGGATAGAGGTTTGTTTTCGCACCCTGATTTAATTCCTACAATTTAGGTAGACTTAAGTGACGTGTGAGCCCCACTGCTTTGTGCTGGAGGGCCGTCGCGGCCTAGCTTGAGGGGCGAGAGAGGCGACGCCAGCGCACGATCCGGGAGCCCAGGACCCGGTTGTTGGCCACCGCCCGGACGCTTCACATGGAAAGCGAGATAATGATCTTCGGTGTTTTGTCAGGGGCCTCCTGGGCCCATTCGGCGCGTTCTTACCGTCAGCTTCTCTCTGCGGGCCTGTCGCTCGCCGCCCTTTGCGCCGGCGGCGCTTCGGCGCATGCGGAGACGGCGGCCGTCAGCGACTCGGCGGGCGTAACGGCCGCCGCCGCCGTCACGGTGCTTGACGATGTCATCGTGACCTCCCGTCGCCGCGAGGAGAACCTTCAGGACGTCCCCATCGCCATCACGGCCCTGTCCGGTGACCTGCTGGCCAAGAACGACCAGATCCGGGTGGCCCAGGACGTGGTCGCCTTCGCCCCCAACATCAACGCCGCCGCCACAGACGGCAAGGAACGGCCCCGCTGGTTCGTCCGCGGCGTCGGCACCAACAACACGGACGCCAACGGCGTCAGCCCGGTGGGGGTCTATCGGGACGAGGTCTATATCGCCAACTTCTACGCCCAGGCCTTTCCCCTGTTCGACCAGCAGCGGGTGGAGATCCTGTCGGGACCGCAGGGCACCTTGTGGGGCAAGAACACCACCGGCGGCGCCATCAGCTTCGTCTCCAAGGCGCCCAGCTTCACCTTCGGCGGCTACGCCAAGGGCACAGTGGGCAGCGACAACCAGCGGGGCGTCGAGGGGGCGGTCACCGGGGCGATCATCCCCGACATTCTGGCCGCCCGCCTGGCGGTCTACCACGACCAGGACGACGGCTGGCAGCGCAACGTCTATGCCGGCGACGTCATCCCGCCCAGCGCCACGGCCTGGAATCTGGGCGCCGCCCAGCGGGTCGGTCGCAATGACGAGACGGCCCTGCGCGCCCAGCTCCTGTGGACGCCGAGGGCCGACCTGGATGTGACCTTCAACTACCACCTGCGTCGCTACAAGGGCGACCAGACGCCCTCTTACATCATCCCCGACACCTATATCGCCCCGATCGCCAACCCGACCTACAACCTGGGCTACACGAGCCCGGCCTCGCCGCTGCCCTATGGCTATGTCTGGGCGGCCGGCAACAGCCAGCAGACCATCGACAACGACGGCGGCCTGTTGCGGATCAACTGGCGGCCGGGACCCCTGGCGCTCACCTCGATCACCGCCTTCGAACAGAACACCCTGACCCGCTGGTCCGACGGCAACACCGCCGTGCCGCTCAAGAATAACGTCGCCCGGCAGAGCACCCCGGACCGGCAGTTCAGCCAGGAAGTGCGGTTGGCGTCGCCGGCCGAGGACCGGTTCAACTGGATCGTCGGCGGCTACTATTTCGACGAATCCAACACCTCTGAAATCTGGGCCGGGAACCTCAATATCTTCACCGCCCCGGCGCCGGTGGCGGCCCGCAGCTATTCAGACAACTACACCCACACCGACACCGAGAGCGTCGCCGCCTTCGGCAGCGCCACCTACGCCCTCACCGACCGCTTCAAGCTCATCGCCGGCGGGCGGGTCACCCGCGAGACCAAGACCTTCTCCCAGGCCTTCACCCTGGGCACGGGGACGGTGATCTTCAGCGACCCCTCGCGCTGGTGGCTGGCCAGTTCCGTCAGTTCCCCCCTGGTCCGCAACTCTGTCGCCTCGGTGAAGAAGACCTACGACAGCTTCACCTGGGACGTGACGCCCCAGTATGAGTTCACTGACAAGGCGCTGGTCTATTTCCACTACAGCTACGGCTACCTGTCGGGCGGCTTCGACAATCGTCGTAACAACGCCGTGTCCCCGAATATCTTCCAGATCTTCGAATACCAGCCCGAGCGCATCCGCACCTATGAGGTCGGGCTGAAGACCGAATGGCTGCAGGGCCGGCTGATCGCCAACGCCTCGGCCTTCTACTACGACTATCCCAGCATTCAGGTGCTGGTGATCCTGCCCACGACGGGGGCCAACACCAACAGCACGGCGACGGTCGGCAACGGCTATTCCAACGCCGCCGGCACGGTGAAGGGCGCCGAACTCAGCCTGGAGGCTGCTCCCGTCGATCGCCTGCGCCTGCGCGCCGCCATCGGGGTGCTGGACGGCGAGTATTCGCGCTTCCCGGTCCAGACCGGGATCAACTATCCCCGCCTGGGCCTGGTGAACGCCACCATCAATCCCAGCGGCAACGTCTTCACCCGGGCGCCGAAATTCACCTTCTCGGCCGGGGGGACCTATGGCTTCGATCTCGGCCGCTACGGTCTGATCGAGATCGGCGGCCAGTATCGCTACCTGTCCAAGCAGTATTTCAGCCCGACCATCGAGTTCGACCCGACCCTCCAGCAGGAGGGCTACGGCCTGACCGACGCCAGCCTGGCCTGGGCCTTTGGCCCCGGCCGCCGCCATCGGCTGTCGGCCACCGTCCAGAACGCCTTCGACAAACAGTATCTCATCCACGCCATCGCGCCGACCAACAACGGCGCGGCGGGACGCCAGGGGCGGCCGCGCAGCGCCCTGGTCTCCCTCAGCACCACCTTTTGACGGGACCGGCCATGTCGACATTGCAAACAGACCGCGCTGTCTGGCGCCCCCTGGGGCGCCGCCCCCGGGCGCTCCCGGCGCCGCCCAAGTCTGACGCCGGCCCCCGCGACCAGCGGTGGACCCTCATCCTGCCGCCGATCATCCTGATCGGCGCCTGGACTGCGCTCAGCGCCAGCGGACTGTTCCCGCGCGAGATCGTCGTGCCGCCGGCGGTCCTGTGGCGCACCTTCGCCGGCCTCTGGGCCAGCGGCGAGCTGCCCAACCACCTCGTCGACAGCCTCGGCCGCCTGGGCATGGGCTACGCCATCGGCGCGGCCCTGGGCATCGTCCTGGGGGTGGTCATGGGCCTGTCACGGCAGGCCGAGGCCTACATCCTGCCCAGCTTCCACATCCTGCGGCAGCTGCCCACCATCGCCCTGATCCCGGCCTTCATCATGCTGTTCGGGGTCGGCGAGACGGTGAAGATCGTGCTCGTCGCCAAGGCCACGGCCCTCCCGGTCGCCCTGGCCGCCTTCGAGGGCGTGCGCGGCATTCCCAAGGCCTATTTCGATGTCGGGCGAATCTTCCAGGTCGGGCCGGCGCCCCTGTTCCTCAAGGTGGTGGCCCCCGCCATCGTGCCCCCGGTGATCACGGGCCTGCGCATCGCCCTGTCCCGCTCCTGGATGGTGCTGGTGGGCGCCGAGTTGCTGGTGGCAGACCGGGGGCTGGGACAGCTGATGGAGTGGGGCCGGCAGACGTTCCGCATCGACATCGTCCTGCTGGGGGTGGTGATCACCGGCCTCATCGGCTTCGCCCTCGACAAGGCCTTCCGGTCCGCCGAGCGGGCTCTGTCGCCGGCGCGGGCGAGGTGAGCGTCATGAGCGCATCGTCCAAAACCTGGCGGGAGCATGCGGCGGGCCTGCGCGGCCTGGTGCTGCCCATCGCCGCCCTGGTGGCCTGGAACCTGGCGGCCCATCGCGGCGAGGTTCACTCCTACGTCTTCGTGCCGCTCGAGCAGGTGGCGGCCAGCCTCCTGGAATCCCTGGCCAACGGCGACCTGCTGCGCAGCTGGCTGGCGAGCGTGGCGCGCACCGGCAGCGGCTTCGTCATCGGCGCTGCGGCGGGCATCGCCCTGGGCGCGATCATGGCCGTCTGGAAGCTGGCGGACACCCTCGTCAACCCGATCTACCAGGCCATCCGCCAGGTGCCGCTGCTCGGCTACATCCCGCTGATCAGCCTGTGGTTCGGCAACGGCGAGTCCTCCAAGCTGCTGATCATCGCCCTGGCGGCCCTCTATCCGACGGTGCTGAACACCTACGAGGGCCTCAAGAACGCGGATGCGCGCCACCTGGCCGTGGGGCGGATCTTCCTGGCCGACCGCTGGCAGACCCTGCGGTTCATCACCCTGCCGGGGGCCCTGCCCAGCGTCTTCACCGGCCTGCTGCAGGCGGTGGCCTTCGCCTGGCTGAGCTCGGTCGGCAGCGAGTTGTTCTTCAACCCCGGCCCGGGCCTCGGCAACCTGATGCTGAACGGACAGGCGGCCTTCCGCATGGACGTGGTCGTCCTGTGCGTCGTCGTCATCGGCCTGACCGGCTTTGCCTCAACCCAACTCGTGGCCGCGGCCGCCAGGCGCACCCTGCGCTGGCGCTCCGTTCGCTGACCCGGAACAGTCCCATGTCGCATTTGAATATCGTTGAATTCACGCCTGAGCCGCCCCGGGAGGCCTTGCGCGCCGAGTCCCTGACCGTGCGCGGCGTCTCCAAGAGCTATGTCATCGACCGCAAGCCGCTGAAGGTGCTGCAGGACATCGACCTGGGCTTCGCGCCCGGTGAGTTCGTCAGCATCGTCGGCCGCAGCGGCTGCGGGAAATCCACCCTGCTGCGGCTGATCGCGGGGTTGGAGGGCGGCTATAGCGGCCAGATCGCCCTGGACGGTGAGGCGATCACCACTCCCAGCCTGGATCGCGGCCTGGTGTTCCAGGATCCCTCCCTGCTGCCGTGGATGACGGTGCGCGAGAACATCGCCTTTGCCCTGACCAACCGCGACCTCACCCGCGCCGAGAAGGCCGAGCGGGTCGCCGAACACATCGCCCTGGTGGGGCTGTCGGGCTTCGAGACCGCCTATCCCAAGGAACTGTCGGGGGGCATGGCGCAGCGGGCGGCGATCGCCCGCGCCCTGGTCACCCAGCCCAAGGTGCTGCTGCTCGACGAGCCTTTGGGAGCGCTGGACGCCCTGACCCGTGTGCAGCTCCAGGGCGAACTGCAGCGCATCTGGCTGCAGCACCGGACCACCATGATCATGGTCACCCATGACGTGGAGGAGGCCGTCTATCTGGGCGACCGGGTCGTCATCATGGACGCCCGTCCGGGGCGCATCCGCCGCATCGTCGATGTGCCCTTCGAGCATCCGCGTGATCGCGCGTCGCCGGCGCTGCACGCCATACGCGATGCGGTCCTGGACGACCTGATGGAGGGGGCCGCGCGATGATCGGATCCACCGGCCTGGTGCGCCGCAGCCTGCTCTTTTCCGCCGCCGGCCTGGGCCTCGCCGCCTGCGGCGCGGGCGGAGGCTCATCCGACCCCAAGGGGTCGACGCTGAAGATCGCCGTGGTGTCCTCCTACATCGGCAAGGCCGTGCGCCTGACCGGCGTCGACTATGTCATCGACAAGCAGGGGTGGCTGCGGGCGGAACTGGAGCGGCGCGGGGTGCAGCTGGCCTGGTTCCCGGCGCCCAACGCCGCCGTCGGCCCGATCGTCAACGAGGCCTTCGCCAACCGGCAGATCCAGTTCGCGGCCTACAGCGACCTGCCGTCGATCATCCTCAACGCCAGCGGTTCGCGCGAGAAGACCCGGCTGGTGGTCCCCGGCAATCCCGCCGATTCCTATCTGGTGGTGCCCCCGGGATCCTCGGCCCGCACCATCGAGGACCTCAAGGGCAAGCGGCTGGCCATCCATCGCGGCCGCCCCTGGGAGCTGCCGCTGCTGCGGCTGCTGGAGTCCAAGGGCCTCAGCTACGCGGATTTCCAGATCTACAACATCAACCCCGAGGCCGGCGCCGCGGCGGTGGCCACGGGGGCGGTGGACGGCCTGTTCACCATCTCGGCCTTCAATCTCGAGGCCAAGAAGGTGGCCAAGATCATCTGGTCGACAACCGACAAACCCCTCGACTGGAAGAGCTGGGGCGGGTTCTGGGTCTCGCGCAGCTATCTGGAGCAGCAGGCCGAGATCGCCCAACTGGTGGTGACCGCCTACGTCAAGGCCGCCCACTGGGTTTCCCAGGACGAGAACAAGGACGAGATGGTCCGCCTTGGCTCGCTCAACGGCACGCCTGAGGCCATCGTCCGGCGCACCTATGACGCCTCCAACATCAGCTGGAAGGACCGCTGGTCGCCGCTGTTCCCGCCGGCCCTCTACCAGCACTACCGCGAGGCCACCGCCTTCGCGCGCAAGAACGGCATCATCCAGGGCGACATTGATGTCGATCAGCTGCTCGACGACAGCCTCGTCAAGCGCGCCCTCAGCGAACTGAAGCTGGCCGACTACTGGACCGGCGACAAGGCCCTGGCGCAGCGCGCCAACCCCGCGAACGGAGTCATCGCATGACCCTCGAAGTATTCTGGCGACTGCCCGCCAATGGAGACGGGCGCAGTCATCGAAAGGCTGAATGGAGCCGCGGCGATTTCCAGGGCGCCGCCCCTCGGCCGGGGGCCTTCGCCCGCATCGGCGGCGAGGAGCCCTACACCTATTTCGACCACCTCTCCCAGGTGGCGCGGGCGGCCGAACTCTCCGGCTTCGATGGGGTTCTGATCCCGCAGACCGACGAGGGGGAGGAGCCCCTGATCGTGGCCGGCGCCCTGGCGCGGGAGTGCCGCCGCGTAAGGCTGGCGCCGCAACTGCCCGTCCATTTCCTGTCGGCGGTCTACGCCGCCAAGATCGCCACCAGCTTCCAGAGGATGTCCGGCGGCCGGCTGGTGCTGCACCTGGCCCTTGGCGAGCCCTCGCCCGGCGCCTGGCACGGGCATGACTGGAGTCTCGCCGAGCAGGTCGCGCGGGCCGACGAGTTCCTGACGGTGTTCAGGGGCGTCTGGGAGAAGGGGCCCTTCACCTTCGAGGGCCGCTTCTACGAAGTTCTCAATGGCGGCTTCGCGCCGCCCCTGGCGGGACAGCCTGCGCCTGAGGTCTGGATCGCCGGAGACCACGATGACGTCCTGGCCCTGTCGGCCCGGCATGGGGACGTCCACCTGTTCGACGCCGCCTCGCCCGAGGTCTTCTCGGCGCAGGCGGACCGGTTGGAAGGGCTGGCGGCGGACCTGGGGCGCAGCCTGCGCCTGGGCGTGCAGGCGGAGCCCATCGCCCGCCACGGCGAGGCCGAGGCCCTGGTCGCCGGCCGAGACCGCTGGCCGGGCGGCGCTCCCGACTCCGGCCTTGTCGGCGCCTTCGACCAGGTCGCGGCCCGGCTCGGGGCCTATGGCCAGGCCGGCGCTGAGGTCTTGGTCCTTGGGGCCCATCCCCACCTCGAGGAGGCCTACCGCATCGCCCAGAACCTGCTCCCGCGGCTGCCCGGTCGCGTCGAGCGCCACCGCCAGACCGCCTGAGGAGGCTCGACATGGTTCAATTTCACTGGCGTCTGCCGACCCACGGCGACCGCGCCGACATCGCCCTGGCCCACGACACCCGGGGCGATTGGGGGCCGCCGCAGCCCGGCCGCCAGGCGCCCGGCGATATCGACGGCTCGCCCTATCATGAGCATCTGCTGGAGATCGCCCGCTCGGCCGAGATCGCGGGCTTCGACGGGGCGCTGATCCCCTCCTTCCCGCACACCGACGACCCCTGGGTGATCGCCTCGGCCATCGCCCGGCACACCAAGACCCTGCGGTTCATGGTCGCTTTCCAGCCGCCGTGGATGAATCCCGTCTACGCGGCCAAGGCCGCCGCCAGCCTGCAGCGCCTGTCCGGCGGCCGGCTTCTGTTCAACATCATCACCGGCGGCGGCGGGCCTGGACAGCTGTGGTGGGGCGACCGCATCGCCCACGACGACCGCTACCAGCGCACCACCGAGTTCCTCAATGTCTTCGAGGGGGTCTGGAACGGCGGGCCCTACAGCCAGGACACCAAGTTCTACAAGGTCCAGGACGCCGGCCTGCCGGCGCCCCTGGCCGGCCAGGTCCGGCCCGAGCTGTATTTCGCCGGCTCTTCGGATGCGGCCCTCGCCGCCCAGGCGCTCCACGCCGACTTCAACCTCACCCACATGGAGCCCCTGGAGAAACTTCGGGTGAAGTTCGGCAGGGTGCAGGACCTGGCCTCGCGTCATGGGCGCGACGTCAAGCCGGCGGTTCGCCTCAATGTCCTCGCGCGCCGCACCGAGGAAGAGGCCTGGGACGAGGTCCGTCGCGGCTGGGCCAACGCCGACTGGGACGCCCGCGACGCGCAGCTGGCCAACATGCGCCGGGGCGACGCGGTCGGCTCTCCGGTGGCCGATCACCTGCGCCCGACCCGGGACAAGGACCCCCGGGACCTGCAGGTCGACGGCTTCTTCTCAGGCCTCCAGGTCCTCGGCGCCCAGGGCAGCCCCCTGGGCATCGTCGGCTCCTACGAGACCGCCGCCGAGCGCATCGACACCCTGATCGGCCTGGGGGTGGGCGGGCTCATCCTCGCTGGGATTCCCCACCTCGAGGAGGCCCTCCGCGTCGGCGAGGAGGTCCTGCCCCTGGTGCGCGGCCGACGCGCCTCTCTGTCCATCGCCGCCGAATAGACGCAACCCCTTCAGGAGACAAACCTATGCAAGACCCGATCCCCTCCCTCTCCGCTGAACATCTCGCCGTCGTGCAACAGGCTCAGAAGGACGCCCGCAAGGCCTTCCGCGTGCTGCGCGAAACCCGCACCATCTCGGCCAGCGGAACCCTCAGCTTCACCCACCGCATCCCCGGCGAGGATGTGCTGATCAACCTCGGCTACACCGGACCGTGGGGCGACGACCTCGACGAGGTGCGCACCTCGGTGGTGGGCTTCGACGGGACCGTCTACCTCGGCAAGGGCGGTCCGGCGGGGGAAGGCCGCTACACCCGTCTTTTCCGCGAGCATGCCGACGTGACCACCATCAGCCACGTCCACACCCCTTACCTCGGGGCCTATGCCCAGGCGCACAGCACCCTGCCGTTCCTCTATGTGCCGGTGCAGCGTCACCGCTTCGTGCGCGAACTGCCGGTCTATATCGATCGGCGCCAGCTGGAGGTGGACTTCATCCTCGACCAACTGGCCATCGACGCGGAGATCCCCGGCATCGTCGAGGCGAACGGCGGCGCGACCATATGGGGCAAGAAAGGCCTGCTGGCCCTCGCCGACAGCATCCTGCTGCTGGAGGAAGGGGCCCAGTTCCAGGTCCTGGCCGCCGGGCTAGGGGGCTCCAAGCCCCTCGGGCCCGGCGTCCTGCAACAGCAATGGCGCATGAGCGGCCTCGTCCCCAAGGACGCGGTCGTCGAGCATGACGGGACGATCCGCCAGGCGATCGCCGCGGAATAGTCCCCGTCCGGCCCCGGCCGCGCCTCCCCGGACGGCCGGGGCCACCCCCTCTTTGACCTAGGATCCTCCCCACCGCATGAGCAATATCTGGAAAGTCATCCAGCTGATCCCGGAGTACCGGGGGCGGATCCTGGCCCTGATCCTGTCGAGCGCCGTGCTCGGGCTGGGCGCGACCGCGACCCCCTATATCTTCCGCGACATCGTCAACGTCCTGGCCGCCCTGAACGCCGGCCGGATCACGGGCGCCGAGGCGGCCTCGGCCGCCTTCATGGCGGTCGGGTTGTTCGCCGTGATCCGGCTGTTCGTCACCCTGTTCGGGGTATGGCAGGACCACCAGTCCGACCAACTGTGGCTGCACAGCATCAGCACCCTGCGCCGTCGGGTGTTCGAGACCATGACCGGCCTGTCGCTGGACTACTATGAGCGCACCCGGGTGGGCGACGTGATGGACCGGTTCGGCAATTCCATCACCATCACCCAATGGCTGTTCCAGCTGTCCGAAGGGACCCTCGCCAGCATTCTGCAGCTGGTCTTCGGCATCGCCGTCCTGCTGTTCAAGGCGCCCCTGGTGGGGGTGCTGATGCTGCTGCTCGTGCCGGTCAACCTGATCGCCTCCTACCGGGCGGTGAAGCGGACCAAGCCGCTGCGACGGCGGTGGAACGGCCTCGTCGGCAAGATGGGCGGCCTGCTCAGCGAGATGGTCAGCCAGATCGCCACCGTGCGCAGCTTCGCCGGCGAACGGGCGGTGCAGCGACGCTACGACGACGTGCAGGCGGAGTGGTGGGAGGTGCGCCGCACCGAGACCGCCATCGAGCAGCGCTCCGCGGGCGTCATCAACCTGATCAACTCGGTCGCCGTCGTCGCCGCCATCGCCTGGGTGACACGCGGCGCCCTGGCCGGTCAGTTCACCGTGGGCGACATCCTGCTGGTCTTCGCCCTCACCCAGGCGGTGATCACCGCCATCCAGCCGCTGGCTCGCCTGGTCAACACCGCCGGCGACGTCGACAGCGCCGCCGAGCGGCTGGTGGAGCTGCTCGACGCCCGCACTACGGTGCTGGACGCCCCCGACGCGGTCGCCGCCGGGCCCATCACCTCCATCGCGTTCCGGGACGTCGGCTTCACCTATCCCGGCCAGCCCCGGCCGGCCCTGTCGGCGGTGACCTTCACCGTCGGCGCCGGCGAGACCCTGGCCCTGGTCGGGCCCAGCGGGTCGGGCAAGTCCACCATTATCAAGCTGGCCATGCGCTTCTTCGACCCCACCGAGGGCCAGATCCTGATCAATGGCCAGGACATCCGCCGCTTCACCCAGGAATCCATCCGCGGCCAGATCGGCGCGGTGCTGCAGGACATCGCCCTGTTCAATGACTCCATCGGCGACAACATCAGCTTCGCCAAGGTCGGGGCGACCGAGGAGGAGGTGAGGGCGGCCTGCCGCGCGGCCCACGCCGACGACTTCATCCAGAACTTCCCCGAGGGCTACGCCACTCTAGTGGGCGAGCGGGGCGTGAGGCTGTCGGGGGGCGAGAAGCAGCGCATCGCCATCGCCCGCGCCATGCTGCGCGAACCCCACCTGATCATTCTCGACGAGGCCACCAGCGCCCTGGACACCCAGTCCGAGTATCTGGTGCAGCAGGGGCTGCGCGAACTGATGACCGGCCGCACCTGTCTGGTCATCGCTCACCGGTTCAGCACCATCGTCGGCGCCGACAAGATCGTCGTCATGCAGGAGGGCCGCGTCCGCGAGGAGGGCGATCACCACAGCCTGCTCGCCGACCGCGACGGCCTCTACGCCCGGCTCCACGCCCTGCAAAACGGCCTGGCCCAGGTCGCCTAGATGCCCGCCCCGTCGGTCACGTCACCGATGGTCTCGGCCTTGATCCAGGCGATGAAGGCGCGGACGGGGGGCATCAGGGTGCGGCCCCGCGGCCAGGCCAGCCAGTAGACCGATTGCAGCGGCGTGGCGTCGCCCGGCAGCACCACCAGCCGGCCGCTGCGGATATCGGCTTCGGCGATGGTCCGCTTGGCCAGGGCGATGCCCTTGCCGGCCACCGCCTCGTCGATCACCAGGCCGCTGTCGTTGTAGCGGGGCCCATCCAGGCTGCGCATGTCGTCGACCCCTCGGGCGCGGAACCATTGGCGCCAGGACGGGCAGGTTGGGTCGGCTTCGGCGCCCACGTCGTGCAACAGGGTCGCCCGCAGGAGGTCGCCGGCGCCGGCAAGGGGGCCGAGTCCGGCCAGCAGGGCGGGGGAGGCCACCGCCGACACCCGCTCGGTGAGGATCGCCTCCGCCACCAGGCCCTCATAGCCTCCCGGACCATAGCGAATCGCGAGGTCCACATCCCCCTGGTTGAAGTCCACCAGCTTGACGTCGGCCGCCACCCAGACCTCCAGGTCCGGATGCTGGGCGCGGAAGCGGTCGAGCCGCGGCAGCAGCCATTTGGAGGCGAAGGCGGGGGGCGCGGAGACGGACACCACCCGGCCCTTCCGGTCCGGCGCCCGCAGCAGCTGGGCGCCCTCGAGCAGCCGGTCAAACCCCTCGCGAAGGCTGTACATGGCCGTCTCCGCCACATCGGTGGGGACGATCTCGCGGCCGGTGCGTCGGAACAGGGGCGAGCCCACCCACGCCTCCACTGTCCGCACATGCTGGGTGACGGCGCTGGGGGTCACCCCGAGTTCCTCGGCGGCGCGAGTCAGGCTGCGCAGGCGGACGCTGGCCTCGAAGGCACGCAGCGACTGCAGGGGCGGAATCCTCTCGGCCGGCGGACCGACGTCAACCATGGCGCCGGCTTAGCCCCGGGGCCTCGACCAGCCCCCGCGTCAACGCCTCGGCCACGGCCTTGGCCTGGACGCGGATATCCGGGACCGAGGTCATCTCCCCGAATGCGCCCGAGGTCATCGGCCCGAGGGCATAGAGGCGCGGCCTGACGTCTCCATCCGAGCCGATCACCCGAGACGAGCGATCAACATGGAAGCCGAGGCCTGTCGGATCGCGTCCCACAAGGCCGCTGCGGATCAGGCCGGCGGTCAGGGCGTCAGTGGCGTCGCCCACGAGGCCCCGTCCCATGCAATTGACCACCGTGTCGACGAAGCGGTGGCAGCTGCGGCCCCCGCCGCGGGGTCGCCAAGTGACCCGGATCCGGTCGCCTTCGGGAGTCAGGGCCAGGATCCGCCCCGCGTCGACCGTCAGGTGGCCATCGGCGCTCAGAGCCTCGATCCGCCGCGCCGTGGCCGGCGCCATCCGGTGCCGATGCACGTCCCACCAGGACCGTAGGTGGCGGAGGAACCGCTTGCGATCCGTGGCGGTCCAGCTCTGCCAGAGGCTGTGTACATGGGGACGATAGCCGTCGATCACGGCGCGCCAGTCGTCGCGCCGGCAGGCCCGCCGCACCTCGCGGATCAGTCTCAGCGGCGTGGCCCCGGCGATGTCTGGCGCGGGAATGCCAGGGGTGACCTCGGTGTGCTCGCGGGGCGTGAGCCCGTGGCGAGACACCGCCCACATTCGGCGCCGCGACCCCGAGGCCAGCGACAGGGCCACGTCGATCATGGTCAGGCCGGAACCGAGCAGCAGCACCTGCCAACCTGCCCGCGCCAGAGCCTCCTGGTCCCACGGGTCGGCGACGTAGGCGGGCGAAGACAGAAGGGCGGCATGGGCGCCGTGCGGGACGCTGGGGGGCAGGGACCCGGTGGCGAGGATCACCGCGTCCGCAGGGAGGCTTCGACCCATGGCCGTCGTGGCGCGCCATATGGACCCGTCCCCGCGCAGGTCGATGATCTCATCGGTCTCCAGCATCAGCCGACCGGCCGGCGCCGTGTTGACGGCGCCCCGGAGCAGGTCCTGGAGATAGTCGCCATAGTTACCCCGGGTGACGAAGCCGCCGCGGGCGTCCCAGCCGCTACGGCCTGACAGCCAGTCGATGAAATGGCGCGGCTGATCGGGGAAGGCGCTCATATTGGCCACCCGCACGTTGAGCAGATGGTCGGGATTGTTGGTGGAATAGGCTGCGCCGCGCCCCACCACGGAACGCCGTTCCACCAGTCTGACCCGGGGGCCGTCGGGCAGGGCGAGCAGGTGGATCGCCGCGAGCAGACCACTGAACCCGCCGCCGATGACGAGCACCGTGGGCCGCTCCTTATGAGGCGGGTCGGCCGGCTGGGCGGAGAGGAGGGCTGCCTGGTTCACACCCTACTCATAGGCCTAAAGGTGTTATAATCCTACTAATTATATAGGTATTGTGGGTTCCAATTAGTGAGGTGGCGTTTCACTTCGCGGGGTGGGAGGCTCTCCTGCAGATTGATCCCCGCCGCCGGACGAGTCGCCACCTGCGGCGCTCAGGGCGGTGGTTGGCTACAGAGGCGCATGAATGCACGAATTCGAGGACGGCCGCAGGGCGGCGACGCGGCGGGGCGCCTTGGGCGGGCTGGCGGCGGGGGCGGCGCTCGTCGCCTGCGGCCGGGCGGTCGCGGCGGAGGGCGACGCGCCGAAGGGCCCCTGGACCACGTCCGGCACGGTGGCGCGCGCCGGCGGCGGCCTGCGCTACGTCGGCCTCGGACACAAGGCCAGCGACCGCCCGCCGGTGGTGTTGCTGCACAAGCTCGGCGGCTGGTCGGCGGACTGGCGGTTCGTGGCCCCGCTGCTCGCCGCCGACCGCCAGGTGATCGCCTTCGACCTGCCCGGCCACGGCGATTCCCAGTGGCTCGGCCCTCCGCCCTACCTGCAGTCCCTGGGTGAGACGGCGGCGCTGCTCGTCGGCGCCTTCATCGAATTGGGTCTCGGCCCTGTCGACCTGGTCGGGACCTCCCTGGGCGGATGCGTTTCGGCGCCCCTGGCCGCCTTCTGGCCGGAGCGGGTGCGCAAGCTGGCGCTGATATCCACCGCCCTGGGAGGGCCGCGCACCCTGGCCGAGATCGCCGAGCGGATCGACAAGGTGCAGGTCGGGATGTTCGACGCCGCCGGCCATCCGGCGCCCATCAAAATCGAGGACTCGGTGCGGATCTTCGGCCTCGTCCATCCCGAGCAGATCGCCGTCGAAGGCAACGCCAGCCGCCGCCGGGCGGGTCGATGGATCCAGCCGTCCGAGCGCGGCGTGGCGGCCGCCGATGTGATCGGCGCCCTCCCGCGCATCGCGGCGCCCACCCTGCTCGTCTACGGCGACCGTGACCCGGCCTATGTCCGCTTCCGGGCCGCGGCCGAGGCCGCCCTGAAGGACGGTCGCACCGAGGTCATACCCCAGTCCGGGGCCTTCACCCTGCAGGACAATCCCGTCGCCACCGCCGAGGTCCTGCGCCGGTTCCTGGGCTAGTCAGCGCGCCCTGCGCCGGGCCGGCAGCCGGCGGGGGACGGTCATCCGGCGCCGTCGCCGGACGGGCCCAGGGCGGTAAGGGCGCCGCGCACCGCCGCCGCCGACGCCGCCAGGTCGCGCGCCTCTTCCGGGCTCAGATCTGGCGTCAGCACCCGCTCCACGCCCGCCGCGCCCATGACGCAGGGCAGGCTGAGATACAGGCCGTCGAGGCCGTATTGCCCCGTCATCAGGGTCGAGACCGCCAGCACGGCGTGCTCGTCGCGCAGCACCGCTTCGCAGATGCGGACGATGGCCGTGGCGATGCCGAACGAGGTGTATCCCTTGCCGGCGATCACCCGATAGCCCTCGTCGCGCACCTCCCGGGCGACCTGGGCCCGCTCCAGGGGGATCTCGGCGGCGTATGGCGACAGACCGAGGCCGCCGATGCGCACGGTGGAGAAGGCGGCGACCTCGCTGTCGCCATGCTCGCCCAGCACGAAGCCTTCGATCGACGAGGCGGACAGTCCCAGGCGCGCGGCCAGGTTCTGACGCAGGCGGCTGGAGTCCAGCAGCGTGCCCGTGCCGATGACCCGGCCTGAGGGAAGTCCCGCGCGGCGGAAGGTGAGCAGGCTCATCAGGTCGACAGGGTTGGCGGCGACGACGATGACGCCGCTGAAGCCCGCCGCCACCAGTCGGTCCACGCAGTCGCCGACGATGGCGGCGCTGCGCCCGGCCACCGCCAGTCGGGACTCCGACCCGTGGGTGGCGGCGCCCGCGGTGATCACGGCGATGCGGGCCGCGGCGGCGTCTGAATAGTCGCCGGCCCATATGCGGGCGGGTCGGGCGAGGGCGTTGGCGTCGGACAGATCCGCCGCCTCGGCGGCGGCCAGCGCGCGGTTGCTGTCGATCAGGACGATCTCACTGACCAGGGCGCGCAACATCAGGGCATAGGCGGCGGTCGCGCCCACGTGCCCGGCGCCGACAAAGGCGACTCGTTCGCGCTCGACCATGGAAATTCCTCCGCGCCGGCCGGCGGCGGGTCGCGGCGCAGCATCGCATGGCCGGTCGTCGATGACGACCGTCGCGCTTGTCCGCCGCCGCCGTTTGTGGCCCATGGGGCCGACCGCCGCCAACAGGACACCGCCATGAAGATCGGCATGCTGGGCACGATTCGCGACCTCTCCAAGGTCGGCGAGGCCCCCGAACTGACCCGCCTGCTGAGCCCCGGCGACGAACTGCAGGCCTATCCCTCCCGCGTCGGGGTGTTCCCCTTCACGCCGGTCGAGCAGCTGATGCAGCAGGTGGGACACCTGGAGGCCGGCTTTGACGCCGAGGCCGCCGGTTGCGCCGCCGTCGCCATCGACAGCCTCGGGGACTACGGCATCGCCGCCATCAAGGCGGCCCTGACGATCCCGGTGGTCGGCGCCGGCGAGGCGGGCATGGCGCAGGCCGGACAAGACGGCCGCCGCTTCGCCATCGTCACGGTTTGGCCGAGGTCCCTGAACTACATCCCCGAGGGGCTGCTGCGCCTCTATGGCTGGGAGGACCAGTGCGTCGAGATCTGCAACGTCGGGTCGGAGGGTGATCTCGAGGTCCTGTCCGGCCCGGATGGCTACCTCACGCGCGTTCACGACGCCGACCGCGACCTGTTGCAGGCGATCATCGCCGCGGCGCATGGCGCCGTGGCCCGGGGAGCCGAAGCGGTTCTGCTGGGCTGCACCTGCATGTCGCCCCTGGCCGACAAAGTCATCGCCGCATGCGACTTCCCGGTGATCAACCCCCTGGCCGCCGCGGTGAGCCGGGCGGCAGCCCTGGTGCGGGAGGGCGCGCGCCCGGCCGCCCCCCACCTGCGCCCCGGCCGCCCGGCCCTGATCGCGCGGATGGTCGAGGCCGTGGCCGGCGGCGAGCGCGAGGCCTGCCCCGTGTGCGTGGTCGCCGAGGCCGTCTAGTCGGTGGCCCAGGCCTTGGCCCGGACGGCCGCGGCCTCGAACGACTTGCGTCCGATCAGCAGCAGGATGATCGCCCCGGCGCCGCAGCCGAAATAGACCACCGCCATGGCCGGCGAGACCCCGGTCGGCGCGGTGAACACATGGTCGGTGAGCAGGCCCACCGACACAGCGCCCACCGTCAGCGACAGCAAGCCGTTGATGACCATGTAGATGGCGATCACCTGGCCGCGCATCTCGTTGGGGGTGATCTGGCTGAGGCCGGTGATGACCCCCGTGCTGGCCCAGATCGAGAACAGGTTGGCGACGCCATAGGCCACCAGGGCGAGCTGGGGCGTGGGGGCCAAAGCGATCATCACCCCCGCCGTCGCCCAGGCGATCGACTGGCCAAGGACGGCGAACATGGGCGCGTCGATGCGGCCGCGCCGGTAGAGCCAGGCCATGAACCAGCCAGCGCTGAGGGCGCTGAAGGTCCCGCAGGGCAGGCCGACCAGGCCCAGGGTGGTGCCGGTCTGGGCCGCGGTCCAGTGGTGGACTCGGATGAACAGGGTCGGCGCCCAGCCGACCTGGGCGTTGACCACCAGCACATTGAGCACCGTCGCGCCCATGATCGAGCCATAGGCCAGGGGGCTGGCCTTGATCAGCCGCCACACCGGGCCAAGGGACAGTTTCGTGACGGCTTGCGTCTTCTCCCGGCGCAGGGGCTCGCGGACGGTCAGGTAGACGAGCAGGGCCAGCAGCACCCCCGGCATGCCGATGAGCAGGAAGACGATCTGCCAGTCGCGCAGCGCCGACAGGATGGGGCTGAAGGCGCGGATGCTGCCGGTGGCCTGGATGGCGAAGGCGCCCACCAGATAGGCGCCCGCCGTGCCCAGGGAGCCGCCCACCATGAATACCCCGAAGGCCTTGGCCCGCTGTTCGGGCCGGAACAGATCGGCGATGATCGAGGACGAGGCCGGGGTGACGCTGGCCTCGCCGGCGCCCACGAACACGCGGCTGGCGAACAGCCCCCCGAAGCTGGTGGCCAGGCCGCAGGCGATGGTGGCGCTGCTCCACACCGCGAGGCTCAGGGACAGCAGCCGCACCCGCTTCCAGCGATCCACCAGGATCCCCATCGGCAGGCCGAAGGCGGAATAGAAGATGGCGAAGGCGAGCCCCTGGATCAGCCCCACCTGGGTGTCGGAGATGCCGAGGTCCGCCTTGATCGGATCGACCAGCAGGCCGATCGAGATGCGGTCGACGATGGCGAAGGCGTAGGTGACCAGCAGGACGCCGACCACATACCAGGCATAGCGCGGACGGGGCCACGCGACGGGCTCGGAGGCTTCTACGCTCATATCCCCGCCGCATTCGACACAACTGGCGGGGACGGTGGCCGAGCCGGGCAGGGGCGTCAAGCCGCCATGGATCAGGCGCGGGCGTTGGTGAAGTGCGCCAGAACCGAGTCCTCCAGGGCCTCGAAGCGGGGTCGGGCGCCGCCAGGCTGGCGGCAGGCGTAGCAGCCGGGGCCGAAGCTGCGGCCGGACTGATCGACCAGTCGCCCCTCGAGCACGAAAAACTCCTCGCAGCGCTCCAGCGGCGCCGCATCGGCCGGATCCGCCGCCCCGGAGGCGTAGCGGCGCAGGGTGGTGCGCGCGCCGTCGGCCGTGTCGCGACCGTATTCGAATTCGCGGATGGCGGAGTCGGTGGCCGAGGCCACGGGGGTCCAGGGCTGGGCCCAGGGGCTGGGCACGATGGCCAGGGGCCGGTCGGAGGTCTGGCCGTCGATGGGGTAGGGATAGTCGTCCGTGGGAGTGTCGTAGTAGGTGAAGGTCAGGGCGTCGCTGGTGCGCCCGATGAACCAGGTCTCGGCCGGCACCGTGCTCTTGAAGCCGTGAACCCAACCGGCCGGATGGTAGACATAGCCCCCCGCGTGCAGCCACACCCGGCTGTCGAAGCTGAGCGCCCCGCGCACGATGAGGATCTCCTCATTGGCGTTGTTGTGCGAGTGGGCGGTGGGCTGGTCCACATAGCCGTCGGCGGGCACGACCCGGCTGAGCGCCGTGCGGGCGCCGGTGTCCGGGTCGAGGCTGAGCGGGCGCGAATAGATGCCTGGACGCGGATTGATCCAGTCCAGGCCATTGGTGTCGAGGAAGTCGATCTGCGGTCTCATCGCGGTCTCCGCCAGGCGCCCCTTACGATGGCTCCGCCGGCCCGCGCCCGCCAGCCTCGGGGCGCCCTGTCTCCGTCAGGCGACCGTGAGCGCCTGCAGCACCGCGCGCACCGGATCCGGGATCGGCGTCGAGGCGCGGCTCGCCCGGTCGACATAGACGTGGACGAAATGGCCTGCGGCCGCCGGCTCGTCCTCGTCGTCTCGGAACAGGCCGATCTCGTAGCGCACGCTGGAGCGACCCAGGTGCGCCACCCGGACCCCCGCCACCACGCGCTGCGGGAAGCTGATCGGCCGGTAGTAGCGGCAGCGGGTGTCGACCACGAGCCCGATCTGGGCGCTGGCCTGAGGGTCGAGCACCCCCTGTTCGATCAGGTGCTGGTTCACCACCGTGTCGAACAGGGCGTAATAGTTGACGTTGTTCATGTGGCCGTAGACGTCGTTGTCGATCCACCGGGTGGTCATGGCTTGCAGGTGGCGATAGGCGTCGCGGCCTTCGTGGCGCTGGCGGTCGTCGTCGGTCATGCGATTTGTCGTTGCGGCCAAGGCTTGGGGCGGCCATTTGCCGGGGCCGCGACCCTCCCCGCAAGCCTGCAGAGTCCGAATGTCCAACCTGAGACCCTCATCGCCGATCCGCCTGTGGACCCAGGGGGCCTGTAACCCGCACGGCGGCCATGGCGGCTGGGCCTATGTGTTGGTCCAGGAGGGTGTGGCTCGAGGCGAGGCGGGCGGCGAGCGCGGCTCTACCCCCAGGCGCATGGCCCTGATCGCCGCCCTGCGGGCGCTGACCGCGCTCGGGCCGGTCGCCGGCCCGATCCTGGTGACCACTGCCGACGCCGCGATCCTGGCGGGCGACGAGGCCGAGGGGGAGGGCGATCTGCGCCGCCAGCTGGCCGCCCTGGCCGGCCCCGCCCTGCGCTTCGCCCCCGCGCCGGCGACGGCCGAGGCCCGCACGGGGGCGGGATTCGTTCAGGCCTGGGCTGCCTTCGCGGTGGACAAGGTCAAGGCCGGCGGCCCGTTCCGCGCGCCCATCCCCCGGGCGAATCTGTCGAAGTTTCCTTCCCTTACGGCCGGTAGCTGACCTCATTCTAGGTGAGGACGTCGAGGACCTGTTGGCGCATCTCCGCGGGCGTCGCCGTCGAGGCGGTGCGGTAGCTGACCGCCGCCTGCATCCGTTCCAGCAGGGTCGATTCGGGATGGGCGCCGGGGGCCGCCGGTCCGGCGTAGGCCGAATATAGCGAGACGTAACCCGGGGTGACCTGGGTGTAGAGCACGCCGGCCCCCGCCCCGGGCTCGAGGCTGTAAAGATTGGCGCGCGCGGGGCGCGACACCCGAGGCACGGGGGTGGCGGCGGGGGCGGTGGGAGCGGGAGGGTCGGATTTGGCCACTGCGGCGCGCGCAGCGGCCGGGTCGGCGAAGGCCGAACCGACGGGCTCCGGGCGCGGCGGCGGCCGGGCCAGGGATGGGGCGAGGGTGATCGCGCTCATGGTCGCGATCCTGTTCCACCAGGGTTAAGCGCGAGCGCAGAAGTACGGTCAATCCAAAGGGTTACCGCGTTGACCTTACCAGATTTTCGAGATGCTCCCGACCGTCCGGCAAGGCCAGGATCGCCTTCAACCGGAAGGCCAGGAGGGCCCGGTACAGGTCGCACCCCTCGTCGATGGCGATGGCGTCGTCGGCCTTGATCGCATCCTCGAGGGCCTCCTCGATGTCCGACAGCGCATCGTCCGCCTCGATGCTGTGGTGCAGGGCCTCGGCGGCGCGCATCGCCGGCCCGAGTTCGGCCGGAGTCCCGTCGGGCGCAGCCACGTCGAGCAGCACCAGGTGGTTGGGCCCCGCGAGCCGCGCGGTGACCACCAGCCGCTGGGTGGCCTCGTCGATCTGATCGGACGTCATGGCTTGCCAACGTGGTCCCCGGGTCGCGGTTGCGCAAACCCTTCCTCAACCTGCGTTCGCTAGGATGGAGCGCGACTGAAACAGCCGGGCGAACCGAATGATCGAGGCCGAAGTCCTGCACCCCTCCCGCCTCGCCGCGGGGGACCGCGCCGCCTGGCTGGCGTGGTGCGCGGCCACGCCGGCCTTCGGCAGCCCGCTGCTGGGCCCCGATTTCGCCGAGGCCGTCGGCGCGGTGCGCGAGGACGCGCGGGTGGCGGTTCTGCGCCGGGGCGGGGCGGCGGCCGGGTTCCTGGCCTATCACGCCCGTCCGTCCGGATACGCCCGGCCGATCGGCTCGCCCTTCTCCGACTATCATGCCCTGATCACCCCGCCGGGGGCGCCCATCGGCGGCGCCTGGGCCCTGGCCGCCGCGGGCGTGTCGGCCTATCGCTTCAGCGCCCTGGTGGACCCCTACGGCTGCTTCGCCGCGGTCCCCGGCGAGGCCGACGAGGGCTATGTCATGCGCCTGGGCGAAGGCGGCGCCGAGGCCTATGCCGAGCAGTTGCGCCAGGCCAACCCCAAGCGGTTCAAGAACTGGCGGCGCCTGGAGAACAAGCTGGAGCGGGAGGTGGGGCCCGTCACCATGGTCGGTCCCGACCATGACGTCGCCGCCTACGATCTGCTGATGGACTGGAAGCGGGCGCAGCTGAAGCGCACCGGCCTGCACGACTTCCTCGCCGCCGACTGGACCCGGACCCTGATGCGCTCGCTGTTCGAGACGCGCGACGGGGACTTCCAGGGCATGATGATCACCCTGCGCGCCGGCGACCGGGTCATCGCCGGCCATTTCGGCGTTCGCCTCGGCGACGTCTTCCACCCGTGGATCGCCTCCATCGATCCGCAGGGCGGGACCTGGTCGCCCGGCCAGACCCTGCTGTCCCAGGCGATCCGGGTGATGCCCCGGCTCGGGCTATCGTCCTACGACCTGGCTGCCAGTCACGGCCACTACAAGGCCCCGTTCTGCCTCGACCGCGTGCCGGTGCGCGAGGGTTCCGCCGTCGCCGCCACCGCCGCGGGCCGCCGCCAGGGCCGCCGCGAGGACGCCTGGTCGCGGGCCAGCCGCGCCGCCCCGGCCGTGGGTAAGCTGCGTCGGCGCATGGACCATGTGGCGTCAGTCGAGCTGTCCATGGGCGGGCGCATGCGCGGCCTGCTGCAGGCCGTGGCGGCCCAGGGGCGGCGCGGGCGCGGCGCCGATGGCGTGGATGATCCCCTGGGCGGCGTATGACCCCGCGCATCTCCATCGTCATTCCGACCCAGCGCCGGCCGGGGCCCCTGGCTCTCGCCGCCGGCTCGGTCCTGCGTCAGACGGGGCTCGATCTCGCCGAGATCGAGCTGATCATCGCCGACAACGACCAGGCGCCGTCCGCCCGGGCCGGGGTCGAGGCGCTGGCGGCCCGCGCACCCTTCGCGGTCGTCTATGTCCATGAGCCGACCCCAGGGGTGGCCAATGTCCGAAACGCCGCCATGGCGGTGGCCCGCGGCGAACTGATCGCCTTCCTCGACGACGACGAGGAGGCGCCGCCGGGGTGGCTGTCCGAGCTGCTCGCCGCCTTGTCCCGATTTGGCGCCGATGCGGTGTTCGGCCCGGTGCGCGGCCGGGCGCCCGCCGCCGTCGTTCGCCACCGGGACTACCTGGAGCGGTTCTTCTCCCGCGAGGGGCCGGCCGAGGCGGGGCCCATCGCCGGCCATTACGGCTGCGGCAATTCCCTGGTGCGCCGCGCCGCCATGCCCGATCCCCGCCGGCCCTTCGCCGACGCCCGCAACCATATCGGCGGCGAAGACGACCTGCTGTTCCAGACCATGGCCGCGTCCGGCGCCCGGTTTGCATGGGCGCCGGACGCCTGGGTCTGGGAGGACCCGGCGCCGGAGAGACTGACCTTGCGCTACGCCATCGCCCGCGCCTTCGCCTATGGCCAGGGCCCCACCTCGGCCAGCGCCGCCGCCTCGCCGCCGCAATGGGCGGGGGTGGCCCGATGGATGGCGGTCGGCGCCGGCCAGGCCCTGGTGTTCGGCGCCGTGGCCGCCGTCAAATGGGCCACCGGGGCGGGGGACCGGGCGCAGGCGCTGGACCGCGCCGCGCGCGGCCTGGGCAAGCTGTGCTGGTTCGGCCCCTTCAAGATCCGCTTCTACGGCCGGCCCGCATGAGCGTCATCACCGACTGGTCGGCGGACAAGGCGGCCGCCTTCACCCAGCGCACCCTGACCTTCGAGCACGACCTTCACGCGCGCGCGATGTTCGACGACGACGGCCTGGCGGAGGTCCTCGACCGCTATCCGCGGGATCGGCTCGGGGTGTTCAGCATGGGCGAGGACCCGGTGGCCTGGCAGAGCTGGCGGCGAGGGGAGGCGGGCGACCTCAGCGGCCGCCAGCTGCTCGACGCCGCCCTGGCCGGGCGCATCTGGCTGAACCTGCGCGCCGTCAACGAGCATCTGCCCGCCTATGCGGCCCTGTCCGACGAGATCTTCGCCGAGAAGGCGCAGCGCACGGGCGTGCGGACCCTCAAGCGCGATATCGGACTGCTGATCTCTTCAGCTAGCGCCCAGGTCTTCTACCATCTCGATGTGCCGCTGGTGAGCCTGTGGCAACTGCGCGGGCGCAAGCGCGTCTGGGTCTATCCGCGCACCGACCCCTATATCGGCGCCGAACGCCTGGAGGGCATCGTCCTGCGTGAGACCGCCGAGCAGTTCGGCTATGAGCCGGGCTGGGACGCGGGCGCCGAGGTGGTGGATCTGGTTCCCGGCCGCATGGTCACCTGGGCCCAGAACGCGCCGCATCGGATCGTCAACGGCCCCATGCTGAACGTCAGCCTGTCGATCGAGTTCATGACGCCCCAGGCCCTGATGCGGGCCAATGTCATCTACGGCAACGGCGTCCTGCGGCGGCGACTGGGTTTCAAGCCGAGGGGCGTCGCCGAGGGCGCCGGACCCGCGGCCCTGGGCGCCATCGCCGTGGCCCGCGCCGCCAAGGTCTTGAAGCTGCAGAAGGCCGCCGAGCGCGGCGTGCCGGTGACCTTCGCCCTCGACCCGGCGAACCTCGGACAGATCCACGACGTCGGCCCCGCGCCGCGATAGGCGCCGGCCTGGTCAGGTCGAGTCAAGCAACGCCGTGTATAGTCAAGGCTGTTGCAATCCTGCGCCAATAGAAGCGTCGCCGTAATGGCATAGCAATGCCGCCCGGGCCCTCCATTGAATCATCCGATCTCACCGCGCCGGGATCGACTGGGTGGACTCATGGGCCCCAGGTCTATAAGACCCCGCCCTTCGCCGCCGCCGCGCGCCTGGACTTCGGAGAGATCGGGCTTGACCCAGCTAAGCTTGGCGATGTTGCGCCGCGCCCCGCATTGGGCCCTGGACCTCGCCATCGGATCCCTGGGCGCCCTGGCCGCCATCAGCATGGCGCACGCCGCCCTGCCGATCGCCGTCACCCCGCCCGCGCCGACGGCCCCCGCCGGCGCGACCGTCCGGCTCGCCCAGGCCGCCGCGCCGTCGGTCTTCCTCAAGGTCGGCTATCCGGTTGAGGGCTATCCGGTGATCTCGCCCTTCGGCCTTCGGCAACTGCCCTGGGAAGAGCATGGCCGCCTGCACGCGGGCGTCGACATCGCCGCCCCGGCGGGTCTGCCCGTGCGCGCGGTGGCCGACGGCGTCGTCACCCGGGCGGGTGAGGACGGCGGCTTTGGCCGCTTCGTGGAGGTTCGCCACGCCGCCGGTCTGCTGACCATCTACGCCCACCTCGGGTCGATCGCGGCGGAGGCCCACGCAGGCGCCCTGATCAAGGCTGGCGCGCCCCTGGGCCGTATCGGCAGCAGCGGCTCCTCCACCGGCGCCCACCTGCATTTCGAGATCCGCGACCGCGACGACCGACCGCTGGACCCGACCGCCTTCTTCGACCGCCAGTTCGCCACCGCCGACGCCCTGCCTCTGCAGGCCGCCGCCCGGGTGCCGCGCCGGGTGCGTGTCGCCTACGTTTCCTACATTCCCAAGACCAAGCGTGAGCTCATGGAGGCCCGCGAGGCCGAGAAGGCCGAGGCCGAACTGGCCAAGGCCGAGGCCCGCCGCGACGCCCTGGCCGCTCGCGCCGCGGCGGACGCCATGGTCGCCTTCCCCGGGGCCGAGGTCGCCATCGGCGATCGCGCCGCGCCGCCGTCCGCCCCGAAGGCGACCGCGCCCGCCCGCCGCGAGGGCCGGGTGCACGCGACCTTCGACATGGAAGGCTAGGCGGCCGACCCGTCAGGCGGCCGGGGTGATGGTGATCTCGTCGGCGGTGAAGGCGGGGACGCTGACGATCAGCAGGGCGTCGCCCGTGGCGATCTGGCCCTTGGCCGGGTCGACCGCGCTGCGATTGACCTTGAGCACCACCCGGCCCTTGGCCTGCTCGACGATCTGCCAGTCGTTGAAGTCGCCGATGGGGAACACCTTCCAGCCCTCGACGGCCCCGCCCGACAGGGCCAGGTAGGTCACCAGCCCGTTGGCCGCGGGATCGCCCCCCGCGGTGGAGAAAACCTTGGCGTCATCGCCGGTCAGCGCCTGCACGCGGGTGACCTGGGCGGCCGTCTCCTGGCCGGTGATCGCGGCGACCGGGGCGGCGGGTCCGGTGGGCTGGGCGGGCGGGGGCGCGGCCGGGGCGACCGCCGCGGCCGGCGCAGCGGCAGGCGCGGTCGGGGCAGTGGCTGTCGACGACGGGGTGACCGGATCGCCGCAGGCCGACAGGCCGAGGACGCCGATCAGCAGCAATCGCTTCATGAGGTCTTCCTTCTGCAACGCGGCCGGGGTCTCAGTGCAGCAGGGGCGCCAGGCCAAGCGCCAGGAAGACCACCGCCGCCAGCGCCAGGATCAGGCCCGCGTGGCGGCGACGGCCGAGGAAGGGCTCAGGCCCCCCGGCGGCTGGCGCTTGGGGACGGCCGGCGGCGCGACGCCGGGCTTCCGCCTGCGCCTGCGCCGCCTTCCTGTAGCGCGCCAGGTCGATGGGGCCCTGGTCGCCCGATCCGGTCACGCCGGGTGGGCGGCCTTGTAGGCCTTCACTGCGCTGTTGAACGCCTTGCCCACCCGCTCCTTGTCGCGCTGGTTGGCGTTGATCTTGTCGGAGACGGTCTTGGCTTCCGATTCGTTGAAGCGCGCCTTGGCCGCCTTGGCGGCGTCGCGGCGGGCCTTGATGTCGTCCACCAGACAGGTCTGATAGGCGTCGGAGGCGGCGATGAAGCTGGCCACCGCGGCCTTGGCCGCCAGCACTTCTTCCATGGTCGCCGTGGCGCCGTTCACGTCGGCGGGAACCACGGGGGCGTCGCAGACGACCGGGGCCGGCAGGGCGGGCGCGGCGGCGTCCTGCGCCAGGGCGGGGGCGGCGAGCAGGCTCAGGCCTGCGGCGAGAAGGGCGATGGGGCGAAACATGGGGCGATCCTCGTCAATCGATGTCAGACCGCCACTCAGAGCATGGGCGACGGCGAAGGTGAAGCCTAGTTCAGCCGCCAGACCGCGAGGTTGAGGGCCGAGGCGAACAGGCTCCAGGCCAAATAGGGCAGCAGCAGGACGCCCGCCGGCCGGTCTATGCGCCAGAAGGCGCGGATGGTCAGGGCCAGGACCACCACCAGGGCGGCGATATCGATCAGCGCCAGCAGGGGGGAATGCATGCCGAAAAAGATCACCGGCCAGGCCAGGTTCAGAAGCAACTGCCCTCCGTAGAGGGCCAGGGCCTGGCCGCCGCCGGGTCTGCGCGCGCGCCAGACCCGCCAGGCCGCGATGGCCATCATCGTGTAGAGCAGGCTCCACACCGGGGCGAACAGCCAGTTGGGTGGGCTGAAGAAGGGCTTCTGCAGGGTCGCATACCATCCCGTCACGTTGGCGGCGGTGGACAGGCCGCCGATCGCCGCCGCGGCGAAGGCGGTCGCGAAGGAGACCAACAGGCCCAGGGCCTGCATGGCGAACCCCGGTCGACGCAGATGGCTTGATGTGCTCATGCCCCCTGTTTGCCTCGTCCAGGGGCGCAGGGCTAGGCTGGAGTCCCCCGGGGAGGCCGCCATGACCACCATCACCACGCTGGAGGCCCTTGAGGCGCTATACGGCGCCCCCAGCGAGCCGGCTCTGGTCAAGGAGGCGGATCATGTGACGGCCCACTATCGTGCGCTGATCGCGGCGTCGCCCTTTGTCGCCCTGGCCACGAGCGGGCCTGAGGGCCTTGATTGCTCGCCGCGGGGAGAGTTGGGCGGCGTCGTGCGCATCCATGACGAGCGAACCTTGATGATGCCGGACCGCGCCGGCAACAACCGAACCGACTCCCTGCGTAACGTGGTGCGCGATCCCCGGGTCGCCCTGCTGTTCCTGATTCCCGGTTCAGGGACGACCCTGCGCGTCAATGGCCGCGCCGAGGTGAGCATCGACCCCGATCTGCTCTCGTCCTTCGCCGTCGATGGCCGCCTGCCACGGTCCGTCCTGGTCGTGCGGATCGACGCGATCTACTTCCAGTGCGCCCGGGCCATTGTTCGCTCGGACCTGTGGAACGCCGACCGGCACGTGACGTCCGACGCCGTCCCGTCCGCCGGCGAGATGCTCGCCGCCCTCAGTGCGGCGCGGGTGGGCGGGGTGGCCTATGACCGGGAGTGGCCGGACAGAGCCCGCAAGACGCTCTGGTGAACCACCCATGCTGTCGCGCGTTTCTGCCGGATGCGCGCCCTGATCCTGAGCTGCACGCTCAAAGCCTCACCCCAGCCCTCCAGCACCGAAGCCCTGGCCGGAGTCGTCATCGCCGAGATGACGGCCGACGGGGTGGATTGCGAGATGGTTCGCCTCGTCGACCTCAACATCAAGCCGGGGGTCAAGTCGGATGAAGGGGAGGGCGACGACTGGCCGGCCATTCGCCGCAAGATCGTCGAGGCCGACATCCTGGTGATGGCCACGCCCACCTGGCTCGGCCAGCAGTCCAGCGTCTGCACCCGCGCCCTGGAGCGGATGGACGCCCTGCTGTCGGAGACCAAGGACGACGGACGCCCCATCGCCTTCGACAAGGTCGCCGGGATCGTCATCACCGGCAACGAGGACGGCGCCCACCATATCGTCGGCACGGTCAGCCAGGCCCTGATCGACATCGGCTTCACCGTTCCGGGCCATTCCTGGACCTATTGGCATCTCGGGCCCGGGCCCGGGCCGGACTATCTGGATACCGACCAGGCGCATGACTATGCCGACCGGGTCGGGCGCAACGCCGCGCGAAACCTGGTGGCCGGCGCCCGCGCCCTGAAGGCCCATCCCATGCCGAAGCAGGAATCCGCGGACTGAACTGACAGCCTTTGGGAACAAGCGCGGCCGTTCGGGTGTTTAGCGCTCTGAGGCGCTAGCAGCGATGCGTCTCGTGGCATCGCCGGCGTCCTCCGGGAGACGCTTGATGAATAACCTCCTCCACCTTCCCAAAAGGACAGGCGCGCAGACTCCGCACCGGGGCCATGCGCTCGACCGCTTCGTGAAATTCGAAGGGGCGGCCGACTACCTGACCGTTGGCGCCATTGTCGTTCTGGCGGCCGCGATGGTCATCGGCCTACTCACCACCCAGGGCAGCGCGCCCTGGTACTAGCGTCGCCGGCCCAGCCGTCGACGATCGGGAGACCGAATCTCCGCTGGATCACCCGCGGAGCCTGGGATAGGCTGTGATCCCGTTTTGTTCCCGTCGCTGTTTTTCGGGAACAGGGTCGGCGGATCGGCCGTTTCATGCTTGGCGCGATGAGGACCACCAGTTGAGCGAACAGGCGATGGCTCCGGCGCGGGTCGAGGAAGACGGGACCGCAGCGCTGATCGCCCGTTATCTGGCGGTGCGTCGCGCCACCGTGGACCTCACCAGTGGCCTGACGGCAGAGGATCAGCAGATCCAGTCCATGGCGGACGTCAGCCCGACCAAGTGGCACCTGGCGCACATCACCTGGTTCTTCGAGACCTTCCTGCTGACGCCGCATCTGCCCGGCTACGCGGTGTTCGACCCGGCCTTCGGCTACCTGTTCAACTCCTACTACGAGGCAGTGGGCGAGCGGCATCCGCGCCCGGCGCGGGGGATGCTGTCGCGTCCCGGCCTGACCGCGGTGCTGGACTATCGCGCCCATGTGGACGCGGCGATGGTGCGGCTGCTCAACGCGGCTCAGCCCGGCGTGGAGCCCCTGGTCGAGCTTGGCCTGCACCACGAGCAGCAGCACCAGGAACTGCTGCTCATGGACATCAAGCATGTCTTCTGGAGCAATCCGCTGCGGCCCGCCTACCAAAGCGCGCCGTCCGCCGCGGCGGCGGACGCGCCGCCCCTGGAGTGGTTGGATTTTGACGGCGGCCTCTGCGAGATCGGCCACGACGCCGCCGGGTCCGAGATCTTCGCCTTCGACAACGAGGGCCCCCGTCACAAGGTCTGGCTGGAGCCCTTCCGGCTCGCCGGGCGGCTGACGACGGCGGGAGAGTATCTGGCCTTCATCGACGACGGCGGCTACGAGCGGCCGGAATTCTGGCTGTCGGACGGCTGGGCGGCGGCCAAGGCGCGCGGCTGGACCGCGCCTCTGTATTGGGACCAGGGGGAGGGCGGTTGGAGCCTGTTCACCCTGGCGGGCGAGCGCCCCCTCGATCCCGCCGAACCCGTTTGCCACCTCAGCTTCTACGAGGCCGACGCCTTCGCCGCCTGGAGCGGCCGGCGCCTGCCTACCGAGGCGGAATGGGAGGTGGCCGCCCGCGCCGCCCACCCGTCGCCCGGCGCCCTCATGGACGACGGGCGGCTGCATCCGGCCCCGGCGGCGGGCCCAGGCCTGCGCCAGATGATCGGCGATCTGTGGGAATGGACCGCCAGCGCCTACCGGCCCTATCCGCGCTATCGCCAGCCGGCGGGCGCCATCGGCGAATACAACGGCAAGTTCATGTCGGGGCAGATGGTGCTCCGGGGTGGTGCGGCGGTGACGCCGGCTTCCCATATCCGTCCGACCTATCGCAACTTCTTCCCCCCCGACGCGCGGTGGGCATTCAGTGGATTGAGGCTAGCCGACGATGCGTGATTCCCAGGACCAGGCCGGCCTGCGCAGCGGCGCCGTGGCCTTTCACGACCTTGCTCCCCGCCAGGAGGGCTTCGGCGAGGCCCTCGTCCGCGGCCTGTCGCAGGGGGCGCGAGGGGGCGCCAAGTCGATTCCCTGCCGGTTCCTCTATGACGCCCGGGGCTCGGCCCTGTTCGACGCCATCTGCGAATTGCCGGAATACTATCCCACGCGCACCGAGACCGGCATCCTCAAGGCGAGGGCCAGCGAGATCGCCGACCTAGCCGGGCCGGCCTGCCAACTGATCGAGCTGGGGTCGGGATCCAGCACCAAGGTGCGCATCCTCCTCGACGCCCTGACCGCGCCCGCCGCCTACGTGGCCATCGACATCTCTGGCGAGCATCTGCGCGCCGCCGCCGAGGCCATCGCCGCCGATTATCCGCGCCTGCACGTTGCCGCGGTCTGCGCCGACTACGGCCAGCCCTTCGCCCTGCCGCGCATCGAGGGCGGGGGCCGTCGGCTCGGCTTCTTCCCTGGCTCCACCATCGGCAACCTCACCCCTGACGAGGCGGAAGCCTTCCTGGCGCTCTGGGCGGATCGCCTGGGTCCGGGTTCGGCGATGATCGTCGGCGTCGATCTCAAGAAGGACCGCGCCATCCTCGAGCCGGCCTATGACGACGCCGCCGGGGTCACCGCCGCCTTCAGCCTCAACGTGCTGGCCCGCGCCAACCGGGAACTGGCCGCCGACTTCGATCTGGGCGCCTTCCGTCACAGCGCCCTGTGGCGCGAGGACAAAGGCCGCATCGAGATCAACCTTGTCAGCCTCAAGGCCCAGACGGCGCAGGTCGGCGACCGCAGCTTCGCCTTCGCCGAGGGCGAGGCCGTGCACATCGAGGATTCCTGCAAATACTCCGTGGAGGAGTTCCGCGCCCTGGCCCGTCGCGCCGGCTTCCAGCCCCTGGAATGCTGGACAGACCCCGCCGGCCTGTTCAGCGTGCATTACCTGGCGACGGACTAGGTTACTCTAGGCGACTCCTCTGCCCCGTAGACGGGGGCGGAGCTGCGTCGCGAGAGGTGGGAGGGCGTCGTTCTGGAAGACTCCATGGACGGGTTGGAGCGCGGCGTCACGCCTGCGCCGCTCATCGACATTCGCGCGGTCTCCAAGCGCTATGGCGACGCTTTCGCCGTGCGCGAGGCGACCCTGGTTGTGGACAAGGGCGCCTTCGTCGCCGTGGTCGGCGGATCGGGCTCGGGTAAGACGACCCTGCTCAAGATGATCAACCGGCTGGTTGAACCGACCGCTGGCGAGGTCCGGGTCGATGGGCGGCCCGTGGCCGAGACCGATCCGGTGCTGCTGCGTCGGTCCATCGGCTACGTCTTCCAGGGCGTGGGCCTGTTCCCCCACCTGACCGTCGCCGAGAACATCGCCGCCATTCCCCGCCTTCTCGGCTGGAGCGCGGCCGACGCCGGCGCCCGCACCGCCGAACTGCTCGACCTAGTCGGCCTGCCCGAGGCCTATGGCGCCCGCGCCCCTGCGGCCCTGTCCGGCGGTGAGCGCCAGCGGGTCGGGGTGGCCCGGGCCCTGGCCGCGCGCCCGGCCATCGTGCTGATGGACGAGCCCTTCGGCGCCCTGGACCCAGTGACCCGCGACGAGCTCGGCCAGGCCTATCAGGCCCTCCATCGCGACCTGGGCCTCACCACCCTGATGGTCACCCACGACGTGCAGGAGGCGGTGCTGCTGGCCGATCGCATCGTGGTGATGAAGACCGGCCGCATCCTCGCCGATGACACCCCCCGTGCCCTGCTCGGCGGCCATCCCGATCCCGGCGTGCAGGCCCTGATGCAGACCCCGCGGCGCCAGGCCGACCGGGTGCGCGCCCTGATCGGAGAGGGCGGCGCTCATGAATGAGCAGGTCGCCGCCGCCTGGGCGCTGCTGCCCGACTACCTGGCCCAGCATGTGGTCCTCAGCGCCAGCGCCCTGGCCCTGGGCTTGCTGGTCAGCCTGCCCCTGACCCTCGTCGCCGCCCGCAGTCCGAAGGTGCGCTGGCCGCTCCTGGCCGGGGCCAGCCTGATCCAGACCATCCCGGGCCTGGCCCTGCTGGCCCTGTTCTACCCCCTGCTGCTGGCCCTCTCCTCCGTGAGCCGGTCCGTCTTCGGCGCCGGCTTTCCCGCCCTGGGCTTCCTGCCCTCGCTGCTGGCCCTGACCCTCTATTCCATGCTGCCGATCCTGCGGAACGGGGTGGCGGGCCTGACGGGAATCGACCCCGATGTGCTCGAGGCCGCCGACGGCATCGGCATGACCCGGTCCCAGCGGCTCTGGCGCATCGAGGCGCCCCTAGCCGCTCCCGTCGTGATGGCCGGGGTGCGCACCGCCGCGGTCTGGACCATCGGCGCCGCGACCCTGTCCACCCCCGTCGGCCAGACCAGCCTCGGCAATTACATCTTCTCCGGCCTGCAGACCGAGAACTGGGTGTTCGTCCTGTTCGGCTGCGCGGCGGCGGCCGGCCTGGCCCTGGTCGTGGACGGGCTGCTGGGCCTGGTCGAGGCCGGCGCCGCGCGCCGCGATCGGCGCATGGTCATCGCCGGGATCGCTGGCCTTGCGCTGGGCGCCGCCGTCGCCCTGGCCCCGGCGGTCCAGGCCGGACCGCGCAGCTATGTGGTCGGCGCCAAGAATTTCTCCGAGCAGTTCATCCTCGCCCAGATGATGCAGACCCGACTTGAGGACGCCGGCGCTTCGGTTCAGCGCAAGGACGGCCTCGGCTCGGCGGTGGCGTTCCGCGCCCTCGCCGGCAACGAGATCGACGCCTATGTGGACTACTCCGGCACCCTGTGGAGCAACGTCCTCAAGCGCACCGACAATCCCCCGCGCGAGCAGATGCTGCGGGAGCTGACCCGCGCGCTGAAGGCGGACTATGGCGTTACCGTCCTGGGTAGCCTCGGCTTCGAGAACGCCTACGCCCTGGCCATGAAGCAGGACCAGGCGCAGCGGCTGGGCGTCACCAGCCTTGACGATTTGCGCCGCGCCGCGCCGGGCCTGGTGCTCGGCGCTGACCTGGAATTCCTGAGCCGGCCGGAATGGAAGGCCATCGACAGCGCCTATGGCCTGAAGTTCAAGGCCGCCAAATCCTTCAACCCGACCTTCATGTACCGGGCGGTCCAGGGCGGCGAGGCCGACGTCATCTCGGCCTTCTCCTCGGATGGCCGCATCGCCGCCCAGAGGCTGGTGGTGCTCAGCGACCCCCGCCACGCCATTCCGTCCTACGACGCCGTGGTCTTGCTCGCCCCCGCTCGGGCCGAGGACCCGGTGCTGCGCAAGGCCCTGGCGCCGCTGATAGGGTCGATCCCCGTGGAGCGGATGCGCGAGGCCAACCTGATGGTCGACCGCGACATCGACAAGCGCTCCCCCCCAGACGCCGCCCGCTGGCTGGGGGGCCAGTAGCCGACCCTTAGAGCTGGCTTTTTTTAGAGGGATCGTTGAACCCCACCCGATCTTTCCGGCGAAAGCCGGGATCCAGATCCTAAAGCGCTGCCGTGGGGCTATATGATCTGGGCCCCGGTATTCGCCGGGGTGACCGGGAAATGGATGGGTTTGGTCACGCTTAGCGTAAACACCCTCTAGGTCGCCGCCAGCACCTCGAGGAACCCCAGCAGCGCCGCCTCGGTGTCCTTGTCCGGCGGCCAGTGATCGAGCAGGGCGCCATCGCTGAAGACCTCGATGACCTTGGGGTGGATGTAGCTGGAGCGGCAGACCGCCGGGGTGTTTCCGAGCCGGGCCGCCACCTGTTTGACGCACTCGGCGACCGTCCGCTTGGCGTGGGTCGGGCTTTCGGGCGCCTGTTCGGCCAGCAGGGTCTGGGCGGCGGCGAGGGTGCCCGCCCAGGTGCGGAAATCCTTGGCGGTGAACGGGCCGTCGGTGGCGGCGGCGATATAGGCGTTGATGTCGGCGGACTGCACGGCATGGCGCTGGCCGTCCGCGTCGATGAACTGGAACAGCCGCTGGCCGGGCACGTCCTGGCAGGCCTTGACGATCCTGGCCAGCCGCCGGTCGCTCAGCCCGGTGGAATGCGTCACCCCGCACTTGCCCTTGAACTCGAAGCGCAGTTTGGCGCCCTCGATCCTGGCGTGTCGGTCGCGCAGGGTGGTCAGGCCGAAGCTCTTGTTGGCCCGGGCGTATTCGTCGTTGCCGACCCGGATCAGCGTCACCTCCAGCAGCCGCACGATGGCGGCGATGACCTTCTCCTTGGGCAGGCCATGGCGCCGCAGGTCCGCCTCCACCCGGGCGCGCAGGGCGGGCAGCGCATGCCCGAAGGCGGCCATGCGCTCGTATTTGGTCTGGTCGCAATGGGCGCGCCATTGCGGATGGTAGCGATACTGCTTGCGACCGCGCTGGTCCCGGCCCGTGGCCTGGATGTGGCCGTCCGGGTCGGGACAGATCCAAACCTGCGTCCATGCCGGCGGGATGGCCAGGGCCCTGATTCGGTCGAGCGCGGCAGGATCCTTCACAGCCTTGCCGTCGGCGCCCCGGTAGGCGACGCCCTTGGCCGTCGTCAGACGGCTGACGCCGGGGTCGTGGTCGTTGACGTAGTTGAGGCCGGCGGCCTGCGCCACCTCGGCGCCAGGAGCCGGGCCGTCCAGGAGCGCTGCGTCGCGAGCCATTCCAACTCTCCCCTGTGCTAAGGCGCAGAGCCAACGTGCTAGAGGAAGCGCCAGTTCCGCAGCGGAAACCGGCCTCCATGAACTACCGCCACGCCTTTCACGCCGGCAACTTCGCCGACCTGGTCAAACACGCCGCCCTCACCGCCCTGATGGGGACGCTGCAGCAGGACCGATCGCCCCTGCAGGTGCTGGACACCCACGCCGGGGCGGGGGTCTATGACCTAGACGGCGATCTTTCCCGCCGCTCCGGCGAGGCTCAGGCCGGGATTGTCCGCCTGATGGCCGACGAGGCCGCGCCGCCGGTGTTCGACGCCCTCAAGGCAGCCGTGCGCGCCGTCAATCTGGCGGGCGGGCTCGGCCTCTACCCGGGCTCGCCGATGCTGGCCACTCGGGCCCTGCGGCCCAAGGACGCCTACGTCGGCTGCGAGCTGCGCAGCGACGATCACGCCCTGCTCGCCCGGACCCTCGCCGCCCACGGGGGAGGGCGGGCCACGGCGATCAAGGGCGACGGCTATGCTGAGGCAGGGAGGGCGGCCCCCGCCGCCATGCGCCGCCTGATTCTCATCGATCCGCCCTTCGAGGCCGGAGACGACTACCGCGCCATCGTGCAGGCCTGCGACCAGGCGCTGCGCCGCGACCGCCGGACGGTGATCGCCATCTGGGCGCCCCTGAAGGACCTCGACACCTTTGATCGCTTCGCCATGGGGCTCGAAGCCATCGCGCCGCCCTTGACCCTGGTGGCAGAGGCGCGGCTTCGGCCGTTGCATGATCCGATGGCCATGAACGGCTGCGCCATGGTCGTCGTCGGCGCCCCCGCTACGCTCGATGCGCCGCTCCAGGCCGCCTGCGACTGGGTTGTCGCCCATATCGGACAGCCGGGCGGCCGCTCGCGCCTGTGGCGCCTCGGCTGACGGTTTGCCTGAGGACGCGAGATGCTGTATGCTGCAATGCACAATGTGATGCGCTGCAGTGCGGCGCGCCCACTCAGGAGTTAGCCCATGCTCTGGGTCCAGGACTGGAAGTCGCCGACCCCCGCGTTCGACGCCGAGAAGCTGTTGAAGCTGCAGATCGGCGCCATCTCGCCCCTGTGGCTGGCCTTCGCCGGCTGCGCCACCATGGGCGCGGCCGTTTGGTCGGCGTCGCGCTGGATGCGCCTGGCCGCCCCCGCCGGAGAGCCGGCCCTCCTCCTGGCCGCGCCCTCCGAAATCCCGCCGGCCGAGCCCACGCCCGTCCAGGCGATCGCAGCCCCGGCGCCGCAGGCAGAACCCGAATCGCTCCCCGCCATGCCGGCGCCGGTCGTCGCCCTTGCGGCCACACCGGTCAAGCCCGCCGCGCCGCGCCCGCCCCGGGTCCAGGCAGCGACGATCGCCCCGGCCCCCGCCAAGATCGACGGTCGCACCAAGGCAGCCCGCCTCGCCAAGGCGGCCGGGCCGGCCAAGACCGTCCCGGCCCCGACCGCGGCCCCGCGGGCCAAGGGTCGCGCCAAAAGCCCCAAGCGCTAGCCTCTCCTTCTATCCGTCGCCTTTTTTGCGGGAAAGAAAACCGCCGGGTCGTGTTTCCATGAGGCGTCGTTTGCTTCAGGAGCCATGATCCCATGCCCGCCACCCCCGAAGAGGTCCAGGCGATCCACCGTCAGGTGGACCGGATGCGACGGTATTCGGATCGGCTGATCGGCATTGGTCCGTTCGGGATCGGCCTCGACGGGGTGCTGGCTTGGGTGCCCGTCGCCGGCACCCTGTATAGCGCGGGGGCAGGGGCCTGGCTGATCGTCCAGGCCCTGCGCGTCGGGGCGAGGCCCGGAACCGTGGCGCGCATGGTCGCCTATCTGGGCGCCGACACCGCCAGTTCCGCCATTCCGGTCGTCGGCTATGCGGTCGACACCCTATTTCCGGGCCATCTGATGGCGGCGGGCGCCCTGCTGAAGGATATCGAGAAGCGGCACCCGCATGTGCGGCCGCTGAAGACCGTCCGGCCCGCCCGCGCGCCGAAGTTCAAGCCCGCACGCTGACGCCGGATAGGCGAATCAGGTTTCCCGGTCCGGGATTCCCGCCGGCGGGCGCGATGCGGGCGCCTTGCGGCGTCTAAGGTTCGCGCGCAGGGCGGCCGCCAGCCGCGCCTCCCGGGCGGCGGTCTGGTCCTGTGGCAAGGCCGGGATGGTCGGCTGCGGCGGCTTGGGCGGATGGGCCATGCGTCGAGTTAAAACGGTTGTGGCGACGGTCAAGCCGATTTCACTTGGGCTCGACGCTGTCCTTCGATATACGCCGCCCTTCCGCCGCCGTAGCTCAGTGGTAGAGCGCATCCTTGGTAAGGCTGAGGTCCGGAGTTCGATCCTCCGCGGCGGCACCAGCTCCTCACAAACCCGAATGAAACTAACGCCCCCCGGGGCGAACCCAGGCTGGGGCGTAGGCGCTCGCCCGATCGCACCGACTCGGCGACCGGGCGGCGGATCGCCCCCCGCGGGACCGCCCTGCATTTGCGCGCGCGCCGCCGTCCTGTAAGAACCGCGGATACAACCCACGCGGCTTCGCCCAGCGGAGCGCATTGAAGGCTGCTCATGGACCGCATCGCCATCACCGGCGGCGCGCGGCTGGAGGGGGAGATCCCCATCAGCGGCGCCAAGAACTCGGCCATCAAGCTGATGGCCGCCAGCCTGCTGACGGACGAGCCCCTGCGCCTGACCAACATGCCGCGCCTGGCCGACACCCGGTTCCTTGGACGGCTGCTGCAACGCCTGGGCGCCCAGATCATCGAGACGGACGACGGCCCCGACGGCGCCGAGACGGTGCTGCACACGCCGGAGATCATCAGCGCCATCGCGCCTTATGATCTGGTGCGCCAGATGCGCGCCTCGTTCAACGTACTCGGTCCGCTGCTGGCCCGCGCGGGCCACGCCAAGGTCAGCCTGCCCGGCGGCTGCACCATCGGGGCGCGTCCCGTCGACATGCACCTGAAGGCGCTGGAAGCCCTTGGCGCGTCTATCGACCTGCACGAGGGCTACGTCTTCGCCCAGGCGCCGCGCGGCCTGAAGGGCGCGGTCATCGACTTCCCCTTCATCTCGGTGGGCGCTACCGAGCATACCTTGCTGGCCGCGGTCCTGGCCGATGGCGAGACGATCCTGCACAACGCCGCGCGCGAGCCCGAGATCGGCGATCTGGCGGACTGCCTGATCGCCATGGGCGCGCGCATCGAGGGCGCCGGCACCTCGACCATCCGCATCAACGGGGTGGCCCGTCTGGGCGGCGGCGTCCACGCGGTGATTCCCGATCGCATCGAGACGGGCACCTACGCCCTGGCGGCGGCCATGGCCGGGGGCGAGGTGCGCCTGACCCGCACCCGCAGCGACTTCATCGAGGCCACCCTGGTCAAGATCGAGGAAGCCGGCGCCGACGTCGCCCGCCACAACGACGGCGTCACCATCAAGCGCAATGGCGCGCGCCTGAAGGGGGTGGACTTCGATACCGCCACCTATCCCGGCTTCGCCACCGACCTGCAGGCCCAGTTCATGGCCCTGATGACCACCGCCTCGGGCGAGAGCGTGATCCGCGAGACCATCTTCGAGAACCGCTTCATGCACGCGCCGGAACTGACGCGGCTGGGGGCCGACATCAGCGTCCAGGGCGGCGAGGCGCGGGTGCGCGGCGTCGACCATCTCACCGGCGCCGAGGTGATGGCCACCGACCTGCGGGCCTCGGTCTGCCTGGTCATCGCCGGCCTGGCGGCCAAGGGCGAGACCATCGTCGACCGGGTCTATCACCTCGACCGGGGCTTCGAGCGGCTCGAGGAGAAGCTCGGCGCCTGCGGCGCGAACGTGCGGCGCCTCAAGGGCGCGGCGGACGACCACGGATGAGCGCCTCGCCGCCGGCGGCCAGGGGGCTGCGCCTGCTCGCCCAGGACGAAGCGGATCTGCAGATCCTCTCCGCCGCCCTGCAGGATGCCGTGGGCCAGGTGGGCGACATCCGCTTCGACGCCCGCGCCCGCCAGCTCACCCTGTTGCTCAACCGGTTCCGCTGGGAGAAGGGCGCCCGCCGCAAGGGCGGCGATCGCATCCGCAGCGCCCTGCAGCTTTCGGGCGTGCTGTCGGTGAAGGCCCTGCGCCTGCGCCGCGATCCGCCGGTGGCGGTGGTCAGCGTGCTGGCCCTGCAGTTCCGTCCCGACGACCCGCCCGCCGGCGCCCTGACCATCACCTTCGCCGGGGGCGGCGCGCTGGACTGCGCCGTGGAATGCATCGATGTCCTGCTGGCCGATGTGTCCGAGCCCTGGCCAACGCCGCATCGGCCCGTCCACCCGCTCGACTGACGGCTCCGCCTGCTGCATAAGCGGCCTTCCCCCGATCGGTTTTTCCATGCCCCGCCGCTTCAACGCCGCCAGCCCTGATTTCGACCGCCAGTTCGCCGCCTTCCTCGACGAGCGCCGCGGCTCGGCGATCGACGTCGACGCCGCCGTGGCCGACATCCTGCAGCAGGTGAAGAGCGGCGGTCTGGCGGCCCTGCTTCAGTTGGCCGAGCGATTCGACCGGGTCAGCCTTGACGCGGACAGCCTGCGCGTGGGTCCCGAGCAGATCGAGGCCGGCGCGGCCGCCTGCGCGCCGGACGTCCGCGCCGCCATCGCCTTCGCCGCCGACCGCATCCGCCGCTACCATGAGCGCCAGCGCCCCGCCGACGCCCAGTTCACCGACGAGGCCGGGGTGGAACTGGGCTGGCGTTGGACGCCGCTGGAGTCGGTGGGCATCTATGTTCCCGGGGGCCGCGCCGCCTATCCGTCCACGGTGCTGATGAACGCGGTGCCCGCCGCCGCCGCCGGCGTCGGCCGCATCGCCATGGTCACCCCGCCCGGTCGGCTGGAGCCCGCGGTGCTGGCCGCCGCCAAGCAAGCCGGCGTCACCGAGATCTGGCGGGTGGGTGGGGCGCATGCGGTGGCGGCCCTGGCCTATGGCGCCGGACCCATCGCTCCGGTCGACAAGATCGTCGGGCCGGGCAACGCCTATGTCACCGCCGCCAAGCGTCGGCTCTACGGGGTCGTCGGCATCGACGCCCTGGCCGGGCCGTCGGAAATCGTGGTGGTCGCCGACAGCCGCAATAATCCCGACTGGATGGCCGCCGACCTGCTGTCCCAGGCCGAGCACGACCCCGCCGCCCAGTCGATCCTGATCACAGACGACGCCGCCTTCGCCGCCGCCGTGGAAGCCGCCGTCGAGCGCCTGCTGGGAACCCTGGCCACCGGCGAGGACGCCCGCGCCTCCTGGCGCGACCACGGGGCCGTGATCATCGCCCCGCTGTCCGACAGCCCCGGCCTCGTCGACCGTATCGCCCCCGAGCACGCCGAGTTCTGCGTCGACGATCCCAGGGCCCTGGCCGACCGGGTGCGCCATGCCGGCGCCATCTTCATGGGCCGCCACACCCCCGAGGCGATCGGCGACTATGTGGCCGGCTCCAACCACGTCCTGCCCACCAGCCGCGCCGCGCGGTTCTCCTCGGGGCTGTCGATCTACGACTTCCTCAAACGCACCTCGCTGGTCTATTGCGACCGCGCCGCCTTCGCCCGCCTGGCGCCTTCGACAATCGCCCTGGCCGAGGCCGAAGGCCTGCCCGCCCACGCCCTGTCCGCGGCCCTGCGTCTCCATGGCTAGCGTCCCCAACCATCGGCTGTCGCGCGTCACCATCGACGAGGCCTCCCTCGCCGCCGGCTCGCCGGAGCAGGAGCATGAGCGCAAGGTCGCCATCTTCGACCTGCTGGAATCCAACGCCTTCGCCCCGGAGGGCGCCGAGGAGGGGCCCTTCGAACTGGCCCTGTCCCTGGCCGAGAGCCGGCTGTGCATGGACATCAAGGGCCCCAACTACGAGCGCCGCCACCTGCTCTCGCTGTCGCCGTTCCGGGGCATTATCAAAGACTATTTCATGGTCTGCGAGAGCTATTACGACGCCATCCGCACCGCCACCACGGCCCATATCGAGGCCCTCGACATGGGCCGGCGCGGGCTCCACGACGACGGCGCGGGGATCCTGAAGGATCGCCTGGAGGGCAAGGTCACCGTCGACAAGGACACCGCCCGCCGGCTGTTCACCCTGATCTGCGCCCTTCACCGGCGGGGCGCGGTATGAGCGCCAGGCCCGCCGCGGTGCTGTTCGCCTGCAACTTCAACCGGGTCCGCTCGCCGATGGCGGAGGGGCTGATGCGCCGGCTGTATGGCGACAGCCTGTTCGTGGACAGCTGCGGCCTGACAGTCGAGGACGGGGTCGATCCCCTGGCCGTCCAGGTGATGCGCGAGGTGGGGGTGGACGTCTCCGGCCATCTGTCCAAGTGCTTCGAGGATCTGCAGGTCGACAGCTTCGACCTTGTCGTCGCCCTGACCCGCCAGAGCCAGGCCCATGCCGAGGCCGGCGTTCGCAGCTGCGCCGTGGCGGTGGAATACTGGGATGTGCTGGACCCGACCCTCACCGAGGGCTCCCGCGAGGCGGTGCTGGAAGGGTATCGCCAGGTGCGCGACATCCTAGAGGCCCGCATGATCGAGCGCTTCGGGCCGCCGACCGCCGTCGGCGCGACCCCGGCCTGACGTGAACGCCACCCCCGCCGTCCCCCGTCTGGTCCTGGCCAGCGCCAGTCCCCGACGCCTGGACCTCCTGGCCCAGCTCGGCATCGCGCCCGACGCGGTCGATCCGGCGGATATCGACGAATCGCCCCTGGCCCGCGAGACCCCGCGGCTGCTGGCCCAGCGGCTGGCCGGGGCCAAGGCCCGCGCCGTGGCGGCCCGCGAGCCGGACGCCTATGTGCTGGCCGCCGACACCGTCGTCGCCGTCGGCCTGCGCGTCCTCCCCAAGGCGGAGACCGAGGCGGAGGCCCGCGCCTGCCTGGCGCTGTTGTCGGGGCGCAATCACAAGGTGCTCACCGCCATCGCTGTGGCGGCGCCGGGCGGCGCCGTCGCGGGCCGGCTGGTGGAGACCCGCGTCCAGTTCAAGCGCCTGGCGGCGCGCGAGATCGACGTCTATCTCGCCAGCGGCGAATGGCGCGGCAAGGCGGGGGGCTACGGCGTTCAGGGGCGGGCAGGGGCCTTCGTCATCGGCCTTCATGGCTCCTACACCGCCGTGGTCGGCCTGCCCCTGTATGAGACCCTGGCCCTGCTGCAGGGTCGCGGCTGGCGTCAGGATTCCCCATGAGCGAGCGGCGCCTGTTCATCGACCGCGGCCCCGGCGAGACCCGTGGCGTCATCCTCCTCGACGGCCGCCCCGAGCGCCTGCTCATCGAGCGGCGCGGCGAGAGCGTCGCGCGGGTGGGCGACCGCTACGCCGCCCGCGTCACCCAGGTGGACCGCATCGGCGGCCTGGCCTTCCTCGATCTGGCCGGAGAGGCCGGGGTGCTGCGCCTGAAGGCCGAGCGGCCGCCGCCGCCCCAGGGCAGTCTGGTGGAGGTGGAGGTCACCGCCGAGGCCCAGCGCGGCAAGGCTGCTGTGGCCCGCGCCACGGGCGAGGCGGCCGGAGAGCCCGGCCGCCTGTCCGAGCCAGCGACCCTGGAGCAGCGCCTGCAGGCCTTCGCCCCGCGCGCCAAGATCGACCGCGGCCCCGACGCCCGCGACGTCGCCGACGAGGCCGAGGCCCTCGCCCTCAGCGTGGTCCACCCCCTGCCGGCCGGGGGCTCCCTCGCCATCGAGCCGACCCGCGCCCTGGTGGCCGTGGACGTGGATCTCGGCGGTCGCACCGGCGTGGCGGGGGAGACCAAGAAGGTCGCCCGCCAAGCCAACCTCGCCGCCATAGCCGAGACCGCCCGCCTGCTGCGCCTCAAGGGGCTGGGCGGCCTGGTGGTCATCGACCTGATCGGCCACAGCCACGATGGCCCGGCCTTCCAGGCCGCCGCCCGCATGGCCTTCGCCGCCGAACAGCCCGGCGTTGTTCTGGGACCGATCACCCGCTTCGGGACCCTGGAGCTGACCCTGCCGCAGCGGGGCCGGCCGGTGGCCGAGATCCTGCTGGACGAGGATGGCCGGCCCAGCGCCCTGACCATGGCCTTTCGTCTCCTGCGGGCCCTGGAGCGCGAGGGTCGTGCCGACGGGGGGGCTACCCTGATCGCCCGTTGCGCGCCGGAGGTGGCCGCTGCCGCCGAGGGGCCCGCCGCCGTTCTGGCCGACCGCATCGGCCGCCGCTTCACCATCACCGCCGACGGCGCCGTCGGCCGCACGGACTTCACGATCGGACGACCATGACTGCCGCCGCCCTTTGCCCGATCTGCGACAAGCCCGTGTCGGGCGCCCGCGACGAGACCGGGCGCGGCTATGCGCCCTTCTGCTCCAAGCGCTGCGCCGACGTGGACCTGCAGCGCTGGTTCACCGGCCGCTACGCCATTCCCGGGGCCGAGGTCGACGCCGACGCGCGGGCCCGTAACGACGACGAGGACTGAAGGGGACGGTGGTGCCTGGGGGCGGATTCGAACCACCGACACGCGGATTTTCAATCCGCTGCTCTACCAACTGAGCTACCCAGGCCCGACACGCGGCAGACTGACAGCCCTGGGGCCGTCCGGCGTGAGGGCGGTGCTATACGCAAGGCGACCGCGGCCGTCTAGAGTGTTTGGCTACGCCGCGTGCGCGGCCGCCGCGATCTCCTCGCGCACCAGGGTGTCGATGACCGAGGCGTCGGCGGGCTGGCCGCCCAGGTGGCCCTGCAGCAGGCTGCAGCCGCCGGCGATCAGCTCGGCCCGCTGGGCCTCGGTCTCCACGCCCTCGGCGGTGACCTGCAAGCCCAACGCCCGGCCCAGGCGGATGATCGCCAGCACCACCTTGTCGGCGTCTTCCTCGACACCCAGCCGGCGGATGAAGGACTGGTCGATCTTGATTTTATCCACAGGATAGATGTTCAGGTAGCTGAGGCTGGAATAGCCGGTGCCGAAATCGTCCAGGGCCAGCTTGAAGCCCAGGGCCCGCAGCGACTGCAGGGCGCTGCGGGTGTGCTCGTCGTTGGCCATCAGCACGCCCTCGGGCATTTCCAGCTCGATCCGGTCCGCCTGGGCGCCGGTGTCCGCCAGCAGCCTGCGACAGCGGTCGACGAAATCGGGCCGGCGAAGCTGGATCGGCGACACATTGATCGCCAGCCTCAGCTGGGGCCAGCGGCGCGAATCCTCGAAAACCTGGCGCATCACATGATCGCCCAGCTCGTGGATCAGGCCGGTCTCCTCGGCGATGGGCACGAAATAGGACGGATCGATGCTGCCCCGCGAATCATGCGTCCACCGGACCAGGGCCTCGACGCTGTCCAGCCTGCCGGTGCGGGCGGCGAACTGGGGCTGGTAGTGGACGTGGATCTCGCCGTTCTTCAGGGCCTGGCGCAGGTCGCACTCGGTGGCGCGCCGAAGGCGGTGGGTGTCGTCCATCTCCGACTCATAGATGCTGTAGCGCCCGCGACCCTCGTCCTTGGCCTTGTAGAGCGCCATGTCGGCCTGCCGCATGGCCTCGTCGCCGTCGGTTTGATCGTCCTGGATGAGGGCGACGCCGATCGAGGCCATCAGCTCCGCCTGGCCGCCGGGAAGGTCGATCATCCCCGCCATCGCCTCCTGGGCGCGGCGGATCAGCGCTTCGGCGGCGGCCATGTTGGGCAGGGCGGGGGCGACGATGGCGAACTCGTCGCCGCCGAGGCGTGCGACGGTGTCGGTGGCGCGGCACACCTGGGCCAGGCGCCGGCCCGCCTCCCGGATCAGTTCGTCGCCGGCCTGGTGGCCGAGGGTGTCGTTGACCTGTTTGAACCGGTCCAGGTCGATCGCGAGCACCGCGACCATCACGCCGCCACGCCGTCGCTGCTCGATGGCCAGTTCCAACCGGTCGCCGAACAGGGCGCGGTTGGCCAGGCCGGTCATGGGGTCATGCAGGGCCAGGTGCTGAGCGTGGGCTTCGCTGGAGACCAGGCTTTGCGCCAGGCGCTCGGTGCGGTTGTAGAGTGACCAGCCGGCGAGGATGAAGACGAGGGTCAGGCTCAGGCTGACCGGCAGGGCCGGGGCGAGTTGCGCCTGGAACTCGCTCGACCGCCACTCCAGCGCGGCGCCGGGGCCGCTGTTGCCGAGGCCGACGTGGACAGCGTTGGTTTTCAGCCAGTCACGATGAACCGAATGCGTCAGCCTCAGGTCGGCCAGGCCGTTCTGCTGGGCGAACCGCTGCAGCACCTCCGGTCCGATCGCCTTCAGGCGCAGGGTCGGCGCCCCGGCGGCGTCGGGGGCGGCCGCCACGAGGGTCGGGCGTCCGGCCACCCAGACCATGGAGGAACCCGCCGAGCGGGCCGCGGCCGCCAGGCTCTTGTCGGCGGAGGGGTTGATGACGATGGCGTCAGGATCTGTGCGGCCGGCCGCGAGGTCCTCGGCGGCCGTGCTCAGGGCTTGGGTGAAGGCGATCTGGATGCGGGCGGATTCCCGCGACGCCACATCCTCAGCGGCCCGGGTGGCCATGCCGAAAATGGCGGCGTTGAGCGTGAGGATGGCGGCCACCGTCACCCCGGCGATCGGCGCCGCCAGTCGCGAGCTCGCTTCGGTCTTAGCCCTCGGCATGACCCTCATGGCGCATCCTGGTTCTGCTCAATCTCCAGGCTAGCGGCCGACAGTTATCGTCCAGATAACGACGTCATCGGACATGAGAAATATTCCCCGCCCGATTCGCTTGGGCCGGCGGGGACCGTTTGATGTCTGGGCGGCGCCCTTGGCCGCGTCGGCTTTAACAGCCCTTTCAGGACCTGACGTTACAGTCACGCTTCGAACGGTTAAGGGGAGCGAATGGCGGCGAACAACGAACCCCGGGCGGACGCCGCCGCCTTTGCCCAAGCCCGTGAGGCGGTCGAGGTGATGCAGCGCCACGGGGCGTGGCCGACGCCACTCAATTTCAGGCTCTGGCTCGACTATGTCGCCGATCCCGGCGGGCCGGTGGCCATGCACATCGACCAGCTGATCAGCACGGGCGAACCGATCACCGAGGATCGCACCCGCGCCATCGCCGCCCTGCTTCAGGACCGCGGCGGCGAGGATGAGGGCCTGGCCGCGGCGGGCAGCGCCCTGGGGCAGGAGCTGGCCACCGTGGAGGAGGCCATCGACACCGCGCGGCGCACCAGCGAGAGCTATGGCGCCAGCCTGCAGGGCGCGACGCGCGAGCTGGCCGAACTCCAGGCCGCCCCCCGCCTGCGCCGGCTGCTCGACACGCTCGCCGAGGACACTCGCCTGGTGAAGGCCCAGCATCAGGCCCTGGAGCGCAGACTGCTCGACAGCACCATCGAGGCGGGGCGTCTTCGCGACCGCCTGATCAAGGGCCGCAAGGAAGCCGTCACCGACGCCCTGACCGGCCTGCCCAATCGCAAGGCCTTCGATGACGCGGTTCAGAAGGCCTGGGAGGCGGCCAGCCTCACCGGCGGGACCCTGGCGGTGGCGATGATCGACATCGACCATTTCAAACGCTTCAACGACACCTGGGGTCACCAGACGGGGGATCGCGTCTTGAAGTTCGTGGCAGGGGCGGTGGGCCTTGCCGCCGCGGCCCCCCGGTTCGCCGGACGCTACGGCGGCGAGGAGTTCGGCGTCATCTTCACCGACGAGACCCGGGAATCGGCGATGGCCTGCCTCGAGGCGGTGCGCGTGGAAATCGCCGGGGCGGTGCTTCGTCGCCGGACGGGCGACCAGGACCTTGGCTCTCTGACCATATCCGCCGGCCTGGCCCTGCTGCGTGCCGGCGAGGGGCCCGAAGCCCTCCTCGACCGGGCCGACAAGGCCCTTTACACCGCCAAGGCGGGGGGGAGAAACCGTGTGGCGGCCGATGCGCCGGCGGCAATCCTCACGGGCGAGCCCCTGATCGCCGGCGCCGCCTGAGGCGGCCGGACGGCGGCGACCTAGATCTTCGGCAGGCACATTTGTCTGATGGTCGACACCCGCCGCCTCTGAGCCCGCCGGGGCGGGGCAGGGGGGCGATCACGGGCGCCTTCGAGCTGGGCCGCGGCGTTTATTGCGCTGCAGCACGACGCTCTTGCTTATTTTATGAGAACTAATGGAGCAGAAACGCTTCTGTATTGTGCAGCGCACTATAAATCGCCTATCTGCGGTATTCGCGTGAGGGCAGAATTGGCGCCGACGCCCCTTGACGATGCGGTAAGGGGTTGTCATTGGACGCGAGCCGCAAGTTTTACTGCGGTGCGACTTTCGTCCTCTTCCACTGGGGGCGCAGTCGTGACGCGCCTTCGAAATGCCTTTCTCGCCCCGTCGGATGGAGAAATGTGTGACGGGTCGGGTGCAGCGATTAGCGGTTTGCCGATTACCCCAAGATGGGTGGACGCAAACTAAAGTGAATAGGGTAGGAGCCGCTTGCGCGGGACGACCCTCGGCCCAAAAACGTTCTTAGACCAACCAGGAACCGGCGACAGATGCTCGATATCAAACCCTTGAATTCACTTGCCGCTCTCGTCGGCGCTCTCGCGCTGATGGCCGGCGCGCCCGCGCTGGCGCAGACCCCGGCCACAGACGCCGCCGCTCCCGCGGCCGCCGAGGCCGCTGCTGCGCCCGCCACCACCGACGCCGCGGCCGCTCCGGCCGCCGCCGCGCCCGAAGCTGCTCCCGCCGACAAGGAGCCGGAGCACATCAAGAACGCCGGCAAGCTGACGCCGATTCAGATGTTCATCGACGCGGCCCCGGTCGTGAAGATCGTCATGACCGGCCTGCTGCTGGCCTCGGGTCTGTCTTGGGCCATCATGGTCACCAAGATGATCGAGTTCGGCTCGCTCAACAAAACCTCGGACCGCTTCCTCGAAGCCTTCCGCGGCGCCCGCTCGATCACCGACATGGGCCGTATCGCCTCGTCGGATGAGTTCGAGGGGAACCCGATGGCCGACATGGCCGCCGCCGCCGCTCAGGAAGTCGAGCTGTCGCGACAGGCTGGCCTCGTGGTGGGCGGTGAACACCGTGACTCCACCATCATGCGGGCCCAGACCGCCGTCGGCGCCGTGCAGGCCTCTCTGGCCCGCCGTCTTTCCAGTGGCATGCAGTTCCTGGCTTCGACCGGTTCGATGTCGCCCTTCATCGGGCTGTTCGGCACCGTCTACGGGATCATGAACTCGTTCATCGGCATCGCGAACACCAACACGACCAACCTGGCCGTCGTCGCCCCCGGCATCGCCGAAGCGCTTCTCGCCACCGGCATCGGTCTGTTCGCCGCCATTCCGGCCGTTATCTTCTACAACTACTTCCAGACCCGCATCTCCCACTACGGGACGCGCACGGAAGGGTTTGTGGCCGAGCTGATGAACGCGATCTCCCGGCAGCTCGACAAGGGAGCGTAGCCGCAATGGGCGCCAAACTCGCAGGACCAGGCGGGGGCGGGCGGTTCAACGTCGAGCAGAACAGCGAAATCAATGTTACGCCCTTCGTGGACGTGATGCTGGTTCTCCTGATCATCTTCATGGTGGCCGCGCCTCTCGCGAGTGTCACCGTTGAAGTGACCTTGCCGAACGCTGTCGCCAAGCCGTCGCAGAACCCGCCGAAACCGGTGTACATCTCGATCCAAAAGAGCGGGAAGCTGTACATTGGGGATTTCCCTACGGACATCCCCTCCCTGGGTTCGGACTTGACCAAGAACATCGGCAAGCGTGATCCCACCCGTGAGCGTATCTTCATCCGTGGCGACCAGGACGTCCTCTACTCGCAGTTCATGGCCGTCATGAACCAGCTGCAGGACAACGGTTACTACAGCGTGGCGCTCATCGGTGCAGACACCAATCGGCCGGGGGTGTGAGCACAGAATGGCTGAGAAAGAGCAAACGCCCCAGCGACGTTACGACCCCCTGACCGATCTTCGTCCCCGTGGGAAGAAGAACAAGACTGGGTGGATTGTTGCGATCGTCGGCTCTGTGTTCGTCCACGGCATCGTTGGCTATTATGTGTGGAAGGCGAAGTTCAACCCCGAGTACAAGACGTTCGGCGAAGAGAAGCTCAACGCGGAGATCGTAAAGCCAGCGCCTCCGCCGCCGCCCCCTCCGCCGCCGCCGCCGCCGCCCAACACGCCGCCGCCGCCTCCGCCCCGGGTGCAACCGCGCCCGCCGGTGGCGCCGCCGCCGGACATCGCCGCCCCGCCCCCTCTGCCGATTCCTCCGGTGGAGAAGCGGATCGAACCGCCGCCTCCCGCGCCCGCCGCGCCGCCTGAACCCCCGCACGTCGCGGTGATCAGCAACCCGCAGTGGATCCGCAAGCCTTCGGGCGAGGACCTGGCGCGCTACTACCCGTCTCGCGCCCAGAGCGTGAGCAAGTCGGGCCGCGTTGTGCTCAAGTGCACCGTGCGGGCCAACGGCACCATCGGCAGCTGCGACATCCAGTCGGAGGAGCCGGCGGACTTCAACTTCGGCGACGCGGCTATCAAGCTGTCGAAGCTGTTCAAGATGAGGCCTCAACTTGCTGACGGCCGACCCGTCGACGGCGCATCGGTGACCATCCCGATCCGCTTCGAACCGGCCGAATAGACGACACGGATACGGGTTCCGGGCATGTCCCGGGACCCGGTTCGGGTCCTCGCTGCGGCGGCCGACAGCTTGATCGCTCCGGTCGACGACGTTAAACACTAGCCTTCATGCCGCCTTAGCTCAGTTGGTTAGAGCGCCGGTTTGTGGAACCGGAGGTCCTCAGTTCAAGCCTGAGAGGCGGTACCACTCTCGGCTAGGCACTACGGCGACGGCCGCCGACCCGGCCCAGCCGCGTTGAACAGGTCGGACCAATTTCGCTCTTCGGAGCATGTCTAGTCATCGCACGGTCCGCTGGCCGGACCGGAACGGAGAGTCATTATGGGTGCAAAACTAGCCGGCCAGGGTGGCGGCAAGTATGAGCTCGGGCAGAACAGTGAGATCAACGTCACGCCGTTCGTCGACGTCATGCTCGTGCTGCTCATCATCTTCATGGTCGCCGCGCCTATGGCGACGGTGGCGATCAAGGTCGATCTGCCGCCTGCCGTCGCGCAGCCGCCGTCGGACAAGAAGCCGACCTTCATCTCCATCTCGGATGGCGGGAAGATCTTCCTGGTCGACACACCGACGGACCTCAGCCGTCTCGGCGACGACCTCTACGCCCGTCTCGGCGGGCCCGACCCCAAGAATGAAACCGTCCTGATCCGCGCCGACCGCACGGTCAAATATCGCGAGTTCATGGATGTGGTGAACCAGTTGCAGACCGACGGCTACTACCGCGTCGGCCTGATCTCGGAAGACCTCGGCGAATAGTCTTCGTCACGCCTCAGCGTGATATCGAGCGGTCGGGCGGTGACGCCCGGCCGCTTTTTTCTGGGCCGGACGCGCGTCATTCCGCTGCCAGGAGCTGCCCCGACATGATTGCCGGATGGAACCGCCCCGCCTCCCTCGCGGTTAAGCCCTCAATCGCAAAGGGGGACGCCAGTGGCGGACGTGGTCGTGAAACTGCCGGTGCGCGACGGGGACGAAGCGCTGCGGTTCGGCGATTATCTGGGCCGCTTCCTGCAAAGCTGCGCCAACGAGTCGGGTCTGTCCGGTCACGAGGACGCGCCTGTGCTGATGGTCCACTCCAATCCGCAGGCGGACCTGGATCTGAAGGTGCTGACCTTCCAGGAACGACGCGTCGCCCATGCCTTCAGCCTCGGCTGGGCCCAGAGTCTTCGCGCCGCCAGCTAGGCCACCATGCAGCCGCCCCGACCAGGGCCCAGCCATGAGCGATCTGAGGGGCGCCCGGATCGCCGTCGCGGGCGCCGGGGCCGTGGGCGCCGCCACCGCCCTTCACCTCGCCGAGCGGGGGGGCAGTGTCCTACTGGCCGATCCGGCCCTGTCCGGGGACAATGCCTCGGGCGTGGCCGCCGGCATGCTGGCGCCGGTGATGGAGGCCGTGCTCGACGGCGCCTCCGCCGGCCATCTTGATCTGCTACGGGCCGCCCGCGACGCCTGGCCGGCCTTCGTGGCTGCTCTGGAGTCCGCGCCCCCCATCGAGCGCTGCGGCGCCCTGTGGATCGATGAGGCGCTGGGCGTCCCGGACCAGTTGGCCAGGCTGTCGGCGCTCGGCGCCGCCGGCGAGGCGGTGACAGCGGCGCAAGCCCCGGGCCTGTCCCCAGGCCTGGCCGCCATCGCCGGCGTCTACACAGCCGAGGACTGGCGCCTGGAGCCCTTGGCCATGCTGCGGGCCTTGCGGGCCGCCCTGGTGCGCCGGGGCGGGCGGGTGGCGCAGGCCGCCGTGGTTCATGCCGACCAGGGGATGGTGCTCCTCAGTAACGGGGAGCGCTGGGCCACCGACTGGACCGTGATCGCCTGCGGCCACCCCTCCGACCTGACCTTGCGGCTGGCCCCGGAGTTGGCGCTGCTGTCGCCGATCAAGGGGCAGATCGTCCGCTTCGAGCCCGGCGTGGCGCCGTCCGGCGGCCCCCTGGTGCGCACCGCCAAGGTTTATGTCTGCCCGGGCGCCTTCGGGCCCGCGGCCGGGGCCACCATGGAGGCCGGCGTGAACGACCGTCGCGCCGAGCCTGCGGCGGCCGAGCGGCTGCGCGCCGACGCCACGGCGCTTTTCCCATCCCTGGCCCACGCCCCGGGTCAGGGCCTGGCGGCGGTGCGGTCCGCCACCGCGGACGGCCTGCCCCTGGTCGGGCCAAGCCTGGCGCCCGGAGTGATCATCGCCGCCGGAGCCCGACGCAACGGCTGGCTGCTGGCCCCGCTGATCGCCGGCGTCGTCGCGGATCATGCCGGGGGGGGCTGCGCCTCCGCCGCCGGGGCGGCGTTCGATCCGCGCCGCTTCGATGGGGCGCCGGCCTGAGCCGCCCTTCAGGGGGCGTTAACCATAATTGACGACCTTGCCCCCATGACGGTGGACTCGATCAGGGGCGTTGTCGGCGAGGCCATCCAGCTTGCGTCCAAGGCCACGGGCGTGGACTTCGGCTTCCTCATGCGCACCGCCAAGCGCGAGAGCGGCTACAATCCCCAGGCCAAGGCCGGGTCGTCCTCGGCTGCGGGCCTGTTCCAGTTCGTCGAGCAGACCTGGCTGGGCACCCTCAAGCGCCACGGCTCCAAATACGGCTACGCCCGCTATGCCGAGCTCATCGAGCAGGGGGCCGACGGCCGCTTCCGGGTCGGCGGCGCCGAGGCGCGGCGCACGGTGATGGACCTGCGGCTGGACGCCCGCGCCGCCTCCCTGATGGCCGGCGAACTGGCCTCGGACCACGCCTCCTATTTGCGCGGTCGGGTTGGTCGGGCGCCGACCAACGGCGAGCTCTACGCCGCTCATTTTCTCGGGCCCAAGGGCTCGGCGCGACTGATAGAGGCCTACCAGACCAATCCCGCGGCGTCGGCGGCGGGCATCTTCCCCGATGCGGCCTCCGCCAATCCGACCATCTTCTATCGCAACGGCCGGGCCGCCAGCGTGGCTGAGGTCTACGCCAACCTGACCCGCACCGGCGGGGAGGGGATCGCCGCCCCCGCCGGCGATCGCGATGCCGGGGCGTTCATCCAATATGCCTCGGCGCGGCGGCTGGAGCGGATGGAGCAGCAGCAGGCCCTGACCACCATGATCCTGCGCGGCCGCGACGGGGGAGAGGGCTCGTCGGGGGTCACCGGGTCGTTGTTCACCAGCGAGATGCTGAAGGTGCTGTCCGAGGCCGAACTGCGCACCGGGCGGGACAGGACCTAGCGCCGGCTGATCCGCGCCGATCGACGACCGGCCGGGTCTAGTCCACCGCCCGCAACCGGGGCGGGGCTTTCGCGGGCGAGGCCGGTTGTCGCCCGGCGCAGGCGGCCAGGGCCCGCGCCACCGCCGCCACCGAGACCGGCTTGCGCAGCACCGCGTCGGCCCCCGCCTCATCGCAGGCCCGGGCCTCGTCGATGTCGCCGCCGATCACCGCGATGATCGGTAGGGCCGCCACCGCCGTGGGCAGTGCGCGCAGGGCGGTGATGGCCTCGGCCCCGCCCAGTTCCGGCATCCGACCGTCGACCATGATCAGGTCGAAGTCGCAGACCTGGGCCAGGTCGACCGCGCGCCGGCCGTCGACCACATGGGCCACCTGGTGGCCGAGCTGTTCGAGCACCGCCCTCAGCATGGCCGCGTTGAGGCTGTCGTCCTCGGCGATGAGGATGCGCAGGGGCCGTCCGGCGATGGCCATGGCCGCCGGTTCCGAGATGTCCGGGGCCGGGGCGGCGTGGGCGTCGAACGGCAGGTCCAGGGAGAAGCGGCTTCCGACCCCCAGGGCGCTCTGGCCGGTGATGGCGCCGCCCATGAGCTTCGCCAGTTCGCGCGACAGGCTGAGGCCTAGCCCGGCGCCCGATACCCCGACCCCGGTTCGGGCGATGCGATTGAACGGCTCGAACGCCCGGTCCAGTTCCTCCGCGGACAGGCCCGGACCGGTGTCCGCCACCTCGATGCGGATCGTGGTCGCGCTTGCCCGCTGGATGCGCACTTCGATGCGGCCCCGGGTGGTGTATTTGACGGCATTGCCGATCAGGTTCGACAGCACCTGCCGCGTGCGTAGGGTGTCGCCGATGGCGGCCCCGCCGCCGCCGCGGACGTCCAGCCCGTCCTCTACGTGCAGGGTCAGCTCCAGCCCCTTGGCGGCGGCCTCTGGCCGGGCGAGGAGCACCAGGTCGCGGGCCAGGCGGCAGGCGTCGAAGGGCTGGGCATGCACCGCCAGCCGACCGGCCTGGGCCGTCTCCGTGTCCAGGGTGGCGTTGAGCACGGCGATCAGGTCCTGGGCTGCCCCCAGGGCGGCGGCCAACTGGTCGCGCGAAGGGGCCAGCCGACCGCCGGTTCCGGCGGCGGAGGCCAGCACATGGGTGACTCCCGTCAGGCCGTTACGGATCTCGTGGGACAGGGTGGCCAGGATATCGGATTTGGACTTGGCCAGGCGCTGGGCCTCGTCATAGGAGGCGGCGCGGCTCTGGATGAGACCCTCGCGCTCTGCCGACAGGGCGAACTGGCGGCGCAGGATGCGGTTGACCATCAGGGCCAGGGCCATCGACAGGGCGATGGCGCCCCAGGCCAGGGCCGCCGTGGTGCGGGTGGTCTCCTGGACGTAGAGGGCGATCATCGGGGCCATGGCCGCCGCCGGCGCCACGATCAGAAGGTTGGGCAGGGACGGGGCGGTGAAGAAGAACAGCACGCAGGCGGCGCCGATCGCCACCAGCAGGATCGCCTCTCGCGCCGGGCCGGCGCTGAGGGCGAAGGCGGCGATCTGCGCCACCGCCGCGGCCCACAGCAGGCCGCCGAACACATGAATGCGGGTGCGCACGCCGATGTCCCCAGCGATGTCCGGCCGGCGCCTCAGCCAGTTGACCACCACATAGAAGGCCGCCCAGTTGAGGGCGAACTGGGCGAACAGGGCCGACATCCACACCGAATTGAGGGCATGTGACCCGACCCAGATGAACAGCGGCAGGCTGACGCCAAAGAAGGTCAGGGCGTAGGGCAGCAGGGCCGACTGGGCCTCCAGGGCCTGCCGTTCGATCGCTCCGGCAGGCCCGGCCGCTGGCGCGTCGGAGAACAGATCGGCGAGGGAGTCGAGAAACTGGGTCACGTCGGGTCCGCCTCAGCGCCCGCCCAGCCTAAAGAGGTAAGGTTGTGCGCCCGTTACCCGAGAGCGTTAATGGGCGGCAATGATCACAAAGAAATCTTAAGATTAACGAGGCATGATCGTGGCTTGGCAGTGGGGACAGGCATGGCTGAGCTGTTGGCGGGAGAGGTTCGTGGATCGACGCGGGGCGCCCTCACCGGCGACGACCTGCGCATGTTGGTGAAGGGGCCCACCCCCGACGAGCGGGCCCTGGCCGCGCACAAGCTCTGCCGCCGCATGGACCGCGACGATCTTACCGCCCCTGAGCGGGCGCATGCCCACGAGATCCTGCGGGTGATGGCCGCGGACGCGGCCGAACCGGTGCGCCGGGCCCTGGCCGTGACCCTCAAGTCGTCGCCCCTGCTGCCCCGCGACGTGGCGCTAAGGCTGGCCCGCGACGTCGAGACCATCGCCGTTCCGGTGCTCAGTCGCTCGCCTTCCTTCGCCGATGAGGATCTGACCGAGATCATCCGCCGGGGCGGAGGGGTGCGCCAGGCCGCCATCGCCCGGCGGCCGGCCCTGTCGGCCCAGGTCACCGGCACTCTGGTGGAGCACGGCGTCGAAGCGGCCGTGCGCGACGCCTGCGCCAACGACAAGGCCCAGTTCTTCGACGCCAGCCTGCACAAGGTCCTGCACCGGTTTACCGCCTCCAACCCCGTTCTCGAGGCGGTGGCCTATCGCCGAGTGTTGCCGGTGTCGGTCACCGAAACCCTGATCGACCTGGTCGGAGGGACCGTGCGCGAGCATCTGGCGACCCACCAGGCCCTGTCAGCGGCCACGGCCCTGCGCCTGGCGACCGACGGGGGCGAGCGGGCCGCCATCGATCTGCTCGACCAGGCCGCTCGCACCGCCGACATCCGCGAATTCGTCGTCCATCTGAAGGCTCATGACCGGCTTACGGGAAGTCTGCTGCTGCGCGGTCTGGCGCAGGGACACATGACCTTTTTCGAATGGGCCCTGGCCGAGCTGGCTCAGGTGCCGCACCACCGAACCTGGCTGATGATCCACGACGCCGGTCCCCTGGGACTGCGGGCCATCTGCGAGCGCGCCGGCTTGCCCGCGCGCCTGTTTGCGGCCTTTCGCGCCGGGGTCGACACCTTCCATGCCCTGTCGCTTGAGGACGGCGGCCAGGACCCTGTCCGTTTCCAGGAACGCATGATGCAGCGCTTCCTGACCCAGGCAACCCAGGCGCCAAAGGCCGACGTCGACTACCTGCTGGCCCGGATGGACCGGTTGGCGGGCGTGACGCGGGGCGGCGAGACGCGTCAGGCCGCCTAGGCGCGATCTAGGCCGGACCGTCGCCGTGGTGGTCCTTGACCCGCCGCTCGAGCTCTTCCACCAGCACCTTGCCCACGGGATGGCCGGCGTCGCGGATGGTGTCGCGCACCGCGGCCTTGATCGCGTGGATGTGGGCGTCGACCAGGAACATCGGCGGGGCGCTGCGCTTTTCCGGCTCGTCCAGCAGCTTGCACAGGGACGAGGCGATACGGGTGATCAGCGGGTATTCATAGGTCGTGCCCAGACCCTTCAGGTCGTGGGCGCGCAGGTAGAGGGTTTCCATGGCTGCGGCGGTGGGGCCTTGCGCCTGCACGGCGGCGCGCGCCGCGTCGAGCTTGTCGATCTCGTCCTGCAACCACTGGGCGAACTGCCCCGACAGGCTCTTCAGGGCAGCCTCGGCGCGCGCGATGACATCCATGTCGAGGCCGCCGCCGCCGCCGATCTTGAGCCGCAGGGCGTTCGGGACCTGGATAACCTGTCCGGCATTGTTCTGCGACATGCCTGATCTCCATTGCACGCAAGGCTTTAGCCCCATCGTCAGACTAGGGGGCGCCCCTTAACAAACGGTGGCGCGGCTGCCGGAGTGCTCGATCAGGAGGAGAACTGTTCGGTCAGGACCCGCTCGTCGAGGCTGCGTCCGGCGTCGAACAGCATGGTGAAGCGGATCGATCGGTCCTCGGCGATGGTCACCTCGGCGATGTCCCTCACCTCGAGGTTGTCGGCCACCGCGGCCACCGGGCGTTTGTCCGCCTCCAACACCTCGATGCGCACCTTGGCCGTGTGCGACAGTAGGGCGCCGCGCCAGCGTCTAGGGCGAAAGGCGCTGATCGGCGTCAAGGCCAGCACCTGGGCGTCGATGGGGATGATCGGGCCGTGGGCCGACAGATTGTAGGCGGTGGACCCGGCGGGGGTGGCCACCATCACGCCGTCGCAGACCAGTTCGGCCATGCGCGTCTTGCCGTCGATGTCGATGCGCAGGCGCGCAGTCTGGTGGGTCTGCCGCAGCAGGGACACCTCGTTGATGGCGAAGGCGCGATGCTCGCGGCCGTCCCGACTTTGGGCGACCATCACCAGGGGATGGATGACGGCCCGCTCGGCCGCATCGATGCGCGCCAGCAGGTCACCCTCCACGTAGTCGTTCATCAGGAAGCCCACCGAGCCCCGGTTCATGCCGTAGACCGGCCGCGACAGGGCCGTGGTCCGGCGCAGGGTCTCGAGCATGAAGCCGTCGCCGCCCAGGGCGACGATGACATCGGCCTCGGCCTCTTCGACCTCGCCGTAGCGCTCGACCAGGGCCGCGCGGGCCTGCTGGGCCTCGATCCGTTCGGTGGCGAGGAAGGCCAGTCTGGGGGCCTGGGGCGCGGAGGTGCTCATCCCGATACCCTATAGAGGGCCCGCCGGCCGGGCGCGACGCCCCACGTCCGCCGGCCTCGCGCCGCGATCACGGGGCCGCGCGGGCGGCCTGGGCGGCGAGGGCGTCGCGCAGGGCCCCGGGGGCGCTCTTGGCGGTGAAGGCGGCGTAGAGTTGCGCGGCGCTGGAGGCGCCGTCGGCGCCCGCCTGCGGGCGTCCGTCATTGAGCTGGCGCACCAGCCCCAGGATGGTGGGGAAGACGCTGCGGTCTATCCCAGCGGCCAGGCAGGCCAGGGCCAGCAACTGCGGCCGGTCGCTGGCCAGGGCGCCCTTGACGTCCTCGACCCGCAGGCCGCCCAGCTTGGCGAGGGCGGCGGCGAACAGCGACAGCTTGCGCTCCCGCAGGGCCCTCAACAGATAGCCCGAGCGCAACTGGCCCGCCTCGTGAAGCTTGTCCACCAGACGCCGCTCCATCGCCTCTCGGTTGTGGGTGGGCGAGGAGGGGGGCGGGGGCGGCCCGGCGAGGTCGCGCACCGTCGCGGCGATGGCCCCGTCCAGGGCGGCGGCGTCCACGTGAAAGCGGGCGACGATGGCCGCCTTCAAGGAATCACCGACCCAGGCGTAGAGGGTTTCGGCCATTTCCGTGCTCAGCCGGGGGTGACGCGCCAGGGGCGAGCGCAAGGCGGGGGCCCGACGGGATTCCTCCACCAGCCGGGCCATGGCGGCCGGTTGGATGTCGGCCGTCTCGTTGCAGGCCAGGGCCGTCAGAACCACAGGCTCGCTGCCGTCGATGATGGCGTCGACCACCGGGGCCCCGATGCCCGGCCGGCGGGCCACCTCGATGCGGTGTTCCAGCTTCACCTCGCTCAGCAGGCGCACCAGGTCGGCGTCCCCCAGCAGGGGGCTGGCGGCGATCACCGGCCGAGCGACCTCGATCTCGTCCAGAGCCAGCACGGCGACCAGGGTCTTGGGCGCCCAGACCGCGTCGGCGATGCGTTCGGCCAGGCGCTGGCGGACCTGCTGTTCGGCCTCCACCACCAGGCTCATGAAGACCGCGCCCAGCTGGTTGCGCAGGCCGGCGATCTGTCCCGGATCGGCGGCGAACACGCCCTCGCACATGTCCACAACCGCCAGGAGCAGGCGCTCGCGCTCCTCGCCGCCGCGGCCCTTGGCCAGGGTGGCCAGGTCCAGAATCTGTTCGCCGAGGGCCACGGCCCCTCCGATGAGGTGAGAGGACACACTGCGAAACTGGCGTGAAAAGTAAATGAACGGTCTTCGCAAATAAGACGGCGGTGGGTCGAATCGTCCATCGCCGGCCCTTGGCGGCAGCCTTGCGCCGTGGCTAAGCTTGTCTCTGGCGCGGGGCGCTCTGGGGAGGGCGGTATGCGAGTTGGCTTGATCGGCGTGGCGGCCATCGGCGCCCTCGCCCTGCCGGCTCAGGGACATTGCGACGGCGCCGCCGAGGCCTTCCTGATGGGCGCCCCCTTCGCCCGGTCCGATCTCAGCCCCCTCGGTCCCGGTGTGACCACCCTGCGCTTCGAGCCGGGACGAGGGCTGTCGCGCGGCGAGACCGAATCCCCGCCCGCCCTGGTCGTCGATCCGCCGACGCCCGCCGCGGCCGCCGCCCCCGCGGGGGTATCCCGGCGGTCGTGGACGGGGGGGCGGGCCCGGATCCGCGACGGGCGATCCTTCGGGCCCGAACCGCGCTGGTTCCTGTTCGGCGCCGCGCGGGGCCGGGCCCTGGGCTATAGTTTCCTCAGCGGTTCCCGCCCGGACAGCGGCGGATGGGCGCTTGAGCGCGGGGGCTTTTTCGGTGACGCCCAGGTGGGCCTGGCCTGGCGTCGGGACGCCGTCCAGGTCTCGCTCAGCTATGTCCAGCAGGAGATCGACGTGCGCCTCTTCGACGTGGACAACGTCGAGGAGCGCCGCGGCAGCCTGACCGTATCGCGCTTCCTTGGCGATCCGAAGTCAGCGTCCGGCCGGCGGCTTTTCCCCAAGTCTGTGCTTCCGCCACCAGCCCCGTGACCCGCCCGGCCGCTGTGTGGTAGAAGCCGCCCGGCTCGCCGCCGGCCCCTTGCGGGGGAGGCGGCCTCGCCGCGCCTGCAGTGGATTTGGGTCAATGTTGCAGCGCCGCGACAGACTGTCATTGGATTGAGACTGGATAGGGCCATCCAGAGCATGGATATCCGCGCCTTCGGCGTGGGCGTGGAGTTTTGGGTTTGATCAAGCGGCACTTCTTCCTCGTCGGCGCGGTGATCGTCTTGGCGCTGATGCTGGTGGTGGGGGCGGTGCGCCTGATCTTCCCCGCCCATGCCGGCCAGGGCGGACCAGGCGGTCCGCCGACGGCCCAGGCCAAGGGCGGGCCAGGGGGCGGCGGCCGTCCCGGCGGCCCCGGCGGGCCCGGCGGCTTCGGCGGCGGGGCCACGGTCACCGCCGCCACGGCGGTGACCCGGCCCTTCACCGACCGCCTCGAGGTGCTTGGCGTCGCCAAGGGCCGCGAATCGGTCAGCCTAACCTCCAGCACCACCGAACTGGTCACCCGGGTCCGCTTCCGCGACGGTCAGACCGTCCAGCGCGGCGCCGTGCTCGTCGACCTGCAGGCGGGAGAGGAAGACGCCAACATCACCGTGGCCCGCGCGGCCTTGCTCCAGGCCGAGCGCCAGAACGATCGCTGGAAGGCGCTCTACGCGCGAGGCTTCGCGCCCAAGGCCACCGTCGACCTCTATGACGCCCAGTACCAGCAGGCGGTCGCCACCCTCAAGGCCGCCCAGTCGCGGAGGGCCGACCGCTCCATCCGCGCGCCCTTCACCGGCGTCATCGGCCTCACCGACGTGGCGCCGGGGACCCTGATCAACCCAGGCTCGGTGATCGCCACCCTCGACGACGTCTCCGTCATCCGCGTCGATTTCGATATCCCGGACCGCTATCTGTCCTTGATCACCCAGGGCCAGCCGATCATCGCCCGACCGGACGCCCTCCCGGGCGAGGCCTTCAACGGCCGAATCGCCATGCTCAACACCCGCGTGGACGAGCGCACCCGGTCGATTCGGGGGCGCGCCGAATTCCCCAACCCCGGCCGTCGCCTGAAGCCGGGCATGCTGGTGCGGGTAGGCATCGACCGGGGCCAGCGCCAGGCCGTGGCCGTGCCCCAGGCCGCCGTCCAGTTCGAAGGCGACGCCGCCAGCGTCTTCATGATCGCCCAGCAGAACGGCAAGACCATCGCCCGCCAACAGCCGGTCACCGTCGGCATCGACGACGGCGGCTTCGTGGAGATCCGCGCCGGCCTGAAGGCCGGGGACCGCATCGTCGCCGACGGCCTCAACCGACTGCAGCCCAACCAGCCGGTCAAGGTCGCGGGGGCCCCGGGCGCCGCCGGTCCGGGCCGGCCGCCAGGTCCGCCGCGATGATGCTCTCGGACCTTTCCGTCCGCCGGCCGGTCTTTGCCGCGGTGGCGGCGATCATGTTGTGCGTGATCGGCGCCGCCGCCTTCTTCGCCCTGCCGGTGCGCGAGCTGCCCAATGTGGATCCCCCCACCGTCTCGGTGGGCACCAACTATGTCGGCGCCTCCGCCGAGGTGGTCGAGGAACGCATCACCGAGGTCATCGAGCGGCAGGTGTCGGGCCTGGAGGGTATCGACCGGGTGTCGTCCACCAGCCGCGACGGCCGCTCGCAGATCAACATCACCTTCAAGCTCGATCGCAACATCGAGGCCGCCGCCAACGATGTGCGCGACGCGGTCTCTCGGGTGACGTCGCAGCTGCCCGAGGAGGCCGATGCGCCGCAGATCGCCAAGGCCGAGGCGGATCAGCAGCCGATCATCATCGTGCGCATGATGTCCAAGACCATGTCGCGCCTGGAGATCGCCGACTATGCGGACCGGTTCCTGGTGGAACGGTTCTCCACTGTGCCCGGGGTCGGTCAGGTGTTCCTGTTCGGCGCCCAGACCTATTCCATGCGCGTCTGGCTGAACGCGGATTCCATGGCCGCGCGGGGGATCACCGTCAGCGACGTTGACACCGCCCTGCGCTCCCAGAACGTCGAGCTGCCCGCCGGGGCGCTGGAGTCCGACGCCAAGGACTTCACCATTCGCGTCAACCGGCGCTACGTCACCCCGGCCGACTTCGCCCAGTTGCCCGTGACGCCGGCCACGCGGGCGGCGACCACGACCACCGCGTCGACCTCGACCTCCTCCGCCGGCGCCGTCTCCGCCACCCCCGCGGGCGCCGCGGCCGCGGGCACGGCCAGCCTCTATGTCACCCGCCTCGGCGACATCGCTCGCATTGAGGAGGGGGCCAGTGAGCGGCGGTCGACCTTCCGCTTCATCGGCCAGCCCCTGCTCGCCATCGCCATGACACGGCAATCCCAGGCCAACGACCTGCAGATCTCCAAGGAGGTCTACAAGACTGTCGAAGAGCTCAACAAGGGCCTGCCCAAGGGGACCACCCTGGAGGTCAACATCGACAACTCGGTGTTCACCGCCGCCGCCATCCATGAGGTGTGGCTGACCATGGCCTGGGCCCTGGGCCTGGTGGCCCTAGTCAACTTCATCTTCCTGGGCAGTTGGCGGTCGGCCCTGATCCCGTCGATCGTGGCCCCGATCTGCATTCTCGCCACCTTCATCGTGCTGGCCCCCATGGGCTTCTCGATCAACCTGCTGACCCTGCTGGCCCTGGTCCTGGCCATCGGCCTGGTGGTCGACGACGCCATCGTCGTGGTCGAGAACATCCAGCGTCGCATCGATGGCGGAGAACCGCCCCTGGTGGCGGCCGAGCGCGGGGCCAGGCAGGTGTTCTTCGCCGTGGTCGCCACCACCATGGTGCTGATGGCGGTGTTCGCGCCTCTGATGTTCCTTCCCGGCTACATCGGCCGCCTGTTCGTCGAGCTGGCGGTGACGGTGGCCGCGGCGATCTTCTTCTCCGCCGTTCTCGCCCTGTCGCTCGCGCCCATGCTGGCGTCCAAGCTGCTACGCCCGGCCCACAACGATGGCCCCTTGGCGCGGGTCGTCAACCGCAGCATGGATCGGGTGCGAAATTCCTACCACGACTCCCTGCAGGCCATGCTCGGCCACCGCAGCGGCGGAGTCCTCGTCAGCGTTCTCGTCGCCGTGCTGGCCCTGGCCGCCGCCGGCCTTTACGTCAAGCTGCCCAAGGAGTTGGTGCCGCAGGAGGACCGCGGGTTCGTCCAGGTGCAGATGCAGGGGCCGGAGGGCGCCGGCTACGACTACATGACCAAGATCTCCGGCCAGGTGGAGACGATCCTCAAGAAGATCCACGCCCGCGGCGACACCAAGGGGTTCGCCGTCGTCGCGCCGCAGTTCAACCAGTTCAACCAGGCCCAAGCGAACATCGTCATGAAGCCCTGGAGCGAGCGCAAGGTCGCCACGGCCGACCTGGCGTCGGAACTGAACAAGACCTTCTCGGTGATCACCGGCGCCCGCGTCATCGCCTCGGTGCCTCCCGCCCTGTCGCGGGGCGGCCCCGGCGGCGGCGGCAACAACGGCAACGGCATCCAGTTCATCGCCCTGGGCAACGACTATCCCGAGCTGGCGCGCTGGCTGCAGCCGATCCAGACCGCGGCGGAGGCCAACCCGGGACTGACCCGGGTGCGCCTGAACTATGAGCCGACCTCCCCCCGGCTGATCGTCGATCTCGACAGGGACAAGGCCGCAACCCTCGGGGTCTCCGCCCAGTCCATCGGCGACGCCCTGCAGACCATGTTCGGCTCGCGCAAGAGCACCACCTATGTCCGCGGCGGCAAGGAATACGACGTCATCCTGCAGGCCGACCGCCAGAACCGCCGCTCGGAGTCCGATCTGAACAGCCTGTATGTGCGCACTGGCTCCGGCGATCTCGTGCCCCTGAGCGCCACGGTCAACACCAAGATTCGCGGCGACACGCCCACGCGCCAGCGCATCGATCGCCAGCGGTCGGTGACCCTCGCGGCGGAACTGCAGCCCGGCTACACCATCGCCGAGGCCATCGACTTCTTCAAAGCCGAGGCGGCCAAGCAGCCACCCATCGCCGCGATCTCCTGGGGCGGCACCGCTCGCGACTATCTGGAGGCATCCGGCGCCGTCGGCCTTGCCTTCGCCCTGGCCCTGCTGATCGTCTTCCTGGTGCTGGCGGGCCAGTTCGAGAGCTTCGTGCACCCGGCGGTGATCATGTTCACCGTGCCCATGGCCGCCCTCGGCGGCCTGTTCGGCCTGCTGGTGGTGGGCTCATCGGTCAACACCTACAGTCAGGTGGGGCTGATCATCCTGGTGGGGATCGCCGCCAAGAACGGCATCCTCATCGTCGAGTTCGCCAACCAGTTGCGCGACGAGGGCCGGTCGATCACCGAGGCGGTGATCGAGTCCGCATCCCTGCGGCTGCGCCCGATCGTCATGACCGCCTTCGCCGCCGCCGCCGTGGCCGTTCCCCTGGTGCTGGCGACGGGCCCCGGGTCGGGCAGCCGCCGCACCATCGGCGCGGTGATCGTCAGCGGGGCCCTGTTCTCCACCCTGCTGACCCTGTTCGTGGTGCCCGTGTTCTACAACCTGCTGGCGCGCTTCACCCGCTCGCCGGAGTTCACCGCCAAGCAGATCGAGGCATTCGAACAGGAGGAGGCCAAGGCCGATTCGGCGCTGGCCCCCAAGCCGGCCGAGTAGGCGCGGGGCTTACGGCTTGTAGCCGGTCTCGGTCTTCAGATAGGCGATGACGTCGATGCGGTCCTTCTCCTCGGAGAGGCCGGCGAAGGTCATCTTGGCCCCGGGCAGATAGCCGCGCGGGTCCTTCAGCCAAGCGTCCAGGTGCGGGCCATCCCAGGTGAAGCCGGCGGCCTTCAGGGCCGGGGAATAGTTGAAGTCCGCCTTCGTCCCGGCGACCCGGCCGAACACCCCGTAGAGGTTGGGCCCGACCATATTGGCCCCGTCCTTGACCGCCGTGTGGCACGACCGGCACTGGGCGAAGAGCGCCTTGCCGTGGGCGATGTCGGCGGTGTTGTAGGGGGCGGGCAGGGCGGCCACGGCGGCGCTGGCCGCGGGGTCGGGCGCGGCCGACGGCGCATCGCCTCCGGACTTGCCGCAGGCGGCGGCCAGGAGGGCGACACCGGCGACGAGGGTCGGCTTCAGAAGGGTCATCGGCGGCTCCGGTTCTTGAACGGCGCGCAAGCTAGCGCAGCCTCCCGGGGATGCAAGACCGCCGCGTCGCCCGCCGATCAGTGGGAAACGTGCGGCCTCAGGACATATTGGCCGTCGCGGAAGCTGTCGAAGATCAAGGCGGTGTGCGGATGCCCCACCGGCTCGCCGGAGTCGTCGGGCAGCAGGTTCTGCTCGGAGACGTAGGCGACGTAGGCGCTCTGCTCGTTCTCGGCCAGCAGGTGGTAGAAGGGCTGGTCCTTGCGCGGGCGGATGTCCTCGGGAATGGCGGCCCACCACTCCTCGGTATTGGCGAACTGCGGATCCACGTCGAACACCACGCCACGGAACGGGAATATCCTGTGGCGGACGATCTGGCCGATGGCGAACTTGGCGCTTCGAGACTCCATGACCGCAGTCATACACCTGCTCCCTGACCAGCGGATGAACACCTGTAACGATCTGTTTGGCAACCATTGGCTTTCGGCCGGGCGGGGCGCTTGTTACAGTTGCCGGGAAACGAGGCGCCGGGACCTTCCCTGGCCGACTCGGCGGAACCTTGCCATGTCAGAGGCGCGTAACCCGGCGCCCGCCCCCAGCGGCGGCGGCGGCCGGCCGCCGAAGGAGGCGCAGACCTATGCTGCGCTGGATCTCGGCACCAACAACTGCCGGCTGCTGATCGCCTCGCCCACCGCGGCGGGCTTCCGGGTGGTGGAGGCCTATTCGCGGATCGTGCGACTGGGCGAGGGCCTGGGCGCCAGCGGGCGGCTGGGCGAGGCCGCCATGGACCGCGCCGTCGCGGCTCTGCGGATCTGCGGCGACAAGATTCGCCGCCGGCGCTGCGTCAAGGTCGAGGCCGTAGCCACCCAGGCCTGCCGCATGGCCGCCAACGGCGAGGACTTCGTGGCCCGGGTGCGGGACGAGGCCGGGGTGTCCCTGCGCATCATCAGCCCCGGCGAGGAGGCCCAACTGTCCGTGGCCGGCTGCGTCAACCTGCTCGACCGCACGTGCGATGCCGCCCTCGTGGTGGATGTCGGCGGGGGCTCCACCGAACTGTCCTGGGTCGACCTGTCGGGCGACGGCCTGGACATGGAGGCGCGCAGCTTCGCGCCCGACCGTCTGCCGATCCGCGCCTGGCTATCCATTCCGGTGGGTGTCGTCACCCTGGCCGAGCGCTTTCCCGAGAACGGCGCCGCCACCCCGGCCTGGTTCCGCGCCATGGTCGAGGCGGTCAAGGCCCCCCTGGCCGCCTTCGATGGCGCCGCCGCCCTGCAGCCGGTGTTCGCCGAGGGCAGGGCGCACATGGTCGGCACTTCGGGCGCTATCACCAGCCTCGCCGGCCTGCACCTCGGCCTGGGGCGCTACGACCGGGGGGCCGTGGATGGCCTATGGATGACCGAGCCCGAGTGCCGGGCCGTCTGCGAGCGACTGCTGGCGCTGGACGTCAGCGGACGGGCGGCCGAGCCCTGCATCGGCGCTGACCGGGCCGATCTGGTCCTGGCCGGGGCGGCGGTGCTGCAGGCGGTGCAGGAACTGTGGCCCTGCCATCGGGTGCGGGTCGCCGATCGCGGTCTGCGCGAGGGCCTTCTGCTCGGCCTGATGGCGCAGGAGCCGCGCCGCCGCCGCCGCCGATCCCGCGGCGGCCGTTCTCCAGCCCAGAGCGCCGCATGACCGACGATCCCCCCATCGAGAAGCCGCGCAAGTCGATGATCAAGCCGCCCACCGGGGGCGGCGACGCCGGGCGGATGCAGGCGACCCGCGTCAAGACCGCCAAGCGGCGCACCGCCTCGTCCAACGCCTGGCTGGAGCGACAGCTGAACGACCCCTTCGTCGCCGAGGCGAAGGCCAAGGGCTACCGCGCCCGCGCCGCCTTCAAGCTCACCGAGATCGATGATCGCATCAAGGTGTTGCGTCGCGGCGCCCGGGTGCTCGACCTGGGCTGCGCTCCGGGCGGCTGGATCCAGGTGGCCATCGAGCGCGGCGTCACCGACATCGTCGGCATCGACCTGCTGCCCCTGGACCCTCTGAAGCCCGCGCAGATCGTCCAGGGCGACTTCACCGCCCCCGGCTGCGGCGATCGGCTGATCGACCTGCTGGGCGGCGCGCCGGATGTGATTCTCAGCGACATGGCCCCCAACACCGTCGGCCATCGACAGACCGACCACCTGCGCATCGCCGGCCTCATCGAGGCGGCCCTCGACTTCGCCCTCGACGTGCTCAAGCCCGGGGGCGCCTTCATCGCCAAGGCCTTCCAGGGGGGCGAACTGGCCGAGGTGCTGCGCCTGCTGCAGACCCATTTCGCCAAGGTCAATCACGTCAAGCCCAAGGCCAGCCGCGCCGGCAGTTCCGAGATCTTCCTTGTCGCGACAGGGTTCAAGGGGCGCGGCTGAACCCGAGCCCAGGCGTAGGACCCGTGCCTGCCGCCGCCTGGCCCTCAGTCCACCCAGTCCTTCGCGATCGTCCGCGACGTCGCGAACAGGATGGCGGCCGAGACCAGGTAGAAGCAGACGCCGGTCATGATCGAATAGCGCAGGGCCTCCTCGCCGAACCGCGCGGTCAGCAGGTCCGACAGCACCCCGAAGAACAGGGCGCCGCAGCCGATGCCGATCAGGTTGTTGATGAACAGGAAGGCCGCCGAGGCGGTGGTGCGCATGGGTTGCGGGGCTATGTGCTGCACGGCCGTCAGCACCGGGCCCAGCCACATCAGGCTGAGGGCCTGCGGCGGCAGGGACCACAGGAAGGCGGCCACTGGGTTGGTGCTCGACACCGCCGCGAAGAAGAACGGCACGCTGATCAGGAAGGCCGCTGCCGGCACCAGCACATAGGCCGTGCGCCCGCGGCCGGCGAGCTTGTCGGCCAGCCAGCCTCCGCCCCAAACTCCCGTAAGCCCGCCGAAGAACAGCAGGGCGCTATAGGCCAGGGAGGTCTCCACCAGCCCCATCTTGAAGCTGCGCAGGAAGAAGGACGGCAGCCAGAAGGCGAGGCCATAGGCGACGATCGAGGAGGAGGCCGCGCCCAGGGACAGGCCCCAGAAGCTGGGGGTGCGCGCCAGCCGGGCGAGGGCCGGGCCGAGGGCGACGGGGACCGCCCCCGCCAGCCGCGGCGGTTCCTTCACCGTGAACTTGAACAGGGGAACCAGCACCAGGCCGGCCAGGCCGACGATGATGAAGGCGGCGCGCCAGTCGATGCGGCTGGCGATCAGCCCGCCGAACAGCACGCCCAGGGCGCTGCCCAGGGGGATGCCGAAGGAATAGGCGGCCAGGGCCCGGGCCCGGGTCTTGGGCGGGAAATAGTCGCTGACCAGGGAATAGGAGGGGGCGACGCCGCCGGCCTCGCCGAAGCCCACGCCCATGCGGAAGGCGAACAGCTGGGCGAACGAGCCGGCGAACCCGCACAGGGCGGTGAAACCGCTCCAAAGGGCCAGGGAGATGGTGATGATCGAGGTGCGCCGCCAGCGGTCGGCCAGCCAGCCGATGGGCACCCCCAGCCCGGTATAGAACAGGGCGAAGGCCAGCCCGCCCATCAGGCCCAGCTGGGTGTCCGTCAGATGCAGGTCGGCCTTGATGGCCGGCGCCAGCACCCCGAGGATCTGCCGGTCGATCCAGTTGAAGGTGTAGACGACGACCAGCATCACCAGGACATAGACCCGGTAGCCTGTGCGCGTGTCCGCCTGGGTCTGTTCGCTCATCGCCCGCCTCGGCCTGGTGGTCGCGGCGGCCCCCGGGAGGAGGCCGCCGCAGGGTCGCTAGAAGTTGACTTCGAGGCTCGCCAGGAAGGTCTTGGGCGGGCCGTAGTAGGCGATCAGCGAGTTGTTGAAGGTGGCGCCGGCGAAGCTGTAGCCGCCGATCTTATAGCGCTCGTCCGTCAGGTTCTTGCCCGACAGGGAGATCTTGTAGCGACCGCTGGGCGCCGTCCACTGGGCGTTCAGGTCGACCAGGGTGTAGGCCTCCTGGTCCAGGAAGACGTTGACCTGCTCGAACTGGCTGTAGCTGGACCGGTAGGAAATGCTGGGGGTGATCGAGAACCGGCCGCCGGCCACCTCGTGGCTGTAGGTGGCGTTGATGTTCGCCGTCCACTTGGGAGTGTTCTGGAAGACGTAGAGGTTGGCCACGTTGATGTTGGTGCGGCTGACCGGGTCGAAGCGGTTGAACTTGTCGAACTTGGCGTCGATATAGCCCACCGAGGCGGCCGCCACGAAGCCGTCGGCGATCTTGAGCTGGCCCTCGAACTCGGCCCCCTTGATGCTCGACTCGCCGACATTGTCCACCGAGCTGGCGATGCCCGTGGGCACCGGCACCTGGGTGGTGAACTGCTGGCCCTTGTATTTCGACAGGAACACCGCCGAGGCGAAGGTCAGGCGGTCGAAGAACGATCCCTTCAGTCCCAGCTCATAGGCCTGCACGGTCTCGGGCTCGTAGCCGTTGACGGTCTGCGGCGTGAGCGAGGCGTCGCCGCGCATGTCGAAGCCCCCCGACTTGAAGCCCTTGGAATAGGAGACGTAGGTCGTCAGATCCTCGGTCAGGTCGTAGGACAGGCTGACGCGGGGCGTGAACTCCTCGAAGGTCTTGTCGCGGGTGTAGTTGGTGTTGAGCACCAGGGGCGCACGGGCCGGCCCGCCGATGCTGGGGGTCCGGAAGGCGCCCAGATAGGTGGCCCGGAACACTCGGCCGGTCTTCTCGTCGCGGGTGAAGCGGCCGCCGATGGAGCCCTTCAACCGGTCGGTGAAGTCGAAGCTGACGTCGGCGAAGGCGGCCAGGCTGCGGGTGTCCACCGAGCCGCCGTCGCCGATGGCGACGCCCAGGTTGCCGGCGATGGTGTCGAAGTGGCCCTCTGCCTTGGCGTCCATGTAGTAGAGGCCGGCCACCCCCTGGACGCGCTCGCCGTCATAGAGGAACTGCAGCTCGTTGCTGACGCTGCGGTCCTCGTAGAAGGCGGGGATGTCGAGGGTCGGCAGGGGGGTGTTGTCGAAGTCGATCACCGTGTCGGTGCGGCCGCGGCGCCAGGCGAAGATGTTCTTCACCGACCAGGTCGGCGACAGCCGCAGCTGGGCGGTCAGCGAGGCGCCCTCGGTCTCCACCGAGTTGCTGTCGCCGATGCCCGCCTGGGTGTCGTATTTGTTGGCCAGGATCGGGAAGCCGCCCTGCAGGGCGACGGCCTCGCGGTGGCCGTGACGGGGATTGGAGTCGTCCTGCACCTTGTCGTAGGCCAGGCGCACGAACAGGTTCTCGTTGGGGGCGTATTCCAGGCTCAGCCGGCCGGCGATCACGTCCTTGTTGTAGGTGTCGGCGCGGGTGGTCAGGTTGGTCCCGTAGCCGTCGCGCTTGTAGAGGGCCAGGGCGCCGCCCACCGACAGGCCCTCCACGCCCACCGGGGTGCTGCCGCTGAGCACCAGGTCGCGCTCGTTGTAGGAGCCGACGGTGCCGCGGATCATCGCGCGCGGGTCATTGCCCAGGCGCTTGGTCACATATTTGATCGCGCCGCCGATGGTGTTGCGTCCGTAGAGGGTGCCCTGCGGTCCGCGCAGCACCTCGATGCGCTCGACGTCGAAGATGTCGAGCACCGCGCCCTGGGGCCGGGCGATGTAGACGTCGTCCACATAGAGGCCGACCCCAGGCTCGAAGCCCCACAGGGGATCCTGCTGGCCGACGCCGCGGATGAACGAGATCAGGGTCGAGTTGGAGCCCCGCGCCACCTGCAGGGTCAGGTTCGGCGTGGTCTGCTGCAGGCCGGTGATGTCCGTGGCCGACACCCGCTCGAGCTTGTCGGCGCTGAAGGCCGACACCGCCACGGGCACGTCCTTCAGCACCTCCTCGCGGCGGCGGGCGGTGACCACCACCTCGTCGACGCCGGAACTGGCCGACGGCGCCGTGTCCTGGGCCAGGGCGGGCGACCAGGCGAGGCCCGCCGCCGTGGTGGCGAACAGGAAGGCGAGGGTCATTGAGCGCTTGTGGGTCGTCATGTGGATGGTCTCCCCGTTGTGGACGCCGCCTCGGATGGGCGGGTCGTCTGTGGCGCGTCGCCGCGCGGGAGCGTGGCGACAAACTGGATGAGCGCTTCGTTGAAGCGCTCGGGCTCTTCGAGATGCAGGGCGTGTCCGGAGTGCTCGAACAGCAGCCGCTGGGATGCGGGCAGGCGGGCGGCGAGATCCTCGCCCACGGCGGGGTCGTAGAGTTGGCTGTGGGCGCCGTGGGCGACCAGGGCCGGCAGGTCCAGGGCGCCCAACTCGGCGCGGAAATCCTGGGCGGTCAGCGATCCCCACAGGCCTGCCAGGGGGGCGGGGTCGTGGGTCTTCACCTGGCCCTCGACCCAGCGGATCAGGTCCGACCGGCGTCCCTCCAGGCCCTCGCCGACGATCCGGTAGGCCAGCAGCCTGGCGTAGAGCGGCCATTCGGCGACCATGGCCGCCTGGGCGGCCCCGGCGGCCGCGGCGTCGTAGCCGCCCTTCAGCCCATGCGGCCAGTCCGGCCCGCCGATCACCTTGGCGGTCATGTCGATCACCGCCATGGCGTCGAAGCGGGGGCGCGCGCGGCCCAGAAGGGCGCGCCACAGGACCATGGCCCCGAGCGACCAGCCCACGCCCACCGCGCCGCGCAGGTCCAGGTGCTCGACCAGGGCGGTCAGGTCGTCGGCCAGGCCCTCGATGGTCAGGGGGGCCGCGCCGGCGGCGGTGCGGCCGTGGCCGCGCAGGTCCATGGTGACGACACGAAACTGACGGCGCAGGGCCGCCACCTGGGGGGCGAAGAAGCCGCCGTGGGCGGCGAAGCCGTGGACGAGGACCAGCGGCCGGCCGGCGCCGACATCGTCGAACGCCATCTTCACCCCGTCGCTGAGGACAAGCTGTCCCATACTCTGTCGCTTCCCCCCTCGTCGCCGAGGCCTGGGCGGTTGACGGCGAGGCCGCCAGACCGCTCCTGTCGTGTTTGTTGTTGACGACTATACGAAACCTGAATCAACTTTCAAGTTGGAATGATGAGCAACCCCGCACCCCCCACGATCGACAAGGCGCCGCGCACCTCGCGGGGCGAGAAGACCCGTGAGCGTCTGCTCGAGGCGGCCCGCGCCGAGTTCGGCGAGAAGGGCTTCTATGAGGCGGGGGTCAGCGGCATCACCCAGCGGGCGGGCGTCGCGCTCGGCACCTTCTACACCTACTTCAATTCCAAGGAGGAGCTCTACCGGGCGCTGGTGGAGCACATGGGCGAGGTCACGCGCCGCTGGCAGGCGGAGCATATCGCCACGGCCAGCGACCGCCTGTCCGCCGAGCGGATCGGCGTCGAGGCGTTCATCGAGTTCGTGCGGGCCCACAAGGACCTCTACCGGATCGTCATGGAGGCCCAGTTCGTCGCCCCCGACGCCTACCAGGCCTATTATGCGGTGTTCGCCGAGGACTACCGCCGCAACCTGTCCTCCGCCGCCAAGCGCGGCCAGATCCGACCCGGCGCGGATGAGGAGCGGGCCTGGGCCCTGATCGGCATGAACGTGTTCCTGGGTCTCAAATACGGGGTCTGGAACGACGACCGCTCGCCGGCGGATATCGCCGCCTCAGTGGCCGACCTGCTCGAGCACGGCCTGTCGCCGGCCGACAAGCCGACCGGTCCCGGGCCGACGGAAGACTGATGCAGGACCTGCCCGACCTCATCGCCCGCCGCGCCGACCTGTCGCCGGGCGCCGTCGCCCTGGAGGCCTGGGGCGGCGGCGGGACACGCACCTACGCCGAACTCAACGCCGCCGCCGAGGGCGCGGCGAGGCTGATGGCGGCGGCGGGGGTGCGGGCAGGGGACCGGGTGGCGGTGCTGTGCCGCAATCGGATCGCCTTCTTCGAGATCCTGTTCGGCTGCGCCAAGCTCGGGGCGGTGATGATCCCCCTGAACTGGCGATCTCCGGCGGAGGAGCTGAGACCCCTGCTCGAGACGGCAGTTCCGATGCTGCTGTTCTACGGGGTCGAGGATGAGGCGACAGCCCGCGCGGCGGGGCAGGGCGGGGCCCTGGTCGGCCTGGACGACGCCGGCCCCGAAGGCTACGCCGCCCGCCTGCGCGCCGCCCCGGCCATCCAGCCGCGTCGCGTCTGGCCCTTCGACGAGGCTTGGTACCTGCTGCACACCTCAGGCACCACTGGCCGGCCCAAGGCGGTGATCAACACCTACGGCATGGCCCTGGTGAACGCGGTCAACATCGGCTCGGGCGTCGGCCTGACCGCCCGCGACCGCACCGTCAACTTCCTGCCCCTGTTCCACGCCGGCGGCATCGGCCTGCACACCCTCCCGGCCCTGTTCGCCGGCGCCAGGGTCGCGGTGCTGCCCGGCTTCGACGCCGACGCCCTGACGGCCATGATCGGCGCCGGGGCCCTGGATCTCTTCTTCGGCGTCCCCGCCGTCTACCAGGCGCTCAGCCTGCATCCGGCGTTCGACGCCCTGGACCTGACCGGCGTGCGCCATTGGGGCTGCGGCGGCGCGCCCCTGCCGGACGCCCTGGTGCGACGGTTCGCCGAGCGCGGCGCCCTGGTCTGCAACGGCATGGGCATGACCGAGACCGGGCCCACCCTGTTCCTCATGGACCAGCCCTCGGTGCTGGCCAGGATCGGCTCGGTGGGCAAGCCCCAGGTGCTGGCCGAGGCGCGGATCGTCGGCGAGGACGGGGCCGATGTGGCGCGGGGCGAGACCGGAGAGCTGTGGTTCGCCGGCCCCGGCGTCACCCCCGGCTACTGGAACGACCCGGCCGCCACCGCCGCGGCCTTCTCATCTGACGGCTGGCTGAAGAGCGGCGACCTCGCCCGCCAGGACCCGGACGGCTATTACTTCATCGTCGGCCGCTCCAAGGACATGTTCATCTCCGGCGGCGAGAACGTCTATCCGGCCGAGGTCGAGAACGTCCTGGCCGACCATCCGGCGGTGCTGGAGGCGGCGGTGACGGCCGTGCCTGACGCGCGCTGGGGCGAGGTCGGCCGCGCCTATCTGGTCCTACGCGAGGGCGCCCTGGCGGACGCCGCCGACCTCGACGCCTGGTGCCGAGCCCGCCTGGCCGCCTACAAGGCGCCCAAGGCCTATGTCTTCGCCGCCGATCTGCCGCGCAACGCCCTCGGCAAGGTCCTCAAGCACCGCCTTTGCGAGCTCGACCCCGCATGACCGATCCCCTGCGCCTGGAGCGCACCCTCACCCAGGCGGATTTCGACCGTTTCGCCGCCCTGTCGGGGGACGATAACCCCATCCACGTGGATCCCGCCTTCTCCGCCGCGACCAAGTTCGGCCGCACCGTCAGCCACGGGGTGCTGCTGATCTCCATCCTCGCCAGCCAGGTCCAGCGCCTGCGGCCGGGGGCTCGGGTGATCCGCCAGAACATCCGCTTCCCCGCGCCCACCTATGCCGGCGACCCGATGGTCTTCGAGGTCGCCGAGACCGGGCAGGGGACCTTCGCCTGCCGGGTGGTCGGCCCGGGCGGCGTCGTCACCTGCGACGGCGTCCTGGAGGTCGCGGCATGAAGGTCGGCGACCAGGCGACCGCCACCCGGATCTTCACCCAGGCCGACGTCGACGCCTATGCCGCCCTGGGCGGCCCCGTCGCCGCCCCCGGCGAGGTCCCTGATCCGCTGATCGGGGCCCTGTTCTCCTACCTGCTCGGGGTTCGCCTGCCCGGCCGCGGCGCCAACTACCTCAAGCAGCAAAGCGACTATCTCGCCCCCGCCCGGATCGGCGAGGCCCTGACCGCTACGGTCACGGTCACCCGCCTGCGCCCCGACAAGGCCCTGGTTGACCTGGAGACCGTCTGTACGGACGCCTCCGGGAACGTCCTCTGCCGCGGTCGGGCCCTCATCCACGCTGATGATGTGACCCCGACTTAGCCCGCACCCCCCGCGGAAGCGGGGGCCCAGGCTTGGCGAAACGCGACGCCCTCGGCCAAGCCTGGGTCCCCGCTTCCGCGGGGAATGCGGACGTGATTGGCCGCAACCCTTGCGCCCCACGCCCCCGGCCGTTACACGCGGCTCGCAAAACGGAGACTCCTCATGGAGATTCGCGAAGGGCTCACCTTCGACGATGTTTTGCTGGAGCCGGGGCGCTCCGAGGTGATGCCAAGCCAGGTAGGCACCTCCACGCGCTTCACCCGCGAGATCAGTCTGAATATCCCCATCGTCTCGGCGGCGATGGACACGGTGACCGAAAGCCGGCTGGCCATCGCCATGGCCCAGGCCGGCGGCATGGGCATCCTGCACCGCAACTTCACGGTCGCGGAACAGGCCGACCAGGTGCGCGAGGTCAAGCGCTACGAGAGCGGGATGGTCATCAACCCGCTGACCATCAACCCCGACACCACCCTGGGCGAGGTTCGCGCCATCATGGCCAGCCGGCGCATCTCCGGCTTCCCCGTGGTGGATCCCGCCACCGGCAAGCTGGTGGGCATCCTGACCAACCGCGACACCCGGTTCGAGCCCAACGACCGGACCCCCGCCTCGGCCCTCATGACCCACGAGAACCTGGTCACGGTGCGCGAGGGCGTCACCCAGTCCGAGGCCCAGGGCCTGCTCCGCCGACACAAGATCGAACGGCTGATCGTGGTGGACGACGACAATCACGCCGTCGGCCTGATCACCGTGAAAGACATGGAGAAGGCCCAGGCCCACCCCTTCGCCTGCAAGGACGAGCGCGGCCGCCTGCGCGTGGGCGCCGCCTCCACAGTCGGCGATTCCGGCTATGAGCGCTCCATGGCGCTCATCGACGCCGGGGTCGACGTGGTGGTCATCGACACCGCCCACGGCCATTCGGTGCAGGTCTCAGACGCCGTCCGCCGCATCAAGCGCGAAAGCAACGCGGTGCAGATCGTCGCCGGCAATGTCGCCACCTACGACGGCGCCCGGGCCCTCATCGACGCCGGCGCGGACTCCATCAAGGTCGGCATCGGCCCCGGCTCCATCTGCACCACCCGCATCGTCGCCGGCGTCGGCGTGCCTCAGCTCACCGCCATCCTCGACGCCGTCCGCGCGGCGGGGGACAGCGGCGTGCCGGTGATCGCCGACGGCGGCATCAAATACTCCGGCGATCTCGCCAAGGCCCTCGCCGCCGGCGCCTCCACCGCCATGATGGGCTCGATGTTCGCGGGGGTCGACGAGGCCCCCGGCGAGGTCTTCCTCTATCAGGGCCGGTCGTACAAGGCTTACCGCGGCATGGGCTCCCTGGGCGCCATGGCCCAGGGTTCCGCCGACCGCTATTTCCAGAAGGACGTCCAGGACAGCCTCAAGCTGGTGCCCGAGGGCATCGAGGGGCAGGTCCCCTACAAGGGCCCGATCGCCCCCATCCTGCACCAGCTGGTGGGCGGCCTGCGCGCGGCCATGGGCTATGTCGGGGCCGCCTCCATGGAGGAGTTCCAGGACCGGGCCCGCTTCGTGCGCATCACCGGCGCCGGCCTTCGCGAGAGCCACGTCCACGACGTGATGATCACCCGCGAGGCCCCCAACTACCCGTCCCAGGCGTGACCCCGGCCGCGCGCTTGGCGGCGGCGATCGAGGTGCTGGACCAGCTTGCCGCCAACGGAGCCCCCGCCGAGGGGGCCCTGAAGGCCTGGGGCCGCACGCACCGCTATGCCGGGTCCGGCGACCGGCGCACCATCGGCGACATCGTCTTCCGCTGCCTGCGCGAGAAGGGCCGCCTGGCCGCCGCCATGGGGGCCAAGGATGGCCGCGCCCTGGTGCTGGGATCCCTGCGGCTGCTCGAGGGCAAGCCGGTGCCCGAGATCGACGTCCTGTTCACCGGCCAGGGCTATGCGCCCAAGCCCCTGACCGCGCACGAACGCTCGCGCCTGCAGGCCATGGCGGAGACCGTCGGCCTGGGCCTGCCGCCCTATGTCGAGGCCCAGCTTCGCGCCAGCTTCGGCGACGACTGGGAGGCCGAGGCCGAGGCCCTGCTGCGCACCCGCGCGCCCCTCGATATCCGCGTCAACGCCGCCCGGGCCAGCCGCGACGAGGTCCAGGCCGCCCTGCCGGTCGCCAGCGCGCCCACCCCCTGGTCGGCCCTGGGCCTGCGACTGGAGAGCGCCGAGGACCTGGCCGGCTTCGCCCCCTTCCAGCAAGGCTGGTTCGAGGTCCAGGACGAAGGCAGCCAGGTCTGCGCCTTCCTGGCGGGCGCGGGCGGTGTGATCGTCGACTACTGCGCCGGGGGCGGGGGCAAGACCCTGGCCCTGGCCCAGGGCCGGCCGTCGCGCCTGGTCGCCTGCGACACCGACGCAAAACGCCTCGCCGCCATCAAGCCCCGTCTCGCCCGCGCCGGAATCAAGGCCGAGCTGCGCCTGCTGGGCGAGTCCGGGGAGGGCGTCGAGGACCTCGCCGGTCTGGCCGACCTGGTGCTCGTCGACGCCCCCTGCTCGGGCTCGGGCACCTGGCGCCGGCGCCCCGAGGCGGCCTGGCGTATCGACCAGGCCGAGATCGAGGCCTTCGCGGCCCTGCAGGCCCAGGTCCTCGCCCGCGCCGCCGCCCTGGTGCGCCCCGGCGGAAGGCTGGCCTATGTCACCTGCTCGGTGCTGGCCGCCGAGAACGCCGCCGTGGTCGACGCCTTCGCCGCCGCCCATGCCGATTTCCGCCCGGCGTCCATGGCCCAGGCGGCGGACGGCCCCTATCTCACTGAAGCGGCGCGCCCGCGCCTTGCGGCCCTGTCGGACGGCGGCCATAGGCTGCAGCTGTCGCCCCGGCGCACCGGGACCGATGGCTTCTTCATCGCCCTTTACGAGAGGACCGCATGACCGCCCAGCACGAGCGCCTGCTGATCATCGACTTCGGCAGCCAGGTCACCCAGCTGATTGCCCGTCGGGTGCGCGAGAGCGGCGTCTATTGCGAGGTGGTGCCCTACGACAAGGCCGAGGCCCATATCGCCGCCCACCCGCCACGCGCGGTGATCCTGTCGGGCGGCCCCGAGAGCGTCCACGAGGCGGGCAGCCCCCGCGCGCCGCAGGCGGTGTTCGAGATGGGCGTGCCGGTGCTCGGCATCTGCTACGGCGAGATGGCCATCTGCCATCAGCTCGGCGGCAAGGTCGAGAGCGGCCACCACCGAGAGTTCGGCCGCGCCGACATCGACATCCTCGTGGACAGCCCCCTGTTCGCCGGCCTCGACGCCCGCGAGCCGGTGTGGATGAGCCACGGCGACAAGATCATGGCGATTCCCCCCGGCTTCGAGGTCATCGCCACCTCCGCCGGCTCTCCCTACGCCGCCATCGCCGACGAGGCCCGTCGCTTCTACGGCCTGCAGTTCCACGCCGAGGTGGCCCACACCCCGCGCGGCGCCACCATGCTGCGCAACTTCACCCACCACATCGCCGGCTTCACCGGCGACTGGACCATGGCCTCCTTCCGCACCGAGATGGTGGCCAAGATCAAGGCCCAGGTCGGCGACAAGCGGGTCATCTGCGGCCTGTCGGGCGGCGTCGACTCCTCGGTCGCCGCGGTGCTGATCCACGAGGCGATCGGCGAGCAGCTCACCTGCGTCTTCGTCGACACCGGCCTTCTGCGCCTGAACGAGGCCCAGCAGGTCGTCACCCTGTTCCGGAACCACTACAATATTCCCCTGGTGCACGTTGATGCGGCAGGGGATTTCCTGGGTCAGCTAAAGGGCGTCAGCGACCCGGAGACCAAGCGCAAGACCATCGGCCGGGTGTTCGTCGAGATCTTCGACCGCGAGGCGGCCAAGGTCGAGGGCGCCGCCTTCCTGGCCCAGGGCACCCTCTATCCCGACGTCATCGAGAGCGTCGGCGGGACCTCCCACGTCATCAAGAGCCACCACAACGTCGGCGGCCTGCCCGAGCACATGAAGCTCAAGCTGGTGGAGCCCCTGCGCGACCTGTTCAAGGACGAGGTCCGCGCCCTCGGCGTCGAGCTCGGCCTGCCCCCGGCTTTCGTCGGCCGCCACCCGTTCCCGGGGCCGGGCCTCGGCATCCGCATCCCCGGCGAGGTCACCGCCGAGAAGGTCGCCGTCCTGCAACACGCCGACGCCATCTATCTGGAGGAGATCCGCAACGCCGGCCTCTACGACCAGATCTGGCAGGCCTTCGCCGTGCTCCTGCCGGTCAAGACCGTCGGCGTCATGGGCGACGCCCGCACCTATGAGGACGTCTGCGCCCTGCGCGCGGTGACCTCCACCGACGGCATGACCGCGGACTTCTTCGAGTTCCCCTGGCCCGTCCTGGCCCGCGCCGCCACCCGCATCATCAACGAGGTGCGCGGCATCAACCGGGTCGTCTACGACGTGACATCCAAGCCGCCGGGGACGATCGAGTGGGAGTAGGGCCTGTCCTACCCGCCATCGCGCCCTGAGGAGTCCGCCAGGCGCAGTCTCAGGGCGGTGTTCTCGGCTTGGAGGGAATCGATAATCGCCTGCTGTGCGGCGGCCGCGCGGCCGACTTCGGCGGCGTCGAGCTTCTGCGGTATGTGCTGGGGGCAGTTGACGTCCCAGGCGATGACCTCGAACAGGATGACCTGCTCAGCCCTGGCCTTGTAGCCGGCCGGCATCAGCTGGCGGGTTAAGGCTTCATCGTTCTCGACGACGCGGGCGCGTCCCCAGACCTTGATGCGCCGGCGATGGGCGTAGTCCATCAGAAACAAGAAAGCCTTGTCATTCTCTTCGAGATTCCCCGTGGTGACGTATTGGCGGTTCCCGGCGAAGTCGACGAAGCCAAGAGTTCGCTCATCCACGGCTCGGATGAAGCCCTTGGGCCCGCCGCGGTGCTGGGCATAGGGCTGCCCCGCTACATTGGCCGTCGCCAGATACGCTGTGTCCACCTCCGCCAGGAACAGCAGAAGGCTATCATCCACCCCGGTGCGAAAACCGCCTTCGGTCTCCATCGCAGCATAGGCGGCCCTGGATCTGCGGCGGCTCTGCACGGCCTTCACGACCGGCGTGAAGGCGATATCGCTGGAGAACGTCTTCACTGGGGGCTTCTCCCTTGGGCGGTCAGTGTGAACGGCAAGCCAGGATAGGGTCGGCTTCATAAAGGCTGCCCTACGGTGGATCGGTCTGGTTTTCAGAACACCGCATGATCCCCGCGTTCCGGCGCCACCTCGCCCGCCAGCACGGCGCGGTAGTAGTCCGCTAGGGTCTCGGTTCCCGTTGATGGGGTGGCTGCCGCATCGTATCGGCCGGTCATGGGATCCAGCACCAGCATGGACTCGGTGGCGTAATAACGCCCGATCCGCGCCAGTTCCGCCTTGGCCGCCATGGGCGGGGCGATGCGGCCCAGGGTTCCCAGGACCGCGACGATCACGTCCAGCAGGGCGACGGGGGCCGACTTGAACCGGGCCGGACGCTTCAGGAGCGCGAACAGGGCTTCCCCCTGTTGGCGCGGGGTGATCGCCTCGCCCGGTCCGCCGATGGGCAGGATGCGGTTCCAGCGATCCTCGTCCTCGAGGCAGCCGGCGAGGTAGTCGGCCAGGTCCCCGTCGCTTATGGGCTTGCACGCGTTCAGGGTCCCGTCGCCAAACACCAGGAATGGCCGGCCCTGGCGGACACGCTCGATCTGACCGGACAGGGATTTGAAGAAGGCGGTGGGACGCACGATCGAATAGCGCAGGCCGGAGCCGATCAGCGCCGCCTCGAAGGCCAGCTTTGCGTGCTGGAAGGCGAGCGTCGGTTTTTGCACGCAGATGGCCGACAGAAGCACGAAGTGACGAACCCCGGCCTGGCGTGCAGCCTCCAGAACCAGCAGATGGGCGCGGTGGTCGATCGCCCAGGCGTCCTTCGGCGCGCCGGTTCGGGAGGCCATGCAGGAGATCACGGCGTCGAACGTCTCCCCGGCGAACCCGTCGCGAGCCAGGGAGGCGGGATCGGCCACGTCGACCACCCTTATGGTGCAGCCGGGCAGCATCCGCTCGAGGTCCGCCATGGTGTCCGACCGTCCCGCCGTCCCCCGGTCGCGGACGAAACAGACGACGTCGTGGCCGCGCCGGACCAGGGCGGCGGCCGTCGCACGGCCGATGGTTCCAGAGGCGCCCAGCAGGCAGATTCGTTGGCGCGCCGCCGCTCCTGTGCCCGTCACCTGCTCTCCCCCTCATGCGGCCTCCCGCGGGCGCCGTGTTAGCCGTCGGGAGGGGCCACCGTCGCCGGGCCTTCGGGCCGGGTCAACAGCTCGCCGAGCAGCGGGTTGGGGAACCGGCGCGCCTGGACGATGGCGTAGAAGCTCTCCGTCAGCTGCGGGATGCGGCAATGCTCGACCAGCTCCCCGGATTCCAGCTCGTCGCGCACGACGATGGGGGGCACCAGGGTGACGCCCTCGCGCTCGCGAGCGAGCAGGCGCAGCATGGCCATGTCGTCCACCTCCGCCAGGATCACCGGCCGGACCCCCGCCAGCTCCAGCAGGCGGTCGAAGCCGAGGCGGATGTCGCTGTCCAGGCTGGGCAGCAGCACGGGCTCTGTGCGCAGGTCCTCCGGAAAGCGGAAGGCGGGCCTGCCGGGCCTCGGCCGGCCCACCAGACTGACAGGCTGCTGGTTGAGCAGGTGGTTGCGGAACGGGGCGCGGGCGTCGCGCTGGGCGGCGCTGTTGGCCAGGACCACATCCAGGGCGTGGGCCTCCAGCTGCGCCAGCAGGTCGCGCATCACCCCGGAGCGCACGATCAGCTCAACGTCGGCGCGGCCGACCAGGGGGCTGAGGAACTCCAGCTGGAAGTTGCGCGACAGGGTGGTCAGCGCCCCCACGCGCAGGATTTGCCGGCTGGCCAGGGGGCGCCCCTGCAGGGTGCTCATCATCTCGTCGCCGGCCTGGAAGACGGTGTCGGCATAGTCGAGGGCGATCCGTCCCGCTTCGGTCAGCGCCAGCCGTCGCCCGACCCGGTCGAACAGGGGGTGCCCCATCTGGTGTTCAAGTTTCTGGATCTGCACCGACAACGCCGACTGCGAGAGGTTCAGGCGCTGCGCCGCCCGCGTCAGGCTCCCCTCATGCGCGACCGCCCAGAAATAGCGAAGGTGGTTGAAGTTCAGGGCCATGTTCGTTCTATAAAACAGAACGAAAATCTCGAAACAATGAAATTTTCACAAGGCTTCCCGGCCTCTAGTTGATCCCCCCGACCCGCATGACGCGAGGGGGACCTGTCCGATGCCCACCGATCTGGCGCCCCTGGCGCTCCTCATCGCCGCCGCCGCCGCCTTCCTGGGGCCTGGCCTGCGCCCGCGCCTCTCACCCAGGCTGGCCGAGGCCGCGGCCCTCGCCGCCCTGGCTGTGGCCGTGATCTCGGCCGCGCGTCTCGTCCTGCACGGGGCGGGACACAGCGCCCTGGGGGTTCGTGTCGACGCCGTCAGTGCGACGATGATGGTGCTGGTCACCTTCATCGGTTGGGTCGTGACCCGCTACGCCGCCACTTATCTGGACGGCGAGGCCCGACAAGGCGCCTTCACCGGCTGGCTCTGCCTGACCCTGGCCGCGGTCCTGGTCCTGGTGCTGTCGGCCGATCTGGTCCAGCTGGTCGTCGCCTGGATCGCCACCAGCCTGTGCCTGCATCGTCTGTTGCTGTTCCACCCCGGCCGGCGCGGCGCCCGTCGCGCCGCGCGCAAGAAGTTCGTGACGGCGCGATTGGGAGACGCCGCCCTCGTCGGCGCGGCGGTGCTCCTGACCCTCGCCTATGGCACGACCGATATCGGCGCCATTCTCGGCGCCGCACGGACGGGCGCCGGCGGCCCCCTGATCACCTGGGCGGCGGGCCTTCTGGCGGCGGCGGCGCTACTCAAGTCGGCGCAGTTTCCCACCCACGGCTGGCTGACCGAGGTGATGGAGACCCCCACGCCGGTCTCGGCCCTGTTGCACGCGGGGGTCATCAACGCGGGCGGCTTCCTGCTGATCCGCTTCGCCGAGGTCATGATCCTGGCCCCCGGGGTCCTGGCGGCGCTGGTGGTGGTCGGCGGCTTCACGGCCCTGTTCGCGGGCCTGGTGATGCTGACCCAGCCCGCCGTGAAGACGTCGCTGGCCTGGTCCACCGTGGCCCAGATGGGGTTCATGATCCTGGAGTGCGGCCTGGGCCTGTTCGCCCTGGCCCTGCTGCACATCGTCGCCCACTCCCTCTACAAGGCCCACGCCTTCCTGGCGTCCGGGGGGGCGGTGGAGCGGATCGCGGCGAATCGACGGCCCGGCCCCGTCGCCATCCCCAAGGCGGGCGCGGTGGGCCGCGCCTTCCTGTCGGCGCTGGCGATCTATGCGGTCATCGGGGCCGGGTTCGGGGTTCAGCACAAGTCTCCCCAGGCCGTCGCCCTGGGGGCCATCCTGATCTTCGGCGTCGCCTATATGCTCGCCCAGGGCCTGGCGGACGCAGCGCCCAGGGCCCTGACCCGGCGCACCGTGGTCTATGCCGTCGCCACCTCGGTCAGCTATTTCGCCCTGCAGAGCGCCGCCGCCTGGATGACCGCGGACGTGTTGCCGGGTGCGCCCGCGCCGGGCCCCTTGGAATGGGGGCTGATCGGGCTCGCCGTCATCAGCTTCGGCCTGGTGGCGGTGGTCCAGGCGATGTTCCCCCTGTGGGCCTACCACCCGGCGGCCGCCGGGCTGCGCGTGCACCTGTCCAACGGCTTCTACGCCAACGCCCTGTTCGACCGGCTGCTGGGCGGCTGGCGGCTGCGCGATCCGACCTGACCCGCCTGGAGGACGACCGATGTTGCTTTTACCATGCGCCCCCGGGGGCGATGTCCTCTGGCGCGAGGAACTGGCCGCCGCCGCCGATCGAGCCGCCCGGGCCATTCCCCCGGCCTGGCCCCTGGCCTCCAGCGTCGCGGTCAATCCGTTCCTGGGCCAGGCGGACGAGAGCCTGGCCATGGCCGGGGCCCGCCTCGAGCGGGTGGCGGGGGCGCCCGTCACCATGCCGCGCCCCTGGTTCCAGGCGCGGATCGACAGCGGCCTCATCACCGATGACGATCTCGCCGGCGCCCTGGCCGGCGCGGCCGGGGCGCAGCGCCCGGCCGACCTGGCTGCGCTGAAGACCGCGGCGCGGACGGCCCGGGCGCCGATCCAGGCGACGCCGGCCATCGCCGACCTCGCCGCTGAGGCCTCCGGCGTGGACTGGCCGGGGCTGATCGCCGAGCGTTTCGGCGCCTGGGCGGCCGGATATTTCGACGAGGGCCAGGCGCTCTGGGCCGCCCCGCGCGGCCGCAGCGCCTATGGCGCCTGGCGGGCGGTGGCCACCCATGACCTCACCCCCGAGCTCATCGGCCTGCCGGGATTTGCCGCCCATGTGTCCGAGGCGCCGGAATCAGCCGTCGAGGCCCTGGCCGTTGTCGTCCGGCGGCTGGGCGCGCCGGGGGCGGCGCTGGACACCTATTTCCACCAGTTGCTGATGACCCTGGGCGGCTGGGCCCAGTATGCGCGCTATCGGCAGTGGCAGGCCGAGCTCGGCGGCGGCGCGGACACGACGATCACCGACTTTCTGGCGATCCGGCTGATCTGGGAGTCAGCCCTGTTGGATCGTTACGGCGACCAGATCGGGGCCCGGTGGAAGGCGGTGGTCGCCGCCCATGCCGCTCCGGTCATCCCGGGCGCCGATCACGTCGCCGACGCCATTCTCCAGGAGGCGGCGGAGCGGGGTGCGCAACGCAGCTTGGCGCAGGCTCTCGCTTCGTCCGCCGCGCCGCCCGACGGGGCTAGGCCCGCCCTCCAGGCCGCCTTTTGCATCGATGTCCGCTCCGAGGTGTTTCGCCGGGCGCTGGAGTCTGTCCGGCCGGATATCCGGACCCTGGGCTTCGCCGGCTTCTTCGGCCTGGCCGTCTCGCACCGGCGCTTCGCATCGGATGTCCCGGAGCGGCGACTGCCGGTGCTGCTCAACCCCGGCCTGAGCACGGTCTCGGGCGGCGCCGAGGACATGGCGGCGGACCAGGCGGCGCGGTGGAAGGCCCGCGCGACGCGGGCCTGGGGGCGCTTCAAACTGGCGGCCGTGTCGTCCTTCGCCTTCGTGGAGGCCACCGGCCCTGTCTATGCGGTCAAGCTCGTGAGCGACGCCCTGGGGCTGGGCGCGACTTCGGCCGCCGCCGAACCCGCGCCGCGTCCCGACCCCGACCTGGACCCGGGGGCGCGGGTCCAGGCCGCGGAGTCGGTGTTGCGGGCCATGTCGCTGACGGCCGGCTTCGCGCGCCTGGTGGTGCTGGCGGGCCACGGCGCGCGCGTGGCCAACAATCCCCACGCCAGCAGCCTGCATTGCGGCGCCTGCGGCGGCTATTCCGGCGAGGTCAATGCCCGGCTGCTGGCCGGCATGCTGAATGATCAGGCGGTGCGCGCTGGGCTGTCGGAGCGGGGGATCGCTATTCCCGCCGACACCCTGTTCCTCGCCGCCCTGCATGACACCACCACCGATGAGGTGAGGCTTTACGCCCAGGACCATCCGTCCCGGACCCACGAGGCCGTTGTGGCCGCCGCCCGGTCCTGGTTTGCCGCCGCCGGCGTCCTGGCGCGGGCCGAGCGGGCCTTGCGCCTGCCCCGGGGGGCGGGGGAGGGGAGCCTCGCCCGGCGCAGCCGCGACTGGGCCGAGGTGCGGCCGGAATGGGGGCTGGCCGGCTGCAAGGCGTTCATCGCCGCGCCGCGGCGGCGCACGGCAGGCAAGGCGCTGGAAGGCCGCGCCTTCCTCCACGACTATGACTGGACCACCGACAGGGACTTCGCCGTGCTGGCCCTGATCCTGACCGCGCCCGTGGTCGTGGCGAGCTGGATCAGCCTGCAATATTACGGGTCGACCGTGGCGCCCGACGTCTTCGGCGGCGGCGACAAGCTGCTGCACAATGTCACCGGCGGCATCGGCGTCGTGGAGGGCAACGGCGGCCCCATGCGCGCCGGCCTGCCCTGGCAATCGGTCCACGACGGCAAGGACTACGTCCACGAACCGCTTCGCCTGTCGGTCTGCATCGAGGCTCCGCGCGAGGCGATGACCGAGATCCTCAGGCGGCACGCGGGCGTGCGGGCCCTCTTCGACAACCGCTGGCTGCACCTCTTCGCCCTCGACGATGCGGGCAGGATGGCCTGGCGCTATGCGGGCGATCTCGAATGGACCGCTATGGGGGCCGCGGCGGATCAGGCGCAGCCGGCGGCGACCTGAAACGGGCTGACGGCGGTCACTGAGCGACCGGGATCATCACCTCGTTGCGCCGCATGAACCAGGGGGTCCACGGCGGGTTGTACTGGGCCAGGGACACCGGCCCCACGACCCGCAGGCCGCGGGCGCGAGCCTGCGCCTCAAGGTCCGCGGTCCTCGCCGCCACCGCCTTCTCCCGCGCCACCCCCGAGAACCTGAGCACGGCCAGGCGGGTCGGCGGGAGCTGGCGCAGATGCACCCTCGGGTCATTGGGGACCGGCAGGGAGTCCAGGGAATAGGCGGCCGGCATGGTGAACCGGACGATCCAGTCCTTCGCCCCCTGGATCTGGGTGACCGGCGCGGTCATGGCGATCTTCTGGCTCGTGGGCGCCTGGGCCACCGGCGCGGTCATGGCGATGCCCTGGCGCCGCCGGTTGCCGCCGAAGATGTAGCCGGCCAGCAGGCGGAAGCCCTGGCCGGCGGCCTGCCCCTGGTCTCCCGTCACAGTGACCTCGGCGACGACGAGAGCCGGATAGTCGCGCAGCTCGAAATCGCCCTCCTGGCTGACAATCCTGAACGCGGGTTCCTCGACGGCCATGGCTTGGGTTCCGATCAGGGCGGCCGGCAGGGCGGCCAGGACAGCGCGTCTCTTGATCATGCGGGCCTCGGCGGCTGACGGCGGACTGCGGCCCGTTCGCCGCGCCTCCGCCCTTAGCATGGAACGGCCGCCCGCTCCCCGCTATGATCCCGGTGGGCGACGCAAGGGGCGGCAAGGCATGGCGAATTCCCACTGGCTCGTGAAGTCCGAGCCCAAGACCTACAGCTATGCCGACCTGGAGCGCGACGGCCGCACGGTCTGGGACGGGGTGCGCAACCACGCCGCGGCCCTGAACCTGAAGGCCATGCGCGAGGGCGACGAAGTGCTGTTCTACCATTCCCAGGAAGGGCTGGCCGTGGTCGGTGTCGCCCGGGTGGTGCGCACGGCCTATCCCGACCCTGGCGATCCCACGGGCCGCTTTGTGGCTGTGGAGCTGGCGCCGGTCCGGCCGCTGGACTCCCCGGTCAGTCTGGCCCGCATGAAGGCCGAGCCGGCCCTCGCGGACATGCCGATGGTCCGCCAGGGCCGCCTCTCGGTCTCGCCCGTCACCGAGGCGCAATGGGATGTCATCCTGGGGATGGCCCGGGCCTGACCCAGCCTAGGCCACCCCGGGGTTGAGGAACTGGTGGATCGCCGCCACCACCACCGAGCCCTCGCCCACCCCCGACGCCACCCGCTTGACCGATCCGGAGCGCACGTCGCCCACGGCGTAGACCCCCGGCCGGTTGGTGGCGTAGGGGGAGGCGAGGGCGATCCCCGCGCTGTCCTGGCCGGTGCGCACGAACCCCTTGGCGTCCAGTTCCAGGCAGTGGCCCAGCCAGTCGGTGTTCGGCTCGGCCCCGATCATGACGAAGACATTGCCCATGGCGTGGGTCTGGACGGCGCCGGTGCGGCGGTCGGTCCAGCTGACGCGGTTCAGGAGGGCCTCTCCCTCCAGGGCCGTGATCTCGCTGAACGGGTGCAGGGTGATCTTGGGGGAGGACTCGATCCGTTGGACCAGATAGTCCGACATGGTCGCCGCCAGCCCCGCCCCGCGCACCAGGATGTGCACATTCTCGACGGTGCGGGAGAGGAAGATGGCGGCTTGGCCCGCCGAATTTCCGCCGCCGACCACCGCCACCGCCTCGCCGGCGCACAGCTGCGCCTCTATGCCGGTGGCGGCGTAGTGGATGCCCTGGCCCTCGAAGCGGTCGTAGTTGTCCACGTCGAGCTTGCGATAGCGGGCACCGGTGGCGACCACGACGGCGCAGGCGCTGACCGCCTGACCGTCCTCCAGATGCAGCCGGTACGGACGGGTCTCGCAGTCCAGGCGGGTGACGTTGCGAGACACGGCCAAGCGAGCGCCGAACTTCTGCGCCTGGACCTGGGCGCGGCCGGCCAGGGCCTGGCCGGAGATGCCGGTGGGAAACCCCAGGTAGTTCTCGATCTTGGAGCTGGTCCCGGCCTGGCCGCCGGGGGCGGTCCCCTCCACGACGATCGTGTCCAGCCCTTCGGAGGCCGCATAGACCGCCGCCGCCAGCCCGGCCGGTCCCGCGCCGACCACGGCCACATCGTAGACCCGAAGGGAATCCAGGGCCTCGGTCAGGCCAAGGTCGTCGGCCAGGGCGGCGGTGGGCGGGTTGCGCCACACCCGGTCGCCCGGGGCGATCACCACCGGCAGCTGCTCGGGGGTGATCGCGAAGCTCCCCAGCAGGCCCTCGGCGCCCCGGTCCGTCGCCGAATCGATCAGCCGGTGGGGATAGTTGTTGCGCGTCAGGAAGCGCTGCAGCCGCAGGGTGTCGGCGCCGTGGGCGGGACCGATCAGCACCACGCCGCCCTCGCCGTGCAGAACCAGGCCCACCCGGCGCAGGATGAAGGCCCGCATGATCAACTCGCCGATGTCCGGCTCGCCGCTGACCAGGCGGCGGAAGTCGCCGTGGCGCACCCGCAGGACCACGCTGTCGGTCGCGGCCCGTGCGCTGACCAGGATCTGGCGGTCGTTGAACAGGTCCAGTTCCCCGGTGAACTGGGCCGGCTCATGGGTGGTGAGCACCTTGTGCTGGCCGTGGTCATCGAGGGTGAAGATGTCGATGGCGCCCGAGACCAGGATGAAGAAATCCACCGACCGCTGGCCGCGCTCGAACAGCAGCTGTCCGGTGGTCAGCGTCTCGCGGGTCGCGTAACGGGCCACCCGCTCCATCATCTCCGGGGTCAGCCGGGGAAAGGTCTGTGCGATCCGGGCGTAGGGGTCCGAAGGGTCGAGCGCTTCGGGCGGCGACGGGGTGCTCATGGCGGCATCTTGACCAGGGGGCGCGGACGTTCAAGGACAATGAGCCCCGTCGCGGGCGAGATGCTATCTACGCGGCGACCCCGCCCTGGAAGGAACAGCCCGTGTCCGCACAGACCCAGACCCCCGTGCGGCGGCTCGCCGCCCCGGACATCACCGCCCGCAAGGGCCAGGCCCCCCTGGTCTGCCTGACCGCCTATACGGCGCCCATGGCCGCCCTCCTCGATGACGCCTGCGACCTGCTCCTGGTGGGCGATTCGGTGGGCATGGTGGTGCACGGCCTGCCCAACACGGTCGGCGTGACCCTGGAGATGATGATCCTTCACGGCCAGGCGGTGATGCGCGGCTCGAAGCGGGCCATGGTGGTGGTCGACATGCCCTTCGGCTCCTATGAGGGCGCCCCCGAGGTCGCCTACGACAACGCCGCCCGGGTGATGAAGGAAACCGGAGCCCAGGGGGTCAAGGTCGAGAGCGGGCCGACCGTCCCCGACACTGTCGCCTACCTGGTGCGGCGGGGCATTCCGGTGATGGGCCATGTGGGCCTGCGCCCCCAGGCGGTGCTGGTGGACGGCGGCTTCAAGGCCAAGGGCCGCACCGAGGCGGAGTGGGACCGGGTGGTGGCCGAGGCCCGCGAGACCGAGGCGGCCGGCGCCTTCGCCATCGTTGTGGAGGGGGTCGCCGAGCCCCTGGCCCGGGCCATCACCGAGGCGGTGTCGGTTCCCACCATCGGCATCGGCGCCTCCTGGGCCTGCGACGGCCAGATCCTGGTCACCGACGACATGCTCGGCCTGTTCGACTGGACGCCCAAGTTCGTGCGGCGATACGCCGACCTGCGCGGGGATATCCTCAAGGCGGTCAAGGCCTACGGCGAGGACGTCCAGGGTCGGCTCTTTCCCGCCGATGCGGAGACCTATCTGTCCAACGCCGGCCGTAAGTAGGACGGCCGCCGCAAAATTGCCTATCCCATCGCAGAGCTTGGCCCGGCCTGCGTTGCGGTGGCGCCGCTCAGGCGATAGGGTCCGCCACCTTTTTCCGAATTCGGAGCTTCCCTTGGCCGATATCTTCCAGGAAGTGGAGGAGCAGCTTCGCTCCGACCGCTACAGGACCCTTGCGTTCAAGGCCTTGCCCTGGGTGGGGGGGATCCTGGTGCTGGCCCTGGTGATCACCCTGGCCGTGTGGGGCTACGGCGAGAATCGGGCGCGGACCGACGCCAAGGCTTCCGAATCCTATGACGCCGCCCTCAACACCCTGACGGCCGGCGACGGCCCCAAGGCCTACGGCCAGTTCGAGGCCACGGCCAAGGCCGGCTCCAAGGCCTACCGCGCCCTGGCCCTGATGCAGCAGGGCGGCATCCGCCTGGGCGAGAACCGCACCGCCGAGGCGGTGGTCTTGTTCGACCAGGCCGCCAAGGACGCGCCGTCGGCCTTCATCGGCGACGCGGCGCGGCTGCAGGCGGCCTACGCCCTGATGGACACCGCCAATGTCGCCGAGATCGATGGCCGCCTGAACGCCCTGGCCGGGGAGGGCAGGCCCTACCGGGCGCTGGCCAAGGAGGCCCTGGCGATGAGCAAGCTGGCCCACGGCCAGGCCGCCGCCGCCCGCGACGACTTCATCGTCCTCGCCAACGGCCTGGACACCCCGGCCGGGGTGCGCCAGCGGGCCAAGTCCGCCGAGGCGCTGATCGACAGCGGCAACGCGGGCGCCATGCAGGCCATCATCAAGGCGGCGCGGGCCACGCCCGCCATGCCCATCCCTTCGACCCCCCAAGCGGGAGCCGCCCAATGATCACCTCCAAGCCCCTCAAGATCGTCCTGCTCGCCGCCGCCGCGAGCGCCCTGGTGGGCTGCTCGACGGTGTCCTCGCTCAATCCCTTCGGCAAGGGTGGCGGCAAGGGCCGCTCCAGCGCCACCCAGGGCGAGCGCATCCCGGTGATCTTCGGCGACGACACCGTCGCCGCCGCCGACGCCCTCAAGGGCCAGGACTTCTTCCTGCCGCCCCCCGCCCCGGTGGCCGCCTGGCCGCAGCCCGGCGGCACGCCCGATGCGCCGGTGGAGAACGCCGCCGCCGCAGCCGACTTCCAGGTCGCCTGGCGCCGCGGCGTCGGCCGCGGCTCCAACCGCCACGACCACCTCACCGCGCCCCCCGTGGCCGCGGCCGGCAAGATCTTCACCATGGACGCCCAGGCGGGAGTCTCCGCCCACGACGCCAAGAGCGGCGCCCGGCTGTGGTCGGTGGACCTGCGCAGCAAGGAGCGGCGCGACAAGAACGCGTTCGGCGGCGGCGTCGCCTTCGCCGACGGCAAGCTCTACGTCACCTCAGGCTACCGGCTGGTGACGGCGCTCGACGCCAACACCGGCGCGACCCTGTGGCAGACCAAGGTCGACACCCCGATCCACAACGCGCCGGCTATCGCCGGCAACCACGTCCTGGCCATCGACCTCGAGGACGAGCTCACCTCCTTCGACGCCGCCACCGGCGCGCCGCAGTGGAACTACCAGGGCTTGGTCGAGCCCGCCCGCATCCTGGCGGCCTCCAGCCCGGCGGTGTCCGAGGGCACGGTGGTGGCCGCCTTCGCCTCGGGCGAGGTGGTCGCCCTGCAGGCGGCCAACGGCAACGACCTGTGGACCCAGTCCCTGTCGCGCTCCAGCCGCAACAACGCCCTGTCGGAGATCCGCGACATCGCGGGGCGGCCGATCATCTTCAAGGGCGACGTCTTCGCCGCGAGCCACTCGGGGGTGTTCGCCGCCGTCGACATGCGCACCGGCGCCGGCAAGTGGGTGATTCCCGTCTCCAGCATCACCACCCCGTGGGCGGCCGGCGACGTGGTCTATGTGATCTCCAAGGCCGGCGAGCTGATCTGCGCCGCCCGCGAGAGCGGCCAGATCTACTGGATCGTCGATCTCAACAAGGGCCAGCCCCTGGCCAAGAAGCGCGGCCGGTTCGGCTTCTTCGGCGGCAAGGGCAAGACGCGCCCCTACTGGTTCGGCCCGGTGCTGGCGTCCAACCGGCTGGTGGTGGTGTCCTCCACGGGTCAGGCCCTGGGGCTCGATCCCAAGACCGGCGCCCGCCAGACCTCGCTCAGCCTGGGCTCCCCCGCATTGCTGACCCCCATCGCCATGGACGGCATGCTATACGTGCTGACCGACAAGGCCGACCTGGTCGCGATCCGCTGACCCGGGACGGATGACATCCTAGGCGTGAAAGACCTCTCATGGCGTTGAAGCTGGCCATCGTCGGACGGCCCAACGTCGGCAAGTCCACTCTGTTCAACCGACTGGCCGGCAAGAAGCTGGCCATCGTCGACGACCGGCCCGGGGTGACCCGCGATCGGCGCTTCGGCACGGGTTCGATCGGCGACCTGGACCTGGAGCTGATCGACACCGCCGGCTTCGAGGACGTCACCGACGAGAGCCTGGAGGCGCGCATGCGCGCCCAGACCGAGCTGGCCATCGACGAATGCGACGTGGCCCTGTTCCTCATCGACGCCCGCGAGGGGGTCACGCCCCTGGACCACACCTTCGCCGAGATCCTCCGCCGCAAGGACAAGCCGGTGCTGCTGGCGGCCAACAAGGCCGAGGGCAAGGCCGGGGCCGCGGGCGCCCTGGAGGCCTTCGAACTGGGCCTGGGTGAGCCCATCGAGATCTCCGCCGAGCACGGGGAGGGGATGGCCGAGCTCTACGCCGCCCTCCTGGCGTCGGAGCCCGAGGAGGACCCCGACTACGTCCCCGACAAGGAAAACCCGATCAAGATCGCCATCGTCGGCCGCCCCAACGCCGGCAAGTCGACCCTGGTCAACCGGCTTTTAGGGGAAGAGCGCATGCTGGTGGGGCCGGAGGCCGGCATCACCCGCGACGCCATTCCCGTCGACTGGCAGTGGGACGACCGCAAGATCCGTCTGGTCGACACCGCCGGCCTGCGTCGCAAGGCCAAGGTCCAGGAGAAGCTGGAGAAGCTCTCCACCCAGGACTCCATTCGGGCCATCACCTTCGCCGAGGTGGTGATCCTGGTGATGGACGCCACCCACCCCTTCGAGATCCAGGACCTGCAGATCGGCGACCTGGTGGAGCGCGAGGGCAGGGCGCTGATCTTCGTGCTGTCCAAGTGGGACCTGGTGGAGGAGCCCCAGGCCCGGCTCAAGGAATTCCTCGAGGAGGCCGACCGGGTGTTGCCGCAGCTACGCGGCAGCCCCGTGGTGGCGCTGTCGGCCGAGACCGGCCGCAACATGGACCGGCTGATGCCCGCCGTGTTCAAGGTCCACGATGACTGGTCCACCAAGGTCAAGACCAAGTCCCTCAACGACTGGCTGTCGATGGCCACCCAGCGCCACCCGCCCCCCGCCGTCGGCGGCCGCCGCATCAAGCCCAAATACATGGCCCAGACCAAGGCCCGCCCGCCCACCTTCGTGCTGTTCGCCTCGCGCGCCGACGACCTGCCGGAAAGCTATCGCCGCTACCTGGTCAACAGCCTGCGCGAGAGCTTCGACCTGCCGGGCGTGCCGATCCGCCTGACCATGAAGTCGACCTCCAAGGACAACCCCTTCAAGGTCGGCGGCGGCGGCCCCAGCCACGCCTCCAAGGGCGCCCCCCCGACCCGCCGCGGCGCCCAGATCGCCAAGCGCCGCAAGGCCTCCCTGGTGTCCAAGGTCGCGCGCGCGAAGACGCCCAAGCCGAAATCGCCGCCGAAGGGTTGAGGGCCGCGACGCTCACCACGCCCGTCATCCCAGGCCTTGTGCCTGGGACCCAGACGCGTCGACGGCCCAGGTCTGATCGCCACGCACAACAGTGAAATCTCTGCGTTTCTGGGTCCTAGGCACAAGGCCTAGGATGACGGCGCTTGCGTAGGCGCCGCCCATCCCGGCTATTCCGCCACCGTGTAGATCATGATCCCCGTGGCCACCGACAGGTTCAGGCTGTCGGCCCGGCCGCGCTGGGGGATCTTCACGGTCACATCGCAGGCGGCCGCCAGTTCCGGCGGCAGGCCCTGCTGCTCGTTGCCCATCAGGATCAGCGTCGGGGCCGCATAGGGCGCCTGGCGATAGTCATGGGTGGCGGTCAGCAGGGTCCCCACCACCGATCCGGGCCACGACGCCCGCCACGCCAGGAACTGGGCCACCGTCGCCTTGACCAGCGGTACGGCGAAGATCGAGCCCATGGTGGCGCGCACCGCCTCCACCGAATAGGGATCGCAGCAGTCGCCCACCAGGATCACCCCCCCGCAGCCGGCGGAATCGGCGGTCCTTACGATGGTTCCCAGGTTGCCCGGATCGCGCACGGCCTGCAGCGCCACCCAGCAGCGGGCGGCGGCGGGCTGGATCTCCTCCAGCGGCGTGAACACCTGGGCGAAGACCCCGACCACGGCCTGCGGGTTTTCCCGCCGCGAGACCTTCTCGAGGATTTCGCGGCTCACCTCGACCACCTCGCCGCCCGCGTCATAGGTGGCCTGCACCGCCCTCTGCAGCAGGGGGTGGGCGCCGGCCTCGGGACCGAACATGAGGATTTTCGGCGCATGGCCCAGGTCCACCGCCTCGATGACGATCTTCAGCCCCTCGGCCAGGAACAGGCCGGTCTGCTCGCGTTCCTTGCGCAGGTGCAGGGCCCGCACGGCCTTGACCGTGGCGTTGGCCAGGGAGGTGATCTGCCGGGCGCTCATGACGACCAGCGGGCGAAGAACGACAGGCCGACCTCGCGCGGACTATCGGCCTCGCGCAGGGCCAGTTCCCCCCAGTCGATGCGCCCCCCGCGATCCCCCACCGCCTGGGCCATCAGGTGCGACAGGGCGGCGCCGGAGATGCGCGTGGCGTAGGCGTTCAACAGCAGGAACGAGGCGTTGTCCGACAGCAGCTGGCCGCACAGGGCGATCATCTCGGGCAGGTGCTCGAACAGGCGCCAGACCTCGCCGGTGGGGCCGCGGCCGTAGGTGGGCGGATCCAGAATGATGCCCTCGTAGCGGGCGCCCCGGCGCACCTCGCGCTGGACGTATTTGCGGGCGTCCTCGACGATCCAGCGGACCGGCCGGTCGGCCAGCCCCGACAGGGCGGCGTTCTCCCGCGCCCAGCCCACCGCCTTCTTGGAGGCGTCTACATGGGTGACCGCCGCGCCCGCCGCGGCGCAGGCCAGGCTGGCGACCCCGGTGTAGCCGAACAGGTTGAGCACCCGGGGCGGCTCCGGCGCCGCCAGGACCCGGCTCTTCAGCCACTGCCAGTTGGCGGCCTGTTCTGGGAACACCGCCAGGTGGCGGAAGGCGGTGAAGCGGCCCAGGTAGCGGACATCCTCCCAGGCCATCGGCCAGGCCTCGGCCGGCGAGCCCGACAGGCGCCAGCGCCCGGCCTCGTCCTCGTCGGTGGGGTCGAACACCGCGTCGGCGGACTCCCACGCGGCCGCCTCCAGGGTGGGGCGCCACAGGCACTGGGGCTCGGGGCGCACCACGCGATAGGGGCCGTAGCGCTCCAGCTTGCGGCCGTCGCCGCTGTCCAGCAGGGCGTAGTCGGGCCAGGACGTGGTCCGCATCACGGCGGGCTGGTCTGCGATGAGGGGCCGGGTCATGCCCCCCGATACGCGCTGGGGCGCCCGGCCGTCCAGTGCGGCGCGGCTTTGCCCTTGTCGCCGCCGGGCCGATCCCCTCTATTGGCCCGCCCATCGCCCGGATGATCAGGCCCTTGGACGACACCGCCGCTCCCGCCCTGCCGACCCTCGATGACGTGCGCGAGGCCGCCGACCGTCTCGCCGGGGTGGCCGTCGTCACCCCGCTCCTGAGCAGCGAGGCCCTCGACATCGCGGTCGGCGGCCGCGTCTTCGTCAAGGCGGAATGCTTGCAGCGCACCGGCTCGTTCAAGTTCCGCGGCGCCTACAACCGGATCAGCCGGCTGACGGCCGAGGAGCGGATGAGCGGGGTGGTCGCCTATTCCTCGGGCAACCATGGCCAGGGGGTCGCCGCCGCCGCTAGCCTCGTGGGGGTGCACGCCGTCATCGTCATGCCCGCCGACGCGCCGGAGGCCAAGATCGCCGGCACTCGCGCCCTGGGGGCCGAAGTGGTGCTCTACGATCGCCGGACCCAGTCGCGCGAGGCCATCGCCGACGCCCTGGTGGCCGAGCGCGGCGGCGCCCTGGTGCGTCCCTTCGACGATTTTCACGTCATCGCCGGCCAGGGCACCGTCGGCCTCGAGATCGTCGCCCAGATGGAGGACCAGGGCGCGGCGGCGTCCGTGCTGCTGTGTCCCGCCTCCGGCGGCGGCCTGGTCGCCGGCGTCGGCCTGGCCCTGTCGCCGCAGACGAGGGTGTACGCCGTCGAACCGGCCCTCTACGACGACCACGCCCGCAGCCTCGCCGCGGGCCATCATGTCGAGGTGCGACCCGACGAGCCGTCGATCTGCGACGCCCTGATGGCCCCGCGCCCCGGCGACCTGACCTTCGCCCTCAACCAGTCCCGTCTGGCGGGGGCCAAGGGCGTCAGCGACGACGAGGCGCTGGCCGCCATGGCCTTCGCCTTCCGCCATCTCAAGATCGTGCTGGAGCCCGGCGGCGCCGTGGCCCTGGCCCTGCTGCTCAGCGGTCGCGTCGACCTGGCCGGCGGCGCCGCCGTGGTGGTGGCGTCCGGAGGCAACGTCGATCCCGAGGTGTTCGCCCGCGCCCTGGCGGTGTGAGGATATTCAACTCGCATTCCCGGCGTACGCCGGGATCCAGATCCTATGGCGAAGACGTCGGCCCCTTGTGATCTGGGCCCCGGCGTACGCCGGGGAAACGAGAGACGATGTCCCGGCCCGCTGACTAGTTCGTCCCCGGCGTCAGGTACGGCGCGCTGGTTCCCACCCCGGCGGCGTAGGGCTGCGGCCCGTAGCTCGCGTAGCCGTAGCCGCCGCGCTTGAGGTCGGCTGAGGGCGTCAGCTGCGCCTGGCCGCCGTTCAGCCGCGCCCGGTAGACCTGCATCCCCTCGATCACCCGCATCACATAGTTGCGGGTCTCCGAGAAGGGGATGCATTCGATGAAGTCGGCGGGATCGACGCTGGCCGAGCGCGGGTCGCCGCAGGCCCCGACCCACTGGGCCGGCCGCCCAGGCCCGGCGTTATAGGCCGCCGCCGCCAGCACATAGGACCCCGAGAAGGTCTGCACCATGTCCCCCAGGTAGGTGGCGCCCAGGCGCATGTTGTATTCGGGCTCGTCCAGCATCTCCGGGGCGTAGATCACGCCCTGCTTGGCGGCGACGACGCGGGCGGTGCTGGGCATCAGCTGCATCATCCCACGCGCGCCTACCCCCGAGCGAACCTTGGGGTCGAAGCCGCTTTCCTGGCGAACGATGCCAAGGATCAGGGCGGGCTCGGCCGAGCCGTTCATGGGCGGGGTGCGCAGGGGATAGCCGCGCTCGGGCAGGATGAAGCCCCGCGTGGCCGAGGCGCGCACCACGCGCATGGCCAGGTCCTGGTCGCCGTAGCCCCGCGCCAGGTCCACCAGCAGGCCGCTCTCCTCGGCGTTGGGCAGGGTGTCGTCGAGGAACAGCACCAGGCCGCGGAACAGGTCCTTCTCGCCGGCCTCCGCCAGCAGCCGGGCCGCCTGGACCTGCTCGCGCCCCTCGAACCGCGCCCGGTCCGCCGGGGAGGCGACCGGGTCTCTGCCGAGGCTGATCTGCGTGACCCCGGCCTTCTCGGCGGCCAGTTGGCCGTAGAAGGTGGTGTAGAAGCGCGCGCCCTGGGCGTAGTAGCCCTTGGCCCCGGCCGCATCGCCCATGGCGTCGTGCGCCCGGCCGCGCCAGTAATAGGCCCGTCCCAGGGTGATGGGCGAGGATCCGGCCTTCTGCAGGTTCTCGAAATGGCGGTCGGCGAGGGTTGGGTTGCGCTGCTTGGACAGGGCCAGCCAGCCGGCGAAGAACTCGGCGTCGGCGAAGTCGCTCCCCGGCGCCAGGCCGTGGTTGTTCACCGCGTCATAGGCCGCCCGGTAGTTCTGGTCCTTCATCGCCAGGTTGAACAGCGCCCAGCGCTGCTGCCAGATCAGCTTGGCGCCCTCGTTGTGGCCCGGGGCGCGCGGGAAGTTGTCCACCAGGGCCAGGGCCATGGCGTCCTGGCCCCGGGTGCGGTAGTAGCGCGCCCGCTCGAAGGTCAGGCCGGGGTGGCTGGCGAGATTGAAGGGCAGGGCGGCGGCGATGTCCCCGGCGTTGGCGGCGCCGGCGCGGTAGGCCATCCGCGCCAGGGCCAGGGTCTGCTGGTCGCCGGGCAGCAGCGGCAGCATGTCCCGCGCCGCCGGTCCCTGCGGGCCGTAAAGCAGCATGTCCATCCGCGCCACGTGGTCGGAGGCGTCGAGCAGGTCGCCGAAGCGGGCCAGCATGGCGCGCTGGGCGTCGGCCTCGAACAAGGTGTCGCGCCAGACGCGGCGGATCAGGGTCTTGGCCTCGGCCGTCCGGCCCGCGGCGCGATAGGCCGCGGCCAGAGCCATGGCCCCCTGGGCGGACTTGGGCGCCTCACCCTGGAACCAGTCGATGGTCCGCTGCGGCGGCATGGCCGCGGTCTCGATCAGCTTCTCAGCGGCGATCTGCCGTCCGTCCGCCCGCGGCCAGCCCCACAGGTCGCGGCGCGCCTGATCCAGCTCGAAGAACGACAGCCGGTCGGGGGCGGCGTTGATCATCGCCCACAACAGGATCTTGCGGCCGATCGGATTGCCCATGCTGGCCCGGTTGGCCTGGGCGGCAGCCACGTCGCCCCGCTTGGCGGCGATCAATCCGTCCCGCAGCAGGGAGGCGTCCTGGTCGGCCAGGGGCTGGCGAATCCCCACCGGCGGGGCGGCGAACGCAGGCGGCGGAGGCTCCGATCCCGGGGGCGGAGCGTTCTGCGCATCGGCGGCCCCATTGACGGCGACCACGCAGGCGACGCAAATCGCCGCTCTCGACCAGATGGACTGCAAACCCTAAACCCCTGCCGTTGAACCAGCCCGCACGGCCCCCAATGTTGCGGGGGGATGCGACGCCAACATAATGTCCGCCTCGACTCCTAAGCCGCAACCCCGGGCGGCGCCACATCACGGCTTGTTGCTCTCATGTCACATCCTCTGTTCCGGGGCGCCATTCCCGCCCTCGTCACCCCGTTTCGCGACGGCGCCCTCGACGAGGCCGCCTTCGCGGCCCTGGTGGAGCGCCAGATCGCCGGCGGGGTCCACGGCGTGGTTCCGGTGGGCACCACGGGCGAGACCTCCACCCTCAGCCACGACGAGCACCGCCGGGTGGTCTCCCTGTGTATCGAGGTCGCCGCAGGCCGGGTCCCGGTGATCGCCGGCTGCGGCTCCAACTCCACCGACGAGGCCATCGAACTGTGCCTCTACGCTAAGCAGGCCGGCGCCCACGGCGCCCTGGTGGTCACCCCCTACTACAACCGCCCCAGCCAGGAGGGCCTGTTCCGCCACTACCAGGCGATCAACGACGCCGTGCAGATTCCCGTCCTGATCTACAACGTGCCCAGCCGCACCGCCGTGGACATCAGCAACGAGACCGTCGCGCGCCTGGCGCAGCTGCCCAATATCGTCGGGGTCAAGGACGCCACCGGCGACCTGGCGCGGGCCAGCATGATGCGGCTGGAATGCCCTGAGGACTTCGTCATGCTGTCGGGGGACGATCCCACGGCGCTCGGCTACATGGCCCACGGCGGCCACGGCTGCATCTCGGTGACCTCCAACGTCGCCCCCGAGGCCTATTGCGCCCTGATCGAGGCCTGTCTGGCCGGCGACTGGGCCGGCGCCCTGGCCCGGCAGGACCGGCTGATCCGCCTGCACAAGGCGCTGTTCCTCGACTCCTCGCCGTCGCCGACCAAGTTCGCCCTGTCGCTTCTGGGCCTGTGCGCCGAGGATGTGCGCTTGCCCGTGGCGCCCTGCGCCGAGGCCGTGCGACCGGCGATCCGCGACTGCCTGCGCGACCTGGGCCTGTTGTGAGGACGCCCGTCGTCCACAAGCTGATCGCCGAGAACCGGCGCGCCCGTTACGACTATTTCCTGGAGGACACCTTCGAGGCCGGCGTCGTGCTGACCGGCACCGAGGTCAAGGCCCTGCGCGAGGGGCGCGCCAACATCGCCGAGTCCTACGCCGCCACCGAGGGCGACGAGATCGTGCTGGTGAACGCCTACATCCCCGAATACGGGCCCGCCAACCGCTTCAACCACGAGCCGCGGCGGCCGCGAAAGCTGCTCCTGCACCGCAAGCAGATCTCCCGCCTGCTGGGCTCGGTCCGCCGAGACGGTCGCACCCTGATCCCCACCAAGCTCTATTTCAACGACAAGGGCCGGGTGAAGCTCGAGCTCTGCCTGGCCAAGGGCAAGAAGCTGCACGACAAGCGCGAGGCCACCGCCGACCGCGACTGGGCCCGCGACAAGGCCCGGCTGATGCGGGACAAGGGCTGAGCCCCGCGCCGACCCGCCCAGGCCTGCGACCAAAAGCCGACAGCGGGCCGATTCGGCTCCAGGCCCCTGGCGGGGATCGCCGGCCCCGCCTAACCTGCCTTCTGAATCGCAGCCTCGTCGCCTCGCGGCGGCGTTCGGGAGATGTCGCGTGAGCCCCTTCCTTCGCTGCTTCCCACCGATCCGCCTCCTGTTGCTGACGCTCGCGCCGCTGACCCTGGCCGCCTGCGGCGGCGGGGGCGGCGGGGGAGGGACGGGCACCGCCGTGGCGTCTCCCACGCCCGCGGCCACCACCACCGCCGCCGCCGCGACCCCGGTGGGGCCGTCTGTGACCAGCGCCGAATTCACCCGCAACTACGCCGTGGGCGCGATCAAGGCCGACTCCGCCTGGGCCCAGGGGGCGTCGGGCCGGGGCATCACCGTGGCGGTGATCGATTCGGGCATGGACGGCACGGGGCCGGACCTTGCCGGCAAGGCCGCCGTCGCCTCCACCGACATCAACACCGCCCGCGGCCAGATCACCGGCCCGGACCGCCACGGCACCTATGTGGCCGGGATCATCGCCTCGAACTTCAACAACCAGGGGACCGTCGGAGTCGCCTTCGACTCCACCATCCTGGCGATCCGCGCGGAGTCCACCGGCGGCGTCTGCGGCAGTGACTCCTGTTTCCTCCCCTCAGACCTGGCCCGCAGCATCGACTACGCCGTGGCCAATGGGGCCCGGGTCATCAACCTGTCCCTCGGCACCGGCTCCGGGCCTGCGGGTCCGGCGGTCGAGGCGGCCTTGCAGCGGGCGGTGGACGCCGGGGTGATCATCGCCGCCGCCGCCGGCAATTCGTCCACCGGCGCCGCCAACTGGCCCTCGGGCTATGGCGTCGATCCGCGCTATGCCGGCTCCATCATCGCCGTCGGATCGCTCAACCAGGCGGGGGTCGCGTCCAGCTTCTCCAATGTCGCCGGGGCCGCCGGCGGCGCCTTCCTGTTCGCGCCGGGCGAGAGCGTCGTCACCGACTGCAACGGCGTCACCTGCCGGGCCGTCTCGGGCACCTCCTTCGCCGCGCCCCAGGTGGCCGGGGCCATGGCCCTGCTGCTGCAGGCCTTCCCCAACATGAGCGGCCGGGCGGTGGTCGATCTGTTGTGGCGCAGCGGACGCGACCTCGGGGCGGCGGGAACCGACACCATCTATGGCCGCGGCGCCCTCGACCTACAGCGCGCCTTCCTGCCGGCCGGCTCCCTCAGCGTGCCCACCGTCGACGCCGGCTTCGTGGCCGAGAGCCTGTCGCCCGGCACGGTGATGGGCGCCGCCTTCGGCGATGCCGTCGCCGCCAGCGGCGCCCTGCGCACCGTGGGCTGGGACTATTACCAGCGGCCCTTCGCCACCGACCTCGGCCGCGCCTATGCCGGCCCCCGCGCCGCCCTGCTCACCCCGGCCTCCAGCGGCATCCGGCAGCGCACCCAGGTGGACCTGGCCCTGGCCGGGGGCGGCCGCCTCGGCATCCGCGCCGGCCAGATCGACGACGGCGTGGCCGCGACCTCGGTCATCTTCCCGTGGATGCCCGCCGAGCCCTCGCGCGAGGTCGCTATCGCCTTCACCGCCGGCCGCTTCGGCCTGGCCGCCTGGAGCGGTAAGGCCGCCGGCAACCCCTATCTGGCCGACAATCCCGACCCCTACGCCGCCCTGGTCCAGGCCGACCGAGCGGTGCGCGGCCAATTCGCCCTGGGAGAATGGGCCCTGACCGCTGAGGGCGGGGCAGGGCAGCGCCGCTCCCCGGACCTGCTGCGCGAGGAGCCCGGGTCGACCTACCTCCGCTTCAGCGGCCAGGGCCAGCTGGGCCCGGTGCGCTCCACCCTCACCTTCGGCCGCCTGGACGAGCCCATGGGCCCCCTGGGCGCCTATCTGCCGGCCCGCTCCGGCCTGAACCTGCCGTCGTCCACCACCTTCGCCGCCTGGAGCGGGGTTTGGCCCCTGGGCGACTCGTTCGCCCTGCTCACCGAGGCCGGCCTGGGCCGCACCGACCTGCACGGCCGTTTCCTGTCCCTGCAAGACGCGGCCTGGAGCTCCCAGTGGAAGATCGCCCTGGAAGGCGACTGCGCCGCCCTTCGCCTGCGCTGCGCCTCCCTGCGCCTCACCGCCGCCCAGCCCCTTCGGGTGGAGAACGGCCGCTTCCTGGCGGTGCTGCCCGTCGCCCCGTCCGACTATTTCGGCGCCGTCGGATTCTCGGAACGCCGCTTCGGGGCCGCCCCCTCCGGTCGCCAGACGGACATCACCCTGTCGGCCACAGAGCGGACCTGGCTGAACGGTCTGCTGCAACTGGACGCCGTCACCTCGCTGCAATCCGCCCACCGCCAGGACGCCGGCCCCGCCTTCGGCCTCCTCGCCACCTGGCGGGCCGACTTCTAGGAACCCCGTCCGAGGTCCAAGCCCCCCATGAACTCGTCCGCCCCCGACCCCGACAGCCCCGCCGCCCTCATCGACGCCCGCATCGCGTCCCTGGCCGACTGGCGCGGCGAGACCCTGGCCCGGGTCCGCGCCCTCATCCACGAGGCCGAACCTGAGGTGGTTGAGGAATGGAAATGGCGCGGCGTGCCGGTGTGGTCGCACAAGGGCATCCTGTGCACCGGCGAGACCTACAAGAACGTCGTCAAGCTGACCTTCCACAAGGGCGCCAGGCTCCCCGACCCGGCCGGCCTGTTCAACGCCAGCCTGGAGGGCGCCGCCCGCCGCGCCATCGACCTGCCCGAGGGCGCGATGCTCGACGCCGACGCCTTCAAAGCCCTCATACAAGCCGCGGTGGCCGCCAATCTCTGACGCCGGCGCCTCGGCGCCGCTTCGCCATCGTCAGAACCTGGCCCTCAGCTGCACGCCCACCTGCCGGAGCACGGGCAGCCCCGCATTTATCACCCGGTCGCTCAGCCCGGGCGACAGCACGTCGACGCTGTTCTCGATGCTCGTGAACGCGCGGTTGTTGAACAGATTGGTGGCGAAGACCTCGACGGCGTACTGCGGGTTGCGGACGCCGAGCCGGACATTGACCCGATGCACGTCCTGGGTCTTCGCCAGATTGGCCACGCTCTCAAACATGCCGCTCTTGAACACGTAGTCGAGGCGGGCGAAGCCGCTGAGCGAGCCGGTCAGGGGCCGCGTGTAGTCGGCGCTGAAGGTGGCGTTGTATTTCGAGTAGTTAGGCAATTGGTTGCCGGAGAACAGCGTGGCCGGCGCCGTGGTGTTCGGCGGCAGGTTCGCGACCAGGGCGGCGCAGAAGGAACAGGCATAGCGACCGACGCGGCTGTCGTTGATCGAGCCGGAGACCTCGAGCTTCAAGTCGCTCGTCACCCGGTAAAGGACGTTGGCCTCGATCCCCCGCAGGGTCGTGTCGCCTGAGTTGTTGAAGGCGCTGGCGACGATCACCTGGCCGGGAACGGTGATGTAGAAGGTCTGCTGGACGATCTGGTCGATCCATTCGGCATAATAGACGTCCGCGTCGACGATCAGGTTGCCCCCAATCATCTCTCCCTTGAACCCCAGTTCATAATTGTTGAGCTTCTCGGGCCCGGTCGACAGGCCGGCGCCGGTCACCCGTTGGATGGTCGCCAGTGTTGCTGCGTCATATTGGGTGAAGTTGTTGAACGCGGACGGATTAACGCCGCGCGACCAGGTCGCGTAGATCTGCATGCGCGGACGGATTTTGTACTGAAGGATGGCGCGCCAGGTCAGGTCGCGGTCGGTGAGGCTTTCGGTCTTCCTGTCGATAATGCTGCGTGCGGCGTCGACCGTGCGCTCATAGGCGCTGACCTCGTCGACCTGGTAGCGGCCTTCGAGGTTCAGGATCCACTTTGGCGTGATCGTGTAGGCGGCGCTGCCGAACGCGGCGCTGGTTTTGGCCTTGAGCGGGGCTCCGGGGCTGAACAGCAGGAGGCCGAAGGGGGTCGAGCCCTGATTGTACTGACGCACCTCGGCGTCTTCGTAGTTGCCCCCGAAGAACCACCAGAAGCGCCTCGCCTGATCGGAGCTGATCCTGAGCTCCTGGCTGAAGGACGAGCTGGCGTTCTGGGTCTCGATTAACCAGTGCTGTGAGGCGGGCACGAACTGGTTGGTGCCATCGAAGATGTTGTCGCCCTTGTAGTCGTTCCCGGCCGTCACGGAGGTCAGGGTCAGGCCCGTGCGCGGGATCGTATAGTCGATGGTGAGGTCGCCGTGCAGCACCCGGGTCGCCGCCCCGCCGTGATCGAGCCCGATATCGAAGCGCAGGGGGTTCGACAGGCCGGCGACGAAGGCGGGGTCAAAGGCGGTGTTCTGGCCCAGCGGCGTGACCGCCCGGTCCGGCAGGACGCCGCAGACGAAGTTGAGGGCGCCGGCCGGCGCGCCTCCGGCGTTGCAGTTGTAGCTTGGCCGATTGAAGTTCGCGACGGCCGAGACGCCGTCGTCCTGCTTCACATACAGGCCGAAGAACTTGATGCGCAGATCATTGGTCGGCGTGATCTGTCCGCCGATCGACAGGTTACGCGAGGACTGGCTTCCGTAGGGGCTCCCGGGATCCTGGGGGTTGGAATACTGACCATCCCTTGAATAGTAGCGCCCGGCCACGCGTAAGGCGACGCGATCCGGAACAATCGCTCCCTCGACCGAGAACCGGGTGTCGGTCAGGTTGTCAGACCCGTAGAGCACGTCCGCCTGCGCCTGGAACGCGTTCTGCGCGGGCTTGGTGATCAGGTTGACCGCCCCGCCGAACGTCTGCCGGCCGAAATAGGCGGACTGGGGGCCCTTGATCACCTCCACCTGGGCCAGGTCGGATATCCCGTCGATCACGCCTGCGCCGCTGAGGGGCGCGCCGTTGATGAAGACGGTGGTTGTCTGGCTCGACGAGGTCTGGCCAGGTGGGGTCATCCCCCGGATGACCAGGGTCTGCTGGGCGCGATTGTTCGATCCGGCGCCGGTGGACGATGCGGTCAGGGAGGGGGCGAAGGCGCTGACGTCTTCCAGGGAGGTGATATTGCGCTGCTGGATCTGGTCAGCCGTCAGCGCGGTGACAGCCACCGGCGCATCGACGAGCCTCTCGGTCTGTTTGCGCGCCGTGACGACCACCTCCTGAAGCCCGGTGGCCTCCGGGATGGCCGGCTGGGCGCTTGCCGGCGCCGCCAGGGAGCCGCACGCCATGGCCGCTCCGACGAACAATACTTTTTTGTTCAAGACACCTCTCCCCATTTTAAAATTTATTTAGCCCGCGAAAAGGCGTCAAACAGAGAATGTCGGATAGACGTGGGAAATTCATATTATCGTGGACTGCAGCTGATTGAATGCAGTAATAGAGCCATGATATCCGCGCGAATCAAATAAATAGATGAATGCTACAAATCAAGTTACAAACAAGGTCAAGCCTAAAGGCGACGCTATAGGCATCGCGGCGCTGGCGTTCTGATAACCGCCGATAATTCTATCTCGACAAATAAATCATCATCCCGCGAAGACAATATTTCAACCAAAGACATTTCGATCAATGACATAAGCTATGCTGATAGTCCGGGGGCCGCGGTTGAGGTTGGCCAGGTTCGTCTATGAGCGACGCCCGCGCCGGATCAGTGATCGTCCCATCAGAACCCGTGGCTCTGGCGCGTCCGGCCGTGAGGGCGGCGCGCGCCAAGCGACGTCTACCCCGCTGCCCGACGGCTTGACTCCCGGTGCAGCGAAACCGCTGGCGGCGGCGGGGAGCGGTGGGCCACGCTCCGGGTGCGCGCTGGCCGCGCCAAGAAGCTAAACCGAGGAAACCCCATGAACATGCTGCTGCTGGCGACCGCCGCTGTCCTGGCCGCCGTGGCCGGCCCCCTGGCCGCCGCGCCCCTGGATCCCGCCCCCGTGGTGAAGACCACCAACGGCCTGCTGCAGGGTCAGGTCGACAACGGCGCCCACGCCTTCCTCGGCGTCCACTACGGCGCCGACACCGGCGGCCAGAACCGCTTCCTGCCGCCGAAGCCGGTGACCCCGTGGACCGGCGTCAAGCCCGCCACCAAGATGGGCGACCGCTGTCCGCAGCCCCAGATCCACATGCCCAAGGAGACGGCCGACTTCCTGTCCTTCTCCGACGACCCCATCAGCGAGGACTGCCTGGTCCTCAACGTCTGGACCCCCTCGGCCAAGGCCGTCGGCAAGCGGCCGGTGATGTTCTGGATCCACGGCGGCGGCTTCTTCCTCGGAAGCGGCAACGACAAATACTACAACGGCGCCAATCTGGCCCGGAAGCAGGACGTGGTGGTGATCGCCATCAACCACCGCCTGAACGCCTTCGGCTACCTGGCGCTCGGCCCCGAGGCCGGCCCCGCCTATGCCCAGTCCAACCTCGCCGGCATGATGGACATCGTCCAGGCCCTGCAATGGGTGCGCGACAACGTCGCCCAGTTCGGCGGCGATCCCGGCAATGTCACCATCTTCGGCCAGTCGGGGGGCGGGTCGAAGGTCAGCACCCTCACCGCCATGCCCGCGGCCCGCGGTCTGTTCCACAAGGCCATCATCCAGAGCGGCGCGGCCACCCGGCTGGGCACGGCTGAGGACGCCATCGCCACCCGCGACAAGCTGCTGGCCAACCTGAACATCGCCCCGGCCGACGCCGTGGCGAAGCTGCAGGCCATGCCCATGGACGACCTGATCAAGGCGGGCGCCCGCCTGGGCCTGCTGCCCTACCGGCCCTCCGTCGACGGCCAGGCCCTGCCGACCCATCCCTTCGATCCGGTGGGCTCGCCCCTGTCGGCCGACATCCCGATCCTGGTGGGCGTGACCAAGGACGAGGCCACCAACACGGCGATGACGCCAGACTGGCTGGCCATGACCCAGGCCGATCTCGACGCCAAGGTCGCCAGCCTCGTCGGCCCCGCCAAGGCGCCCGAGATGATCGCCCTATACCGCAGCCACGCCCCCAAGGACTCGCCGGCCTACCTGTGGGAGCGGATCATGACCGACCAGATGATGACCAAGAGCGCCATCACCCTGGCCGAGCGCAAGCACGCCCAGGGCGCGGCGCCGGTCTACATGTACAACGTCACCTGGGAGACCCCGGTGATGGGGGGCAAGCTGCGCTCGCCCCACGCGGTGGAGCTGCCGCTGGTGTTCGACAATGTCGCCATCGCCCCCTTCCTGGTGGGGGTGGGCAAGGACCAGCAGACCATGGCCGACGAGATGAGCTCGACCTTCGCCGCCTTCGCCCGCACCGGCAATCCCAATGTCAAAGGCCTGCCGCACTGGCCGGCCTATGATCCGGCCAAGCGCATGACCTTCGTCTATGACGTGCCGCCCAAGGTGGTCTCCGATCCCAACGGCGACCTGCGCCGCTACTGGACGGCGAACAACGCCGCAGACGGCGCCGGGGCGGCCCTCAACAAGACCATGGGCGGCGACAAATTCAAGTAGCCGGGGCCGGCGGGCGCGGCGGCCTAGCCGCGCTCGAGCCACACCAGTTCGTACCAGGTCTGCATATAGCCGCCGACGCCGCCCTTCACGAACAGGGAGTCCTCATCGGCGGTGACCCACACGTCGTAGTCCGGATGCGGGCCGTTGGCGCCCATCATGGCGTGGCCCTCGTCGGTGATGCGGAAGTGGCGACAGCGGAAGTCGCCGGCGGCCACGGTGACATCCTCCTCGCCCAGGTATTCGGTGTAGATGCGGCTCTCGGTGATCAGGGGCGGGGAGGCCCCGCGGTGGTCCAGCGAGGTCATGAACGAGCGCTTGATGCGCTTGTGCGGCCCCTTGGCGATGTCCATGCACTTGGTGTTGTAGCCGTCCACCACGATGGGATGGCTGCCGAACCCGTCGTAATAGCCCTCGACCTCCACCCGCTGCGACAACCGGCCGGTGCTCGGACCGTAGCTCTCGCACTCGATGAAGCCCTCGCCCATGCGGATCCAGGCGGAGGCGAAATAGCGGTCGCCGATGGTCAGGCGCAGCAGGCAGTCCATCGGCCGGCGGTTCTCGTCCAGGGAATAGACCACGTCGCGCAGCACCGTGGGCGCCGGGTCCTCGATCTCGCACTGGGCGCGGATGGTGACCTTGCCGTCGGCATGGCGCGTCATCGAGAAGGCCTCGCGCCCGCGCACCTGGTCCAGCCGCTCGGGCTTCTTGGACGTATAGAGGATCTCCCCGCGTATGGTGCGGTGGGACATGCCGGTGGGCGGGGTGAAGGCGGACATGGCGGGGGCTCCTGGGCTGGAGTCTCCATCATGGCGCCATCGCCTAGCGTCCGCCTACCGTTGATCGTGAACCGCCCCCCGCCGCCGTGGATAGACCGATGACCCAGCCTGACATCCACCGCCGCTCCTGCCACCTGTGCGAGGCCATGTGCGGCCTCTGCGTCGAGGTGGACGGCGATCGCATCACCCGCATCCGCCCCAATCCGGACGACGTCTGGAGCCGGGGCTATGTCTGTCCCAAGGGCGTCACCCTCGCGAAGCTACACGACGATCCCGACCGCCTGACCGCCCCCATGGTCCGAGACGGCGATGTCTGGCGGCAGGCCAGCTGGGACGAGGCCTTCGCCCGGTGCGAGACCCTCATCCACGGCATCCTTGCCCGCCACGGCCGCGGCGCCCTGGCCCTGCGCACCGGCAATGCGGTGGGGCGCAGCTCGACCCTGAGCCGCTATGTGGCGGCCTTCTCGATGCTGGCCAAGATCCCCCGCTACACCTCCTCGACGGTGGACCAGCAGCCCAAGAACGTCACCTGCCAGCTGATGTACGGCGACGCCTGGAAGATGGCCGTCCCCGACATCGCCCGCACCGACTATTTCCTGGTGATGGGGGCCAATCCGGCGGAGTCCCAGGGCAGCATCCTGGCCTTCCCCGGGGTGCTGGCCGAGATCGACCGGATTCGTGAGCGCGGCGGGCGCACGGTGGTGATCGACCCGGCGCGGACCCGCACCGCCCAGCGCGCCGACGAGTGGGTCCCGATCCAGCCGGGGACCGACGCCCTGTTCCTGCTGGCCATGGCCCAGGTGCTGTTCGCCGATGGCCTGGTCGACCTCGGCCGGCTGGACGGCCTGGTCAACGGCGTGGAGGCGGTGGAGGCCGCCTGCCGCGACTTCACGCCCGAGGCGGTGGCGCAGACCTGCGGCGTGCCCGCCGAGATCATCCGCCGCCTGGCCCGCGAGATCGCCGCCGCCCCCACCGCCGCCGTCTACGGCCGGATCGGCCTGTGCACCCAGGAATTCGGCACCCTTGCGACCTGGATGACCGACGTCATCGCCATCCTGACGGGCAATTTCGACACCCCCGGCGGCCTGATGTTCGCCAATCCGGTCGCCCCGTTCATGGACGCCTTCCCGGCGCGGCCCTTCTCGGCGGGCGCCTACCACACCCGGGTGCGCGGGGCGCCCGAGGTGCTGGGGGAGGTGCCGGCCGCCTGCCTGGCGGAAGAGATCGACACGCCGGGGGAGGGGCAGATCAAGGGGCTGATCACGCTGGGCTGCAATCCCGTGGTCAGCGCCCCGGACTCCGGCCGACTGGACGCGGCCCTGCCTCTGCTCGAGGGCATGATCAGCATCGACCTGTATCGCAACGAGACCACCGGCCACGCCGATGTGATCTTCCCCGCGACCCCGGCCTTCGAGCAGCCCTATTCCGACATCTGGTCGTGGATCTTCGCCCTGCGCAGCGGCATCAAATACAACGACCCCCTGTTCGCCTCGCCCGAGGGCTGGGTCCCCGAATGGCAGATCCTGCTGCGCCTGGGCGGCCTGTGCGCCGGCATGACCAATGCCGAGATCGATGTCGCGGCCCTCGACGACGCCTATCTGACCACCCTGTGCGGCCTCGCCGGCATGGACCCGGCCCCGGTCCTGGCGGCCTCGCCGGATCCCGGCCCCCGGCGGATCATCGACTGGACCATCCGCACCGGCCCATGGGGCGACCTCTACGGCGCGCGGCCGGGGGGCCTGACCGTCGAGGATGTGCTGGCCGCCCCCAACGGCCTCGACTTCGGGCCGGCGATCCCGCGCCTGCCGCAACTGCTCAAGACCGCCTCGGGCAAGGTCGAGCTGGCCCCCGACTACATCCTCGCCGACCTGCCCCGGCTGCGCGCGCGGCTGGGGCAGGTCGCGCCGCCCCTGGTGCTGATCGGCCGCCGCCATTCGCGCTCGCTCAATTCATGGATGCACAATGTCGAGGCCCTGGTCAGCGGCAAGGACCGCTGCACCCTGCGCATCCACCCGAAGGACGCGGCGCGCTGCGGCCTGATCGATGGGGCGATGGCGCGGCTCTCCAACACGACCGGCGAGGTCACCGTCCCGGTCGAGATCACCGAGGACGTCACCCCCGGTGTGGTCAGCCTCCCCCACGGCTGGGGCCACGACCGCCCGGGCGCCCAACTCGACGTGGCGCGCCGCCACGCCGGGGTCGGCAGCAACCTGGTCTCGCCGGGGGACCTGCTGGACCCGATATCCGGCAACGCGGTGCTGAACGGGATACCGGTGACGGTGGAGGCGGCCGACTGACCGTCAGCCGCATTATCTGGCTAGAGCCCGATTAGGCCGTGGCCGGAAGAGGGTCGGCGCCTTCGCTTAGAACGGCGAGGACTTCACTGTGACAGGAGAGCCGTCCGCGACTTCATCCGACATTAAGCGGTCGGGCCCACCAAGGGGGCGATGTCCCTCGCCGTCTCAGCCTTGACGATCAACTTGCCGACTAGCAGCCTTTCGGCGCGCGAGCAGAAGATGCTGGATCGTGACCAGCAGAAGTTGCGCGACGCCCGATCCGCAGTCGAGATGCTGAAGGCGCGTGGGGCTAACCAGCCTCGGGAAGCTGCCGAGCAGCGCAAGGCTCAGGCAAGACAGAAAGTCGACCGGCTGAAGGCCCTGCTCAAAATGATGCAGATGGGCGCGGCCTCCAATCCCAAGGCCTTGGCCGAGATCGCCAGAGAGTTGAAGGCGGCGATCCAGGCCTATGGCGGGACCGGCGGATCGACCGCCGGGATGGACGCCGGCGCCACAACGGACACGACCTTGAGCAACCCGTCCGTCACGGCAGACGGCGCGGCTTCGGCGGCGGTTCCGCTTGGCACGGAAGCCGTGGATGAAACGCCTTCGCCGACGACGGATGACGGTTCACACGCCGATACTGGAGCAAATCCTTCGAAGGACGGGGACGCCGCGGCGTCCGACCCCTATCGGCGCGTGGCCGAGGGGGCGCTGGCCCGAGGGGCGGAGGCTGCCAGAAGCGCCGCCGACCAGGACGCGGACCGCGAATTCCTGTCGGGCGTGCGGGAGTTGGCGGCGATCCTCAAGAGCTTGGCCCGGCGCGCGGCCCAGGAGGCGAAGGCCGACCCGTCCCTCAGCGCAGACGCCAATGAGGCGGTGAAGGCCTCGGACGCCGTCGACCAGGCCATTGCCGCGACCGCCAGCGACCTCGGGGCCACCGGCGTTTCGATCCTGGCCTGACGGTCAGCCCTTGGCCCAGACGCCGAACGGGTCGCTCTAGGCTAGGCCCATGACCCTGTGACCCAAGGACCGCTAAGGGTCGAAAGCGGTCAGAAGGGCGTGGATCCTTGACGTCGGCAGCGGTGCCGTAGCAGCAGCGATCTGCCGCTTGACGCCGACAATGCCTCTCGGCCATTGGCCAAAGGCGCGGGCATAAATGGCCGCACAGCGAAGGACGTTTCATGATCGAAATCCAGCCGCTCGTCGACGAGGACTGTTTCGAGGTCGCGCTGTCGATGATCTTCCCGACGGCGCAGCCCGAGCGGCTGGCGGCGGAGGCGGCGTGGCTTTGTCCGGATCATATGGACGCGGGGATAACCCGGGTGCGGCTGGGGATGAAGTCGTGGCTGATCCGGATGGGCGGGTTCAACATCCTCGTCGACACCTGCATCGGCCAGCACAAGGAGCGGCCGGGGCATCCAGCCTGGCATCGCCGGACCAGCGATCGTTTCCTCCGTGATCTGGCCGAGGCCGGGCTGGCGCCGGACGACATCGATGTCGTCATGTGCACCCATCTGCATGCCGACCATGTGGGCTGGAACACCCGGCTGCAGGACGGCCGGTGGGTTCCGACCTTTCCCCGGGCCCGCTACGCCATGTCCCGCCGCGAGCTCGACCACTGGGTGCGCATCGCCGCCGAGGCCCCGGGGCCGGCCAATCACGGGTCGCTGGCCGACAGCGTCCTGCCGGTGGTGGAACGGGACATGGCGCTGTTCATCGGCGCAGGGGATGAGTTGGCGCCCGGCGCCGTCGTGGTCTCCCTGCCGGGCCATACGGTGGACCATTTCGGCCTGCAGCTGACGCGCAGCGGCGGCGACGCCCTGTTCTGCGGCGACGCCATCCATTCGCCGCTCCAGCTTCGTTTCCCGGGCTGGGGCAGCGCCTTCTGCGGCGATCCCGCCGCCGCGACCTGGACCCGCATCGCCATGCTGGAGCGGGCGGCGGACGAGGGGCTGGAGCTCTACCCCGCCCATTTCCGCGGCCCCGGCAGCTTCCGCATCCGCCGCGCCGACGGCGCCTTCCGGCCGGTGTGAGGCGCGCGCGAACGCGGCGTCGGACATTTCCCCCACCCCGATCTTCCCGGCGAATGCCGGGACCCAGATCCTAAAGCGCAGACGTTGAGCCATATGATCTGGGCCCCGGCGGCCTGTCCTGAGCGACGCCGCAGGCGGCGTCGAAGGGCGCCGGGGTGATCGGGAATTTTTATGGGTTTGGGTCCAACTAAGGAAAAACGTCCCTAGGCATCCACGGCCAGACGCCCCGCCATCGCGGGTTCGCGGAGGTTCTGGAACTTGGGCATCACCTCGCGGGCGAACAGCTCCATCGACCGGTGGACGAACTCGCGCGGCGGGCCGCCGGCGTCGGTGATCCCGAGGATGTAGTTGATGGACGGCGCCTTCTCGAGGAAGGCGGCGAGCTTCTCGGCGATGGTCTTGGGGCTGCCGATGAGGTTGGTCTCGAAGGCCCGCTTGTTCATGGCCTTGATGTCGTCCAGCCCGGCGTTGGGGTTGGTAAGTGCGCCCAGGGCCGAGCCGCCGTGCCGTTGACGCTCATAGTGGGCTTCCACGTGGGCGGTGAAGTTCAGCATATATTCCTCGGCCGTCTCCTGCGCCTCCGCGTCGGTCTCGGCGCAGAACTGGAACAGGGACGTGGGATACAGCATGGCCGCGGGATCACGGCCCGCCTGGCGCGCGGCCTGGTCGAAGACCGCCTGACGCGCGTTGTAGGCGTCGATGCTGGCGGGTCCCCAGGCGCCGGTGGTCGAGCAGTGCGACAGCCCCTGGGCCGCCGCCTCCGCGAAATTCTGCGCGTTCTGGGTCGAGGTGTAGAGGGGCGGGTGGGGGCGCTGGATCGGCGTCGGCATCACCTCCAGCTCGGGAAAGGCGAAGTGCTCGCCCTGGAACGAGAACCGTTCGCCCGACCAGGCCTTGATCATGATCGCCAGCGCCTCGCGATAGCGATCCTGGCTGCTGTTGTCGTCCAGAGGCAGGCCGAAGGCGGCGGAATGGCGCACCCCGCCGCCGCGGCCTAGGCCCAGCTCCAGCCGGCCCTCGCTGAGCACGTCGAGCATGGCGATGCGCTCGGCCAGCCGGACGGGATTGTCGTAATTGACCAGCAGCACCCCGGTGCCGAGCCGCAGGCGCGAGGTGCGGGCCGCGCCGAAGGTGAGCAGCACCAGGGGGTCGGGGGCCAGGTCATAGGCCTTGAACCGCGCCCCCTCCCAGCCCCAGGGCAGGTAGGCGGGGTCGTTGGCGAAATGGTGTTCGGTGGTCCAGCACGACCAGTAACCGCACTGCTCGGCGAAGACCATCCGGTCGATCATCTCCTTGTAGACGGCGCTTTGAGTATCGTCGCCCTTCCAATGGGGCGTCAGGATGATGCCGAACTTCACGCGAGGTACCTCTTCATCAGTCGTGGACGGTCGCCGCTCCGCTGGGAGAGGCGATGGCGCGACTATGACGCAAGGATCGGCCGGCGGAACCTGTCAGCCGGGGACGCTACACATATGTGCAGACGAAATGCCTAGCCCAGGTAGGTCCGCACCCGCGCGAACACCGCGTCGAACATGGCCGGGGTCAGCCGCCCGGTGTTCGTGTTCAGGCGCGAGCAGTGGTAGCTGTTGAACAGCCGGTAGGGGCCCACGTCCCCCTCCACCCCGTGGCCGGGCGGCACGGCGGTGGGCTTGAGGCCCAGGGTCCTCAGCACGCTCTTTCGCGAGACATCCCCCAGGGTCAGGATGGCCTTCAGCCGGGGCAGGGCGGCCAGGCGCGCCTGCAGGAACGGACGGCAGTTGGCCTCTTCCGCCGGTAGCGGCCGGTTGCCGGGGGGGGCGCAGCGCACGGCGTTGGTGATCATGCAGTCCACCAGCTGCAGCCCGTCGTCGGGCCGCGCCTGATAGGTCCCCCGGGCGAAGCCCATCCGCGTCAGGGTCTCGTAGAGAATCACCCCGGCCCCATCGCCGGTGAACGGCCGCCCGGTGCGGTTGGCCCCGCCGCGCCCCGGGGCCAGGCCGACGATCAGCAGCCGGGCGTCGGGATCGCCGAACGACGGGGCCGGGCCGTTGAACCAGGCCGGCTCCGCGCGCCGGTTGTCCGCGCGATAGGCGACCAGCCGCGGACAGATCGGACAGTCGCGCGGGGGCTCGGGCGGGACAGGATCAGCGCGCGTCATCGGCCGGGGTCGTGTATGCGGTCGTCATGAGCAGGGGACACCTTACCTTCAGCCGGCGCCGACTCGACCGGGCCATCGTCGTCGCGATGGGCGGCAACCTGCCCGGGGCCCATGGATCGGTGCAAGGCCTGTTGGAGGCCGCGGTCGAAACCATGGACGCCGCGGGCCTGCGCATCTGGGCCCTGTCCCAGTGGTGGCGCTCGCAGGCCTGGCCCGATCCGGCCGATCCGCCCTTCCTCAACGGCGTGGTCCTGGTGGACAGCCGGCTCGACCCGGCCGGGACCCTGGCGGCCCTTCAGGGCCTGGAGGACGCCTTCGGCCGCCGGCGGGACGGGGCGGCCAACGCCCCCCGGACCCTGGACCTGGACCTGATCGCCCACGGCCGCGCGGTGATCGACGCTCCAGGCCTGGTCCTGCCCCATCCGCGGGCCCACGAGCGGGCCTTCGTCATGGGGCCCCTGGCCGAGATCGCCCCGGACTGGACGCATCCGATCCTTGGCGACACGGCCGCCGCGCTGTACGCCCGGGCGACGGTGGGGCGCGACGCGAGGCCCGCCGTCGGCTAGAGCGAGTTTGCTTCAGATGGAACCAATCCCATCAAAATTCCCGATCTCCCCGGCGAACGCCGGGGCCCAGATCATATGGCTCGACGTCAGCGCCTTAGGATCTGGATCCCGGCATGCTTGTCCTGAGCGACGCCGCAGGCGGCGTCGAAGGGCGCCGGGACGATCGGGTGGGGGTCTGGCGAGTCTGTCTGAAGCAAACACGATCTAGGCTTGCCCGGCCGTCTGTCTGCCGCATTGCATCATGGCGCCAACCCCTCTATCTTGTCGGGTTCATTCTCCCTGAGGTTTGCATGGCTCGCGTCACCGTCGAAGACTGCGTCGAAAAGGTCCCCAATCGCTTCAGCCTCGTGCTGCTGGCGGCCCATCGCGCCCGCGCCATCTCGGCCGGCGCCCAGATCCTGGTCGATCGCGACAACGACAAGAACCCCGTCGTCTCCCTGCGCGAGATCGCTGACGACGTGGTCGACGCCGAGAGCTTGCGCGAGACCCTGATCGGCAGCCTGCAGCGGGTGGACGAGCATTCCGAGGCCGAGGAAGAGGCCGAGACCCTCGCCCTACTGGCCGATCCCCAGCACATGCACATGTCCGAGCAGGAGCTCGTGCGGGCGCTGCAGAGCGACCGCGACGGCGGGCAGGAGGAGCGCTACTGAGCCCCGAGGGCGCAGAGCCAATCATTTTGGACGCCATGACGGGCGCCGCGGCTTCGGCTGCGGCGCCCGACGTGTTTGTGCCGCCCGTCGACGCCCCCGAGGAGGCCCCCGCCAAGGCCCGGCCCAAGGTGCTGCGCCAGTATGAGCTGATCGACCGGGTCAAGAGCTACGACCCCACCGCCGACGAGGCCCTCCTCAACCGCGCCTATGTCTATGGCATGCGCATGCACGGCAGCCAGACGCGGGCGTCGGGCGACCCCTATTTCGCCCACCCCATCGAGGTGGCCGGCATCCTCACCGAATACCGGCTCGACACCGCCACCATCGTCACCGCCCTGCTGCACGACGTCATCGAGGACACCCCCGTATCGCGCGAGGACATCGCGGGCCTGTTCGGCGACGAGATCGCCGAGCTGGTCGAGGGCGTCACTAAGCTCTCCCGCCTCGAGCTCTCGGCCGAGCACCTGCGCCAGGCCGAGAACTTGCGCAAGTTCATCCTCGCCATCTCCAAGGACGTCCGCGTCCTGATGGTCAAGCTGGCCGACCGGCTGCACAACATGCGCACCCTGGGGTTCATCCCCAAACAGGCCAAGCGCGAGCGCATCGCCCGCGAGACCCTCGACATCTACGCGCCCCTGGCCCGCTCGATCGGCTGCCACCGCATCTGCACCGAGCTTGAGGAACTGGCCTTCGAGCACCTCAACCCCATGGCCCGCGCCGCCCTGACCCGGCGGCTGGAGACCCTGCGCCAGGCCCAGGGACCGGCGGTGGCTATGGTCTCCAGCGAAATCTCCCAGCGGCTGGAGGCCACCGGCATCCCCGCCCGGGTGTTCGGCCGGGAAAAACATCCCTATTCGATCTGGCGAAAGCTGCAGCGCAAGTCGATCGGCTTCTCGCAGCTGTCCGACATCTACGCCTTCCGCGTCATCGTCGACACCGAGGACGACATCTACCGGGCGCTGGGGGTGATCCATGGCGCCTGGCCGGCGGTGCCCGACCGCTTCAAGGACTATGTCTCCACCCCCAAGCGCAACAACTACCGCTCGGTGCACACCACGGTGATCGGGCCCACGGGCATGCGCATCGAGATGCAGATCCGCACCGAGACAATGGACCGGGTGGCCCAGGACGGGGTCGCCGCCCACTGGCGCTACAAGGGCCGCACCTATGGCTTCGACCCCGACGCCGCCGAGGCCGCCGGCGGCCGCGACCCCCTCAACAACCTGCGCCAGCTGGTGCAGATGCTGGAGCACGGCGGCGACGTCGAGGACCTGGTCGAGCACGCCAAGCTGGAGATGTTCGTCGACCAGGTGTTCGTCTTCACCCCCAAGGGCCGGCTGATCAGCCTGCCGCGCGGGGCCCTGCCGCTCGACTTCGCCTATGCCCTGCACACCAACATCGGCGACGCCACCGTGGGGGTGAAGATCAACGGCGAGCTGCGCCCCCTGCGCACCGAGCTGCAGAACGGCGACGTGGTCGAGATCGTCCGCGGCCCCAAACCCGAGACCCCGCCGGACTGGCGCTCGCTGACCGTCACCGGCCGCGCCAAGTCGGCCATTCGCCGCCAGATCCGCCTGACCGAGAAGGAAGAGTTTCTCCGCCTCGGGCGCGCCTCTCTGGCCCAGGCCTTCGAGCGTATCGGCAAGTCCCCCGAGGGCGTCTCCCTGCGGCCCGCCCGCGACCGCTTCGCCGCCCCCGCCGACGAGGACCTCTACGAGGCCCTGGGCCGGGGCCGCATCACCGCCCGCCAGGTGCTGGAGGTGATGTTCCCCGGCATGAAGGAGAGCGAGCGCGACGCCGCGGCCGAGCGCACCCGCATCTCCGGCGGCAAGGCGGCGCGCCTTTATGTGCGCGGCGGCGGCATCACCCAGGGGGTGGCCCTGCGCTTCTGTGAGGCCTGCAACCCGGTGCCCGGCGACCGCATCGTCGGCATCGTCGAGCCCGAGCAGGGGCTCACCGTGCACGCCATCGACTGCCTGCGCCTGGCCGAGCTGGAGGACCACGAGGAACTGTGGCGCGACCTGCACTGGACCGCTGAGGCCGAGGCCAACACGCTCTCCCACGCCCGCCTCGGCGCCACCATCAAGGACGCCCCCGGGGTGCTGGGCCAGGCCACCACCATCATCGGCGAGGCCGGCGGCAATATCATCAACCTCAACATGCACCACCGGCACTCGAACTTCTTCGACGTCGACTTCGACATCGAGGTCAAGGACGCCAAGCACCTCACCCACATCGCCGCCGCGTTGCGGGCGTGTCCGTCCGTCGAGACGGTGGACCGGGTGCGGGGGTGATTGGGATTCCGCAACGCGGGCTAGTCAGCTGAGGGGTCTTGATCGTGATCCTCTGGATCGTCTTGGCTGCTGCCCTCGCCCTAGTTGCGGTTTTGGGATTTTGGGTGGGCGAGGAGCGGAGTAAAATCCTCCGGAGCATTGGCCTGGGAACACTGGTCGCGTTCCCTCTGTTCGCCTTAGCGCTCATCTCGCTTTCGTTCTTCGATGCGTCTGTGCTCCGACGCGATGACCCAGTTCCACCGACTGACTTGGTGGTCCTATTGCCGATTGCAGTCATGGCGCTGTTGGCAATGATGGCGATTGGAGGGGCTTTGCGATTGCGCGGGCCATTCGTCGCGGGGAGCAATCAAAACAATAGCCTGTTTGGTTGAGCGCTCTGGCTTCGGAGGTTAGCGCGGGTTTTCGTTGGACATATTGGCCCAAGCCCAGCCCGATCGTCCCGGCCGTGGGCTGTGAGCGACGCCCGCCCAACTGCCGTCATCCTGGAGAGCCGCGAAGCGGACTCATCCAGGACCCAGCAGCTCCACGATCAACGCGCCGCACGGCAAGGTCTTCGCTGCTGGGTCCTGGGGTCGCGCAAGAGCGCGCCCCAGGATGACGACCTTTTTAGAGCGAGTTCTTTTGGACAGCATCGCTCGACCCTTTCGTTGCGGCAAAACCCTCGCGCCGCCAGAGGATGAGGGCTTCGACGCGACTCGCGCGCCATCCCGGCCCGGCCAAACCCCGTGACGAAGCCGCCCGCCCGCGCTAAACCCGCGTCCCATGAACACCGCTGACGTCCTCGACGAATTCCGCGCCGCCGGCGCCCTGCGCGAAGGACACTTCGTGCTGTCCTCCGGCCTGCACAGCCCGGTCTTCCTGCAGAAGAACCTGGTCTTCCAGCACGCCGACCGCACCGAGCGCCTGTGCAAGGCCCTGGCCGCCAAGATCACCGGGACGGTCGGCGATGTCGACGTCTGCATCTCCCCGGCGGTCGGCGGCATCATCCCCGGCTACGAGACGGCCCGCCATCTGGGCGTGCCCTCGCTCTACGTCGAGCGGGAGGGGGGCCAGTTCAAGCTGCGCCGCGGCTTCACCATCGCCCCGGGCGCCCGGGTCGCCATGGTCGAGGACATCGTCACCACCGGCCTGTCGTCGCGCGAATGCATCGCCGCCATCCGCGAGGCGGGCGGGGAGGTGGTCTGCGCCGCCTGTATCGTCGACCGCTCGGGCGGCCGCGCCGACGTCGGCGCGCCCCTGGTCGCCCTGGCCACCCTGGACGTGCCCGCCTATCCCGCCGACCAGCTGCCGCCGGACCTGGCGGCCCTGCCCATCGAGGATCCCGGCAGCCGGCGACTGTCGGGAGGCCATTGAGGTGAACCGCCTGCGCCTGGGCGTGAACATCGACCACGTCGCCACCATCCGCAACGCCCGCGGCGAAAGCTACCCCGAGCCCCTGCGGGCGGCGGAGCTGGCCCTCAGTGTCGGCGCCGACGGCGTCACCGCCCACCTGCGCGAGGATCGCCGCCACATCTCCGACGCGGACATCGACCAGTTGGCCGACCTGTGCCGCCGCCGCGGCAAGCCGCTGAACTTCGAGATGGCGGCGACCCCGGAGATGCAGGCCATCGCCGTCAAGCACCGCCCCCGCGCCGTCTGCCTGGTGCCCGAGCGGCGCGAGGAGCTCACCACCGAGGGCGGGCTGGACGTGGTCGGCGCCCGGGACGCCATCGCCGCCACGGTGCGGACCCTGGTCGCCGCCAAGGCCCGTGTCTCCCTGTTCATCGAGGCCGACCCCGCCCAGATAGCCGCCGCCGCCGAGGTCGGCGCCCAGGTGGTGGAGCTGCACACCGGCGCCTATTGCGAGGCGGTGCGCGCGGGCCACGAGGAGGAAGCCGCCCGCCTGATGGCGCGTCTGCGGGCCGGGGCCGCCCTGGCCGCCGACACGGGCCTGGAGGTCCACGCCGGCCACGGCATCGACTACGCCACCGTCAGCGCCATCGCGGCCATCCCCCAGATCGCCGAGCTCAATATCGGCCACTTCCTCATCGGCGAGGCCATCTTCACCGGCCTGGGCGCCGCCATCGGCCGCATGCGCGCCCTGATGGACGAGGCGCGCGCCGAGGCGGGCGGAAACGCATGATCGTCGGCATCGGCTCGGACCTGTCGGACATCCGCCGCATCGCCAACTCCCTCGACCGCTTCGGCGACCGCTTCGTCCAGCGGGTGTTCACCGAGACGGAGCGGACCCGATCCGATCGCAAGCCCGACCGCGCCTCCAGCTACGCCAAGCGCTTCGCCGCCAAGGAGGCCTGCGCCAAGGCGCTTGGCACCGGCATCCGCCGGGGGGTGTTCTGGCGCGACATGGGGGTGGTCAACGCCCGCTCCGGCCAGCCCACCATGGCCCTGACCGGCGGCGCGGCGATGCGCCTGGCGGCCCTCATTCCGCCGGGTTTCTACCCCTTCATCCACGTCAGCCTCACCGACGACCATCCTTATGCCCAGGCCTTCGTCATCATCGAGGCGCGCCCAGAGGCCCCGGAGGCCGGGGCGCGTCGGCTTGCCGAAGGCCCGGTGAACGTCTAGCTAAGCCCCGAAGCCCGCGCCGCCCGGCGTCTCAGAGACCACCCCTCCCATGTCCACCGCCACAGAGCCGACCTCCGAGCGCGCGCACGCCGTCAACGAGGTGGTCGAGATCGCCAAGACGATCGCCTATGCGCTGCTGATCGCCCTGGTCCTGCGGGTGTTGCTGTTCCAGCCCTTCACCATCCCGTCGGCGTCCATGGAGCCGACCCTGCTGCAGGGCGACTACATCATCGTCTCCAAATACAGCTACGGCTACAGCCGCCACTCCATGCCGTTCAGCCCGCCGATCTTCAGCGGGCGCCTGTTCGAGCGCACCCCCGACCGGGGCGACGTGGTGGTGTTCAAGCTGCCCCGCGACGGCCACACCGACTACATCAAGCGACTGATCGGCCTGCCGGGCGATCATATCCAGGTCAAGAACGGGGTGCTTTTCATCAACGACAAGGCGCTCAAGCGCCAGGAACTGGCGCCGGGGATGGTCACCGAGAGCTTCGGCTTCACCCATCCGGTCGAGCGCTTCCTGGAGACCAATCCCGAGGGCCGCCAATACGTCACCTACGACCTCGAGCCCGACGGCCCGGTGGACAACACCGGCGTCTTCGTCGTCCCCCAGGGCCACTATTTCATGATGGGCGACAACCGCGACAACTCCCTCGACAGCCGCGTCTCGCCGGAGGCCGGCGGCGTCGGCTTCGTCCCGGCCGAGAACCTGGTGGGCAAGGCGCAGATCATCCTGCTGTCCTGGGACCGCGAGGCCTCGCTGTTCAAGCCCTGGACCTGGTTCACCGGCGCCCGGCCGAGCCGGTTCTTCAACCTGCTGAGATGAACCGCCGCGCCGCCGCGGTCGCCGACCTCGAACGCCGTATCGGCCACGTCTTCTCCGATCGCGCCCTGCTCGAGCGCGCCCTGACCCACGCCTCCTCGGTGCAGGGCCGGCGAGGGGTCCTCGACAACGAGCGGCTGGAGTTCCTCGGCGATCGGGTGCTGGGCCTGGTCATCGCCGAGGCCCTGACCTTCGCCGACGACGTCGCCTCCGAGGGCGACCTGTCCAAGCGGCTGCACGCCCTGGTGGACCGCGCCACCTGCGCCGAGGTCGCCCTGGCCATCGACCTGGGTCCGGCCATCCGCCTGCCCAGCGGCGAGCCCCAGGCGAGGCGCAACGAGACCATCCTCGCCGACGCCTGCGAGGCGCTGATCGCGGCCCTCTACCTGGAACTCGGCTACGCGGGGGCCCGCGCGGTGGTGCTGGACCTTTGGCGCGACGCCTTGGCCCGCCCCGTGGACCAGACCACGGCCAACCCCAAGTCGGAACTGCAGGAATGGGCCGCCGCCCTCAAGCGCCCGCCGCCGCGTTATAGGATACACTCGCGCGAGGGTCCCGATCACGCCCCGACCTTCGTGGTCGAGGTGACGGTCGAGGGCTTCGACGCCGTGTCCGCCCCGGGCAAGTCCCGCCAGGAGGCCGAGAAGGCCGCCGCCCAAGCCCTGCTTTTGAAAGAACGATCTTTATGAGCGATGCCCCCCCGGCCGACCCCGCCGCCACCCGCGCCGGCTTCGCCGCGGTGATCGGCGCGCCCAACGCCGGCAAGTCGACCCTGGTCAACCGCCTTGTGGGGGCCAAGGTCTCCATCGTCACCCAGAAGGTGCAGACCACGCGTTTTCCGGTGCGCGGGGTGGTGATGGCCGGCCAGAGCCAGATCGTCCTCGTCGACACCCCCGGCATCTTCAAGCCGCGCCGCCGCCTGGACCGGGCCATGGTCCGCTCCGCCTGGGCGGGCGCCGAGGACGCCGACGCCCTGGTGCATCTGGTCGACGTCGCCGCCGAGATCCTGGTGGTCGAGGGCGGCGCCAAGGGCGCTGACAAGAAGGCCGTCGAGGACGTCCAGTCGATCATCGCCGGGCTCAAGTCCGCCGGCCGCAAGGCCATCCTGGCCCTGAACAAGATCGACCAGGTGAAGCGCGACAAGCTGCTGGCGGTCTCCGAGGGCCTGTTCGCCCATGGGGTCTATGACGAGGTGTTCATGATCTCGGCCACCAACGGCTCAGGCGTCGACGACCTCAAGGCGCGGCTGGCCGAGCTCATGCCCGAAGGCCCCTGGCTCTATCCCGAGGACCAGACCGGCGACCTCACCGCCCGCCTGCTGTCGGCGGAGATCACCCGCGAAAAGGTCTATCTGCGGGTCCACGAGGAACTGCCCTATTCGGCCACCGTCGAGACCACCGACTTCAAGGAGGCCAAGAACGGCATCCGCATCGAGCAGACCATCTATGTGGAGCGCGAGGGCCAGCGCCCGATCATCCTGGGCAAGGGCGGCCAGACCCTGAAATGGATCGGCGAGAACTCCCGAAAGGAGCTCATCGAGATTCTCGGCCAGCCCGTGCACCTGTTCCTGCACGTCAAGGTCAAGGAGAACTGGGCGGAGGACCGCGGCCTCTACAAGGACTTCGGGCTGGACTTCGATGTGTAGGGGCCGTGTCTCCATCTCCTCCCCCGCCAAGGGCGGGGGAGGGGGACCGCCGCTCGTAGAGCGGTGGTGGAGGGGGCAGCGCCGCCTTAGCCTGCAACCCTCGGTTCTGCCCCTCTGATGGAGTGGGAAGACGACGCCTATGTCCTGTCGGCCCGCGCCCACGGCGAGACCGGGGCCATCGTCGACCTGCTCACAGAGCAGCGCGGCCGCTTCGCCGCCCATGTGGCCGGCGGCGCCTCGCGGCGGATGAAGCCCTTTCTTCAGGCAGGGGCGCGGGTGGTCGCCCGCTATCGCGCCCGGGTCTCCGACCAGCTCGGCTCGGCCCAGCTGGAGCCGGTGGGGGAGGGCCCGTCGTCTCTGTTCGACGATCCCGCCGCCCTCGCCGGCCTGGCCGCCGCCGCCGCGGTGACCGCCGGCGCGCTGCCGGAGCGCGAGCCCCATCCGGGGGCCTTCTACGCCTTCGAGGCCCTGACCCAGGCCCTGGCCGTGCCGGAGATCTGGCCGGCGGTGTTCGTCCGCTTCGAGGCCGGCCTGCTGCAGGAGCTGGGCTTTGGCCTGGACCTGTCGCGCTGCGCCGCCACCGGGTCCACCGATGACCTGATCTACGTCTCGCCCAGGACCGGCCGCGCTGTCAGCCGCGCCGCCGGGGCGCCCTACAGCGACCGCCTGCTGCCCCTGCCGCCCTTCCTGCTGTCCTCCCAGGTCGCCCTGATCGAGGGCGATGTCGGCCTGGGCCTGGCCCTCACAGGGCATTTCCTGGAGCAGTTCGTGTTCGGGCCCTTCAACAAGCCCTTGCCGGCCGCCAGACTGTGGTTGATTGACCGCCTGCGGGAGGCGGACCGACTCTAGGCTGCGCTGTTTTGGCTCAACCGAGGCTATAGAATTTGTGGCAAGTTCAATCAGCCGGCGTCTTATCTGCAACCATGCGTCGAGCGGGGGCTTAGCGTCTAATGCAGTTGAAGATTCGGTGCCGCCCCCGGAAAGCTGCTGACTTCCCGAACTGGACATTTCCGAACCTCGACTTCGACTACGAGCCGGAGACCCAGTCAGTCTGGATGTATTACAAGGAGGATGGTCCTCCGTTCTACACCTTCCAGACCCTCACCGACATGGCCGACATCCGTGAATCCCTGCGGGCTTTCTTTGCGTCGGAACTGATCGAGGCGTTTCCCATCCGCTATTTCGTCATGGCGTCCCGCAAGCCCGGGGTGTTCAACCTCGGCGGCGATCTGGCCATGTTCGCCCAGTCCATCAAGGACGGCGACCGCATCTGGCTGCGCGACTACGCCCATGCCTGCATCGACGTCGTCCATGGCCTGGCCATCGGCTTCGGCCTGCCCATTGTCACCCTGTCCGTCATCACCGGCCAGGCTCTGGGCGGCGGGCTCGAGGCGGCCCTGGCCGAGGATTTCCTGCTGGCGGAGGAAACGGCGAAGATCGGCGTGCCCGAGGTCGCCTTCAACACCTTCCCCGGCATGGGCGCGGTCAGCCTGCTGACCCGCCGCCTGGGCGCGGCCAAGGCCGAGGAGATCATCGCCTCGGGGCACGTCTACAGCGGCGCCCAGATGCACGACATCGGGGTCGTGGACATCCTGGCCGAGCCCGGCCACGCCCATGAGCGGGCGCGCGAATGGATGCTGCAGGGGGGCGAGGCCCGCTATGCCCGCCGCCTGGCCATCGCCGCCGCGCGCCGCCGTTTCTTCCCCGTGACCTTCGAGGAACTGGTCCGCATCACTGACCTGTGGGTGGAATGCTCGTGCGACATTACCCCGCACGACGTCCGGCATATGGAACGCCTGGCCTCGGCCCAGAAGAAGATGATCGCCGCCGACCGCCCGCGTTAACCATGCCGCTTCATCGAACTTCAATGCCCCCTGTCCATCCTGGTAACCGTGAAAGGTCCCCGTCGGGACCGGCTGCGGCAGGGTTCGATGACGCAATCCAGTGGTGTGAAATCTCCGAAGGCGACGCTTCCGGCTGATATCCACGCCGCGCTGGTGGAGACCCTGTTCGGGACGGTCGGGTCCTTCGTGGCCGGCATGCTTGGCGGGATCCTGGTGGCGATTATCGCCCTGGCCCGCACCCAAAACCCCATCTTCCTGGTCTGTTTCGCCTGCGTCCTGTCCCTGTCGGGCCTGCGCATCGCCGTGCTGCTGTGCCATCAGCGCACCGACCGCGAACTGCGGATGCTGCAGGCGAAGCGCTGGGAACGGCTCTACGCCCTGGGCGCCATCGGCTTTATGCTGGCGGTGGGGGTGACCTCCGCGATCCTGTTCCAGGTTCGCCACGACCAGCTCACCGTTCTCTACGGCGCCGTCATCATCCTCGGCCTGGCGGGCTCCATGGCCGGCCGCAATGCCGGGCGGCCGCTGATCGTCTATGGCCAGATGGTGTGCGTCCTGGGGCCGCTGACGGTGACCCTGCTGTTCCAGAACAGCGCCTGGTACTACGGCCTCGCGGCGATTCTGCTGCTGGTGATGGTCGCGGTGCGCTCCACCACCGATTTCGTCAACGGCATCCTCGTGGCGGCGATGCTCAACGGGCGCGAGGCGTCCATCCAGCGCACCCGCTTCTCCACCGCCCTCGACAGCATGGCCCACGGCCTGTGCATGGGCGACGCCGCCGGCAACGTCGCGGTGATCAACCACCGCCTGCAGGCCTTCTTCGACCTGCCTGACGACATGGCCGGCGCATCCGTGCGCGAGCTGGCCCGTCAGATCGCCCGCTTCGGCGGCATGTCCGAGGCGGCCGAGGCCCGCTTCCTGCGCGCCTGGGAAACCCACGTGGCCGGCCGCGACTCCTCGGTGTTCAGCGAGTCCGTCGACGACCACATCTACGACTTCCGCGTCGAGCCCATGCACGGCGGCGGGTTCGTGGTGGTGGTCGAGGATGTCACCGCCGCCCGCATCGCCTCGCGCGAGATCGAGCGGATGGCGCACTTCGATTCCCTCACCGGCCTGCCCAACCGCATGCAGTTCCACGGCCACATGGAGACCCTGTTCTCCCAGGCCGGGGGATTGCCGGGCAAGATGGCCCTGCTCAGCGTCGACCTCGACCAGTTCAAGGAGGTCAACGACGTGCGCGGCCATCCCACGGGGGACGAGCTGCTGCGCCGGGTGGCCGACCGCCTGCGCCACAGCGCCCGCGGCGCCGACATGATCGCCCGCTTCGGGGGCGACGAGTTCCAGGTGCTGCTGCTCAACCCCGCCGGCCTCGGCGCCGTCCAGGCCACCGCCCAGCACATCATCGACGCGGTCAGCGCCAGCTACTGCATCGACGGCCACACCATCACCATCGGCGTCAGCATCGGCATCGCCATGGCCCCGCGCGACGCCCAGACCGCCGACGAGCTGCTCCGCTGCGCCGACATGGCCCTCTACCAGGCCAAGGCGCAGGGCAGGGGCACCTACCGGGCCTTCGAGCCGGCCCTGGATTCCGCCATCCGCCGCAAGCGCGAGGTCGAGCAGGACCTGCGCGAGGCCCTCGTCGGCGATGGGCTGGAACTGCACTACCAGCCGGTGGTCGATACCCGCACGGGCCAGATCGTCGCCTGCGAAGCCCTGGTGCGGATGCGGGTGCCGGACAAGGGCATGATCGCGCCGGGTGAATTCATCCATGTGGCCGAGGAGACCGGCCTGATCGTCCAGCTGGGCGATTGGGTGCTGCGCCGCGCCTGCCGCGACGCCGTCTCCTGGCCCCCGCACATCCGGGTGGCGGTGAACTTCTCGCCCAAGCAGTTCGTCATCGGCAAGAATGTGGTCGGCGACATCAAGAAGGCGCTGCGCGACTCTGGCCTGCCCGCCGAGCGGCTTGAGGTGGAGATCACCGAGAGCACCATCATCGAGGCCAAGGACGCCCTGCGCCAGCTCAGCGCCATCTCGGCCATCGGGGTCAAGATCTCCCTGGATGACTTCGGCACCGGCTATTCGAGCCTGTCCTATCTGCGCCAGTTCCCTGTCGACAAGATCAAGATCGACCGGTCCTTCGCCCAGGACCTCAAGTCCCGCGCCTCCCAGGCGGTGGTCGGCTCGGTGTCGGTGCTGGCCCATATGCTCGACGTTGAGCTGGTCATCGAGGGCATTGAGACCCAGCAGCAGCTCGAAGGCGTCACCGGCTGGGACGTGCACCTGATCCAGGGCTATTTCTTCAGCCGGCCCAAGCTTCTGGCCGAGATCCTGCCGCTCCTGCTGGCCCCGGCGCCGTTCAGCCCGCGGCGCATCGAGCGGGTCGCCTAGAGGGATCTGGATTCCCGCCGGACCCCAGGGCCCGGACGATCGATGGGGCAGGCGAGCCTGGCCCAAGCCAACACCCCATAGCCGCCGCCGCCGCTGACATCGTGACCCCGGGGCGGCTCCCGGCAGGCGCGCCTCGACGCCATGCCTGAAAATCCCCGCACCGCCGTGGAATAAATCCCGGCTGCCGCCGTTTACCCTCTGTCCAAGCTTGACGCTGGACGACCGCGGCAGCCGCGGCCGGGCCCGGACCGGGGGGTGGGGGATGATTCATTGACTGGCGGGAGGCGGCGTGCGCCGCGGCCCAGATCGAGCGTCGGGGGGACTTCAGCAGAGGCTGCAAGTCAATTCCCAGACCATCGGTGACCAACACAGCCGGGCTAAGCCAAGAGCCCAAACATCCAGTCCCTGAGACGATTTGTCATTGGACGGATATCGGCGTGGTGAATAGAAATTAATTCAGCGGATTGGCCCGCGTCTCGTCATCTCGACTTGCCTAGTTAATGTTTATGCGTGTGATTATCAAATACCAACCCGGCCTATGGTTAATTGGCTTGGGCTGAAACTGATTATCGCTCGCATTTCATTTTCGGGCCTAACCCGCATCTGATTTGGAGCTTCCTGATATGCCCATCCCCGTCACCAAACTCTTCCTCTCGTCCGCCCTGGCCACCGGCCGCGCGGTCCGCTTCCTGGCCGCTGCGCCCGGTGATTTCGCCCAGACCACCGGAGCGACCCCGTCGCCGGCGTGGCTGTCGGCGGTGGGCGACATAAACACGGACGGACGCGCCGACCTTATCTTCGGCGCCCCGGGCGACAACGACAAGGCGATCGACGCCGGCCGGGTGTTCGTCCAGTTCGGCCCCATCGCCGGGACCCAGACCCTGGGAGACTCTCTTACCGAACTGATTATCGACGGCCGCAACGCCGGCGACCTGACCGGCGCGTCGGTGGGCTTCGTCTCCGACCTCAACGGCGACGGCCGCGGCGAAATCCTGATCGGCGCGCCGGGCAGCGACATCGGCGTCCAGACCGACGCTGGGGCCGCCTTCGTGGTCTTCGGCAAGGCCTCTGGCGGGGTGGACCTGAACGATCCCTTCACCGGCGCCGGCGGCGGCTATGCGATCAAGGGACAGTCGGCCGGCGACGCGGCCGGGACCGTGGTCAAGTCCATCGCCGACCTCAATGGCGACGGCAAGATGGACATTCTGGTGGGCGCGCCCGGCAATGACGCCGGCGGGGCCAACGCCGGGGCGGCCTATGTCGTCTGGGGCAAGAGCACCACCAGCGTCGTTAATCTCTCCAGCGTCGCCGGCGGGACCGGCGGCTTCCGCATCATCGGCGAGGACGGCGGTGACGCGGTCGGCGGCGTGCTCAGCACCGTCGGCGACATGAACGGCGACGGCAAGGCCGAGATCCTCATCGGCACGCCCGACAGCAAGGCCGGCGGGACCAATTCCGGCGCCGTCTATGTGGTCTTCGGCAAGTCCACGGGGACCCAGGTCGATCTGACCAATGTCGCCGCCGGCGTCGGTGGCTTCCGCATCAAGGGCGTGGCCCAGGACGACGCCGGCGCGGCCGTCTCGGGTCTCGGCGACGTCAATGGCGATGGCATCTCCGACATCCTCATCGGCGCTCCGCGCTCGGACGGGGCCTATGTCGTGTTCGGCAAGTCGACCACCACCGAAGTGGATCTGGCCAATGTGCGGCTGGGAATCGGCGGCTTTCACATCCAGGCTGAGGGGGTCGGCGACTTCGACCTTCTGTCGGTGGCCGGCGGCGCGGACTTCAATCACGACGGCATCAACGACCTCGTCATCGGCGCCCCCGACAACAACGAGGGCGGCTCCAAGGCCGGCGCGGTCTATGTGGTCTGGGGCGGCGGCTCGTCCAACATCGACCTGTCGCTGATCGCCCAGGGCATCGGCGGCGCCAAGATCGTCGGCGCCGACGGCAGCCTGACCGGCTCGTCCGTGGCGGTCACGCCGGACCTGAACGGCGACGGCGCGGCTGATCTGCTCATCGGCGCCCCCGGGTCCGGGGAGTCCGCCTACGTCCTCTATGCCGATCCCAGCTGGCAGCCGGACCTCAACATCTACGGCACCCAGGGCGCCGACGTCATCGGCCCCGGCTACGGCGGCGCGCACATCGTGGGCGAGACCGCGGACATCATCCTCGGCCTCGGCGGCGACGACCAGATCAACGGGGCCGGCGGCGCGGACACCATCGAAGGCGGCGCCGGGAACGACACCCTGAGCGGCGGCGCCGGCAACGACAGCCTCGACGGCGGAACCGGCGCCGACGCCATGACGGGCGGCGCGGGCGACGACACCTATCTCGTCGATAGCGTCCTCGACACCGTCACCGAACTGTCCTCGGAAGGCGTCGATACCGTCCGCGCGTCGATCGACTACACCCTCGGCGCCAATGTGGAGGCCCTGCAACTGACCGTCCCCGGCCATGCCGGCGTCGGCAATGGCCTAGCCAACACCCTCACCGGCACGGCGGGCGCCGACTCTTTGGACGGCGCCGCCGGCGCCGACACCATGACCGGGCTCGGCGGCGACGACTCCTATGTCGTCGATAGCGCGGGCGACCTGGTGGTTGAAGCCGCCGGCGGCGGGACCGACACGGTCACCGCCTCGGTGGACTACACCCTCGGCGACAACGTCGAATCCCTGGTCCTGGCCGGGGGCGCCCATCTGGGCACGGGCAACGGCCTGGCCAACAGCTTGCGCGGCGGCGCCGGCGCCGACACCCTCGACGGCCTCGGCGGCGCCGACGTCATGACCGGCCTGGGCGGCGACGACACCTACCGGGTGGACAACGCCCTGGATCAGGTCGTGGAACAGGCCGGGCAGGGCGCCGACACCGTCATCGCCAGCGTCGACTACACCCTCGCCGCCAATATCGAGACCCTGACCCTCACCGGCGCCGCCCGCCACGGGACCGGGAACGCCATCGCCAACACCATCACCGGCACGACCGGAGACGACACCCTCGACGGCGGCGCCGGCGCCGACCTGCTCACCGGCGGCCTGGGCAACGACACCTATGTGATCGACAACGCCGGCGACGTGGTCGTCGAAGTCGCCGGCGGCGGCGTCGACACCGTGGTCGCCGCGGTCGACTATGTGCTGACCGAAGGGGCCCAGGTCGAGAACCTGACCCTGACCGGCGGCGCCCACCACGCCACTGGCAACAGCGGCGACAACGCCCTCACCGGCGGGGCCGGGGCGGACGTCCTGGACGGCGGCGGCGGGGTCGACGCCCTGACCGGCGGCGCGGGCGACGACACCTATGTGATCGACACCCTCACCGACACCATCGTCGAGCTGGCGGGGGGCGGCGTCGACACGGTGATGTCTTCGGTGAACTACACCCTGGGCGCCGAGGTCGAGGACCTGGTCCTCACCGGATCGGCCCACATCGGCGTTGGCAACACCCTGGACAACGTACTGACCGGCGGCGCCGGCAGCGACACCCTGTCCGGCGACCTCGGCAATGACACCCTCGACGGCGGCGCGGGCGCCGACAACATGACCGGGGGCGCCGGCGACGACACCTACCGGATCGACAACGCCGGCGACGTCGTGGTCGAAGCGGCCGGTGGCGGCTTCGACACCGTCATCGTCAGCAGCGACTGGACCCTGGCCGACAACATCGAAGCGGTCCAGCTCAGCGGCTCGGGCCACACCCTGACCGGCAATGCGGCGAACAACACCCTCACCGGCGATGTCGGCGACGACATCCTCGACGGGGGTCTGGGCGACGACACGGAGGTCGGCGGCGCCGGGAACGACCGGCTGGTGTCCGGCTCAGGCCACGACATCCTGGCCGGCGGGTCGGGCGACGACGTCTATGTGATCAAGGGCGGATCCGCCCATATCGAGGACTTCCAGGGCCACGACACCATCGACGCCAGCGAGGCGTCGGGCGACAGCCACATCGACCTGTCCGGCGAGACCGGCTCGACCATTGACGACCAGAGCTGCGACTTCGGCGGCGGCGGCACGGTCACCGGCGGCATGAACGTCCAGTTCCTGCAGGACCTCACCGGCTCCTTCGCCGACGACATCGCCAACGTCCGCACCCTGGTGCCGCAGATCGTCACCGCCCTGCAGGGCGTGCAGGCCACGGCCGCCTTCGGGGTCTCGACCTTCCGCGACAAGCCCTATGGCGCCTTCGGCAGCCCCGGGGACTGGGTCTACGCCACCCAGGCGGCGATCGGCATCAGCCCCGCCGGCCTGACCACCGCCTATGGCTCCATGGTCGCCAGCGGCGGGGCTGACCTGCCCGAGGCCCAGCTGGAGGCCCTGCTGCAGCTGGCCGTGCGCTCCAATACAGAGGTCGGCTTCCAGCCCAATGCGGCGCGCTTCGCCGTGGTCTTCACCGACGCCAGCTTCCACACGGCGGCGGACGGCACGGCGGCCGGGATCCTGACGGCGAACAATGGCGACGCCATCCTCGACGGCGGCGGCATTGGCGAGAACTACCCGGAGATCGCCCAGCTCAAGGGCGCGCTGCAGGCCTTCAACATCATCCCGATCTTCGCCATCGCCGGCGGCTTCGAGGCCGACTACCAGGGCCTCGTCACCGCCCTCGGCCGCGGCTCGGTGGTGACCCTCACGGCCAACAGCTCCAATATCGTCGCGGCGATCACCGCGGGCCTGACCACCGCCACCACCACCCACCTGTCCGACGCCATCGGCGGCGGCGGCGCGGATGTCCTCATCGGCAACGTCGGCGACAATGCCCTGACCGGGAACGGCGGCGACGACACCCTCACCGGCGGCGCCGGCGACGACGCCCTTCACGGCGGCGGCGGCCTCGATGTCGCCGTCTACAGCGGCGCCATCGGCGACTACACCCTGTCGACGGTGGCTGGCGTCACCACCGTCCACGACGGCCGCGGGGTCGGCGACGGAACCGACACCCTGGACGGGGTCGAATACCTGAAGATCGGCGGTCTTCTCTACAACACCGACGGCACGGTGGCGGGCAGCGCCCCCACGGCGGTCGACGACGCCGGCCTGAACGTGGTCGAGGCGGCGGGCGCTTCGGCCGGGACCCCCTCGGTCAGCGGCAACGCCCTGACCAACGACAGCGCCACGGCCGCGCCTCTGGTGCTCACCGGGGCCCATGCCGGCGTCAGCGGCGCCTTCACCGCCGTCGCCACCGGGACGACGGTGGACGGGACCTACGGGGTTCTCACCCTGAACCCGGACGGGACCTTCAGCTACGCCCTCGACAACGCGAGGGCGGCGACCGAAGCCCTCAATGCGGCCGACGCGGTCACCGACGTCTTCACCTACCAGGTGACCGACGCCAACGGTCTGACCGCCCAGGCGACCATCACCATCGCCGTCGCCGGCGCCAATGACGGGGTCATCACCACGGCCGTCGACCGGCTGCTGGTCACCCTCGGCCAGGCGTCCGACCTCGACGCGGCGGTGCTGCTTGGCAACGACGCGGTGAGCAATGGCGAGGCCCTGACGGTCACAGCCGTCACCAACGCCACCGGCGCAACCGTCTCCCTGGTGGGCGGCAAGCTGGTGATCACGGCGGCGGGTGCGGCCTCCAGCTTCGACTACACCGTCACCGGCGCCAGCGGCATCGTCGCCAACGGCCACGTTGACGTGACAGCGGTGACCACCGACGCGCTGAACAACAAGGTCGTCACCGCGCCGGTCTATGCCGCGGCAGACCTGGTCGGCCTCGACGGGGCGGACAATCTGTCCGGCGGCGTGGGCAAGGACCGGCTGGACGGGGGCGCCGGCAACGACAGCCTCTCGGGCGGGGCGGCGGCCGATGTGATGATCGGCGGCGCCGGCAACGACAGCTACACGGTCGATGATGCGGCCGACACGACGGTCGAATTGGCGGCCGGCGGGACCGACAAGGTCAAGTCCACCGTGGATTACGTCCTGGGCGCCGAGGTCGAGAACCTCACCCTGGCTGGGACCGCGATCAGCGGCGGTGGCAACGACCTGGCCAACAAGCTGGTCGGCAACGCCTCGGCCAACATCCTGTCCGGCTTCGGCGGCAATGACACCCTCGACGGCCAGCTGGGCGCGGACCAGATGATCGGCGGGGCCGGCAACGACACCTATATGGTTGACGACGCCGGCGACCAGGTGGTCGAGCTCGCAGGCGAGGGCGTCGACACCGTCAAGACCTCGGTCCTGACCTATGTCCTCACCGACAATGTCGAGAAGGCCATCGCCAACGGCTCGGGCGACTTCACGCTCACCGGCAACGCCCTGGCCAACACCCTGACCGGGGGCGTCGGCGCCGATGTTCTCAACGGCCTTGACGGCAAGGACGCCCTGTCCGGCGGCGCCGGCGACGACGTCCTGAACGGGGGCGCCGGGGCCGACATGCTCACCGGCGGCGCCGGGGCGGACCAGTTCGTGTTCAACAGCCTGACCGTCTCGGCCGACAAGGACACGGTGAAGGACTTCGTCTCGGGAGAGGACCACTTCGTCTTCGACCGCGCCGTCTTCGCCGCCTTCGCGGGCCATGCCGCGGGGGCCATCGACGCGGGCGACCTGGTGTTCGGAACGGCGGCGACCACCGCCAGCCAGCATCTCATCTACGATGCCGCCAAGGGCGCCCTCTATTACGACGCCGATGGGGTGGGCGGGGCGGCCCAGGTGCAGATCGCTAACATCGCCAACCACGCGGCCCTGCTCGCCGGCGACTTCCTGCTGATCTAGGGGACAGGCGAGCGGTAAGCGGCGGCGCCTCAGCCCTTAGCTGTAGGCGCCGCTGCGATGTTCGAGGGCCGGGGCGGTGATGCGCTGGGCGCGGTAGATGCCGTAGCAGGAGTTGTGGCGGCGGGCGGTGCGGCGCAGGAACTGCTCCAGCGCCGCGACCCCGTCCCCGGGCTCCGCCACATCCTTGAGCAACAACAGGGCGCGCATCTCGTCGGCGCCCAGGACCTCGGCGCCCTCCATCAGGCGCTCAGCCGCCACGAAACCGAGCTTCTGGGCCAGGAAGCCGTAGATCCCCGTGGCCGACAGCGGGTCGTCGGCGAAGGAGAACTGCGCCCCGCGCTCGCCCACCAGCATGCTGCAGGCCAGGGCGAACTCCAGATCGGCGCCCTCCATGTGCGCGCGCGCGCAGGCCACGGCGACAATGGGGGCCTTGAGGATCAGGTTGGCCACCTCGGCCACCAGGGCGGGGAAGCCCTCGGCGCCGCCGGCGTGGCCCTGGCTGTGATGGCAGAAGTCGAAGGCCAGGAACTTCAGGCCGCCCAGGCGGCCGGCGGCCGCGTCGCGCACGATCAGGCGCAGGGCCTCCACCATCGGCCGGTCAAAACCCGCGCGGGTCTTGGACACAACCAGGGTTTGCAGGTCGTCCAGGCGCCGCTCGATCAGGCCGTCCGTGGAGGGGCGACAGTCTGCAACCGGGGCGAGAGAGGGGAAGAAGCCATCCAGCGTCGGGACGCTGTCTGAAACCGTGCCGTGCAGTCCGTCCATCTCAGCCCCCGGATCGTTAACGTATTGTTAATCAGGTTTTTTCATGACGCGCCAGAGACAATGCGAAAACAAAATGCGGCGGAGCTGCGGCCTTTTGCCTGTGCGGAGAGTGTTCCCAAGGATAGCGCCAAAGAGTCGCACCCATCCGATCGTCGCCCCAATGCGGGTCGCGCCAACGCGTTCAGGTTGAACAGCCCTCGCGGGAATCCTACCCGCCGGCGGGAGAGGGAGGTGGCCCTCGGCGGCGCCACGTTGGCGCAGCGACACGCCGGGCCTCGGCGCGCTAGGATGGAGCCGCCGTTTGATTCCTCCGGACCCTGCCCCGAGCCCCGCCTTCATGAACAAGCCCACCAAGCCCATCGGCGGCGGCGACGATCCCCCCGGCGGCGGGGACCGCATCATCGACGAGCCCCTGTCGGAGGCCCTGTCGCGGCGCTACCTCGCCTACGCCCTGTCGACCATCACCAACCGCGCCCTGCCGGACGTGCGCGACGGCATGAAGCCCGTGCACCGCCGGCTGATGCACTCCATGCGCCTCATGCGCCTGGATCCCGCCACCAGCGCCAAGAAATGCGCCCGCGTGGTGGGCGACGTCATCGGCCGCTTCCACCCCCACGGCGACGTGGCCGTTTACGAGGCCCTGGTGCGTCTCGCCCAGGACTTCTCGCAGCGCTATCCCCTGGTCGACGGCCAGGGCAACTTCGGCAACATCGACGGCGATAACGCCGCGGCCATGCGCTACACCGAGTGCAAGCTGACCGTGGCCGCCCAGCTGCTGCTCGACGGCATCGACGAGGACGCCGTCGACTTCCGCGCCACCTATGACGGCGAGGATTCCGAGCCCGTCGTCCTGCCCGCCGGCTTCCCCAACCTGCTGGCCAACGGCTCCTCCGGCATCGCCGTCGGCATGGCCACCTCTATCCCTCCGCACAATGTCGGCGAGCTGATCGACGCCTGCCTGCTGCTGCTGCAGCGTCCCGCCGCCACCACCGCCGACCTCATGGCCCATGTGCCCGGGCCCGACTTTCCCACCGGCGGGATCATCGTCGAGCCCTCCGCCTCGATCCACGACATGTACGAGAGCGGCCGCGGCGGGGTGCGCCTACGCGCCCGCTGGACCCGCGAGGACCTGCCGCGGGGCGGCTACCAGATCGTCGTCACCGAGGTGCCCTACCAGGTGCGCAAGGCCGAGCTGGTGGAGCTGCTCGCCACCCTCATCGAGGCCAAGAAGGCGCCGCTGCTGGGCGACGTGCGCGACGAGTCCGCCGAGGATGTCCGCCTGGTCCTCGAGCCCAAGTCGCGCAATGTCGAGCCCGAAGTGCTGATGGAGAGCCTGTTCAAGCTCTCCACCCTGGAGGTGCGCTTCCCCGTCAACATGAACGTTCTGGACGCCCGCGGCACGCCGGGGGTGATGGGGCTCAAGCAAGCCCTGCAGGCCTTCCTCGACCACCGGCGCGAGGTGCTGCTGCGGCGGGCCCGCCACCGGCTGGGCAAGATCGAGGCGCGGCTGCACATCCTCGAAGGCCTGCTGATCGTCTTCCTCAACCTCGACGAGGTGATCCGCATCGTGCGGTTCGAGGAAGAGCCCAAGGCGGTGCTGATCTCGACGTTCGCGCTCACCGATATCCAGGCCGAGGCCATCCTCAACACCCGCCTGCGCCAGCTGGCGAGGCTCGAGGAGATGGAACTGCGCCGCGAGCACAGCGAGCTGGCCGCCGAGCGCGACGGCATCCTGGCCATGCTGGCCTCAGACAAGGACCAGTGGAAGCTGGTCGGCGCCGGTCTGCGCGCCGTGCAGAAGCAGCTGGGCGTCCACACCGCCGTCGGCAAGCGCCGCTCCGACCTGGCCGAGGCCCCGGTGGTCGATGTGGCCGCCGCCGCCGAGGCCCTGATCGTGCGCGAGCCGATCACCGTCATCCTGTCGCAGCGCGGCTGGATCCGCGGCCAGAAGGGCAAGGTGGAGGACCCGTCCGAACTCAAGTTCAAGGAAGGCGACGCCCTCGGCTTCCTGGTCCCGGCCGAGACCACCGACAAGCTGCTGCTGTTCGCCTCCGACGGCCGCTTCTTCACCCTGGGTTGCGACAAGCTGCCGTCCGGCCGCGGCGCCGGCGAGCCCCTGCGGCTGATGATCGACCTGGAGGATCGGGTCGACATCCTCGCCGTCTTCCCGCATCGCCCCGGCCGCCAGCTCGTGCTCGCCTCCAAGGCCGGCTACGGCTTCCTGCTGCCCGAAGAAGAGGCGATCGCCATGCGGCGCGCCGGCAAGCAGGTGCTCAACGTCGACACCGGCCCCAAGGCCGGCAAGACCGGCGGGGCCCTGGCCTGCCTGCCCGCCGACGGCGATCACCTGGCCGTCATCGGCGACAACGGCAAGCTGCTGATCTTCCCCCTGGCCGAGCTTCCGCAAATGGTCCGCGGCAAGGGCGTCAAGCTGCAGAGCTACCGCGAGGGCGGCCTGCGCGACGTCACCCCCTTCGCCGCCGCCGAGGGCCTGGCCACGGTCGACGCCTCGGGCCGCAACCGCCAGTGGCCGGAATGGCGCGACTGGCTCGGCCGCCGCGCCGGCGCCGGCAAGCTAGCCCCCAAGGGCTGGCCCGCCAGCAAGCGCTTCCGGCCGGGGTAGGGCAGGGGTCGCCATCCACAGCCTGGCGCCGTGGGCCGTTGACTTTCCCCCTCATGTTCCGCTTTCGTTCGCCTCATGCCCCCATGCGCAAGAGGCCCCGGCGGATGCCCACAGGATCCCGCAGCCGCTACCCCCACCTGTTCAGCCCCGGCCGCGCCGGCCCCGGATTCGTGGGCGAGGGCTCGCGCGACCCGCGGTGGTCGGGCGTGATCTATGATGCGGTGGCCTATTTCTCCCGCCCCGTTGGCGGCCTGCGGCGCTTCAGCACCCACGACCAGCGCCAGGGCGGCGTCGCCGCCGAGACTCCGGAGGCTGCCGCCCGCAAATGGCTCTGGCGCCTCGACCCCGATCAGCGCGCCGCCACCGAGCGGGTGATCCTCTGGGGCGGCAGCGACGCGCCCGCCGCCGGCCGCCACTATGTCGGACCGGCCCTGGTCTATGCGCCGCGGGGCGGCCGACTGGTCCTGGTCGAGCGCCGGGGCGGGTAGGGGGGCCTGGGGCTACGCCGCCAGGCGCTCCACCAGCCGCGCCCGGGCCGCCGCGTCCACCCCCAGGCTGTCGAGATAGGCCTCGGTCGAACCGAACCGCGCCCGCATGCCCTGGAAGGCGGCCTCCAGGTGGTGGGCGCTGACTCCCGTGAACGCCTCGACCACCGCAGGGTCCGGCGGCGCTCCAAGGATCCGCTCCAGGGCGCTGGTCGCCTCGGCCATCCGTCCGGGGGTCCGGACCTGCTTGTTGGTCGCCAGGAAGTCGTCAAGGGTCTCGTCAAAGCGGCCACCCAAGGCCGTGCGGATCATCGCAGCCAGCAGGCCGGTGCGGTCCTTGCCGCCCGCGCAATGCACCAGCGTCGCCCCCTCGGCCTGCGCCAGGGCGGCGAACGCGCGAGCGAACAGGTCGCCATGGCGGGGCAGCAGAAAGCCGCCGCCGTAGTAGTCCAGGAGAAAGGCGTCCACGGTCTGCGGCGTCGCCGGCCCCAGGCGCAGCAACCCGGCCATGGGCGGCTCTGCCTCGTCCCCGGCGTCGCTCTCGACGACCAGCCCGGCGAAGTCAGCCCCCAGCCGGCTCGGGTGCTTCAGCCGCTCGGAGGGGCGGCGCAGGTCGACCACCACCGCCAGGGGCGCCGCGATCAGGCGGGCCATGTCGGCCGTCGTGGCCTCGGACAGATGCGCCGAGCGCAGCAGCCGCCCGCGCGCAATGCGGCGACCGCCCTCGATTTCGAACCCGCCGAAGTCGCGGAAATTGCCGATACCCTCGAAGGGCGTGTCGTGGTCGATCATCCTGGCCCCCCGAAGGCCATACAGCCTGCCGCGCCTTTATGACAAACGCACGCGCCGCGCCGGGCGCGCTTTTTTCCCGCCCCTGAGATTTCCTCCGGCCTTGCGCGTTACCGCACCGCCGGGCTGGCCTCGGCGCCCCCGGTTGGAGTTGGACGATGAGCAAAACAGCCTTGGTGGTCGGCGCCAGCGGGATCGTCGGCGGCGCGACGGCGGCGCTTCTGGCCGCGGAGGGGTGGACTGTGCACGGCCTCGCGCGCCGGCCCCTGGTCCAGCCAGGGGTACAGCCTGTCGCCGCCGATCTGCTCGATGCGCCGGGCGTGGCCCGCGCTCTGGGCGACCTCCAGCCCGAGGCGGTCTTCATCACCACCTGGCTGCGCCAGGACAGCGAGGCCGAGAATATCCGCGTCAACGCGGCCATGGTGCGCAACCTCCTGGACGGGTTGCCTCGCCCCTCCGGCCCGCGCCATGTCGCCCTGGTCACCGGCCTGAAGCACTACCTCGGCCCGTTCGAATCCTACGGCCAGGGCGCCTTGCCGCAGACACCCTTCCGCGAGGACCAGGATCGCCTGCCGGCGCCCAACTTCTATTACGCCCAGGAGGACGAGGTCTTCGCCGCCGCCGCCCGCGACGGGTTCACCTGGAGCGTCCACCGCCCGCACACCGTGATCGGCAAGGCCGTCGGCAATGCCATGAACATGGGGACGACCCTGGCCGTCTACGCGATCCTGTGCCGCGAAACCGGGCGCCCGTTCCGCTTTCCGGGTTCCGCCGTCCAGTGGGACGGTCTCACCGACATGACCGACGCCCGCCAGCTTGCCCGTCACCTGCTCTGGGCCGCGCAGACCTCGGCGGCCCACGATCAGGCCTTTAATGTGGTCAATGGCGATGTCTTCCGCTGGCGCTGGATGTGGGCCCGCATCGCCGACTGGTTTGGCCTTGAGGCGGCTCCATTCGACGGGGTAGTCCGCCCCCTGGCCGACCAGATGGGGCAGGACGCCCCCCTGTGGCGACGCATCGCCGAGCGCGAAGGGCTGGTCGAACCTGACCTGGCGCGCCTGGCCTCGCCCTGGCACACCGACGCGGACCTCGGCCGTCCCATCGAGGTGGTCACCGACATGGGCAAGAGCCGCCGCCTGGGCTTTACCGCCTACCAGGCCACCGACGACGCCTTCTTCGACCTCTTCGCCCAGCTGCGGGCCGACCGCCTGATCCCCTAGCTGGCGATATACATGCTCTGCAGCGATGCGGCGATCGTGCTGAACGCGGTGAGCAGCTTGGCGGAATCGGTGGCGTCGAAATAGTGGCTGGAGTCCGTCGCGCACTGCTCCAGCATGGTCTTGGCCGGGCCGTTGGTGACCTGGAAGGCCACCGTATAGATCTCGATGTTCTCGTCCTTGGCGCTCTTGCACAGCTCCAGGGTGAAGTCATTGGTCTGGGTGGCCGGCTTGCCCGAGGCGGCGGAATTGCCGTTGTGCATGCCTGCCGGATTGCTGCTGGGCTGCAGGTATTTGGTGTTGGCGCCGTCGGTCATCAGCACGATCACCTTGCGGGGCTTGCGGTTATGTCCCTCGGGATCGTAGGCCGCCGCCTCGGTCAGCGGCTTGGCCGCCGACAGGGCGTTCAGACCCCAGGCCATGCCCGACGGGATATAGGTCTCGCCCACCGCCGTCAGGGCGTCGATGGCGGTGGTCACCGTGGACGCGGTCTTGGTCAGCGCCGTGATCTGCGCCCCGCAGCTTGAGCCGGTCTCCAGCAGGCCGGGGTAGCGGCGCGAGGGGTCCTTGTCCTGCACGTTCTTGGGATAGGCGGGCGAGCCCACGCAGCCGAAGAACTTGTAGTTGGTGATGCCCCCCGTGCAGGTGGTCTTGGGCTTGCCCTTGGGGGCGTAGCTCTTGGTGGTGTAGCTGATGCAGGCGCCGTTGCAGGCGTAGGTATAGGACGTGCCGTCCTTGGTCCCGGTGCAGGTCTTCTGCTGATAGGCCGAGCAGACGCTCTCGGACTGAATGCTGGCATCGTAGGTGGTGGTGCACTGCTGGGCCGTGCCGGTGCTGTAGTCGGGGCCGACATCCACCCAGGTCTCGCTGCGCCGGGCGGTTCCGATGTTCACATACTGGGCGAAGGGCACCACCGCGATCTTGACGTCGGCCTTGGGATCCTTGGTGATCTTGCCCACCAGGTCCTTGGCCGCCACCTTCAGGGACGCCAGCTTGGTGGTGCTGCCCGAGGCTCCGGTCATGGAGAAGGTGGTGTCGAGCACGAGCGCCACCTCCAGGCTGCCGGCCACCCCGCGCTTCACCTTGGTGCGGGCGGCCACATGCATGGCCCGGCCGGGCGGATAGCCCACGAACAGGGGGGTCACGTCGCCCTCGGCCGTGCCGATGACGTCGTCGCCGCTGATGGTGAAGCTCGATGTCAGCTGGCCGAACGCCTCGATGTTGTCGGTATGCGATTTCAGCAGGGCCTTGCCCGTGCTGTCCACGGTGCTCACGTCCGTCGCCCGGGCGCCGGCCAGGGTCGCCGCGTCCAGGGCGCTCTGGAGCGCGCTGCGGGCGTTGGAGGCGCGGGTGAAGTCGATGGCGAACCCCGACGCCGCCGCCAGGATGAAGATCATGAAGGCCGCCAGCAGCGCCACATTGCCGCGCGAATCCGCGAGGGCGACGCGCAACCTCGGGCCGCCCCGTGGCGGGGCCGCATGGCGCACAAGGTCATGGCAAGACGTCAGCATCCCCCGAAGGGCGGGGCCAAGGCTGGCTGAGAACAGGTTGAGTGCGCGTTTGATCAAGGCGGGGCTCCCTTACTGCATTGAGACAGCAATGCATTGAGACTCGGTTACCCGCCCGCCGCCCTCGACGCCGGCCAGGGGGAGCGGACCCCATTCCGCCGCGCGCGAGCGTCCGCTAGACTGGCCGCCTAACCCGCAGGGCCAAACCACCGGGACCCTTCACATGACCACGCAGCTCAACCACACCATCGTCTGGTGCGCCGATCAGGGCCGCACGGCCCGGTTCGTCGCCGCCATCCTCGGCCGGCCGCCGCCGTCCCGGTTCGCCCATTTCGACGTCGTCGCCCTCGACAACGGCGTCTCCCTCGACTTCGCCGACAGCGAGGGGCCGATCCAGCCTCAGCACTACGCCTTCCTGATCGACGAGGCCGATTTCGACGCGGTCCTCGCCCGCATCCGCGACCAGGACCTGGACTACTGGGCCGACCCGGCCCGCCAACGCCCCCGCCAGATCAACCACCACGACGGCGGCCGCGGCCTGTATTTCCCAGCCCCCGACGGCCACCTTCTGGAAGTCATAACCCGGCCCTACGGCAGCGACGGGGAGTGACCGCAGCCCCTGAACGCCGCCGCCGCCCGGGCGTTGTCCGTCACACGCCCCGGAGCGCCCCATGATTATCAAGAACGTTCTCGCCGCCGTCCCCGTCAGGGATATGGAGGCCGCCACCGCCTGGTACGCCCGCCTGTTCGGCCGCCCGGCCGACTCCACCCCCATGCCCGAGGTCGCCGAATGGACGTTCGCCGGCGGCGGCTGGCTGCAGGTCTATGCGGGGCCCGAGCGCGCCGGCGGCGGCTCTTTCACCCTCGCGGTCGACAACATGGATCAGACCCTGGCCGATCTGCGCGCCCTGGGCATCGACGCCGGCGCGCCGATGGACGGGGCGCGGACCCGCACGGTGATGATCAAGGACCCTGACGGCAACAGTATCGCCTTCGCCCATACCGACGATCCGACCATGGCCCAGTGACGGGCGGGGCGACCTCTAGTCTCCGCCGCCTTGGCGGGGGAGGGAGGCGGACGGTCCATCCCTCACACCAGCGCCACCGGGATGCAGGCCAGGGTGAGGTAGGCCATGGCCAGGAGGAACGCCCACGCGGCCTTAAGCGCCGCCCAGGGCCAACTGATCGCCAGCCGCGACCGGAACCATCGGGTCTGGGTGATGAAGAACCAGGCGACACCCACGATCACCAGGGTCGCCCCCAGGGCGTCGGGAATATCCTGGCGCTCGTAGATGGCGTGGCCCAGCCCGACGACGATGACGCAGGGGGTCGCCAGGTAGCACTGGGCGTAGAAGGGCCCGCGCAGGCTGTTGCGCGACAAGGCCGTCTTCGTGCGCCGCAGCAGGATCACGGCCGCCACCAGGGGCACGAGGCTGAAAACCATGGCGCGAAACAGGGTCAGGTTCTGCGGCGAGGCGAACAGCGCGCGGGTGACCGAGGAGAGCTGCGCCGGCGTCTCCGGGTGCATGGCCTGAGCCACCGCATTGACCGCCACCACCGTCACCAGCAGCATGAGGGGCGGGGACAGCGCCTCGTCATAGCGCCGTTCGCCCACGTCGCCCTGTTCGGCGTCGCTATAGGCCATGGTCGTCAGCGGCCGCGTCACGATCCGCCACAGGGTGAGGGGATAGAAGATCAGCCAACTCACCGCCTCGAAGATGAACTCCTCGAGGCTGCGCAACAGCTTCATGACATCCAAGGCGTTGCTCCCGTCCGCCCGCGAACCATCCTGATACTGAGACCAAAGGGTTGATACAATTGGGCCCGCATGGCGTCGGCCCCTTCGCGGGCGCACGGCCCGACTGCGCCTCGGTCCGGGGCTGGCGCGGCGCGCCCCAGGCGCTAGTCTACCGGTCCGCGCCCGCTCCGGAGCCTGCCATGACCGCCGCCCCAGACCCCGCCCCCTATGACCTGATTGTCGTCGGCGGGGGGGCGGCGGGGATGCCGGCGGCGATCTTCGCCGCCGACCGCGGGGCGCGGGTGCTGATCCTGGAGGCGGCCGAGGCCATCGGCGGGTCCCTTTGGGTGTCCACCGGCCAGATGAGCGCCGCGGGCACCCGGCTGCAGGCGGCCAAGGGCATCGCCGACACGCCGGACGCCCACTATGACGACGTCATGCGCATCAGCCACGGCACCGCCAACCCGGGCCTGGTGCGGCTGGCGGTGGACAATGCCGCGGCCACCTTCGACTGGCTGTGCGACCTGGGGCTGCCCATCGAGCCGCACCATCCGATCACCGGCTGGGGTCATGAGCACTATGGCGAGCGGCGCTACTACTGGGGGCCCGAGGGCGGCCTGTCGATCAAGGCGGTGCTGACGCCGCAGGTGGAGCGGCGGGCGGCGGCGGGGGCCATCGACGTTCGCGTCCGCCACGCGGCGGAAGCGCTGCTCACTGACGCGGCCGGGTCCGTGGTCGGGGTCGCGGCGCGGGACGGGGCGGGGGCGCGGCAGGAGTTTCTGGGTCGCGCCGTGGCCCTCACCAGCGGCGGCTACGGCGCCAATCCACAGATGCACGAGGCCATGTCGGGGGCCCCGCAGTATTCGTCCGCCGCCTATCCGATGTCGCGCGGCGACGGCCACCGGCTGGGGCAGGCGGTGGGCGGGACCCTGCGCGGGGCCGAGCACTTCTTCATCGGCTTTGGCACGGTGCTGGACAGCGAGGCCTATCCGGCGGCCACCGCCGCCCGACTGATCACGGCGCCCGAGCGTCGCCAGCCATGGGAGATCTATGTCAACGCCCGCGGCGAGCGGTTTGTGCGCGAGGACATCCCCAGCGTCGACGCCCGCGAGACCGCCCTCATCGTCCAGCCCGGCATGCGCTACTGGGTGGTCTTCGACCAGGCGATCCTGGACGCCGCCCCGCCCATGGCCGAGGGCTGGTCGCGCGAGGATCTGGCGGCCGCGTTCGACGGGACCCGCCCGTCCTTTCTCAAGGCCGACAGCCTGCAGGCCCTCGCCGAGGCGGCGGGCATCGACCCGGCCGGCCTGGAGCGGAGCGTCCAGGGCTATAACTACGGGGTGCAGACCGGCCACGACTTCCTCGGCCGCGCCCACCATCCACTGCCCATCGCGAAAGGTCCCTTCTACGCCATCCGCCAGCAGGGCTCGACGGTGAGCAGCGCGGCGGGCCTGACAGTGAACGACGGGCTGCAAGTGGTGCGCGCGGACGGCTCGGTGATCGCCAACCTCTACGCCGCCGGCGAGATCCTCGGCGCCAGCCAGACCATGGGCCGCTCGGCCTGCGGCGGCATGATGGTGACCCCGGCGATGACCTTCGGCCGCCTACTGGGCCAGTCGATCATTCCCCTGGCCGCCGGGGCGGGTTGATAGCGCCAGTCAGTATTGGCGAACAGTCGGTGATAATGATTATCAGTATAGACGGTCATTACCCAAGCAATACGTACATATCCTATATTTGAAGTCGTTCATCTCGGGCCCATATCGCCTTGCATGATTGGTCGGCGTCGCCGGGCGCAGGGTCCGGCGCGCCGCCGAATTTGCGGAGACGCGCGATGACCACCTACAACTACAATGCCGAGGCCGGCGGATACGAGCCCTGGCAGAAGACCCTCGACGCCACCGGCTTCACGGGCGAGGCGTTCAGGGATCCGTCTTCTACACCAGCTTCGGCAGCGACGGGACGATGCTGGTGGTGGATATCTCGGGCGGCCACATCGTCCGGATCGCCCAGTTCGCCGGCGACGTCGAGGTGTTCAGCGGCGACAGCACCCTCGCCGCCGGCCCGTTCCTCGCCCTGATCAGCGGCCCCAATGTCAGCAAGGGCAAGGTGATCGACTATCTGACCGGCGGCGATGACGTGCTCAACGGCTCGCAGGCCGCCGAGAAGATGCAGGCGGGGGCGGGGGCCGACCACCTCTATGGCGGCGGCGGCGCGGACAAGCTCGATGGCGGCAAGGGCGACGACATCCTCGACGGGGGCGCCGGCAAGGACAAGCTGACGGGCGGGGCCGGAGCCGACACCTTCGTGTTCACCGGCCTGTTCGGCAAGGACACGGTCACCGACTTCGCCGCCGGGGTCGACCATCTGCAGTTCGACGCCGCCCTGTTCGCCACCGCCGACGATGTCCTGGCCCACGCCCACCAGGTGAACAACACCGTGGTCATCGCGACGGACGCCGACCATACGGTGGTGTTGTCGCATCAGCTGCTGGCCAACCTGCACGCCAGCGACTTCCTGCTGGTGTGACGCGCGGGCGGGGGCCGAGGACGCCACGGCGCCCCATTGTCGCCCACCTTGGCGGCTGTGTGCGGGGCGAAGAAGGGAAGTCCCCGCCATGCGCACCCCCCTCGCGGTCGCCGCCGCCCTGCTGGCCGGCCTGGCCCTGGCCTCCGCCGCCCAGGCGCAGCACTATTCCCCCGCCGCCCAGCGGGTGCTGTCGCAGGCGCGGGCGGCGTCCGGCGGCGCGGCGTGGAACCGGCTGCGCGGCTGGCGCGAGACGGGGGTTCAGGGCGCCTCTGCCTATGAGCGTTGGGTCGATCCGGTGCGCTATGGCGACCGGGTCGAGATCACGGGGCCGGGGGGCAAGGCGGTGCGCGGTTTCAACGGCGCCGCGGAATGGACCATCTCGCCGGAGGGCGCCGTGGCCGGGCTGGCGGATTCCCAAACCCTGGCCCGGGCGCGCACCGAGGCCTTCATCGCCGCCGCCGGCTACTTCTTCCCCATGCGCTTCGCCGCCGACGGCGAGCACCTCGGACAGCGCCAAGCCGAAGGCCGGACCTATGAGGTGGTGCGGGTGCGGCCCCTGGGCGGGTTGCCGCGCGAGCTGTGGTTCGACCGTCGCAGCCGGCTTTTGGCCCGCATCGTCGATCGCGGGGGGCCGCGGCTGGTGACCGTAGAGCTGTCGGACTACCGCCGCGCCGGGCCGGTGCTGGCGCCATTCACGGCGCTGACCAGCGTCGAGGGAGACCCCGCCCGCCGCGTCGAGCGCCGGCTGCAGCGGATCACCGTGGAGGCCCCCGACCGCGCCCTGTTCAGCCTGCCGTGGGGGCGATGAGGGGCGTCCAGCCCCCGGGCCGCAGCACCTCCACCGGAGAGAAGCGGGCCTTGTAGTCCATCTTCGGCGATCCGGGCACCCAATAGCCCAGGTAGACATAGGGCAGGGTCGCCAGCCGCGCCTGGACCACATGGTCCAGGATGATGAACGACCCCAGACTGCGTTTGGCCATGGATGGGTCATAGAAGGAGTAGACCAGGGACAGGCCGTCCGAGAGGATATCGACCAGCACGCAGGCGATCAGGTCCCCCGGACCGCGGTCGCCCGACGGCAGCCGGTATTCGATCAGATGGGTGCGGACAGCGGTGTCCTCGACCATCGCCACATAATCTGGCCAAGTCATGTCGGCCATGCCGCCCTCGGCGTGGCGCGCCAGCAGGTACCGCCGCAGCAGGTCGAACTGCTCCATCGTCGCCTCGGCCTCGACCAGGTGCCGGCCCAGGTCGTCATTGCGATCCAGCACGCGCCGCTCAGACCGCGAAAACATATAGCCCTCGGCCGGGATGCGCGCGGAGATGCAGGCGTCGCAGGCCTCGCACGCCGGGCGATAGGCGATGTTCTGGGAGCGGCGGAAGCCGACCTGGGTCAGGGCGTCGTTGACCGACGGGCCCTCCGACAGGGGCAGGTGGGCGAAGACCTTGCGCTCGTCACGGCCCGGCAGATAGGGGCACGGGGACGGCGCCGTGAGGAAGAAGCGCAGCTGGCGGGGCGCGAAATGCTGGGTCACGACCGAGACCTGCCTTGCGGCGCCGCGGACGGTCGGGCGCTGTGGGAGGTTGTGCTCATATCGCCCAAGTTTCGCAAGAAGCCCGCCCTCCTACAAAGGAAATATTGCGATCACGGCGTGATGTCCGAGGGCAGCACCGGCGCCTCGCGGAGCAGCACCAGGGTGATGCGGCGGTTTCCGGGCAGCATCGGGTCGTCGGGATAGAGGGGATCGGCCGCAGCCTTGCCGGCCACCTGATAGACGCGGTCCGGATCCACCCCGGCGCCCTGCAGGATCTGGCGCGAGGCGTTGGCGCGCGCGGCCGACAGGGTCCAGTCGCCCTCGGCCTTCACCCCGCCGGGACTGGCGCTGGTGTGGCCGGAGATGTTGATGCGGTTGGGCAGTTGATTGACGATCTTGGCGATCGCCCGCAGCAGGATCTGCGCCCGCGGATTGGGCTTGGATGAGCCGGTCTCGAACATCGACCGGCCCTCCTGGTCGACCAGCTGGATGCGCAGGCCCTCGGGCGTCTGGTCGATGAGGATCTGCCTGGACAGCTCGGCCAGCTCCGGCATGTCCTGCAGGGCCTGGCGCAGGGAGGCGGCGGCGCTCTGGAACGCGGCTTCCTCCTTCTTCTGAAGGGCTTCCCGCAGTTCCTCTTCCGAGGCGGCGGCGAGGGATTGGGGCGAGCCGGACGGGGTGTTGGTCGCCATGTCCGGCGGCGTCACCGGCGCGGTCTTCTCGATGGTGGCCTGGGAGCCCTTGGCGTTGCCCCCATCCTCGCCCAGGGCGGTGCCCGCCAGGATGCCGCCGGACCCCGAGGTCGAGGGCGAGACGCTGGCCGGGGCGAAATAGTCGGCGATGCCCTTCTTCTGCTCGGGGCTGGTGGTGTTGATCAGCCACATGAGCAGGAAGAAGGCCATCATGGCGGTGACGAAGTCGGCATAGGCCACCTTCCAGGCGCCGCCGTGGTGCCCCCCGCCGCCGCCCTTCTTGACCTTCTTGATGATGATGGGCCTGTCGCTCGCGACCGCCATGCCTGCCCCTTAACCCTATCGAGGTCTTAAGGGTGGCCGCCCCTGGTTAAGATGCGGTTGCGATCGGGCCGCGCCGACGCCAAGGTCCCGCGACTTTTCGCCGTGGAGTAGCGCATGGACATCGCCTTCCTGGGTCTGGGGGTCATGGGCTACCCCATGGCCGGCCATCTCGCCGCCGCCGGCCATGCCGTGACGGTGTTCAACCGCAGCCCCGACAAGGCCGCTCGCTGGGCGCAGGGGCATCCGGGACGCGCCGCCGAATCGATCGCCGAGGCGGCGGCGGGCGCACAGCTGGTGTTCATGTGCGTCGGCGCCGACGCGGACGTGCGCGAGGTCGGGGACGCGGCCCTGGCGGCGATGGCGCGGGGCGCGATCCTCGTCGACCACACCACAGCCTCGGCCCAGGTGGCGCGGGAGATGGCGCAGAAGGGCGCCCAGGCGGGCATCGGCTTCCTCGACGCGCCGGTGTCCGGCGGGCAGGCGGGGGCGCAGAACGGCGCCCTGACCATCATGTGCGGGGGCGACCCAGAGGTCTTCGCGCGGGCGCAGCCGGTCATGGCCGCCTACGCGCGGGCCATCCGGCTGATGGGGCCGGCGGGATCGGGCCAGCTGACCAAGATGGTCAACCAGATCTGCATCGCCGGGGTGGTTCAGGGGCTGGCCGAAGGGCTCAGCTTCGCCCAGCACGCGGGGCTGGAGCCGCAGGCGGTGCTGGAGGCGATCTCCAAGGGCGCCGCCCAGTCCTGGCAGATGGAGAACCGTTGGGAGACCATGGCCCGGGGCGAGTTCGCGTTCGGCTTCGCCGTCGACTGGATGCGCAAGGATCTCGGCCTCGTGCTGGACGAGGCCGCCCGCAACGGGTCCCGCCTGGACCTGACCGCCCTGGTCGACGGCTACTACGCCGAGGTGCAGGCCATGGGCGGCGGGCGCTGGGACACCTCCAGCCTGGCGGCGCGGCTGACCTAGTGCGTGGTTCGAGACGCGCCCTGCGTGCGCTCCTCACCATGACGAGCCTTCTTTCATGGTGAGGAGCCTGCGCAAGCAGGCGTCTCGAACCACGCAGGCGGCTTAGGCCCCCAGCATCTGCGCCGCGCGCGGCGCGAAATAGGTGATGATCCCCGCGCAGCCGGCGCGCTTGAAGCTGGTGAGGCTCTCGAGGATGGCGCGGTCCTCCTCCAGCCAGCCGTTCTGGGCGGCGGCCATGATCATCGCGTATTCGCCGGACACCTGGTAGGCGAAGGTCGGCATGGAGAAGGCCTCGACCACCCGGCGGACGATGTCGAGATAGGGCATGCCCGGCTTGACCATGACCATGTCGGCGCCCTCGGCGATGTCCATAGCCACCTCACGCAGGGCCTCGTCGGAATTGAACGGGTCCATCTGGTAGGTCTTCTTGTCGCCGGTCAGGGCCTTGGCCGAGCCGATCGCCTCGCGGTAGGGACCATAGAAGGCCGAGGCGTATTTGGCCGCATAGGCCATGATCATCACGTCCTGATGGCCCGCGGCCTCCAGCGCCTTGCGCAGGGCGCCGCAGCGGCCGTCCATCATGTCGGAGGGGGCGAGGATGTCGGCCCCGGCCTCCGCCTGCATGATCCCCTGCAGCACCAGCCGCTCGATGGTGGGGTCATTGAGGATGCGCCCCTTCTCGATCAGCCCATCGTGGCCGTGGTCGGTGAAGGGGTCGAGGGCGACATCGCACATGACGCCCACTTCGGGAGCCGCGTCCTTCATCGCCTTGACGGCGCGCATGACGAGGTTGTCTGGGGCCGTGGCGTTGGTTCCCGCCGCGTCCTTCAGCTCCCCGTCGATATAGGGAAAGACGGCGATGGCCGGAATGCCCAGGGCCCGGGCCTGAACCGCCGCCCGTCCCGCCTCGGCCACCGACAGCCGGTCGACTCCCGGCATGGACGCCACGGGACGCCGGTCCTCCGGCCCGTCATGCACCACCAGCGACCAGATCAGGTCGGACGGAGCCAGGGTGGTCTCACGCACGAGATCGCGAATCCACGGCGCCTGTCGCAGGCGGCGCAGGCGCAGGGCGGGGTAGGCGGGCAGGGGGGCGCGGGTCATGGGACTGTTCCGGTGGTGCGCCGCGCTACGACATTCAAAGCGCAGCGGTCAAGCAGCGGCGGGCGGGCGCTACGCTATGATCAGGAAGTCGGTCGCCGACAGCGTCACCGCCGTGGCGAAGGTGCAGACGGTCACCGCCGCGACCCCGCCTGCGCCGTCGGCGTCCCAAAGAAGGGTCTTGCGGCTAGCGTCATAGATGAACTCCGCATGGGCGTCGACGGCGGCCGTCCCGAACACCAAGTCCGCAAGGCTCAGCGGGCCCGCCGACAGACCGTAGTCAGCCGCGCGGAACGCGAGGCGGTCGACGCCGTGCGCAAAATCCGAAAGGCTGTCTGCGCCGGTCGCGACAGCGACCTCGAAAATGAAGGTGTCGGCGCCATCACCTCCGGTCAGCCTGTCCTTGCCGGCGCCGCCGATCAGTTGGTCGTCGCCGCCGCCCCCGGATAGGGCGTCCGCTCCGTCGCCGCCGCTGAGCACATTGGCGCCGCTGTTGCCGGTGATGGTGTTGTCCAGCCCGTTGCCGGCGCCGTCGATGGATGCGGCGCCGGTCAGGGCCAGGGTTTCCACCTCCGCCGACAGCACAAAACTCACGGACGCCTTCACCGCGTCCTTGCCCCCACCCGCCAGTTCGATGACCTGATCAAGGACATTGTCGACATCATAGCTGTCGTCGCCGCCACCGCCGTAGAGGAGATCGCCGCCGCCGCCGCCATCGAGGCTGTCCTTGCCGTCCAGCCCATAGAGGCTGTTGGCGGCGTCATTGCCCACCAGCTTGTTGGAGAGGGCGTTGCCGGTTCCGGTGGTCGCGCCAGGCCCCACAAGGGTGAGGTTCTCCACATTATCGCTCAGCGTGAAGCTGACCGCCGCCTTGACGGTGTCCTTGCCTTCGCCGATCAGTTCGATGGTGAGATCCGCGGCGTTGTCGACGAAGAAGGTGTCGTCGCCCAGGCCGCCGTAGGCCGCGTCGGCGCCGCCGGCGCCGTCGAGCATGTCGTTGCCGCCCAGGCCGTAGAGGGTGTCGGATCCGCCGGTGGCCAGGAGCTGACCTGGGGCGGTCTTCAGGGCCGAGATGGTGTCCGCCCCTGCCGTGCCGGTGATGGTCACCCCATTCATGACCTGTGCGGATGCGACGGTCTGGTCGGAGAAGCGCAGATACTCGATGGTGGTGAGCGTATCGACGCCATCGGGTCGTCCTGCCCGAAGGTCCGACACGCGGAGCGAGCCCCCACCCAGGTCGCTGATGGCGTAGTTGCTCCGCATCCCGCTGAAGGTGGCCGTGTCGACAGCCCCGCCGCCGTCGAGGATATCATCGCCCGCGCCACCGGTCAGGCTGTCGTCGCCACCGCCGCCCCAGAGGGTGTCGGCGCCGCCCCGACCATCAAGGGTGTCATTGCCGCGTCCGCCCTCGAGGTAGGTTGCAGAGTCGGCCCCCTTCAGCACGTCGACGACGTTGGTGCCAATCACCCCCTCGATGGAGAGAAGTTTGTCAAAGCCGGCGCCACCCGTGTTCTGGGGGCCGACGACGCGAAGATCGATGGTGACCCCCGAGCCGGTCGTAGAGTAGTCTGCGGTATCGAAGTCGAGACCGCCATCGAGGGTGTCGTCTCCCGCGCCGCCGCTGAGCAAGTCGTCTCCGGCGTCCCCAAAGAGCCGGTCCATCCCATCCCCGCCGAGCACGGTGTCCTTGCCGCCGCCCCCGGACAGGCTGTCGTCCCCAAGCCCCCCCGAGAGGGCGTTGTCGAGACCATCGCCAGTGAGGATATCCCCCTGGGCTGTGCCAACGATGTTCTCAACGCCCTGGAGCTGGTCGCCTGCGGCGTATCCACCGAGGCCGAGGGAATAGCCGTTCTTCACCGACCCCAGGTTGATTTTCACCCCGCTGGTCGATCCCGAATAGTCCGCCGTGTCGACACCCTCTCCGCCGAGAAGCACGTCCGCCCCGTCGCCGCCGCTCAGCACATCGTCGCCAAGCAGACCGGCTAAGGTGTCGTTCCCGGCATAGCCGAAGAGGTAGTCGGCCTGAGCGGATCCGAAGAGATCATCCGCGGCCGCCGTCCCGGTGACAGGCTCCGGGCCCAACACCATGGATTTGTCTGAGAATTGCAGCGTTTCGATGCGGATGATGTGGTCGGCGCCATCGGCGCCGACGTTGTCCGACACCAGGAAGCCGCCGAATTCATCGCGAGTCACCGTATAGTTGGCGCGTGCTCCGCTGACGAAATAGGTGTCGGCTCCGGCCCCGCCATCGACCGTGTCGTTGCCGCCGCCGCCCCAAAGCCGATCGTCGCCCTGGCGCCCGTCCAAGATGTCGTCGCCGCCGCCGCCGGACAGGTAGGAGTTTTCGGCGCCGCCTTTGAGTATGTCACCGTAGAAGCCGCCAATAGCGCCTTCAACGCCAATCAGCCTGTACAGAGGATACCCGCTGCCGATGCTTCCCGTTTGGGCCGTTCCTGCCGCAAGGTCTAGGCTGAAGTAGATGGACGCCACCGTTGACATATCGGCTATGTCGAAACCACTTCCTCCGTCGAGAATTGACGCGTCCGACCCCGACGGCCGGTTCGCCACCAACACATCGTCGCCTTCGCCCCCATATAGGCTGCCGATGCCCACGCCGCCGACCAGTCGGTCGTCGCCGCCACGGCCCTCCAGTGTGAAGGAGTCCCACGACGACAGGTCGCGGCTGCCATAGAGGACATCGGCGAAATTGGAGCCGATCAGGGATTCGATCGACAGAAGGGTGTCCGTTCCGCCGCCACCGGTGTTTTGCGCGCCGGTCATGTTCAGATCCACGACAACACCCGATACGGCGTCCGAATAGTCGGCCGTATCGGCGCCCGATTGTCCCTCGAGCGTGTCGTTGCCCGCTCCGCCGCCGAGGGTGTCGTTGCCGCCGCTGCCGATCAACCAGTCATCGCCGCCCCGGCCGTAGAGTTGGTTCCTGGACGAATACGGCGCGAGGTCGACGTTGAAGATGTTGGCGTCGTCGTTGCCGTAGAAATTGGAGTCGCCGTAGAGCGATCCTATCAGGCGCTCGATGCCGGTGAAGGTGTCAAAGCCTTGATCGGCGACCTTTTGCGGCCCAGCCAACGCCAGGTCGATCGTGAGCGTCCCTTTCGCGTAGGAATACGATACGAAATCCGAGCCTGCGCCGCCGTCGAAACTGTCGTTATCGACGCCGCCGATTAGCGCGTCGGCGCCTTCGCCGCCCGAAAGGACGTTGGCGCCGCTTCCACCTGCGATGAAGTCATCACCCTCCCCACCCAAGATGGTATCCGCTCCCGCGCCGCCTGCGAGTGTGTCGGCTCCCTCACCGCCCGCGAGCAGGTCGTCGCCGGAGCCGCCTCCGCTGATGGAGTCATCGCCGGCGCCGCCCGCCAGGCTATCGTTGCCCGTGCCTCCGGTGAGTCTGTCCCAGCCGTCACCGGCATCGACGCTCCATCCGCCGGAGCCTGCGATGAAAACGTCTCCGAAGTTGCTCAGGCGAAAGGCCTCAATCGAGACGTAGCTGTCTCCGCCTGCGTCACCCGCTCCCATCCCAGTGGCCCGGTTGATGGTTACGCCCAAGGCCGCTGTGCGATAGCTGGCGATGTCGAACCCCGCCCCCCCGTCGAGGACGTCGGACCCGCCACGGCCTTCCAGGATGTCGTCGCCTTCGAGGCCATTGAGGGTGCTAACCGTGGGACCGCCCACGAGGCTGTCGTTCCCGCTCGTGCCATTGATGACCAGATACCCCTGTCCGGTAATGGTCAGCGTCACCAGCGCGGTGGCCGTCAGGCCCTGGGCGTCGACCACCGTGTACGTCAGCGTCTCGGTCGCATTGAAGCCGTCCGACAAGGCGGCATAGGCGCCGGCCGGGTCGAGAGTGAAGGACCCGTCCGCCGCCAGGGTGAACAGCCCCCCGCCGCTGAGGACCACGGCGTGGCCGACCTTGGTCGAATCGCCATTGACCGCAGCCACGGTCAAGGTTCCCCCGTCGGGATCGAGATCCGGCCCGCCGCCGTTGTTGGTCAGGACGTTCCCGGCCCGCACGGCGGACTCGGCTGTCGTGAAAGAGTCGTCCACCGCCACCGGCGCGCCGGCCACCATCCGGTAGAGGATGTTGGAACCCGCCGAGGTTTCCGCGAGCGACATGACGCCTTCAAGATAGAGGATCTGCCCCCCGACGCCGTTACCCAAGGTGTCGATGAAGAGGCGGGTGCCCGCCGAGCCGCTGTTATCGTAGCGGACCTGGCCGGCCACATGACTGAAGGCCGAGCGACCGATGAAGATCAGCGAGGAAAAACTCGACAATGTGGCGGCGCCGTTGATGGCCGACAGGTCGAGGCGGTCGGCGCCGTTGCCGAAGTCGTTGATCTTCTCCACCAATGGATAGGTGGTGAAAAAGCCGAAATCGTTCAGTGACTCATAGACAAAGGTGTCGCCGCCGAGGCCCCCGGTCAGGCTGTCGTTACTCGCTCCGCCGACGATAAAGTCATCGCCGTCACCGCCTGTAAGGCTGTCCATGCCGTCCAGGCCAAGAATGCGGACACCTGCAGTGTCGCCGATGAAGGTGTCGCCGGCGAATTGGTTGTTGCTCAGGCGAAACTCTTCGATCGAGGCATAGCTATCACCGAGCGCGGCGCCGATCCCCTGGCCCGATCGCAGGTTGATCGTGACCGCATAGGCCGAGGCGTAGGTGACCGCGTCCGTCCCTTGGCCGCCTCTGAACGCGTCTCCCGACAGGAAATCAGAGCCGCCATCAAGGACATCGTCGCCATCGCCGCCATCCAGGGTGTCGGCGCCGGCATAGCCGAACAGTTGGTCCGAGCCGCCCATGCCTTGGAGCCAGTCGGCCCCAACCCCGCCGGTCAGGCGATTGGAGCCGTCATGGCCGATCAGAGTGTTGCCTCCGGAGCCGCCAATCAGGTCCTCGACGCCCGTGACGGTCAGAGCGCTTGCGGCCGCGACCGTCTGGGCGCCACTGATCCGGAGATCGATGGTGAGGTTGGCCGAGGCGGTGGAATAGCTCAGGAGGTCCTGACCCGCACCGCCATCAATCGTGTCGGCGCCGCCGACGCCGACCGTCATGACGTCGTTGGCGTCCCCGCCGGACAGGCTGTCGCTGCCATCGCCGCCGTTCAAAGTGTCGGCGCCGGCGCCGCCGAGCAGGGTGTCATCGCCCGTGGGGACCGGTGTCGCCACGGTTGACCCGTAAGAGGGATAGTAGCCGATCTCACCGTAGCCATAGAGACCGGTATCGGCGCCTGCGTACAGGACGTCGTCGCCGTCGCCGCCGTCGAGATAGTCGGCTCCGGATCCTCCGGCGATGGTGTCGGCGCCGCCCCTGCCGTAGATGTGGTCGCCGCCGATCCCGGCTTCGCCGGCAGCCGTGGAGACCACTCCCAGAATGCGATTGCCGGCGCCGTCACCATACAGGGTGTCGCCGAACCGGGACCCATTCAGGCTTTGGAACCCAACCAGCGTATCGAAGCCCTGGCCCGTGTCCTGGGCGCCGCTGATCGCGAGATCTACGGTGACGCCCGACGCCGCGCTATAGAAGCTGACGATATCAGGGCCGCCGAGATAGGCCGGGTAGGGACCAGACCCGCCGCTATCCAGGAAATCGTCGCCCTGGCCGCCGTCCAGGGTGTCATTGGACACGCCGCCCCGCAGGACGTCGTTGCCGTCTCCGCCGACGAGCAGATTGGCATAGGCGCCTCCGACCAGGGTATCGGCTCCGGCCTCGCCGTAAAGAAAGCCCGATCCAGTGACCGAGTCGGCGCCGCCGCCGGCGAACACGGTCTGTCCGGGCGACGCGAAGATTCCCACGGCGATCGTGTCATCGCCGTCGCCGGTCGTGATGGTGGAGAGGTTGGCCCCGACGAGGTTGAAAACCTCAAACCCGGTGAGGAGAATCTTGCGCACAGTGGCCGCCGGCGCGATCGGATTCGCCGCCGGCGTGTAGTATTCGATGCTTCCCGCCTGGCCGCCCTGGTCGGCGCGGTCGGCGATCAGGATCGCCAAATCCGAAAAACTGTTGATGGCGGCGAAGGTATCGATGCCTGCGCCGCCGTCGGCGGTGATCGTCGTGGCTGTCAATACCAGGCCCGAGCCGACGTCGACCTGGAAGGAATCGGCGCCGTCGCCGAAGCTGAGGTTGGCGGAGAATCCGGGACGCAGGAGCATCCCGATCAGGTCGCTCCCCGACCCGGTATCGAAGGTGTCTCCGGAATCGCCGTAAAGCTGATCGTCTCCGCCCCCTCCACGGAGGGTGTCGATCCCGTTGACGGCGAACTCGCCGATCGTGTCGTTGCCCTCGCCGCCCTCGAGCGTATCGTCGCCGACGCCGCCGATTATCTGGTCGTAGCCATCACCGCCGTAGATGGCGTCGTTGCCGTCCTGACCATAGAGATAGTCGCCAGAGCCAAGTCCATAGATGACATCGTCGCCGCCGTTTCCGCTAATGACATCGAGCTCATCCGTTCCCGTCAGTATGTGGCCGATGTTATCGTCATTTATATTGGCCACGAACAGGCTCCGGAGGCGTGCTTAATACTGAACAATGTCTGAATCCAGCTAAGCGGCGCAGGCGGATCGAGTCAACGAGCCGGACGAAAAACTCACAGACCGCCCCCAGCCCAGGCGTCGCGCACCGGCGCAGTTCCACCGCACATCGCCACCCCGAAGTTGACCGGCGTCAATCTGCCGCCGGCCCATGGCCCTAGGGTGGCCCTATATGGACAGGCTGAGGCCGCCCGTGCCACAAGCCGGGCGACACCGAAGGGCGGCCGTCGGCCTTGCGTAGGGACGTTAGTTGACCATGGACTACAAGGCCGCTTTCCGCGCCGCCGTCGAACAGGTCCAGGCCGAGGGCCGCTATCGGGTCTTCGCCGATCTCAAGCGCCGTCGCGGCCACTTCCCGCGCGCCACCTGGACAGGCCCGGCGGGCGAGCGCGATGTCGTCGTGTGGTGCTCCAACGACTACCTCGGCCAGGGGCAGAACCCCGTGGTCCTGCAGGCCATGCACGAGGCCATCGACCAGGTTGGCTCGGGGTCGGGCGGAACGCGCAACATCTCCGGCACCACCCACCACCACGTGCAGCTCGAGGCCGAGCTCGCCGACCTGCACGGCAAGGAGGGGGCCCTGCTGTTCACCTCGGGCTATGTGGCCAATGAGGCGACCCTGGCGACCCTGGCCAAGATCCTGCCGGGACTGATCGTCTTCTCCGACGCCCAGAACCACGCCTCCATGATCGCCGGCATCCGCAACGGCGGCGCCGAGCGCCATATCTTCCGCCACAACGACCTAGCCCACCTGGAGGCCCTGCTGGCCGCCGCCCCGGTGGGCGCGCCCAAGCTGGTCGCCTTCGAGAGCGTCTATTCCATGGACGGCGACATCGCCGACCTGCGCGGCACGGTGGCCCTGGCCGAACGCTACGGCGCCCTGACCTACCTCGACGAAGTGCATGCCGTGGGCATGTATGGTCCGCGCGGGGCAGGGGTGGCCGAGCGTGACGGGGTGATGGACCGGATCGACATCGTCGAGGGCACCCTGGGCAAGGCCTTCGGGGTGATGGGCGGCTACATCGCCGGCGACGCCGACCTGGTGGACGCCATCCGCAGCTACGCCGCCGGCTTCATCTTCACCACCTCGCTGCCGCCGGCCCTGACCGCCGGCGCTCTGGCCAGCGTCCGTTACCTGAAGACCCACGATTCGCTTCGCGCTCAGCACCAGGAGCGCGCCGAGACCCTGAAACGGCGGTTCCGCGAAGCCGGCCTGCCGGTGATGGCGAGTTCGGTCAGCCACATCGTTCCGGTGCTGGTGGGGGACCCGGTGCACACAAAGCTGGTCTCGGACATGTTGCTGCTCGACCACGGGATCTATGTGCAGCCGATCAACTACCCCACGGTGGCCAAGGGCGCCGAGCGCCTGCGGTTCACCCCGACTCCGTTCCACACGGATGCGATGATGGACGATCTGGTCGGGGCCATGGACGCCCTATGGTCGCGCTGCAATGTCCAGCGGATGGGCGGCGTCGCGGCCTGACAGGGCCGGCGCCGTCCTGAGGCCGCTCACTTGGCCTTGGCGGCCACCTGGCGGCGAACGCCACGGCCGAGGCCGATCTGCTTGGCGAAGTCCGAGCGCCGCGCCGCATAGGCCGGGGCGACCATCGGATAGTCGGGGGGCAGGCCCCACTTGCGACGATATTCCTCGGGACTCATGTTGTAGCGCGAGCGCAGGTAGCGCTTGAGCATCTTGAGCTTCTTGCCGTCCTCCAGGCAGACGATGTGATCATCGGCGATGGAACGGGAGATCGGCACGGCGGGCTTCTGCCGTTCGGTCGGGCGGGAAGGCTGGGGATCACCCAGGCCCTTGAGGGTCTCATGTACTGTGCGGATGATGTCGGGCACCGCAGCAGCCTGGATGGTATTCTGACCGACATAGGCGGCCACGATGTCGGCGCTCAGACGAAGAAGTTCGCTCTGAGCATCGACCGACAAGTCTTTCTCCAACATATTCATCAGGTCATCCTCCCCGGCCCCGCGCCGCAGATGATGAGGCGTTTGCGAAGCTCATTACTTAACCGAACTTGGTCAACGCCCGGCGCTGGCGCCGGTTCCCCGCAGCCGCCATCGCGACCAGCGCATTGATTGGGACGCAACACGGAGTAAAGAGAGCGCGCCACGCCCCTTTTCGAGCCGAAAGGTCTGCCCGTCGTGAGTTCGCAAGCCACCATAACCGCCCCCGTCACCCCCGACGGCTTCTTCAGCGCGGACCTGAAAACCGCGGATCGGGCTCTGTTCGGGGCCATCGCCGACGAGCTTCACCGCCAACAGACCCAGATCGAGCTGATCGCATCGGAGAACATCGTCTCGCGCGCCGTGCTCGAGGCGCAGGGTTCGGTCCTGACCAACAAATACGCCGAGGGCTATCCCGGCCGGCGCTATTACGGCGGCTGCGAGTATGCGGATGTCGCCGAGCAGCTCGCCATCGACCGGGCCAAGCAGTTGTTCGACTGCGCCTTCGCCAACGTACAGCCCCATTCCGGCTCGCAGGCCAACCAGGCCGTGTTCATGGCCCTGATGCAGCCGGGCGACACCTTCATGGGCATGGACCTGGCCGCCGGCGGCCACCTGACCCACGGCCACCCCGCCAACCAGTCGGGCAAGTGGTTTCACCCCGTGTCCTACACGGTGCGCCATCAGGACCACCTGATCGACTATGATGAGTTGCAGGAGATCGCCACCCGCGAGCGGCCCAAGCTGATCGTCGCCGGCGCCTCGGCCTATAGCCGCCAGATCGACTTCGCCCGCTTCCGCAAGGTCGCCGATTCGGTGGGGGCCTATCTGATGGTCGACATGGCCCACTACGCGGGCCTGGTGGCCGGCGGCGTCTATGACAGCCCCCTGCCGCACGCCCATGTGGTGACCACCACCACCCACAAGACCCTGCGGGGCCCGCGCGGCGGCCTCGTGCTGAGCAATGACGCGGCCATCGGCAAGAAGATCAACTCGGCCATGTTCCCCGGCATCCAGGGCGGCCCGTTAATGCATGTGATCGCCGCCAAGGCCGTGGCCTTCGGCGAGGCCCTCCAGCCGTCGTTCAAGGCCTATGCGCGCCAGGTGCTGGACAATTCGCGGGTGCTGGCGGACGCCCTGCAGGCCGGCGGCATGAACATCGTCTCGGGGGGCACAGACAGCCACCTGATGCTGGTGGACCTGCAGCCCAAGGGCGTCACAGGCAAGGCGGCCGAGGCCAGCCTGGAGCGGGCCAACATCACCTGCAACAAGAACGGCATCCCCTTCGACCCGCAGCCGCCGGCGATCACCTCAGGCGTCCGCCTGGGCACCCCGGCGGGCACCACGCGCGGTTTCGGTCCCGACGAATTCCGCCGCATCGGCCAGCTGATCGCCCAGGTGATCGACGGCCTGGCCGCCAATGGCGACGACAACGGGGCCGTGGAGCAGGCGGTGAAGGCCGAGGTGCTGCAATTGACCAAGCGCTTCCCCATCTACAGCTGAGCTGGGGGAGTCAGGCGATTGCGCTGCCCATTCTGTGGTGAACTCGAAAGTCAGGTGAAGGACTCGCGGCCGTCCGAGGATGGCTCCGCGATCCGTCGCCGCCGGCTGTGCCCGGCCTGCGGGGGCCGTTTCACCACCTTCGAGCGCGTGCAGCTTCGCGAGCTGACCATCCTCAAGCGATCGGGGCGGCGCGCGCCCTTCGACCGCGAGAAGCTGGTCCGCTCCCTGTCGCTGGCCCTGCAGAAGCGCCCGGTCGATCCCGAGCGGATCGAGCGGATGGTGTCGGGCATCGTTCGCCAGCTCGAGAGCATGGGGGAGACCGAGATCCCCTCCGCCGTGGTCGGCGAGCTGGTCATGAAGGGGCTGAAGGCCCTCGATGAGGTGGCCTATGTCCGCTACGCCTCCGTCTATCGCGACTTCCGCGAGACCAAGGACTTCGCCCGCTTCCTCGAGGAGCAGGGCCTGAGCGACGATGGTCCCGGCGAGATCGGCCCGGGCGCCGGCGGATGACGCCGGCGGCCCCGGGCCCCAGGGTCACGCTGAAGCTGGCCACGTCCCTGGACGGCCGCATCGCCACCGCCAGCGGCGAGAGCCGCTGGATCACCGGCCCGAAGGCCCGCGACGCGGTCCACCACCTGCGGGGCGGTCATGACGCGGTCCTGATCGGCGTCGAGACGGCCCTGGCCGACGACCCGGAGCTGACCGTGCGGGTCACCGGCTATCGCGGCCCGCAGCCGGCCCGGGTGGTCCTGGACAGCCGCCAGCGCCTCCCCGCGACCGGCAAGCTGGCGACCGGCGCCCGCGACATCCCGGTCTTTCTGGTGACCACGCAGCCTCCTCTCGCGCCGCTGGCGGCCGCCGGGGTGCGCATCCTGCAGGCCGACGCCGTGTCGGACGGCCGGCCCGACCTGCACGACGTCCTGCGCCGCCTCGCCGGGCATGGCCTGAGGCGCATCCTGGTGGAGGGCGGCGGCCAGGTGGCCGGCAGCTTCCTCCGCTGCGGCCTGGTGGACGCCATCGAGTGGTTTCGCGCGCCGATCATCCTGGGCGGCGAGGGGAGGCCGGCGGTGGGCGCCCTGGCCCTGTCGGCCCTCGCTGACGCCCCGCGCTTTAGCCGCACCGAGATCATCGGTCTCGGCGACGACCTGTGGGAACGCTACGAGAGGATCGCCTAGCCATGTTCACCGGCATCATCACCGACGTGGGCCGTGTCCGGTCGATCCGCCAAACCGACCGGGATCGGCGGTTCGAGATCGCGACGGCCTATGATGTGGCCACGATCGACATCGGGGCCTCCATCGCCCATTCCGGCTGCTGCCTGACGGTGGTGGAAAAGGGCCTCGGCGAGGACGGGCAAGGCTGGTTCGCCGTGGAGGTCTCAGGCGAGACCCTCGACGTGACCACCCTCTCCGATTGGACGCAGGGCGCGAGGGTCAATCTTGAGCGGGCCACACGGCTGGGCGACGAACTGGGCGGTCACATCGTGTCGGGCCACGTGGACGGGATCGGCGAGGTGGTGTCCCTGACCGCCGAGGGCGGCTCCCACCGGCTGCGCATCCGCGCCCCACGGCCCCTGCACCGCTATATCGCGCCCAAGGGATCCATCGCCATGGAGGGGGTGTCCCTGACCGTCAATGCGGTGGACGATGACGTGTTCGGGGTGAACATCATCCCCCACACCTGGGAAGTGACCTCCCTGGGCGCCCTTCAGGTCGGCTCCCGGGTCAATCTCGAGATCGATGTGCTGGCGCGCTACGCCGCGCGGTGGCAAGAGACGGGCTGAACAAGGACCCTGAGCTTGGCCGACGACCCTATCTCCCCGATCGAGGACATCATCGAGGACGCCCGCGAGGGCCGTCCCTACATCCTCGTGGATGCCGAAGACCGTGAAAACGAGGGGGACATCATCATCCCCGCTCAGATGGCGACGCCCGAGCAGGTCAACTTCATGGCCAAGCACGCGCGCGGCCTGATCTGCCTGGCCATCACCGCGGAGCGCTCGCGGGAGCTGCGCCTGCCGCCGATGGCGGTGGAGAATCAGTCGGGCCACGGCACCGCCTTCACCGTCTCCATCGAGGCGCGCGAAGGGGTGACCACCGGCATCTCGGCGCACGACCGCGCGCGCACCATCTCGGTGGCCATCAACCAGGCCAAGGGCGCCGACGACATCGTCAGCCCCGGCCATGTCTTCCCCCTGGTGGCCCGCGAGGGCGGGGTGCTTGTGCGAGCCGGCCACACCGAGGCCGCCGTCGACATCTCGCGCCTGGCGGGGCTGAATCCGTCGGGCGTCATCTGCGAGGTGATGAACGACGACGGCACCATGGCCCGGTTGCCGGACCTGATCGCCTTCGCTCAGTTCCATGGCCTGAAGATCGGCACCATCGCCGACCTCATCGCCTACCGCCGCCGCACCGAGCGCTACGTGGACCGGATGCTGGAGACGCCCTTCAAGAGCGTCTATGGCCAGTTCCGCCTGTTCGTCTATCGCAACACCATCGACCAGACCGAGCACGTGGCCCTGGTGAAGGGGCGCATCGACCATAGCAAGCCGACACTGGTGCGGATGCATCGGCTGGACTTCGGCGCCGATGTGCTCGGCCACCTGGATCCGCGGCGCAACTATGTGCCCGAGGCGCTGAGGGCCATCGCCGCTCACGACGGCCCGGGCGTGGCCGTGTTCCTGCGCGACCCCAGCAACACCTGGCTGTCGCAGCACTTCAGCGGCGACACCCAGCCGGACGTGCTCATCCAGAAGGGCCGGCGCGACTACGGCGTGGGCGCCCAGATCCTTCGCGACCTGGGCGTGCGCGAGATGGTGGTCATGACCCAGGCTCCCGCCGTGCGGCTGGCCGCCCTGGAGGGTCACGACCTGAAAGTCGTGGGCCAGGCGCAGGTTCTGGGGAGGAACACCGATGATTGAAGACAAGGTCCGCATCCTCATCGTCGAGGCGCGCTACTACGCCCATATCCAGGACGAACTGCTGGCTGGGGCCAAGTCGGCCCTGGAGGCCCTGGGCGCCGACTATGACGTGGTCACCGTGCCGGGCGCCTTCGAGATTCCGGCGATCATCGCCATCGCCGATGAAGGCGGGCACCGTCCGGCCGGGGTTCGCTATGACGGCTACGTCGCCCTCGGCTGCGTGATCCGCGGGGAGACCACCCACTACGACTATGTCTGCGGCGAAAGCGCCCGCGGCCTGATGGACCTGGCCATCGGCAAGCGCCTGGCCATCGGCTACGGCATCCTCACCGTCGAGGACGAGGCCCAGGCCCTGGCTCGCGCGCGACGCAGCGAAGGCGACAAGGGCGGCTTCGCGGCGCGCACGGTCATGGATGTGGTGGCCATGAAGCGCCGCCTGCTCGGCCAGTCCCGCGCATGACGAACGCCCCGGCCAAGGCGGGGGGGCGACAGGCCCGCTCCGTGGCGCGGCTGGCGGCCGTCCAGGCCCTCTACCAGATGGAGGTCTCCGGCGCCGGCGCCGAGACGGTGGTTCGGGAATTCTCCGACCACCGCTTCGGGGCCGACATGGAGGGAGAACCCCTGGCCGAGGCCGACGAGGGCTTCTTCGCCGAGATCGTGCGCGGGGTCCTGGGCGCGCAGGCGGACATCGACAAGGCCATCGCGCGCCGACTGGCCGCCAACTGGCGCCTGGACCGCATCGACGCCACCGCTCGCGCGATCCTGAGGTGCGGCGCGTTTGAACTGATCGGCCGCCCCGACGTGCCCACCGAGGTGGCGATCGACGAATATGTCGAGATCGCCAAGTCCTTCTTCGAGGGGCCCGAGCCGGGCTTTGTCAACGCCTGCCTCGACGGCCTGGCCCGCGATGAGCGCGGCTGACGATCCAGGCGGCGCGGTCGACGAGTTCGACCAGATCGCGCGGCTGTTTCGTCCCCTGGCCGTGGGCGCTCCGGAGGCCCTCGGCCTCATGGACGACGCCGCGGTGATCCCCTCGCGGGTGGGCTTTGACCTGGTGGTGACCACCGACACCCTGGTGGAGGGGGTGCACTTCCTCGGCCAGGATCTGATGGACCTGGTGGCGCGAAAGCTCCTGAGGGTGAACCTGTCGGATCTCGCCGCCAAGGCCGCCGAACCCTACGGCTATTTCCTCAACACCGCCTGGTCGCCCCGATGCGGCTGGACTGAACGGACCGCCTTCGCCAAGGGCCTGGGCGAGGATCAGGCCCGCTTCGGCCTCAGGCTGATGGGCGGGGACACCACCGCCACGCCGGGGCCCCTGACCCTCAGCCTGACCGCCCTGGGCTGGGTGAGGGCGGGGAGCATGGTCCGTCGCGGGGGGGCGCGGGCGGGCGACCTGCTCCTGGTCAGCGGGACCATCGGCGACGGGGGCCTGGGGCTCCAGGTCCTGACGGGGGCCGCCACGGGGCTGGATGAGGCTCAGGCGCAGGCCGTGGCGAACCGCTATCGGCTGCCCGAGCCGCGCCTGGCCCTGCGCGGCGCCCTGGCGCGCCATGCGGCCGCGGCGGCGGACGTCTCGGACGGGCTGCTGGCCGACGCCGGGCGCCTGGGGGAGGCGAGCGGCTGCGCCGTGACGGTGGATCTCGACCGCGTGCCTCTGTCGCCGGCGGCGGCGGCCTGGGCCGCGGGGCAGGGGCCCCGCGCCGAGGCCCTGGCCTGGCTGGCGGCGGCGGGGGATGACTATGAGATCGTCTGCGCGGCCGCCCCGGAAGAGGCGCAGGCCCTGATCCGCGCGGCTCAGGCGGTCGGCGTCGCCATGACCGTGGTCGGCGCCATGACGGCCGGATCGGGCGTGCGTGCGCAATTCGAGGGCCGCGACCAAGCGATCACCCGCCAGGGCTATCGCCACCGCTAAGGGGCGTTCACGGCCCGTCTACGGTTTGCCGCTAGGCAGGGGGGATGAACCGCATCCTGGCCTTCGCCCTCATCGCCCTCATGCTCGTCGCCTCGCCGGCCGCCGCCAGCGAGAAGGAGCCCGCCAAGGGCGCCGCGGCTTTCACCACCGTTGATATTCGCCCGGTGGCGGTGCCGGTGGTGGTGGCCGGCCAGGTGCGCAACTACGTCTTCGTCACCGTGCGCCTGACGCCGGGGCCCAAGGCCGACCTCGCCGCCCTGCGCGACAAGGAGCAGTTTTTCCGCGACGCCCTGGTCCGGGCGGCCCACCGCGCCCCCTTCACCCTGGCCAATGACTACAACAAGGTCGACGAGGCGCGCATCATCGCCCTGATCATGAGTGTCAGCTCCGCCATCGCCGGGCCCGGACAGGTGAAGTCCGCCGCCGTCATCAAACAGCAGCCCAAGAACATCCGCCGCTCGCCGGTGAGGACCGTGGCGGCCCCGCCGCAGCGGTTGGGGCAGAATTAAGACATGCGGTTGCGCGGGCCGTCCATCTTTGGCACGGTCCCCCCTCTTCGACGGAGCGACCTCAGAGTATGAGCCGCCCTTTCGACCAATTAGGGGGCCGGCTGTGACAAGACTGCTTCGCAAAAGCGCGGCGGCCGGCTCCTTGCGCATCTAGGAGAGGGCGCCCGCTACATGACGAATGAGCTTCTACTGGTCCTCGGGGCCGGTCTGCTGGCGGTGCTTTACGGCATCGTGCAGACGGCAACCCTTTTGAAGTCATCCCCTGGCAACGCCAGGATGCAAGAGATCGCGGCTGCCATCCAGGAGGGCGCCCAGGCCTATCTGCGCCGCCAGTACACCACCATCGCCATCGTCGGCGTCGTCGTCATGGCCCTGCTGGCCTTGTTCTTCCAGAGCTGGGAACAGCCGGTGGGCTTCCTCATCGGCGCCGTCCTGTCCGGCGTGGCCGGCTTCGCCGGCATGCTCGTTTCCGTGCGCGCCAATGTGCGGACCGCCGAGGCGTCCTCGCAGAGCCTCGCCAAAGGGTTGAAGCTCGCCTTCACCTCCGGCGCCATCACCGGCATGCTGGTGGCGGGCCTCGCCCTGCTCGGCGTGGCGGGCTACTTCATGCTGCTCACCCAGGGCCTGGGCCTCGAGGCCACCAGCCGCGATGTGGTCGACAGCCTGGTCTCGCTGGGCTTCGGCGCCTCGCTGATCTCCATCTTCGCCCGCCTCGGCGGCGGCATCTTCACCAAGGGCGCTGACGTCGGCGGCGACATGGTCGGCAAGGTCGAAGCCGGCATTCCCGAGGACGACCCCCGCAACGCCGCCACCATCGCCGACAACGTGGGCGACAACGTCGGCGACTGCGCCGGCATGGCCGCCGACCTGTTCGAGACCTATGCGGTGACCACCGTGGCCACCATGGTCCTGGCGACCATCCTGTTCCGCGACAGCCCCGCCATCGGCGCCCTGCTGCTCCTGCCCCTGGCCATTTGCGGCGTCGGCATCGTCACCTCGGTGATCGGGGCCTTCTTCGTGCGCCTGGGCAAGTCGGCCAACATCATGGGCGCGCTCTACAAGGGCCTGATCGCCACCGGCGTGCTGGCCGCGATCGGCCTCTACTTCGTGATCCCCCACTTCGTCACCGAAGACCTGGTCGTCGCCGGCCAGTCCTTCGGGGCTATGGCGCTGTTCCAGTGCTCCATCGCCGGCCTCGTGATCACCGCCCTGATCGTGATGATCACCGAATACTACACCGGCACCAACTTCCGACCGGTCAAGTCGGTGGCCCAGGCGAGCGTCTCCGGCCACGGCACCAACGTCATCCAGGGCCTGGCCATGTCCCTGGAAGCCACCGCCCCGATCGCCCTGGTGATCTGCGCCGGCATCCTGGTGACCTTCAACCTCGCCGGCCTGTTCGGCGTGGCCATCGCCACCACCGCCATGCTGTCCCTGGCCGGCTTCATCGTCGCCCTGGACGCCTTCGGACCGGTGACCGACAACGCCGGCGGCATCGCCGAGATGGCCGGGCTGCCGAGCGAGGTTCGGGTCGTCACCGACGCCCTCGACGCGGTCGGCAACACCACCAAGGCGGTCACCAAGGGCTATGCCATCGGCTCCGCCGGCCTGGGCGCCCTGGTGCTGTTCGCCGCCTATACCGAGGACCTGAAGTATTTCGCGGCCACCGCGGCCCCGGGGACCTTCTTCAGCGACGTGGGCACGGTGACCTTCGACCTGTCCAACCCCTATGTGGTCGTCGGGCTGCTGTTCGGCGGCCTGCTGCCGTTCCTGTTCGGCGGCATGTCGATGACTGCGGTCGGCCGCGCCGCCCAGGCGGTGGTGGTCGAGGTGCGTCGCCAATTCCGCGAGAACCCCGGGATCATGACGGGGGAGGTCAAGCCGGAATACGGGCGCGCCGTGGACATCCTCACCAAGGCCGCGATCAAGGAGATGATCGTGCCCTCGCTGTTGCCGGTGGCCAGCCCGATCGTGCTGTTCTTCGTCATCAACGCCATCGCCGGCAAGGCCCAGGCCTTCTCGTCCCTGGGCGCCATGCTGATGGGGGTCATCGTCACCGGGATCTTCGTGGCCATCTCGATGACCTCGGGCGGCGGCGCCTGGGACAACGCCAAGAAGGTGATCGAAGAAGGGTTCACCGACAGCGACGGCGTCCTGCACGGCAAGGGCTCCGAAGCCCACAAGGCGGCGGTGACCGGCGATACGGTCGGCGACCCCTACAAGGACACCTCGGGCCCCGCCGTGAACCCGATGATCAAGATCACCAACATCGTGGCTCTGCTGCTGCTGGCGGTCCTGGCCAAGGGCGTGTTCGGCTAAGGCGCCGGTTCCCCGCTAAGGCAAAACGCCCCGGAGAGCGATCTCCGGGGCGTTTTTCTTTGGCCGAAGGCGATGGAGCGGGTAGCTCTGCCTAGCGCCGTTGGCTGCCTGGGGCGGTGTCGTCCTGCGGCGCCAGCGAGCCGCGGCCGACGTTGCCGAGCAACTGCTCAAGGATGCTCAGCTCACGCCCGCGGGTAGGGGTCTCGCGGCCGTTGAAGGCGATGACCTTGCCGTCTTTCAGGGTGTAGGAATTGACCGTCGCCACCTGCTCGGTGGCCTTGTCGAAGCCGATGGCGACGATGTCGCGGCTCTTGACCGCCGGCTTGTGCCAGGACACCCGGTCGGTGACCTGGGTGACGTAATACCAGGTGCTGGAATCGAAGGTGGAGACGCTGGACGGAGAGCCGAGCTTCTCCATCACGGTGGACTTGGTGTCGACCCCGACCTTGACGTCCTTGGGCAGGGTCTCGATCGCCTGGAAGCCCTGATGCGAGGTGATCGGCGCGCAGGCCGCGGCGGCCAGGGCGACGGCGAGGGCGGCGATGACGGGACGAAGGCGCATGGGTGACGTGGCTTCCGAAGTTTCAGCCTTTGACCTATCGCCCCCCCGCACTTAGTTCAACGGTTCTTCGAGAGGCGGCGACCCCGCTGCCTAGCGAGAGCCAACGGCGGAAGTGAGGCGACCATGGGCCTGGGGCGGTTGTTAAAGCCAAGGCGGACGTTGCAGGCGGGCCGCGCGCTCTACCAGGGCTGTGTCGTCCAGGCGCGGGAGCCGGCCCTGTACCTGTCGCTCAGCGCGCCGGACACGGTGGAGGGGCGGTTCGAGCTCTACACCCTGCATGTGGTGCTGTTGTTGCACCGGTTGAAGCGCAACGGGCGGCCCGCCGCCGACACCGCCCAGGCCCTGTTCGACGACTATCTGCAGGGGCTGGACGACGCCCTGCGCGAGATGGGGGTCGGAGATCTGGGCGTGGGCAAGCGCATGCGCCGGCTCGGCGAGGCCTTCTACGGCCGGGCCAAGTCCTATGACGAGGCCCTCGAGGCGCTTCCAGACACAACCCTGCTGAACGCCGTCATCGCGCGCACCGTCCTGGCCGGCGGCGAATCGGGGCCGGGCCCGCTGGTGGACTACGCCGTCCGCGCCGCTGGACGGCTGGCCGAGCAGCCCCTGGAGGCCCTGCTGGAGGGGCGCGCCCAATGGCCGCAGGTGGCCCCATGAGCGGCGTCTGGCCCTTGCCCGTCAAGCTCGGGGAGTTGCACCGGGGCGCGGTCCGCCGGGAGCTTGTGGCGGACGACCTGGCGCTGGCGCGGATCGGCAAGGCCCTCGGCCTGGTCTCCCTGGACGCCCTGGAGGCGGCCATCACCGTCGCGCCGTGGATGGATGGGGCGGCGGTCAGCGCCCGGTGGCGGGCCACGGTGACACAGACCTGCGTGGTCACGCTCGACCCCCTGACCCAGGACCTGCAAGGGGATTTCACGGTCCGCCTGGCCCCCAAGGGCAGCGACCTGCTGCCGTCCGAGGGGTCCGAGATCGACCTCGACCCGGAGGCCGACGATCCGCCCGACCTGCTGGAGGGCGACCAGATCGACGCCGCCGCCTATGTCATCGAGCATCTGGCGCTGGAGATCGATCCTTTCCCCCGCACCCCCGGCGCCCAGTTCGAACCGCCCCCCGCCGAGGAGCCGCCATCGCCCTTCGCGGTCCTCCGACGGCTGAAGGACCCCGATCCGGACGCTTGAGGCGGCGGGCTTGAATCGGTGTTAAGGGACTGTATCGTCCGCGCGGGTCCGGCGGACCCTTGTTCGGGCATAAAAGAGACGCCTTGTCACAGCCGACCATCATCTCTGTCGACGCCATGGGCGGCGACCACGGGCCATCGGTGATCGTGCCCGCCATCGCCCTGGCCTCCCTGCAGACGGCGGGCCGCGACCTGCGTTTCCTGGTGTTCGGCGACGAGACCCAGATCCGCGCCGAACTGGCCAAGGCCCCTGGCGCCGCGGCGGTCTGCGAGGTGCGCCACACCGAGCGGGTCATCGCCATGGACGAGAAGCCCGCCCAGGCCCTGCGCCGGGGCAAGGGCACCAGCCTGTGGGCGGCGGTCGAGGCCGTTAAGGACGGCAGCGCCCGGGCGGCGGTGTCCGCCGGCAATACCGGGGCGCTGATGGCCATCTCCAAGCTGATCCTGCGCATGGGCGGGGACCTGGATCGGCCCGCCATCGTCGCCAGCTGGCCGACAGCGCGGGGCTACACCGCGGTGCTGGACGTGGGCGCCAATGTCACCAGCGACGCCGAGCAGCTGGTCGAGTTCGCCATCATGGGCGAGGCCTTTCACCGCGCGGTGCACGGCGCCGCGCGCCCCACCATCGGCCTGCTCAATGTCGGCTCTGAGGACGTCAAGGGCCACGAGGAAGTGCGCGAGGCCCACCGGCTGCTGCGCGAGACCGATCTGGGATTGAACTACGTCGGCTTCGTAGAGGGCGACGATATCGCCAAGGGCACGGTGGATGTGGTCGTCACCGACGGCTTCACGGGCAATATCGCCCTGAAGACCGCCGAGGGCACAGCCCGGTTTGTGGCCGCCGCCATGCGTGACGCCTTCACGGCCAGCTGGCAGACCAAGCTCGGCGCCCTGATCGCCGCGCCCGCCCTGCGCCAGCTGAAAGCGCGGCTCGATCCGTCCAGCGTCAACGGCGGGCCGCTGCTGGGACTCAACGGCATCGTCGTCAAGAGCCACGGCGGCGCCGACGCCCGCGGCTTCGCCAACGCCCTGCGGGTGGCGGCGGACCTCGCGCAAAGCCCGTTCTCGTCGGAAATCGACAGTAATCTGAAACGGCTGGCGGCGGCCCTGCCCACCGCCTCGGCCGCGGAGACCGCCAGTTGAGCGCCTTGTTCCGTAGCGTCATTACCGGGGTTGGCGGCTATCTGCCCGACAATATCGTCACCAACGCCAAGCTGTCAGAGACGGTCGACACCAACGACGAATGGATCGTCGAGCGCACCGGCATTCGCAGCCGCCACATGGCCGCCGATGACCAGGGCGCGTCGGACCTCGCCGTGGCGGCGGCCCGCAAGGCCCTGGCGGCGGCGGGTCGAACCCCCGCCGACATCGACCTGATCATCGTCGCCACCACCACCCCGGACCTGACCTTTCCCGCCACCGCCGCCCTGGTCCAGCGCAAGCTCGGCTGCCCCATCGGCATCGCCTTCGACGTCCAGGCGGTCTGTTCGGGGTTCGTCTACGCCCTGACCGTGGCGGACGGCTTCGTCGCCCGTGGCAACGCCCGCTGCGCCCTGGTGATCGGCGCGGAGACCATGACCCGGCTGATGGACTGGAGCGACCGCGGCACCTGCGTGCTGTTTGGCGACGGCGCCGGCGCGGTGGTCCTGGAACCCGGGGAAGGACAGGGGACCACGGCCGACCGCGGCCTGCTGGGCTTCTCCCTGCGCTGCGACGGGACCAAGCAGGACATGCTCTATGTCGATGGCGGCCCCTCGACCACCGGCACGGTCGGCAAGCTGCGCATGGCCGGCAACCAGGTATTCAAGCACGCGGTGATCAATATCTCAGAAGCCGTGGAGTCGGCGGCCGAGAACGCCGGCGTGCGGGTCGCCGACGTCGATTGGTTCATTCCCCACCAGGCCAACCAGCGCATCCTGAACGGGGTGGCGCATCGCCTGGGCATTGATGAGGCCAAGGTGATCTCCACCGTGGCCACCCATGCCAACACCTCCGCCGCCTCCATTCCCCTGGCCCTGGCCCAGGGCATTGAGGACGGGCGTATCAAGCCGGGTCAGCTGTTGCTCATGGAAGCCATGGGCGGGGGCCTCACCTGGGGCGCCTGCGTGGTCCGCCTCTGAGGCGTCACGGCGCCCGACCGCCGGAAGTCTTTGACTCGGCGGATCATTCCCTGCACACCTTAACCATTGATCTGATCGGGGGGATCATGAAAGGCGAGACTTTGACCAGGGCGGATCTGTGCGAGGCCGTCCACGACGAGGTGGGGCTGACGCGGCAGGACTGCGCCGAGATGGTGGAGCGCACGCTCGACTTGGTAGCGGGGGCCCTGGAGGCGGGCCAGACCGTCAAGCTCTCGGGCTTTGGCGTGTTCCAGGTGCGAGCCAAGAACGCCCGCATGGGCCGCAATCCCAAGACCGGCGAGCCCGCCGCCATCGAACCGCGCCGGGTCATCAGCTTCCGCGCATCCCAGGTCATGAAGGCGCGCATCGACCGCGCCCTCGGCGACTAGGCGGGCCGGCGCCATGGGTGTCCGATCCAGCCCCAACGCGACGTAGGAGGCGGACGCCGTGCCGAAGGGACCTGACGCCTTTCGCACCATTTCCGAGGCGGCCGACGAGCTGGGCGTTCCCCAGCACGTCCTGCGCTTCTGGGAGACCAAATTCTCGTTCATTCGACCGATGAAGCGGGCCGGCGGCCGCCGCTTCTATCGCCCCCAGGATCTCGTCATCCTGCGCGGGGTGCAGACCCTGCTGCATGACGAGGGCTACACGATCAAGGGCGTGCAGAAGCTGCACAAGGAGCAGGGCGTGCGGCGGCTGATCGGCGCGGCCGCCGGGGGCGTCGCCCCGCCCCCCGAGGCGACTCACCCCGACACGTCTGCCCAGCAGGACGGCGCCCGACGCGGCAGGCTCGAGGCGATCCTGGCCGAGTTGCAGGCGGCCAAGGCCCGCCTCGACGGGCTGATCTGAGCAATTCGCGCGAGCGGCGCAATTGGCCGTTGCCGGGCGCCGACCCCGCCCCTATAAGCGCCCTCGATCGGAGCGTGGCGCAGCCTGGTAGCGCACTTGACTGGGGGTCAAGGGGTCGCAGGTTCGAATCCTGTCGCTCCGACCATTTCCTCGAGGAAATGTGTCGGGATCCGAGGGGGCCAAGGGCTTCTCCCTCGCCGATCCGTCGCCGCCGGCCAGGGCGGCGACACATCCCGGCTGTGGCCGGTGGCTAGGTCAGCCGTTCCAGGATCGACACATAGTTGGCCACGGCCGCGCCGCCCATGTTGAACACCCCCGCGGTGTCAGCCCGGGGCAGTTGCAGGGCGCCCGCCTCGCCGGCCAGCTGCATGGCGGCCATCACATGCATCGACACCCCGGTGGCGCCCACCGGATGGCCCTTGGCCTTCAGCCCGCCTGAGCGATTGACCGGCAGCCGGCCGTCCGGCTGGGTCCAGCCTTCCAGCGCCGCCCGCGCGCCCTGGCCGCGGGGCGTCAGACCCATGGCCTCGTATTCGATCAGCTCGGCGATGGTGAAGCAGTCGTGGGTCTCGACGAACGACAGGTCGTCCAGGGCGAGACCGGCCTCGGCCAGGGCCCGCGCCCAGGCTGCCTCCGCGCCGGTGAAGCGGGTGGGATCGCGGCGGGACATAGGCAGGTAGTCGTTCACGGACACGGCGGCGCGAAAACGGATGGCGCGGGGCAGGGCGCGCGCGATCGAGTCGTCCGCCAGGACCAGGGCGGCCGCGCCGTCGCTGATGGGCGAGCAGTCGGTGCGCTTCAGGGGGCCGGCCACATAGGGGTTCTTGTCGGAGGGATCACGGCAGAAGTCGAAGCCCAGGTCCCGCCGCATCTGGGCGTAGGGGTTGTCCATGCCGTTGCGGTGGTTCTTGGCGGCGATTACCGCCAGGGCGTCGGACTGGTCGCCGAAGCTCTGGAAATAGCCCTCGGCGATCTGGCCGAACAGGCCAGCGAAGCCGCCGACGATGTCGCCCTCTTCCTGGCGATAGCTGGCTCCCAGCAGGTTGTCGCCCGCCTGGGCCGTGGACACCCCCGTCATCTTCTCGACGCCCACCACCAGAGCCACCCGGCCTCGGCCGGCGGCGATGAAGTCCCGCGCCGCATAGATCGCGGCGGACCCGGACGCGCAGGCGTTCTCCAGGCGCATGGCGGGCTTGAAGCGCAGGTCGGGCAGCGACTGCATGACCAGGGAGCTGGGGAAGCCCTGCCGGCTGAAACCGTTGTTGAACAGGCCGACGAAGACGCCGTCCACCTCGGCGGGCGCGAGGCCGGCGTCGTGAATGGCGGCGCCCGCCACCCCGTCGATCAGACTCTCCAGGTCGGCGCCGTCGAAGCGTCCGAAGGGACCATGGGCCCAGCCGATGATCGATGCTTCAGCCATCCGGCTCTCCCGCTCAGGGGGATCCCACGGGAATCCTGTCCCGTCTCAGCTTCTAGCAGTCAGAAGCGAGGGAGGCGCGAGGCGAAAAAAAAGGAGCCGCCGCGGGTGGCGGCGGCTCCCCATAGCGCTTTGGTCTGGCCCTAGAGGTTGAAGTCGGCCGCGACCAGCAGAGAGGCGTGCTTCACGAAGATCGAGAAATCCGCCGTTCCATTGCCGTTGACGTCGCCCTGGACCAGGTAGCCGCCGGTGGTGGCGACCTGGGTCAGCTGGCCGGCCACGCCCGTGAAGGCGCCGACAAGGACGAAGCTGTCGTTGGCCCCGGTGTTGGTGTTGGCGTCGATGGCCGTCAGGTCGATCCGATCATTCTCGCTGTGGCTGAAGTCGGTGATCGTGTCGCGCCCGCTGGTGGCCACCGTCGAGTCGCTGATGGACAGGAAGATGAACTTATCCTGGCCGTAGCCGCCGGTCATGATGTCGGCCCCGGCGCCGCCGGTGATGAAGTCGGCGCCCTGACCACCGTCCAGGATGTCCTTGCCGGCGCCGCCGCGGAGATCGTCGGCGTTGAGACCGCCCTGGATGATGTCGTTGTCCGACGAGCCGGTGATGGTGTCGGCGCCGGCGCCGCCGTCCACGAAGACCTTGGGCCCGCCGGCATAGCTGACCGTGTCATCGCCCGAGGTCAGGTCGATCGGCTTGGAGCCGAGCTTGGGGATGGTCAGGTCGAGGGAGTCGGTAATGCCGTAATAGTAGGTCAGGGTCGTGCTGGCCCCCGCCGCCAGCGTGCCCACCGTGAACAGCAGGTTGATGCCTTCGTCGGTGTTCAGGTGCGTGGTGCCCTGGGCCTGCCCGCTGAGGCTGGCGTCATAGGCGTCGTCATGGATCAGGCCGGGGGTGGCCGACACCTCGGCCCGGGTGTCCTTGGAGTAGAAGAACACCGGCGCCGAGCCGGTTGCCCCGGCGTCAGTGGGGATGTAGGCGGCGACCCCGTGCGCCTTGGCCGTCTGGGCGAAGACCACATTGTTGGTGGGATAACCGGTCACGCTGATGCCGTGGTCGGGGTCGACGTTGCGCAGATAGCGGACGCCGTTCATGGCCACGCCGGTGGTGTTCTTCAGCGTCACCTTCACGGTGATATACTGGTCGCTCGGATTCATCGTGATGGTCTGATCGACCCTCATGCCATCGGCGGTCAGGCCGCTCCACTTGGCCTTGGCCTGCGTCGCCGTGGACTGGTCCTTGATGCTGTTGGCGACCAGCACGATGTCGGCATCACCTTGCAGCTGGTCGTTGGTGTAGTTCAGCCCGTCGTGCGCCACGGTGAAGCCGTCCACCGGGGTGCCGGGCAGGACGGAATCGCTGGCCGAGGGCACCACCCCGCCGCCGAACATGCCGACATTGCTGAAGTTGCCGGCGAAGCCGAACGGGCGGGCGCTGGCGGTGCCAAGGGCGCCGCCGGCGTTGATGCCGATGGTAAGGTAATCATTTGTGAAGAATACGTCATTGACGACGCGGGCGTGATTCAACGAGGACATGGTTCTCTCCCTGGAACGGTCACAATTGTTGGCATAATCAATCGCCTCGTCCTGTCGTTGCTGACGACGCCCAGGAGTGGCCACATACTGGCCTTAATTAACTACGTTTTGGCGTCAGCGGCAATGACCAAGAGTCGGGTTCGCCGAACGTCGGTAAGGGGTTTTGGGCAGGTCATGGTTTGATGGGCGGCGCTGCCGGCTCGCGGTCAGCCGCCGAACCGCGCCCTTAGTCGTCTGGAAAGCAGGCGTCGATGAAATCGACCCGCGCGCGAGCCCGGCTCGTGCTGCCGACAGGCCGGCTGTCGGACGCCGCTGCAGCCGGCGACCACGCCATCGTCAGCTCGTTCGGTTGGTAGGGCAGGCCGGGGGACAGGCGATCCGGCCAGCGCGCCGTGGTCACCGCCGAGGTGAACACCCCGGGCCCGTCCCTCCACGCCAGGCAGTCCTCGCGGTCGGGGAGGTCGCCGCAACGCAGGGCCGTATCCAGAGGGATGTGGGCGGAGACCCGGCCTCGGGGCTGGAACCCCCGCGCTCCGAGGACGCCGTCCGCATCGTAGAGGGTCCGCCACTGGCCAAAGGGCAGGGCGCCCTCGCTGCGGCCGGCGCTGAGCTCGACGCAGACCGCCGCGTGAAGCGTGCACCGGGGCGCCGCCAGGGGCTCCAGGGCGGCGAATATGGCGTCCAGGGGCTCAGGGCCCCGTTCGAGGATTCCGGCGGCCAGGACCATGTGCTCATAGCCGGATCCGATCAGAACGCCGTCGGCGGCGGGCGGCTCGGCGACATGCAACGATCGAACGCCCAGCTCGGTCAACATCTGCAGCAGCCGGCCGGAGGCCTCGCCCACCACCAGCACCGGGGCCTTGGACCGCTCCGCCTGGCTCGAGCGCAGGCTCCACAGCAGCGCCAGCTCCTGCCAGGTAGAGACGTTCTCGGGTGACTCGCCGTCGGCAGGCGCCCCGGCCAGGCGGCTGGCCAGCCCCGCCCAGTCGCGGTTGTCCCAGTCCATGCCCGAGCAGAGGCGTGTGGCGATCGCCGTGCGCTCGCCGGTGCGCACCGGCGTCGCGGCCAAGCCGGCGAGCGCCGCCCCCGCGGCCGCCTCGGCCTTGCGCAGGATACCCGCCGCGGATCGTCCGGACAGGCCAAAGGCGGTTCGGAGGGCGCCGGGCGACGCCGCCACAGCCGCGATCTCCAGGGCGTAACGTTCCCAACCGGGCGGCGGATGCGATCGCGACAGGCCCGCCACCGCCGCCTCGATCCGCTGCCGGTGAGACCAGGAGAAGGGGCGGTCGCGCCCGAGACGGGCGTAGATCACGCCCTCGTCCGCGCGGCGGTCCCTGGGCGCAGGGGGCCGGCCTGGCTTGAGGGTTCTCGGCCAGCGGGCGGTCAGAACGGCGGAGGCGGCGAGTCCGCCGGCCTCGCCCTGGAGGGATAAGGATGGGATGGGGCCCGGGCCGCCGGCCGGCCGGCCGGCGCGAAGGGCGGTGTCCAAGGGAATCCGGTGGTCGCACTCGCCCATGGGGCGGAAGCCCCGGCCGCCCAGCACGCCTTCGGCGTGAAACAGCGCGCGCCATTGGGCGAAGGTGACGCCCTCGGTCTGGTCGACGGCGCCGATCTGGACCGTCAGGGGCGCCAGCAGCAGGCCATGCGGCGCGACATCCCTCGCGATCAGGGCCAGAACCCGGTCGGCGTCTCCGCCTGGCGAAGCGGCCCAGTCGAGATTGAGGATGATCACCGCCTCGAACTGTCCTGCCGCGCCGACAGACCGCTGCCGCGACGGGCGGTACGGCCGGCCGGCGCGCATGTTGGCCGCAGTCTGCCGCCACGCCTCGCTGTGATCGGCCCGGCCCAGGATTTCGTCCGTGGTGGCGTAGGCCACCTCGTAACCGTCCCAAGACAAGGGCACGACCATGTAGTCAGGCCCGGCGCTCACCACCAGGACGCGGGGTGTCCGCGTCGGAAACATCATCGTCTGCTCGAGGGTGGCGCGCAGGTTCACGGCCAGCGACACCCGCTCCCATATCCATGGCGACCGGCTGCGGAAGCGCACCGCGTCCGTCCCGAAATAGGCCTGCGCCATGGCGTTCCAATCGGGGTCGCTCCAGTCAGCAGGGCAACACAGCCGATTGGCTACCTGCGCCCGGGCGTCCAGGCGGACCGGGCCCTCGACCAGTCGGGCGACGGCGTGGCGGATCTCGGCTTTGGCGCGACCGCGCAGTCGCGCGGCGCTCTGGGCCGACAGCCCGAATCCCTGCCGCTGCTCCGCGGAATTGACGATTGTCAGGATCTCGGGCGCCAGCCGCTCCCACCCCGCCATCGGTTCTCCGCACAGGATTCCGACGATGGCCTCGCAGAGAAGATCGCGATCCTCTCCGTCGAGATCGGCGCCCGCGTGGGGCTGTCGCCGGTCGACGACGAAGCCCTGGCGCAGCCGCGTGCTGAACGGCATCGCGGCCGGGGCCAGGGTGCTGGCGACATGGGGCTCGATCCCGTTGTGCACCGCGTTGACGACGATCACCCGGCGTCGCCGCGCCGCCGGCGCCTGGCGCTCATGGGCGGCGATGGCGTCCAGCACACGGCGGCACCAGAGGTCCCACCTGTCCCGCTCGGCCGGACTTCCCCGATGGGCCGACGGCAGCTGGATGACCGCCACGTCGAACTCGGCCAGGGCCTGGTCGAGGGGGCGCCGGAGCCCGCCGCCCGCCGCATCGATGTCGGGCAGGTGGGGGTGATCGATCAGGATGAAGCGCGGGGTTCGTCCCGCATGCTCCAGGAAGGCGCGCAGGCCGCTGAGCAGGCCGTCGTCATCCCCGAAGTAGAGAATGGTCTTTCCCGGCGGCAAATTGTGGAGCACGTCGCAAATATGCGGCAAGACATGATCAGTCGCATAGGCGACGTCTCGGTAGCTTGAGTTGTTGTAGACCGCTTTATATTGTTGGTCGGCCGCGTTTATTATGGATTTTTCGAGCGCCTGAAAATAGGGCTTGGGCGACTTGAGGTCGATCTCCTCGACCTCCACGTCCGGACTACCCCAGGCGGAGGCCTGGCTCTGGACAAAGGGGCTGTCGACCCTCTCGACGAACCGACCGATGTCGTTGGCGGTCCGTCCCTGAACGTGCAGCGGGGTGGCCTGGCGGGTATGGCCGCAATGATAGCCGGCCAGAACGTCGACGGCGGAGTCCACTCGTCCTTTGAGCAGTCGCATGCGCCGCGCGATATTGGTGTCGGCGTGCCATCCCAGGATCATCGACTCGTCGAAGCCGTGGACCTGAAAATAGTCCTCGCGCAGAAACAGCTGAAAATCACCGGGACCGTCGTAGATGTTGTCGTGCGCGCCGATGACGATCTCGTCGAGGTGGAACCGCTTGGCGTTCTGGCGCATCGACCGGATGACCTGCTCGGGGTCCTGACGAGGCAGCCGTTCCCAGAAGCCCTCGGGGACCTCAAAACGCGGCAGGTGATAGAAGCCGTCCGGCAACCGTCCCACGGTTGCGCTGAGGCTGTGGTCGCCGGCCGTGGGACAGAAGATCATGTCCGTATTGGTGGAGAGCAGCCACCGGTTTCGCGGATTGGACCGGCGGGCGGCGATGTTGCGCGACTGGCACTCCAGGGCCGCCAGGGAGGTCAGCCCGTCGAACCGGTTGTGGTACTCGGGCCGAACGCGAAGTATCCGCAAGCGCTCCTTGCACCGATCGGTGAGGGTGTCGTCTATCGATTCAGGGAAGGTCGGCAGTTCATTGGGGGTGTTGTAGTCAACGAACAATATTTCGTCGTCGGGGTCGTCAAGCAGAGACGCCATCGTGTTAAGACTGAGGGCGGCGCGCTTGTGAAGGTTGTAGCCGTAGGAATCATTCCTACCGTATAGTATTATGCTCAACACAAGATCGCCCCGATCGATCAAACGCACCTGACAGGGGCGACTTTTACGCGGTTCCGAAACTCGAACCTGTCGTAGCAAAGCACAACCACTACCTCGTTTAGCAACATGACCTAGCGCATGGGGCGCCGCAAGGCCGAACAACTCAGGGGGGCGGAGGCGCGCCTCCCGGCCGACCGGCAGTCAAGCGGAGGCGATTGATGATAGCCGGCCGGCCGGCGCAGATGGCGCCAGGCAAAGCTGGCGGGAGGCGCGGTGATGATGAAGCGGCAATGGGTCGGGGTGGCCGCGTGCATGGCGGCCCTGTCTTCCGCCGTAGACGGCGCGTCCGCGCAGGACGCCCGCGCCCGGTTCGCGCCCCTGACGGAGGACCAGCTGACCGCCGAGCAGCGGGCCATCCCCTCGATCAAGCGGGCTCTGGCGGAAGGCCGCTACAATCCGTCGGGCTTCGACGCCGTGATGGCGCGCAATCCGGGCCTGCAGGACGCCGTCCACGCCATGGGAGCCCAGGTGTTTCCCCACATCGCCGCCGCCACCCCTGGCGGCGGCAAACCCACCCTCAAGCCGGTGCTGTCCGAGCTCGCCGTCCTGCAACTGTCGTCGGAATGGGGCTTCCCGGCGATGTTCCGGTCGCACGGGCCGCTGGCGCTGCAGGCAGGCGCGTCGCAGGCGACGGTCGACGCCCTCGCCCGTGGCGAGCGGCCTGGGGACATGACCCCGGAGCAGGCGGCGGTCTACGACTTCACCGCCGAGCTGCTTCGCACCCATGCGGTCAGCGACGCCGCCTTCGCCGAGGCGCGCCGCTTCCTGTCCGAGCGCGACATCGTCGACCTGGTGGGTATCCTCGGGGTCTACACCACATCGCTGATGATGCTGAAAGTGGCCGGCGCCTCCAGCCACTGATAGCGTCCAGCCTGGCCATCCACGGCCGACGTCCGGGACGGGACGGCGGCCCTGCCTCGTGGCCGATCGGAAGCCCTTGATGCGAACCTTCAGCGCCCTCGAGAAGCGGACCACCATCATTGCGGTGATGGTGGTGTTCCTTCTCAGCGCCCTCGACCAGACCATTGTCTCCACAGCCATGCCGCGAATCATCGCCGAGCTGCATGGGCTGGATCTCTATGCCTGGGTGACCACGGCCTATCTGCTGACCTCGACCATCGCCGTGCCCATCTGGGGCAAGCTGTCGGACCACTTCGGCCGCAAGCCGATCCTGCTGGCCGGCATCGGCTTCTTTCTGGTCGGCTCCTGGCTGTGCGGCCTGGCTGGAGAGTTCGGATCCCTGCCGATCCTGGGCAGCGGCATGGTGCAGTTGATCGTCTTCCGCGCCCTGCAGGGCATCGGCGGCGGCGCCCTGTTCACCACCGCCTTCGCCATCATCGGCGACCTGTTCGAGCCGCGCGAACGGGCCAAGTTCGCGGGCCTGTTCGGCTCGGTCTTCGCCATCGCCAGCGTCATCGGCCCGATCGTCGGCGGATTCTTCACCGACCACGGCACGGTCACGCTGGGTGGTCACGTGGTGGCCGGCTGGCGCTGGGTCTTCTACGTCAACCTGCCGCTCAGCCTGGTGGCGCTGTTCATGATCATCATGAAGATGCCCAAGGTCGGCGAGCAGCGCCCCGGCCGCATAGATGTTCTGGGCGCCGTGTTGATCATCACCACCTTCACCCCGTTCCTGCTCGCCCTGACCTGGGGGGGGGGCGCCCATCCGTGGGGGTCGCCCCTCATCCTGGGCCTGCTGGCCGTCGCCGGCCTCAGCCTGGGGCTGTTCCTCTATGTCGAGCGGATCGTCGCCAATCCGATCGTTCCCCTGGAACTGTTCAGCGGCAAGGTGTTCTGCACGGCCAATGCGGCGGGTTTCACCATCTCCATGGCCTTCATGGGCTCCATGGTGTTCCTGCCGCTGTATATGCAGATCGGGCAGGGGGTGGCGGCGACCGCGAGCGGCTTGGCGATGCTGCCCCTGATGGGCGGGATGATCGCCTCCAGCACCGTCTGCGGCTTGGTGGTCAGCCGGCTGGGCCGGTACAAGCCGATGATGGTGGCGGGCGGCGCGCTCCTGGTCATCGGGGCCGGGTTGCTGTGCCTGGTGGGCCCGCATACCTCGCAGCTGGATCTGGCCTGGCGGCTGTTGATCATGGGCATTGGCCTCGGCCCGCCGCAGAGCCTGTTCAACCTGGCGATCCAGAACGACGCCGCGCCCCATCAGATGGGGGTGGCCACCAGCTCGACGCAGTTCATCCGGCAGATCGGTTCGACCATGGGGGTGGCCCTGTTCGGCGCCGTGCTCAGCCATGCGGTGGCGGTGGAGTTCGACCGCCGGCTGCCGCCGGCCCCGCCCGGGGTGGAGCGCAAGGTGGACCTGGGGGCGCTGCACGGCATGGCGGCGGCGGGTCCCGGGCCGACGTCGCCGGCCGCGGCCGCGGCCGCCTTGCAGATGCGTGAAGGCCTGACCGCCGCCATCCTGGTGGTGTTCCGCACCAGCTTCGGCCTGGTGCTTTTCGGCGTGCTGCTCAGCCTGCTGGTGCCCGATCGCCCCTTGAAAGGCCGCCACAAGCCCGACCCCGCCGCCGCCCATTAGGCGGGCGGGGCAGGGGCCGCCAAGCTAGCGGCCGCGGTTCATCCAGATCACCAGGGGAATCAGGGGCGCCCCCCAGGCCGTGCCGGCGACCACATAGAAGGCCAGCTGGGCCAGCCAGTGGGTGGGCAACCGATCGCCAACCCAGGCCGCCGCGCCGATATAGGCGGCCATGAAGGCCAGGATGACCCCCGTTCCGATAAGCTTGCGCCAGCGCGCCGGCATGGATGTCCCCTGACGGCGGGCGCCAGAGGGCGCCAGCCGTCCTGTCCAGTAGCCGGACGCGGTGGGTTTGTCAGCGACGGCCTTTGATCAGGCCGACGATGAAGAGCAGCAGCACGGCGCCAAGGACCGCGGCGCCGAGGCTGTAGAGCCAGCTGCCGCCGCTGGGCGCGATGCCCACCAGGCCGAGGACGAAGTTGCCGATCAGGCCGCCGACGACGCCGACTATCAGATTTGTCAGAAGGCCGTGGTTGCGGCCCATGATCTTTTCGGCGATCCAGCCGGCGAGAATGCCGGTGATGATGGCAACGATCCAACCCATGGTAGTCCCCTTGTGAACAGCGTCGATGAAATGGATCACGCTCGACTAGGTTCCGCCACATACAGGCTTTGCCTTGTCCCGCCCCAATTCCACCCCAAGCGGCGGTCAAGACCAGGGCTCGAGGACTGGGCATGACATCGTTTCTACGATCCGAGCGTTCGCGCGCCGTGGCGATCTGGCTGTTCGCCGTCGCCGCCCTGGTTCTGGCCATGGTGGTGGTCGGCGGGGCGACCCGGCTGACGGGCTCGGGGCTGTCGATCACCGAGTGGAAGCCCGTCACCGGGGCGCTGCCGCCCCTGTCGCCGGCGGCCTGGCAGGCGGAGTTCCTCAAATACCAGCAGATCCCCCAGTACCAGTCGGTCAACCGCGGCATGAGCCTGGCGGAGTTTCAGTCGATCTACTGGTGGGAGTGGGGCCACCGGCTGCTGGGCCGCATTGTCGGAGCCGCCTTCGCCGTCCCGCTGCTGGTGTTCCTGGCGCTGCGGAAGATCCCCCGCCGCCTGGTGTGGCGGTGCGTCGTGCTGCTGGCCCTGGGCGGGCTGCAGGGGCTGGTCGGCTGGTGGATGGTGGCGAGCGGCCTGTCCGGCCGCATCGACGTCGCCCCCGAGCGCCTGGCGACCCACCTGGGCCTGGCTCTCATCCTGTTCGCCGCCCTGATCTGGACGGGCCTGGAGGCCCTCGGCGGCAAGGCCCGGCCGGCCCAGGCCGGGCGCTGGCCCCTGTGGACCGCCCTGCTGGCGGGCGGGGTGTTCGCCCAGATCCTGATGGGCGCCCTGGTGGCGGGCAATGACGCCGGGATGGTCTACAACGACTGGCCCCTGATGAACGGCCGGCTGTTCCCGGCCGACTATGCGTCGGGAGGGGTGCTGCATACCCTGCTGCACAGCCAGGCGGCGGTGCAACTGCACCATCGCCTCGGCGCCTATCTGCTGCTCGTTGCCGCCCTGGTGGTCGCGGTGGGGGCAAGGCGGTCCCACCGGCTGGCGCCCCAGGCGAAGGTCCTGGCGGCGGTGGTGGCGGGCCTGGTCGTCGCCCAGGGGGCGCTGGGAGTGGCCACCCTCATGCAGGTGACGCCCCTGGGCCTGGCCATGGCGCACCAGGCGCTGGCCACCGTGGTGCTGGCGGCCGCCCTGGCGCTGGCCTGGCGGGCCCGGCGGGCCTGAGCGTCAGGCGCGGAACTGGCGCCACGGCCCCGTGATCGCCAGGGTCATGCCCGGCCTGTAGACATTGACGAACAGGGTCGTCCCATCCGGCGAGAAGCAGGCGCCGGCGAGCTCAGCGTTCAAGCCGACATCGCCGCCGCCCACGACAGCGTTGCGGCCCAGGGTGTAGAGCCGCCCCCGCGGCGTCACCCCGCGCAGGTAGTTGACGCCGTCCTCCTTGTCCTCGCAGACGATCAGGTGGCCCCAGGGCGCCACGGCGATGTTGTCGTTCATCTCCATGCGCGTCCGGTCGGCGGACTCGATGAACAGTTCCAGGTCCCCCGGGGCGGCGGCCTCGCCGGCCTGGCCCTCGTGGGCGCTGGGCCGGTAGCGCAGGATCTGGCCGAACTTGGCCGCGCCGCCGCTGGTGGACGAGATGTAGATCGCGCCCTGGCCGAAGAAGATCCCTTCGCCCCGCGCCACCCAGGCCCCGCCCCGGGCGTGGCCGCGCCAGCGCAGGTCCGAATAGGGGTTGTCGACCCCGTCCAGGTCGATCCAGGCGACCGGCCGGCGATCGCCCGCTTTCCAGTCGGCGGCCTCCCAGTTGCGGGTGTCGCCGCCGGTCGGGGCGTCGCGGAAACCGAGGCACTGCAGACGGCCGCCCCGGTGCAAGGCGCCGGGCTGGTCGGGCAAAAGCCGGTAGACCAGCCCTTGGCCGTCGGGCTCGTCCTCGGTCATGTAGACAATGCCTGTGCGTGGATCGACGCAGGCGGCCTCGTGGCGGAAGCGGCCGAGGGCGCGCAGGGGCGCCGGCTCGACCAGGCCCTGGGGGGCGGCGGGGACCTCGAAGACAAAGCCGTGGTCCTTGCCCACCTCCAGCCCCGCGGTCTGGGTGGTCTCCTCGCACGACAGCCACGACCCCCAGGGCGTCGTCCCGCCCGCGCAGTTGGTGGAGGTCCCCGCGAGGCTCAGGTGCTGGCGCTCCGCCCGTCGCGCCTTCAGGTCGTAGACGACCGTCGTGGTCCCGCCGACGAGAGGCTGGCCCGCGTCGTTGAAGTCGTAGATCCGGGCGCGATCAACCTGGCCGAGGCGGCCCAGGTCGGGGCCATAGGGACCGATCGCCGTGTCCAGATGCTTGCATTCGTGATTGCGCACCAGGATCACGCGGCGATCGTCGAGCGGGAAACACCCCATGCCGTCGAACTTCCCGGGGATCAGGAGTCCGTCGCTCATGACCTCGCCCGCCCGCGACACCACCGCGTAGGCGAAGCCCTCGGGCAGGTCGAACAGCCCCGCCGGATCGCGTTTCAGGGGGCCGTAGGCGGGACAGTCGCTGGCGTAGACGTCGGCCTCGATATCGAGGCCCTCGGCGTCCGCCCGCCGGGCGAGACCCGCGAACGCCAGGCTGGCGGCGGTGGCGGCGATCAGCCGGCGGCGGGAGAGGGCCATGGCGGGCGTGTCCTGGTTCGACGATGTCCTGCCACGGGACCGTGACGGAACTGTAACACGGTATGATTTTACCCACTTCGGAAATTGCTTTGAATTGAGTGGGTTAGCCTCCTACCCGCGACACGCCCGTTGACACCCTCAAACAGGCCCTGTAACCCCGCCGCTCACTTCGGCCGCGCCCCTTGCGCGCCTGACCTGCATACGGATCCTGTCCCCATGACGACGAAGACCACGGCCTCGCTGAAGCCGGCGGACGTCGAGAAGAAATGGATCGTGATCGATGCGCAAGACGCCGTTGTCGGCCGTCTCGCCACGTTCATCGCCATGCGTCTTCGCGGCAAGCATCGCCCCGACTACACCCCCCACGTCGACTGCGGCGACTTCGTCGTCGTCATCAACGCCGACAAGGTGAAGTTCACCGGGCGCAAGCTCGACCAGAAGACCTACTACTGGCACACCGGCCATCCCGGCGGGATCAAGGAACGCACCGCGGGCAAGATCCTCGGCGGGCGCTTCCCCGAGCGGGTGCTGGAGAAGGCCGTCGAGCGCATGCTGCCCAAGGAAAGCCCCCTGGCCCGCAAGCAGCTGACCCATCTGCGGCTCTACAACAGCGCCGAACACCCCCACGAAGCGCAGACCCCGGAAGTCATCGACTTCAAGGCGCGCAACACCAAGAACGTCCGGAGCGCCTGATCAGCATGACCGACACCGCACCCCAAGGTTTCGACGCGCTGCAAAGCCTGTCCTCCTCGCCCGACAGCGCGCCGCGCGAGCCGGTGATCGACGCCCAGGGCCGCTCCTACGCGACCGGCAAGCGCAAGAACGCCGTCGCCCGCGTCTGGATCAAGCCGGGCAAGGGCTCGATCGTGATCAACGGCCGCGACCAGGAGATCTATTTCGCCCGCCCCGTGCTGCGGATGATGATCGCCCAGCCGCTGCAGATCGCCGACCGCCTCGGCCAGTTCGACGTCATCGCCACGGTCGAGGGCTCGGGCCTCTCGGGCCAGGCCGGCGCCGTGCGCCACGCCATCTCCAAGGCCTTGACCTACTATGAGCCCGCCCTGCGCGGCGTGCTGAAGCCGCACGGCTTCCTCACCCGCGACAGCCGCGTGGTCGAGCGCAAGAAATACGGCCGCGCCAAGGCCCGCCGGAGCTTCCAGTTCTCCAAGCGCTAGGTCGCGACCTCACGACCGGATACGAAACGGGCGCCCCGCAACGGGCGCCCGTTTTTGCTTTGCGGACCGTGGATGATACCCTGGCCCGCATGCATCCCGAAGCATCGCTGGTCGACGAAACCGATGATGAGGCCGAGGCGGCCGCCGACACCGAAGGACTGGCGGATATCGCCGCCGGTCGGGTGGTGCCACATGCCGACGTAGCTGAGTGGCTGGACACGTGGGGGCGCGACGACGAGACGCCCGCTCCCGCTGAATGGCTCAAGTAGTCTGGTCCAGGCGAGCGATCGCGGACCTGGTCGCGATCAGAAGCTACATCCAGCAGTCTCGGCCCATGGCCGTCAGGCGCATGGCTCAGCCCTTGACATTGGCGGCTGAAGCCTTGGCCGAGAATTCCCGGCGCGGGCGGCTGGCGGGGCCGGCCGGTCTTCGTGAACTGACAGTGATCTGGCCCTATGTGATTCGCTACCGAGCCTCCGCCACTGACGTCCAGATCGTTCGGATCAAACACGGCGCTCAGCGGCGTTGAATCTCGATGGTTGCCTGGTCGCCTCGCCCCAAGTCGGCGCCGCCTAATCCTTCACCTTCACATAGGTCCCCGGCGCGTCGGCGAGGGGTTGCAGGCGGCCCTTGGCGGGATCGCGGGCGGGGATGAGCTTGCCCGAGCGCTGGGTGAGCCAGGCCTCCCAGTGCGGCCACCAGGATCCAGGCTGCTCGGTCGCGCCGGCGATCCATTCGCCGGGGGAGGGGGCCAGCTGGGCGTTGGTCCAGTGCTGGTATTTGTTGGCCGCCGGGGGGTTGATCACCCCGGCGATATGTCCCGAGCCGGCGAGGACGAACTCCACCGGCCCGCCGAACAGCCGGGCGCCTTTGTAGACAGACACATAGGGGGCGATGTGGTCCTCGCGGCTGGCCTGGGCGAAGACGGGGATCTTGACCTTGCCCAGGTCCAGCGTGACCCCGCCCATCTGCAGCCGCCCCTCGGCCAGGTCGTTGGCCTGGTAGAAGTGGCGCAGGTAGAACAGGTGCAGGGCCTTGGGCATCCGCGTCTGGTCGGCGTTCCAGAACAAAAGGTCGAAGGGCTTGGGGTCCTTGCCCAGCAGATAGTTGTTCACGAACGACGACCAGATCAGGTCGTTGGCGCGCAGGGCGTTGAAGGTGTCGGCCATGCTGGCGCTGGGCAGCACCCCGCCGGCGTCGTCCATGCGGCCTTCGACCACCTGCAGCCAGCCCTCGCTGGTGAACAGGCGAAGGTCGCCCGACTCGCTGAAGTCCTGCTGGGCGGCGAAGAAGGTGGCCGAGGCGATGCGATCGTCGCCCTTCGCGGCCATGTGGGCCAGGGTGCAGGACAGCAGGGTTCCGGCGATGCAGTAGCCGACGGCGTTGAGCTTCGGCGCGCCGGTCTGCTTGAGCACCGCGGCCACCGCCTCATAGACGCCCTCGATCATATAGTCCTCGAAGGTCTTCTCGGCGAGATCGGGGCCGGGGTTGACCCAGGAGACCACGAACACCGTGAATCCCTGGCTGGACAGCCAGCGGATCATCGAGTTCTCAGGCCGCAGGTCGAGGATGTAGAACTTGTTGATCCAGGGCGGGAAGATCAGCAGCGGAATGTCGTGGACCTGAAGGGTGGACGGGTCGAACTGCAGCAGCTCGAACAGGGCGTTGCGGAACACCACCTTGCCGGGGGCCGTGGCGACGTTCTCGCCCACCTTGAACTTGGACAGGTCGGCCTGGCTGATCTTCAACTGGCCGCCGCCGCGCTCCATGTCGGCGAGGAAGTTTTCCATCCCGCGCACGATGCTCTCGCCCTGGGTCTCCACCGCCTCGCGCAGGGCGGCGGGGTTGGACATCAGGAAGTTGGGCGGCGCGAAGGCGTCGGTCATCATCTTCATGAAGAACTCGACCCGGCGCTTGTCCATCGGATCGATGTCCTGCACCTCGGCCACCAGGCCGTTGAGCCAGTTGCTGGTGAGCAGGTAGGACTGCTTCATCACATCGAACATCGGATTGTCGCGCCATTGCGGGTCGGCGAATCGCTTGTCCCCCGCGGCGGGGGCGACGGCAGGGGGAACATCCTCTCCCGCCGCGCGCCGGGCGGCCGACTGCCACAGCTCCATATAGCCGCTAAGCAGCTGGCCCTGGGCGCGCACCAGCTTGTCGGGCTGGGCGGCCAGCTGACCGATCACCTGGGCGAAGGCCGGGCCGAGATTCATGGGGTCGGGGTTGCCGACGACGGGCTTCTCGGCGCTGCGCAGGGCGGCCTCGGCGAAGGCGCCCTGGGCGGTGAGGGCGGCCTTGGCCAGGTTGACCGACAGGCGCTCCATGGCCACGCGCTGATCTGGCTTGAGCAGGGCGGTCCAGGACTCGGGCGCCTCGGGCGGGGCCGGTGGGGCGGGGGGCGGCTCGGCTGAGGCCGGCGGCGGGACAGCCCTGGCGCGGCGAGGCTTCGCGGCGGGGGGCGAGGGGGGCGGCGCCTTCGGCTTGGCCACCGCCTTCGGCCGGGCCGTGGCCTTGGCCGGCGCCGAGGCGCGCACCGGGGCCGCCTTCTTGGAGGCGGCTTGGGGGGCGGAATTCTTGGCCGCAGCGACCTTCGACTTGGGCGCCGCCCTGGGTTTTCCGCCAGCGGGGGCCGGTGCGGCGGGCTTGGCGGCGACCGCCGGCTTGGCCTTGGCGGCCGCCTTGGCCTTGGCGGGACGCCGGGCTGTCTTGCGTTCGCTCATGCACTGCCCTTCCGTTCGGCCCTATCATCGCATAAGACCTTGCTTCGGTTGAACGACCAAGCTGCGGTTAATTTTCATGGGCCTACGCCCGGCATATCGTCTGAACGGCCTGGCCCGCCCGCTGATCGTCGCGATCGCGGCGGCGACCACCTGCGCCTGCGCGGACCTGCCGAAGATCGACGCCCTGGGACCACCCCCGGTCGACCAGACGTCGCCGGTGGTCAAGGAGGTCGAGGCCGCGTCCCGTCTCAACGCCGCCTATCCGCGCTTTTCCGACATTCCCGACGTGCCTCGGGACATCCGCCCCGTGCGGGCCTGGAGCCGGTCGATCTACGATACCCTGCGGCTGCGCCGACTTCTGATCATCGAGGCCTCGGTGGCCGGGCCCGCGCCGTCCGACACCGACGCCTTCGCCCAGGGGTTGCGGGACGCAACCACCTCGCCCGGCGCGCCGCCGGCCCAGACCGCGGCCCAGGCGGGCCAGCAGACGGGGGCCTTCGTGCAGGGCGCCCGCGAGCGAGCTAAGCCGCCTTCGTCGGCACGCTAGCCGGCGAAGGCGCATTCTTAGTCTCTGCGCGCTCGCTTGGCCTGGACCGCCGCGCGGTCTATCAGGTCGCTCCGTCACTCTTGCCGGGTCCAATGGACCGCCAAGGTCATGAACAACGAATTCCACCGCATCAAACGCCTGCCGCCCTACATCTTCGAGGAGGTGAACCGCATCAAGGCGGGCCTCCGGAACAAGGGCGTCGACATCATCGACTTCGGCATGGGCAACCCCGACATGCCGACGCCGCCGCATATCGTCGAGAAATTGATCGAGACGGCGCGCAACCCCCGGGCCCACCGCTACTCCGCCTCCAAGGGCATCGCCGGCCTGCGCCGGGCCATGGCCGGCTATTACGACCGCCGCTTCGGGGTGAAGCTCAACCCGGACACCGAGGTGGTCGCCACCCTGGGGTCCAAGGAGGGCTTCGCCAACCTGGCCCAGGCGATCACCGCCCCCGGCGATGTGATCATCGCGCCGAACCCGGCCTATCCCATCCACGCCTTCGGCTTCATCATCGCCGGCGGCTCGATCCGCCACGTGCCGGCCCTGTCGCCGGAAGAATATCTGTCGGGCATCAGCCGCGCAGCCAAGCACAGCGTGCCCGCGCCCCTGGCGGTGGTGGTCAGCTACCCCTCCAACCCCACCGCCCAGTGGGTCGACCTGGATTTCTACAAGGACGTCATCGCCCTGGCGAAGAAGCATGGCCTGCTGGTGCTGTCGGACATCGCCTATTCGGAGATCTATTTCGAGAACAATCCGCCGCCGTCGATCCTGCAGGTGGAGGGCGCCAAGGACATCGCCGTGGAGATCAACTCCATGTCCAAGACCTACGCCATGCCCGGCTGGCGGGTCGGCATGGTGGTGGGCAATGCGCGCCTGTGCTCGGCCCTGGCGCGGGTGAAATCCTATCTGGACTATGGCTCCTTCACCCCCATCCAGGTGGCCGCGGCCACTGCGCTGAACGGGCCGCAGGACTGCGTCGACGAGATCCGGGCCACCTACAAGTCGCGGCGCGACTGCCTGGTGAAGTCGATGAAGCAGGCCGGCTGGATCATTCCCTCGCCGGCCGCCTCGATGTTCGCCTGGGCGCCCCTGCCTGAGGCCTATCGCGAGGCCGGCTCGATGCTGTTCTCCAAGCTGCTGATGGAGGAGGCCGGCGTCGCCGTGTCCCCAGGCGTCGGCTTCGGTGAATACGGCGAGGGCTATGTCCGCCTGGGGCTGGTGGAGAACGAGCAGCGCATCCGCCAGGCGGCCCGCAATGTGAAGAAGTTCATCGCCGACTCCGATGCGATTCTCGGCAAGGCCATGGCGGCGGCGGAATAGGCGATGAGCAAGCAGTGGCGCCTCGGCGTGGCCGGCCTCGGCACCGTCGGGGCGGGCCTTCTGAAATTCCTGGAGGAGCGGCCGGGCTTCGCCCCGGCCGGGGGCCAGGCCGTGGTCACGGGGGTTTCGGCGCGCTCGCGCTCGCGGCCCCGGGCCGCGGATATCTCGGCCTATGAGTGGTTCGACGATCCGGTGGTCCTGGCGTCGTCGCCGCAGATCGACGTGTTCGTCGAGCTGATCGGCGGCTCGGACGGTCCGGCCAAGGCCGCCGTGGAGGCCGCCCTCCGGCACGGCAAGCCGGTGGTTACGGCCAACAAGGCGCTGATCGCCGAGCACGGGCTGGCGCTGGCCCGGCTGGCCGAGGCGCACGGCGCGCCGCTGCTGTTCGAGGCCGCGGTCATGGGCGGCGCCCCCGCGGTCAAGATGGTGCGCGAGGCCCTGGTGGGCGAAGACATCGTCAGCATCGCCGGCATCCTCAACGGCACCTGCAACTACATCCTCACCGAGATGGAGGCCGGGGGCCGGGCCTTCGCCGATGTGCTCGCCGAGGCGCAGCGGCTCGGCTATGCCGAGGCCGACCCGACCATGGACGTCGGCGGCTTCGACGCCGCCCACAAGATCACCCTGCTGTCTGCCCTGGCCTTCGGCGGCGCCCCCGCCTATGCCGCGGCCGAGGTCGAGGGCATCGACCAGGTGGAGCTGCTCGACATCCGCATGGCCCGCGAACTGGGCTATCGCATCAAGCTGATCGCCGCCACCGACCGCTCCGAGGACGGCGTGTCGGTCACCGTCAATCCCGCCCTGGTGGCCCTCGACCATCCCCTGGCGGGGGCGGGCGGGGCGCTCAACGCCCTGTTCATCGAGGGCCGCCGGATCGGCCGCATCTATCTGCAGGGGCCCGGCGCGGGGGCGGGGCCCACGGCGGCGGCCGTCGCGGCCGACATCGCCGACGTCATGGCGGGGGCGGTGCGTCCGGTGTTCCAGGCGCCGGCGGACAGCCTGGGCGGAACCGACGCGGCCCGGGCCGACCCCGGTCGCCGGGTCGGCAAGGCCTATATCCGCCTGCTGGTGAAGGACGAGCCGGGGGTGATCGCGGCGGTGTCCGAGGCCCTGCGGGACGCGGGGGTGTCCATCGACAGCTTCCTGCAAAAGCCGGTGCAGGACGCCGGCGGCGTGCCTATCGTGCTGACCACCCACGCCACGGCGCAGTCGGTCCTGCGCGACGCCATCGACCATATCGCCGCGCTTCCGGCCGTCATCGACCGGCCGCGCATGTTACGTATCGCCCGAATATGAGAATCCCGATAAGCGGGCCGTCAGGAGACGACTAGATGACTTCCACCCCGTTGGACCGCGGCCTGATCATGGACGCCGTCCGGGTCACCGAGATCGCCGCCATCGCCGCCTATAAGCAGGTCGGCCTCGGCGACGAGAAGGCCGCCGACCAGGCCGCCGTCGACGCCATGCGCACGGCGCTGAACGAACTGGACATCGAGGGCGTCATCGTCATCGGCGAAGGCGAGCGCGACGAGGCCCCGATGCTCTACATCGGAGAGAAGGTCGGCAGCGGCAAGGGCCCGCGCATCGACATCGCCCTGGACCCGCTTGAGGGCACCACCCTGACCGCCAAGGCCATGGCCAACGCCTGCGCCGTGATGGCCTGGGCCCCCGCCGGGACCCTGCTCAACGCCCCCGACACCTATATGGACAAGATCGCCATCGGGCCGGGCTATCCCGAGGGGGTCATCGACCTCGACCGGACCCCGGCCGAGAACGTCACCGCCCTGGCCGCGGCCAAGGGGGTCGAGCCCTCCGAGATCACCGCCTGCGTGCTGGACCGGCCGCGGCATGCCGAGATCATCGCCAGCCTCCGTTCGGTGGGCGCGCGCGTCTATCTGATCACCGACGGGGACGTCGCCGGGGTGATCAACACCTCCGATCCCGACACCGGGGTGGATATATACATCGGCCAGGGCGGCGCCCCCGAGGGGGTCCTGGCCTGCGCGGCGCTCAAGTGCGTCGGCGGGCAGTTCCAGGGGCGCCTGGTGTTCCGCAACGCCGACGAGCGGGCCCGCGCCCAGCGCTGGGGCATCGAGGACCTCGACAAGAAATACGACCTGCACGAGATGGTCCGCGCCGACGCGATCTTCTCGGCCACCGGCGTCACCGACGGCGCCCTGCTGGAGGGCGTCCACGTCGTCGACGGCTTCGTCCACACCCACACCCTGGTGATGAATTCCTCCACCAAGACGGTGCGCGAAGTGCGGCTGAAGCGGCCTGTCTAGCGTGGCCGGCCGCTAGAGCCATGGACGACGGGACCGCCCTCCGACCCGACGACTTCCTGGGCGTCTCCCGCTCCCTCACCGGCCGCGCCTGGCGGCGTCGCGCGGCCGACGAGGGCGATGTGCGCGCCCATGCCCTGCGCCATGGCCTCAGCGAGCCCCTGGCGCGCGCCCTGGCGTCGCGGGGCGTCAGGGGCGGGGAGGGGGACAACTACCTGTCGCCGACCCTCAAGGCCCTGTTCCCCGACCCGTCCAGCTTCCTCGACATGGACAGGGCCGCGGAAATCCTCGTGGACGCCCTGGTGCGCGACCGGCCCATGGTGGTGTTCGCCGACTATGATGTCGACGGCGCCACCAGCGCCGCCTTGCTGGTGCGGTGGTACCGGGCCATGGGCAAAGACCTGGGCGTCTATGTCCCCGACCGCATGATCGAGGGCTACGGACCCAGCGCCGCCGCCTTCGGACGCATCCGCGACCAGGGCGCCGAGCTCGTGGTCACCGTGGATTGCGGGGCGGCCGCCTATGACGCCATCGCCGCCGCCACCCGGATCGGGCTGGAGGTGGTGGTGATCGACCACCACCTGATGCGGGGCGATCCGCCGCCGGCGGCCGCCGTGGTCAATCCCAACCGACCGGGCTGCAACTCCGGCCAGGGGGTGCTGGCCGCCGCCGGGGTCACCTTCGTGCTCCTGGCCGCCCTCAATCGCGAGGCGCGACGCCGGGGGCTGTTCGGCGACCGGGCCGAACCTGACCTGCGCCAGTGGCTGGACCTGGCCGCCCTGGGCGCCATCTGCGACGTCACCCAGTTGGTGGGCTTCAACCGCGCCCTGGCCTCCCAGGGTCTCAAGGTGATGTCCGCCTGGAAGAACCCGGGGCTCAAGGCCCTGCTCGACATCGCCAAGGGCCAGGGGCCGGCCTCGGTGTTCCACGCCGGTTTCATCCTTGGGCCGCGAATCAACGCCGGCGGGCGAATCGGCCGCTCGGACCTGGGCGCCCGGCTGCTGTCCACCGACGACCCGGAGGAGGCGAGGGCCCTGGCTGAGGAGCTGGACGCCCTGAACATCTCGCGCAAGGACGTGGAGCGGCAGGTGGTGGAGGAGGCGGCCGCCCGCATCGAGGCCACGGTCGCCCGCCCCGACCAGGAGGCCGTGCTGGTGGTCTCCGGGGCCGACTGGCACCCCGGGGTGGTGGGCATCGTCGCGGGCCGGCTGCGCGAGCGCTATCGGCGCCCCGTGGTGGTGATCGGCGTCGACGCCGTGGCGGAGGTGGGCAAGGGCTCGGGCCGGTCCCAGCCGGGGGTCAACCTCGGCCGGGCCATCCAGGCCGCCTATGAGGCCGGCCACCTGCTGGCGGGGGGCGGGCACGCCATGGCCGCGGGCCTGACCATCCGCCCTGACCGGATCGACGGCCTGCGCGCCTTCCTGTCCGACCAGTTAAGGGACGAGACGGCCAGCGCCACCGCGGCGGACGCCGTGGACATCGACGCGCTCGTCTCGCCCGGCTCGGCCGGCCGTGAGACCTATGAGGATTTTCAGCGGCTTACCCCCTTCGGGCCGGGCAATCCCGAGCCGGTGTTCGCGGCCGCCTCGGTCAGCATCGACTACGCCAAGGCCCTGCGCGGCGGGCACATCCGCTGCACCCTGTCGGACGGCGGCGGCGGCAAGCTGAAGGCCGTGGCCTGGCGGGCGGAGGAGACCGACCTGGGGCGCCGGCTGCTGGCCGGGGGCGGCGCGGTGCACGTGGCCGGTCGTCTCAAACCGGACGATTACCAGGGCCGCCAGGGCGTCGAGCTTGAAATCGAGGACCTGGCCGACCCCCGCCAGTCGGCCTGAGCACGGTTGCCGGGGCGGGGCGGCTTCAGCGGGGTTGCGCGTCCAAACGAAGGCGGATATATGCCCCCTTCCTGCGGTCATGGTCCCTTCGTCTATCGGTTAGGACATCAGATTTTCAATCTGGGGAGAGGGGTTCGACTCCCCTAGGGACTACCACCGCGGGACTACTTCTACGCCGACCGTCCAAACAAGCGCCACAATGCGCATTGACGCGACGGCCCTTGCTAGAACATTGTTATCACTGGCGGCCTTCCTCGGGGGAAAACGGGGCAGGCAAGAGGTGGGGCATGTCCAATTTCGATTTCCACGACGCAGAGGCCCATGAGGACTCCGTCCGGATCAGCGGCCGTGTCAAATGGTTCGATCCGGGCAAGGGCTATGGCTTCATTGTACCCGACGATCCCGGCCAGACCGGTCTGAAGGACATCCTCCTGCACGTGACCAGCCTCAGGCAGGCCGGCCGCGAGCATGCCCCCGAGGGTTCGACCATCGTCTGCGACGCCATCCGTCGGCCCAAGGGCTGGCAGGTCTGCGAGATCCACGACCTCGATGAATCCTCCGCCGCCCCGCCGCCGCCCCGCGCGCGGTTCGACGGGCATGGCGGTGGGGTGCGCCGGGAGGCGGACTTCGACGGCGCCCGCAGCGGCGGCGGCTTCCGCGACCGCGGCGAGCGGCGCGAGTCCTCGCACCACGCCCCGGCGCCCACCGGGCCGCTGGAGCGGGCCAAGGTGAAATGGTTCAACCGCACCAAGGGCTACGGCTTCGTCGTCCGCGAGGCCCATACGGGCGACATCTTCGTGCACATCGAGACCCTCCGCCGCAGCGGGCTGGAGGACCTTCAGCCGGGCGACGACGTGATGGTCCGTTTCGCCGAGGGCCCCAAGGGCCTGGTGGTGGCGCAGATCGAGATCGGCGGGGACTAGTTCGCCCCTCGCAACCGCGGCCCTGCGCGGCTAGAACACCGGGCGTCTGATCGCCGGCTCCCCCGAGCCGGGATCTCCTGATCTCGGAGTGGTCCCCTGGCCCAATTTCCCGGCGGCATGTCCCGCGTCCTGACCGGCCTGCTGGCCGCCGCCCTGCTGTCGGCCTGCGCCGCGGAGGCCGTGGACGCACGCCCCGCCCAGGCCGCCGGCTGCGCCCCCTCGGCCCCCGAGGCCCGGCGCGCGGTCGCCGGACCGGTGGAGCGCCTCGACATCGCCACCGCCCGGGGAAGCGTGCGCCTGCAGGTGGAGATCGCCGATACCGAGGCGGAACGGTCCCAGGGCCTGATGTGCCGCTCCGCCATGGCCGCCGACCACGGCATGTTGTTCGACTTCAAGGCCGAGAAGCCGGTCTATTTCTGGATGAAGAACACCATCCTGCCCCTGGACATGCTGTTCGTCGCCGCCGACGGGCGGATCGTCGCCATCGCCCCGCAGACCACGCCCTTTTCCGAGGACCCGGTCGGCCCCGGGGTCCCCGTGCTGGCGGTGCTGGAGCTGAACGCGGGCCGCGCCGCCGCCCTGGGCATCGCCCCGGGCGACCGCATTAGCCATCGGATCTTCACCCGCCGCTGAGCGCGCGTTGCAGCCGCGCCCGCCCCGTGGCAAACACCGGCCTTCGATGGTCTCGGGGCGTGGCGCAGCCTGGTAGCGCATCTGCTTTGGGAGCAGAGGGTCGGAGGTTCGAATCCTCTCGCCCCGACCATCGGTTAGCCGCCCCCTTGGAGGCTCCTGCAGGGGCCTCGGCCCCTGTCATGGCGCGCCAGATCTCGCCGGTCAGGAGCGGCCGCCTTCATGGCGAGGCGCCCTCGACGCCAGCAGCCCGCTGGCCACTGATGGCCCGCCAAGCGCCACGGCGAGGGCCGGGTCGACCTGGACGCCATGGTCGACGACCTCGAAGTGCAGGTGCGGCCCGGTCGCGAGGCCCGATTGGCCGACAAAGCCGATCACCTGCCCCTGTCGAACCCGGGCGCCCGCCTGGAGTCCGTTCGCCCAGCCGGACAGATGGCCGTAGCCCGTGTCCATGCCCCCAGGATGGCTCAGGCCCACCCATCGACCATAGCCGCCGCGCCACCGGGCGGCGGTGACCACGCCGTCTGCCACCGCCACCACCGGCGTCCCGCTGGGGGCGGCGAGGTCGACGCCCTTGTGCGGTCGGAAGAAGCCCAGCAGGGGGTGCAGCCTCAGGCCGAAGGCGGAGGTCAGCCGCCCTTGCGGCAGGGGCGAAATCCGGTAGGCGGCCGCCGTCGCAGCGGGGGCCGCGGGGCCCGAATCCACCACGAGATAGCGCGATCCCTCCCGATGGAAGCTGATCTGGCGCCCCGAGGCGGTGATCGACACCGACAACAGACGGTCGGCGGCTCTGTCCACCTCAAGCCTCACCGGACTGTCCAGGGAGGCGTCCCGGCTGAGATCGATCCGGCTCGCCAGCAGGCTCAGGGCCTGCTGGGCCGCTGCTCGAGGCGCCGCCCCGCCGAACAGCACCGTCTGCATCGGTCCCGCCAGGACCTGGGCGCGAGGCTCGGCCAGGGGGTCTGACCGTCCGGCCTGGGAGAGGGCCGGGCGCGAAACGATGGCGAAGCCGCCGGCTGGCGTGCGCGCGGCCCGGATCGGACCGCCTGTGGGCGGTTCGAGCGTCAAGTCCATCAGCTCGCCGGCGGAGCTGCGCTTGAGGGTGACCGCCAGCCCGGGCGGAAGGTTCACGACGTCGAAGGCCTCGCCCAGCTGCGCCGTGGCGGACACCGCCTGATCGGGCGAGACCCCGCCGTCGATGAGCATCGCCTGAAGGCTCTGGCCGGGCTTTTGGGTCGCCGTGACGGTGATCCCCGGGGCGGCCGGACGAGCCGCCGCCGGGGCGCCTGGCCCCGTTCCGGGCTTGGCCGACACCGAGGCTTCGCCAAGGCCCAGCACCAGCGCCACCGCCCCGACGGTCGCGGCCAGTCGCCGGTGTCGGCGCCGGAAGGTCACGGCGCCTTGCACTTGGGATCCTTGGCCTCGTCGCACGGCGGGGGCTCGTCCACCGCCCCCAGGACGTTCACGGTGATGATGCTGGGAGAGATGCCGGCGGTGGGGTTGGCGGCGGCCTTGGCGGCCTGTTCCGCCGCGGCGCTGGCGGCGTTGGCGCTGGACTGGACGCCGACGTCGATGGTGGTGGCGGCGGGAATGCCAAAGGCGGCGCCGCCCACGCTGAAGTTGTCGGCGTTGGCCACGCTCTGGGCGGCGATGAACAGGTTGCCGGCCACCCGCACCCCGGCGTCGCCGGCGTCGACGGTTCCCCTCGGGGCGATCAGGAAGACATTGGGACTGGCCACCCCCACGGCCGGCTGGAAGGCGGCGATGCCCGCGCCGCTGACCCCGCCGGTGCGATCAACCACCGCCGCGCCGTTCTCGTCGATACGCACGACCACCGGCGGGAAGTTGGCCGAGGTCTTGGGACCCTGGCCGGCGTTCAGGTCGCCGTTGGATGACCACAGGGCGATGTCGCCCCCCGCCAGGGTGAACAGGCGGCTCTGGTTGAGGATCAGGCTCTGGTCGGTGAAGCTGTAGATGCCGCCGCCGCGCAGGGTCAGAATGCCTTCCAGCCCCGTGGGGGTGGACTTGATCGGCGAGACCACCGGCCCGAAAGCGGAGCCGAAGCTGAACAGCCGCCCGCCGTCGTAGGCGCGGCGCGCGGCCTGCTCGGACGTTCTCACCGTCGAGCCCGCCAGCAGTTGCCCGCCCGGGCCGAGCAGGAAGATGTCCCCGCCGCGGGCGGTCTGGATGGTCGACAGCCGCAGGTCGAGGTCGCCGGTGTGGACGGCGGCGTTGGCGCCGTTGGAGCCGCCGCTGAGGTCGTTGGCGGTATAGCCGAGGCTGGCCGGGAACAGGGTGTTCACCGCGTTGTAGCCCCGCGAATACTTCTTGTACGACGGCGAGTCGGGCCGCGAGGTCTGGGTCAGTTCGTTGAAATAGACGCTGCGCAGGAGGAAGGTCTCCTGCCGCAGGAGGGGCAGGGCGGCGAAGGCCTTGTAGGCCTGGGCGACGGTGACGTTGAGGGAGCCGTAGGCCGCGAGCAGTTCGGGCTGGGCGTTGGCCCGCATCCATTCCACCAGCACCGGCCCATAGATGGGGCGCGAGCGGTCCGCGGTGCTTCCCCCATTGGCGCCCTTGACCTGCACGAACAGGGCGTCGTCCAGTTTGTCGACGTTGGCGGGGTTGAGATAGGTCTCGCGCAGGGCCGCCAGGTCGATGCCCTTGGCGACGCCGAAGGCGGTGACGATGTCGGCGCCGGTGTCGGGAAGCCAGGGGTTCCAGCTGTTGCCAACGGTGAGGATGCCGCCAGGGAAGGTCAGGCGCGTCTTGGTGAAGACGTTGCCTTCCGACTGGACGAAGCCTTCGGTGACCACCGAGTTGAGGAAGGGGCCGGCGTCGCGTCCCGCCTCGATGAACAGTCCGCCCGGTCCGCCGAGCTGGAAGGTGTTGCCCCGCACCGTCGCCAGGGGCGAGCCGAGCAGATTGGGCAGGCCGATCAGCGGCCGCAGCAGCGACAGGCTCGAGGTGATGTCACGGCCCGCCCGGATCCGGGTGATGTCGCCGGCGTCGGTGTTCTGGCCGAAGAAGGCCATGTCGACGATGTCCCGGCCCGCGCCGATACGGGTCTCCTTGGGAACCGACAGCAGCAACTGATTGATGTCGCGTCCCGCATAGATGCGGTTGGGGATCGGGTCGCCCAGGTGGGTGATGTCGCGATTGTGCTCCAGCGCCCGCTCCACCGTCGTGGTGTTGGGGAGGAAGGTCGGCGCCAGGAACGGGCGGCCGCCGACCACTGTGTTGCCCAGGGTGGTGCGGAAGGCGGAGAAGAAGCCCGGGATCAGGCCGGGATCGATGTCGTCCATGGACAGGGGCACGGACAGCAGGTCCCGACCGGCGGCGATCGAAAGGCTGCCGCGCGGGGTCGGGTAGAGGATCAGGCCGTTGATGGCGTCCAGACCGGCGCCGGACGCGAGGGTGACATCATCGACCAGGGAGGTGGCGCCGAAGGATCCCGGATAGATCGCGTACTGGTTGCTGCCCCACAGGGCCGAGCGGCCGGTCAGCAGTTCGACGCCGGTGTTGCGCACCGTCACTGGGCCATTGCTGGTCAGGGAGACGCCGGCGGCGTTGCTGTAGGCGCCCAGGGCGTTGAGGTTGGCGTCGGTCTGGTTGGGCGTGGTCGCACGACCGCGCACCCCGAGGGCGGACACCCCCTGGATCTCGATCGAGCCGCGGGCTTCGATATCGAGAACCGCGTCGCTCACGCGCAGACGCGCCAGGTTGGTGGTGGCCGCGCCGTTGGGCTGTCGGACGATATTGGCCGCCGGCCTGACCGAACCCTGCAGCTTCACCGATCCCGCGCCGGAGGCCAGGTCGATACGACCGCCGATCAGGTCGCCGCCGGCTGCGAGGGCGAGGTCGCCGCCGCCGAAGGTCAACAGCGCCCGGGTCTGGGCGCCGCCCGCCGGCCTGGCGGACGCCGTCGCCAGGGCGGTGTCCGCGGCGATGGTGATGTCCGCGATGTTACGGCCGGCGGAAATCGAAAGGTCGCCGCCGCCGAGGGTGGCCAGACCTTCCTGGAACAGCTGCGGGTTGATGCGAACGGTGGTCCCGTTCGGCCGGTCCGTACTGACGTCGCCGATCACCCCGACCCGCCAGGGCTGGTCGGCCGGACCGATCCAGGCGACCCCGCCGTTCACCAGGCCATTGCTGATGCGATACTGCTGCCACAGGTCGCGGCGGCCGAGGATGTCGCGGCCGGCGGCCAGGGACAGGTCGCCGCCCCGCTCGGCGATCACCGGATTGGCGATGAGGATGCCGCCGAAACCGGAAAAGGCGTCCTGCGCCCCCGCCCCGTAGCGATAGGAGGGCCCGCCCGGCAGGCCGAAGTTGTCGGCAATGGCTCCGTAGGGGGCGGGGTCGACCGAGACGGTCTGGCCGGTGGCCGGGTCGATGGCGCTGAGGGCCGCCGGATCGGCGCGGACCCCGGCCGTATAGATGGCCGTGCCGCCCACCTGCAGGCCCCCCGCATTGGCCGCGCGGGGACGGTTGTTCCCCACGGACCGGAAGGCCGCGGGGCCGTTGGTAAGGTCGATATCCCCCGCCGCGGCGACCTTGATCGACCCATCGCCGGTGCGCACCACGCTGCGCGCCTCGGCGGTGAAACGGGGGACGCCGGTGTTCACGTCCGGGAGGCCGTAGTTGTAGGCCCGGTCGCCGGTCACGGCGACATTGCCGCCGCCGCCCGTCACCGTGCGCTGCGTGTCGCCGCTGGCGGTGGAGCCTGGGTCGGCGCCGCCCACCAGGGTCAAGGACCAGGACAATGCGGCCGTCGTGCGTCCGCTGGCGCCGATCAGGCGCGGGAACAGTTCCGCCGAGCCGACGGGGTCGCCGGCGCCGGACGCCAAACCGCCCTCGGGATGGGCCAGATTGCCCGATGCCGAATAGGGGGCGAACAGAGGCGACTGCAGGGCGATGGCGGCCAGCAGATAGGCGGAATCGGTCTGTTCGCGGAACTGGAAGAAGCCGTCGGTGAGACTGCCGTTGAGGGTCAGGTTGCCGGTGGCGCGAAGGGTCAGAACCCCCGGTTCGCCGGTGACGAGACCGCCGGTGCGATAGCGCAGGGCGGTGTAGCGCGTGAAGACCTCCGCCTCCTTGCCCGGAATGACATAGAAGCGACCCGCGAGACCGGGGGCCGAGGCCATCAGGCCGGCGCCGACGGCGCCGGCGACGTCCACCGTCCCGGCGCCCAGGTTCCAGTCGCCCTCCAGCCGCATATTGCCGTTGAAGTCGAGTTGCACCCCCGGCCGGGCGTGGAAGGTCGCCAGGGAGGATAGGGCGCCCAGGCGCGCATAGGCGCCGGACACGTCGAAGCCCTGAACGAAATCGACGATCGAGCCCGCGCCCGTCCCCGTCAGGAAGTCGTTGGCGGCGGCGCCCGGCGTGAGCACGGCGTCGCCCCCCACGATGGCGACCCCGCTGAAGGACGGATCGGCGGCGATGGAGGCCAGGTCGAAGGCCTTGTAGCCCTCGACGACCACCTCCCGCGCGCCCGTGAGCGTGCCGGCGAAGTCGGCGTTTAAGGTATCCGGCCCCGCCTGGGTCACCACCCGCGCCCGCAGCACCAGCGAGCCGCCGTCGTCGGCCTGGGCGTAGCTGTAGACGGTGGCCCCGTTGCGCTTGAGCGCCACCAGCCGCCCGGCCGTGCGGGACGCCGACACGTCGATCTGCGCCCCGGATTCCACGGCTATGCCGCCGCCGCCGCCCACGCCCAGGGTCACCTGTCCGCCCTCGGCGCGCCGGGTGTCGTCGTCGGCGTAGCCGGAGGCCCGCGCGGTGAGCCGCCCCGTGGCCTTCAGGACCGTGCCGGTCGATCCGAACAGGCTGATGTCGCCGCCGTTGACGCCGGAGGTGTCGATGGTCCCGGCGATATCGACCTTGCCGCCGTCGGCGGTGAGGCTGTAGCTCATGGCGCGAGCCACCAGATCCGGGGCGAGGACGAGGTCGCCGCCCAGGGTGCGGATCGAGATCGCCCCGTTGAACACAGAGCCCCATTTGCGCTCGAAGGCGGACAGATCGAACGCCGAGCCCGATTCCAAGGTGAAGCCGCCGCCTGCGCCGCCGGCCTTGTCGCCGACCAGCACGCCGTCCAGGCGCACGGCGCCGTTACGCGCCAGCAGGCCGAGGCCGCCGGCCTTGCCGTCGCCGCCGCCCACCGAGAGCGTGGCCTTGTCCCCCAGCGCGATGTCGCCGGCCAGGGCCGTGATGGCCAGTTGACCGCCGGGCGCCGACACCTTGTAGGAGTCGAGGGCGTCGCCGAATTCGCGTGAATAGGCAGGGGCCTCCAGAACCGCGGCCCCGCCGATGGTCACCCCCGTGGCCGAGCGCACGGTGAGCTGTCCAGCCGTGGCGCGAAGCCTGACGTCGCTGATGGCGACCGAACCGCCGCGCAAGGCCAGACCGGCGCCCGGCACGGCCTCCGCCGTCGGGGCCGTCGCGACCGCCGGACCGGCCAGGGTCAGGGCGCCTGAGGTGGTCAAGGCCAGGCTGGGAATGACCTGGCGTCGGTCCGTCGTCAGCCAGCCCGCCCGCTCGCCGACGAAGGGCGTCAGCAGGCTGAGTTCGGCGCCCGCGACGTCCAGGCCCGCCTGCCCCTCGGCGAAGACGCCGCCGGGTGCGGAAAGAGCGACCTTGCCGCCGAAGCCGTAGGTGCGGATGGTCCCGCTCCGGAAGACGATCTGCTTGGCGTCGATCTGCAGGGAGCCGCCCGAGCAGATCGGCGATCCGCCGACGCCGCAGGCGCCGAGGTCGGCCCGGCTGTTGCCCAGGCGCAGGGTGTCCGCGGTGATGGCGACGGTCTGCGCACCGGCCAGCAAGGTCAGGCCCGGCGTGTCCAACGCCAGGTTCTGGAAGGCGTAGCTACGGCCGGCGATGGCGATGGCGCTCTTGGACCGGACGGACAGGTTTTGCGCCAGCTGAAGCTTGGGCAGGAGAACGCTGTCGATGACCAGCCCCTGCAGGCCGGCGATGGAGTCGGAGAAGCTGACGGCGCCGGCGCCCAGGGCGATCGACTGGGCCTGAAGGTCCGCCCCACGTCCCAGGTTGAACCCCGCGCTGGAGTCCATCAGCAGGGAGGCGCCGCTCAACTGGGCGTCCTCGATGGTGAGGGTGGCCGGCCGGTTGTTCTCGTAGTCCAGCCGGGTCAGCGCCCTTTGCGGATTGGCCGAGACCCGGACCATCGCGCCGCGCCCGCGCCTGTCCGCCTGAATCCCGCCGATGACGATGTCCTCGGTGCGGCTGTCATCACCGGTCCCCGTGGCCTTGATCACCGAGCCCGACCGGATCGTCAGGGCGGCGAGGTCGCCGTCCACCGCCAGCAGGGTCTCCCCGGCGGTCAGGGGGTGGGCGGCGTCGTTCTGGACCGTCAGGTTCCTGGTGCTGACGTCCAAGGAGGTCCGACCGTCGTCCAGCTCCGTCCGCTCGCCGCCGACCAGGAGGCTGGCGGCCTTGATCCGCGACAGGCCGTCGGCGCTGAGCGCGACGGTCAGCGCGGGGGCGGCGACGTCCGGCGACACGATCGCCAGATCACGCCCGCCGATGTCCACCTGGGCGCCGCGCCCCTTGTCGCCGGGGGCGGTGTTGAAGTCCGCGCCCAGGTTCAGGCTCAGGACCGGCTTCAGGACGAGGCGGGCGGCGTCGCCGGGCAGGCGCGGGATCGGCGCCTCGTCGTGATTGGCCTTGGTCGTGAAGGCCGCCGTGGCCGAGGTAAGGGCGATGTTCGAATAGCTGCGGATGACGTCTTGGCTCTGGACCGTGAAGGCGCGCCAGCTCGAGTCCTCGGCCTTTGAGGGGGCGTCGCCATAGCGGCCGGCCACGGTCACCGTCCCGTCGGGAAGCTGGCTGGCCTGGCCGGCGACCGCGGCCACGCCTACCGATTCCACCACCCGCATGCCGCCGGGGAGGAGGGCGTATTTCGCCGGCAGGAGGGTGTACCACCCCGCCGCCAGTCCGGGCGCGGCGCTGAGATAGACGCGCCGCCCGGCGCCGGTCGGACCGTAGAGGTCGCTGTAGTCCGTCGAATAGATCGGATCGAAGCTGGCGATGGTCTGAGCGGACAGGCCGGGAACGATGGCGTAGACCTGCCGTCCGTCCGGATATTGCAGGCCCCGCACGCCACTGAACGTATCGGGGTTGAAGCGGTCCAGCACATCGCGCGAACCGCCCGTTCCAGGCACGAACTCATAGGCGTAGAGATCGCCGCCGCCGGCCAGGTTGAGGTTCGCGCCCGCCTGCAGGTCGATGGTGTCCCCCTGCAGCCGCAGGACGCCGGCGGGGGGCTTCTTGAGACTCTCGCTGCTGGTGGGGGCGAAGAAATATTCCTTCTGGTCCGTGGTCGTCCCATAGGGGATCGACAGGCCTTCGTTGGACACCGAGGTGACGCTGCCCGGCGCCAACGTCACCGACCGGGTCACGGGGGCGAAGGTCTCGCCGCCGATCAGCAGGCTCTCGCTCGACCCCAGGGAGAGGCCGCCGCTGGGCGCGCGCAGCACGCCCCCTTGCAGGATGGTGTTGGCCTGGACGGTCAGCGAGCCCCCGGCGGAGTAGGGCGCCGTCGGCGCGGCGCCGCGGCCGGCGAAGCTGATGGTCGAGTCAGGAGCGAGGGCGGTGACGCGGATGGACGAACCGGTGGTGGGATACACCTGGGTGGCGGTGACGGCGAGGCTGCCGTTGACCGCCAGATGGCCGGCGACGGAGGCGCTCTCCGTGCTGGTGTCACCGCCGAACAGGAACTGCCACGGCTGCACGCCGATGAAACGGACGGGTCCGTTGACGTCCAGCACCAGCCGGCCCACCGAGCGGTCGAACAGCACCGCGCCGCGAACATCGACCTGGTCCGCGTGGAAAGTCGCCTGGGCGGTCCCTGGCGCGCCGTAGAGGGGTGAGGCGAGGGTCTGGAAATCGCTTTGGAACGATACGAACGGGGCCGTGATATCCAGCCGGCCCCCGGCGCCGATCCGGGGGGCGAACTGGTCGCGCACCAGCGGGTCGCTGAGGTCGCCGCTGATCTGGCCGCCATAGACCCGGGAGGCCACGATCAGCGCCCGGCCCAGGCGCAGGTCGACATCCCCGGTGGAGTTGAGGGATCCCAGGGCCACGAGGGTGTCGAATCCCGACGCGGCGATGGCGTCCGCCGAGAACAGATTGGCCGTCGGCGTGGTCGGCGTGGCCTGGGACAGGACCGGATCGGTGGCGATCAGCACGCCGCCCCGGGCCAGGGGCGCCCCGCCCCGCGCCTGGATATCCGCTCCGGAGACCGTGGCCGCCCCGTTCAGGCGCAGGGTCCCGGCGTTGCTCCACACGGCCGTCCGCTCATAGCCGGTGTCGGTGCGCTGATCATAGGTGTCCGCGGCGCCCGACAGGTTGAGCTTGGCGCCGGATTCCGCGGTGAAGGCGCGGACCGCCCGCACCGAGGTCTGGCCGGCGATGTTGAGCGGCGACTCGGGGTTGTACTGGGCGTTGAACACCGACCGGTCGACCTGCTGGATGGCGCTGGTCTGGACCACGCCGCCGTCAAGAATCTTGCCGGTGACGAGCTGGTCGGCGCCCCGCGTCGGCGCCCGGGGATTGAGGATGCTGACGCCGCCGAGGTCGGTGACGCTGCCCGAGGCGAGCCTCAGCCCCTCCTGGGCGCCCAGTTCGCCGAGCAGATAGATGGGCCTCGAGGCGACGAGCTCGGCGTTGGTGAGGACCGGCCCGATCCCGTCGCGCAGGCCAAGACTGTTGGACGCCGCCTCCGAATAGCCGCCGGCGCCGTTGGATCCGAACACGTCCTTCAGATCGCGCACGGCGACGGCGCCGGAGCCGGCGTAGAGATCCGGCAGCACTTCGGCCTGGCTCAGGGTTCCGCCCGGCAGGCGGATCGACCCGCGGTTGAGGATGCCGCCGGCGCTGAGGGCCGCGCCCGGGGCCCCGACGATCCGACCGCCGGACTCCACATGGAGCTCCAGCAAGCCGTTCAGGGACAGGGAGATGGGCTTCTGGTCCCAGGCGGCGGTGGGAACCTCTGGCTTGAGCACGGAATAGACCGAGGCGCCGGTGCGCAGGCCGCGCAGGCGCTCCGTCTGGGTCGGGTCGACGATGGGGTTGAACTGGCTTTGGGTGAGCGACAGGGTCTGGCCGGCCGCGACCGAGACGGTCTGGGTGGCCAGGACCGCATTGTAGCCGCCGAGGCCATTGTCGAAGAGGTTGGGCAGCAGCGCCGTCTTGTAGGAGGTGATGCTGTAGTTGGCGAAGCCGGCGTCGGGGAAGAAGTTCAGGGGCAGGGTCGCGCCGCTGGCTGCGGGGGCGGCTCCGAAGTCGAACGAGGGGGTCGACAGCGAGAAGGTCCCACCGCCGGCGAAGCCATGGGCCTGGATCGCGCCGTCCGCCAGTTCGATCCGCGAGGCGATCTGGCTCGGATTGACCGGGACGAAGACCCCGCCAAAGGCGTCCGCCAGGGTGGTGACGCGGAAGCCTTCGATGCCCCCGGCGGTGCGGTTGGTGGGGTCGCGCTTGAGCTGGAAGTAGGCGGTGTCGCTGCGCAGCGACAGGTCGCCCCCGCGCGAGGACAGCACCAGGGAGCCGTCGGTGTTGACGTATCCGCCGCCGGACAGGTCCAGGCGCGCGCCGCTGTTGACGAGGATGCTGCCGCTGAAATCGGTGTTCTGGCGTGTCCCGGCCTGGCCGGCGAGGGCGGCGGTCCGCGAGGCTGTTTCCGCCGTGGCGCTGGCGCGCGGCGCGGCGGTCAGGCTGATCGCCCCGCCGTTCAGATAGCTCGCGCCCGTCAGGCCGTCGGCCGGGGCATTGGCGTCGTTGACCCAGCGGCCGGCGACCGACAGCTGACCGTTGACGACGATGTCGAACGCTCCCGGGCCCCGCGTCAGGGCGCTGGTCTGCGGTCCGATGCCCAGGTCGCTGGTGGCCAGGCTGATCTTGCCGGACGGGGCGCTGACGGCGCCGTCGACGGTGATGGTGCGGCCGGCCAGCACATCCAGCACCCCGCCGGGCTGCAGGTCCAGACGGGCCTCGGCCCTGATGTCAAAGGCGCCGCTGGTCTTGACCGTCAGCTGAGCGAGGCCGGAACTGGACAGGCTGTCGGCCGACAGGGCAATGGTCTGCAGCCGTCCGGCGGGAAGTTGCGAGGGGCCGTTGAACGGAGGCAGGACAAGGCTGCCGGCGCTCGAAACCGAGACCGGGGCGTTGTAGCCTAGGTCGGCGGGCAGGGCCTCGAGCTGGCCGGCCGACACCAGCGAGACGGAGGCTCCGCCGGTGATTTGGCCGGTCACGCGGGTGTCGCGGCCGAGGGCCTGGACAACCAGCAGGCCGCCGGAGGGCAGCTGGCTGGGCGCCGCCTGCAGGCGGCGGCCGTCGCCGTAGAGCACGGGCGCGGCGGCGCCGGGCTCGGCCTTGAGGCGCTGCTGCGGGCCCGCCAGGGACGAGGCGATCAGGGAACCATCGAAGCCGATGGCCGAGGCCTTGAGGGTGAGCGAGCCGGCGTCTCGTCCCTCGCTGTAGGCGCCTTCCTGCCGGGTTCCCTGGAGGAGGGGATTGGCATAGGTGCGGGTGACCCCCCAGCGGCTCTGGGTCCGCTCATAGCCGTCGTAGACGCCGACATAAGTGTCGTTGGGATCGGCCACCCCGATATCCACCACCGCCCCGCTGGCGCTGATCAGCCGCGTGGTCTGCACCGTGCCGGCCTCGTAGCGGACCGATCCGCCCGAGATGTTGAACACCGAACCGACCTTGGCGATCACGTCCGGCGCGTTGGCGGCGCCGTCGTTGGGATTCAGACTCTGGACGCCGAGGCTGATGGCCCCGCCCTTGGTCATCAGCTCCGACACCGTGACGCCGACCTGCTCGGCATAGCTGCCGGCCTCGATCAGCGGCGAGCCGACATAGGCGACCCCGTCGGCGCGGACGCCGGACACGCGCGGGTCGACCACCACCAGGGCCCCGTTGAGGAAGCTGGTCTTGTAGTTGGGGGTGTCGCGCAGCTCATTGCGTTTGACGGGGTTGATCTGGACGGTGTTCCGCGAGGCGGGAACAGACACATCCTGCAGGCCGCCGACATCGATGACCGCGCCGCTGTCGACGAAGATCCGCGAGGCGTCCGAGCCGGGCACAGCGCTCTGAGTCGCCTCGCCGGCGCCCGCGCCGATCGTCACATCGCCGCTGGGCGCATAGATCAGGCTGTTGGCGCCGATGTCGATGCGCGACTGCGCCGATCCGATCCTGGCTTTGGAGGTCTTGTAGGCGGCGATGGACACCGGGTCCTTGGGGATGGTGTCGCCGCCCGCGTCCGGGGTGATGGACAGGACGCTGGACGGGCCCAGGCGGATGTCGCCGCCGGTGATGTCGACCACGCCGTTGCGGCTGATGCTGGTGGTCGCCGACAGCACCCCCTCCTGCAGCACCGCCCCGCCGGCGCTGGCGCCCAGGGCCACATAGCCGCGCGGCGCATCGATGATGCCGGTGTTGCGCACATTGTTGCCGTTGGACGCAGTGGTGGCCGCCGAGGTGGCGATCAGACCGCGCACGTTGGGATCGGGGCTGTCCGAGGCGCCTTCCGACCTCTGCAGGGTGATCTGACGCCCGGACTGCAGGGTGACCTGGCCTTCGGGGGCGCTCAGCGCGCCGGCGTTGACGACCCGCGGGGCCGCGAGGATCAGATAGCCGCCGCCCTGGCTGGTCAGGCGCGCGCCGGACTGGACCGTCACTGTCCCTTCGAGGGCCGGGTCGTCCCCGGAGGGCAGCGCCTGGGCCGAGACCGTATAGGCCGAGACCACCAGGGGGTTCTGGTCGGCATAGCCCAGCAGTCCCAGGCGCAGATACTCATCATTGCGGTCCGCGATGGTCAGCAAGGCGGCGTTGGCGGTGGCGCGGCCGATCTCGAGGCTCGAGACCAGCAGGGACCGGGTGTTGACCTGTGCGGCGCCCCCGAACAGGACGCCGTTCTGGTTGAGGATGATGACCGCCCCGTCCGCCTTGATAGCCCCGAGGATCTGCGAGGGCGAGGAGCCTCTGGAGGGGTCCCTGAGGCCCGTGGCGGGGTTGAGGCCGCCGACGACCCGGTTCAGGACCGTCCAGCCGGGCTGCGCCTGGCCTCCGGACGTCTGGTTGAACACCAGGGTGGTGTCGCGTCCGACGTTGAGCGACTCCCACGACAGCAGCGCCCGCGACTCGGTCTGCTGGATCGCCACCTGCACGCCGCCTGCGACGGTGGTCTGGACCGGGGCCGTGGCGCCCTGCCAAGTGTTCAGTCCGCCGATGTAGCCGGCGCGGGCTCCGTCCGCCGCCGCCGAGACCGGGTTGGCCACCGGTTGCAGGCCCCCCGGGCCCAGGCCGTTGGGCACGGTGGCCGTCACCGCCGCCGCCGCCGCCCGGGCGGCGGCCTGGGCCTGGGTGGCCAGCGACATGGCCTGGGCCGCCTGGGCCTGGCTGTGCAGGGCCTGCACGCTGGCGGAGGAATACTGCTGAGCCTGGAGCACCGCAGCCGAGGGGATCGCCGCCTCGGGAACCGACAGGCCGGCCGACGGGGAGATGCCGGCGGCGGCGCGCAGTCCGGCCACGCTTTGCGCCACGGCGGGGCCCGACGCGGCGCCCAGGGCCAGGGCGCTGGCGCCGCCGAGGAGCCAGGTCCTCAGGGCCGACTGACCGAAAGGCAGGGGCAGGTTCCGCCGGGGCGTCATGGCAAGCTTGTTTCGTTCTACTGGTTGGGGGAGGGGGCGGCGGGGGAGGGCTTTGCCGGCGGCACGTCCAGGCGCTGGTCGTAGATCCGGTCGCCGTAGGTCTGCGCCAGGGTCTCGATCTGCACCCGCTTGGCGCCGATGATCGGCTCCTTGCGCAGCATCACATCGGCGACGCTCGACCGCTGGAAGCGGTCCAGCAGCTCCCGCGAGACCTTGAGCAGCTCGGCGTTCTTGACCCGGCAGACCGACAGGTCGCCGTCCCGGCTGGCCACCGTCGCTGTCTGGCGATCGCGGTCCGCCCGAAGGTCGCGCAGCTGCGCCTCTAGGGTCGTGTTGGCGGCCTTGGCGGCCTCGACCTGGGCCTGCAGCTCAGCCCGTTCGGCGGCGGCGCGCGACGCCTCGGCGCGGACCGAGGCAAGCTCGCGTTTCAGACGCCCGGATTGAGCCGCCGCGGCGGGCCGGGCGGAGGGCTGCGCCCTGGCCTTCAGGGCGTCCCGCTCGGCCACCGCCGCCGCCAGACTGTCCTGGGCGCTGCGCAGTTCCGTCACCGTGGAGCGCAACTGCTCGCGCAACCGGTCTTCCAGGGGCGCGGCCCCGGCTTGGCTGGACAGGGCGCAGAGCATGGCCGCGAGGGCCAGGGGGGCGAGCCGCCGCATGCTAGAACCTCACATTGAGATCGATCTGACCGACGTCGACGGCCAGGGGCGCCCCGGAGACCTCGTTGGCGCTCATCCAGCGGCCGCCGATCACGACGTTGCGGAACAGGGCGTAGGACGCGCCGACGAAATAGCCCTGGGCGTTGGTCCCGCCGAGGTGGAAGTCACTGTCGGTGAAGGCGTCCATCACCGCGTCGGCCTCGAGGTAGCGGTAGCCGGCCGACAGCTGCCAGTCTCCGAACTGGTCCAGCCGGGTCGCGCCGACGGTGCCGCGCACCTGCCAACCCGTTCCGCCGCTGTCGAGGACCGCCTTCTGGTCGCCCGCCGGGGCCGAGCAGGGGTTGAGGTTGCCCTTGGCCGAGGCGCGGACGTTGTTCACCGGCGCGCCCTTGGGCGCGTAGCGGCAGGCGTCCTTGGCGTCGTAGGCGAGGTTGCGCACATAGTCGCCGACGAGGGTCATGCGGTGGCGGGCGCCGAGGTCGACGGACACCTCGCCGGTCAGGTCCACCAGCTCGTACTGCATGGTCAGGCCGACGAACTGAGGCTGGGCGAAGTTCAGCGGGCTGGCGGGGTTGGGCAGGATGTCGCGCAGCAGGAAGAGGGTGTTGCCCTTCTGGAGGCTGGCCGGCCGGCGCGGATCGGTGGAGCACTGCTTGTTGCCATTGTAGAGGGCGCAGGGGGCGGACAGCTCGCCCTGGATGCCGGAGAAGCGGTAGTAGGCCAGGCCGGTGCGGGCCCGCAGGCCGCTGCGCTCCAGCGAGGCCACGCCCTGGACCGCGAACAGCCACTTGGTCTGGCTATCGCCCTTGTCGGTGGCGTTGGTGGGGAAGTTGCCCGCCGCGTAGTCGATCGGCAGGGCGCCGGCGGTGAGGCCGAGGCCGACGCCGCCCAGGGCGCCGGTCACGCGGCCCACGGCGCCGTCGAAGTTGAGGTCGTCGTCATACACCAGGTCGGTGCTGAAGAAGGGGTTGGGCATGCGCCCGAGGGTGACGGAACCATAGGAGACCGGCGTCAGGGTGACGTAAGCGCGGTCGAGCCAGAGGTCCTTCTTGCTGAAGCCGCCGCCCAGGGTGTTGTTGGTCGATACCGGCCCGTTGTCGCGGCCCGTCGCCAGGCGCACGCCCACCTGCACGCGATCGGACAGGGTGGCGTCCACCCCCAGGCGCGCCCGCAGCACCCACAGGTTCTCGCGGTTCTTACGGGTGTTCAGGAACGGCAGGCCGTTCGGGTTGGTGTCCGGGTTGATGTCGGTGGGGCCACTGGCGTTGAAGGCGGCGAAATCGAGGAACTCGTTGGTATTGCTCTTGTCGAAGACGTCGAACTCGTTGCGCAGCCGCAGGTCCCCGCTCCATTTCAGGGTCTGGATCCAGCCCGGCAGGGCGTCGGGCTGGGCCCAGTTCTCGGACCGCGCCTGGGCCATGATCTCGTCCTTGATCTGATTGCGGACGACCTCCGGAATGTAGGGCACGCGCACCACCCCCGGCGCCGCCGGCGGCAGGGTGACGATTGGCGCCGCCGCCCGGGCGGCGGAGGTCTCCTGCTCGGCCTGGGCGATGAGGGCGTCGGCCTGGCCCTGGCTGAGCACCCCCTGGGTGACCAGCAGGCGGACAAGATTGACGGCCAGCTTGTCCGAAGCGGTCGGCGCCGACTGGGCGAAGGCGGCCGCGCCCGGGGACAAGGCGACGGCCAGCGCCAAAAGACCGATGGTCATGGGGCTTTTGAGCGGGGGCGTAGCGGAGATCATAACGATCGGAACCTTTCTATCGACCGCGTCCGGGCCGGGATGCGGGCGTCAGGCCTTGCGGCCCCTCACAGTGATGCGTTGCGGAAAACGGAAGTTCGGCGGGGGGGCCTCATCGAGACGACCGACCGCCTGAAGGGCCGACAGCAGCGCCTCGTCGGTCCTGGCGTTGCCGCTGGAGCGAAGGATCGAAGCGCGGGTGATCCGCCCGTCGGGCCCCACCCACAGGGCGACATCGACGGAAAAGACGAGGCGATTGATCCGCTTGTCGGCCTGCACCGCCTCCTGCAGCGCCCCGCTGAGGTAGCGGCCGTAAGATCCCGTCGCGAACGGACTGCCGCCGGGCCCGCCGGTGGCGCTCCCGCCAGCCCCGACCATGCCCTGGCCCGAACCCGCCTGAAGCCCGAAGGCGTCGCCCCCGGCCTGCGGCGGGCCGGCGATGGTGAGCTGTTGCGGCGCCTGGGGCGTGGGCGTCGGCGTGGGCGCCTCGACCACCTTGTCCGGGGTGGGCTCGGGGGGCTGCTCCTTGGGCGGCGGCGGAGGCGGCGGCGGCGGGGGCGGCGTGAGGCTGACGATATCGACCTTCGGCGCCTCCTTGCGGGCCCCGGCGTCGTTCTGACTCAGCCGCCACACCCCGAAGGCGAGGCCGGCCAGCACGAGGCCGAACACCAGCGGCGCGATGAAGCGCCGCCAGCCCCTGTCCTCACCCGTGTCTGTGGCGCCGCTCGACATGGGATCAGGCCGGCTTGGGTCTGCCGGTGGCGAGGCCGACATGGGTCAGATCCAGCCGTCGCAGCAGATCCAGGACGTCCATCACCCGCTGGTACTGAACGCCGGCATCGCCCTTGACGACGATGGAGACGTCGGGGTTCAGGGCCTTCTCGTTGCGCAGGCGATCCTCGAGCTCGCTCATGGTCACCGGATAGGCGTCGAGGAAGACATCGCCGTTGTTGTTGACGGTGATGGCCTTGGTCTTGGGCTGCGCCAGACTGGTCGACGCGCTGGCCTTGGGCAGCTCGACCTTGACCCCCTGAACCGACGCGGTGGTCATGATGATGAAGATGACGAGCAGCACATACGCCAGGTCGAGCATCGGCGTGATGTTGATGTCGTCGTAGGGTTTGTCGTCGTCTTGGACTTGCACGGCGCCTACTCCGCCGCGACTGAACTGGAGTAGGATTCGGAAATCCGCGTCACGAACTCGTCCGTGAACGTGATCATGTTCGCGGAGATATTCTTGTTACGCAGCAGAATGTAGTTGTAGCCGAACAGGGCCGGGATGGCGACGGCGAGACCCGCCACCGTCGCCAGCAGGGCGGCCGAAATGCCCGGCGCGATGGCGTTGATGTTCACCTCGCCCGCCTGGGCGATGGCCGCGAAGGTGAGCATCACCCCCAAGACGGTGCCGAGCAGTCCCAGGAAGGGTCCGCCGGAGATGGCGATGGTCAGCCAGACCATGGACTTGGAGAGGCTCTGGTTCTCCCGCACCAGCTTGGCGTCCATCAGGGCGCGGATGACGTCGGCGCCGAGGCCGTCGATGCGCCCGCGGCCCGCCGCCACCCGGCGCGCCAGCTCGTCCGCCCCCGCCTTGTAGATGCGGAAGATCGACGACCGCTGCATCTGCCGGGAGGCCGCCCCGTCGCGGGCCAGGGCCAGGGGCTCGGCGCCGCTGGTCCGGAAGGCCTCGACGAACAGGTCGTTGGCCCGGTCCAGGGTGTTGGCGTAGCTGATCTTGGACCAGATCACCCACCAGGACAGGGCGCCCAGGACGCCGAGGAGGGCGATGACCGCCCAGGACACATGGTCGACGTTCTTGACGATGACCCCGAAGAGCCCGAAGCCCACGCCCGCCTTCTTCTGGTCCGCGGCATAGGTGACGAGCTTGGACTCCGGTCCTTCCGCCAGGGCGCTCGCCAGGATCAGGCCCGGGGCGCGCGCGATCTTGGACAGGCGCACCTCGTCCATGTCGCCCACGAAGGGGGCCGCGGCGCCCTGCGCGTCGCCGCCCAGGGCGATCGGACCGTTGAGGGCGGGCATATCCCCCGGCGCCTCCCCGGCGGGTCGGCCGTTGACATAGAGGGTGGCCTTGCCGGCGCCGACCGTGAAAGCCAGATGGACCCATTGGCCGAGGGTGACGGCCTGGGCGGAGACGACGCGGCTGGGCGTGGCGCCGCCCTGGGTTTCGGCGAAGGGCGTACCGTTCTCCAGGCCGACGATCACCGCGCCGGCGCCGTCGTGACGGGAGACGATCGCCACGCGCGGGGCCAGGGCGTCCACCTTGACCCAGGCGCTGACGCTGAAGGCGCCGCCGGCGGGAATGGCCAGGGAGGGGGACGGGGCGACGATGATCGGGCCGGCGCCGGTGAAGCGCGCGCCCTGGCCGATGATCGAGCCTTCATTATAGGCCGGCGGCGCGGCGGTCGGAGTGTTGCCGTAGGCGGTCTTGTCCTTCGGCGGCGCGCCCTTGGCGCCGTCGAAATGATAGATGGCGACATAGTCGGAATCGAAGGTCGCGGCGGTGTCCACCGCCGGCTTCGCGGCCTTGTTGCCGTAGTAGAGCCAGATCGACTTGGCGTTGCCGACGGGCATCTCCGGCACATCCACCCACACCGTGGCGACGCCGAGAAGCGGGTCGAAGGACTCGATGTGATAGGCGAGGGGGGTCTTGTCGTCGGCACCGACGAAGCGCAGGTCCGCTCCGTTGTCCATCGAGTCCTCGAAGCTGAAGTTCCCGCTGTGCAGGCGGACCAGCACAGGGGTTCGCCCTGCGGGCAGGGCCAGGGCGCCGGCCTTGGGACCGGCGTCGATGACGATCTCCTTGCGGTAGGGCCAGTCCTTCTGCCACCAGGCCTTGGCCGTGCCCGGCAGGGCCAGCACCAGCAGGCCCATCAACATCAAGCCGAACTTGGCCATTCTTCGCCCCCGCGCCGTGTTCATCAGTAGTCAGCCTTCAGACTGAAAGTTGTCGTGGTCTCGCCCTTGGCGGTGGTCGATCCGGCCTGCAGCGTGTGGCCGACCACCAGTTCGCCGCGCAGGCGGCGGAGCAGGGCGAACCGCGCGCCGATCCCCAGGCTGGCCAGGGTCTGGGCGTTGATCTGGTCCGGCAGCGGCTCCAGGATCGAGGCCCGGGCGTAGTCCGCGAACGCGAACCCCCGGATCTCGTCCAGCCAGGCCAGCGATACGGGCGGGCTGACAAGGTCCAGCGAGGCCAGGTAGCCGCGATCGCCGACCGCCTCCGATTGCAGATAGCCCCGCACGGAGGTCAGGCCCCCGGCCGAGAACTGCTCGCTGGAGACCAGGGGGGTATCCGTCGTCTGGCCCTTGAGGCGGAGGCGAAGGTCCACGCCGTGACCCAGTTGGCGGTTGTGCTCCAGGTCGATGCTGAACACCGCGAAATTGGCGCGGGCGAAGGCGCGCTTGTTGGCGAACGCGTCCTCGTTACTGCCCAGCCCCCCGCGCGAGCCGGCGACCGCGCCGAAGGTCACCTGGGTCGACGAGACATCGCCCTGATGCTGAAGGGTGTAGTCGGCGGCCAGGGGCCAGTAGTCGATGGTGGACCCGACCGTCTGGGAGCCGAAGGCGAGGCTTTCGTCGAAATGCTTGAAGTCGAAGCCGGTGCTGATGGACTGGGACCAGCCGCCATAGCTGGGCAGTTGGCGGATGCCGCGCACGCCGATGTCATAGCCCTTGCCCAGGGCGAGGGCGCCGCCGATGGCGGCGACATTGCTGTTCGAGCGATAGCCGAACAGCAGCAGGCTCCAGGCGGAGCCCGGCGCGGGCGCCAGGTAGGATCCGGCGAAGACCTCGGAATCCTCCCGCCGCTGGGGAGCGACCGAATAGGTCAGGGCCAGAGTGTGGCTGCGCTGCCAGAGGTTGTCGTAGCGGACGGTGGCGCTGGCGCGCAGGGACTCGGTGTTGGGACTGTGGTCGTTGTTCAGTTCGGCCGAGACATGCAGGGGAAAGGCGTCGGAGACCTTGAGGTCGACGTCCAGGGTCCCGGGCGCCCGGCCTGGGCGGACGATCGGCGTCACCCGCCGGTCCGCCGTCCGATTCAGCCGCTCGAGTTCGGCCTGGGCGGTGTCGAAGTTCGGCACCCGTCCCTCGGCCATGGAGGGCGTCGCCTGACGGATGGTCTCCGGAGAGTGGAAGCGGGAGCCTACGACCCGCAGCCGGCCGACGGCGGCCTCGGCGACATGCAGGCGGATGACCCGCTCCGCCACAGACTGGGCCGGAATTTCCACCACCACCGACTGGTAGCCGCGGTCATGATAGGCCCGCTCAAGCGCATCGCGCGCGGCGTTGACATCCGCCTCGGTGCGGGTGGGACCCAGGAACGGGTAGATGGCCGCTTCCACGGCGTCCTGGGGCAGTACGGTGTTGCCGTCGACATCGTAGGCGTCGATGTCGAATCCGGCCGCCGCCGGCGCGACGGTCTGGGCCGCCACGGCGCCGGCGCAGGCCGCCGCGGCCAGCGCCGTGGCGCCGGCAAGCGTCAACCGCATGCAGCGTGATTGTATCCGCAAGCCCAAAATCGCCACCAAAGTCCGACGTATTCACACGCTGTCCGCCCCCGCGGCGGTGGGTTAATAGTGTATAAAATTACGGAGGGTCAAACTGTAACTAGGTCAATTGTGACGGCGGCGGCAGTCATCCTGGGGATAAGAAATGTAAAGCGTAATATTCGTGACAACTCAATGTCATTGCCTTTACGAGAACGCGACGCTTTCATTACAGTAAATCTGCCTACGGAGCATTTTTGAACCCTCTTTCCCTCACATTGACGGCCCTGGCCGCCGCCGTGCTTGGTCTGGGCGCGGCGCCCGTCGCCCGCCTGTTCACCCGGGCCGCCGGCCGGGCGCCGGGGGCGCCTGAGGCTCTGGCGGGGGCGGCCGCCTCGGCGTGGGCCGGCCTGGCCGCGCCGACGCCGCTGCTCGCGGCGGCCGGTTGTCTGCTGGGGTTTGGCCTGGTGGCGCTGGCCGCCGTGGACATCGCCGCGTGGCGACTGCCCGACAGACTGACCGGGCCGCTGGCGGCCACCGGCCTGCTCGTCACGGCCCTGGCCCAACCCGAGGCGCTGCCCGGGCATCTGATCGGCGGCCTGATCGGCTACGCGGCCCTCGCCGTGGTGGCCTGGGGATTCGTGCGGTGGCGCGGCCGCGAGGCGCTGGGGATGGGCGACGCCAAGCTCTGCGCCGTGGGCGGTGCCTGGCTGGGATGGTCGGCCCTGCCGTCAATGATCCTGCTGGCCTGCCTGGGCGGCCTGCTGGTCTTCGCCGGGGCGGCGCTCTTGCGCGGTCGCGGCGCCCTGGGGCGGCCGATCGCCTTCGGCGTCCCCCTGGCCGTCGCGATCTGGCTGGTCTGGGTCTTCGGCGGGCCCCAGGCCGCCGCTTTCGGTGGCCTTATCCCACCGACCGGATGACGAAGGGCCGGTCGGCCTGGCCGGTCGCCTCGACCACCGCGAACCGATCAAGGCGGTCCCCGCCGGGGCGGGTGGCCACGACCCTGATGCGCAACGGGCGGCCAACCAGGGAGTCCGACGTCAGCAGCTGCAGCGCCGTCCTCTGCCCGGCCTCCTCGCGCGCCGCCTCGATGGCCTCCGGGCTGTCGGCGCCGCTGGAGACCATCACCGCCAGGGCGCTGGGGGCGGCGGCGCGACGGTTGAACAGGGCCGAACCCAGGAAGGTCGCCGCCAGGGGCTCTATCCGCGCATAGACCTCGGGGGTCATGCCGCGCAGGTCGCCCAGTTCGCCGACCGTTTTCATGGGTGCGTTGCGCGGGGCCCATCCCCGCGCCAGATAGTATGGAGCCTCCGCCCCGTTCGGTCGCGGATCCTCGTCGTCATCGATCCAGTCAAGGTAGGACTCCGTCAGGACGACCAGCTGCTCGCCGCGCGCGCCGGCCAGGGTGAAGAGCCGGCGGGCCTGGTCCTCTTCGAGATCCGAGATGGGAATGCGGCCCCGCTCATCGGCGACGGTGATGACCAGGGTGGTTCCGTCGAACGCGACCGTTCTAGGCCGCCCGTCCGTGGGCCAGCGCTGCGCGGGATCCTCGACCAGGAGACCCCGCACAGCGAGGTTCACGCCCGCGTCGGCGGCGGCCTCGAGACGCGCCCGCGCCGCCTCGCCCGCGACGGACGCCACCGCCCCCCGCGATGCCGCGAGCACCTGGAAGGCCAGCAGGGAGAACAGGGCGATCGCCGCGACGGCCGCCACCATGGCGTAACCATCGTCGCGCCCCGTCACGGACGCGGGGCCCGCGCCGGGGCATAGGGCCTGATCGTCCGGATCTTCTCCCTCAGCTCGTCGGTGACGGTCTGGGCGTCCTCGGCCGTGCGCACGACCGTGGGGGTCAGCAGAATCAGCAGCTCGGTCCGGTCGCGGTCGCGGGACTGCTCTCCGAACAGGGCGCCGACGACGGGTATCTGGCTCAGCCCCGGCACCCCAGTCTGATTGCGGTTGCGGTTGTCGCGCATCAGCCCGCCCAGGGCGATGGTCTGGCCGTCCTGCACGGCGATGGAGCTGGCGAAGCGCCGGGTCTGGATGGTCGGGGAATCGATGGTCGAACTGCCCGTGCGGGCCACGTCGCTGACCTCCTGGGAGATGTCGAGCAGGACCAGCCCGCCGCTGTTCACCCGGGGGGTGACCTTCAGGATCACCCCGGTGTCCCGGTAGGTGATGGAGTTGACGATCGGCGCATTGGAAACGGTCGTCGACACCGCCGATTCCGTGGCCACGGGCACTTGGTCGCCCACCTGAAGGGAGGCGGTGGTGTTGTTCAGCACGAGGATCTTGGGGGCCGACAGAACCTCCACATGGGTCACGTTCTGCAGGGCGTTCAGCACGGCGTTGATCGCATTGGGGCCGCTGCGATTGTAGAGGTAGGAGAAGCCCGGGAAGGCCTGCTGCGGCGTCGCCGAGTTTCCCTGGCTGAACCCGAACTGCGCCTGGTCCCGGGTGAACAGGGTCTGCAGGCCGAACCGCAGCCGGCCGTTGAGGGTGACCTCGGTGATCGCCGCCTCGATCATCACCTGCAGCGGCGGAACATCCAGCTGGCGCAGGGCGTCCTCGATCACGGCGTATTCGCGCGGCGTGCCGAACACCACCACCGCATTGTTGGTCTCGTCGCTGGTGATGGTCGCCCCCGAGCCCGGCGCGGCGGCGTCCTGGACCGAGGCCGGCGGCGGGGGAGTCTGGACGGAGGGCGCCGGCGTGACGGGCGCCGAGCCGCCGACGCTGGTCGACGGCGCCGCCGCCGGCGTGGACCCGCTCCCCCCGTTGAGGGCCACGGTGAGCACCCGGGCGAGGTCGGCGGAGCGGCCGTTCTGCACCCGGTAGACATAGAACCGCGGCTGGCTGCTCTCGCCCTCGCGGTCGAGGATCTCCACGAAGCGGCGGACGTCGTCCAGGTATTGGCGCTGGGCCGAGACGGCGAGGATGCCGTTCAGGCGATCCATCGCCACCAGCCTGACCATGCCGGCCGTGCCCGCGCCCGGCGCGTTCAGCAGCCGCTCGAGCTCGGGGGTGATCAGCCGGCTGTCCGTACGCTGCGGGATGATCAGGGCGAAGGACATCCCCCTCAGCCAATCGACGTCGAACTGAGCCACCAGATCGCGGATGGATTGCCGCTGGCGGGACGTGCCCGAGACGGTGATGGCGTTGCGCGTCGGGTCGGTCTGGGTGATCGACCCCGGGACGATCGGATCCAGCAGCCGCTTCATCTCGTCGGCGCCCACGAACTTCAGGGCGATGATTTCGTTCGCAAAGCCGGCGGCGCCGGCGGCGCCGGGCGGCTGGGCCATGGCGCTGGCCAGGGGCGCCACGCTCAGGCCGGCGTCTGTGGACACCAGGGCGAAGTTGGCGGCCTTCAAGGCGTCCTCGAGCAGGCCCATCACCTGACTGCGGGCCACGGGTTGCGCGGTGACAAGGGTGACCGGGCCGTGCAGCCCCGGGCTGATCGCATAGGGCGTGCGCAACATCTCACCGAGCACCGCGCGGACGACGTCCTGCACATCGGCGCCGGGAAAGTTGAGGGTGATGTCCCCGGGGCCGGGGGGAGGGCGCCGCGGCGGGGGCGTCGGCGGCTGACCCTCAAGCACCGTCGCTCTGACGGTGGGATCGGACGCCGCGCGGGCCGGGACGGCGGGCGCGCAGAGGGCCGCGCACATCAGCCATGTCATCCAGGGCCGGTTCATTGGTCTGCGTCCCCCGTTTCGGCGGCCGGCTCCGCCTCGTCGCCGGGCGCGCTCACCGCGATCCGGCGGCGCCGGCCATCCCGCTCCAGGGTCGCGCCGCCGCTGTCGACGGCGACCAGCCGCCAGCCATAGGCGGACTGTCCAGGGCGCAGCACGGCCCGCGCCTGACCCGACGCCAGTATTACGCTGGCGTAGCGCGGACCCCGGGCCACCCCCAGGATGCGCGGCGCCGCGCCGCTCTGGCCCGGGTCGGCGCCGGGGCCGCCCCCCGCATCGGTCCGATCGGGACTGAAGATCGGGGCGCGCAGGATCTGGGGATAGTCCAGGGCCAGGGCCGAGGACGGCGGGCGCGGCGGCCGGGCCATCGAGCCACCGCTCGCGTCCGAGCCCCCATCGTCAGAAGGGCCGGACGCCAGTTGCACGCCCAGGGCGGCCACCGACAGGGTGCAGACCAGCAGGAGCGGCATGGGGATCCTAGCGACCCTCGCCGCGGCGGAAGCGGGCGGAGACCTCAAGGCGGACTCCGGCGGGGCCGGCGCGTCCGGTCTCGAAGGCGCGGTCGGCCGTGACTGAAAGATATTCGACAGCGACATAAGGCTCCTCAGCCTGCAGACGACGGAGCATGTCGTACAATTGTGACAAGGTGAGTTGGGCGTCGGCCCTGGCCGAGACGGTGTCCGGCCCCAGGGTCAGCCCCGTGTCCTCGACGCCGCCGACGACGCCGCCGACCCGGGTGACCAGGGCCGCCAGCCTCTGTTTCAGGAGCTCCGCCGCCGCGGCCTGGCTGGGGGCGGCGATGGCGAAGCGGCCGGCCGTGCGGCGCTGATCATCCCCCGCCCGGCGCCAGGCGGGGAGGGCGGCGATCAGCCGTTCATTGCGGGCGAGGGCGGCGGCGGTCTCCTCGCGCTGCTGACGCCGCGCCGAGAAGCCGGTCATCAGCGGGCGGACCAGCAGCAGCCAGACGACGGCCAGCAGCAGCAGCAGGATGGCCAGGGCCGCGAGACGGCGCTCGCGGTCGCTCAAGGGCTTCATGGTCTCGCCCCCTCGACATCGGCGACAACGTCGAACCGCTGCATCCGCCCGGTGGCGGCCGGGGGCAGCGCCAGTTGGCGGGGGCCGGTGAAGGCCGGCGATCCGCGCACGGCCGCCTGGACGTCGAAGCCCTCCGGCCGGAAACCCGCCAGCCGAACGGTCCTGCCAGTCCACTCCAGCCGTTGCAGCCAGACCGGCGGGGGCAGGGCGTCCGTGGCGGCGGCGAGGATGCGCAGGGGCTCGTGGCCGGAGCGTCGGGCGAGCAGGGCGGCGCGATCCTGCTGTTCGCGCTGCACCCGGGATCTCAGGGCCAGGGCCGCCTCGGCCATGGGCTTCTGGGCGTCGAGCCGTTGCTGCGCCCGGCGGGTGTCGAGGATGTCCCGGCCCACCAGGACAAGCAGGTTCAAGACCACGAGGCCGGCCGCGACCGTCCACCACAGCCGGCGGCCGCGATCAGGCCCGCCCCCCGGTCCGGCGGCGATGATCGCCGGCAGGAAGTCGGGCGCCGGCCAGCCGTCCTGTGGCGCGGCGGAGAGGCGCGAGACCCGCCATCCCGCCGCCGCGGCTTCGGCCAGGGCCGCGTCCGCCACGGCCCGCTTGACGACCGCCAGCCGCAGGCGGTGGCGATTGGCGGTCCGGTCGCGGTCAATCACCGCCAGATCGACATAGACCTGGTCAGGGCTGAACGGCGTCAGCCTGTCCAGGTCCAGGGCGACCATGCTGCGCGCGTCGCGGATGGCCACAAGCGGCAGGGTAATCTCGCGCTGCAATACCGCCTCCGAGGGCAGGGCGAGGGACACGGGGCCGCGCGACGGCGCGACGGCCGGAGCGCCGTCGACCAGCCACGCCCCATCCTGGCTCTCCAGCACTGGCTTGGCGCCGCCGCCGCGGCGCGGCGCCATCTCCGCGAGCGTGTCGATCCACCAGGCCAGGCCGTCGCGGGCCCAGCCGATCAGGGTGTGATGATCGGCGTTGAGAATGTCCTTGAGCGTCACAGGCGGCCCCTGCAGCCTGCGGTACCGGCCCTCAGCATGCAGGCGTCATCGACGTCCGCGGCCGGCCTGACGATCAAGGTTGGCCAGGTCCGGGGATCGCCGGGGGGGAAGTCGGCGACGATCCGCACAAGCTCCGGCGGCCGGTCGGCGGCGATCCAGCGCGGCGTCCAGGCCCGCGCCGCGCCGCGCCGTCCGGCCCCGAAATAGTCGATGCGCAGGGCCTGCACCCCTCGCAACAGAACGTCGGTCCGGTTCGGCGGCGGCGGATCGGGGCTGAGCTCGGAGCGCCACGACAGGGCCAGCTCGCCGCCGGGCAGGACGGCCAGGGTATAGCGACGCAGGGCGTGGGGGCCGTCCGCCTCGGGCGCCGGCGCAAGAAACTCCACCCCGGCGCCTTGGCCCCGGAAATCCACCTCCGGCTGGCTGCCGCCGAACAGGGCGGCCGGATAGGCGTGTTCCAGCCGCTCGCGCACCAGACGTTGGGCGCCGGCGACCCCCTCGTCGGAGGTCTGCAGACCCACCGTCCTGCGCCAGGCCTGCCCGGCCGAGGCCAGGCCGGCCATCAGCATCAGGCTGACGAGCCCCAGCACAGCCAGGGCCGCCAGGGCCTCCACCAGGCTGAAGCCCGCCGCGCGGTCGGGGCGGGTCATCAGGATCGCGCCAGGCGCAGGCTGGTCAGCACGGCCAGGTCCGCGCCGGCGCCGCGCGGACGGACGCCAACCCTGACCTGGTAGAGCTCGCCCGCCGCGCTCTGGGCCAGGGCGTCGCGGTAGGGGGTTATGTCGATCCGCCAGACATAGTCGCCGTCCACGCCGCCGGCCGAGCCGGGCTGCACCGCAAGGTCGCCGCCGACAGAGGCAAGCTGGGACTGGGCGATGAGATAGGCGGCGCGCCGGGCTTCCAGCTGATGCTGGCGGGCCGCCGCAGCGCCCACCGCCTGGTACGCCCCGGCCAGGACCATGGCGATGATGGCCGCGGCGATCAGCGCCTCGAGGAACAGCGAGCCCCGCTCATCACTCTTCATGGCGCCCGCCTCGAGACCGCCCCGGCCGCGTCGATGGCCAGGCGCGCCTGGGCGCCCCGGGCCCCCGCCAGGTCCACGACGGCGCTCGTCGCCGAGCCGTCGGCGTAGAAGCTGGCGGCCGGCGAGCGCGCGGCAGCCAGGCGTAGCCCCGGGGGCAGGCTGCGGGCCGGCCGGTCGCCGATGGCATAGCCGCGCCCGTCAGGCCCCAGGCGCAGGTCGATGCGCCGGTCCTGGCGCAGAGCGTCCGCGCGGCCCTGGCGAAGGTCGGCCGCGAGCAGGGCGGCGCTCTGGCCGAAGGTCAGCCGCTCGATCCCGCCGATCATGCCGGGAAACAGGATGGCGCCGGTGGTGACGGTCAGCGCCACCACCACCAGGGCCTCGATCAGGGTCATGCCCCGCTCGGAGTCACCAGTTGCCGACATCTTTGGCTTCGCCTGAGCCGCCTTCGGCATTGTCCGATCCGAGGGAATAGACGTCGGCTTCCCCGTGCCGCCCGGGGACGCGGTACAGGTAGGGCCGGGTCCAGGGGTCGATCAGGGCCTGGGCCTTGGGCATGTAAGGCCCGTTCCACCCCCCGGCGGCGGACGGCGCGGTGACCAGGGCGCCCAGTCCCTCCGCCTGGGTCGGATAGCGGCCGACGTCGAGGCGAAACAGCTCCAGGGCCGAGGACAGGTTCTGGACCTGGACCTTGCTGGTCTGGCTCCGCGACGAGCCCAGGTATTTGAGCACCTGGGGCGCCACGATGGCGGCCAGCAGTCCCATGATCGCCAGGACCACGAGCATCTCCAGAAGGGTGAAGCCGCCGTCACGGGCGGGTCGGGGCGGGCAAGTGTTCATGGGGTCAGGGCCAGGTCGTTGAAGCCGAGGATGGCGGACAGGATGGAAGCGATGACCGTGCAGACCACCGCGCCCATCACGATGGTGATGGTCGGGGTGAGGATGGAAATCAGCCGCTGCAGGGCGGTGCGCACGTCGCGGTCGAGAATGTCGGCGAGCCGGTTGAGCATCTGGCCCAGCTGGGCGGTCTCCTCGCCGGTGCGCAGGAAGCTCAGGGCCATGGGCGGGAACAGCCCTGTCGCGGCGAGGGGGCGGGACAGGCCCGCGCCCTCCTTCAGTCCGGCGGCGACGCGGCCGACGCCCTCGGCCATGTGCACATTGGACAAGGAGCGGCGGGCGATGGTCAGGGCGGTGGGCAGGGGCACGCCGCCGTCCACCAGGCTCCCCAGGACGCGCACGAAACGGGCGGTCTGGGCGTTGACCACGAACGGTCCGATCAGGGGCGCCTTCAGAATAGCCCGGTCGAAGGCCCGGCGCGCCGCGGGCTGCCTCAGCCACTGCCGCACGCCGACGACAGCGCCGGCCAGGCCGATCAGCATCAGCCAGCCATGGACCCGCAGGGCGTGGCTGACCCCGATCACCGTGCGGGTGGTGGCGGGCAGCCGGTCCATCTGGTCGGCGAACAGCCCCTCGAACTGGGGCACGATCACCAGGGCCATCAGCAGGATCACCCCCAGGGCCAGGCATAGCAGCAGGGCCGGATAGACCATGGCCGACACGATGGTCTGGCGCAGGGTCTCGGCGCGGTCGAGGGTCTCAGCCAGGCGGGTCAGGGCGATGTCGAGCCGCCCGTTCGCCTCGCCCGCTTCGGCCATGGCCGAGGCCATGGGCGGGAACAGCTGGGGCGATTCGCCCATGGCGGCCGACAGGGTCGCCCCCTCGTTGACCCGCTTGTGCACCGCCTCGAAGGCGGTCCGGAGCGCAGGCCTGGTCATGGTCTCGATGCACACCGCCAGGGCCCGGTCCAGCGGCAGGCCGGCGCCCAGCAGCACGCCCAACTCGGCCAGGGCGTTGGCCGCGCCCATCCGGGTCGCCGAGTCCGCCCGCCGCGCCGCCGCGGGCCGGGCGTCCGGCGCCGGACGCGCCTCAATGGGCATCAGGCCGCGCTGGCGCAGCCGGTTGAGGGCGTCCGCCGGGGAATCGGCCTCGATGGCGCCCGACCGAAGTTCGCCGCCCGGCGTGGCGGCCCGGAAGAGGAAGGCCGACATCTCAGACCTCGCGGGTCACGCGGAGGATTTCCTCCAGCGTGGTGAGGCCCGCCTGGGCCTTGGCCAGCCCGTCGGCCGACATGGTCGTCATGCCGACGGCGACGGCGGCGGCCTGGATCTCCCGCGCCTCCGCCCGCTGCAGCACCAGCCGCGCGATCGCCTCGTCCACCGGCAGCACCTCGACGATGGCGAGCCGGCCGCTGAAGCCTGATCCGTTGCAGGCGACGCAGCCCCCCGGCCGGAACAGAATCGACGGCCATGCCTCGGCCTCCAGCCCGGCGGCGGCGAGGGCGGCGGCGTCCGGCGCATAGGGCTCGCGGCAATGGGCGCACAGCCGGCGCACCAGGCGCTGGGCCAGGACGGCGCTCAGGGTCGAGGTCAGCAGGAAGGGCTCCACCCCCATGTCCAGCAGGCGGGTGACGGCGCTGGCGGCGTTGTTGGTGTGCAGGGTCGACAGCAGGGTATGGCCGGTGAGCGACGCCTGCACCGCCACCTGGGCGGTCTCCAGGTCGCGGATCTCGCCGACCATCATCACGTCGGGGTCCTGGCGAAGGAAGGACCTCAGGGCGGCGGCGAAGGTCAGGCCGATCTGGGGGTTGACCTGGGTCTGGTTGATGCCCGGCAGCCGGTATTCGATGGGATCCTCGATGGTGAGGATCTTGCGCTCCGGTGCGTTCAGCTCGGCGAGCGAGGCGTAGAGGGTGGTGGTCTTGCCGCTGCCGGTGGGGCCGGTAACCAGCACGATGCCGTGCGGCCTGTGGATGGCGGCGCGATACAGAGCGAGGGCGGGGCCTTCAAAGCCCAGGGCGTCGAAGTTCAGCGACAGGTTGGATCGGTCGAGGAGGCGCATGACGACGCCTTCGCCATGGATGGTGGGCGAGGTGGCGACGCGCAGGTCGATGTCGTGGCCGCGCACCGCCAGGCGCATGCGGCCGTCCTGGGGCAGCCGGCGCTCGGCGATGTTCAGCCCTGCCATCACCTTGATGCGCGAGACCAGGGGCGACTTGACCTGCGGCGGCAGGGTCTCCTGTTCCACCAGGGCGCCGTCGATGCGGAAGCGCACCTTCATCGAGTCCTCCGCCGGCTCGATATGGATGTCGGCGGCCTTGGCGTCGGCGGCGCGGGCGATCAGGCTGTTGACCAGCCGCACGATGGGCGCGTCGCTGGACAGGTCCTTGAGTCGCTCCAGGTCCGCTTCGTCGGCAAGCCCGGCCTCGTCGTCGGCCGGAGCGCGGTCGGGAACCCCATAGAGCCGGTCCAGCGCCGCCTCGATGTCGGCGGCGCAGGCGACCGCCGGCGTCACCGGACAGCCGAAGGCGTAGGCGAGGGCGCTCCTGGCATAGGCGCCGAAGGGATCGGTGAGGGCGACCACGACGCCGCCGTCGGCCTCCCGAAGGGGCAGGGCCATGACATCGCGAAGGAAGCGGGCGCTGGCCGCCGCGGGGCGCACCGGAGCGGCCGGAAAGTCGCTGGGACCGACCAGCTGGAGGGACAGCGCGTCAGCGACCGCCTGCGCCAGGGCCCGCTCGGACACCAGTCCGAGCCGCGTCAGGATGGCGTCGAGGCGCTCCCCGGTCTCGGCCTGAACCGAGACGGCCCGCGCCAGGGCCTCGGGAGAGACGAGCCGGCGGGCGCGAAGGGCCTGTTCCAGGGAGGCGCCGTGTTCGGCCGCGTCCGCGCCGACGACCACGACGGCCAGGCTGCTCCCTTCGGACACTGACATGCTTCTACCCGATCCCCGGCGCGGACGGCCTGCGAGCCCGCATAAAGACCCGAAGCCATCTCAATTTTATGACAGGTAATCACACCACGGAGCATTGTCGAATATTTGACCCTGTCATTACAGTGTAATCAAACGGACCCTATAACGAGGCGGGCCAAGGGAACGGGGTGGAGCTTCAAATCATCTAGACTCATCCTTTTGCGAAAAACATCTGTTTTTTGCGCAGGTTAGAGTCGCCACTCTTAATGGGTGGTCGCGCTTCACTGGTCAGAATCAGTAACAGCCAATATTCAACGCCACATGACCTGACAATCACACGCCCCGATCCAGGGGCGAGTGGGGTCAAGCCTTCATTCGGACAGCCAGGAGACAACCGATGTCCAAACTCACCATTCACGCGCTGATGGGAGCCACCGCTCTCGTCGCCATCGCCGGTTCGGCGCAAGCCGGCACCATGAACGGCGGCGGCGCCTCGCTGCCCGGCCCCTACATCCGCCTGGCGGCCGACTGCTATGGCTCGACCCAGCCGCTCTATAACGCCGGCGCCGCGCCGACCAACCCGACGCCGTTCGTCTATACCGACCCCAACACGATGGTCACGACGGACTGCGCCGTCACCAAGGTCGCCCCCGGCGACACGGTCAACTACGTCTCGAACGGCTCGGGCGCCGGCCGCCAGGGCTTCGTGACCCACGATCCGGCCAAGTTCGGCGACATCGACCCGATCACGGCCGGCATCCAGGCCCTGTCGAGCGTCCAGTTCGCCATGTCCGACGCCGGCGTCAGCCAGGCCGACTTCAACGTCTATAACAACGGCGGCACCAACAGCGACGGCGTCCAGGTGGCCGCGCCCTTCACGGCCCCGGTCGGCGCCCAAGTCACCAACCCGGAAGTGGCCTACGGCGCCGCCATCCAGATCCCGGCCCTGATCGCGCCCGTCGCCATCGCTTTCGACCCGGTCTACAAGAAGACCCTGTCGGCTGACGGCTCCACCGTCACGGAATACAAGTTCCGCCTGAAGAAGCCCGTCAAGGCGACCATCGGCGGCGTGGCCACCACGGTGGGCGGCCTGCAACTCGACGCCGACACCTATTGCAAGATCTTCAACGGCACGATCACCAACTTCAACGACCCGGCGATCACCGCCCTCAACGGCGGCCAGTCCCTGAAGGACGTGGCGGACCCCACCCCCGTGTTCAGCGTTCCGATCGTCATGGTCGGCCGTAGCGACAGCTCGGGCACCACCTCGATCTGGACCCGCCACCTCGGCGCCGTCTGCGCCGCCGTCGCCGGCAACCAGTACAACACCACGGCGGGCACCACGACCCTGCCAGTCGCCCTGCGCGGCCCGACCTACGACAAGACCAAGGCCAACACCGACCCCACCGCGCTTTCGGCCGCTCTGGCCGCCAGCAAGTATGTGATCGCTGCGGGCAACGACGGCGTCGCCAAATACATCGACTTCACCGCCGCGCCGACTACCCCGGGCTCGAGCCTGACCTGGGGCCGCATCGGCTATGCCGGTTCGGACTTCGCCCTGCCGGCGTCGCGCACCACCCTGCTGGGCACCCCCCTGGCGACCGCCGACCTCTACTATGCGACCCTGAAGAACCACGCCGCCAAGTTCGTCGGCCCCACCGCCACCGGCGCCCAGAAGGCCTTCGGCACCCTGCTGCCGCCGCAAACCGACCCGGTGACCAAGAAGTACAGCGCCAGCTACACCGCGAACGGCCTGCGCTCCAACCCGGCCGACTGGGTTCAGGGCCTGAGCACCAGCTCGCCCCTGGCCGATCCGACCGATCCGTCGGCCTATAACATCGTCGGCACGTCGAACTTCCTGCTCTATACCTGCTACGCCGGAACGACCACGGCGCCGGCGGTGAACGGCTTCCTGAACTTCTACTACAAGGCCAAGATCGTCACCGACAAGAAGACCGGCATCCTTGGCCTGTCGGGCTTCTCCGCCGTGCCCAGCACCTTCATCACGGCGATCCAGGAAACCTTCACCAAGCCCAGCAAGACCTCGATGGCCTGGAACCTCTACATCGCCAACGCCAACGCCGGCACGACTGGCCCGTGCGTGGCCCAGACCGGCCTCGTCGGCGGCTAAGCCACCGACCTGACCACGACTAGACACCCCCGGGGGGCGACCCCCGGGGGCTTTTCGTTGTCAAACATCACGAGTGAGCCCTGGGGTCAGTGCGGGCGGCTTTATAATAACGTCGCAATATTGACCTAGTAAATTCACAGGATTTAGGGGATCGCGATCAGGAAGGCTTCGGCGCTCGGCGTCGAGGCCGCCGGGCTGAACCTCAGACTTTTGAGGGCGGAATTTCAGCTGTGCGATCACCGATCGATCCGGGAAAGATGGCCGAGCGGCTGAGACAAGAGGCGCTGGCGACAGACGATCAGCGCGCGCACCATCTGCTGTGGCTGGCCGAGGAGTGGGCCAAGCTCGCCGGCGCCCAGGGCGCGCGCCCGGGGCCGGCGTCCATCGCCGCGCCTGCGACCAGCCGCCGGAGCGCGATCCCTCCCGAGGCGCCCCTGCCGTCGGCGCAACAGCTCAGAGCCGCCCGCGAGGGACTGGGCTGGTCCGTCGGGACCATGGCCAGAAAGGCCGGCGTGAGCGTCTGGAATCTTCGCGACTTGGAGACCCGTGACAGCCCGAACCGCCGATTGCGCGCGAGATTGGCGCGGGTCATTGACGAGGCGGCGGCGGCTTCCGCCGATGCGGGCCCGTCGCCCGCCGCGCGATCAGCCGACGAGGGGTGAGCGCCGCCGGCTGATCTCGTCCGAGTGGCCGCGTCGAGGCCCCGCCGGACGGCGGGACCGGGATTGATTTTTTCGGGTCCGGCGAGGATCAGGGGAGGGGCCACCGCCCCAGCTTACGGCCCCATGCCTTGAGCATTGGCCCTTATAGCTTCCTTACATCGGCGCGCTTCATCCACATGGCGCCCTTATGATTTGGGAACGTATCTACCCGGCGTCTTGAGCCCGGGAGCCGTCTTTTGTCCGATATCATTTTTCTACTGCTCGGTGCGGTCTTGCTGGGCGCGTTCGCCCTCTACGCGCGCGTCCTGAGGAGGCTGTGATGATCGAGATCCTGATCTGGGGCGCGGGCGCCCTCGTCATCGGCGTCTACATGCTCGTGGCCCTGTTGCGACCGGAGACCTTCTGATGAATCCGCAGGGTTGGGTGGAGATCGCCCTGACTCTCGCCGTGACGGTCGCCCTGGCGTGGCCGCTCGGCCTCTATCTCGCCCGGGTATGGACCGGCGAACGGACCTGGCTGGATCCGGCCCTGCGGCCGGTCGAGCGCCTGGTCTACGCGGGATGCGGCATAAAGCCTGACAAGAGCCAGGCCTGGGTCTCGTATGCCGCCAGCGTCATAGGCTTCTCGATCGTCGGCTTCGTCACCCTCTACCTGATCCTGCGCTTCCAGAACCTGCTGCCCCTGAACCCGCAAGGGTTCGCGGGGGTGTCGCCGCACCTCGCCTTCAACACCGCGATCAGCTTCGTCACCAACACCAACTGGCAGTCCTACGCGCCGGAAACGACCCTTTCGACTTTCTCGCAGATGGTGGGCCTGACCTCGCACAACTTCCTGTCCGCGGCCGTCGGCATGTCCATCGCCGCCGCGGTGGCGCGGGCCTTCGTGGCCAACCGCAACGAGGGGCTCGGGAACTTCTGGGTCGATCTGACCCGGATCAGCCTCTACGTCCTGCTGCCGGTCTCGATCGTCATCGCGCTCTTCTACATCAGCCAGGGCGTCCCGCAGAGCCTCGACGCCCACGTCGTCGCCCAGACCGTCGAGGGGGGTCGGCAGACGATCGCCCTGTATCCCGCGGCGAGCCAGGAAGCGATCAAGCAGCTCGGCACCAATGGCGGCGGCGTCTTCAACGCCAACTCCGCCCACCCGTTCGAGAACCCCAACGCCTGGACCAATCTCGTCGAGATCATCTCGATGAACGCCCTCAGCCTCGCCTGCGTCGTGGCCTTCGGCCGGGTGGTGGGCGCCCGCAAGGACGCCCGCGCCATCGTCGCGGCTATGGTGATCCTGGTCGCCGCCGGGGCCGCCGGCATCTATGCCGCCGAAACCCAGCCCGCGCCCGCCCTGGTGGCGGCCGCCGCCGAAGCCAGCGTCAATATGGAAGGCAAGGAGGCGCGCTTCGGCGCCCCATCCACGGCCATCTGGACCGCCGCGACCACCGGCGCCTCGGACGGCGGCGTCAACGCCATGCACGACAGCATGATGCCGCTTGGCGGCGGGATCGCCCTGTTCCTGATCCAGTTGGGCGAGATCCTGCCCGGCGGCGTCGGCTCCGGCCTCTACGGCATGCTGGTGATGGCCCTGATCGCCGTCTTCGTGGCCGGGCTGATGGTCGGCCGGACGCCCGAATACCTCGGCAAGAAGGTCGAGGCGCGGGAGATCAAGTTCGCCATGCTGGCGGTCCTGATCCTGCCCCTGGCGATTCTCGGCTTCTCCGCTGTGGCGGCCGTCCTGCCCGTGGCCCTGGCCGGCCTCGCCAACGCCGGACCGCACGGGCTGACGGAGATCGTCTACGCCTATTCGTCGGCGGCGGGGAACAACGGCTCGGCGTTCGCGGGCCTGACCGCCAACGCCCCGTGGTGGAACACGACGCTCGGCATCGCCATGCTGCTCGGCCGCTTCGCCTACGCCATCCCGGTGTTGGCCATCGCCGGCGCCCTGGCCGCCAAGCCCAAGCTGGCCGCCACCTCCGGCACCTTCCCCACGGACGGGCCCCTGTTCATCGGCCTGCTGATCGGCGTGATCCTGATCATGGGCGGTCTGCAGTTCTTCCCCGCCCTCGCCCTTGGTCCGATCGTCGAGCACTTCCAGGTGCTGCAGACGGTCGCGGCGCGCTAGTTCGATACGGACACTCCCATGACCCTCATAAACCCGACCGCCGGCCCGGGCCGACGGCAGACCCCGTCCCTCGGCGGCGGCTTCTCCGGCCCCATGCTGGGGCGGGCGGCCGGCGACGCCTTCGCCAAGCTCGATCCGCGCAAGTTGGTCGGCAACCCGGTCATCCTCGCCACAGAGATCGTCGCCGTCCTCGCCACCCTCTCCGCCGGCATCGCCATCGCAGGAAACAGCGGCTGGGTCTTCGCGGTCCAGATCGCCGCCTGGCTGTGGGCCACCGTCCTGTTCGCCAACTTCGCCGAGAGCGTGGCGGAAGGCCGGGGCAAGGCGGCCGCCGACAGCCTACGGGCGACCCGGGTCACGACCCAGGCCAAGAAGCTGGCCGATCCCGGCAGGACCGCGGTGACGCTGACCGCGGCCAATCTTCTGGCCGTCGGGGATGTCGTCCTGGTGGAGGCCGGCGACGTGATCCCCTCCGATGGCGAGATCATCGAGGGGGTCGCGTCGGTCAACGAGGCCGCCATCACCGGGGAAAGCGCGCCGGTCATCCGCGAAAGCGGCGGCGACCGCAGCGCCGTGACCGGGGGGACCACGGTGGTCTCCGACTGGCTGAAGGTGCGCATCACCTCGGCCGCTGGCGACACCTTCCTCGACCGCATGATCGCCATGGTCGAGGGCGCCGACCGCCGCAAGACGCCCAACGAGATCGCCCTGGCGGTGTTGCTGGCCGGCCTGACCCTGATCTTCCTGATCGCGGTAGTGACCTTGCTCGGCCTCGGCGCCTACTCCCGCGTGACGCTGAGTCCGATGGTTCTCGGCGCCCTGTTCATCTGCCTCATCCCGACGACGATCGGCGGGCTGCTGTCGGCCATCGGCATCGCCGGGATGGACCGGCTGCTGAAGGTTAACGTCCTGGCCACGTCCGGCCGGGCCGTGGAGGCGGCGGGTGACGTCGACACCCTGCTCCTGGACAAGACCGGCACCATCACCTTCGGCAACCGGATGGCGACGGAGGTCATCGCCGCGCCCGGCGTGCGTCCCGAGCGTGCCATGGAGGCGGCGATGATGGCGTCCCTCGGCGACGAGACCCCGGAGGGCCGCTCGATCGTCGAACTGGCCCGCAACGAGGGCCAATCGGCCGAAGCGCCCCAGGGCGCCGAGATCATCGCCTTCACCGCCGTCACCCGCCAGTCCGGCCTGACCGCCGGCCACCGGTCCTGGCGCAAGGGGGCCGTGGATGCGGTCCTGAAGTCCCTCGACCTCACCCCGACGCAGATGCCCGCCGAGCTCGCCGCCGCCGTCGATCGCATCGCCCGCTCAGGCGGCACCCCGCTGGCGGTCAGCGAGGATGGCGTACTGGTGGCCGTCATCCACCTGAAGGATGTGGTCAAGCCGGGGGTGAAGGAGCGTTTCGCCGACCTGCGGCGCATGGGCCTGCGCACGGTGATGATCACCGGCGACAATCCCATCACCGCCGCCGCCATCGCGTCGGAAGCAGGGGTCGACGACTTCCTCGCCGAAGCCACGCCGGAGGACAAGCTGCGCCTGATCCGCGCTGAGCAGGGCAAGGGCCGCCTGGTGGCCATGTGCGGCGACGGCGCCAACGACGCGCCGGCCCTGGCCCAGTCCGATGTGGGCGTGGCCATGCAGACCGGGGCCCAGGCGGCGCGCGAGGCCGGCAACATGGTCGATCTCGACAGCGATCCGACCAAGCTCATCGAGATCGTCGAGGTGGGCAAGCAGATGCTCATCACCCGCGGGGCCCTGACCACCTTCTCCATCGCCAACGACGTGGCCAAGTATTTCGCCATCATCCCGGCGATCTTCGTGGTCTCCCTGCCGGCCCTCGGCGCCCTCAACATCATGGGCCTGCACAGCCCGCAGAGCGCCATCCTGTCGGCGGTGATCTTCAACGCCCTGATCATCGTCGCCCTGATCCCCCTGGCCCTGAGGGGGGTCCGCTACCGCGCCATTGGCGCCGCCCGTCTCCTGCAACGCAACCTGCTGATCTACGGCCTCGGCGGCCTCGTCGCGCCCTTCGTCGGCATCAAGCTCATCGACCTGGGCGTCTCCGCCCTCGGCCTCGGCTAACCTTAGGAACCTGTTCGTGAACCGTTTCGCCTCTTCCGTCCGCCGTCTCCGCCACAGCCTGTCGCTCGCCGTCGGGGCCTTCGCCCTCAGCGCGGCCGGCGCCCACGCCCAGACCCCGCCCGTCGCCGCGACCTACAATGTCGGCGCCGCCAGCGACTATGTCTTCAGGGGCGTCAGCCAGACGGATGAGGGCCCCGAAGTCTTCGCCGGCGCGGACCTGACTGCCGGCAAGATCTACGCCGGCGCCTGGCTGTCCAACGTCGATTTCAAGGATTCCACAAAGGTCGAATACGACCTCTACGCCGGGGTCCGACCGACCCTGGGCCAGGTCGCCCTGGATCTGGGCGTCATCCGCTACGGCTACGCCGACCAGCCTTCCGGCGCCGACTACGACAACTGGGAGGTCAAGCTGGGAGCCTCCGCCCCGGTCGGCAAGGCCACCGTGGGCGCCGCGGTCTTCTATTCCCCCGACAGCTTCGGCGCCGCCGAGGAGGCGGCCTACTATGAGCTCAACGCCGCGGCCCCGCTGACCGACAGGCTCAGCGTGTCGGGCGCGGTGGGCCGACAGACCTATCAGGGCTCCGGCGACTACACGACCTGGAACCTCGGCCTCGGCTGGGCCCTGACGCCCCGCGTCGCCGTGGATGTTCGCTACTTCGACACCGACGAGCACGGCTTCGGCGACATCTATCGCAGCCGCGCCGTCGCCCTCATCAAGGCGACCTTCTGAGGCCATGACCATGTTCGCCCAAGCCCGCGCCGCCGTCGTCTCTACGGTCTTCCTCACCCTGATCCTGGGAGTCGCCTATCCCCTCCTGGTCACGGGGATCGGGCGACTGGCCTTTCCGAGCCAGGCAGGCGGCAGCCTGATCCGAAGCCCCCAGGGCCAGGTGATCGGCTCGCGCCTCCTCGCCCAGCCGTTCCGCCGGGCTGAGTATCTGCACCCGCGCCCATCCGCGGCGGGCGCCGACGGCTACGACGCCTCGGCCTCGTCCGGCTCGAACCTCGGCCCGCTCAACCCGGCCCTGGCGGACCGGGTCAAGGCCAGCGCGACGGCCCTCGAGGCGGACGCCGCCGGCGCGCCCATCCCGGCGGACGCCTTGACCACCTCAGGCTCCGGCCTGGACCCGGACATCTCTCCCGCCAACGCGCGGATGCAGGCCGCGCGCATCGCCGCAGCCCGGGGGGTCCCGATCGAGGCCGTGCTCAAGCTCATCGAGGGGCGGGTGCTGCCGCCCGTCCTCGGGACCATCGGCCAGCCGACCGTCAATGTGCTGGAGGCCAACCTGGCCCTGGACGCGGCCTTCCCGACGCCCCAACCTCCCGCGCGATGACGGAAGGCGAACACCGCAGGCCGGACCCCGACGCCCTGCTCGCCGCATCGCGGCCGGGGGAGGGCAGGCTGAAGGTCTTCCTGGGCATGTCGCCCGGGGTCGGCAAGACCTACGAGATGCTGCGCGCCGCCCGCCGCCGAAAGGCGGAGGGCGACGACGTCGTGGTGGGCGTGGTCGAAACCCACGGTCGCAAGGAGACCCAGGCCCTGCTTCGCGGCCTGGAGGTCCTGCCTCGCAAGCCCGTGGACTATCGCGGGCGCACCCTCTTCGATTTCGACCTAGACGCCGCCCTGGCGCGCAAGCCCCAGCTGCTGTTGGTCGATGAATACGCCCATTCCAATTCGCCCGGCGCGCGGCATCCCAAGCGCTGGCAGGACGTGGCCGAGCTGCTGGCGGCGGGCATCGACGTCTGGACGACCCTCAACGTCCAGCACCTGGAGAGCCTGCTGGAGGTGGTCTGGCGGATCACGGGGGTGCGGCAGCGCGAGACCGTGCCGGACCTGGCGCTGACGCGGGCGGACGAGATCGAGCTGATCGACATCACCCCGAGCGAGCTTCGCGAGCGGATGGCGGACGGCAAGGTCTACCTGGGCGAGACCGCGCAGCTGGCCGCGGACCGCTTCTTCAAGGTGGAAAACCTGACGGCCCTGCGCGAACTGGCCCTGAGGCGGGCAGCGCAGACCGTGGACGACCAGTTGATCGGCGCCATGCGCCGGGCCGGCGTCGAAGGCCCCTGGGCCGCGGGAGAGCGCATCCTGGTGCTGGTCGGGCCGGACGGCATGTCCGGCGCCCTGGTGCGCGCAGGGCGCCGCCTATCGGACATGATGATGGACGCCCCCTGGACGGTGGCGCACGTCGAGCGGCCCACCGCGCCCGCGTCGACGCCGATTGCCGCGCAACGCCTGCAGGACGCCCTCAAGCTGGCGAGCCAGCTGGGCGGGGCCGCCGTCACGCTGACGGGCGATGATCTGGTCGACACGGTGCTGGATTTCGCTCGACGCAACAACGTGACCCAGATCGTCGTCGGCAAGTCCCGTCGGCTCCGAGCCTGGCGCCGAGACCTGATCGGAGCGCTGCTGGACGAGACCAGCGGCGCGGCCATCCACATCATCACCGAGTCCGCCGAGCCTCCGACCCCCGCGGCAAGGCGCAGGCTGCGCCTCGCCGATGTCGGCTGGCGCGGCCACCTGGGGGCCCTGGCCACCGTCGCCCTGGCCGGGGGCGGCGCCTTTGTCTTCGATCGCTATGTGGCGACCGCCAACCTCGCCATGGTGTTCATGCTGAGCGTGCTGGCGTCCGGCCTGCTGTTTGGGCTGTGGCCGGCTCTGGCCGCCGCCGGCGCGGCCGCCTTCGTCTACAACTTCTTCTTCCTGGACCCGAGGCTGACGCTCGCGATCGGCCACGCCGCCGACGTCTTCACCTTTGCGGTGTTCTTCGCCGCGGCCCTGGCCACGGGCTGGCTGACGGGGCGGGTTCGCGACCAGTCGCGGGCGGCCTCCCGGCGGGCCGCCGCCATCTCCGCCGTGCTCGCCGCCACGCGCCGCCTGTCCGGAGCCGCCAAAGCGGATGAGACCGCCGTCGTGCTGGCGGAGCATCTGGCGGCCGCCACCAGCGGCAAGGCGGTGGTCCTGGGCGCCTCGGGCGGCGACTTGAAGGTGATGGCCGCCTCGCCCGCCTTGGACGCCCTCTCGCCCGCGGATATGGCGGCGGCGCGGTGGTGTTGGGAAAAGGGGGAGCCGGCCGGCGCCGGCACCGGCACCATGCCCATGGCCGGCTGGACCTTCCGGCCCCTGCAGGGCGTCAAGACTCGGTCGGGGGTGGCGGGGGTTGAGCTGTCCGCCGTGGCCTCCGATGAAGGCGAGCGCTTCGTCGCGGCCCTGATGGACCAGGGCGCCGTGGCGTTGGAGCGCGCAGAGCTGGCGGCGGCTGCGGCCGACGCCGAGGCCCTGCGGCGGACCGATCAGTTGCGCTCCGCCCTGCTGAATTCCGTCAGCCATGACCTGCGCACGCCCCTGTCCACGGTGCTCGGATCCTCGAGCACGCTCATCGACTACGGCAGTTCGCTATCCGCCGAGGTCCGGGACGACCTGTTGGCCTCCATCCGCGAAGAGGCCGAGCGGCTGAACCGCTATGTCGGCAACCTTCTGGATATGACGCGGCTCGAGGGCGGCGGCCTCAACATCCGGACCGATTGGGTGGACGCCCGCGACGTGCTCGCCGCCGCCGCCGATCGCGTCGCGCGGCGGCTGGGCAGGCGCCATATCGACCGGGACTTTCCGCCGGAACTGTCCCTGGTCCGGCTGGACCCCAACCTGCTGGAGCAGGCCGTGGTCAACATCCTCGAGAACGCCATCGCCTACAGCCCTGACGAGACCGCCGTGGAGATGGCCGTCTACGAGGACCGCGCGAACGTGGTCATCAGCATCGAGGACGAGGGCAAGGGCATCCCCACCGCGGACCTCGCGCGCGTCTTCGAAAAGTTCCATCGCATGGAAGAGCCCAGCGACCGCACCAAGGGCGCCGGCCTCGGGCTGTCGATCTCCAAGGGCTTCATCGAAGCCATGGGCGGGCGAATCGCCGCCGCCAGCCCCATTCACGGCGACCGGGGCACCCGGGTCTTGATCAGCCTGCCCAAGGCGCCGCCCATGGCGAACGCTCCCCCATGAGCCAGCGCATCCTGGTCATCGATGACGAGCCTCAGATCCACCGCTTCCTGCGCGCGGCCCTGACGGCGGCCGGGTTCGAGCCCCTGCGGGCGGAGACGGGCGCCGAAGGCCTGCGCGAGATCGCCCGCGCCGCCCCGGCGGCGGTGGTCCTGGATCTGGGCCTGCCCGACATGGACGGCAAGCAGGTGCTGGCCCGGGCGCGCGAGTTCTACGCCGAGCCGATCATCGTGTTGTCGGCCCGCGACCGCGAGACCGAGAAGATCGAGGCCCTGGACCTGGGCGCCAATGACTATGTGGAGAAGCCGTTCGGCGTCGGGGAACTGCTGGCCCGGCTTCGCGCCGCCCTGCGTCAACGATCGGATTCCGGGAAGCCTCCGCCCCCCGTCATCCGGGCCGGCGGCCTCGTCATTGACCGGCCCCGGCGTGTGGTGACCCTGAACGGGGACACCGTGCACCTGTCACGCAAGGAATATGATCTGCTGACGCAGTTGGCCCAGAACGCCGGCAAGGTGATGCAGCACCGCGACCTGCTTCGGGCCGTCTGGGGTCCGGCTCACCTGGAGGACACTCAGTATCTCCGGGTCTTCATCGGCCAGATCCGCCAGAAGATCGAGGCCCGCCCGTCGGACCCCAAGCTGATCCTCACCGAGGCGGGAGTCGGCTATCGGTTCATCGCGGACGCGCCAGACGCCTAGCGCGGCGCAAGGCCGGCGATCAGATAGCCGCCGACCAGGTCGACGTACCGGCCCGCTTCCTTGGCATTCCTCTCCCGGCGGGCCGACGGCCCGACGCCCAGGGCGACCCCTCGACCCACCGGCCAGACGTCGAAGCAGGCCGTATCGAACGGAAAGGTCTCGGCATGGGTGGCCAAGCCGTTGACGATGGCCCATTGCGCCGCCGCTTCATCGGCCGACGACAGCACCGCGCCCGGCGACGCGGAGGCGGTCGTGAGACGGCCCCCTTGCTCGATCAGCACCACCGCCGGGGCATCGAAGATGGCGACCAGGGCGTCGCGGACGCCGTCAACGATGGCGCCGGGCGCGGCCCGGTTCACCACCAGTTGGGCCAGGCCCCGCAGGACCTCGACCCGGTCCGCGTCCAGGCGGGACTGCTGCGCGCGACGCCGCGCCTCCGCTGCGACGGCGCTGGCGATGGCGGCGACAACCAGCAACAGGATCAACGCCCAGGCGTCGGCCGGCGCATCCACGCGCAGCGAGAAGCGCGGTTCGATGAAGAAGACGTCGAAGGCGACCACCGATCCCAAGGCGGCCACCAGCGACGGCCCCCATCCCGCGGTGAGCCCCAGGGCGAGGACGGGCAGGACAAAGATCAGGGCCAGGCTGGGGGAGGCGGCCAGCTGTTGCAGGACGAAGGCGACAACGGTGGCGGCGGCCACCGATGCCAGCGCCGCCAGGTATTGAACCACCCGTCGCCCGTCCATCCAGCCCTGCCGGTCCGCCTCCGGCCAGGTCCGAAGCCCAACCTCAGCCTCACCAAATCCATCAGACATGGCCGTTCCCGGGTGAAGGCCGGCCCACAATCGCGGCCGGCCACACAATGCCTAGGTCCTTCCGCATAAGGATTCGATGTGGTCCTGCGCTGACCGGGGCGCGAAGTTGAGGCGCGGCGCCTGGCAGCCCGCAAGGCTCTGCGGCAGGGCAGGCGCGGGAGCGCGATTGCGCCGCAAAGTGTAACCTCTATGGTGGCCCGGTCGCGCCAATGCATGCGACGCTGGGGGTCCTCATGGGCGGACGGCAGGGGAAGGCGGACGTCCTTCATCTATTGGGGAACCTGTTCGCCTGTGCGCTTGCCGTGGCGATGGCGTCGCCGGCCTCTGCGCGCGAGCCGGTAATCGCAGTGTTGTCGTCCCCGGCGGCCATGGTCAGCGGCGGCGACGCCCTGGTGCGCCTGTCGCCCTCGGCCGGGCCCAGCCCCGTGATCCGCCTGAACGGGCAGGACATCACCGCCGTCTTTCGGCGCGACGCCACGGGCGCCCGCCTCGGCCTGGTGACCGGCTTGAAGCCGGGCGCCAACGTCCTGGCGATGGCGGGCAGGGGGGCGGCGGCCTCCAGCCGGGTGCTGGTCAATCATCCGATCAGCGGCCCGATCGTCTCGGGGCCCCAGCTTCAGCCCTTCGTCTGCCAGACGGCCCGCTTCAAGCTGCCGGACGGGTCCCTCCTGGGCCCCTCCGACGCGGCGTGCGGCGCGGCGGCCAGGATCACCTTCATCTACCTGCCCAAGGGCGCGGCCGCTTTCCGGCCTCTGCCCGACCCCCGGGCGAGGCCCGAGGACGTGGCGATGACCACGACCCTGTCGGGCGCCGTGGTTCCCTTCATCGTGCGGGTGGAGACCACGACCATCAACCGCGGCATCCACCAGAACGCGGTGCTGTTCGATCCGTCGTCGGAGACCCCGCCGACCCCGTTCTCGCCGCCCCGGGCGTGGAACCGGCGGCTGATCGCGGTTCACGGGGTCGGCTGCCCGGGCGGCTGGTACGTCCAGGGCGAGGCCCTCGGCGAGACCATCCTGGACGTGGCGCGCCTCGGCGAAGGCTATGCCCTGTTCAACAACACGCTGCGTCACCCCACCAACAGCTGCAACGCCTTCCTCGCCGGGGAGACGGCGATGATGGACAAGGAGCACGTCATCGAGACCCTGGGGGTTCCCGAGCTGACCGTCAGCAAGGGCTCGTCCGGCGGGGCCTACACCAGCCTGCAGGCGGCGGACGCCTTTCCCGGCCTGTTCGATGGGGTGATGATCGGATCCACCTTCCCAGACGCCCTGTCCATCGCCGTGGCCGGCCTGGACGCCCACCTGCTGACCCACGACTTCGCCGCCCACCCGCAGTTCTCGGACGACCAGAAGGTGGCCATCGGCGGCTACAAGAGCCCCGCCGCCCTGCTCGACGCCGCCAACCAGGCCCAGCGGGCCGATCCCGTCAGCGGCCGCACCGACGTGCCCGGCTACAAGGGGGCCGTCTGGAACGCCGCCGTGCCGCTCGCCCTGCGCTACGATCCGGCGACGAACCCTCGCGGGGCGCGTCCGACCGTCTTCGATGTCGCCCGCAATCTCTACGGCGTCGACCCCGCCACCGGCTTCGCGCGGCGGCCGTTCGACAATGTGGGCGTCCAGTACGGCCTGGCGGCGGTCAACGCGGGGACCATCACGCCCGAGCAGTTCATCGCCCTCAACGCGCGGATCGGCGGCTACGACCAGGACGCCAACTATGCGCCCACCCGCAGCGTCGGCGACGCAGGCGCCATTCGCGGGGCCCACCGGTTCGGCCTGTCCCTGAGCGGCGGCGGCGGCCTGGCGCAGATCCCTGTATTCGACAGCGCCGTCGGCGGCTTCCTCTATGACGAGGATGGCGGCTACCACTACCAGTGGTTCCATTTCGCGGTTCGCGAACGCATGCGCCGGGCCAATGGAGCGGCCCCCAACCACGTCATGTGGCGCGGGGGCGTCGGCATCGCCGAGATCATGAAGGCCTATACGGGCGGCAGCATGTCGGTCGAGGCCCAGGCCCTGTCGGACGCCGCCACGACCCGCGGCTGGCAAACCTTCATCGCCTGGGTGGCGGCGGCGCGGGCGGACCAGGCCCCGGGATCGACCCTCGGCAGGACGCTGCGCAATAAGCCGGCCGCCATGGTCGATGGCTGCTGGGCGAAGGGCGCGACGCCGGCGTTCATCGCCGAGGCCCAGACCTTCAGCGCCAAGGCGGACAGCCGCTGCAACGCCCTGTATCCGTCCTACGCCTTCACCCGCCACGAGGCGGGCGGGCCGCTGGCGGCGGACATCCTGCGCTGTGTGCTCAAGCCGGTGCGGGCCTCAGACTATGCGGTGCGCTTCACCCCGGGACAGATGCGGCGACTGAAGACTGTCTTCCCGGGCGGCGTCTGCGATTTCGACCGGCCTGGCGTCGGCCAGGTCGCCCTCATCCCTCAGCCCCGCGCCGACCCCTAGGGCCCGCGCGCGGACCCCCCGTTCAACAAGAAGAGGAAACACCCCTTGAAAACCTGGATCAAAGCCGGAGGACTCGCCGCAGCCATGGCCGTCATCGCCAGCGCCGCCCTGGCGCAGACCATCACCGGCCCGGTAGCGGGCAAGCCTGTCCTGGGCCTGGGCGCCTTCGACCTGGCGCCGCTGAACTATCAGGCTGAGGAGTATTTCCTGGCAGGAGAGGCGACCTCGTACAAGGCCGTGGGCGAACAGGGCGCGGACGGCCGCTGGACGGCGGCGGCGGACGCCAAGGCCCCCTTCACCACGCGCGTGGTGGTGGTGCGGCCCACCGACAAGGCGAAGTTCAACGGCACGGTGGTGGTGGAGTGGCTGAACGTCAGCGCCGGCACGGACGGGGCGCCGGACTGGAACTACCTGCACCGGGAGCTGATGCGCAGCGGCTATGCCTATGTGGGCGTCTCGGCTCAGAAGGTGGGCATCGACGGCGGCCCAATGTCGTTCCCCGGCGCCATGCCGCTCAAGAAGGCCGATCCGACGCGGTACGGTCCCTTGAACCATCCCGGCGACGCCTTCGCCTATGACATCTTCACCCAGGCCGGAGGCGCCGTGCGCAAGGGCGGGCTGCTGGGCCCCCTCAAGGCCAAGCGGGTCATCGCCAGCGGAGAGTCCCAGTCCGCCGCCTACATGACCACCTATGTCAACGCCATCGACCCCCTAACCAAGGCCTTCGACGGCTACCTGGTCCACTCCCGCTTCGGCGGCGCCGCCGCCCTGGAGGGCGGCTTCGCCCGCAGCATGCAGGCCACCACCCCGCAGCCGGTGCGGTTCCGCGACGACCTGCGCGTGCCGGTGATGACCTTCATTTCAGAGACGGACCTGATGACGCCGATCGCGGGCTATATCAGCGCCCGCCAGCCGGACACCGACCGTCTGCGGGTCTGGGAAGTGGCCGGGACCGCCCACGCCGACACCTACACCCTGATCGGCAGCGGCATCGATTCCGGCTCGGCCCCCATCGAGGCCCTGGCGGCCGCCTTTGCGCCCATCGACAACATGATGGGCATGAAGCTGGGCAAGCCGATGAACGCGGCGCCTCAGCACCACTATGTCATGCAGGCCGCCCTGGCCTCGCTGGATCGCTGGGTGCGCACCGGGTCCGCCCCGCCCCACGGCCCCCAACTGGACGTCACCAACACGACGCCGCCGGCCCTGGCCGTGGACGCCAACGGCAACGCCACGGGCGGCGTCCGCTCGCCCTGGATGGACGCGCCCACCGCCAGGCTGTCGGGCCTCGGCCAGACGGGCGGGGGCTTCGCCGCCCTGTTCGGCGTCACCGAGCCCTATGACAAGGCGCGCCTGGCCCAGCTGTATCCGGGCGGGCAGGCCGACTATCTGAACAAGGTGCGCGCCTCCCTCGACGCGGCGGTGAAGGGCGGGTTCATCCTCGCCGCCGATGCGCCGGAGATTCTCGCCCTGACAGCCGCGATGTATCCCAAAGACTGAGTCGCCGGGCGGCGGCCGCAAGGTCGCCGCCCGCGTATCGCCCGGGATGCAATGGCGGAACCCGCTCGCGGGAGACCCGTTGGGTGCGGATGCTGTACCTCGCCCCCAGGATCTTCCTTCACCTGTGGCTCAACCTTCTGGTCGGCCCCCGGCCGGCGACTGAACCTCAGACGTTGCTCTGCTCGAAGGCCGCGTAGACCAGGGTCCGCAGATCGCGCCGCATGGGCAGGGCGGTGGTGGGCATCAGCTGAGTCATCAGGATGACGATCAGCTCCTCGACGGGATCGATCCAGAAGTAGGTCGAGGCCGCGCCGCCCCAGAAATACTCGCCGCGGGTCCCGGCCAGCAGGGTGCGGACCGGATCGACCGCCACGGCGACGCCCAGGCCAAAACCGACGCCGGCGTAGTTGCTCTCGCTGAACAAGGACACCGACAGTTCCGTCAGGTCGGCGCCGCCGGGCAGGTGGTTGGCGGTCATCAGGGCCACCGTCTTGGGGCTGAGGTAGCGCACCCCGTCCAGGGCGCCGCCGTTCAGCATCATCCGGCAGAAGCGCAGGTAATCGGCCACGGTGGAGACCAGGCCGCCCCCGCCCGAGACGAACGTCGGCGGGCTCAGGAAGGGGCTGCTCTGGGGCTCGTCCTGCACGATCAGCCGGCGGTCCGGCCCGCTGATGTAGCAGGCGGCGAACCGGTCGGCCTGGTCGGGGCGCACCTGGAAGCCGGTGTCGGCCATTCCCAGGGGACCGAGCAGGCGGTCCTGCAGGACGGTTTCGAAGGGCCGCCCCTCGATGACCCCGATGAGGTGGCCGAGCACATCGGTGGCCACCGAATAGTTCCAGTGATCGCCGGGCGAGAACTCCAGGGGCAGGCCGGCGAGAGCGTCGATCATCGCCGCCAGCCCCAGGGGACGGTCGCTCACGGCCACGCCCAGGTCGCGGTAGGCGGCGTCGATGGGCGTCCGTTCCTGGAAGCCGTAGGTGAGTCCAGACGTATGACGCAGCAGGTCCACCACCAGCATCGGCCGGCTCGGCGGCGCGGCGGCCATGGGATCCGTCCCGGTGCGGTCGTGCACCCCGATCCCTCGCCACTGGGGAATGTAGCGGTCCACCCGGTCGTCCAGCGCCACCTTGCCTTCCTCCACCAGCATCATGAACAGCACGCTGGTGAGGGGCTTGGTCATGGAATAGATGCGGAACAGGGTGTCGGTCCGCATCGGGGCCGCGGCCTCGCGATCGGCCTGGCCCAGGGCGCTGAAATGGACCAGCGCCCCGCGCCGGCACACCAGGGTGACCGCGCCGGCCAGGTGGCCGGGGTCGATGTAGGCGCGGCGGAAATGATCGTCGATCCGCTGCAGGCGGGCAGACGACAGGCCGACCGATTCCGGCCGGGTCAGGGTGATCTGGTCGCTCATGCCGACTCCTCGGGGGCGGGCCGCACTACAGGCTCTGGAATGTTCCGCCGCCGTCCGCTATCCCACGCTCGCCCCGGAGGCCAGAGACTCGCCATGCTCGCCCGCATATATCGCCCCACCAAGTCCGCCATGCAGTCCGGCATGGCCAAGACCGCCTTCTGGGTGCTGGAATTCGAGCCGGCCACGGCGCGCAGCACCGAGCCCCTGATGGGCTGGACCAGCTCCACCGACATGGACGGCCAGGTGCGGCTGACCTTCGACACCCGCGAGCAGGCGGTGGCCTATGCCCAGGACCATGGCATCCCCTTCCAGGTGATCGAGCCCAAGTCGCGCAGCAAGATCATCAAGGCCTATGCCGACAACTTCTCCAGCACCCGCCGGCAGCCCTGGACGCACTGATGGACTTTCGTCCCCGGGGCCGTCACCTTCCCCCATCACGCGCCCTTAGCTCAGCTGGATAGAGCATCTGCCTTCTAAGCAGAGGGTCGCAGGTTCGAGTCCTGCAGGGCGCGCCAATCTCGAGGACCGCCGCTGACGGCTAGCCAATCCTTCGACGTCGTGGTCGTCGGCGCCGGCGCCGCGGGGATGATGTGCGCCATCGAGGCGGGGCGACGCGGGCGCTCGGTGCTGGTCGTCGACCATGCCGCCGCGCCCGGCGAGAAGATCCGCATCTCGGGCGGCGGCCGCTGCAACTTCACCAACCTGCATGTCCGTCCGGCGGCCTTCCTGTCGGGCAACCCGCGGTTCTGCCTCTCGGCCCTGAGCCGCTACACCCAGCGCGACTTCACGGCCCTGATCGAGCGCCACGGGATCGCCTATCACGAGAAGACCCTGGGGCAGCTGTTCTGCGACGGCTCGGCCCGGCAGGTGGTCGAGCTGCTGGTGGGGGAGATGCGCGCCGCCGGCTGCGCGCTTCGCCTGGGCGCGAGCGTGGCGGACGTTCAGCGCACCGCCGACGGCTTCGCCCTGAGCGCTGGGGGCCAGGCGATCACCTGCCGATCGCTGGTTGTGGCCACGGGCGGCCGGTCGATCCCCAAGATGGGCGCGACGGGCTGGGGCTACGACCTGGCCGTCCGCATGGGCCTGAGGTTGACGGAGATCCGCCCGGCGCTCGTCCCCCTCACCTTCGACCCGGACACCCTAGCGCGCACCGCGCCCCTGTCGGGGGTGTCCCTGGACGCGGGGGTGACCCGCGGACGGACCCGGTTCGACGAGGCCCTGCTGTTCACCCATCGGGGCCTCAGCGGGCCGGCGATCCTGCAGATCTCCTCCTATTGGCGCGAGGGGGAGGAAATCATCGTCGACCTGCTGCCGGGCGCCGATGGCTACGAACTACTGCGGGCGGCCCGCGCAGAACACCCGAGAAGCGCCCTGGCCACGGTGCTCGGCTGGAGCCTGCCCAAGCGCTTGGCGCAGATGGTCGCAGAGGCCGAACCCGGCGCGACGACCATGGCGGGCCTGTCGGACAAGGCCCTGCGCCGGATCGAGGCGGCGCTGAAGACCTGGCGCCTGCGCCCGGCCGGCTCGGAGGGGTATCGCACGGCCGAGGTGACGCTGGGCGGGGTGGACACCCGGGATCTGGACTCGCGCACCCTGGAGGCCCGCGCCGTCCCAGGCCTCTACTTCATCGGCGAGGTGGTCGATGTCACCGGCTGGCTGGGCGGCTACAACTTCCAATGGGCCTGGTCTTCGGGTTGGTGCGCCGGGCAGGTCGCCTAGGTTCGATCAGGCTTGGGCCGCGAATGCGTCCAGCCCACCGCGCAGGTCGGCGATCAGGTCCTCTGCCGACTCCAGCCCGACGTGCAGGCGCACCAAGGGGCCGTCCAGGTCGCAGGGAATGGTCCGCACCCCAAGCTGGGGATCGCACGACAGCGCCAGGCTCTCATAGCCGCCCCAGGAATAGCCCAGGCCGAACAGGGTCAAGGCGTCCAGGAAGGCGTGCACGGCGGCCTCGGGCGCTGGCCGTAGGACCAGCGAGAAGAGGCCGCAGGTCCCGCTGAAGTCGCGGGCGTAGATCGCGTGGCCGCGGGCGCCGGGGAGGGCGGGGCAGAGCACCTCGGCGACCTCCGGCTGCGCGCTCAGCCAGGCGGCGATGGCCAGGGCCGCGGCGCCCTGGGCGGCCACGCGGGTGGGTAGGGTGCGCAGGCCGCGCAGCATCTGGTAGGCGTCGTCCGGCGACACCGACCAGCCGATGTGGATGGCGCCGTCCTGCAGACGCCTGAGCAGAGCAGGGTCGCCGGTGGACACCGAACCCATGAACACGTCCGAGTGCCCACCGACATATTTGGTCAGGGCCTGGATCGACAGGTCGACCCCGTGGGCGATGGGCTTGAACAGCAGGCCGGCGGCGAAGGTGTTGTCGATGGCGGTGAGGATGCCGCGCGCGCGGGCCAGCCGGGCGATCCCGGGGACGTCGCTCACCTCCAGGGTCAGGGAGCCGGGGCTCTCCAGCATGATCAGGCGCGTGGCCGGCGTCGCCAGGGCCAGCACATCCTCGGCCGGGGCGACGGGATCGAAATAGCGCACGCCCACCCCGAAGCGGGCCAGCACCTTGTCGCAGAAGCGGCGGGTGGGGGCGTAGACGCAGTCTGCGGCCAGGACCTCGTCCCCGGCTTGGAGCACCGCCAGCAGGGCGCCGGTGATCGCGGCCAGGCCGGAGGGGTAGAGGCAGGTCCCCACCGCCCCCTCCAGTTCGTTCAGGCCCTCGGTCAGGCCGGTTTGGGCGGAGAGGCCCTGGCGGCCGTAGGTGGGCTTTGAGTAGTCGTAGAGGTCGGCCGCCCGCTCGACCAGCACGGTGGAGCCTCGCTGGATCGGCGGGTTGACGGTACGCGCCGAGGCGTCCGGATGGGCGCCGGCCCGGATCAGCCGGGTGGCCTCGCTCGGGGGCGGACGGGGAGGGGTGTGGTCTTTAGCCATTCGCCTTGACGATCGTTCGAGTATGCCGACGTAACTCGCGTCTGCCGCCCGGAGTTAGAGACCGGCGCGGCCGCCCGATCAAGGAGCGCCGGACGACATGCCAAGGTGGTTGCCAGCGGCCCTGCTGATCGCGGCGCTGCTGGGCGCGTGCGAGCGCAAGCCCGACCCCGCCCCGGCGGCGCCCGCCACCACCCCGGCCGAGGCCGAGGGCCTGCGCCCCCCCGCCCGCGGCGAGGTCAGCCCGACCCTGCGCGCCGTGCGCGCCCGGGGGCGGCTCAACTGCGGGGTCAATCCCGACCTGCCCGGCTTCGCCCAGAAGGACGAGGACGGCGGCTGGCGCGGCTTCGACGTGGACTTCTGCCGCGCCCTGGCGGCGGCGGTGCTGGGCGACGCCAAGGCGGTCAGCTTCACCCCCCTGGACACCCGCAGCCGATTCGCGGCCCTGCAGTCCGGGGCGGTGGACGTGGTGGCGCGCAACACCGCCTGGACCTATGCGCGGGATGCGGCCCTGGGGGTCGAGTTCGCCGGCGTCAGCTACTACGACGCCCAGGGGTTCCTTGTGCTCAAGAGCTTGGGGGTCAAGACCGGCGAGCAGCTGGTCGGCAAGCGCATCTGCGTGGCCGCCGGATCTACAACCCAGTTGACCCTCGCCGACTGGTTCCGGGCCCGCGGCCTGGCCTATGTTCCCGTTCCCGGCGAGGACGAGAACCAGGCCCGCGAGGCCTACCAGCGCAAGGACTGCGACGCCCTCACCGGCGACCTGTCGGTTCTGGCGTCGGCCCGGCTGATGCTGGCCCGGCCGGACGACTCGGTCCTGTTGCCGGACGTGATCTCCAAGGAGCCGCTCGGGCCCCTGGTGCGCGAGGGCGACGACGGCTGGCTGGGGATCGTCCGCTGGACCCTGAACAGCCTGATCCTCGCCGAGGAGCTGGGCCTCACCTCGGACACCGCCCAGGCGACGCGCCAGACCTCCACCGACCCAGAGGTGCGACGGCTGCTGGGGGTCGAGGGCGCCTATGGCCGCCTGCTGGGCCTGCGCGAGGACTGGGCCTACCGGGCCATCGTGCAGGTGGGCGCCTACGACGAGGTGTTCGAACGCAACCTCGGTTCGGGCTCGCCGCTGAAGTTGGAGCGCGGGCGCAACGCGCTCTGGAACGCCGAAGCGCCTGGGCTGCTCTACTCTCCGCCCATGCGCTGAGGCGGCCGTGAGACTAGATCGAGCGCGTTTGATCTTGGAACCCCATCCCTAGTCCGGACTCCCGGCGAACGCCGGGATCCAGATCCTAGAGCGGCGCCGCACAGCCCTATGATCTGGGCCCCGGCTTACGCCGGGGACGCGAGGGTCTGAATGACAGGCTCAATGCAGACTGGTCCTAATCTGTAACAATCCGCGTATCCGACCGCGACGCCCATTCCGTCCACGAACCGTCGTAGACGGCGCCGTCCAGCCTGCCCAGACGCGCCAGCCCCAGGGCCAGGACCGCCGCGCTGACGCCGGAGCCGCAAGTGGCGATGATCGGGCGGTCGGGATCCGCCCCGGCGGCGCGATAGGCGGCCTCCAGCTCGTCCGGCGGCAGCAGGGCGCCGTTACGGGTCACCGCCTGCCAGGGCAGGCTGCGGGCGCCGGGCATGTGGCCGGACGGCAGGCCGGCGCGGGGCTCGGGGTCCCTGCCGCTGAAGCGTCCGGCGGAGCGGGCGTCCAGCACCTGCTCGCCGGCCTCGAGCGCGCGCTTCATCTGCTCGACGTCGCGCACCAGGCCAGGCCGGTAGGTCGCCTCGAAGGTCTGGCGCGTGGGGGTCGGCGCCTCGGCGGTGAGGGCGCGGCCCTCGGCCTTCCAGCGGGGCAGGCCGCCATCCAGCACGAATACCTCGTCATGGCCCATGGCGCGGAACATCCACCAGGCGCGGGCCGAGGCGATCAGGCCGGAGTGGTCATAGACCACGACCCGGTCGCCGGCGCTGACGCCCATCGCTCCAACCGCCTCCGCGAAGGCGGCCGCAGACGGCATCATATGCGGCAGGTCGATGGTCTTGTCGGCGACCGCGTCGATATCGAAGAAGACAGCGCCCGGCAGGTGTTCCCTGTCGTATTCGGCCCTACCCGTCGTCGGCTCGTTGGGCATATACCAGGCGGCGTCGAGGACCCGCAGGTCGGGCTCCTTCAGGCGGTCGGCCAGCCAGTCGGTGGAGACGAGAGGGTTCATCCGTCGATCCATGGGGGTGTCGGCAGTCCCTTTTCGCGCAGGAAGGCCGGGTTGTAGATCTTGCTCTGATAGCGCTGGCCGTGGTCGCACAGGATGGTGACGATGGTGCGCCCCGGCCCCAGCTCCCGCGCCAGGCGGATGGCGCCGGCGATGTTCACCCCCGTCGAGCCGCCCATGCACAGGCCCTCGTGCTGGACGAGGTCGTAGATGATGTCGAGGGCCTCGGCGTCCGGGATCTGATAGGCGAAGTCGATGCCCAGCCCCTCCAGATTGGCGGTGATGCGGCCCTGGCCGATGCCTTCGGTGATCGACGAGCCCTCCGCCTTCAGCTCCCCCGCCGTGTAGTAGTTGAACAGGGCCGCGCCAAAGGGGTCGGCGATGGCGATCTTCACGTCCGGGCGTTTCTCGCGCAGGGCCATGGCCACCCCCGCCAGGGTGCCGCCCGAACCGACGGCGCAGACGAAGCCGTCGACCTTGCCGCCGGTCTGCTCCCAGATCTCCGGCCCTGTGGTCTCAAGGTGCGCGACGCGATTGGCGACATTGTCGAACTGGTTGGCCCAGACGACGCCGCCCGGCTCGGTCTTGGCCCGCTCCTCGGCGAGGGCGCCTGAGTAACGGACGTAGTTGCCGGGGTTGGAATAGGGCAGGGCGTCCACCTCCACCAGTTCGGCGCCCAGCAGGCGGATGGCGTCCTTCTTCTCCTGGCTCTGGGTGCGCGGGATGACGATGGTTGTGCGGTAGCCCAGGGCCCCGGCGACCATGGCCAGGCCGATGCCGGTGTTGCCGGCGGTGCCCTCGACGATCCGGCCGCCGGGCTTCAGCAGGCCCCGCGCCTCGGCGTCGCGGATGATGTAGAGGGCCGCCCGGTCCTTCACCGACTGGCCGGGGTTCATGAACTCGGCCTTGGCCCAGATCTCGCAGCCGGTGGCCTCGCTGGCGCGGCGCAGGCGGATCAGGGGGGTGTTGCCAATGGCCTCGACGACGCTGGGGCTGACGATCATGGCGGCGCTCCTACTGCCGGGCCGCTGTATGGACGGCCTGGAGTGTGGTCAACAGGGCCTCGGCGGAATCCAGCGGCAGGCAGCTGGGCCCATCGCACAGGGCCTTGTCCGGATCGGGGTGGAATTCCAGGAACACCCCATCCGCCCCCGCCGCCACCGCCGCCTTGGCGATCACCGAGACCCCCTCGCGCCGGCCGCCGGTGGAGCCGCCCCCGGTGCGCGGGTCGGCGCCGGGCAGCTGGACGGCATGGGTGGCGTCGATGGTGACAGGAACCCCAAGGCGCTGCATCTCGCCGATCCCCAGCATGTCAACCACCAGGTTGTTGTAGCCGAAGGAATTGCCCCGCTCGCACAGGATGGTGAAGTCGTCCCCCGGGGCGGCCTCCTTGATCTTGCTGAGGATGTTGCGGCAATCCCAGGGGGCCAGGAACTGGCCCTTCTTGATATGCAGCCAGCCGCCGGCGGCCCGCACCGCCCGCGCGGTGGCGACCACCAGGTCGGTCTGCCGGCACAGGAAGGCGGGGATCTGCACCAGATCCGCCACGGCGGCGACGGGACCGGCCTGATCGATCTCGTGCAGGTCCGTGCAGATCGGCACGCCGACCTCTTCCTTGACCGCCGCCAGCATCTTCAGCCCCTCGACCAGGCCGGGGCCCCGGTAACTGGTGATCGACGAGCGGTTGGCCTTGTCGAAGCTGGCCTTGAAGACGAACGGCATGCCGAGCCCGGCGGTGACCGCCTTCAGGTGGCGAGCCGTGGCCAGGGCCAGCGGCAGGTCTTCCAGCACGTTCAGGCCGGCGATGCAGACCAGGGGTTGGCCCTCGCCGATGGCGAGGTTCCACTTGGAGAGGGGTAGGACGGCCATCGCGGGCTCCGGCTGGGATGCGGCCGCTTCTAGGCGGATTGGCGGCGGCCGTCACCCCGTGCGGTTCAGGCCGGCGGCTTGGCTTCCTTGGGCTCCACCAGCTTCAGGCCCTTGGCCTTGGCGTCGAAGGCGACCTGGCTGGAGGGCGACAGGTTCGGGCGGTAGACGAGCATGCCCATGCTCATGGTGCATGACAGATAGTAGGTCTCGCCCGGCTCGACCTCAAGGGTGAGGAAGTCCTTGGCTTCGCTCTGGGTCATGAAGCGGTGGCTGCCCGCGTCGGCGATGTAGACCGCATATCGACCCGACCACAGGCGGGCCACGTCGCCCGGCCCGTCATGGATGGGGCAGGGAATGGCCATGCCGAGCATTGACCCGGGGCGGAAGAAGACGACGCGCCCCTTGCCTTCGGGGATCGCGCCCAGGGGATCGGCCGCGGCCGTCGACGGCGCAGCGACTTCGGCCGGGGCCGAGGGCGGAGCGGCTTGGTCAGCGCCCGAGGGCGGCGTGGCCGCGACGTCGGCGGGGGGCGCGGGCGGTACATCCGCGCTGCCGGGCGCGGCGACCGAGGGCTCGGGCGCGGCCGGCGCGGGCTGGGCTGCCGCCAGGGTCGTCAGGGCGACATTGGCCGCGAGGGCCAGGGCGAAGGCGGATCGGTTCACGGTTGGGTCTCCTGGGAAGCAGATGAGGGAAGGGCCGGTGCGGACGGGGGCGCGATCGGGGCTGGCGGTCGGATGGTCCGGGCAGTCACCTGCGTGCCGGCCTGTAGGGTCACGTCCCCGCCTTGGACGAAGAAGCCCGCCGGGGTGAAGATCATGGTGGCGATCACCGCCCCCGTGGTGTTGTCCTGACCCGCCTGGGACCAGCGCAGGTAGCCCAGGGGGATGCGGGTCCCGTCGTGGTCGAGATAGCGAGCGGCGATGATCAGCTCGCCCGCCTTGCCCGCCAGTCCCTTCCGGGCGGCGTGAACCACCTGGCCCTGTCCGGGCGTGTTGGCCGGCAGGGCGAGCCGGCCGTCGATGAGGACGTCCTCGGCCAGGTGGATCGGAAACCAGTCGCCCTCCTTGGCGACCTTGGAGGACACTTCGCTGTCGATCTGCAGGACCACGGTGGTCCCCGCAGGAATTGTGGGGGGCGCCGCGAGGGCGGCCGGGAGCACGGATGGCGGGGGCGGCGCGGGCTGGGCGTACAGCACCGAGGGCGCGGCGAACACGCCGAAGCAGATCTTCGTAATCAAACGCATGAACACACCCCCGAATCCAACGTAGCGGTCCCTGCCGCCCGCTGGCAACGGGGGAGCGAGCGACCTCGCCGCGTTGCGCAGCCGGGGTGAAACCGCCTATAGCCGGAGGATGGACCTGAACGCCCTGCAACAGCTTCTCGGCGCCGCGGCGGGCGCCCGCGTGGCCTGCGTCGGCGACCTGATGCTGGACCGCTACGTCTATGGCGAGGTCAGCCGCATCTCCCCCGAGGCGCCGATCCCCGTGATGTTGCGAACCTCCACCGAGGCCATGCTGGGGGCGGCCAGCAATGTCGCGCGCAACGTGGCCGCCCTGGGCGGAGCCACGGCGCTGGTCGGGATGATCGGGGACGACGGAGCGGGCCGGGAAACCCTGGAGCTGCTGGGCCAGGTCGCCGGCCTGACGGGGCACATCGTCACCCGCACAGCGCACCCGACCACCGTCAAGACCCGCTTCGTCGCCGGCGGCCAGCAGTTGCTGCGGCTGGACGACGAGCGTGTCGTCCCGGCGGACGGCGATGCCGAGGCGCGTCTGGTCAGCGCGGTCGCCGAGGCCGCCGTTGGGGCCGGGGTCATCCTCCTGTCCGACTACGCCAAGGGGGCGGTGACCGAGGCGGTGATCGCGGCCTGTCATGCGGCGGCGAAGACGCACGCCGCCCGCCTGATCGTCGACGCCAAGGCGCGCAGCTTCGTCAAATACGGGGCGGTCGATCTGATCAAGCCCAACGCCCAGGAACTCGCCCTGCTGACGGACCTGCCGACCGGGTCGGACGCCGAGGTGGAGACCGCCCTGACGGCGGCGCTGGACGGCTGTGCGGCCAAGGCGGTGCTGGTCACCCGGGGCGCGCTGGGCATGTCCCTTGCCGAGCGCGGCCGGCCCGTGCGCCATTTCCGCGGCGCGGCGCGGCGGGTTTTCGATGTCTCGGGGGCCGGCGACACCGGCCTGGCGGCCCTGGGCCTCGCCCTGGCCGCTGGCAGCGAGATGGGCGAGGCGATCGAATTCGCCGTACTCGCCTCGGGCGTCGCGGTGACCAAGCCCGGCACGGCGGTGGTCTATCCGGCCGAGCTTGTCGATGCGGAACTGGCCCAGCACCTGGCCCCCATCGAGGCCAAGGTCTCGACCCTGGAGGATGTGAAGGCGCGGGTCGCCGCCTGGCGCGCCCAAGGCCTGAGGGTGGGCTTCACCAACGGCTGCTTCGACATCCTGCATCGCGGCCACGTCAGCTACCTGACCCAGGCGCGCTCCTGGTGCGACCGACTGGTGGTGGGATTGAACAGTGACAGTTCGGTGCGGGCGCTGAAAGGCGAGGGGCGGCCGGTCAATAATCTGGAGAGCCGGGCCCTGGTGCTGGCTGGCCTGTCGCCCGTGGATCTGGTGGCGCCGTTTGGCGAGGACACCCCGGCCCGGCTGATCGAGGCGGTGCGACCGGATGTGCTCATCAAGGGCGCCGACTACACGATCGACGGCGTGGTCGGGGCGGCGTTCGTGCAGTCCTATGGCGGCGAGGTCAGGCTGGCCGATCTCGTGGAGGGCTATTCCACCACGGCGGCCATCGCCAAGCTGGCGGCCTACCGATGACCCCGCGCCATATCGTCCTGGTCACTGGGGGCGCCGGCTTCATCGGCTCCAACGTGGTCGCCCGCCTGTGCGAGCGGGGCGACCTGGATGTGGTGGTCTGCGATCGCCTGCGCGACGACGCCCTGGGCAAGTGGCGCAACCTCGCCAAGCACCCCATCGCCGACTTCGTCGCCCCCGAGGCCCTATTCGAGTGGCTGGAGCGCTGGTGGAAAGAGGTGGCCACGGTGGTGCACATGGGGGCTGTCTCCTCCACCACCGAGGAAGATGTCGACAAGATCATCCACGCCAACTTCACCCTGTCACGGGACCTGTGGCGCTGGGCGCAGGAGCGCCAGCGGCGGCTGATCTATGCGTCGTCCGCGGCGACCTATGGAGACGGGTCGTCGGGCTTTGTGGACCGGGACGACGCGGAGTCTCTCGCGGCCCTGCGACCGCTGAACGCCTATGGTTGGTCCAAGGCCCTGTTCGACCTCTACGCGGCGCGGGAGCGCAGCCGGGGCGGCGGGCCGCCGCAGGCCGTCGGGCTCAAGTTCTTCAACGTCTACGGCCCCAACGAACACCACAAGGGCGCCATGAAATCCCTGGCGGCCCAGATGTGGCCGAATGTCCGCGACGGCCATCCGGTCCACCTGTTCCAGTCCCATCGCGAGGGCTATGACGACGGCGGCCAGTTGCGCGATTTCGTCTATGTCCGCGACGCGGCGGAGGTCATCAGCTGGCTGATCGACAACGATGGCGTGAACGGCGTATTCAACCTGGGCTCGGGCCAGGCGCGCAGCTTCGCCGACCTGGCGCAGGCCGTCTTCGCCGCCGCCGGCCAGCCGCCGCAGATCGTCTACGACCCCATGCCGGAGCCCCTGCGCGACCGCTACCAGTATTTCACCCAGGCCGATCTGGGCCGACTGCGCGCAGCGGGTTATGTGGCGCCGATGACCAGCCTGGAGGACGGGGTCGCGGACTATGTGCGCGGCTTCCTTCGCCAGCCAGACCCTTACCGCTAGGGGCGCCGCGTGGGCGCCAAGCGCAGCCTGGCCATCGTCGCAGCGGCGGTCATCGCGGGGCTGGTGGCGGCCGCCTTCGTCTGGCGCGACGATATCCTGCGCACCGCGCTGGATCCCAAGGAGCCATTCCAGACCTATGCCCCGCCGGCCGCGCCCGACTACCGGCGCCCAGACGCCTGGGCGCTGCTGCCGGCGGGCAAGACGGATACCGCCCTGCCAGCTGACGTGTTCTTCATCCATCCGACCACCTTCAACGGCGGCGCCCATTGGAACGGGCCGATCGACGATCCGGTCTCGCGGCGGCAGCTCGAGCGGGTCATGCTGCCCAACTATGCCGGGCCTTTCGGCTCGGTCGGGCGCCTGTTCGCGCCGCGCTACCGGCAGGCCAGCCTGTACGCTCACCTGACCCTGCGCGACGACGCCCGCGAGGCGCGGCGCTTTGCCTATGGCGACATCCGGCGGGCCTTCGACGCCTTCCTGCTGCGCAGCGACGGGCGGCCCTTTTTCATTGTGGGGGTGGAGCAGGGCGGCTTCCTGGGCGACCGATTGTTGCGCGAGGTGGTCGCCCCCGATCCGGCCCTGGTGCAGCGGCTGGCCGGAGCCTATCTGATCCGCACCGTGGCCGCCGCCGACGACTACGGCCCCACCGCGGCGCTGCCCGCCTGCCGCGGGCGGGCCCAGGCTCATTGCGTGACGGCCTTCGCCGTGGCGCCCGAGACGGGCGGCGAGCGGGCGCGGGACCTGCTCGGCCGGTCCCTGCTGTGGGGCCCGGGGCCTGACTTGGAGAATCTCAAGGGTCGCCAGGCCCTGTGCGTCAACCCGCTCCTGGGCGCGCAAAGCCCGGACCTGGCCCCGGCCTCCATGAACCGAGGGGCGTCCAACGCCACCGAGGTCGAATGGGGCGTGCGCCCAGCCTTCCTGCCCGGCCAGGTCTCGGCGCAATGCGTGGACGGCGTCCTGCGGGTGTCGCGGCCGAAATCCCGCTCCCTGCGGCCCGCCGGAACCTGGGCGGACCGGCTGAAGGCGCCGCCCTACAATCTGTTCTACGCCGACCTGGAGGCGGACGCCCGGCAGCGCCTCGCCCGTCTCCTGGGCGTCCCCTATGACCCCGACGCCCTGCCGCCAATCACGCGCTCGATCGCCGTCGGCGCCGCGCCGATACACCGGATCGACTGACGGGGCGGCTGTCGGCCGGCCCGCGCAGGCCCTATAGGGGGGACGGACCCGCATAAGGGTTCGTCGCCGAGCGTCTCCCCCGATGTTGGCTTTCGCTTGCGCCGTCGTCCTGCTCCTCGTGATGCTGAACGGCGTCTTCGCCATGTCCGAACTGGCCGTGGTGTCTTCCAGGCGCGCCAAACTGCAGGCCCGGGCCGACAAGGGGGATCGGGGGGCCAAGGCCGCGCTCACCCTGTCCAAAAACCCGAACCGATTCCTGTCGGCGGTTCAGGTCGGCATCACCCTGATCGGCATCCTCGCCGGCGCCTACGGTCAGGCGACCATCGCCGCGGAGCTCGACGCGCGATTCATGACCATCCCGCTGATCGCCGAATACGCCGAGCCCATCGCCACGGGTATCGTCGTGGTGGTGCTGACCTATCTGTCGCTTATCGTCGGCGAGCTGGTCCCCAAGCGGATCGCCATGCTGTTTCCCGAGGCCATCGCCGGCGTGGTCGCGGCTCCGCTGTCGCTGATGGCAAGGCTGATGGGCCCCTTCGTCACCCTGCTGACGGCCTCCACGGCCGGGGTGCTCAAGCTGATGGGAATCAAGGAGACCGGCAGCGCCGCGATCACCCATGAGGAGGTCGAAACGATCCTCGCGGAGGGCGCCCATGCCGGCCTCATCGAGCCCGCCGAGCAGGCGATGATGAACGAGATCATGCGTCTGGGCGACCGGCCGGTGCGCACAGCCATGACCCCGCGCAAGGACGTCTACTGGGTGTCCCTCGACGATGCGCCCGACCAGATCCGCGCTGAGATGCGGGCCTGTCCCTATTCGCGCTTTCTCGTGGCCCGGGGCTCCAGCGTGGATGAGCCCTTGGGGGTGGTGCACAAGAAGGATGTCCTCGACGTCCTGCTGGACAACCAGGTTCCCGACCTGGAGGCCCTCCTCGCCACGCCGCTCTACCTGCCCGAGAACACGCCCCTGCTGCGGGCGCTGGAGCTGCTGAAGAAGAGCCCGACGCACATGGCCCTGGTCGTCGACGAGTTCGGCGCCCTCGAGGGTGTGGTCACGGCCATCGACCTGCTGGAGATGATCGCCGGCGACTTTGACGAGGGCCACGACAGCCATACCTCGGCGAGCATCATCGAACGGGCCGACGGGTCCCTTCTGGTGGACGGCCGCGCCCATATCGACGACCTCAACAAGGTCCTCGGCGTGGATTTCGGCGCCGACGGATCATTTCACACGGTGGCCGGCCTTGTTCTGCATGTGCTGGCGCGCTTTCCCGCGGAGGGTGAGGTGTTCCAGATCGGCCCTTACAAGGCCGAGGTCGTCGACATGGACGAGCGTCGCATCGACAAGCTGCTGATCTATCGACCGGACTCCGCCGGTGACTGAGCGTCTGGTTGAAGGCCGCGACTACTACCGCGAGGGCGCGACGATGGTGTTCACCGCCGCCTTCCACCTGCGGCGCGGCGTCTGTTGCGGGTCGAAATGCCGTCATTGCCCGTTCGAGCACGAGAATGTGGCCGGCGTGGCCCCGAAGGGTCATCCCGCGTCCTGAACCCGGGCTCCGTCGCGCCAGTCGAACAGCTCTTTCAGGATCCGCACCGCCTGGCCGCGCGGGGAGGTGAGCCCCGGGTCCCGCGCCAGCATCAGCCGCGCGTCGTCCGCGGCGACGGCGATCAGCCCGCGATGGGCGACAGGATCGGCGAGCCGGTAGTCGGGGAAGCCGCTCTGACGCAGGCCCAGGGGGTCGCCGCCGCCGCGCAGCTCCAGGTCGCGCTCGGCGATGAGGAAGCCGTCGTCGGTGCGCCGGAGGATGTCCAGCCGCGCCTCGGCGGTCTTGGACAGGGGCGGGTCGTAGAGCAGGACGCAGGCGCTTTCGCGCGAGCCCCGGCCCACCCGGCCGCGCAGCTGATGCAGCTGCGCCAGGCCGAAGCGCTCGGCCTGCTCGATGACCATGATCGAGGCATTGGGCACATTGACGCCGACCTCCACCACCGTCGTCGCCACCAGCACATCGATGCCGCCGTCGGCGAAGGCGGCCATCACCGCGTCCTTGGCCGACGCCGGCAGCTTGCCGTGGACCAGGCCGACGCGGGGCCCGATCATGCGGCGCAGGACCTCCACCCGCGCCTCGGCTGCCGCCAGGTCGGACAGCTCCGACTCCGCCACCAGGGGGCAGATCCAGAAGGCCTGGGCCCCGCCGTCCGCCGCCGCCTTGAGCCGGGCAACGATCTCGGGCAGGCGCGGCATCGGCACGGCCCGGGTGGCCACGGGCTTGCGGCCCGGGGGCTTCTCATCGATGCGCGAGACGTCCAGGTCCCCATAGAGGGTCAGTTCGAGGGTGCGCGGGATCGGGGTCGCCGACATGGCCAGAAGGTGGGCAGCCTCGCCTTTTTCCTGCAGCCGGCGACGGTCGGAGACCCCGAAGCGGTGCTGCTCGTCGATGACGCTGAGCGCGAGCGCCTTGAAAGCCACGGCGTCCTGGAACAGGGCGTGAGTGCCCACCGCCACCGCCGCCTCGCCCCCGGCCAGGGCCGCCAGTGTCTCGGCCCGGCCGGGCCCGCGATCGCGCCCGGTGAGCAGGACGGTGCGCACCCCCACAGCCTGGAGGGGTCCCGCGATGGTCTCGAAATGCTGGCGCGCGAGAATCTCGGTGGGCGCCATCAGCACCGACTGCAGGCCGGCCGCCGCGGCGTCGGCCATGGCCAGCATGGCGACCACGGTCTTGCCCGCGCCCACATCCCCCTGCAGCAGCCGGCTCATGCGCTCGCCCGAGGCTAGGTCGGCCCGCACGTCGGCCAGGGCGCGGGCCTGGGCCCCAGTGAGCCGGAAGGGCAGGGCGGCCTGGGCGGCGTCCGCCAGGGCGCTGGCGGGAATGGCGCCCGCAGGCTGCCGGCGGCGCTGGGCCTTGCGCTCGGCCATGGCCAGCTGGTGGGCGAACAGCTCGTCATAGGCGAGGCGCTGGCGGGCCTTGGACAGGGGCGACAGGTCGGCCTCCGTCTGCGGGCCGTGCAGCGCCTCCAGGGCGGCGCGCCAGGTGGGATACCCCTCCCGCGCCAGCCAGGCTGGATCCTGCCATTCGGGCAGCTCGGGGGCGCGGGCCAGGGCCTCGTGGGCCAGGCGGCGGAGGGTTCGCGACGGCAACCCGGCCGTGGCCGGATAGACGGCTTCAAAGGCGGGAATGTCGGCCAGGCGATCGGCGTCCAGGACATAGTCCGGATGGGTGATCTGCAGCTCGTTGTTGAACCGCTCCACCCGGCCGCTGACCGCGCGCCGGGCGCCCGGCGGATGCTGGCGCTCCAGATGGTCGCCGAACACCTTGAAATAGACCAGGGTCAGAAAGCCGTCTTCGTCGAACAGGCGTATGCGGTAGGGCAGGTTGGGGCGCGCCGGCGCCAGATGGGCGTCCACGGTCAGGCGCAGGGTCTGGACCTCGCCTTCGCGCGCTGTCGCCGTGGTGGCCTGGTCGCGCCGAATGAAGCCGTGCGGCCCCAGGAACAGCAGGTCGCGCACGAGCGGCCCGGCGGCCTTTTCCACCAGGGGCGCGATCTTGGGACCCACGCCCTTGAGGGCCGTGGCCGGGGCGAACAGGGGAAACAGAATCTCCGGGCGCATCGGCGCATCATAGCGCGGGTGGCGCGCCGCCGCGCAGGCCTCTATATGCCCCCTTCGCCCCGGTTCGGGCTTGCAGGTCTGAGCATGGACGATCCCCGCCACAAGAAGCTGAAATTCCGCGCCTGGCATCGCGGCTTCGTCGAGGCCGACCTGATCCTCGGTCCCTTCGCCGACAGCCACCTGGAGAAGATGAGCGTCGCGCAGCTCGACGACTTCGAGGTGCTCCTCGACCAGCCCGACCACGACCTCTACGCCTGGATCCTCGGCCGGGCCCCGACCCCCGAGGCCTTCGAGACCGACGTCATGGACCTGCTGCGCAGTTTCCGCTTCTTCGCCCACGCCGCCCATCGGCCGGGCGCCTAGAGTTTCTGGAGTTCCTTCCTGTCCCAAGCCTCTGATCTGAAGCGTATCGCCCAGGCCCCGGGCGGCCTGGACCTGGTCGCCGCGCCCGAGGGCTTCGACGCCCTGGTGATGGCCGATGTGGCCCGCGCCCGCAAAGGACTCACCGCCTTCGTGGCGCGGGACGGCGCGCGCCTGTCGGCCTTCACCGACGCCATGCGGTTCTTCGCCCCCGAGATCGAGATCATCCGCTTCCCGACCTGGGACTGCCTGCCCTACGACCGTATCGGCCCCTCGGCGGGGATCGCCGCCGAACGGATGGCCACCCTCAGCCGCCTGGCGCGGCCGGACGCGGTGACCGGACCGGCCATCCTGGCCGTCACCGCCGCCGCCCTGATGCAGCGCGTGCCGTCTCGCGACGTGGTCCGGGCCGCCAGCTACCTCGCCAAGGCCGGTCAGGACGTCAACGTCGCCGACCTGGAGCGCTATTTCTCGGTCAATGGCTACGTCCGCGCCTCCACCGTCAACGAGCGGGGCGAGTTCGCCATCCGCGGTGGGGTCATCGACGTCTTCGCGCCGGCGTCCGAGGAACCCGTGCGCCTCGACATGTTCGGCGACACCCTGGAATCCATCCGCGCCTTCGACCCGGAGACCCAGCGCACCACCCGCCAGCTCAAGAGCGTCGACCTGCTGCCGGTGAGCGAGATCCTGCTGGACGCAGAGACCGTCGCGCGCTTCCGCACGGGCTTTGTTCAACGCTTCGGCGCCGCCGGGGACGACACCCTCTATGCCGCCGTCAGCGAAGGGGTGCGCCGGGCCGGCGTCGAGCACTTCTTGCCGCTGTTCTACGAGCGGCTGGAGACCCTGTTCGACTATCTGGGCGAAGCGGCCCTGATCGGCATCGACCACCGGGCGACCGACTCCCGTGACGAGCGCATGGCCCTGGTGGAGGACGCCTATTCCGCGCGCATGGAGACCGCCAAGCAGCGCTCCGCCTATCACCCGCTGAAGCCGGCGGAGCTCTACCTGCCCACCGAGGAGTGGGACCAGCGTCTGGACGCCCATCCTCATCGCCGCTTCTCGCCCTTCGTGGCGGAGGAGGGGCCGACGGTGATCGACATGGGCGCGCGCCAGGGCCGCAGCTTCGCGGCGGAGCGGGCCCAGGACAGCGTCAACCTGTTCGAGGCCGCCACCGCCCACGCCCGCGACCTGGCCGCCCGGGGCAAGCGTGTGCTGTTCGCCTCCTGGTCGGAGGGCTCGTCCGAGCGCCTCGGCGGGATGCTGGCCGACCATGGCCTGCAGGGGCTGCCCTATTCCCCCTATTGGCAGGCCGCCAAGGCCGCCGATCCGAAGAAGCCCCAGCGGGTCTGCCTGCCCCTGGACAGCGGCTTCGAGACCGACGACCTGGCCGTCATCTCGGAAACCGACCTGCTCGGCGACCGGCTGGCGCGCCCGCGCCGTCGCCGGCGGGCGTCCAACTTCCTCGCCGAGGCCGCCTCGCTGACGCCGGGGGACCTGGTGGTGCACATCGACCACGGCATCGGCCGCTACGAGGGCCTCAAGACCCTGGAGGTCCAGGGCGCCCCCCACGACTGCCTGGACATCCATTACCACGGCGAGTCCAAGCTCTACCTGCCGGTGGAGAATATCGACCTTCTGACCCGCTATGGCGCGGAGTCGGACGGGGTCCAGCTCGACCGCCTGGGCGGCGCCGCCTGGCAGAGCCGCAAGGCCAAGGCCAAGGAGCGGCTGCGCGAGATGGCCGAGGGCCTGATCCGCATCGCCGCCGCGCGCCAGCTGAAGTCCACCGGCGAGATCGATCCGCCGCACGGCCTGTTCGACGAGTTCTGCGCCCGCTTCCCCTACGAGGAGACCGACGACCAGCTCCACGCCATCGCCGATGTCCTGGGCGACCTGGGCGCCGGGCGGCCCATGGACCGGCTGATCTGCGGCGACGTCGGCTTCGGCAAGACCGAGGTGGCCCTGCGCGCCGCCTTCGTGGTGGCCATGAGCGGCAAGCAGGTGGCGGTGGTCTGCCCGACCACGCTGCTGGCCCGCCAACACTTCAAGACCTTCACCGACCGATTCCAGGGCTGGCCGGTCAAGGTGCGGCAGCTGTCGCGCCTGGTGCCCGGCAAGCAGGCCAATGAAACGCGCGAGGCTCTGAAGAAGGGCGAGGTCGAGATCGTGGTGGGCACCCACGCGGTCCTGTCCAAGCAGGTCGGATTCGCCGACCTCGGCCTGGTGATCGTCGACGAGGAGCAGCACTTCGGGGTCAAGCACAAGGAGGCCCTCAAGGCCCTGCGCGCAGAGGTCCACATGCTGACCCTCACCGCTACACCCATCCCCCGGACCTTGCAGATGGCGCTCTCGGGCATCCGCGAGATGTCGATCATCGCCACCCCGCCCGTGGACCGGCTGGCGGTGCGCACCTACATCACCCCATGGGACCCCGTCGTGGTCCGCGAGGCCCTGCTGCGCGAGAAATACCGCGGCGGCCAGGCCTACTATGTGGTCCCCCGCCTGTCCGACCTGCCCGAGGTGGAGAAGTTCCTGCGCGAGCAGATTCCCGAGGTGAAGTTCGTGGTCGGCCACGGCCAGATGGCGCCCAGCCAGCTGGAGGAGGTGATGAGCGCCTTCTACGAAGGCCAGTACGACGTGCTGCTGTCGACCACCATCGTCGAGTCCGGCCTCGACATCCCCACCGCCAACACCCTGGTGGTTCACCGCGCCGACATGTTCGGCCTGGCGCAGCTCTACCAGATCCGCGGTCGCGTCGGCCGGGCCAAGTCGCGAGCCTACGCCTACCTGACCACCCCGACCCAGAAGCAGGTCACCCTGTCGGCCGAGAAGCGGCTGAAGGTGCTGCAATCCCTCGACAGTCTCGGCGCCGGCTTCCAGCTGGCCAGCCATGACCTCGACATCCGCGGCGGGGGCAACCTGCTGGGCGACGAGCAGTCAGGCCACATCCGCGAGATCGGCGTGGAGCTTTATCAGCAGATGCTGGAGGACGCCGTGGCCGAGCTCAAGGCCACCGGGGAGGCCATGGACACCTCCCGCGGCTGGTCGCCCCAGATCAACACCGGCGCCGCCGTGCTGATCCCCGAGGCCTATGTGCCGGACCTCAACGTCCGCCTGTCGCTCTACCGGCGACTGTCGGAGGCGGAGCGGCCGGAGGATCGCGAGGCCCTGGCGGCCGAACTCATCGACCGGTTCGGGCCGCTGCCGCCCGAGACGGGGCAGCTGCTCAAGGTGGTGGCCATCAAGGGGCTCTGCCGCCAGGCCAATGTCGCCAAGGTCGACGTGGGGCCCAAGGGCGCCGTGGTCAGCTTCCGCGACGACCATTTCGCCAACCCCGCCGCCCTCATCCCCTTCGTCCACAAGCGCCAGATTTCCTGGCGCTTGCGGCCGGACCACAAGGTCGTGGTCAAGGGCGAGTGGGAAACTCCCGACGCCCGCCTGGCGGCCGCCGAGCAGATCCTGACCGAGTTGGCGAAACTCGCCACGGCCGCCTAGGGAGGCTGTCCTAGCCCCCGAAGGCGTAGCGGAAGCCGGCGCTGGCGCCGAACTGGTCCTCGGACCCAAGCTGACGCACCAGCGGGCTGTCCGCCGCGTCACCCAGCAGGCGGCGATAGCTGGCGTCCATGGTCAGCCGCCAGCGGGGGGACCACTGGTAGTCGGCCGAGGCCTGCACCCCGGCGTAGCGGGCGCCGCCGCCCGGCGTATAGGCCGCGGCGATCAGAGGGCTGGCCAGGGCTTCGCGGGGCGTGACCCCGAAATAGGTGCGGGTGAATTCGTCGTCAGCATAGCTGAAGCGCGGTCCGGCCGCCGCGATCCAGCGGCCCTCGCGGACCACAGCGTCGGCGCCCAGGTCGGCGACCCAGCCTTCGTGCCCGCCGAAGCCGCGGCGCACCGCCAGGCGGGTGCGCAGCCAGGGCGCGACCCACACATTGACGAAGCCGCCCGCCTCCACGGCATAGTCGATCTTGTCCATGCCCCGCAGGTCGTCCTTGCTGTTGCGACCCCCGACAAAGCTGCCGGTCACCCCGGCGTCGATCACCTCATTGCCGGCCAGGGAGAAGCTGATGCCGTCGTCCGGCGCCGAGAACACCCGCGCCGCCCCGGGCCGCGACAGGCTGATCGAGCCGGCGGGGCCGATCTTGTAGTCGTCGGAACCTTCGTAGGTCGGCTGCACGCGGGCGCGCAGGCTCGCGTTCACGTTGTAGCCAAACAGGGTGAAGCCGGAGCTCCCATCCTCCTGCGGCTCACTCTGGGCCATGGCAGGGCCAGCTAGCATGGCGGTGGCTGCGGCGGCAATCATTAGTCTATTCACGGTCATCCCCGGGTTGTGCTTGGGGTCACAACGCGCATAGCCGGGCGAGGATGCGTTGCAGTGCGAAAAAGCGGCTCAGCTTGCCTTGGTCTGCAGGGCCTTGGCGGCGGCGCGCTCCAGGGCGCGGGCGGCGCTTTCGCCCGCCTGCACCTCGGCCACGCCCAGGTCGAAGTCGACCACGAAGGGCGGGCGACCCTCGCCGGCGTCGAAGGCGGTGCAGCCGATCACCGCGACGATGCGATCGGCGGCGGCGTGGGCGGGGACGGCCGCGGTGGCGGGGAGGGCGAGGGCGAACACTTCGGGCCCCAGTCGGGCGGCGGTGTCCTCGGCGCGCACCAGCCGGCCGACCATCGAACCGATCTGCGGGATCGCCCGGTCGAGCCAGCCCGCGGCGCGGATGGGGGCGAGTTCCGGCCGCTCGGCGACCTTGAAGACGCAGATGGACAGGGGCCGGTTGCGACTGCGCGAGGCCTGGGTCAGCCGCACCAGATGGGCGGCGAACAGGTCGCGGGTGAACAGGCCGGTGGCGGCGTCCATCAGGCCGGAGCTGCGCGCCTTCTCCAGGGCGCGGCGGATGGCGTTCTGTCGCCGGTGGGCGCGGGCCAGTTCGATCACCCGCCGGGCGGTGTCGGCCTCGGGGGTGTCGGGGCTGGCGACGTCGGAGACCCCCCGGTGGAAGACCTCGCTCATGGTCACGAAGGCCTCGGCCTTCAGATAGAGCAGGGCGGGGATGTGGTAGAGGCGGGTGTTGCGCCGCATGCCCGCGGCGATCGACAGGGCCTCGGAATCGTTGTCGCCCGCCCAAAGCACCACCGCGTCGAAGGGGCGCTCGTGCAGGTAGTCGAAGGCTGTGTAGGCGGTGAAGGCGCCCACCACCTCGGCGCCCGACCGCGACAGGGCGTTGGACAGGGCGAGAAACTGGGGCGCCGGATCGCCCACAGCGAGGACCCGCAGGGGGCCGGCGGGCTCTTCTGGCAGGTCCAGCCGATGGCCGCGGTCGGCGAAGGTCTCCAGCCGCAGCTCGAACTCCTCCTCGGCGATGGCGCTGCGCAGCAACGCCTCCAGGCGCAGGGCGGCCTGGGCCGGATGCAGGGGCGGCGCGAGGGTCAGGTCGAAGGACCAGGTCTCGAGCTCGGGGTTGGGGTCGCCGATGGCGATCACCGGCAGGCGCCGCTGGCCGCTGGAGGCCTTCAGCCGCTTGGCCAGGGCCATGGACTCAGAGCCGTAGCTGGCGACATCGACGATGGCGGCCTCGATCTGAAGATCGGCCAGGGCGGCGATGGCGGCATAGGGGCCGCGCGCGGTGATGGTGCGCCAGCCGAGGCGGTCGAGGCCTTCGGCGAGGGGCCCTACCAGGGTGTCGTCTCGGGCGAGGATGAGGACCCGGGGGTGAGCCGACACTAGGCACGTCCTTGGTTCAGGCCCAGGCGGGCAGATTCGCAAGCCGGCACCCTATCAGACCTGATCAGGCCTCGACCAGGAAACGCAGGGTGGCGCCGTCGGTATCCGTCTCGAGGATGCGCCAACCCTTGGCGGCGGCCAGATGCGGCACGTCGATGCGCGCCAGGGGATCGTCGGCCAGCAGCCGCACCCGCCCCCCGGGGCCCGCCGCCTCCAGGGCGCGGCGCAGGCGCAGGGTGGGGAGGGGGCAGCGATGGCCGCGGGCGTCGACCAGGACTTCCTCTTGCACGGCCAAGCTTTTTCCCCTGAACGATTCGGCGACGGGCGGCGTTACGGCATTCTAGGTGCTGGCCTAGGTGCTGGAAGGCGGTCCCATGGCTACACGTCCCACATGGCAGGGTCACCTGCGACTGTCCCTCGTGACCTGTCCGGTCGCCCTCTACACCGCCACCTCGGCCAGCGGGGACGTGCGCTTCAACCTGCTGCACAAGGACACCCACAACCGGATCAAGATGGTCACCACCGACCCCGACCTGGGGCCGGTGGATCGGAAGGATCTGGTCAAGGGCTACGAGATCGAGAAGGGCCGCTACGTGGTCGTCACCGAGGACGAGATCAAGTCGGTGCGGCTGGAGACCACCAAGACAATCGACATCGAGCGCTTCGTCAACGCCGCCGACATCGACCGGCTCTACTGGAACGACCCCTACTATCTGGTGCCCGACGGCAAGCTGGCGGTGGACGCCTATGCGGTCATCCGCGAGGCCATGGCGCGCCAGGAGCGGATGGCCATCGGCCGGGTGGTGCTGCATCAGCGCGAGCGTCTGCTGGCCATAGAGCCGCGCGACAACGGCCTGGTCGCCTATTCCCTGCGCACCTTCGACGAGGTCCGCAAGCCGGAGGAGTATTTCGCCTCCATTCCCGACGCCAAGGCCGACCCGGCCATGATCGAGATCGCCGAGAAGATCATCGAGCAGAAACAGGGCCCCTTCGACCCCACCCAGTTCAACGACCACTACGAGCAGGCCCTGCGCAAGCTGATCCAGGAGAAGGAGAAGGGTCGCACGGTCACCGTCGCCGAACCCAAGGAGGCGGAGGTCATCGACCTCATGGAGGCGCTGCGCCGCAGCCTCGGCCAGGACAGCAAGCGCCCATCGCCGCCCAAGGGTCGCAAGGAAGACGTCAAGCCCGCCGCACGGCGCAAGCCGGCGGCGAAGAAGCGGGCGTAGGGTTCACCCGCGCCAGGCTCACTCACCTTCGTCATGGTGAGGAGCGGCGTCTTGCGCCGCGTCTCGAACCACGCAGGCGGTTGACGCTGGCCGGAAGCCTCGCGCTGACAACTGAGGCAGCAGGTCGAGACGCTGGTCGATCAAGGCCTCCTTCTTTCGACGCGACCACCGCTTGATGTGGTGTTCGAAGAGGAACGCGTCATGGGGTTCGGCGAAGTCAGCGTGCCAGGCCAACTCTACAGGTCTGCGGCTTGCGGTATAGCCAGAGTAGAACCCCATCTGGTGCTGGCTGACGCGGCGAATAAGGTCGGTTGTAGAACCGACGTAGTACGAGCCGTCCGAGCACTTCAAGATATAGACCCAGGCGGCCATGGGGTTTTGCGTGGTTCGAGACGCGCCGCTGCGCGCCGCTCCTCACCATGACGAAAGTTTTGTACAAAACAAGAACAAACAGTTTCGGACCGCCTACCCCAGCCGCTTGATCGCCGCCCTCAGGTCCCGCTCCCCGTCGCCATAGTCCTCCCAGGCGTGGGTCTTGGCCAGCAGGGCGGGTGCGGTGCGGAGGGTGTAGCGCATGGGGTCCAGACCCGCCTTCACCTGGCTCCAGGTCAGGGGGAAGGACACCGGGGCGCCGGGACGGCCACGGGGGGACAGGGGGGCCACCGCCGTCGACATGCGATCGTTGCGCAGATAGTCGAGGAAGATGCGGCCGGTGCGCTGGGCCTTGGACATGGTGATCAGGTATTTGTTCGGGCTGTCGGCGGCCATCCGGGCGCAGACCTCGCGGGCGAAGGTCTTGGCGGTCGCCCAGTCCAGCTTGTCCCCCTTGGCCTGGGCCAGGGGGGTGACCACGTGCAGGCCCTTGCCGCCGGTGGTCTTGGCGAAGCTGACCAGTCCCAGGTCCTCGAGCCGGTCGCGCACCTCGCGGGCGGCCTCGATGACCATCTCGAACGTCACCCCCGGGGCCGGGTCGAGGTCGAACACCAGCCGGCCGGGGACCTCCGGTTCGAAGGGCTGGCAGTTCCAGGGGTGCAGCTCCAGCCCGCCCACCTGGGCGATGGCGGCCAGCCCCTCCTTGCGGTCCACCTGCAGGTAGGGGTTGCGATCGCCGATGGCGACGACGGACTCCAGCAGGTGAGACATGCCCTTCATGGCGTGGCGCTGGAAGAAGGTCTCGCCGCCGATGCCGTCGGGCATGCGGATGATCGAGCAGGGGCGGCCCTTCAGGTGGACGATCATCCAGTCGCCCACCGCCTCGAAATAGCGGGCCAGGTCGAGCTTGGTCACCGGAGCGCCACCCGCGTCAGGCCACAGGGGCTTCTGCGGATTGGACAGGGTGACCCCCATGACCACGGTCGGATCGGACGCCTTGCCGGGGGCCGCTTTCGGCGCCGGCCTGGCCCTGGCCGGCTTGGGCTCGGCCAGGTCGACGTCCTCCACCGGGGCCGGGGCCTCCGCCTCGACCTCCTCGGCGGGCTTGTCTTCGCGCAGGCCCTTGAAGCTGGCCTGGCGCAGGGATCCCGCCGTGGTCCAGCCGCCGTGCTCGATCTCAGCCACCAGCACCGGGTCCAGCCAGTGGATATCGGCCGCCGCCTTGGGCGCGTTGGGGCCGGTGAAGGGCGAGGCCTTGGCGGCGTGCGCCTTCAGGGCCGGCAGCAGGCGCTCGACGGTGGTTCGCGGAAAGCCGGTGCCGACCTTGCCGCTATAGAGCAGCTTGCCCTCGCGGTAGACGCCCACCAGCAGGGAGCGCAGGTGACCCTCGTCGCCGGACCAGCCGCCGACCACCACCTCGTGGCCGGCGCGGCATTTGGACTTGGACCAGTCGTCGCTGCGCCCGGACCGGTAGGCCGCGTCCAGCCGCTTGGAGATGATGCCTTCCAGGTCCATGCGGCAGGCGGACTCTAGCACCGCCTGGCCTGCGGTCTCGAAATGGTCGACGAAGCGGATGCGCAACATGGCCGCCTCGTCCAGCTTCTCCCACAGGGCATGCAGCCGCGCCTTGCGGGTCCGCAGGGGCAGGGGGCGCAGGTCCTCGCCCTGGGCGAACAGGGCGTCGAACGCGAAGAAGCTCAGGTCACCGGTCTTGCCGTCCGACAGGGCCGCCTGCAGACCCGGGAAGTCCGGCGCCCCCGACGCGTTCAGGGCGCAGATCTCGCCGTCGACGATCATGTCCGGCAGACCCTCGGCGGCCTGGGCGATCTCCTTGAACCGGTGGGTCCAGTCCAGCCCCTTGCGGGTCCGCAGGGTGGCCTTGCCCCCTTCCACCCGCAGCTGCATGCGGTAGCCGTCGAACTTGATCTCGTGCGCCCATCCTTCGCCGGCCGGCGGCCGCTCCAGGGACCGGCACAGCTGGGGCTCCACGAAGCCGGGCATGGGCGCGGCGGCGGTCTTGGCCGTCTTCGCGGTCTTGGCCGGTTTGCGCGCCTTGACCGGCTTGGGGTCAGGCGCGGGGGCATCGGCGCGGTCGGAATTCCACACGGCGTCGGGCGCGGCCTTGTCGGCGGGATGGATGAACGGCTTGGGCGAGCGCCCGCGGCCCCCGGCGATGTCCTCCATCGGCCGCCCCGAGGCCACCGAGCGGGCGTCGGCCAGGACCGCGTCGGCGTCGCCTTCCTTCTCCGTGCCGTCGCGATGCTTGATCAGGAGCCAGTTGGTGCGCTTGCCGCCGGTGCGGTCGTGCTTCATGCGCACCAGCACCCAGCCGCCCTTCAGCCGCTCGCCGTCGAGGACGAACTTGAGGTCGCCGGACTTCAGCCCTTCCTCGGCGGTCATGCCCTCGGGCGCCCAGTAGCCCCGGTCCCACAGCATCACCGTGCCGCCGCCATATTCGCCCTGGGGGATGGTCCCCTCGAAGTCGCCGTAGCCGATGGGATGGTCCTCGACTTCCACGGCCAGGCGCTTGTCCTTGGGGTCCAGCGACGGCCCCCGGGTGACGGCCCACGACTTGAAGACCCCGTCCACCTCCAGGCGCAGGTCGTAGTGCAGCCGGGTCGCCGCGTGCTTCTGGATGACGAAACGAGGGCGGTCAGAGGCGGGCACGGCGGTCTCGCCGCTGGGCTCGGCAGTGACCGCGAAGTCCCGCTTGGCCTGGTAGGGGGTCAGCTTCTGGTTCGCCACGGTCAAGGTCTCCCTGTGTGTGCAGAATATACGGCCCGGCCCAAGGTTCCGCCGGGGCGCCGCGACGCCCGACTCCGCTTGCGCCCGGCGACGATCCGGCCGATGGGAGAACCGTGACGCGCGGCCGGTTCATAAGCTTGGAAGGCGGGGAGGGGGCGGGCAAGTCCACCCAGGTCCGCACCCTGCTGGCCCGCCTGTCGGCCGCGGGCGTGGAGGCCGTCGCCACCCGCGAACCCGGCGGATCGCCCGGCGCCGAGGCCATTCGCGACCTGCTGGTGAACGGCGCCGCCGACCGCTGGTCCGCCACGGCCGAGACCCTGCTGGTCTATGCCGCCCGCCGCGACCATATCGAGCGCCTGATCCGGCCAGCCCTGGCGCGCGGCGCCTGGGTGGTCTGCGACCGCTTCGCCGATTCCACCCGCGCCTACCAGGGACAGGCCGGCGGCGCGCCGGCCGCGCTCATCGACGCCCTGGAGACCCTGGTGATGGAGGACACCCGCCCGGACCTCACCCTGATCCTCGACCTGCCCGTGCAGGTCGGCCTGGACCGCGCCGCCGCGCGCGGGGGCGGCGAGGGCCGCTTCGAGGCCAAGGGCCTGGCCTTCCACCAGGCCCTGCGTGACGCCTTCCTGGCCATCGCCGCGGCGGAGCCCGAACGCTGCCAGGTGATCGACGCCGTGGGGGACGAGCCGGCGGTGGCCGCGCGGATCTGGGCGGCGGTCGAGCCCTTGCTGGTTCAGGCCCGCTGATGCCGGTCGCCGAGAGCCCGCTGCCGCGCGATGTCTTCACCTATGAGGGCGGCGAGACGGTCGAGGCCGCCTGGCTGGAGGCGCAGGCCCGCGGCCGGCTGCACCATGCCTGGCTGCTGACGGGCCCGGAGGGGGTCGGCAAGGCCACCTTCGCCTTTCGCGCCGCCCGGCGGCTGCTCGGCGCGAAGCCCGATCCGGCCTTCGGCCTCCTGGGCGCCAGCCCCGAGGACCCGGTCTGCCGGCAGATCATGGCCCGGTCCCACCCCGACTTGCTGGTGCTGGAGCGGCGCACCGAAGACGGCAAGCCACGCAAGTTCATCCCGGTGGACGAGGCCCGCAAGCTGCCGGAGTTCTTCTCGAAGTCACCGGCTTCCTCCCCATACCGGGTGGCGATCATCGATTCCGCCGACGACATGAACGTCAACGCCGCCAACGCCGTGCTCAAGACCCTGGAGGAACCCCCGGCCCACGGGGTGCTGCTGCTGATCTCCCACGCCCCGGGCGGCCTGCTGCCCACCATCCGCTCGCGCTGTCGCCGCCTGGTGTTCGCCCCCTGGCCCGACGAGCGGGTCGCCGCCTTCGTCGAGGCGCGGGCGGGGATTCCCGCCGCCCCGGCCCAGCGGCTGGCGCGGATGGCCAAGGGCGCGCCCGGCCGGGCCCTGTCCCTGGCCGCCCACGGCGCCCTGGAGATGGACCGCGCCGCCCAGGAGCTGCTGTCGGCCCTGCCGGCCGCGGACGACGCCGCCCTGCTGGCCCTGGCCGACACTTTCCGGGGGCCAGAGGGTCAGGCGCGGTTCGAACTGCTGTTCGAGCGCCTCGCCGACCATGTCCACGCCATGGCGGTCGAGAACCCCGCCTCGGCCCCCGGCCTGGATCGCTGGGCCGCGGCCTGGGAGGGGTTGATCGATCTTCCGCGCGAGGCCGAGGCCCTCAACCTCGACCGGGCCGACGCCTTCTTCTCCACCGTGGCGCGCCTGCGCCAGGCGGCGAGGGCGTAAGGCGATGCTCATCGACAGCCATGTGAATCTGCACGCCCCCCAGTTCGCCGAGGACCAGGCGGAGGTGATCGCCCGCGCCCGCGCGGCCGGGATCGCCCTGATGCTCACCATCAGCGACAAGGTCTCGTCGTTCGAGGCGGTGCACGCCCTGGCCATGGCCCATGACGACATCTGGTGCACCGTGGGAACCCATCCCCATGACGCGAAGGAAAATCCGTTACTTACAGCCGAAACCTTGATCGATCTGGCGGCCCGCCCCAGGGTGGTCGGCATCGGCGAGACGGGGCTGGATTTCCACTACGACCTCAGCCCCCGCGACGTACAGGCCCAGGTGTTCCGCGCCCATATCGAGGCCGCCCGCCGCACCGGCCTGCCCCTGGTGGCCCACACCCGCGAGGCGGACGAGGCGATGGGCGACATCCTCGAAGAGGAATACGCCCGCGGCCCCTTCAAGCTGCTGATGCATTGCTATACCTCGGGCGCGGCCCTCGCGCGGCGGGCCGCCGCCCTGGGCGCCTATTTCTCGGTGTCCGGGATCGCCACCTTCAAACAGGCCGAGGACGTGCGCGCCGTGATCGCAGACATGCCCGCAGACCGCATCATCCTGGAAACCGACTGCCCCTACCTGGCGCCCGTGCCCCTGCGCGGCCGCCGCAACGAGCCGGCCTTCCTGCCGCACATCGCCGCCAAGCTGGCGCAGATCCGCGGCTGGAGCCTGGACGAGACCGAGGCGCGCACCGAGGCGACCTTCTTCGCCCTGTTCGACCGCGTCGCCCGCCCCGGAGCGGCCGCATGAGCCGGCTGGAGGTCACCATCCTGGGGTCGGGCTCGTCGGGCGGCGTGCCCCGGGCCGACGGCGACTGGGGGGTCTGCGACCCGGCCGAGCCGCGCAACCTGCGCAGCCGCTGTTCGATGCTGGCCCGGCTGAAGGGAGACCTGGCCGAGACCACGGTCCTGATCGACACCTCGCCCGACCTGCGGCTGCAGACCGCCCGAGCGGCGGTGAAGCGGCTGGACGCGGTGCTCTACACCCATGACCACGCCGACCAGGTCAACGGCATCGACGACCTGCGCGCCTTCTTCCTGTCGAGCCGCCGGCGCACCCCCTGCTATATGGACGGCCATACCCGGGCCAACCTGATGCGCCGGTTCGGCTACATCTTCGAGGGGGAGGGCGGCTACCCCGCCATCTGCGACCTGGTCGACCTGCCCCCCTACGGCGAGGACTTCCGCATCGAGGGACCGTCCGGCGCCATACCAGTGGCCACCTTCGACCAGGACCACGGCAACATCCGCTCCGTCGGCTATCGCCTTGGCGACATTGCCTATTCCAGCGATGTGGTGGGCCTGCCCGAGGAGTCCTTCGAGGCCCTGGCCGGGGTGAGGGTGTGGATCCTCGACGCCCTGCGCTACCGGCCCCATCCGACCCACGCCAGCGTCGAGCAGGCGCTGGCCTGGGTGGCCCGGGTGCGCCCGGAGCGGGCCATCCTCACCAACCTGCACATCGACCTCGACTACCGCGAGCTGGCCTCCCAGCTGCCCGCAGGAGTCGAGCCCGCCTACGACGGCATGGTGATCGAGACGGACGTCTAGATGGCCCAGGATCCGGTGCTCGGCGTGGACTTCGGCACCACCAACACGGTCCTGTCCCTGCATGACGGGGAGGGGGGCGCCCAGATCATCCGCTTCGCCATTCCGGGCGGCGAAACGGCCACCGCCTTCCGCTCGGTGCTGAGCTTTCGCGAGCACCCTGATCCCGCCCGGCCGCGCGCCATCGAGGCCGGGCCCTGGGCGATCGAGGAGTATCTCGAGAGCCCCTTCGACACCCGTTTCATACAGTCTTTCAAGACCTTCGCGGCCAGTCCTCAGTTCCAGTCGACTGAGATATTCGGTCGCCGCTACGACTTCGAGGACCTGCTCTGGGCCTTCCTGGCGCGTCTGAGGGCGCATGGCGGCGACGACCTGATCGACCTGCCGGAGCGGGTGGTCATCGGCCGCCCCGTGCAGTTCGCCGGCGCCCAGCCCGATCCGGACCTCGCTCTACAGCGCTACGAGGCGGCCTTCCGCCGGCTGGGATTCACCGAGCTTCACTATGTCTATGAGCCCGTGGCCGCGGCCTTCTACTTCGCCCAGCGGCTGACCGGCGCCGCGGTGGTGCTGGTTGCCGATTTCGGCGGCGGCACCAGCGACTTCTCGATCATCCGCTTTGAGCGCCAGGATGGCGTGGTGCGCTCGACGCCCTTGGCGCAGGCGGGCGTGGGCGTGGCCGGCGACGCCTTCGACTACCGCATCATCGACCAGGTGGTGTCGCCGCAGATGGGCAAGGGCTCCAGCTACCAGAGCCTCGGCAAGGTGCTGCCGGTGCCCAACCGCTACTATTCCGCCTTCGCGCGGTGGAGCCAGCTGGCCCTGATGAAATCGTCGCGCGAACTGCGCGAGCTGAAATCCCTGGCCCGCACGGCCCTGGATCCGCGCCTGGGCGCCTTCGTCGAGCTGATCGAGGACGACCACGGCTATGAGCTCTATCAGGCCGTGTCGCGCGCCAAGGAGACCTTGTCGCGGCAAGACAGCGCGCCGTTCCATTTCAAGGCCGGCGGCATCGACATCGCCGCCGACATCCGCCGCGCCGATTTCGAGGCCTGGATCGCCCCGGAACTGGCCCAGATCGAGGCCGCCGTGCAGCGGGCGTTGGACCAAGCCGGGCTTGAGGCCGACGGCGTCGACCAGGTGTTCCTGACCGGCGGCTCATCCTTCGTGCCGGCCGTGCGCCGCATCTTCACCGACCGCTTCGGCCCCGAGCGCATCGCCACCGGCGGCGAATTCGAGTCGATCGCCACCGGCCTCGGCCTGATCGGCGAGGACGAGGATCTGGAACGCTGGAGCGTCAGCCTGGACTGAGCCCGCTCCGGCCAGCATTATTGCCGATAATATTCCTTAGGCGCATTATGGATCATCACGTCGAGGCGGCGCCCGACGCGTGCGCGATGCTCTAGTCCTCCCCCTCGACATGCGCCTTCAGGCGGCCCAGGGCGTCGTCCCACTGGGCGGAGACGGCGTCGAGGTACGACCGGGCCTGGGCGATCGGCTCGGGGCGATAGGCGAAGCGGCTCTCCCGACCGACCCGGGCGCTGCGGACCAAGCCGGCCTGTTCCAGCACATGCAGGTGCTTGGTGATGGCCTGGCGGGTCAGCCGCGTATCCGCCGACAGGCTGGCGATGGACCGCGCCTCGCCGCCGCTGAGCCGGCCAAGCAGGGCCAGGCGCGTCGGGTCGCCGAGGGCCGCGAACACCGGGGCCGGATCGTGCGCCCCCAGGCTAGGACTCGACATGGGCCTGGATGTTGCGGGCCTGGGTGTCCCAGCCGCCGGTGTTCATGCGCAGGGCGACCTCCCGGCGATTGTCAGGAAGGGCGTCGAAGCCGGATTCCACGATGGCCAGGCGCGTGCCCTGCCCTATGGCCTCCAGGGTGAACTGGACGCGGGTGGGCGGCTCGTCCGAATAGTCGGTCGTGTCCACCGCATAGGGATGCCAGGTGAAGGCGAACCGGTGCGGCGGCGACATCTCCACCACCCTCGCCTCCCAGACCAGGTGCTCATAGCCGAGATAGGTCATGTGGCCGCGGGACAGTTCATCCACCGCAAAGGGGGCGTCCAGCGCGACCCGGAACCACTGGCTGAATTCCTGGTGGTCAGTGAGCGCGCGCCACACCCGCTCGATCGGCGCGTTCAGGTCTATGGTCTTTTGGATACGGTCGGACATGGGCAACCTCCTGGTTGCCCATGTCTAGGCCAAGCCTATTCTAATTGCAACATTTTGGTTGCTCTTTTGGTCTGTTCCGCCCCTATTTCACCGGCGCGGCCATGGAGGGAAGCGTCGCGACCGCCTGCTTCTGCGCGGCCATCTCAGCGGCCGGCAGCGGGATCAGACCACGTTCCTGCAGATAGCCGCCCCGACCCATGGCGGCGTCAGAGACGAATTCGTCCAGGAACTGCTTGAGACCGGGTTTCACCCCGACCTTGGCCTTCTTGACGTAGACGAACAGGCTGCGCGACAGCGGATAGGAGCCGTCGGAAATGGCCGCCAGCGTGGGGGCGACCCCGCCGATCTTGGCCGCCTTCACCTTGTCGCCGTTCTGCTCAAGGTAGGAATAGCCGAACACGCCCAGGCTGCCGGGGGTCTTCGTCAGGGTCTGGATGATGGCGTTGTCGTTCTCGCCGGAATCGATCCAGCCGCCGTCCTCGCGCAGGGTGCCGGCGTATTTCTTGAAGCTGTCTTCGTCCGAGCCCTTCAGGGCCTTCATGGACGGGACCGCCTCGGCGCCCTTGTCCAGGGCCAGTTCGACGAAGGCGTCGCGGGTGCCGGAGGTGGGCGGCGGGCCATAGACCTGGATGCGCTGCTTGGGAAGGCCGGGGGCTACCTGGCTCCAGTCCTTGGCGGGGTTGGCGGCGAAGCCGGTCCCCGCGGGGACCTCCTTGGCCAGGGCCATGTAGATGTCCTTGGGGGTCAGGTTGAAGTCGGCGCCGTCGCGGGCGGTGGCCATGACGATGCCGTCATAGCCGATCTTGATCTCGACGATGTCGGTGACGCCGTTCTTCTGGCAGTCGGCGAATTCGGACGCCTTCATGGGGCGCGAGGCGTTGGCGATGTCGGGGGCGGTGTCGTCGGCGGCGCTGCAGAAGGCCTTGATGCCGCCGCCGGTGCCCAGGGATTCGACCCGCGGGGTCGCCAGGCCGCTCTTGCGGGCGAAGTTCTCCGCCACCCGGGTGGAGAAGGGGAAGACCGTCGAGGAACCGGCCGCCCACACGCCCTTGCCGCTGGGTCCGCCCGCCGGTGCGCCCTCCGGCGCCTGGGCGTCTTTGGAGGCCTTTTCGCCGCAACCGGCCAGCAGCACCGTGGCCAGGGCCGTCGTCATCGCTAGTCTGAACATCGTTCTCTCCAGGTTGGCCCCCGCCTATGGCCGTAAACTAGCGGTATGATCGTCCCGTGACAGTCTTTTTGGCCGGGCGGCGGGTGGGAACCGCTCAGTCCGGCGCGGGTTGGCTGGCCATGAGCCTGCCCGCCGCGCCACCATCGCCCCCTCAGCGCCAGGTCCTTGCCGTGCCGGCGGACACCCTGGCCATGGAGGCCAAGCGAGTCGAGGTCCTGCCCGATCAAGACGGCTGGCAGTTCGAGCCCAAATGGGACGGCTTCCGCTGCCTCGCTTTCCGTGACGGGCAGTCGGTGGAGTTGCGCGCCAAGTCCGGCAAGCCCCTCGGGCGCTATTTCCCGGAGGTCATGGCCATGCTGGCCGCCCTGCCCGCGTCGGCCTTCGTGCTCGACGGGGAGTTGGTCATCGCCGTGGACGGGGCCCTGTCCTTCGAGGCGCTGCAGCTGCGCCTGCACCCGGCGCAAAGCCGGATCGACAAGCTGGCGGCGGCCACGCCGGCCACCTTCGTCCTGTTCGACTGCCTGCAGGCGCCGGGGGGCGGCGCCCTGCTGGATGCGCCCCTGACCGAACGGCGGGCGGCCCTGGAGGCCTTCTTCGAGGCCATCGACCCCCCTGCCCGGCTGCAGCTGAGCCCCTACACAAGAGATCGCGCCAAGGCGTTGGACTGGCTCGATAATCTGCAGTCCCATCTGGACGGCGTCGTGTGCAAGCGCCTGGACGGCCCCTACGTCCCCGGACAGCGTGAGATGCTCAAGGTCAAGCGGATGCGCACCGCCGACTGCGTGGTCGGTGGCTTTCGCTATGCGACGGGCGGGCGCCTGGTGGGCTCGTTGCTGCTGGGGCTTTACGACGACGCCGGCCGGCTGAACCACGTCGGCTACACCTCCGCCCTCGCCGCCGAGGATTTGCCGGACCTGACGGCGCGGCTGGAGGCCCTGATCGAGGGCCCCGGCTTCACCGGCGACGCCCCGGGCGGGCCAAGCCGGTGGAGCACCGAGCGATCCGGCGACTGGCAGCCCCTGCGCCCCGAGCTGGTGGTCGAGGTCCGCTATGACCACGTCAGCGGCGGCCGCTTTCGCCACGGGACCCGGCTGATGCGGTGGCGGCCCGACAAGGCGCCGGGCCAGTGCGGCTGCGATCAGCTAGACGGCTGACCCGCTTTTGGTCGCCGCGGCCCTCGACTCGCCCCAGCCTGGGGGCATGACAGACCGCCCATCGCGCGCCGACCTCGTCGCCTATTCGGCGCCCTGCCTGGCCATGGCCGCCCTGGGCCTGCCGCTGGTCGTCTACCTGCCCAAATACTACACTGCCGACCTGGGCCTCAGCCTGACGGCCGTGGGCCTGGCCTTCATGGGCGTGCGCATGGTCGACATCGTCCTGGACCCGATCCTCGGCGCCCTGATGGACCGCACAGATACCCGCTGGGGCCGGTTCAAGCCCTGGCTTGTGGGGGGCGCCCCGGTGCTGATGATCGCCAGCGCCATGCTGTTCTTCGCCCAGCCGGGGGTGACGGTGGCCTATCTGTGGGTCGGCCTGTTGCTGGCCTATGGCGGCTGGTCGGTCTGCGTGCTCGCCCAGACCTCGTGGGGCGCGCGGCTGTCGCCGGACTACGACCAGCGCTCGCGGATCTACGCCTGGTGGCAGACAGCCAATGTCATCGGCCTGATCATGGTGCTGCTGCTGCCGGTGATCATCGCCCAGCTGACCACCGCGCCGGGCGCGGGCATGCGCGCCATGGGCGTGGTGGTCCTGATCCTCATTCCGCTGACCGTCGGCTTCACCGCCCTGCGCCTGAAGGAGCCGCGCATCGCCGGCCCCGGCCACATGGCCGGCGTGGCCGATTGGCTGGGCCTGTTCCGATCCAGCGCCGTGCGCCGGCTGCTGTTCGCGGACATCATGCTGGGGCTGGTGCCGGGCGTCGCCGCGGCCCTGTTCCTGTTCTATTTCGAGCAGATGAAGGGCTTCAAGGAAGCCTCGGCCAACGCCCTGCTGCTGGTCTATTTCCTCGCCGCCCTGGTGGGGGCGCCCCTGTGGTCGCGCCTGGCCGAGCCCATCGGCAAGCACCGGGCCCTGGGCTGCGCGGCCCTGTTCTACCTGGTCGGCCAGCTGGCCCTGTTCCTGATTCCCGCCGGCAACCTGCCCGCCGCCGCGGCCGCGGCCTTCGTCGCCGGCCTGCCCTATTCGGCCTCCTCAGTGCTGCTGCGGGCGATGATGGCGGATGTCGGCGACGAGGAGCGGTTGCGCTCGGGGGTGGACCGCACCGGCCTGCTCTACGCCCTGCTCACCGGGGCCACGAAGGTCGGCGCCGCCGTCGCCGTGGGGGTGACCTATGTCGGACTGGACCTCACCGGCTTCCACGCCACCGGGGGCAATACGCCTGAGTCCCTGCGCGGCCTGGAGGTGCTGTTCCTGCTGCTGCCCGCCGTCCTCAGCGTGGTGGCGGCGGCCATCGTGTTCGGCTACCCCCTGGACGCCGCCCGCCACGCCCAGGTGCGCGCGGCCCTGGACGCCCTGCCCCCCGAGACCTGACATGCCCCTCGCCGTCCCTCCCGCCGACCAGCATCCGCTGTTCCGGCTGATCGCCATCATGGCCGCCCTGCGCGATCCGGACGGCGGCTGCGCCTGGGACCGGGCGCAGACCTACGCCACCATCGCCCCCTATACGGTGGAGGAGGCCTATGAGGTGGCCGACGCCATCGAGCGCGGCGACCTGGATGATCTGAAGGACGAGCTGGGTGACCTGCTGCTGCAGGTGGTGTTCCACGCGCGCATCGCCGAGGAGGCCGGCGCCTTCGACTTCGCCCAGGTGGCGGCGGCTATCAACGACAAGATGATCCGCCGCCATCCCCATGTCTTCGCTCAGGATTCCTACGCCGATATCGGCGCGCAGTCGGCCGGCTGGGAGGCCATCAAGGCGGCCGAGCGCGCCGGCAAGCCGGCCAAGACCGGCCTCCTCGACGACATCCCCGTCGGCCTGCCGGGCATGACCCGGGCGGTGAAGCTGACCAAGCGCGCGGCGCGGGTGGGTTTCGACTGGCCGAGCACCGCGGAGGTGATGGGCAAGCTGCGCGAGGAGATCGAGGAACTGCAGGACGAGATCGACGCCGGCGACCTGGCCAAGGCGCGGGAGGAGCTCGGCGACCTGCTGTTCGTCTGCGCCAACCTGGCGCGCAAGTTGGAGGTGGAGCCGGAGGACGCCGTGCGCGCCGCCAACGCCAAATTCATGCGCCGATTCAGCTATATAGAGCGGAAACTTGCGGAGCGGGGCCTGACCCCGGACCAGTCGGACCTGGCCGAGATGGACGCGCTCTGGGACGAGGCGAAGGCGGTCGAACGGTCATAGTCTAGGCGGCGTGCGTCCTTCGAGACGGCCGCTTGGCGCGGCCTCCTCAGGATGACGAGCGTTCATGATCTACGGCGGTCATCATGGTGAGGAGCGCCGGTAAGGCGCGTCTCGAACCACGCACGACCCTAATCCGCCGCGTGCCTCAGCCGCGTGCGGGGATATTGGCGCTCGAAGCGGCTCAGGGCGTCGTGGTTCATGCGCAGCGACAGGTGGATCAGGCCCTCTGGGTCCTCGCGGCGCGCCACCACCCGGCCATGACGATACAGCCAGGCGAGCGCCTCCCCCTCCTCGGGCCGAAGCTGGGCGATCACGGCGGCCTCGTCGTCGACCATGCGGCCCAGGCGCGCCAGCAGGTCGGCGATCCCCTCGCCGGTGACCGCCGACACGGCGACGGCGTCAGCGGACCGCCGCGAGCGGGTGATGGCGGCCTCGCGCTCGTCCGCGGGCATCAGGTCGATCTTGTTCCAGACCTCCAGCATGGGCCGGCCCTCGACCACGTCGAGCTGGCCGAGGACATCGCGCACATCCGCCGCCTGGGCGTCGCTGTCAGGGCTGGCGATGTCGCGCACATGCAGGACCACATCCGCCTCCTGGACCTCCTCCAGAGTGGCGCGGAAGGCCTCGACCAGCTCGTGCGGCAGGTCCGAGATGAAGCCGACGGTATCCGACAGGATCGCCGGGCGGCCATCGGGGAGCTTGGCCGTGCGCAGGGTCGGATCGAGGGTGGCGAACAGCATGTCCCGGGCCTCGACCTTCGCCTCCGTGAGCCGGTTGAACAGGGTCGACTTGCCGGCGTTGGTGTAGCCCACCAGGGCGATGGTGGGGAACGGCACGCGCTTGCGGGCGTCGCGCTGCAGGGTGCGGGTGCGGCGCACCTCCACCAGTTCCTTCTTCATGCGGCCGATCTTGTCGGCGATCAGCCGCCGGTCGGTCTCGATCTGGGTCTCGCCGGGGCCGCCCATGGCGCCCAGCCCGCCCCTCTGCCGCTCCAGGTGGGTCCAGGTGCGCACCAGGCGCGAGCGCTCATAGCCCAGGCGGGCGAGCTCGACCTGCAGCTTGCCCTCGCGGGTGCGGGCGCGGCGGGCGAAGATCTCCAGGATCATGCCAGTGCGGTCCAGCACCTTGACCTGCCAGGCCTTTTCCAGATTGCGCTGCTGCACGGGGCTGAGGGCGTCGTCGATGACGACGACATCGGCCTCAAGCTCCGCCGCCAGTTCGCCAAGCTCTGCGACCTTGCCCTTGCCGAACAGGGTGGCCGGCGTCGCCGCGCGCAGGGGCGTGATCAGCGCCCGCGCGACCACGAGATCCAGGGCCTCGGCGAGGCCCACGGCCTCCTCCAGCCGCAGGTTCGGCGGTCTCAGGGTGGTGAGGCCCTGGCGCGCCGGATGGATGACGAGGGCGGTCTGGACTTCAGGCCGGCGGTCTACGGATTTGTCGCTCAATCGTCTTGGTCTGGACTGGGCTCGTAAAGCTGCACGGGCTGGGAGGGCATGATGGTGGAGATGGCGTGCTTGTAGACCAGTTGCGACTGGCCGTCGCGGCGCAGCAAGACGCAGAAGTTGTCGAACCAGCTGACCACCCCCTGCAGCTTGACGCCATTGACGAGGAAGATGGTCAGGGGCGTGCGCGCCTTGCGCACGCTGTTCAGGAAAGTATCCTGCAAATTCTGCTTCTTATCGGCCGACATTCGTCGCTTCCCTCACGTTCATCGGGGGCTCATCGCCCACCACACACACACAGCCGTGACCTTAGGCCGGGCCGAACGCCGGCCGCAACCATGGCGCGCTCACACCGCCGTGCTACGCGCCTGTCGGATATAGAGGCTCCGCAGCCGCGTCGCCACCGGGCCGGGGCGTCCCGAGCCCACCGGCGCCCCGTCGATGGCGACAATGGGCACCACGAGGGACGAGGCGGCCGTCAGGAACGCCTCACGGGCCTGCAGGGCATCGGCCACGGTGAACGGCGCCTCTGACACGGCGATACCCTCGGCCCGGGCGATGCCCATCAGGCTGCCGCGGGTGACGCCGCGCAGGATGTTCGCGTCGGCGCTGCGGGTCCGCAGGACGCCGTCCCGATCGACGATCCAGGCATTGGTGGAGGAACCCTCCGTGACCAGGCCGTCATCGTCCACCAGCCAGGCCTCATAGGCGCCCGCCTCCCGCGCCGCCTGCTTGGCCAGGACATTCGGCAGCAGGCCTACGGTCTTGATATCGCAGCGTCCCCAGCGATTGTCCGGCCGGGTGATCACCCAGACGCCGGCTTCCGCCCTGGCCCCCGCCGCCTCGAAGTCCAGGGCGCGGGCGGTGACCACCACGGTGGCGGGAACGCCCGGACCGGGGAAGGCGTGATCGCGCCGCGCCGCGCCCCGGGTGATCTGCAGATAGACGATGCCCTCCTCGACGCGATTGCGGCGCACCGTCTCGCGCAGCACCACCGTCAGGGCGGCCCGGCTCATGGGCGGGGCGATGGACAGTTCGCCCAGGCTGCGGTCCAGGCGTTCGAAATGGCCCCGGGCGTCGGCCAGGCGGCCGCCGAACACCGCCCACACCTCATAGACCCCGTCGGCGAACTGGAAGCCGCGGTCCTCGACATGGACGCAGGCCTGGGCCAGCGGAACATAGCGGCCGTTCACATAGGCGACGCGGGACATCAGACCTCGTCGTCCTCCGGCCGGCCGGCCCCGACGCCCAGGGACTTCAGCTTGCGGTGCAGGGCCGACCGCTCCATGCCGATGAAGGCGGCGGTGCGCGAGATGTTACCGCCAAAGCGCATGATCTGGGCGTGCAGGTATTCGCGCTCGAACACCTCGCGCGCGTCGCGCAGCGGCAGGGCGATAATCCGCTCGGCCCCCACCGCGCCCGCCGCCCCGGCCGCCGCCACCTCGGAAGGCAGCATCTCGGCGGTGATCACCTCGCCCGGGTCGCCGGTGGCGAGGATCAGCAGGCGCTCGATGTTGTTGCGCAGCTGGCGCACATTGCCCGGCCACTCGTGCACCTGCAGGGTGGCGATGGCGTCATCCCCGAGGATGCGCGTCGGCAGGCCCTGGGACTCGGCGATCCTCGTGATGAAATAGGTCGCCAGCTCGGCGATGTCCTCGCGGCGCTCGGTGAGGCCGGGCACGCGCACGGGCACCACGTTCAGGCGATGGAACAGGTCCTCACGAAAACGCCCGGAGGCGATCTCGTCGCGCAGGTCGCGGGAGGTGGACGACATCACCCGCACATCGACCTGGACGTCGCTGTCGCCGCCGATACGCCGGAACCGTTGCTCCACTAGAACCCGCAGGATGCGCGCCTGGGTCTCGAGCGGCATGTCGCAGACTTCGGGGATGTAGAGGGTGCCGCCGTGGGCGCGCTCGAACACCCCGATCTTGCGCGGGCGACCGCCCTCCCCCTCCTCGCCGAACAGCTCCAGGTCGACCCGCTCGGGGGTCATGCCGGCGGCGGCGATGACCACGAACTCGCCCTTGGCGCGGGGGCTGCCGCCGTGGATCAGCCGCGCCACCAGCTCCTTGCCCGAGCCCGCCGGGCCGGTGATCAGCACCCGACTGTTGGCGGGCGCCACCTTGGCGATCAGCTGGCGCAGGTGCACGGCGGCGGCGGAGCGGCCGATGAAGCCGTCGGGGGTCAGGGTCTGCACCCGCAGGCGGCGGTTCTCGCGGCGCAGGGAGGTGGCCTCCAGCGCCCGCTCCACCACCAGCACCAGCCGGTCGGACTTGAACGGCTTCTCGAGGAAGTCATAGGCGCCGCGCTTGATTGAGCTGACCGCCGTCTCGATGTTGCCGTGGCCCGAGATCATGATCACCGGCAGGTCCGCATCGAGCTCCTTGACCAGATCGAGCAGTTCCAGCCCGTCCATCCCGCCGCCCTGCATCCAGATGTCCAGGATCAGCAATGCGGGCTTGCGCGCCTGCAGGGCTGTGAGCGCCTCCTCCGAGTTGGCGGCGACCCGCACCGCATAGCCCTCGTCGGCAAGGATGCCGGCGACCAGGTCGCGGATGTCCGCTTCGTCATCGACGACAAGGATGTCGGCGGCCATGATTTCTCTCATCCCAGAGCCACCCTCTTCGGCGCCGCGTCATCGAGCGTCTTCGACCGCGGAAATTTCAACAGCGCCCGGGCGCCGGGCGCAGAGTCGGCGTCGAGCAGGACAAGCTGTCCCTCGTGATCCTCGAGGATGCGCTTGACGATCGCCAGGCCAAGCCCGGTGCCCTTCTCGCGGGTCGTCACATAGGGCTCGGTGAGCCGGTCGCGGTCCTTGGCGGGCAGACCGATGCCGTTGTCCTCGATCTCGAAGGTCACGCTGGCGTCGTCGACCAGCAGGCGGGCGCGGATATGGCCATGTATGTCCGGCTCCTTGGCCTGGCGGCCATGGATCGCCTCGGCGGCGTTCTTCAGCACATTGGTGAGGGCCTGGCCCACCATGCGGCCGTCGCACACGACCTTGGCCTCGGCGGTGGGCTCGTCCATCTCCACCAGGATGCTGGGGCTGGCGACGCGCTGGGCGAACACGCCCTGGCGCAGCAGCTCCGCCGCGTCGCACTCGCCGAACTGGGGCGCCGGCATGCGGGCGAAGGCGGAGAATTCGTCGACCATGCGGCCGATGTCGCCGACCTGGCGGATGATGGTGTCGGTGCAGCGGTCGAAGGTCTCCAGGTCGCTGGTGATCTCGCGGCGGTATTTGCGGCGGATGCGCTCGGCCGACAGCTGGATCGGGGTCAGAGGGTTCTTGATCTCATGGGCGATGCGGCGGGCGACGTCCTTCCAGGCGGCGTTCCGCTGGGCCGCCACCAGGCGGGTGATGTCGTCGAAGGTCAGCACCAGCCCGCCCTCGGCGGTGCAGGTGGCGCGGATGCGCAGGCGACGGGTTTCGCCGCGGCGGATGACGTCGATCTCCTCCTCGGCCTCGCCCTTGGCGCGGGCGCCGGCGGCGACCGACGCCAGTTCTCCCGCCGCCTCGGCGAGGCTGCGGCCCACGGCCGAGCTGGGCAGGGCGAGCAGCACCGAGGCCTGGCTGTTGGCCGCGGAAATGCGGTCGTCCCGGTCCAGGCCGATCACCCCGGCGCTGACCCCCGCCAGCACGGTCTCGATGAACTCGCGGCGCGACTCCGCATCGGCGTTGGCCGCCCGCAGCGCCCGCTGCTGGGTCTGCAGGTCGCTGGTCATGCGGTTGAAGGCGCGCGACAGGACGGCGATCTCCTCAGGATCGTTCTCGCTATCCACCCGGGCGTCGAGGTCGCCGCTGGCCACCCGCCCCGCCGCCTGCACCAGGCGCCCCACCGGGGCGGAGATGCTGTTGGCCGCCGCCAGGCCCAGCCAGATCGCCCCCACCAGCACCAGCAACACCGTCTCGGTGTAGCTGAGGATAAAGGCGGCCTGGACGCCATTGCGGTTGCTCTGGGCGTCCCGATAGGCGGCCAGGGATCCGGAAGCGGCGTCGAGGTCGCGCAGCACCCCCGGCTCCACCCGCCGGACCACATAGAGGTAGGCGTCGTTGTAGGAATCCAGGCGGTAGAGGGCCCGCATCAGGTCCTCGCCGTTGAAGGCGCGGATGACGACCTCACGGTCCGAGGCCGCGAGGGACGAGGGCGGCGGGGCCACGAACCGGGGGGCGCTGTTGGCCTCGGCCCTGGCCAGGATGCGGCCGTCCTTGTCGATCACATAGGCGGCGGGGAAGAAGCGGTTGGCCGCCTGCCCCTCCAGAATCCGACTGTAGGTCAGGGGACTGTCACGCATCAGCGGGGCGGCACGGTTCATGTCCACGGCCATGGCCAGGACGTCGCCAAAGATCGTCTGCTGCTGCTCGTCGACATAGGCCTTGGACACCCGGGCGGAGTTCTCGACGACCGAGGAGACCCGTTCGCTGAACCAGCTGTCGACGCCGCGGTTGACCAGCACCCCGAAGAACAGGGCGACGATCACCGAGGGGATCACCGCCGCGGCGGCGAACAGGGTGGCGAACCGCAGGTGCAGCTGGGCGCCGGCGTCGCGGCGGCGCACCAGGAACAGCTGCAGCACCCGCCGGCCGATGACGCTGCCGACCGCGCCGATCAGGATCAGATTCAATCCGACCACCCAGCCGAGCAGGCGGGTGGCGGGGCCCAGCGACCCGGCCCCGGGGGCGGACGACGCCAGGTAGATGGTCACGGCGGTGACGATCGCCGCCAGGCTGTAGGCGAAACCCAGCCAGCCCGACCCCGAACGACCGTGGGCGCGCAGATCTGTCTCGGGGGCGGACCGGATCGTCATCGAGGCCAGCCTAGGTGACTGTGCCCATTTATCAACAGCGATGTTGCAGGGATGACGCGGTCAGCGGGCGGGGCGGACGCGCTCGATACCCAGGTCCTGGATCTTCTTGCGCAGGGTGTTTCGGTTGAGCCCAAGGATCTCGGCAGCCCGCACCTGGTTGCCGCGGGTGGCCGCGAGGGTCAGCCGGATCAGCGGCGCCTCGACCTCTTCCAGCACCCGGTCATAGAGCCCCGCGGGCGGCAGGCCGTCGGGCTGATCGGCGAAATAGGAGGCCAGGTGGCGCTCGATCAGGCCCGACAGGGTGGCCGGGCCCTCCTCGCCCGGGCGCGAGGGGTCGTGATCCTGCAGCTCGCGCTCCACGATGCGCGCCGTGAGGGTGTCCTCGGCGTAGAGGGCGCACATCCGCCGGATCAGGTTCTCGAGTTCGCGGACGTTGCCGGGCCAGGCGTGGGTCTTGAGGCGCTCGATGGCGCTCTGGTCGATGGTCTTGGCGGGCAGCCCCTCGCGGTGGGCCCGCAGCAGGAAGGCCCTGGCCAGTTCCGGGATGTCGTCGGTGCGGTCGCGCAGGGGCGGCAGGCGCAGGGGGGCGACATTGAGCCGGAAGAACAGGTCCTCGCGGAACAGCCCCTGCTGGATCAGCGCCCGCAGGTCGCGGTTGGTGGCGGCGATGATCCGCACATTGGGGCGCCGGCCGGTCTTGGGATTGATGGTGGTCTCGGAGCCGTCGATGACCCGCAGCAGCCGGGTCTGGGCGTCCAGGGGCATGTCGCCGATCTCGTCGAGGAACAGGGTTCCGGCGTCGGCCTCCACCAGCTTGCCGATGTCCCCTTCCCCGCCCTTGCCGAACAGTTCGGTCTCGACCCGTTCGCGTGGGGTGGCGCCGAGGTTGATGACCACGAAGCGGCCATCACGGCGCCGGCCCATGTCGTGCAGGGCGCGGGCCACCAGTTCCTTGCCGGCCCCGGACTCCCCCAGGATGAGGACCGTCAGGTCCGCCCCCACCAGGCGGGCGATGGTGCGGTAGACCTCCTGCATCGGCGCCGAGCGGCCGATCAGCGGCAGCCGCTCGTCCCGCATGGCCCGGGCCTGGGCCTTGGCCGCCTCGCCGTCGGCGGGACGGGTCAGGGCGCGCTTGGCGGCGTTGGTCATGTCGTCGAGGTCGAAGGGCTTGGGGACGTAGTCGAAGGCGCCCACCTCCGCGGCGTTGACCGCCGTGGTCAGGGTGTTCTGCGCGCTCATGACGATGATCGGCAGCTTGGGGCGTTCCTTGCGGATGCGCGGAAGCACGTCGAAGGCGTTGAGGTCCGGCATCACCACATCGGTGATGATCAGGTCGCCCTCCCCTTCGGACGCCCATTTGAGCAGGGTGGTGGCGTTGCCGGTGGCGCGGACCTGGTAGCCGAGGCGAGTGAAGGCCTGACTGAGCACCAGGCGGATCGACGCGTCGTCGTCGGCGATCAGGATCTTGGACTGCATCGTCATGGCCATGGGCTTATCGCGGTACCGTCACTCGTCGATGGGAAGCAGGACACGGAAGACGGTGCGGCCGGGTTCTGACTCGAAATCGATCAGACCCCCGTGGCCGGCGACCAGTTTGGCCACAAGCGCGAGGCCAAGGCCCTGGCCCATCGCTTTTGAGGTGACAAACGGCTGGAACAGGTCGTCGCGCAGATGGGCGGGAACCCCGGGACCATTGTCCTGAATGCGCACCTCCAGGGGCGCGCCGCGGATGGCGCGCCCGTCCGGGCCGCGCACGCGCATACCGTGGCGGTAGCCGGTGGAGATCATGATCTCGCCCCGGTTGTCGCCGCGGGCATGGGCCGCCTCGGCCGCGTTCTTCACCAGGTTGAGGAAGATCTGGATCAGCTGGTCCTCGTCGCCGAGGGTCTGCGGCAGGGACGGATCATAGACCTCGCGCAGGATCAGGCCGTCGGCGGCGCCGTTGGCGGCCAGGGCCCGCACCCGGTCGAGCACGGCGTGGATGTTGACCGCGGCCCGCTCGGGCGCGGTGTCGTCGGAGAAGGCCTCCAACCGATCGACCAGCCGCCGGACCCGATCGGTCTCGTCCACGATCAGCTGCGACAGGGGCAGGTCGTCCGGCCGGGCGCTCTGCCCCAGCAGCTGCGCCGCCCCGCGGATGCCCGCCAGGGGGTTCTTGATCTCATGGGCCAGCATCCGCCCCAGGCCGATGATGGATCGCAGCCCGGCCTGTTCCTGGCGCTCGGAGGGAAGGCTCGGGGTGCGGATGTGCAGGCTGAGCAGGACGGCGCCGTCGCCGATGGGCGCCGCGGCGCAGTCGGCGGGAAACGGCGGCTGGCCGAACAGGCTGATCTCCACCCCCCGCTCGCGCACCTGGGCGGCCTCGGCGACGGCCCGGTCGATCAGGCTCACCAGCACCGAGCCGGTGGGCATGGCGTCGCGGAAACGGCCGCGCGACAGCAACGACAGCCCCTGGCCGAACAGGCCTTCGGCCGCCTCGTTGGCCGCCGCCAGGGCGCCGCCGCCATCGATGATCAGCGCCGGCTCAGGACTGAGGTCGAAGGCGGCGGACCGCAGTCGATCGGTGTTGGGCGGGTGGGGAACCCGTTGTCGCTCGGTCATGCCGCCAGCCTCTCAGGTTGGGACCATAGGGTGACCAGGGCGTTCTCCACATCCGACGGTTGTTCCAGTCGGCAGATTTGGGCCTTGGCCGCCCGGCGTACGGCCGGGTCGGCGGGCCAGGGGGCGGCCAGGACGTACCAGCCCAGGTGCTTGCGGAACATCCGCAGCCCCAGGTGGTCGCCGTAGAAGGCCAGGCTGTCGCGAAAATGGTTCAGGACGATATCCAGCCGCTCGACCACCGCCGGCTCGATCGCCGCCGGGCGGCCGGCGAGGGCGTCATCGAGGGCGCGCGCCAGCCAAGGGCGGCCGTAGGCCCCGCGACCGATCATCAGGCCGTCGGCGCCCGACGCGGCCAGGGCCTGGCGGGCGGTGTCGAGGTCGACGACGTCGCCGTTGGCGATCACCGGGATGGTCACCGCCTGCTTGACCGCGGCGATGGCGGTCCAGTCCGCCCGGCCGGTGTAGAACTGGCAGCGGGTGCGGCCGTGAACGGTGATGGCGCGCACCCCGGCCCGTTGCGCCCGCCGCGCCAGCTCCGGGGCGTTGACGCTGCCATGGTCCCAGCCCAGGCGCATCTTCAGGGTCACGGGCACGGACGAGGCCTCCACCGCGGCGGCGATCAGGCCTTCGGCGAGGTCGAGGTCGCGCATCAGGGCCGATCCCGACAGGGCCCCGGTGACCTCCTTGGCGGGGCACCCCATGTTCAGGTCGATGATCTGGGCGCCGGCCTCGCAGGCCATGCGGGCGCCCTGGGCGATCCACGACGCCTCCCGGCCGACCAACTGCACCACCATCAGGGGCAGCCCATCGCCCACCGCGGCCCGGCGCACCACATCGGGCCGTCGCCGGGCGAATTCGGCGCAGGCGACCATCTCGGTGGCCACATAGGCCGCGCCCAGTTTGGACGCCGCGCGGCGAAATGGCAGGTCGGAAACGCCCGTCATGGGGGCCAACCAAACCTTCCCCCCGACAGGCACGCCCCCCACCCTCAGGCCGGCGCCCAATTTTTGCTCATCGCCCACGCCTCCTTTTTAGGCAGCCGCAGGGGCGTCGTCCAGTCTGGACAAGCGGCCGAACCTCGCCGAAACACTGGCCCATGCGATTTTCGGCGATTGTTGTCGCCGCGGGCACAGGCAGCCGCGCGGGCGAAGGGACGCCTAAGCAGTGGCGGATCGTGGGCGGGCGCCCTGTCGCCGCCTGGTCGGTCCAGGCCCTGGCTGAGGCCGGCGCAGACCGGATCGTCGTGGTGATCCCCCCTGACGACGCGGGCGAGGCCAAGGCGGCCCTGGGCGCCCTGGAGGTGACGCTGATCAGCGGCGGCGCCACCCGGGACGCTTCGGTCAAGGCGGGACTGGCGGCGCTGGAAGACGCCGAGATCATCCTCGTCCACGACGCGGCCCGCCCCTTCGTGACCCGCGGTCATGTGGACGCGCTGCTCGCCGCCCTGGTCGAGGCCGACGGCGCCCTGCCCGCCCTGGCCATGGCCGACACCCTCAAGCGCCGCGACGGCGACCGGCTGGTCACCGTGCCCCGCGAGGGCCTGTGGCGCGCCCAGACACCCCAGGCCTTCCGGGCCGAGGTCCTGCGCGCCGCCTACGCCGCCTGGCCGGCCGGGGAGACGCCCACCGACGACGCCGCCGTGGTCGAGCGCGCCGGCGGCCGGGTGGCGCTGGTTACGGGGGATCCGCGCCTGATGAAGCTGACCTATCCGGAGGATTTCGCCATGGCCGAGACCCTGTCCCAAGGCGCCCGCGTCAGCCGCATCGGCCAGGGCTTCGACGCCCACCGTTTCGGCCCGGGCGAGGCCGTCTGGCTGTGCGGGGTCGCCATCCCCCATGACCAGGGCCTCGTGGGTCATTCCGACGCCGACGTGGCCCTTCACGCGGTGACCGACGCCATCCTCGGCGCCATCGGCGCCGGCGACATCGGCGACCATTTCCCGCCGACGGACCCGCAATGGCGCGGGGCGCCGTCGCGGCTGTTCCTGGAGCACGCCGTCGCCCTGGTCGCCGCCCGGGGCGGCGAGCTGGTCAATGTCGACCTGACCCTCATCTGCGAGGCGCCGCGGATCAAGCCGCAACGCGCCGCCATGCGGGCCAGCCTGGCCCAGATCCTTGGCCTGCCCTTGGACCGGGTGAGCGTGAAGGCCACCACCACCGAGGGTTTGGGGTTCACCGGCCGGCGCGAGGGCGTCGCCGCTCAGGCGGTCTGCCTGGTCGACATGCCCGCCTGAGGCGTCGTCCGGCGCGGCCTCAGTAGCTGCGCCCCCCCCGCAACCGCGCCCACAGGGCGCCCGGTACATTGGTGTAGTCGTCCGTCCAGGCTCGGGCGACATGGGTGGTCGGCGTCCAGCCCGGCAGGGCGGCATAGGCCTCGAGCACCTTGGGATCGCGGGCGGCGATGATCGCCTGGGACGAACTCTCCACATAGGTCTGCTGGGCGCGGCTGTAGTAGCTCTGCTCGAGCAGGGAGGCCCCCGCCGCGCGCATGGCCGCCGCCGCCGGTCCGGCCAGTTCCAGGTTGCGGTTGGACAGGTGCAGGATGACCACGCCCCCGGGCTTGATCACCCGCAGATAGGTGCGCATGGCCTCGGTGGTCATCAGGTGGGTGGGGACGCTGTCCGACGAGAAGGCGTCCACCAGAAGGATGTCGTAGCTGCCTGACGGCACGCGCTCGAGAGACTGACGGGCGTCCCCGAGGGTTAGGGCCACCGGCCCCTGGGCGCAGCCCCGGACGAAGCTGAACTTCGACGGATCGAAGGCCAGCCGCACCACCAGGGGATCGATCTCGAAGAAGCGGATGCGGTCCGAGCGGCGGACATAGGTCGAGACGGTGCCCGCGCCGAGGCCCACCGCCCCGATCGACACCGCCGGCCGCCGGCCCTGCTCCAGCCGCATCACCTGGCCGATGGGCGTGCCAGGGGCGTAGTAGGTGGTCGGCCAGCAGCGCTGGGCCGGTCGCAAACCCTGGGTTCCATGCAGCGTCGAGCCGTGGATCATGACCCTCACCGCGCCCAGCACCGGGGTCGGCGCCTCGACGATCTGGACGACGCCAAAGAAGCTGCGGTGGGTTTCAGAGCCCTTGCGCAGCATGTTCGGCAGGTAGCTGGCCAGGCCAAGGGCGGCCAGCAGGATGACAAAGGGAACCGCCCGCCGCATCTGCAGCACGCCATAGGCGGCCACCAGGAGCAGCAGCAGCAGGCGCACCTGATACGGCATGGGAATGGGCAGCAGCAGCACCGCAGCGATGACCACGCCGCCGGCGAGGCCGATCCACTGGAAGCGGCCGAGCGGCCCCTGCCCCCACGGCCGCGCCAGGCAAGCCAGGACCAGCACGATGGGATACTCCCAAACCCCGTTGAAGATCACCGGGGCGGCGAAGGCGGTGAAGGCGCCGCCGAGCACCCCGCCCAGGGACATCCACAGGTAGAACTCCGTCAACCGCGCCGGCGCCGGTCGCCGCGCGGACAGGGCCTGGGCGCAGACGAGAGCCGTCAGAAAAAAAGCCAGCAGGTGGACGGCGAACTGCAGCGCCAGCGGTGCGGCGGGCTCGTTGGAGAGCACCAGGGCCATGCCCGGGAACGCCGCCTGGGCCAGCAGGGCGGCCCCCGGCGGGATCAGCGGCCGCGACTGGAAGGCGATGATGAAGGTGACGAGATAGAGAGCCAGCGGAATGACCCAGAGGAAGGGCGCCGAGGCGACGTCGGCGGTCAGGTGGCCCGTGACCCCCAACAGCAGGCTGCACGGCGCAGCCGCCAGCAGCAGCCAGACCAGCCGGTCGCGCCAGCCCACCGGGGCAGCGGCCGGCGCCACGACCGGCGCCAGGGTCTCCCTCGCCCGCCAGGTCGCGGCGGCGAGGCCCACCACCAAGAGCACGAAGACCGCATAGCCCAGGCTCCAGGCCATGGCCTGGGTTCCCAGCCGCAGCAGGGGCTCGATCGCGAGCGGATAGGCCAGCAGGGCCGCCAGACTGCCGACGTTGCTGGCGGCGTAGAGCCGGTAGGGATCGCGCCCCTCCGGATGGGTGCGCGCATACCAGGCCTGGATGAGCGGCGCGGTCGCCGAGAGCGCGGCGAAAGGGGCGCCCAGCGACACGGCCAGCACCCCCACCAGCCACAGGGCCGGGGCGTTCACATAGGGGTCGCCGAGGAGGCCTGACAGATGCAGGGGCAACACCAGGGCCGCAAGGCAGAGCACCGCCAGGTGGACGCCCATCTGCGCGCGCACGGACGCCAGCCTCTGCAGGGCGTGGGCGTAGGCGTAGCCGGCCAGCAGCGCCACCTGGAAGAAGGCCAGGCTGGTGTTCCACACCGCCGTCGATCCGCCCAGGCGCGGCAGGATCATCCTGGCGATCATCGGCTGCACCGAGAACACCAGGGCGGCGCTGACCAGCACGGCCAGGGCGAACAGGCCCGCGCCGCGCCCGTGGCCGGCGGAGCCTGAGGCAGGCAGGTCGGTCATGGCCTCATCTTTCGGCGTGACGGCGGGGCGAGCATCGGTGTCAATGTCGGCCGATTCCACGAGGCGCCGCCATGTTCCCATCCGATATCGAGGCCCTGGCGATCGCGGCGCTGGCCGCCGCCCGCGCCCGGGGCCTGACCCTGGCCACCGCCGAGAGCTGCACCGGCGGCCTTGTCGCCGGCGCCCTGACCCAGATCGCCGGCTCGTCCGACGTGGTCGAGGGCGGCTTCATTACCTATTCCAACGCCAGCAAGACGGCCTTCCTTGGCGTGCCGGCCGCCCTCATCGAGGCGCACGGGGCGGTGTCCGAGCCGGTGGCGCGGGCGATGGCCGAGGGCGCCGTGACGCGGGCCGGCGTCGGCGCCGCCGTCGCCATCACCGGGGTCGCGGGGCCCGGCGGCGGCTCGGCCGCCAAGCCGGTGGGACTGGTTCATTTCGCGGTGGCCCTCGCCGGCGGCCAGACCGTCCATGTCGAGCGCCGCTTCGGCGACATCGGCCGGGGCGGGGTGAGGCTGGCGAGCGTGCGTCAGGCCTTGCAGCTGCTGGCGGACGCCCTGGGCTGACGGGACCGCGCTTACGCGGCCGGCGTCGGCGCCCCATAGAGGGCCGCCGCCCGGGCCTCGAAACAGGCGATCAGCTTGTCCACTGCCCGGCCCATATTGGCGGCCAGCAGCCCGTCGAGGAGGCGCGACTTGAACTCGAAGTCGATCTCGAACCGCACCTCGGTTCCCGACGGGTGCGGGGTGAAGGCCCAGTGGTTGCGCAGGCGCTTGAACGGCCCATAGAGCAGCGAGACGTCGATCTGGCGGGCCTCGGCGTCGCGGGTCACCCGGGTGGCGAAGGTCTCCCGGAGCATGGAGAACCCCACCGCGGCCTCGGCGTCGAGGGCGGTGACGCCCGGCGCGATCTCGGTCTCATTCCACACGCGCATCTGGGTCAGCCAGGGCACGAACTGTGGATAGGCGCGCACGTCGCCGACCAGGGCGAACATCTGGTCAGGCGTATAGGGCAGCACCCGGGTGAGGCGGTGTCGGCGCAAGGGGCGTCAGTCTAGCGGGCGGCCAGGGCGGCGCGGGCGGCCCTCAGCCTGGCGAAGTCCTCGCCGGCATGGTGCGACGAGCGGGTCAGCGGGCTGGCGGAGACCATGAGAAAGCCCTTGGCCCTGGCGATGGTCTCCAGGGCGTTGAACTCCGCCGGCTCGACGAAGCGGTCGATGGCGGCGTGCTTACGGGTCGGCTGCAAATATTGGCCGATGGTGATGAAGTCGATGCCGGCCGAGCGCATGTCGTCCATCACCTGCATGACCTCCTCCTTGGTCTCGCCGAGGCCGACCATCAGGCCGGACTTGGTGAACTGCTGGGGGTCACGGGCCTTGACCCGCTCCAGCAACCGCAGGGAGTGGTAGTAGCGGGCGCCGGGACGGATCTTCAGATACAGGCGCGGCACCGTCTCGAGGTTGTGGTTGAACACGTCGGGCCGCGAATCGATGACCTCCTCGGCGGCCCCGTCCTTGCGCAGGAAGTCGGGGGTGAGGATCTCGATGGTGGCCTCGGGCGCCAGGCGGCGGATGGCGCGCACGGTGTCGGCGAAATGGCGCGCCCCGCCATCGGGCAGGTCGTCGCGGTCCACCGAGGTGATGACCACGTGCTTCAGCCCCATCTTGGCCACCGCCTGACCCACGCGTTCGGGCTCGGTGGGGTCCAGGGCGTTGGGCAGGCCGGTGGCGATGTTGCAGAAGGCGCAGGCGCGGGTGCAGATGCCGCCCATGATCATCATGGTGGCGTGCTTGCTGCTCCAGCACTCGCCGATGTTCGGGCAGGCGGCCTCTTCGCAGACCGTGGTCAGGCCGTGGCCCTTCACGACGCCGAGGGTCTCGAGATAGCCCGGCGACCCAGGGGCGCGCACCCGCAGCCAGTCGGGCTTGCGCAGAATGGGGGTGTCCGGCCGCCCCTGCTTTTCCGGGTGGCGGGCCCGAACGGTGTCGATGACGATGGCCATGGCCCCTAGATCGGGCTTTGCCGCCCAATGATCAAGCGCCGCGTCGCCGCAAGCCCTTGCGGCTCGGAGCCTGGGCGGAAAGAGTGCGGCCTTCATGCGCCCCCTGCCCGCCCTCCTCGCCCTGCTGTTGCTCGCCGGGTGCGGCCAGGCCGGCGGCGCCGACGCGCCGTTCGTCGACAGCCGCATCCCTCCGAGCCTGCAGCAGCGCTTCTACCCGCCGGAAACCTGGGCCTGGGGCCTGATCCGCATCGGGGCGGCGCCGCCCATCCGCTACGGGGTCGCGGCGCCCGCGACGGCGCCGCGCGGCGATGTGCTGATCGCCTGCGGCTATGGCGAGAGCGCCGAGGCCTGGTTCGAAACCGTGCGGGCCCTCGTCGCCCGGGGCTATGCGGTATGGGTCATGGACGCCCCGGGCCAGGGGGGATCGGGGCGCTTCACCCGACCCCGCGACCTCGGTCACGAGCCCGATCCCGCCGCCCACGGCGCCGCCCTGCAGGCCATGGTCGCGGTGATCGGCCGGCCCACCGTCCTGATCGCCCAGTCCACGGCCGCGCCCGCCGCCCTGTCGGCCCTGGCCGCCGGCCTGCCCGTGCGCGCCACGATCCTGTCCGCGCCGACCCTGAGCGCCGCCGAGCCGCCCATATCGGCCGGTCCCGCGGCCGCCGGCGCCGCGGGGATGAACCGGGTGCGGCTCGGGTGGCTGCGCGCGGTCGGCCAGGCGCCATGGGAGAAGGCTGATCCCCTGCCTTCCGGCCGCCCGGGGGTGATCGCGGCCTGGCAGGGGGCCAATCCGGACCTGCGCATGGGCGGCGTCTCCTATGGCTGGATCGACGGGTTCCAGCGCCAGACCGCCGCCCTCACGACGGACCGGCTGGCGCTGGTCCGCGCGCCCGTGCTGATGCTGGCGACGCAGCGAGAGCCCCCCCGCGCGGCGCAGCTCTGCCGGGCGATGGCCGCCTGCGTGCGCCAGGTCGTCCCCGGCGGCCGCGCGTCGCTGCACCTGGAGTCGGACCCGATCCACGCCGCCTGGACGGAGGCCATGGCCGCCGCGGTCGATCGGGCCTTCACGCCCTAGTGACGCGCGACCGGCGGGGCATTAGCGTGGCCGGCCGTTCCGGAGGCCACCCGCTTGCCGCGCACCTATGACCCTGCCGCCGCCGAGCGGTCCGTCTTCGACGCCCTGATCGACGCGGCGCACCGCTTCGGACCGGGCAAGCCGATCCTGGAGGATCATGAGCGCAAGCCGCTGACCTATCGCGACCTGCTGCGGGCCTGCTTCGCCTTGGGTCGCAAGTTCGCGGACATCACCGAGCGGGGCGAGCGGGTGGCGGTGCTGCTGCCCACCAGCTCGGGGGCGGCCGTGACCTTCTTCGCCCTGCACGCCTTCGGGCGCATCCCGACCATGCTCAACTTCACCTCGGGGGCGCGCAACCTGAAGGCCGCCTGTCGCCTGGCGGGGGTGAAGCGGATCCTCACCTCCCGGCGGTTCATCGTGCAGACGCGCATGGACGAGCTGCTGGAATCCCTCGGCGAGGTGGCGGCGATCACCTATCTGGAGGACCTGCGCAAGACCATCGGCCCGGCGGACAAGCTCTACGCCCTGGCCGCGGGGGCCTTTCCGCGCCTGTTCCGCACACCCCTGGCGCCGTCCGACATCGGCGTGATCCTGTTCACCTCGGGCAGCCTGGCGGCGCCCAAGGGGGTCGTGCTCAGCCACCGCAACCTGTGCGCCAACTCCGCCCAGGTGGCGGCGCACATCGACCTCGACGAGAACTGGGTGTTGTTCAACCCCCTGCCCACCTTCCACTGCTTCGGCCTGACCATCGGCGTGGTGCTGCCGCTGCTGTATGGTGTCAAAGCTTTCGAATATCCCTCTCCATTACATACGAAAATCATCCCTGGCCTCATCAAGGAAATCGGCGCCGACCTGTTATTGGCCACTGACACCTTCGTCAACCAGTACGCCCGCGCCGCCGAGCCGGACGACCTGTCCGGCCTGCAGTTCGTGGTTTGCGGCGCCGAGCGGGTGCGGGAGGAGACGCACAACCTGATGGCCGAGCGCTTCGCGGGGGTTTGGGTCCTGGAGGGCTACGGCGCCACCGAGGCGGCCCCAGTGATCGCCGCCAACCGTCCCGGCAAGATGAAGCGCGGCACGGTCGGCCACCTGCTGCCGGGGATCGAAAGCCGGGTGGAGCCGATCCCCGGGGTGCCGGGGGACGGCCGCCTGTTCGTGCGTGGGCCCAATGTCATGGCCGGCTATCTCGACGCCGACGGCCGGGCCATCCAGGAGCCGGAGGGCGGCTGGCATGACACCGGCGACGTCATCGAGATCGACCCCGACGGCTTCATGCGGATCGTCGGCCGGGCCCGCCGGTTCGCCAAGATCGGGGGCGAGATGGTGTCCCTGTCAGCGGTGGAAGACATGTGCACCAGCGTCTGGCCTGACAGCCGCCACGCCGTGGTCTCCGTCGCCGATCCCAAGAAGGGCGAGCGGCTGGTCCTGCTCACCGATGCGCCCCATCCGGAGACGGCCCGTCTGACGGCCTTCGCCAAGGCCAACGGCATCGCTGAGCTGACGGTGCCGAAAAAGGTCGTGCGGGTCGGCGAGGTGCCGCTGCTGGGCACCGGCAAGACCGACTATGCCGCCGCCCAGAGGATCGCCGAGGCCGAGGCCAAGGGCGCCTGACCTAGATGTGAATCGCCCGTCCGTAGGCGTCGAGGGTCGCCTCGTGCATGGCCTCTGACATGGTGGGATGCGGGAAGACCGTGGCCATCAGCTCCGCCTCGGTGGCCTCCATGGTCATGGCGACGACAAAGCCCTGGATCATCTCGGTGACTTCGGCCCCGATCATGTGGGCGCCCAGCAGCTGCCCCGTCTTGGCGTCGAACACCGTCTTGACGAAGCCCTCCAGCTCGCCCGAGGCGATGGCCTTGCCGTGGTTGCGGAAGGGGTAGCGGCCGACCTTGACCTCGCGCTTGTCCGCCTTGGCCTGGGCTTCGGTCAGCCCGACCGAGGCGATCTGCGGCGTGGAATAGGTGCAGCCGGGAATCGGCGAGGTGAGACCGCTGGAGGCCAGGCCGGCGATGTGTTCGACGCAGTGGATGCCCTCGTGGCTGGCCTTGTGGGCGAGCCAGGGCGGCCCGGCGACGTCGCCGATCGCATAGAGACCCGCGACGCCCGTGCCGCCGTGGGCGTCGGAGACGATGTGGCCTCGGTCGATCTTGGCGCCCAGGGCCTCCAGGCCGAGGTTCTCGACATTCCCGGCGATACCCACAGCGACGATGGCGCGCTCGGCCTTGAGGGTCTCCTTCTTGCCGCCGGCCTCGATATCCACGGCGACGCCGTCGCCGCTCTTGGCGAGGCGGGTGACCTTGGCGCCCACCCGGAAGGCCAGGCCGCGCTTCTCGAACGCCTTGTGAGCGGCCTTGGAGACCTCTTCGTCCTCCACCGGCAATATCCGGTCGAGGGCTTCGACCACGGTGACCTCGGCGCCCAGACCCCGGTAGAAGCTGGCGAACTCGATGCCGATGGCGCCCGAGCCGATCACCACCAGGGACTTGGGCATGGCCTTTGGCGTCATCGCCTCGCGGTAGGTCCAGATGCGCTCGCCGTCCGGCTCCAGGCCGATGGCGGGGATGGTGCGGGCGCGCGCGCCGGTGGCCAGGATCACATGCTTGGCCTGGATCGTGCGCGAGCCGCCGGCGGTCAGGGCCACGACGACCTTCGGGGCCGGCGCGCCCTTCTCGAGCTTGGCCGTCCCGGCGACCACCTCGATCTTGTTCTTCTTCATCAGGAAGGCGATGCCGGCGGTGAGCTGCTTGGCGACGCCGCGCGAGCGCTGGACGACCTTGTCGAAGTCGTAGGAGCGGCCGGTGACCGCCAGGCCGTAGTCGCCCAGGTGGCCGAGGGTCTCATACAGTTCGGCCGACTTGAGCAGCGCCTTGGTGGGGATGCAGCCCCAGTTCAGGCAGATGCCCCCGAGCTCCGCCCGTTCGACCACCGCGGTCTTGAGCCCCAGCTGGGCGGCGCGGATGGCGGCGACGTAGCCGCCGGGGCCTCCGCCGATGACGACGACATCGAAATCCATGCGCTCGGTCCTAGGCCAACATCGTCACAGGGTCTTCCGCCAGGGGCTTGAAGGCCTGAAGGAAACGGGCGCCGATCGCGCCGTCCACCACCCGGTGGTCGCAGGTCAGGGTGACGGTCATCACCGTGGCGATGGTCAGCTGGTCACCGCGCACCACCGGCCGCTTCTCGCCGGCGCCGATCGACAGGATGGCGCCCTGCGGGGCGTTGATGATCGAGGCGAACGACTTGATCCCGAACATGCCGAGGTTGGACACCGAGAAGGTGCCGCCCTGGAACTCCTCCGGCTTCAGCTTGCGGTCGCGGGCCCGAGCGGCGAGATCCTTGGACTCCCGGGCGATCTGGGCCAGGCCCTTGGTCTCGGCGGCGCGGATGATGGGGGTGATCAGGCCGCCGTCGATGGCCACGGCCATGGCGATGTCGGCATGGTGGTGCAGGGCGATGCCCTCGGGGGAATAGCTGGCGTTGGCCTCCGGCACCTTCTTCAGGGCCATGGCCGCCGCCTTCATGACGATGTCGTTCACCGAAACGCGCACGTCATTGCCGAGCAGGCCATTGATCCGCTGGCGCGCGGCCAGCAGGGCGTCGATCTCGAGATCGATGGTCAACGGGAAGTGGGGAATGTCCCGGAAGCTCTCGGTCATGCGCCGGGCGATGACCTTGCGCATGGCGTCCAGGGGCACGAGGTCGTACGAGCCCGGCGGAATGCCCATCTGCTCCAGGGTCGCGGAGGGCTGGGACGCGGGCGCGGCGGCGGGCGCCGCGGCCGGACGCGGGTCCTGGGCGGCGGATCCGCCCTTGCCGGCCTCGATATCCTTGCGAAGGATCCGGCCGTGCGGGCCGGAGCCCTTGATCGAGCCGAGGTCCAACCCCTGCTGCTGGGCCAGGCGGCGAGCCAGGGGCGAGGCGAAGATACGCTGGCCGGGTTGGGACGCCTCGGCCACGGCCTTCATCGGCGCGGGCGTGGGCGTGGGCGCGGGGGCGGGCTTCGGCGGCTCCTGCGCGGCTGGCTTGGCCGCCTCGGCGGCAGGGGGAGCGGCCGGCTCGGCCTTGGACGGCGGCGTGGGGGCGCCGGCGGCCTCGCCCTCGCCCTTCAGCTTGGCGATGGGGGCGTTGACCTTGACGCCCTCGGCGCCCTCGGGGACCAGCAGGGCTTCGACCACGCCCTCGTCGACGGCCTCGACCTCCATGGTCGCCTTGTCGGTCTCGATCTCGGCGATCACCTGGCCGGACGTCACCTGATCACCGACCTTCACGTGCCATTTGGCCAGCGTGCCTTCTTCCATGGTCGGCGACAGGGCCGGCATGAGGATGTCGACGCTCATGCGGCAGCTCCTTGATCTGGGATGATATGCATCGGGGTCCAGCGCGCCCGGCGCCGGGCCTGTTTCTGTTGGGCGGTCTCGTCTTCGTAATGCATCAGGTCGGCCGCCCGGTGGGTGAGGACTTCGATGTCGGCGCCGGCGATGTTGAGCACCCCCAGATCCCCGTCCCCGTCGCGCAGGGTCGTCGCCACATAGACTCCGCACCCGCGGCAGATGAGGAAGTCCGCGCTGCCGGAGGCGAAGGTGTAGCGGTCCACCGCCCCGTCGGCGTAGCGGAGGGTCAGCCGCCCCGCCGGATCGCTGACGGTGCGCGCCCCGTGCCGGCGGCAGAAGCTGCACTGGCAGGCGCGCACCTGGATCACGTCGGGATCCAGGTCCGTCTCGAACGCGGCGCTGACGGCGCCGCAATGACAGCGGCCCTCCAGGTTCATCCGACCGCGCAGACCGTTCTGGCCGCCTGGACGATCTTGTCCACCGACGGAAGCGCCAGGGCCTCGAGGTTGGCGGCGTAGGGCATGGGCACATCCTCGCCGCTGACCCGCATGGGGGGCGCGTCGAGGTAGTCGAAAGCGCCGTCGACGACCCGGGCGATGATCTCGGCCCCAACGCCCATGGTCGCCCAACCCTCCTCGATGGTCACAAGACGGCTGGTCTTGCGGACGCTGGCGAGGATGGTCTCGGTATCGAGCGGCCGGATGGTGCGCAGGTCGATGACCTCGGCCTCGATGCCCTCCCCGGCCAGCTGCTCGGCCGCCTTCAGGGCCACGCCGACCATCCGCGAGTGGGCGGTGAAGGTCACGGAGGTTCCCTCGCGGCGGACGCGGGCCTTGCCGATGGGCAGCACCCAGTCGTCCATCTGCGGCACGTCCGATTCCTGGCCGTAGAGCATCTCGTGCTCCAGGAAGATCACCGGATTGGGGTCGCGGATGGCGGCCTTGAGCAGGCCCTTGGCGTCAGCCGCGTCGTAGGGGGCGATCACCTTCAGGCCGGGGATGGCGCCGTACCAGGCCGAATAGTCCTGGCTGTGCTGGGCGCCCACCCGGGCGGCGGCGCCGTTGGGGCCGCGGAACACGATCGAGCATTTGATCTGGCCGCCGGACATGTAGAGCGTCTTGGCGGCCGAGTTGATGATCTGGTCGATCGCCTGCATGGCGAAGTTCCAGGTCATGAACTCGACGATGGGCTTGAGACCCGCCATCGCGGCGCCGACGCCGAGGCCGGCGAAGCCGTGCTCGGTGATCGGGGTGTCGATGACGCGCTTGTCGCCGAACTCCTGCAGCAGGTCGCGGCTGACCTTGTAGGCGCCCTGGTACTGGGCGACCTCCTCGCCCATCAGGAACACCGACGGGTCGCGGCGCATCTCCTCGGCCATGGCGTCGCGCAGGGCGTCGCGCACGGTCACCTTGACCATGGCGGTCCCGGCGGGGATCTCGGGGTCGCCGGCAAGGGGCTGTGCGTCCTTCGACTCGGCCGCTGACGCGGCCGGCTCAGGATGACGAACCTTTTTGCTTTCGCCCGCACTTCCCTCGTCATCCTGAGCAGGCGGCGCAGCCGCCGTGTCGAAGGACGCAGGTTCCTCGGCGGCCTCTGCCGATCCCGCCTCGCCGTTCAGCCGGGCGATGGGGGTGTTGACCTTGACCCCCTCGGCGCCTTCGGGGGTGAGGATCTCGGAGACGACGCCCTCGTCGACGGCCTCGACCTCCATGGTCGCCTTGTCGGTCTCGATCTCGGCGATGACCTGGCCGGAGGTGACGGTGTCGCCCACCTTCACGTGCCACTTGGCCAGGGTGCCCTCCTCCATGGTGGGAGACAGGGCGGGCATGAGGATGTCGAGGCTCATACGGAGGCCTCCAGATAGACGTCGGTGTAGAGCTCGGAAGGATCGGGCTCGGGACTGGTGCGGGCGTGGTCGGCGGCGTCGAGCACGATCTGGCGCACGTCGGCGTCGATGGCCTTGAGGGCGGCCTCGTCGGCGGCGCCCTGGGCCAGCAGCAGGTCGCGCAGGTGCTCGATCGGGTCGCGGGTCTTGCGCACCTCGTCCAGTTCGCCCGTGGGCCGGTATTTGGCCGGATCGGACATGGAGTGGCCGCGGTAGCGATAGGTCTTCATCTCGAGGATGTAGGGGCCCTTGCCGCTGCGGGCGTGATCGGCGGCCTTGGCGCCGGCGGCACGGACAGCCATCACGTCCATGCCGTCGACCTCTTCGCCGGGGATGTTGAAGGACACGCCGCGTTTGTAGAGCCGGGTCTCGGATGACGAGCGCTCGACGCTGGTGCCCATGGCGTACTGGTTGTTCTCGATCACATAGACGACCGGGAGGCTCCACAGCTCGGCCATGTTGAAGCTCTCATAGACCTGGCCCTGGTTGGCCGCGCCGTCGCCGAAATAGGTGAAGGAGACCGCGCCATTCTCCCGATATTTGTCGCTGAAGGCGAGGCCGGTGCCCAGCGGCACCTGGGCGCCGACGATGCCGTGGCCGCCGTAGAAGCCCTCATCCACCGAGAACATGTGCATCGAGCCGCCCTTGCCCTTGGACACGCCGCCGGCGCGGCCCGTGAGCTCGGCCATGATCTCGCGCGGGTCCATCCCCGCGGCCAGCATATGGGCGTGGTCGCGATAGCCGGTGATGATCTGGTCGCCGGGGCGCTTGACCGCCTGCATGCCCACCGCCACGGCCTCCTGGCCGATGTAGAGGTGGCAGAAGCCGCCGATCAGACCCATGCCGTACAGCTGGCCGGCCCGCTCCTCGAAGCGCCGGATCAGCAGCATCTGGCGATAGAATTCCAGCAGCATGGCCTTGTCGCCGCCGCTGGGGGGCGAGGCCTTGGTCGCGCTCGCGCCCTTGGGAGCCGCCTTGGTCCGGGCGGCAGACTTGGTCGTCGGATCCGGTCCCGCCTTCTCGGCCGTCACGGTCTTGCGCGTACGCGCCATGCACCTCTCCTCACCAGCCCGCTTGCACTTTACTCAGGGTCTAGTGCGGATGACATAGTCCCGTGGATCGGCGAAGCCTAGGAGGGAACGGGCCCGTTCCTCCAAAAGATCGGCCGAAAGGCTGCCGTCCCGCAGCAGACGGGCGCGCGCTTCCAGGTCGCGGCGCTCGGCCTGAAGGCGCGCCAGCTGCGCCGTCTTTACCGCCAGGGTCTCGTTGCGCTGCGACCAGGTCAGCAGGCCGCGGTCGCCGGTCATGGCGTGGAAGGCGAAATAGAAGATCAGGAACGCCAGCCCGGCCGTCGGCAGGTAGGAGCGAAGTCGCGCAAGCATCAAGACAGCAACCTCCCCCCGACATGGGGCCCGGCCGCCAGGGCCGACTCGCACAGCCTGACAAGACAGGGTTAACGGGAGGTTTTTGCTCAGAGAATCGGCTTGAAGAACAGCCCTAGCTTGAGACTTTCGGCGATTCTCTGCGCCCGCCCCTTCAGGGCGTCCGCCGCGGAGGGCGCGAACAGGTCGTCGGCCGTCTCGCCCCATAGGGCCAGCCAGCGATCGAACATGGCCGGTTCAAGGGGATGTTTGCGATGCGGGGCCAGGGCATTGCCCTGGTAGCGCCGCGCGCCCAGCATCACCGCGCACCAGAAATCCGTGATGGTCGCCAGGTGGGGCTCGAAATCGTCGATGGCCGTGTGGAAGACGGGCCCGAGCACCGGATCGACCAGCGCCCGCCCATAGAACGCGCGCACCATCCGCTCGACGCCGGCCTCGGTGATCTCCGGTTGGCGGATCATGGGGCGGGATGCGTCCTTCGACTCGCCCGCCTTGCGGGCGGCTCTGGATGACGTCCGTAGGCGATGGCTCCAGCCCTCGTCATCCTGAGCCGCCGCCGCAGGCGGCGAGTCGAAGGACGCAACACCCCTGCCCCGCTACCCCCGGATGCGGATCGCCCGGCGGCCGGCGTAGATGGCCTGGTCGGCCAGCTGCTCCTCGATGCGCAGCAGCTGGTTGTATTTGGCCAGCCGGTCCGAGCGCGCCAGGGAGCCGGTCTTGATCTGCCCACAGTTGGTGGCCACGGCGAGGTCGGCGATGGTGGAGTCCTCGGTCTCCCCCGAGCGGTGCGACATCACCGCCGTATAGGCCGACCGGTGGGCCAGGTCGACGGCGTCGAGGGTCTCCGACAGGGTGCCGATCTGGTTGACCTTGACCAGGATGGAGTTGGCCAGGCCCTTGTCGATGCCCATCTGCAGCCGCTCGGGGTTGGTCACGAAGAGGTCGTCGCCCACCAGCTGGATCTGCTTGCCGAGCTTGGCGGTCAGTTGCGCCCAGCCGTCGAAGTCGTCCTCCGAGCAGCCGTCCTCGATGGAGACGATGGGGAACTTGGCCACCAGGGCGGCGAGGTAGTCGACCATGCCGGCGGGGTCGAGGGTCTTGCCCTCCCCTTCCAGGTGGTAGCGGCCGCCCTTGAAGAATTCGGTGGCGGCGACGTCGAGGCCCAGCTGGAAGTCCTCGCCGGCCCGGTAGCCGGCCGCCTCGCCCGCCTTGACGATGAAGGCCAGGGCCTCGTCGGCCGAGCCGATGTTGGGGGCGAAGCCGCCCTCGTCGCCGACATTGGTGTTGTGGCCGGCGGCCGACAGGGCCTTCTTCAGGCCGTGGAAGATCTCGGCTCCCATGCGCAGGGCCTCCGAGAAGCTGTCCGCCCCGGTGGGCAGGATCATGAATTCCTGGATGTCGATGGGATTGTCGGCGTGGGCGCCGCCGTTGATGATGTTCATCATCGGCACCGGCAGGGTTCGGGCCGAGACGCCGCCGACATATTTGTAGAGCGGCAGGCCGGCCGATTCGGAGGCTGCCTTGGCCGCCGCCAGGGACACGCCGAGGATGGCGTTGGCGCCCAAACGCGCCTTGTTGGGCGTGCCGTCCAGCTCGATCATCAGCCGGTCCAGCCGCCGCTGGTCCTCCGCGTCGATTCCCGACAGGGCGTCGAAGATCTCGCCGTTGACCGCCGCCACCGCCGCGAGGACTCCCTTGCCGCCGTAACGGTCCTTGTCGCCGTCGCGCTTCTCCACGGCCTCGTGGGCCCCGGTGGAGGCGCCCGAGGGCACCGCGGCGCGGCCCATTGCCCCGTCCTCCAGCACCACATCCACCTCGACCGTGGGGTTGCCGCGGCTGTCAAGGATTTCACGGGCGAGGATGTCGACGATCTCGGTCATGCGGGGGTCCTTCCGGCCGCTCGGTCATAGAAAAGGCGCGCGAGCCTTAGCCCACGCGCCTGTGTATTTCCACCCGGCCCTCGTCCTTCGAGGCTCGCTTTGCGAGCACCTCAGGATGAGGACCTGATCGGCAGATCCTAGTCTTCCGAGACGTTGAGGACCTGGCGGCCCTTGTACATGCCGGTCTTCAGGTCGACGTGGTGGGGGCGGCGCAGCTCGCCCGTGTCCTTGTCCTCGACATAGGAGTTGGACGGCAGGGCATGGTGCGACCGGCGCATGTTGCGCCGCGAGGGCGATACTTTTCTCTTGGGAACGGCCATCGGGATCTCGCAGGCGTCAAAACTTGGGGTCGGCGGCCAGGCGGCCGCGACGGGAGGCGGGTGTATGCCGCAAATGCCCCTAAGGTTCAAGACCCGCCGGCTTGGGGCGCGCATAGGGGCGGAATAGGGCCTCCTGCGCCGCCGAGGCCACCAGGGCGCCGTCGCGGGCGAACAGCTGCCCGCGAATCAGTCCCCGCCCGCCCTGGGCCGAGGGACTGTCCATGTCGTAGAGCAGCCAGTCGTCCGGTTGGGCGGGGCGGTGGAACCACATGGCGTGGTCCAGGCTGGCGATACGATTGCGGGTGAGCACCTCGGCGTAGGAGCGCCCGACGATGGCTCCGCCGGCCAGCCAGTAGTCTGACAGATAGGCCAGGCCGCAGAGGCGCACGAGCGGGTCATCCCCCACCCGGGGGCGCAGCCTGACCCAGCAGCGCCGCCCCGACGATTCGCGGGCGTCGATCCAGCGGGCGCCCTCCACCGGCCGCACCTCGATATTGCGGAACGAGCGCAGGTGGGCGGCGAAGGCCATGCCGACGGGATCGGTCCAGGTGCGGGCGATGTCGTCCAGGTTCAGCAGGTCCTCCGGCGCCGGCAGACCGGCCTCCAGCGGCGTCTGGTGCTCCAGCATCGCCTCCTCGTGGCGGTGGAAGGAGCACTCCAGGTGGAAGATCGGCTCGCCCTTTTGGCGCGCGATCACCCGGCGGGTGGTGAAGCTGGCGCCGTCGCGGGTGCGCTCGACGTCGTAGATCACCGGCTGGCGGCCGTCCCCCGGGCGCAGGAAATAGGCGTGAAGGGAGTGGCAGGGGCGAACTGCCTCCACAGTCCTGCAGGCGCTCATCAGGGCCTGGGCCATCACCTCGCCGCCGAACAGGACGGGGTTGAGCTGGATCTCGTGCCGGCGGCTTCGGAACAGGTCTCGGTCCAGGGCCTCCACGTCGAGCAGGGCGTGGAAATCGGCGTCGAGGTCGGCGGCGGCCATCAGACCAGCCGGCTCTGGTCCTTGGCCGCCGAGATGAAGCTGGCGAACAGGGGGTGCGGGGCGAAGGGGCGGGACTTGAGCTCGGGGTGGAACTGCACGCCCACGAACCAGGGGTGGTCCTCGCGCTCGACGATCTCGGGCAACACCCCGTCCGGGGACAGGCCGGAGAACTTCAGCCCGGCGTCCTCGATCAGCCCGCGATAGTTGATGTTGACCTCGTAGCGGTGGCGGTGCCGCTCAGCGATGGTGGCGGCGCCGTAGATCTCGGCCACCCGCGACCCCGGGGTGAGCACGGCCTCATAGGCCCCCAGGCGCATGGTGCCGCCCAGGTCATCGCCCTGGGTGCGCACCACCCGCTGGTTGCCCTGCACCCATTCGGTCATCAGCCCGACGATGGGGTCGGCGCTCTCGCCGAACTCGGTGGACGAGGCGGTCGTCAGGCCGCCGACGTTGCGGGCCGCCTCAATCACCGCCATCTGCATGCCGAAACAGATGCCGAAATAGGGGATCTGATGCTCGCGGGCGAACTGCACCGCGCGGATCTTGCCCTCGGCCCCGCGCTCGCCGAAACCGCCGGGCACCAGGATGCCGTGCACCCCCTGCAGCCGCACCGCGGCGGTGGCCTCGTCGCCCTCGAAGGTCTCGGACTCCACCCAGTCGAGCTTGACCTTGACGTTGTTGGCCAGGCCCCCGTGGATCAGGGCCTCGATGAGGGATTTGTAGGCGTCCTTCAGCACCGTGTATTTGCCCACCACGGCGATGGTCACCTCGCCGTCGGGATGGGTCATGGTGCGCGAGATCTCCTGCCACCGCGACAGGTCCGGCTCGGGCGCGTCGGTCATGCCGAAATGGGCCAGCACCTCGGCGTCGAGGCCCTGCTCATGATAGTCGAGCGGCACGTGATAGATGTTGTCGCTGTCCATCGCCTGGATGACGGCGGTCTCGCGGACATTGCAGAACAGGCCGATCTTGCGGCGCTCGTCCTTGGGGATCGGCTGTTCGCAGCGACACAGCAGGATGTCGGGCTGGATGCCGATGGAGCGCAGCTCCTTGACCGAGTGCTGGGTCGGCTTGGTCTTCATCTCCCCGGCCGTCTTGATGAACGGCAGCAGGGTCAGGTGGATGTAGAGGGCGTGGCCGCGCGGCAGGTCGTTGCCCAGCTGGCGGATGGCCTCGAAGAACGGAAGGCCCTCGATGTCGCCGACGGTGCCGCCGATCTCCACCAGCACGAAGTCGGCCTCGCCGGGGTCCGACAGGACGAAGTCCTTGATCTCATTGGTGACGTGGGGAATCACCTGGACGGTGGCGCCGAGATAGTCCCCGCGCCGTTCCTTCTCGATGATGGTCTTGTAGATCTGGCCCGTGGTGACGTTGTCGCCCTTGGTGGCGGACACCCCGGTGAAGCGCTCGTAGTGGCCGAGGTCGAGGTCCGTCTCCGCCCCGTCGTCGGTGACGAACACCTCGCCGTGCTGGTAGGGGCTCATGGTCCCCGGATCGACGTTGAGATAGGGGTCGAGCTTGCGCAGGCGGACCTTGTAGCCGCGGGCCTGCAACAGCGCGCCGAGCGCCGCCGAAGCCAGACCCTTGCCGAGCGATGAGACCACGCCGCCGGTGATGAAGATGTACCGCGCCATGGGCGATCAGGTTACCGTAGATTCGCCACAGCACAGCCCCGCGGGGCGCGAAAAAGCGCTGTGGCCGGAAAAACTTTCGCCTAGCGGTTGGCGGGCTGGGTTGGGCCGGGGGTCATGTTCGCCAGCGGATCGGCCGGCTGGGTCTTCAGGTCGGAGGGCACGAGCGCGCTGTTGGGCGCGGCCGCGGGGGCCCCGCCGCCCACTTCCGGCGCGGGCGCCTGCAGCGGACCGCCCACCGTCGGCGACGGCGCGCCGGGGGCAGGCGCCTTGGGCAGGCTCTTCATGTCCAGCTTGTCGATGCTCATCCGGTCGACCACCGAATCGGAGCGGCGCGCGCCGCCGGCCAACAGGGTCAGGGTCAGGCTGAGCACGAAGAAGAGCGTCGCCAGCACCGCGGTGATACGGGTGAGCAGGTCGCCCGCCCCGCGCGCGGTCATGAAGTTGCCCGAGCCCCCGCCGCCCATGCCGAAGGCGCCCCCCTCGGAGCGCTGCAGCAGGATCACGCCGATCAGCGCGATACAGACGAGGATGTGGATGGTCAGGAGTATGTTCTGGAGCATCAACGACTACGGTCGGGAGGGATCGGGGCCGAGGCCCCGCACAAGCGGCCCCCTCTAGCACCCTGGCGCGGGGGGCGCAAAGGCGGCCGGTAAAGTTCGTGCCCGAGCGACGCTAAGGCCTAGCCGGCGGCCCGGACGATCGGCAGGAAGTCGGCCGCCTTCAGGGAGGCGCCGCCGACCAGGGCGCCGCCGACCTCGCGGGCGCCCAGGATCTCCTCGGCGTTGGCCGGCTTCACCGAGCCGCCGTAGAGGATCGGCGCCCCTGCCCCGCCCTCGCCCAGCACAGCCACGAGGGTGTCGCGGATCGCCCCGTGGACCTCCTCGATCTGGGCGACCGTGGGCGTCAGGCCGGTGCCGATGGCCCAGACGGGCTCATAGGCCACGGCGAAGGCGGCCCCGCGCACGGATGGCGGCAGGGATCCGCGCACCTGGGCGGTGACCACCGCCAGGGCCTGTCCCGCCTCGCGCTGCTCCAGGGTCTCGCCGACGCAGATGATGGGTTCCAGCCCCGCGCGCAGGGCAGCCTCGACCTTGGCGGCGACGACGTCGTCCGTCTCGCCGTGGCCCGCCCGTCTCTCGGAGTGGCCGAGGATGACCAGCACGGCGCCCGCGTCGCGCAGCATCTCGGCGCTGAGGTCGCCGGTGAAGGCCCCGGCCGTCTCGCTCCGGCAGTCCTGGCCGCCCACCAGGATCTCCGATTCCCGCAGGCCGTAGGTCATCTGGGCGATCAGGGTCGCCGGGGGGCACAGGGCGACCCGGGCCGCCGACGGGGAGTCCTTCAGCGCCGCCGCAAGGGCGGTGGCCTCGGTCAGGGAGGCGGCCACGCCGTTCATCTTCCAGTTGCCGGCGATCAGGGGACGGGGGGCGGTCATGGGCGGGGCGGGTCCTTATTGTTGACGCTGTCGCCTAGGACAAAGCGGGCGCTCTGTCACCGGTCGCTTGCCCCCGGCCGAACCGCTCGCCTATACCGCCCTGTCCGGGCCACGGCCGCGCGCCTCCGCGCGCGCCGGCGTCGATGAGGTTACCGCTCTATGCTCGCCTTCTTCCGGGCCATGGCCAAATCCAAGATCACCCTGGTGATCCTGTTCCTGCCGCTGTTCGCCGGCCTGCTGGTGTTCGGCAACGTCCGCGACGTGTTCGGCACCATGACCGCCAAGGACGCGGTGGTCTCCGCCGGTGACCGGGCCGTCTCCTCCGCGGAGTTCAAGCGCATCTTCGACGGCGCCAAGAAGGAGGCCGAGCAGCGCTCCGGCCGCCCCCTGACCATGGAAGAGGCCGTCTCCCAGGGCGGGGTCGAGGACATCCTCGAGAGCCTGGCCGGGCGCGAGGGCTTCGCCGCGGCCCTGGCCAAAGCCGGGGTCCGCCCCTCCGACACCCTGGTGGCCGCGCAACTGCGCAAGATCACCGCCTTCTTCGACCCCGTGACCGGCCAGTTCGACGACAAGCTCTACAAGAATCGCCTCCAGACCGAGGGCCTAACCAGCGAGACCTTCGAGCGCGGCGAGCGCGACGCGGTGGCGCAAACCCATTTCAGCACCGCCGTGGCCGGCGGCCTGCGCGCGCCGCTGATTTACTCGGCCGTGAACGGCGCCCTGGCGCTCGAGCAGCGCACCTTCGCCGCCTTCGGCCTGGATCCCCGCTCCATTCCCGCCCCTCAGGCGCCGACGGACGCCCAGCTGACCGCCTTCATCAAGGCCCACGCCACGGAGCTGACCCTGCCCGAAAGCCGGTCCCTGACGGTCGTGCGCTTCAGCGCCGCCGCCCTGGCCCCCTCCATCGCCGTGGACCCGGCGGAGCTGCAGAAGCGCTTCGACTTCCGCAAGGACACCTTGTCGGCGCCCGAGAAGCGCACGGTGGTCCAGGTGCCGGCGCGAGACGCGGCGTCCGCCGCCGCCGCCGCCGCCCGCCTCGCCCGGGGCGAGGATCCCGCGGCGGTGGCCAAGAGCCTGGGGGTCGACCCCATCGTCTATCGCGACGTGCCTCTGACCGGCATCTCCGACCCCCGCATCGCCCAGGCCGCCTTCGCCTTGCCGGCGGGCCAGGTGTCCAAGCCGATTCAGGGCGGCCTCGCCTGGGCGGTGGTGAAGGTGCTGTCGATTACCCCCGGCCGGGCCGTGACCCTGGCCGAGGCGCGTCCCGCCCTGGAGGCGGAGCTTCGCGCGGAGACCGCCCAGGACCGCATCTACGACGTGGTCGAGAAATACCAGACGGTGCATGAGGGCGGCGCCAACCTGGTGGAATCCGCCCGCTCCGCCGGGGTCACCGCCCTGCAACTGCCCCCGGTCAGCGCCCAGGGCGCGGACGCCGCCGGCCGGCCGCAGCCCATGCTGAGCGAGAAGCTGCTCAAGGAAGCCTTCGGCCTGCCCGAGGGCGGCGAGAGCGAGGTCGTGGACGACGGCAAGGGCGAGTATTTCGCCGTCCGCGTCGACAAGGTCTTCCCGGCGCATCTGCCGACCCTGGCCGCCGATCGCGAGCGGCTGACCGCCCTCTATATGCGCAACGCCCTGGTCACCGACCTGCGCGCGCGCCTGGAAGCCCTCGCCGAGCGGCTCCGCAAGGGCGAGAGCATCGAGGCCGTGGCGGCGTCGGTGGGCGCGCGGGTGGACCGCGCCACACTGGATCGTCGCACCGCCGAACAGGACCAGACCCAACGCCGGGACCTGTTCGCCCAGGTGTTCGGGGCCAAGCCCGGCGGGGTCTTCACCATCGGCGCCGGCGTGGTCAAGGTCGAGGCCATCAAGCCGGGCTCGCCTCAGGACACCGCCATGTTGACCCGGATCGGGGCCCAGCAGCTTCGCGGCGGCCTGTTCCAGGACCTCGGCGAGCAGACCTTCAAATGGACGCGCAAGGATATGAAGGTGAAGCTCGATCCCGCCCGCGCCCGCGCCGCCCTGGGTCTCGCTCCGGCGGAGGCCGCCCCGGGCAAGGCCGCCGCGAAATGACCGTCCCGGCCCCGTCGGCTGCCTTTACGGAGGCCTATGCGGCCGGACGGCCCCAGGTGGTGTTCCGCCGGCTGGTGGACGACCTGGAGACGCCGGTGTCGGCCTATCTGAAGATCGGCCACGGGCGACCCTTCGCCTTCCTGTTCGAGTCCGTCGAGGGCGGCGCCTGGCGCGGCCGCTATTCCATCGTCACCCTGGCGCCCGACCTGATCTGGCGCTGCCGCGGCGACGAGGCGGCCATCAGCGAAGGCGACGACCTGGCGTCCGGCGTCTTCCGGCCCCAGGACGGCGGCGCGCTCGACTCCCTGCGCGACCTGGTGGCCCGCTCGCGCATCGACCTGCCGGCGGAGCTGCCGCCCATGGCCGCCGGCCTGTTCGGGGCCATCGGCTACGACATGGTGCGGCTGGTGGAGGACCTGCCACACGTCAACGCCGATCCCCTGGGTCTGCCGGACGGGGTGATGACGCGCCCGTCGATCGTGGCGGTGTTCGATTCCATCGGCCAGGAGATCATCCTGATCACCACGGTGCGGCCGGGACCCCAGACCGCCGATGAGGCCCATGTCGCAGCGCAGGCCCGCCTGGACGCCATCGTCGCCGACCTGCGCCGACCGCTCAAGATCGCCCCCGAGCGCACCCCCGCCCCGGGCGCCGCCCTCCAATCGCCCGTGTCGCGGGCCGACTACGGCCGCATGGTCGAGGCCGCCAAGGGCTACATCCGCGCCGGGGACATCTTCCAGGTGGTGCCCAGCCACCGCTTCCGCGCGCCCTTCGCCCTGGACCCGTTCGCCTTCTACCGCTCGCTGCGGCGCACCAACCCGTCGCCCTACATGTATTTCCTGAACTTCGGCGACTTCCAGCTGGCCGGCTCGAGCCCCGAGATCATGGTGCGTCTGCTGGGCGGACAGATCACCATCCGCCCCATCGCCGGCACGCGCCCCCGCGGCAAGACCCCGGAGCAGGACCTGGCCCTGGAGCAGGAACTGCTCGCCGACCCCAAGGAGCGCGCCGAGCACCTGATGCTGCTGGACCTGGGCCGCAACGACGTGGGCCGGGTGGCGATGCTGAAGGACGAGGGCGCCAACACCCCCCTCGCCACGCGCCACAATCCCCATGTGCGCGTCACCCAGAGCTTCGCCATCGAGCGCTACAGCCACGTGATGCACATCGTCTCCAACGTCGTGGGCGACGCCCCCGAGGGAGTCGACCCGGTGGATGTGCTGATGGCCGCCCTGCCCGCCGGCACCTTGTCCGGCGCGCCCAAGGTGCGGGCCATGGAGATCATCGACGAGCTGGAGACCGAGAAGCGCGGCATCGCCTATGGCGGCGCGGCCGGCTACATCTCGGCCGGCGGCGCGGTGGACACCGCCATCGTCCTGCGCACGGCCCTGTTCAAGGACGGCATGATCTACTGCCAGGCCGGCGGCGGGGTAGTCGCCGATTCCGACCCCGACGCCGAGTACGAAGAGACCCTGCACAAGTCCGGCGCCATCCGCCGGGCCGCGGAAGAGGCCTGGCGCTTCGCCTAGGGACCGGGCCCCCGCCGCCCGAGGGCGACAGGGGCCGGCGGCATCCGTCAGAGGATGAAAAAGTCCGCCGCCGCGACGCCGGGATGGGCCGTGAGGGCGGCGATTTGGATCTGGGCCGCCCCGCCCAATCCATCGGCGTCGTAATAAAGCGCGCCGGTGGTGTTGTCGTAGATGAGGTTCTGGCTGCCGGCGGTCGCCGACGCGCCGATGTGGAAGTCGGCGCCGGTTATGGCCGCCCCGTGGGCATAGGCCGAGAAGGCGACGAACACCGCCCGGTCCAGGCCGATCTTGTCGGTCCCCGAGACGAAGTCGGTGATGGTGTCCTTGTCCGCCGAGGTGGTCAGGGTGTCGAAGTTGAACTGGTCGGCCCCCGCCCCACCGGTCAACTTGTCGGCCTGCGCGCCGCCGAACAGCTTGTCGGCGCCGTCGCCGCCCGACAGGGTGTCCTTGCCGAGCCCCCCGTGCAGGACGTTGTCGCCCTTGTTGCCGCCAATGGAATTGGCCAGGTCGTTGCCGTCGCCGTTGATGTTGAGCAGACCCGTGAGGGTCAGCTTCTCGACGTTGGCGGAGAGGGTGAAGGACACTGAGGCGCTGACCGAGTCATTTCCCTCGCCGGCGTCCTCGAAGACCTGATCATTGACATCATCGACGACATATTTGTCGTTCCCTGCGCCGCCGAACAGGAAGTCCGCCCCGCCCTTTCCGTCTAGGGTGTCGTTGCCGTCGGCGCCGTAGAGGGCGTTGACGATCCCGTTGCCGATCATCTTGTTGTTGAGGGCGTTGCCGTTGCCGATGGTGGCCGCGCCCGTCAGGGTCAGGTTCTCGAGGTTAGCCCCCAGGAGGAAGCTGACCGATGACTTGACGGAATCCGTGCCCTCGCCTGCGTTCTCCGTGATCGAGTCCGAGGCGTCATCGACGATGTAGGTGTCGTTGCCGTCACCGCCCTGCATGGTGTCCGCTCCGGCCCCGCCGTCCAGTTGATCGGTCCCGCCGCGCCCATAGAGGTCGTCGTTGCCGCCGCCGCCGGCCAGCTTGTCGTTCTCGCTGCCGCCGTCGAGGGTGTCGGCGTTGACGCCGCCCTTCAGATTGTCGTTGCCGCCGTTGCCGATGAGGTGGTGGACCATGTCGTCGGTGGCCGTCAGGGTGTCGCCGGCGGCGTCGCTGGTGATGATCCGCGCGGCCGCCAGGGTCTGGATGTCCAGCTGGCCTGTGCCGAGGTTGTCCATGGTCAGGGCCACATGGGCGGCGCCGAAACTGGCCACCGCCGCGCCCTGCTGGTCATTGGTGGAATCGAACGACATCTGCGTCAGGGTGGTCATGGTCGTCGGATCAACCAGGGCGACCGCGACGTCGGTGTCGCCGGCGTAGAAATTGTTGTCCCAGCTGACCGCGAGCAAGCCGTTGCTGAGCCGCGCCACCGCCGGATTGGCGTCCTGCGTGGCGTCATTGCCAAGGCCGGGGTTGCTGACATTGGTGTAGCCGGCGAAAACGCCGGCCGAAGTGAACTTGGCCAGGGTGATGTCGGCCGTGCCGGTCCCCCAGCCGTTGTCGGCATAGGCCACGACGAAGCCGCCGGCGATGGCGACGATGCTGGGGTCCGCATTGACCGACCCGTTGTTGTCGATCAGGGCCGGCGCTTTGACGACCACGCCGGCGGCCGTGTAGACCGCCGTCCACAGCTCGCTGGCGCCGCCGACCATGCGATTCCAGGCCACGGCGAAATTGCCGTTGTCGAGACCGATCACGGTGGCGTTGCGGTCGTCGTCCAGGGAGTTGGTTACCACGAAGCTGGTCTGAACGGCGCCCGCGGCGCTGAAGATATTGACTTCGATGTCGTTGTCGGTGGCGGAGAAGTTCTTCTGATCGACGATGACGAACTTGCCGCCGGTCAGGGCGGCGACGTCGGCGCGGCTGGCGCCGAAAGAGCCGATGTCGATGCTGCCGGTGAGCGAACTGGCGGTCCCGCTGAACAGCTCGAACTGGACCGAGTCCGCATCCTGGCTGGCGAGAACGAAGTTGCCGTTGCTGAGGCCGGCCATGGCCGCGTTCTGGCCGGGAATGAGGCTGACGCTGTTTCCGATAAAGCCGGCGGCGCTGTAGACGGCGCCGTCCATATGCGTCCCGTGGGAGGCCGCATAGGCGAACCCGCCGTTGGCCAGGCCCGTGACATCGCCGTTCGCGGTGGCGGACGCCGCAGCGGAAACGGAGAGGTAGTCGAAAACATAGCTCGTGGTTTTAGTCATGGCAGCACCCCCTAGGTGAAATTGAAATATCTTCTAGACACCATGAGGCACACCCCAACACTCGGAGAAACCCCGGGGCGTTCGACACAATGATAAAAGCTGGAGAGCAAAAAAGGCTTAGCTTTTCGCTCGAGACTTACTTTTTGATATACCTGCAAATTCGCGGCAGCCGACCAGCGTTATGCGAGTATTTATCTGTTGTCAAAGCCAAAGGACTTGCGACATCCGCAGTCAGATCTAGGCGTCTCTACCTCACCCCGGCGCGGGCGGCCGGCGTCACCACATTGGGCGGGGCCAGGACGGCGCTGGCGGCGAAGGTCAGGGCGCAGATGGCGAAGAAGGCCGCCGCCGCCAGGGCGGGCAGCGGCGAGTCGCCGACCACGGGCGGCCGCAGCATGATCCGGGCGCGGGCGATGGCCGCGTCGAAGGCGGCCTGGCCGATCGGGTCTCCAAGGCGCGACTCACGGGTCATGGCCCAGGCTACCGCGAGCGCCGCCTTGCGCCAAAGCCGCAAGCGCGGCCTTGGCGGGCGGCCCCCTTGCGCTTAGATGCAGGGCATGACGAGGCCGCGCCCATGATCCTGGTGATCGATAACTACGACAGCTTCACCTACAACCTCGTCCACTATCTGAACGAGCTGGGGGCGCAGACCCTGGTGCGCCGCAACGACGCCCTGTCGGCGGCCGAGGCCATCGCCCTGAAGCCGGACGCGGTGCTGCTGTCGCCCGGGCCCTGCACGCCCAACGAAGCCGGCCTGTGCCTGCCGCTGCTGGCGCAAGCGCCGCACGACCTGCCGATCCTTGGGGTCTGCCTGGGCCACCAGGCGATCGGCCAGGCCTTCGGCGGCGAGGTGATCCGCGCCAAGACCCTGATGCACGGCAAGACCAGCCCCATCCATCACGACGGCGCGGGCCTGTTCGAGGGTCTGCCCAACCCCTTCACCGCGACCCGCTACCACAGCCTGGCGGTGCGACGCGAAAGCCTGCCGGACGACCTCGTGGTCACTGCCTGGACCGACGACGGCGAGATCATGGGCCTGCAGCACCGCAGCCGGCCCATCTATGGCGTCCAGTTCCACCCCGAATCGATCGCCACGGAGGGCGGCCACGACCTGCTGGCCAACTTCCTGCGCCTGGCTGGGGTCAAGGTCGGGGCGCCCGCCTAGTGTCCGAAGCCTTCAAACCCCTCCTCGGCCGGCTGGCCGACGGCGCCACCCTGTCGGAAGAGGACGCCGGCGCCTTCTTCGCCGCCTGCCTGCGCGGCGAGCCGTCGCCGGCCCAGATCGCCGCCGCCATCACCGCCATGCGCATGCGCGGCGAGACGGTCGGGGAGATCACCGCCTGCGCGCGGGAGATGCGCAAGGCCGCCCTCCCCTTCGACGCCGGCTATGAGGTGGTGGACACCTGCGGCACCGGCGGCGACGGGCTGCACACCCTCAACATCTCCACCGCCGCGGCCCTGGTGGCGGCCGGCGGCGGGCTGAAGGTCGCCAAGCACGGCAACCGCGCCATGTCCTCCAGCTCCGGCTCGTCGGACGTACTGGGCATCCTGGGCGTCAACATCGGCGCCAGCCTCGAGCAGTCCAAGCGGGCGCTGGACGAGGCCGGCATCTGCTTCCTGTTCGCCCCCGCCCACCACGGGGCGACGCGGCACGTGGCCCCGGTGCGCCAGGAGCTGGGCTTTCGCACCGTCTTCAATCTGCTGGGGCCCCTTTCCAACCCCGCGGGCGCCACCCGCCAGGTGGTGGGGGTGTTCGATTCCAAATGGGTCGAGCCCCTGGCCCGGGTGCTGGGCGCCCTGGGGGCGCAGCGCGCCTGGACGGTGCACGGCGATGGCATGGACGAGCTGACCACCACCGGCGTCACCCAGGTGGCGGAATGGCGCGATGGCGCGATCCGCCTGTTCAACATCACCCCCGAGGCGGTAGGCCTGCCCCGCGCCGAGCTGGCCGACCTGCGCGGCGGCGCGCCGCAGCACAACGCCCTGGCCCTGCACGACCTGCTGGACGGGGCGTCCGGCCCCTACCGCGACATCGTCCTGCTCAACGCGGCGGCGGTGTTCCTGGTGGCCGACACGGTGGAGACCCTGCGCGACGGGGTCGAGCTGGCCGCGGCGGTGATCGACGACGGACGCGCGCGCGCCGCCCTCGACGGCCTCGTGCGCGCCACCAACAGTTGACCCTTCATCGCGTGAGGCGCCGGCATGGCTGACGACATCCTGGGCAAGATCGCCCGCTACAAGCGCCAGGAAGTGGACGCCCGCCGCAGCCTGAGGAAGCAATCGGACGTCGACGCCTATGTCGCCATCGCCGAGGCGCCGCGGGGATTCCGTCGCGCCCTGGAGGCCGCGCACGCGCCCGGCCGCCTGGCCCTGATCGCCGAGATCAAGAAGGCCAGCCCCTCCAAGGGCCTGATCCGCGAGCATTTCGACCCGCCGGCCCTGGCCCGCGCCTATGAGGCCGGGGGGGCAGCCTGCCTGTCGGTGCTCACCGACGCGCCGAGCTTTCAGGGGGACGACCGCTACCTGGTCGAGGCCCACCGCGCCGTGTCCATCCCCTGCCTGCGCAAGGAGTTCCTGGTCGACCCCTGGCAGGTGGCCGAATCGCGGGCCCTGGGCGCCGACGCCATCCTGGTGATCCTGGCCATGGTGGACGACGCCCTCGCCGCCGACCTGATGGCCGAGGCCAGCCGGCTGGGCATGGACGTGCTCGTGGAGACCCATGACGAGGCCGAGCTCGACCGCGCCATCGGCCTCGGCGCGGACCTGATCGGCGTCAACAACCGCGACCTGCGCACCTTCGCCGTCGACCTGGCGATCACCGAGCGGCTGGCTGCACGGGTCCCCGCCGGCGCCCTGCTGGTCACCGAGAGCGGCGTCTTCGGCCCCGCCGACGCCGCCCGCCTGGAGCGGGCCGGCGCCCGGGCCATGCTGGTGGGGGAAAGCCTGATGCGCCAGGAGGATGTCGAGGCGGCGACCCGCGCGCTGCTGGCCTGAGAGGCCTCGCGGCAGACTCTAACGGCCAAACCCGGGTAACTTGACATTAATAAAGAACGCCTAGAGAACACCGCAACGGTTAGCGGTTTGTTCCAAAGGGTGATTCCCGCCATGCTCACGCGTAAGCAGCACGAACTTCTCATGTTCATCCATGAGCGGATCAAGGAAAGCGGCGTGTCTCCGTCGTTCGACGAGATGAAGGAGGCGCTCGATCTGGCGTCCAAGTCCGGCATCCACCGGCTGATCACGGCGCTGGAGGAGCGCGGCTTCATCCGTCGGCTCGCCCACCGCGCCCGCGCCCTGGAGGTGGTCAAGCTGCCCCAGCAGGCCACCACCTCGGCCCCGGCCAAGGGCCGCAGCCCGTTCCGGCCCCAGGTGGTCGAGGGCGACCGCCCGGGCGCCTCGGCCGCGGCCACCCCCGCCAACGATGTGCGCGAGCTGCCCATCCTCGGCAAGATCGCCGCCGGCACGCCCATCGAGGCGATCCAGCACGAGCGCGACCGGGTCTATGTGCCCGAGGACATGCTCGGCGCCGGCGAGCATTTCGTGCTCGAGGTGCAGGGCGATTCGATGATCAACGCGGGCATCCTCGACGGCGATCAGGTGGTCATCAAGAAGGGCTCCACCGCCAACTCCGGTGAGATCGTCGTCGCCCTGGTGATGGGCGAGGAAGCCACCCTCAAGCGCCTGCGCAAGAAGGGCGCCTCCATCGCCCTGGAGGCCGCCAATCCCGCCTATGAGACCCGCATCTTCGGGCCGGACCAGGTGGCCGTCCAGGGCAAGCTCGTGGGACTGCTCCGCCGCTATCACTGACCTGTCCACGGCCGGCGGCCGCGGCGGTCCTGCGCCCAGATGGCGGACCAGCGGCCCGCGCGGAAATACAGTTCGGCCGCCCCGCCCGAGGCGAACGCCGCCGGCTCGATGACCGTGAGCCGGGCGCAGGCGGGCGGCAGGTCCGGCGCGGCCGCCTTCAGGATCAGCAGGTCCGCGCCCGCGCAAAGGGCCTCCAGTCGCCCGGGGGGCGGCGCCCGCCGGGTCCACCAGGCGGCGACCTGAGGCCGAGGCCCGGGCCGGGTGCGACAGCTGAGACGATCGCAGTCCAGGACCAGTCCCAGGTTCGCCTCGTCCTCGACGATGTCCAGGCCCCGCCGACGGGCCCACAGGTCGGAGGCGAAGCGGCGACTGTCCGGACGCATCAGCAGGGCCTTGCCGTCGCGCACGATGGCCGCTGCGCCCCCGTCCTGGGCGATCCAGAGGTCGGGCGTCGGCGAGCGCGGCCACGCCAATACGGCCAGGGCCAGGGGCAGGCCCAGCCAACGTCCCCGGCCCTTCCACAGGCACAGCCATAGGATGCCCAGGAAGGCGACGGGGAGGGCCGCGGCCGGCGCGCTGGCCACCACCAGGGACGCGCCCGGCATGGCCGAGACGCGGGCGGCCAGGTCCAGCATCGCCTGGATGCCCCATCCGGCGACGGTCAGGAACGGGCCCCCGAGCCCCAGGGGCTCCAGGGCGGCGCCGATGGCCAGGGCCGGCATGAAGACAAAGGACGACAGGGGCGCCACCAGCAGGTTGGCCGGGAGGCTGTAGGCCGCGACCCGGTTGAAGTGCTGGATGACGAAGGGGGCGGTGGCCAGGCCCGCCACCAGGCTGACGCCGACGCTGGCGCCGATCCACCCCAGGGCGCCCTGGGCCGCGCGGATCGGCCAGGGGGTGTTGATCTCGCGCGCCGGCCGCGGCCAGGCTTCCGCCAGGGCCACCAAGGCGGTGGTGGCGGCGAAGGACATCTGGAAGCCCGGCTCGGTGACGGCCTCGGGCTGAAGGGCGATCACCAGCAGGGCCGCCAGGGCGAGGCCGCGAAGGGTCACCGCCCGGCGATCGCAGAGAATGGCCAGGAAGGCCACCGCGGCGGTGATCGCGGCCCGCTCGGCGGCCGGCGGCGCCCCGGAGATCACGAGATAGACCCCGATGGCCACGAGCCCGGCGACGGCGGCGGTCTTCTTGCCGTCGATGCGCAGGGCCAGGGCCGGCCAGGCGGCGATCAGCAGCCGCACGGCGAAGAAGACGAAGCCGCCGACGATGGCCATGTGCAGGCCGGAGATGGAGATGATGTGCGAGATGCCGGCGTCGCGCATGGCGTCGTTGTCGACCGGGGCCACGAAGGCGGTCTCGCCGGTGATCATCGCCGCCGCCAGGCCGCCGGCCGCCGCCCCCACCCGCTCGCGGATGCGCAGGGTCAGGGCCCATCGGGTCTCGTTGACGGCCAGGAGCATCCGGAAGGCGGCCGGCGGGCGGGGCAGCGCGATGATCTCGGGCGCGCTGAGGCTGAACCCCACGCCGCCAATGCCGTCGAAATAGGCGGCGCGAGCGAAGTCATAGGCGCCCGGCGCGGCGGGGGTCGGGGGCGGATTGAGGCTCGCGCGCAGGCGGATCGGCGCTCCCGGGCCTGCCAGGGCCTCGGGCTTCACCGTCACCCGGATGCGGTTGGGCAGGGCGTCCGGCGCCAGACCCTCGATGGCCACGGGGGCGATGAGCAGGCGCTGGCCGCTCTCGCTGGGGGATGCGACGTCCACCACCCAACCCTCGACCACCGCCATCTGCAGGGCCGGGACGATGGGGGCCGCCGCCCGGACGGTGCGCGTCTTGGCCGCGAGGAAGCCCGCCCCGCCGAAGGCCAGCAGGGCCAGGGTCACGGCCGCGGCGCGGCTTCCCGACCGGCTCCAGACCCGCTGCGCCAGGGCGATCAGCGCCAGGGCGAGCGCCCCGGCGACCCAACCCGGGGGCTCCAGAAGCAGGCCGAAATAGACCGCCGCCCCGCCGCCGAAGGCCACCGGGGCCCACAGGGGCCAGCGGTCCAGCTGGGCCGTCGCCTCCTCCCGCAGGCCCTCCAGGGCCCGCGACAGGCTAGGAGGCCGGGGAAGACGCATGGTAAGACGCCGCGCCCCCTCGGCAGCCCCCTTCGCCATATCGGCGAAGGGCCTCCCAAGATCGGAAGTCCCCTTGTCCAGCTCAGGCGTCGTCACCCGTATCGCCCCCTCGCCGACCGGTTCCATGCACATAGGCACGGCGCGCACGGCATTGTTCAACTGGCTTTACGCCCGCCACACCGGAGGAACGTTCCTGGTGCGGGTGGAGGACACCGACCTCAAGCGCTCCACCGAGGCCGCGGTGCAGGTGATCTTCGACGGCCTGGACTGGCTGGGGCTGAAGGCGGACGCCGAGCCGGTGTTCCAGAGCGCCCGCGCCGACCGCCACCGCGAGGCTGTGCAGAGCCTGGTGGACGCTGGAAAAGCCTACCGCTGCTACATGACCGTGGAGGAGCTCGACGCCGAGCGGGAGAAGAAGCGCGCCGGCGGCCCTGCCCTGCGCTCGCCGTGGCGCGACCGCACCGACTATCCGGACGGCGCCTATACGATCCGCTTCCGCGGGCCGACGGACGGCGAGACGATCATCCACGACCTGGTCAAGGGCGACGTCCGCTTCCACAACCGCGAACTCGACGACCTGGTTCTGCTGCGCTCGGACGGGGCGCCCACCTACAATCTCGCCGTCGTCGTGGACGACCATGACATGGGCGTCACCCACGTCATCCGCGGGGACGACCACATGAACAACGCCCCCCGCCAGGCCCTGCTCTATGAGGCCCTCGGCTTTCCCCTGCCGGCTTTCGGCCATATCCCGCTGATCCACGGCGAGGACGGCGCCAAGCTGTCCAAACGCCACGGCGCCCAGGCGGTGGGTGAGTTCGCCGACATGGGCTACCTGCCGGAGGCCATGCGCAACTACCTCGCCCGCCTCGGCTGGGCCCATGGCGACGACGAGATCTTCACGGACCAGCAGGCCATCGCCTGGTTCGACGTGGCCGATGTGGTCTCGTCCCCCGCCCGCCTGGACTGGCGCAAGCTCAACCACATCAACGGCCACTACCTGCGCCAGGCCGAGCCTGAGCGCCTGGTCGGCCTGACGGTGGCGGCCCTGGCCCGGCGCGGCGAAACCGTCGACCCCGACCGGGTGCGGTCCACCCTGCCGCATGTGCTCGAGGGGGCCGCCACGGTGGTGGACCTCGCCGACCGGATGGCCTTCGCCCTTAAGGCGCGGCCCCTGGCCCTGGACGACAAGACCCGCGGCCTGATCGCCGGCGAGGGCGGGGAGCGGCTCGCGCGGCTGGCGTCCAGCCTGCGGGAAACCCTGCCGTGGGACGCCGTCACACTCACGCAGGCCCTGAAATCCTTCGCCGAGGCCGAGGGCGTGGGCATGGGCAAGTTCGGCCCCGGCCTGCGCGGCGTCCTCAGCGGCGGCGCGCCGGCGCCGGACCTGGCGGGGGCCATGGCGGCGCTCGGCCGCGAGGAGAGTCTCGGCCGGATCGAGGATGCTCTTTCGCCCGCCTCGTAAGGCGCTATAAGGCGACCGGATTTGTGTTGCGGCTGCGAAGTCGCCCCTTTCGATGGAACCTGGCGATGAGCGATATCAAGACCGCAGGCGAAGCGACCCTTTCGGTGAAGGGCAAGACGTTGTCCCTACCGATCCTGCAGGGCACCATGGGCCCGGACGTGGTCGATGTGCGCAAGCTCTACGCTGAGGCGGACGTCTTCACCTTCGATCCCGGCTTCACCTCCACCGCCTCCACCGAGAGCGCCATCACCTTTATCGACGGTGACGCCGGCGTGCTGCTCCACCGCGGCTATCCGATCGACCAGCTGGCCGAGAAGTCGAGCTTCCTGGAGGTCTGCTACCTGCTGCTGAACGGCGAGCTGCCCAACGCGGCCGAGTTCACCCAGTTCGAGCACAACATCACCTACCACACGATGTTGCACGCCCAGTTCGACCGCTTCTTCGAGGGCTTCCGCCGCGACGCCCACCCGATGGCGGTGATGACCGGCGCCGTGGGCGCCCTGTCGGCCTTCTATCACGACAGCCTCGACGTCAACGATCCGGAGCAGCGGCGCATCTCGGCCCACCGGCTGATCGCCAAGATCCCCACCATCGCCGCGCGGGCGTTCAAATACACCACGGGCCAGCCCTTCGTCAGCCCGCGCAACAACCTGTCCTACGCCGAGAACTTCCTGCGCATGTGTTTCGCCGTGCCGGCCGAGGACTGGGTTCCCAATCCGGTGCTGACCCGGGCCATGGACCGGATCTTCATCCTGCACGCCGACCACGAGCAGAACGCCTCGACCTCGACGGTGCGCCTTGCGGGCTCGTCGGGCGCCAATCCGTTCGCCTGCATCGCCGCCGGCATCGCCTGCCTGTGGGGCCCCGCGCACGGGGGCGCCAACGAAGAGGCGCTCAACATGCTCAAGGAGATCGGCACGGTCGACAAGATCCCCGAGTTCGTCCAGGGCGTGAAGGATCGCAAATACCGGCTGATGGGCTTCGGACACCGGGTCTACAAGAACTACGATCCGCGCGCGACGGTGATGCAGAAGACCTGCCACGAGGTGCTCGACGCCGTCGGCAAGCATGACGAGCCCCTGCTGCAGGTGGCCTTGGAGCTGGAGCGCATCGCCCTCAGCGACGACTATTTCATCAGCCGCAAGCTCTATCCCAACGTCGACTTCTATTCGGGCATCACCCTGTCGGCCATGGGCTTCCCCGCCGAGATGTTCACTGTGCTGTTCGCCCTCGCGCGCACCGTCGGCTGGATCTCCCAGTGGAAGGAAATGATCGAGGATCCGCAGCAGAAAATTGGTCGTCCGCGCCAGCTCTACATGGGCCCGCAAATGCGCGACTACGTCCCCTTCGACCAGCGCGGCTAGAGCGGGCTTGCTTTAGACGGAACCGACGACAAATCGTTCGATCCCCCCGGCGAAAGCCGGGGCCCAGATCATATAGCTCGACGGGAACGCCTTAGGATCTGGATCCCGGCTGGAGCCTGCCCTTGGGCCGGCCAAAGGCCGGACCCGGGGGCCGGGACGATCGGGATGGGGTCGAGCGCTTTGGCCTGAAGCCGACACGGTTTAGGCCCGGCGCGCCGCCAGCACGGCCAGCACCGCATCGGCCGCCCGCTCGGCAGGATCGCCGTCGCGGGGTCCCATCAGGGCGATGGCCGCCGTCTGCTCAAGGATTTGCGCTTCGCGAAAAGCCGGATCGTCGAGCAGGGGCGCCAGCGCCGCCGCCAGGGCGGGCCCGGTGCAGCGGTCCTGGATCAGTTCCGGGACGACGAACCGCTTGGCCGCGATGTTGAGCAGGGTCACCCAGGGGGTGCGGATCAGCCGCTGCAGCACCGCATAGGTGATCGGGCTGAGCCGGTATCCCACCACCATGGGACAGCCCGCCAGGGCCAGCTCGGTGGTCACCGTGCCGCTGCAGGCCAGGGCCGCGGTGGCGCCGACCATGGCGTCGGCCTTGGACGCCTCGTCGGTCAGCAGGGTCGCGCCCGGCCAGTCCGCCGCCAACGCCCTCACGGCGGGGGCGACCGTCTCGGCCGCGGCGACGAGGATTCTCAGCTTCGGCCGATCGGCCTGCAACCGTCGCACCGCTTCGGCGATGGCCGGCCCCATACGGCTTACCTCCGACGGCCGGCTGCCCGGCAGGACCAGCAGGAGGGGGTCGTCGGGCGCCGCCCCGATACGGGCGCGCAGGCGCGCGGGATCCGCCCCGGAGAAGTCCTTGATGAGGGCCGAGTTGCCCACGAAGGTGGTCTTCAACCCCTCCGCCTCGAAATAGGGGGCGTCGAAGGCGTGGATCGACAGCAGGTGGTCCACGGCCCGCGCCAGGGTGCGCGCCCGCCCGGGTCGTGAGGCCCAGACCTGGGGACCGACGTATTTGACGATCGGCATCGCCGGATCGAGCCGGCGCAGCCGGTGGGCGACCCGCAGGGTGAAGCCCCAGCTGTCCACCAGGACGGCGATGTCCGGCCGCTCGCGCGCCGCCAGGGCCGCGGCGTCATTGACCCGCCGGACCACGCGCGGATAGGCCTTCAGCCCCTCGAACAGCCCCAGGATCGACAGTTGCGAGATGTCGAAGGGGCTGACGATGCCGATCTCGGCCATGCGCGCGCCGCCGACGCCGACGAAGCGCACCCCCTCCCCCAGTCGCCGCCGCAGGGCCCGCGCCAGGCCGGCCGCCATGGCGTCGCCCGACGCCTCGGCCGCCACCAGCATGACGCACAGGGGCTTCACGAGGCCTGAGGCTCGACGCCGAGGACGAACAGGCCCAGCCGGTCGGCGGTCGCGATCACCGCGGCCCGGTCCATCACCAGCACGGCGCCGGCCTCGCCGACGATTCCCGCCAGGCCCGCCCGCGCCGCCGCCTCGACCGTGGCGGGGCCGATGGCCGGGAGATCGACACGGCGCTCCTGGATGGGCTTGGGCCGCTTGGCCAGCACCCCGCGCCGGGCCTGGGGAGAGCCGCGTAGGGCCGGCGGCAGGCCCGCGCAGCGGGCGAGCATGGCGTCGGTGCCTTCCTGGGCCTCGACCGCGAGGACCAGGCCATCGCAGATCACGGCGCCCTGACCGATATCCAGCGCGCCGATGGCGGCGGCGACCTCAAGGGCGCGGGCGATGTCGCCCTGGTGGGCCTGGGAAGGGGCCAGGGCGCCCAGGGGCCCGGCCCCGAGGGTCAGCCCCTCCGCCACCTGATGCGCGCCCTCCACGGCGAAGCCTTCGCTCTCGAACTCCGCCACCAGGAAGCGCAACAGGGCGTCGTCGCCCCGCCGGGCGGCGGCGATGGCCCCCGGCAGGGCCTTGAGGCCGCGCCAGTCCGGCTTGAGGGCGGCGAAGTCCGGGCGGTCCACCTTGCCGGCCAGGCAGACGGTGGCGCAGCCCTGGCGGCGCAGGGCGTCAAAACAGCGGCCGAGCTCAGCGACGCCGATGGTCTCGCCGGCGAAGGCGTCCATGGCGGCGTCGGCGAACCCCCTCAGGCGGATCACGAACAGGGATCGACCGGCCGCCTGGCATTGCCGGGCGAGCGCCAGGGGCAGGTCGCCGCCCCCCGCGATCAGGCCGAGGGGCGCCATCGGCTACAGCCCCGGCAGGCAGAGCGGCCGGTTGGCGTCGGCGCGGATGAAGTCGATCAGCTCCATCACCTCGGGCGAGCCGGCATAGACGCTGGTGGCGTCCTCCAGCCGCTCCTGGAAGGTGCCCTCGTCGGCGAACAGCAGCCGGTAGGCGGCGCGCAGCTCGTTGATGATCTCGCGCGTGAAGCCCCGGCGCTTGAGCCCGACGAGATTGAGGCCCTCCAGGTGCGCGTGGTTGCCCCACACCGAGCCGAAGGGGATGACGTCCTTGGTGACCATCGCCAGGGCGCCGACGAAGGCATAGCGACCGACGCGGGTATGCTGGTGCACCCCCACCAGGCCGCCCAGGGTGACGAAGTCCCCGATCTGCACATGGCCGGCGAGAGAGGCGTTGTTGGCCATGATCACCCCGTCGCCGACGATGCAGTCGTGGGCCACGTGCGCGCCGACCATATACATCCCGTCCGAGCCGACGGTGGTCACGCCGCGATGCAGGGCGCTGCCGGCGTGCATGGTGACATGCTCGCGGATGATGTTGCGCGCGCCGATCTCGAGCCGGGTGTCCTCGTCCCGGGCCCCGGCCATCTGCGCGGCGCCCCCCAGGCAGGCGAAGGCATGGATTTCGCAGTCGGGCCCGATCTGCACGTCGCCCTCGATGACCACGTGCGACTGCAGCCGCACCCGGTCGCCGATCTGCGCCTTGGGACCGATGACGCAGAAGGCGCCGACCTGCACCCCCTCCCCCAGCCGCGCGCCCTCGTGGACGAGGGCAGTGGAATGGATGACGGTCATTTGGGGTTGTCGACGACCATGGCGGCGAATTCGCACTGGGCGGCCAGCTTGTCGCCGACCAGGGCCTTGCCGGAGAATTTGAACAGGTCGCCGCGGTGCTTGATCACCTGCACGGGCATCCGCAGCACGTCGCCAGGGCGCACGGGAACGCGGAAACGGGCATTGTCCACCGAGATGAACAGGATGGTGCGGCCGGTGACATCGGCGTTGAGGGTCTTGGACATCAGCAGGGCGCCCGACTGGGCGATGGCCTCGACGATCAGCACCCCGGGCATCACGGGATTCTCGGGGAAGTGACCCTGGAAGAAGGGCTCATTCGCTGTCACGCATTTTATGCCGACGATCGAGTCGTTGGCGCGATAGTCCTCGGCGCGGTCGACCAGCAGGAACGGGAAACGATGCGGGATCCGTCGCAGGATCTCGGCGCTGTCGATGCTGATGGGGTCGTGGGACGTGTCGGCCTCGGTCATGTGTCGGGCGCCTCCTCGCGATGGCGCGCCATCTTGGCCAGCCAGGCTGTCTCGCGCATGAACCTGCGAATCGGCCGCGCAGGGGACCCGACCCACATCTCGCCCGCCGGCACGTCCTTCATCACGCCCGCGGCGGCGGCGATCCTCGCCCCTGCCCCGACCTTGATATGATCGGCGATGCCGGCGCGGCCGCCGAAGGCGACCCCGTCCTCGACCACGACACTGCCGGAGATGCCGGTCTGGGCCGCCAGCATGCAGTTGCGGCCGATGCGCACGTTGTGGGCGATCTGTACGAGGTTGTCGATCTTGGTGTTCTCGCCGATGACCGTGTCCTCCCAGGCGCCGCGGTCGATGCAGGTGGCGGCGCCGACAGTCACGCCGTCCTGGATGATCACCCGCCCCAGCTGGGGTACGTCGAGGGCCGCGCCCCGGGCGGTGGTCACCCCGAAGCCGGGCTCGCCGATGATGGCGCCGGCCAGCACCTTCACCCGGTCGCCGATGAGGGCGAAGCCGACGATCACATGGCCGCTGATGAAACAGTCGCGGCCGACGGCCACGCCCGGCCCGACCACGCTGTAGGCGCCGATGTAGCTGCCCCGGCCGATCTGGGCGCCGGCCCCGACGATGGCCCCGGGTCCCAGACGCACGCCAGGCTCCAACTGGGCCGTGGGGTGCACGGCCGGATCGGCGATGTCGGGCAGCCGGGCCCTGTGCAGCCGATCCGCCGCCCGCGCATAGGCGGCATGCGGCTCGGCGGTGATCAGCAGGGCGCAACCGGGGGGCGCCTCGCCCGCGGCGTCGGCGGTGGCGAAGCAGGCGCCGGCGGCGGTGGCGCGGAAGTCGTCGCGATAGCGGCGGTCGGCGTAGAAGCCGATGTCGTCCGGCCCCGCCCGGGTCAGGGGAGCCACGGACAGGATGGGACGCGCGCCCACCGTCGGGTCGGCCAGCTCGGCGCCGGTGACGGCGGCCAGGTCGGCCAGGGAAGCCGGGCCCAGACTTTCGAAGAAACGTGGATCCGGCATGGTCCCTCTCAGCCGACCCACCTAGAGCGAGTCGCGCACCGACGCCCTGGTGTGCGCTTCAATTTGTTCCATTTGAAGCGCCGGCGCGCCAGACATGGGCCTGAAGGCCCGCGCTGCCCATCCGAAGAGCGGGGACCGCCGTTCCGCGCCGCAAGCTGCAGGGCGGAACGGCGGGTCGAGCTTTGTTTAGCGGCCCTGGGCGGCGGCGGTGTCGAGACGCTCGCGCTCGAAGGTCATGGTCGGCAGCGTCGTGTTCAGCTGCGTGACCACCCCGGCGGTGATGTCCATGGCCGGGTTGCCATCGGCCACCGAATTGCTGTCCAGCACGAGGCCGCAGCTCTTCTGATTGGCGACCTGGCGGATCAGCGGACGGGCGGCGTCGCCCACCCGGCCAAGGGCCTTGGCGCTGGTCTGGCGCAGTTCAGCGTCGCGCAGTTGGCTCTTGTTCTGGAAGGCGTCGAAGCGCTGCTGCAGGGCCTGGGCCCGTTGCTGCAGGGGCTGCTGAGCGGCCGGTGTGGTGGCGGCCTTGGCGGCGGTCTCGATCGACTTCTTCTCGGTCTCGATGGCCGTGCCTTCGGTCTGCAGCTCGGCCTTGGCCTGGGCGACCAGGGCCTTCATGCGCGCTTCGATGGCCTTGCCGACCATGGAGTCGGCGAGCAGGGCCCCCGAGGAGACGATGCAGACCCCGGGAACGTTGCCCGTCAGGCCGTAGGCGGCCGCCTGGGCGTGGGCCCCGGAGCCAAAGGAAAGGGCCGCGACGGCGCTCAAGGCGGCCGCGCCGAACAGTTGTGTTTTCATGAGTTCTCTAGAACCTCGTAGAGGTGGAAAAACGGAAAGTCTCGGTCTTGTCGTAGTTTTCTTTGGCCAAAACTTGGCTGAAGTCGAAGCGCAGCGGTCCCATCGGCGATTTCCAGAATACACTGACGCCGGCCGAGGCCCTCAGTCCCAGGTTGTCGAAGATGTTGGGATCGATCTTGTTGGTCGCCGGATCCAGCTTGGACCGGTCGTCCAGGGTCCCCAGGGTGCCCACATCGGTGAACAGGGCGGCCTTGATGCCATACTGCTCGGGCAGCCCCGTGGGCACGGTCAGCTCCAGCGAGCCGATGGCGTAGGCGTTGCCGCCGAGGGAATCGTCAAAGCGGATGTCGCGAGGCCCGATCCCGGCGCTCTCAAAGCCCCGGAAGCTGTTGCCGCCCTTGTAGAAGCGGTCATTGAGCCGGACGTAGTCGCCGCTGAAGGCCTTGATGTAGCCGGCCGACGCCGTGGCGCTGAGGATGAAGGTGGGATTGAAGCCGTAGTAGATGGCCGCGTCGCCCTCGGTGCGCACATATTTCACATCGCCGCCGACCCCCGCGAAGTCCTGGCTGCCGCCGAAGGTGAAGCCGCGGGTCGGGTTGATGGGATCGTTCCGATAGTCCCAGCGCGCCGTGTAGCCCACCAGGGAGGTGAAGCTGTCGCCGCGCTGCTGGCAGAGGCTGCGCGAGACCGTCTCCAGGCCGGGCAGGCAGGCCGCGTCGCTGACCACGATGGAGTCGGCGTGGGCGCTGTAGCGCAGCAACGCCGAGGCGTTCTGACTGAGCGGGAAGCCGACCCGCACGCTGGCCCCCGTCGACCGGGTGTCATACGAGGCATAGTCCGAGAAGTCGTAGCGGTAGGTGTAGAGGTCGAGACCGGCGCTCAGGTTGCGCCCCAGGAAGCGCGGCTCGGTGAACGAGAAGTCGATCTGCTGGCGCAGCGAGCCGGCGGACACCCGGAAGCGGACGTTCTGGCCGCGGCCGCGGAAGTTGCGCTCGGTGATGCCGATATCGGCCACCACCTGGTCGACCGAGCTGTAGCCGACGCTGAACGACAGCTCGCCGGTGGGCTGCTCCTCGACCTTGACCCGCAGGATGGTCTTGTCGGGCGCGCTGCCCGGAAGCTGCTCGATGGTCACGTCCTTGAAGAAGCCCAGGCCCTTGACCTGGTTCTTGGAGCGATCGACCAGGACGCGGTTGTAGGCGTCGCCCTCGGACACCAGCAGTTCGCGACGCACCACGGGATCCAGGGTTCGGGTGTTGCCGATGACGTCGATCCGCTCGATGTAGACGCGCGGGCCTTCCTTGACGTCGAAGGTGACGTCGACGGTGTGCTTCTCGCGATTGGCCGTGTAGCGCGGGCGCACGTCGACGAAGGCGAAGCCCTCGGAGCCCGCGGCGAAGGTCAGGGCGTCGGTGGCCTTCTCGATATTCTCGTCTTCATAGACCTGCCCTTCCTTGATCGGCAGGAGCTGGCGCAGGGTCTCGGCGTTCAGGCGCTTGAGCTCGGTCTGCACGGTGACCTTGCCGAAGCGGTATTTGGGCCCCTCGTCGATCGTATAGGTGACCGCGAATCCGTTCTTGTCCGGGGCCAGTTCGGCCACGGCCGAGCCGATGCGGAAGTCGTAGTAGCCGCGGTTGCGGTAGAACTTGCGCAGCTGCTCGCGGTCGTATTCCAGGCGGTCAGGGTCGTAGTTGTCGTTCGACGAGAAGAACTTGTACCACTTGGACTCCTTGGTCACGACCACGTCGCGCAGGTCGCCGTCCGAGAAGGCCTTGTTGCCCAGGAAGTTCACGTTGAGGATGCCGCTCTTGGGCCCCTCGTTGATCTCGAAGACCAGGTCGACGCGCTTTTGCGGCAGCTCGACGATCTTGGGCGATACGTTGGCCGAGATCCGCCCTGACCGGCGGTAGAGCTCGATGATCCGCTGCACGTCCTGTTGGACGCGGGCGCGGGTGAAGATGCCGCGGGGCCGCACGCTGACCTCGTCGCGCAGCTTGTCTTCCTTCAGGGCGCTGTTCCCCTCGAACACCACCTGGTTGATGATCGGGTTCTCGACCACGCGGACCATCAGATCCGACCCCACCAGATCGATGCGGACGTCGGCGAACAGATCGGTGCGGAACAGGGTCTTCAGCGCCAGGTCGATCTTCGCCGGGTCGACGGTGTCGCCGGCCGTGATCGGCAGGTAGGACAGGATGGTGCCCCGCTCGATGCGCTCGGCGCCCTCGATGACCACCCGCTGCACCACGCCCGTCTGCGGCGGCGGCGCGACGGCCGGGGCCGCCGCGGGGGCCGCCGGGGCCGGGGCCTGGGCCATGGCCGGGCTGCACAGAGCCGTCGTGCCCAGCAGCGCTGACAGGCTGGAGGCCAGCAGGGCGTTCCTGGTGCGAGAGTTTTCCATCAGTCCAGCCATGTAAATGAAGAGAGCCCCCGCTCTAGGAGAACAGCCCGCCCAGGAATTTGAACACGCTCAGTCGTCGCAGGTCGTTCCAGGTGGCGAACGCCATCAATCCCAGAAGCAAGGCGAGACCGAGACGAAAGCCCGCGGCTTGAACCCTGGCCCCCACTGGCCGCCGCGCCAGCGCTTCATACGCGTAGAACAGCAGGTGTCCACCGTCTAGAACGGGGACTGGTAGCAGATTCATGAAGCCGATGCTCACCGACATGAAGGCGGCGAGGCCCAAAAGCGCCACAAGACCGCCGAAAATCGCCGCGCCCCCGTCCGGCGCGCCCTCCGCCCCCGCCTTGGCCACCGCCCCCGACGCATGGGCGATGCCGACCACGCCGCTGATGTTGCTGGCCGATACGTGGCCCGTCACCATCTGGCCGAGGAAGTAGACCGTGCTGTCCAGGGTGCGCCAGGTCTCCATCACCCCGCCGCCGATCGCCTCGACAGGGGTGTAGAGGCGGCGCTGAGCCGCGCCCTCGAAGCCCAGGATTCCCACGGTGACGGTCCCGCCGGGACCGGTCTGTTCCGAAGGCGTCGGGGTTGCTGTCACGGTGACAGGACGGCCGGCGCGCTCCAGTTGAAGGGTCAGAGGCCGGCCGGGGCTGAGCTGGACCATGGCCTGGATGTCGCTGAAGTCCTTCACCGCCCGGCCATTGACGCTGCGGATGATGTCGCCGCGGGTCAGGCCGGCCTGCTGCGCCGCGCTGCCGCCGATAACGGTCCCGACGACCGGCGCGCCGATCGGCTTGCCATAGGCCGCGAACAACAGGGCGAACAGCACCGAGGCCAGCACGAAGTTGGCCGCAGGCCCCGCCGCCGTCACCGCCGCCCGCTGCCACACCGGCTTGAAGTGGAAGTAGCGCCGCAGGCCCTCAGGCCCTTCGCGCGCGAGGATGCGGCTGCGCATGGCGTCCAGGTCCTCGTCGTCAGGCACGCTGGCGGCGTTCTCGTCGCCGGCAAACTTCACATAGCCGCCCAGGGGGATCCAGCCGATCCGCCACTCCACCCCGCTGCGGTCGCGCCAGGAGACCAGGGGACGACCAAAGCCGATGGAGAAGCAGTCGATGGCCACGCCGCACAGGCGCGCCACCAGGAAATGTCCCAGCTCGTGGACCGTCACCACGAGGCCGAGGACGAACAGGAAGGAGGCCCCCGAGATGAGGAAGGACTGGGCGAGCGGGATCATGAACTGACTGTTTCTCCGGCCTAGGGGCGGGTTCGCCGGACCAGGAGATCCTGGGCCACCCGGCGGGCGGAGGCATCGACCGCCAGGGCGGCCTCGAGCACATCGCCCCCGTCGGCGGCGGCGAGGGCGCCCGACGCAGACATGCGCTCCAGGGTGTCGGCCACCGTGGCGGCAATATCGAGAAAGCCGATGCGCCGGTCAAGGAAGGCGGCCACGGCCACCTCGTTGGCGGCGTTCATCGCCGCCGGGGTCAGCCCCCCGGCGCGCAGAGCCTCGCGGGCCAGGCCGATGGCCGGGAAGCGGGCGTGGTCGAGGGGCTCGAAGGTCAGCGACCCCAGGGCCGCCAGGTCCAGGCGCGGGGCGGGCCAGGCCATGCGGTCGGGCCAGGACAGGGCGTAGGCGATGGGCGCGCGCATGTCGGGCGGTCCCATCTGGGCCAGGGTCGAGCCGTCCTTGTATTCCACAAGGCTGTGGATGATCGACTGGGGATGCACGAGGACGTCGATCCGTTCCGGAGGCATGGAGAACAGGTAGGCCGCCTCGATCATCTCGAGGGCCTTGTTCATCATGGTCGCCGAATCGATCGAAATCTTGACGCCCATGCTCCAGTTCGGATGGGCGACGGCCTGCTCAGGGGACGCCGCGGACATCTGCTGGCTGGTCCAGGTGCGGAAGGGTCCGCCCGACGCGGTCAGCACCAGGCGCAGAACGTGCTCGGCCCAGGCCGGCTGCAGCACCTGGAAGATGGCCGAATGCTCGGAGTCCACGGGCACGATGGCGCCCCCTGCCCTGATGGCCGTGTCGATCAGGGCGCGGCCGGCGCAGACGATGCTCTCCTTGTTGGCCAGGGCCACCACCGCGCCGCTGCGGGCCGCCGCCAGGGTCGGCCTCAGCCCGGCGGTGCCGACGATGGCCGCCATCACCCAGCCGGCGCCCATGCCCGCCGCCTCGACGATGGCCGCCGATCCCGCCGCGCAGGCGATGCCGGTGCCCTCCAGGCGGGCGCGCAGTTCATCCAGCCGCGACTCGTCCTCGATCACCGCCACCTGCGGCCGCCAGGCCCGGGCCTGCTCGGCCAGGCGCTCGACGTTGCGGCCGGCGGTCAGGGCGACCACCTCGATCTCGGCCGACCCGTGCGCCTGCGCCGCCTGGGCGAGGTCCAGGGTGGAGACGCCGACCGAGCCCGTCGATCCCAGAACCGCGATGCGCCGGTGAAGGGTCATAGGCCCAGCCTGACCAGGTCGATCAGCCGCAGGGCCGCCACGGCCAGGACGGCGAACATCAGCCCGTCCACCCGGTCGAGCAGCCCGCCGTGACCGGGAATCAGGTCGCCGCTGTCCTTGACCCCGAAGCGGCGCTTGAGGATCGATTCCAGCAGATCGCCCCCCATGGTGGCCAGGCCGCCCACCAGCCCCACGACCGCGGCTCCTGCCGGGGACAGGCCCGTGGGCAGGGCGTAGTTGAGCGCCATGGCGGCCCCGGTCGCACCGGCCAGGCCGCCGAAGAAGCCCGACCAGGTCTTGTTCGGGGAGACCCGCGGCCAAAGCTTGGGGCCCTTCAGCAGGGAGCCGATGATGAAGGCCAGGCTGTCGGCGAACCAGGTCACGGCGAACAGCAGTAGGGTCCAGGTCGGCGGGAAGCTGGGCTCGCGCGCTCTCAGCCACATGAGCGCCAGACAGGGGATGCCGATGTAGGCGACCCCGAAGGCGGCGTCCGCCGGCCGGCCCCCGGCGCCGCGGGCGATCAGGGCCACCAGGGCCGCGGCCACCGCGCCCACGATCCAGGCGATACGGTAGTGGTTCAGATAGCCGATGACCAAGGTCACGAGGATCGCCACCGCGATCGAGGTCGCCATGCGGATCTTGGCGCCGGGGGTGCTCATCACCGCCCATTCAATGGACAGCAGGATGGCGCCGACGGCCAGGAGCACCAGCAGGAACTGGTTGCCGGCGATCACCGCCCCCACGGCCACCGTGGCCAGGACCAGGCCCGATAGGGCGCGGATCACCAGATTGCGCCAGTCGAAGGCCTTGGCGGGCTTATCCGGCGGCAAGGGCTTGGTCCGCCTCGGAGCCGCCATAGCGGCGCTCCCGCCCGTGGAATTCCTCGATCGCGGCGGCCAAGTGATCTGGGCCATAGTCGGGCCACAGCACCTCCTGGAAGACGAATTCCGAATAGGCCGCTTCCCAAAGAAGGAAGTTGGACAGCCGCTGCTCTCCGCTGGTGCGGATGATCAGGTCGGGCGGGGGCACGCCGGCCGTCGACAGGTGTCGCTCGAACACGGCGGCGTCCAGGTCGGCGGGGTCGGCGCGGCCGGCCTTGACCGCCTCGGCGAAGGACCGGGCGGCATCGATGATGTCGGCCTGGCCGCCGTAGTTGAAGGCCACCTGCAGGTGGAAGCGGTCATTGCCGGCGGTGCGCGCCTCGGCCCGCTCGATGATCTCGAGAATGTCCTCGGGCAGGCCGGCGCGCCGGCCCAGGATGCGCACGCAGACCCCCTCCCGGCTCAGGCGGTCCAGGTCGGAGCGCACGAACGTCTTCATCAGACGCATCAGTTCGGTGACCTCCCGGGCCGGCCGGGTCCAGTTCTCGGTGGAGAAGCCGAACACCGTCAGCCGGTGGATCCCCAGGTCCGGCGCGCCCTCGACCGTGCGCTTGAGGGCCTCGACCCCGGCGCGATGGCCCAGGGTCCGCGGCAGCCCGCGCTGCTTGGCCCAGCGACCGTTGCCGTCCATGATGATGGCCACATGGGCGGGCGCCCCCTCCGGCGTGCGCGGACGGGCGTCAGGCTGCGGCTTCAGGCCGGACGCCGGCATGGATCAGGCCCTTTCGCCGGAGGAAGGCAGGGTCATGCCGGTCAAACCTGCATGATCTCCGCTTCCTTGGTCTTCAGGACCTCGTCTATGCGCTTGATGGCCTGGTCGGTGAAGCCCTGAACCTCGGTCTCCATCCGCTTCAAATCGTCCTCGGTGATCACCGAGTCCTTCTGCGCCTTCTTCAGATCGTCGTTGGCCTCACGGCGCACGTTGCGCACCGAGATCTTCTGCTGCTCGGCGTATTTGCCGGCCATCTTGGCCAGGTCCTTGCGGCGCTCCTCGGTGAGGGGCGGGATCGGGATACGCAGGTTCTGCCCCTCGACCACGGGGTTGAAGCCCAGGCCCGAGTTGCGGATCGCCTTCTCCACCGACACCACAAGGCCGCGGTCCCAGATGCTCACGGTGAGCGAGCGGGGCTCGGGGACGCTCACCGACCCGACCTGATTGATCGGCACGGTGGCGCCGTAGGCCTCCACCATCACCTGGTCGAGCAGGCCGGCGGACGCTCGGCCGGTGCGCAGAGAATGGAACTCTTCCTTCAGGGCGTCGACGGCCTTGTCCATGCGATCGCGGTATCGGGACAGGACAGGCTTCTCGGCGTCGGCCATGGCTAATTCCTCTTGGTGGTGGCCGCTATGGCTGGGGGGTGCGGTCGTTACAGATCACGGTATGCAGGCCCTCACCCTTCAGCACCTTCAGGAAGCTGCCGCGCTCCTTGATCGAGAACACGATGATCGGGATCGCGTTGTCGCGCATGAGGGCGATCGCCGACGCGTCCATGACCTTAAGGTCCTGCGCGAGAACCTCAAGATAGGTGAGGGTTTCGTAGCGGGTGGCGTCGGGGCTCTTCTTGGGGTCGGCCGTATAGACGCCGTCCACGCTGGTGCCCTTGAACAGGGCGTCGCAGCCCATCTCGGCGGCGCGCAGGGCGGCGGGGGTGTCGGTGGTGAAGAAGGGGGCGCCGAGGCCGGCGGCGAAGATCACCACCCTGCCCTTCTCCAGATGGCGCAGGGCCCGGCGGCGAATGTAGGGCTCGCAGACCGCGTCCATGGGAATGGCCGACTGCACGCGAGTATCGACGCCGATCTTCTCCAGCGCCCCCTGCATGGCCAGGGCGTTCATCACCGTGGCCAGCATGCCCATGTAGTCGGCGCTGGCCCGCTCCATGCCCTTGCCGGCCAGGGAGACGCCACGGAAGATGTTGCCGCCGCCGATGACCAGGCAAACCTCGACGCCAAGGGCGACCACCTCGCGGATATCCGCCGCGACGGCGTCGATGGTCTTGGTGTCGATGCCGAAGGGCTGGTCGCCCATGAGCACCTCGCCCGACACCTTCAGCAGGACACGCTTGTAGATGGGCGCAGACTGATCGGCGGCGGACGGGTCGTTCATGCGGGCACCACGGGCTTTGGAATCGACGCGCTCAACTTAGTCGAAGGGCGCCGTCCGCGTCTAACGGCCGGCGCCCTTACCGAAGAATACCGCCTAGGCCTGTTTGTCGGGGCCGGTCAGGGCGGCCACTTCGGCGGCGAAATCGTCCGTCTTCTTCTCCACGCCTTCGCCCAGGGCGAGACGGGCGAAGCCCTTCACCGTGATCGGCGAGCCCAGGGCCTTGGCCGACTCGGCCACCAGCTGCTCGACGGTCTGATCCGGGTTCATGACGAAGGGCTGCTTGAGCAGCACGACCTCTTCCAGGAACTTGCGGATGCGGCCTTCGACCATCTTCTCGACCACCTGCGGCGGCTTGCCGGATTCCAGGGCCTGCTCGGTGAAGATGGCGCGCTCTTTCTCGACGGCGGCCTGGTCCACTTCCTCGGCGGTCAGGGCCAGGGGCGGGGTGGGCGTGCCGCACACGTGCATGGCGATCTTGCGGCCCAGCTCCTGCAGGGCGACGGGGTCGCCGGCGCTCTCCAGGGCCACCAGCACGCCGATGCGGCCGAGGCCCGGGGCGGCGGCGTTGTGGACATAGCTGGCCACGGCCCCTTGCGAGACCTCGAAGGTCATCGCGCGGCGCACCAGCATGTTCTCGCCAATAGTGGCGATCAGCGAGGTGATCATCTCGGACACGACTTCGCCGTCGGCGGTCTTGCCGGCGTTGATGGCCGCCACGTCCGATCCGGCGGTCAGGGCCACCTGCGCGACCTTGCGAGCCGCCGCCTGGAACAGCTCGTTGCGCGACACGAAGTCGGTTTCCGCGTTCAGCTCGACGACGGCGCCGCGCGTGCCCTCGACGGCCACGGCGACCAGGCCCTCAGCGGCGATGCGGTCCGACTTCTTGGCGGCCTTGGACAGGCCCTTGGTGCGCAGCCAGTCCATCGACTGTTCGACGTCGCCATTGTTTTCCTGCAAGGCCTTCTTGCAGTCCATCATGCCGGCGCCGGACTTTTCGCGCAGTTCCTTGACCAGCGCGGCTGTGATTTCCGCCATGGCTCAATCCTCCGGTTCTATGGGTAGGCGGCCGCCCCGGTGATCCGGGACGGGCCGCGAAAACTAGGTGTGTGGTCGGGGCGCAGTCGCCTGCGCCCCGGAACGCTTACGAAGCCGCAGGCTCCGACGCCTCGGCGGCGGCGGGCTCTTCGGCGGCCGCAGCTTCGGCCGCGGGGGCGGCCTCGGCGGCGGGAGCCTCCTCGGGAGCCGCGCCGGTCAGCTCGGCCTCGGTGACCTCCGGGCCGGCCACGGGCTCAGGCTCGGCTTCGGCGGCAGGGCCCCGGGCGGCCTTGGTGCGCAGCGCCGGCTCGACGGGGTTTTCCATCGCGCCGAGGTCCACGCCCTGGGACGCCTGGCCGGCGGCGAGGCCGTCGAGCACCGAATCGGCCACCAGGTCGCAATAGAGCTGGATGGCGCGGGCGGCGTCGTCGTTGCCGGGGATCGGGAAGGTGATGCCGTCGGGATCGGAGTTGGTGTCGAGGATCGCCACCACGGGAATGTTCAGCTTGCGCGCTTCCTGGATCGCGATCGCTTCCTTGTTGGTGTCGATCACGAACATCAGGTCGGGAATGCCGCCCATGTCCTTGATGCCGCCGAGCGACAGCTCCAGCTTATCGCGCTCGCGGTTGAGCTTCAGCAGCTCCTTCTTCTGGCGCAGGGTGGCCTCGCCGCCGTCCAGCACCGCTTCCAGTTCGCGCAAGCGCGCGATCGAGGCGGAGATGGTCCGCCAGTTGGTCAGGGTGCCGCCGAGCCAGCGGTGGTTCACATAATACTGGGCGCAGCGCTTGGCGGCGGTGGCCACCGGATCCGACGCCTGGCGCTTGGTGCCGACGAACAGCACGCGGCCGCCGGACGCGGCGACCTCACGCACGCGCACCAGGGCCTGGTGCAGCAGCGGGATGGATTGCGACAGGTCGATGATGTGGATGTTGGCGCGGGCGCCAAAGATGTAGCGTTCCATCTTCGGGTTCCACCGGTGCGATTGGTGGCCGAAGTGGGCGCCAGCTTCCAAGAGCTGACGCATGGAGAATTCGGGAAGCGCCATACGATTTGTTCCTTCTTCCGGTGCGCCTCCGCAGACAAAACCCCCTTGATGCAATCTTTGGGGGCCCGGAACGGAAATGCTCGGGGATGTGGTCCCGAGCCTCGCCGAACGTCTGCGTGTGAGATGGGCGCTACCTAGGGGCAAAGCCGCCGAAAAGCAAGCCTCCCCCGCCGGCCCGGCGGCGGCCCCGTCTTGCGGACTCTCGCCGCCCGCTCAGAAACTCTTGCCGTCCATCTGTTTGGGCTGCAGCGCGTGCACGTCCACGCCGTCGAAGCAGCGCACGTTCAGAGCCACCATCTCGGCGCCGTCCTTGCCGGTCCCACGAGCGAAGGACTCGATGCCGCAGGTCTTGCAGAACTGGTGGCGGATCCTGTGGGTGTTGAAGGTGAACTCAGTCTGCGCGTCCTCGCCCTTGAGCAGCTTGAACTTGTCGGCCGGCGAAAAGGTGAGGATGAACCCCGCCCGGCCGCACCGGGAACAGTTGCAGGCGATGATGGCGTCGAGGTCGGCCTCGGCCTCGTAGCGGACCGCGCCGCACTGACAGCCGCCGGCATAGGTCTGCATCATCGGATCGTCTCCCTAGGCGTCTTCCAGATACATGACTCCGGGCGCCGTCTTCAGGGCGCCGCGCACGGCCGAGTCCAGGGCGTAGCGGCCAGGCAGGCGCAGCTCCACCTCGCGCCCCCCGTCCATGCCCGCCACCAGGGTCACCTCCCCGCCCCGCCCGTTGGAGGCGGCGTCGAGGCGCTTCTTGAGGACATCGATCTCCGCGCTCTTCGGCGAAAGGTGGATGCGCAGGCCCGCCGTGGCGGACTCCAGCACCTTGTCGAGGGGATCGGCCTCGTCGCCGAAGAAGCGCACCTCCCCGTCGGAGGCCTTGGCGCGGACCTTGACGATGACGGCGCGGCCCGGCTCCAGCACCTCGCGGCAGCGGCGCAGGGATTCCGGCGGAAACATCACCTCATACTCCCCCGTGGGGTCCGACAGGGTGACGAAGGCGAACTTCTCGCCGGTGCGCGCCGAGGCCCTCTCCTGCCGGCGGCGAACCACCCCGGCCATGCGGAAGGCCTCGGTCCCGGCGTTGGCCTGGACCAGGGCGTCGGTGAGCAGGGTGGTGCGCTTTCGCCGCAGGGTCTCGACCATGTCCTCCAGCGGATGGCCGGACAGGTAGAAGCCGACGGCGGCCAGTTCCTGGTCGAGCTGCTCGGCCTGGGGCCAGGGATCGGTGCGCTGCAGGCGCGGACGCGCCGCCTCGGCGTGCTCGCCGCCGAACAGGTTGCTCTGCGATGAGGCCCGCTCGGCCGCCACCGACGCCCCATAGGCGCCGAGCACGTCCACCGAGGCCAGCACCTGGGCCCGGTTGGGATGGATGCTGTCGAAGGCGCCGGCGCGGGCCAGGTTCTCCAGGGCGCGCTTGTTGACCATGCGCGGATCGACCCGCTCGACGAAGTCGAACAGGTCGCGGAACGGGCCGCCCTCCTGGCGCACGGCGACCAGATGCTTCATCGCCTCCAGGCCGACGTTGCGCACCGCGCCCAGGGCATAGAGCACCTGGCCGTCCTCGACCTCGAAATCGGCCCCCGACAGGTTCACGTCCGGCCGGCGCACCGGCACCTTGAAGCGCTTGGCGTCCTGATAGAACACCGCCAGCTTGTCGGTGTTGGAGATGTCGAGGCTCATGGAGCCGGCGAAGAACTCCACCGGGCAGTTCGCCTTCAGCCAGGCGGTCTGGTAGGCGATCACCGCATAGGCGGCGGCGTGGCTCTTGTTGAAGCCGTAGCCGGCGAACTTGGCCACCAGCTCGAAGATCGAGCCCGACTGGCTCTCGGGCACGCCCTTGGCCAGGGCGCCGGAGACGAAGCGCGCCTTCTGCTGGTCCATCTCCTCCTTCTTCTTCTTGCCCATGGCGCGGCGAAGAAGGTCGGCCTCCCCCAGGGAGTAGCCGGCCAGGATCTGGGCGATCTGCATCACCTGTTCCTGGTAGACGATGACCCCGTAGGTCTCCTTGAGCACGGGCTCGAGGGAGGGGTGAAGCATGTCGGCGGGTTTGCGCTCGAACTTGCAGTCGACGTAGGTGTCGATGTTGTCCATCGGGCCCGGCCGATAGAGGGAGATCAGGGCGGTGATCTCCTCGATCGCCCCCGGGCGCATCTTGCGCAGGGTGTCGCGCATGCCCTGGCTTTCCAGCTGGAACACCCCGACCGTCTGGCCCGACGACATCAGTTCATAGGAGGCGGCGTCGTCGAAGGGCAGCTTGTCCAGCTCGATGCCGGCGCCGCGCTTGTTCAGGTGGCGCACCGCCCGGTCCAGCACGGTCAGGGTCTTTAGCCCGAGGAAGTCGAACTTCACCAGGCCGGCGGATTCCACCCACTTCATGTTGAACTGGGTGGCCGGCAGCTCGGAGCGCGGATCCTGATAGAGGGGCACCAGCTCGGTCAGCGGCCGGTCGGAGATGACGATGCCGGCGGCGTGGGTGGAGGCGTTGCGGAACAGGCCCTCCAGGCGCAGGGCCACCTCGAGCAGCCGCCCCACCGAGGCGTCCTCGTCGCGGGCCTGGCGCAGGCGCGGCTCCAGGGCGATGGCCTGGGCCAGGGTGGTGGGCGCCGCCGGGTTGTTGGGCACCATCTTAGCCAGCCGGTCGACCAGCCCCAGGGGCAGCTGCAGCACCCGGCCGACGTCGCGCAGGACCGCGCGGGCCTGCAGGGTGCCGAAGGTGATGATCTGGGCGACCCGGTCCTCGCCGTATTTGTCCTGGACATAGGCGATCACCTCCTCCCGCCGCTCCTGGCAAAAGTCGATGTCGAAGTCGGGCATGGACACCCGCTCGGGGTTGAGGAACCGCTCGAACAGCAGGCCGAAGCGCAGGGGGTCCAGGTCGGTGATGGTCAGGGCGTAGGCCACCAGGGAGCCCGCGCCGGAACCGCGGCCCGGGCCCACGGGGATGCCGTGCGACTTGGCCCATTTGATGAAGTCCGAGACGATCAGGAAATAGCCGGGGAAACCCATCTTCTGGATCACCCCCACCTCGCGGTCGAGCCGGTCCCAATAGACCTGCTCATCCGCCGCCAGGGGATGGGCGGCCATGCGCGCGCGCAGCCCCTCAGCCGCCTGGTGGGCCAGTTCGTCGTTCTCGGTGCGCCCGCCGACGGTGGGGAAGGAGGGCAGGATCGGGTCGCGCTTCTGCACCATGAAGGCGCAGCGGCGGGCGATGTCGAGGGTGTTGTCGCAGGCCTCCGGCAGATCGGCGAACAGGGCGCGCATCTGCCGCGCGGACTTGAACCAGTGCTCCGGGGTCACCCGCCGCCGGTCGTCCTGGCCGATGAAGGCGCCGTCCGAGATGCACAGCAGGGCGTCGTGCGCTTCGTAGAGATCGGGCTTGGCGAAATAGACGTCGTTGGTCGCCACCAGGGGCGCGTCGTGCTCATAGGCATAGGCCACCAGCCCGGGCTCGGCGGCGGCTTGGGACGGCAGACCGTGGCGCTGCAGTTCGACATAGAAGCGGTCGCCGAACACCGCCTGCATCCGCGCCAGGGTGGCGGCGCCCTCCGCCGTCTTGCCGGCGGCGAACAGGGGATCCGCCGGACCATCGGTCCCGCCTGACAGCAGGATCAGGCCCTCCGCATGGGCGGCGACATTGTCCCAGGTCACCTGAGGCTCGTCGGCCTCGATACAGTCGAGATAGGCGGCCGAGGACAGCTCGCACAGGTTGCGGTAGCCCGCCTCGTTCTGGGCCAGAAGGACGATGGTGGGGATCCGCGCCCAGCGCGCCGACTGCCCCTCGCCGATGCCCGTCACCGGCAGGGCGAGGCCGATGATCGGCTGCACCCCCGCTTCCTTGGTGGCGACCGAGAACTCCAGCGCCCCGAACAGATTGCCCCGGTCAGTCAGCCCCGCCGCCGGCATCTTTTCGGCGACGGCCAGGGCGCCGATGGCGTCGGCCTTCTGCGCCCCCTCCAGCAGGGAATAGGCCGAGCGCACGCGCAGGTGCACGAAGCCTTCCGATGCCGCGCCGCCGGGGGTGGGGTGTTCAGCCATGATGCGTCCGGACCCGCGCCTGGCGCCGCCTGCGACTCAGGCGACCATGACGGCGACGGAACACATCATCCAGACGAAGCCGGCGACGGACGCAAGGGCCATGGACTCACGGGCGAGGCGGATCATCGGAAACTCCTTCGTTGCCCTTTCGTTCTATTCGCCTTTTGTTCTCCTGGTCAAGCCTTAACGCCGCCGCCCTCCCCTGATAGGACTCGCCCATGTTCGAAGCCCTCGACAACTTCCGTGATTTCGGCGGCTACGAGACCGCCCTCGGCCGCCGGATGAAGACCGGCCTGCTCTACCGCTCCGCCCACCACGGGGCGATGACCGACGCCGACCTTGAGGTGCTGGCCTCGCACGACATCGGCACCATCATCGACCTGCGCCGTCCCGACGAGCGCAAGCGCACGCCCTCGCGGCGGTGGCCGGGCTTCAGCGGCCAGGTCATCGAGAGCGACATCGGCGAGGACAGCGACGATCCCTGGATGACCTTCATCCGCACCGCCGAGGACCTCAGCCCCGCGACCATGCGCGGCTACATGATCGACTACTACGCCTCCGCGCCCCTGGAGGCGCGGCACCTGGACCTGTTCTCGCGCTACTTCCGGGCCCTGGAGCACAATCCGGGCGGGATGCTGGTCCACTGCGCCGCCGGCAAGGACCGCACGGGGATGCTGGTCGCCCTGACCCAGCACTTGGCCGGCGTGCCCGACGACCAGATCATGCACGACTACCTGCTCACCAACACCCGGCTGGACTTCGTCGGCCGCGCCCCGGAGATCGCCAAGTCGATCCACAAGGTCACCGGGCGGTCGATCTCGGACGCGGCCATGCTGGCGGGCCTGATGATCGAGGCGGACCACCTGCAGACGGCCCTGGGGGCGATCATCGGCGCCTATGGCTCGGTGGACGCCTATATCGAGGAGGGGCTCGGCGTCGCCCCCGGCAGCAAGCAGGTGATCCTGGAGCGGCTGCTGGACTAGCCGGCGACCATTCGCAGGGTGGGCTGGGCCTCTATGGTGTGCGCCGCGCCCAGGCCGAGGCTGTCCTCAACCAGGCGCCAGAGGGCGTCGCATTCCACCGCCGCGACGCTGCTGGGGGCGATCTCCTGCACCGTGCGTCCCCGGCCGATAGCGTGCTGGTAGGCGGGGCGGGCGTGCAGGCGCACGGGAGAGACGGGCAGTCCGTAACGGGCCAGGGCCTCCACCGCCGCCCGGGCGGCGGCCGGCTGGCTGGCGGGCGTCTGGTTGAGCAGGATCATGCCCTGGCGGCCGAGCTGGCGCACCGCCTCGACGGTGCTGCGCACCGCCTCGATGTCGAAGAAGGACGGGCGCACGACGATCAGGCACAGGTCCGCGTGGCGGGCGGCCTCGAGGGACTCCGCGCCGCAGGACGGCGGGGTGTCGATGACCATCAGCCCCATGCGCAGCTTCTCGGCGGCCTGGCGGGCGATGAACAGGGTCCCGGCCTTGGCGTCGCTCATCACCGGCCCCGGCCCGTCGCGCAGGCGCGACCAGGCGGTGGCGGAGCGCTGGGGGTCCATGTCCATGAGGATGGTGCGGCGCCCGGCCGCCTCCGCCGCCACGGCCAGGTGGGCGGCGACAGTGGTCTTGCCGGTCCCGCCCTTCTGCGACAATACCGCCAGTGTCTTCATCGCACGCCCCTGCCCTGCGTGAGGCTAGGACGGTCGGCCTTAATGCCGAGTAACCGAGCCGCTACTCGACCCTGCGTTGAATGAGATGGCCGTCCTTCAGGCCGAAGACGCGATCCATGTAGCGCGCCAACTCCATGTTGTGGGTGGCGATGAGGGCGGCGACGCCCTCGGAGCGGCACAGGTCGTAGAGGTTCTGGAACACCGCGCCGGAGGTGGTCGGGTCGAGGTTGCCGGTGGGCTCGTCGGCCAGGACCACCCGCGGGCGGTTGACCAGGGCGCGGGCCACGGCCACCCGCTGCTGCTCGCCGCCGGACAGCTGGGCCGGCTGGTGGTGAATGCGTTCGGCTAGGCCGAGGCTGGCGAGCAGGTGCTCCGCCCGCTCCCGCGCCGCCTGGCGCGTCGCCCCGGCGATGCGCGCGGGCATGGCGACGTTGTCCAGGGCGCTGAACTCGGGCAGCAGGTGGTGGAACTGGTAGACGAAGCCGATCTTGCTGAGCCGCACCCGGGTGCGCCCCCGCTCCCAGAGCTTGGAGCAGTCCTGCCCCTCGATGACGATGGCGCCGGCGTCCGGCCGCTCCAGCAGACCCGCCGCATGCAGCAGGCTCGACTTGCCCGAGCCCGAGGGGCCGATCAGACCCACCAGCTCTCCGGGGAAGATGTCCAGGTCGACGCCGTTGAGCACCTCCAGGATGCGCTCGCCGGACGGATAGCGGCGGGACACGCCGCGCAGGGACAGGACCGGCTCACTCATAGCGGAGCGCCTCCACCGGATCGAGACGAGAGGCGCGGAAGGCGGGCCACAGGGTGGCCAGGAACGAGGCCATCATCGACCAGAAGGCGATCAGCGCCACCTCGGCCCAGTCGATCTTGGCCGGGATATGGGCGAGGAAATAAACGTCGGCGTTGAACACGTCGGCGCCGGTGACCCACTGCACGAAGGCCTGGATCTCCTCGATATAGGCGCAGAACAGGATGCCGATGAGCAGGCCCGCCAGGGTGCCGAACACCCCCACCGCCGCTCCCGACATGAAGAAGATCCGCATCACCGACCCGCGGCTGGCCCCCATGGTGCGCAGGATGGCGATGTCGCGGCCCTTGTTCTTCACCAACATCACCAGGCCCGAGATGATGTTCATGGCGGCGATGGCGACGATCAGCATCAGGATCAGGCGCATGACGTTGCGCTCCACCTGCAGGGCGTTGAAGAAGCTCTGGTTCTTCTGGCGCCAGTCGGTGACGATGGAGCCCGGCCCGGCGATGGCCTGCACCGCGGGCTTGAGGTCGTCGATGGCGTCGGGATTGGCGGTCATCAGCTCGACCACGTCGACGCTGGTGTCGCGGCCGAAGAAGATCTGCGCCTGTTCCAGGGGCATGTAGATATAGGCTTGGTCGTATTCGGACATGCCGATCGAGAACACCCCGCCCACAGTATAGGTCTTGCGGCGCGGGGCGGCGCCGAAGGCGGTGGTGTCGCCGGTGGGCGAGATCAGGGTGATGGGGTCGCCGGCGTCCACCCCCATGGCGGCCGCGAGGCGCTCGCCCACCAGCACCAGGTCGCCGCCGTATTCCCCCTGGCCGAAGCCATCGAGGGAGCCGCGCTTGATATTGGTGGCGACGATCTTCAGGCGCCGCAGATCCTCGGGCTTCATGCCGCGGATGATGGCGCCGGTGATGTTGCCGTTGCCGCCCACCACCATGGCCTGGGCGTCAACCATGGGGGCCACCTGCAGCACCCCCGGCAGGGTGCGCATGCGGGCGATGGCCGCGTCGCGGCCCGGGTCCACCAGCAGCTCGCCGCCCACATACAGGTGGCCGTTGAAGCCGAGGATGCGCGACAGCAGTTCGGTGCGGAAACCGTTCATCACCGACATGACGATGATCAGAGTCGCCACCGCCAGGGTGATGCCGATGAAGGAGATCATCGAGATGAGGGCGACGCCGCCCTCCTTGCGCTTGGCCCTCAGGTAGCGCCCGGCGATGGCGCGCTCCCAGGCGCTGAAGGGGGCCGCGCCATGGGCGGCGGCCGGACGGGCGGCGGTCATGCGGCGAACAGGGCCCTAGCGGATCGGGATGGAGGAGAGGTCGATCAGGCCCGACTGCACCACGGCGAAGAGCACGGCGAAGACGATCGCCGAGACCCAGGTGGTGGTGATGAACTTCCGCTTCAGGTTCGGATTGACCGGCGCGCCGGGATCCGCCCCCGGGGGCGGGGTCACCCCCGCCTCGGCGAAGCTCTTGGATCCCAGGGGCAGGACCACGAACAGCACCGTCCACCAGACGGTGAGGTAGATGGCGATGGCGGTGAACAGGCTCATGCGGGCTCTTCCGGCTCAGGTCGTTTCAACTACCACGGCGGGCCCCGCCCGGTAGGGCGAAAAGGTGGCGCCGGCCCGCAGGCCGGCCCCTGCCCCTGCCCCCGATCAGACCCGAAGCACCGTGGTCTCGACGATCGGCCGCCGCTCCCACAGACGGTGGGACGCCCGCTTCAGGGCGCGGGAGATGGCGCTCTCCACCGCATCGTCGTCGTCGCGGCCTTCGCGGTCGAGCCCCTTGAGGGCGTCCTCGGCGACGTCGCACAGCTCGTCGAGCATGTCCGACAGGGGCGAGCCCGCGTCTCCCGGCAGGCCGATGGCCCGCACCTCGGGGCCGGAGGCGATGCGCCCCTTGGCGTCCAGGGCCACGGAGACATGCAGCAGACCGTTGGCGGCGGTGTGGCGGCGCTCGCGCAGGGCTTGGCCGTTCTCCGGCGTGACCATGCCGGCGTCGACGAACAGGCGGCCGGACTCGACCTCGTCGATGATCTCGGCGCGGCCTGGGGCAAGGCGGACCATGTCGCCATTGCGGGGGGCCAGGGCCTGAGGCACCTGCAGGTCGCGGGCGAGATTGCAGTGCTCGAGCAGGTGGCGGCGCTCGCCATGGGTCGGCACGGCGATCTGCGGCCGCGCCCACTGATACATCTGCTTCAGCTCGTCCCGGCACGGGTGGCCGGAGACGTGGATGCCCGGGTGGTCTCGCTCGGTGTAGAGCCGCACCCCGCCGTCGGCGAGCTTGTTCTGCAGGTTGCGGATCGGCACGTCGTTGCCGGGAATGACCCGCGAGGAGAAGACGCAGGCGTCGCCCGCCCCCAGCTTCACATGCGGATGGGTGCCCTCGGCGATCCGCGACAGGGCCGCGCGCGCCTCACCCTGGCTGCCGGTGCAGAGATAGAGGATCTTGTCCCCGGGGAAGCCCTTGGCTTCGTGGTCGGACAGGAAGGGCTGCATGCCCTGCATGAAGCCCACCGACTTGGCCGCCGCCGCCATGCGCAGCATCGAGCGGCCGACCAGGGCCACCCGGCGGCCGTTGGCCTCGGCGGCGCGGATCACCGTGTCCATGCGCGCTACGTTGGAGGCGAAACAGGCCACCGCCACCTTGCCCTTGAGCTCGCCGATCAGCCGGTTCATGGCCACGCGGACCTCGGCCTCGGAGCCGGCCTCGCCGTCCACGAACACATTGGTGCTGTCGCAGACCATGGCCAGGATGCCCTCGTCGCCCAGCTTGGTGATGGCGGCGTGGTCGGTGGGCTGGCCGAGCTGGGGATCAGGGTCGATCTTCCAGTCGCCGGTGTGCAGGATCGTGCCCAGGGGAGTTTTGATGGCCAGGCCATTGGGCTCGGGGATCGAGTGGGTCAGGGTGATCAGCGTCACCTCGAACGGACCCAGCTTGATCGAGCCGGACAGGGGCACCTCGGTGATCGGCACCTTGTCCAGCAGGTTGTGGTCGCGCAGCTTCTCGCGGATCAGGTAGGCGGTGAAGGGCGTGGCGTAGAGCGGCGCGCGCAGGCGCGGCCACAGCCAGCCCAGGGCGCCGATGTGGTCCTCATGGGCGTGGGTCAGGACGATGCCGAGGATGTCCTTGGCATGGGCCTCCATGAAGGTCGGGTCGGGCAGAATGATCTCGACGCCAGGGGTCGTCTGGTCGCCGAAGGTCACGCCGACATCGACGATGATCCATTTGCGGGCATGCGGCGGGCCGAAGCCGTAGCAGTTGAAGTTCATGCCGATCTCGTTGGACCCGCCCAGCGGCAGGAATACGAGTTCGTCGTCTTTTGATTTTTTCATCTATGCAATCAGTGGGCGCCTTGCGGCAAATGGGTGTTGCGACGCCAGATTTCGAGCAGGCCGCGGACGGTGATGTCGGGGTCGAAGGCGTCGATGTGATCGGTGGCGCCCTGGAACAGGGAGGCCACGCCCCCCGTCCCTATCACACGCATGGGTCGGCCGTATTCCGCCTTGATGCGATCGATGAGCCCCTCGATGAGGCTGACATAGCCCCAGTAGACCCCAGACTGCATGTTGCCGACGGTGTCGGTGCCGATCACCTTGGCCGGTCGTTGGATGGCCACGCGCGGCAGCTTGGCCGCCGCCTGGTGCAGGGCCTCCATGGATAGGTTCACGCCGGGGGCGATGACGCCGCCCTCGAAGGCGCCGTCGGCGCCGATGATGTCGAAATTGGTGGCGGTGCCGGAATCCACCACGATCAGGGGGCCGCCATGCTCGACGAAGGCGCCGATGGCGTTGACCAGCCGGTCGGCGCCCGCCTCGCTGGGGTTGTCGATGCGCAGGGGGATGCCCAGCACCGCGTTCTCGCCGATCACCAGGGGCTCGACGTCCAGATAGCGGCGGCTCAGGTTGCGCAGGTTGAACAGCGACTGCGGCACCACGGTGGAGATGATGCAGGCGTTCAGCCCGCCCAGCACCAGCCCCTGGAGGGCCATGAACTGGTTCAGCCAGGCGGCGTATTCGTCGGCGGTACGGGTGGATTCGGTCGCCGTGCGCCACTGGGCCAGCCATCGCTGACCGTCATGGACCGCGAAGAGGGTGTTGGTGTTGCCCTGTTCGATCGCCAGCAGCATCAGGCCGTTCCCCCGCCGAAATAGATGTCTCCGGCGGCGATGCGCCGGACCTGGCCGTCCGCCAGCCGCAGGAGCAGGGCCCCGTCGACGTCCAGCCCCTCGGCGACCCCCTCGATGGTCTCCGCGTCCAGTCGGGCCACGCAAGGCTGGCCGATCCCCTGGGCCTGGCTGAGCCAGGCGGCCTGGATGGGGGCGAAGCCGCCCCGCTCCCACTGCTCCAGCCATCCGGCGAAGGCGGCGGCCAGACGTTCGGCGGCTTCCCCGGGCGACGGGGGCTCGCGGCCCATGAAGTCGCCCAGGGCGGCCGCGGGTCGGTCGGTCTCCGGCGGCGCGGCCAGCAGGTTGACGCCGATGCCGATGGCCAGCCACAGCCGACCGGCTTCCGCGGCGCCGGACTCGATGAGGATGCCGCTGACCTTCAGACCGTTGACCATGACGTCATTGGGCCATTTCAGGCTGACCGCGTCGGGGGGCGCATAGGCCCGGGTAAGCTCGGCGACCGCCAGGGCGGCGACGAACGACAGCTGGGCCGCCTGGGCGGCGGGGCGGTCGGTGGTGGTCAGCAAGGTCGCGGCCAGGTTGCCGGCCTCGGTGGACCAGGCGCGGCCCCGGCGGCCGCGCCCCTCGCTCTGGCGACGGGCGGTGATCCAGACGGGGCCGACCTCGCCCGCCAGGGCCCGGCGGCGGGCCTCGGCGTTGGTGGAGTCCAGGGTGTCGAAGGCCAGGATCGGAGCGGGCGCGCGGGCCACGGGCCGCCTCTAGGGCAGGGCCAGGGCGGCCGCCGCGGTCCGGGCCAGGGTGTCGAGCGGAGCCAGGGCCAGCAGAACCAGCGGGAAGGAGAAGACGGCGGCGCCGTAGGCTACCAGCTTGGCGTCCAGGGGCGCGACGTCGGTCTCGCCCCCGGGGGGATCGAACCACATCGTCTTGACGATGCGCAGATAGTAGAAGGCCGCCACCACGCTGAGGGCCAGGCCGATGGCCGCCACCGGGCCGAGACCCGCGGCCACGGCCGCCTTGAACACATAGAACTTGGCCCAGAAGCCGCTGAACGGCGGCAGGCCGAGGACCGAGAAGCTGAGGGCGGTGATGGCCAGGGCCAGCCCCGGCCTCACCCGCACCAGGCCGGCGAAGTCGGCCAGGGTCTCCATGGACTTGCCGCCCCGCGACAGGGCCAGCAGGCAGGCGAAGAAGCCGGTCACGTCGATCATATAGAGAACCATGAACACCAGCATCGACTGCATGCCCTGCTGGTCCCCCGCCGACAGGCCGATCAGGGCGTAGCCGATGTTGGCGATCGAGGAATAGGCCAGCAGGCGCTTGAGGTTCTTCTGCGCGAGGCCGGCGAAGGCGCCCACGGCGATGGAGATCAGGGCCAGAGCGACGATCACCTGGCGCCATTGGTCCAGGGCGCCGGGGAAGGCGTCAGCCAGCACCCGGGCGATCAGCACCATCGCCGCCATCTTCGGCGCCGTGGTGATGAAGATCACCACGGGGGTGGGCGCGCCCTCGTAGACGTCCGGCGTCCACATGTGGAAGGGGGCGGCGGAGACCTTGAAGGCCAGGCCGCACAGCAAAAACACCAGGCCGAACAGCACCCCGGTGTTGGCGCCGGCCGACACCGCCGTGGCGATCTCGGGGAAGCGCACGGAGCCCGCGAACCCATAGATCAGGCTGGCGCCGTAAAGCAGCAGCCCGGAGGACAGGGCGCCCAGGACGAAATACTTGAGGCCGGCCTCGGAGGACCGGGCGTCGTCGCGCCGGAAGGCCGCCAGGACGTAGAGGGCGAGGGAGTGCAGCTCGATGCCCATGTAGAGGGAGATGAGGTCTCCGGAGGAAGCCATCATGCCCATGCCCAGGGCGGCCAGCAGGATCAGCACCGGATATTCGAAGCGGGCCGAGTCCAGCCGCTTCAGCCAGCGGTCGCCCAGGACGATGGAGATGGCCGAAAAGGCGTAGATGGCCACCTTGGCGAAGGCCGAGGCGCCATCGGCGATGAAGCCGCCTGAGAAGGCCGTTCCCTGCGGACCGCTGGCGGCGAGGAAGCCGGCGACCACCAGCGACAGCACCGACAGCGACGAGACCAGCCAGGTGGACTTGTCGCCGCGGAACGCGCCCAGGACCAGCAGGGCCAAGGCGGCGATCGCCAGGAACAGTTCCGGCGCGGCGAGGGAGAGGGCGCCCTGAAAGCTCAGCATCAAAGTCCCCTACCCGCCCGTGGCGGCGCGGTAGCCCGCGACCAGATTGTCCACCGAGGCGGCGGTGAGGTGGAAGACGACGTCGGGTTGCAGCCCCAGCCACAGGGTGCCGACGATCAGCGGGGCGAAGATCAGGATCTCGCGCGGAGTCAGATCGGCGATGTCCGCCAGCTTGGCGTTGACCATCTCGCCGAACATCACCCGGCGATAGAGGCTGAGGGCGTAGACCGCCGACAGGATCACCCCGGTCGCGGCCACCAAGGCCGTCCAGGTGGAGGCGCCGTAGACGCCGGTCAGGGTCAGGATCTCGCCGACGAAGCCGGAGGTGCCCGGCAGGCCGACGTTGCCCATGGTGAACAGCATGAACACGGCCGCATAGATCGGCATGCGGTTGGTGAGCCCGCCGTAGAAGGCGATCTCGCGGGTGTGCATGCGGTCATAGACCACGCCGACGCACAGGAAGAGGGCGCCGGAGATCAGCCCGTGGCTGAGCATCTGGTAGAGGGCCCCCTGCTCGCCCTGCATGTTGCCCGAGAAGATGCCCATGGTGACGAAGCCCATGTGGGCTACCGAGGAGTAGGCGATCAGCTTCTTGATGTCGGTCTGCCGGAAGGCCACCAGGGAGGTGTAGACGATGGCGATGGCGGACAGGGCGAACACCAGCGGCGTGAAATAGGCCGAGGCGCTCGGGAACATCGGCAGCGAGAAGCGCATGAAGCCGTAGCCGCCCAGCTTCAGGAGGATGCCGGCCAGGATCACCGACCCCGCCGTGGGCGCCTCGACGTGGGCGTCCGGCAGCCAGGTGTGCACCGGCCACATGGGCATCTTCACCGCGAAGGACACGAAGAAGGCCAGCCACAGCCAGATCTGCAGGCTCGGGTCGAAGCGATAGGCCATCAGCGCCGGAATGGAGGTGGTGTGCGCCACGCCGATCATGGCCAGGATCGCCGCCAGCATCAGCACCGACCCCAGCAGGGTGTAGAGGAAGAACTTGAACGCGGCATAGACCCGCCGCTGTCCGCCCCAAACCCCGATGATCAGGAACATGGGCAGCAGGCCGCCCTCGAAGAAGATGTAGAAGACCACCAGGTCCAGGGCGCAGAAGACGCCGATGACCAGGGTCTCCAGCAGCAGGAACGCGATCAGATATTCCTGCAGCCGGGTCTTGATCGACGTCCAGCTGGCCAGGATGCAGATGGGCAACAGGAAGGCCGTCAGCAGCACGAACAGGACGCTGATCCCGTCGACCCCCATGGCGTAGCGGGCGCCGGCGAACCAGGCGATGTCCTCGACGAACTGGAAGCCCGACAGGGCCGGGTTGAACTGGGCCACCAGCAGGACGCTGAGCGCCAGGGTTGCCATTGTCGTCGCCAGGGCGATCCACTTGGCCGTGGTGTCGATCCTGGCCTGGTCCCGGCCGCCGCCCATGGCGCGCAGCACCAGGATGGCGAGGACGCCGACCATCGGCGAGAAGGTGATGAGGCTGAGAAGTCCGGTCATCGAAACGCTCCCCGTTAGGCCCACGCCCAAAGGGCGTAGCTGAGGAGGCCGGCGACCCCGAGAAGCATGACGAAGGCGTAGTGGTAGAGGTAGCCGCTCTGGATGCGGCCGAGGCCCCGTCCGGCCAGGTCCGAGACCTTGGCGACGCCGTCGGGGCCCAGGCCGTCGATGATTTTCTGGTCGCCGACCTTCCAGAACAGGTCGCCGAGGGCCTTCGCGCCCCTGACGAAGACGAAGTCGTAGAGCTCGTCAAAGAACCACTTGTTGTAGAAGAACCGCCACGCCGGCCCGCCGCGGGCGGCGACGCGCGCCCCCATGCCGGGGTTCAGCAGATAGACGAAGGCGGCGCCGAGCAGACCAGCGGCGGAGACCACCAGCGGCGCCCACACCACCCAGGTCGGCACATGGTGCATCTCGTGCAGCACGTGGTTGGTGGCGGCGGTGAAGATGGCGCCGCGCCAGAACGCGGCCTGCTCTTCGCCGATGAAATGCTCGTGGAAGACGAAGCCCGAGGCGATGGCGCCCACGGCCAGCACCAGCAGCGGGGCGATCATCACCCAGGGGCTCTCGTGAGGCTTGAGCGGGCCGTGGCCGTGACCATGGTCGTCATGGTCGGCCAGGGGCTCGTCGTGGGTCTCCAGCTGGGCGGGGTGGGCGGCGTGGTCGTCGTGCCCATGGCCGTGGGCTTCCGCATGCGCCTCGTCCCACTGCGGCTTGCCGTGGAAGGTCATGAAGGCCAGGCGGAAGGAGTAGAACGAGGTCAGGCCCGCGGCCAGGACCCCGATGACGAAGGCGAAGAAGGCGATCGGGTTCTGTTGGCCGGCGGTGTAGGCCGCCTCGATGATGGCGTCCTTGGAATAGAAGCCGGCGAAGCCGCCGATCCCGGGGATGCCGAAGCCGGTGATGGCGATGGTGCCGATCATCATCACCGCATAGGTGATGGGCAGCAGCTTCCACAGCCCGCCCATGCGCCGCATGTCCTGCTCGTGGTGCATGCCGTGGATCACCGAGCCGGCGCCCAGGAACAGCAGCGCCTTGAAGAAGGCGTGGGTGAACAGGTGGAACATGGCCGCCTGATAGGCGCCGACGCCCGCCGCGAAGAACATGTAGCCCAGCTGCGAACAGGTCGAATAGGCGATCACCCGCTTGATGTCGTTCTGGGCCAGGCCGACCGTGGCCGCGAACAGGGCGGTGACTGCGCCGACCAGGGCCACGACCTGCTTGGCCTGGGGGGCGTATTCGAACAGGGGCGACAGCAGGCAGACCATGTAGACGCCGGCGGTGACCATGGTCGCCGCGTGGATCAGAGCCGAGACCGGCGTCGGGCCCTCCATGGCGTCCGGCAGCCAGGTGTGCAGGAAGAACTGGGCCGACTTGCCCATGGCGCCGACGAACAGCAGCAGGGCGGCCAGGTCCAGGGCGCTGAAGTCCTGCCCGGCGAAGGTCCAGACGGTCCCGGCCTTGGCGGCGATCAGGGGGAAAACCTCGGCGAACCGGATCGTTCCGAACATCCAGAACACCGTCATGATGCCCAGGGCGAAGCCGAAGTCGCCGACGCGGTTGACCACGAAGGCCTTGATAGCGGCGGCCGAGGCGGTGGGCTTCTTGTACCAGAAGCCGATCAGCAGGTAGGAGGCCAGGCCCACCCCTTCCCAGCCGAAGAACAGCTGCATGAAGTCGGCGGCGGTCACCAGCATCAGCATGGCGAAGGTGAACAGCGACAGATAGGCGAAGAACCGCGGACGGCTGTCGTCCTCGGCCATGTAGCCCCAGCTGTAGAGGTGGACGAGGGACGAGACGGTGGTCACCACCACCAGCATCACCGCCGACAGGCCGTCGAGCCGCAGGGCCCAGTCGGAATGGAAGGCGCCGACATTGATGAAGGGCGCCAGATGCTGGACGAAGGGCTCCAGCCCCCCCCAGGTCCACTGCGAGAAGATCGTCCAGCTGAGGGCGCAGGAGAGGAACAGCAGGCCGGTGGTCACGGCCTGGGACGGGATGTCGCCAATGCGGCGGCCGAACAGGCCGGCCACGAGCGCCCCGACCAGGGGGGCGAAGACGGCGAGGATAAGCAGGTTATGCACGTGCGTCCTCGCCCATTCCCCACACCCGGTCGTCCCGGCGAAGGCCGGGATCCAGATGACAAATCACAACGCGAGCCGCCTTAGGATCTGGGTCCCGGCCTTCGCCGGGATGATCGGCATTTTGAATGTTCACGTCGTCAGCCCTTCATCATGCTGGCGTCGTCCACGGCGATGTCGCCGCGGTTGCGGAAGAAGGTGACGAGGATGGCCAGGCCGACGGCGGCCTCGGCCGCGGCCACGGTCAGCACGAACATGGCGAAGACCTGGCCGACCACGTCGTGCAGGAAGACCGAGAAGGCCACCAGGTTGATGTTCACCGCCAGCAGGATCAGCTCGATCGACATCAGGATGACGATGACGTTCTTGCGGTTCACGAAGATGCCGAACACCCCGATGGTGAACAGCATGGCGGCGACGCCGAGGTATTCGGTCAGGCCGATCATTCGGGGACTCCGGCGCCGGATTTGATCTGGACGATCTCCATCCCCTTGGCAGGGGTGCGGCCCACTTGGTCGTGGATGACCTGGCGGCGGACGCCGCCCCGGCGGCGCAGGGTCAGGACGATGGCCCCGATCATGGCCACCAGCAGCACCAGGCCCGCGGCCTGGAAGAAGTAGATGTAGTCGGTGTAGAGCACCCGGCCGATGGCCTCGGTGTTGCTGATCGCCGGGCCGGCCACATAGGGCGCCGCGTTGGCCGAGGCCGCGCCGCGGGTGGCGACGATGGACGAGACCATGATCATCTCGATCAGCAGCACCCCGGCCACCAGGCCCCCCAGGGGCAGGTAGCGGGCGAAGCCCTTGCGGAACTCGGTGAAGTCCACGTCGAGCATCATCACCACGAACAGGAACAGCACCGCCACGGCGCCGACGTAGACGACCACCAGCAGCATGGCGAGGAACTCGGCGCCCATCAGCACAAACAGACCCGCCGCCGAGAAAAAGGCGGCGATCAGGAACAGCACCGAGTGCACGGGGTTGCGCGCGGAGACGACACAGGCCGCCGAAGCCACGCTCACAAACGCCAGCAGATAGAAGGCGACCGACTGCAAAGTCACGCCCATAACCCCTTGTCCTGCCGCAGGCCTGGGCCCGCGGACGCCGTAGTCGAATCGCGCCCCTGCCTTACCGGTAGGGGGCGTCCAGTTCCAGATTCTTCGCGATTTCCCGCTCCCAACGGTCGCCGTTGGCGAGCAGCTTGTCTTTGTCGTAGAGCAGCTCTTCGCGAGTCTCGGTGGTGAACTCGAAGTTCGGCCCCTCGACGATGGCGTCGACCGGGCAGGCCTCCTGGCAGTAGCCGCAATAGATGCACTTCACCATGTCGATGTCGTAGCGCGTCGTGCGGCGCGAGCCGTCGTCGCGCGGCTCGGCCTCGATGGTGATGGCCTGGGCCGGGCAGATCGCCTCGCACAGCTTGCAGGCGATGCAGCGCTCTTCCCCGTTGGGATAGCGGCGCAGGGCGTGCTCGCCGCGGAAGCGGGGCGACAGCGGGCCCTTCTCGAACGGGTAGTAGATCGTCTTGGCGGGCTGGAAGAAGTATTTCATGCCGAGGCCAAAGGCCCCGACGAAGTCGAGCAGGAGCGCGCCCCGGGCGGCCTGGCCTATGCGTGCGGCGAAAGACATCGGATACCCCTAAGCCCCGGCCGGGCCGAACACGCGCCAGGCGGCGATGAGCACCACGGCCACCAGGGAGGTGGGCAGGAACACCTTCCAGCCCAGCCGCATCAGCTGGTCGTAGCGGTAGCGCGGCACGATGGCCTTCACCATCGCCACCATGAAGAACCAGAACACGCCCTTGGCCAGGAACCAGGCCAGGTACCAGAGCTGGGCCAGGACCGGCGGCCAGTTGGCGATGCCCACCCAGGTTTCCGGGAAGGGCGCGTGCCAGCCGCCGAAGAACAGGATGGTGATCAGCGTGCACATCAGCACGATGTTGGAATATTCGCCGATCATGAACAGCAGGTAAGGCGTGGACGAATACTCCACCTGATAACCGGCGACCAGTTCGGATTCAGCCTCGGGCAGATCGAAGGGCGGACGGTTGGTCTCGGCCAGCAGGGAGATAAAGAACATCACCGACATCGGGAACATGACCACGATGGTCGGCAACTGGAAGGCGTGCCAGCGCAGGAGGCCGCCGTTCTGGTTCTCGACGATGCCAGTCAAGTTCATCGTCCCGGCCAGAAGGATCACGGTGACGATGATGAAGCCGATGGAGACCTCGTAGGAGACCATCTGCGCGGCGGACCTGAGGGACCCCAGGAAGGGATACTTCGAGTTGGACGCCCACCCGCCCATGATGATGCCGTAGACGCCCAGGGACGAGATCGCCAGCAGGTAGAGCACCCCGACGTTGATGTCGGACACCACCCAGCCGGGGGCGAAGGGGATCACCGCCCAGGCGCCGAAGGCCAGGATGAAGCTGATCAGGGGCGCCAGGATAAAGACGACCTTGTCGGCGCCCGACGGGATGACGATCTCCTTCAGCACGAATTTGAAGAAGTCGGCGAAGGACTGCAGCAGGCCGAAGGGCCCCACCACATTCGGCCCGCGCCGCCACTGAACCGCCGCCCAGATCTTGCGGTCGGCCAGCAGCAGGAAGGCCAGGGACAGCAGGACGCCGACCGTGACGATCAGGACGCCGCCGAGGGTGGAGAGGGTCCAGCCGAGGGGAGTGGTCCAGAAATCCATGCCCCTACTCCGCCGCCACCGGCTTGGTGCGCGCGGACGCGGCCAGGGCGGAACATTCGGCCATGGTGACGCTGGCCCGGGCGATCGGGTTGGTCAGGTAGAAGTCGCAGGCCGGCTGGGTCAGGGTCGCCGCCGACGCCTCGCCGGCGCCCACCTGGCCAAGGTCGAAACCGGCCGCGGTCGTCGCGCCGGGGGCGTAGTCGATCTGGCCGAAGGTGGGATGCTCGGCGAACAGGCGCTCGCGCAGGGCCGCCAGGGTGTCGTACGGCAGGGTGTGGCCCAGACGGTCCGACAGGGCCCGCAGGATCGCCCAGTCCTCACGCGCCTCGCCCTTGGGGAAGACGGCGCGGTTGGCCATCTGCACCCGGCCCTCGGTGTTCACGTAGAGGCCGGCCTTCTCGGTATAGGCGGCGCCCGGCAGGATGACGTCGGCGCGGTGGGCGCCGGCGTCGCCGTGGGTGCCGAGATAGATGACGGTGGCGTCGGTGCGGGACAGGTCGATCTCATCGGCGCCCAGCAGCACCAGAACGTCCAGCGCCCCCGGCTCCACCATCTGCGGGGCGGTCAGGCCGCCCTCCCCCGGCAGGAAGCCGAGGTCCAGGCCGCCCACGCGGGCGGCGGCGGTGTGAAGGACGTTGAAGCCGTTCCAGCCCTCGCGGACCAGGTTGAAGGTCGCGGCGAGCTTGGCGACCTGGGCCAGGAGGGCGGCGCCCCCCTCCCCGACCAGGGCCCCGGCCCCGACGATGACGGCGGGGGTCTTGGCGCCCTTCAGCACCTCGGCGAAGGAATGGTCGCCCGAGATGACCTCGGCCAGGGTCGAGGGCCCGGCGCCGAGGTAGTCGTAGCCGTAGGTGAGGTCGACCGCCTCGCCGATCAGGCCGACGCGCAGGGGCGAGGCGACCCAGCGCTTGCGGATGCGGGCGTTGATAAGCGGCGCGTCCAGGCGCGGATTGGCGCCGATGATCAGCAGGGCGTCGCAGTCTTCCAGCCCGGCGATGGTGGTGTTGAACAGATAGGCCTCGCGGGCCCCGCCGCCGATGGCCGCGCCGTCCTGGCGACAGTCGAGGCTGGTGACGCCCAGGCCCTTGAACAGGTCCAGGGCCGCCTTCATCGATTCGGCGTCCTGCAGGTCGCCGGCGATCACCCCGGTGCGGCCGGGTCCCGCCTTGCCGATGGCCGCGGCGACGGCGTCGAAGGCCTCGCCCCAGGTCGCCGGCTGCAGCTTGCCGCCTTTGCGGACATAGGGGCGGTCCAGCCGCTGGCGCATCAGGCCGTCGCAGGCGTGGCGGGTCTTGTCGGAGATCCACTCCTCGTTGACGCCCTCGTGGGTGCGCGGCAGCACCCGCATCACCTCGGCGCCGCGCGAATCCACGCGGATGGCCGAGCCGACGGCGTCCATGACGTCGACGGATTCGGTCTTCTTCAGCTCCCACGGGCGGTAGTTGAAGGCCCAGGGCTTGTGGGTCAGGGCGCCCACCGGGCACAGGTCGACGACGTTAGCCGAAAGCTCCGACGTGACGGCTGACTCCAGATAGGTGGTGATCTCGGCGTCCTCGCCGCGGCCGATCATGCCGATCTCGCTCTGGCCGGCGACCTCGGTGATGAAGCGCACACAGCGGGTGCACTGGATGCAGCGGGTCATCACCGTCTTGATCAGCGGACCCATGTATTTCTCTTCGACGGCCCGCTTGTTCTCTCCATAGCGGGTGTCGTCGCGGCCGTAGCCGAGGGTCTCGTCCTGCAGGTCGCACTCACCGCCCTGGTCGCAGATCGGGCAGTCCAGCGGGTGGTTGATCAGCAGGAATTCCAGCACGCCCTCGCGCGCCTTCTTGACCATGGGGGTGTTGGTGAAGATCTCCTGCTTGTCGGCGCACGGCAGGGCGCAGGAGGCCTGGGGCTTGGGCGGGCCGGGCTTCACCTCGACCAGGCACATGCGGCAGTTGCCGGCGATGGACAGGCGCTCGTGATAGCAGAAGCGCGGGATCTCTTCCCCGGCCAGCTCCGCCACCTGCAGGACCGTCATCCCGGGCTCGAACTCGACGTCGACGCCGTTGACCTTGGCTGTGGGCATCGCTGCTACTCCGCCGCCACGAGGGTTGCGCCCTGAACGTGGGGCCGGCCGGCGCGGTAGCTTGTGATTCTCTGCTCGATCTCGGGGCGGAAGTGGCGGAACAGCCCCTGGATGGGCCAGGCGGCGGCGTCGCCGAGGCCGCAGATGGTGTGGCCCTCGACCTGGCTGGCCACGTCGAGCAGCAGGTCGATCTCACGCATCTCCGCCTCGCCCGAGGCCATCCGCTCCATCACCCGCCACATCCAGCCGGTGCCTTCGCGGCAGGGGGTGCACTGGCCGCAGCTCTCGTGCTTGTAGAAGTAGGACAGCCGCGCGATGGCCCGGACGAGATCGGTGTCAGTGTCCATCACGGTGATGGCGGCGGTGCCGAGGCCCGTCTTCAGCTCCTTCAGCGCGTCGAAGTCCATCAGCAGGTCTTCGCACTGCGCGGCCGGCAGCATCGGTGTGGACGAGCCGCCGGGGATGATCGCCTTCAGCTTGCCCCAGCCGCCGCGCACGCCGCCGGCGTGGGCCTCGATCAGCTGGCGGAAGGGGATCGACATCGCCTCTTCCACATTGCACGGCCGCTCCACGTGGCCGGAGATGCAGAACAGCTTGGTGCCGGTGTTGTTGGGGCGGCCGAACTGGGCGAACCAGCCGGCGCCGCGCCGCAGGATGGTGCCGGCGGTGGCGATGGACTCGACGTTGTTGACGGTGGTGGGCAGGCCCCAGACGCCGGCGCCGGCGGGGAAAGGCGGCTTCAGCCGCGGCTGGCCCTTCTTGCCCTCCAGGCTCTCCATCAGGGCGGTCTCGTCGCCGCAGATATAGGCGCCCGCGCCGTGGTGGACATAGATGTCCAGGTCCCAGCCGTGGACATTGCCGGCGCCGATCAGCCGGGCCTCATAGGCCTCCTTGATCGCCGCCTCGAGCACCTCGCGCTCGCGCACATATTCGCCGCGGACATAGATGTAGCAGCGGTGCGCCTGGATGGCGAAGCTGGCGATCAGGGCGCCTTCGATCAGCAGGTGCGGATCGTGGCGCAGGATCTCGCGGTCCTTGCAGGTGCCCGGCTCGGACTCGTCGGCGTTGATGACCAGCAGGTGGGGACGATCCTCCCGGGGCTCCTTGGGCATGAACGACCATTTGACCCCGGTGGCGAAGCCGGCGCCGCCGCGGCCGCGCAGGCCCGAGCCCTTCATCTGGTCGATGATCCAGTCGCGGCCCGCCGCGATGATGTCGCCCGTCCCGTTCCACGCCCCGCGCTGGCGCGCGCCGTCGAGGCCCACGTCCTGCAGGCCGTAGAGGTTAAGGAAGATGCGGTCCTTGTCTTCGAGAATGCCGGCCATGCCGCTCAGGTCCCCTTGCCGGTCATGGTCTTGCGGAAGGCCGCGATCAGCCAGATCTGGGCGGCGAAGCCGCCGAGCACCGCCAGGATCCACACCGGTCGCAGCGCCGAGACGCCGAAGGCGAACTCGCCGATCATGGCGCCCATGGCGAGCAGGACCGTCGCCGCCTCGATGGCGATGAAGGCGATGAAGCGACGCTTCAGGTCAAGGGACTCGGGGGCCATCACGCCGGCTCCGGCAGGTTGGGGATGGTCATGGGCCGGGCCAGGGAACCGTCGTAGAGGGCCGGATCGGTTAGGGTGGTGGGCCCGCCCTGGGGCTCGGAACTGTGGCGGCCGATGTAGGAACCGGGCTTGGGCGCCTTGCCGGCGCGGAAGTTCTCGATGATCCGTCCGAGGCTCTCCACGGTGAGGTCCTCGTAATAGTAGTCGTTGATCTGGGCCATGGGCGCGTTGCAGCAGGCGCCCAGGCACTCGACTTCCTGCCAGGTGAACAGGCCGTCGGCCGACAAATGGTCCTTTGGACCGATCACCGCGTGGCACAACTTCATCAGCTCATTGGCCCCGCGCAGGGCGCAGGGCGTCGTGCCGCACACCTGGATCAGAGCCGCGGAGCCCACCGGCTCAAGCTGGAACTGGGTGTAGAAGGTGACGACCTCGAGGGCGCGGATATAGGCCATGCCGAGCAGGTCGGCGGCGGCGCGCAGGGCGGGCTCGGGCACCCAGCCTTCTTGCTTCTGCACCAGCCACAGGATGGGGATGATCGCCGACTGCTGGCGGCCTTGCGGATATTTGGCGATCCACCAGTCGACCTTCGCCTGGGTTTCGGGGGTGAAGGCGAAGGACGCGGGCTGGACCTTGGCCAGGCGGCGGACGCTCATCGGTCGATCTCCCCGAAGACGATGTCGAGGGACCCCAGGATGGCGGAGACGTCGGCGAGCATATGGCCCCGGTTCATCCAGTCCATGGCCTGCAGGTGCGGGAAGCCGGGCGCCCGGATCTTGCAGCGGTAGGGCTTGTTGGTGCCGTCGGCCACCAGGAAGACCCCGAACTCGCCCTTGGGCGCCTCGACGCAGGCATAGACCTCGCCGGCGGGGACGTGGAAGCCCTCGGTGTAGAGCTTGAAGTGGTGGATCAGCGCTTCCATCGACTGCTTCATCTCGGCGCGGCGGGGCGGCGCGACCTTGCCGTCCTGGGTCATCACCGGACCAGGGGACTTCGCCAGCAGGGCGATGCACTGCTTCATGATCCGGGTGCTCTCGCGCATCTCCTGCATGCGGCACAGGTAGCGGTCGTAGCAGTCGCCGTTCTTGCCCAGCGGAATGTCGAATTCCAGCTCGTCGTAGCACTCGTAGGGCTGGTTGCGGCGCAGGTCCCAAGGGATGCCCGAGCCGCGCACCATCACGCCGGAGAAGCTCCAGTCATAGGCTTCCTGCTTGGTCACCACGCCGATATCGACGTTGCGCTGCTTGAAGATGCGGTTGCCGGTGATCAGGCCCTCGATGTCGTCGAGCACCTTGGGGAAGGCGTCGCACCAGGCGTCGATGTCGGCGATCAGGCGCTCGGGCAGGTCCTGGTGGACGCCGCCAGGGCGGAAGTAGTTGGCGTGCAGCCGCGATCCCGAGGCGCGCTCGTAGAAGATCATCAGCTTCTCGCGCTCTTCGAAGCCCCACAGGGGCGGCGTCAGGGCGCCGACGTCCATCGCCTGGGTGGTGACGTTGAGCAGGTGGCTGAGGATGCGGCCGATCTCGGAATAGAGCACCCGGATCAGCTGCGCCCGGCGGGGCACATCGACCCCGACCATCTTCTCGATGGCCAGGCAGAAGGCATGCTCCTGGTTCATCGGCGCCACGTAATCAAGGCGGTCGAAATAGGGGATGTTCTGGAGGTAGGTGCGCGCCTCCATCAGCTTCTCGGTGCCGCGGTGGAGAAGGCCGATGTGCGGGTCCACCCGCTCGACCACTTCGCCGTCCAGCTCCAGAACCAGCCGCAGCACGCCGTGGGCGGCCGGGTGCTGGGGCCCGAAGTTGATGTTGAACTTACGGACCGGGGTCTCGGTCAGGGCGCCGCCGGGCTCGTCGTCGGTGCGCTCGGCGAGTTTGGGGGGGAGCGTGTCTTCAGCCACGGGACACCCCCGCCGGAGGAGGAAGAAACCTCATGCCTTGTCCGCCTTCTCGTCGCCGGGCAGCAGGGTGTGCTCGTAGCCGTGGCCGGGCTTGACGTGCCGGGCGCCCTCCCAGGGCGACAGGAAGTCGAACTGGCGGAATTCCTGGTTCAGCTTCACCGGCTCATAGACCACCCGCTTCAGCTCGTCGTCGTAGCGAACCTCGACATAGCCGGTCATGGGGAAGTCTTTGCGCAGCGGATAGCCATGGAAGCCGTAGTCGGTGAGCAGCCGGCGCAGGTCCGGGTGGCCCGAGAAGAAGATGCCGTACATGTCGAAGGCTTCGCGCTCGAACCAGTCGGCGGCCGGATAGACCGAGATGATCGACGGGACCGGGGTGTCCTCGTCGGTCTGCACCTTCACCCGGATGCGACGGTTCTTGGTCAGCGAGAGCAGATGATAGACCACGTCGAAGCGCTGCGGCCGTTCGGGGTAGTCCACCCCGGCCAGGTCGACCAGCTGCTGGAAGCGGCAGTCGGCGTCGTCGCGCAGGTGGGTGAGGACGTCGACGATGCGGTTGCGGTCCACCGACAGGGTCAGCTCGCCGTAGGCCACCTTGACCCCGAGCACGGCGCCGGCCGAATTGGCCTGCACCGCCTGGCCGAAGGCGATCAGCTCGACCGACGCGGCGCGGGCCGGATCGGTCTCTGGCGTGGGCGCGACATCGGTCATCGCTCGATCGACCCCATGCGGCGGATCTTCTTCTGAAGCTGCAGGATGCCGTAGACCAGCGCCTCGGCGGTGGGCGGGCAGCCCGGCACATAGACGTCCACGGGGACGATCCGGTCGCAGCCGCGCACGACGCTGTAGCTGTAGTGGTAATAGCCGCCGCCGTTGGCGCAGGACCCCATCGAGATCACGTAGCGCGGCTCGGGCATCTGGTCGTAGACCTTGCGCAGGGCCGGGGCCATCTTGTTGGTCAGGGTGCCGGCGACGATCATCACGTCCGACTGGCGCGGGCTGGCCCGGGGCGCGAAGCCGAAGCGCTCGACGTCGTAGCGCGGCATCGACGCCTGCATCATCTCGACGGCGCAGCAGGCCAGGCCGAAGGTCATCCACATCAAAGAGCCCGTGCGGGCCCAGGTGATCAGGTCGTCAGCGGCGGCGACGATGAAGCCCTTGTCGGCGAGCTGGTCGGTGACGCCGTCGAAGAAGGGGTCGTGGGCCTTGGGATCATAGCCAGGGACGGCGGCGCGGCCGGCGCTCAGGGCCGGCGCGGGATGGTCTACTCCCATTCCAGGGCCCCCTTCTTCCACTCGTAGATGAAGCCGACGGTGAGCACGCCCAGAAAGCTCATCATCGACCAGAAGGCGAACACCGAGACGTCATGGGGCAGCTTCATCAGGGTCACGCCCCAGGGAAACAGGAAGGCCACCTCGAGGTCGAAGATGATGAACAGGATGGAGACCAGGTAGAAGCGCACGTCGAACTTCATGCGCGCGTCATCGAAGGCGTTGAAGCCGCACTCATAGGCCGACAGCTTCTCGGGATCGGGCGCCTTGGGGGCCAGGACCGCGGCGGCGGCGATGAACCCCACGCCCAGGACCACGGCGACGCCGAGGAAGATGACGATCGGCAAATACTGCAGCAGGAAGGCGTTCATGGAAGCCCCAGGGGCGCACGCGGCGGGAATCGCGCGCTTGTAGCCCAAGGACTCCCCCGCTTCAAACGCCGTGCACCCGGATTCTCGGCGATCTCGCGCAACGACGGTATTCCATGGCCCCATAGTGACGATTGCGGCCGCCGCCGCCGGTTGCCGGTTGACAGCCCCCCGGCGCCAGACCTATGTCACCCCCCTCACGCCAACCGGTCCCGACCGGTTCGGATGCGGGTGTAGCTCAGTTGGTTAGAGCGCCGGCCTGTCACGCCGGAGGTCGCCGGTTCGAGCCCGGTCACTCGCGCCACTCTTCCCCTTCTCATAGGGGGCAAGAGGGGCGCGCACGCTACGCCCCGCTCGACGCTCTTCCAGGCCCCCACGATGATGCCGCCCCCGCCCGGCGCCCGATCTGCGCCGTCCACCCAGCGCAACCGTGACGCCATCCTACTGGTGCTGAAGCCCCGGCTGCCCGACTCGGGGACGGTTCTTGAGGTGGCGTCCGGGGCGGGCGAGCACGCGGTCCACTGCGCCCGCGCCCTGCCCTCCCTGACCTGGCAGCCCACCGATCCCGACCCGGGCGCGCGTGAGAGCATCGACGCCTGGCGTCAGGCGAGCGGGCTGGGCAACCTGATGCCCGCCCTGCCCCTCGACGCCAGCAATCCCGACCGCTGGCCAGCCGCGCGGGCCGACGCCATCGTCTGCATCAACATGGTCCATATCTCGCCCTGGGCCGCCACCCAGGGCCTGGTCGCCGGCGCCGGGCGCCTGCTGCCGGCGAACGGGATCCTCTACCTCTATGGCCCCTACAAGGAGGGCGGCGAGCACACCGCCCCCACCAACGCCCTGTTCGACGCCGACCTGAAGGCCCGCGATCCCGCCTGGGGGCTGCGCGACCTGGAGGCTGTGGCCGCCCTGGCCGACACGCACGGCCTGACCCTGGCGGAGCGAATCGCCATGCCGGCCAACAACCTCAGCCTGATCTTCCGCCGGCGCTAAGGCCTAGGCGCGGGCCCGGGCGCGGGCGTGCAGCCGGGTCAGGCTGAGCACGGCGCCCACGGCGCTGAGCGCCGCCGCCGTGGCCAGGGCCGCGCGGCTGCTGGCGTCCGTCGCCTGGCCGCCGCCCAGCCAGCCGAACATCACCGCCGCCAGGGCCGCGCCCAGGGTCTGGGCCAGGGAGCGGAAGGTGGCGTTCAGCCCGGTGGCGGCGCCGGTGCGGTCGTGCGGAGCGCTCATGATCATGCCCCGGGTGTTGGGCGGGCCGAACAGGGCGAAGCCGACCCCGATCACGCCGATGCGCCAGGCCAGGTCCCAGGTGGCGGCCGCGGGGGACGCCAGGAGCAGCAGGGCGACCCCGAGGCCGCACAGGGCCAGGCCCGCCCCGCCGATCGCGCCGATGGGAAAGCGGTCGGCCAGTCGTCCCGCCACCGGCGCCATCACCACCCCCGCCGCAGGCAGGCACACCAGCAGCAGCGCGGTCCTGGCGCCTGACGAATCCCCCGCCCCATGCAGAAAGAAGGGCAGGGTCGCCAGGGTCATGCCGTGGGCGGTGAAGGCCAGGGTCATGGTGATCACGCTGAGGGCGATGACCGGGTTCCTGAGCAGGTCCACCCCCAGCATCGGCTTGGGGATGCGCAGCTGGCGGCGCACGAAGATAAAGCCGGCGACCAGAGCGGCGGCCGCCTCCAGGGCGATCAGCGTCCGCGATCCCCCCTGCCCCAGGCTCTGTACGGCCAGGATGGTCAGGCTGACGGCGATGCCGTTGAGGACCACGCTGCGCAGGTCGATGGGGCTGGCGTGGCGCACGCTGTCGGCCAGGGCGCGTCGCGACATCAGCAGCGAAGCAGCCCCGATCACGGCGCAGACCGCGAAGATCCACGGCCAGGTGGCGACCGTCAGCACCAGGGCGGCCACGGCGGGGCCGCCGCCATAGGCGGCCGACACCTGCATGGCGTTAAGCGCCAGGCCGCGCCCCACCCGGTCGGGCGGATAGGTGACGCGGATGAAGTGCCCCAGGCAGGCGGTGGTCACCCCCGCCCCGATGCCCTGCAGGGCGCGGGCGAGGACGACCGCCTCGAAGGAGCGCGACAGGCCGGCCAGCAGCGACGCCGCCAGGAAGATCAGGCAGCCGATGCGGAACACCCGCTTATAGCCGAAGCTGTCGGCCAGGGCGGCGGCGGGCAGGATGGTCACCGTATTGGCGATCATGAAGGCGTTGAGCATCCAGATCGCCTGGGCCGCGCTGACGCCCAGGTCGCGGGCCATCAGCGGCAGGACCGCGCTGACCATGCCGCCGCCCAGCACGGACACCGTATAGCCCAGCGTCCAGGCGACGACCGCGCGGCGGTCGATGGTGACGGGAGGGGGCGTGGCGGTCATCGGCTCTCGCGGCAGGCGCCGCTCTTGCGCCCCATTCGGCGTCGGCGCCAGACGATTTTCCGCCTATCCGCCGGGCGGCCAGGGCCGGCGGCTCTGGGAATCCGGCCCGCGCCGCTCTAGAGTTTTGGCATGTCAAAGTTCACCTTCGAAACCACCCCCCTGCTCGTCTGCGAGGACGGGTCCGCCCGGCGCCTGGGCGCCATGATCCGCGAGCGCGGCGCCGCCCGCCCCCTGATCGTCACCGACAAGGGGCTGATCGACGCCGGCGTCATCGCCCCCATTCTCGAGGCCATGCGCGCCGACGGGGTCGAGCCGATCCTGTTCAGCGACGTGCTGGCCGACCCCCCGGAGGTGTCGGTGGACGCCGCCGTGGACTTCGCCCGCGGCCAGGCGGTGGACGCGGTGATCGGCCTGGGGGGCGGCAGCTCCATGGACACCGCCAAGCTGGTGGCGGTGCTGGCCCGGGGCGACGCCAAGGTGGCCAGCATCTATGGAACCGGCCTGGCCAAGGGGCCCCGCCTGCCCCTGCTCCAGGTCCCCACCACCGCGGGCACTGGGTCGGAGGTGACGCCCATCGCCATCGTCACCACCCCCGACGACCAGAAGATGGGCGTCATCTCGCCGCTCATGTTCCCCGACGCGGCCATCCTCGACGCCGAGCTGACCGTGGGCCTGCCGCCCCGCGTCACCGCCATGACCGGCATCGACGCCATGGTGCACGCCATCGAAGGCTTCACCGGGCGGCACAAGAAGAACCCCATCTCCGACAGCCTGGCGCTGAAGGCGCTCGGCCTGATGTATGGCGCCCTGGGCCGCGCCGTGGCCGACGGCCGCGACATCGAGGCCCGGCGCGACATGCTGCTGGGCGCGACCCTGGCCGGCATGGCCTTCGCCAATTCGCCGGTCGGCGCCGTGCACGCCCTCGCCTACCCCCTGGGCGGCCTGTTCCATGTGCCGCACGGCCTGAGCAACGCCCTGGTGCTGGGGCCTGTGCTGCAGTTCAACCTCGAGGCGGCGCAAGGGCACTACGCCGAGCTGGCTGCCGCCACCCACCCCGACGAGACCTTCGCCAACCCCGCCGCCGCCGCTGCCGCCTTCGTGGCGGCGATCCAGGACCTGGTTGCGCGGATGCCCATGGAGCAGCGCCTCGCCGACGTCGGCGTCCAGCGCCAGGACATCGAGCGCCTGGCCATCGACGCCATGAAGGTCCAGCGCCTGCTGGTGAACAACCCGCGCGAGGTGGCGTTCGAGGACGCGGTGGCGCTCTACGAGCAGGTGCTGTAGGCGCGACGCCGATCTGAAGCGGGAATGGTGGGCGGCGAGGGGTTCGAACCCCCGACCTTCTCGGTGTAAACGAGACGCTCTGACCAGCTGAGCTAGCCGCCCTCGGGGTGTGCATAGCAAACCCATCGCCCAGCCAAAAGGGACGCTGCCATCCCCATCCGTCAGCGGCGGCGGCTGGGCCTAGTTCAGCGCGCCCTTCAGCGCTTCGCCGACCTGGAAACGGCAGGTGCGCGACGCCGGACGCTTGACGCTTTCCCCGGTGCGGGGATTGCGGGCCATGCCGGCGGGGCGCTGCACCGGCTTGAAGGCGCCGAACCCGACCAGCCGGACGGCCTCGCCGCTCTTGAGGGCGTCGGTCATGGCTTCGAGCATCGCCTCGAGCGCGTCCTTGGCATGGTTGCGGCTAAGGCCGGTCTTGTCCGCCACGGCGGCAACCAATTCGGCTTTGGTCATTGTGTCACTCCCTGCCCCGGCGGCGGCGAGCCCCGATACCTCGTCGCCGGCCCCGGCCAAAGGCCGGGAGATTAGAAGCGAAGAGCCATGCCGCGTCAAATGAACGCGGCGCCGGGAGACCCGGCGCCGCGCCCATTTCTGTCGTGCGAGACCGACCCTAGTGGGTGATCACGGCCTCGACCTGTCCGTCGACCGCGGGAGAGGCGCGCAGGGGCTCCTCCTCCTCGTTCCACTCGATCGGGGTGAGGGGCGAGACCAGGGCCCGCGCCAGCACCTCGTCGACGGTGGACACCGGCACGATCTCCAGGCCCTGCAGGACGCTCTCGGGGATGTCCGCCAGGTCCTTCTCGTTCTCCTTGGGGATCAGCACCGTCTTGATGCCGGAGCGCAGGGCCGCCAGCAGCTTCTCCTTCAGGCCGCCGATGGGCAGCACCCGCCCGCGCAGGGTGATCTCGCCGGTCATGGCGAGGTCCTTGCGGATGGGGATGCCCGTCAGCACCGAGACCATGGCCGTGGCCATGGCGACCCCGGCGGAGGGACCGTCCTTGGGGGTGGCGCCCTCGGGCACGTGGACCGCCACGTCGATCTTCTCGAACAGGGGCGGCTTGATGCCGAAGCGGGTGGCCCGGTTGCGCACATAGCTGTTCGCCGCCGAGATCGACTCCTTCATCACGTCCTTGAGATTGCCGGTGATGGTCATCCGGCCCTTGCCCGGCATCCGCACCGCCTCGATGGTGAGGATCTCGCCGCCGAACTCGGTCCAGGCCAGGCCGGTGACGATACCCACCTGGTCCTCCTCGTCGGTGGCGCCGTAGCGGTATTTGCGCACCCCGGCGTATTTGTTCAGCCGATCCTCGTCGACGGTGATCGAGACCACCTTCTCCAGGGCCATGTCCCGCACGCTCTTGCGGGCCAGGTTGGCGATCTCACGCTCCAGCGAGCGGACCCCGGCCTCCCGCGTGTAGTAGCGGATCAGGCTGCGGATGCTCTCCTCGGGCAGGACCCATTCCCCCGCCTTCAGCCCGTGGTCGGCCATGACCTTGGGCAGCAGGTGACGCAGGGCGATCTGGATCTTCTCATCCTCGGTGTAGCCGGGGATGCGGATGATCTCCATGCGGTCCATCAGCGGCTGGGGCATGTTGAGGCTGTTGGCGGTGGTGACGAACATCACCTGCGACAGGTCGTAGTCCACCTCCAGATAGTGGTCGGCGAAGGTGGAATTCTGCGCCGGGTCCAGCACCTCCAGCAGGGCGCTGGACGGGTCGCCCCGCCAGTCGGCGCCCAGCTTGTCGATCTCGTCCAGCAGGAAGAAGGGATCGGTGGCCTTGGCCTTCTTCATCGACTGGATGACCTTGCCGGGCATCGAGCCGATGTAGGTGCGCCGGTGACCGCGGATCTCGGCCTCGTCACGCACCCCGCCCAGGGACAGGCGCACGAACTCGCGACCCGTCGCCTTGGCGATGGAGCGGCCGAGAGACGTCTTGCCGACCCCGGGAGGACCGACCAGGCACAGGATCGGGCCCTTCAGGGAATTGGTCCGGGCCTGGACGGCCAGGTATTCCAGAATCCGCTCCTTGACCTTCTCCAGGCCGTAGTGGTCCTCGTTGAGGATCTTCTCGGCCAGGGCGACGTCGATCTTCTTCTGCTTGCCCTTGCCCCAGGGGATCGAGAGCAGCCAGTCGAGGTAGTTGCGCACAACGGTGGATTCCGCCGACATGGGGCTCATGTTGCGCAGCTTCTTCAGCTCGCTCTCGGCCTTGGTGCGGGCTTCCTTGGAGAGGCGGGTCTTCTTGATGCGCTTCTCGAGCTCGATCAGCTCGTCACGGCTGTCATCCTGCTCGCCCAGCTCGCGCTGGATCGCCTTCATCTGCTCGTTGAGATAGTATTCCCGCTGGGTCTTCTCCATCTGGCGCTTGACGCGCGAGCGGATCTTTTTCTCGACCTGCAGGACCGAGATCTCGCCCTCCATCAACGCGAACACCTTCTCCAGGCGTTTGACGATGTTGAAGATCTCCAGCAGCTGCTGCTTGTCGGCGATCTTCACCGACAGGTGGGCGGCGATGGAGTCCGCGAGCTTGCCGGGTTCGGCGATCTGGGGGATCGACGCCAGGGCCTCGGGCGGCACCTTCTTGTTCAGCTTGATGTAGTTCTCGAACTGGTCGACCACGGCGCGCGATAGCGCCTCGGCCTCATGGACCTGTCCGCCGTCCTCGTCGATCGGCTCGATCTCGGCCTCGAAATAGTCCTCCTGGCCGGTGAAGCGCAGGATGCGCGAGCGCGACTTGCCCTCGACCAGCACCTTGACGGTGCCGTCGGGCAGCTTCAGCAGCTGCAGGACATGGGCGACCACGCCGACGTCGTAGATGGCCTCGGGGGCCGGGTCGTCATCGGTGGAATTGCGCTGGGTGACGAGCAGGATCTTCTTGTCCCGCTGCATGACCTCTTCCAGCGCACGCACCGACTTGTCCCGCCCGACGAAGAGCGGCACGACCATGTGCGGGAAGACAACGATGTCCCTCAGCGGCAACACCGGCAGCGATCTGGCGAGTTGGTTGTTCTCAGACATGATGCACTCCAGGGCCGACGCGTTTCACTCGCGCGCGGCCGATCGGGACGCGCCGTCCACCTCCCATGAGCGTGGACCGGCTGACGCCCGAGCCGCCGGACTCGGCGACCTCAGTCAGGGGGATATTTGGCCCCTTCGCCACCGCGTTCAAGCGCACGGCGAATATGGCGCACAGGAAACCGCCCCGGGGGCGGTTCAATGGGCCCCGCCGCCCAGCATCTGCACCAGGGTCAGGCCGATCTCGGCGAGGATCAGGAAGACGATGATGCTCTCCAGGCGCAGGGACCGCTGGGTGTCGATCAGGTCGGTCATCACCGTGACCGTCTCCCCGATCAGGTCCAGCTTGCGGCCGAGGGTCTCCGCCCGCTCGATGAGCTCGTATTCGTCCTCCAGCCGGGCGTAGAGCCGCTCGAGATCCGAGCGGTCCCAGAGGATGTCGGGCTTCTCGCGGACCGCCACCCGCTCGGCCACCCGGTGCTGGACCAGCAGCGCCGACCCGATCAGCCGGATCATCGCGCGGCGACCGCCCGGACTGCGGCCGCTGTCGGCCAGGCGACGCGCCCAGGGCTCGATGGTGTCGAACACCAGGGCCACCTGGCGCTCGTCCTGGGCCAGGGCGGCGCTCTTGGCCACCGCATCGGCCACCACCAGCAGCTTGTCCGGGGACAGGGCGCCGATGCGCACGACGCCGTCGGCGGCGACCCCCTCCTCCTGATCACCCCCGGCGGCCAGGGCGATGCTCTCCTCCTCGCGCAGGGACAGGGGGCCCTGGACCCGCGGCGCTATGCCGCGAAGGACTTCGTCCTCGGCCAGGGGATCCAGGCCGATCAGGACCACGACCCCATAGCGAAACACCACCACCAGGCCGTCGCCGGTGCGGAAGGACAGGGGGCTGGTGGACAGGGCGTCGCGACGCTCCAGCCCCGCCGTGTCGATGCGCTCGCCCAGCAACACCGCCCGGGCGGTGAGGGTGCTGCGCCCCGGGAGCGCCGGCAGCGGGGTCTGGGCGATGGTCATCGGATCAGACCATAGCAGCTGGACGGCCGGCGACAGGGCCGCGCCAAGAAAAAAGGGCGGCGGCGGTGTCCCGCCGCCGCCCCTGAACGGGAGATCGCGCGTCTAGGAGGCCGCGCCCTTTTCCCCGCGCCGTTCGGAGTAGATCATCAGCGGCTGGGCGCGGCCTTCGACGACCTCGCCATTGACGACCACTTCCTCGACGCCCTGGTAGTTGGGCAGCTCGAACATGGTCTCCAGCAGGATGCCTTCCAGGATCGAGCGCAGGCCGCGGGCGCCGGTCTTGCGCAGGATCGCCTTCTTGGCGATCGAATGCAGGGCGTCCTCGGTGAAGGTCAGGCCGACGTTCTCCATGTCGAACAGGCGCTGGTACTGCTTGACCAGGGCGTTCTTGGGCTCGGTGAGGATCTTGACCAGGGCTTCCTCGTCCAGGTCCTCCAGGGTCGCGATCACCGGCAGGCGGCCGATGAACTCGGGGATCAGGCCGAAGCGGAGCAGGTCGTCGGGCTCGACGTTGCGAAGCACCTCGCCCATGCGCCGGTCTTCCGGGTCCTTGACCGTCGCGCCGAAGCCGATGGAGGTGCCCGCCCCGCGCTGGGAGATGATCTTGTCCAGCCCGGCGAAGGCGCCGCCGCAGATGAACAGGATGTTGGTGGTGTCCACCTGCAGGAACTCCTGCTGGGGATGCTTGCGACCGCCCTGGGGGGGCACCGAGGCGACGGTGCCTTCCATGATCTTCAGCAGGGCCTGCTGCACGCCCTCGCCCGACACGTCGCGGGTGATCGAGGGGTTGTCGGACTTGCGGCTGATCTTGTCGACCTCGTCGATGTAGACGATGCCGCGCTGGGCCCGCTCGACGTTGTAGTCGGCCGCCTGAAGCAGCTTGAGGATGATGTTCTCGACGTCCTCGCCGACGTAGCCGGCCTCGGTCAGGGTGGTGGCGTCGGCCATGGTGAAGGGCACATCGATGATGCGCGCCAGGGTCTGGGCCAGCAACGTCTTGCCCGAGCCGGTGGGGCCCAGGAGCAGGATGTTCGACTTGGCCAGCTCGACGTCGTTGTTCTTCTGGGCGTGGTTGAGGCGCTTGTAGTGGTTGTGCACCGCCACGGCCAAGACCTTCTTGGCGTGGTTCTGGCCGATCACATAGTCGTCCAGCACCTCGCGAATCTCGCGCGGCGTGGGCACCCCGTCCTTGGATTTGACGAAGGCGATCTTGTGCTCTTCACGGATGATATCCATGCACAGCTCGACGCACTCGTCGCAGATGAAGACGGTGGGTCCGGCAATGAGCTTGCGCACCTCGTGCTGGCTCTTGCCGCAGAAGGAGCAGTAGAGGGTGCTTTTGGCGTCACCGCTCGCAGCTTTGGTCATATCTCTCTCACTCTCCGGCGACCCGGCCTGCGCGAGCCTGGCGCCTACGCGACAGATTCCCTGAGGCTACCCTACCGCATCTGAGCAGGATACGCGCCGCAAGTTGTCTAATCCTTGACACTCCCCGATTGTTTCGGCGTTCACAAGGCCGTCACGCACGGGAACCGTAGCACAGATGGGTATGACTCAGGACGGGCGCCAGTTCGACCCCGCGCGTCCGGTGGTCGCATTCGATTTCGACGGCACCTTGACGGTGCGCGACAGCTTCATGGCCTACCTCGCCTTTCAGGCGGGTCCCGGCGCCTATGCGGCGGGCCTCGCGCGACTGGCGCCGGCCGCCCTAGCCTATCTGGCCAGGCGCGACCGCGGCGCCCTCAAGCAGGCGGCGACGCGGGTGTTCCTCAGGGGAACCAGTCTGCCGGACCTGCAACGGTCCGCCGAGGCGTTCGCCGAACAGGCGGCCGACAGCCTGCTGCGCCCCGACGCCCTGCAGACCTGGCGTCATTGGCAGACGGGGGGCGCGGTGATGGCCATCGTCACCGCCTCGCCCGAGCCCATCGTCGCCCCCTTCGCCCGGCGTCTGGGCGCGGACGTTCTCATCGGCACCCGCCTGACCCTGGACGAGGCGGGCCGCATCACGGGCGGGTTCTCCACAGAAAACTGCCGGGCCGCGGCCAAGGTCGAGCGCCTGCGCGCCCGCTTCGGCGCGGATGTGCGCCTGGCCGCCGCCTATGGCGACACCTCCGGCGACCACGAGATGCTCGCCCTCGCGCAGGAGCCGGGGTACCGGGTGTTCAAGGGGCGGCCTTAGGGGGGCGTGCGTCCTTCGACACGGCTGCTGCGCAGCCGGCTCAGGATGACGACGGTTGGGGGAGGCTCATCACCCTCGTCATCCTGAGCCGGCCGGCGACAGCCGGCCGTGTCGAAGGACGCAGCGCCGCCTCAGGTCGCCGGCGCTTCCTCGTTGGCGTCGCGCTTCTCATAGACGTGATCGACGATGCCCCAGTCGCGGGCCTCCTCGGAGGTCATGAAGTGGTCGCGGTCGAGGATGCGCTCGACCTCTTCCACCGGCTGGCCGGTGTGCTTGGCGTAGATTTCGTTCAGGCGGCGCTTGGTCTTGATGATGTCGGCGGCGTGCCGCTCGATGTCCGACGCCTGGCCCGAGAAGCCGCCCGAGGGCTGGTGCAGCATGATGCGGGCGTTGGGCAGGGCGATGCGGGCGCCCTTCTCCCCGGCCATCAGCAGGAACGACCCCATCGAGGCGGCCATGCCCATGCAGACGGTCGACACCGGGCTGCGGATGTATTGCATGGTGTCGTAGATCGCGAGGCCGGAGGTGACGACCCCGCCCGGCGAGTTGATATACATCCACAGCTCCTTCTTCGGGCTCTCCGATTCCAGGTGCAGCAGCTGGGCGCACACCAGGGCCGAGGTGCCGTCGTCGATCGGGCCGTTGAGGAAGATGATCCGCTCCTTGAGGAGCCGGGAGAAGATGTCGAAGGACCGCTCGCCGCGGCTGGTCTGCTCGATGACCATCGGCACCAGGTTGAGCATGGTCGTTTGCGGGTCGCGCATGAAGGGGCCTGTTCTGGGTGATTCGTGGTGGAGAGGACTCCCCACCCGTTCGTCTTGATATCGCGTTACCGGGGGGGATGCGCAAGGCGCCCCCCTACCCCGCCCCCAGGCCCACGGCGATGCGATAGGTGATGAAGCTCGCCAGATAGGCCAGGGCGAACATGTAGGCGAACATGATCACCGGCCACTTCCAGTGGTTGGTCTCGCGCTTGACCACCATCAGGGTGGGCGCGCACTGGGGCGCGAACACATACCAGGCCAGGAACGACAGGCCGGTGGCCACCGACCAGTGGTGGGCCAGGGTGGTGATCAGGGCGCCGGGGGCGGCGTCGGCGTTGGAGACGGCGTAGACCGTGCCCAGGGCGCCCACCGCCACCTCGCGCGCCGCCATCCCGGGGATCAGGGCCACCGACATCTGCCAGTTGAAGCCGATGGGCCGCAACAGGGGCTCGATGGCGTGGCCGATCATGCCGGCGAAGCTGTAGTCGATGGCCGGGCCCGCGGCCCCGACCGGGGCGTAGGGGAAGGTCGACAGGAACCAGATCAGCACCATCATCGCCAGGATGTTGGTGCCGGCCCGCTTGAGGAAGATCTGCGCCCGCAGCAGCAGGTTGAAGGCGACGTTCTTGGGATCCGGCCACTTATAGGTCGGCAGCTCCATCATGAACGGCTCCACCGCCCCGCGCCAGAAGACGCGGCGGATGACCATCGACACCAGCAGGGCGCTGACGATGCCGCTGACATAGAGGCCGAACATCACCAGCCCCTGCAGGCTGAGCACGCCCCACACCTGGCGGTTGGGGATGAAGGCGGCGATGATCAGGGTGTAGACGGGGATCCGCGCGGAGCAGGTCATCAGGGGCGCGACCAGGATGGTGGTCAGCCGGTCGCGGCGGCTGTCGATGACCCGCGCCGCCATGATTCCCGGAATGGCGCAGGCGAAGCTGGACAGCAGCGGGATGAAGGCGCGGCCGTGCAGGCCGGCCCCGCCCATGATCTTGTCCATCAGGAAGGCGGCCCGGGCCATGTAGCCCAGGTCCTCCAGCAGGATGATGAAGAAGAACAGCACCAGGATCTGCGGCAGGAACACCAGAACGCTGCCGACGCCCGAGATAAGTCCGTCGGCGACGAAGCTGCGCAGCAGCCCCTCAGGGAGGATCTGAGCAACGAGGCCGCCAAGGGCCGAGAAGCCCCCCTCGATCACATCCATGGCCGGGGTCGCCCAGCTGAACACCGCCTGGAACATCAGGAACAGGATGCTGAGCAGGATCACCATCCCGGCCACCGGATGCAGCAGCACCGCGTCGATCCGCCCCGTCCAGGTATCGGGACGCTCGGCCGGCCGCACGCACAGCTTGAGGATCCGCTCGGCCTCGCGATGGGCGGCGCGAAGCTGCGCCGCCGAGGGCTCGCTCCAGCTGTTGTCCGCGCCGGCGCCCGGCTCCATGGCGTCCACGGCGGCCACCAGCTCATCGATGCCGCGCTTCCGGGTGGCCACGGTGGTGACGATGGGCACGCCCAGTTCCCGCGACAGGCGGTCGATGTCGATCCGCAGCCCCTGGCGCTGGGCGATGTCGTACATGTTGAGGGCCAGGACGATGGGCCGGCCGACCTGCTTCATCTCCAGCACCAGCCGCAGCACCAGACGCATGTTGGTGGCGTCGGCCACGCAGATGACCACGTCCGGGGGAACCTCTCCCACCAGATGGCCCAGCACGGCGTCGCGGGTAACCTCCTCGTCGGGGCTGCGGGCGCGCAGGGAATAGGTGCCCGGCAGGTCGAGGATGTTCATGGTCCGGCCGGTGGCCGTGGTCAGATGGCCTTCCTTGCGCTCGACGGTCACCCCCGCATAGTTGGCGACCTTCTGGCGGCTGCCGGTGAGCGCGTTGAACAGGGCGGTCTTGCCGGAGTTCGGGTTGCCGACGAGGGCGACCCGCACGGGCCGGACGATGGCGTCCATCACCCGCGCCTGCCGGTCCGCCGCACCATGATGCTGGCGGCCTCGCGACGGCGGAGGGCCACGCGCATGTCGTCCAGGCGCACCGCGATGGGGTCGCGGCCGATCATGCCCTCGTGGAGAAGCTCGATGTGGGCGCCCTCGACGAAGCCCAGCTCCAGGAGCCGGCGCTCCAGCTCGCCCTCGCCCAGGGCCGAGCCGATGCGCGCTTCCTCGGCGATGCCGATGATCACGCCCCGGTCGCCCTTGCCGAAATCGCTGAGGGGCACGACGGCGCCCTCGGTCGGCGCGGGCGCGACGGGCGGGGAAATCAGCACTTCGGCCTGAGACATGAGCGCACCGGAAACTTGTTGCGACTGATTATCAGGTTCAAGTCACGGTGTCGATGCGGCCCTTGACCGCCGACGGCCGCGTTATTCCGCTTCGGGTTTGGGCGCCTTCGCCTTGGGGGGAGCCTTGGGCTTGGGGGCGCTCTTGGCGGCCTTGGGTTCGGCGTCCGCCATGGGCTCGGCGGCCTCGACCTCGGGGTCGTCCTGGGCCTTGGCCTTCTTGGCCTTGGGCGCCGCCTTCTTGGCCGGCTTGGCCTCGGCGTCGCCGTAAGCCTCGGGCAGCTCGTCCTCGGCCAGCAATTCTTCCTTCGACACGGACCTGTCCTCGACGGTGGCCATGCTGAAGATCAGGTCGACGACCTTGTCCTCATAGATGGGCGCGCGAAGCTGGGCCTGGGCCTGGGGGTTGTTGCGGAAGTAGTCGAAGATCTGCTGCGCCTGGTCGCCGTAGCGCATGGCCTCCATGCGGGCCGCCTGGGTCATCTCCTGGTCGGTCACCTCGACGTTGTTCTCGCGGCCGATCTCGGCCAGCACCAGGCCCAGGCGCACGCGGCGCTCGGCGATGCGGCGATATTCCCCCTTCAGCTGGTCGTCGGTCTTGCCGGCGTCCTCGGGAGGCAGGCCGTCCTTGGCCTTGTCGGCCTGGACCTGCTGCCAGATCACGTCGAACTCGGCGTCGACCATGCGCGGCGGCAGGGGGAAGTCGTGCTTGGTGTCCAGCACGTCGAGCAGCTGGCGCTTCAGCTTGAAGCGGGACTGCTGGCGATAGCGGCCCTCGATCTGCTCGCGCACCGCGGCCCGCACGGCGGCCAGGTCCTTCAGACCCAACTTCTCGGCGAAGGCGTCGTCGATCGCGCTCTCCTGCGGAGCGCGGATCTCCTTCACCGTGGTCTCGAACTCGGCGTCCTTACCCTTGAGGGCGTCGGCCTGGTAGTCCTCGGGGAAGGTCACCTTGATGGTGACGACCTCGCCGACGGCGGCGCCGATGAGCTGCTCCTCGAAGCCGGGGATATACTGGTTCGCGCCGACGGTGATCTGGGCGTCGGTGGCCGCGCCGCCGGCGAAGGCCTCGCCGTCGATGCGGCCGAGGAAGTCGGCGACGACCAGGTCGCCGGACTCCACCTTGGCGCCGGCGTCGGCCTTGGCCTCATAGGTGCGGTTCTGCTGGGCGAGCTCGGCCAGGGCCTCGTCGACCTCGTCCTCCGCCGGGGTGAAGACCGGGCGGGTCAGGGCGATGTCCTTGCCGCTGACCGGCTTGAAGTCCGGCATCACCTCGATCTGCAGCTCGTAGGACAGGTCCTGCTCGCCGGCCATGACCTTGTCCATGTCCGATTCCAGCTTGAAGTCGGGCTGGGTGGCGGGACGCAGCTTGTTGTCGGCCAGGGTCTGCTGGGTGGTCTCGTCCAGCGCCTGCTGGATCACCTCGCCCATCAGCGACTTGCCGTAGATGCGCTTGACGTGGCCCGCGGGCACCTTGCCGGGGCGGAAGCCCTTCAGGTTCATCTGCGGGGCGACCTCGGCGATGCGCGCCGCGAGGCGGTCGGACAGGTCCTTGGCGGGGATGGTCACGCCATAGACGCGGCTGAGGCCTTCGCCGGACTTCTCAACGATTTGCTTGGACATATTCATTTCCGGACGAGCCAGGCTACCCGCCTTTTCCGTCCGCCTTTGACCGCAAAACATGGACGCCGCCCTAGGCAAATGTCGCGTAGACACTACTGGGGCGGCGCAGGAAGCCGCCCTTATGTCACGACGGAGCGACAGGTCAACGGTCGGCGGCCGGTTCAGGTTGGCGGGGGCGCCCTTCTGGGCTAAGCCCTCCGGCGGAACGCGGATGTGGCGGAACTGGTAGACGCACTGGATTTAGGTTCCAGCGCCGCAAGGCGTGGAGGTTCGAGTCCTCTCATCCGCACCACCGCTCCCGCCGTCAGCCCAGGTTGTGTCCCGGGCGGGCGGCGCAGCGGGACATCCAGGCGACCACATTGGGATAGGCGGACAGGTCGATGCCGGCCATCAGCGCCGGCTCCGCCGCCGAACAGACGTTGAGGTCCGCGATCGTGAAGCGGTCGCCGATCAGGTAGTCGCGGCCCTCGAGCGCCTCGTTCAGCACCTTCAGGGGCGCCTGGCTGGCGGCCTCGGCCTTGTCGGCCTTGTCCAGATCACGCTTGTCCTCGGGGCGGAACACCCGCTCCAGCCAGGCGGTGACGAAGTGACCCTCGATCTCGTTCACCGACCACAGCGTCCACTGGAACACCCGCGCCTCGTCGGCCGGGTCGGACGGATAGAGGGAGCCCAGGGCGTAGGTCTTGGCCAGGTAAAGGTTGATGGCCATGGATTCGAACATCACCAGTTCGCCGTCCTGGATGGCGGGGAAGCGGCCGTTGGGGTTGATGCGGCGGTATTCGCCGTCCTTGGCGGCGGCGTCGACGCCGACCATCTCATAGGGGACGCCGGCCTCGTTGGCCGCCCACATCACGCGGCTCGCCCGCGACCGCGCCGAACCGAAGATCTTCAAGGTGGCCATGTCGCGCTCCCCGCCCTGCCCCGTGCCTGGGGCGCGGCGGCATATAGCGGGCGCCGGGCGCGGCTTTCAATCGCCGCGATGCAGACGCCGCAGAACCTGCGGCGCAAGCCCGGGCAGATCCTCCGAGATCAGCCCCGGCCCGAAGGCCGCCGCGGCCTCGGCGTGGATCCAGGCGCCGGCGCAGGCGGCCTCGAAGCTGTCCATGCCCTGGGCGATCAGGCCGCCGATGAACCCGGCCAGCACGTCCCCCGAGCCGGCGGTGGCCAGCCAGGGCGAGCCGTTGCCATTGACCACGCAGCGGCCGTCGGGGGCGGCGATGACGGTGTCGGACCCTTTCAGGAGCACCACCGAGCCGCTGCGCTGCGACGCCGCCCTGGCCGCGGTGATCCGTTCGGGACTCTGGCGCAGAAGGCCCGGGAACAGCCGCTCGAACTCACCAGGATGGGGGGTCAGCACGTCATCGCGGTCCAGCACCGAGAACAGCTCCTCAGGCTCGTCGCGGAAGACGGTCAGGGCGTCGGCGTCGATGACCAGGGCCGCTCCGGTGCGGGCCAGGGCGAACAGGTTGGAGACGGTCGACTCGTCCACCCCCGCCGCCGGGCCAATGACGGCCGCGTCGCTCTGGGCGGCCAGGGTCTCCAGCTCGAGGTCGGTCTCGAAGGGGCGAACCATCACCGCCTCGAGGTGGGCGGCGTTGGCGGCCAGGGCGTCGGGCGGCGACAGCACGGTGACCAGGCCCGCGCCGATGCGAAGGCCCGCCCGCGCCGCCAGACGGGCGGCGCCGGTCATCCACGGCCCCCCGGACACCACCACCAGCCGCCCGCGCGCGTGCTTGTGCGACGCCGCGCCCGGCCAGGACAGGCGAGCGCGCCACAGGTCGGGCCCGTTCTCCATCAAGGTCGCCGCCTCGGGGGCGCCCAGGCCGATATCGGCGACGATGATGTCGCCGCACAGGTCGCGGCCCGGCATCAGCACATGGGCCGGCTTCTTGCGATGAAAGGTCACCGTCAGGGCGCAGGCCGCGGCGTGCCCCAAGGGCATGCCGGTGTCCCCGGCCAGGCCCGACGGCAGGTCGACGGCGACGATGGGCGCGCCGGAGCGTTCCGCCGCCCGCAGCACCGACTGCACCGCGGCGTCCAGGGGCCGGTCCAGGCCCGCGCCGTAGAGGGCGTCGACCACCAGGACCTCGGGCCCGAACTGGGCGCCCGCCAGGGGCGCCACCGGCCCGCTCCACCCCGCCCGGGCCAAAGCCGCGTCGCCGCTCCATCCCGACGGCGGCTCAGCGGCGGCCACGGTCACCGGCCAGCCGGCGGCGGCCAGCACGGCGGCCGCCACCAAGCCGTCGCCGCCGTTGGCCCCCGGTCCGCACAGGACGATCACCGGTCGGGCGGTCCAGCGCGCCAGGATGGCCGACGCCACCGCCCCGCCGGCGCGCTGCATCAGGACCGCGCCAGGCACGCCCGAGGCGATGGCCGCGGCGTCGGCGGCGCGGATCTGCGCGACGGTCAGGACTTCGGATCCGGTCGGCATGGACGTTCCTGTGAGAGCCGGGCGAAACTTCGCTGGCGGCGCGGCGCACGGCAAGCGGCATTCTGGGGCGACCCATCGGCGGATTCGCCGCAAGTTTCAGCATTCATCGGTGCAATGCGCGCCCAGCCGATTCGGCGATATGCGCAGCGGGACCTCATCCGCGCGCCTTATCCCCGCCGGTCAGGGCGCCGCACGGGCCACAGGCGGGCGGTCAGTCGCGGCGAGGCCTGAAAATGGCCAGGAGCGGGCCAAAACCGCGGCGCCTGCATAAGCGGCGCCTGGCGCTCAAGACTTGGGCAAGGCTGCGCCACGGGGCGGGGCGGCCGACATCCCCCTCCCCGCCCCCTTGCGGGGTCCGGTCGGGCGTGTTCCTTGCCGCTGACGGCGGGGCGGCCCCCGCTCGCGCCGGGTCAAGGGTCGATGAAGAAGATCGAAGCGATCATCAAGCCGTTCAAGCTGGACGAGGTGAAGGAAGCCCTTCAGGAACTCGGCATCCAGGGCATGACGGTGCTCGAGGCCAAGGGCTTCGGGCGCCAGAAGGGCCAGACCGAGCTTTACCGGGGCGCCGAATACGTCGTCGACTTCCTGCCCAAGATCAAGATCGAGGTCGTCGTCGGCGACGACCAGCTCCAGCCCGCCCTGGACGCGATCCAGGGCGCCGCCCGCACCGGCCGCATCGGCGACGGCAAGATCTTCGTCACCGAGATCCTCGACGTCGTCCGCATCCGCACCGGCGAAAACGGCGCCTTGGCCGTCTAGCCGCCTCCAACCTTCACCGTCCAGCCAAACAGGGACCCCATGGCCGTAACAGCGAAAGACATCCTCGCCCGTATCAAGGACGAGGAAGTCAAATACGTCGACGTCCGCTTCACCGACATTCGCGGGAAGCTGCAGCACGTCACCTTCGACATCGACCTGGTCGACGACGACTTCCTCGAGAACGGCACCATGTTCGACGGCTCGTCGATCGCCGGCTGGAAGGCCATCAACGAGTCCGACATGCTGCTGAAGCCGGACCTCGAGACGGCGATCATCGACCCCTTCTATCAGCAGACCACCATGGCGCTGATGTGCGACGTCATGAACCCGGACGCCGGCGACCCCTACAACCGCGACCCGCGCGGCATCGCCAAGAAGGCCCTGCAGTATGTGCAATCGGCCGGCGTGGGCGACACCGTCTACTTCGGCCCCGAGGCCGAGTTCTTCATCTTCGACGACGTGAAGTGGGACACCCAGCCCCATTCGACCGGCTATTCGTACGACTCCGTCGAACTGCCGATCAACTCCAACAAGACCTACGCCGAGGGCAACATGGGCGCCCGCCCGGGCCCCAAGGGCGGCTACTTCCCCGTCAACCCCGTCGACAGCTCGCAGGACCTGCGCGGCGAGATGCTGGCGGTGATGGGCGAGCTGGGCATGAAGCCGGAAAAGCACCACCACGAGGTGGCGCCCGCCCAGCACGAGCTCGGCCTGAAGTTCGACACCATGATCACCATGGCCGACCGCCTGCAGCTCTATAAGTATGTCATCCACAACGTGGCGGCGACCTACGGCAAGACGGCCACCTTCATGGCCAAGCCGATGTTCGGCGACAACGGCTCGGGCATGCACGTGCACCAGTCGATCTGGAAGGACGGCAAGCCCCTGTTCGCCGGCGAGAAATACGCCGGGCTGTCGGACATGTGCCTGTGGTACATCGGCGGCATCATCAAGCACGCCAAGGCCATCAACGCCTTCTCCAACTCGACCACCAACAGCTACAAGCGCCTGGTGCCGGGCTACGAGGCTCCGGTGAAGCTGGCCTATTCGGCCCGCAACCGCTCCGCCTCGATCCGTATCCCGTGGGTGTCCTCGCCCAAGGGCAAGCGCATCGAAGCGCGCTTCCCCGATCCCATGGGCAACCCCTATCTGACCTTCGTCGCTCTGCTGATGGCCGGCCTCGACGGGATCGAGAACAAGATCGATCCGGGCCCCGCCATGGACAAGAACCTCTACGACCTGCCCCCGCGTGAGATGAAGAAGGTCCCCGAGGTCTGCGGCTCGCTCCGCGAGGCCCTGGAAAACCTCAGCCGCGACCGCGACTTCCTCAAGAAGGGCGGCGTCATGGATGATGACTTCATCGACAGCTACATCGAGCTGAAGATGGAAGAGGTCATGCGCCTGCAACTCCACCCGCACCCGGTGGAATTCGCGATGTATTACAACTGCTAGAGTCTGCCCCGGCCCAAACCGGGATCCTTTAGCGACCCTTCCGGAGAAGGCCGCAGCTCGCGCTGCGGCCTTTTCTTTTGGGTCGATCCGTCGTCAGATGCGGGACGTCCTGGGGGGGAGCTGTGATGGGGCTGAACCGCTGTCGTCGCGTCGCGGCGCGACTGTTGATCGCCGCCGCGCTGGTGGGGGTTGCGCCGGGGCTGGGGCGGGCGTCACCTGCAGCGCCGGCCGAGGCGGCGCTGACGCCGGAACAGCAGGCCGAGGTGGCCAAGCTCCGAAAGATTGCCGCCGAGATCAAGCCTCGCCTCGGGGACATGGCCTTGCCGGAGGCCCAGGCGGTGCTGCGGCTAGGCAAGGACTACTACTACCTCGACGCCGCCGACGCCCGACGGGTGCTGATCGAGGCCTGGGGCAACCCGCCCGATCAGGCCGACGGCGTGCTGGGTCTGGTCTTCCCCAAGGACGGCGGCTTCCTGGGAGGGTGGGGCGCGGTCATCACCTATGAGAAGACCGACTTCGTGCCGGACGGAAACGCCTCGGACGCCGACTACGACGCGCTGCTGGAGCGTGTGTGGTCCCAGGAAGAGGCGCAGAACAAGGCCCGCGCCGCCGCGGGCTTCCCCACCAGCCACCTCGTCGGCTGGGCCCAGCCGCCTCAGTACGACAAGGCCCAGCACTATCTGATCTGGGCGCGGGACATCAAATTCGCCGGCTCTCCGGTCGACACACTCAACTACGACCTGCGGATGCTTGGCCGTCGCGGCGTGCTGAGCCTCAATATCGTCGATGGCATGGACAACCTGGACAGGGTCCGCCCCGCCGCCGCCGCCCTGGCCCGGACCGCGACCTTCAATGCGGGCCAGACCTACGCCGATTTCGACCCGAAGATCGACAAGACGGCGTCCTACGGAGTCGCCGGCCTGGTGGCCGCGGGCCTCGGGGTCGCCGCGGTGAAGAAGGTGGGGCTGCTGGCCATCCTTCTGGTGGTCCTGAAGAAGGGATTTGTGGTGGTGCTCGCCCTGCTCGCGGGCGTGGGCAACTGGTTCCGGGGGCTGTTGGGTCGCAAACCGGCCGGCGCAGCCTCGGCAGCCGGCAGCCGGCCCCTGGTCTGGGACCCCGAACCGGAGCCGCCGACCGCGTCGCCGCCTGCCGAAGCCGCCGATCCGCCCCCGGGAGCGCCGCCCTAGTTCAGGCGTTGACGCAGGCAGACGGGCGCGGCATGCCGCCATGAGCCCGCCTTGTCTGCCTCCCCCTCCTCTTCGTGAGGGCCTCGCCTGGACCCGCGATGTTTCTGCTCAAGACCCTGCTCACCCGCTTCGTCCATAACGGAACCCTGCGCGTCATCGACGCTGACGGCGAGTTGACCACCTTCGGCGGCAAGGGGCCCGGTCCCGTCGTCACCATGCAGATCCATGACAAGGCGCTGCAGACCTTTATCGGCCTGAACCCCGAGCTGCATGTGGGCGAGGGCTATATGAACGGGACGCTGACCTTCGAGGACGGATCCACCGTCGGCGACTTCATGCAGCTGTTCTCCTTGAACCGCACCGGCCTCTCCAGCCAGGCCTCGCAGCAGTTGCTGCGCAAGGCGTGGCGGGCGGCGCGGCGCTGGCATCAGAACAATCCCGCCGCCCAGGCCGCCAAGAACGCCCAGCACCACTATGACGTGGCCCCCCGAGATCTACCGCCTCTTCCTCGACGAGGGCATGAACTACTCCTGCGCCTTCTTCGAGAACCCCGACACCGACACCCTCGAGCAGGCTCAGACGACCAAGCTGCAGCGCATCACCGACAAGCTGATGCTGAAGCCAGGCATGCGGGTGGCCGAGATCGGCTCCGGCTGGGGGTCGATGGCCATCCATATCGCCCGGACGACAGGGGCCTCCGTTGTTGGGGTCACCCCCGCCGGCAACCAGGTGGAGACCGCCCGGGCCCGGGCCGAGGCCGCCGGCGTCGGCCACCTGGTGGAGTTCCGCCAGACCGACTACCGCGCCCTGGAGGGAACCTTCGATCGCATCGTCTCCGTCGGCATGATGGAGCACGTGGGCGTGCATCACTTCGACGAGTATTTCCTCAAGATCCGCGCGCTGCTGGCCGACGACGGCTGGGCCATGGTCCACTGTATCGGCCGCATGAAACCGCCGAGCGCCACCGGGCCCTTCATCCGCAAATACATTTTCCCCGGCGCCTATGTGCCGTCCCTGTCGGAGGTGTTCCCGGCCACCGAGCGCGCCGAGCTGTGGGTGGCGGACATGGAGGTGCTGCGTCTGCACTACCACTACACCCTGCAGCACTGGATCCGGCGCTTCGCCGCCAACCGCGAGGCCATCGTCGCCCTGTCGGATGAGCGCTTCTACCGGGCCTGGGAATACTATCTGGCCGCCGTCGATGTCGGCTTCCAGAACGGGACCAACATGGTCTTCCAGCTGCTGCTGTCGAAGCGGATCGACGCGGTGCCGATCGTGCGGGATGTGTTCATCAGGCCCGAAGGCGCCAGAGCCGTCTGACACGCTTGCTCGGGCTGCGACGCGGCGGCATACCCTCCAACCCTGCCGAATCGCCCCAAAGTCCCCTCATGGCCCGCGCCACCGCCCCCCTGCCCGACCTGTTCGACGACGCCCTCGCGCCCGTCCCCGCCCCGCCGATCACCTCGGCGAAGGAGACCACCCGCGCGCCGGCCCGGGCGGCGAAGCCGGCGAGCTATGATCCGGCGCCGCCCGCCTCGGGTTATTCGGCCAAGGACATCGAGGTCCTGGAGGGGCTGGAGCCCGTCCGCAAGCGCCCTGGCATGTATATCGGCGGCACCGACGAGCGGGCCCTGCACCACCTGTTCGCCGAGGTGCTCGACAACGCCATGGACGAGGCCGTCGCCGGCCACGCCAAGACCATCGAGGTCTCCCTCGACGCCGACGGCGCCCTGACCGTGCGGGACGACGGGCGTGGCATGCCGGTCGATCCGCATCCGAAGTTTCCCGACAAGTCCGCCCTCGAAGTGATCATGACCGTCCTGCACTCGGGCGGGAAATTCTCGGGCAAGAGCTACGAGACCTCCGGCGGCCTGCACGGGGTCGGGGTGTCGGTGGTCAACGCCCTGTCGGCGCGGCTGGACATCACCGTCTGGCGCGACGGGTTCGAATGGAGCCAGAGCTTCTCGCGCGGCAAACCCCTGGCGCCCCTGGCCCAGGTCGCGCCGTCGAAGAAGCGCAGCACGCAGTTGCGGTTCATCCCCGACGAGCAGATCTTCGGCGAAGACGTCGCCTTCAAGCCCGCGCGGCTGCTGCGCATGGCGCGCTCCAAGGCCTATCTGTTCCGAGGGGTGGAAATCCGCTGGGCCTGCGCTCCCGAGCGGATCACCGACGCCACCCCGGCCAAGGCGACCTTCCACTTCCCCAACGGCCTGGCCGACTTCCTGGCCGAGCGCACCCAGGGCATCGAGACCGTCACCCCCGAGGCCTTCGCCGGCCGCATCGAGCGCAAGGGCGAGGGCGGCGCCGTGGAATGGGCGGTTACCTGGAGCCCGGCGGGCTTCGGCGAGGCGGACGGCTTCATGCAGTCCTATTGCAACACCGTGCCGACGCCCGAGGGGGGAACCCACGAGGCCGGCTTCCGCGCCGCCCTCACCCGCGGCCTGAAGGCCTATGCCGAGCTGACCGGCGACAAGCGCGGCGGGGTGATCACCGCCGAGGACGTGGTCGGCGGCGCCGGGGCCCTGATCTCGGTGTTCGTGCGCAACCCCGAGTTCCAGGGCCAGACCAAGGAGCGGCTGTCGTCCTCGGAAGCCCAGCGCCTGGTCGAGACGGCCCTGCGCGATCCCATCGACCACTGGCTCTCCGGCCAGCCCAAATCCGCCAACCAGCTGCTCGAGTTCGTCGTCGAGCGGGCCGAGGAGCGGATGAAGAAGCGCAAGGATAAGGAGGTCGCCCGCGCCTCCGCCACGCGCAAGCTGCGCCTGCCCGGCAAGCTGGCCGACTGCTCTGGCCAGGCCACCGACGGCACCGAGCTGTTCATCGTCGAGGGCGATTCGGCCGGCGGCTCGGCCAAGCAGGCGCGCGACCGTCGCACCCAGGCGATCCTGCCCCCTGCGCGGCAAGATCCTCAACGTCGCCTCCGCCACCGTCGACAAGCTGGTGCAGAACCAGGAGCTGTCCAACCTGCTGCTCGCCCTGGGCGTCGGCGTGGGACCCAAGTTCCGCGAGGAAGACCTGCGCTACGAGCGGGTGGTGATCATGACCGACGCCGATGTCGATGGCGCCCACATCGCCAGCCTGCTGATCACCTTCTTCTACCGCACCATGCCCGACCTGATCCGGGCGGGCCGGCTCTACCTGGCCATGCCGCCCCTGTACCGCATCAACCATGGGGCGGTGACGGTCTACGCCCGCGACGACGCCCACCGCGAACAGCTTCTGGCCACCACCTTCAAGGGCAAGAAGCCCGAGATCGGCCGCTTCAAGGGCCTCGGCGAGATGATGCCGGCGCAGTTGAAGGAAACCACCATGGACCCGAAGAAGCGGACCCTGGCCCGGGTGACCCTGCCGCGGGCCGAGGAGGTCGTCGAGGACCTGGTCGAGACCCTGATGGGCCGCAAGCCGGAGCTGCGCTTCCGTTTCATCCAGGAGAACGCCGAGTTCGCCGCGGACGACCTCGACCTCTGAGCCCCGAGGGGCCTACGGGCGCCGCCGCAAGGCGCGCATGGGCGCCGTCACGCGCCAACTGGTCGACTGCCGCAGGGCCATGGCTTCGGCCATCGCAACACTCAGGTCGGTGCGAAGCTGTTCCAGCTGGGCTTCCGCGCTTTCGGCGCGCTGAAGCAGATCGGCCAGGGCCGCGCGGTCGTCCGCAATCACCGCCTCAGTCTGTTGCGCGCGGCGATTCATCTCCTCGGTCAGCTCAGCGCAGCGCGCCTTGGCGCTGTCGGCCTGTTCGGCCCGATAGCGAAGATCGGCCAGGGCGTCAGCCTTGCGGGCATCCCCGCTGTAGACGCTGGGGTCGTCGCTTTCGAAGGCGGCCATATAGTCCGCGTAGCTGAACCCGGGGTCGGGGGCGGCAAAGGCCGGGCCCTGGAGCGCCTGGATTTCTTCGGCCAGCAGATCCAGCACCCGCCCAACGTCCAGCACCCGGTCGAGGCGGCCGCGAAACATCTGGAGCACTTCGGCCGACTGGTCGAGCCTTCCGAACAGAGCCAGGACAGCGGCCAGCTTGAGCAGCTTGTCGTCGCTGTACTGCGCCTGTGTCAGCGCTGTGTCCGGCCATCCGAAATCGCGCGCGTACAGGGCGTCGCCCTGGTAGGGCCGGCCGCCCATGTTGGGCCCATAGTGCGGGTAACGGTGGGCATAGACAAACGGCAGGGCGCTGGAGGCATATCGGCGCACCGACAGGTCCATGAGATCGAATCCCGCCTGACGCATGAAGCGGTCGGTGTTGTGGAAGGTGTGGTGGTTGGACGCCGCCCCGCCGATGAAGTTGACCTCCGCGCAGACCGCGAGGACCTGGGTGTCCCGCAGAACGTCCTGGAGCGACGCCAGGATCTCGAAGTCGGGCCCGTCGCAGTCGATCTTGATGAAATCGATGGACCTCAGACCTTCGTCCGCGATCAGCTGGGCCAGGTAGACGGGCCGAGAGGGGTCGGCCAGGCGTGCCCGGTGCCACTGATTGTCGGCCATCAGGGCGGCATCGCGCCCGCTCTGGGACGCCGAGGCAGGCTCGTCCGGCACGCCGTAATCGAGCCTGAACGGCGCGGACACATCGCCGGGGGTGGTGGTGGGCGGCAGGGGAAACGGCGTCATGAACGGCGGGGACGCCGCCCCGGACTCGGCAGCGTCGTGCAGCCCACGGGTGCGGGGCCAGGCCAGCCGCGCGTTGGGATCGCGCCATGAGAAGGGAGGCCCAGGCTGCGGCTGGGCGACCGGATGATCGGCGGGGGCGGCCACGAAGGCCGCGCGGTAGTGGACTTCCGGCCGGGTCTCGACCTTGGCCAGCCGTTCAATCTCGGCGACGGCGGGATCGAAACCGTAGGCCTTGATCTTATCGCCAAAGACGTCCCAGGGCGTAGCGATCCCGCCGCTGCAGCCCACATCGATCAGGACAAGAGGCTCGGTCAGCGCGTCCGCCATGAGACGGGCCGCAGGACTGTCAAGGCGCATGCCATCCATCGGAAACCTTCACTCCCCTGCAGCCGCGACCGGCCCCTGCCCGATCTTAGACGATCCCAAGCCCGCGGCGCCTTGGCGATGTTGCGATCTACGCACGGTCGCGGACCGGAACGGCGATCCGGAAGGTGGTCCCCGCCGGAGCGTCCGAACGAACGGTGGTGGTCGAGCCTTCGGCTAGGGCCTCTCCGCCGCGACGCGGCGCCCGAGGCGCACCCAGAGGCGGCAAGAAGGAAACAATGCACCGCCTTCTTCATCCATGCGCACGGCCACATTGACAAAGCCGTCGCCTTTTCTATGGTCGCACCGCTTCCGCCGCCCTTTTTAGCGCGCGCAGGTCTTCGCATCCGCCGCGCGTAATGCCGGCCTGTAAATTCAGGACATGACCAGCTTTTCAGACCTGGGGCTCAGCCCCGAAGTCATCAAGGCCGTCGGCGACGCCGGCTACGACACACCCACCCCGATCCAGGAGCAGGCCATTCCGGTCGCCCTGGCGGGTCGTGATGTCCTGGGCATCGCCCAGACCGGCACCGGCAAGACCGCGGCCTTCACCCTGCCGATGATCGACAAGCTCGCCTCGGGTCGACCCAAGGCGCGCATGCCGCGCGCCCTGGTCATCGCCCCGACCCGCGAACTGGCCGACCAGGTCTCCGCCTCCTTCGAGAAATACGCCAAGGGCCGCAAGCTCTCCTGGGCGCTCCTCATCGGCGGCGTGTCCTTCAAGGATCAGGAGATGAAGCTCGACCGCGGGGTCGATGTGCTCATCGCCACCCCCGGTCGCCTGCTGGACCATTTCGAGCGCGGCAAGCTGCTGCTCACCGGGGTGCAGATCCTGGTGGTCGACGAGGCTGACCGGATGCTCGACATGGGCTTCATCCCGGACATCGAGCGCATCTTCAAGATGACGCCGCCGAAGAAGCAGACCCTGTTCTTCTCGGCCACCATGCCGCCGGAGATCACCCGGCCTGACCAAGCAGTTCCTCAACGATCCGGTGCGGATCGAGGCGACGCGCCCGGCCACCACCGCCGACACCATCACCCAGAACCTGGTGCGCATCCCCTCCTCGGATCCCGCCGCCAAGCGGCTGGCCCTGCGCACCCTGATCGCCCGGGACGACGTCAAGAACGGCATCGTCTTCTGCAATCGCAAGACCGAAGTCGACGTGGTGGCCAAGTCCCTGCGCCGCCACGGCCTTGACGCCTCGCCGATCCACGGCGACCTCGACCAGTCCACGCGCATGAAGACCCTGGCCGACTTCCGGTCTGGGGCCCTCAAGCTGCTCTGCGCCTCGGACGTGGCCGCCCGGGGGCTCGACATCCCCGATGTCAGCCACGTGTTCAACTACGACGTCCCCCATCACGCCGACGACTATGTCCACCGCATCGGCCGCACCGGCCGGGCTGGCAAGTCGGGTCAGACCTTCATGCTGATCACCCCGGCCGACGGCCGCCAGCTGGACAAGGTGTTGAAGCTGATCGGCATGACGCCCAACGAAGTCACCCTCGACGTCGACTTCAGCGAGATCAAGGAGCGCCCGCCGCGCGCCGCAGCCGGCCGCTCCGAGCGGCCCGGTCGTGGTCGACCCGAGCGGTCCGACCGGCCCCGCCGGTCCGAGCCCGCCCCTGCGGTCGATTCGGCGCCGGCTGAATCGCTGGCGGCCGTCCCCGTGGCCACGGCCCAGGACGCGCCCGCTCCGCGCAGCGATCGCTCCACGCGCGGCCGCCGAGGTCGCGATGCGTCCGCTCCCGCCTCTGTCGAGGTCGCGGCGCCGTCGCCTATGCCGGTCATCGAGGCCGCCCCCGCTGCCGCGCACGACGCCCCGCCGCCCCGCGAGCGGCGCCCGCGCCGCCCGCGCCGTGACGAGGCGTCCCGCGAGGCCGCGCCCGCCCCCGCAGCGCCCGCGCCCGAGCGGCCCGCGGCGACGCCGTCCCGCGCTTCCGCCCCCGCGCCCCGCGGCGTGCGGGTGCAGGATCCCAACGACGCCCCGGGCGACCGGGTGGTTGGTTTCGGCAGCGACGTTCCGGCCTTCCTGCAGCGCGCGACCTCGGTCAGACCGGCTGAGGATTGATGGACGAAAAATGCGGTTAACGGTCCAAGAACACCGTTAGCTTAACTCCTGTTTTAGGGTTGCCGCCTAGTCTGTCTTGGCCTGATGTCTATCTCGACGGCAGGCGACGCTTGGGGGCATGCCGGAATGGCGAATGACGTCGAAATCGCGCTGCGCAGTCCGCAGGCCTATGAGCTCGCGCGCGAAGCCATCGCCCTGATGGAAAAGCATCAGGTCTGGCCGACGGCATTGAATTTCGAGCTGTGGATTCACGTGGCCGGCGATCCGCGCGGACCTCTGGCGCAGGAGATCCAGCGCCTGATGACGGTCGGCGATCCGATGACCGAGGCGCTCAGCGAGACTCTCGCCGCCGCCTACCTGCCCAAGGCCAAGCTGAACCAGGAAATCCGCCAGGCCGGGGACCAGCTGACCCGGGAACTGGAGACGGTGTCCAAGGCCATCCAGGCCGCCCAGAAATCCAGCGACGTCTATGGCGCGACCCTGGCCGGGGCCGCGGCCGAACTGTCGGACGCCCAGGAGGCGCCGGCTATCAAGAAGCTGGTCGAGGGCCTGTCCGCCGCCACCCGCAAGGTGCAGCGCGAGAACAAGACCCTGGAGAAGCGTCTGCAGGAATCCACCGCCGAGGTGGTGCGCTTGCGCGAGCACCTCGAGCAGGTCCGCCGCGACGCCACCACCGACGCCCTCACCAACCTCGCCAACCGCAAGGCCTTCGACGAGGAGCTGGAACGCGCGCGGCTGGGCGCCCTGTCGTCTGGCGAGCCGCTCACCCTGGCGGTGGTCGACATCGATCATTTCAAGCGCTTCAACGACAGCTGGGGCCACCAGACCGGGGACCAGGTCCTGCGCTACGTGGCCTCGGTGATCGGCCGCATGTGCGCCCCGCCCCGCTTCGCCGCCCGCTACGGCGGCGAGGAATTCGGCATGATCTTCCCTAACGAGACCGCCGCCCAGGCGCACCTGGTGCTGGAGGAGATCCGCGAGGAGGTGTCGTCGCGGATGCTCAAGCGCCGCTCCACCAACGAGGACCTCGGCGCCGTCACCATCTCCGCCGGCATCGCCCAGGTCCACGGGGACGAGACCTGCCACAGCCTGATCGACCGGGCGGACGCGGCCCTCTACAACTCCAAGCGCACCGGCCGCAACCGCGTCACCAACGCCGAGGCCGCCGTCGCCTTGCAGGGGGCGGCGTAGCGCCCGTACCGGGGCGTCAGCTCCAGGCGAAGCGCCGCAGGGACTTGTGCACCACACGGCCATCGACCGTCTCGATTGGCACTGTCAGCGCCTTGTCCCGGCGCAGGGCGTCGTAGCCGGCCATGTGGATGACGCCGACGGGGGCGTTGGGGATGTAGCGCTCCACCAGGGTGCGCTCGTCGGCCGAGCACATCCACGGCCCCATGTAGTTGCAGATCTCCGGGGCGTGCTCCACCGGCAGGCCGTCGGCATGGACCATCAGCCCCATGGCCAGCTGGTCGGCGGTGAACACCCGGCCTTTCACCAGCACCTGGGCGATGCGCTTGCGCCAGGCCGCCCAGTGGGGGGCGGTGCGGGCCAGGGCGAAGACCCCGGCGTTGTAGGTCGGCTTGTCGCCCACCAGCCGCGCCTCGGCCTCGGGCAGGCCGGCGCGGCGGGCGTTCTTGTAGAGCTGGCCCTTGACCTTGGCGTAGCCGAACCCGGCCCACTGCAGGGTCATCACCACATCCGAATAGCGGGAGGTCTGCGAGACCACCACCAGCCGCTGGCGGCGGGCCGCCTCCACCATCATGTCGATAGGGCCCATGTCCTGGACCCAGGCGTCGCCGTCGACCCAGACGATGATCTCCGTGTCGGGCAGGAGCTCATTGAGGAACGACCGGGCGGTGAGGATCTTGAGGTGGTCGCGGCCCTTCACCCGCGCCGGGGCGATGTCGAACATCCATCCCACCTGCAGGATGGTCGCGCCGTAGCGGTCAGCCAGGTGGGCGGCCTGGGCGGGCTCCAGCCCCCCGTCGATCACCGCCAGCCCCATCTCGTCGGCGCTGCGCAGGGCGCGCACCGACTGGGCCAGCTCCTCCAGCAGGGGAAAGTAGAGGGCGTCTCCGCCGGTGACGATGGTGACCTCGGGCATGACTCCCGCTTAGGCCATGGCCCCGGCAAACGCCAGGGGGCGCCCCTCCTAGGGAACGGGTCCCCGGCGCCCGCGTTGACGCCTGCACGCAGCCCCAAGGAGGCACAGGATGTTCAGAACGCTCGAGATCGGCGCCGTCGTTGTCATCGCGATCATGATGCTCGGCCCGCTATCGATGGCCCCCGCCTATGTGGCGCCCGAGGACGCCAAGGGCGCCGCCGCGACCCCCACCGGGTCTCCCGCCAGCGAACCGCCCCTGTCGGCGGCCGAGCAGTAGGCCCTAACGCTTCGGCGACTTGGGCTTGTGCCGGCGACGCGCGGCGCCCAGGGCGAGGTCCGCCCAGCGCCGCGCCTCGTCGGGATCGTCCCAGATCATGTCGGGCGCGCGGCTATAGCCCATGTCCCGGGCCTCGCCGCCCCGAAGGTAGAGCCAGGGGCCGCAGCCCTCCGCCTCGAACAGCGGTCGAGTCTCGGTGTCGGTCTTGAAATACAACTCGTCGTCGATGATCAGGGCGAACATCAGCTCGCCCGACCAGACCCCTGCCCCGCCGAACATCAGCCTGGTCTTGAGCTGAGGCGTGAAGTCCAGCAGGTCGGCCACCTGCGCCCGATAGGCTGGGGTGACCGGCACGGCAGACCTATTGGGCCGCGGCCGGGACGATGGTGACGCTCTCGCCGCAGCCGCAGGCGTCCGTCTCGTTCGGATTGCGGAACACGAACTTGGCCGCCAGCTTGGTCACCTCGAAATCGATCTGCGAGCCGATCAGGAACAGCACGGCCTTGGGGTCGATGACGATGGTGACGCCCTTGTCCTCGACGACCTCGTCCAGGGGCTCGATGCGCTCGGCGTACTCCAGGGTGTATTCGGAACCGGCGCAGCCGCCGTTCTTAACCCCGACCCGCAAGGCGACATAGGCGCCGTCGGCCTTGGCCATGATCTCGCGCACGCGGGTCGCGGCCGCGTCGGTGAGGCTGACGACCTTGGGCCGGGGGCGGCGAGCCCTCGGCGCGGCTTGGGGGGGCTGGACGGGGGTGGTGTCGGGCGTTTGCATGATCAGAACATGTTCAGTTGCAGCTTGGCCTCGTCGGACATCATCGACGGGTCCCATGGCGGATCGAAGACCAGGTTCACGGTGCAGGCGGACACCCCGGGGGCCTGCATGCAGGCGTCACGCACCCATTCGGGCATCTCGCCGGCCACCGGGCAGCCCGGCGCGGTCAGGGTCATGTCCACCGCCACGACCCGCTCGTCGGAAATATCGACCTTATAGATCAGCCCCAGCTCATAGATGTCGACGGGGATCTCCGGGTCGAACACCGTCTTGAGCTGCACGATCAGAGCGTCCGTCATCTGGTCGAGCTCGGCCTGCGACAGGGCCGAGCCTCCAGCGGGAGGGGCCGTGGCGGCGGCGAGGGTCTGAGGCGATGAGTCGTCCATGGATCAACGAGACCTAATCGAAGAAGGTTTGCGCCTTGTGGAGGGCTTCGACAAAGGCGTCGGCCTCCTCCAGCGTATTATATAGGGCGAACGAGGCGCGCGCGCTCGATGTCACGCCAAAGCGGCGCAGCAGCGGCTCGGCGCAATGGGTGCCCGCGCGCACCGCGACCCCGTAGCGATCAAGGATCTGGGCGACGTCGTGGGCGTGGGCGCCCTGCATGTTGAAGGCGAAGATCGCTCCCTTGCCCGGGGCTTCGCCGATGACTCGCAGCCATGGCGCCCCCGCCAAGCCCGCGGTGACGCGCGCCAGCAGCGCGGCCTCATGCCGGGCGACGGCCTCGCGGTCGAAGCCCTCCAGCCAGTCGATCGCCGCGCCCAGGCCCACCGCCTCGACGATGGCGGGCGTGCCCGCCTCGAAACGGTGCGGCGGGTCGGCGTAGGTGATGGCGTCCTCGGCGACCGTGGCGATCATCTCGCCGCCGCCCTGGTAGGGGGGCAGGTCGGCCAGCCGCTCGGCCTTGCCATAGAGCACGCCGATGCCGGTGGGGCCGTAGAGCTTGTGGCCGGAGAAGACATAGAAATCCACGTCCAGGTCCTGAACGTCCACCGTCATGTGGACGATGGCCTGGCAGCCGTCGAGCAGCACCGGCACGCCCGCCGCATGGGCCGCCTCGACGATGGCCTTGGCGGGATTGATGGTCCCCAGCACATTGGACATGTGGCTGATGGCCACCATCCGGGTGCGTGGTCCGATGAGGGCGCACAGGCCCTCCATGTCGAGCGAGCCGTCGTCCATCACCGGGGCGAAGCGCAGGACCACGCCCAGGCGCTCGCGCAGGAAGTGCCAGGGCACGATGTTGGCGTGGTGCTCCATCTGCGACAGCACGATCTCGTCGCCGGCCTGAAGCCTCTGCCCGAAGCTGGAGGCCACCAGGTTGATCGCCTCGGTGGCGCCCTTGGTGAAGACGATCTCGTTCACGTCGCCGGCGTTGATGAAGCGGCGCACGGAGTCGCGGGCGCGCTCATAGGCGTCGGTGGTCTCATTGGCCAGGGTGTGCAGGCCGCGGTGGACGTTGGCGTAGGAGGTCTCCATCAGCCGCGACATGGCGTCGATCACCGCGCGCGGCTTCTGGGCCGAGGCGCCGTTGTCGAGATAGATCAGCGGCTTGCCATGCACCTGGCGCGACAGGATCGGGAACTGGGCCCGGGCGGCGGCCACGTCGAAGGCGGGGGCGTGATAGGTCATGCCAGCGCCTCCAGCCGCCCCGCGACCCAGGCCGCGGCGACCTCGCGGGCCTGCGAGTGGACGATTCGATCTGTGACCTCGCCGAGGAAAGCCTGCATCAGCAGGGCCCGCGCCTCCCCCTCGGGAATGCCGCGCTGGCGCATGTAGAAGAGCGCCTCGTCATCCAGCGCCCCGATGGTGTTCCCGTGCGCGCACTGCACATCGTCGGCGTAGATTTCCAGCTCGGGCTTGGCGTCGATCTCGGCGCCGTCGGTGAGCAGCAGGGCGTGGTGCCCCATGCGCGCGTCGGTGCGGTCGGCGCCGTGGGCGACGACGATGCGGCCCTGGAACACCCCGCGGGCCTGGTCGCGGACGACGCCCTTGGTCAGCTGGCTGGTGACCCCTTCGACGCCCTCATGGGTGACGATGGTGGTGAGGTCGGCGTGCCGCTTGTCGGCCAGCAGATAGACCCCGTCGATGCGAACGCTCGCCCCGCCGCCGGGGTGACGCAGCCGGGTCTCGTGGCGCTGCAGGCGCGCGCCGACGGTCAGGACCGTCTGGGCGTAGGCGGACATGGGCGACAGCTCGACCTCGGCGGTGGAGACCGAGACCGCGTCGGCGGGCTCGTGCAGCACGACGATCCGCTCCAGGGTCGCCCCCTCGGCCAGCCAGATGTCGAGGCTGACATTGGCCAGGTAGGCGGAGCCGGAGCCCTCGTAGGTCTCCAGCAGGGTGAGCGACGCGCCTTCCTGGACGGTGACGGCGAAGGCGGCCTGGTGGGCGGTGTCCGTGGCCTGGGAGACAAAACGCAGGCGAAGGGTGGTGGTCTCCCCGGCGCGCGCCTCGAAGGAGCCTTCGCCATCGCAGCGGCCGTTGACGTAGGTGATGGCGTGCTCGGCTGTGATGGCGCCCAGGGGACCGGGCCCGTCCGGCGCCGCTCCCTCGGGCGACGGCGGCGGCACCACGCGTAGGGCGCTACGCAGGTCGGTGTATTTCCAGGCCTCGTCGCGGCGCCCCGGCAGATGGGCCGCGTCCTGTTCGGCGATGGCGCGGGCGAGCATCATTGGGGGCGCCCCCACCCGCATTCCCCGCGGAAGCGGGGATCCAGGTTTATGCGGAAAGGCCCGCGCCCGTGGCAAAGACTGGGTCCCCGCTTCCGCGGGGAGTGCGGAGACTGCAGGATCATGCGGCGTAACGATCGTAACCGCTGACTTCCAGCTCCTGCGCCAGTTCCGGCCCGCCCGAGGCGACGATGCGGCCGCCGGCCAGCACATGGACCTTGTCGGGTTTGATGTAGTCGAGCAGCCGCTGGTAGTGGGTGATCACCAGCATGGCGCGGTCCGGCGAGCGCAGGGCGTTGACGCCTTCAGACACGATGCGCAGGGCGTCGATGTCGAGGCCGCTGTCCGTCTCGTCGAGGATCAGGAAGCGCGGCTCCAGCATGGCCATCTGGAAGATCTCCATCCGCTTCTTCTCGCCGCCGGAGAAGCCGACGTTGAGCGGGCGCTTGAGCATGTCGAAGTCGATCTTCAACGAGGCCGCGGTGGCGCGGGCCAGCTTGAGGAACTGCGGCGCGGTGACCTCGTCCTGCCCGCGCGCCTTGCGCTGGGCGTTCATGGCGGTGCGGACGAAGGTCAGGCTGGGCACGCCGGGGATCTCCAGCGGATACTGGAACGACAGGAACAGGCCCCGCGCCGCGCGCTGGTCCGGCGTCTGGCCGAGCAGGTCCTCGCCGTCGAGGGTGGCTGAGCCCTGGGTGACGTCATAGCCAGAGCGGCCAGTGAGCACATAGGACAGGGTCGACTTGCCGGCCCCGTTCGGCCCCATGATGGCGTGCACCTCGCCCGCGGGCACGTCGAGGGTCAGCCCCTTGAGGATCTCGGTTCCGCCGACGGTGGCGTGGAGGTTGTGGATGGAAAGCATCATGGTCACCAGAAAATCGGAGTGCGACGGCTCGCCCCCTCCACCACTGCGTGGTCCCCCTCCCCCGCTTCGCGGTGGAGGATTCGAATGCTCCACCGCGAAGCGGGGGAGCTGTCGCGGAGCGACTGAGGGGGCGTAGGGACTGAACTCACCCGACGCTCCCTTCCAACGAGATCGCCACCAGCTTCTGGGCCTCGACGGCGAACTCCATCGGGAGCTCCTGAAGCACCTCGCGGACGAAGCCGTTGACCAGCAGGGCCACGGCCTCTTCCTGGTTCAGGCCGCGCTGCTGGGCGTAGAACAGCTGGTCCTCGGAGAGGCGCGTCGTCGTCGCCTCGTGCTCGAACTTGGCGGACGACGTCTTGGCCTCGATGTAGGGCACGGTGTGGGCGGCGCAGTCCTTGCCGATGAGCAGGCTATCGCACTGGGTGAAGTTGCGGGCGCCGCTGGCCTTGGCGTGGGCCGAGACCAGGCCGCGGTAGGTGTTGGAGCTCTTTCCCGCCGAGATGCCCTTGGAGACGATCCGCGAGCGGGTGTTCTTGCCCAGGTGGATCATCTTGGTGCCGGTGTCGGCCTGCTGGCGGCCGTTGGTCACGGCGATCGAGAAGAACTGACCCGAGGACTCGTCGCCCCGCAGGATGCAGGAGGGGTATTTCCAGGTGATCGCCGAGCCGGTCTCCACCTGGGTCCAGCTGACCTTGGCCCGCGCCTCGCGGCAGTCGGCGCGCTTGGTGACGAAGTTGTAGATGCCGCCCCGGCCCTCGGAATCTCCGGGGTACCAGTTCTGCACGGTGGAATATTTGATCTCGGCGTCTTCCAGGATCACCAGCTCGACCACGGCGGCGTGCAGCTGGTTCTCATCCCTCTGGGGCGCTGTGCAGCCCTCAAGGTAGGACACATAGGCCCCCTTGTCGGCGATGATCAGGGTGCGCTCAAACTGGCCCGTCTCCGACGCATTGATGCGGAAATAGGTCGACAGCTCCATCGGGCAGCGCACCCCCGGCGGGATGTAGACGAAGGAGCCGTCGGAGAAGACCGCCGAGTTCAGGCAGGCGAAATAGTTGTCCGAGGTCGGCACCACCGAGCCCAGGTATTTGCGGACCAATTCGGGATGCTCGCGCACGGCTTCCGAAAAGGAGCAGAAGATCACCCCGACCTGGGCCAGCTCCTTCTTGAAGGTGGTGACCACCGAGACGCTGTCGAACACGGCGTCGACGGCGTATTTTGGCGCCCCCTGCACCCCCGCCAGCACCTCCTGCTCGCGCAGGGGGATGCCCAGCTTGGCATAGGTGGCCAAGAGCTCCGGATCGACCTCGTCCAGGCTCATCGGCCCGGCCTTGGTGGACGGGGCGGCGTAGTAGTAGCTGTCCTGGTAGTCGATGCGCGGGAAGTTGACCTTGGCCCAGGTGGGCTCTTCCAGCTCCAGCCAGCGGCGATAGGCCTCCAGGCGCCAGTCGAGCATCCACTGGGGCTCGTCCTTCTTGGCCGAGATGAAGCGGACGGTGTCCTCCGACAGGCCCTTGGGCGCGAAGTCCTGTTCGATGTCGGTGACGAAGCCGTGTTTGTATTTGTCGCCCTCGAGGGTGGCGACGTGGTCGATGGTCTGGGTGACAGCGGCCATGGTCAGGCGTCCTGCATTGCGTGGGCGCCGTGACGGGCCTTGTGGCCGGCGTAGGCCTTGAGCCAGGCCTCGGCGAAGGCCTGCCAGTCCTGCGCCGTGGTGTTCCATCCGCCCGAGACGCGCAGGGCGCAGGCGGCCAGGTCGTCGTGGCCCATGGCGACCAGCACGTGGCTGGCCTTGACCTTGCCCGACGAGCAGGCCGATCCGGCGCTCACCAGCACCCCGGCGAGATCCATCTGCATCAGCTGCAGTTCCGAGCCGAAACCGGGGGTGGCGATGCACAGGGTGCCCGGCAGACGCGGCGCGCCGGCCCCCATCACCACGCAGCCCGCCTCGGTCGCCAGGCGCGCGGCGACGGCGTCGCGCGCCGAGCTTTCAGCGTTGCCGGCCAGGTCGCGCAGGGCGGCGGCGGCCGCGGCGCCGAAGCCGGCGATCCCCGGCACGTTCTCGGTGCCGGCGCGCATGAAGCGCTCCTGGCCGCCCCCGTGGATGCGGCGCTTCAGGGCGACGCGCGGCCCGAAGGCCAGGGCCCCGACGCCCTGCGGCCCGCCGATCTTGTGGCCGGACATAGCCAGGGTGTCGGCGCCGAGGGTTCGAAAATCGATGGCGATCTTGCCGAACCCCTGGATGGCGTCGACGTGCAACCAGCCGTCGGCCGCCCGCATCAGGGCGGCGGCCTCGGCCACCGGCTGCAGGACGCCGGTCTCGTTATTGGCCAGCATCAGGGCCGCGAAGGGGCGCCCGTCGGCAGGGTTCCAGTCCGCGAGCCGGGCCTCCAGCCAGCCGAGGTCGGCGACGCCCTCGCGCGAGACCGGCCAGACGTCCACGGCCGCATCGGCCGCGTCTGCCGTGGCGACCACGGACGAATGCTCGGTGGCGCCGATCATCAGGCGGCGGGCGCCGCCCAGCACCGCGCTGTCGATGGCCAGGCCATTGGCCTCGGCCCCGCCGCTGGTGAAGACCACCGAGGGGGCGGGCGCGCCCACCAGGGCGGACACCTTCAGCCGCGCGTCCTCGACCAGGGCGCGGGCGGCGCGGCCGGCCGAATGCACCGACGACGGATTTCCGGAGATATGCAGGGCCTTGAGCACCGCCTCGGCGGCCTCGGGCCGGATCGGCGCCGTGGCGTTGTGGTCGAGATAAAAAGTCATGCGGCCTGCGCCTTCGCGTTCGGCCGCAGCTGGCCGGCCAGGACATCCGCCAGGGACACGGACGACAGATAGCCGTCGATCTGCCGGCCCAGCTCCTCCCACAGGTCATGGGTCAGGCAGCGCTCGCCGCCGGGCATGCAGCCGCCGCCGCCAGTGGTGCAGCGGACCGCCTCCAGGGGCTCATCCACCGCCTTGACGATCTGGGCCACCCCCAGCTCCGCGGCCGGGCGCGCCAGTTGGTAGCCGCCGCCGGGGCCGCGCACGCTCTTGACCACCCCGCACCGGCGCAGCCGGGCGAACAGCTGCTCGAGATAGGCCAGGGAGATGTCCTGGCGCAGGGCGATGTCGGCCAGGCTCACCGCCCGCCCGTCGCTGTATTTGGCCAGGTCGGCCATCGCCATGACGGCATAGCGGCCCTTGGTGCTGAGGCGCATGTTCGGCTCCCGCAGAAATCGCGCGCAACGGCGGCGGCCTGTGATACAAACCGCGCCTTCGCGAAAAGGGCGCAAGCCCTTACGTGCGTTGACCCTGATGTAGGAAAACCAAGCGCCTTGGTCAAGTATTCCAGCGGCGCTTGCCTCGCGGCCCAGTTTTTGCGGAGACGACATGCCTGAAGTGGTTCTGACAGGTGCGTCCGGCCGGATCGAAGGCCGCTATACCCCGGGCAAGCGGGCCAACGCTCCCATCGCCCTGATCCTGCACCCGCACCCCAAGGCGGGCGGGCATATGAACAATCCCGTCTCGGTGCAGCTGTTCCACCTGTTCATGAAGCGCGGCTTCGCCACCCTGCGGTTCAACTTCCGCGGCGTCGGCCGCAGCCAGGGCGAGTTCGACAGCGGCATCGGCGAGCTGGCCGACGCGGCCACGGCGCTGGACTGGCTGCAGACCACCAACCCCGCCGCTTCCCAGTGCTGGGTGGCCGGCTATCAGTTCGGCGCCTGGGTGGGCATGCAGCTGCTGATGCGCCGCCCGGAAACGGACGGCTTCATCTCGGTGACGCCGCCGACCAACATGTACGACTTCTCGTTCCTGGCCCCCTGCCCCGCCTCGGGCCTGATCCTGCACGGCTCGGCCGACACCATCGTGCCGCCCGTCGAGGTCGAGCGCGTGGTCGCCAAGCTGCGCACCCAGAAGGGCATCGTCATCGACTATGAGCTGGTCGAGGACGCCAACCACTTCTGGTCCGAGCACCTGGTCGAGGTGGAAAAGCGCGTCGGCGCCTATCTCGACAAGCGCATCGAGATGAACCCGATCTGATCTGCGTGGTTCGAGACGCCTGCTAGCGCAGGCTCCTCACCATGACAGATGGGCGCGGGCTGCAAAAACGGTCGTCATGGTGAGGAGCGCCCGCGAGGGCGCGTCTCGAACCACGCACTACGCCCACGGCCCCCTCTTAGTCGGCGCGCTGGTCGGCACCGCCGTTCCCCACACGGCGCCGGTCACCGGGGCCGCCACCTTGCCGACCATCCGCATCAGCGCCTCGACCCGGTTCTGCGTCGCCGGGTGGGTGGAGAACAGCTGGTCGCCGCGGCGGCCCGCCAGGGGGTTGATGATGAACAGGTGGGCCGTCGCGGGATTGCGCTCGGCCTGCACATTGTGGGCGCCGTGGGCATAGGCCTCGATCTTTTGCAGTGCCCGGGCCAGGGCCTGGGGATCGCCGGCGATCTGCGCCCCCACCCGGTCGGCCTCGTATTCGCGGGAGCGGCTGATCGCCATCTGCACCAGGGCCGCGGCCATGGGGGCCAGGATCATCAGCGCCAGGGCGCCGATGATGCCGGTGGACCGGCCTTCCTCGTCGCGGCCGCCCCCAAAGAACATGGCGAAGTTCGCCAGGGCGCCGATGGCCCCGGCGATGGTGGCGGTGACCGTCATGGTGAGGGTGTCGCGGTTCTTCACATGGGCCAGTTCGTGCGCCATCACCCCGCGGATCTCGTCGCGGTTCAGCATGGCCAGGAGGCCCGTGGTGGCGCAGACCGCCGCATGGGCGGGGTCTCGGCCGGTGGCGAAGGCGTTGGGCTGGTCAGTGTCGATGATGCAGACGCGGGGCATGGGCAGGCCGGCCCGCGCCACCAGATCCTCCACGTCAGCCACATAGTTGCGGATCAGGGGATTGGGATCGCTCCGATCCACCACCTGGGCCTTGTACATCGACAGCACGATCTTGTCGGCGTTCCAGTAGCTGACCAGGTTCATGCCGGCGGCCAGCACGAAGGCGACCGCCATGCCGCCGGGGCCACCGATCATATAGCCGATGCCGCAGAACAGCGCCGTCAGCGCCGCCAGCAGCAGGTAGGTCTTCACGTGGTTCATCGTCGTCCTCAGTCGAAGATGTCGAACAGGTCGAACCCGCGCTTCTTCTTGTGGTAGCGCGGATCATAGCCGCCGCGATGGTCGTCGCGGTGACGCTCGTCGCGGCGGTAGTCGTCGCGATAGGGCGGCGGCGCGGGCTGTGGGTAGGCCTGGCGCGGGGGCTCGGCCCGGGGCGGATCGTCATCACGGCTGACGGCCATCAGCTTCTCCAGCTCGCCGCGATCCAACCAGACGCCGCGGCACGTGGGGCACATGTCGAAGGCGACGCCGGCGCGATCGACCGTCTGCATGGGGGCATTATCGTTAGGGCACATCAGCAAGGGCACAGGGCAGCCTCCTCGTTCATCCGAGGGTGGCCCGCCGCGCAATCTGGAATTAGATGTGGACCCAGTCGCGACCATCGAGCTCACCCGATGCGGTCCGACATCACGACCATCAAGGTCGCCAGAGGGGCCCGGTCCCGCCCGCATGAAATGGCGAAGGTTGGCCGCCGTTTCAAGATGCGTCAGGGACTGACGATGCGACCCCCGGCCATCGGTCGCGGCGCCCCGGTCGTGCCGGGAAACGAGATCGGCAGGCCCCGGGCGGTCCGCGCCGCCAGATAGGCGAAGGCCTCCGCCTCGATGGCGTCGCCGCGCCAGCCGAGATCCTCCGCGCTGTGAACCGCCATCGCGACCCGTGCGACGATGGCCTCGACCAGGGCGGGGTTATGCCGGCCGCCGCCGCACAGTATCAGCGCTTGCGGCCGCTCCGCGCAGGCCTCCGTCGCCAGGGCCACCGCCGCGGCGGCGAAGGCGGTCAGGGTGGCGGCGCCGTCCTCCACCGATAGGCCCTCGACCAGATCAAAGGCGAAGTCGTAGCGGTCGAGGGACTTGGGGCCGCGCACGGCGAAATAGGGGGCGGCCAGATAGGCCGCGACGATGTCCTCGCGCACAGACCCGGCGCGGGCCAGGGCGCCGTCCTGGTCATAGCGCCGCCCGGTCCGCCCCTGCATCCACAGGTCGATCATGCCGTTGGCGGGGCCGGTGTCGAAGGCCTCCAGGGCGCCGTCGCGGGGTATGAGGGTGATGTTGCCGACGCCTCCCAGGTTCAGGACCGCCGCCGGGGCGGCAAGGCCCGAGGCGGCCGCCCGCGCCGCATGATAGATCGGGGCCAGCGGCGCCCCCTGCCCGCCCGCCGCCACGTCGGCGGTGCGGAAGTCGAAGGCGACGGGCAGGCCGAAGGCCCGGGCCAGGGCCCCGGCGTCGCCCAGTTGCACCGTCCGTCCCTCGGGTCGGCCGGCGATCGGCGGCTCGTGCAGCACCGTCTGGCCGTGGAAGCCCATCAGGTCCAGGTCGCCGGGGGTCAGCCCATGCTGGTCCAGAAAGCCTTCCGCCGCCGCAATATGCTCGGCGGCGATGGCGCGGCCGGCCTCCAGGAACACCCCCGGCTCGGGCTGTCCGCGCGGCCAGGCCCGCGCCGCGGCGGTGGCCTCTTCGATGACGGCCCGGGTCTGGGCGCTCATCTTGCGCTCGCCGGCGGGGCCGAAGCGGTGGATGACCTCGCCGTCGGTCTCCAGCACCGCCATGTCGACGGCGTCGAGGGAGGTGCCGCTCATGAATCCCAGGACTCTCATGGGTCCCTTGACTGCCATGCAGGCCCGCCGGTAGCTAGGCGCCATGATCGTCCAGCCCGCCCGCCTCGGCCCGTACTACCGCCCGCTCAGCTAGCGGGCGGCTGCGATCTCGCGCCGCCACTCGCTGGCGACGCGGTTTCCTTCGATGGAAGACGCCCGCCGGCATCCCTGCTAACGGAGCCGCCATGAGCGACGAGGCCTTCAAGTCCGACTTCCTGCGCACCCTGCAGGCGCGCGGCTATATCCACCAGATCACCCACCCGTCCGAGCTGGACGCGGCGGCCGCCGGCGGCGTTGTCAGCGGCTACATCGGCTTTGACGCCACCGCCCCCAGCCTGCACGTGGGCTCGCTGATCCAGATCATGATGCTGCGCCGCCTGCAGCAGGCCGGCGGCCGGCCCGTGGTGATCATGGGCGGCGGCACCACCAAGATCGGCGATCCCACCGGCAAGGACGCCTCGCGCCCGCAGCTCACCGACGAGACGATCGCCGCCAACATCGCCTCGATCCGGACCGTCTTCGAGACCTTCCTGACCTTCGGCGACGGCCCCACCGACGCGGTCATGATCGACAACGACGCCTGGCTGTCGCGCTACGGCTACGTCGAGTTCCTGAGGGAATACGGCACCCACTTCACCATCAACCGCATGCTGAGCTTCGACTCGGTCAAGCTGCGCCTCGAGCGCGAGCAGCCCATGACCTTCCTCGAGTTCAACTACATGCTGATGCAGTCGGTGGACTTCCTCGAGCTGAACCGCCGGCAAGGCGTGACCCTGCAGATGGGCGGCTCCGACCAGTGGGGCAACATCGTCTCGGGCGTCGACCTGGTGCGGCGGGTGGACGGCAAGGCCGCCTTTGGCCTGACGACGCCTCTGCTGACCACGGCGTCCGGCGGCAAGATGGGCAAGACCGCGGACGGCGCCATCTGGCTGAACGCGGCGCAGCTGGCGCCCTACGCCTACTGGCAGTTCTGGCGCAACGTCGACGACGCCGACGTCGGCCGCTTCCTGCGCCTGTTCACCGACCTGCCCCTCCAGGACATCGCCCGGCTGGAGCGCCTCGACGGCGCGGCCATCAACGACGCCAAGAAGGTGCTGGCCGACGAGGCCACCACCCTGCTGCACGGCGCGGACGAGGCGGCCAAGGCGCGGGCCGCGGCCGACAGCAACTTCGGCGGCGGCCTGACCTCGGCGGATACGCCCACGGTGGTCGCGACCCCCGCCGATTGCGCCGAACCGCGCCGCAACGCCGCCCTCGTCGCCCTGTCGGGCCTGGTGTCGTCGCAGTCCGAGGCGCGCCGCAAGATCGCCGAGGGCGCCATCCGCATCAACGATCAGAAGATCGACGATCCGGACGCCTTGCGCCCCTGGACCGACGTCGATCCCGACCTGGGCGCCTTCAAGGTTCAGCTCGGCAAGAAGAAGATCGTCCTGCTAAAGCCAAGCTGAAGCCCGACCGAGGCACGAGACAAGGAGCTGTCATGACCATCGAAGCCGGAACCCCCGCCCCCGCGTTCGACCTGCCGTCGGATGAGGGCGACGCCCTGACCCTGGCCGGGCTCAAGGGCAAGACCGTGGTGCTCTACTTCTATCCCAAGGACGACACCTCCGGCTGCACCAGCGAGGCCCAGGGCTTCACCGCCGCCGCGGCGGATTTCGCCAAGGCCGGGGCGGTGGTGGTCGGGGTGTCGCGGGACTCCGTGAAGAGCCACGCCAAGTTCCGCGGCAAATACGACCTCGATGTGCGGCTGGGCTCGGACGAGAGCGGCGCGGTCACCGAGGCCTACGGCGTCTGGGTCGAGAAGAGCATGTATGGCCGCCAGTATATGGGCATCGAGCGCGCCACCTTCCTGATCGACCGCGACGGCGTGGTGCAGCGGGTCTGGCGCAAGGTGAAGGTGCCCGGTCACGTGCAGGAGGTTCTCGCCGCGGCCCAGGCCCTGGCCTAGGTTCGGCTGGGTCCAACCAAGGTGCGATGGGTTGTCGCAGGGGGCGACTCAGCCTCTAATTGAGGCGTTGATAGTCTTCCGCCTCGGCTGAGCGTCGGTGGCGTGAAAAAGGTTGCGCCAAGCTTAAGCGTGGTTGCATATCGCCGGCAGCGTTTAAGCCGCCAGCGACGGGCCTATGAGCAACGAGCGACTAGCACGCCTCCAGCAGTTCATCGAAGACCTGTTCCCGGAACGGCACATCTACATCCGCTCGGGCGGAGAGATGCGCGGCCTGGTCCTCACCACGGGGCGTCAGGCCGCCGCCGCCGCCGGCGTCGCCGCCCTCGCCCTTTGGGTGGGCCTGTGCACGGCCGCCATGATGATCAACGCCCTGTCGGTCGGCTCCGTCGACCAGGAGGCGCTCAAGACCAAGGCCTATTACGAGCGCCTGATCGCCGACCGCCAGGCCCGCCTGAACAGCGCCGTGGCCCAGCTCAGCGACACCTCCGGCGGCATCGACGAGCTGGCCGCCACCGTCGAGAAACGGCATGTCGCCCTGGCCATGCTGCTGTCCAGCGCCAAGGACGCCCCCGGCGCCGCCCGGGCCCTGGCCCCGATCGTCCCCACCCTCGCCGACGCCTCGCCCATCCATCGGGTGCGCTCGGTGCTGATGGACCAGGAGCGACTGATCACCCAGGCGGAGACCTTCGCCGACAGCCGGGCCGAGCGCCTGCGGGTGGCCTTCCGCCTGGCAGGCCTGAACCCCTCCTCCTACAGCGCCAGCGGCGAGGGCCTCGGCGGCCCCCTCATCGAGGCCAAGGACCCGCGCGCCCTGGCCGCCATCCTGGACGTCGACGAGGAGTTCGCCGCCCGCATTCACAACGCCGCCGCCAACATGTCGCACATGCGCAGCATGGCCGTGGCCGCCGCCCGCCTGCCGCTGGACAAGCCGACGGCCGCGGGGGTCAAGACCAGCGGCTTTGGCGTGCGCTTCGACCCCTTCACCGGCCGGCCGGCCCTTCACGCGGGCCTGGATTTCGGCGGCGGGCTGGGCACGGCCATCTATGTTACCGCGCCGGGGATCGTCTCCTTCACCGGCGTGCGCTCGGGCTACGGCAATGTCGTGGAGGTCGACCACGGCGGCGGCTTCAAGACCCGCTACGCCCACCTGTCCTCCATCGCCGTCCATGTGGGCGAGCGCGTGGCGCTTGGCGAGAGAATTGCAGCCATGGGCTCCACGGGCCGCTCCACTGGCCCGCACCTGCACTATGAGGTGTGGGTCAATGGCCGGGCCCAGAACCCGGACCGCTTTGTAAGGGCTGGCGAGTATGTTCACGAAGCAACAAGCTAAACACGGTCCCGCCAAGGGACAGTTGCCCTCCCCCCTGGGCGGTGACCAGTCCTCGACCCGCAAGCCGCCCCGCGTCGCGTCCGTGATCGCCGACGACATGACCATCGAGGGCGGCGTCACCGGCGACGGCGAGCTGCACGTGGATGGGGTGGTCAAGGGCGACATCCGCATCGGCAAGCTGTCGCTGGGCGAGACCGGCCATATCGAGGGCAATGTCTACGCCGAGACGGTGGAGGCCCGCGGCCGCATCGTCGGCTCGGTCACCGCCAAGACCGTGCGGCTGTTCGCCACCGCCTATGTGGACGGCGATGTCACCCACGAGCAGCTGGCCATGGAGACGGGGGCCTTCTTCCAGGGCCGCTCGCAGAAGTTCCAGCGCCCCGCCGCCGGCCCCAGCGGCGACGTCATCACCCTGCAGCCGATCAAGGCCGGGGAATAGCGGTCCGCGTGGTTCGAGACGCCTGCTTGGGAGCGCCCGTCAGGGCGCGTCTCGAACCACGCACACACCCCTAACCCTCGCGCGTCACCCCGACCCGCTGCGCCAGGGACGCGCCCATGAAGGCGTCGAGGTCGCCGTCCAGCACCCCTTGGGTGTCCGATGTCTCCACGTCGGTGCGCAGGTCCTTGACCATCTGATAGGGCTGCAGGACGTAGGAGCGGATCTGGTGGCCCCAGCCGATGTCGGTCTTGGCGTCTTCCAGGGCCTGGGCCGCCTGTTCCCGCTTCTGCAGCTCCAGCTCATACAGCCGCGCGCGCAGCATCTTCCACGCCTCCTCGCGGTTCTGGTGCTGTGAGCGCCCGGCCTGGCAGGCCACCGCCACCCCCGTGGGGATGTGGGTCAGGCGCACGGCCGAGTCCGTCTTGTTGATGTGCTGGCCGCCGGCGCCCGAGGCCCGGTAGGTGTCAGTGCGCACGTCCGAGGGGTTGATGTCGATCTCGATGGTGTCGTCGACCACCGGGAACACCCAGCAGGAGGCGAAAGAGGTGTGGCGCTTGGCGTTGCTGTCGAAGGGCGAGATGCGCACCAGCCGGTGCACCCCCGCCTCGGTCTTCAGCCAGCCGTAGGCGTTGGGCCCCTTGACCTGCAGGGTGGCGGACTTGATGCCGGCCTGCTCGCCCCCGGTCTCCTCGATCACGTCCACCGCATAGCCGTGCTGGGTCGCCCAGCGGGTATACATGCGCATGAGCATCAGGGCCCAGTCGTTGGACTCCGTGCCCCCGGCGCCGGAATTGATTTCCACATAGGCGTCGTTGGCGTCGGCCTCGCCGGACAGCAGGGCCTCCAGCTCGGCCCGGGCGGCGCGCTCCTTCAGGCCCTTCAGCTGGGCCCGGGCGTCCTCCAGGGAGCCCTCGTCGCCCTCCTCGTCCGCCATCTGGGCGAAGTCGACGGCGTCGTTCATCTCGCGCTCCAGCGCGTGGATGGTGTCGATCTGGCCCTGCAGACGGGTCCGCTCGCTCATCAGCGACTGGGCCTCGGCCGGTTTGTCCCAGAGGGTCGAGTCTTCGACCCTCGCGTTCAGTTCGTCGAGTTTACGTAGCGCGACATCCCAGTCAAAGACGCCTCCTGAGCAGGTCGATCGCCTGCTCGATGTCGGCCTTGGCCGCCTCGACATCCGCTCTCATGGGTGAACTCCAAATCCGGTGGGCGCGCGGCATAGCGCGCGCGGCGGGCGATGACAACCTGGCCTAGTAGAGACCGGACAGGTCATCGGCGGGGCGGGCCGGGGCCGCGGGGGCGGCCGGGGCGGCCTGCGGGGCCCCGTAGATCTCGTTATAGGGCCTCGGGCCGTCCGCCGACTGGCTCGGCAGGACGATGCGCGGCTCGTAGCGCGGCTCCGTGCCCGGCCTGAAGGCCTCGCGAATGCCGTTGACCGTGGCGAACTTGGCGGTGCGCGGCGGCTTGAACTCATGCACCGGCACGCCCTTGAGCGCCTCGCGCATGAAGTCGATGAAGATGGGCACCGCCGAGACGCCCCCGGTCTCGCCCTCGCCCAGGGAACGGTTGTCGTCGAAGCCGATGAACACGCCGACCACGAGATCCGGCGAATAGCCGACGAACCAGGCGCTGCGGTATTCGTTGGTGGTGCCGGTCTTGCCGGCGATCGGCCGGCCCAGCACCCGCACCTGGGTGGCGGTGCCGCGCTGGACCACGCCCTCGAGCATCGAGGTGATCTGATAGGCGGTGACCGGGTCCATCACCTGCTGGCCGAGCAGATCCAGGCGCGGCGATTCCTCGCCGCCGTAGCCCGCCTTGCAGCTGGGACAGGCGCGGCGGTCGGCGCGGAAGATGGTCTTGCCGTCCCGGTCCTGGATCAGTTCGATCAGGTGCGGCTGGATCCGGCGGCCGCCGTTGACGAAGGCCGCGTAGGCGCCGGTGAGGCGGAACGGGGTGGTCTCCCCGGAGCCCAGGGCCATGGCCAGCACCGGCTCCATCCGGTCGACGACCCCGGTCTTGGTGGCCATGTCGACGATCTTCTTCATGCCCACGCTCTGGGCCAGACGCACGGTCATGGCGTTGCGCGACAGCTCCAGGCCACGGCGCAGGGGCATGGAGCCGTAGAATTTGCGGTTGTAGTTCTGCGGCCGCCACACCTCGTCCGCCGAGGCGCCGCGCAGCTCGATGGGGGCGTCGGTGACGAAGCTGGCCGGGGTGTAGCCGTTCTCCAGGGCGGTGGCGTAGACGAACGGCTTGAACGACGAGCCCGGCTGCCGCATCGCCTGAGTGGCGCGGTTGAACCGCGACAGGGAGAAGCTGTAGCCGCCGACCATGGTCACCACCCGGCCGGTGTAGGGCTCGATGGCCACCAGGGCGCCGTTGACCGCCGGGGTCTGGCGCAGGTGGAAGCCCCCGCCGTCCGCCGGCTCGACCCAGATGAGGTCGCCGCGCTTCAGCCCCCGGCCGGCCTTGGCCCAGGCCATGTCAGCCCCGATCAGGCTGCCGACGGCGCCTTCCACCGTGCGGATCTGCCCGGCGGCGTCCTCGACCACGGCGGCGCGCCAGCCGCGGCGCTCCGACGCCGGTGAGCGGGCCTTGGCCGCCTTCTCCCAGCCCTCGACGATATCGACATTGCCCCAGCCGCCCCGCCAGCCGTGCCGGCGGTCGTACTGTTCCAGCCCCTGCATCAGCGCCACGCGGGCGGCGGTCTGCAGGCGCGGGTCCAGGGTGGTGCGCACATAGTAGCCGCCCTCGGTGAGGCGGCTGCCCATGGTGTTCAGCCCCCGCAGCCGCACCTCCTCGACGAAGTAGTCGGCGTCGCGGTAGGCGGCGCGCGAGGGTCCGGGCTGGACCTTCAGGTCCTCCTTCATGGCCGCCTCGGCCTCGGCCCGGGTGACCCAGCCGATCTCGGCCATCTGGCCCAGCACCCAGTTGCGGCGGGCCATGGCCTGGGCCTTGCGGCGGATCGGATGGTAGTTGTCCGGCCCCTTGGGCAGGGACGCCAGATAGGCGCATTCGGCCAGGCTCAGCTCCGACAGGGGCTTGCCGAAATAGTTGTAGGCCGCCACCGCCACGCCGTAGCTGCGATAGCCCAGCCAGATCTCGTTCAGATACAGCTCGAGGATGTTCTCCTTCTCCAGCGTCTGCTCGAGACGGCGGGCGAGGATCGCTTCCTTCAGCTTGCGGCCGACGGTGGCCTGGTTGCCCAGGAGCACGTTCTTGGCCACCTGCTGGGTGATGGTCGAGCCGCCTTCCAGCCGCTTGCCCCGGGCGGCGTTGATCACGTTCTTGGCCATCGCGCGGCCCATGCCGCTCATGTCGATGCCGCCGTGCTGGAAGAAGTTCTTGTCCTCCGCCGCCAGGAAGGCCTTCACCAGACGCGGCGGGATCTGCTCATAGGGCACGAAGATCCGGCGCTCCTTGGAGAACTCGCCGATCAGGGTGCCGTCCCAGCCGTAGACGCGGGTGGAGGTGGCGGGGCGGTAGTTGATGAGGTCGCCGGCGTCCGGCATGTCGTGGAACAGCCACGCGGCGTAGATCGCCAGCGAGAAGCCCGCCACCGCGATGACGCTCAGCACGGCGACGCCTGCCATCGCCAGCCTACGTTCGGGAAGTTCCAAGATTAGAAAACCCCTTGGCGCAATCGCGCCCTCAAGCACCGCCACGGAGGCGCTTTGAAGGCGCCCGCTCTCCAGAGGCTCTAGCGCGTGTCAGGGCCAACGCAAAGGCTCTAGGCGGCGCCCCTGTGGAGAAGCCGCCTCAGCGCGCCGCGTAGCGGACCTGGCGGGCGAAATAGGCGTCGATGGAATCACCCACGGCGTTCATCACGCGCGTGCGGTGGGCGGCGTTGTTGAGGCCCCGCTCGTCGTCCAGGTTGGACATGAAGCCCATCTCCATCAGCACCGCCGGCACATCGGGGGCCAGCAGCACCACGAACCCGGCGTCGCGATGGCTGCGGCGCAGCAGGGTCGTCTTGTCGGAGATCTGCGACAGCAGCATCTCGGCGAAGGCGCCGGAGCGGTTCTTGGTCGCCCGCTGGGTCAGGTCGAGAAGGATCTGCTTCACCGCCCGATCGCGGCCTGGAAGATCGACATCGATGAAGGAGCCGCCGGAGAACACCCGGCGCGCCGCGCGGTCGGTGCCCTGTTCCGACAGGGTGTAGACCGTGGCGCCGCGGGTCTGGGCGTCGGCGGCGGCGTCGGCGTGCAGCGAGATGAACAGGTCGGCGTTGGACTGGCGGGCGATCTGGACCCGGGTCTCGAGGGGCACATAGGCGTCCCGGTCGCGGGTCATCACCACCCGGTAGCGGCCGCTGGCCTCCAGACGGCGCTTGAGGGACCGGGCGGCCGCCAGGGTGACGTCCTTCTCCCGGCTCGACCGCCCCAGGGCGCCCGGATCGCTGCCGCCGTGGCCGGCGTCGATGACGATCACCTTCTTCAGGGCGATGGGGTTGGAGTCGGCGGCCGGCCGGGTCTGCAGGCTGGCGTTGATCAGGGCGTCGAGGGAATGCTCGGCGGGGCGCAGGACCGGCGGGGCCGGCCGCAGCGGCACATCGGCCACCACATCGATGACATAGCGATAGGTCGGCGCCCCCTGGCTCGGGGGCAACAGGAAGCGGCGCTTGATGCGGGCGTCGCGGGTCAGGTCGAGGGTGAGATTGGCGCCGCGGTCGAGTTTCCAGGCGCCGATCAGGCCGCTGCCCTGGCCATCCATGCCGCCGGCGGCGGACAGCCGGTCGAACCGCAGCACCAGGCGGCGATCGCCGCGGTCCCCTGCGACCAGGCGGGCCGAGGTGGAGCGGTCGAGCTCGATGACCATCCGGGTTTCCAGCTGGTCGCCGCCGAAGCGGACCTTGAGGACGCCCGCGGCGGCCGCGGCGGCCTGCCAGGCGACCCCGGCCGCGAGGATGCTCAGCGCACCGATGACCAGGGCGCATCGACCCCACGGGGTCCTCTTCACGCCCTGTTGTGCTTGCCCGCCCATAATCCGTCCTGCATTCCGCGGGGATCCGCGGAAGGCGTCATTGGAAGCTAGCCGAGTGGACAATCGGTTAACCCGCGTCAACGATTGAGTTGTCCGCCGCGGCGCTTTCCTTTTGCGGCGGGTTGTTGCAGAGTCGCACAAGCGCGCAGGACGCCCCGCGATTTGCGAGAGTCCACCGCGCGCCGCCGCGCCGAGCGCTTTGCCGCCTCTGCGCAAATCCAGCCGATCCGCGCCGAACACGGCGCGTCAGGACAAAACTCCATGGGCAGCGCCTACGCCCCTTCCCGGCTCCTTGAGAGGCATTCCATGCTTCTGGGCGCCGCCGTGTTCGGAGCCGAACGCGGCACGGAGGGCGCGCGCCCCCTCAACACAACAGAACGGCCCCGGGAGCGCTGCTCCGGCGCGGGCCGTGGAGACTTCATCTATGACCAAGAGAATGTTGATCGACGCGGCCCACGCGGAAGAAACCCGCGTGGTCGTGGTCGACGGGACCCACGTTGAAGAGTTCGATTTCGAAAGCCAGTCCAAGAAGCAGCTTCGGGGTAACATCTACCTCGCCAAGGTCACGCGGGTAGAGCCCAGCCTGCAGGCCGCCTTCATCGAATACGGCGGCAATCGTCACGGCTTCCTGGCCTTCAACGAGATCCACCCGGACTACTACCACATCCCCTTGGCCGACAAGGAAGCCCTGCTCCGCGAGGAGGCCGAGGAAGAAGAGGCGCACGCCAAGAGCGGCCGCTCCACTCCGGCGCGGCAGTCCGAGGGCGGCGAAGGCGACGAGGACGAGGGCGTCGAGGCGGCCGACGACGATGACGACGACGTCATGGAAGAAGAGGCCGAGCGCCGCCGCCGGCGGCTGATGCGCCGCTACAAGATCCAGGAAGTGATCAAGCGCCGGCAGATCATGCTGGTGCAGGTCGTCAAGGAAGAGCGCGGCAACAAGGGCGCGGCCCTGACCACCTACCTGTCCCTGGCCGGCCGCTACTGCGTGCTGATGCCCAACACCGCCCGGGGCGGCGGCATCTCGCGCAAGATCACCACGGTGACGGACCGCAAGCGGCTGAAGACCCTGGTGCAAAGCCTGGACGTGCCGCAGGGCATGGGGCTGATCGTGCGCACCGCCGGCGCCAAGCGCACCAAGGCCGAGATCAAGCGCGACTACGAATACCTCGAGCGCCTGTGGGAGAACATCCGCGAGGTGACGATGAACTCCATCGCCCCGGCGCTGATCTACGAGGAAGAGGATCTCGTCAAACGCGCGATCCGCGACATGTATGACAAGGACCTCGACGGGATCATCGTCGAAGGCGAGGAGGGCTACCGCAGCGCCAAGGAATTCATGCGCATGCTGATGCCCTCGCAGGCCAAGAAGATCCAGGCCTACCGCGAGCCCACCCCCCTGTTCATCAAGGCCCGCGTCGAGGACCACCTGGCGCAGATCTATTCGCCCACCGTGCCCCTGCGCTCGGGCGGCTATCTGGTGATCAACCAGACCGAGGCCCTGGTGGCCATCGACGTGAACTCCGGCCGCGCCACCCGGGAGCGGAACGTCGAGGCCACCGCCCTGAAGACCAATTGCGAGGCCGCCGAGGAAGCCGCCCGCCAGCTGCGCCTGCGCGACCTGGCCGGGCTGGTGGTCATCGACTTCATCGACATGGACGAGGCCAAGAACAACCGCACCGTCGAGAAGGTGCTGAAGGACGCCCTGAAGGACGACCGCGCCCGCATCCAGATGGGCAAGATCTCGTCCTTCGGCCTGATGGAACTGTCGCGCCAGCGCCGCCGCTCGGGCGTGCTGGAAGGCACCACCCACGTCTGCGAGCACTGCCAGGGCACCGGCCGCGTCCGCGCCACCGAATCCAGCGCCCTGTCGGCCCTGCGCTCGGTGGAGATGGAGGCCGTGCGCCAGGGACCGGGCGAGATCGTCGTCAAGGTGCCGCGCGACGTGGCCCTCTACATCCTCAACAACAAGCGCGCCTATCTGCTGCGCCTGCTGCAGACCCGCGGCCTGCAGGTCAATGTCATCGTCGATGAGGCCCTGGCCCACGCCGATCACCTGATCGAGCGCATCTCCACCCTCACCGAGGAAGAGACCGCCGCCTTCGCCGCCTCCCTCCCCAGCGTCGCCCCCGCCTATGTCGAGCTTCCCGACGACGACTATGTCGACGAGGACGAGGAGGAAGACGACGAGATCGTCGAGGACGAGGACGACGACCAGCCGATGGCCGCCGCCGAGCGCGCCGAGCGCCCCGATCGCGGCGCCCCCCGCACGGCGCCCGAGGCCCGCGACGGCGAGGAGCCCCGCCGGGGCCGCCGCCGCCGCCGCCGCGGCGGTCGTCGCGAGGAGGGCCTCGACGAGGCGCGCCCCGCCGCCGCCTCGGCCTCGCCCAGCCCCCGGGCGGACGACGACGCCGACAGCGCCGGCGATGACGCCGATGGCCCCCGCCGTCGCCGTCGCGGCCGTCGCGGCGGTCGCCGCATGCGCGAGGAGACCCGCCCGCAGGACGTCTATGCGTGGAGCCGCGTTCGCGTGCCCCACACCGACGGCGTCTACGGCTGGTTCGATCCGAGCGCGCCCTCGCCCATGACCACGCCGCCCCCGGCCCTGCACGCCGACATGTCGGCGCCTTCTGCCCCGGCCGAGCGCCCGGTCTATGAGTTCGTCGACGCGGTGACGGCGGCGCCCGCGCAGCCCTCCTTCGATGGCGACATCTGGGTCGAGCTGCCCGAGGCGACGGAGCCCCCCGTCAAGCCCGGCCGTCCGCGCCGCAGCCGTAGCCGCAAGCCGGCGTCCGCGGAGCCCGGCGCCGCCGTCGCAACGGAGGCCCTGGCCCCCGCCGCCCCGGAGGCGCCCGCGCCCCAGCCCGAACCTCAGCCCGAGCCTGAGCCCGTGGCGATGGCTGAGCCGGAGCCGGTCGCCGAGGTCGCCGCTCCGGTCAAGGCGCCGCGCAAGCGTCCGCCCTCCAAGGCCAAGCTGAAGGCCGAGGCCGAGGCGCTGGCCGCGTCCGAAGCCCTGGCCGCTTCCGAAGCGCCGGCCGTGGCGGAGGCCCCGGCCCCCGCCCCGGCCCCCGCCCCGGCGGAGGCCCCGCCCGTCGCCGTCGCCCCGCCAGTTCCGGCGCCGGCCGCCGCCGAGCCCGCGCCCTCGGCCGAGCCAGATCCGGCTGAGATCTCGGCGCCCCCGGCCCAGCCCAAACGCGGATGGTGGCGCCGCTGAGCGGGAGGCGCTAGATTTTGGCAGGTGGGGCGTACGGCCCGCGCGGTCCGCGCGGGCCCATTGAGGAGTTGGCTTGATGTCCCGCCTGCCATCGAGGCCCCCGATCAGGCCGTCCCGGCGGTTGCGGGCCTGGCTCTGCGCCGCCGTCGCCGTGCTGTCGGCCGGGGGGCCCGCCCTGGCCCAGCAGGCGCCCCTGTCGCTGATCCGCGACACCGAGATCGAGTCCATCCTGCGCCGGGACGCCGACCCCATCTTCGTCGCCGCCGGCCTGACGCCCCAGAACGTCAAGATCCAGATCGTCGGCGACAAGGATCTCAACGCCTTCGTCACCGGCGGCCAGCAGGTGTTCATCACCACCGGCCTGATCACCCAGGCCAAGACGCCCAATGAGCTGATCGGGGTCATCGCCCACGAGACCGGCCACATCGCCGGCGGCCACATCGCCCGCCAGGGCGAGGGCTCGCGCCCGGCCATGGCCACCATGTTCCTGACCCTGGGCCTGGGGGTGCTGGCGGCCCTGGCCGGGGCGCCCGACGCGGCGGCGGGCCTGGCCTACAGCTCCAGCTACTTCGCCACCCTGTCCTACCTGGGCTATTCGCGGGTGCAGGAGGCCTCCGCCGACCAGGCGGCGGTGGGCTATCTCAACAAGGCCAACATGTCCGGCAAGGGGCTGGTCTCGTTCTTCGACAACTTCCGCTACCAGGAGGTGTTCGACGATGCCCGCAAATTCCCCTTCTTCCGCAGCCACCCCCTGACGTCCGACCGCATCGACGCCCTGCGCCTGCGGGTCGAGGCCCAGTCCAACTACGACAAGACCGACTCCCCCGAGGCCCTCGCCCAGCACGCGATCCTGGTGGCCAAGGTCAAGGCGTTCATGAACCCGCCGCAGCAGACCTTCGTGGACTACAAGGAGACCGACAAGGGTTTCCCGGCCCGCTACGCCCGGGCCATCGCCTACTACAAGGCGACCCAGACCGACCGCGCCGTCTCGCTGATCGACGCCCTGATCGCCGACTATCCGATCAACCCCTATCTGTATGAGCTCAAGGGCCAGGTGCTGTTCGAGTCCGGCCGCATCAAGGAATCCGAGCCCGCCTATCGCCAGGCCGTGGCCCTGAAGCCCGACGCGCCCCTGATCCTCACCCTGCTCGGCCAGACCCTGCTGGCCACCGAGGACAAGGCCAAGATCGCCGAGGCGGTGACCTATCTGCAGGCCGCCGTCGCCCGCGACCGCGACAACGCCTTCACCTGGCGGCTGCTGGCCGAGGGCTATGATCGCAAGGGCGACAGCGGCCAGGCCCGCCTCGCCACCGCCGAACAGTATTTCGCCCTCGGCCAGAGTCAGGAGGCGCGGGTGTTCGGCATGCGCGCCCGCGAGATCCTGCCCAAGGATTCGTCCGATTGGCGCCGCGCCACGGACATCGTTCTGGTGTCTGAACCCACCAAGGACGACCTCAAGGACCTGGCCAAGGAGGGCAGCGTCAACGCCCCCCGTCCCAGGCCCCCCAAGACGCCCGTGACCGCCCCGGCCCCGGCCTCGGCCCCCACAACCTGACCCGCCCCGCCCCGGAGACTTTGATGCGCTGGACCACCCTCGCCCTGGCCCTGGCCTGTTCCCTGGCCGTCACCGGCTGCTCGCGCGCCCAGGGCGTATCGACCCCCGAGGACAAGGCCTTCGGCGAGAAGGTGCGCGCCTATCTGCTGGCCCACCCCGAGGTGATCAAGGAGGCGGCCGACAAATACAACGCCAACCTCGAGGCGGCCTCGGCCATCAACGCCAAGGCGGCCCTGGCCAAGAACCGAGCGGCCATCGAGCAGGATCCCCGCGACTTCGTCGCCAATCCGTCGGGCAAGATCACGGTCACGGAATTCTACGACTACCGCTGCCCGCACTGCGTCAATGTGGCCCCCAAGGTGGTCGCCTTCGTGGCCAAGAACCCGGACGTGCGGGTGGTGTTCAAGGAGCTGCCGATCTTCGGCGCCCCCTCCGAGCGCGCCGCCATGGCCGCCCTCGCCGTCCGACGCGCCGGCGGCGACTACCTGGCCGCCCACAAGGACATGATGGCCGCCAAGCCCCTGGACGAGGCCGCCATCGCGCGCATCCTGAAAACCCACGGGGTCGACGCGGCCGTCCTCGACCAGCCCGCCGCCATGAAGGATTCCGTCGCCCACCTCGCCGACACCCAGCAACTGGCCCGCGACATCGGTATCGAGGGCACCCCCGCCTTCGTCATCGGCGACATCGTGGTGCCCGGCGAGGACATGGACGCGGTCGAGGCGGCGGTGGTTGAGGCGCGCAAAGCCAAGGGCTAACGCGAGACGCCCACACCGGGGTTGGGCTGCCCGGTGGACGGGCCACAATCCTCCCCTGCACCGCAGAGTGCGGGGGAGGTGTCGCCCCGCTGCAAAGCGGGGTGACGGAGGGGGAAAACCGCCAGCGCTGGGCCTGAAGCTCGCCCCCTCCACCCCTTCGGGGTCCCCCTCCCCCGTCCTCTTCGGGACGGCGGAGGATAAGGGGGCGCAGAGCCCCTTCAGAGGATCAGGAAGTCGCTCGCCGTCAGGGTTACCGCGGTGTTGAAGGTGGCGATCGTCACCGCCGACGCGGCGCCGGAACCGTCCGGGTCCCAGGACAAGGTCGCCGTGGCGGCGTTGAAGACGAACTGCGAGTGCGCGTCCGTGGCGACCTCGCCGAACACCAGTTTGGACGCGTCCAGCGCCCCGGCCGACAGCCCGTACTGGTCGGCGCGGAAGGCGAGGCGATCCACCCCGTGGACGAAGTCCATCACCCGGTCGGAATCGGCCTCGACGGCCTTGCCGAAGGTGAAGGTGTCCGCCCCGTCCAGGCCGCTGAGCCGGTCGTGCCCGGCTTCACCCATAAGGACATCGTCGCCGGCGCCGCCCTTGAGGATGTCGGCGCCCTGGCCGCCCTCCTCGAAGTCATTGCCCAGGCCGCCTTCCAGGACGTCGTCGCCGGCGCCGCCGTGCAGGCTGTCGGCGCCGTCGGCGCCGCTGAGGATGTCGTTCTCGGTATTGCCGTAGAGGTCGTCGTCGCCCTTGCCGCCGTCGAGCTTGTCGGCCCCGGCGCCGCCGATGAGCCGGTCGTTGCCGGCGGCGCCGAATATGACATCGTCACCCGATCCGCCGTTCAGGGTGTTGTTGTCCACGCTCCCCGACAGCTTGTCATCGCCCACGCCGCTGGTGACGTTCTCGACCCCGACCAGCTTGTCCAGGCCGCCAAGCCCCGTCTCCTGGAAGTCCGTGAGGCGAAGATCCACCGCCAGGTTGAACACCGACGGCGGCGCGCCGGGAACCGCGGCGAGGGGAACGGTGGTGGAATAGTCGGCCGTATCCAAGCCTGAGCCGCCGTCGAGCAGGTCCTTGCCGAGACCGCCGATCAGCACGTCGTCGCCGCCCCGGCCGAACAGGCTGTCATCCAGCCGGCCGCCGGTAAGCCGGTTGGCCGCCCCGTCTCCAGACAGGGTGCTGGCCTGGTTGGCCGCGCCGAGGAGGTTCTCCACCCCCACCAGGGTGTCGAGGCCGCTGCCGCCCGTGGCCTGCGGCCCGGTCACGGCCAGGTCCACGGTGAGGGCGCTGGCCGCGTCGAGATAGTCGGCCGTGTCGATCCCCGCCCCGCCGTCGATCAGGTCGTTGCCGGCGCTGCCGGCCAGCAGGTCGTCGCCGTCGCCGCCGTAGAGACTGTCGTCGCCGATCGAGGCGCGCAGGTTGTCGGCGCCGCCCAGCCCCGACAGCACGTCGTCGCCGCCGCCCCCGCCCAGCCGGTTGGCGCCGCCGTCGCCGGTCAGGGTGTCGTTGAAATTGCCGCCGCCGAGGTTCTCGATGTTCACCAGGGTGTCGACGCCGGCCGCGATCGTGTTCTGCGGCCCGACCAGGCTGAGGTTGACGGTGACCCCGGCGGACGCATGCAGGTAGGACGCCAGGTCGACGCCGCTGCCGCCGTCATAGCTGTCGTCGCCAGCCATGCCGTACAGGCTGTCGTCGCCGCCGCCGCCCTTCAGGGTGTCGTTCCCGTCGTAGCCATAGAGGCTGTTGGCGCCGCCGTCCCCGGTGAGGGCGTCGTTGAATTGGGAGCCGCCGAGGTTCTCGATCTCGGTGAGCGTGTCGAGCCCGGCCGCGCCGGTGTTCTGCTGGCCGGCGATGGCCAGGCTGACGGCCACCCCGCTGGCGGCGTCGAAATAGCTCGCCGTGTCGCTGCCGTCGCCGCCGATCAGGGTGTCGTTGCCCAGCCCGCCGTCGAGATTGTCGTTGCCGGCGCGCCCGTTCAGAGCGTCGTCGCCGCCATAGCCGATCAGGTTGTTGGCCCCGGCCTCGCCGAAGAAGACGTCGGCGAAATCCGTCCCGCCCAGCCCCTCGATGGCGATCAGGGTGTCGATCCCGGCCGCGCCCGTATCCTGCGGCCCGGCGATCGCGAGATCCACCGTCACCCCGGCACCGAGGCCGTAATACCCCGCCACGTCGTTGGCGCCCGCGCCCCCGTCCAGCGTGTCGTCTCCCGCCCCGCCGTAGAGCCCGTCGTCTCCGCCCTCGCCGTAGAGGACATCGTTGCCGCTCAGACCGTTAAGGGTGTCGTCGCCATCGCCGCCGTGGATGGTGTCGTTCCCGCCGCCGGCGATACTCAGCACGATGTCCTGGATGAACCCGCTGTCTCCTGGCGCCAGCGCCTGAGATGTCGGGAACGCTATCGTGGACAGGTCACCGCTGCCGATGATCTCATATGAGTTCACGCGGCCCTGTGACGTTCGTGCGGTGACTTCTCCCGTCAGCAGATTCTTCTCAACTAACCCCGAGGATAGGCCAGGGACCAAATTCGTGGCTTCGGTATAGAAAACGACCCGCGTGCCATCTGCGGATAGGAGGGCCTGGCTGCTGGGGCCGGAACCAGGAACGCCGGCGACGGTCTTCGAGACGAGGGTGACTTCTCCTGTCACGAGGTCCTTTAGGTACACGGCTGACACCCCGTTGGCGTCCTCCGTCAGGGATATGGCGCTTGTGAAAACAGCCTTGGTCCCGTCAGCTGAATACGAAGCGTGATTTGCGCCCGAGACGAATGAATTTCCGTTAGCGTCGGAAGTTGTCAGGGAATATGTGCGGAGATTCAGATCGAATGTGTATATATCGGTCGCGCCGTTCGTATCTGCGGGAATTAATCCAGTACTTCTTGCGAAGCTTATCTTATCGTTACTGATAAAACGAGTCGGCGTGTTTCCTGTAGAAGCAATTCCCACGCTAGATTTCAAATCGCCTGTAATCAGATTTTTTATGTATACAAGACCACTCGCAATGAAAGCCGCGCGGGTGCCATCGGCGGACAAGGCGGCCGCGAAGTACGAGTCGCTAAGTTGCCCCCCGTCCTGACCCGTGGAAATCCGAGTCAGCACGCCTGTCGTAAGATCCTTTAGATAGACATCCGAGGCTCCGTTCGTGTCACCGGGGATCAGGGGCGCGAAGGTATCGAATATGACCTTCGTGCCATCGGCCGAGATCTGTGGGTTGAAGGCCCCTGCCGAAATCTGTTTGCCAGCAAAGTCGACAGACACCTGTTGTATGGCCCCGGTGATCATGTCCTTGACGAAGACATCGGCGAAATTCGCGTCCCCCGGGGTAAGGTTCGAGGCAATGCTTGAGAATGCGACGAACCGACCGTCGGCCGATATCCGAGGCGTGCTCGAGGAATTGTTCCCATAGACGCCGCTTGCAGATGTCGATGCGGCAGCAAACCGGTTCTGCTCCGTCCCCGTCAGAGCTTCACCCGCGCTGGTACCAATAATGTCGGCCATCGATATTCCCCCAAACACGCACCTTCAGGTGTAGAGGCGCGGTTAAGGCAAAGCTAGTAGAATGTTAACGGCTCGTTAGTATTCTGTAGCCGCTGAGCAGTTGCGGTCTAGCAACCTGCCTCTCGCCTGTAGATTTCTCCTGTCAGGCGAAAATACCGGCAGAGGACAAAGCTGCATAGCGGAGGGGGAGGCAGCGCCCCGCCGAGGAGCGCGGTGCCAGAGGGGGCGTAGGGCAGAGTTCCCCGCACGCCCCATTCACCACTACGCGATCGCCCTTCCCCGCAAGCAGGGAAGGATTACATCTCTCCCCGCCCCAACTCTCCCGAAAACACCGAGCCGTCAACCTCATGCTGGAAGGGTCTTTCCGCCGGTCGATCCACTCAAGGCCGCGCCCCAGGCGCGCCGCGGAGCGGGAGGCCGTTCGGCCTCGCCTTGAGTGGATCGTCCGGCGGAAAGCATGCTCCGCCATGAGGTTCGAAGGCGGACCCTGCGAGCTATAAGGGAAACGCGGGAAGTGGAGTTTAGAGGGTAACATCTCCAAGCAGGACGAGTTGCCCACCCGAGCGCCGGAACTCTGTGGGTGACATTGTTCGCTCGACGCGGGCGTCCGATCCGCAGCATGGGCAGGTATAGACCGCCTCCGGAGGTACATACGCTGCTTGGAAATCTTTGAAGCTGGAGCTCTTCGGCTTTTTCGAGTGGTTCTCGTAACGAGCGACCCTGATCCAACTCATTTGGTGCTCAAGCTCTTGGCTGATCCGTTGTGCGAACTGGGTATGCGCACCATCGTAACCAGAACGAAGCTCGCAGCTTGTGGCCTCACCTAAGGCCAGCATACCAGTGTCTGTTGCGGTCGCCGCGACGAGGCCCATAGTCACCATGTCGGTATCGCCTGAGAACACGAAGGTGGGGAACGCTCTGGCGCACCTAGTGCAACGCAGCATCTGCACATCGCCCTCGACCCGTCTCACGGCCCGCGCTCAGATCAGCCCCGCCATCGGCGAGCTGGGGTCGGCGTACAGCTTCTTCGGCATGCGCCCCGCCAGATACCCCTCCCGGCCGGCGATGACCGCGTGCTTCATGGCCCGGGCCATGCGGATCGGGTCCTGCGCCCCAGCGATGGCGGTGTTCATCAGCACCGCGTCGCAGCCCAGCTCCATGGCCAGCACCGCGTCCGACGGCGTGCCCACCCCGGCGTCGACCAGCACGGGCACGGTCGCCTGCTCGATGATCAGGCGGATGTTGACGCGGTTCTGGATGCCGAGGCCCGAGCCGATGGGGGCGGCGGCGGGCATGATGGCGGCGGCGCCGGCGTCTTCCAGCTTCTTGGCGTAGACCACGTCGTCGGTGCAGTAGACCATCACCGAGAATCCGTCGGCCACCAGCAGCTTCAGGGCCCGCAGGGTCTCCTCCATGTCGGGGTATAGGTGCGGGGTGTTGGACAGCACCTCCAGCTTGACCAGGTCCCAGCCGCCGGCCTCTCTGGCTAAGCGAAGCGTGCGGACGGCATCTTCGCCGGTGAAACAACCGGCGGTGTTGGGCAGGTAGGTGAAGCGGTCGGGCTTCACGAAGTCGGCCAGCATGGGCTGGGTGGGGTCGGACAGGTTCACCCGGCGCAGGGCCACGGTGACGATCTGCGCCCCCGCCGCCTCGGCCGCCGCGGCGTTCTGGGCGTAGTCCTTGTACTTTCCTGTCCCCACGATCAGCCGCGAGGTGAAGGTGCGGCCGGCCACCGTCCAGGGGTCGTCTTGCAAAATGTCGTGGGGGATACTCGCGGGCGCGTTCAACTCAGCCGCCTCCAATGAAATGCACGATCTCGATACGGTCGTCGTCGGCCACCGGGGTGGCGGCGTAGGTGGAGCGGGGCACGATCTGCAGGTTGCGCTCGACGGCCACCTTGCGGGCGTCGAGGCCCAGGGCGGCGACCAGGGCGGCGACGTCGTCGACCGCGTCCAGGATCCTCTGTTCGCCGTTCAGCCAGATACGCACGCCGCTCTCTCCATGACACCCGCGCTTGTGACCCCTCGCCTGCGACGATACAAGTCGGGCGGAATCGACGGCGGGGCCCAGATGCCGAATCCGATCTACGTGCTCAACGGGCCAAATCTCAACCTGTTAGGCAGCCGCGAGCCGCATATATACGGCTCGACCACCTTGGCGGACATAGAGAAACGCTGCGCGACCCGCGCCGCGGCGAGCGGCCACGCCATCGTGTTCCGCCAGACCAACGCCGAGGGCCAGCTGATCGACTGGGTGCAGGAGGCGGGGCGCGAGGCCTGCGCCATCGTCATCAACCCGGCCGGCTACGGACACACCTCCATCGCCCTGCTCGACGCCCTCAAGGCGGTGGCGATCCCCGTGGTGGAGTGCCATCTGTCGCACATCGCCCAGCGCGAGGACTTTCGGCGCGAAACCTATGTGTCCCTGGCCGCCAAGGGGATCATCAGCGGTTTCGGCGCCCTGGGATATGAACTTGCCATCGAGGCCGCCGCCAGCCTGGCCGGCGCGGCTCCGGGCGCAGCGTAGCAAGCAAGGCTTAAGCTCCATGGACGAAACCCCCAAGGGCCCCTCGGCGGCCACCGCCGGCGATCCGATCGACACCCGACTGGTCCGCCGCCTGGCGGCCATCCTCAGGGACACCGATCTCACCGAGATCCAGGTGGAGCGGGGCGACCTGAAGATCCGCGTGGCCCGCGAGCCCGCCGCCGTGGCCGGCCAGACGCACTACGCGCCCGCGCCCATGCAGATGCAGGCCGCGCCGGTGTCGATGCCGTCCGACCCGGGCGCGCCTCCCGCCGCCACGCCGCCCCCCGCCGAGCCGAAGGGCGAGCCGGTGAAGTCGCCGATGGTCGGCACCGTCTACCTGCAGTCGAGCCCGGGATCGGAGCCCTTCGTGCGGGCCGGGTCCAGGGTCAGCGCCGGCCAGACCCTGCTGATCATCGAGGCCATGAAGACCATGAACCCCATCGCCGCCCCCCGCGACGGCGTGGTGCTCGAGGTTCTCGTCGAGGACGGCCAGCCGGTCGAATTCGGCGAGCCCCTGGTCGTCCTCGAGTAGCCGCGGTGTTCGACAAGATCCTGATCGCCAACCGGGGCGAGATCGCTCTGCGGGTCCACCGCGCCTGCAAGGAGATGGGCATCGCCACCGTCGCCGTGCACTCCACCGCCGACGCCTCGGCCATGCACGTGCGCCTGGCCGACGAGAGCGTCTGCATCGGCCCGGCCCCGGCCTCGAAATCCTATCTCAATGTGCCGTCGATCATCGCGGCCATGGAGATCACCGGCGCCCAGGCGGTGCACCCGGGCTACGGCTTCCTGTCCGAGAACGCCCGGTTCGCCGAGATCGTCGCGGCGCACGGCTATACCTTCATCGGCCCCAAGGCCGAGCACATCCGCATGATGGGCGACAAGATCACCGCCAAGCAGGCGGTGCGCGCGGCGGGCATCCCGGTGGTGCCGGGGTCGGACGGCGGCGTCGCCACCGAGGAGGAGGCCATCGCCGCGGCCCATGAGATCGGCTTCCCCGTCCTGATCAAGGCCGCCTCCGGCGGCGGCGGGCGCGGCATGAAGGTCGCCCAGGGGCCTGACGACCTCGCCGAGGCGGTGGCCACCGCCCGCGCCGAGGCGGCGGCGGCCTTCGGCGACGACACCGTCTATCTCGAGCGCTACCTGCAGAAGCCCCGCCACATCGAGCTGCAGATCATCGCCGACAGCTTCGGCTCGGTGGTTCACCTGGGCGAGCGCGATTGCTCCTTGCAACGGCGCCACCAGAAGGTGATGGAGGAGGCGCCCTCCCCGGCCCTCGACCCCGCCGCCCGGGCCAAGATCGGCCAGGTGGTGGTCGAGGCCATCCGCGCCATCGGCTACCTCGGGGTGGGCACCATCGAGTTCCTCTACGAGAACGGGGAGTTCTTCTTCATCGAAATGAACACCCGCCTGCAGGTGGAGCACCCGGTCACCGAGGCCATCACCGGCATCGACCTGGTGCGCGAGCAGATCCGCATCGCCGCGGGCCTGCCCCTGTCGTTCACCCAGGCGGACGTGGTGTTCGAGGGTCACGCCATCGAGTGCCGGATCAACGCCGAGAACCCGCGCACCTTCACCCCCTCGCCGGGGCTGATCACCGACTTCCACGCCCCCGGCGGCCTGGGGGTGCGGCTCGATTCGGCGGTCTACGCCGGCTATTCGATCCCGCCCTACTACGACAGCCTGATCGGCAAGCTCATCGTCCATGGCCGCGACCGTACCGAATGCATCGCCCGCACCCGCCGCTGCCTGGCGGAAATGGTGGTGGGCGGCATCGAGACCACCACGCCCCTGTTCCAGGACCTGCTGATGCAGGACGACATCATCGCCGGCGACTATGACATCCACTGGCTGGAACGCTGGATCGCCGGCCAGGGGTAGAGGCGGTGGCGTGCGGTGCTGCGTCCTTCGACACGGCGGCTGCGCCGCCGGCTCAGGATGACGCGCCTTTGTGGGCTCCCCGAACCTTCGTCATCCTGAGCCGGCCGCAACGCGGCCGAGTCGAAGGACGCACGGCGCCTCTTGGCGGTAGGGTCGGCGCCGGATGAACCCGAACGCCTTCACGCCTGAGGACCTGCTCGCCTGTTATCAGCGCGGGGTGTTTCCCATGGCCGATGCGCGCGATGACGAGCGCATCTACCTGATCGATCCCGACCAGCGCGGCGTGCTGCCCCTGGACGCGGTGCACATCCCCCGCCGCCTGGGCCGCACCGTCCGCGGCGAGCCGTTCCAGGTGCGGATCGACACCGCCTTCGACGCCGTGGTCGAGGCCTGCGCGGCGCCGGGCAAGGGGCGGCCCGAGACCTGGATCAACCGGCCGATCCAGGGCCTCTACCGAGCCCTGTTCACCCGGGGACAGGCCCACACGGTGGAATGCTGGAGCGAGGGCCGACTGGTCGGCGGGCTCTACGGCGTCAGCATCGGCGCCGCCTTCTTCGGCGAGAGCATGTTCTCGCGCCATCGCGACGCCAGCAAGGTCGCCCTGGTCCACCTGGTCGCCCGGCTCAAGACCGGCGGCTACCACCTGCTCGACACCCAATTCCTCACCGAGCACCTGGCGCAGTTCGGGGCGATGGACGTCCCCAAGGCGGAATACCACCGGCGGCTGGCAGGGGCCCTGGCGCGGGAGGGGGATTTCTACCGGATGCCGGCCTATGCCGGCGGTCAGACGGTCCTGCAGGCGATCAGCCAGACGTCATAGACCGGGTGCTCGAAGGCGTGCGCGGCCGGCGCCTCGGCGAACATCCAGCCGCGATAGACCAGCTTGGCGGCCGGGGGCGTGCGGCCGGGCCCGACCTTCGGCTCCGAGAAGATCTCCATATGGGCGGCGGCGCCCCTCTGGGTCTCGTCGTCGGCGGGGTCCTCGCAGGCGCGCACGGTGAAGACCAGGTCCTTCCAGCGCACGGGCTTGTTGACCGTGACCGGAAACCGCACCGTCTGGGCGGTGACCTTGTCCAGGGCCTGGACGATGGCCTCGCCGCGGCGGGGCCGCTTCATCGGCGTGGGGGTCTTCTCGGGCAGCGGCGTGGTGGCGGCGGGCTTCTCCTTGACCGCCTTCACGTCGGCGATGGTGGTGGAGGGCTTATCGACGGGCAGCGCGAGGCCGCCGACGGCGCCGCCGGACGCGCCCGGGGGCGGCTCCTCGGACTGCGGAAGGGCGCCGGGCGGTTGATCGACAGCCGGCGGCGGCGCCAGGGTCGGAGGCGGAGCGGCGGGCGCGGGGCCGGCGGGCTGGGCCTGGGACCATCCCCCCAGGCAGGCGGCCAGGAGCAGGCCGAAGGCGATGACCGTGGGGCGGGCGGGCCGCATCGGCCCTACTCCGGCCGCCACGCCTGGTAGTCGCCGGTCGCCGACGCGCGCTCGCCGCCGCGGGCGATGGACCCCTTGGGGCGGTAGGCGTGGACGGTGCCGGTCAGGTTCGGCACATGGTCCAGCTCCCACGCTTGACGATGCAGCGGGGCCACCGTCGGCGGCTCGTCGAAGGTGTAGTGCATCCAGCCGTGCCAGTCGGGCGGGATCTTGGAGGCCTCGGCATAGCCCTTGTAGATCACCCAGCGGCGCCGGCGGTCGTCATAGCTGTCGCTGTTGTCGCGCGCCTCGTAGTAGCGATTGCCCATCTCGTCCTCGCCGACGAGGACTCCCTTGGTGGCGATCTTGAAGCGCGCCCCGAGGGTGGCGCCGTTCCACCAGGTGAAGATTGCCTTGAGCACTGGGACAGCCGCCTGTGACGAGGGCCGCGGACTGCGGCGCGCGCGGACTATAGGGGCGACGCCCGCGGGCGTCCATACGATGCGGAACGGTCCTTTCGACCGCCATATGTTGTGGATGGAAGGGCCGCAACCCCAACATCTATTTGCCGACCGGCGTTCGACCCCCTAGCCTTGACGCTCGCGCGGTCGCTTTGGGAGTCGGATCATGCGCCTGGACAACGAGGCCCTGGCCCGGCGGACCATCGAGCGCCCGGGCGGCGTCACGACGGTGGTCGCGCCCCGATACTGGACGGACGCCCGGGTAGAGGCCTGGATCGACTGGGCGGACACTGTGGCCGCGGACTATCCCGCCGGCGGCCTGCCCGAATCGCTGACGGGCGAGGCCGCCCTCGACCCCGTGCTGGACGGCGGGCCCGACCTGTTCGCGCGGCGCTGCGCCGCCTGGGGCCTGGCCCAGGGCCGCTTCGACGGCGAGGGCGAAGCCCTGGCCTTTCGCGACGCCCTGTTCGCCGCCCTCCTGAGCGGCGTGGCCGCCCCGGCGCCGGCCGGGCCGGCGTCGATGGCGGTGGTGACGGCCGCCCTCGGTGAGCCGGCCTTCGGCCGCACCCTGGCGGATCATCGGGCCGCCGCCCGCCTGGCCCAGACCGCGGCCGCCTCTGCGGCGGTGCTGGGCCGCCGCCTGCAGGCGGTGATGGACGCCATCGCCCGCTGCGACGGTGACGCGGACGCCTGCGCGGATCCCCGACGCAACCCGGCCCTGGCCCGCGCCGCCGCCCTGGCGCGGGAGGCCGGCGCCGCCGATTCGCTGATCGTCCAGGCCATCGCGCTGGCGCGGTCCGGCGCCGTCGCCTGGGCCATGACCGAGCCGGCGGCCCAGACAGCGCCCCTGCTCATCGCGGCGGCGCCCCCGGGCGCCCTCGAGGATCGCGGCGCCGACGCCCTGGCGGCCGCGGACGCCGCCTGGGAGTGCGGCCGGCTGTTGCTGGCTCCCGACGCGGCCAAGGCCGCCGCCCATGCCGCCGCCTTCACCGGTCCGCGCGCGGCCATCGACGTCAGCCGCTTCCGGTCCGCAGACGGCTTCGACGCCGCCGGATTCCGCGCGGCGGTGCGCCTGCTGGCCCTGGCGCTGCACATCGAGGCCGACGCCGCCGGCCGCCAGGGCGCCGCCCTGACCCTGGCCGGCGTTCATGCGCATCTGGCGACCCTGGGGCTCGCCTATGCCTCCGACGCCGGGCGCCAGGCGGCCGGCGCGCTCTACGCCCTCGCCGCCGAGGCGGCCGACGAGGTCCGCCCGGGGCTCCTGTCGCTGTTCGACGCCCCCGAGATGGCCCTGCGCCTGGGGGGCTCGGCCCTTGGCGTCGCGCCCTGGAGCGGCCCCCTGACCGTGGCGGAGACGCAGGACGGGGTGCTGCTGCCGCACCTGTCGGAGCCGGCGGCCAGGGCCCTCGCCGCCGCCGGCCTGGACCCCGTCGCCGCCCAGATCCACGCCCTCGGCCACCGCGATCTGCGCGAGGCCCCCGGGGTGAACGCCGCCGCCCTGCTGTCGCGCGGTTTCACCGAGCATGAGCTGGGCCAGGTCGAGGCCGCCCTGCCCCTGGCCGCCTCCTTGGCCGAGGCCGTCTCGCCCGCCGTGGTGGGCGAGGGCTTTGTGCTGGACGTGCTGGGCGCCCGCGAGGACGCCCTCGCCGATCCGGCCTTCGACCTTCTGGCCTATTGCGGCTTCACCCCGGCGGAGATCGCCGAGGCGGAGATCCATATCTTCGGCGCGGGAAGCCTGAGCGGATGGAGCGCCCTGACCCAGGACGCTGCCGCCGTCCTGGCCGGGCGCGCCGACCTCGGTCCCGAGGCGGTGATCGCCATGCGCGCGGCGGCGCAGCCGCATGTCGCTACGTGTCTCGCGCCGATCGTCCTGCCCTGGGCGGCCACGCCGGCCGAGGTCGCCGCATGGCAGGCCCAGGCGGCGGCCGAGGGCCTGTCGGGCGTCTGGCTGTCTCGGGCGCCCGCCCCCGCCGACCTGGTCCTGGACATCCCCTCCCTGCCGGAGCCCGCGGCCCCCGCTCCCGCGCCGATCATCACCGAGCGGGTGGTGGAGCGGATCGTCGAGCGCGACCGCGAGCGCCGCAAGATCCCCGATCGCCGCAAGGGCTATATCCAGAAGGCGGCCGTGGGCGGCCACAAGGTCTATCTGCATACCGGCGAATATGACGACGGCGAGCTCGGCGAGATCTTCATCGACATGCACAAGGAGGGCGCCGCCTTCCGCAGCCTGATGAACAACTTCGCCATCGGCATCTCCATCGGCCTGCAGTACGGCGTGCCCCTCGAGGAGTTCGTCGACGCCTTCGTCTACACACGGTTCGAGCCGGCAGGCGAAGTCACCGGCAACGACTCGATCCGCTCGGCCACCTCGATCCTGGACTATCTGTTCCGCGAACTGGCGGTGTCCTACCTGGATCGCCAGGACCTCGCCAACGCAGACCCCGGCGAGTTCAACGCCGATGGCCTGGGCGGCGGCGCCCGGGACGACGCCACCCTCGCCGGCGAGGAGCCGCTGTCGGCCGTCAAATACATCTCCAAGGGCTTCTCGCGCGGCTCCACCCCGGACAATCTGGTGTTCCTGCCGCTGGGGCCGCGCAAGACCGCGGCATCCAGCGCCGCCGACCTGGGCGCGGCCGAGATCTGCCCCTCGTGCGGCGACATCGCCATGGTCAGCCGCGGCGGCAAGCTGGTCTGCACCACCTGCGGGGCGAGCGCGAGCCGCAGCGGCGAGGTCTGAGGGATCAGGGCGAACCCGCCCTTAACCTTGTCCAGCCTAGGCTGGGGGCGCTCGTGTGCAAAAGGCGCGCCCCGTGATGAAGCGAATCCTGTTCCTGCTCCTGCCGATGGCCGCCGCCTCGGCCTTCGCCGGCGGGGTCCTGGCCCAGAACGCCGGCCAGATCACCAAGGCGCGCAACGGCGGCAGCTGCTCCGGCTGCAACCTGTTCCAGGCCGACTTCGGCGGCGCCGAACTGCGCGGCCGCGACTTCTCGCGCTCGCGCCTGCGCCAGGCCGACCTCAGCCTGACCGTGATGAACCGCACCAGCTTCGCCGGGGCCGACCTGCGCGACGTCAACGGCTATGGCGGGGTCTTCACCGGGGCCAGCTTCGCCGGGGCCAACCTGACCAACGCCACCTTCGTGGGGGCCTATCTGCAGGGCGCCAACTTCCGCGGCGCGACCCTGGCGGGGGCCAACTTTTCCGGCGCCGAACTGCAGGGCGCCGCGCTCACCCAGGCCCAGCTGAACGCCGCCTGCGGCGACGAGGCCACCCGCCTGCCCGGCGGCCTCCGCATTCCCGCCTGCCGCTAGATGTCGGCCCGAACCCGGGCTGTCCGGGACAGGCGGGTTTAGACACCAAGACCACAAAGACCACCAAGGCGCGCTTCGCGCGCTGATACCCGCCAAGCGCTGCGCCCTAAGGAATGACTGCGGCGCTACGCGCCGCCTTCGTGGTCTTGGTGGTCTTGGTGTTGGATCCTTATACCCGGCCCCAGGCACAAGGCCTGGGACAGGACCTCCGGGGAGGCTAAGCTAGCCGCCATACCCCTCGCGAGGAGGCCCCCATGGCCGGCACCAAGGATGATCCCTGGACCCTGACCACCCCGAGCGGCGGCTCCCATTTCCAGGCCTGGCGCGACGAGAGCCTCGACCCGCCCGCGCTCGTCGTCCAGGTCGGCAAGACCCAGCTGCGCTACGCCCTGGCCGCCATCGAGGACCTGCACGCCATCCTCAAGGCCCACGGCGACTGGATGCCGCTTGGAGGCGCGGACGAGCAGAAGCCGGCGGCGGACGGCACAGTGGAGGCCTGGGGCCGGTCGCCGGAAAACCCCATTGGCGGCTGGTATGGGCTCAAGAAGGGCCTGCGCGGCCGTTTCGGCGTCTATGTGCCCCCGGTGCTGGAGGCCCTCGGTCTCGCCGAGGTCGAGAAGGTCGCCCGCAACGGCCGGATGCGGGCGATCTGACGCCGCTTCGCTGGTCGTGCGTGGTTCGAGACGCGCCTTGCAGGCGCTCCTCACCATGAAGACCGTTTTTCATTCCCCGAGCGCAGTCATGGTGAGGAGCGGCGCCCCGCGCCGCGTCTCGAACCACGCACCAAACCTTACGCCTTCAGCGGCGCCGCCGTCCGCACGTGCAGCTCCTTCAGCTGCTTGTCCTGCACCGGCGACGGGGCGTTCATCATCAGGTCCTGGCCCTGCTGGTTCAGCGGGAAGGCGATGACCTCACGGATGGCCAGCTGGCCGGCCAGCAGCATGACGATGCGGTCGATGCCCGGCGCCATGCCCCCGTGGGGCGGAGCGCCGTGGCGGAAGGCGCTGAGCATGCCGCCGAACTCGGCTTCCACCGTGGCGGCGTCGTAGCCGGCGATCTCGAAGGCGCGCAGCATCAGCTCGGGCCGGTGGTTGCGCACCGCCCCCGAGCACAGCTCGTATCCATTGCAGACGATGTCGTACTGGTAGGCCAGCACGTCGAGCGGGTCCTTGGTGTTCAGGGCCTCCAGCTCGCCCTGAGGCATGGAGAAGGGGTTGTGCGAGAAGTCGACCTTGCCCTCGTCGGTGAGCTCGTACATCGGGAAATCGACGATCCAGCAGAAGTCGAAGCGGTCGTCCGACACCAGCCCCAGGTCCGTCCCGACCTTGGTGCGGGCGGCGCCGGCGAACTTGTAGAAGGTCTTGGGGTCGCCGCCGACGAAGAAGGCGGCGTCTCCGGTCTTCAGGCCGAGCTGCTGGCGGATGGCCTCGGTGCGCTCGGGGCCGAGGTTCTTGGCGATGGGCCCCGCGCCGCCCTCTTCCCCTTCGCGCCAGAACACATAGCCGAGGCCGGGCTGGCCCTCGCCCTGGGCCCAGCCGTTCATCTTGTCGCAGAAGGCGCGCGACCCGCCCGCGGGGGCCGGGATCGCCCAGATGGCGGTCTTGTCGCTCTCGAGCATGCGCGCGAACACGCCGAAGCCGCCGCCGCGGAAGTGGTCGGAAACGTCCTGCATCACCAGCGGGTTGCGCAGGTCCGGCTTGTCGGTGCCGTATTTGGCGATGGCCTCGCGGAAGGGGATGCGCGGGAAGGGCATGGGCGTGACCGCCTTCCCGTTCGCGAACTCCTCGAAAACCCCGTGCAGCACCGGCTCGATGGCGGCGAGGATGTCGTCCTGGGTGACGAAGCTCATCTCCACGTCGAGCTGGTAGAATTCCAGCGAGCGGTCGGCGCGCAGGTCCTCGTCGCGGAAACAGGGGGCGATCTGGAAATAGCGGTCGAAGCCCGACACCATCAGCAGCTGCTTGAACTGCTGCGGCGCCTGGGGAAGGGCGTAGAACTTGCCCGGATGCAGCCGCGACGGCACCAGGAAGTCGCGCGCCCCCTCGGGGCTGGACGCCGTCAGGATCGGGGTCTGGAACTCGGTGAAGCCCGAGCCGATCATGCGGTTGCGAATCGAGGCGATTACCTGGGAGCGCAGCACGATATTGCGATGCAGGGTCTCGCGGCGCAGGTCCAGGTAGCGGTATTTGAGGCGGATCTCCTCGGGATAGTCCGGCTCGCCGAACACCGGCAGCGGCAGCTCGGCGGCCTCGGACAGCACCTCCACCGACCGCACCCGCACCTCGACCTCGCCCGTGGGCAGGTTGGCGTTGATGGTCTCGGGAGAGCGGGCGACGACCTCGCCGTCCACCCGGATGACGCTCTCGGCGCGCAGGCGCTCGACCGCCTCGAATCCGGGGGTTTCCGGACCCAGCACCAGCTGGGTCAGCCCGTAGTGGTCGCGCAGATCGACGAACATCAGCCCGCCATGATCGCGCTTCCTGTTGATCCAGCCGGACAGGCGCACGACCTGTCCCTGGTCGGACTGGCGCAGGGCGCCGCAGGTATGGGAGCGATAGGCGTGCATCGGGAAGGGCTCTGCCGGGGGCGGTTTTTTCGGGAGGCCGGACGGGGCCACGCTCCCCCAGGCTTGTCAAGGTTGGCGGACGGTTTGCCCGCGGGACCGGCGCCCCGTTTCCTTGCCCCTCGCCCCGCCAATGCGCGCTATGAGAGAGGCGCCGGACCGCGCCGGCGCGATCCGAGGAGCAGAGGCTGGCCTTGACCCGTCAGTTGCGGCTTAAGCTGGAGCGGCGCGAGGGCTTTCGCGCTGAGGACTTCGTGTGCTCGGCCGCCAACGCCCTGGCCCGCGAGGCCCTGGCGGCCTGGCCGGCGTGGCACGGCGGCTGCCTGGTCCTGGTGGGGCCCGCGGGGGCCGGCAAGAGCCACCTGGCCCACACCTGGGCCTTGAAGGTGGGCGCCCAGGTCCTCACCCCCGCCGCCGCCGTCGACCTGCGCGCCCTGGAAGGGGGGCCGGTGGTGCTCGAGGACGCCGACCGCGGGGCGCTGGACGAGGACCTGTTCCACCTCATCAACATGGCCGGGATGGACGGGGGCGGACTGCTGATGACCGCCCGGGCGGCGCCGTCGCAATGGCCCGCCTCGGTCCCCGACCTGCGCTCGCGCCTCAACGCCCTGCGGGTCGCGGAGATCGAGGAGCCGGACGACGCCATCTTGCAGGCGGTGTTCGAGAAGTTCTTCCGTGAACGGAATATACGGCCGGCGGACGACCTGATTCCCTATCTCTTGAACCGTATCGAGCGGTCGGTTCCGCGCGCGCTAGAGATTGTCACACGATTGGACGAGGCTTCGGACGCCTTTGGCCGATCGGTTTCACGGGCCCTGGCCCGGCAAGTCCTCGACGAGGAGGAGTCGACCCTCGACCTTTTTGAATGAGGGTTAATCTCTATGTGCGAAGACTTGCGTTCAGACCCCCTCGACGCGACATTGGATGACATGACCGCCCCCGCCGACGACATGTCCGAGGCCGCCGCCCGATCGGTTCGGCTGGCCGAGCCGCGCTCCCTCGAGGGCCTCGATCTTGATCTGATGAATTCGCCCGCGCGGTTCTTCAACCGCGAGCTGTCGTGGCTGGCCTTCAATCGCCGCGTCCTGGAGGAGAGCGAGAATCCCCGCCACCCTCTTTTGGAGCGGCTGCGGTTCCTGTCCATCTCGGCCAGCAACCTCGACGAATTCTACATGGTGCGGGTCGCCGGGCTGAAAGGCCAGGTACGCGAGGGCGTGCGTGTGGTCTCCCAGGACGGCCTCACTCCCCAGCAGCAGCTGGACCGGGTCAACACCGCCGCCACCGAACTGGTCGAGGCTCAGCAGAGCCTTTGGCGGACCCTGCGCGTCGAACTGGCGTCCGAGGGTCTGAAGCTGGTGGACCCGCCCGCCGTCACCCGGCCGGAGCGCAAGGCGCTGGAGGCGGTGTTCGAGAGCCAGCTGTTCCCCGTGCTGACCCCCCTGGCCATCGACCCGGCCCATCCCTTCCCCTTCATCCCCAACCTAGGCTTCTGCCTGGCCCTGAAGCTGAAGCGCCAGTCCGACGGCAAGATGCAGTACGCCCTGGTGCCGGTGCCCAGTCAGGTGAAGCGGTTCTGGGACCTGCCGATTCCCCCCGAGCGCCGCTCCACCCGCGGCCGCCGCCGGGTGATCGCCTTGGAACAGTTCCTGTCGATGTTCATCGACCATCTGTTCCCCGGCTGCGCCATCGAGGCCCAGGGGGTGTTCCGCCTGCTGCGCGACAGCGACGTGGAGATGGAGGAAGAGGCCGAGGACCTGGTGCGCGAGTTCGAGCTGATGCTCAAGCAGCGCCGCCTGGGATCGGTGGTGCGCGTGAAGATCGAGGCGGCGATGCCGCCGGACCTGAGGGACTTCATCGTCGAGAACCTCCACGCCCAGCCGCAGGACGTGATCATGGTCGACGGCATGCTGGGCATGGCCCAACTGTCCCAGCTGATCCCCGCCGACCGCCCGGACCTGAAGTTCAAGCCCTTCGAGGCCCGCTTCCCCGAGCGCATCCGTGACCATGGCGGCGACTGTTTCGCCGCCATCCGTGAGAAGGACATCCTGGTCCACCACCCCTTCGAGAGCTTCGACGTGGTGGTCCAGTTCCTTCGCCAGGCGGCGCGCGACCCCAACGTCCTGTCGATCAAGCAGACCCTCTACCGCACCTCCCAGGACAGCCCGATCGTGGCCGCCCTCATCGAGGCCGCGGACAACGGCAAGAACGTCACCGCCCTGGTGGAGATCAAGGCCCGCTTCGACGAGGAGGCCAACCTGAAATGGGCGCGCGACTTGGAGCGCGCCGGCGTCCACGTCGTCTTCGGCTTCGTCGAATACAAGACACACGCCAAGCTATCGATCGTGGTGCGCCGCGAGGGCGAGGGCCTGCGCACCTATTGCCACTTCGGCACCGGCAACTACCACCCCCAGACCGCCAAGGTGTACACCGACCTGTCGCTGTTCACCACCGACCCGGTGCTGTGCCGCGACTCCATGCGGTTGTTCAACTTCATCACCGGCTACGCCCAGCCCGAGGGGCTGGAGAAGCTGTCTTTCTCGCCCATCACCCTGAAGCCGGACCTGCTGCGCCTGATCGGCGCGGAGATCGACAACGCCAAGGCCGGCAAGCCCGCGGCCATCTGGGCCAAGATGAACGCCCTGGTGGACCCGGTGATCATCGACGCCCTCTATCGCGCGAGCCAGGCGGGGGTGGTCATCGAACTGGTCATTCGCGGCATCTGCTGCCTACGCCCCGGGGTGCCGGGGCTGTCCGAGCACATCCGCGTCAAGAGCATCGTCGGCCGCTTCCTGGAGCATTCGCGCATCGTCGCCTTCGCCAATGGCGAGCCTATGCCGAGCACCGCGAGCCGGGTGTTCATCTCCTCCGCCGACTGGATGCCCCGCAATCTCGACCGCCGGGTCGAGACTCTTGTAGCCATCGACAATCCCACCGTGCATCAGCAGATCCTGCAGCAGATCATGGTGGCCAACCTGAACGACGAAGCGCAAAGCTGGACCCTGGACGCCGACGGCCATTACCACCGCAGCGAAAGCTGGCGTGGCCGCGAGGCGTTCTCGGCCCACGAGTATTTCATGACCAACCCCAGCCTGTCGGGCCGGGGCCATAAGGTCAGGAACCTGCCGCGCGCGTTCGAGCATGTCGGCGCCCGCCGCTGATTCCAGCTCCGACGCCGCCGTCATCGACGTCGGCTCCAACTCGGTCCGCCTTGTGGTTTATCGCCTCGAGGGCAGGGCCATCTGGACCGTGTACAACGAGAAGGTGCTGGCCGGCCTGGGGCGCGACCTGCGTCGCACCGGCAAGCTGTCCGTCGAGGGCATAGACGCCGCCCTGGCGGCCCTGCGCCGGTTCAAGGCGGTGCTGGATGCGATCAAGCCCGCCGCCGTCTATTCCGCCGCCACAGCGGCCGTGCGCGAGGCGCAGGACGGGGCGGCCTTCGTCGAGCGGGTGCGTCAGGAAGCGGGCGTGGACCTGCGCGTGCTCTCCGGCGAGGAAGAGGCGCGCTACGCCGCCCTCGGGGTTATCGCCGGCGCGCCCGAGGCCGGCGGCGTGGCCGGGGATCTGGGCGGCTACAGCCTGGAGCTGGTGCGCATCCGCGGCGGCAAGCCCGCCGACCGGGTCACCCTGCCGCTGGGCCCCTTCGCCCTGATGGGCGGAGGCGGCTTCAAGGAGGCCGAGGTGAAAGCCGCGGTGGACAAGGTGCTGAAGCCCATCGCCGCCAAGTTCCAGAGCCCGTGCTTCTACGCCGTCGGCGGCGCCTGGCGGAACCTGGGCCTGCTGCACATGCAGATGGCGAGATACCCGCTTGAAATCCTGCATCAATACGAGATCAGCGCCCGCGACGCCTGCGAGGCCGCCCGGTTTGTCTCGCGGCAATCCAAGAGCTCGCTGGAGCGTATCGAGGGGCTCTCGCGAAAGCGCCTGGAGACCCTGCCCCACGCCGCCGTGGTGCTGGAGGGGGTCATCGAGCATCTCGGCGTCGCCACCATTCAGGTGTCGGCCTTCGGCCTGCGCGAGGGGCTGTTGTTCGACGCCATGCCCCGGGCCGTCCGGGCGCGCAGTCCGCTGATCGAGGGCTGCGCCGCCCTGGGCGGGCGGCAGGACGCCGCCGAGCACCTCGGCGCGGGCCTGGAGACCTGGCTGCTCCCCGCCTTCTCGGCCCTGCCCTCGGTGCTGGAGGACGACCGCGACCGGGTGTTGCTGGCGGCCGCCTGCCGCCTGGCCGACCTCGGCTCGCGGCTGCATCCCGATCACCGCGCCCAGTTGGTGTTCGAACAGGTGCTGCGCGCGCCGATCCCCGGGATGAGCCATGTGGAGCGCGCCTTTTTGGCCTGCGTGGTGTTCGCCCGCCACACCGCCTCGTCGAGCCTGCCCGAGCCCTATATCGTCGACCGGCTGCTGAGCGACGACCGGCTGAAGCGCGCCCGGGCGCTGGGTTCGGCGATCCGCCTGGGCTGTGACCTGTCGGGCCGCTCAACGGACCTGTTGGCGCGCTCGTCCCTGTGGATCGACGAGGAGACCGTGACCCTCACCGCCGCCCCCGCCTCGGCCGACCTGCTGCTCGGCGAGCAGACCACCCGCCGCGCCCAGACCCTGGCCAACATGCTGGACCGCAGCCTGCGCATCGACCGCGGCTAGACTCTAGGCGGCCGGCTTGGGCGCCCGCCTTACCTCGACCACGCGCACGCGCGAGCCGTCCAGCACCAGGGCCAGCTCGCCATGCTTCAGCCTCAGGGCGTCCTCGCCGAAGGCCTCGCGCCGCCAGCCCTGCAGGGCTGGGGTGGCCGCCTCGTCGTCCTGGGCGATCTTCTCCAGGTCCGACACGGTGGCGATCAGCTTGGAGGCGACGCCGGCATCCTCGGCGCGGGCCTTCAGCAAGACCTTGAGCAGCTCCACCACCGCGCCATTGGCCTGCTGGCCGGACGAGGCGGGGCGGTCGACCACCGGGGCGTAGGCTTCCGGATTCTTCAGCGCCTCGACCACCGCGGCGATCAGCTCGGGTCCGAAGCGGGATCCGCCATAGCCCTTGGGCACGCCGCGCAGGCGGTTCAGGGCCTCCACGTCCGTGGGCGCCTGGGCGGCGACCTCGTCGATGGCGTCGTCCTTGAGGATGCGGCTGCGCGGCTGGTCGCGGGTCTGGGCCATGCGCTCGCGCCAGGCGGCGACGGCCTTGAAGACGGCGAGATATTTGGCGGTGTGCTTGCGCGGACGCAGGCGCTTCCAGGCGTTCTCGGGATTGACGTCGTAGTTGGCGGGATCGATCAGCGCCTGCATCTCGGCGGTCACCCAGCCCAGGCGGCCCTCCTTGTCGAGCCGGTCCTTCAGGCGCGGGAACAGCGCCGCCAAGTGGGTGACGTCGGCGAGGGCGTAGGTCAGCTGGTTCTCGCTGAGCGGCCGGCGGCTCCAGTCGGTGAAGCGGCTCGACTTGTCGAGATCGATCTTCAGCATCTGCCGCACCAGGGCGTCATAGGCCACCTGCTCGCCGAACCCGGCGGCCATGGCGGCGATCTGGGTGTCGAACAGGGGGGCAGGCAAAACGCCGAGATTGTTGAAGATCTCGATGTCCTGCCGGGCGGCGTGGAACACCTTCTCGATCGATGGATCGGCCAGCACCTTGAGGAAGGGCGCCAGGTCGAGGCCCTCCGCCAGGGGGTCGATGACGGCCTCGGCATTGGGGCTGGCGGCCTGGATAAGGCACAGCTTTGGCCAGTAGGTCGTCTCGCGCATGAACTCGGTATCGACGGCGACGAATGGTTCGCCGGCGAGCCGCGCACAGAAAGCTTCGAGGTCGGCAGTGGAAGTAATCGGGGTCATCGGCTAGCTATAGCCCCGCGCCGCGGCCCCTGCGCAAGAGGGTTTGACCGCGCAGCCCTGTTACCGCCTCGATTCGGAGCCATCATGACCGACCGCCCCAACGGCCTGACCTATGCTCAGGCGGGCGTGGACATCGACGCCGGCGAAGCCCTGGTCGAAGCCATCAAGCCCCTGGCCAAGGCCACCAGACGCCCTGGAGCGGACGCCGCCCTGGGGGGATTCGGCGCCCTGTTCGACCTGAAGGCCGCCGGATTCAGCGACCCCCTGCTGGTGTCCACCACCGACGGCGTGGGCACCAAGCTGAAGATCGCCCTGGAGACCGGGCTGCACGACACGGTGGGAATCGACCTCGTGGCCATGTGCGTCAACGACCTGCTGGCCCAGGCCGCCGAGCCGCTGCTGTTCCTCGACTACTACGCCTGCGGCAAACTGGACGTGGAGATCGCCCGGCGGGTGGTGGCCGGCATCGCCCAGGGCTGCCTGCAGGCCGGCTGCGCCCTGTCCGGCGGCGAGACCGCCGAGATGCCGGGGATGTACGGCGGCGACGACTACGACCTGGCCGGCTTCTGCGTCGGGGCGGTGGAGCGCGGCGCGGTGCTGCCGCGTCTGGACGAACAGAAGGCCGGCGACCTGCTCATCGGCGTCGGCTCGTCCGGGCCGCACTCCAACGGCTATTCGCTGATTCGCCGGATCGTGGAGCGCTCGGGCCTGGGCTGGGACGCCGCCGCGCCCTTCGCCGCCGATGCGACGCTGGCGCAGGCGCTGATGACGCCCACCCGCATCTACATCAAGACCGTTCTGCCGGTGCTCAAGACCGGTCTGGTCACGGCGGCCGCCCACATCACCGGCGGCGGACTGATCGAGAATCCCCCCCGGGTGATCGCCGAGCACCTGCAGGCGAAAATCGACTGGAACGCCTGGGCCTTGCCGCCGGTGTTCGCCTGGCTGCAGGAGGCAGGCGGCGTCAGCGACCAGGAGATGCGGCGCACCTTCAACTGCGGCGTCGGCCTGCTGCTGGTCGTGCCGGCCCACAACGCCGAGCCGATACTGGCCGCGCTGCTGAACGCCGGCGAGGACGCCTTCGTCTGCGGGGAGCTGGCCGCCCGATGACCCGCGCCCAGGTCGGGGTCCTGATCTCGGGGCGGGGCTCCAACATGCAGGCGCTGATCGCCGCGGCCGAGGACCCCGCCTATCCGGCGCGGATCGCCGTGGTGATCTCCAACCGCGAGGACGCCCCGGGCCTGGCGCTCGCCCGCGAGGCCGGGGTGACGGCGGTGGCCATCCCCCACAAGGCCTTCGGCGGGGATCGCGAGGCCCATGAGCGGGCCATTGACGCGCGCCTGCGCGAGGCGGGGGTCAGCCTGATCGCCCACGCGGGCTATATGCGGATCCTGTCGCCGTTCATGGTCGAGACTTGGCTCGGCCGGCAGCTGAACATCCATCCCAGCCTGCTACCCCTGTTCAAGGGGCTGCACCCCCAGCGCCAGGCGCTGGACGCAGGGGTGAAGGTGTCGGGGTGCACGGTCCACCAGATCACGCCCGAGGTCGACAGCGGCCCCATCCTGGGCCAGGCGGCCGTGCCTGTGCTGCCTGGCGATGACGAGGATCGGTTGGCCGCGCGCATCCTGGCGGCGGAGCATAGGCTCTACCCCGCCTGCGTGGCGGCCTTCGTACGTGGCGAAGCACCGCCGACCCTGGGGACGGCGGCGCTCTTCAATCCAGCGGCCTGACGGCCGCCTGACCGGTCCTAGCCGACGATTTCGGCGTCGGTGAAGAACTGGGCGATTTCCATCGCCGCGTTCTCCTGGCTGTCGGAGCCGTGCACCGAATTCTCGCCGACCGACTCGGCGTAGAGCTTGCGGATGGTGCCGTCGGCGGCCTGGGCCGGGTTGGTGGCGCCCATCACTTCGCGATAGCGGGCCACCGCATTGTCGCCCTCGAGCACCTGGACCACCACCGGGGCGGAGATCATGAAGTCGACCAGCTCGCCGAAGAAGGGGCGCTCCTTGTGGACGCCGTAGAATTCCTCGGCCTGGGCGCGGCTCATCTGGATGCGCTTCTGGGCGACGATGCGCAGGCCGGCGTCTTCGATCACCGCATTGACCTTGCCGGTCAGGTTCCGCTTGGTCGCGTCGGGCTTGATGATCGAGAAGGTGCGTTCGGCCATGGAAGTCTGCTCATTGGATAAGGAAAAGAAGGTCGCGGGCTTATAGCGGGGCCGCGCCGATGCGCCAAGGCTTCCTCTTCGCGCTGCAACATGGCAAAGGCTCGCCGCCATGCTTCAGATCAAGGACCTCGTTTTCGACGCCTGGGGGCGCCGCTTCTTCGATGAAGCGACGGTGACCCTCCCTGTGGGCTCCAAGGTGGGGCTCGTCGGCCGGAACGGCGCCGGCAAATCCACCCTGTTCAAGCTGATCCTGGACCAGCTCCAGCCCACCGGCGGCCAGATCACCTGGCCCAAGGGCGCCCGCATCGTCTCGGTGGACCAGGAGCACCCGGCCACGGCCGTCACCCTGATGGACACCGTGCTGGCCGCCGACGTCGAGCGGGACGCCCTGCTCAAGCGGGTCGACACCGCCCCGCCCGAGGAACAGGCCGATATCCATGGCCGCCTGATCGAGATCGGCGCCGAGCGGGCGCCGTCGCGGGTGGCCGAGATTCTCACGGGCCTGGGCTTCTCCAACGAGGACCTGTTCCGGCCGATGGCGGAATTCTCCGGCGGCTGGCGGATGCGCGTGGCCCTCGCCGCCGCCCTCTTTGGCGAGCCCGAGCTGATGCTGCTCGACGAGCCCACCAACTACCTCGACCTGGAAGGCGCTCTGTGGCTCGAGGCGCGCCTGAAGCGCTACCCGAACACCGCCATCATCATCAGCCACGACCGCGAACTGCTCACCAACGCGGTCGACCAGATCCTGCACCTGAACCAGGCCAAGCTGGACCTCTACACCGGCGGCTATGACGACTTCGAGCGCCTGCGCGGCGAGAAACTGCGGCTGCAGGCCTCCGCCAAGGTCAAGCAGGACGCCGAGCGCGCCCACCTGCAGTCCTTCGTCGACCGCTTCCGGGCCAAGGCGTCCAAGGCCACCCAGGCCCAATCGCGCCTGAAGCGGCTGGAGAAGCTGCAACCGATCGCCGCGGTCATCGAGGACCGCACGGCCCCCTTCCATCTGCCCTCCCCCGAAAGGCCCCTGCCCCCGCCGCTGGTGCGGCTGGACGACGTCACCGTCGGCTATGACGGCAAGGCGGTGATCAAGCACCTGAACCTGCGGCTGGACCTGGACGACCGCATCGGCCTGCTCGGCGTCAACGGCTCGGGCAAGTCGACCTTCGCCAAGATGATCGCCGGCGCCCTGCCGGTGATGAGCGGCCACGTGCACCGGGACCGCCGGCTCACCGTCGGCTGGTTCCACCAGCACCAGATCGAGGCCCTGGACCCCGACCAGACCCCCCTGGAGCTGATCCGCGGCTCCATGCCCGGCTCCAGCGAGAGCCAGCGGCGCTCGCGCCTGGCCCAGTTCGGCCTGGGCTTCGACAAGGCGGAGACGCCCCATAAGGACCTCTCCGGGGGCGAGCGCGCCCGGCTGCTGCTAAACATCGTCGCCATGGACCGGCCCGACCTGCTGATCCTCGACGAGCCCACCAACCACCTCGACATCGACAGCCGCCGCGCCCTGCTCGACGCCCTCAACGACTACGAGGGGGCGGTGATCCTGATCACCCACGACCGCTCGCTGATGGAGCTGGTCGCCGACCGGCTGTGGCTGGTGTCCAAGGGCGCGGTCACCGCCTTCGACGGCGACATGGACGACTACGCCCGGCTGGTGCTGGACCGGGCCAAGGGCGCCAAGCCAGCAGCCGCCGCCTCGTCCTCCTCCTCCGGCTCCAGCAAGGAGGCGCGACGCGCGGCAGCCCAGGCCCGGGCCGACCTTGCGCCGCTCAAGAAGGCCATCGAGGCGGCCGAGCAGCGCATCGCCAAGCTGACCGCCTCCGCCGCCAAGGCCGAGGAGGCCCTCTCTGACCCGTCCATCTTCCGGCTCAATCCCCTGAAGGCCGCTGATCTGGGCAAGCAGAAGGCCCGCGCCCTGGCGCAGATCGCCGAGGCTGAGACTGAATGGATGGAGGCCGCCGAACGCTACGAAGCCGCCAAGGCCGCGGCCGGCGTGTCCGCCTGACCGATCAGCGCACGATGCCGGCGACCAGTTCGAGCTGGATCGGCTCGCCGGTGGGCGCCTTGCCGGTCCAGGTCGTGCCGACGCCGCCTTCCTTGATGGCCGGGCAGTAGGAGAAGGGAATCGACCGCGGCTTGCTCTGCTTCAGGCACAGCTTGGGGCCCTTGATCGTCCACCGCCCGCTGGAGGGCGTCTTGCGGCGACCCTCGTAGCTGTAGGTCCCGTCGGCCTTGAGCCACAGATGGCCGGTGCGCCCGTCCGGATAGGTGGAGACGATGGTGTTGCCGAACGCCGGCTCCACCTGGACGGCCGGCGCCGCGGCGATGCAGGCAAGGGCGGCGAGCGAGGCGGCGGCGAGGGGCAACAGGCGGGACATGGGCGGCTCTCGGCGGGGGATCCAGCGTGCTCAACGCCTGAGGCCGGCAAAGGCGCCCCGACTGTTCAAAGCGGTCAGGCGCGCTACACTCACGCTGAGGCGAGGAGGCCTGTCCGATGTTCCTGCACCCCCTGATCGCGGTGATCACCCTCGCCGCCCTGCTCGTCTATATGGCGACCATCGCGGCGGTGGGGCGCACGCGCCACAAATATGGACTGCTCGCCCCCGCCATGAGCGGCCACCCGGTGGTCGAGCGGGCCTTGCGGGTGCAGGGCAATACGCTGGAGGGCCTGATCGTTTTCCTGCCTGCCCTGTGGCTTTTCTCGGCCTATGTGGACGTGCGCTGGGCGGCGGGGCTGGGGGTGTTGTGGATCGTCGGCCGCATCGCCTACATGGCCGGCTACCTGGCCTCCGCCGATAAGAGGGCGGTGGGCTTTGGGCTGCAGGCCCTGGCGACCCTGGCCCTGCTCCTGGGCGGTCTGGCCGGGGCGGCCAAGGCGCTGATGCACGCGGGGATCTAGGTCCCCGCGCGACGCTTCAGCAAACCGTTCAGGACGGGGTCTTGGCCGCGGTCTCGGCCCGGGCCTTTTCAAGATCGTCGCCTTCGGGGCCATCCAGGGCGTCGCTGGCCTCGCGGGCGGCCTTCTCGACCTTGTCGGAATCCTTGGCGAAGGCGTGCTCTTCCTTCTGGAACTTGCGGGCGGACACGTAGTCGCCCTCGCCTTGAACGCCGGGGGTGGGGGTCTCGTCGGCCATGGCCTGATCTCCTGGTGAGCTTCACAGGGGGAAACTCTGCGGCGCTTGACGGGTTCCCTGGGCACGGGTCGACGGTCCGCGACGGCTTGAACTCTTGCGGCGCAGCGCAGCGGCGTTAGATCAGTGTCGGCGGCGGCTAGGCTGCGGGGATGGGACGATGTCTGACGTGAGTAAGGGGCCGGACCCGAGGACCGGCGAGCGGGGCCTGCTGCAGACCCTGACCAGCTGCGTGTTCCTGCTGACCATCCTGGCCTGCCTCGCCGCCCTGCACGTGATGACCGCCCTGCTGACGCCACTGATCGTGGCCGTTTTCATGATGATCCTGGTGGATACCGTCTCGCGCCTGGTGGCGCGGGTGCAGCCCCGGTCCCCGGAATGGCTTCGGGTCACCGCCGCCTTCGTGCTGATGACCGGCATCGTCGTCGGCGCGATCGCCCTGGTGGCCTATTCCGCGCCCGGCTTCGCCTCCAGCGTGCGCGGCATGAGCGGCCAGCTGTCGGTGGTCCTGGCCGAGATCACCACCCGATTCGGAGTGCCCACGGCCCAGGTCAGCGCGATCATCGCCAGCGTCGATGTGCGCAACTATGTGGCGATCATGCTGCTGGCCATCCAGCACATGACCACAGGCCTGATCCTGGTGGTGATCTATCTCGGCTTCCTGCTGGCGGCCCGGGCCTCCTTCGAGCGCAAGCTGAACATGCTGTTCCCGGAAGGGGAGGCCCGCGGCCACGCCGAGCGGGTGTTCGAGCGGGTGCGCACCGGCGCCGAAAGCTATGTCGGTCTGCAGACCTTCAAGGCCATCCTGCTGGCGTCGACCGCCTGGGTGATCATGGCCCTGCTGGGCCTGCAGAACGCCCTGTTCCTGGCCTTCCTGGTGTTCCTGGGCGCCTATATCCCGATCCTGGGGCCCGCCGCCGCCGTCGTCGCCCCCACCATGCTGGCGGTGCTCCAGTTCGACCTGACCTGGCGGCCCCTGGCCCTGTTCCTGTCGCTGCAGACCTCGGTCATTCTGATCGACAACATCCTGCTGCCGCGCATGCAGGGCGAGCGCCTGGACGTCGAGCCGGTGGTGGTGCTGCTGTCGCTCGGTTTCTGGAGCCTGATATTCGGCATGACCGGGGCCCTGCTGTCGACGCCGCTGACGGTGGTGGTGATCGCCATCGCCGCCGAGACGCCGCGCCTGCGCTGGCTCGCGGTGGCCCTGTCCAGCCACGGTCACACCCACATCCGCACGCCGCGGCCGCGCCTCATCGGCCCCTCGGCCGCCCCCGCGCCGACGCCGCCCCACGCCCCCTGAGGCCGCCGGTCAGGCGGCCAGCTGCTGCTTGACGCGCTCGGCCAGGGTCTTGATGTCGATCGGCTTGGGCAGGAAGGTCACCCCGGTCTCGCCTTCAAGCAGGTCCGAGAACTCCGCCTCGGCATAGCCGGAGATGAACATCACCGGCGCCGGGCCGAGGAACTGGCGGGCCTTCTTCAGCAGGGTCGGTCCGTCCAGCCCCGGCATGATCACATCGGAGATCAGCAGGTCGATCTTGCCCGCGTGCTCCTCGCACAGGATCAGCGCCTCCTCGCCGTCACAGGCCTCGAGCACCTCATAGCCCCGGGCGCGCAGCAGCCGGGCGGCGACGCCGCGCACGGCATCCTCGTCCTCGACGAACAGGATCAGGCCGTTGCCGGACAGGTCCCGCGGCGCCGGCTTGATCTTGGCCACCACCGGGATCGGCGTGACGTGGGCGGGCGGGCTGTAGACCGGCAGGAAGATGCGGAAGGCCGACCCCTGGCCGAGCTCGGACTGCACATGGATCCAGCCGTCGGCCTGTTTGACGATGCCGTAGACCGTCGACAGGCCCAGGCCCGTCCCCTCGCCCACCGGCTTGGTGGTGAAGAAGGGCTCGAACATCTTCGCCTGCACCTCGGCGGTCATGCCCGGGCCGGTGTCCGCCACCTCGATCAGGGCGTATTCCCCCGGCGGCGCCGCGGGATAGCCCAGGGCGATCGCCTCGGCCTGGGTCAGCCGGGCGGTGCGGATGCGGACCACCCCGTCCTGGACCTTGCCGCCCTGCTCTGCGTCCTGGCTGCGCATGGCGTCCCGGGCGTTGACCGCCAGATTCATCACCGCCGTCTCAAGCTGGCTCTTGTCAGCGCGCACCAGGGGCAGGTTACGGCCGTAATCGGTCTCCAGCTTGACGTCCTCGCGCAGCAGGCGGCGCAGCAGCACCTCGAACTCGCTGATCAGCTCGCCCAGGTCGAGGGTCTCGCGCTGCACCGTCTGCTTGCGCGAGAAGGCCAGCAGCTTGCGCACCAGGTCCGCCGCGCGCACCCCGGTCTGGCGGATCTCGTTCAGACCTTCGTAGGACGGGTCTCCCACCGGGTGGCGGTGGAGCAGCTCGTCGAGGCGCAGCTGGATGGCGGTGAGCAGGTTGTTGAAATCGTGGGCGACGCCGCCGGCGAGCTGGCCGATGGCCTGCATCTTCTGGGCCTGGGCCAGTTGAAGCTCCAGCTGCTTCTGCTCGGACACGTCGATCAGATAGGCCAGCTGGCGCCCGTCCACCGCCGACAGGTACAGGTGGGCGGTGCGGGGCGGCTCGCCCACCAGCTTGACCTCCAGGTGGCCGTGGCGGCCCGAGGCCAGCCGCGCCCGCGCCTCGGTGCGCGAGGCCTCCTCGATCAGCGCGCCGAACACCACGCCCTCGGCCGCGCGCCCCTGGGTGATGGCCTGCAGGGCGCCGTTGCACTCGACGATCACCGCGTCGAACGGGTCCTCGCCCTCGAGCAGGGCGGCCCCGAAGGGCGCCGCTGAGGCCCGGGCGTCCATGCGCCCGCCTTGGGCGGCCGGCTCGGGAGGCTCTGCGGCGGTGACGGGGGGGGCCGCCTCGGCGGCGCCCTCGGGCGGGGACGGCGAGGCGCGCAGCTGGATCATGAAGCCGCGACCCTCGAGGGCCGCCACCCGGGCGGCGCGGTCGCCCTGCGCGGTGGTCAGGGTCGCCTCCGCCGGCTCGCCGCGCCCCGCGGCCTGGAGGGCGGCGTAGAGGCCCGCGCCGGCGCGGGGCAGCCGGCGGGCCTCGCCCACCGCCTGGGCCCAGGCGGCGTTGGCCTGGAGCAGCCGCCCCTGGGGATCGCACACGGCGGCGGGATCCTCGAGGGCGTCGAGCAGGGCGACCGCGTCGACATCGGCCTCGGGCACGGCCTGCTGGCGGAAGGCGAACAGCCCCAGGAAGGCCACCCCGGCCAGACCCATCAGCAGCATCAGCCCGCCCCGGGTCGCGGGGCCGGCGCGGATCGCCGGATAGGCGGCGGCCAGGATCGCGGCGATGAAGAACACCCCGCCGGCCAGGATCCAGGGATCGAGCCGCCGAACGGTGCGCAGTCCTGCTTGAGGCGAATCGATCATGACGCGGACCGGGGCTCCCCCTGCCGGCGGAGCCGCCGGAAGGCCATGCGAATCAGATGACAACGATACTTCCTAACGCCATGCGGGGCGCGCGCTCTTGCGGGCGGCGCTGAGGATGAAGCCGATCACCTTGGCGACGGCCTCGTAATGCTGCTGCGGGATGGCCTCGTCGACCTCCACCGTGGCGTAGAGGGCCCGGGCCAGGGGCGGGTCCTCGACGATGGGCACCCCCGCCTGGCGAGCCGCCTCGCGGATGCGCAGGGCGACCCGATCCGCGCCCTTGGCCAGGCATTGCGGCACCGGGGCCTCCCCCGCCTCGTAGAACAGGGCCACCGCATAGTGGGTGGGGTTGGTGACCACGACGGTGGCGCGCGGCACCGCCTGCATCATCCGCTTGCGCGAGCGCTCCATGCGCATCTGGCGCAGCTTGCCGCGGATGTGCGGGTCCCCTTCGGACTGCCGCATCTCCTCCTTCATCTCCTCGCGGCTCATGCGCATGCGCTTCATGAAGCGCATGCGCTGCCAGAACCAGTCGAAGGCGGCGCTGACGCCCAGGGCGCCGATGGTCGAGAAGGCCAGGCTGCGCAGCAGGCCGGCGGTGAAGGGCAGCATGGCCTCGGGTTCCACCCGGACCAGACCGACGAATTCCTCCCAGTGCGACCGGAGCGAGACGTAGCAGATCAGGGAAATGAAGAAGACCTTCGCCAGCGACTTGGCGAACTGCATCAGGCCATCGGGGCCGTAGAGGCGCTTGAAGCCCTGGGCCAGGGACAGCTTGCTGAAGTCGGGCTTCAGCTTGTCGGGGCTCCACAGGAAGCCATGCTGCACAAGGTTGCCGGCCACCCCCGCCAGGGCGGTGAGCGCCATCACCAGCAGCATCGCCGGCGCCGCGACCATCATGCACCGCCGCAGGATGGCCACCCCGCCGCCGTTCTCCAGATCGTAGGACTCGGGATGGGCCACGAAGGGAACCAGGGCGACCATCATGTCCCGCGCCAGCCAGCCGCCGCACATGGCGGCCACGGTGGCGGCGGCGGCGATGGACATCCACTGCGGCAGGTCGGGCGTCTTGGCGACGTCGCCCTTCTTGCGCGCCTCCTCCAGCCGCCTGGGTGTCGGATCCTCTGTCTTGGAATGGGAGTCGGTTTCCTCGGCCACCGGCGTCCGCCCCTAGGTGAAGATACGCAGGAAGTCTTCGTAGCGACTCAGCCACACCAGGCCGATCACCCCTAGGCTGAGGGCGAAGATCGACAGGCCGAACAGCACGCTCAAGGGCGCCGCGACGAAGAACACCTGGAACTGCGGCATCACCCGGCCGACGAAGCCGACAGCCACATTGAAGACGATGGAGAAGGCGATCACCGGGGCCGCCAGCTGCAATCCCAGGGCGAAGGATCCGCCCACGGTCTGGATCGCCAGGCTGACCGCGTCGCGAAGCAGGACCGGCTTGGTCGGCGCGAACAGGGTGTAGGAATGGGCGATGGCCGCCAGGAACAGGTGATGCAGGTTGGTGGCGAAGATCAGCGTCACCCCCATCAGACTGAGAAAGGTAGTCAGGCTGGTTCCCGGCTGGGCGCCCAGGGGGTTGGTGGTCTGGGAGAAGGCCAGGGTCGTCTGGATGGCCACCGTCTCGCCCGCCACGGCCAGGGCCGACAGCATCAGTCGCATCAGCGCCCCGATCATCAGGCCGGTGAGCAGTTCCTTGATCACCTGGCCGACCAGGACGCCCAGGCTGTCGGGGATCGGCGGCAGCATCGGCGCCGCCACCGGTCCCAGGCACAGGGACAGGAGCAGGGCGAAGGACAGGCGGATGCGCGGGGGCACCGTCGACTCCCCGATCCCCGGGATGAGCATGACGAGGGCCCCCACCCGCATGAACACGAGGCCGGCGGCGTAGACCTCGCCCGGGATGGCGAAGGGGTTCATCGGCTACATCGCCGAGATGCGCTCGGCGATGCTGCGCATGAAGCCGCCCATCAGCGCCCCCATCAACGGCAGGAACACCAGCAGGGCGACGAAGACGGCGACGATCTTGGGGGCATAGACCAGGGTCGCCTCCTGGATCTGGGTGAGGGCCTGGAACAGGCCGATGCCCACCCCGACCACCAGCCCGACGATGAGCATCGGGGCGCACAGCTGGATGGTCAGCCAGATGGCGTCACGGCCGACGTTCAGCACTTCTGCGCCGCTCATGGAATCACACCCGGAAAAGGAAAGGATACGCGCGACGGCACCCTGCGGGAACGTGGTTAACCAGCGGTTACGAAGGTTAACGGCGCCGCGTCAGATCGGCATCCGCATGATTTCCTGATAGGCGCTGATCACCTGGTCACGGACCGCCATCACCGTCTCCAGGCTGGCCTCGGCCGAGGAGATCGAGGTGACCACGTCGATCAGCTCGGCCTTGCCCTGCACCTGGGCCGCCATCTGGGATTCCGCGGCCTTGGACGCCTGCATGGCGTCGCCCATGGCGTGCTGCAGCAGCTGGGCGAACTGGGTCCCGCCCGCCGCCCCGGCGCCGGCGGCGGCGCCGCCCGCGGCGCTCGACTGGGCCGCGGCATAGGCCTTGGCGACGACCAGGGGCGTGATCATCGAGGGACTCCTAGCGCTTCAGCAGGTCGAGGGTGCGCGATTCCATCGCCCGCGCCGTCTCGATGACATTGAGGTTGGCCTCGTAGCTGCGCTGGGCCTCGCGCATGTCCAGCGCCTCGATCAGGGGATCGACGTTGGGCATCTTCACATAGCCCTTGGCGTTGGCCGCGGGATTGCCCGGCTGGTACTCCAGCTTGAATTCGGACTGGTCGGGCAGCACCTTGCCCATCTTCACCCCGTGCACGCTGCCGTCCAGCTTCAGTGGCTGGAACACCGGCGACTGGCGGCGGTAGGGGTCGCCCCCGGCGGTGGAGGCGGTGGAATCGGCGTTGGCGATGTTCTCGGCGATCACCCGCATGCGCTGCTGCTGGGCCTTCAGCGCCGAGGCGGCCACCGCCATCGCTGCGCCGGACTGGGAAATCTTGTCGACCATCGCCTGGATCCTAGCCGCGACCCGGCGCGCGCGCCGCGGTCCGGATGAGGTTCAGCGACTTCTGGTAGAATCCCACGGCCGCCTCGTAGTTCATGCGCGCCTCGGTCATCTTGATCATCTGCTCTTCCAGAACGACCTGGTTGCCGTCCAGCGTGGTCTCCGAATCGGGCGAGGCCATCGTCTTGAAGGCCGAGCCCGACCCGGACGCGGTCGAGATCGTGCCGGACAGATGGGCCACATTGGTCATCGACGGCGTCACCGGCCGCAGGGCCCCGGCCGCCTCGGCCTGGGCGCGAACGCTGAACGGCTTCAGGTCGCGGGCGGCGTAGCCCGGGGTGTCGGCGTTGGCGACGTTCTCGGCGATCACCTGCTGACGCCGATTCAGATAGCCCATCCGGCCCTTCAGCATCGAGAACAGCGGGATGTCGTTGAGGTTCATCGAACCGAATCTGCCTTTGGCGTCCGAAGCCAAACGTGAACGAACACGGTTAACGAGACCTTAGCCGCCGCCCAGGGCGGTTGGTCGCAGGGCAAGGCAGGACTCAGCCTCCGGCGCTTCGTGCACTACCCTCCCCTGAGTCGCCCCCGATGGCCCCGAGTCGCACAGCCCATGGACCTTGCCGAAATCGCCCGGATGATCGCCGCCCTGGCCGTCACCCTGGGGCTCGTAGGCCTGGCCGCCTGGGGCCTGCGCCGGTTCGGGCCGTCGACCCTGATGCGGCTGCAGACCCCGGCGTCCGAGCGCCGCCTGGCCATCGTCGAGACCCTGATGCTGGACCCCCAGCGCCGGCTGGTGCTGGTCCGCTTCGACCGGCAGGAAAAGCTCATCCTGCTCGGCGAAGGGCGGGTGCTGGGCGAGACGGCGGGCGGCGCGCCGGGCGTCACCGAGGCGGCGTCATGAAACGACTGCTGCTGGCCCTCGTCGGCCGCGTCACCGCTGCGGACTGCGCCCAGGCGGCGCAGATGGCGGTGATCACCACCCTGCTGGCCATGGTCTTTCCCGCCCTCGCCTTCGCCCAGGCCGTGAATGTGAATCTCGGCACTGGCGCCGGCCTGACCGAGCGGGTGGTGCAGCTGGTGGGACTGCTGACGGTGCTGTCCCTGGCGCCGTCGATCGTCATCATGACCACCTCCTTCGTGCGGATCATCGTCGTGCTGTCGCTGTTGCGCACGGCGCTGGGCCTGCAGCAGGCGCCGCCCAATGCGGTGCTGATCAGCCTGGCCCTGTTCCTCACGGCGCTGGTGATGGCCCCGACCTTCCAGGCCTCCTACGACGCGGGGATCAAGCCCCTGCTGGACCAGCAGATGGAACTGCCGGCGGCCTTCGACGCGGCCGCCGGGCCGGTCAAGGTGTTCATGGCCAAGCAGGTCGATCGCGACGACTTGGCCCTGTTCGTGCGCCTGTCCAAGATCCCCAAGCCCAAGACCCTGGCCGAGACGCCCATCCAGGTCCTGACCCCGGCCTTCATGATCAGCGAGCTGAAGCGCGCCTTCGAGATCGGGTTCCTGCTGTTCGTCCCGTTTCTGGTGATCGACCTGGTAGTCGCCAGCGTGCTCATGAGCATGGGCATGATGATGCTGCCCCCGGTGGTGGTGTCCTTGCCGTTCAAGCTGATCTTCTTCGTCCTGGTGGACGGCTGGCGGCTGGTGGCGGGAAGCCTGGTGGAGAGCTTTCAGCGCGGCGCGGGCAGCGGCTGAGCCGGGACTGAATGCCGGCGCCCAGCGCTGGCGCCCGGCCGCCTGGATGTCTAGGTTCCGCCCCTGATCCGCGAGGGAAGGGACATCATGGGCGAGCAGGCCATCACCATCGGCGCGCCGGACGGAACCGTCGACGGCTACTTCTACACGCCCGAGGGCGCAGGCCCGTGGCCAGGGGTGATCCAGTTCACCGACATCATGGGGGTGCGCCCGGCCAACCGGGGCATGGCCCAACGCCTGGCCGACGCCGGCTTCGCCGTGCTGCTGCCCAACCCCTATTACCGGCGCGGCCCGATCGCCGACGCCCTGCCCCCCGGGACCCCGGGGGAACCGGACTACCTGGGCAAGCTCCTGGTGCTGAAGGCCGAGCTGACCTCCGATCTGGTGCGCGCGGATGTCGGGGCCTGCCTCGACTGGCTGGACGCCCGGCCGGACGTGCGGCCGGGTCAGACCGGCGTCGTCGGCTACTGCATGAGTGGCGGCTTCGCCCTGCGTAGCGCAGCGGATTTCCCCGACCGGATCGGCGCGGCCGCCTCGTTCCACGGCGGCGAGCTGGCCACGGACGCGCCGGACAGCCCGCACCTGGGCGCCCCCGCCATCCGGGCGCCGCTGCTCATCGGCCATGCCGACCAGGACGCTCTCATCCCCCTGCCGATGATCGAGCGCCTCACCGCCGCCCTGGACGCGGCCGGGGTCGAGCACGAGAGCGAGATCTATCCGGCCCAGCACGGCTGGTGTGTGCCCGGCAGCGCCCGATATGACGCGGCGTCAGCCGAGAAGGCGTGGGAGCGGCTGCTGGCCCTGTTCCGCCGCACCCTGACCTGAGACGCCGTCAGCGCGGGGCCTAAGGCTCCAGCAGCAACTCCACCCGCGAGCCGTTCTGGCTGCGGATGAGGGCCCCGCGAGCCTGGCGGGCGAAGGCGTCGATCAGACGGGTTCCCAGGCCCGCGCGCCGGTCGCCCGGCCGGTCGAAACCATGGCCGTCGTCCTCCACGCTCAGGCGCGGCCCCTCCGGCCCCACCCGGAACTCGACCTGGATGCGGCCGCGATCCCGGCCCGTGAAGGCGTGCTTGACCGCATTGGTGACCAGCTCATTGACCAGCATCCCCGCAGCCGCTGTGCGATCTGGATCGAGGTCAAAGGGATCGGCGGCGACGCTCAGGCTGATGCGGTCGCGATCCAGCAGGCCCTGGTCGAGGGAGCCGCACAGGTCGCGCAGATAGGCGGCGAAGTCGACCTGGCCGACCCGACCGTCGGCATAGAGGTTGGCGTGGGCGCGGGCGATGGCCTGCACGCGGTCCAGGGTCCCCTGGAGAGCCTGGGCGGTCTCGGGGCTGGCGTCGCGCTGCTGCATCTGCAGCATGGCGGCGATCACCTGGAAGTTGTTCTTCATCCGGTGATTCAACTCCTGGAACAGGAGCGCGCGCGCCTCCTCGGCATGTTTGCGCTCAGTGATGTCCAGAGCCGTGCCGATGACCCGATCCGCCTGGCCGTCGGGTCCGGACGTGACCCGCCCGTGAGCCAACAGCCATCGCACGGTTCCGTCCGGCGCCCGGGTGCGGTGCTCGAACGAGAAGTCACCGCCCCCCGGCCTGGCCCGGACCTGCTCGTAGGAAGCCAGCACGCGCTCCCGGTCATCCGGGTGGATGTGCGACCGGTAGATGTCGAAGGTCACGGGCGCGTCCGGCTCCAGGCCGTACAGGGCCTTGACCCGGTCCGACCAGATCAGATGGTCCGCGGCGATGTCATATTCCCACAGGCCCAGCCCGGCGGCGTCCAGGGCCAGGGACAGCCGCCGCTGCTCCCGCTCCAGCGCAAGCTCCGCCAGCTTGCGCTCGGTGATGTCCATCTGGATGCCATCCCACAGGGTCTGGCCATCGGCGGTCCGGCGCGGGGTCGAGGTCAACCGGTGCCAGCGCACGGCGCCGTCCGGCCGCAGGAAGGGCGCTTCGACGTTGAAGGCGACATTGTCCCGGATCGCCTCGTCCATGGCCTGCTTGACCAGGGCCCGGTGATCGGGCGCGATCAGGCCATGCAGGGCCATGGGGTCGGCCATGACCGCTTCGGCGGCGACCCCGTTCAAGGTCAGGCAATTGGGCGATACATAGACATATTGACGCTGCTGGCCGTCGGCCGAGACGAGCACCTGATAAACCATGCCGAGATCGGAGGCGCGTGGCGGCGCGCCCGCCTCTTGGAGCGCACGCACCAGCGGCGCCGCCGCGTCCTTGGCGAATTTCGGGTCTGCGATGGTCAAATTCATCTCTCGAATGAGACGCAATTCTATCATGGCGAAATAGAACGGCGCGCCCGAACCACCCCCCTGAGACAAAATGCAGCGTCGGACCGGTCCAGCCGATGAACAACGTCGGGTATTCGACGCTTGGACCGCAAAGGCTTGAAGCCGCCGACCGGGCGGGGCACATCAGGGTCATGATGCTGTTCCTGTTCCTGGCCGCGGTGCTGGCCGCCGGCGCCGCGGCGCTGATCATCGGTCGCGCCGTCGTCGTCGGGCGCGGCGCCGACGGACCGGATCCCACCGAAGCGGTGTATCTGCGGCAGCTCGAGGAGGTCGACGACCTGGCCGCTCGCGGTCTGCTGGACGAGCCCGACCGGCGTCAGGCCTTCGCCGAGGCCGCCCGCCGGCTGCTGTCGACCCAGCAGGCGGCCGAGGGCCCCGCCCCCGCCCCGTCGCGATCCGCCGGGCGCATCGTCACCCTGGCGGCGGGCGCCGCCGCGGCGGCGGCGGTCGTCCTGTATATGCTGGTCGGCGCGCCGGGGACCCCCGACGCCCCGTTCAAGGCCCGGCTGGCCCAATGGCGCGCCGCCGATCCCCAGACCCTGGGACCGGCCCCCATGGCCGCGGTGCTCAGCGATCTGGCCAGCCGGCATCCGAACGACGCCACCCTGGCCGCCTATCTCGGCAGCGCGCGGCTGGCGGCCGGCGACGGCTATGGCGCGATCGAGGCCCTGCGCCACGCCGTGCGGCTGGAGCCGCGCAACGTCCAGACCCTCGTGCTCCTGGGCCAGGCCCAGGCGTCGCTGGAGGCGGATCAGGTGTCCCCCGAGGCCGAGGCCACCTTCCGCCGGGCCCTGGCCCTGGAGCCCGCCAATCCGGCGGCCCGCTACGCCCTGGCCAAGGCGCAGATCCTGCGCGGCGACACCGCTTCGGGCGTCGCGGGCCTGCGGGCCCTGCGCGAGAGCCTGGCGGCCGGCGATCCGCGTCGGGCGATGCTGGACGACCAGATCGCGCAGGCGGGCCAGTCCGCCCCCCCGGCGGCCGAGGATCCGCAGGCGGCGATGATCCGGGGCATGGTCGCGGGCCTGGCGGAGCGCCTGAAGCAGTCGCCGGACGACGCCCCCGGCTGGGCGAGGCTGGTGCGCTCCTATGGCGTGCTCGGCGACGGCGCCCGGCAGCGCCAGGCCCTGGCCGAGGCGCGGATGATCTTCGCCGGGCGACCCAAGGAGCTGGCGATCGTCGAGGCCGAGGCCCCGCGCTAGCGGTCCCCCGCCCGAGGCCTCGGGCGGTACCGCTTGACGGCGGGGACCCTTTGCGTTGCAACCTTCGCGGGGCCCACCGGTTGGTGCTCCATCACCCAAGGAGACCCGACGTGACCATCAGCGCTGAAGACCTCGAACACAGGGTCGCCGCCCTCCATCTCGTCCTGGTCGAACTGCTCGGCCATGTGGGCAAGGACAACCAGGAGGTGCTTGACCACCTCGGGCGCCTGTTTACCGAACGCCGCGAAAACGTCACCAGCATCCGTCCCGACACCTTGCAATACGCCGCCCAACTGGTGGCCGAAGCCAAGCGGGTGGCGGACGCCCACGCCTAGGCCAAAGTCGGCGGGATCGCGTCAAAGACATCCGATTGAAGAATTGCGTGGCGCGACGCCGAAATCGGCGTATGATCGGAGCATCGAAAATCGATTTGGTTCGGTTGCTCTCCTCGCTCGTTTCTCTGGATCGAGCTCCGAGTCTATCACGATCCTCTCCGACATTTTGAGCGCGCGCCCCATTCGGGGGTGTGCGGAAATTCACTTCCGAAAGAAGACACCTATGACGACCGGCACTGTTAAATGGTTCAACCCCACCAAGGGCTTTGGCTTCATTCAACCCGACGACGGCGGCGCGGACGTGTTCGTCCACATCTCCGCGGTTGAACGCTCGACCCTCGGCTCGCTGAACGAAGGCCAAAAGGTCTCGTTCGAACTGGAGCGCGATCAGCGCAGCGGCAAGATGTCCGCCGGGCAACTCCAGTCGGCCTAAGCCTATCCGCCGGCCGGGTTCGCCCGGCCGGCGACTCTATCACGAAGACCGATGGGACCGGAGCCGGCCAACGGGCTTCTCCCTGATGCGCGGCCGGCGCCTTTCAAGGACGCCTCATGGCTCGCAGACCCAATTATTCCTTCGAGCGTATGGAGCGTGACCGGCTGAAGGCGATCAAGGTCGCCGAGAAAGCCGCCGCCAAGCGAGACCAGCGCGAACGTGACCAGGGGACGCCGCCGGATGGCGATGCGCCCCAGGACTCGCGCGACGAACCCTGAGAGAGCCTATGCAGACCGCGACCATCTTCAACCACGAGACCGTGGCGCTCGATGGCGAGCACTTTGCAGACTGCGACTTCCGCGACTGCCGCCTGGTCTACGCCGGCGGCGAACCGCCCACCTTTGAGAATTGCCGGTTCGACGGCTGCGAATGGAAGTTCGACGGGGCCGCCGCGCGCACCCTGGCGCACATGAAGGGCGTGTGGGCGGCCGGGGGCAAGGCCCCCATCCAGGCCCTGATCAAGGAAATCACCGGAGCCGGCGGGCGCTAAGCCGGCCCGGCCTCAGTTCGGCCTCAGCGGCGGCCTTCCCTGGACGTGGGGGCGACCGAGGAGACGATATGAGCCCCATCCCTCTATGCGCCGCCGTCGTGTGCGCCCTTGTGTTCGCGGCGGGTCCGAGCCTGGCCGATGACTCGCCCATGTCGACGGCAGGCGCCGCCGCCACGGGCGAGACCGCGGCCGCCCCTCGACCGGTCGAGATGCTCCCTGTCCCGACCGCCGCTCCTCCCCCTCTCCCCCAGGACACCCGTCGCCAGGCGCGCGGCGCCGTCGAGGTCGGGGTGGGCACGGGGGGCTACCGCCGGGCGGCGGGCGTGGCCACCGTCCCCCTGGGCAAGACCGGCGAGGTGACGGTCGCGGTGGACCGCACCGAAGGCCGCGTCCGCTATCAATAGGCCGGTCCGCGCGCGAGCTGGTCCTTGGTCAGGACCCCGCGCTCGGTGATGTAGCCCGTGACCAGGCGCGCCGGCGTGACGTCGAAGGCCGGGTTGGCGGCGGGACTGTCCGTGGTCCTCACCGTGGTGGCGACCCCGTCCGGGCCCAGGCCGGCCACCGTGGTCACCTCGGCCGGGCCGCGGTCCTCGATCGTCGTCTGGTCGCCGCGCTCGGTGGCCGCGTCGAAGGTCGTGTAGGGGGCGGCCACATAGAAGGGCACCCCGTTGTCGAAGGCGGCCAGGGCCTTCAGATAGGTGCCGACCTTGTTGCAGACATCGCCGTTGGCGGTGATGCGATCGGCGCCGACGATGCACAGGTCCACCTGCCCCTGCTGCATCAGCAGGCCGCCGGCATTGTCGCAGATGACCGTGTGGGCGATGCCGTGCTGGGCCAGTTCATAGGCCGTCAGGGCCCCCTGGTTGCGCGGCCGCGTCTCGTCCACCCACACATGCAGATCCAGGCCCTCGTCATGGGCCACATAGAGGGGGGCCAGGGCGGTGCCCCAGTCCACCGTCGCCAGCCAGCCGGCGTTGCAGTGGGTGAGGACCTGCACCGGCCGCCCCTCCCCCCTGCGCCCGGCCCGGACCAGGGCCGCCCCGTGCCCGCCGATCGAGCGGCACATGGCCGCGTCCTCGTCGCAGATGGCCGCGGCCCGGGCGTAGGCCGCCGCCACGCGCTCGGCGCCCGCCAGCGGCCGCGCCGCCGCGGTGACCTCATCCAGCGCCCAGCGCAGGTTGACGGCCGTGGGCCGGGTGGCCATCAGCCGCCGGCCGGCCGACTCCAGGTGCGCGTCGCTGGCGTCCTCGCGCAGGGCCAGGGCGAGGCCGTAGGCGGCGGTGGCCCCGATCAGGGGCGCGCCGCGCACCCACATGTCGCGGATCGCCGCGCAGGCGCTGTCCAGGCTGTCGAGATTCACCCACTCGGCCGCCCAGGGCAGCCTGCGCTGGTCGAGGACGCGCACGCTCCATCCGTCGGGGTTCAGGGCGATGCTGCGATGGTGGACGCCGTCGATGTTCATGCCGTCAGGGTCTCCAGCCGAAGCTTGGGGTTTTAGGCGGCGTGCGCGGCGGCGACCAGGGGCTCGGATTCCGCCGCGCGTTGTGCGCGCCCGACGCCGACGCTAAGACCGTCAGAGCCGAGGACCCGCGCCCATGCCCCCGTTTGACGTCGCCATCGCCGGGGCCGGCCCGGCCGGGATCACCGCCGCCCTGTTCGCCGCCGCCCGCGGCGCCCGGGTGGCGCTGGTGGAGGCCTCGGACCGCATCGGGGGAACCCTGCCCCTGTCGAGCGGCAGCTTCAGCGCCGCCGGCCACACCATCCAGTTGGCCAAGGGCATCGACGATAGCCCCGAGGCGCATGTGGCCGACAGCCTGCGCCTCAGTCACGGCACCGGCCAGGTTCCCCTTATCCGCCTGTGGCAGGAGAATGCCGCCGACACCCTGCAATGGCTGCTCGATCACGGGCTGCAGGTCGGCCAGCAGGATCCCACCTTCAACGTCGCGCACGAACTCTACCGCACCCCGCGCACCTACACCCCGCCCAATGGCGGCCAGGGGTTCCTCGACGTGCTGGCGCCCCTGCTGCAGGCCCAGGTGGACAGCGGCGCGGTGACGCTGATGCTGAACACCCGCATGTCCGGGCTGATGCAGGCCCCGGACGGGGCGGCGGTGGGCCTCGTCGCCGGCGCCGTCGAGGTCCCTGCCCGCGCGGTGCTGCTGGCCACCGGCGGCTATGCCTCCAGCGACCGCCTCTGGCGAGAGATGCACGGCCTGCCCCGCCAGGTCTACGCCTCGCCCTACAGCCAGGGCGACGGGCTGGAGGCGGCGCGGGCGGCGGGCGCCCGCATCGCCTATGCCGAGAACTTCCTGCCCACCTTCGGGGCCGTGCGGGACATCGACGCGCCAGACAAATACTGGCTCGGCACCAAGGCCCTGCCGGTCATGCGCCCGTCGTGGGAGGTGTTCGTCAACAGCCGGGGCAGCCGATTCATGGCCGAGGATGACGCGAGCCTCGACCGGATCGAGCGGGCCCTGGCCGCCCAGGGCGACCTGCAGTTCTGGGCGATCTACGACGCCCGCATCGCCCGCGAGGCGCCGTCCTTCTGGCTCTGGCCGCCCGAGAAGGTGGCGCGCGCTTTCGCCGGGCATCCGGACTTCGTCAGCGCCGACACCGTCGCGGCCCTGGCCGGACGGATGGGCGTCGATCCCGCCACCCTGGCGCGCACCCTAGGGGAGTACAACGCCGGCCAGGCGGTGGGCTCGGACCTGTTCGGCCGCCGCCACCTGCCCCTGCCGGTGGGCGAGGCGCCCTTCTATGCGGTGCGCCACTACGGCACCTCGGTGGTGACCTGGGGCGGAGTTGTGACGGACGCGGCGCTCAGGGTGCTGGACGGAGACGACCAGCCCATCGCCGGCCTCTATGCCGCCGGTGAGGTGATGGGCAAGGGAACCTTCGGCCACACCTTCCTCGGAGGGTCGAGCATCTCGTCGGGGATGACCTATGGCAAGCTGCTGGGCGAGCGCCTGCTCAGCTGGTGAGGGGCTTGCGCGCCGCGTAACGGATCATGCCGCGCGCCCCGTCGTCCGCGTCGAGGACGAAGCCGGCCGCCTGCAGCAGGCCGCGGAAGTCGCTGTCCAGATACTCTTGCGACCACACCTCGCTGTTGTAGCGGTGGTCCACCCAGCTGGCGTAGCGGTCGTAGGCGCCGCGCGCCTCCCCGGTCTGGAAGTCGAAGACATTGAACACGCAGCCCGGGCGCAGGATGCGGAAGGCCTCGGCGACCACGGCCCTGGCGATGGACGTGGGAATCTCGTGAAACAGCAGATAGGCGCAGGCCATGTCCATGCTGCCGGCCTCAAGGCCCGTGTCCTCGGCCAGGGCCTGGACGAACCGGACGGGGTGGTTGAAGGCGACCGTGCGCTGGCGGCCGTAGCGCATCATGGGGACAGAGACGTCGATGCCGATAACCTCGGCGCCCGGGTAGCGGGCCTTCAACCCCATGGCCAGCTGGCCGATGCCGCAGCCCAGGTCGACGATGCGGTCCACCCGGCCGTCGGCGGGTTCGGCGGCGCGGCGGGCCAGGCCCTCGTGAATCTGGTCGGATTCGTTGCCGCCGAAGGTGGTGTAGAAGCTGTTGGTGCCGTGGTGGTAGAGGAAGCCGGCGAAATCCTCGCCCACATAGCCGCCGGGCTGCAGGTGGATCTCGTGGCGGGCGTAGGCCGGAATGTCGAGGCCAGGGTCCAGGACCAGGCCGCCGTCATTGGCCGCGACCTCATCGGGCGCCCCGTCCATCAGCCCCAGGTAGAAGTCGGACTCGGCGCGCAGGTGGCTGAGCAGCTCGCGGCGCATCAGAGTCTGGCTGCTGCACCAGCAGCGGTTTCGGGTCGCCACCACCGGATCCCGGTGCAGCAGGTCACGGACCGCCTCCAGGGGCGAGGCCGGCCCCTTGTCCAGGCCCCGGGCCTCGAGCAGCGCCTCGCTGCGCCGTTCGGCCGCCTTGTCGAGGGGGCCATAGACCCAGCGGCGGAAGCCGCGCACGAAATCCTGCTGGCTCTCGAGGTCCAGGCTGCGCAGGCGGGGGGTGCGTCCGACGGTCCCGCGGTCGATGTTCATGGCGCCTCTCCGGTGGCTGGGATGCGATGGATTTAGTTTATCAAAGGCCGGCCGCCTCGTCCTGGGCGACCCGCGCCGCCGCGGTCCGCGCCACCCAGCGCCGCGAGGCCAGCAGCATCAGCCAGGCGAGCGGCAGGAAGATGGACACGAACAGGGCCACGGCCTTGCCCAGGGCCAGGGGGCTCTTGAAGACCAGATCGTTGACCAGGGCCACGCCGGTGGGGGCGAGGCCGAAGCCGGCGAGGTTGGTGAACATGATGTAGAAGGCCATCACCGTGGACCGGGTCTGCGGCTGGGTGACGGTGGGAATGGTCGGCACCGCGGCCCCGGTGCACAGGTTGCCCAGGAAGGTCGCCGCCCCGAGGCAGGCGAAGGCCACCGTCGCGTCGGGGCTGACTCCAAAGCCGATCACCGCCGCCAGGCCGAAGGGGATGGCGCACAGGATCACCGTGAGGTTGGGGGCGGCGACGCCACGGGCGCGCAGCAGGTCCGACAAAAAGCCGCCGCCGTAGATGCCGAACAGGCCGCAGATCAGGTTCATGACCGCGAAGCTGAAGCCGACCTCCTTCACCGACCAATGGTGGACGCGGATGAACAGGGCCGGCCCCCAGGCCAGGACGGCGGCCGAGCCCGCCGCCATCAGGGCCAGACCCAGCAGCAGACGAATCAGCCGCAGGTCCGAGAACAGGGCGGCCGAGGCCGCCTTCAGGGCTGGCGCGCGGGGGCCCTGGGCGGCCGCGCGGGCGGGCTCCTTGGCCAGGAACAGGAAGATCACCGCCAGGATCAATCCCGGGATGGCCGCCAGCATGAACACCACCTGCCACGGCAGCAGCATGCCCACCACCGGGGCGGCGATCCCCTCGGGGGGCAGGCGGCCGATGACATAGCCGCCGAAGGCGAAGGCGACGGCGGGACCCAGGGTGGATCCGGCCGAGAAGGCGGCGACCGCCCGCCCCCAGACCCGGCGGGGAAAGATGTCGCTGATCATGGAGACGGCGGCGGGGCCAAGGGCGGCCTCCCCCATGCCCACGCCCATGCGCGCCAGGAACAGCTGGCCATAGGTGCGCGCCAGACCGCAGCCGAAGGTGGCCGCCGACCAGACCAGCATGCCCGCGCCGATGATCACCACCCGGCGGCGGCGGTCGGCCAGGATGCCGAGGGGAACGGCGGCGATCAGGTAGAAGGCCATGAAGGCCAAGCCCTGCAGCACACTGACCGCGGTGTCCGTCAGCGCCAGGCTCTTGCGAATGGGCTCCAGCAGCAGGACGAACACATAGCGGTCCATGAAGGAGACCGCATTGGCCAGCACCAGGAGGGTGAGCAACAGGCCCGCGCCGGGCGCCCGCCGCTCGGCCATCGCCGGCCCCGCCGTCTCCACCGCCACGCCCATGCCGCCATCCCCTGCGTCCCGGCCGCCAGGGGAAGGCAAATGCGCGCCCCGCGCCAGGGGCAAAATCGCTAGGCGGGCGGCAGTGGGTCGATCTGAAGCACGCTGACCAGCATGCCGTCGGGATCGTAGAAGATCATCTCGCGATAGATCCCCGCCGAGGATCGCTCGCTCGCGGTGGGCTTGGGATAGCGCACCGGCGGGGTGAGGAACCGCACCCCCGCCCCCTGAAGCCGGGCCAGCACGCCGTCGAAGTCGTCGGTGGCCAGCACCAGGGCGGTCTGGCCGTGCATGGGCTGCCCCTCCGGCGCGCGCAGGGTGTCCAGCTCGACCCCGCCGATCTCGAACAGGGCCAGGATCACCGGGGCGTCGGGCGCCGAGGCGAGCATGGCGATGCGCATCTTGCAGGGCGGCAGCTGCAGCAGTCCCCCCGCCGCGGCGCCCTCGATGGTCTTCTGCTCGACGGGAACCAGGGCCAGCAGGTCGCCGTAGAAGGCCACCGACGCGTCCAGGTCTCGGCAGAACAGGGTGGCCCGCAGGAAGGTCTGGGTCATCGGAGCTCCATCGGCGGCCGACGCGGCCGCTCTGCCGCGATCATCCTCCGACCCGGCGGCGAATCAAGGGCCGGGGAGGATCAAGCGATGCGGGCTGGAAGCGAATGGCGGTGACGCAGGGATTCGAACCCTGGATACCCTTTCGAGTATGACGATTTAGCAAACCGTTGCCTTAAGCCACTCGGCCACGTCACCCACCCGATTTCGCTCGGGATCCCCGGCCCGGGTCTTGAACGACCCTGGCGGGGACGCTTCTCTTAGCCGAAGGCTCGGGCCCCGGCAACGGCCCGCGAGACGGCCGTGCGTGCCGTCGCGGGACGGGCCGGACGGCCGCGGTCTTGCAGGGCCCTATCACCAGCGACGGAGGATTCGATGTTCAGAGCCAGGAAGGATCAAGACCTGGTCGAACAGCTGCAGGCTCGGGTCGCCCATCTGGAGGGCCTGAACGCGGCCCTGACCCAGTATATGTCCAATCGCGGGAACATCATCCGGTCCCTGCGCGACACCCTGCCCGCCGGCACCGTCGAGCGCGGCATCGCCGACCTGCTGCTGACCCTGGAACGCGAGGCCTACGCCAAGGTGTTCGCCAACGAGGTCGGCGACCAGCAGCAGACCGGGCACGAGGCTTTCGTCTCGGTGATGAGCCGAGCCCTGCGGTCCTAGCCGCCGCGTCGTCGGCCAACAACCCGCGCCGCCCGAGGGGGCGACGCGGGCTGCCTTGTGCCGATACGGCACAGCCGGCCTAGCGCCAGCCGCCGCCGTAGCCGCCGCCATAGCCCCCACCGTAGCCGCCGCCATAGCCCGCGCCGGGGGCCCGGTCGCCGTCTGAGCGCTCCCAACGGATGCGCTGGCGGATGCTGTCGTAGCGGCGTTCCAGGTCGCGAGCCTCCCAGCCGCTGATGCCGTCCTGGCGGTAGCGCCACTGCAGGCGCTGCACCTGGTCGACCTGGGCCTGCAGGTAGCGGGCCTCGCGCCAGCTCAGGGAGCCGTTCTGGGCCGCCCGCTGGATGCGGATCTCCAGGCGTTGGGCTTCATTGCCGCGGTCGCCATAGGACTGGCCGTAGCCGCCGCCGTAGCCGCCGCCATAGCCATGGTCTCCGCCGCCGCGGTAGGGTTGAGCCGCGGCCGTGGAAGCCGCGGCGAGGGTCGAAAGGGCCGCAACGGCCATCAGGACGCGTTTCATGGGGTCATCTCCTTTTTCATCGCATTGCCGCGATGAAATGAGATTGCCAGAATGAGGCTGACGCCATTCTGAGCGCCTTTGTTGCCTGCCGTTCACGTGGCGGCGCCCTGGTCGGCCTGGCGAGGAATTGAACCTGCATCTAACCGTAATCTGCGGTCTGCTCTGCCGTTGAGCTACAGGCCACCAGGGGTAGACATGCCTCAGCAATCCGCGTGCCAGGATCGCGCCTCGTTTTGACGACAGGAACTGCATGGGCCGGCCGATGACACCGAGATCGGGAGCGCCGCCAAGGCGGTCGACGGGGCCGCGCCGCGTGGCCTCCCTGTTTCTGCTTGTGGTGTTCGCGCGCCCGGCAGGCGACGGCGGACCCCAGCCCCTGCTGGTCTTCGTCCTGGGGGCCGACGTCAAGGCCGCCCTCGCCCGCGCCGTGAAGGAACTGGTGGCGCGTGGCTGGCGCGAGGTGGAGTTGCAGAGCGCCAAGGCCCTGCCCACCGATCCCGCCGACGAGCCCGATGACTTCGCCCGCGAGGCCATGGCGCGGGCCCTGGTGAGCGGTTTCGACCTGATCAGCTACGGCGTCTGACCATGGCCATCGCCGTGACCGACGCCATTAGCCTGGAGGACGACGAGCTGATCGAGCGCTTCGTCAAGGCCAGCGGCCCAGGCGGTCAGCACGTGAACAAGACCAGCTCCGCGGTGGAGCTGCGCTTCGACGTGCGCGGCTCCCCCTCCCTGCCTCCGGCGGTGGCGGCGCGGCTGGAGGTTCTTGCCGGCAGCCGGCTGACTTTGGACGGGGTGATCGTCCTGTTCGCCCAGGGCAGCCGGTCGCAGGAGATGAACCGCCAGGAGGCGCGGGCGCGCCTGCTCGACCTGATTCGCCAGGCCGCCGTCGCGCCCAAGGCCCGCAAGCGAACCCGGCCGACCTATGCGTCGAAGCTGCGAAGGCTGGAAGGCAAGACCAAGCGCTCAGGGGTCAAGTCGACCCGCGGGCGACCGTCGATGGAGTGAGGCGCCGCTCGAGCGACGACGGTCTCGCCTAGATGTGTCGGTGGAAGCTTCGCGATTCCTGAATCACCACCGCGTAGGGCGAGGGCGAGGACCAGACGTAGATCCGACGCTCCGTGAGCGTGATCACCGCGTTGTCGTCCTGGCGCTTGGGGGGCGGCGCTGACGAAACGGACTTGAGGTCGTTGATCTGCATGGCGCGCACTCCACCCACTAGACGCAAAACCCGCGCGCGGCCGGTTTGTTCCGGGATCGGCGATCAATCGTCGGACGTGTCGCCGTCCAGGGTGAAGCCGACCTTCAGGGTGACCTGGTAGTGGTCGATGGCGCCGTCCTTGATGTAGCCGCGGGTCTGGGTGACCTCGAACCAGCGCAGGTGACGCAGGGTCTCGGATGCGCGAGCGATCGCCTTCTGGATGGCGTCCTCGACGCCCTTTTCCGATGAGCCGGTCAGTTCGATGACCTTGTAGACGTGATCTTGCATCGCTCATCTCCGGTGGCGGCCTGGAGGGGGAACGCACAAGCTTGAGTTGGGATGCGCCGCCGCGCATGAACCGATGATCGGCCGATCCGTTGGCCCTGGTTCATGACCTTCGCGTCATGGTGGCCGTTCACCCAAAGGCGCCGCGTCATGACCTCAACCCCTCTCCTCGCCCGGGCTACCGCCCCGATCCTGGCAGGCGCCCTGCTGGCCGCCGCCGCGTCGGCCTCGGCCCAGACCCTCGACCAGACCGAGATGATGCGCTTCTTGGTGCAGGCCACCTGCGCCGATGCGGCGGGCCGACCTATCCCCGCTTCGCCGTTCGACGCCGCCTGCGTGAGCCGGTCGGCGCAGACGCCGGACTCACCCGCGGGCTACCGCAAGCACGACTGGCCGAGCCTGGGCGACCGGAGTCAGGCGCCCAGGGGATACCAGGCCACGGACGCGGTGCTGTCGCTCCCGCCCATGGTTGAGGACGATACCTTGGTGGTGGCCCAGACCTTCGACTTCGGGGGCCCCTCCGGGGGCGGGTTCGAGCGCTTCGACGCCGCCGCCGGAGACGGCGGTCAGGTGATCGCCCTGGCGCAAGGGTCGGCGGCGGTGTTCATGACCGAGGACGGCGGCGGCGGCCGGCAGTGGTTCGTCGGCGACGGTTGCCAGACCGGACAGCGGCCGGCCGAGCTGTCGTGGCTGTTGTTCAAGGACGATGTGGTCAGCGGCGACTGGCGGTCGGATGTGGCGCGGCTGTCCACCACACGCAGCCAGGACGAATGCCCCGCCGCCTTCGGCTCGGCCTATACCCGCTACATCCGCGCCCGCGTCGCGCTGCCTGTGCTCAGCGAAGGCCAGCCTTCGGGGACGCGCACCATCGATGCGGTCGTCTCGGAGCACTACGACATGCCGAGCATCGCCCAGGCGACCCACCTGGAGCGCTTCTACCTCGGCCGCGACCTGGGACTGGTGCGCTGGGAGCGGTGGGAGAGCGCCGGCGGCGCGCCGCAGGCGATGCAGGCGGCAGGCCAGCTGGCCGCCTCTGGCCGCTGCCCCAGCGTCGCCTTTTCCAGCGCCCCGGCGGGGGGCTGGGTGATGGTGGACTGCCGCCTGTGGACCAATATCGTCCCCGCCGCCTCGGCCTGGTCCGTGCGCCGCCTCGGCTGGTCGGGAGTGGACACCCGCGCCCGGCAGGCGGGCCCGCCGGCCTATGGGAGCGGCTGGCGGCGATAACGGCGCCGCCCGCCGGCTTGCGCGGCCCGGGGCCCCGTGGGAAAGCGGGCCGTGAGGACCCTGCTGTCGATCCAGTATCTGCGCGGCTTCGCGGCTCTGGCCGTGGTCGCCTACCACGCCTGCCAATGGATCATGGCCCCCGTGTCCGTGGGGGCGGCGGGCGTCGACGTCTTCTTCGTGATCAGCGGCTTCATCATGTGGACCACCACCTGGGAAGCCCCGATCTCGCCGGCCCGCTTCGCCTGGCGGCGCCTGACCCGGGTGGCGCCGCTCTACTGGGTGCTGACCCTGGCCCTGGCGGCGGCGGCCACCGCCCTGCCCGGCGTATTTCCGCACGTGACGCCGCAGCCGCTGCATGTCGTCAAGTCGATGCTGTTCATCGCCCACTACAACCCCGAAGGCGCGGCCTTCCCCCTGCTGGCGGTGGGCTGGACCCTGGTCTACGAGATGGTCTTCTACCTGGCCTTCACCGTCGCCCTGGCCTTTCCGCGCAGCCAACGGATGGCGTGGCTGTCGCTCATCCTTGTGCCGATCTCCTGCTTCGGCCTGATGTATCTGCCCGCCTACACCATGCTGGCCAATCCGATGCTGCTGCAGTTCCTGGCCGGGGCGGCCGTGGGGCGCCTGTATCTGCAGCGCGCCTTGCCGGGGCGAACCGGGGGCTGGATCGCCCTGGCCGCGGCGGCGGTCCTGTTCGCGGTCAGCCACCTGATCGGCGTGGTTCCGGAGAGCCTGATGCGGCCGCTGGAGTGGGGCGCGCCGGCGACCATGCTGGTGCTGGGGGCGGTCTGCATCGAGGCCGACGGGGGGGTGCGTTCGTCTCCCATCCTCAAACGCCTCGGCGACGCGTCCTTCTCCATCTACCTGATCCACACCCCGGTGATGGCCCTGTTCAACAAGGCCATCGGGCCGACCCATCCCGCACTGTTCTTCACCCTGGCGATGATCCTGTCGGTGGCCGCGGGGCTGGCCTGTCATCACTGGCTCGAACAGCCCTTGCTGGCCCTGTTCCGACGCCGCGGGGATCGCGGCCCGCTCCAGGGCGGCCTGGACCAGACCGCTCCGGGAGCGAGCCGCGGGACGGTCAGTCCCCCAGGGTGAAGCGCAGCGGAATGCTCACCTGGGCGCCGTCCACCGGCAATCCGTCCTCGGTCTGGGGCTGCATGCGGAAGTAGCGCGACAGACGCACCGCCGCCGCGCCGAAGCCGGCCCCTGCCGGGGTCTCGCCGGTCACTTCGCAGTCCCGCACCGTGCCCACGGCGTTGACGATGCAGCTGAGCGTGGCCTGACCCGAGAGCCCCAGGGACTGGGCGCGGGAGGGGTAGGCGCGGGAGAGCTGGTCGCCGGATGGCATGGCGATCCAGCTGGGCCGGCCGATGACCTTGGGGGCGGGCGGAGTCTCGTTCGGGATCAGAGGCGGATAGGCGGCCGGCGGGTCGAAGCTAACGACCGTGTCCAGCGGCCCGGTGACGGCAATCGGGTTCTCCGCGGCCGGCGGGGCATAGGGCGTCTGCATGGGGGTGTGGACCCTCAGCGGCGTGGCGGGCTTGGCCGGCGGCGCGGGATCGTCCGGATAAAGCCGGATGGGCTCGAACCGGATCGGCGGCGGCTCAGTGATCGCCGGCGCGGCGATGGGCCTGACCTTCATATGGTAGAGATAGACCCCCGCCGCCCCGTGCACGACCAGCGAGGCGCCGATGGCGAACAGGGCCGCCCGAGACAGGCGGATGTGGGGACGCCCGGACAGGGCTTGGAGCAAGGCGAACCCTGCGGGACCTTGTTGCAGCACCATGACGATCTCCTCCCGGCGCTCGTTTTCCTGCGGCGCCATGTATTCAGCGTCCTCCTGGTCTTGCAAGTCGTCAAGTAATCAAATAAGGCCAAGGGCTGATGGCCACGACGACTTCCCGCCACAACTTCGCCATCTTTATTCGCGGCGACGAATGCCTGAAATGCTATAGCAATTGGGGATTTCAGGCGGCTGGTGCGCGCCCGGCCGCGCGTTAATCGGACACACACCCAGGGGCGCCAGACTGGGGCCATGACCATCGTGACCGCCCCCGTCGCCACCAAGGCTCCGCCGCGCGCGGCCGCCCCCGCGCCGGGCGCCGTCGATCCCGCAGACCGGCGCGGGACGCTGCGCCCATCCGTTCTCGCGTCCCCCCGGGCGCGTTTCGAGGCCGCCGCCGCCGAGCGGACCCTGCTCGCCGTCGAGGCGGCAGCCGTTCTGGCCATCGCCATCGTCATCTTTAGCGGCGCCCATGCCGAGGGGATTCTGGCCGCCCCCCTGGGCGCCGCCCTGCCCTACGCCGCCGGCGCCCCGGCCCTAATCTTCGCCCTGGCCTCCACCCGCGCCCACAGCCTCTCTCGGCGGGAGCCCCTGCTTCAGGCTCTGGCGCGGATCTGCGGCGCCCTGCTTTTGGCCGGCGCCCTGGCGGGGCTGCTGGTTCTGCTGCTGCCCCTGACCCCCACGGACGCCCGCGCGGTGGGCGCCTGGTTCTCGCTCAGCGCCGCGGCGGTGTTCCTGCTGCAGCTGGCCTGGTGGGCCCGCCTCCAGCAGCTGGGCCGCGCCGGCAAGCTGACCCCCAACATCGTCATCGTCGGAGCGACGCCCAACGCCGAACGCCTGATCGCCGCGGCGCGCCAGACCGGCGACGTGGCGGTGCTCGGCGTCTTCGACGATCGCCTCGGCCGCGCGCCGGGACAGCTCGGCGGGGTGCCCGTGCTGGGCGACACCGCCGCCCTGCTCGACCACCGCATCATGCCCTATGTCGATCGGGTGGTGATCACGGTGCCCTCCCAGGCCCAGGGCCGGGTGCGGCAGCTCATCGAACGCCTGCGGGTGCTGCCCAATGAGGTGTCGCTTTTCCTCGACATCCAGGGCGAGATCGAGCCGTCCGCCATGCTCTCGCGCCTGGCGGCGGCGCCGCTGGCGCAGGTCTCCGGGCGCCGCCAGGACGAGACCCGCCTGTTCGCCAAGCGCATCCAGGATCTGGTCCTGGGCAGTCTCGCCCTGATCGCCGCCGCGCCGGTGATGGCCGCCGTGGCGGTGGCCGTGAAACTGGACAGCCCCGGCCCGGTGTTCTTCCGCCAGCGCCGGCACGGCTTCAACAACGAGCAGATCGTGGTGTGGAAGTTCCGCTCCATGCGTAACGACCGCGCCGACGCCACCGCTTCGCAACAGGTCACCGTCGGCGACGCCCGTGTCACCCGGGTGGGCCGCTTCATCCGCAAGACCAGCCTGGATGAGCTGCCGCAGCTGTTTAATGTCTTAGCCGGCGAGATGTCCCTGGTCGGCCCGCGTCCTCACGCCATCGGCATGAAGACCGGCGACCAGGAATCCGCCCGGCTGGTGGCCGAATACGCCCACCGCCATCGCATGAAGCCCGGCGTCACCGGCTGGGCTGCCATCAAGGGCTCGCGCGGTCCGGTGGACACGGCCGAGCAGGTCCGCCACCGGGTGGCGCTGGACGTGGACTATATCGAGCGGCAGTCGTTCTGGATGGACCTCTACATCCTGGTGATGACCATCCCCTGCCTGCTCGGCGACAAGGACACGGTGCGCTGACCGCCGCCGCCGACATGGAGGTCGTGGACAACGCGGCCTGGGCGACCGCCGCGCCGGCGATGTCGGTGCTGATCCCCTATCTGCACGACGATCCGCGCCGGCTCCTGCGCGCCCTTGACGACCAGGGCCGCGATCTGGGCGGCCGGGTGGAGATCGTTCTGCTCGACGACGGCGGCGGCGATGCGGCCCTGTCCGCCGAGGTGCGCGCCGCCATGGCGGATCTGGCCATACCCGTGCGCCTGCTGCGCCTGCACCGCAACGAGGGCCGATCGCGGGGCCGTAACCGCCTGGCCGGCCAGGCGCGCGCCGGACGCCTGCTGTTCCTCGACGCCGACATGCTGCCCGACACTCCACAGTTCCTGTCGTCGTACCTGACGCTGATCGACGCCGAGGACCCCGCCGTGGCTTTCGGCGGGTTCTCAGTGGACCAGGCGCCGCCTTACCGGCGCCACGCCTTGCACCGGCAAATGGCGCTGGGCTCCGACTGTCTGCCTGCGGCCGTGCGCGCGCAGTCCCCCGAGAAATACATCTTCACCTCCAACCTGCTGATCCGCCGCGACGTGTTCGAGGCGGAGGCCTTCGACGAAAGCTTCACCGGCTGGGGCTGGGAGGATGTGGAATGGGGCATGCGGGTCGGCCGGCGCTGGCCGATCGTCCACGTCGACAACCCCGCCACCCATCTGGGGCTCGACACCGCCGGGGCGCTGATCGCCAAATACCGGCAGTCCACCGCCAATTTCGCGCGGATCGCCGCCCTTCACCCCGATATCGTCAGCGCCTATCCCAGCTTCCGCGTCGCCCGCGCCCTGCGCCGCGCGCCCCTGCGCGGCCTCTGGCGGCCGCTGCTCGGTCTGTTGGCGCGGATGGACTGGGCGCCGGCCGCGCCCCGCGCCCTGGCGCTGCGGGTCTACCGCTGCGCCCTCTATGCGGACGTCGTCTGAGCGACTGGCGCCGCCCATTTATTATCGAGGCGCAGAATCGTTGGCCTCTGGAGCGCAAAAAAGCGGCTGATGTCGATCTGCCTGCGGGTCAGGGCTCATGTCACGGGTGCGGATGTCCGCGCCGTGAAAGGAGCACTGATGAAGATCATGATCGCTGCAGTTCTGGTCGGGCTCGCCGCCGCCGGCGCCACCCCCACCACCGCGCGGGCCGAGCCCTATACAATTCTTGTTTATGAAACGCAGGCGGATTTCGCCCTGCGCGCCGAGTCCTCGGACCGCGGACAGGCCTATTGGACCGCCTGGAACAGGTTTGCCGAAACCCTCAAAGCGGCCGGGGCCATCCGCAGCGGCGCGGCTTTGGAGTCGCCGCAGCAAGGCCGGGTTCTGAAGGCCGGCGGACGCGCCACCGCCGCTGAAGCCTCACCGTCCGACAGCGCACTCAATCTTGGCGGCTTTTTCGTCATCGAGGCGACCAATCTCGACGCCGCCCTGGAGCTGGCTGCCCAGGCGCAGTCCGTCAGTCGCGGGGGCGCAGCCGAAGTCCGTGGCGTCTATGCCGCCCCCGGTATGGCCCGATAGGGCCGCTTGTCCCTTCCATCGCAGAGATCAAGGTGCTCCCATGCAATACATGCTTCTCCTGACCGAGACCGACGACCAGTTCGCCGAACGCAGCGACCCCGAAAAGGCTGAGGCCTACTGGGGCGCCTGGAACGCCTACATCGGGGCCATGGGCCAGGCAGGCGTCATTGTCAGCGGCAACGGCCTGCAGGGGCCGCTGACATCCACCACCATCCGCGTCCGTGACGGCCGTCGCGAGGTGCAAGACGGACCCTATGCCGACGCCAAGGAGCAACTCGGCGGATATTTCATCCTCGAGGTGGCCGATCTGGACGCCGCCCTCGGCTGGGCGGCGCGGGCCCCATCGGCAAGCTATGCCTGCGTCGAGGTCCGGCCTCTCATGATGCCGCCCCAGGCCTGATGCAGGACGCGCGCCATGCCGCCGAAGGCGTGGCGCGCGTCGCCTATGGCCGCCTGCTCGCCCTGGTGGCCGCGCGGACCCGGGACATCGCCGCCGCCGAGGATGCCCTGGCGGAGGCCTTCGGCAAGGCCCTGGAGATCTGGCCGCGGCAAGGCGTCCCCCGGAATCCCGAGGCTTGGCTGCTGACCGTGGCGAGGCGGTCGTTCGGACATGTCGCTCGCCATGGCGCCGTTCGCGAAAGTGCGGCGTCGTCGTTGGCCTTACTCTACGAGGAAGCGGCCATCAGACGCGCGCCTGCCCTCCCTGATGAACGGCTGAAACTGCTGTTCGTCTGCGCTCATCCGGCCATCGACGAGGCCGTGCGCACGCCCTTGATGCTGCAGACGGTGCTGGGGCTGGACGCGGTGCGCATCGCTGGCGCCTTCGTCACCTCTCCCGCCGCCATGGCCCAGCGCCTGGTTCGGGCCAAGACCAAGATCCGCGATGCGGGCATTCCCTTCGAGCCCCCGGAGCGCGAGGATCTCCCGGAGCGGCTGTCGGCCGTATTGTCGGCCATCTATGCCGCCTATGGCGCCGGCTGGGACGAGGCGCCGGGGTCCGGCCTGACCGAGGAGGCGATCTTCCTGGGCAGGCTGCTCGTGCAACTGCTGCCCGACGCGCCGGAGGCGCGCGGCCTGCTCGCCCTGATGCTCTATTGTGAGGCGCGCGTCGCCGCGCGGCGTGGCGCCGACGGCGCCTTTGTGCCCCTTGCCAGGCAGGACGTCGCCCTGTGGTCACGGGACATGATCGTCGAGGCGGAGCAGCAACTGAGCCTCGCGGCCAAGGCCGGCGTCTTCGGACGGTTCCAGACCGAGGCGGCGATCCAGTCCGTCCACGCCCAGCGCGCTGTGACCGGCGTAACCAACACCGCCGCCCTGGTGACCCTCTACGACCTGCTCGCCCAGAGGGCGCCGTCGATCGGCGTGCTGGTCAGTCGCGCGGCCGTCCACGGCGAAGCCTTCGGCGCGGCGTCCGGCCTTGGCCGACTCGACGAGCTTGATCGGGGCATGGTGGCGGCCTACCAGCCGTACTGGGCCGTCCGCGCGCACCTTCTTAGGCTGGCGGGCCGACCCGAGGAGGCCGTGGACGCCCTGGCGCTCGCCATCGGCATGGCCGATGACCCCGCCGTGCGCGCCTACCTGATGTCTACGGCAGCATCGCCCGGATGAAGCTGGGCGTCTCGACCTGGGCGCGGTTGAAGACGATGCCGGCGCAGCGGCCGCCGGCGCTGGCGATGCCGTCACGCAGGTCGGCGGTGCGGCGCACGTCGCCGTCGTCGGCGGCCACCACGATCACCGTGGTGTCGGCGAAGGGGGCCATGGTCAGAGCGGCGCCGGAGCGGTCCGCCGAGGGCGCGTCGAGGATGATCACGTCGGCGTGCTGGCGCAGCGCCTGCCAATAGGCGTCCGAGGGCAGCAGGTGCGGCTGCTGGGCGCCGCGCAACAGCTCCCGCCGGAAGCGTGTCACCCACAGTTTTCGCCCGCCCACCTGGCGCGCGCCCAGGTAGCGGGCGTCGGGCCAGGGTCGGCCGTCGGGCCCGTGCAGGGGCGGCTGGACCGTGAAGAAGATCGAGCCGTCGGGGCTTGCGGGCTTCTCGGGGCCCAGCACGCCGAAGCGGGCGGAATCGTTGATCATGGCGGCGTGCTGACCGGCCTCGGCGAGGTCGAGGTCCACCAACCACACGGCCCGCCGCACGCGCTGGCAGGCCAGGCGGGCGAATTCTCGGGCGATGGTCGAGGCGCCCTCCCCGCGGGTAGCGGCCACGAATTGGATGACGCGTGAGCGCCCGGGGATCCATGATCCCAGGGACGTCCACAACTGCGCCATCTCGGGCGTCAAATCTACCATGGGTCGAATCGCCGGATACGGGAGTCTCACCCTAGACTAACGCGCTTGGCGCGGCGATGTGCGCCCGCGCCGCGGATCAGGCGGTCGTGACGGCGGACGGCGCCCCCCTGGCCGCCGCCAGGGCCGCCACCAGCTGGGTCTGGTGGAAGGGCTTGGGCAGGACCGGGAAGCCGCAGCCGGCGCCCCGGGCCAGGGCTTCGCTGTAGCCGGTCATCAGCAGGATGGGCAGGCCTGGCCGCCGCTCCGCCAGCAGCGGCGCCAGCTCCAGGCCGGACATGCCGCCCTCCATCACGATGTCCGACAACACCACGTCGAACGGTGTCCCCGCATCGACCAGGGCCAGGGCCTGGGTGGCCCCGTCCACACGGGTGACGACGTAGCCGGCGTCCGCCAGCATGGCCTCGGTGACCGCGCCGACTTCGGCATTGTCCTCGACCAGTAGCAGGCGGCCGTCCTGGGGCGCGGCCCGTTCCTCCCTCGGGACGACGCGGGGCGCCTCGACCTGGGTGGCGCGGGGCAGGTACAGGGTAAAGGCGGCGCCCTGGCCGGGCGGGCTGGACACCGTCACCGTGCCGCCGGCCTGGCGCGCGAAGCCATAGACCTGGCTCAGTCCCAGCCCAGTGCCCTTGCCCGAGGGCTTGGTGGTGTAGAACGGCTCGAAGATGCGGGGCAGATGCTGCGGATCGATCCCCGAGCCGCTGTCCTGCACGGTCAGGGCGACGAAATCGCCCTCCAGCCCCAGGTCGCCGCGGCCCTTGGTCAGACTGACGTTGCGGGCGCTGAGGCTGAGGACGCCACCGTCCGGCATGGCGTCGCGGCCATTCACCGCCAGGTTGATGAGGGCGATCTCCAGGGCGTCCTTGTCGGCCAGGACGGTCCAGGTCTCCGGCGGAATCCAGACGCTGACGACGATGTTCTCGCGGGTCGAGCGCCCTAGAAGCTCCCCCAGTTCCTCGGCCCGGGGCGCCAGGTCGAAGGCGGTGGGCTCATGGGCGCTGCGTCGAGCGAAGGCCAGCAACTGCCGGGTCAGGCCCTGGCCGCGCTGGCAGGCGCTGAGGATGGCGTCCGCATAGGTGGCGATCTTCTGGGGCTCACCCAGGCGTCGCTTGAGCAGCTCGGCGCTTCCTTGAACCACCATCAGCAGGTTGTTGAAGTCGTGGGCGACCCCGCCGGTCATTCGCCCCAGGGCCTCCATGCGCACGACCTCCTCGACCACCGCCGCCTCGCTGCGCCGCAGCTTCAGCTCCCGCGCCATCAGCCACAGGAACAGGCCGGCCAGCAGCAGGCTGGCCGCCCCCCCGGCCACCAGCAGCCAAAGGGCCCGGCGCAGGGGGGCGTTGTAGACATCCCTGGGAATCGAGATGTGCACCGACCATCCGGTGGAGGGAACCACCCGATAGGCGCTGACCATGGGCCGCCCCTCGAGGTTGAGCCCCTCGTAGACGCCGTTGGAGGCGCGGGCGAGGGCTTCGCGGGCGGCCGGCGCGTCCAGGGCGCCAACCAGGGCGCCGCTGCCCTTTGTGCGCGCCACGATGCGGCCGCCGCGGTCGAGCACGGCCCCGGTCCATTCGCGGGGCAGGTTGTCGGCGCGAAGGGCGCTCGTGATCGCGTTCCGGTTCATCGCCACGGAGAGGACATAGGCCGTACGCCCGTCGCGGATCACCGGGACGCGGACAATGTAGGACTCAGGGATGAGGCCCCCGCGCGAGGCGGTGAAGACAGGCTGCCCGGTGCGGGCCACCTCCCGGAGCGGCGCCAGGGTCGGCACGCGCTTGAGATTGGGGGCGAGGTCCGGCACGGCCAGCAGCCGGGCGCCGTCCAGGTCGGTCAACAGCACCGTGCGCCACTGGGGCTCGTTGCGGCGCACGCGATCGACGATCGCCCGCAGCTCCGGTTCGCGGAAGGGGACGTCCAGGGCAGGCAGCTGGGCGATGGCGCTCAGCACCGCCGCCTGGCCCTGCAGCTCGCGATCGACCAGGATGGCGGTCTGGTCGACCCGGGCCTGGGCCTCGCTTTCCATCGCCACCTGACGCTGCCGCAGGGCGGCCACGCCAAGCCAGGCGGACAGAAAGACCAGGGGCACGATCGCCGCCAGCACCAACAGGATGAGCGGTCGACGAAACTTCAAACGAAGCGCCCCAGGCCCCAAGACATCAACGGGAAGAGTACTCCGCGACCCTGCTCCTGGCTAGCCGCCGCCGAGGGACCAGCCGAGCGCCTGGGCCAGGGCGAACAGGCCCAGACCCACGAAGATCAGCGCCGCGCCGATGCGCACGTATTTGAGGGGCACCACCCGGGTGGCCGCCTCGCCCAGGAACACCGCCGGCACATTGGCCAACATCATGCCCAGGGTCGTGCCGGCGGTGACCAGCAGGACCTGCTGGAACTGGGCCGCCAGGGCGGCGGTGGCGATCTGGGTCTTGTCGCCCATCTCCACCAGGAAGAAGGCCACGACCGTGGAGAGGAACACCCCTGCGCCGGGCAGGCGGTCCTTGCCCTCGTCCTCCTTGTCGGGAACCAGCGCCCAGACGCCCATGGCGATGAAGGCCACGGCCACGGCGATGCGAAACGGCTGGCCCTCCAGCAGACCGGAGAGAAAGCGTCCGGCCAGGGCGGCCAGGGCGTGGTTGGCGAGCGTCGCCACCAGGATTCCGGCGATGATCGGCCAAGGCTTGCGGAAGCGGGTGGCCAGGACGATGGCCAAGAGCTGGGTCTTGTCGCCGATCTCGGCGACGGCGACGACCAGGGTCGAGACGAACAGAGGTTCAAGGAACATCACAAATCCAAGCCGGGCGGACAGCCAACAGCATCGCGCCCTGGCCCGGCGGACAGGAAACGACGCCATTGGTCTCGCCAGTCATGGACGCCGAAACGTCCATCCGCCGGCGCCATGGCTGGATCTGAAAGACCCTGACCAAGTGTGTTGACGCGGGCTCCGCTGGGATACGCGGACGGCTACTCCCCAGTGACGCCGCATCCCTACGCCCGCCCGCCCGCCGCGCCAAGGGGCAATCGGCCATCGCGCCCCGGTCGGGGAGCCTTGTCAGTTCCGGCTCAGGGCCTAGGCTTCCCCCATGGAGGCGCGACATTCCCTTTGGCCGAGGCTCTACGCCGGCGCCCTGGTGCTCGTAGGGCTGGGGCTGCTGGCCCTGGCGCCGCTCAGCCATACCCTGTTCTCCGGCGAGGGACTGGAACAGCAGGCGGTGGCCGCCGTGGCGGCGCGGCATCTGCTCGACCCCATGCTCGGCGCCCTGTGGGTCCTGGGCGCTTTCCTGGTCACCGGCGGGATGTTCTGGCTGGTGCGCTCGCTGCGGTGGGCGGCGCTTGTCAGCCTGGCCCTGGGCGCCGGGCTGACGGCCGGGGCCGTCACCTGGGGCGACCGGCTCATCGCCCAGGTCCCGACCATCCGCCCCGCCCTGGCCGCGGAACTGCCCGTCTCCGCCAACCAGCTCGCCGAACTGCGCGGCCGCCTCTACGCCTATGCCCAGCGAGAAGGCCTTGCCTATGAGGACCGCAGCGCCGCCATGGCCCGGCGCCAGCAGCGCCCCGACGCCCTGTGGGTGCAGCTGAAGCGGGACGAGGTCACCGTGGCGGTGGCCAGCGACCTGCTGAGGCCCGGCCAGGTGTCGATCCAGTTCTATGACCCGCCGGGGGAGGTCGCCGGCGACGTCTGGAAGGAACGCCTCGTCGCCGACCTGGCGCCGGCCTACCCGCAGATGAAGGTGCTGCCGCCTTAGGGCTTACCGGTGCGCGGTCTTCAGGCCGGCGGTGGCCAGCACCGGTAGGTCGAAGGTGCGCGCGGCGGAGGACGGGGTGGGCACCCCCGGCCGCAGGAACACCCGCAGGAGGCCGAGGCACAGGGCGGTGAAGCCGGCGAACAGGAAGGCCAGGACCACCACCGGCTTGCGCAGGCTCGCCCCCTTGGTGGGCGCGGTGGCGCGTTCGACCACGCGGATGGTGTCGTTGCTGCCCTGGGCGATGGCCTTGGCGGCGGCGTCCGACTCCACCTTCACCGTGAGATCGCGGACGTTGGTCGACAGCACGTCGCGCTCGCGCAGAAGATCCTGATAGCGGGGTTCCAGGGCCGACAGCTTCAAGCGTTCGCTGGTGAGCTGGGCCATCTGCGCCGCCAGGGCCGCCTGGCGGCCTCTCAGCGAAGCGGCCTCGGCGTTAAGCTGGATCTGCTCGGTCTGCACGGCCTGGTAGATGGGATTGATCCCGGTGCGGCTGGCGCCGGGGGACTGGCCGCGGCCGTCGGCGATCATCTTCTGCAGCTGGGCGATCTTGAGGTCGACATCGGCGATGGGCTGGGCGCCGGGCCGGTAGCGGCCGAGCAGGTCCTCGCGCTCGAGCCTCAGCTGCAGCAGCTTGTCGCTCGCCGCGGCGTTGTTGTCACGATACAGGCCCACCTCGGCGGGGAGCCGGCTGGCCTGGCGGCCCAGTTCGCCCAGGCGGCCGGCCACCTCCTGCAGGCGCGCCTGGACCCGGTAGCTCTCGTCGGTGACCGAGGTCTGCAGGGCGTTCAGGGACAGGCGCTGAGCCTCGAAGTCGCCGATGTTGTTGTCGGCCAGGAAGCCCTGCAGCGCCCCGTCGGCCTGGGCGAGGCGATCCTCGAACACCCGGCGCTGGGCCAGGGTCACCGGGGCGGCGCCGTCCAGCAGCACCTGCTTGCGATAGATGAGGTATTCCTGGGTCAGGGTGTTGAGCACCAGGGCGGCGGTGTCCGGGGTCTCGTGGCCGAAGGTCACGCGGATCACTGGATTGGCCGGCGAGGTCTCGATCTTGAGCCCCGACCCCAGGGCCGCCACACCCTTGGCCGTCAGCGCCTGGCGCTCGGACGGCGAGGCGTCGTTCCATTTGCCGGCCATCTTGGGGAAGATTTTCCCATAGCCGACCTTGGCGAGCACCCGCTGGCGCAGCATCTCGCTGCCGAGGATTTCCACCTCCGACTGGATGACCTGATCGTTCTGCGGCATGGCCCCGCGCCCCGCGTCGCCCATCCGCGGCTCATAGACATATTCCTGGCCCAGCCGCACCAGCATGCTGGTCTGGGCGGTGTAGGTGGGCTTGAGGGTCAGCGCGAAAGCGAGGCCGATCAGGAAGATCGCCAGGAAGACGGCGATCATCAACCCGCGCTCGCGCCAGAGGAGCGTGGCGAAGTCGGCCGGGGCATAGCGCGGCCGCGACGACCAGCCGCCGCCGCCGAAGGCGGACCCGCTCGGCCTCGTGGCCCAGACGCTGGAAGAACTCATGCGACTCCCCGTAGGAAGATGCCACGCTTGGGGGTTCGTGATTAACGTCTGGTTACCCATTCTCGTTAACCCTCCCCGTCACGCCCCACCGGCCGCAGTCCAGCGGTCTGACGAGAGATCCATGCCCCGTCCGAACGCCGCCGCGGCGCTGATCCTTTGTCTGGCCCTGCCCCTGGGGGCCTGCGCCACGGGCGGCCTGGAGCCCTTCTCGCCCGGCGCCCGCGCGTCGTCGGACTTCCCGAACATCGGCTACGCCACCTGGAGCGACGACGAACCCGAGTATCGCCTCTACCCCGGCGACCAGATCGAGGTGCGGGTGCCCTCGGCGCCGGAGCTGAGCCAGAAGGTGCTCACCGTGCAGCCGGACGGGCGCATCAGCATGCCGTTGATCGGCCAGGTCGCAGTGGCGGACCGGTCCATCGCCGACGCCACCGCCGCCCTCAGCCAGGCCTACGCCAGCCAGCTGATCCACCCGGACGTGGAAATCGCCGTGAGCCAGGCGGCGCCCCTGAAGGTGTTCGTGGGCGGCGAGGTGGACAAGCCGGGGGTCTATGACATGGCCGGCCCCATCGACGCCCTGCAGGCGGTGATCACGGCCGGGGGCTTCAAGACCACCGCCAAGCGCGGCGGGGTGGTGGTCATTCGTCGCGGCGCCGATGGCCGGGCGATGTTGCGCACCGCGGACCTGCTGAACGGAATCTACCGGCCGCAGGCGACGGATTCGGTGCCGCTGAGGCGATTTGACATCGTCTATGTGCCGCGATCGGGCGTCGCCGAGGTCGGCCTGTTCATGCAGCAGTATCTGCGGGAGGCCCTGCCGGTGCAGTTCAGCTACGCCATTAACGGCAACCGCAACTGAGCGACGGGCGGGTCAGCCCTGCTGCAGCCATTGGCGCGCGGCGCGTTGGGCCTCGGCGATGTCGCCCTGGGCCATCTCCCCCGACAGCTCGCGGCGATAGATCTTGGCTTCGGCCGATCCACGCATGGCGGCCAGGTTGAACAGCATGTGGGCCGAGACATAGTCGAGCGGCGCGCCGCCCTGACCGGTCGAATACATCAGCCCCATCTTGAACAGTTCGTCCCCCGTGGAATCCGCGTGCGGCAGCGGCAGGTCGGCGAGCGCCTCTTTGTGCGCTTCAGCGTGCATGGCTCTTCTCCGGTCAGCTGCGCGTTTTGCGCGGCTGTCTCGAAGAGAGAAGTCCCCAGGCCCTAAAAATAGGGTTAAGCGGAAAAAGGTAGTATTTAGAAAGCTTTATGACCGCGATGCTAAGCTTTGCCGTAAGCTGCGACAGCCCGCCGCAGGGCCGCGCCGGCGCCTAGCCTCGCTTGCCCAGACCGAACAGCAGCGCTCGCGCCTTGTCGCCTTCGGGACCGGACAGGGTCTGGGTCGGCGGCCCCTTGCGGACCTCGTCCGCCACCGCCATGGCCCGCTGGACCGCCGGCCGCGCGGCGATGGTCTCGATCCACGTCTTGGCGGCGGGGAATTCAGCCAGGTCCACGCCCCACCCGCCGGGCGTGCGGAACCACGACCAGATGGCCATGTCGGCGATGGAATAGTCGCCTGCGACGAATGGGCGCCCCTGCAGGCGCCGGTCGAGGACTCCGAACAGACGGTGGACCTCGTTGGTGTAGCGATGGGCCCCGTAGGCGATCATGCGTTGGTCGCTGAGGATGCCGCGCACATAGTTGCGAAAGTGGTTGGCCTGGCCGGCCATCGGGCCGACCCCGCCCATCTGCCACATCAGCCATTCCTCCACCGCGATGCGGTCCCGCTCGCCCGCGCCGTAGAAGCGGCCGGTCTTGCGACCGAGGTATTGCAGGATGGCGCCCGACTCGAACACCGACACGCTCTGGCCGTCGGGGCCGTCGGGATCGACGATGGCCGGCATGCGGTTGTTGGGGCTGATGGCCAGGAAATCCGGCTGGAACTGGTCGCCCGCGCCGATGTTCACCGGCTTGATGGCATAGGCCAGCCCCATCTCCTCCAGGGCGATGGTCACCTTGTGTCCGTTGGGCGTGGGCCAGTAGTAGACGTCGATGGGCGCGGTCATGCTCTGGGGTCCTTCGAGTTCGGGGTCATCACGCCAGCTTGGCGCGCAGGAGTTCGTTGACCGTGGCCGGGTTGGCCTTGCCGCCGGTCTCACGCATCACTTGGCCGACGAACCAGCCCAGCGCCTGGGGCTTTTCCTTCACCGCCTGGGCCTTGTCGGGGTTGGCCGCGATCAGCGCGTCGATGACGGCCTCGATGGCGCCGGTGTCGGAGACCTGCACCAGGCCGTGCTTCTCCACCACCTGAGCCGGGGTCCCCTCGCCCGCCCACATCTTGTCGAAGACCTCCTTGGCGATCTTCGACGAGATGACGCCGGTCTCGATCAGCTCGACGAGGCCGGCGATGTCGGACGCCGGGATGGGGCTGTCGGCGATCTCCTGGCCGCTGGCGGCCAGGCGGGCGAGCAGCTCGTTGGTGGTCCAGTTGACCACCAGCTTGGCGTCACGCCCCTTCGCGGCCTTCTCGAAGAAGTCGGCGCGGTCGCTCTCGATCACCAGCACCCCGGCGTCATAGGCGGACAGCCCATACTGGCTCTGCAGCCGCGCCTTCTTGTCGTCGGGCAGCTCGGGCAGCGAGGCCTGGATGTCGGCGATCCACTGCCGGTCGAGGACCAGGGGCAGCAGATCGGGGTCGGGGAAGTAGCGGTAGTCGTGCGCCTCCTCCTTGGACCGCATAGACCGGGTCTCCAGCTTGCCGGCGTCGAACAGGCGGGTCTCCTGCTTTATGGAACCCCCATCTTCGAGAATCTCAATTTGCCGGCGCGCCTCGTATTCGATGGCCTGCTGGATGTAGCGGTAGGAGTTGACGTTCTTGATCTCGCAGCGCGTGCCGAGGTGGCTGAAGTCGCCCGTCGTCTTGAACTTCTCGTACTGGCCCACGCGGCAGACCGAGACATTGACGTCGGCGCGCAGGTTGCCCTTCTCCATGTCGCCGTCGCAGGTGCCCAGATACCGCAGGATGGTGCGGATCTTCTTGACGTAGGCGGCCGCCTCGGCGGCGCTGCGCATGTCGGGCTTGGAGACGATCTCCATCAGGGCGGTGCCGGCGCGATTGAGGTCGACGTAGGTGGCGTTCGGATCGATGTCGTGGATGGACTTGCCGGCGTCCTGCTCCAGGTGCAGCCGCTCGATGCGCACGGTGATGGTCTCGCCGTCGTCGAGTTCGACCAGCACCTCGCCCTCCCCGACGATGGGGTCCTTGAACTGGCTGATCTGATAGCCCTGCGGCAGGTCGGGATAGAAGTAGTTCTTGCGGTCGAACCGCGACCACTCATTGATCTGCGCCTTCAGACCGAGGCCCGTGCGCACCGCCTGCTCGACGCAGTAGCGGTTGATCACCGGCAACATGCCCGGCATGGCGGCGTCGACCAGGGCCACCTGCTCGTTGGGCCCCGCCCCGAAGCCGACGGCGGCGCCCGAGAACAGCTTGGATTTCGACGCCACCTGGGCGTGGATCTCCAGCCCGAGGACGATCTCCCA